>NZ_JABWQK020000001.1:0-3956602 GCF_014268395.2 Pseudomonas sp. SWRI22 | reverse complement strand
CGCCACAGTTACCGATTCTGTATTAACTGACTGGCATTAGGGCAAGCCAGCTCCCACAGTTTTACAGGCTCAAGCCGACGTGCGCAGGCGCGCCATGCTGAAGGTGTCGACAAACACACCATCACGCAGGGCATAGTCGCGCAACCGCCCTTCCACTTCGAAGCCGAACTTGCGGTACAGGTTGTGCGCAGGCTCGTTGTCCGCGTAAACAGTCAGCTCCACACGGCGCAGGTTCATCCAGTTGTCGGCTACCTCCAACGCGGCCGCCAACAGCCGCGAACCGACACCCTTGCCCTGCCAGGCGGGCGCCACGCCCATCCCCAATGAGCCAACGTGGCTCTGGCGTACACGCAAGTACTGCTCAAGCCCCAATTGGCCAATCACCTCAGTGCCCTGCACCGCCACCAGTTGCAGGCGCCGCTCGTTATCCATCACCAGGCGCTTGCGCCACATCTCAACAGACTGAAAAGGCATTTGCAGCACCTGACGACAAACAGCCGGTTCGTTGTAGAGCGCGGCGACGCCCTCCAGGTGGGCCTCGGTAAAACGCTGGATCACGATAGACGGTTCAGGTGGGTGCATTGCATTTCATCCTTTGAAAGACAAGTGGCGGGCCAGTGTAGAGGCTAAGCGCCTGGCTGACGAGCCGGGAGTTTTCCCACTGGCCGACCAGCACCATCCTGCATCTGAACGATGGCGATCCATATGCGCAGCGCCGATACTCTGCCCAGGCCCTGCCCCGTCAACCCGACGCTTCGGCCTTCACCCTGTGACGAGAACAACAAAAAAAGTCCCACAGAGGAACACCCATGAACCGTTTTGATCACTCGGGCCTGTTACAGGCCTTCAGCACCCTGACCCTGGACCTGCAACGGCTGGCCCAACATCAGGACATCGAACACTTCCAGCGCCATGCCCTGGCACGCGTCAGCCAATTGCTGGCCTTCGACAGTGCCTGGTGGGGACGCTCGGCTGTCATCCACGGTCTGCCGCAAGAGCACAACAGCTATCTCTATCAGTTGCCACCCGACTACCTGGCGGACTGGCAGTCGATCCGCCATCTGGACGTTACCGTTGCACGGGTGCATGCCTCGCCTGGCGAGGCAGTAATTATCGATATGCGCGACCCCGCCAACGGCAGCGCCTTGAATTGGCTGGGGCAACGCCACGGCCTGGGTGAATTGCTGTGTGTGATCCATATCGACCCGCAAACCCACCTCAGCCACCACCTGACGCTCTACCGCCAGCCCACTGCGCCCACGTTCAACGCGCAGGATTGCCAGTTACTCAATAACCTGATGCTGCATCTGGTGGCGGCGGTCTCGGCAAACCAGATCCGCACCTTGGTGGCCATGCGTGAAACCCTGGCCAGCCCGCGCAATCTGGCCCTGGCGGTGTGCGACCCACGGGGTGTGTTGCAATGCGCCGAGCGCGGTTTTGTCGACCTGCTGCTCAGCGAATGGCCGCAATGGCGTGGCCCCACCCTGCCGGTGTTGCTGGATGAGCGCGGGCATGACGGCAAGCGCATCCATATCCAGGCGTCACCGGTGGGCGACCAATAGCTGTTGGCCGCGCGCCTCAACCGCGCCCTGCCCCAGCTCAGCCCACGGGAAAACGACGTAGCCCAAGGGTTTGGCGAGGGCAAGACCTACAAGGAAGTGGCCCGCGACCTTGGCCTCTCACCCAACACCGTGCGTCACCATATCCGCGCCATCTACGCCAAGCTCGGCGTCAAGGACAAGGCGCGCATAGCGCACCTGGTGCACGCCCCGCCCGACTGACCCTGCCCGTTTCTCCCACGGTTTTGCCACGGTCGTTTTTTACGGTCTCGGGCTGCTGTTGCCCATTTTCCGGCCTTCTCTGACACGAGACGCTTCGCCATGACTTCCACACGCTTACGTAACCTGGCAGTGCTGTGCGCCAGCCTGTTCAGCCTCGACAGCCAGGCTGCCGACCTCAACGCCCGCGACTTTTTCGCCGCTCCACCAGGCACCCGCCTGGGTGTGCTGTACCTGCCCGCCACCCGTGCCGGCGATTTCCATGGCCCCGCCGACAGCACCGGCAAGGCCGACCTCAGGGTCAACGCCGTGGCTTACCGTCAGGTGTATTTCACCGACGCCTGCGGCACGTTGTGCACGCCGCAATTCATCCTGCCCTTTGCCGACATCAGCGCACGCCTGCCCGGCGCCAACCAGCGCAGCCGCGAGCGCGGCATGGGCGATCCACAGGTGGGCGGCACGCTGTTTTTCGTCAACGACCCGGCTTCGCGCACTTATAGCGGTTTGTTGAGCCTGATCACCGTGCCGGTGGGTGAGTATCACAGTCAAAACCCGGACGTCTCTCCCGGTGCCAATCGCTGGGGCGCCACCTTTGTCTACAACTACACCCACGGCATCGGCGAAAACTGGGTACTGGAAGCCAACCTGGAAGCCCAGCTCTATGGCCGCAATGACGATTACTTTGGCAGCGAACTCAAGCAAGCCCCGCTGTATCGCCTGCAGGCTTTTGCCTCGTATGACTTCAGCGCCGCCACTTACGGTGCACTGCGCCTGATCCAGGCCGACGGTGGCGCCCTGCGCCTCGACAACCGCCGCCTCGACGACACCCACAAGCGCTACACCCAAGTCGGCTTCGAACTCGGGCATTGGCTCGACCGGCAGAACCAACTGATGGTCAGCCTTTCGCAAAGCGTTGCGGCTTCCAATGGCTATGCCGGCACCGAAGCGCTGTTGCGCCTGGTGCATGTGTTCTGACCCCTTTCCCTGGAGCTTGAAAATGCCCATTTCCAACCCTGCGATAACGGCACGGCTGGCAGCGATCGTGCTGTTTGCCGCCATCACCCCGACCATCCTGATGACAGCTCCCGCCGTGGCCGCGCAGTTGGCCAGCCAGTGGCAACTGAGCCCAGCGCGTATCGGCGACTTGTTTTCCGTGGAGCTGGGCGCCATGAGCCTGGCGACCTTGCCCGCCTGGTGGTGGCTCAAGCGGGTTGACTGGCGCACCGCCGCCCGGGTCGCCGCGCTGCTGTTCATGGCCGCCAACCTGCTGTCGATGCTGGCCGACACCTACGCCGGACTGCTGGTGTTGCGCGCTGCCAGCGCCCCGGTATTGCCCGGTTCACGCTGGAAAGCCGCCCTGGGGGTTGGCGCGGTGCTGGCCTTTTACATCAGCCTGGGGGGCGTATGGACCTTTATCGGTGCCTTGGGCGCCAGTGCCGGGATTTCGGCGCAGCACGGCGGCGAAATCCTCGCCATCGCCACCGTGATGGGCATTGCCGGGGCAGCGAGCGCTTCACTGATCGGGGCCCGCTTGCCGCGTGGAGTGCTGTTGCTGCTGGGCTACCTGTTGATGGCGGCAGCGGTGCTCTTGTTGCTTGGCCAGCCCGCATTGCTGCGATTTGCCTTGGCGGCGCTGCTGTTCAAATTCACCTGGACCTTCATTCTGCCGCCGATCCTGGCCTGCCTGGCCGACCTCGATCACAGCGGCAAGCTGATGAACGCCTCCAACCTGGTCATCGGCGGCGGCCTGGCCATCGGCCCAGCGCTCGCCGGCCGCCTGATCGAGGCCAGCGGCGGGTTCAGCCTGTTGCTGCTTGGTGCAGCCGCTATGACCTTGCTGTCTCTGGTGATGATCGTCGCCAGCCGTCCCCACTCCCCCACTGAACTGGAACCGGTATGAACCCAACCACCGCATTTTTCTTCGACGAAATTAGCCTGTGGCACAGCGCCGGCGCCCATGCGCTGACCCTGCCCGTGGGCGGCTGGGTGCAGCCGCCGGCCGGCAGCGGGCATGCCGAGTCACCGGAGACCAAGCGCCGCTTGAAAAGCCTGTTGGATGTCTCCGGATTGAGCCGCCAACTACAACTGTGTAGCGCGCCGCCCGCCAGTGAAGAGGATCTGCTGCGGGTCCACAGCCGCGCTTACCTGCAGCGTTTCAAGGCCTTGAGCGATGCGGGTGGCGGTGAGCTTGGCCCCCAGGCACCGATCGGGCCGGGCAGCTACGAGATTGCGCAACTGTCCGCCGGACTGACCCTGGCCGCCGTGGACGCGGTGCTCAAGGGCCAGGCGCACAACGCCTATTCGCTGTCGCGGCCACCGGGGCATCACTGCCTGGCAGACAGCGCCATGGGCTTTTGCTTTCTCGCCAACATTGCCATTGCCATCGAGGCCGCCAAGGCCCGCAACGGATTGGGCAAAGTTGCCGTGATCGACTGGGATGTGCACCACGGCAACGGCACGCAGTCGATCTTCGAAGAACGGGCCGATGTGTTGACGATTTCGCTGCATCAGGACGGCTGCTACCCGCCTGGCTACAGCGGCGACCAGGATCGAGGCCGCGGGGCCGGCGTGGGGGCCAACATCAATATTCCGTTGCCCCCAGGCAGTGGGCACGCCACCTATCTACACGCCATGGAACGCATCGTAGTGCCCGCGCTGGAGCGCTTCGAGCCGGAGTTGATCATCGTTGCTTGCGGTTATGACGCCAACGCCGTCGACCCGCTAGCGCGCATGTTGTTGCACAGCGAATCGTTCCGTCTGCTGACCCGCGCCCTGCGCCTGGCAGCCGATCGTTTATGTCAGGGCCGCCTGGTGCTGGTGCACGAAGGCGGCTACAGCGAAGCCTATGTACCGTTCTGCGGCCTGGCGACCCTGGAGGAATTGAGCGGCGTGCGCACAGCGGTGCTAGACCCGATGCTTGAGTTTGTGCAGTTGCAGCAACCCGGTGCGGCGCTGCAGGGGTTTCAAGCGCAGTGGGTGGAGCGGTTGGCGCGCGGGGTCAGCGAGTAGCTGCCAAACGCCACACCCGCGCAATGTCCGAGGCCCGCTCACGCAACAGGCGCGGCGCCTCGTGACAAGCCTGTTCCAGTGACATCGGACCCGATGGCAAAGCAAATGCTGCGTCCACACCCTGGGCATACATCTGCTCGTAGCCCTCGCCCAATGTCCCCGCAATGACGACCACCGGCACGCCCTGTCGCTGGGCAATGCGAGCCACGCCAAACGGGGTTTTGCCACGCAGGGTCTGGGCGTCGAAGCGGCCCTCGCCGGTAATCACCAGGTCGGCACCCCGCACCGCTTCATCCAGGCCAACCAGTTCAGCAACCACCTCGACCCCTGGACGAAACTGGGCGGCGAGGAACGCCTTGGCAGCAAAGCCCAGTCCACCGGCGGCACCACTGCCGGGTTCGTCGCGCACATCCTTGGGCAGCACCTGGGCGCAATGGTCAGCGAAGTGCCCAAGGGCCGCGTCCAGTTGTGCCACCTGCTCGGGGCTCGCGCCTTTTTGCGGGCCGAAAATCGACGAGGCACCGTGGGGGCCGCACAGGGGATTGTTGACGTCGGCGGCGATTTCAAAACGCACCTGCGCCAGGCGCGGGTCGAGTTGTTCAAGGCTGATATGGGCCAGGCGCGCCAACGCCAACCCACCCGCCGACAGTGGCTGGCGTTCGCTATCCAATAGCTGCACGCCAAGGGCCTGCATCGCCCCCGCGCCGCCATCGTTGGTAGCACTGCCGCCAATCGCCAGGATGATGCGCTGCGCCCCTGCATCCAGCGCGGCGCGGATCAACTCGCCGGTGCCATAGGTGGTACTGGAACAGGCGTCGCGCTGCCCCGGCGCGACGAGTTGCAGGCCGCTGGCCTCGGCCATCTCGATCATCGCGGTATGGCTGTCGGCCAACCAGCCCCAACGCGCTTCGACGCTGTCGCCCAGCGGGCCTCGGACCGTTTGCCGGCGCAATTGCCCCTTACATGCTGCGAGCACCGCATCCACCGTGCCTTCACCGCCATCGGCCATCGGGCATTGAAGCACGTGGGCATCAGGCCAGACCTCGGCCCACCCCTCGGCAATCGCCTGGGCGACACCTGCGGCACTCAGGCTGTCTTTGAACGAGTCGGGGGCGATCACGATTTTCATGGGCTTTCTCCGGTTTTTATAACGCCCATGCTGCCAGTTGGCTGGGGCAATGACGCGGGGCCGATGCACAAGTGTGGGGCGGGTTTGTTGTTCATTTCTACAATGCCCGTTGTAGGCGCGAGCTTGCTCGCGAAAGACCGGAACGCGCCGCGTTGAATAAGGCAACCTGCGTTATCGTTGACGTTTTTCGCGAGCAAGCTCGCTCCTACAGGGGGTGGGGCAGCAGTTGTACGCCCAGGTACAAGGCAAGCATCCCATCTAGCGTCAGCGGGTCTACGCCGCTGAGTTCGGCTATGCGCTCCATGCGGTAGCGCAGGCTGTTGCGGTGAATGCCCAAGGCGTCGGCACACGCCTGGCTTTGCCCATCGTGCTCGCACCAACTGCGCAACGTGGCAAGCAGTTGCCCGTTGCTGTCCTTGGCCAACACTTTGCGCAACGGGTTGAGCAATTCGTCCAGGGCGTCGTCGTTGCGATGACGCCACAGCATCACCGGCAGGCGATAACGGTTGAGGGTCAACAGGCGTGATTGCGGCAGGATATCGCGGCCATAAGCAAGCAGATCACCCACCCGCCGATAGCAGCGGCGCAGTCCCGCCAAGCCCTCCGCTTGCCCGCCGATGGCCACGCGCAGGACGTTCCAACCCAGGCCGTCGAGCTTTTCCAGCAAGCGGGGGTTATCGACCTGCACCCCAGCAGGTCGGCACCACAGCAAGGAAAACTGCGCAGAACTGACGCACCAACTGTCGGGGTAGCGGCTGGCGAGCCAGGCGCTCAGGGCCTCCGCCGTTTGGCCCGGGCCCAGTTCAAACAGATACGGCGTGCGCGCCAGTTGTGGCTTGAGCCCCAGTTGCTGGGCTTCGTCCACCAGGCGCGGGGAGTCGCCGCTATCGGCCAACAGCAGGGCCAGCAGATCATCGCAACGCTGGCGCCGCCATTGTTGTTCGGCCTGCTGGTGGCGTTGGCTGACCAGCATTTCAGCGGTCATGCGCACCAGTTCGGCATAGGTGCGTAACCCATCCGGCTCGCCGGTGATACCCAGCACGCCAATCAGGCGCTGATCATGCAGCAGCGGCAGATTGATACCTGGTTGCACACCCTTGAGATGCTTGGCGGTCTGCCCGTCGATTTCCACCACCCGCCCATTGGCCAACACTAGCTGGGCACCTTCATGGCGGGTATTGATACGCTCCGGCTCGCCACTGCCCAGGATCAAGCCCTGGCTGTCCATGACATTGACGTTATGGGGCAGGATTGCCATGGTGCGATCGACAATCTCCTGCGCCAGGGCATGATCCAGCTCGAACATGGGGCTAATTTCCTGAAAAAGGTTGTTCACCAGCACAGCGCAAAGATGGCTTGACTGTGCGCCGGCACAAAGACAGTTGCCCATCACGTCACCGAGACTGTCAGGGCGGTCAACGTTACCCTCGCACCGCGAAAAATCATAATAAAGAGAGAATCCCATGTCACAGAGCGCCACTGCCGCACTGGCCAGCGATGACGATAAAAACGCCATCTACAAGCGCATTACCCTGCGCCTGATCCCCTTCATTTTTATATGCTATCTGTTCAATTACCTCGACCGGGTAAACGTTGGCTTTGCCAAGCTGCAGATGCTCGACGCGTTGAAATTCAGTGAAACCGTATACGGCCTGGGAGCCGGGATTTTCTTTATCGGCTACGTGCTATGCGGCGTGCCGAGCAACCTGGCGCTGACCCGTTTTGGCCCGCGGCGCTGGATCGCATTGATGATGATCGTGTGGGGTACGCTCTCCACATGCCTGCTGTTTGTGACCACGCCCACGCATTTCTACACCCTGCGCCTGCTCACCGGTGCCGCTGAAGCGGGCTTCTTCCCCGGCGTGGTGTTGTACCTTTCGCAGTGGTTTCCGACCTTCCGCCGTGGGCGAATCATGGCACTGTTCATGTCGGCGATCCCGGTGTCCGGTTTGCTCGGCAGCCCGTTTTCCGGCTGGATTCTGAATCACTTTGCCGCAGGCCAAGGTGGCTTGGCGGGCTGGCAGTGGATGTTCCTGCTGCAAGGCATCCCGACCGTGGTCCTCGGCGCCCTCGCCTACTTCCTGCTCAGTGACAGCTTCGCCAACGCCAAGTGGCTCAAGCCCCATGAGCGTGCGGTACTGGAAGCGGACCAGGCCACAGACCTGGCTAACAAGCCGAAAACCACCAGCGACTCCCTGGCCGAAGTGTTCAAGAACCCGGCGATCTGGGCATTCGGTCTGATCTACTTCTGCATCCAGAGTGGCGTGTATGCGATCAACTTCTGGCTGCCGTCGATCATCAAGAACATGGGCTTCAGCGACAACCTGGTGATTGGCTGGCTCAGCGCGATCCCGTATCTGTTGGCGGCGGTGTTCATGTTGCTGGTGGGCCGCTCTGCCGATTTGCGCAAGGAGCGCCGCTGGCATTTGGTGGTGCCGATGTTGATGGGCGCCATTGGCCTGGTGATCGCCGTTAACTTTGCCACTACGCCCGCTATCGCCATTCTCGGCCTGACCATCGCCACCATGGGCGCCCTGACCGGCCTGCCGATGTTCTGGCCGGTGCCCACCGCCATGCTCAGCGCGGGTGCGGCGGCGGGTGGCTTGGCGTTGATCAACTCCATGGGGCAGATGGCGGGTTTTCTCAGCCCGTATATCGTGGGTTTTGTGAAGGATGCCACCGGGTCTACGGATGTGGCGTTGTACCTGCTGGCGGCGGTGATTGTGGGCGGCAGTGTTCTGGCATTGCGGATGACGCGCACGCTCAAGGCCTGACGCCTTCAACATGGGAGGGATCTGCTCCCTCCCACTTGGACCATGTATTTACAACAGGCCGCCACCGTCGATATCAACCACCGCACCGGTCATAAAGCCATTTTCCATGGCCAGTACATACCCCGCCGCCACTTCTTCAGCCTGCCCCACCCGCCCAACCGGCAACCCTTGGCCCGCCTTGGCAAACATTGCCAAGCGTTGCTCTTGGCCAAGCCCTGCATAGGCCGGTGTGTCTATCACCCCTGGGCTGATCACATTGACTCGACGCGGCGCCAGTTCTTTGGCCAGTTGCTTGCCCAAGGCCTCGGTCGCAGCGTTAATGCCCGTCTTGATGAACTGCCCTGTCGCCAACTTGCGCCCCAGCTGGCCCGAGGTCAGGGTGATGCTGCCCTGTTCGTGCAAAAAGGGCAGCGCGTGTTGAATGGCGCGTAGTGCGCCCCAGAGCTTCACATCGAAGTTGTCCTGGGCTTCATCCAGGTCTGTTTCAATCAAAGGCTTGGCCCGCACCGAAGGCCCCGAGGTGTAGACCAGATGGTCAAAGCGCCCCACGGTTTCGAACAGTTGCGTTAACGAGGCGCTGTCGGTGACGTCCACCGGCTCGCTGCGCAGCCCGCTGTCGGAACCTGGCGCCAAGCGGCGCCCGGCCACGATCACATGCGCGCCTCGCGCCAAGGCTGCCTGGGCCACTGCCGCGCCGATACCGCTGCTGCCGCCGATGACGATGATGGTTTTACCGCTCAAAGAAGAGGTCATGAGAAAACTACCTGGGTCAGAAAGTGAACGTTCATCTTCCCAGCTTGGTAATCGATGAAAAATCCGGGTAAAACGACAAGATCTTTAAAGGATTTTTATCAATGAGTTCGATTCTCGACCTTGAAGTCTTCGTGCGCAGCGCTGACACCGGTAGCCTGACGGCCGCCGCCCGTGGCCTTGGCCTCACGCCGGCGGCTGCCAGCATTGCCCTCAAGCGCCTTGAAACCCGCCTCGGCATCCGCCTGCTCGCCCGCTCCACCCGCAGCATGCGCCTGACCGAAGAAGGCCGGCGTTACCTGGACAGTGTGCGGGTGGCACTGGAGGCGCTGTCGGACGGCGAGCACGCCATCAAGCAACAGGGCCAGAGCCTCAGTGGTTTATTGCAGTTGGCCGCGCCCTCGGACTTTGGTCGCAATGTGCTGCTGGGCTGGCTGGATGAGTTCAAGCTGGAGCACCCCACCATCCGTCTGCAACTGTTGCTCAACGACAGCAATGCCGACTTGTTTCGCGACACGGTCGACATCGCCTTGCGCTTTGGCGTGCCTAGAGACTCCAGCCTGGTGGCCCTGCCGGTGGTACCCGATCACCATCGCATTGCCTGCGCCAGCCCCGACTACCTGGCGCGCCACGGTACTCCGCATACGCCCGAAGATTTGGCCCACCACAGCACGCTGCGCTATATGCGCCGGGGCCAGGCCAATAGCACCTGGTATTTCCGCCAGGGGGCGTTGCTTCAAGAAGTCGAGGTGAGCGGTGACTACCTCAGCGATGATGGCGAGATTGTCCGCCGCTGGGCGTTGGCGGGGCATGGCATTGCCTATAAGGCCAACCTGGATGTGGCCCGTGATATCCAGGCTGGGCGGTTGGTACCCTTGCTACCCGACTGGCAAGGCGAACCCGCGCCGTTCAACCTGATGTGCCCGCACCGCCTGCAAGTGTCGGAACGCGTGAAAGTGCTGCACCGTTTTTTACAGGCCCGCTGCCTGACTTTGCTACGCACATGAAGAAATGCCCCCAGGGCTTGTTCCAGAGCGCTCGGGTCTGGTATTGCATCACTTACATTTGCGTGAGGAGCTTTGCATGAATTACCGCACATTGGGCCAGTCCGGGTTAAAGGTCAGCGCTCTGACCCTCGGCACCATGATGTTTGGCGAACAGACCAGCACCGAAGATTCGCTGCGCATCATCGACAAGGCCTGGGACCAGGGCATCAATTTCATCGACACGGCGGACCTGTATACAGGCGGGCGCTCCGAGGAAATCGTCGGCGAGGCGATTGCACGCAACCGCCAGGACTGGGTGGTGGCCTCCAAGGTCGGCTTCGGCACTACCGACGGCGTGCCCAACCGCAGCGGTTTGAGCCGCAAGCGTCTGTTCAACGCGCTGGACGCCAGCCTGGCACGCCTGGATACCGACTACCTGGACATCTACTACCTGCACCGCGAAGACCACGACACGCCGTTGGAGGTCACCGTGTCCGCCATGGGTGACCTGATCCGCCAGGGCAAGGTCCGCTATTGGGGCCTGTCCAACTACCGGGGTTGGCGCATCGCTGAAGTGATTCGCGTGGCCGAACGCCTGGGCGTCGATAAACCCATCATCAGCCAGCCGCTGTATAACATCGTCAATCGCCAGGCCGAGGTCGAGCAGATCACCGCTGCAGCGGCCTACGGCCTGGGAGTGGTGCCGTACAGTCCACTGGCCCGAGGGGTCCTCAGCGGCAAGTACGCACCGGATGTCACGCCCGAGGCCGGCAGCCGTGCCGCGCGCCAGGATAAACGCATCCTGGAAACCGAGTGGCGAATTGAATCACTGCGCATTGCCCAGCAGATCCAGCAATACTCCCAAGGGCGTGGCGTGGGGATCGTCGAGTTCGCAATCGCCTGGGTGCTGAACAATGCGGCGGTAAGCTCGGCGATTGTCGGGCCACGGACCGAGGCGCAGTGGGACGCCTACACCGGGGCGCTGGCGGTGAAGATCAGCGCTGAAGACGAGGCGTTCATTGATTCGCTGGTCACGCCGGGGCATTCGTCCTCGCCCGGCTTCAACGATGTCGGGCATTTTGTATCCGGTCGATTGGCACGCCTGTAGACTACCCGCGCAATAATTGGCTTTCGCGAGGACAACGTGTCTAAAGGTGTGGTGTTATCGGTCTTGGCTTCGGTGTTGTTTGCCGTGATGTATTACTTCACATCACTGCTAACGCCCTTGAGTGGCCTGGAGATTTTCGGCTGGCGCATGTTGCTCACCGTGCCCTGCATGACGGTGTTCATGCTTGTCAGCGGCGAGTGGCGCCGGGTCTGGGAACTGCTGCGCATGCTCGCGGCCAAGCCACGGCTGATCGGCGGTGTGCTGGTGTCGTCGGCCTTGCTCGGCGTGCAGCTGTGGTTGTTCATGTGGGCGCCACTGAACGGGCGCAGCCTGGATGTGTCGGTCGGTTACTTCCTGCTGCCGCTGACCATGGTGCTCACCGGGCGCCTGGTGTGGGGCGAACAGCTTTCCTACCTGCAAAAGATCGCGGTGTTTTTTGCCGGGCTCGGGGTACTCAACGAGTTATACCAGGCCGGTGGGTTCTCCTGGGCGACGCTGGTGGTGATCATCGGTTACCCGCTGTACTTTATCGTGCGTAAATACCTCAAGACCGACCACCTGGGCGGCCTGTGGCTGGACATGGCGCTGATGCTGCCGGTGGCATGGTGGTTTGTGCAAAGCGGCGAACAGGGCTTTGCAGTGATGGATGCCCACCCCAATTTGTATGCGCTGATCCCGATACTGGGTCTGATCAGCGCTTCGGCGTTGGTGAGCTATATCATCGCCAGCCGGCTGCTTGCGTTCAGCCTGTTCGGGCTGCTCAGTTATGTCGAGCCAGTGCTGTTGCTGGTGGTGGCGCTGCTGCTGGGTGAAGGGATCAAGGCAGGCCAATGGCTGACCTACATCCCGATCTGGATCGCGGTCATGGTGCTGGTGTTCGAAGGGTTCAAGCATCTGGTGCGGCAGCGTAGGGTTTGACCGACGAACAGTCGACAAACTGCAACTGTGCTTGATGATGTTGAGTAGCCCCATCATCATCCAAGGTGGTGAACTGTAATTGCGGGCCGGATAGGTCGCCGCTAGGCAACTCAGGTATCGCAACCCGTGCAGTAGCATAAGGTGCAACCATCGGCGGATCTTCGCTGTGATGCTCCACACCACCGAGTGTCAAAACCACACCAGACAAGGTCACGTGATACGCCGTGGGGTTGAGCACCTCCAACCCCACGTCGTCCCCTCGGCTTAGGCACCATTGAAGCGCATGAACCACGTCCTGCACCTTTCCCGGCAATTGGGCGGGCCGGAGGAAAAGCTTGATCCGCGTACGAAAGGCAAATTGCAGGGCGTTGGTTTCATCGGATGCCTCAACGCTCGGTCTGATTGCCAGTACGTTCAGCCAGTACACCGACTCCCGGTCGGCCACCTGTTTTGGCGTTTGATCATGCATGATCCGCAAGGCGCGCCCGGTACCCGCGTTCATACGGGCGATGGGTGGCGTAATCGTGAACGGCACATCACTGTTCTCGGGTGCCGCCATCGCATCGCCATCATCGATCCACGCTTGCACTAGGCGCGGACCGTCAGCCTCATTGTGCAGATTGACCACCACCGTGCGTGCGGTAACCGGGTAGATGACACGCGTGCGGTCAATCACGATTTCGCCCTGCACGGCGATTGCCTGCAAGCTCATCAGCACGCCCAGGCCCCCGCGCCAAAGCGCGCTGCTCATCGGTAGCTCATTGTGAATGACGCCAACCCGTTCGCGCTGCCGGGACGGATCGAGGAGGCGGTCTGGATATAACGTGCGGTCAAAGGGATCTGGACAGTCGCATTGCCAGTACTGCCAACCAGCCACTGATTCGGGTTCCCAATCGTCGTGGAGTCAGCCCCATAGCGCACCAGCGTGTTCCCCCGTAGTAATTGCAGAGCAACGCCACTGGCCATAGAGGTACGGGTCAAGGACAGTACATCGCTTCGATTAGCCGGCACGGTCTGGTCTGTCACCGTCACAAATACGTCACGCGTTGCCCCGCCGATGCCACCCGCACATGACAGTGTGATATTGCGGGTCACGCTGCCGGCGAAGCTGCCCACGCCGCGAAAATCACGAGCAGCCACGGCCGGCATAGGCATGGCGACCGAAGGTGTTGAGACCCTGCAGGTGGGTTTTCGTGGCGCATTGATGGTGACGTTGGAGAAGTTCACTGCGTAATAGCCAGCGCCGGTGATGGGCGTGCCGGTGATCGTATACCTTGCAATGTTTCTGGCGGTGATCGTGCCACCCGTTATGGCGCCTGTAGCGACAAAATAAATTCGGGTATCAAGCCCAAGGACGATGGGCCTTGCTCTGGCATCTCCAACAATGAGTGTGACACCTGCCGTGTTGATGGCCATGAACGGCCGGTTCGGGTCCCTCGCCATCAGGGCAAACCCCACCCCAGGCACATTGGTGGCATACACTGGCATTGAAAGCCCGCTAGCGAAAAATGTCCGGCCCGTCGGCGTGCTATTGACCAGTGCCAGCCTGGCCTGTGCCCCTAAAGCAATTCGTGTGGTACACCGAAGCGCGGACGATGGAGGACTGTCGAAGCGATAGCCGTTGGCGGACCCGACCACCTGCCCGATTTGCTGCCCGGCCGCAACCGTGATCGGGGGAATGGAAATATTCACCGCCGGGCCGGGGGCACAGGTGATCGCTTGAGCTTCCAGCGCCACCATCCATCCTCCCAGCACCACGCTGGCAAGTGAAAACCTAGTCATGAAAACAACACCTCTGTCATATCGAATAAGTCATGCGCCGCAACAGTCATCCATCGGCACTCACTCATAGCTGCCCCGCAACCTGGCGCCCTTGGCTTGCCACGCACACCCCCTGAAGGTAATCGGTAGTGGCCTGTCGTTGGCCCTCGGTGATCGGCGGCATGTGGTAGTAGATATCGCACTGCTCGGCGATTTTGCTGCCCCACTTGACGGTCAGACGACCTTCCTGCGGGATGTCTCGGACGAAGGCTTTACTGGCCTGCCCCACCACGCCTACCTCACGCCCTTGCGCATCAAATACCTGTGCTGCAAATGGCAGCGGGCTGCCATTCTCGTGGACGCCCTTGACCAGTACCGCCCGACCACTGAGCGTGTCGAACTTGACCAGCGATACTGCGCCCGAGGTCGGTACGACGTTGCGCGTCGACTCCTGGAGCTCTACATCCATCGACATGCCTTCCGGATCGATTTCCACCGTATTATTCTGGAACGCCGTCAGATTGGGCACGACAGCGAACCCGCTGCTGTTGACCCGTGCACCGCTGCTCCCCCCGAGCCTGGCCCCTTCTGCACCTGGCACATGCACCAGCGCCGAGGCTTCGCCTAGGCTTTGCGAGAACGCGATACCTGCGGCATGAACGACCACCCCACCATCGGCGCCAAACGAAAGCTGCGAGCTATCGCGGCTCTGGCTATATCCGGCACGCAGTTGGGTGGCATCCGTGCGATAGCCGGCATAGGTGTTGAACTGGCCGGAGTGCGTGCTTTCACTGGTTGCGCGGCTGGCTGAAACACCGTAGTTGAGTGCGGTGTCCTCGCCCAGGAACCCGTTGATGCCCACCTGCTGCTGGCTGCCCCGTGTATCACCGGTGTCCCGGGAGAACGAAGTATTGATCGTCGGCGCTCGCGATTCGCCCCCCAGCGGCATCGACAGTGTGAGCATGTAGCGGTTATCGATACGCCCGGGTTGGCCGATACGCCCGAAAAACACATCGTCGCTGAGCTCGCTTTGGGTCAGTTGTCGCGTGTCCTGGACCCTGGAACGCTGTGCCGACAGGTTCCAGTTGACCTTGTTCCAGGTCGAGCCATAGCTGGCGGTGAATGAAACCTGGCGCCCTTCCTGTCCTCCCCAATAGTCGACGGAGCTGCCGTACAAGCTCAAGGTGCCGATACCCAACTGCTGGCTGACTGTCATGTCGAGCCGGCTTTTTTGCCGGGCATAGCTGTTGATGTCACCTGCCCGGCTCGCGATTTCGCGCACATTCAGTGCATCCTGCAGGTTCAGGTAACCCTCGGTGGAGAACCGATACGCACCCAGCGCAAAATGCGTACCCGAGGCAGGCAGGCTTTTGTTGTAACCCAGCCCCAGGCTTTGCCCGGACTGGCGCCCATGATCGGGCACCTCGGTATGGGAGGTGGCAGTGTCCAGAGAGAACGCACCGAAGGACGTATTCAACGCGATACCGAGCTTTCCCTGTTCATAGCCTTTGGAAACACTACCGCCACCGTAGACCGTCAGATCATCGGTCAAACCGTGCTGCAAAGTGCCTTGAAAGACGTTGGCGCCCTTCGCATCAACGCCCTTTTGCTGCACCTTACCCAAGGTGGCGCTGTACTTTGTCGCGTCGGCGCGCAATAACTGCGGGGCCACCGAGTACGGCACGACGAAGGTGTTCCGACGCCCGTCGACTTCGGTCACGCTGACGATCAAATCACCACCGTAGCCGGTGGCATGTAGGTCACTGATAACAAAGGGGCCGGGCGGCACCGTGGTCTCATAAATGGTGTAGCCGTTCTGGCTGACCGTGACCGTTGCATTACTGTCGGCCGTCCCGCGAACCTGCGGTGCGTAACCTTGCTGCGTCTGCGGGCGCATCCGGTCGTCGGTGGCCAGAGTGACGCCCCGCACGCGCACCCCGTCGACAATCTGTCCGTTGCTGAAGGTGTCTCCGAGGGTCAGTTGTGACTGCCAGGGGATGATGCTGCGCTGTACATAGGTGGACGTGTTCTGATAAGTCTCAAAGCCAGTGCGGTTGCTCCAGGCCTGGGCGCCCTGATGTCGCAAGCGCCATGCACCCAGGTTGATACCGGCATTGAGGCCCAGGTAAGTACGACCGTCACCTTCACCTGCGGTGACCGTATTGGTACTGAAGTTGTAATTGAGCAGCCCGGCGGCAATGCCCTCATCCAACAACTCGGGGTCAATGTAGCCGCGCATGGAACGCTTCATGTAGGCCTGCGGCACGCTGGCCGCCAACTCGAGTGCACCCGGATCGAACGTGCTGGATGCCATCGGAATCCACTGCCCCAGGTCGCCGCAGTACTGGCCGGCGGCGGCAGGGTTCGAGAGTTCGCGCCCATGGGCATCAGTATCGACTTTATCCATCGCGATACCGATTTTTTCCAATACTTCACGACTCAAGCACGGCTGCGCCCCGGTCTTTGCATGGGCCGCAACAAACTCCACCTCCCTGCGCCCCAGGGTCTGGCCGTTGACTACGATATCTACGCGGTATATGCCAGGGCTCATCTGGTTGCTGGTATTGAACCGTGACGTGTCAACCGACGACGCCAGGCCACTGGAGAATGCGTTCAGATCAAAGCTCAACTCAGACGCAAGCGCGACATCGCTGGCGATCACGGCCGCACTCATCAAACCGCCCAGCATTATCGTGCGATGCTGGAATGGCAAAATCGGGGCGCAGCGATGCACCCGCACTTGGATGTGACTAGGCATAGTTATGACTTCAGTGGACGCTGAGAAATGTACGTTTGCTTGCCATCAGCAACGTTTCGGGGCCGCGTTCAGCGGCGCAATACAGCAGGCTGCGCGGATGAAAAGCCGCCGAAATCGTTGATGTAAGTGAAATCCACCCGCGCATCGGCGGGTATTACCTTCGCGGCTTTCGGCACCGGCACCTTCAACGTGCCTCCTGGCTCCACCATGCCCTCCGTCAGGGACAGTTTTTCCGCTTCGGGACCAGAGCCCATGAGCAGGACAATGTCGTTGAAGGTGACGTGATACGCCGAGGGGTTATGCACCTGTATCACGCTGCCTTGGGCGCCCCGTTCCACGGACCAGCGCAACAGCCCAGGCGCCTCCTCGGGTGTTCCAGGTAACTGCGCCGGACGAAAAAACACTTTGGTGCGGATACGAAACGCGAACTTGAAGTGATTCCGCTGGCTGTCTTCAAGCGTGGGATCAAACTCACTGGTAGCGCCAGGCACTTCAAGTACGTTCAACCAGAACAGCGACTCTCTATCCGTCGGCAGCGGTGCCTTGGTGTAGGACAGGCGCATGGACTGACTTTTGCCGGCGTCCAGGCGAAATACCGGAGGAGACAGGACGAAAGGCACATCGCTCAGTGTCGGCGCTTCCTGCGCGTCACCCGCGTCCAGCCACGCCTGGACCAGGCGGGGCGCGTGTTTGTCATCATTGGTTACTCGCACGGTGACCTCACGTCGCGGCTCGGGGTAAATCTGTCGCGTACCGTCGATAACCACTCCCGCGTGCACCGTGTGCGATGCCATCCCCAAGGCCAGGCTCAGCGCGACCCGCACCACACGACGACTCAAGATCATCAGTAAATCCTGCATCAGGTAATCCTTGAAAACGGTTGTCCTGCGCCCGACCACTGGGTCGAGCGAGGATCTCAGGCAACAAACGCAGTGGTCATCAGCCTGGCTGCATCAAGGAAAGGTGACCGAGTACTGCACGCTGCTGGTGACATTGCCCGCGCCTGCCGCTCCGCCGTTGGCGATGTAGCGTGCGTAAAACGGCAAGGTCGCCAGACCACTGGTAACGGTGGCAACGGTCGAGTTATTACCTGTGCGCAAGTCCATTGGCGTGTTGGAAGCCCCATCGAGAATTTGTACCTCCACCCGGGAGGCGGGTGTCGCCGTTGCCGTGTTACGCAGGTTGCCGGTTGCCGGGTTGATGCCAGGGCTGGTCGGTTCATAACGTACGGCGACCTTGGTACCGTCCGGGCACCCGCCCGAGCCGCCCACATACACAAAGTAGCGCTTGGCGCCTGCCGTATCGCCTGCTGCCTTGAGAGCCGAGGTTTGTACGCGGTCAAGCACTACCGGAAAGTTGGCGCCTGAGCCTGGCGAGGCCCCGGTACCGCCGCTGATGGTGCAGGTGGTGCCACTGACCGAGCCGGTGATCGTGATGGTACCGTCTGCCGCATGCGCGGAGCTGGCAGCGAAGCCGCACAAAGCGAGCACTGCAGCCGCCAGAGTTTGTTTTGTCATAATCAGTCTTTCCTCACAATTGGGGTTCGCGAAACGCAAGGTTGCGACACAGGAGAAGATCAGCTCTTGCGTCACTCCTGAGTGGAAGCCATGACGACGCCGTTCCCCTGCCCCGAGGATTTGTCTGTTACAAGATCGGTCGGACCTGTTTGGCAGGCAAAAAAAAGGCTCCGTACCTTTCGATACGGAGCCTGTGCTTGAAGCGCCGGAACAGCCTGCCCGGCCTCACATGGATCAGTCGGCGGTCAATACGCCACGACGCACCTGGTCGCGCTCGATCGACTCGAACAGTGCCTTGAAGTTGCCCTCGCCAAACCCATCGTCGCCTTTGCGCTGGATGAACTCGAAGAACACCGGGCCCATCAGGGTTTCCGAGAAGATCTGCAACAGAAGACGCTTGTCACCGGCAATCGACGAGCCGTCCAGCAGGATGCCGCGCGATTGCAACTGGTCCACTGGTTCACCGTGGTTCGGCAGGCGGCCTTCGAGCATTTCGTAATACGTGTCTGGCGGCGCCGTCATGAAGCGCATGCCGATCTTCTTCAGCGCATCCCAGGTCTTGACCAGGTCGTCGGTGAGGAACGCGACATGCTGGATACCCTCACCGTTGAACTGCATCAGGAACTCTTCGATCTGCCCGGCACCCTTGGACGACTCCTCGTTCAACGGGATACGGATCTTGCCGTCCGGCGCGCTCATGGCCTTGGAGGTCAGGCCGGTGTACTCGCCCTTGATATCGAAATAACGCGCTTCGCGGAAGTTGAACAGCTTCTCGTAGAAGTTGGCCCAATAGATCATGCGCCCGCGATAGACGTTGTGGGTCAGGTGGTCGATGACCTTCAGGCCAGCGCCTACCGGGTTGCGATCAACCCCTTCGAGGTAGACGAAGTCGATGTCGTAGATCGAGTTGCCTTCGCCGAACCTATCGATCAGGTACAACGGCGAACCGCCAATGCCTTTGATCGCCGGCAGGTTCAGCTCCATCGGGCCGGTGTCGATGTGGATCGGCTGGGCGCCCAGCTCCAGGGCACGTTTGTAGGCCTGTTGCGAGTCCTTGACGCGGAACGCCATGCCGCACACCGACGGGCCATGCTCGGCCGCGAAGTAAGAAGCGAGGCTATCGGGTTCATTGTTGAGGATCAGGTTGATCTCGCCCTGGCGATACAGGTGCACGTTCTTGGAACGGTGGGTCGCCACTTTGGTGAAACCCATGATCTCGAAGATCGGCTCCAGGGTGCCTGGGGTGGGCGATGCAAATTCGATGAATTCAAAGCCCATCAGGCCCATTGGGTTGTCGAGTTGGTCGGTCATGTTCGGTGCCTCATCATTCTTGTGGGTAGCAATTGTTTAGTTGCAAGCAAGGATGAGGCTGGAGGGTGGCGCACAAGAAAGGCCTCGCACGCTGCGGGCGAGGAAGTCACCAAAGATGAGGGGGGAGCCAAGTAGCTTCATGGTGTCATCAGTCTCTGACGGCCGAGGCTTGCGTGAGCGCAAGTCCATATTCTTGTATGCGTAAACTGATTCTACACAGCGTAACCAAGTTTGTCCGTACTCTTATCAAATCCCCATTGCCCTGCCCCGCGCAAGGGGTTTATTGCACAGGTAGATGCCCAACAGGATGACCGCGCCACCCGCCAGCATCGGCGCCGTCAAGGCTTCGTCCAGCAGCAACGCGCCACATATCACCGCTGTCAGCGGGTTGAGGGCGATGAACACACCGGAGCGGGTCGCGCCGATTCGCCGGATGCCGTCGTAGTAACCAATATAGGCCAGGGCCGAACCCAGCACGCCCAGGTACAGCAGGCTGTACCACTGCGCCAGCTGCAGCGCGCTGAAACCTTGCAGGGTCAGCCGACCGGTGGCGAGGGTGGCAAGGGTCAACATCAGCGTACCCCACAGCACCGACCAAGTGACGGTTTGCACCGGCCCCAACGTCTGGTTGAGTTCCCGGGACAGCAGCGAATAGCCCCCCCAGGCCATTACGCAGCCCAGGATCAACAGGTCACCGATCCAAGCGTTGCGGGCCCCCTGCATGAGGTTGGGATTGCGGCTCACGATCACCACAGCCGCCCCCACCAGGCACAGCCCGATACCCAGCCACTTGGCCCGGCCCAGGCGCTCCTTGAACAACAACCAGGACGCCAGGCCGATCGCTGCCGGGTTCAATGCCACGATCAAGGACGCCCGCGACGCATTGATGTAGTGAAGGCCATAGAAAAAACACAGGTTGTAGAAAAAGATGCCGCATAGGCCCAGCAGTACCAGCCGCGCCATTTGCCCTGTAGTTGGGCGCGCCAGTGGGATGCGCGCGCAGGCCAGGAACAGCAGCAACGCGAGGCTGGCCAGGATAAACCGCAGGCAGGCCGCGAGCAGCGGGTCCACGTGATCGGCCAGAAAGCGCCCGGCGACGAAGGTCCCGCCCCAGATCATGGTGACAGCGGCCAGCTTCAGGTAAGTGAGGCCTTCGCGGGCATGCATAAGAATGTGCTCAACGTGAGAAAGGATGGGACTATTCTTTTACTAATGATCTGTCATCGTAAAACAAGGCTTTACTCATGACCCTGACTCAGCTGGAAATCTTCTCCCTGGTCGCCGAACTCCGAGGCTTCACCAGTGCGGCGCATCGCCTGGGCATCAGCCAATCGGCGGTGTCCCATGCGATCAAGGCCCTGGAACAGGAACTGGGGGTAGAGTTGTTTCGCCGGCACCAGACCCTGGTGGAACTGAGCGATATCGGCGCGCAGTTACTTGGGCGCGCACGGGGCATGCTGGGCCTGGCCAACACCTTGCAGCAGGAAGCCGCCGATGCCCGCGGGATGAAGCGCGGTACATTGCGTATAGGGTCGTTCGGCCCCACCGCTTCGAACCGTTTGCTACCAACCATTCTCAGCCACTTTCGAAGGGACTATCCGGGTATCGAGGTACATATAGACGAAGGGCCGGACCGGCAGGTCATTCAATGGTTGGATCAGCGCCGGGTGGATGTGGGCTTCGTGGTACTGGAGCAGGAACGCTTCGACACCGTGGCCCTGCTCGAAGACCAACTGGTGGCGCTGATACCGGTCGGCCATGCCTTGGCGGCAAGCATGGCGGTACCTTTGAAAGCGTTGTGCGATGACCCGTTCATCCTGACCGAGGCAGGCTCAGCAGAGCTGGTCACGCGTTTGTTTGGTGACGCGCAGTTGCAACCTAAAGTGCGTTATCGCTGCACTCAGCTACTCACTACCCTGGAAGCTGTCAGCCGCGGCGACGGCCTGAGTATCGTGGCCCAGGGCTCACTGCCGGCCGATGCCGACCAGCGCTACGTTGCCCGCCCGTTGTCGCCGGGCGTACCGCGCCGCATAGGCCTGGCGGTGCTGGATCGCCGCCAGGCCTCTCCCGCAACCCTGGCGTTTATCGCACTGGCGCAAACGCTGTACCCTGATCCCGGGGCTCACCGGTAACTCAGGGTAAACGAGGCCAGGCCGTTGGCGGTCCCAGGCTTGATGGTCGACGCGGTTTGAACGTAACGGGCGGTCAAGGGAATCGTCAGGGCGCCGTTGCCCGTGTTTGCGACCTGCCATTGGTTCGGGTTGCCCACGCCGGAGGAATCGGGCCCATAGCTTACCAACCGATCGCCACTGAGCAATTGCAGGGCGACGCCGCGGGCGTGCGAGTTGCGGGTCAAGGACAACTGGTTACTGCGGTTGCCGGGTTCCGTCTGGTCAGTCACGGTGATCCATACATCCAGGATGCCGCCGGTGCCGCCGGCACAGTCCAGGGTTATGTCGCGACTAACGCTGCCGGCGCTGCTGCCGACTCCCTTGAAATCACGGCTGGGCACCTGCCCCAGCGGCATTGCAAGCGACGGCGTGGTCACCCGGCAAGTTGGCTTTTGCGGCGGCAATATCACCGTATCGGCAAAGTTGACCGAGGCAGCGCCGGGGCTTTCGATATTGACATTGGTCAGCATATACCTGGCGACTGTGTTCCCAGGGATGGTGCCCGAGGTGATCGGGCCCGTCGCCACCAGATACACGCGCCCTTGCAGGCCCCAGCCATTAGGTTTGTTGTGCTTGGTGTCCAACAGCGTGACGCCGGTGTGGGTGATGACCTTCAAATGCTGGGACGGATCCCCGGCCATCATGACGAACCCGACGCCAGGGTAGCTGGTCGCATAGACCGGCAACGTCAGCCCATTTGCGTTGAACGTCATGCCGGTCGCCGGCGAATTGACCACGCTGATGTTGGCCGACACCGGCTGCGACAATGGCCAGTCGGTGTAGCGGCACCGCATGACAAAGCCATTGCCGGCGAAGTCATAGCCACTTGGGTAGCCAATCGCCTCGCCCACCTGCAGGTTGTTAGGCAGGGTGATGGGCGGGACGAACAGCGTCACCGGGGCTTGGGGGGTACAGACGCCTGCATTGAAATGCGCCTGTGCGTCCATCGCGACTGCGCAAATACTCAAGCACACGCCAATCTGTAAAAACCTGAACATAAATTGCCGGACACCGTTCATATCGCCAAATCCTTCGTGTGCCCCAAAGACACTGTGTGCGTACGCGTCATGCCATGGTCATCCAGGGTGGTAAATCGCAGCGCGACCGTACCCTGCCCCCACGGCGCCCTGCCCTCCAGCACGATGCGGGCAACCGAGCGCGGCAACAGCATCGGCGGGGCCTCACTGTGGTACTCGACGCCATCGACGGTCAGCAACACGCTGGAAAGCGTCACATGAAAGGCACTGGGATTGCGCACCTGCAGGACCGGGCCGTCGCCTGCCAGGCGCCACTGCAACGTATCCACCGCCTGCTGCGCTTGGCCTGGCAACGCGTCCGGGCGCAGGAAGAGCTTGATCCGTGTGCGAAAGGCAAATTGCAGCTGGTTGCCGGTGTCGACAGACGGGCGGATCCCCAGCACATTCAGCCAGTACACCAACTCCTGAGGCACGGCCATGGCCTTGTCTTGGGTCGCGTGGTACATCACCCGCAATGCGCGGTGCTTGCCGGCATCCAGGCGCAGGATCGGCGGGGTCACCGTAAAGGGCACATCACTGGACTCAGGCGCGACCTGCGGGTCGCCCGCATCGATCCACACCTGGGCCAATCGCGGGCCGTCGGCCTCATTGTGCAGGTTGACCGTTACCCCAGCGGCGCTGGCCGGGTAAATGATGCGCGTGCGGTCAATGACGATTTCCCCATGGGCCAATACTGTCTGCACCGCCAGGGCCAGGCCAAGCAGCGCGCGGAGCAATCGATGAGTCATCAACTGCGCTCCTCGTCCGCATCACCATGGTCGGCACATTGACTGACCAACTGGTCCGCGTTTTCCTGGCGTTGCTCGGGCCTGCGCGGCGGCAAACGGTAATGGATGAAGCACTGGTCAGCCGCCCCTGCATTCCAGCGCACCGTCAACCGCCCCTGGTCGGCAACCCCGCGCACAAAAGCCTTGCCAGCCTGGCCGATCACGCCGATTTCGACGCCGCGCTCGTCAAACACTTGCGCGGCAAATGGCAACGGCTTGCCACCCATATGAGTGGCCTTGATCACCACGGCACGGCCACTGACGGTCTCGAACCTGACCAGTGAGACGGCTCCCAGCGTCGGCACCACGGCGTGACTCGATTCCTTGAGTTCGACATCCATGGGCATGCCCTCGGGATCGATATCTACTTCATTGCGCTGATAAGCCCTGAGGGCTGGCAGCACCGCATAACCCTGCTTATCGATACGCGCCCCGCTGCTGCCGAGCCGGGCACCTTGTGCATCCGGCGCATACACCAGTGCCGAGGCTTCACCGAGGTTTTGCGCGAAGGTCACGCCACCCTCGTGGGCTATCAGCCCGCCATCGGCACTCATGGATAGTTGCGAACTGTCGCGGGCCTGGGCGTAGCCGGCCCGCAGGCTCGCAGCTCGGCTGCGATAGCCCGCGTAGGCATTGAAGCTGGAGCCTTGCTGGTGGCCCGTGCCACGGCTGCCAGTCAGCCCGTAGCTGGCTTCACCGGTGTCACCCAGCAAACCATTGATTCCCACCTGATGCTGGCTGCCGCGTGAATCGCCAGCATCGTGCGACAGGCTGCTGCTCAGGGTTGGCGCACGCGTTCCTGCGCCCAATGGCATGGACAGTGTCAGAACCAGGTGATTATCCACGCGCCCGGCTTGCGCCGACCGGCCAAAAAAGATTTCGTCGCTGCGCTCGTGATCGTTCAATTGATGGGTTTCACTGACACGCGAGCGCTGCGCCGAAAGGTTCCAGTTGAGTGACTTCCAATTAGCCGCATAACTGAGAGTGAAGGATGTCTGGCGCCCTTGGCGGCCCGCCCAGTAGTCGATGGAGCTGCCATACAGGCTCAGCGAGCCTGCGCCCAACTGCTGGCTGATTGTCAGGTCGAGGCGGCTTTTCTGCCTGGCGTAACTGTTGATACTCCCCCCTTGGCGGGCCAGTTCCCGCACATTGAGCGCATCAGGCAGGTTCAGGTACCCAGCCGTGGAGAAACGATAGGCGCCCAGCGCAAAGTGCGTTCCCGAGAACGGCAGGTTCTTGTTATAGGCCAGGCCCCAGCTTTGCCCGCCGACGACGCCCAGCCCTCGAACCTGAGTGCGCGAGTAGGTGCTGTCGAGGGAGAACGCGCCAATCGGAGTGCTCATCGCCAGGCCGGCCTTGGCCTGGCCGTAGCCTTGGGAAAGCGTACTGCCACCATAGGCGCTAATACGATCGCCCAGGCCATGCTGCAGCGTACCCTGCAAGATCAGCGGGCTGGCATCGCTGACGCCGTATTGCTACAACTGCCCCAAGGTCACGCTGTAGTGGCTGGCACCGTCACGCAGCAGGTAAGGCACCACGGAGTAAGGCACCACGAAGCTGCTGCGCCGGCCGTCGACCTCGGTGACACTGACGTGCAGGTCGCCGCCATACCCGGTGGGGTACAGGTCATCGATGACAAACGGCCCCGGGGCCACTGTGGTTTCGTAAAGGGTGTAGCCGTTCTGGCGCACTGTCACCGTTGCATTGCTGTCGGCAATGCCTCGCACCTGAGGCGCATAGCCTTGTTGCGACTGGGCAAGCATGCGGTCATCGGTGGCCAGGGTGATGCCGCGTATACGCACACCGTCGAGGATCTGGCCACTGCTGAAGCTGTCGCCGACGGTCAGTTGTGAACGCCAGGCGGCAAGGGACCGTTGCAAGTAGGTGGCGGTGTGTTGATAACGCGCCAGGCCGCTACCGGATGCCCATGCCTGCCCACCCTGATGGCGCAGCCGCCAGTCGCCCAGGTTGAGGCCGCCGTTGAGGCCCAGGTAGCCACGATCCTCACCGGCGCCCGCTGTCGCCGTCGCGGCACTGAAGTTGTAGTTGAGCAGCGCGGCGTCAATGCCATTGTCCCATTCAGACGGGTCAATGTAGCCGCGCGCGGAACGGTTGATATAGATCTGCGGGATGCTGACATCCAGGGTCAGGGTCTCGATATCGACGCGGCTGCTGGCCATGGGTATCCACTCGGCAAAATCCCGGCAGGCATGCTCGGTGTTATCCGTCGGCGCCTGCACAGAAACCCCCAGTTGGCCAAGCTCGGCAGCGTTCAGGCAAGGCTGGGCGTCGTCCTGTCCGGCAAGGGGGGCGAAGGTGATCTCGCGGCGCCCCATCGATTGCCCGTTGAGCATCACATCTACGCGGTAAACACCTGGCGCCAACACGTTGCTGGTATTGAAGCGTGAGATATCTGCCGAAGAGGACAGGCCGCTGGCGAACGCCTCGATGTCAAACACCAGTGGCGCGGCTTCTGCCGACATCAATAAGGTACTGAGCAGGCCCAGCCACAGCAGTAAGTTGGGGTTGGCAAACAGCCAGGCCGTAAAGCGGTGAACGGGTATTTGCAATAAGGCATACATGATCAGAACTTCAGGGGAGCACGCTGCGGCACGGAGAATGCGCCGTAATCATTGATGTATTTGAAATGCACCTGGGCGTCGGCGGGTATTGCTTGTGCGACATCCTTGACGGGCAGCTTCAGGCTGCCGCCGGGGGGCACCATGCCCTCTCCCGCCGGTAACAGGCGAGCACCCGGGCCCGAGCCCATGGCCAAGGCAACCTCATTGAAGGTCACGTGATAAGCCGATGGGTTGTGCACTTCCAGTAGCGGCCCCTGGGCACTCCGGTGCAGGGTCCAGCGTAAGTGGGTGGGCGCCTCGTCCGCGGAGCCCGGCAATTGGGCCGGGCGGAAAAACACTTTGGTGCGGATACGAAAAGCGAACTGCAGGTGGTTCGAAGGGGCCTCTTGCGGGCTGCCCGGTGCCACGTTGACCTTGGGCGGTATCTCCAAGGCGTTGAGCCAGAACAACGATTCGCGGTCATCCGGCAGTGGGTCCTGGGTATACACCAGTCGCACTACCTGGCTTTTGCCCGCGTCCATGCGAAACACAGGTGGCGACAGGCTGAACGGCACGTCGCTGCCGGTGGGGTCTTGCGCCGGGTCGCCTTGGTCCAGCCACACTTGGACCAGGCGCGGCGCTCGCTGATCGTCATTGGTCAGGCGCAGCGTGATTTCTCGACGCTGCTGCGGATAGATGTGCCGCGTGCCGTCGATCACTACGCCGGCGTGAGCGGCGGACAGCAACCCGACACTGGTCAGCAGTGCGCTCAGCAGGGGGGGCACTAGCAATGTCCGGGCAAGCATTTCGTCTGTCCTTGCCTGGCGCACGGCCAGGCAACGGGGCCTCGATCAGGGGAACGTCACCGAATACAGCACTTGCGTACTGACCGGGCCTGGCGTAGCAGTGCCCGTGGCAATGTATTGGGCAGCAAAGGGCAGCGACACCTCGCCGCTTGCCGGGACTTTCGCGGGGCTGGAGTTCTGGCCCAGGCGCAAATCCATGGGCTGGTGGGTGACGCCATCCACAAGTTGCACCTCAACGAGGGTGGCAGGCGTCGGCTTGGCGGGTGCCTGGTTGACCAGGTTACCGGTCGCCGGATTGATCGCGGGGCTGCTGCTCTCATACATCACGGCGACGGTCGTATCCTTCGGGCAGGAACCGACATGGATGTAATAGGGTTTCGCCCCGGCAGTCTGGCCGGGCGCCTTGAGCGCGCTGGCCTGGACCTTGTTGAGTGGCACCGAAAAGTCCGGGCTGGTGCCGGGCGCAGAGCCCGTGCCACCGCTGATGCTGCAAGTGGTGCCGGTGATTTCACCGGTCAAGGTGATCTTGCCGTCTGCGGCGACAACAGGCAAAGCGGCAACGCCGGTGACCGCCAGAAATACAACGGCCA
This sequence comes from Pseudomonas sp. SWRI22, assembly GCF_014268395.2. Lineage (NCBI taxonomy): Bacteria > Pseudomonadati > Pseudomonadota > Gammaproteobacteria > Pseudomonadales > Pseudomonadaceae > Pseudomonas > Pseudomonas sp. SWRI22. The sequence continues at coordinate 3,928,871 of NZ_JABWQK020000001.1, read as the reverse complement.
ATGCGATAGTTTTCATTACAGATACTTCCTCGTGAATGTCAGTGAAAGAGTTGCAAGCCATGACTCATCAATCGAAGGGCGAGACGCGGCCCTCCCGCCAAAATTGGGCTGAGCGGCTATGAAAGAGGCTGTAGGGATTAAGGGCTACCGAGTCTCTTACGTTTTGCAATGAAGTTTATGTTGCCAAGTTGAAGTGCCCGCCACAACTGACCGAACGGCTAGGTCAGTAGGCGTTAAACAAGTGAGCAGCCCCGTGCAATGCCATCTATCATCGGCAGAGCCCACTCTCTTTTTCACGATTGACTGCTCCCATGCCCCTGACCGTCAAAGGCCCAAGAAGCCGAGCCGCACGCTATTTCATCAGCACCCTGTGCGGGCTGCTGCCCATGCTGTTGGGGGTGGTAATTCTTTACTGGCAAGCCGAACGCACGCTTGAGCAAAGCACAGCGCAAACCGCTCAAGAAGCGGTGCGCCAGTTCGACCTGATGCTGGACAATACCGCCATCGCTGCCCAGGCTTTGCTGCCGCTGGCCGGTAAACCTTGTGACAGCGTCGCCAAGTTGGCGCTACGTGAACAAGTCACGCGCCGGCCGTTTGTGCGGGCCACGACGCTGTCCTGGCAGAAAAACATCTATTGCAGTTCGTTGTTTGGCGGTCGCTACCAATCGCCCGTCAACCCGGACGACTATGTCGATGGGCGCCTGTGGTTGATGAATGGCAACCCCGTTACACCCGATACCGCGCTATTGGTGTATCGCCTGGTGGAAGGCGATCAAGGCGCGTTTGCCTCGGTTGACGGTTACCACCTCACCAACGCCTTGCGCCTGATCAGCCGTTACGCGCACCTGGTATTGCACGTCGGCCCGAACTGGCTGGGTGCCGACGGCAAGGTGCATCAAGGCGCGCTGCCGGTATTTGCCGTGGCGCCACAACGCCTGGCTTCCGAACGCTATCAATACAGTGTCGAGGCCGGGATGCCCGAGGGTGAAGTCTGGCGCTACATGCAGGCGCGGTATCCGGCGCTGTTCAGCCTGGTGGTGTTCTTCGGGATATTGGCGGGGCTGCTCGCTCACTGGCTGCAAAAACGCTCGTCCGCGCCGACCCACGAGTTACAACGCGCCTTGGGAGCCAATGAGTTCATCCCGTATTTCCAACCGGTGGTACGGGGTGACACACGCCAATGGGCCGGCTGTGAGGTCCTGATGCGCTGGAAGCATCCCAAAGAAGGCCTGGTACGCCCGGACTTGTTTATTCCCCTGGCCGAAGACTCTGGCCTGATCGTGCCGATGACCCGTGCCCTGCTGCGCCAGACCGCCGTGCAATTGGCGCCCCATGCCGGACGCTTCAGCCCTGGCTTTCATATCGGCGTGAACATCACAGCGCGCCATTGCCAGGACATGGCGCTGGTGCAGGACTGTCGGGAATTCCTCGCCGCGTTCCCACCCGGCCAGGTCACCCTGGTGCTGGAGTTGACCGAGCGGGAACTGATCGAACCCACCGAGACCACCCGCCGCCTGTTCGAGGCGCTGCATCAAATGGGGGTCATGATCGCCATTGATGACTTCGGCACCGGCCACTCCAGCTTGGGATATTTGCGCAATTTCAATGTCGACTACTTGAAGATCGATCAAAGCTTTGTCGCCATGATCGGTGCGGATGCGCTGTCGCGGCATATTCTAGACAGCATCATAGAGTTGTCGGTCAAGCTGGATCTAGGCATTGTTGCCGAAGGCGTGGAAACAGCCCAACAGTGTGAATACCTCGTTGCCCAGGGCGTGGATTTCCTACAGGGTTACCTGTTTGGTCGACCATTACCCTGCGATGAATTCATTAAATCGTTGGGTATCGTTGAATAGCCGCGTACCACCTACCATGAAAGATTGGTCTTTCTTTAAAAGACATGATTTACTCGAGATGAATTAACTACTACAATTTTTTCTGCCTGTGCAGAACTCGCAGAAGGGTCTTTTTCGTTGACGTGGCTTAACGTTCTTGGCTTATAGCTTTGTCTGCAGTTGATATCAGCAACTACATTATTGGAGTATATATTTTGTCCAGACTCGCCGAATTTCGCGCAGCAGAAAAAGCCCTTCAAGAGCAGCTTGCCCAGCTGGAATCCTTGAAGAACGACGCTGGCCTGAAGAAAGAAATCGAATTCGAAGAAAAGCTCAAGACGCTGATGGGCAAATACGACAAAAGCCTGCGCGATGTGATCGCCATCCTCGATCCAGCGCCACGCAAAGGCGGCGCACCGGCCGCCGCGGCGCCAAAACAGCGCCGCGCACGGGTGGTCAAGGTTTACCACAACCCGCACACCGGCGAGCTGATCGAGACCAAAGGTGGCAACCACCGCGGCCTCAAAGCCTGGAAAGAGCAGTACGGCGCCGCCACTGTAGACTCCTGGCTTCGTGGCTGAAACATGTACTAAAAAATAGCCCCGCATACGCGGGGCTTTTTTTGCTCTAACGGTTCGGAATCGAACTTAACTCAGGGTTCGTATTGTTCAAATTCGCTCAGCTTGAACCTGTCAAAGTTTCAGACTGTTGCGCACCAGACTGACTTCCTCCTTGCTCGCCTCGTACGCTAGCGCCTGGCCTGCGCATGAAAAAACATAGGCTTTGTCGACATCCAGCGCACCGACTAATGTTTGCGACAATACGTGTCGACCGTTCTCGGTAATCACGCAGGTAGTTTCCAGCGCATCAAGACGACTCAATGTCGTGGGGTGCATTTTGCTGCACACGCTTTGATAACCGCCACGGGCAAAGTCTTTCTGGATCGACTTGCGCATCTCTAGCAACACGCCGGGAAGATTAACTTTATGGCCGGCCTCAATCGGCGTTCCGGTCAACTCCATCACCATCAACGTGGCGCCATTTTCATCATTCTTGATCGCTCGCTGCCGGGACACTGCTTGGGGTTTGACAGGGAGTTCGCCGTCAGGCACGACTTCTTCGACCTGCCAACCGCTGGGCCAATGGACTTCCGGCTCGGCTGCCAACACAAACGAGCTGCCCAACAACACGCACACAGCACTCAACAGTGGCCTACGAAACTCGATCATTGCAAAAACACCCAAGGTTCCAGCTGCAAAGTGTGCGGCCCGGCACGCGCTGACTGCAAGGGTTGGGCGCGCTTTTTCATTTGGCGCAGCCGGTGCGGCTTGCGTATCATGGCCCGCCTGCATGGACGCAGGCCGCAAGCCAATGGACCGCTCATCTCACATTTTTTCTGGAGGGCCCATGAGCCTGCACGAATTGAACACCTTCCCGGGCGTCACTGCCCAACCCGACAACGCCACGGCGAACTTTGTGTTCAACCACACCATGTTGCGGGTCAAGGACATCACCAAGTCGCTGGACTTCTACACGCGCATCCTGGGTTTCTCCCTAGTCGAGAAACGTGACTTCCCGGAAGCCGAATTCAGCCTGTACTTCCTGGCCCTGGTGGACAAGGCCCAGATCCCGGCCGACGCGGCCGAGCGCACTCAGTGGATGAAGTCGATTCCGGGCATTCTCGAACTGACCCACAACCACGGCACCGAAAACGATGCCGACTTTGCCTACCACAACGGCAACACCGACCCGCGTGGTTTTGGTCATATCTGCATCTCGGTGCCGGACATTGTCGCGGCGTGCGAACGTTTCGAAGCCTTGGGTTGCGACTTCCAGAAACGCCTGACGGATGGCCGCATGAAGAGCCTCGCGTTCATCAAAGACCCGGATGCTTATTGGGTGGAGATCATCCAGCCGGCGCCGATGTAATACGCACTGCGTGACGCGAAGCGTCACCGGATGCATTCCCATGCGGAGCGTGGGAACGAGAATCCCGCGCCGAGCGTGGGAACGAGAAAAACCCCATGATCGCTCATGGGGTTTTTTATTTGCAGCCCAAGATTACGCCGGAGCAGAGGTGCGGATCAAGTGATCGAACGCGCTCAACGAAGCCTTGGCGCCCTCGCCTACTGCAATCACGATCTGCTTATACGGCACAGTCGTTACGTCTCCGGCGGCGAACACGCCAGGCAGTGAAGTCTCGCCACGGGCATCGACAATGATCTCGCCACGCGGCGACAGCTCTACGCTGCCTTTGAGCCAGTCGGTGTTGGGCAGCAAGCCAATCTGCACAAAGATGCCTTCCAGGTCGATGGTCTTGAACTCACCAGTGTCGCGGTCCTTGTAGGCAAGGCCGGTGACTTTCTGACCATCGCCTTTGACCTCACTGGTCAGCGCGCTGGTGATCACATCCACGTTCGGCAGGCTGTAGAGCTTGCGTTGCAACACGGCATCGGCGCGCAGCTTGCTGTCGAATTCAAGCAAGGTGACATGGCTGACGATACCGGCAAGGTCAATGGCCGCTTCTACGCCGGAGTTACCGCCGCCGATCACCGCCACACGCTTGCCCTTGAACAGCGGGCCATCGCAATGCGGACAGAAGCATACGCCCTTGGCCTTGTATTCCTGCTCGCCGGGCACACCCATCTCTCTCCAGCGGGCGCCTGTGGCCAGGATCACGGTCTTGGACTTGAGGGTCGCACCGCTTTCGAAGCGAACTTCGTGCAGCTCACCGGCATTTTTTGCCGGAATCAAGCTACTGGCGCGTTGCAGGTTCATGATGTCCACGTCGTACTGACGCACATGGGCTTCCAGTGCGCTGGCCAGTTTCGGCCCTTCGGTTTCCTGTACCGAGATAAAGTTCTCGATGGACATGGTGTCCAGCACCTGGCCACCAAAGCGTTCAGCCGCCACACCGGTACGAATACCTTTACGTGCCGCATAGATGGCAGCCGAAGACCCGGCCGGGCCACCGCCAACTACCAGGACGTCGAAGGCATCCTTGGCGCTGATTTTCTCCGCGGCTTTCTCGATACCGCTGGTGTCGAGCTTGGCGAGGATTTCTTCCAGGCCCATACGGCCCTGGCCAAAGTTGACCCCGTTCAAGTAGACACTCGGGACCGCCATGATCTGGCGCTCATCGACTTCAGCCTGGAACAGCGCGCCATCAATCGCAACGTGGCGGATGTTCGGGTTCAGCACGGCCATCAGGTTCAGCGCCTGGACCACGTCCGGGCAGTTCTGGCACGACAGCGAGAAGTAAGTCTCGAAGCTGAACTCGCCTTTGAGGGCGCGGATCTGTTCAATCACTTCGACACTGGCCTTCGACGGGTGGCCACCGACTTGCAGCAGGGCCAGCACCAGCGAAGTGAATTCATGGCCCATGGGGATACCGGCGAAACGCAGGCTGATCTCGGCACCCGGGCGGTTGATGGAGAACGATGGCTTGCGCGCATCATTGCCATCGGTGTTCAGAGTAATCAGCGTGGAGAGGCTGGTTACGTCCTGCAAAAGAGCAAGCATTTCCTGGGATTTCGCACCGTCGTCGAGGGAGGCGACGATCTCGATCGGCTGGGTGACCCGTTCCAGGTATGACTTCAACTGAGCTTTAAGATTGGCGTCCAACATACGGGCGATTTCCTGTTCATTCGGTTTATTGCAGACAAAAAAACGCCCGAGCGAATCTCGCCCGGGCGTTTTGAGGGCGGATGCAGCTTACTTAAGTGCGGATACCCGCCCTTGATACGCGTTCACAGACTTAGATCTTGCCGACCAGGTCCAGAGACGGCGCCAGAGTGGCCTCGCCTTCTTTCCACTTGGCTGGGCACACTTCACCCGGGTGGGCGGCAACGTACTGAGCAGCCTTGATCTTGCGCAGCAACTCGGAAGCGTCACGGCCTACACCACCGTCGTTCAGTTCAACGATCTTGATCTGACCTTCTGGGTTGATCACGAAAGTGCCGCGGTCTGCCAGGCCAGCTTCTTCGATCAGTACGTCGAAGTTGCGGGAGATGGTCAGGGTTGGGTCGCCGATCATGGTGTACTGGATTTTGCCGATGGCTGGCGAAGTGTTGTGCCAGGCAGCGTGGGCGAAGTGGGTGTCGGTGGAAACGCTGTAGATTTCGACGCCCAGCTTCTGGAATTCGGCGTAGTTGTCAGCCAGGTCTTCCAGTTCGGTCGGGCAGACGAAGGTGAAATCGGCTGGGTAGAAGAAGACAACCGACCACTTGCCTTTCAGGTCAGCGTCGGTCACATCGACGAAGCTGCCGTTTTTGAAAGCGGTGGCTTTAAACGGTTTTACTTGGCTGTTGATGATAGGCATCGTTGACTCTCCGTCAGGGGTTAAGAAGTTGATGAGGTGAATCCTACCGGCTCTTTCGGTCGATGGCTCATTGGCAAACCTGATGCTGACGATTGGGTTTCTCTATCAGGTGACGCTATTAATAGAAAAAATCTCAAATCAGCGCTTGGGTTGCCAGGGTCATGCCTAGAAACGGCGTCGCTTCAACATAGCGCATCGCAGATTTCATGTCGTTCCAGCCGACGTAACTCATCAGCGACTTCAAATCCCAACCACTTCGATGCGCCCAAGTGGCGAAACCCCGACGCAGGGAGTGGCTGGTGTATTGATCGGCGGGGATGCCTGCGCGCTCAAGGGCCTGGCGCAATAACGGGATCACACTGTTGGGGTGCAAGCCCTCCTCACCCAGGTTGCCCCAGCGGTCAATGCCGCGAAACACCGGGCCGCGCACCAGCGCCGAGGCGCTGAGCCACTCGCTATAAGCCTGCACCGGGCACAGCCGCAGCAACGCTGGGGTCTGGTAGGTTTTGCCGAGGTTGTCACGGTCACTTTTACTGCGTGGCAAGTACAGGCTGATGCCTGCGCCTGGCACGGCTTGCACGTGCTCAATGCTTAATCGGCACAGCTCATCACTGCGAAAGCCGCGCCAGAAGCCCAGCAGAATCAGCGCAGCGTCGCGCTTGGCCCGCAGCAAGCGCGGCTGGTCGTGACGCTCGCTGGCCTGTTTGGCTTCAATGTCCAGGGCAGCGATTACTTGCTCCAACTGCGTGAGCTGCAAAGGCTCGGCCTGCCGCTCCCGCGCCGGGTGCACAGCGCGGATGCCCTTGAGCACCTTGCGTACCACCGGCGCCTTCGTCGGGTCGGCAAACCCTTGGCTGGTATGCCATTGCGCCAAGGCCGAGAGCCGCAATTTCAAGGTGTTGACTGCCAATACCCCGGCATGCGCCACGAGGTAGCGCGCCACACTCTCGCTGGTGGCTGGCAGGAACCCTCCCCAACTGACTTCGAAATGCTCGATGGCCGCGCGGTAGCTGCGGCGCGTGTTGTCGCGAGTGGCGGCGTTGAGATATCGGTCGAGGTCGCTCATTGGCGTGTTTTCGTACTGCTGAAGGGGTGGATGGCTGATGAAAATGCTTATGACACGGGATAATACGCCAATATCCCATCTGTTAAATCATGAATTTCAACCAGTTTTCAATCATGATATAGTATGTATATACATACTATGTACCACAGTACTAAATCGACGGAGACCCCATGGCTCGCGGCGGCATAAACAAAGCAGTAGTGCAAACGGCACGCCAGGCGATCCTCGCCCGTGGCGAAAACCCCAGCATCGATGCGGTGCGTATCGAAATGGGCAATACCGGCTCGAAAACCACCATTCATCGCTATTTGAAAGAGCTGGACGAAAGCGAGACGCGCCAGACCATCACCCAAGCGCCAATTGATGATGAGCTGGGCGAGCTAGTCGCCCGCCTGTCCCAGCGCCTGAAAGAGAAGGCCCAAGAGCCGATCGACCTGGCCCTGGCGCAATTCGAGCAACAAAAAGCCGCCCTGCTCGCCCAGGTAGAAACCCTGGAAGAAGCGCACACCCAACTCAAACAGCAATTTGATATCCAGGCCGCTGCCCTCGCTGAAGAAAGCGCGGCGCTGCAAACCGCCAGCACCAGCCTGCAGACCGAGCAAACCCGTAACGCCGGGTTGAGCCAGGCGTGTAGCGACTACGAGCTAAGGCTCAACGACAAAGACGAGCAGATTCGCTCACTGGAAGAAAAACACCTGCACGCCCGCGATGCGCTTGAGCATTACCGCACTGCCATCAAGGAGCAGCGTGAACAGGAACAGCGTCGCCATGAGGGCCAGTTGCAACAGGTACAGGCCGAATTGCGTCAGGCCCAGCAAAGCGCTCTGGTGCGCCAGGACGAAATCACGCAACTGCATCGCGATAACGAGCGCCTGCTGAGTGAGCAGCGAGTGACAACCAAGGAATTGAATACGCTGCAGGAGCAAGCTCGCCAGGACCAGGCGCTACAGCTGAAACTCAAGGAGCAGCTCAGCCAGATCGACAGCGAGCGCACCCTGCTCCAGGAACGCCTGCGGGTTGCCGTGCTGGACAGCCAATCGCGCCAAGCCTCACTGCTGGAGTATCAGCAGCACAACAAGGCGCTTGAGCTGGACCTGGTCAAGGCCCAGGCAAGCATCGAAGCCCTGCGCCTGGCGACCGTCGTTGCAACGGCGCCAGAGGCAGCAGAGCCAACCTGATCAGTCCGCTACAGGCGTGCGCATGGTGACGAATTCTTCCGCCGCCGTAGGATGCACGCCGATAGTTTCATCGAAATGCTGCTTGGTCGCGCCCGCCTTGAGCGCGATCGCCAGCCCTTGCACGATCTCACCCGCATCCGGGCCGACCATGTGGCAACCCAGTACTTTGTCGGTGTCGGCGTCGACCACCAGCTTCATCAAGGTCTTTTCCTGGCAATCGGTCAGGGTCAGCTTCATCGGCCGGAACCGGCTTTCAAAGATCTGCACGTTGTGGCCATTTTTGCGTGCATCCTCTTCTGTCAGGCCGACTGTGCCGATATTCGGCAGGCTGAATACCGCCGTCGCGATATTGGCGTAATCCACCGGGCGGTATTGCTCGGGCTTGAACAACCGCCGCGCCACGGCCATGCCTTCAGCCAGGGCCACCGGCGTCAGCTGCACACGACCAATCACATCGCCAATCGCCAGGATCGACGGCTCGGCGGTCTGATAGAGATCATCCACCGCGACGAAACCGCGCTCGTCCAGTTTGACCCCGGTATTTTCCAGGCCCAGGTTATCCAGCATTGGACGGCGGCCAGTGGCGTAGAACACGCAATCGGCTTCCAGCACGCGGCCATCCTTCAAAGTGGCCTTGAGGCTGCCGTCGGCCTGTTTGTCGATGCGCTCAATGTCGGCATTGAACTGCAAGTCCAGGCCGCGCTTGGTCAGCTCTTCTTGCAGGTGTTTGCGCACCGCACCGTCAAAGCCGCGCAAGAACAAGTCACCGCGATACAGCAATGAGGTTTGCGCGCCCAAGCCGTGGAAGATGCCCGCGAACTCAACGGCGATATAACCACCACCCACTACCAGCACGCGCTTGGGCAGCTCTTTAAGGAAGAACGCCTCGTTCGAGCCAATGGCGTGCTCGCGCCCTGGAATCTCAGGGATCTGCGGCCAGCCGCCGGTGGCGATCAGGATGTGCCTGGCAGTGAAGCGCTCACCGTTGATCTCCACCTGATGGGCATCGACCAGTTGTGCATGCCCTTCATGCAGGGTCACGCCGCTGTTGACCAACAGGTTGCGATAGATACCGTTGAGGCGGTTGATCTCACGATCCTTGTTGGCGATCAGGGTCGCCCAATCAAAGTTCGCCTCGCCCAGGGACCAGCCAAAGCCGCTGGCCTGTTCAAAATCTTCGGCAAAATGCGCGCCGTACACCAACAGCTTCTTTGGCACGCAGCCGACGTTCACACAGGTGCCGCCCAGGTAGCGGCTCTCGGCCACAGCCACCTTGGCGCCAAAGCCCGCGGCAAAGCGCGCCGCGCGAACACCGCCGGAACCGGCGCCAATTACATACAGGTCAAAATCGTAGGCCATTTCACTCTCCTCGGCAGTACACCAGCATACCGACTTACATGGGGCTGAAAAACGAAAAAGCCACCCGAAGGTGGCTTTCGCTTAAAACGTGCCGGCAAGCGTGGATCAGTAAGCCTTGCCCGTCTTGTAGAAATGCTCGTAGCAGAAGTTGGTCGCTTCGATGTAGCCCTCAGCGCCGCCGCAGTCGAAACGCTGGCCCTTGAACTTGTAGGCAATCACGCAGCCGTCTTTGGCTTGCTTGAGCAGAGCGTCGGTGATCTGGATCTCGCCACCCTTGCCTGGCTCGGTTTCTTCGATCAGCTTGAAGATGTCCGGCGTGAGGATGTAACGACCGATGATCGCCAGGTTCGATGGCGCGTCTTCCGGCGCTGGTTTCTCGACCATGTCGCGTACGCGGATCAGGCCATCGCCAATATCGTCACCGGCGATAACACCGTACTTATTGGTTTCGGTTGGGTTGACTTCCATCACCGCAACGATGGTGCAACGGTATTTCTGGTAGAGCTTGACCATCTGGGTCAGCACACCGTCGCCTTCCAGGTTGACGCACAAGTCATCCGCCAGGACCACGGCGAAGGGTTCGTCACCAATCAGCGGGCGACCGGTAAGGATGGCGTGGCCGAGACCTTTCATCTGAGTCTGACGGGTGTAGGAGAACGAGCACTCGTCGAGCAACTTGCGGATACCGACCAGGTATTTTTCCTTGTCGGTGCCCTTGATCTGGTTTTCCAGCTCATAGCTGATGTCGAAGTGGTCTTCCAGCGCGCGCTTGCCACGACCCGTGACGATGGAGATCTCGTTCAAACCGGCATCCAGAGCCTCTTCCACACCGTACTGAATCAGTGGCTTGTTCACCACTGGCAGCATTTCTTTGGGCATGGCTTTGGTCGCTGGCAAGAAGCGAGTGCCGTAACCGGCTGCTGGGAACAAGCATTTCTTGATCATATGAGTCCTTACAAAGGGCTGTGCGTACGGAATTCGGCGCAGTCTAATCAGGCCGCAGTCACCTTACAATGGGGTCCTGCTGGCGTTGCGATGTCATCATAGAGAAAAAATGTCGGCGTAAGTTCCGCTGATCCTGCAATGGGTGTCACCAACGGTTGGTCAGAACTCGCGTCGCCCCCTTGTTTGAAAGGGCTGCAATGGTTTTAGCACGCTTTTGCCCCCCTGGCACTGACCCGCAACAACTTGCGCCCTGCCCCGGCATTTGGCGCTATCATGGGCGCCTTGAACCAAGACCACGAGATTGCCAACAGATGTCAGAACCAAAAGGTGTAAACGGCTACCTGATCACTAAGCGAGCAGACGGCTGGCACTTGATCAATTTTCACGGTGACAGCGTTGCCGGCGTATTCGAGTCCGAAAGCATGGCGATCGCCGTCGCCGAAGTGTTTGTGGATGAGGCAGGCCATGCATCGAGCAAGCGGCCGAAAACCAAGTAAGCCTCTTTGCACTGCTTTGAAAGCCCCGTTAAACGGGGCTTTTTTGTTTGTCTGTACCTAGATGGCAGTTCGCTATAATCTTCAACAACGCCACGACAGTGTCAGCGTGCCCTTCCAATACCCTCGATGACGACCCCTCTATGAAAAAAATCCTGGCACTGACCGCGGTACTGGCAATCGCCGGCTGCACCACCGCCTCCGACACCCTGCTGAAAAATGGCGAGCAAGGCCTGACCATCGACTGCTCGGGCGAGGCCAATTCATGGGCCAGTTGCTACGAGAAGGCGGACGCCTCCTGCGCGGGCACCGGTTACCGCATCGTCGGCACCAATGGCACGCCGGCACTCAAGGAAAGCGACAAGACCCTGGGCCAGGACGTGGGCAACTTCAAAGGCCGCAGCGTGGTGGTGGTCTGCAAGTAACGTTGCTACAGGTGCACTTCAGCGAACTTGATCCCCAGGCCCCGCAGGATTTCGATCAGGTCATCCAGGCGAGCAAATGATTCGACCTCATCCTGCTCGTCCACCAAGAAGTAGCTGCGCCCGCCGCTCTTCTTGAAAAATACGATCCACTCGCCCAGATCGGCGGGGTTCTGGATGACATGGGTGGCCGAGATCTGCCCTTCGGCATGGCGGGCTTTGACGTGTTCTCGTTTCATAACCGGCTTTCCAGAAAAACAAATGCCGCTCAAACCCCGGGTTTGAGCGGCATCTTTATAGTGAATGCCCGACAGTTTAACGGATGCATACCGTCCCTGCAGGGTAAGGGCTTTTTTTATCGGGTGTGAGGGATGAGTCTGGAGCTCAACCGGAAATGCATTCTTCCCCAGCCTTCTTCACGTCGCCCGGGCGGATCGGCACATTGGACATGCTTTCATAAAGCTTGATGCTGCTACCGCTGGAGCGGTCTTCGATTTCAAAGATCGCCGACGGGTCTGCCGAGAACTTCTGCGGCACGATCACCTGAATGCCGTCTTTATGGGGCTCGATCTGCGGCGGCCGACGGGTCGCCTCCAATTTGCGCACTACACACGCCGCATATTCCTGCGGCTTCTTCCCTGAGATGACCACCAATGTTGGCGGGGTCTGCTTGATATCTGCAACCGAAGCACACCCACCTATTGCCAAGGCCAGCACCAACACACTCCACTTCATACAAAAACCTCCGATAAAGACCCTACGACAGCGGGGATGGTAATTTTCTCCCGCCAACGTAGGATTTATCTGTGATAACTCGGTAAATAACTGTTTTAAATTGTCGAAGTCGTCGACGACGGCCCGATAATAAACTCGCTGGGGCTGATAAACTCCATCTTAACCTACGTATCGTTCTGATTTTTCAGATAAAGCCCTTCTGGAGACACCCCATGAAATTCATCCACCAGCGTGAGCACCTCAACGAGGGAGACATTGTCGTCATCGAATGCTCGCAGACCTGCAATATTCGCCTGATGAGCGATGCGAACTTTCGCAGCTTCAAAAATGGCGGCCGCCATACCTACCACGGCGGCGCATTTGATAAATTCCCGGCCAAGATCACCGCGCCCAGCACCGGGTTCTGGAACATCACCCTGGATGTGGTGACCCGTCGCGCCATCAGCGTGACCCGTAAACCTGCGTTGTCCCACAAGATCCGTATCGTTCGTCGTACCAGCAGCAAGCTGAGCTGACCTGAACACCTGACAGGAAAAAAGCTGTGACCACCACAACCAAATACGTCATCAAGTACAAGCTCAACGGCGAACGCCGCTTTGAATTTGCCCAGTTGCACAACAACAGCATCGAAGAAGCCAAGCAAGCCTTGGCAAAAATTCATGATCCCAGCGACGAAATCACCGACATCAACGTGAGCAAGGCGCTGTAAGCCATGCCTGGCCCTACCGCCGATTTGTTTGCCGACGAGGCCCTGCAACAGCCTGCCGGGCGCGAGCAAATTGGCGAAGAGTCCTATGTACTAAGGGGCTATGCCCTGCCCTGGATCGAGCGGTTATTGCCTGAACTGCGGCGTGTCCTGGCTCAATCACCGTTTCGGCAGATGGTCACTCCCGGCGGCTTTACCATGTCTGCGGCGCTGAGCAGTTGCGGCGAGCTGGGCTGGACCACCGACGCCCATGGCTATCGCTACAGCCCACTCGACCCGCGCAGCCAGCAACCTTGGCCCGTCATGCCCGACACATTGCGCCAACTGGCGGTGGCTGCGGCTATCGAGGCCGGCTTTGGCGGTTTTCAACCCGATGCCTGCTTGATCAACCGTTACGTACCGGGGGCGAAGATGTCCCTGCATCAGGATAAGAACGAGCGCAGCTACAGCGCGCCCGTGGTGTCGGTGTCCCTTGGGCTGCCGGCGATTTTCCTGTTCGGTGGCCATGCGCGCAGCGACAAAACCCAAAAGGTCTCGCTGTTTCATGGTGATGTGGTGGTGTGGGGCGGCGTTGATCGCCTGCGCTTTCATGGCGTGATGCCGATCAAGGACGGCGTGCATCCGGTCATGGGCCCGCAGCGCATCAACCTGACCTTTCGCACCGCCGGTTAATTTGACCGCAAGCTTCGGAGTGTCGATTGCGAGCGGCAGGCTTAATCTGCTCCTGAACCGTCAAGAGTGCAGGCCATGAACAACGAACACGATCCGCGCTGGGCTGCCATTATTGCCCGTGATGCCAAGGCCGACGCCTTGTTTGTCTACGGCGTGAAAACCACCGGCGTGTATTGCCGCCCCAGCAGCGCTTCGCGTTTGCCGCGCCCGGAGAATGTCGAGTTTTTCGACACGCCGGCGCAGGCCGAAGCCGCCGGTTATCGTCCCAGTAAACGCGCTGCCGGCGACCAGACCCAGTTGGCCGCTCACCATGGGCAACTGGTGGCCGAGGCCTGCCGGCAAATCGAGCAGGCCGAAACTCCGCCTAGCCTGGATGTGCTGGCCCGATGCGCCGGGCTGAGTCCCTTTCACTTCCACCGCGTATTCAAAGCCAATACCGGGTTGACCCCCAAGGGTTACGCCAGCGCCCTGCGTTCGCGCAGAGTGCGCGACGGCCTCAAGGGCCAGCATTCGGTGACGGACACCCTGTATGACGCGGGCTTTAATTCCAATAGCCGCTTTTATGAAGCCGCCGACCAAGTGCTCGGCATGAGACCTGGAGACTACAAAGGCGGCGGCGCCAATAACACCATCCGCTTTGCCGTTGGCCAGTGCTCGCTGGGGGCGATTCTGGTGGCGCAAAGCCAACGTGGCGTGTGTGCGATTTTATTGGGTGATGATCCGGACAAACTGGTGCGCGACCTGCAAGACCAGTTTCCCAAAGCTGAGTTGATCGGCGCGGATCAGGGTTTCGAACAACTGGTGGCCCACGTCGTCGGCTTTGTCGAGGCCCCTGCCTTGGGCCTGGATTTGCCCTTGGACCTGCGCGGCACAGCCTTTCAGGAGCGGGTGTGGCAGGCGTTGCGCGAAATCCCTGCGGGCAGCACCGCCAGCTATGCGCAGATTGCCGAGCGTATCGGTGCACCTTCCTCCTTTCGCGCCGTGGCCCAGGCTTGCGGTGCCAACCACCTCGCGGTGGCGATTCCCTGTCATCGCGTGGTGCGCAGCAATGGCGAGCTGTCGGGCTACCGCTGGGGCGTGGAGCGCAAGCGCCAGTTACTTGAGCGCGAAACCCAGCCCCACAAAACGCCGCTTCCGTCCAGTGAATAAAACAGACTGGCCGGGTGCTGATTGCCCTGCTAAAACAGCGAAAAGCCCTACTAACGCTGGAGAAGCACCCCATGAGCACCTGGCCAGACACCCGCATTCTTGACCTGTTGGGCATTGAGGTGCCGATTATCCAGGCGCCGATGGCTGGCGCGACGACCACCGCCATGGTCATCGCCGCCCAGCAGGCCGGCGCCCTGGGCTCGATGCCTGCGGCGGCGCTGAGCCTGGAGCAACTGCGCGATGCCTTGGCTCTCATTCGCCAGGCCAGTCATGCGCCGCTGAACATCAACTTCTTCTGCCATCAACCCCCCGATGCCGATGACGCACGGGACCAGGCTTGGAAGGCCTTGCTGCAACCTTACTACCATGAGCTGGGCGCCGACTTCGATGCGCCAACCCCGGTGTCCAACCGCGCGCCGTTCAATGACGCAGCCTGCCAGGTAGTGGAAGCGTTTCGGCCAGAAGTGGTGAGCTTTCATTTTGGCCTGCCAGAGAAGTCTTTGCTGGACCGGGTAAAAGCCACCGGTGCCAAGGTGCTGTCATCGGCCACCACTGTCGAGGAAGCCGTGTGGCTGGAGCAGCACGGCTGCGACGCGATTATCGCCATGGGCATCGAAGCTGGTGGGCATCGTGGCCTGTTTCTCAGCGATGACCTCAACAGCCAGATCGGCTTGATGGCGCTGCTGCCGCAGATTGTCGACGCGGTCAGCGTGCCGGTGATTGCTGCGGGCGGAATCGGCGATGCGCGCGGCATCGTCGCCGCCTTTGCGCTGGGCGCTTCGGCAGTGCAGGTCGGCACGGCCTACCTGTTCACTCCCGAAGCCACTGTAAGCGCTTCCCATCACCACGCGCTGCGCCATGCCCAGGCTAGCGAAACCGCGCTGACTAACCTGTTTACCGGCCGCCCGGCGCGGGGCATCGTCAACCGCGTGATGCGTGAACTCGGCGCAATCAACCCGGCGGCGCCGGCATTCCCCAAAGCCGGAGGCGCATTAATGCCGCTCAAGGCCAAGGATGAAGCCGGTTTCAGTAACCTGTGGGCAGGCCAGGCCCTGAGGCTGGGCAAAGACCTGCCCACCTATGACCTGACCCGCGAATTGGCCGAGCACGCGCTAGCCAGATTCACCCGCGACTGACCTGCGCAGCAACTTGGTGCTGTACCGGCAATAGCCTACCGCTATATATTCCCATACATAGCGGTAAGCCTCTTTACCTACAACCTGCCGTACACCTTCAAGGAGTTGCTTCATGATGACCCGCGTTTCGCACCTGGCCCCCCTGCTTACCGCCTTTGCCTTGGGTACGGCCCATGCCGATGAAGTGCAGGTGGCCGTGGCCGCCAACTTCACCGCCCCGATCCAGGCGATTGCCGCCGACTTCGAGAAAGACACCGGCCATAAACTGGTCGCGGCTTACGGTGCCACCGGGCAGTTCTACACCCAGATCAAGAACGGCGCGCCATTTGAGGTGTTCCTCAGCGCCGATGACACCACCCCGCAAAAACTCGAAAGCGAAGGCGCTACGGTCAAGGGTTCACGCTTCACCTACGCGGTCGGCACCCTGGCGCTGTGGTCGGCCAAAGAAGGCTATGTGGATGCCAAGGGTGATGTGCTGAAGAAAAACCAATTCAAGCACTTGTCCATCGCCAACCCCAAAACAGCGCCCTACGGCCTGGCCGCCACCCAATTGCTGGCCAGAGAAGGCTTGAGCGACAAGGTCAAGGACAAGCTCGTCGAGGGCCAGAACATCACCCAGGCTTATCAGTTTGTGTCCACCGGCAACGCCGAGCTGGGTTTTGTGGCCTTGTCGCAGATCTACAAAGACGGCAAAGTCACCGGCGGTTCGGCGTGGATTGTTCCGGCCTCCCTGCATGACCCGATCAAACAGGACGCCGTAATCCTCAATAAGGGTAAGGACAGCGCCGCCGCCAAGGCCCTGGTTGACTACCTCAAAGGCCCGAAAGCGGCTGCCGTTATCAAATCCTACGGTTACGAGCTGTAAATGCCCCTGACGAGTGCTGATTTTTCTGCGATCTGGTTGACCCTCAAACTGGCCTCACTGACCACCCTGATCCTGTTGATCATCGGCACACCGATCGCCCTGTGGCTGTCGCGCACCCGTTCCAAGTGGCGTGGCCCCATCGGCGCAGTGGTCGCACTGCCGTTGGTGTTGCCGCCAACGGTCATCGGCTTTTACTTGCTGTTGGCCATGGGGCCCAACGGGTACGTCGGCCAGTTCACCCAGTGGCTGGGCCTGGGCACCCTCACCTTCAGTTTCGCCGGGCTGGTGATTGGCTCGGTGATGTACTCCATGCCCTTCGTGGTGCAGCCGTTGCAGAATGCGTTTTCTAGCATCGGCACGCGCCCGCTGGAAGTGGCCGCGACCTTGCGCGCCAACCCGTGGGACACGTTTTTCACGGTGATCCTGCCGCTGGCACGCCCTGGGTTTATCACCGCCTCGATCCTGGGCTTTGCCCATACCGTCGGTGAGTTCGGCGTGGTGCTGATGATCGGCGGCAATATCCCGGACAAGACCCGTGTCGTCTCAGTGCAGATCTACGACCACGTCGAAGCCATGGAATATGCTCAGGCCCATTGGCTGGCCGGCGCCATGGTGGTGTTCGCCTTCCTCGTGTTGCTGGCGCTCTATTCCAGCCGTAAAACCAAAATGGGCTGGAGCTGATCGCGATGATGGATATACGCCTGCACCTGAAGTATTGCGCCTTCACACTGGATGTTGACCTGCAATTGCCCGGCCGTGGCGTGAGCGCGCTGTACGGGCATTCTGGCTCCGGCAAGACCACGTGCCTGCGCTGCATCGCCGGATTGGAACGCGCCGAACACGGTTTTGTACAGATCAACGACGAGGTCTGGCAAGACAGCCGCAAAGGGCTGTTTGTACCGCCGCATAAACGCGCCCTGGGCTATGTGTTCCAGGAAGCGAGCCTGTTTGCGCACCTGTCGGTGCGCGCCAATCTGGAGTTCGGCCTCAAACGTATTCCGCGCCCGCAACGGCGCGTGGACTTGGCCCAGGCCACCGAACTGTTGGGCATCGGACACTTGCTTGAGCGTCACCCGCAACACTTGTCCGGCGGCGAGCGCCAGCGCATCGGCATCGCCCGCGCCTTGCTCACCAGCCCCAAGTTGTTGTTGATGGATGAACCGCTGGCGGCCCTGGACAGCCAGCGCAAAAACGAGATATTGCCTTACCTGGAACGCCTGCACGACGAGCTGGATATCCCGGTGCTGTACGTCAGCCATGCCCAGGACGAAGTGGCGCGACTGGCCGACCATATTGTCTTGCTCAGCGACGGCAAGGCCCTGGCCAGCGGCCCGATCGGCGAGACCCTGGCGCGCCTCGATCTGCCCCTGGCGCTGGGCGACGATGCCGGCGTGGTGATCGCCGGCAGCGTCGTTGCCTACGACGCGCACTATCAGTTGCTCACTCTGCAGTTGCCCGATTGCCCGTTGCAGATGCGCGTGGCCCATGTCCCGCTGGCGGTGGGCAACCCGCTGCGGGTCAAGGTCCAGGCACGAGATGTAAGCCTGAGCCTGCAGGCCCAGGAACACAGCAGCATCCTCAACCGCTTACCGGTGACCGTCACCCAGACTATTGGCGCGGACAACAGCGCCCACGTGCTGGTGCGCCTCGACGCCGGCGGCACGCCCTTGCTGGCACGCATCACGCGCTTCTCACACGACCAGTTGCAACTGCATCCGGGCCAGACACTGTGGGCGCAAATCAAGGCGGTGGCGGTGCTGGCTTAACCATTTGGCACGACCGCGGGGTGCTGCGGTCAATCAGACATACCGGCCTGATTTGTTGCCAAGGAACCCGCCCCATGCCTGACTCTTCGCTACCCGCCGACCTGCCCCGCGACCTGCATTATGTGGATGACACCCAGCCCGGCATCCGCCGTAAAAAAGTGCGAGGCAAGTTCCAGTATCTGAACGCCAAGGGCGAGCGCATTACCGACGCGGACGAAATAAAACGCCTGAACGCCTTGGCGGTGCCGCCCGCCTACACCGACGTGTGGATCTGTGCCGACCCTCGCGGCCACCTGCAAGCCACCGGCCGCGACGCCCGTGGCCGCAAGCAATACCGTTACCACCCACGCTGGCGCGAGGTGCGCGACAGCGACAAGTACTCGCGCTTGCAGGCTTTTGGCGCCGCGTTGCCCAAATTGCGCAAACAGCTCGAAGCGCAAATCGCCGAGCCGGGGTTTACCCGCGAAAAGGTGTTGGCCACGGTGGTGATGTTGCTGGACGCCACACTGATCCGCGTCGGCAATACCCAATATGCCCGTGAAAACAAATCCTACGGGCTGACCACCTTGCGCAACCGCCATGTGGACATCAAGGGCAGTGAGATCCAGTTCCAGTTTCGTGGCAAGAGTGGCGTGGAGCACCAAGTCAGCGTCAAGGATCGGCGCCTGGCCCGGGTGGTCAAGCGTTGCATGGAATTGCCGGGGCAAAACCTGTTCCAGTACCTCGACGAAGACGGTGAGCGGCATACCGTCAGCTCACAGGACGTCAACGACTACCTGCACAGCCTGACCGGCGAAGACTTTACCGCCAAGGACTACCGCACCTGGGCTGGTACAGCAATGGCGCTGGCAGTGTTGCGCGAGTTGGCGTGGCAGCCCGAATCCGACGCCAAGCGGCATGTGGTGGCGATGGTCAAGGATGTCTCCCGGCAGTTGGGCAACACGCCGGCGGTGTGCCGCAAGTGCTATATCCACCCGGCGGTGCTCGAGCATTTCAGCCTCGGCGAATTGTCGAAGTTGCCCAAGCCGCGGGTGCGCAAAGGCTTGAAAGCCGAAGAAGTCGCGCTGGCGATGTTCCTGGAAAAACTGGCCGAAGACTTGCCGCACAAAGTTAAGGTGGGTTAGGCTCTGCCTCCCTTCTGACTCACGGGATGACCGCCGACGTGAACATCTAAGCCTTCCAAAATGTATCTGCAACGAGCCGCCTGGCGCGCTTGTTGGCCTGTTCGACATTTTTTTGGAGGTGCTGATGACTGACGTCAAACGGCTGCCCGCTCTTGTTTCCCTGCAACACCTGTCTTTCCAGTTCGCCAATGGCGAAACCTTGCTGGCCGACGTGAACCTGTCCATTGATCAAACGCCTACCGGTATCGTCGGGCGCAATGGACGGGGCAAAAGTATCCTGGCCAAGTTGATGGCCGGCGTGCTGCTGCCCTCCTCCGGCACGTTGAAAAAACCGGCCCATGTTGCCTATGTGCCCCAGGCCATCACGGCTCAACCAGGGCAAACCATCGCCGATATCACCGCAACTGCCGCAGCCTTGGCTGCCCTTGCACGTATGGCCCAGGGCGATGCACGCCTCGGTGACCTGGAACTGATCGACGATCGCTGGGACCTCGCCGAGCGCCTGCGCCAGGCACTGGATGCAGCGGGTTTGCAGACCCTCAGTGCCAGTACCCCGGCCGATCAACTCAGCGGTGGTCAACTCGCGAGGGTCGCGCTGATCGGGGCGTTGTTGGCTGCGTCGCAGTTGCTGATTCTGGATGAGCCCAGTAACCACCTTGATGCTGCCGGGCGCGATTGGCTGTTGCGTGTGTTGCGCGATTGGCGAGGTGGCCTGGTGGTGGTCAGCCATGATCGACAGTTGCTCAACGTCATGGGTCGCATCATTGAGCTTTCGCCCCTTGGCATTCAGGTTTACGGCGGCAACTACGACGCCTATCGCCAGCAACGCGATACTCACCAGCAGGCCGCGATTGCTGCGTGGGAACAGGCGCGTCTGGCCCGCAGCCGTGAGCGTCGGCGTCTGCAAAAAGACCACGACGACCTGCAGCGCCATGCCGCACGCGCACGTAAACAGGCCGAGACCGCCAACGTCGACCGTTTTACCAAGGCGCGCTGGAAAAGCGCCGCAAAGGAGATCGTCAGCAGCGTGCGTAGCGCCCATCATGCGTGCAAAAACCAACTCGACGCCCAGGTGCGCCAGGCTTACGAGCGCGTGGCGGATGAGACGCCCACACTGCTCGCATTATCAGGCTCGACCGTCGCCAATGGCCGCCAGGTACTGGTGCTGGAGCAGGCGCAATTGCCCTGGCTCGATCCCCTGGCGCCCGTCAGCTACCTGACGCTCAACCTGACGGGCCCGGCTCGCGTTGCCGTGCGTGGGCCGAACGGTTGCGGCAAATCGACCTTGCTCAAACTGCTGGCCGGCCACTGGCAGGCGGTCAGTGGCAAGTGCAGCGTAGCGGTGCCCAGTGCGTACATTGATCAGCACCTGGCGCTGCTGGACGACCGGCGCAGCCTTGTCGAGCAACTCAACCTGCTCGACACGCCGCTGGCCGAAGCCGAACTGCGCACACGCCTGGCGTTTTTGCAGCTGGACGCGCTGCGGGTTACGCAGCCGGCAGGGCAACTCAGCGGCGGCGAGCGCTTGAAAGCCGCGATGGCCCTGGCCTTGTGGCGTGATACACCGGCGCAATTACTGTTGTTGGATGAACCCACCAATCACCTGGACCTGGAGTCAGTGCTAGCGTTTGAGCAGGCTTTGAAGGGGTTTACCGGCGCGCTGCTGGCCGTATCACACGACGGGGCATTCTTGCAGGCGATCGAGCCGACTCACCATCTGACGTGGCACGCCACCGGCTGGCAACTGGAGCGTGTCTGAGGTCATTGCGCGGACAGGCAAAGCGCCCTACGGTAGTGGCCGGATAATCTCACCGAGGAAACCAGCCCCATGCTGCCTTCGTCCCGCAAGCCTTACACCAATGC
Source organism: Pseudomonas sp. SWRI22 (assembly GCF_014268395.2). Classification (NCBI taxonomy): domain Bacteria; kingdom Pseudomonadati; phylum Pseudomonadota; class Gammaproteobacteria; order Pseudomonadales; family Pseudomonadaceae; genus Pseudomonas; species Pseudomonas sp. SWRI22. The sequence goes on along the minus strand of NZ_JABWQK020000001.1, from coordinate 3,907,235 downwards.
CACGCTCGCCCGTCGTCAGCGCTGGCGCGGGCGCGTGGGCTTGATGCTGGTGGCCTGCCTGTCGGTGCTGGCGGGCATGACCGATGCGATCGGTTTTATGGCCAGCGGCGATTTCGTCTCGTTCATGAGTGGTAACACCACGCGCCTGGCGGTGGCCATCAGTGCGGGCGACCTGGGGCTCACCGGGCGCCTGGTATTGCTGGTCACCACCTTCGTGGTCGGCAATGCCTTGGGCGTGCTGGTCAGCCGTTTCAGCAAGCGCCATGCGTTGCCCTTATTACTGTGCATCGGCGCCTTGCTCTGCGCTGCGGCGTTGTGGCCATCGACCGACACCTTGCCCGCGTTGCTCGCAGCTATCATTGCCATGGGCATGCTCAACGCGGCCGTCGAGGAAGTGAACGGGCTGCCGGTGGGGCTGACCTACGTCACCGGAGCGCTGTCACGCTTTGGTCGCGGGCTCGGCCGTTGGTTATTGGGGGAGCGCCGCAATGGCTGGCGCGTGCAATTGATTCCGTGGGGCGGGATGTTCATTGGCGCTGTGATCGGTGCACTGCTGGAACAGCAGATGGGCCTGCGTGCATTGTGGGTCAGTGGTGCGTTGGCTGCGGCCCTGGGGGTGGCGACACTGTTGATTCCGCGACGCTGGCACTTGGGTTTCATGCCCCGGTGAGGTTGGGGTGGAGGAGCTCGTTCGACGTTTAAGCCTCGACATCCGTGTACCGGTAAAGAGCCATCACGTCGAACGAGCACGTGAATCATAAGCCAATGCCCGGCGGCTGTCCCGCCAGGCATTTCGGAATATGGCTAAGGCAACCGACTTACAGACAAGTGGCCAGTGCTGCCAGGCGACGTTTGGCCGGCATATTGTCCTGTGCTGCATAGTAGTTGACCGTAGAACCCGCGCCGGTGCTGAGTACATCGACAAAGTAATCGCCACCGGTGGTATACACCGTAAAACCACCCGCCTCGGTCGCTTCCTTGAAGCCGCCAGCATCGACGCCGAACACGCTTTCATCCTGCCAGCCGAACTGGATGCACTGGGCAACGACCAGAGTGGCCTTGTCTGATGCCAGGGTCTTGTAGGGGCTGCCTGCGCGCGCTTCCTTCATCTTCGAACCGGCGCAACCGGTCAGTGCCGCCAGTATCAATGCGCCCATTACCACTTTGTGCATGCCATTGCTTCCTTGGAAAAACCGTGACTCTACCACTGTGCGTCTGCCAACTGACGCGCCCATGAACTTTGTTTCACTGTGAAGGGCAAACACGCCGCCTATAGTGGCCAGGCTCATTTTTTAGAAGTCTCCCTTCTGCCCGCCACCCCGCGGGCTTTTTTTTGCCTGGGTATCAAAACCACCAACGGAACAGATAGAACAGCGCCATGCTCAATAGCACGGTGGTCAACACGCTGCGCGTCCAGTACATCAACGCCACGGCGCAGATGCCGGCCAGCAGGTAAGGGTTGCTCGGGCTCAGGTTAAGCCGATGGTCAGCCAGGAAAATAATCGGCCCGCAGATCGCGGTGAGCATGCCCGGCACGGCGAAGCCCAGAAATTCACGCGCACCGCGATTGAGCCGTACCGGCAAGCGTGGCTCGATAAACAGGTAACGGTTGAAGAACACCACCAGGCCCATGGCCACAATCATCAGGTAAATCATCGTTGCCCCACTCCCAGCCGTTTACAGGCAAACCCCGCGCTCATCCCCAGCACGCCCGAGACCACCACCGCAGATTCCCAGTGCAGATAACTCAACCAGACCGAGCTCAGCAGTGCCACGGCAACGCATACCACCGTGGGCACGTCGCGCACCACGGGGGTGATCAAGGCAATAAAGGTCGCGGCAATCGAGAACTCCAGCCCCAATTGATCAAGGCCGGGAATGCTTTTGCCCAGCACAATGCCGGCGAGGGTGAAGAGGTTCCAGATCAGGTAAAACGTCAGGCCGACGCCCAAGGCGTACCAGCGATTGAAGGTCTCGCGGTCGTAGTGGTTGACCAGGGCAAAGAATTCATCGGTCAACAAGAACCCCAGGCTCATGCGCCAACGGGTGTTGAGCGAAGACAGCGTAGGACGCATGTGCATGCCATAGAGCAGATGCTGGGATGTGAGCAGCAAGGTGGTCAGCACGATGGAAATCAGGCTGGCACCGCTCTTGACCATGCCGATGGCCACCAGTTGTGCGGCACCGGCAAACACAATGGCAGACAAGCCTTGGGCTTGCAGCGGGGTAAATTGCGCGTCGATGGCCATGGAGCCGGCCAGCAACCCCCAGGGCGCACAGGCCAGGGATAAGGGAATGACGGCGATGGCGCCGCGGGTGAAGGCGTAATGAGGTAATGCAGTGGGCATGGAAGCGGCTCATCGACAGACAGTCGACAATCATGCCAGCACGAACGAAAGCTTGTCTTGAACGATCTTGCTCAGGCGAGCTTTACCGAAACCTGCTCCACCGAATCCCGGGCTTCGCGCAATTCATACGCATCCTGGTTCAGCCGGTGGATGGTATTGAGCAGGCGCTGGCGCAGCACTTCATCGCCGAGTTTTTCCACGGCGCGCATCAGGTCAAAGGCCGCGGTTTCGTTATTTTCCGCGACGGAATCCAGGGTCTTGCGCAGGTTGCGGGTGGCTCGGGTCACGCGGGGTCTTCCTTCATCAGCAATGGGCAGGCACGTTAGGACATTTGTGTTTCATTTTAATTTCAAACAGTTGTGGCGCTTTCAAAGGGATTTGATCCATATCAATTGAAACAAGATTTGACCTGTATATATGGAAATACGTATATTCGAATATATCCACTTGAAAAGTCCTTGACCATGTCAGACCTCTTCTCTCCTCCCACCCTGTTCAAGTGCCTGGCCGATGCCACCCGTGCACGGGTGACCTTATTGATCCTGCGCGAGGGCGAACTTTGCGTGTGTGAGTTGATCCATGCCTTGGACGACAGCCAGCCAAAAATCTCCCGCCATCTCGCGCAATTGCGCAGTTGCGGGCTACTGGTGGACCGACGTCAAGGGCAATGGATCTATTACCGCATCAATCCGGCACTGCCCGCCTGGGTCACCCAGGTGCTCGACACTACCCTACAAGCCAACCAGCCATGGTTGCAGGATGACGCACTGCGTCTGAATGCAATGGGCGACAGACCACAACGGGCCAGCACCTGCTGCTGAGCCATCGGAGCGTTTATTCATGCTTGTCGCAATTGCGATTTTCCTCGTCACCATCGTGCTGGTCATCTGGCAACCCAAGGGGCTGGGCGTCGGCTGGAGTGCCACACTGGGCGCGATCCTGGCGCTGGCCTGCGGAGTGATCAGCCTGGCGGACATCCCGGCGGTGTGGCACATCATCTGGAACGCCACCGGCACCTTCGTCGCGCTGATCATCATCAGCCTGTTGCTGGACGAAGCCGGTTTCTTCGCCTGGACGGCGCTGCATGTGGCGCGCTGGGGCCGTGGCCGCGGCCGGCGGTTGTTTGCCTATATAGTGTTGCTGGGTGCGCTGGTATCGGCGCTGTTTGCCAACGACGGTGCGGCGTTGATCCTGACGCCTATCGTGATGTCGATGCTGCTGGCCTTGCGCTTTTCCCCGGCGGCGACCCTGGCCTTCGTCATGGGCGCAGGGTTTATCGCCGACACGGCGAGCCTGCCGCTGGTGGTGTCGAACCTGGTGAATATCGTCTCGGCGGACTATTTCAAGATTGGCTTCAACGAATACGCCGCGGTGATGGTGCCGGTGAACCTGGTCAGTGTCGCCGCCACGCTCGCGGTGCTGCTGTGGTTTTTCCGCCGGGATATTCCGCAGACCTACAACCCGTCCGACCTGGAAGATCCCGCCAGTGCCATCCATGACCGTGCGACCTTTCGTGCCGGCTGGTGGGTACTCGGTATTCTGCTGGTCGGCTGTTTCGCTCTGGAACCATTGGGCATTCCCATCAGTGCGATCTCCGCGTTCTGTGCGGTACTGCTGCTGGTGATTGCAGCCAAAGGTCATCAGATTTCCACGCGTAAAGTCCTCAAAGAAGCCCCGTGGCAAATCGTGATTTTTTCCCTGGGCATGTACCTGGTGGTCTATGGCCTGCGTAACGCCGGCCTGACCGACTACCTGGCCACCTGGCTTGACACCTTCGCCACCTATGGTGTGTGGGGCGCGGCCATGGGCACCGGGGTGCTGACAGCGCTGCTCTCATCAGCCATGAATAACCTGCCGACCGTGCTGATTGGCGCGTTGTCCATCGAGTCCAGCCATGCCGTGGGCGTGGTCAAGGACGCGATGATCTACGCCAATGTGATCGGCAGCGACCTGGGCCCGAAAATCACCCCCATCGGCAGCCTGGCCACCTTGTTGTGGTTGCATATCCTGGCACGCAAAGGCATCACCATCACCTGGGGTTACTACTTCAAGGTCGGGATCGTGCTGACCCTGCCCGTCCTGCTGGTCACCCTCGCCGCCCTCGCCTTGCGCCTGAGCATCTAAAGGAGACTGCAATGAAAGTGCTGTTCATGTGTACCGCCAACAGTTGCCGCAGCATCTTGTCCGAAGCGATGTTCAACCACCTGGCGCCGCCGGGCTTTGAAGCGATCAGCGCCGGCAGTTTTCCCAAGGGCCAGGTCTTGCCCCGTAGCCTGAGCACGCTGCAGGCGGCGGGCATCAGCATCGAAGGTTTGTACAGCAAGGGCAATGAGGCCTTTCAAGACAGCCCGCCTGATGTGGTCATCACCGTGTGCGATAAAGCAGCCGGTGAAGCGTGCCCCGTATATTTCGGCCCAGCGGTGAAGACGCATTGGGGCCTGGAGGACCCTTCCGAAATGCAGGGTGACGAGGCGCAAGTAGAGGCTGCATTCAAGGCCACCCTCGACATTATCACCGCACGCTGCGAGGCGTTTTTTGCGCTGCCCTTTGCACGTCTATCGCCGGATGAATTGAAGGCTGAACTCCACCGCATTGCCTCAACGCCGCAGACTTTGTAGGAGCAAGCTTGCTCGCGAAAAACTCATAGGCACCGCGGTCATTCAGGAAACGCGCGTTATCGTTGACGCTTTTCGCGAGCAAGCTCGCTCCTACAGGGGGCGCTGATCCTGTGGGCAATACACGGCCAGTGTGGGAGCTGGCTTGCCTGCGATAGCGGTGGTTGAGTTGAAGATTCAGTCGCTGACGCGCCGCCATCGCGGGCGTTCCTACAGAGGGCGTGGTATCCCTCTCCCGGACTGACGTATGCTCTGGCACTTTCTCGAAAGGAACTGAGCATGCTGTCGATCTTTGTCTATGCGCTGGTATTCGGTTTTGTATTTTGCCTTTCCCCCGGCGCCGTGCTGGCAGAGACTCTGCGCCGCGGCTTGCTCCATGGCTTCACGCCGGCGTTGCTGGTGCAGTTCGGCTCACTGGTGGGCGACGCCGTCTGGGCCGTGATTGGCCTCACCGGTATCGCACTGCTGATCCAGCATGATGCAGTGCGGGTTCCACTTACAATCGTCTGCGCGCTGTACCTGGCCTGGCTGGGCATTCGCAGCCTGATTGATGCCTGGCAGTTACCGGCAATGGACAATGCCCCTGCCACCTCAGGCAAAAATGCGTTGGCGGTGGGCGCGGCGATTTCCTTGGCTAATCCGAAAAACATCGTCTACTGGGGCGCCTTGGGCAGCGCACTGTCGGGGATTGTCGGCACCACCCCCAGTCACGGGCAGACCCTGATGTTTTTTGCCGGCTTCATGCTGGCGTCGGTACTCTCGTGTTTTCTTACCGCCGCCTTGGTGAACCTGCTACGCAAGAACGCATCACCGACTTGGCAGCGTGCGAGTTATGCGGCCTGCGGTTTAGTATTGATCTATCTGGCACTCCTCGCCGCGCAAGGTGTATGAAGTTATTCAACCCACAACTTACGCGCGCCTCTTGTCTGAACAAACTCTGAACACTGGTTAATTTAATTAATCATACGTTGACATTCACTGACGCCCTGAGTAGATTGCCCGTGCCCGCAACTGGGGCCTTTTTTAAACCTCACAAAAGAAGCCAATGGACACAGTATCTAGTCGCTGTCCGAGCACCGCCTTTGCGGGCATCGGGCGCCAAACCCAGAATATGACAGGACTCGCGTTCCAGGTCCGGTAAGCTGCGCTAGAGCTTGATGCTCCACCGTAACTGCCTCACCGGTCGCCCGTCCGGTCCCGAGGTGTGTTATGACCTTCCAACTCCTTGTTTTGCCTGATACGCGCACACTGGTCGCAGCCCTGCGCGCCAAGCTGTGCCGAGCGCCGGCGGGCTTTTCGCCAAGCCGCTCGACCTTTGTCACACCCTCCCCTCAAGTGCGCCCAGCCCCGCCGCTGGCGCACTGGCGTATCTGCCCTGAAAGCGGCCACCTGGTGCAGCACTGGGATCATGCCGACCCTCAAGACCCGCAGAGACCCCAGGTTTCCTGCCTGGCGCAAGCGCGCTTGATGCTCGGTTTCTACCTGAGTACTCACGCCGCCTGACCTCGCTGGAAACAGCAACTTTCTTATTGATGACCCTGGAGTTCTTTATGAACACGTCCAGTAGTAGCCTGCTGCACGCTAGTTAACTAACTTGCTGTTAGCGGGCCCTTCAGAAGTTATGTGAATACTTTATTTGAACCGATCGCGAAGTCCGCGGCTCGGCATGCTTTCGCTCGCCTGTCTGCAGGTAAGTAGAGGGTATGTTTTGTCGAGAATTGGCGACAGGAGTACAGACAATGAGCGCCGTAAAAAACACGCCTCTGCACAAAAAAAATGGCACCGCTGCCGACACCAGGCTGTCGATGCGTGCCGCCCGTGAAGCCCACAATGGCCTGGCGGCCACCCTCGCCAATGTACGGGCCACCCAGGACGGCCTGACCGAACTGGACGCTTCGGCGCGTCTGCAACGAGAAGGCTATAACGAAGTCGCCCACGACAAGCCGCCACACGCTATCGTCCAGTTCCTGCAGGCTCTGAACAACCCGTTCATCTACGTGCTGCTGACCCTGGGTGGCATCAGCTTTGTGACTGACTGCTGGCTGCCGATGCAGGAAGGCGAAGAAGCCGACCCGACCAAGGTCGTCATCATCATGACCATGGTGTTGCTCAGCAGCCTGCTGCGTTTCTGGCAGGAGCACCGTTCGGCCAAATCCGCCGAGGCCCTCAAGGCCATGGTACGCACCACCGCCACCGTGCTGCGCCGCGAGCAGGTTGGTGCTCAGCCCACCTTGCGCGAAGTGCCGATGCGTGACCTGGTGGCCGGCGATATCGTGCAATTGTCCGCTGGCGACATGATCCCCGCCGATATCCGCCTGATCGAGTCCCGCGACCTGTTTATCAGCCAGGCCGTGCTGACCGGCGAAGCCTTGCCGGTGGAGAAGTACGACACCCTGGGCGATGTCACGCAAAAATCCGCCTCTACCCTGGCCGCCGACCAGGGCAACTTGCTGGACTTGCCGAACATCTGCTTCATGGGCACCAACGTGGTCAGCGGCCGCGCTAAAGCAGTGGTGGTGGCAACGGGGCCGCGCACCTACTTTGGCTCCCTGGCCAAGGCGATTGTCGGCTCGCGGGTGCAAACCGCCTTCGACCGGGGCGTGAACAGTGTCAGCTGGCTGCTGATCCGCTTCATGCTGGTGATGGTACCCATCGTGTTTTTCCTCAATGGCTTCTCCAAGGGCGATTGGGGCGATGCCTTCCTGTTTGCCCTGGCGGTAGCCGTCGGCCTTACCCCGGAAATGCTGCCGATGATCGTCAGCGCCAACCTGGCCAAGGGGGCTACGGCCATGGCCAAGCGCAAAGTGGTGGTCAAGCGCCTCAATGCGATCCAGAACTTCGGCTCGATGGATGTGCTGTGCACTGACAAGACCGGCACCCTCACCCAGGACAAGATCATCCTCGAGCATCACGTCAATGCCTTTGGTCAGCGCGATGACGCCGTGCTGTCCCTGGCGTGGCTCAACAGCTTTCACCAGAGCGGCATGAAAAACCTGATGGACCAGGCGGTCGTGCAGTTCTCGGAACAAAACCCCAAGTTCCAGGTGCCGTTTGCCTACAGCAAGGTCGATGAATTGCCGTTCGACTTTGTCCGTCGTCGCCTGTCGATCGTGGTCAAGGATGCCGCCGGTGACCAGTTGCTGGTATGCAAGGGCGCGGTGGAAGAGATGCTGAGCATTTCTACCCATGTCATGGAGGCTGGCGAAGCCTTGCCCCTGGATGACCGCCGTCGTGAGGCGCTACTGGCGCTCGCCAATGATTACAACGAAGACGGTTTCCGCGTGCTGGTGGTAGCGACCCGCAATATCCCTAAAGCGCTGGCACGCCAGCAGTACACCACCAGCGACGAACGCAACATGGTGATCCAGGGTTTCCTGACGTTCCTGGACCCACCGAAGGAAACCGCAGGCCCGGCCATTGCGGCGCTGCAACAGATTGGCGTGGCGATCAAGGTGTTGACCGGCGACAACGCCGTGGTCACCAGCAAGATCTGCCGCCAGGTTGGCCTGGAACCCGGCCAGCCGCTGCTGGGCGTGGAAATCGAAGCCATGGACGACGCCACCCTGCTGCGCCGCGTAGAAGAGCGCACCGTATTCGCCAAGCTCACGCCGCTGCAAAAATCCCGCGTGCTCAAGGCGCTGCAAGCTAACGGGCACACCGTCGGCTTCCTCGGTGACGGTATCAACGATGCACCGGCGCTGCGGGATGCCGATGTGGGTATTTCGGTGGACAGCGGCACCGACATCGCCAAGGAATCGGCCGACATCATCCTGCTGGAGAAGAGCCTGATGGTGCTCGAAGAAGGCGTGCTCAAGGGCCGCGAAACCTTCGGCAATATCATGAAGTACCTGAACATGACTGCCAGCTCCAACTTCGGCAATGTGTTCTCGGTGCTGGTGGCCAGTGCGTTCATCCCGTTCATGCCGATGCTGGCGATCCATCTGCTGCTGCAGAACCTGATGTACGACATCTCCCAACTGGCCCTGCCGTGGGACAAGATGGACAAGGAATACCTGGCCAAGCCACGCAAGTGGGATGCGAAAAACATCGGCCGCTTCATGATTTGGATCGGACCGACCTCGTCGATCTTCGACATCACCACCTTTGCGCTGATGTGGTACGTGTTCTCGGCCAACAGTGTGGAAATGCAGACGCTGTTCCAGTCCGGCTGGTTTATCGAAGGGCTGCTCTCGCAAACCCTGGTGGTGCATATGCTGCGCACCCGCAAGATCCCGTTCTTCCAGAGCACGGCCGCCTGGCCGGTGTTGATGATGACCTGCATCGTGATCGCCCTGGGCATCTACGTGCCGTTCTCACCGCTGGGCACCCTGGTGGGCCTGCAACCGCTGCCGCTGGCGTACTTCCCATGGCTGGTGGGCACCTTGCTGGCTTACTGCTGCGTCGCCCAACTGATGAAGACGATCTACATCCGCCGCTTCAAACAGTGGTACTGACCCTCCCCGCCGTTCAAACGCAGGCGGCCGCCCGGTCGCCTGCGTGCAATACAAGGATTTGCTCATGCGCGTGTTGATCTGTGCAGGTCGTCATTACGCCGACACCAAAAAGTCCCGCCATGTGCTGGACGCTTACCACCGCCTGCGCCCGGTGCAGGTACTGATCCACGGCGGCAACCAGTTCCTGGGCAGTGAGATCGAGGAATGGGCCCGGGAAATCGGTATCGACGTAGTGCGTTATCCACCCAATTGGCAGCGCCATGGCAAACAGGCGGAACGCCAGCGCAATCACTTCATGCTGGCCGACAGCCGCCCCGATCTGATCATTGCCCTGCCGGGCGGTGACGATACCTCGGAGCTGGTTTGCCAGGCCAAAGCCAGCGGCATTTCGGTGCTGACCGTAGAAAGCTGAACTCAAGCGAGGTGCATCATGCACAAAAAACACACGCCGGCACGCCGCGACGGGTTTGCCAAATATCGCGCACGCCACTCTCGCCACACCCTGCTGTTACTGCCGCCAGCAAAGCGCCGCGCATTGCAGCGCAACCTGATCTTTATCGGCGTGATCCTGGGCCTTGTCCTGGTGGCCGCGTTGATTTCAAAAGCGCAAGCCGCAGGCGGCGCTTATGTGGTTGACGACGGCGCGATCAACACGCCGGGTGAATGCAATGTCGACGCCTGGTACAGCGCCCAGCGGCACGCGGGCAGTACCCATAACGGCACCTTGTCGCCCGCCTGCACGTTCAGCGCCATGCCCGCCGTGCAATGGGGCGCCGCGTTGTCACGGGCCGTGGATGCAGGCAAAGGCGAGACGCAGATCAGCCCGCAAGCCAAGGTGCAGGTGCTGTCACGGCAAGACTTGGGCTTGGAACTGGCGATTGCTGTCGGGGCGCATGTCGCGCTGGACCGCCATCACGGGCTTGACGGCGCAGACCTGAACATCCCCCTGACATGGCAACCCCTGGATGCCTTGCGCCTGAACCTGAACGCCGGCTGGAGCCACGCCTACAACGACGGTGATCAACAACATCGCCTGACCTGGGGCACGGGGTTCGAATATCAGTTGGCAGAGAAGCTCACGTTGATTGGCGAGCGTTATGGCCAGGAAGGCGGCGAACAGGCCTGGCAGGCTGGGCCGCGTTTGCACATTGGTGAATGTGTCGACGTGGACCTGCTGGTCGGGCGCAGCCTGATTGGCGATCGCGCCCAGTGGCTGACCACTGGGGCGACGCTGAGGTTCTAGGCTTTGGCCTGCTGCTCCAGATGCAGCTGCAATTGCGGATCGATTTGCAACTGACCGGCCAGGTCGTCGAGGTAATTGCGCTCGGCGTCCTGCTGATCATTGACCAGCATCACGCTCGCCAGGTAAATCTCCGCAGCGAGTGCGGGGTCATTGGCATACTCGGCAAAATCGGCGGCATCCAAGGGCTTGGCGACTTCGGCGTCGAGCCACTGCTGCAGTTGTGGGTCGTCGGTATGACGGCCGATCTCGGCAGAAATCATCTGCTGCTCTTGCGCATCGATTTTGCCATCGGCCTTGGCCGCCGCGATCAACGCACGCAGTACGCCGTGGCTATGGGCTTCGGCTTCAGGCCCTTCAAGCTGGTCAACGGTCTGGATAGCTTGCTGCGGTGCCGAAGCCTGTTGGCGTTGCCAGGCTTGATACGCCTGGAAGGCCGCCATCCCCAGGGACGCCAGCGCCGCGTAGTTCATCCCACCGCCGCTGCGCGTCTGGGTAGTACCACCTGCCGGAGCGCCGCCCAACAAGCCGCCCAGGCCACCTAATAAACCACCCAAACCGCCACCCGCCGCAGACGCATTGCCGGTGCCGGCGCCCTTCAACAACCCTCCAAGCAACCCGCCCAGGCCGCCGCCCGAAGCCCCGCCGCCTTGCTGCCCTGCACGCAACAGTTGTTCCAGTAGATCGCTGGTATTCATGGTGTCGCCCTCCGGGGCGCAATAGTGGCATTGATCAAACATAGTCCTCCCCTGATGGAACACCATGACCGTCGGGCGGGCAAGCTTTATGATGACGCCATCACGCCGACAAGGGAGAACCGCGGTGAATCGCATCGAGCACATTGCGTTGATGGCCACCTACAACCAATGGATGAACCGCAAGGTCTACGACGCCGCCGCCGCCCTGACGCACGCGCAGCTGACCCTGGACCGCCAAGCGTTTTTCGGTTCGATCTTCGGCACCTTGAACCACCTGATGCTGGGTGACACCGTCTGGCTCAAGCGCTTCGCCGAACACCCGGCCAACTTTGCGGCCTTGGCGCCGCTGAACGGGGTTGCCACGCCCGGCGACCTCAAGCAACTGGCCTTCGCCAGTCTTGCCGAACTAGCGGCCCATCGCGCCTGGCTGGATCAACTCATCATCGATTGGGCCCACAGCCTGCAAGAGCCCCACCTCGACCAACGCCTGCGTTATCACAACATGCGCGGCGTGGCCGCCGAGAAACCCTTCTTCGGTTTGCTGGTGCACTTTTTCAACCACCAGACTCACCACCGCGGCCAGGTGACGACACTGCTGAGCCAGGCGGGTGTGGACGTAGGGGTCACCGACTTGCTGGCACTGATTGACTGAAGGCCGACACTGTCAATGTGGGAGCTGGCTTGCCTGCGATGGCGGTGTAACAGATTCAAATCTGTGACTGACACATCGCTATCGCAGGCAAGCCAGCTCCCACAGTTGCCCTATATTGCCCACAGCATCAGTGCTGTCACTTCACCTTGCTGCTCAAGGTCTCCACGCTGCGCTTCAAATCATCCAGGCTGCGCTTGAGACCGTCGAGCTCGCTTTTCTGACGCTCTATCGTGCTCTTCTGCTCATCCACCGTACGCTTGAGACTCGACAGCTGACTGTCACTGCTACTGGCACTCGAACCGTCCTTGCGCTTGAACTCATCAAACGCACGCTCCTGCCCCTCTACTTTGCTTTTCAAGCTTTGCAGTTCGCTTTGACTCTGTTTTTGCCCAGCTTGCAGCGCCTCGACATCCCCCACGGAAACACCCGACGGCTTCAACACATAGGCACCGCCCACGTCCATCGAGCCGGCCGTCAACTTGTCTGAAGACGACGCACTAAATTCGCCCCACTGCACCGCACTCCCCGCCTGCGCCGAGCTGAACGCGCCAGTGCCCAACAACCCCGCTACACCTGCGGCCATGATCCAAGCCTGCTTACGGATACTGAGCATCAAACGACTCCCTGCGAAATGCCGAAATGGCATATCGCTATGACTGTCATTTATGGGGCTTGTTCCTGGGTTGTGAGCGTTCATCAGGACTTGGCACAAAGGCCATGTAGATCACTGATCTGCCACGTTTTTTTCTGCGCATCTTTATGCGGGAAAACCGGCTGGGAGGTTGCGCTGAAGCGGCTGGATCTATATATTCCCAACCCTGTTACACCGCGCTACCGCCCGAATGGCGAAACTGGTAGACGCATGGGACTTAAAATCCCCCGCTCGTAAGGGCGTCCCGGTTCGATTCCGGGTTCGGGCACCATAGATATCAAGGGCTTGCCAGGGAAACCTGGGCAGGCCCTTATCTTTTCTGTTCCGCAACTCTCATCAGCAGCGTCCTGCCGACCGAACACAATCCGTTCGGCGCATGAAGCGCCACCCCACTACTGCCGCAATGTGGGGCGGCTGCACGGTCTCCCTAGTTGATTTCAGTGACGAAGTTTTCGCGAGACCGCCGTACTTTTTTCAGGTTTACCAGCCAGTCAGACTCTGCTGCCCGATACCCCAACGGCAGGAGCACCACACTGCGCAGATGCCTGGCCCCCAGTCCCAGAATCTCATCGACAGCCGAGGGATCGAAGCCTTCCATGGGCGTTGCGTCGACTTGCTCGGACGCCGCGGCGATTAAAGCCGAGCCCAGTCCAATATAGGCTTGGCGCGCAGCCGCTTGATAATTGGCCTCCTGCCCACGCTCGGCGACTATGCCGAGGAGCATTTGACGGTAATCTTCCCACCCCTGGTTGACAGTGGCTCTTACAGTATTGGTCAGGTCGAACATCATGTTGACGCGCTCAGGCGTTATGTCATCCCAGGCGGCGAACACCAGTAAATGAGAGCAGTCGGTCACCTGGGACTGATTCCAGCTGACCGCCTTGATCTTTTCGCGAATGTGCGGATTAGTCACCACCAGCAATTCAAATGGCTGGAGGCCGCTCGAGGTCGCCGTCAGTCGTACCGCTTCCAGAATTCGCTCCAGCTTTTCAGCCGGCACGGTCTTGGACGGGTCATAACTTTTCGTCGCATAACGCCAATTCAGTAACTCGGTTATTTTGCTCATTCTTCATATTCCACGCAGGTCAACGGTCTTTATCCAGCCCAATCCGAATACCTTCAGGATTGCGCTCCGGCTTATACTGCGGATTAAAGTCAACTTGAAGGTCAAGCAAAAAATGAAGATCGGCGAGATTTCGCGACGCACAGGCCTTGCTGCTTCAGCAATACGCTACTACGAGGAGCAAGGCCTGCTGGACGCTCCCACGCGTGACGTGAACAACTATCGCTATTACAGCGAAACCACCATTAAACGCTTGGAAGTCGTGATCCACGCGCAAAGGCTGGGGTTTTCCCTCGACACCGTTCGTGGCCTCTTCCTTCATGACGGTAGCTGCTCCAAATCCCTCACTCTGGAACAGATCAATGTACGCCTGGAGGAGATACAGCACATCGAAGCCACGCTAAAAGTGCAGCGTGAGGAGTTGTTGATGCTGCAAGAAGTCCTCGAAGAAAGCCTTCGTACGGGCATCGCACCTGGATTGAATTGCCCAAGCAGCGTGGAGCGATTACGACCTGATCGAGCCGTAGTCATGCGAAGCAAACACATGATGGCTACCAGCAAGTAAAGAAAGCGCAATACTGCGAGATCTGGTTCTCAACCAAATACAAACCTGATGCTGCCTCTCGCACTGACAGATTGCTATAAAGCGATAAGCAAGAAAAAACCCCACAGCATCAACGATCCTGTGAGGTTTTATCACCAGCTTTACCGATCCGGCATCAAACCACGCTGATCATCTCTGCACTCAACTGCGCCGCATTGAACCCCACCAGGGTGACACTGCTGGCCCCCGCCAGAATCACGCTGTCACTGCCGTGCTGGGTAGTCGCACCGAGCACAGCATCGGCGCTGGCAAACAGCGACTTGGCGAACACCAGCAGGTCTTTCCCATTCTGATGAATGTTGAAGTCACTGATCACGTCGTGGCCGAACCCGCGCTGGTCGAAAACAAACAGGTCGCTGCCCACGCCACCGCTGAGTTGGTCATTACCCTGCCCGCCGATCAAGACGTCATTGCCGTTGGCGCCATACAGCGCGTCGTTACCGGTGCCGCCCAGCAGTGTGTCGTTGCCCTCACCGCCGTGCAGCAGGTCATTGCCGGCGCCACCGTCGAGCCGGTCATTGCCGTTCTGGCCGAATATCAGGTCGCGAGCGGCGGTGCCTTTGAGGGTGTCGGCCAGCTGGCTGCCTTCGATGGATTTGGCATACGCCTTATCGGCGCCGAACAGGCCTTCGAAGTCGAGTTTGCCACTGGTCACCGTATAGGCCGGCGTGAGGACCTCGCCAATACCACCGAAGAGCCCGCCGAGCACGGGCACATGGCCGAGGCTGTTGGCCAGGCCGGTTTCGAACTCTACATGCTCTACGCCGTGCAATTCCTTCAGGCCATATTGGCCGCTGCTATCGTTCAGAAACAACGTGCCATCGCTGAGTTTCACCGCCTCGTAGGAAGACGCGGTGCCTTTGAGGAAGACTTTATCGTTGCCTTCGCCGCCAGCGACGATATCGGTACCGGTACTCACCCGGAAACTGTCGTCACCCTTGAACCCGTCGAGGAAGTCATCGCTGCGGCCGTCCTGCAGCTTGTCCGAACTGTCGGTGCCCAGCAGGAAGGCCGGTGTGCCGTAGTGGTTGGAGGTGGCGGTCTGTTTGTCGCTGACCCAGGTAAAGCTGCGGCTGATGGCGTCAAGGTTACTGATGATGATGGTGCTGTCGCGCTCGATGTAATCGTAGAAGGTCGATTGGGCGATACGCTGGATAGGGTTGATGAAAATGCCTTCCAGGTGCGCGGCCCATCCTGACAGGTTGGCAATCGAGAACGGACCATTGGGCCAGGTTGGCAGCGCGTAGATTGTGTCGAACAGCACGATGTTGTCAGTCGTCGAGGTGTAACTGGCATCACTGCCTTGAAGCGCATCGATAATGGCGCTGCCCACGTTGGTCTCTTGACCCGTGAGACGGTGGACCACATCGTTTTCAAAACCGAAGTTGAAGATGCCGTCGCTGTTGCTGGACTTGGGCGACTCCATGCCAAAGTAGTCCGAATCCTTGAAAAAACCGTCGGCCAAAGTGTCCTTGCCGATATACATGCTGTTGGTAACGGAGCCACCCTGGCTATAGCCGGTGACCAGAACATCCTTGCCGCTCAGGTTATGGCCGGTGGCGTAATCCTTGATTGAGTTGAGCAGGTAGTCGTAGCCGTTGATATAAGAGTTATCGATCATCGCCGGCCAACCCAGCAGATCAATTGGCGAGTTAGTGCCGGCAATGGAAAAACCCATTTTGACTAATTGGCCGCTATCATCGTATTGACCAAACACCCTGGCTTGAGAACCAAAGACGCCGTCGCCGGTAAAACTTCCAGTGATGTCGGTGTGGCTGCTATCAACCTGCAGTTCGCTCGCGCCGATCTCACGCCAGCCCTTGGGCAGCGCGAAGGTGTTGCCCTCGCCCAGCACAAGCCCCGGAATGTTGTAGAGCGCGCCGACGGTCGCTACACCACTGGTGTAAGTGGCGAGGGTCCAGGCATCTGAAATCAGGACGCGGGCGTCTTGCCCCTTGTAATCGAATATAGCCATGTCAGTACTCCTTGAGCCCAGCGATCAACACCGAAAGTCAACGGTAATACCTGATGCGTCGGGCTAAACAATATGCATTGAAGTTGTTGTTGTGCATTCTGTTCAGGCTGCTTCGTTGCTTAATATCGAGGTTGACCATTAAGGAAGCTCGTCAACACTAGCCTAGAAGTGCCGCGTTAAAGTGACCGACTATCGGATGACAAAGGTATGTACTTGGGGAGATAGACGACAAAAGCGCCATAAGCGCTGTTTGTCGAACAAGAGGTGAAGTTCTGTGTTATTCGTGACTGGCGAGTCAAAGAAAATCAAACCCTTATAGCAAGTTGTGAACTGCAATAAGGGCTCAAGAAGTTCAGGTTTCTCTGGAACTCAGGAAGAATAAACCTCAGCACCTTGGCAGACAGGCTGCTTGAACCTGGGTAATTGCTGCCGGGCCAGTTGCGCCTGCACGCCCGCGACGGCTTCAAGCACTCGTTGCGCCCAGTGCTCATCCTGCGGATCGACCACCACCACGCGAAAGCCGTGGTCGTTACCTTCAAGGCGCACACCCTCGGAATCATCCACGTGCAAATCAATGTCGAAGGCCGGCGGAAATTTCGAGGGGGTGTTCGACAGCCCATGCACCGTGAGGGCGTGGTTATGCCGCACGCTGTTGACTACGCCATCGACACGAATGCCGTACAGCATCAGCCAACGCCTGATGTAGGAAGGCGCCCTGCCCGATGAGGTGTAGACCCAGATACTGCAACCCTGGCGCCGCAGCTCTCGCGTCAACGAACGGGTGCCAATACGCAGCGGTTCTCCCCACCAACGATGAGCGCAGGCCGGTAGCCAGCTGCTTTCGACATCAGCGTGGTGGAGCTGGCAAGCCAATGTGTCGTCGATATCAAAGGAGATGCGTACACGCGGTCGCTTGGCGGCACGCGTGAGAAGCGCCTGCTGGATAGCTTGCACGGCTCGGCTGGCGAGTGTTGGATACCGGCGCATTAATGGCCTCCCTGATAAATAGGCTGTGGTGCGTCGCTCAAGAAAAACGCCTTGGGATCCGGGGCCTGTTCCTCCAGAAAGGCGGCGTACTTTTTCTTGATTTTGGGCAATTCATACAACGCCTTGACCCCATGTTTGGCCGAGTTGCGGATTACCGAGGAAGGATTGAAATAGCCCTCGGCATTTTCCAGCGTTAGCACGAACGGTGGCAACCCGGCCCGCATCAGCAGATAACTGACGATCAGCGAACCACTGCGGTTGTTGCCTTCGATGAACAACTGCGGCTTGCTGAGGATGCGCACATACACACCGGCCGCACGCTTCCACACCGATTCACTGCGATACGCGCAATACCAATTGAACAAGTCCTTGATACCGCCTTCAACGTTGTTGAAGAAGTGCTCTTCGGTGGCGGCCAGGTGCTGCGCGTATTCCACGCGGCGCGCCGGGTCGCTACCGCAGAGCACCGTGGCGTTGATCTCCAGCATCAGGTCCAGATGATGAAGGTCAAACAGGTCAACGCCCCGTGCGACATAGTCGTCAACCAACGCATAGCCTTCAAGCACGTTGTGCAGCACTTCGTCGGTCAAGGGGTCGCGCGGCTCGGTAAATTGCGTGCTGAGCTCGGCAAAGCGGCTCTGCACTTTGCGGAGCGCGCGTTCAATCGCTGACAAATCAAGACGATGCGTTGCAGACATTGGCGTTCCTGGGCTGACGGTGGCGCACGTGTGGTTTCTATCGAACATGGAGTTACTCAGCTGAACTTGCCGCTGATGTAATCCTCGGTCATCTGTTCACGCGGGCTGCCAAAAATCTGCGCGGTCGGGCCCATTTCCACCAGGTAGCCGGTACGCGTGCCCTGGGAAATATCCACCGAGAAAAACGCCGTGGTGTCCGCCACGCGGATCGCCTGCTGCATGTTGTGGGTGACCAGGGCGATGGTGTAATCCTTCTTCAGTTCCACCATCAGTTCCTCTACCCGGCGAGTCGCAATCGGGTCGAGTGCCGAGCAAGGCTCATCGAGCAACAGCACTTCCGGCTCGGTGGCAATCGCACGGGCAATACACAGCCGTTGCTGCTGGCCACCGGAGAGCGACAGGCCACTGACCTTGAGCTTGTCCTTGACTTCATCCCACAGCGCAGCGCCTTGCAGGGCGTGCTTGACGCGGTCGCCCAGGTCGCCTTTGTAGCGGTTCAAGCGCAGGCCGAAGGCGACGTTGTCGAAGATGCTCATGGAAAACGGGTTCGGCTGCTGGAACACCATGCCGATGTAACGGCGCACCACCACCGGGTCTACACCCTTGCCATACACGTCCTGCCCCAGGAAATGCACGTGGCCTTCGAAACGAAAGCCCTTCACCAGGTCGTTCATGCGGTTGAGGCTGCGCAGTACCGTACTTTTGCCGCAGCCGGACGGGCCGATGAAACCGGTGATCTTGTTTTTCTCGATCGGCACATGGCTGTCACGTACTGCCATGAAGTTGCCGTAGAAAATCCTGTCCAGCTTGCAGTCCATGACCACAGGCGATTGGGTAACAAACGGAGCGGCTATTTGCGCAGTTGAGACGTTCAAGATTCAGATGCTCCCGTTCTTAATACTTAGGCTTGCCGAAGATACGGCTCACAATATTCACGACCAGCACGATCATCACCAACACCAACGAGGCCGCCCAGGCGAGCTCCAGCTGGTTGTCGAAGGGCATGCCGGAAAAGTTGTAGATCAGCACGGCAAGGGAGGCCGTGGGGTTCATCACCGCCAGGTCGCCGTCGTGGTAGATCCAGTAGTTGCTGAACAGCGCGGTGAACAACAACGGCGCGGTTTCGCCTGCGGCACGTGCCACTGCAAGCATTACGCCGGTGAGGATCGCTGGCAGGCCGGTCGGCAAGATGATCTTCCAGATCACTTGGGAGCGGGTGCAGCCCATGCCATAGGCGGCGTCCTTCATGATCTTGGGCACCATGCGCATCGACTCTTCAGCCGTCAGCACCACGATGGGCAGCATCAGTACCGCCAGGGCCACGCCGCCGGCCGGTGCCGAGTAGGTGCCGGTGGTCATGACCACCAAGGCATAGGCAAACACCCCGGCCAGGATCGAAGGCAAGCCGGTGAGCATCTTGGCGGCAAAGCGTGCAGCGTTGGCCAATTTGCTGTCCGGCCCCAGTTCAGCCAGGAAAATCGCGGCCATGATGCCGACCGGCACCGCAATCGCCGCAGCGATACCGACCATCACAAATGTGCCGGCCATGGCGTTGCCGAAACCGCCGCCTGTTTCGAAGCCGGTGGGCGGCAGTTCGGTGAACACCTCCAGGCTCAGGCGGGCGCCGCCACGGGTGATCAGCATGTAGAGCACGGAAATCAGCGGCACGCTGGCCAGCAGCGCACCCAGCCATACCAATGTGGTCAACACCAGACTGCGCAAGGCGCGGCCTTCGAACTTGCGCTGCAGGCTCGGCACAGCGGTGATAGGGGATGTGAGATTCGTCATCATCGGTTACCCCGTTGGGCGTAGAGCATGATCATGGAACCGATGACATTCACCAGCAGCGTGATGAACATCAAGACGAGAGCGGCGTACATCAATACCTCCACCTCGTTGGGCCCGGCTTCGGGGAAGTTCAGCGCCAACAAGGCTGCCAAGGTATTGGCCGGCGCGAACAGCGAGAGGGAAATGTTGTTGGCGTTGCCCACCAGCATCGCCAGCGCCATGGTTTCGCCCAGCGCACGGCCGAGGCCGAGTACCAGGGAGCCGAAAATACCGGTGGCGGCGGATGGCACCATCACCTTGAGAATCGCCTCCCAATGGGTGGTGCCCATGCCGTAGGCGGCCTGCTTGGTCTTCATCGGCACGCTGGTGAGCGCGTCCTGGGATACGGCGGCAATCGTCGGCAGAATCATGATGGCCAACACCAGCGCCGCAGGCAGCAACCCCGGCCCGCTCAGGGACGTGCCGAAAAACGGTATCCAACCCAGTTCGCTGTTCAACCAGGTGGTCAGTGGCCGAATGGCCGGGATCACCACGTAGATGCCCCACAGGCCGTACACCACGCTGGGGATAGCCGCGAGCAGCTCAACGATGGTGCGAAACACAGCGGCCAGCTTGGCCGGCAGAAAATCCTGAGTCAGGAAAATCGCCATGCTGACACCGAAAAAGCCTGCAATCAGCAGCGCGATGAAAGCGCTGTAGAGCGTGCCCCAAATGGCCGGCAAGATCCCGTACTTGCCCTGGTTAACGTCCCAGACACTGCCAAAAAGCACATCGAACCCGTGCTTTTCCATGCCCGGCAAGGCCTTGCGTCCCACCTCGAATACCAAGGCTGCGACCAACGCCAGAATCAGTACCACCCCGATTCGCGCGAGCCCACGGAAGGTGCGATCGACCAGGAAGTCTTTGGCCGAGGGAGGTTGGCAGGCAGAATCCCGGTTAACCGGTACGACGAAAGGTTTGTTCATTGGCTAATTCCGGAACAGGGGGGAAACGCCCCCGGCGCGGCAAACAGCCCACACCGAGAGCGGCCTCACGGGTGTTACTGAATGTTGGCGGAGGCTTTGCGAACCTGCTCCACCACCGATGGCGGCAGCGGGATGTAGCCCATGGAGTCGGCGATTTTCTGCCCCTCGGTCAGGCTGTACTCAACCATTTCGCGCATGGCCTTGGCCTTGGCAGGGTTGCCGTTGTCCTTGCGGAAAATCATCCAGGTGTAAGAGGTGATCGGGTAAGACTTGGCACCGTCCGGGTCAGGCAACCAGGCCACCAGGCTTTCCGGCATCTTAACTGCGGCCAGGGCCTCGGCGCCGCTTTCGGCGTTCGGCACCACGTACTGGCCGGCCTTGTTCTGCAACTGGGCGAAGTCAACCTTGGCCAGTTTGGCGAAACCGTACTCGATGTAGCCAATCGCGCCTGGGGTCTGGCGTACGGTGGCGGTCACACCATCGTTCTTGGGCGACTTGATGAATTTGTCGCTGGCCGGCCAGTTGACGGTGTTGCCCTCCCCCAGTGCCGTTTTGAATTCAGGGTTGATGGTCGCCAGGTGCTTGGTGAATACCGCCGTGGTGCCGCTGGAGTCTGCGCGCACCACCACGGTGATCGGCGTGTCGGTGAGTTTCAGGTCCGGGTTGGCGGCGACGATCTGTGGGTCGTTCCACTTGGTGATCTTGCCCAGGAAGATGTTGGAGTAAACATCGCGTGGCAGCTTGAGGCCCTTGGGATTGCCCGGCAGGTTATAGGCCAGCACGATTTCACCGGCAGTCATTGGCAGCAACTGCACGCCTTCGGCGACCTTGGCGATGTCTTCGTCTTTCATGGCCGAGTCACTGGCGGCGAAGTCGACGGTTTTATTCAGGAAGTCCTGCACACCTGCGCCGCTGCCCTTGGACTGGTAATCCACGGTGACGCCAGCGGTCTTCTTGCTGAAATCCTTGAACCAGGTGAGGTAGATCGGTGCAGGGAAGCTGGCGCCGGAGCCGGTGAGGCGCACGTTTTCGGCGGCGAAGGTCAAGGAGGAGGCACACAGGGATACCGTAACGGCGAGTGCTGCGGACTTCATCAAGCTTTTCATTAAAAGGAACTCGTTGTGGTGACGGGCTCCCGAACTGTGAAGCAGGGTTGTTACATTTTTATGAAAATTGAATGGCGAGAGGGTGTTTTGTCCCGCTTTGCCGCCACAGCGTTGTATTTTTAGGGCATTGGTTAGTAACAAATTACGACTAAAGTGCTGTCATCTCTCTAGCGGTACTGATCTTGCTTTCGCGACGGTCGACGCCGATCCAACTGTGGGAGCTGGCTTGCCTGCGATGACGGTCTGCCAGCCAACGCCTATTTACCTGACACCCACAGCTGGATCGCGCGGTGTCAGATAAATAGGTGCCAGGCGCAATGCCGCCATCGCAGGCAAGCCAGCTCCCACATGTGGACCTAGGGGTGTCAGTGAAATAGGCGCTGTACCGTCCCCCTCAAGGCTAGCGGCAGCCTCGCGTCAGGCTTACTTGCCTTCAGTCAACGCGTTGTAGCTGGTGAACAGGTTGCGGTAGTCCGGAATGTGGTTGGAGAACAACGTCCCCAAGCCCTCGATGTCGTTGCGCCAGTCGCGGTGCAGCTCACAGGCCAGGCCAAACCAGGTCATCAGTTGCGCGCCGTTGGCCGACATGCGGGCCCAGGCGGACTGTTGGGTCAGTTCGTTGAAAGTGCCGGAGGCGTCGGTGACCACAAACACTTCAAAGCCTTCGGCCAGGGCCGACAGCGCCGGGAACGCCACGCACACTTCGGTCACGACGCCGGCAATGATCAATTGCTTCTTGCCGGTGGCCTTGATGGCCTTGACGAAGTCTTCGTTGTCCCAGGCATTGATCTGGCCTGGGCGCGCAATGTACGGCGCATCCGGGAACAGTGCCTTGAGCTCGGGCACCAGCGGGCCATTGGGGCCGGTTTCGAAACTGGTGGTCAGGATCGTCGGCAACTTGAAGTACTTGGCCAGGTCAGCCAGGGCCAGCACGTTGTTCTTGAATTTGTCCGGGTCAATGTCGCGGACCAATGACAGTAAGCCGGCCTGATGGTCGACCAACAGCACAGCGGCGTTGTCTTTGTCCAAGCGAACGTAAGGTGTAGACATCTTCATACTCCTGATAAAAAGGCAGCGCCCAACATGGGCTCGCCGCAAAAGACCCCAGCGTATTTACTTGCGCTGTGAGTCTAGTACTTCGTGGTTGTTTGCCACTTCCTGAGCCTTGATGTAGCTCTCGATGAGAAGCTGATAGTGCGGCACGGCCTGGGTGTAGACGTTGGCCCATCCAAAAAACAGTGGAACCACCTTAATCATCGCGTTCAGGGTTAGGTAGTGGCTGAAACGGGCCGCTCCATCTCAAAAATGGAACAATGCAGCCGCACGGTGGCAAGGGCACTTGGACGTGCCGGTCGTTACAATGCGATCATCGGCTCCACCCCGTGGGTTTCAGGCACTTGCGCCAATCATGACCGTTCACTTATTTCCAGGCAGGTGCCTTCATGGACATCAAGCAGCTTAAATTCCTGATCGCGCTGGAGCAGACCCGCCACTTCGGCCAGGCCGCCGCGCGCTGCAACATCACCCAGCCCACCCTGTCGATGCGCCTGCGCAACCTGGAGGAGGAACTGGGCCTGGAGCTGGTAACCCGCGGCCAACGCTTCGAAGGTTTCACCCAGGCCGGCGAACGCGTATTGGCCTGGGCCAGGACCCTGCTCGCCGCCCACGACGGCCTGTTCGCCGAAGCCGCTGCGTGCCGCGGCCAGTTGGTCGGTAACCTGCGCCTGGGCCTGGTGCCCCTGAGCGGCTTCAACCCGATCAGCTTTATCCAGGGCTTGTCCCACAGCTTCCCGGAACTCAAGTTCAGCCTCACCTCCATGAGTTCGGACAAAATCATCGAAGCCTTGGGCACCAACCAACTGGACCTGGGCGTGTGCTACCTGGACCACGTCAGCCCCAATTACCTGGAGTTTTTCGAGCTGGGCGAAACCCGCGTCGGCCTGCTGTACGACACCCGCCACTTCCACTTCGAAGGCACACAGATGAGCTGGGAAGAAGCCGCCGAACTGCCCCTTGGGATGATCAGCAATGGCATGCACTACCGAAAATCCATCGACTTGAGTTTCCGCAGCCGCGGTCTCGATCCCCAGCCGATTCTGGAAAGCGACTCCACCTTTCAACTGTTCCAGGCCATCCACGAAGGCTTCTGTTGCGCGATCATGCCGTTGGACAGCGGCCTGGAAAGCCCCATCGAGAACCTGGCGTTTATCCACCTGCCGGATGCCAGCGTCCTTGCGCCCCTGGGCATGGTGATGCGCAAGACCGAACCGCGCTCGGTCATTGCAGAGAAGTGTTTTGCCGAGGCCAGGCAGTTGTTTGCACCCAATACCCAGGCTTAGCCGGCCTGCGTTTGCGGCGTGCACAAAAAAGGCGCTCCGTAGAGCGCCTTTTTACCGCCGATTGTTTTACTGCAAGCTGACCTGACGCAGCTCGGGTTTGGCCTCACCACCAATCATGATGCGTTTTGGCTTGGCCTCTTCAGGCACTTCACGCAGCAGGTCGATGTTGAGCAAACCGTTGGTCAGGGATGCGCCACGTACTTCGATATGGTCCGCCAAGCGGAACGACAACCGGAACGCACGTTGGGCAATGCCCTGGTGCAGGTAAGCGACCTTATCGTCGGTTTCGCGTTTTCCGCCGGAAACCGTCAATACACCCCTCTCGACCTGGATATCCAGATCCTCCTCGGTCAGGCCAGCGACGGCGATCACGATGCGGTACGCGTCGTCACCGTGCTTTTCCACGTTGTGAGGTGGATAGGAATTCGGAGCCTCGCTGCGCAGCGCCGACTCGAACAGGTCATTGAAGCGATCAAAGCCCACCGATTGACGGAACAGTGGGGCCAACGACAGGGTAGTAGCCATTTTAAAATCTCCTGAGTTTCTCCAAGTGATTTAGTACACGACCCGGATTCGGCATCGCGTGATCAAAAATTTATGGACGCGCAAAAGGAATTCAAGAGGGCTGGAAAAAATTTTTCTTGCGCAAGGGGCTATCACCCAAGCCCAAGTGTTATGGCGTGTGCTCTAATCAAAATGCCAGGCGTGCTTTACCCCGTGAGCGCCTGAGACAGCCCTTGAGGTACAAAAAAATGAAAATGACATTCCCGGCCCTGGCATTGGGCATTCTGATCTCCCAAGGGGCCCTGGCCGCTGGAGATGGTACGGCGGCGCTGGGAGGCGGTGTCGGCGGTGTATTGGGCAACGTGGTGGGCCAGCAGCTTGGTGGCTCGACAGGTGCGGCCATCGGCGCCGGCGTGGGGGGCGCAGCCGGGAGTGCAGTGGGTGCGCAGAAGGGCAACAAGACCGAAGCGGCGATTGGCGGCGGTTTGGGCTCGGCAGGCGGTTCGCTGATTGGCAATCGCCTGGGCGGTACCACCGGTTCAACCATCGGCGCCGGCGTGGGTGGCGCAGCCGGTGGCGCGCTGGGTAACAACCTGGCGGATGACGAGAGCGGTCATCGTTCCGGTGGTGGCAAGCACAAAGGCAACAAACATAAGCACAAGAACAAGCACCACTGATCGCGTGGCACGGCGCTGTTAGCCACCAAACACTGACCTGTGGCGAGGGAGCTTGCTCCCGTTGGGGCGCGAAGCCGCCCCGCTCTTTTGTTCAAAGAGGCTGGGACTGCTACGCAGTCCAACGGGAGCAAGCTCCCTCGCCACAGTTACCGTTTCGTCGCCTTTACATCGGCGTGCTGCTCACCACCCGCAACGCCAACCCTTCATACGCGTCCAACGTAATCGTGAACGCGCCCTCCTCGGTCAAATCGCCTTCCACCCGCTCATTGATGATATCCACCACCGGCCCCGGTGCGATGTTGGGCAGGTGCAGGGTTTCGGTGATCGGCGTGGCGCCAAAGTTCAGCGCGGTGATTTGCGTGCCCTTACCCGCCGGTAGTTCGTGCACCATGATCAGCAAGCCTGGGTGCTCGACGTCCGGCACCAGGATCTGGCGGCTGGCGGCGATGTCGTAGGCGCGGCGCACGGCGAGGATTTTTTGCAGTTGGGAGGCAAAGGACTCCGGGTCCTGCAGTTGGCTGTTCAGGCTGCCATACAGGCTTTTCGAGCGCGGCATTTGCCCGGCTGACAGTTCGGCGTCGGGGTTCAGGTCTACCAGATCATAGGCGCCACGGTGAATCCAGCGTGTGTCGCCATCGGCCATCAAATGCGCCACCTCTTCGGCCCCCAACGGCAGCGCGCCCACCAGGTCCCAGCCGGACAAGGCAAACACCCCAGGTTGCATGGCGTTGTACATCACCAGCAGCAAGTGGATCTGGCGTATCTGCTGGATATCCGCCGAGGTGATCGCCTCCAGGTCACGAATACCCAGGGCTGCGGTGATGATACTGGCGGTGGTGCAGGACACGCCGTTGGTGACGAACTTGAGGTTATACGGCGCATGTTCGCCGGTCAGGCGTTCGTACATCTGCTCGCGGATATGCTCGCGCAGGATGTTGCCGGGGAAGGTCTGGCCCTGGAACAGGAAGCTGTCATGGGCGTGCAACGTCCAGAAGTGCACCAGCTCCAAGGTCAGTTCATCGTGGTTCTGTAGTGCGTGAATCAGCGAGCCGGGGTCGATGCCGAGGCTGTGCATCTGGCGCAGCATCAGGCGCAGGAATTCCGTGTCGCCCATCAGCAAGGCATGCTGGTAGGCAGGCCGGGTGATGAAGTCATAAGACAGGTCGGCGCCGCCGTGGGACATCGACGCGATGTCGTCCACGGTGAGGTTGAGTTCCTGAAAACTGAACCCGCCCGCCTTGCGAATGGCGCCGCCGAGTAACTGATTGCCGGTGATCGACAGCGGATGGCTTTCGGACCAGGCCGTGCCATCGAGCTTGCGCTCCACGCCGAGAAAGCCGTTGGCATCCAGGCGCAGGATTTTCGCGCCCATCACATCAATGGCGTGCAGCGCATCACCGATGATCATCTGCTGCGCAGCAAACGAAGGGTCGAGCCAGTTGAGCGACGGCTGGCCTTCCTTGAAGTAATGCAGGTACACCCAGCGCCGCGGCTTGCCATCTACGCCGAGCACCACCGGGGTGGCGCTCCAGTCGGTTTCTTTGACGCCGGGCTCGAAGAAAATCACCCGCTGCAATTGGCCGACGATGTAGTGCTTGTCGCGCAGTGCGTCTACCTGGGAGGGGCTGAGGTTTTGTGCATCGCGTCCGGCAGCCACGTCGGGCAGCAACGGCCAGTCTTCCTCGCGGATTTCGACCATGTGGTACAGGCCGGGATAGTCCTCATAGGCCATTTCAGCCAGGCGAAAGTCCGCGCCCTTGCCGGTGTGCGACGGGATCACATCGTCGATGATCACCGCATTGTGCGCGGCAGCCATGCGCGTCAAGGCCTGCAATTGCGCCTCGGTGCCCAATTGCGGGTCGATGTCGAAGCTGATGCGGTCAAAATTGCCGTCGATGGTCGGGGTGTGCTCGGTGCCAGACAAACCACCGGACTTCTTCAGCGGGCCGTTGTGAATGCCCTGGATGCCGATCTTCGACAGGGTATGCCACAGGGTTTCGTCCCCCAGCGCCTCCAGCACGGTGCCGCCTTCGCGGGTGACAATCGACGCGGGGTAGGCAGTGAACCACACCGACGACAAGGCTGAAGCGTCACGCGGCCGTGTCTGTGCATAGGGCTGCTGCCACAAGCGGCCTTGCCCCGAATAGAGCTTGGCCCGCTGCCGCGCTGCGTGGAGCATGGAATGTTGCACCAGCCAGTTCACATGATCGTTGTTCGCCGCGGTCATAAGCTCGGTACCTGTCGTGGTGAAAAGGGTCGGTGTAAGCATATGAGGGGCGTGGGCGGCATTCGTTGCATCGACTTGGCTTCATCCAAATGTGGGAGGGGGCTTGCCCCCGATGGCGGTGGATCAGATAAAAATATCCTGACTGACACACTGCTATCGGGGGCAAGCCCCCTCCCACATTAGATTTTCATCTGGCCTGCCGCCTTGCGTCGCTTGCCGGTACTGCCTAGGGGTGAACCCGGTTGAAGATTTGAACTGCCGGGTAAACGCGCTGTGATCGGTGTACCCGCATTGCAGCGCCACCTCGGTAATCGGCAGCTCGGTATGCAACAACCGCCGGGCATGTTCCAGCCGGACTTTCTGGATCATTTGCCGAGGCGTGAGGTGAAACACGCGCTTGCAGTAGCGCTCCAGTTGCGCCACGGAAATCCCGGCGATGCGGGTCAATTCGCCCAGGGTGACACGTCGGTTGAAATGGCTGCGGATGTGTTCGTCCACCGCCGCCAGACGCTGATAGGCCGGGTGGGTTTCACTGGCTGATTGCAGGTCTACCGAGATCCCGGCCAGGCCGATGATCGCACCGAGCTGGTTGTACAGCGGCCACTTGTGGGTCAGGCACCAGCCCGGTTCGCGGGTGCCGTAGAGGTGCAGTTCGAGTTGATCCTCCAGTACCAGGCCTTGCTTCAGCACGCGCCGGTCCTGCTCGGTATAGCCGGGGCCCAATTGCGCGGGAAACACTTCGGCGCTGGTCTTGCCCAGCAGCGGTTGCAGTTGTTTGAGGCCGCAGCGTTGCACCAGGGTGCGGTTGGCGAGCACGTAGCGAGCGTCGATGTCCTTGATGAAAATCGCAGCATTGGGCAGTACATCAAGCATCGGCAGCAACTGCTCTACTCCGCTTAATAGCTGCTCGATGCTGTGGGGTCGGCTGCCTTGGAAAAGGCTCGCGAACGCGCTTTGCAACATGACTTTCTCAGCCCCTTTATTCGTCGACAGCCAGCAGATTGAGGCATGGGGCGAGCGCTGTCGAGCGCGGCAAATTGTGCTGAATTCGTCATCCATCCCTGCGCAAAACATCAATCGTCAGCCTGACTGATGGGTTCAGGATAGCGCCACTGCATGCCTACCCAATAACTCACAAGAAGGCGCCGCTATGTCAGGCCAAGGCAAGTTCAAGAAACAGCTGTCACTGATGGACCTCACCTTTATCGGGTTGGGAGCCATCTTCGGATCGGGTTGGTTGTTCGCCGCCAGTCACGTGTCTGCCATCGCAGGCCCGGCGGGGATTTTTTCCTGGCTGCTGGGCGGTTTCGCCGTGCTGTTGCTGGGCATTGTCTACTGCGAACTGGGCGCCGCCCTGCCCCGCGCTGGTGGCGTGGTGCGCTACCCGGTGTATTCCCATGGTCCGCTGCTCGGGTACCTGATGGGTTTTATCACGCTGATCGCGTTTTCCAGCCTGGTGGCGATTGAAGTGGTCGCCTCGCGCCAATATGCGGCAGCCTGGTTTCCCCAGTTGACCAAGGCCGGCTCCAGCGACCCCACCACCCTGGGCTGGCTGGTGCAATTTGCCTTGCTGTGCCTGTTCTTTGTGCTCAATTACCGCAGCGTGAAGACCTTTGCCATCGCCAATAACCTGGTGAGCGTGTTCAAGTTCATCGTGCCGTTGCTGGTGATCGGCGTGCTGTTCACCTTCTTCAAGCCTGAGAACTTCCAGGTGCATGGCTTTGCACCGTTCGGCTTGTCGGGCATCGAGATGGCCGTGTCGGCAGGCGGGGTGATCTTTGCCTACCTGGGCCTGACGCCGATCATTTCGGTGGCCAGCGAAGTGAAAAACCCACAGCGCACCATCCCCATCGCCCTGATCCTCTCGGTACTGTTGTCTACGGCCATCTATGTGCTGCTGCAAACCGCGTTCCTCGGCGGCGTGCCTACCGAAATGCTCGCCAATGGCTGGGCCGGCATCAGCAAGGAACTGGCCCTGCCCTATCGCGACATCGCCCTGGCGCTGGGCGTGGGCTGGCTTGCCTACCTGGTGGTGGCCGATGCGGTGATCTCTCCCAGCGGCTGCGGCAATATCTACATGAACGCCACCCCGCGCGTGGTGTATGGCTGGGCGCAGACTGGCACCTTCTTCAAGATATTCACGCGCATCGATGAAAAGTCCGGCATCCCGCGCCCGGCGCTGTGGCTGACCTTTGGCTTGTCGGTGTTCTGGACCTTGCCGTTCCCGTCCTGGGAAGCGCTGATCAACGTAGTGTCCGCCGCCCTGATCCTCAGTTATGCCGTGGCCCCGGTGACAGTCGCCGCCCTGCGCCGCAATGCACCCGACATGGCGCGCCCGTTTCGGGTCAAGGGCATGGCGGTGCTGGGCCCGCTGTCATTCATCATCGCTGCGTTGATCGTGTACTGGTCGGGCTGGAGCACGGTGTCATGGCTGCTGGGCCTGCAAATTCTGATGTTTGCGGTGTACCTGCTGTGCGCGCGCTGGGTGCCGACCGCGCACCTGAACCTCAAGCAACAAGTACGCTCCTCGGCCTGGCTGATCGGCTTCTACGCCGTGACCATCCTGCTCTCCAAACTCGGCAGCTTTGGCGGTATCGGGGTGATCAGCCACCCGTTTGACACCTTGGTGGTGGCGGCCTGCGCCCTGGGCATTTACTACTGGGGCGCCGCCACCGGCGTACCCGCCCACTGGGTACGCCTGGAGCAGGAAGAGGACGAAAGCGAAGCCGTCAGCGACGCGCACTACAGCGCCCCACTATCCCCGACTACCCACTGATGGAACGCCTTATGAAACGGCTGCATGTGATTGACTCACACACCGGCGGTGAACCTACACGCCTGGTCATGAGCGGCTTTCCCGAACTGGTCGGTGCCTCGATCGCCGAGCAACTGGAGCACCTGCGCACCCACCACGATCAATGGCGCCGCG
Organism: Pseudomonas sp. SWRI22; assembly: GCF_014268395.2. NCBI lineage: Bacteria > Pseudomonadati > Pseudomonadota > Gammaproteobacteria > Pseudomonadales > Pseudomonadaceae > Pseudomonas > Pseudomonas sp. SWRI22. Next base: position 3,876,714 of record NZ_JABWQK020000001.1, on the reverse strand, counting down.
CCTGCCTGCTGGAGCCACGGGGCAACGATGTACTGGTAGGCGCGCTGTACTGTGCGCCAGTCACGCCGGGGGCGACCTGCGGGGTGATCTTCTTCAACAACGCCGGCTACCTCGGCATGTGCGGCCACGGCACCATCGGCCTGGTTGCCTCGCTGCACCACCTGGGGCTGATCCAAGCGGGCGTGCACAGCCTTGACACGCCGGTCGGCCCGGTCGCGGCCACCTTGCACGAAGACGGCAGCGTGACCCTGCGCAATGTGCCCGCTTACCGCTACCGCAAGCAGGTGCCGGTTGAAGTCCCTGGGCATGGCGTGGTGCTGGGCGACATCGCCTGGGGCGGCAACTGGTTCTTCCTGGTGTCGGACCATGGCCATGAGTTGCAGATGGATAACGTGGAGGCCCTGACCGACTACACCTGGGCCATGCTCAAAGCCCTCGAAGCCCAAGGCATCCGTGGCGCAGACGGTGCGCTGATCGACCATATCGAACTGTTCGCCGACGACGCCCACGCCGACAGCCGCAACTTCGTAATGTGCCCCGGCAAAGCCTATGACCGCTCCCCCTGTGGCACCGGCACCAGCGCCAAGCTCGCCTGCCTGGCCGCCGACGCAAAACTGGCCGCCGGGGAACCCTGGGTACAAGCCAGCATCACCGGCAGCCAGTTCCTGGGCCGCTATGAATGGGACGGCGAACGCGTACGCCCATTCATCACCGGCCGCGCCTACATGACCGCCGACAGCACCTTGCTGATCGACGAACAAGACCCGTTTGCCTGGGGCATCTGAGCCCATTATTCATTCAACTGAAACCGGAGTTAGCACCATGAGCGACAACATCTTCACCGGCTGCATGCCCGCCCTGATGACCCCTTGCACCGCCGAGCGCCAACCGGACTTCGACGCACTGGTGGCCAAGGGCCGCGAGCTGATCGACATCGGCATGAGTGCCGTGGTGTATTGCGGTTCCATGGGCGACTGGCCGCTGCTCACCGAGGCCCAGCGCCAGGAAGGCGTGGCGCGCCTGGTGGCTGCGGGTGTGCCGACCATCGTCGGCACCGGTGCGGTGAACAGCCGTGAAGCCGTATCCCACGCAGCCCATGCCGCCACAGTCGGCGCCGATGGTTTGATGGTGATTCCCCGCGTGCTGTCCCGAGGGGCTTCGGTCACTGCGCAAAAGGCCCACTTTGCAGCAATCCTCAACGCCGCCCCCAACCTGCCGGCGGTGATCTACAACAGCCCCTACTATGGTTTCGCCACCCGCGCCGACCTGTTCTTCGAACTGCGCCGCGAACACCCGAACCTGATCGGCTTCAAGGAGTTCGGCGGCGCCGCCGACCTGCGCTACGCCGCCGAAAACATCACCTCCCAGGATGACGATGTGACCCTGATGGTCGGCGTCGACACCCAAGTGGTACACGGCTTCGTCAACTGCAACGCCACCGGCGCTATCACCGGCATCGGCAATGCACTGCCGCGCGAAGTGCTGCAACTGGTGGCCCTGAGCAAAAAGGCCGCCAAGGGCGATGCCAAGGCGCGTCGCCAGGCCCGCGAGCTGGAAGCTGCACTGGCGGTGTTGTCATCGTTCGACGAGGGCTGCGACCTGGTGCTGTATTACAAGCATTTGATGGTGCTCAACGGCGACCAGGGTTACGCCCTGCATTTCAACGAAACCGACGAGCTCAGCGCTACCCAGCGCCGGTATGCCGAGCAGCAGTACGCGCTGTTCCGCCAGTGGTATGCCAACTGGTCGGCCGAACAGAACATCGCTTGATTTTGTGTAGGAGCGAGCTTGCTGTGGCGAGGGAGCTTGCTCCCGCTGACTGCGCAGCAGTCTCCGGCTTTTATTGGGGGCGCTTCGCACCCCAGCGCAAGCAAGCTTGCTCGCCACATAAGCTCGCTCCTACAACACCTCTTTTGTTTTCCAGGATGTCCCCATGACTCTAACAGGCAAGATGCTGATCGGTCAGCAATCCGTTTGCGGCCATCGCGATGCGATCCGAGCGATCAACCCCGCCACCAACACCCCACTGGAACCCGCCTATGCCGGCGGCGATGAGCAACACGTCGAACAGGCCTGCGCACTGGCTTGGCTCGCGTTCGACGCTTACCGCGAAACCACCTTGGCAGATCGCGCCGCGTTGCTTGAAACCATCGCCAGCCACATCGAAGCCCTGGGCGATGAGTTGATCGAACGCGCCTGCGCCGAAACCGGGTTGCCTCGCGCACGCATTGAAGGTGAACGCGGCCGTACCTGCGGGCAACTGCGCGCTTTTGCCCGCACCGTGCGCCTGGGCGAATGGCTCGACGTGCGCGTCGATACCGCACAGCCCCAGCGCCAACCCCTGCCCCGTGCCGACCTGCGCCAGCGCCATATCGCCCTGGGCCCAGTAGCCGTGTTCGGTGCCAGCAACTTCCCCCTGGCCTTCTCCGTGGCGGGCGGCGATACCGCATCGGCCCTTGCCGCCGGTTGCCCGGTGATCGTCAAGGCGCACAACGCGCACCCCGGCACCAGCGAACTGGTGGGCCGCGCCATTGCCCAGGCGGTTAAGCACTGCGGCTTGCCGGAGGGTGTGTTTTCACTGCTCTACGGTGCGGGTAACGAGGTGGGTATCGCATTGGTGCGCGACCCGCGCATCAAGGCCGTGGGCTTCACGGGGTCGCGCAGTGGCGGTATTGCCCTGTGCCAAGCGGCGCAGGCACGCCCGGAGCCGATCCCGGTGTACGCAGAAATGAGCTCGATCAACCCGGTGTACCTGTTTCCTGCTGCGCTTGAAGCTCGGAGCGAAGCCTTGGCCGAAGGATTCGTCGCGTCGCTGACCCAAGGCGCCGGCCAGTTCTGTACCAACCCTGGCCTGATGATTGCCCTGCAAGGCGCCGCTCTGGACCGTTTTATTCAGTCTGCCAGTGAGCGGCTCTCGCGTTGCCCATCCCAGACCATGCTCACACCGGGCATCTTCAGCGCTTACGAAACCGGCCTGAAGACCCTGGCCCAGCACGCTCACATCGCCGCCAAGGGCTTGCCAGCGACCGGGCCGAACCAGGGCCAGGCCCATCTGTTCGTGACCCAGGCCGAGGCGTTCCTGAACAATCAACACCTGCAAGCCGAAGTATTCGGCGCCGCCTCGCTGGTGGTGCAGTGCCGTGATGTCGAGCAAATGCGCCAGGTGTCCGAGCACCTGGAAGGTCAACTCACCGCAACCCTGCACATGGATGACCACGACCTGCCACAGGCGCGGGCATTGCTGCCGGTGCTGGAGCGCAAGGCTGGGCGCCTGCTGGTGAACGGCTGGCCGACTGGCGTAGAAGTGTGCGACGCCATGGTGCATGGCGGGCCCTTTCCGGCGACTTCGGATGCGCGCAGTACGTCCGTGGGCACGGCGGCGATTCTGCGGTTCCTGCGCCCGGTGTGTTACCAGGACTTCTCGGACACCTTGCTTCCCACCGCGCTGCAGCACGACAACCCGCTGCGGTTGCGGCGCCTGCTCGACGGCCAGCGAGAAGCATAATCATGGCCGATCCCAAGCAAGCAGACATCGTAGTTGTCGGCGCCGGCATTATCGGCGTCGCCTGCGCCTTGCAGCTGGCACGCCAAGGCCGCCAAGTCGTCGTGCTCGACCCGCAGGCACCCGGCATGGGTGCCTCCTACGGCAACGCCGGCCACCTGGCGACGGAACAGGTGTTTCCCATCGCCGACCTGTCGATCCTCAAGCGCTTGCCCGCCATGCTGCTGGACCCCATGGGCCCGCTGCGCCTGGACTGGACCTACCTGCCCCGCGCCCTGCCCTGGTTTATCCGCCTGTTGCTCAACCTGCGGCCAGCGCGTTACCAGCGCACCGTGGCAGGCCTTCGCGCGCTGAACGAAGGCAGCCTGGGCGCGTGGCAACGCTTGCTGCAATCGATGGGTCAAACGCAATTGCTGCGTGAAGACGGTTCGCTATTGGTGTATGAGCGCGCCGAATCCCGCGCAGCGCTGGATGCATTGCAGCACCGCATGACCCAGCAAGGCGTCGCAGTGGACTTCTGGAGCGGCGATGCGGTGCGCAAGGCTGCGCCGCAACTGAGCGACGCTATACAAGGCGGTTTGTTCTTCCCCGCTACCGGACACTTTCTGGACCCGTACACGGTGGTTGGCGAACTGGTGAACGCGGCCAAGGCTGAGGGGGTGCAATTTCTTCAGCAGCGCGTTCTGGACGGACGCCTGGAGGGTAGTGGCGTTTCCCTGATGACCGACCAAGGCGTACTGACAGCGCAGCAAGTGCTGATTGCCTGCGGCGCCCACTCGGCCAAACTCACCGCAGCTCTCACCGGCAAACAAGTGCCGCTGGACACCGAACGCGGTTACCACCTGATGCTGCCCCAGGAACAACAGCGCCTGCCCTTCGCGGTCACTTCACTGGAGCGCAAATTCATCATGACGCCCATGACCGGCGGCCTGCGCCTGGCCGGCACGGTCGAATTCGCCGGCCTCGACCGCCCGGCCAATATGCAACGGGCCTGGCAGTTGCACCGGCTGAGCAAAGGGCTGTTCCAACACGACTTGAGCGACAGCGAAGCCACGCCCTGGATGGGGTTTCGCCCTTCCCTGCCCGACTCGCTGCCGATCATTGACCGGGTGTGCGAAGGCAAAGTGCTGCTTGCATTTGGTCACCAGCATTTGGGACTGACACAAGCGGCGGTGACGGCCGAGTGGGTTGGGCAACTTGCTGCGGGTGAGCGGGTGCCAGAACTACAGCCTTATCGGCTGGATCGTTTCTAAACCTTACCGTGGTAAGCGCGAAGTGCTGAATAACGCATCAGCCGTTTCTTGGATTTCATCGCGCATCCATAGCTTGTTCAACCAACCGACAGGGATAGCCTGGACGCCGTAATACGCCCCCGCCAGTTGCCCAACGATTGCGGCAGTAGTGTCTGCGTCATCCCCAAGGTTGGCGGCAGCGAGTATCGCTTCAGCAAAATTTGAGGTCTGATCGAAACACCAGAATGCGGCCTCCAGCGAAGCCACCGCATAACCTGAGCCAACGATTTGAGCAGAGGTTTTATCGCGATAATCGCCAGAGGCGATAGCCTTGACCTTAGGAGCCGACAGCGCGGTGTGGGAAAAACTCAGCACCTGTTTCTTTGGCACGCCGCTCAGGGCATTGCTGATAGCCTCGGCCAGCAGCAGGCAGCACTCGATAGCCTCATGCGCGGCATGCGTAGTTCGCGAGCTTTGCTCGGCAAACAGGTGGATGTCCGCCCTATCTGGAAAGTAAAACAACACGACAGGTGCGAGACGCATCATTGAACCATTGCCGGCCGAATACGGATGCGTTGAGCCCGCAAAAGCGTTGCCACTTTGCTGAAATTGCTCCAGCGCTTCGCGAACCGTCATGCCGATATCAAAGCACTCTCCGGTAGAACTCAAGTAACCCCACTTCCACCAATTCAGATAACGTCCCATCTGGTCCATCGCGTCAAAACCGCCTTTGCGCAACAGGCTTTCGGCCAGACACAGAGCCATGGAGGTATCGTCAGTCCATTGGCCAGGCTTGAGGCTAAACGGTCCGCCGCCTAGCATATCCGTCACGGGAGAAAAGCTGCCGCGGGGCATGAATTCAACCGTCGTCCCTACCGCATCGCCACACGCCAGCCCAAGTAGGCTGCCGCGATAACGATCCAAAAGCGTGATATCCATTGCCACTCCTTTTGAAAATCTTTCTAAGCCCGCCAGGCTACTTGACCAACCGCTTCTCCTTGGAGGGGCGATAGCCGAAATACGCGCTGTAGCATTTGCTGAAATGGCTCGGCGAGACAAACCCGCACGCCACCAGCACATCCACCTGTGACAACTCGGTGTGCTGCAACAGGCGTCGCGCTTCAGTGACGCGCAGTTCCATGTAGTAGCGTTGCGGCGTGGTGCCCAGCTGTTCTTTGAACAGACGCTCCAGCTGACGGCGGGAACGGCCGGCGTAGACGGCGAGTTGATCGAGTTCCAGGGGTTCTTCGAGGTTGGCGTCCATCAACTTCACCACCTCGCGCAGCGGCGCGCTGACACACATGTTTTCGGTGGGTTTGATGCGGCGGTAGCGCGATTCTTCGAACGCCAGAATATCTTCGATGCCTTCGACCAAGGCTTTGCCATGCAGGCTCTTGATCCAGTCCAGGGCCATATGGAAAGCCCCCGAGGGGCTGGACGCGGTGAGGCGGTCGCGGTCGATCACATAGGGTTCGCTGGTGACCTGCGCCGCCTTGGACACTTCGGCCAGTGCCGGCCGATGTTCGGGATGGATGGCGCAGCGGTAACCCTGCAACAGCCCCGCACGCCCGAGGAACCACGAGCCGTTCCACAAACCGGCGAGGCGCACGCCCGCTTCACCCGCACTGCGCAGCCATTGGATAAATGGCTCGCTGGCCTTGAGTTCGGTGCGAAAACCACCGCAGATCACCAACAGGTCCAAGTCCTGCAAGCTCGCCAGCATCAGGTTCGCATCCGGGCGAATGATCAGGCCCAAGTCGCTGATGACTTCGCCCTCGCCCCACCCGAAAGTGCGCGTAGCGAAAAGATCAGGGCGCAACAGGTTGGCGGTCACCAGCGTGTCGAGGGTCTGGGTGAAGGCCGGCAAGGAGAAGTGTTCGAGCAGCAAAAAACCGACACGGGTGACCGAGGTCGATTGCTGGGGATTATCACTGAGGTAGCGCAGGTTCTTGCCTTGCATGCCACCGCTGAACTGGCGTCTTTCCATCGAGGGTCGGCCCACGCTTATTGTTGTGCAGTGGGCGCTATCTTAGGGGCAAATGCAGTGCCTGTCTCAGGTGACGCTCGAGGCTGGCAGCGGCCATTGCACTGATCTTGATAAAAACTGTTCGCTTGAAAAGCCACGGCCCAGGCGCTGCGCGGTGATCTGATACGGTTTTTTCTTTTCGATCTGCGCCTGTATTGAAAACCGCTTGAGGCGGACAATAGCCCCATCCCGACACTCCTGTCGTCCCCTTCCCCTCGGAGGCCTTATGACCAAGATGGCAATTTTCCTGTTCGGCTTTTTGGTATTGACCATTGGCATCGGCATGTTGGCGACTATCTCGCCGGTCTAAGCCCGCATCGTGGCGAGGGAGCTTGCTCCCGTGACGGCCTGCCAACCGACGGTGATCCACCTGACGCCCCGAGACCTAAATGTGGGAGCTGGCTTGCCTGCGAAGACGGCCTGACGGTCAACTCAGTTGGACCGTGTACATATCCATTCCTGCGGTAGCGGCCACTTAGGGTTCCGCTTTTACAGCGGCTCACTTTTGAAAAGAGCCGGAATGCCGGCCCAGCCAAAAGTAAGCAAAAGGCTCTTGCCCCACCACTCGGCACCTCGCTTAGGCTCGGTGTGCCCGTAATCCGCCAGTGATTTGGGGGGCCGCCGCCACGCGCCATCCATGGCGCGGGGCGGCTAAACCGGCATCCCTGCCGGTTTACCCCCCAAATCCCTGTCGAATTCCGGCCAGCGTGGTTTGACGGGGCGCCTAAGATCAAAAGCAGATCAAGAGCGACTCGCTTCGCATCGTGGTTACCGTCGGCTGCTACGGGTGCTTTGCAAAGTTGTGTAGATACCTATGGTCATCGCAGGCAAGCCAGCTCCCACATTGGATCGCGGCGCATCAGTTATATCTGTGTCGGCTGCCAGGCCATCGCGGGAGCAAGCTCCCTCGCCACAGATTTAGCGTCGTGCCGAAGTTATGTAGATACCTATGCTGCGATGACGGCCTGACAGTCAACGCGTTACCTACGCCACCTCAGCCCACAAACAGCATCGGATACAGCGACAGCACCAACAGCCCGGCCATGGACCAGTTGAACATCCGCAACCAGCGCGGCTCACGCAGCAAGTTGCGCAAGCCGCTGCCACACCCCACCCATACACACACGCTCGGCAAATTGACCACCGCAAACACCAGGGCGATCACCAGCACATTGGTGACATAACCCTCGGCCGGCGTGTAGGTAGTGATCGCCCCCAGCGCCATGATCCACGCCTTGGGGTTGACCCACTGGAAGGCCGCCGCACCGAGGAAGGTCATCGGCTTGCCATGTTCATCCGGGTTATCAGACATGCCGCCCGCATTGGCAATCTTCCACGCCAGATACAACAAATACGCGGCGCCGACATAACGCAACAGCGTGTAGGCCCACGGAAACAGCTTGAACACCTCGCCCAAGCCAAGCCCCACACAGATCACCAACAGCATGAAGCCGATGCTTATCCCCAGTGCATGGGGCATCGAACGGCGAAAGCCGAAATTTACGCCTGAGGCCAGCAACATGGTGTTGTTGGGCCCTGGGGTGATCGAAGAGACAAAAGCGAACAGCACGAAGGCTGATAACAGGCTGGTAGACATGAACATGGCGCGGCATCCAAGCGGTGGTGATGTGCCTGCGACAGTAGTGGGTTATGGCGCGCTGCGCCCCGTACAGCTAGGGGTGGATCGAGGCGTACACTTGCAAAGCCTTCATCGAGAAGTAGCGCTTACCGAGGCGCATCGGGAACCGGTGTGGGAACCTGCCATGCCGGTTTTTTGCCCTCCTGACTGTCGAAAATACGCCGAGCCTTGCGAAAGTCCTCCACGTTTTCCACCACCCAGGTCCAGATAGGCGACATGCGAATCAAAAGCTCCCTGCCCAGCGGCGTCAGCTCGTACTCGACGCGGGGAGGAATTTCACCGAACTCGCGCCGAACCAACAAACCATCGCGCTCCATGGCACGAAGCGTCTTGGTCAACATGCGCTGAGTCACACCCGTCATCTGTCGTTTTAACTCGGCATGACGCATTGCACCGTACACACCCAGGGCATGCAGGATGCCCAATGCCCAGCGGCTACCGGCGTGAGCAAGGACTTCACGCCTGACGCCATCGTCCTCCTCCCTGAGCGACTGGCAGATAACTTCTGCCTGGCTGAGCGTTTCCTGATCGGTCATTTCTACCCCTGGTATCACACGTGTGCCTTCTTATGAGCGCTGCCGAATCGTGCCAGCATGGGCTCATCTTATCGCCAACAGGTCTGCGGAGAAATCATGCCTGAAATGACCCCACTTCCCCCTCAATCGATCCTCGTTCTAGGTGCCGGCGAACTCGGCCTGCCGGTTTTGCGCAACTTGGCGCGGGAGGCCAAACGCGCGCCCGGTTCCACCATCAGCGTATTACTCAGGGAATCGACCATCAACACTCAAGCGCCCGAGAAAAAGGCAGACATCGATGAGCTGCGCGGCCTGGGCATCCAGATGGTCGCCGCAGATCTGGTGAACGACTCAATCGATCAACTTGCCAAGGTCTTCGCACGCTTCGATACCGTGATCGGCTGCGCGGGCATGGTCGCGGGCCGAGAAACCCCGATGAAGCTGGCAACCGCCGCACTCAAATCCGGCGTGAAGCGCTACTTCCCCTGGCAGTTTGGCGTGGATTTCGAAGTGATTGGCCGGGGCAGCCCCCAGGATCTGTTCGATGCCCAACTGGATGTGCGTGAGTTGCTGCGCGCCCAGGACAACACTGAATGGGTCATCATCTCGACAGGCATGTTCACCAGCTTCCTGTTCGAGCCGGTGTTCGAGGTCGTCGACTTCGACAACAACGCCGTGAACGCCCTGGGCAGCCTCGAGAACAGCGTGACGCTCACGACACCGGACGACATCGGTACGCTGACAGCGCAAATCGTGTTCTTCGAACCGCGCATGCGCAATCAGATTGTCTATCTCGCCGGCGACACCGTCACGTATGGGCAGGTTGCGAGCATGCTGGAACGCGTTCTGGATCGCCCGTTCAAACGCAACGTGTGGACGGTTGACTATCTCATGCAGGCACTGGAAAAAGACCCCACGCACCACATCAAGAAGTACCGTGCTGTATTCGCACAAGGCAAAGGTGTGGCCTGGCCTAAGGCGGCCACGTTCAACAAGCAACAATCGATTCCTGTCATCACTGCTGAGCAGTGGGCTCGGGAAAACCTTGCAGTCCATTGAAAACCGGATGCTGAAGCCAGCCGTAAAGGCTGGCACGGGTGAAGGGACAGTCAGCGGCTCTGAGCTTCACGCTGCTGGCCAGAAACATGTTGTTTTTTTACATGCCTACGCGACTTTAGCTCGTATTGATGGTGAATAAACCAGGCGATCAACAATAACCCAGTGACGCCAAAAACCAAGACCAACAGCTCTAGTCCAGTACCTTCATGTGAAAACATTTTTCGTTCCTCGTCCTGAAGCCGTATGACCTAAAAAACAGTCACACCGAAATTGTTTGTAATAATTCAAACATTTTCAGGGTAGTCGGCAAATCCGCACGTGACAACCCCTGATCGACCCAGGACCCTTGATCTAGACGTGTCACTCGTCGAAAACACGCATAAATTACAGGCAATAAAAAACCCCGTAGACGCTGATCTACGGGGTTTGTGTTCGCTTACTTGCTGCCAGAAGCGTCCTGCTCGACCACCATATCCAACACGTAGACCGTCGAAGGCGCATCCGCTGGCGGATTCTTCCATTCGTACTGTTTGACCCGCAGCACAGTGCGCACGCCGTCATGATGCACAAAGCCTTCGATAGGCTGGTACAGCGGATGCCAGGTGTCTTGGGTCGCCAGTTGCAGGCCCGCGTCGTCATAGCGACGCTCGCGCACTTGCAGGCACTGATAATCTGGGATCAAAGGATGGCTGCACTTGACCGTCTTGGCCGCCACCTCCAGAAACTTGACCTCACCCTCGCTACCGTAGCGGGTCTGCGGGGTGGCCTCGCCTTGCAGCTTGAGCACCGAGCCATCCGCTGTCGTCAGTTGCAGCATCGGCGCCACGTTATCGCCGGTGATCACAGCGCGCAGCTCACCCTTGAACAGCCGCCCTACCTGGGCATCAAGGTCCATCAGGCTCTTGTCACAGGCCATCAGCGTAGAGGCCAGTGGCTGGACTTTCAGAACTCCGTCCTGATAGTGAAAGCCGCCGAACTGACGATTGCAGCCACCGCTGATGCTCAGGTTCTTGTCACCGAAGGCAACGCGCAACTTGCGCTCGATGCCTTTGTTCATCGCCACAAGAGGCTTGCCCGACGCGTCCGTTGCCGAGACCAGGTTCCAGTCGTAAGCGGATAAGGTTGGCTGGGCTACAGCTGCTGAGGTGGTAGGCATTGAAGGTGATTCTTCATGGCTTTTGGAAGGGGCGGCACAGCCTTGGATGAGTGCAGCACACACGGCTACAAGAAGAATTTTTTGTTTCATGGGTCACTCTGTCAGCTTTGATGAGTGCGGGCGTTATCCTGCGCAGGCAGGATAAGCGCGCGGCTAAACCGGTATGAGGAGGTCGCTTGAGGCTCTACTGAGCGTAGACCCAATGCGCGCTTGGCGGACCTCTTCCTTGGCCGATAGCAATCGGACATCATTTGCTTCGATCAGTTTCACGGAATCAGGGCGATGGCGGTATTGCTGCATTTTTGGCATAAAAAAACCCCGTAGACGCTAATCTACGGGGTTTTCAAGAGTGGAGGCCGAGGTCGGAATCGAACCGGCGTAGGCGGATTTGCAATCCGCTGCATAACCATTTTGCTACTCGGCCTCAAACGATCAATGCCCTGGTTGCTGACATTCACCGCATACAAACTTTAGTGGGCTACGTGAAGCCTGCCTCTACTCTAACTCATTGAATACATTGAAGTTTTTAATGCTTCGTTGCGTTCGATGGGCGCCATTATGTACTCATTTGCCTAGGCCTGCAACCCCTTGATTTCAAAAAATATTCTGCCTTGGCATCAAGGGGTTGCGCCTCTACCCTACTCCTTCACCCTGTGGATTTGGTAGTGCGGGTCGGCCTTGATCTGGGCCTCAGTGAAGGGCAATGGGCGCAGCTTTTTCTCGGAGAAGGCTTGGGTCTGGTCCTTTGAATAGGCAGACGCCGGGTTGCTGGACTCGGAGAATGCCAGGACGCCGACTGCGTTGGGGCCTTTGTCGTCGAAGCTGACGATTTGCAGGTAGCTGGTGCCGCTGACGACTTCGCGTTTGCCGTCGGCGCGGGGCACGGTTTGCATGGCGTTGTAGATACCCAGCTCTTGCGGGCCGCCGTGGATGGGGGTTTGGCCGGAGACTTGGATATCGCCCCAGCGGGTCTGCCCCAGTTTGCTGACCTCAGCGCTGGAGGCCAGCATGGCTGCGCGCAAGGCCTTGGCGACCGGGGCGCGGTCGATGGCGAGGCCGCTAGGGGTGGTCAGGGGATGGGCCGGGTCGAAGGCCACGCGCCAGGCGTCAGGGATTTGCTGCAGGTGCTGCACCAGGTTGATGAAGTGCACCAGGCCGACGCCGCTGTCGAGGTTGGCGCGCTGGTCCCAGTTTTTCAGGCTGGTGCACAGCGGCTGTAGCGCAGCGGCGTCAGCGCCCAGGTGTTTGGCGCAGAACGTCAGCAGGTCGGGCATGACTTGGCCCGCCAGGTACACCTCGTTGTCCATGACCATGTCTTGCAGATCAGTGACGGTGATCGGCTGCTGCTCGAGGGTTTGCAGGCGCTGAAGCGCGAAGCGCGCACGCGGGCCGAGGCCGATGTTGTCCTGGCTGATCAACGGCGAAAAGCCACTTAACGGCGCCTTGGGGTTGGCCATCCAGGCGGAATCGTTGGAGTGTTGCACGTAGTCGATGCGTTGCAACTGGGGCAACTGGTCGGCCGGGAAGATACCCGGCTGGGCCGCGCGCGGGTCGATGTCCCACGCGCAGGCGCTGTGGGCGCCGTCGAGCATGATAATTTGCAGGCCGGCCCCTGGGTCGCTGCATTTTGCCAGCTTGGCGGCGCTGACGTTGGGCACTACCGACAGGTTCATGTACAGGCTTTGGCCCTGGTCATCGGCGGCCAGGGTGTTGACCCAGGGGATGCCTTGCAGGGTATGCACTGAGGTTTGCAGCTCCTTGAGGCTACCGGCGCGGTTAATGGCATACCACTGTTGCAGCACCCGGTCGTTGCCCAGGTTGGCGTCGCGCAGGCTGAAGGCGTAGTGGTTGTCCCAGTCGAGCTTGCCCGGCCATTGCACCACGGGGCCGAACTGCGAACTGTAGACGGTGTGGGTCACGGCCTTGAGGCTGCCGTCGGCTTGCTTGACCTGTACCGTTACGGCGGTTTTATCCAGGGGGATGGACTTGCCGTCCAGCAGGTAACGGGTGGCGTCCTTGGGGTCGAGGGTCAGGCGGTACAGGGTGAAGTGTTTGGACGTGTCCACGGTGTGGGTCCACGCCACATGCTGGTTGAAACCGATGTTCACCACGGGCAGCCCTGGCAGTGCGGCGCCCATCACATCCAACTGGCCCGGGATGGTCAGGTGCATCTCGTAAAAACGCATGCCGCCCACCCACGGGAAATGCGGGTTGGCCAGCAGCATGCCACGGCCATTGAATGAGCGGTCACGGCCCACGGCAACGGCATTGCTGCCTCGATCCAGCGTGAAGCGTTGCTGGTTGGCGGCGGCCATGGCAAAGGCTTTGGCACCGGGCTGCACACTCGCGGTGGCCTGCGGCGGCGCTGCCCCGACCAAGGCTTCGGCAAATTGGCCGATGCCCCCTTCCACCAATAGCCTGCGGGTCAACTTCACCAGGTCTTGCACTACCAAGGGCCGTACCCACGCGGCCTGGCACTGTGCGGGTGCGCCCTTATCCTTGAGATAACGGTTGTAGCCGGCCACGTACCCTTCGATGCGCTGTTGCATTTCGGGCGTCTGGGCTTTCCAGAATGCCGCAACGGCCTCGGGTGTATTCAGCCAGTTGAAGAACACATCGCTGGCAAGGTTGTTGCGCTCTTCCAGGGTCGCCTGGTCCGGCCCGAAAAACCTGGCCCGCTCGCCATTGACCGTGACTATTTCATTGGCCAGCAGGCATAGGTTGTCCTGGGCATAGGCGTAACCCATACCCACCCCCAGGCCCCGCTCATCAGAGGCGCGAATATGCGGCACGCCATAACTGGTACGCCGTATATCCGCCGACGTCTGCGTCACTTGCTCGCGTGCCGATACGGCCAGGCTCATGGCGAGTAACAGCCCTGCCGTGCCCACTCTGGACAACCCCTTGGAAATAATCACGCCGACTCCACAGTCAAATTGAACAGCCTTACGAGGGATGGTTACCCCACCGTAAGAACGCACATCGCCCGGCAAAATTTAACCGCACAAGGTTGCCTATCGACGGCGCAGGGGATGTGACAAACCTGATACCGACAAATTTTCTACATCCATCGTTTCATGATTTGCGTCACTCGTTCGTCTTATTACCCAAGAGCACCATCTTTTTCCTGATCAGGCTCTGAAAAGGAGTTTTTGCATGTATAACCCGCAAGTGCCCACGGATGGACATTCAAAGGCCGCAGATACCCACTATGGCAACGACGCACGGGCGTTCGGTAACGCGCCCGAACAGCAGGGCAACCAGCGCATCCGCCATTTGCTCAAGTGTTTCGGTTTGCGCACCAGCCTGATCCGGCTGAAGGTCATCGACGCCCTCCTCACTGCCGCCGACAACCAGCGCACCCTCGGGGTACGCGGCGTGCACAGCCATTTGCTGGAGCTGGGCATACCGTTGTCGTTTCTCAGCGTGCGCGAGGTACTCAAGCGTCTATGCAGCGAGGGCGTGATCACCCTCAACGCTGACAAGAGCTACAGCCTCCATGAAGAGGCTGCCAAGGTACTCGAAGGTCGTGCCTGACTGACGCCCGTCAGAAGTTAGGCTTGACCTTGCGGCGCATGATGCCGTTGATCACGACGACGACCACGGCAATCGCGATGGCCAGGTACTGGAAGGTTTTTTCACTGATCACGCCTGTGTTCTGCAGATAAGACAGGCCGAACATCGCGCCCAGTACAGCCAGGGCAATAAGAAGCGAGTATTTCAAGCGTTGCTTTTGGGTCATGACGAGTTCCTGAACCTGAAGAATGTATCCACTGTGTATCGCCGTGCATGCCAAGCACATACCCAGTCACGGGGATGGCGCGGTTTCGGCAGGGTCTTATGTTACAGGCGATGAAAAGTTTTGGCTTGCCCTCCGCCTGACAGGCCTTGCGAATACCCCTTGGAGAACTGTGAAATGCTGCGACGACTCATCCTGCTGGTTCCACTGATGATCATGCTGAGCCTGGGCGGTTGTTTCTTCTTCCCGCGCGGCGGGGGCTGGCATGATCACCGCTATGAGGGTGGTGGCGGTTACCAGCGCCGCTGATCTGCATCCGGATAACGCTTCGTGCACAACGCGTGCAGCACGCTTGGGGGCTTCACGCGTTACTGCATCGACATTACCTACTCGTCAGGCGGGTTCGGAGCCTCGACGCCGGTTTCCACCACTTAGCCGCCATGCACCCACCGCCGATGCAACCAACGCGCAAACGCATCCAGCGCGAACCCCAGCACCCCGATCACCACTACCATCGCCATCAACTCCGAATACGCGAGCCGATCACGGGTGTCGAGGATGTAATACCCCAGCCCCGCACTGACCCCGAGCATTTCGCAGGGCACCAGCACGATCCACAGGATGCCGATGGCCAGGCGCACGCCGGTCAGCACATGCCCTACCACGCCAGGAATGACCACCCGGCGCAAGGTTTCCCAACGCGTGGCGCTCAAGCTCTTGCTCAACTGTAACCAGCGCGGGTCGAGCTGACGCACGCCCGCTGCGGTGTTGAGCATGATCGGCCAGACAGCGGCAAAGGCCAGCAGGAAATAGATTGGCTGGTCGCCCACGCCCATCAGCATCACCACGATCGGCATCCAGGACAGCGGCGAAATCATCCGCAGAAACTGGAACGCTGGCGTGGTCGCCGCCTCCAGGTTACGCGAACTGCCCACCAGCAGCCCGAGGGGTACGCCTACCAACAACGCGATAAACAGCCCGACGAAAATACGCTTCAGGCTCACGGCGATATGCAGGTACAACTCACCCCGCCCGAGCAATTCCCACAAGCTGCTGGCGGTGGCCGCCAGGGAAAAGCGCGCCGACAGGCCATCGGCCTCGCCGAACACTTTCACGCCCAACCACCACAGCACCAACAAACCCGCCAAGCCACTCAGCCCCAGCCACCAGCCGGGGATTCTGCTGTTGTTCAAACGCCGATCTCCTCGTGCCGCTCATAACCATCCGGCAAACCGAAGGTCTGCATGCCACCCACGGCTTCGATCGCGTTGCGCACGAAGCGGTCGTCCACCAGGTCCTTGGCCACGAAGGCTGGGTCCAGGTCCGTGAGAAACTTTTTGTCGCCTTCGATCAGGGTGTCCTTCAAGCGCCGCACCAGTTCTTCGGTGTAGCTGGGGAACGGGTACGGTTGGAAGTCGATGCGATGCTCGTCCCAGTTGGCGTGCTGGATCGCGCCGTCGGCCACGTAGGAGGCGCGGTCGCTGGCCGCCGGCGCCAGGACTTTGCTCAACACCGGTTCGGCATGGGGCGTGTAACGGTTCGGGCCATCCTTGGACAGCAGCTTCACCGCCTCTTCACGGTTGTTGCGGGTCCACACCTGGGCCTTGACGATGGCGTTCACCACCTTCTGCGACCACTCCGGACGGTTGGCCAGGTCGTGCTCGTGCATGAACACCACGCAGCACGCGTGGTTGCGCCACACGTCACCTGTGAAGCGCTGCACGCGACCGACCTTGAGGTTTTCTGCCAGGGCATTGAACGGTTCGGCGACGATGTAGCCGTCGATGCGTTTGCTGGCCAGGGCCGGAGGCATGTCCGAGGGCGGCAACACGATCAGGTTGACCTCATTGGCGGCAATCGAACTGCCGGTGGCACGAGTGACCGGCGTGAGGCCGTTATCGCGGAACAGTTGCTGCACCACCACGTTATGAATCGAGTACCAGAACGGAATCGCCACCGACTTGCCACCCAGTTGCTTCACGTCGGTAATACCTGGGGATACGGTCAAGCCCGAACCGCCCACATGGTTCCACGCCACGACTTTGGCCGGCACTTTACTGCCGTAGCGCGCCCATACGGTCATTGGCGACAGCAGGTGTATCACGTTGACCTGGCCGGAGATAAACGCCTCGATCACCTGGGCCCAACTGCGCAACAACACTGGCCGCTCGGCCTTGATGCCTTCGGCTTCGAACAGGCCGTTGTTGTGGGCCACCAGCAGTGGCGTGGCGTCAGTGATAGGTAGATAGCCAATACGCACCGGCGCGTCGGGCTCGTTGGCGGCACGCGCCTGCAGGCTGCTCAGCAGAGGCAAGGCGCCGGCGGCACTGAGCACGGCGGAGAGTTTGAGAAAGTCACGGCGCGAGTGGGCCAGGTCATCCAGACACATAAGTAAACTCCTGTTGTTCAAGGGGGTTGGGTTGAGGGCGGCTCGCCTGCCGTAAGGTTTTCAAAATTTCGATACGCAGCGCGCCGATGGCCTCGACCTGTTCTTCCCGAGGGTGCGGCAAATCGATAGCCCACTCGCCCAACGTCCGCGCCGGGCGGTTACCCAGTAGCAGGATGCGGTCCGACAGCAGCAGCGCTTCGTCGATGTCATGGGTGATCAATACCGCCGCCGAGCCCTGCTCACGATTGACCTTGAGCAACAGGTGCTGCATGTCGGCGCGGGTCACTTCGTCCAGGGCGCCGAAGGGTTCGTCGAGCAGCAACACTTGTGGCTGACGCGCCAGGCAGCGAGCCAATGCCGTGCGCTGGGCCATGCCACCGGACAATTGCGCCGGGAACTGCTGGCGCGCAGGTTCCAGCCCTACCGCTGCAATGGCGTGGTCAACACGCCGGCGGCGCTCTTCACCACTCAAGTGCGGTTGGCGGGCGAAATCCAGACCAAAGGCGACGTTCTTTTCCAGGGTCAACCAAGGCAGCAGGCTCGGGTCCTGAAAGGCCACCACCACGCGCGGATGCGGGCCGCTCAATGGCTCGCCCAATACCTGCACACGGCCAGATTGAGGTACCTGCAAGCCAGCCAGCACCCGCAGCAGGCTGGATTTGCCCACGCCGCTGGGGCCCAGTATCGACACCACTTCACCCGGTTGCAAGTGCAAGTCGAAGCCTTGCAACACCGGCCCGCTGCCGTACCCCAGGCAAATGCCCTGGGCCGTCAATACCGCCTGGCTCATAGACTGGCCTGGCGGTGCAGCTCGGTACGCAGTTGCACCAGGCTAGGCGTCACAATCGGCACAAAGGCCGACTCGCGCCAGCGCCGCGCAAAACCGCTGCCGTGGGCGGTAAGGTAGGCCTTTCCGCCACTGGCTTGCAGTTCAAGCTGTACAGCGCTGGCGGCGGTTTCGGCCAAGGCGATACGCAGTTTGAACAGCGGTATGGGCTCGGCGGTAAAGCGCCCGGCCAACAGCCCCTTTTTAAGCTCGCTGACCAGATGATCCAGCGTTGCGCGCAGGGCTTCCAGCTCGTCGCGCAACACGGTACGACTGGCGCCCAAATGGTGGGCTACTTCAGCCAGGGAACGCCGTGCCAAACCAATCGACATACCGCACTGCAAGCCTAGAAACGCCGGGCGTACCGCCGGTAAAAACTTGCGCGCATCCTCGTGCAACAACCACTCGCGACTCAGCTCCACGCCTTCCAGGCCCAGCGCTGCGGTGTTGCTCGATTGCAGCCCGAGCAGCTCCAGGTCACGGGAGCGCTGCAACCCGGCCACCGAATCCGGAATGGCCAGGATAAATGGCGCGCCGCCCCCGGCATGCTCGATGGCCGCCGCAGCGACAAAGCCATTCTTGCGCAAGTTGGTCACCCAGTGCAGGCGACCGTTGAGGATCCAACCGTGGTCGTTGGGCTCGGCGCTGATCTGCAACGTCTCGATACCCGACAGGAACTTCATCGCATTCGACAGCCCGGTGGCGCCGGCCAACTTGCCGCTGAGCAGGTCTGGCATCAGCTGCTCGCGCAAGCGCTGATTGGGGCTCTGCAGCAAGTACTCGATAAACGAGCGCTGGCCCCAGCACACAAACGCCGCAGCCAGGGAATGGCTGGCCACATTGGCGATGGCCTCGACCGCACCCGCCACATCGCCGCCCAGGCCGCCCAGGTGGGTGGGCACGCCGATTCTCAGAATATTGGCTTCTGCCAGCCGTGGCAGCACTTCCTGTGGATCGCAACTGCCCACGTCCAGGGCCTGCGCTTGAACATCGAGCCAACGGCTCAAGATTGGGTCAAGCATTCATGTCTCTCCTTTTACAGCAGGTGGGCCAACGCCGAATCAGTTGGCCGGTTTTTCCCAACGGTATTGCGCCAGCTCCGGGTTCAGCGGGGTGCGGGCAAACACGTTGGCGAAGTTGCACAGGGTTGCCAGGCTGACACCCAGGATGACTTCCAGCGCGTGGCCGTCGGTGTAGCCAGCGGCGCGGAACGCCTCAAAGCCCGCGTCACTCACATCCCCACGGGTGGCGATCACTTCACGGGTAAACGCGGCAAGTGTCTCATAGCGCGCGTCAGGCAACTCACCCCGGCGGCGCAAGGCCTCGATCACCTCCTCGGGCAACTTGGCTTTGTTGCGGGCAACCGCCGTGTGGCCAGCGACGCAGAAATCACAACCGTGGGTAGTAGCGGCAATCAGTTGCACCACTTCACGGTCGGCCAGGCTCAGCTCGGCCTTGGCATTCAAGCCGGAGACGGTGATGTAGGTTTCCAGCGCAGCCGGTGCGTTGGCCAGTACGCCCAGTAGGTTAGGGATAAAACCCGAGCCTTTCAGCGCGTTTTCCAGAAAGGGCTTGGCGGCTTCCGGTGCGGTTTCAGGCGTGAGCAACGGTACACGGGACATGAAGTGGACTCCTGTTGGGTTTGAATGCCCCAGTCTGTTGGTTCTAAAAAAAGCGCTCAATAGGCTAAAGTAGCGATTACTTGCTCTTGAGTCTTTCCATTAGATGAATTCGTCCGATGTACTTGTCGATTGGTTATTAGATAGCCTCGAACTCAACACCAGCCTGTTTCACGTCGGCCGTTATTGCGGTGACTGGCACGCGAGCACCCATGGCCTGGCGCAGGCGAGCTTCCACTTGATTGTGCAAGGCGAATGCTGGCTGCATATCGACGGTGATCCAACGCCCCAACACCTGAACAATGGTGACGCGGTGTTCCTGCTGCGTGACTTTGCCTTCAGGCTTTCCGGCCAAGCCTCGGCGGCCGGCGCCCAGCACTGCCCACGCCGCTCCATGCTGCCTCTCGATAGCACGGCCACGGACGGCGTAGGATTAGTCTGCGGTTTCTTTCACTTCCAATCCGGATTGTCGACGCTGATTGTCGACACCCTGCCCAGTTGGATCATCCTGCGCGCCGGCGACCCGTCGCTGATGGCTGCACGCAACCTGTTCGAATTGATCCTGCAAGAATGCGCACGCACCCCAGCGCCCTCTTCCGCGCTGCTTGAGCGCCTGTGCCACCTGCTGTTCCTGTATGTGCTGCGCCAGCAAGTGCTCGACAACACCGAGCTTGGCGGCTTGGCGGCCCTGGGCCGGGCACCGGCGTTTGCGCATTTGCTGGAACAATTGATCGCCCGCCCGGCCGAGCCCTGGAGCCTGGAAAACATGGCGGCCTGTACCGGGTTGTCGCGCTCGGCGTTTTTCAAGCGCTTCAGCGAACTGTGTGGGCAGTCGCCCGGGCAAGTGCTGCTGATGATCCGCATGCGCCACGCCTGTGGGTTGCTCAAGGCGGACCAGACCGTGGCCGAGGTTTCGCTGGCGGCCGGGTATCAATCGGTGGCGGCGTTTACCCGAGCCTTCCATAAAGTCACCGGGCAACAGCCTGGTGCCTATCGAAGGGCGCAAGCCTAGCCTTGTAAGCCGGTGCCGGGCCTAGCGCACAACTGCACCAGCCAATCGACGAACAACCTCACCCGCTGCGACAACTGCCGATGAGGCGGGTACAACGCAGTCAGCGCCATCTTCGGCACTGTCACATCAGGGAGCACTTGCACCAGCGTGCCCTCGGCCAGTTGGCGCAGGGCGTGATAACGAGGTGCCTGGATCAGCCCGTAGCCGGCTTCGCACGCAGCGAAGTAACCGGCAGAGCTGTTCACGGCAACCACTTTCGGCAGGTTGATCGGATGCAACTCGCTGCCCAGCAGAAATTCCAGGCCAAAACGTTTACCGCTGGCGCTGGACACGTACTCGACCATTTGGTGACCCGCCAACTGCTCCAGGCAAGTGGGCGTGCCCATGCGTTCAAGGTACGCGGGGCTGGCCAGGGTCAGTTGTTCCATCATCGCCAAGGGGCGCGCCACCAGCGATTCATCCAGGGCCGGACCACCGCGCAACACGCAATCGACGCCTTCGCGAATCAGATCCACTGGCCGGTCATTGAGGCCGATCTCCAACTCGATCTGTGGGTACAGCGCGGTGAACGTTGGCAAGGCCGGAATCACAATCAAGCTCCCAATGCCTGAGGGCATATCGATGCTCAATGTGCCCCGGGGGTTCTGGCGCCGCGTGGAGAACACCGCCTCGGTTTCCTCAAGATCAGTCAGCAATTGCACGCAACGTTGGTAGTACGCCGCGCCATCCAGGGTCGGGCTGACGTGGCGCGTGGTGCGCTGCAACAGTTGCACGCCGAGATGGGCCTCCAGTTGCTTGATCAGGATCGTCACGGAGGCGCGTGGCAATTGCAGGCTGTCGGCGGCCTTGGCAAACCCGCCCAATTCAACAATCCGAGTGAACACGCGCATGGCGTTAAAACGATCCAAGAAAATGCTCCCGCGGGGAATTGTTTAGATATTACGAACAGTGATAGCACTTTTAGCGGGTTTATCTGCATTTTTTCAAGGGTAACAATGGACCCCTCATCACAAGGAGCTTCCCTATGCACACTCGACAACTCGGTAAAAACGGCCCGCATGTGTCTGCCATCGGCCTTGGCTGCATGGGCATGACCGATTTCTACACGCCCGGCACCGATACCACCGAAGCCACCGCAACCTTGCACCGCGCCCTGGAGTTGGGCGTCAACTTTCTCGATACCGCGGACATGTACGGCCCGCACACCAATGAGCAACTGATCGGCAAGGCTATTGCCGGCAAGCGCGACCAAGTGTTCCTGGCCAGTAAATTCGGGATTGTGCGCGACCCTGCCAACCCCGTAGTGCGCGGGGTGAATGGCCGGCCCGAGTATATCCGCAACGCCATCGACGGCACCTTGCAACGCCTGGGGGTGGATACGCTGGACCTGTACTACCAGCACCGTATCGACCCCGACGTGGCCATCGAAGAAACGGTCGGCGCCATGGCCGACCTGGTGAAACAGGGCAAAGTGCGCTATCTGGGCCTGAGCGAGGCGTCCGCCGCTACTCTGGAACGGGCGCATAAGGTCCATCCCATTAGCGCCCTGCAAAGTGAATATTCGCTGTGGAGCCGCGACCAGCAAGACAATGGTTGCCTCGCTGCCTGCCAGCGCCTGGGCATCGCGTTTGTGCCGTACAGCCCGTTGGGCCGAGGTTTTCTCACCGGCGCCTTGAAGAGCCCGGATGATTTCGGCGCCGATGATTACCGACGCTTCAGCCCGCGCTTTCAGGGGGAGAACTTTGCGAAAAACCTGCTGCTGGTAGAACAGGTCAAGAGCCTGGCGGCAGACAAAGGTGTCACGGCCGGGCAACTGGCGCTGGCCTGGGTATTGGCCCAAGGCGATTACATCATCCCGATTCCCGGCACCAAGCGGCGCACCTATCTGCAAGAGAATGTGGAGGCGCTGTCGATTTCCCTCAGCGCGGACGAACTGGCTGCGCTGGATGCAATCTTCCCTGCCAATGCAACCGCAGGCCTGCGTTACCCCAAGGAAGTGCTGGCCATGCTGGATATCTAGCGTTTGCTGGAAACCCTTGTGGGGGCCGTTCTCAGCGGGATTGATCAACGGTCTGCCGACTCTCGTGCAAAGCATGGGAGTCAGACTATTCTCACAACTCCTAGTGTAAAAACCGCCACACAGGAGGTGTGTCATGCACGCGACTGAGCATTCGGTCCGCTTGGAGCAGATCAGTCAGGAACGCTTCATCCAGGCGCCGATCGAGGCGGTTTATGACTATGTGACCCAGCCCGACCGCTGGCACGAGTGGCACCCCACCTCCCTCAGCGCCGACACCGGCACCACCGGCTCATTACCGGTCGGCACGCGTTTTACCGAAATCATCGACCTGCTGGGCATACGCGTCCCCATGAGTTACCGCGTACAAATCGCCCGCCGCCCCAGCGAGTTCAAGACCGTGTTCACCTCCCTGGCGGTTGACGGTTGCATCCATTACTGCTTGCGCGCTCATCAGGGCGGCACCCTGTTCAAACGGGTGCTGACTTACGAGACTGAACTGCAACTGGCGTTTTTGCATGAGCGCATGGTCGCGTTGTCGTCAGTTGCGTTGGACCGGCTCAAGCAGCGGCTGGACAATCCGGGGTTCGTATAATTTAGAAACATTACAACGACGTCACATTGCAAACATGCCGGCAAAAGCAGGGAGAATGCCCGGCTTATTGCCGCGCCTTCAGTGAGACCCACGATGAAAACCCCATTGCGACTGGCCCTGCTCAGTGCCCTGTTTACCACCACTCTGGCCCAGGCCGCCGAACTGATCCCCATCGATGTACACCGCGACGCCAACTGCGGCTGCTGCAAGAAGTGGATCAGCCACCTGGAGAGCAACGGTTTCAAGGTCAACGACCACGTTGAAGCCGACATGAGCGCGGTGAAACAACGCTTGGGCGTGGCGCCACGCCTTGGCTCCTGCCACACCGCGGTGATCGACGGCAAGTTCGTCGAAGGCCACGTACCCGCCGAGCAGGTCCTGGCTCTGCGCAAGCGCAACGACCTGCTGGGCCTTGCCGCACCGGGCATGCCATTGGGCTCGCCAGGCATGGAAGTAGACGGACGCAGCGAGGCGTATCAAATCATTGGCCTGACCCGCGACGGCGAAGACGTGGTGGTAGCGGACTACCCGGCTCACTGACCGGTGTTGATGGGGTACCTGGGGCTGTTCGGCGCGGCATTTGGCGCCGCGACGTTATTGCCCCTGCAGTCGGAAGCTGTGCTGGTCGGCCTGCTGCTCAGCGGGCATTACAACCTTTGGCTGCTGCTGGGCATCGCCACCCTGGGTAATGTGCTGGGCTCGCTGGTCAATTGGCTGCTGGGGCGCTCGGTCGAGCGCTTCAAAGAGCGACGCTGGTTCCCGGTGAGCGCCATTCAGCTGGACAAGGCTCGCAGCCATTACGCACGCTGGGGGCACTGGACGTTGTTGCTCAGTTGGGTGCCAATCATTGGTGATCCGCTGACGTTGGTGGCTGGGGTGATGCGTGAGCCGTTGTGGCGTTTTCTACTGCTGGTAACCCTGGCGAAAAGCCTGCGCTATGGCGTAATCGCAGCGCTGACGTTGCAGTGGGCGTTAATCCCCCGTTAATCGCGGGCAAAGAGCATCCGGGCATCTGTCTCGGAGCCAAAACCCATGCCTTTTATCCGTACATTATGCGTAGCCGGTTTGTTTTCGGTCAGCGCGGCGCCCGTGTTAGCTGACACCTACGGCCCTGAGTTGCAGGGCTTTGCATACCCCTACCCTTTGAATCATTTTGCCTTCCAATCCCAGGGCAAATCCCTGCAAATGGGCTACATGGACGTCCCCGCCACCGGCACTCCAAACGGCCGCAGCGTGGTGCTGATGCACGGCAAGAATTTTTGCGGCGCTACCTGGGAGGGTTCGATCAAGGCGCTCAGTGACGCCGGTTACCGCGTCATCGCCCCGGACCAGATTGGTTTTTGCACCTCCAGCAAGCCCGACCACTACCAGTACAGCTTCCAGCAACTGGCGACCAATACCCATCAACTGTTGGAAAAGCTCGGCATTCAAAAGGCCACGGTGATCGGCCATTCCACCGGCGGCATGCTCGCCACACGCTATGCGCTGATGTACCCCCAGCAAACCGAACAGTTGGGGCTTGTGAACCCCATTGGCCTGGAAGACTGGAAAGCCCTCGGCGTGCCCTACCAGAGCGTCGACCAGTGGTACCAGCGCGAGCTGAAACTGAGCGCCGACGGTGTACGCAACTACGAGCGAAACACCTATTACGTGGGGCGCTGGAAACCCGAGTACGAGCGCTGGGTAGACATGCTCGCCGGCCTGAACCAAGGCCCGGGGCATCTTCAGGTTGCCTGGAACTCGGCGCTGATTTACGACATGATCTTCACCCAACCGGTGTACTACGAGTTCAAAGACTTGCAGGTGCCCACCCTGCTGCTGATCGGCACCAGCGACACTACCGCCATCGGCAAAGATGTGGCGCCGGCGGCGGTCAAGGCCAAAATTGGTCATTACGAGGTACTGGGCAAGCAGGTGGCCAAGCTGATTCCCCGCGCCACGTTGGTGGAGTTCCCCGGCCTGGGCCATGCGCCCCAGATGGAAGAGCCGGAACAGTTTCATAAAGCCCTGTTGCACGGGTTGAACGCCCTTTAATTGCCACTTTTCGAGGCCCGCGTGCATGTCGATACAGATCGCAGTGTTGGATGACTGGCAAAACGTGGCCAGTGACGTGGTGGATTGGTCGGCGCTGGACAGCGTGGGCAAGGTGCATTTTCTCCACGACTACCCCGCCGATACCGCCACCATGATCGAGCGCTTGAAAGGGTTCGAGGTGATTTGCCTGATGCGCGAACGCTCAACCTTTGACAAAGCCCTGCTGCAAGGGCTGCCCCAGCTCAAATTGCTGGTGACCGGCGGCATGCGCAATGCCGCCATCGACCTTCCCGCAGCCAAGGCCCTGGGCATCCAGGTGTGCGGCACCGACAGCTATAAACACGCCGCACCGGAACTGACCTGGGCCTTGATCATGGCCTCTACACGTAACCTGCTCGCCGAAGCCAACTCACTGCGGGCGGGCGGATGGCAGGTCGGCCTGGGCGGCGACCTGCACGGCAAGACATTGGGCGTCCTGGGGCTGGGCAGCATTGGCCAGAAAGTCGCAAGGTTCGCCCAGGTGTTTGGCATGCGGGTGATTGCCTGGAGTGAAAACCTCACACCGGAGCGCGCGGCTGAATCGGGGGTGACCTGGGTCAGCAAGCGCGAGCTGTTTGAGCAGGCGGATATTCTGACCATCCATCTGGTGCTCAGCGAGCGCAGCCGTGGTCTGGTGGATGCGCAAGCGTTGGGCTGGATGAAGCCCACAGCGCGCCTGGTAAATACCGCACGCGGGCCGATTGTGGATGAGCAGGCACTGCTGCAAGCATTGCGCAGCGGACGCCTGGCCGGGGCGGCGCTGGATGTGTTTGCCGAGGAACCGCTGCCGGCTGACCACCCGTTTCGCCGCTTGCCCAATGTGCTCGCAACGCCACACGTGGGGTATGTGAGCGAGCAGAATTACCAGCAGTTCTATCAGCAGATGATCGAAGATATACACGCCTGGGCCAAGGGTGTGCCCATTCGCGGGCTCGGCTAACGCACCATTAAAGTGCACCCCCCCCCCTGTGGCGAGGGAGCTTGCTCCCGCTGAAGTGCGCAGCGCTCCCAAAATTTTGGGGCCGCTACGCGTCCCAGCGGGAGCAAGCTCCCTCGCCACAGGGGCATATCGTTAAAAGTTTTTTGTCCTACAAAATCTGCATGAAAACCCAGCAGGCGCTGGGATCTGTCCTAGACTCATGACCGATGGGTCCGTTCCAAAACAAAAACCCCGCAAAAAATCTAAACTTTCGAAACCTGCCGCTGGTCAAGTTTTAGGTAAGGGCGAGCACGCGCGCTTCAGGCCGAATGCCCGCTCATCCAATCTTTTTAAGCCGACGTTGCAACTGGCATACGCCTTGCCAGTTTGTATAGCGCTTGTGTGCATGGCCGCAGGATGCGGTCACTCGGAGCCGATGGCAGCGGGCCATTAGCCAACCAACAGATGGGAGTGCATTATGATCAGTGCCGCAGTAGATACTCAGGGAGAGCGTTTTAGTCAGCCGGCAGGAGGGCCAAAGTCTTTGGCCGACCTGCCCAACACTGTGCGGCCGGTCGTGAGTCAGAATCCGAATCGAAAGAAAGTCTTGTTTGTCACTTCCGAGTTCGCGGACCTGGTGAAAACCGGCGGCCTGGGCGACGTCTCCGCGGCCCTGCCCCGCGCCATGGCGCACCTGCATGACGTGAGGGTGCTGATTCCGGGTTACCCGCAAGTGATGGAAAGCGATAACCCGATTCATATCGTCGGTGAACTGGGTGGCCATGCCGCGTTGCCACCGTGCAAGATCGGGCGCATGGACCTCAAGGACGGCCTGGTCATCTATGTGCTGATCTGCCCCGAACTGTATGAGCGCGAAGGCACGCCCTACGGCGCCAACAACGGTCGCGACTGGCCGGACAACCATATTCGCTTCGCCCGCCTGGGCTTGGCTGCCGCGGACATTGCCGCCAACCTTGCACAAATCCACTGGTGCCCAGACCTGGTGCACGCCCACGACTGGCCTGCGGGCCTGGCCCCCGCGTATATGCACTGGCGTGGGTCACGTACGCCAACTCTGTTCACCATTCATAACCTGGCCTACCAGGGTGTGGTCAGCCTGGCCTCGACGCCTGAGTTGGGCATTCCGCCCCACGCCCTGCAACAGGAAGGCATGGAGTTCTACGGCAAGATGTCGTTTCTCAAGGCGGGCATGGCGTATTCCAGCCATATCACCACCGTGAGCGCCACTTACGCCCAGGAGATCACCACCCCGGAATTCGGTTGTGGCCTGGATGGCTTCCTCGCCAGCAAGACCCAGCAAGGCCTGCTCAGCGGCATTCCCAACGGCATCGACGAAAGCTGGGAAACCTCCACCGACACGCACCTCACCCACAACTTCAATATCGGCGATTGGGAAGGCAAAGCCATCAACGCCGCCCACGTGCGCGAGCTGTTTGAGCTGCAGCCATCCAGTGGTCCGCTGTTTGCTGTGGTCTCGCGCCTGGTCTACCAGAAAGGCCTGGACCTCACCGAAGCTGTCGCCGGTTTCATCGTCGAAAACGGCGGCCAGATTGCGATCATCGGCCGTGGCGAGCCGGAAGAAGAGCAGGCCATGCGCGAATTGGCACTGCGCTTCCCGGGCCAGGTGGGCGTACGCATTGGCTTCAACGAGACCGATGCGCGCCGCATGTTCGCCGGCAGCGATTTCCTGCTGATGCCGTCACGCTATGAGCCCTGCGGGCTGAGCCAGATGTACGCGCAACGCTTCGGCTCGTTGCCGGTGGCGCGTAACACCGGCGGGCTGGCGGACACCATTGAGGATGGCGTCACCGGGTTCCTGTTCAATGAATCCACGGTGCAAAGCTACGAAGAGGCGCTGCGCCGCGCCTTCAAGGTGTTCGCCTTCCCCGGTCTGCTCAATGCCATGCGCAGCCGTGCCATGACCCAGCCGTTCAACTGGTGCCAGGCCGTGGAACCCTACGCCGAACTCTACGAACAACTGGTGGCCAAGGCCCTGGGGAAATCGAACAAGTAGCGACTGGAACAACTAAGGGAGGTCTTCATAGATGCCGTCAAGGACTCTGGAAACCTGGCCCCACGGCGCAATCATGCTGGACGCGCACCGCACGCGCTTTGCGTTATGGGCGCCAGACGCATTTTATGTCAGCGTTGAATTGGAACAGGGTAAAACCATCGTCATGCTGCCCCAGGCCGGTGGTTGGTTTGAAGTCGAAATCGCGTGCCCTGCCGGCACGCTTTACCGTTTTAACATCGATGGCGAAAACACAGTGCCCGACCCCGCTTCCAGGGCCCAGGCGCTGGACGTGCATGGGTGGAGCCGAGTAGTCGACCCCCTCGCCTATGAATGGCGCCACAGCCAGTGGCAGGGTCGCCCGTGGCACACGGCGGTGATCTACGAGCTCCACGTCGGCGCCATGGGCGGCTACGCTGCCGTCGAGAAACACCTGCCCCGCCTGGCCGAACTAGGCGTCACCGCGATTGAATTGATGCCTTTGGCGCAATTTCCCGGCGAACGCAATTGGGGCTATGACGGCGTGCTGCCCTATGCGCCCCACGCTACCTACGGCACTCCCGAGCAACTCAAGCATCTGATCGACAGTGCCCACGGCCACGGTTTGGCCGTGATCCTCGATGTGGTCTACAACCACTTCGGCCCCGACGGCAATTACCTGGGCCAGTACGCCCAAGGTTTCTTCCAGGAGGACGTGCACACACCCTGGGGCGCCGGCATTGATTTCGAGCGTCGTGAAGTGCGGGATTTCTTCCTCGATAACGCCTTGATGTGGCTGCTCGAATACCGCTTCGACGGCCTGCGCCTGGATGCCGTGCACGCCATCGACAACCCTGGGTTTCTGCAGGAACTGGCACAACGGGTACGCCAGCAGGTGGACGGCGGGCGCCACGTGTGGCTGATGCTGGAAAACGAACTGAACCAGGCCAGCCTGTTGCAGCACGATTTCGACGCCCAATGGAATGACGACTTTCATAACGTGCTGCACGTGCTGCTCACCGGTGAAACCGACGCCTACTACAGCGACTTTGCCGAGCAGCCTACCGCCAAGCTGGCGCGCTGCCTGGCCGAGGGGTTCATCTACCAGGGCGAGACGACACGCCATGGCCATGCGCGCGGCGAACCCAGTGCGGATCTACCCCCCAGTGCCTTCGTCGCGTTCCTGCAGAACCACGACCAGGTCGGCAACCGCGCCCTCGGCGAACGCCTGCACCAGCTGTGTTCGCCCCAGGCACTGAGCGCCGCGACCGCCCTACTGTTGCTGTGCCCCATGATCCCGATGTTGTTCATGGGCGACGAGGTGAATGCCGCCGAGCCGTTCCTGTTTTTCACCGACCATCATGGCGAACTGGCCGAGGCGGTGCGTGAGGGGCGGCGCAATGAATTTGCCGACTTCGCGGCGTTTCACGACCCCGAGCAACGCCAGCGCATCCCCGACCCCAACGCGCTGCAAACCTTTTTACAGTCGGTGCCCTCTTTCGTCGAGAACGAACACACCCAGCTCTACCGCCACCTGCTGAGCCTGCGTCACGTGCATGTGGTGCCGCACTTGCCCGGCACCGTCGCCCTGGGCGCGCACGTGCTGGCTGACCATGCTGTCACCGCGCGCTGGCGCCTGGGCAACGGCCGTGTGCTGCAGATCGACCTGAACCTGAGTGAACAGCCCCTGGATCATCCGGCACCCCACCCGATTATTTTCCAAACGCCTGCCCCGCAAGGTGCGCACTTACCGCCCTTGAGCGCACGCGTTTGCTTATCCCCTGTTGGAGACATTCTTTGAGCGAAGCGAACCTGGAAATTCTCGCCAGCCGCGCGGGCCTGGCCGTCGATTGGATCGATGCCAACGGTCGCCCGCAACATGTAAAGCCTGATGCCCTGCGCGCCGTCCTCAAAGGGCTGGGGCACCCGGCCGACAGCGATGCCGAGATCGACGCGAGCCTGCTGCAACTTGAGCAGGCGCAGCAGGACCGGCACCTGCCGCCCTTGATGACCACCGACAGCGGTGCGGGCCTGGACCTGGCACGCTATTTCACCCCGGACACCCCGTGTCGCGTCAACTTGGAAGGCGGCGAAACCCTGGAGCTGCGCCTGGACGGCGAGGCCGTATTGCCCGGCGTGATTTCCCTCGGCTACCACCAGGTGCATATCGACGGGCAAACCTTCACCCTGGCCGTCGCGCCCAGCCACTGCTATAGCGTGGCGGACGCGGTCGACAGCCAACCCGCTCGCGCCTGGGGCCTGAGCGCCCAACTCTATGCCTTGCGCCGCCTGGGTGATGGCGGTTTTGGCGACACCCTGGCCCTGGAGCACCTGGTGCGTTCCGCCGCCGAGCGCGGCGCCGACGCCGTGGCAATCAGCCCGATGCACGCGATGTTCAGCGCCGACACTGAGCGATTCAGCCCCTATTCACCCTCCAGCCGCCTGTTTCTCAACAGCCTGTATGCTTCGCCGGCGTGCATCCTTGGTGAACGTGAAGTGCGCAACGCCATCGAAGCGGCCGGGTTGGCTGAGGAGTTGCATGCCCTGGAACAGCTCCCGCTGATCGACTGGCCGGCCGCCGCCAAGGCCAAGCAACGCCTGCTGCGCACACTGTATGAAGACTTCCGCCACGGCGCGCATCCCCAGCATGCCGACTTTCAAAGCTTCCGCCAGGCCGGCGGCGAAGCCCTGGAAAACCACTGCCGCTTCGAAGCCATACAGGCCCAGCGTGCGGCCGCGGGTGAGGACCTGGACTGGCGCCAATGGCCCGAAGCCTGGCGTACGCCACAGAGCCCGGCCCTGGCGCAGTTCGCTGAGGACAACCGCGACGAAATCGGCTATTTCGCCTTCACCCAATGGCTGATTGCCCGCAGCCTTGAGCGCGCACAACAGGCCGCCCGTGGCAGCGGCATGGGCATCGGCCTGATCGCCGACCTGGCGGTGGGCGCCGACGGCGGCGGCAGCCAGGCCTGGAGTCGCCAGGATGAACTGCTGGCCGACCTCACTGTGGGCGCGCCACCGGACATTCTCAACCGCGCAGGGCAAGGCTGGGGCATCTCTGCCTTTTCCCCTGAGGGCCTCAAGCGCAATGGCTATCGCGCCTTTATCGAAATGCTGCGGGCCAACTTCGCCCATGCCGGCGGCTTGCGCATCGACCATGTGATGGGCCTGCAACGCCTGTGGGTGATCCCTCTGGGCGCGTCCCCCCGTGAAGGTGCCTACTTGTATTACCCGGTGGACGACCTGCTGCGTTTGCTCGCCCTGGAATCGCACCGCCACCAGGCCATCGTCCTCGGTGAAGACCTGGGCACCGTGCCCGAAGGCCTGCGCGAAAAGCTCAGCGCCCGTTCGATCCTGGGCATGCGTGTGCTGCTGTTCGAACAGAACCATGACGGCCAGTTCAAGCCCATCCTCGATTGGCCCGACAACGCCTTGGCCACCACCAGTACCCACGACTTGCCGACCCTCAATGGCTGGTGGCACAGCCGCGATATCGAATGGAATATCCAGCTGGGCCTGATCGATGCGCCCACCGTAGACCAATGGAGCGAACACCGCCTGCGCGAACGCCAGGCACTGCGCCAAGCCTTGAGTCAGGACCCGCAGAACTTCATCGACGAGATCCGCAACGACACCGACCATATGGTCGACGCCAGCGTGCGCTACCTGGGCCATACCCGTGCGCCACTGGTGTTGTTGCCCTTGGAAGATGCATTGGGCATCGAGGAGCAAGCCAACCTGCCGGGCACCCTCGACACCCACCCCAATTGGCGCCGACGCTTGCCCGGCGAAGCCGCCAGCCTGCTCGACAATGACAGCGCCGCGCGTCGCCTCGAACTGCTGGCCGTGGCGCGCAACCAAGCCTATGAGCGTGACCGATGAACGCACTGCCCCTGCGCGCCACCCAGCGCCTGCAATTTCATAAAGATTTTACCCTTGATGACGCGGTGCCACTGGTGCCGTACTTTGCCCAACTGGGCATCAGCCACCTGTATGCTTCACCACTGTTAAGCGCCCGCGCCGGCTCCATGCACGGCTACGATGTGGTCGACCCGACCCGCGTCAACCCGGAACTGGGGGGCGAAGCGGCGTTGCGTCGCCTGGTCGCCGCGCTGCGTGAGCACGACATGGGTTTGATCCTCGATATCGTCTCCAACCATATGGCCGTGGGCGGCGCGGATAACCCTTGGTGGCTGGACCTGCTGGAATGGGGCCGCCTGAGCCCCTATAGCGAGTTCTTCGACATCCAGTGGCACTCCCCCGACCCGCTGCTCAAGGGCCAGTTGCTGATGCCCTTCCTCGGCAGCGATTACGGCGAAGCCTTGCAGAACGGCACGCTGGCGCTCAAGTTCGATGCCGCCCAGGGGAGTTTCTACGTCGAGCATTACGAACACCGTTTTCCGATTTGCCCCAGGGACTACGGCTTGATTCTGGGTAGCGACGAGTTACTCAAATCGCTGGCCGAACGTTTCGCCGCCCTCGCCTATCAGCACGACGCCTACGCCGAGGCCACCGAGCTCAAACAAGCCCTGGCCGAACGCGCCAGCGAGCTGCTACCCGCTATTGAACAACGCCTGACCGCATTCGACAGTCGCCAGCCCGAGGGTTTCGAGCGCCTGCATCACCTGCTCGAACAACAGACCTATCGCCTGGCCAGTTGGCGCACAGCCGCAGACGACATCAACTGGCGGCGTTTTTTCGACGTCAATGAGCTCGGCGGCCTGCGGGTCGAACGCGCGGCGGTGTTCGAAGCCACCCATGGCAAGATTTTCGAGCTGATCAGCGCGGGGCTGGTCGACGGGCTGCGCATCGACCATATCGATGGCCTGGCCGACCCGCGTGGCTATTGCCGCAAATTGCGCCGCCGCGTAGACGCGCTGTCACCCCAACGCCACTTGCCCATCTTTGTTGAAAAGATCCTTGGCGAAGGTGAAACCCTGCGTGAAGACTGGCAGGTGGATGGCACCACCGGCTACGAGTTCATGAACCAGTTGTCATTGCTGCAACACCATCCCGAAGGTTTTGCACCGCTGGCCGAGATGTGGACGCGTCACAGCGAGCGGCCCTCAGCCTTCGGCGAAGAAGCGCGGCTGGCGCGCCAGCAGATCCTCAATGGTTCGTTGGGCGGCGACTTCGAAAGCGTAGCCCAGGCGC
Organism: Pseudomonas sp. SWRI22; assembly: GCF_014268395.2. Classification (NCBI taxonomy): domain Bacteria; kingdom Pseudomonadati; phylum Pseudomonadota; class Gammaproteobacteria; order Pseudomonadales; family Pseudomonadaceae; genus Pseudomonas; species Pseudomonas sp. SWRI22. Next base: position 3,843,231 of record NZ_JABWQK020000001.1, on the reverse strand, counting down.
TGCTGCAAGTGGCCCGCGATGACGTGATGACCCGCGATCTGACCCTGGGTGCCATCCGCCGGGCCTTGCAGGAACTGATCGTGCATTTCCCGGTGTACCGCACCTATATCAGCGCCAAGGGCCGCAGTGCGGCCGACGACAAGGTGTTCCAGCACGCCATGGAGGGTGCACGCAGTACCCTCAACGAAGGCGACTGGCCGGTGCTCGACCACCTGGAGCAATGGTTGGGTGGCCAGCCCTGGCGCAATCGCCCGGTGGGCCGCGCGCGCAAGATGCTCAAGCATGCCTGCGTGCGCTTCCAGCAACTGACCTCGCCCGCCGCCGCCAAGGCTGTGGAAGACACCGCGTTCTACCGTTCGGCGGTGTTGTTGTCGCGCAACGATGTGGGCTTCAGTACCGAGCAATTCAGTGCGCCGTTGGCAGATTTCCATGCGGCCAATCAACAGCGCCTGAAGGCCTTTCCCGGCAACCTGCTGGCCACCGCCACCCACGACCACAAACGCGGCGAAGATACCCGTGCGCGCCTGGCGGTGCTCAGCGAGTGCGCACCCTGGTATGCCGAACAGGTCGAGCAATGGCGCCGTCTGGCCGATCCCCTGCGCCAGAGCGCCGACAGCCCCTCGGCGGGCGATGAGTTGATTCTCTATCAGGTGCTGCTGGGCAGTTGGCCGCTGGAGCCCAACCCCGATCTGGAGGCGTACCAGCAACGCCTGTGGCAGTGGCAGCAAAAAGCCCTGCGCGAGGCCAAGTTGCAGAGCAGTTGGAGCGCGCCCAACGAGGCTTACGAACAGGCGGTAGAAGCGTTCCTCAAGCGCCTGCTGCTCAGTGAGGCCGGTGCGCCACTGCGCAGTGCGTTGGACAGCGCTGCACAGGCCATCGCCCCCGCCGGCGCCCTGAATGGGCTGGCGCAAACCTTGCTTCATCTGACCGTGCCTGGTGTGCCGGATATTTACCAGGGCGATGAGTTCTGGGACTTCAGCCTGGTCGACCCGGACAACCGGCGCCCGGTGGACTTCGCTGCGCGGCAACGTGCATTGCAGGCACCACCGGACATCGGCGAACTGTTGTTCAACTGGCGCGACGGGCGTATCAAACAGGCAGTGATCGCCCAGGTACTGGGCCTGCGTAAAGCCTGCCCCGAGCTGCTGCGCCATGGCAGCTATACGCCTTTGGAAGTGGTGGGCCAGCACGCTGAGCGCGTGGTTGCGTTCTACCGTGAACATCAAGGCAAGCAGTTACTGGTGGTGGTGCCGCGTTGGTCTTATCCGTTGCTTGAAAACGGGATGTTTCCCCAGATCAATGCGCAGGTTTGGGGCGATACGCGGGTGAAATTACCGTTCGCCGCCCCTGCACAAAACTGGAAGGGACTTTTTCAAACGGGCGTAGTCACACCCAACAAGGAGCTGTTGATCAGCGCTGCCCTGGGGGATCTCCCGGTCAATGTCTTTATCAATCCTGATAATCAAGAAAGCTGAAAATTTTCTGTGAGGAGTTTGTGATGAGTAAAGAAGACAAACGCATTCGCGAACTGGCGCATCAGATCTGGGAGTCTGAAGGCAAGCCCGATGGCGCCCACGATCGCCACTGGGAGATGGCGCGCAAGCTGGCGGAAGCCGAGGCGCTGACGCCGAGCAAGCCTAAACCGGCCGCCAAGCCGAAAACCGCGCCCAAGGCTGCGGCAAAGCCCAAACCTGCTGCGCCTGCCGCCGCCAAACCTGCGGCGAAGAAACCCGCCGCCCCGAAGAAGCCCAAACCGCCCGCCCCATGATTTCTCGGGCCTGCAGCACGCATTGCGCGCTGCAGGCCCTTTTCCGTCCAAGCCATGCGCTGAAGCACCGTCAGTACGGCGGCGTTCGGCCCGAAAAAAGACCTTTTGCAGGAGCAACTCGATGAGCAAACCCGACAACACCACAGCGACGCCGGTTCATGAGCCGTCGCGGATCCGTGAAGGTTTGCCCTTCCCCCTCGGCGCCACCTGGGATGGCCTGGGTGTTAATTTTGCGCTGTTCTCCGCCAACGCCACCAAGGTGGAGCTGTGCCTGTTTGACGATACCGGCGAGGTCGAGCTGGAACGCATCGAACTGCCCGAATACACCGACGAGATCTTCCACGGCTACCTGCCCGATGCTCACCCCGGGCTGATTTACGGCTACCGCGTATACGGTGCCTATGACCCGGCCAACGGTCATCGTTTCAACCACAACAAGCTGCTGATCGACCCCTACGCCAAGCAACTGGTGGGCGAACTCAAATGGTCCGAAGCGCTGTTTGGCTACACCATCGGCCACCCGGACGACGACCTCAGTTTCGATGAACGCGACAGTGCGCCCTTCGTGCCCAAGTGCAAGGTCATCGACCCGGCGCACACCTGGGGCAACGACCAACCGGTACGGGTGCCGTGGGACCGCACGATCATCTACGAAACCCACCTGCGCGGCATCAGCATGCGTCATCCTTCGGTCGGCGAGTCGGTGCGGGGCACCTGCGCCGGTCTGATGGAAGATGACGTGCTCAAGCATATTCGCCAACTGGGCATTTCCTCGGTCGAGCTGTTGCCCGTGCACGCCTTCGTCAACGACCAGCATCTGCTGGAAAAAGGCATGACCAACTACTGGGGCTACAACAGCATTGCGTTCTTTGCCCCCGACCCACGCTACCTGGCCAGCGGCAAGATCGCCGAATTCAAGGAGATGGTCGCGCACCTGCACGAGCAAAAGCTGGAAGTGATTCTGGACGTGGTCTACAACCACACCGCCGAAGGCAACGAGCGCGGCCCGACCCTGTCCATGCGTGGCATCGACAACGCCTCCTACTACCGGCTGATGCCCGACGACAAGCGTTTCTACATCAACGATTCCGGCACCGGCAACACCCTGGATCTGAGCCACCCGTGCGTGCTGCAAATGGTCACCGACTCCCTGCGCTACTGGGCCACCGAGATGCATGTGGACGGCTTCCGCTTCGACCTGGCGACCATCCTCGGGCGCTACCGCGACGGGTTCGATGAGCGCCACAGTTTCCTCGTGGCGTGCCGCCAGGACCCGGTGCTGCGCCAGTTGAAACTCATCGCCGAACCCTGGGACTGCGGCCCCGGTGGCTACCAGGTGGGCAACTTCCCACCAGGCTGGGTGGAATGGAACGACCGCTTCCGCGACACCGTGCGTGCGTTCTGGAAAGGCGACGACGGCCAACTCGCAGACTTCGCCGGGCGCATGACCGCCTCGGGCGAGATGTTCAATCACCGCGGGCGCAGACCGTACAGCTCGGTGAACTTCATCACCGCCCACGACGGCTTCACCCTGCACGACCTGGTGTCGTACAACGACAAACACAACGAAGCCAACGACGAGAACAACCAGGACGGCAGCAATAACAACCTGTCCTGGAACCACGGCGTCGAAGGCCCTACCGACGACCCGGAGATCAACGCGCTGCGCCTGCGCCAGATGCGCAACTTCTTCGCCACTTTGCTGCTGGCCCAGGGCACTCCAATGATCGTCGCCGGGGACGAGTTCGCTCGCACTCAGCACGGCAACAACAACGCCTATTGCCAGGACAGCGAGATCGGCTGGGTCAACTGGGATCTGGACGATGACGGCAAGGCGCTGCTCAAGTTCGTCAAGCGCCTGATCAAGCTGCGTCTGGCGTACCCGATCCTGCGGCGTGGGCGCTTCCTGGTGGGCGACTACAACGAAGACATCGGCGTGAAGGACGTCACCTGGCTCGCGCCGGATGGCAACGAAATGACTACCGAGCAATGGGAAGACAGCCAGGGCCGCTGCCTGGGCATGTTGATGGATGGCCGCGCCCAGGAAACCGGGATTCGTCGTGCCGGGGCCGACGCCACGTTGCTGCTGGTGGTCAACGCCCATCACGACCTGGTCAATTTCCGCCTGCCGCCGGTGCCGGAGGGCGAGTTCTGGACGTGCCTGCTCGACACCAACGACCCGGCTGTGCGTGGCCAGGAACGCTTTGATTTCGAGCATGAGTACGCGGTCACCGCTCGCTCGCTGCTGCTGTTTGAACTGCAGCACGAAGGCGAGGTGTGAAATGGCGTTGCACGGTTTCCTTCAGGGCTACCGGGGCTATGCCGACACGCAAGCCCTGGGTAATGCCCTGAGGGCCCTTCAGGAAGAAGGCCTTGATCAACTGCCGTTGCCGGGCAGCGGCCAGACTCTGTCCCGCTTGAGCCAATTGGCCCAGGTGGCCGGGCATGACCTGCGCCTGTGCAAGTTGTTCGAAGGCCATACCGATGCCCTGGCGATCATTGCCGAACTCGACAGCCCCTTGCCGCCGCTGGGCAGCACCTGGGGCATGTGGGCGGCCGAGCCGCCGACGGCCAAGTTGCGCGTGCGTCGCGACGGCCAGCGGCTGCTCGTCGAGGGGCGCAAGGCCTGGTGTTCCGGGGCGGCGGTGGTCAGCCATGGTTTGCTGACGGCCTGGGACGAAGAGGACCGCCAGCAATTGGTGGCCGTGGCGATGGATCAACCGGGCATCAGGGTGACGGATGAGGGGTGGAAGGCGGTGGGCATGGCGGCGACCGGTAGCGTCGACATCCTGTTCAGCGCCGCCAGGGGAATTGCCGTTGGCGGCCCAGGCGACTATCTGTCCCGTCCGGGCTTCTGGCACGGTGGGATCGGCATTGCCGCGTGCTGGTACGGCGCGGCGCAACGCCTGGGTGAAGTGCTGCGCGCCCAATGTGCCAAGCGTGCGGAGCCCCATGCACTGGCCCACCTCGGCGCGGTCGACAGCGCCTTGAACAGCGCCGCCTGCGTGTTACGCGCCAGCGCCGCGCAGATCGACCGCCAGCCTCGCGCCGATGCGCGACAACTGGCGCAACAGACGCGCGCCTGTATCGAGGACACCGTCGAGCAAGTGATCCAGCATGTGGGCCGTGCGGTCGGCGCCGGGCCGTATTGCAAGGATCCGCACTTTGCCCAGTTGATGGCTGATTTACCGGTGTATGTGCGGCAAAGTCATGCCGAACGCGACTTGGCCGCCCTCGGTGAACAGGTCGCCGGCGAGCCCACAGGGAGATGGGCGCTATGAGGCCCAATCCGATTGTTGGCCAGGGCACGCCGTTGAGCCACTGGCAAAACAGCGCACGATTGGCCGAGTTGCCGCACATCAGTGTGGCGCAGTTGGTGCCGCCTGGGCATCGAGCGGTGATCATCGCCCCGCATCCGGATGACGAGGTGCTGGGCAGTGGTGGTCTGCTGCAAGGGCTGGCTGCGCTGGATCGCCCTATCCAGTTGATCTCCGTCACCGATGGCAGCGCCAGCCACCCCGGCTCCCGGCGCTGGCCAGTGGAGCGTCTGAGTGTGGTACGTCCGCAGGAATCGGCCCAGGCTTTGCACCGCCTTGGCTTGCCGCTGCACAGTTTGAAATGGCTGCGCGGCGGGTTTGCCGACAGCCATGTGGCCGAGCGCGAAGCCCAGCTCTGCGAATTTATCCAGCGCCACCTCAAGCCTAACGATGTGGTGTTCGCCACGTGGTGCGAGGATGGGCATTGCGACCATGAAGCTGTGGGCCGCGCCAGCGCCAAGGCAGCCAAGGCCGTCGGTGCAGTGCTGTGTGAACTACCGGTGTGGACCTGGCACTGGGCCACCGCCGAAGACCACAAGGTGCCCTGGCATCGGGCGCGCAAGATTCCGCTGACCGCCGAGCAAGTAGCACGCAAACGCCATGCGATCCACGCCTTCGCCAGCCAGTTGGAGGGCGACCCGCAAATCGGTTTGCCTGCGGTGCTGGCGCCCTATGTGGTGGAGCGCTTGCTGCAACCTTTTGAGATGGTGTTCGTATGAGTGTGGCAACCCCCTACTTCGACCAGTTGTTTGCCGGCAATGACGACCCTTGGGCTTTTCGTCAGCGCTGGTACGAACAACGCAAGCGCGCCCTGACCTTGGCCATGCTGACGCGGCCGCGCTATGCGTCGATATTCGAGCCGGGTTGTGCCAACGGTGAACTGAGTGCCGAGCTGGCCCCGCGTTGTGAACGCCTGCTGTGTTGCGACACTGCGACTGCGGCGGTACGGCTGGCACAAGCGCGGCTGGAGTGCTTTCCTCATGCCGGGGTGGAGCAGCGTCGCCTGCCGGAACAATGGCCCGGCGGGCAATTCGAGCTGATCGTATTGAGTGAGCTTTGTTATTACCTCGATGTAGGTGATTTTAATCGTCTGATCGATTGCGCACTCGCCGCCTTGACCGCTGACGGGCAAATCCTGGCCTGCCATTGGCGAGTGCCCATTGACGGTTGCCCGCAAACCGCCGAACAGGTGCACGCCGTGCTGCAACAGCGTCTGGGTGTTGCACCGTTGGTGCAGTACCAGGACCCGGATTTCCTGCTCGACCTGTGGAGCCTGGATGGCACCTCGGTCGCTCGCCATGAGGGTTTACGATGATCGGTATTCTGATCCCGGCACATAACGAAGAAGCCCTGTTGGATGATTGCCTGCGGGCTGCGCGGATCGCCGCCGACCACCCGGGCTTGCTGGGTGAAGCGGTACAGATTCTGGTAGTACTCGACAGTTGCAGCGATGCCAGCGCGGCGATTGCCCAGGCCCACCAGGTGCATTGCCTGCACGTGCAGGCGCGCAATGTCGGCCACGCCCGCGGCGTGGGTGCACGGTACTTGCTGGAGCAAGGCGCGCGGTGGATTTCCTGCACCGACGCCGACAGCCGTGTCGCCCCTGACTGGTTGGTGGCCCAACTGGCCCAAGGCTGCGACGCAGTGTGCGGCACAGTCACCGTGGACGCCTGGAGCGACGGCTTCGACCCGGCCGCGCAGATTCGTTATCAGCAGGCCTACCAGGCCCGCGATGGGCATCGGCATATTCATGGGGCCAACCTGGGCGTGAGTGCCCGCGCCTACGTAGAGGCCGGTGGGTTTGAACCACTGGAATGCCACGAGGATGTACAACTGGTACGTGAATTGGAGCGTTGCGGTGCCTCCATTGCCTGGAGCCATGCGCCGCAAGTGGTGACCAGTGCGCGACTGGATTGCCGGGCTGAGGGTGGGTTTGGTGATTACTTGAAGAGTTTGATGCGGGCTGGGTGAAAACAAAATCGCAGGCAAGCCAGCTCCCACAGGGATCCGTGCCAGGCGCAGATATTGTGGGCAACATAGACCCCTGTGGGAGCTGGCTTGCCTGCGATGACATCAGCCCAGCAAACATCGCATCAAAGTTGTGCAGATACCCATGCCTGTCTATGCTCTTAACGCCTTGCATGGCATTCCTTGATTGGCATGCTGCGCACTCACCCAGCGGAGCCTGCGGTGAAGACAAGAGCGTCGTCTCGTCAACGGAGCACGACCCGGTATCAACCGACAAGGATGTGACACCCCATGAAGCCTGCCTCCTTAAGCGAAGGCCGTCGCGGCCCCGTGCAAATCTGGAACAGTGCGCCGCAGTTGGCGCAAACACCCATCATCTCCCTGAACAGCCTGGTACCACCCAGTGCTCGCGTCGTGGTAATCGCACCTCATCCTGGCGATGAAGTGCTGGCGTGCGGCGGTTTGCTGCAACTGCTCAGCACCCGCGAGCATCCGCTGCAATTGATCTCCATCACCGATGGCAGCGCCAGCCATCCCGGCTCTCAAGTATGGCCGGCCAGCCGCTTGAGCGTGGTGCGCCCCCAGGAAAGTGCCGAGGCCCTGCGCCGATTGGGTATGCCCTTGCACAGCCTGAAATGGATTCGTGGCGGGTTTTGTGATGACGCACTGGCCGCCCGTGAATCGCCGATGAGCCAATTCATCGCGCGCTACCTGCAACCTGGCGACGTGGTGTTTACCACCTGGCGCAACGACGGCAATGACGACCACGACGCCGTCGGCCGCGCGAGTGCCAAGGCGTGCAGCCTGGTAGGTGCGCAACTGTATGAACTGCCGATCTGGGCTTGGCATTGGCCGGCCCGGGAAAGCGCGGTAATGCCCTGGCAGCGTGCACGCAAGGTCCGCCTGGATACCTGGACCGTCGCGCGCAAGTTGCACGCCGCCCATGCCTACGCCAGCCAGTTGGTGGGTGACCCACAAATTGGCTTACCGCCGATGCTCGCGCAGATATTGCTGGAGCGCATGCGCGAGCCCTACGAAATCCTGTTCACCTGAACACCACCCTGTAGGAGCGAGCTTGCTAGCGAAAAACCTCAACGATAACGCTGGTTTCCGGAATCAACGCGGCGCCTGTGAGTCTTTCGCGAGCAAGCTCGCTCCTACAGAGTTTGGACTTTTCCCTACAGACTCAATCTGTCAGACTGATGCGAATAATTATCAACAGATTTACTATTCGCCACGGAAGGCACTTGGGGAGCCCTACTTTCATGTCTGTGCAACAACGCGGCGGCAACGTTTTTACACCCAGTCTGATGGCAATCACTATCGCGCTAGCAACCTCCAATGCGGCCATTGCCGCCGACGCCGAAGCACCGGCCACCATCGAGCTGGGCGCTACCCAGGTCTCGGGCCAACAGCTTGGCGCAACCACCGAAGGCAGCGAGTCGTACACCACCGGCTCGATGAAGACCGCGACCAAACTGCCGCTGACCCTGCGCGAAACCCCGCAGGCCGTCACCGTAATCACGCGCCAGCGCATGGATGACCAGGCCATGACCAGCATCAACGACGTGGTCAACGCCACGCCGGGGCTGTTCCTCAATTATTCCAACGGCCCTGGGCGACAAGCCTTCACCGCACGCGGTTTCGATATCGACAACCTCATGTATGACGGTATCCCCAGCGGCTACAACGGTGCCACCGTAGGCGCCCAGCCGAACCTGGCAATGTTCGACCGCGTCGAAGTGGTGCGCGGCGCTACCGGCCTGGTAACAGGCGCAGGCAACCCTTCGGCCGCCATCAACCTGATCCGCAAGCGGCCACTGGATGAGCAGAAAGTTACCCTCACCGGCGCCGTCGGCAGCTGGGACGACTACCGCGGCGAGCTCGACGCCTCCAGCCCGCTCAATGACAGTGGCACTTGGCGCGGCCGTGTCGTCACCTCTTACCGCGATGCCAACAGTTTTATCGACAAGGCCGAGCAGGATCATGGCCTGTTCTATGCCGTCACCGAAGCCGACCTGAGCGAAGACACCACCCTGACCCTCGGTTACTCGAACCAGAAGGACAAGACCAACTACTTCTGGGGCGCTTCGATGGTCGGCCTGGATGGGCGCCACCTGGGCCTGTCGCGCTCCTATAACCCAGGCACCGATTGGGAGAACAAGGACCAGGAAATCAACACCGTGTTCGCTGAGCTGCGCCAGCGCCTGGCCAACGACTGGAGCCTGCAGGTCAACGCCAACTATGCCGAACAGAACGCCTTGTTCTCCGGCTCCTACCAATCGCGCTGGACCAACGACACCCTCGCCCGCACGGTGTACCAGGCCAGCTACGATGAAAACCAGGCCGGGCTCGACGCCTTTGCCAGCGGCCCGTTCGAGGCGTTCGGCCGTACCCATGAACTGGTGGTGGGCGCCAGCAAGCGCATCTACGACATGACCACCCACAACTACAGCCCGTACGACCTCAACTGGCCGATCAATGCAGGCAAGCCGAACTTCACCCGCACCAACAACGTTCGCGAAGTCACCACCCAGGACGGTTTCTACCTGACCAGCCGCCTGAGCCTGGCCGACCCGCTGAAGCTGATCCTCGGCGCTCGCCTGGACTGGTACGACTACGACAACCGTGACGCCGCCGGCGACTACAAGGTCACCCGCAACCTCACCCGCTACGCCGGCCTGATCTACGACCTGGACGACCAGCATTCGGTATACGTGAGCTACAGCGACATCTTCACGCCGCAAAAAGAAAAGAGCACAGCCGGCACCCCACTCAAGCCCATCGTCGGTAAAAATTATGAGGTTGGCGTCAAAGGCGAATATTTTGGTGGCGCGCTGAATGCCAGCGTGGCGCTGTTCCGCGTCGACCAGGAAAACCGCGCCGTGGCCGTGGTGGTGCCCAACTGCCCGCAGGCGTCCTGTGCAGAAGCCTCGGGCGAAATCCGCAGCCAGGGTATCGACTTCGAACTGCAAGGCGCCTTGACCGAAAACTGGCAGGTCGGCGGCGGCTATACCTATGCGCGCACCCACACCATCAAGGACGACGCCAACCCGCAGAAGGTCAACAAGCAGTTCGATACCGACATCCCGGAGCACCTGTTCAAAGTGACCACACGCTACAACTTCCAGGGCCCGCTGGAAAAACTCCGCGTCGGCGGCAATATCTCCTGGCAGAGCCGCATGTACAACGACATCAAGCTAGCGGATGGCAGCAACTACCGGCTCCAGCAAGGCGGCTACGCCGTCACCGACTTGATGGCGGGCTACCGGGTCAATCAGCACCTGGACTTGCAGCTCAATGCCAACAACATTTTCGACCGCCACTACTACCAGTCCATCTCCAACGATGTGGACTATGGTGGCGACTCCTATGGCAGCCCCCGCAATATGATGCTGACCGCCAAGTACAGTTTCTGAGCCCCATGCCCACCTCGGCTGCCCGCTCGGGCAGCCGCTCTTAAAGTCCCACGCCCACATGCCGATAACGCGTGGGTAACCGGCAACAATCCTGAATATCTGCTTGACTCCACAGCGGCGCGCCTGTGTGGCACACCGCGTGCTTGCTTGACCTCGACGCCCCCCTCTCATGGAGTAAGAGTGAATGCCCGTTCGTTTTCAAGAGCACTATCGCAAGGCCGACCGCATCATGCTGGCATTGATCTGGCTGATGTTCCTGTTCTCCCTCGGCCTGGCGTTCTGGCACGACACCCTCATGCAGGCCGTGATCGTCGGTGGGGGCACCGGCGTGGTGCTCACGGCGCTGTATCGCGTCATCGGCGGCACCCGCGTGATGCGCTGTGCACTGGGCGCCGGCTTGATGGTGATGGCGGCGTTGCACATCAACCAGGCGCACGGGGTGATCGAATCCCACTTCGGCATTTTCGCGCTGTTGGCGGTGCTGACCTTCTACCGTGACTGGCTGCCGATTTTGGTGGCGGCACTGACCATCGCGGTGCATCACGTGGTGTTTCATGCCTTGCAACACCAGGGTTTCCCGGTGTTTGTGATGGAGCATCACGGCGGCTGGACGATGGTGTTCGTCCACGCCTTCTATGTGGTGATGGAGACCGTCGCCCTGCTCTACCTGGCCGTCCATAGCCAGGCCGAAGCGGTGGAGAGCCAGGAAATGCTGGAGAAGATGCTCGCCGTTACCTCGCAGTTCACGGCGGAAACCGCCCAAGGTGAAGGCAAGGCCCACGTGTCCCTCGCCAAGCGGTTCGACCACTTCCTGCAGCAACTCACCCACCTGATCGACGGCGTCGCCCGCGACTCCCATGGCCTGGGCCAGCTTGGCCAGGAACTGGCCAGCGCGAGCGGCACCCTGGAAAAAGGCGCACGGCATCAACTGGCGCAGATCGGCGAAATGACCGGTTCGATGCAGCGCATGGAAGACGCCATGGGCCACATTACGGTGCAGGTCGAACAGGCAGTGGAACATGCAGGCCAGGCCAGCCAGCAGATTGTGCGCGGCCAGGAAAGCGTCGGCCGCGCCCAACATGAAATCAGCCAATTGGCCTCGCGCATCAACGGCACGGAGTCGACCGTGGAATCCCTGGCGGTGCAGGCAGAGCAAATCGGCTCGGTGCTGGAAGTGATCAGCAGCATCGCCAACCAGACCAACCTGCTGGCCCTCAACGCCGCCATCGAGGCCGCCCGCGCCGGCGAGCAAGGCCGTGGCTTTGCCGTGGTGGCCGATGAAGTGCGCAGCCTGGCCCAGCGCACCGCCCTCTCCACCCAGGAAATCAAGAGCATCATCGAGGGCCTGCAACACGGCAGCCGCCAAGCCGTCGAAGCCATGCACGCCAGCCGCGAAGGCGTAGAGCGCTGCGTGGCAGACAGCCAAGTGGCCGTGGAGATGCTACGGGCTGTGGGCGAGGACATCGCGCACATCGACCAACTCAACGGCCACATCGTCACCACCACCCGCGAGCAGACCTCGGCCAACCTGGAGATCGTCGAGCGCTTGCAGTCGGTACAAAGCATCGCCCAGAACACCGCCGACGACGTCGAGACACTCGCCCGCAGCAGCGAACGCCTGCCACCGATCGCGGTGCGGCTGGATGCGTTGGGGCGCAGGTTTCATCCTTGAGCCCAACCCGGAACATGGCGAGTCAGAGAGAACAGGTGGGCAGAGCGCTGGAGTGCATCAAGGTTCCAGATGCGGAGCCATCAAGGCGGCAAACCAATCGATGAACGCGCCAAGGCGACGAGAGCGTTGGCGGCGAGTCGGGTACAGGACTGAAACGCACATGGGGGCCGGCCGATAGGCCGCCATCACCTCCACCAATTCGCCGCTGTCCAATAAATGCTGAACATCGAACAACGGCACCTGAATCAAGCCAAGCCCTGCACAGCATCCTGCGATATAGCTTTCGGCATTATTGACCACCACACGGCTCGGCATCATGACAGCCTGCGCGGTGCCATCGACGCAATATTCCCAGGCCGTTTCCTGCCCGCCTGCGCTCGTGCTGTAGCCGATACAGACATGCCGGTTTTGCAGATCGCAAGGCTGTGTGGGCACCCCGAATTCCGCCAAGTATGCGGGGCTCGCGCAATTGACCAGCAACACCTTGCCCAACGGTTTCACCACCAGGCTGCTGTTCTGCGGGGTGCCAAAACGAATGACACAGTCAACGCCTTCCTGTACCAAATCAATGGCGCGATCGGTGGAGCCCAGGCCGAGTTGGAGCCCAGGGTAGCGGCGGAGAAACTCGGCCAACGCAGGCATCACCAGGCGCCGCGCTATGCGGCTGGGCACGTCCACTTCCAGACGGCCCATGACCTGTTCCTGATGGCTGTTAAACAGTTGGTCGATATCATCGATGTCCAGCAAGACCTGGCGCGCCTTCAGCAGTAACTGGGTGCCATCGGCGGTCAGGGAGACCTTGCGGGTTGTCCGGTGCAGCAGTCGAGTGCCGGCATTGGCCTCCAGCTGTTGAATGGCGGCCGACACGCTTGCGCGTGGCAGCCTCATCAGCCGTGCCGCTTGTATGAAACTGCCAAGCTCTGCGACCTGAACGAAGACGCGGTACTGTTCGATTCTATCCATGGGCTCTCAATGCTCGGGGGGCACGGATCGATCGGCGCTCACCACGTCTGCGCCTGCGCGTTGACCGTTTACTTGGTGGTGTAGCCGCCATTGATCAAAATTGTCTGGCCAGTCACCCACCAGCCGTCACTCACCAGGTTACGGATGAACGGGACCACATCCTCGATATCTGTCAGGCCCGTGCGCGAGAACGGCGACAGCGCGGCAGCCGTCTTGTGGTAACTGACCGCATCCTCACCTTCGGCCGGGTAGAAGAACGGCGTGTCCATCGGCCCCGGCCCTACTGCCGTGACCGAAATACCTCGAACGCCCAGCTCCTTCGCCGCCGCTCGCGTAAATTGCTCTACCGGCGCCTTGCTGCCGGCATATGCAGCGTAAAAGGGCGTGAAAGCGCCCAGCAGTGAAGTGACAATAGTGCAGATCTTGCCATTGTCATTGAGGTGCTTGCCGGCTTCCTTGATAAAAAAGAACGCAGTCTTGGAGTTGACGGCCATCATCTCGTCATACTCCGCCTCCGTGATTTCAGCCATTGGCTTTTTAAGCACCTTGCCCACGGTATTGATCGCGATGTCCGGCCTGCCGACTGCGGCGACGGCATCCTTGAAGAGTTTTTCCATCGCTCCCGCCGTGGTCAAGTCTGCTTGCAAGGCCACAGCCTTCGCGCCTAACGCCTCGATTGCGGCGACGGTTGCGTTCGCGTCAGCCTGGCTGGAAGCGCTGTTGTAGTGCACGACCACAGCCTTGGCGCCCTGCTTGGCCAGATCGCGGGCGATCAACCCGCCGAGGTTCTTCGCACCACCCGCGATCAGTGCAACCTTGCCGTTGATTGAATGATTAGGCATGACAACATTCCTTTAATTGGGAGAAGTACGCCGCCATTCTAGAGTGGCCCTCGACAAAGATAAGCACACCTTGGCTGGATGCAGTGTTCAGAGATACTGGCTAATCACAAACGCCCTATCGGTGAATTAAAAGGATGTGAGGTACGCTACACTCCGGCCTTGCACGCCGGCCAAGGAAGCCCCCATGAGTACTCGTGGCAGAGACCGACAGATCGACAATATCGAATTCAACGTAAGCGACATTGCCCGCAGCAAAGCCTTCTACGGCGCTGCATTCGGCTGGACTTTCGTCGATTACGGCCCCACCTACAGCGAGTTCAGCGATGGCCGGCTCACGGGTGGTTTCACCACCGGCGAGCCTGTGCGGCCGGGCGGCCCCTTGGTTATCGTGTACGCAGATGACTTGGACAGTGTGCAGCAGAGGCTTCAACAGCTGGGAGCGGTGATAACCCGCCAGACATTTTCGTTTCCCGGTGGCAGCCGGTTCCACTTTACCGACCTGGATGGGTATGAACTGGCGGTGTGGAGCGTTGCGCCGTGATCCAGCGCTTTCGCTGTATCGCTGAAGCTCGACATCTCCAACCGAGAACAGGTTGCGTTGTGTGAGCCTGTTCTGGGTTCAAAGCTGTTGCAGCTTGCGCTGCAAGCGCGTCATGTACCGATTGACGATCAGTTTGTGCGCCGGCCCCACCGGTAGCATGTAAAGGCGCCCGAAGGTGTTGTGGGTGATCACCGATGAAGTGATCGTCAGCACACGATCAGCAATTGAAAGGCAAATCATCACATCCAGGTGCCGGTCACGCTCAGTCAGCACCAGACTATCCGGCGCGCAGTCCTCTACCAAGAAAAAATCAAGCCGCTCACCCGCTTGCACCGTCACGCGCCGATTGCCGGAGAACCCGCCGATGCGCTTTACGCCAAACCTTGAAGAAATCCCATCCCTGATCCGAAAGGCCAATCGCAACAGCGGCCCTGATTCGGCGGTCATGATGTTCCAGGCATCCAGCGCGCTGATCTCAGCCGACAATGGCACCGACCTGTAATCGTAATAATCGAGTTCGGACGGTGCACCCAATGTGTGACTTCCAGAGCGAGTCGCCAAGATTTTTCCGTCCATGACCAAAACAGGAATTGGCATCATAACGCCTCAAGCGAATGCTGCGCTAAGCTCGGCAGGGTCTGTGTAACTCAAGCGGAGTACCCATTATGGAATACGACGAAAAACTGATTGAGGAAGCCGTACTTGCCCTGCTGACCACCTTCAGCTTTGATAACGGCAACTCATGGAAAGGCCACGACTTTCAAATAATGAACCGACTCCACGAGCAAGGTTTTATCAGTAATCCGGTGAACAAAAACAAATCCATTTGGTTGACGCAGGAAGGCTTGGAACGGGGCAGGCAAATTGCTGATCGGTTGTTAGGCGCGGCACCTGAAGCGCTCGCGGGGCCATAAGCCCAGCCACGGAGTGTTAAACCGCGCTTCATGCGTTTATCCTCAAGACTCCCCGACCTGCCAACCCGGAGCCGTCATGGACCTCGCCACCCTAGCCCTCTTCCTCCCCGCCTGCTTCGCCCTGAACATGGCCCCCGGCCCCAATAACCTGCTATCCGTGAGCAACGCTACCCGCTATGGCTACCGCACCTCCTGCCTCGCCGGTCTCGGCCGTCTGCTGGCCTTCGCCGGCATGATCGCCCTCGCGTCCGCTGGCTTGGCGGTGGTACTGCAAACCTCGGAGTTGTTGTTCTACGGGATCAAGATTCTCGGCGCGGCGTATCTGTTTTATCTGGCATATCAGCTATGGCGCGCAGACCCGCAGCAGCAGGTAGAAACCGCGACGAGCAAGGTAGGCCTGTGGGCCTTGGCGCGGCAGGAATTTCTGGTGGCCGCGGGCAACCCCAAAGCGATCCTGATTTTCACCGCCTTCCTCCCGCAATTCGTGGTGCCCGGCCACCCCATCACCGCGCAATTTGCCCTGCTGGGTGTGATGTTCCTGGCCTTGGAATGGGTGGCTATCAGCGCCTACGCCTATATGGGCCTGCATATGCGCCGCTGGTTTGCCGAGCCGAAGGGCAAGCGCCTGTTCAATCGCTGCTGCGCGGGTTTGTTGTCAGCGGCCGCGGCGGTGTTGTTGACTGCGCGTAAGGCATGAGTGAGGTGTGAATGCGCCTGTGAAGATAGCCGTCATCGGTATCCACCTACCTTCAGTAAGACGCTGCACCTGTGGCGAGGGAGCTTGCTCCCGTGACGACCTGGCAGCCGACGCCAATATAATTGATGCCCCGTGATCCAAATGTGGGAGCTGGCTTGCCTGCGATGACGGCCTGGCAGCCGACAACGATCCCACTGATGCCCAAGTTGCGTAAATACCTAGGCTATCTCAACGGCAAACCATATCTCACCTCCACCAGCGCCACACCGCCCCTCTCAAGATAGCGCTCTGTCCCGGCCTCCTCGACGCATCCCGACCGGCGATAAAATCGAATCGCCCTTTCATTACCGGTCAAGACCCACAGCGTTAAACGCTCATAGCCTTGCGCCAACAGGTCCTGCAAGCCGGCATTCCACAAGCCCCGCCCGACGCCGTTGTGCCAATGCTCAGCGAGTACGTAGATGGCCATGACCTCACCTGCAGTGGCCTGCACGGCGTCTTCGTCACGGCTGGCGCCGACGGCTATCCAGCCAACCACCTGCTGGCCCACCTCGGCGACCCATACCGTTGACTCACCCGAGGCAATCGAGCGTACCCAATGGGCTTCGCGCCGAGCAAGCGTTGCTTGCAATCCGCTCAAGAACTGGGCGGGCATCAGGTCACGGTAGGCGTCTTGCCAACTGCTGATATGCACTTGGGCAATGGCCTTTGCATCGGCGGGTAATGCTCTGCGAATCACGGATAGGCTCCTGAAATACGGTTATTTCAGTATGCATGCCCATCGATGACAGTTGCAGGGCGCGGGTTCCGGCGTCGATGAAGAACGTCGGGGCCCGCGTGAAGGCTCCAGCCAATGTCACTCCTTGGTCAGATCCACCAAAGGCGTCTGCCGCACCTCAGTCTCCCGCCCACCCTGAATCTCGCTGACCTGCTTCAAGGCCTTTTCAACAGCCGCCTTATCCGCCAACAAGCTGTAGCTGATACGGAACTGCTTATGTTCCTTCGCCCCGATCGTAGGCACCAGGTTCAATGGCCGCTGATAACGACGGTTATAGGAAAAACTCGTCCCCGGCTCCAACCCCGTGACATAGCCCTGCCCTTGGGTATCAGTGTTCTTCCACAGGGAAAACACCGGCAGTGTCTGCGTATTGAAGCCAACCGAAACCCCCAGGCTGCCGGCCTTGTTATGCAGCACGGTCAAGGTATCGCCCTTGGCATCGGCATACGGCACCACGTTGTAAACCGTTTCGTCATAGTCCTTGGTCGGTGCGCGATAGGTTTGCCAGTCGGCCAGTTCGCCCTTGGCCTTGTCGTTGAACGGCGACACCTGCTTCACCGGCGCAACGAACCGCGCGCCCTGCTCCAGGAACGGCGTGCTGAAATTACTGTGATACAGCGCCTGGTATTCCTTCGGATAATCGCCATTGTTGGTCAGCGTGTCGTTGAGCGAGAACACCACACTGCCAGGCTCGGTGACCAGTTCGGTCGCAACAGAAAAATCGACCTTCTTGAACGCCTGCTCTTTCAGCTCGCCGCGCAGGGCGATGGCGTACGGCGGTTTTTCATCGATATGCAGGGTGACTTTATTCGCGGGAATATTAGCGGCCCGCCCGTGCAGGGTCAGCAGCTCGCCGTTGTCGATACCAGGGTGCCCGACCCATTCGTAGCCGCAGCGAGTAACCAGCTCATTGAAACCTTCCAACCATCCCAGACCACCGCGGCCATTGAGCTCGATGAAGGACGGATTCACCACTTCCTTGACCGGCGAATCCCACCCCATGCGCACATCGCCGACCGACGCCTGCAACACGTTCATGCCGCGAGTCGGCACTACCGAGAGCTTCATCGTGCCGTTATCGATATCGACGATGCTCACGCCCTCCTGCCGACCACCGTGCAAGGTACGCAGGGTAACGCTGAAGGGTTTGTCGGTTTGGATGCCGAGTTGCTGGCTGGTGACCTGCCAGTTCTGGGCGGCTTTGTCGGTGTCCAGCAGCACGTAATCCCAGGCCAGGGCGTGGGAGGCGGCAGAGAATGCGCTGAGGGCAACGAGGAGTTTGAGCGGGATCATGGCGGTGGCCTTTATTGGAGTTGTTTGCGCTTTATAAACTCGATGAAACGTTTCAGCAAGCTTAAAAGACGCGACAGTGCGGGGAAAGGCCATGAAAAGGCGATGCGCTTGCGGGCAGGCTGGAACGAAAACGCGAGTGGGCGGTGTATGAGCTTTGGTCCATCCGTGCCGGTTACAACCTTGCGTTGACTCATTGGCTGCAAACGGCCAATTGCAGACCATAGATAACCTGCTAGGCTTCGGGATGTGGCCAAAAGCCATATCGCTTTTCCTATTTCTGGCGCGACACATGAGACAGAGCAGGGAGTGATGCACAGGCAAGGAGCACAATCAGACACAGCAGCGGAAAGCATTACACCACTTTTGCCGTCTATTTATAGTTAGAAACTCACATCTGAACACGAAAGGAGCGCTGCGAACAAAATTCAAAAACAAGCCAAAGACGAACCAATCAACTGAAATCCAGCCAAAGGATCTCAAAATGAAATCGACGACCGTCTCAGCTACACCCAAAATCAGACTCACTGGAGACACAGGCACAGCGATTGAAGTGGATATTTCAAATCTAAATGCTACCCCTGATCAAAAGATAGCGCTTGAAAAGCTTCTGTCCTCTGGAGATTTAAACTCACTTGACCAATCTGAGCGAGATCTAATAAAGGATCTAAAGACCTACGTTGGACTTGGAACAATAACGCCTCAATTCTTGGATAGATTCGATACAACATGGGTAAAAATCGACGAAATTTAACGTAAGCGTGGTGAAATTGAACTATAAGATATTGTTATCAGGCATCGGGAGCATTCAAGCCTTTTTAAGAGCTGAATCAATTTCAGCCAAGGAAGCATTGAATGTTTCCCTTTTCTCCCTTGATATTCTTGCAGCATACAAACTCGAAGAGATAGTCGCCCCGAAGGAGATACTGTCATGTCTAGCCGATTATAGTGAAGTATTTTTAACAAATACACCGAGCGCAGATTTTATTAAGTCCGTCATAAAAAATTACCCACAAAAGCCCCCATCAATACATAGAGATATAAGTGAATCCAATTGCACTGAAGAGCTATTCAAGTATGGAATAATTTTCAACGAAAACACCACGGATTCATTTGCAATCAAGCCGTGCGAAGAGTTGGTGCTCTCACTTTCTTCACGAGATTTATTCAAATCAATATTTTGGGTTCATGCTGCCTTATCCGCGAAACGCGAACTGAGTGAGACGGAAGCTCTCTCGATAAAGCAAGCAGTTAATTACATAAACATAACGGCCGAGTCAATGGCTGATGCAAAATTGAAGTGGTGGCTAAAAATGGCCAATCTAGTGCCGCATAGGGAGCGCATATGAACATTGAAAAAAATGTGGAGGCGGTGCTAAAGCTAATTAACTGGGTAGTAGCCAATCGAGATAATTTTTCCCACAAGTTAGGCAAAACAACTGATGAGCAGCTTATTCTGCTTAAGCCAATTGGTGAGCTCGCTCTTTGCTGCGACCTAATGATCCGAGGAAATTTGCATTCCGTAGCAGCGAGAGAGTTGCTAGAGTGGGCTTGGCTAGAGCTCGACTCTGGCGACTTCCTCAAGTTGGCGCTAATCAGTCGCCCAGGACTAATGATGATTAGCTCTCTTTACGCAACATTTTATCGAAACAACATAAAAAACGAATCCCTAGGGCGATTGATAAAAAACTTCTCAGAGTCAGAGTTCTCAAAATCCATTCAATACCCTTACTGGCGCCGCCTGGATCTAAATAGGGCATTGTGCGACCTGGAAGTGTTTGAAAGCTTAAACTACTCGCCTGATCTTACGTGGTCATATCATCGCCCAGAGCCATGGATCATCGAAAATGATTCAGCCTATGCGCTAACTCACGAAGTTTTCTACATAACAAACTTTGGCGCATCACCTGACTCTCTAACACCAGCAACCACCAGCTACATAAGAACCTGGCTGCCTGCCTGGAAGAGAATTTTTCTTGGTGACAACAACCTTGATATATTTACCGAACTGTTAATGGTTTCCCTATGCATAGGAAAGCCTTACAACGAGCTAGTTAGCTTCAAAATAATTGCTGAATCAATAAGCCCATCAGGGTTCTTGCCTGGCCCGGAAAATGGAGGCAAGAGCCTACTTTCCGGTATCAGGGATGAAGGTAGGTCAATTTTTCTTCAAAACTATCACACTACATTAGTTGGCATAATGGCGTTTAGTCTACTTGAGTCAGCATGCCCCACCAGAGAACTTCTAACCACCGGCTCAACGTGGTCGGATAACATGGGCGTTAGTAACCAAGAAGGTTAGCGGGTTCGAACGATCAATCACCCCAATCTAATGGTCCCTTTTGGCCGAAATCCGCCGGTCAGCCCCCTCCTCCCCAAAAATCCCTCCCCTCACCCCCCACACCTCTCCACCAAAAAATCCACAAACGCCCTAACCCTTGCCGGCATCGCCCCTCCCCCCACAAACACCGCATGAATCGGCTCCACATCCCCCGGATTAAATTCCTCCAACAACACCACCAACTCCCCCCGTCTCACTTCCTCCACCACACTAAACGCCCCAATCCTCGCCACCCCCGCCCCCAGCTTTGCCAACTGCGCCAATGCCTCACCGCTATTCCCTTCAATCGTCCCCGCCACTTTCAGCGAAAACTCCCGCCCCTCCACCCGAAACGGCCAATCCGGCGCCGCTCGGCGGAAGTTGAAGCGCAGGCAGTTGTGCTCAAGCAGATCCTGCGGCGTCACGGGAGTGCCATGCCGTGCCAGGTATTCCGGTGAGGCGACGATAACCTGCCCGGTAGAGCCGATAAGGCGAGCAGTCAGGGGGCTGTCAGCGAGGGGGCCGAAGCGGATGGCGACGTCGGCCTGGCCGCCGAGAATATCCACCACTTCATCGCCGAGCATCAGATCGACGACGATGGCGGGATAGCGAGCGCTGAAGGCGGCAATCAGGGGAACGATGGTCATGCGGCCGTGGGCCAGTGCGGCGCTGACGCGCAGGCGTCCGCGTGGGGCGCCCTGGTCGGTGATGGCATCTTCGACTTCGGCCATGTCGGCGAGGATGCGTCGGGCGCCGCGCAGGTAGGCTTCGCCTTCGGCGGTGAAGGTGATGGCGCGGGTGGTGCGCAGTAGCAGACGGGTGCCGATGCGCTGTTCGGTGCGGGTAATGATACGGCTGATGGCCGATGGGGTCAGCCCCAAGGCCCTGGCCGCGCCCGACAGGCTGCCGTGCTCGGCGACCATGGTGAACACTTCCATCTCTCCCGAACGCCCGCCGATGTCCATTTGTGCCTCCTGCGCAAAGCTGTAGTTCCCAACCAAGGGCTACTGCTGCAAAAGGCAGGATTGTAGCATTTGGCTCACAGATGAGGAGTCACCCATGCGTATCAATCCCCCCCTTGTAGCATTGTCCGTCGGTGCCTTTGGCATCGGGGTCACAGAGTTTGCACCTATGGGCATGTTGCCCGGTATCGCCGCTGATCTTGATGTCTCCATTCCCGCTGCGGGGCTGTTGGTGAGCGCCTACGCCATGGGCGTGTTGATTGGCGCGCCGATCATGACCCTGGCGACGGCCAGGGTGCCCCGCCGTTATCTGCTGATAGGGCTGATGGCGATTTTTACCCTGGGTAATTTGCTGTCGGCGCTGGCCAGCAACTACCAGACGCTGATGATCGCCAGGCTGGTGACGTCGCTCAATCACGGAGCGTTCTTTGGGATTGGCTCGATTGTGGCCGCAAGCCTGGTGGCGCCCGAGAAGCGCGCGGGGGCTGTGGCGGCGATGTTCATGGGGCTGACCCTCGCAACCATTGGCGGCGTACCCCTGGCGACCTGGTTTGGTGAGCACTTTGGTTGGCGTACCGCGTTCTGGGGCATCAGCGGGCTTGGCGCGGTGGTCATGGCGGCGCTGTGGTGGGCCTTGCCCAATGCTCCGGCGCCCAAAGGTGGCGGGCTGATGGCGGAAATCCGTGTGCTGGGTCGCGGGCCGGTGCTGGCCGCGTTGGCACTGACAGTAGTGGGCTCGAGTGCGATGTTTACGGTATTCACCTACATCGCGCCGATTCTGCGAGATGTCACCCACGCTTCGACCAACTTCGTCACCGGGATGCTGGTGCTGTTCGGAATCGGGCTCACCCTGGGCAATGTATGGGGTGGCAAGTCAGCGGACCGGTCGGTGGACCGCACCTTGATCATCTCGCTGGTGGTGTTGATTGCTGTGCTGTTGGCCTTTTCGGTGCTTATGCAATGGCCGTTGCCCGCTGCACTGTCGATCCTACTGTGGGGCGCAGCCAGCTTTGCTCTGGTGCCGCCGCTGCAGATGCGGGTGATGGAGGCCGCCAAAGACGCGCCTAACCTGGCTTCGGCGATGAACATCGGTGCGTTCAATTTTGGGAATGCGATTGGTGCGGCATTGGGTGGCGCGGTGATCAATGCCAGGCTGGGCTACCCGGCCATATCCCTGGCAGGCGCACTGATGGCGGGCCTGGGCTTGCTGATGGTATTGGGGCTGAGTTGGCGTTCGCGGCGGGCCGACTCACGCGCTGGCCGGGAGGCGGTGCAAGCCTGAGTAGCGTGCAGGTTGTTCGTCTAGACTTCATGCACCTTTCAACCCGAGGAGCCTTGCGATGAACAACAAGAATACGATCTGCCTCTGGTACAACGGCGATGCCCTGGAGGCAGCGACCTTCTACGCGCAGACCTTCCCCAACAGCGAAGTAAAAGCCGTACACCGTGCGCCTGGCGACTACCCATCCGGCAAGCAGGGTGATGAGTTGACCGTGGAATTCACCGTACTGGGTATCCCCTGCGTGGGCCTCAATGGCGGCCCCCTGTTCAAGCACAGTGAAGCGTTTTCCTTTCAGGTGTCTACCGAGGATCAGGAGGAAACCGACCGTTTGTGGCATGCCATCATCGACAACGATGGGCAGGCGAGCGCTTGCGGTTGGTGCAAGGACAAGTGGGGGCTGTCGTGGCAGATCTCGCCGCGGGTGTTGGTCGATGCAGTTACCAGTAAAGATCCTGCCGTCGCCAAGCGTGCATTTGAAGCGATGATGACCATGACCAAAATCGACATCGCTGCCATCGAAGCCGCCGTTGCCGGAAACTGAACGGTGGGAGCGCTCGAGCCTTAACGAGGCCGCGATGGCGGTGGGTCAGGCAGCGTAACAGCAGACAGCAACCACGATGCGAAGCGAGTCGCTCTTGATCTTAGGCGCCCCGTTAAACCGCGCTGGCGGATTACGGGCACACCGAGCCTAGGCGAGGTGCCGAGTGGTGGGGCAAGAGCGTTTTGCTTACTTTGGCCTGGGCCGGCATCCCGGCTTTTGCAAAGTGAGCCGCCGTCAGGGCGGAACCATCGGTGGCCGTTACCTTAATAATGGATATGTACTCGGTCAAATCCAATATTCCGGTCGGCTGGCAGACCGCCTTCGCTGGCAAGCCAGCTCCCACATTTGAATCGCGGCGCGTTAGTTAGATCGACGCCGGCTGTCAGGCCGTCACGGGAGCAAGCTCCCTCGCCACAGGTTCAGCGTCGCACCAAATTTGTGTAGATACCTATGACCATCGCAGGCAAGCCAGCTCCCACATCTGGATCGCGCGCCCTCCCCCATGCGGCAAAAAAAGTCATACAACGGACGCCCGGTTGCGACACCGTCAATACCGGCCTATGTTCCAAGCCATGCTGTTTTTTTGCTGTCCCCCGCCCTGCGCCCATCCCGTAACCAGGAGACGACATGCCCACCTCTTCACGCCCTGCTGTACTTGAGCTGATCGGCAACACCCCGCTGGTCAAGGTCAGCCGCTTCGATACCGGCCCCTGCACGCTGTTTCTCAAGCTTGAATCGCAAAACCCCGGCGGTTCCATCAAGGACCGCATCGGCCTGGCGATGATCGACGCCGCTGAACGCGACGGTCGTTTGCGCCCTGGCGGTACCATCATTGAAGCCACCGCCGGCAATACCGGCCTGGGCCTGGCGCTGGTGGGCCGGGCCAAGGGTTACCGGGTGGTGTTGGTGGTACCCGACAAGATGTCCACGGAAAAAGTGCTGCACCTCAAGGCCATGGGCGCCGAGGTGCATATCACCCGTTCCGATGTGGGCAAGGGCCATCCCGAGTATTACCAGGACGTGGCGGCACGCTTGGCCAAGGATATTCCAGGCTCGTTCTTCGCCGACCAGTTCAATAACCCGGCCAACCCCTTGGCCCACGAGACCAGCACCGCGCCGGAGATCTGGGCGCAGACCCAGCACGACGTGGACGCCATTGTGGTGGGCGTCGGCTCGGCCGGCACCCTCACCGGTTTGACGCGGTTCTTCAAGCGCGTGCAACCCGAACTGGCCATGGTGCTGGCCGACCCGGTCGGTTCGGTGATGGCCGAATACAGCCGCAGCGGCAAGCTGGAAACCCCTGGTTCCTGGGCCGTGGAAGGTATTGGCGAAGACTTCATCCCTTCGATTGCCGACCTGTCCAGCGTGCGCCACGCCTACTACATCAGTGATGCAGACAGCTTCGACCACGCCCGCCAATTGCTCAAGGCCGAAGGCATCCTCGGCGGCTCATCCACCGGCACACTGCTCGCCGCGGCCTTGCGCTACTGCCGCGAGCAAACCGAGCCCAAGCGCGTGGTCACCTTCGTCTGCGACACCGGTACGCGCTACCTGTCCAAGGTTTATAACGACCAGTGGATGAACGACGCGGGGCTGTTGCAGTACAAGCACTACGGTGACCTGCGCGACCTGATCGCGCGCCGCTTCGAAGACGGCCGCGTGATCAGCGTAAGCCCAGACGACACCCTGCTCACCGCCTTCCAGCGCATGCGCCTGGCGGACGTGTCGCAACTGCCAGTGCTGGTCGATGGCCAGACTCTGGTGGGCGTGATCGACGAGTCCGACATCCTGCTGGGCCTGCACCACGACGCTGCAGATTTTTCTACGACCGTCGCCAGCGCCATGACCAATACGCTACACACCTTGGCCCCCAGCGCCAGCCTGGCCGAACTGCAGGCCGAGTTGGATCGCGGCCTGGTCGCCATCATTGCCGACGCCGCAGGCTTTCATGGCCTGATCACCCGCGTCGACCTGCTTAACCACCTACGGAGATCCCTTGCATGAGCCAGCCCGATAAAAGCGCGTTTGCCACCCGTGTGATCCACGCCGGGCAGTCACCCGACCCGACCACAGGCGCGCTGATGCCGCCGATCTACGCCAACTCCACCTACCTGCAAGACAGCCCCGGCGTACACAAGGGGTTTGACTATGGCCGCTCCCATAACCCCACGCGTTTCGCCCTGGAACGCTGCGTGGCCGACCTTGAAGGCGGCAGCCAGGCATTTGCGTTTGCCTCGGGGCTGGCGGCGATCTCCACCGTGCTGGAGCTGATGGATGCCGGCGCGCATATCGTCTCGGGCAACGACCTGTACGGCGGCACTTTCCGCCTGTTCGACAAGGTGCGCCAGCGCAGTGCCGGGCACCGTTTCAGCTATGTCGACCTCAGCGACTTGTCGGCGTTTGAAGCGTCATTGCAGGACGACACGCGCATGGTCTGGGTCGAAACCCCAAGCAACCCGCTGCTGAGCCTGACCGACCTGCGCGCCGTCGCCCGCATCTGCCGTGCCCGCGGGATTATCTGCGTGGCCGACAACACCTTTGCCAGCCCCTGGATCCAGCGCCCGCTGGAGTTGGGCTTCGACATCGTGGTGCACTCCACCACCAAATACCTCAATGGGCATTCTGATGTGATCGGTGGTATCGCTGTTGTCGGTGATAACGCTGAATTGGCCGAACGCCTGGGCTTCCTGCAAAACTCCATCGGCGCCATCGCCGGGCCGTTCGATGCCTTCCTGACCCTGCGCGGGGTAAAAACCCTGGCGCTGCGCATGGAGCGCCATTGCAGCAATGCCCTGGACCTGGCCACCTGGCTGGAACAACAACCGCAAGTGTCACGGGTTCACTACCCGGGCCTCAAATCCCACCCACAGCACGACCTGGCGAAACAGCAGATGCGCGGCTTTGGCGGGATGATTTCAGTGGACTTGAACAGCGACTTGGCCGGCGCGACGCGCTTTCTGGAAAACGTGAAGATCTTCGCCCTGGCCGAGAGCTTGGGGGGCGTGGAAAGCCTGATCGAGCACCCGGCGATCATGACCCATGCCAGCATCCCGGCGGCGACGCGAGCGCAATTGGGGATTGGCGATGGGCTGGTGCGCTTGTCGGTGGGGGTTGAAGATGTGGAGGATTTGCGCGCCGATCTGGCTCAAGCCTTGGCCCACATCTAACTCAATTTGATCGTTCCCACGCTCCGCGTGGGAACGCAACCGGTGACGCTCTGCGTCACGGTTGGGGACGCAGAGCGTCCCTGACTGCATTCCCACGCAAAGCGTCGGAACGATCAGTGTGTATCAGCCTTGGGTGATGTTGGCCCGTGCCGCATGCAGCTTCTTGTAGCTGTCGATCAAGCGCAAATGCCGGTCCAGGCCTTCCAGCTTCATGCTGGTCGGCGTCAGCCCATAAAAGCGCACACTGCCGTCAACCGAACCGATCACCGCGTCCATGCGCTCATTACCAAACATGCGCCGGAAGTTGGCCTCGTAGTCAGCCAATTCCAGGTCGTCATCCAGTTCCATCTCCAGCACCGCGTTCATCGCCTGGTAAAACAGGCCGCGCTCAACGGTGTTGTCGTTGTACTGTAGGAACATCTCTACGCATTCCTTGGCCTCTTCATACTGCTTCAAGGCCAGGAAGATGAGCAGCTTGAGCTCCAGGATGGTCAGTTGGCCCCACGCGGTGTTGTCATCGAACTCAATGCCAATCAACGTAGTGATATCGGTGTAGTCGTCCAGCTCACTTTCTATCAGGCGCTCGACCAACGCCTGCAGCTCCTCCTCGCTGAGGCGGTGCAGGTTGAGGATGTCTTCGCGGAAAAACAGCGCCTTGTTGGTGTTGTCCCAGATCAGGTCATCCACCGGGTAGATTTCCGAGTAATCCGGCACCAGGATGCGGCAGGCAGTAGCGCCCAGGTGCTCATACACCGCCATGTACGACTCTTTGCCCATGCCTTCGAGGATGCCGAACAGCGTGGCGGCTTCCTGGGCGTTGGAGTCTTCGCCCTGGCCGGAGAAGTCCCACTCGACAAATTCATAATCCGACTGGGCACTGAAGAAGCGCCACGACACTACGCCGCTGGAATCGATAAAGTGCTCGACGAAGTTGTTCGGCTCGGTGACCGCCTGGCCTTCGAAGGTCGGCTGCGGCAGGTCGTTCAAGCCTTCGAAGCTACGGCCTTGCAGCAGCTCGGTGAGGCTGCGTTCCAGTGCCACTTCCAGGCTGGGGTGCGCGCCGAACGAAGCGAACACGCCGCCGGTGCGCGGGTTCATCAAGGTCACGCACATCACCGGGAATTCACCGCCCAGGGAGGCATCCTTGACCAGCACCGGAAAGCCCTGGGCTTCCAGGCCTTCGATACCCGCCAGGATGCCCGGGTACTTGGCCAGCACTTCGGCGGGTACGTCCGGCAGCGCAAATTCGCCTTCGATGATTTCGCGCTTCACCGCTCGCTCGAAAATCTCCGACAGGCACTGCACCTGGGCTTCGGCCAAGGTGTTGCCAGCGCTCATGCCGTTGCTCAGGTAGAGGTTTTCGATCAGGTTGGACGGGAAATACACCACCTCGCCATCGGACTGACGCACGAACGGCAGCGAGACAATGCCACGGGCTTCGTTGCCGGAGTTGGTGTCGAACAGGTGTGAACCACGCAGCTCGCCCTCGCGGTTGTAGATTTTCAGGCAGTAGGCATCGAGGATTTCACTCGGCAGCTCATCGTTGGGGCCCGGCTGGAACCAACGTTCGTCCGGGTAATGCACGAACGGCGCGTTGGCCAGGTCCTCGCCCCAGAACTGGTCGTTGTAGAAGAAGTTGCAGTTCAGACGCTCGATGAACTCACCCAGCGCCGACGCCAGCGCGCCCTCTTTGGTCGCGCCTTTGCCGTTGGTAAAGCACATCGGCGAATGGGCGTCGCGGATATGCAGCGACCACACGTTGGGCACGATATTGCGCCACGAGGCAATCTCGATCTTCATGCCCAGGCCCGCGAGAATCGCCGACATGTTGGCGATGGTCTGCTCCAGCGGCAGGTCCTTGCCGGCAATGTAGGTGCCTGCTGCGGACGTGGAGTTGGGCATCAACAGCGCCTGGGCATCGGCGTCGAGGTTCTCGACTTCCTCAATCACGAATTCCGGCCCGGCCTGCACCACTTTCTTCACGGTGCAGCGGTCGATGGAACGCAGGATGCCTTGGCGGTCCTTGTCGGAGATATCTGCGGGCAATTCGACCTGGATCTTGAAAATCTGGTTGTAGCGGTTTTCCGGGTCGACGATGTTGTTCTGCGACAGGCGAATATTCTCGGTGGGAATATTGCGCGTCTGGCAGTACAACTTCACAAAGTACGCCGCACACAACGCCGACGAAGCCAGGAAGTAGTCGAATGGCCCCGGTGCCGAACCATCGCCCTTGTAGCGGATGGGCTGGTCGGCAATGACCGTGAAGTCATCGAACTTGGCTTCAAGCCGAAGGTTGTCGAGAAAGTTGACCTTAATTTCCATGCGGGCACACCAGAATAACGAGCTAAACAAATTGGCCGCCATTATGAAGCGTTTCGCCGGGAAGTCTCAGGGTTTTGCGTATGGGCTGCTGATCGGTGCTAACGTCCACCCTGTGGGAGCGCGTTGCTCCAGTTAGATAATGTTCACCACCGCCAGGACAGGCCATGGAACCGATAGCGACGAACGCCGCACTGTTGATCATCGATATGCAAAAAGGCATGGCCGATCCCACACTAGGCCGCCGCAACAACCCAGACGCTGAGCAGCACATACAGCAATTGCTCAATGCCTGGCGCCAGGCGCAACGCCCGATCATTCATGTGCGGCATATCTCCCGCTCTGGCGCTTCGGTGTTCCGGCCAGGCCAGCCCGGCTGTGAGTTCCAGGATGCGCTGCACCCTCTGGCCCATGAGCATGTGGTGGAAAAAAACGTACCGGATGCATTCAGCGCCACGGGCCTGGAGCGCTGGCTGCACCTGCGCTCGATCCAGCAGTTGGTAATCGTCGGGGTCATCACCAACAATTCAGTGGAATCCACCGCACGCTCGGGCGGCAACCTGGGGTTCGACGTGATCGTGGCGGCGGATGCGTGTTTTACCTTCGATCAAACCGACTTGTCGGGGCGCCTGTGGGTCGCAGAGGATGTGCATGCGTTGTCGCTCAGTAACCTGGCGATGGACTATGCAAGGGTGTTCAATACCGGGGAAATATTAGATCCATGTAACCCGCGATGCGCTTTTTGATGCAATGCTGCACCTGTGGCGAGGGAGCTTGCTCCCGTGACAGCCCTAAAGCCGCCGCTTACCTAAATGTCGCCCCGATTCGCCTGCCCCCATCGTTCATGGAAAACGGCTAAAACACCCCGGCATCCTCCAGCATTTGCGGCAACGCCTGCGGCCATACCGTATCGCTCGTCGCGAGCAGCGCCTCTGCCGACCACCAATGATGATCCGCCATCACCTGGGTCTCCTCTACTGTCCATTCGGCCCTGGAAAACGCGTCGCTGGATGCATGCACAACGAAGTACCGCTCTACTGCCAACACGGTTTCACCGCTGGGTAACATCAACGGGAAACTACGCTCTGCCACGGATTCCCCAACGCTGCTGACGGTGATACCCGTCTCTTCGCGCAACTCACGAATCGCAGCGCTGTGGAAGCTCTCCCCTGCCTCCACGCCACCGCCGGGCGTGGCCCAGTAATCCTGGCCGGCCAGGGCGCCGTCTTTATGCACGAAGCGAAACAGCAACACTTGCTGTGCAGGGTTGATGACCAGTAATCGTGCGGCTTTGCGTTCACGCATCTGATTGATTCCTTTCTATGAGGGCCGAAACCATCCAGCTCAGAAACGCCCGTAGGCGTGTCGTAAATGCCTCGCCCTCGGCACTCGGGTTGCGTGCCTCAAACAGGAAGTAGGCGATTTGCACGCGCATGGTCGGGTAATGCTGAACGAACAGCCCGACGTAGTCTTCCAGGGTTTGCGGCCAGGTTTGCGCATCCTCGGCTCGCAGGGTGTGGGTAGCGCGGATCAAGGCCCGCGATGCTTCCCGCTGCAGGCCAAGCCGTGTGTGTTCAGTACTGGCCTGTTCGATGCGCAACAGGTACGCCGTAAGCGCCTGTTCAAAATCGCCGTTGACCGCCAGGGCGATGGCGCGGGACGGGCGAAACGGTTCGACGTGCAGTGACAGGTCTTCGCCCCAGAGACAGCGGCAATGATGTTTGAGCCAGAAGCCCCAACTGTTTAGGTTTTCAGGCGCCAACACCTGGGCGCGGTGACCGATATCAAAGTCGATCTTGGTGACATGGGGATGCCGTTGCTCCAAAGCGAGTCGGGCCGACTCCAATTGTTCAAGCACAGGCGCATCCGGTGGCTCGACCAGTATCAGGGAAAGGTCAAGATCAGAAATGCCGGTCTCACCTTCGCCCCGTGCGATGCTGCCATACAGGTAGATCCCGTGCAGCCCCAGCTCAGGCCGGGACAAGGTAGCGCAAACGTCCGCCAGCAGGGGCTGGAACTCCGGTTGTATAGGTCCATCAGCGACGGTGAGGATATAGCCGTCGCCATCGATGCCAGCAGGTTTTTGGGTAGTCACGGGCGATGCACCTCAATCACCAACCCTTCCTCTTCACTCGGCACACTGAAATGGCGAGTGATCAGGTCAAACTCGGCATCGGTGGCGGCAAAATCATGTTCACCTCGGGCATTGCGCGCATGCAGGCGCGCACGACAGGTGGCATCGTCCAGCTCCAGGTAATGCAGGCAGTGCGGCACCTTGGCTGCCTGGGCCAGGCCGAGTAACCATTGACGATTGGCGAGGGTATTGGCCGGAAAATCCAGCACCACATTGACGCCGCACGCCAACAGATCGATCACCAGCGGCTCAAGTACTCCACGAACCTGCTGGGCACAGCGCAGGTAGTCGGCAATGCTCTGGATCTGACCAGGGTAGAGACTGGCCAGCCACTGGTCTTCGCTGAGCACAATGGATGCGTGCTCGGTGGCGAGGGTCTTGGCGAGTGTGGACTTGCCGGAGGCGATTTTGCCGCATAACAGGTGCAGGGTTGGCATAAAACGATTCCTTGGAGGAGCCCAACAGGATGAGTCATGCAGGCATTATCGTAAACACATCCAGTTGAATCCTCGTTCCCGAGCGAGGTCACTTATCAGGAGACGACAACGCAATTGGAGGTGGTGATGAACCTTGCAATGACACTCTTCAGTCTGTTTGCCGGTTGGATGGCGATTGTGATTTCGATGCTATGGGGTGTGCTGCGAGTGCTGCGCTGGCACCATGCTTAGCACCCCGGACGGTCGCTACTTTGTGGTCAAGGGGCAGTTGTGGCGCTGTACCAATCCGGCGCTGGATGAAGCGACGCGCCAATACTGGGTCAATGAATTGATGGATGCACGCCGGGCGGTCAAGTCAGCCAAGGGCAGCGCCGACCCCGATGCCTTGAACGCCGCCCGGCAACGGGTGCAGCGCGGCAAGGTCGCGTTGGGCGAGCGTGGCCCTGTGTGGTGGGGCGATGGCAGCCCGGATTACAACCGCCGCCAGGTCAAAAATACGCCCTATTGGGCATGGTTCGAGAAACACCTCGACACGCCATCCCAGTGAACTTTCTTACAAGTGCCATGCTCCTTTCCTATGCGAAGTCAGCGCGCCCTGAGCCCAGGGTGCAGAACGATAAGGAGCCGCCACCAACATGACTACCCTCTCCACTTACCCCGTCGTCAGGCCTGGGCCGTTGCATGGCACATTGCTTGCCGGCACCGTGCCGTTGTTTCTCGGGGCCTTGCTCAGTGATATCGCCTACGGCCAGACCTACCAGATCCAATGGGCCAATTTTGCCTCCTGGCTGATCGCCGGGGCGTTGGTGTTCTGTGGTTTTGCCCTGCTGTTTGCACTGGTCAACCTGGTGCGCGCCGAACACAAGGGCGGGCGCCCGGTGGCGTACTTCCTGCTGTTGCTGGGCACATGGGTGCTGGGGCTGGTGAACGCCTTTCAACATGCCAAGGATGCCTACGCCATGATGCCTGCTGGCTTGGTGCTGTCGGCGATCGTCACCGTGCTGGCGATTGTCGCCACCTGGATCGGCTTGACTAACCTGCGCTCAGGAGCTGCCCGATGAAACCACTCAACACACTGACCCTGCTCAGCGCCGCCCTGTTGCTGAGTGCCTGTGGCGGCGAAGGTGACAAGACCCAGGCGCGCGGCCCTGACCCCAAGCTGCCCGAACAACAAAGCAGCCTGTTGCCGAGCATGAAGATTGCCGAGCCCACGCCGTGGGGCGATCAAAAGCCCAAGGTACCCGAAGGCTACAGCGTCACCGCCATCGCCACCGACCTTGCGATCCCGCGCCAGACCCTGGTGCTGCCCAACGGCGATATCCTGGTGGCCGAAGGCCGTGGCGGCAGTGCGGCCAAGCTCAAGCCCAAGGACGTGATCGCCAGTGTGATCAAGGCCCAGGGCAACACCAAGGTCAAGGGCGGCAACCGCATTACGCTGCTGCGTGACGCCGACGGTGACGGCACCTATGAACTCAAGACGGTATTCGCCGACAACCTCAACGCTCCCTACGGGCTGGCATTCGCCGACGGCAAACTGTATGTGGCCAACCAGGACGCACTGGTGCGCTTTGACTACGCCGACGGCCAAACCAAGGCCAGCGCCCCGCCCGTCAAAGTCACCGACCTGCCGGCGCAGATCAACCATCACTGGACCAAGTCATTGGCCGTCAGTGACGACGGGCGTCAGCTGTATGTGGGCATCGGTTCCAACAGCAACATCACCGAACGCGGCATGGAAGTGGAGATCGACCGCGCAATGGTCTGGCAGATCGATGCCGCCACCGGTGCGCATAAGCCCTACGCTACGGGCCTGCGCAATCCGACGGCGCTGACCATCCAACCGGGCTCAGGGCAACTGTGGACCGTGGTCAACGAGCGCGATGAACTCGGCCCCGACCTGGTGCCAGACTACCTGACGTCGGTGCGTGAAGGTGCCTTCTACGGCTGGCCCTACAGCTACTGGGGCCAGAACGTCGACCCCCGCGCACAACCGCAGAACCCGGCCAAGGTGGCTGCGGCGATCAAACCCGATTACAGTCTGGGCTCCCATGTGGCCGCGCTGGGCGTGGATTTTTCCATCCCCGCCATGGGTGAAAAATTCGCTGACGGCGCGTTTGTCGGCGAGCACGGCAGTTGGAACCGTGACAACCCAGTGGGCTACAAGGTGATCTTCGTGCCGTTCAGCAACGGCAAACCGGCGGGCGAGCCCATCGACTTTGCCACCGGCTTTCGCGGCGACGACGGCAAGACCCGTGGGCGTCCAGTGGGGGTGACGGTAGACCCCAAAGGCGCGCTGATCATTGCAGACGACCTGGCCAATACGATTTGGCGCGTCACGCGTAACCAATAACCGCAGATGACAGGGGCAGCGACGCCCCTGTCAGCCGTCACTTTGCAATTGTGCGTCAAGCCAGGCCAACAACGCCGTGACCTCCTCCCGACTGCCCGCCCCTTGCTGCCTGTAGACCGAAATAGCCTCGGGCAAAAACACGCTTTCTGCGCAGGGCCGCACCAGCGCCCCACTCTCAATCAGCCGGCTTGCGGTACGACGCCAACCCATGGCGATACCGTGCCCTTCCACGGCGGCTTGCAACATCAGCGGGTAACTGTCGAAGGTGGCACTGCGTGCATCCCTGGCCAGCGTGTGGCCGAACATCTGCAGCCACTCATCCCACTCCATCAAATGCGGAGGCTCGGAGCTGTGGTGCAGAAATGTGCAGGGCTTTAATTCAGCCAGTGATAACGGTTGTTCCGGGCAGAGGTAGCTGGGGCTGCACACCGGGAACACCTCGTCGGAGGCGGTGAACATCAGCGTATGGCTGCCACTGGCGCGCCGGGTACTTTGCAGGGCCACATCGAAATGCCCGTCGAACTGGGTGATCGGCCGCGTGCAGGTCACCACCTGGATCTCGATCTGCGGGTATTGCTGGTGGAAGGTCGCCAGGCGCGGCATCAACCAATAGAACGCCTCGCATAGCTGGCATAGCAGTACCACGCGATTTCGCTGGGGCGATGTTCTCAGGCTGACCGCGCCCTCACTGATGCTGTGCAAGGCCAGGCTGACCACCCGCCCCAGCTCACGCCCTTCTTGCGTCAGGAACACCCCACGGTTGCGCCGACAAAACAGCTTGACCCCCAGGTTGTCCTCCAGCCCGCGGATCTGCCGACTGACCGCTGCCTGGGTGATGTGCAATTCATCGGCCGCCTTGGAGAAACTCTCCAGGCGCGCCGCCGCTTCAAACGGCAGGAGGCTGGCCAGAGGCGGTAAGGTTTTGCCAAGTGCATTCATAATCTGTGGTTATGCATCCAAGGCTGAAAACTCGTTTGTAGCACAGCCGCAGCGCTGGGCACCATGAATCCCTCACTTCATGGATCAGCCTGATGACCAGCGCCCGCACCTCACTCTTTACCGGTGTGATATTTGCCGTTGTCGCCACCCTTGGCTGGGCGCTGAACTTCATTGCGCCCTACGTCACCGGCGTCTACAGCCTCTACGACTTGATGGCCGTACGGTTTCTGATGGCCGGTGGGCTGGGTCTCGTCTGGATCATGGTGTGCAGGGCGCAATTGAGTGTACTCAGCACCGGCCAGTGCGTACTGGCGGCAGCACTGGGCGCACTGGGTTGCCTCGGTTATGGCGTGTGCATTGCTGCCGGCGCGATGTTCGGCGGCCCGGTGCTGACGCCAGCGTTTGTCGGCATGGTCCCGGTGCTACTGGCGTTGATAGGCAACGCCAGTCACAAGACCCTGCAATGGCGC
Organism: Pseudomonas sp. SWRI22; assembly: GCF_014268395.2. Taxonomy (NCBI): domain Bacteria; kingdom Pseudomonadati; phylum Pseudomonadota; class Gammaproteobacteria; order Pseudomonadales; family Pseudomonadaceae; genus Pseudomonas; species Pseudomonas sp. SWRI22. Next base: position 3,808,141 of record NZ_JABWQK020000001.1, on the reverse strand, counting down.
CAGTTGGTGATGCCGTTGTCCTGCCTCACCATGGGGCTGTTGCTGGCCACGGTCAGCAGCCTCCAACTGCCCGCCTCCGGCACCGGTTCCTGGCTGGCGGCTTTGTGCTTCTCCCTGGGCGCAGTGGCCTTGTGGCTGGGGTTCAGCGTCATCAATCAACAGCAACTGGCGCGCCTGCCAGCCAGCGCAACCGGTCTGTGGACTGCCCTGATGCTGGTAGGCGCAGGCGGCGCGGCGCTGTGCCTGCTGCCATGGCTATACGCGCTGGGCTTGTTCCGGTTGCCGACCCTTGGCGCGGCTTGGAGCCAGGCATGGCCGCTGTATGCCTGGAGCCTGGGCATCGCGGTGATGTCCACGGTGGTCGGCGCCTGGGCCTGGAATGCGGCAACGCGGCGCCTGCCCATGGTACTGAGCGGTCAGTTGATTGCCCTGGAATCACTCTTCGCCAGCCTGCTCGGTCTAGGCTTTCACCGGCGCTGGCCGACGCCAATGGAAGCCGTGGGCCTGGCTGCCGTGCTCGTCGGCGTGGTCATGGCGGTTCGTATCCTCCTGGCGCTGGCAAAACCCGCCACAACCCATCAGACCTTAGGGGAGACTCAACCATGACCCATTCAAACGACGCACTGGCACTGCCCCACACCTTTGACTTCCACAATCAAACCGTGCGCTGGGGCCAGCTGGGTACCCAGGGGCCGGCGCTGGTGATGGTTCATGGCACGCCGTTCTCTTCCCATGTGTGGCGGCGTATCGCACCCTTGTTCGCCCGGCAATACCGCGTGTTCTATTACGACCTGCTTGGCTATGGCCAGTCTGAACAGGCGCCGGGCCAGGACGTGTCCCTGGGCGTGCAAAACCTGTTGCTCGCCGCCCTGCTGCACCATTGGGGCCTGGAACGCCCCCATGTGCTGGCCCATGATTTTGGCGGTGCCACGGCACTGCGCTCGCATCTGCTCGATGGCTGCGACTATGCCAGCCTGACCTTGATCGACCCCGTCGCCATGGCGCCCTGGGGTTCGCCGCTGGTGCAGCATGTGCGCCGCCATGAACAGGCCTTCAGCGACGCGCCGGCCTATATCCATGAGGCGATTGTGCGTGCCTATCTACAGGGCGCCGCCTTCACGCCGCTACCTGCCCAGGTGCTGCTCGCCTACGTCACACCCTGGACAGGCGAGATTGGCCAGCCCGCCTTCTATCGCCAGATTGCGCAAATGGACCAGCGCTATACCGACCAGATTGAAGACCGGCTCACCGGGCTGCGTTGCCCGGTGCAATTGCTCTGGGGAGAGGAGGACCAATGGATCAACGTGGCACAGGGCGACGCGCTCGCAGATAGATTAGGTGCACGCTACCTGCGCGTCCCGCGTGCGGGGCATCTGGTGCAAGAGGACGCGCCCGAGGTCATCGTCGCTGCCTTGATGACCTTTCTAGCTAGCGTCACAGATCAGTGATTTCCTTGTGGCGCGGCACCAGCGTCTTCATCACGCTCCAGGCCACCAGGTAAGCCAGGGCGCAGATGGCAAACATGATCATGTAGCCGGTATGGATGTCGTTGATGGACTTGTAATAGTCGAACACCCAGCCACCGATCTTGGTCATGAGCACGCCACCCAGGCCACCGGCCATGCCGCCAATGCCGACCACCGAAGCCACGGTTTTCTGCGGGAACATATCGGACACGGTGGTGAAAATGTTACATGACCACGCCTGGTGTGCCGAAGCGCCCACACCGATCAGCAGCACCGGCACCCAGAAGCTGAGGTAACCTAACGGCTGCGCCAGCAACACCACCAGCGGGAACAGCGCAATCACCAGCATGGCTTTCATGCGCCCGTCATAGGGGGCATCGCCGCGCGCCATGAAGTAGCTGGGGAACCAGCCGCCGCCTATACTGCCGACCATGGTCATGCTGTACAGCACCGCCAGCGGCATCACGATATCGGCGCCTTTCATGCCGTATTGGGCAGACAGGTAGGTGGGCAACCAGAACAGGAAAAACCACCACACGCCGTCTGTCATGAACTTGCCGAAGGCAAACGCCCAGGTCTGGCGGTAGGTCAATAGTTTGAACCAGGAGACTTTCTTCCCTGCGGTGCCCGTCGGTGCCGGGGTAAATGGTTGAACGGTCTGGTCGCTACGGATGTAGGCCAGTTCCTCAGGTGACAGGCGTTTTTGCTGTTCCGGTTTTTCATACACAGCGGCCCACACGGCTACCCAGACAAAACCCAGCATGCCAATGACCATAAACGCTGCCTCCCAGCCCCACATACCAGCAATCAGTGGCACACAGATTGGCGCCAGGATCGCACCGACGTTGGCCCCGGAATTGAAGATGCCGGTGGCCAGGGAGCGTTCTTTCTTGGGGAAATATTCGGCAGTGGCCTTGATCGCGATCGGGAAGTTACCCGCTTCGCCAATCGCCAATACCGCTCGTGAGAGCATGAAACCGGCAATGGACACCGGGATTACGGCCAGGCCAATGGCACCACTGACCGCCGCGATGCCCTCGCCCATCGGCACCGAAGACGCATGCATGATCGCGCCAGTGGACCAGATGCCAATGGCTACCATATAGGCGGCCTTGGTGCCGATCCTGTCGACGAAGCGCCCGGCAAACAGCATGGAAATGGCGTAGACAAACTGGAACACCGCCGCGATGTTGGCGTAATCGGTGTTGCTCCAGCCAAACTGCGTTGACAGTTGCGGTGCCAAGAGGCTGAGCACCTGGCGGTCGAGGTAATTGACCGTGGTCGCGAAAAACAACATCGCGCAGATCGTCCAGCGATAGCTGCCGACCGCCTGGCCGACACGAAGGGCACTGATGGGCTCGTTCAGATTCATGGCATCACTTTTTATTTTTGTTAGGTAGGACATATGTAACGTCATATGTCGTCGTACAACTGCAAGTTTTATAGCGAGACGCCCGCGCAGTGTCAATCGCAAAGATTGCCGCTTATCCAGTATTTACGTGAATTCGAAAAATGTCAGTGCTGTGCAGTTGTAGGACGACAAACCCTGAGCACTAGGCTGGGCGCTTGACCGGGGACATCATCCAGCAGGCCAAAGCGTTGCATGCCGAGCTTCTCCAATACGCGGATCGACGCAGCATGATCGGGCCGCACTAACCCGAAGACTTCCGGTAGCGATAGCGTGTCGAACGCGAGCGCCAGGGCGTCACGACCCAGCTCAGTGGCATACCCCTGCCCCCAGGCCTCCACGGCCAGACGATAGCCAAGGTTGATGCGCCGCTGCGTCAGGTAATTAAGGGGCGCGATGCCGCCAAACCCGATGATGTGGTCGGGGGTCTCTTTGCGGGCAATCGCCCACCAGCCGTAGCTCTGGGAAGCCCATTGTTCCAGCCAGTGATCCAATAGCCGCTGTGCCGCCCCCAGGTTGGGCAGCGGGCCGGCAGGATTGAACAGGTTGGTCTGTGGATCGCCGAAGATCGCGAACAATCGCTGAACGTCTGCGGGTCGTGGTTGGCGGTAGGTAAGGCGTGAATGACTGCTTGGCATTTAAATGACTTCCCTGTTTTGCCTGACTGACAATGCCTCCCCTTGTGGGAGCGGGCTTGCCCGCGAAAGCGGAGTGCCAGTCACTGAATCTTTAACTGAACCACCGCTTTCGCAGGCAAGCCAGCTCCCACATTTGATCTGTTTTGCCGGTAGCTATGCATCGGCCCTCAGAACCAGGCATTTTTACCCATGCGATAAAAAATACACAAAGCGGTGAATTATTTCGTGTCCACTTGTATCTGAACTGACAGAGCGGTGCCATCGTAGCGATGGCACCTCCCCTGTTCAGCTTTTGAGTGGCCCGCATGAAACTACGTAAAAAACGCGTCAAACCCATCGGATTGAAAGACATCACCATTGTCGACGACAACAAGATGCGCAAGGCGATCACCGCCGCCGCACTTGGCAATGCCATGGAATGGTTCGACTTTGGCGTCTATGGCTTTGTCGCCTATGTGCTGGGCAAGGTGTTCTTCCCCGACGCTTCCCCCAGCGTGCAGATGATCGCAGCACTGGCCACCTTCTCCGTACCTTTCCTGATTCGCCCGCTGGGCGGCCTGTTCTTCGGCGCACTGGGCGATAAGTACGGGCGGCAAAAAGTCCTGGCCGCCACCATCGTGATCATGTCCTTGAGCACCTTTGCCATCGGCTTGATCCCCGGCTATGCCTCCATTGGCATCTGGGCCCCGATCCTGTTGCTGCTGTGCAAAATGGCCCAGGGTTTCTCGGTGGGCGGCGAGTACACCGGCGCGTCGATTTTCGTGGCTGAGTACGCCCCGGACCGCAAGCGCGGATTCCTTGGCAGCTGGCTGGACTTCGGCTCCATCGCCGGTTTCGTGCTCGGCGCGGGTGTGGTGGTGTTGATCTCCACCGTGCTCGGTGAAGCCGAATTCGAGGCCTGGGGCTGGCGCCTGCCGTTCTTCCTCGCCCTGCCCCTGGGCATCATCGGCCTGTACCTGCGCCACGCGCTGGAAGAAACCCCGGCGTTTCAACAGCATGTCGACAAACTCGAACAGGGTGACCGCGAAGGCCTGAGCCACGGCCCTAAAGTCTCGTTCAAGGAAATCGCCACCAAGCACTGGCGCAGCCTGCTGACCTGCATCGGTATCGTCGCGGCCACCAACGTGACCTACTACATGCTGCTCACCTACATGCCGAGCTACCTGTCCCACAACCTGCACTATGCCGAAAACAGCGGCGTGCTGATCATCATCGCGATTATGGTCGGTATGTTGTTCGTGCAGCCGTTCATTGGTTTTGTCAGCGACAAGATCGGCCGCAAGCCCTTCATCATCGCCGGCAGCATTGGCCTGCTGTTCCTGTCGATCCCGGCCTTCATGCTGATCACCAGTGGCAAGACCGGCCTGATTTTCGGCGGCCTGTTGATTCTGGCGGTGGTGCTGAACTTCTTTATCGGCGTGATGGCGTCGACCTTGCCAGCAATGTTCCCCACCCATCTGCGCTACAGCGCCCTGGCCAGTGCGTTCAACGTCTCGGTACTGATCGCCGGTGTTACGCCGACCGCCGTGGCCTGGCTGGTGGAGAGCACCAACGACCTGTACATGCCCGCCTATTACCTGATGGTGTTTGCAGTGGTTGGACTGATCACGGGCCTGACCATGAAGGAAACCGCCAACAAGCCCCTGCGTGGCGCGGCCCCGGCGGCTTCCGACATGGAAGAAGCCAAGGAGCTGCTGCAGGAGCATCACGACAATATCGAGCAGAAAATCGAAGACATCGATGCCGAGATTGCCGCGCTGCAAACCAAGCGGGAAAACCTGGTACAGCAACACCCGCGCATCAACTAATAACCTGACTGTGCGTGGTCGCGGCCTGCGACCACGCCATTGGAGCGTTCAGCATGGTTTCAAGCGTCACCGCCGCACACAGGTTACTCAGCGCAGACGAGCGCGCCGCCATTGCCGAAATTGAAGCAACCACCAACATCCTCAAGCTGGTCACTCGTCTGACCGGGATGAGATTCGCCGGCATCGCCAAGTTCACCGACCAGGAATGGGTGGTGTGTTCGGCCTACGACCCGCTGCAAATGGGCATCAACGTCGACGACGTACTCGACCTTGAAACCACCCTGTGCAGTGAGTTCTGCATCAACCCACACACCCTGTTCATCCCCCAGATCAGCCAGAACGGCCGTTTCGCGTCACGCCCGGTGGTCAAGCAATACGCCATCGAAAGCTACGCCGGCGCGCCGATCTTCCTGCCCGATGGCCGCCTGTTCGGGGCGCTGTGTGCGCTGGACTCACGGGCCATGCTGTTCGACGACCCGAACCTGCCGGAAACCCTGAGCCTGTTCGCACGGCTGATTGGCTGCATCTTCTACGCTAATCTGACCCCGGCGGATCACTGACACCCGCCCGGCCCCGCAGTGTTGCCATATCACGCTTGGGCGGCACCCCGAACAGCCGGCTGTACTCACGGCTGAATTGCGACGGGCTCTCATACCCGACTTTGAACGCGGCACTGGAGACATCCTGGTGCTCGTTCAACATCAATCGTCGTGCTTCATTCAGACGCAGCCATTTCTGGTATTGCAGCGGGCTCATCGCGGTCAGTTGCCGGAAGTGATGGTGAAAGGTCGCCGCGCTCATTTGCACCCGCGCTGCCAGCTCTTCCACACGCAGGGCCCCGTCGAAATTCAACTTCAGCCAGTCGATGGCCTTGGCAATCCGATAGCCCTGCCCGTCCACCGAGCAGATCTGGCGCAGTCGGCCAGCCTGGTCGCTTTTCAATAGCCGGTAATGAATCTCACGCTGGATCAATGGCGCAAGTACCGGAATAGCCTCGGGTTCATCCAGCAACGCCACCAGGCGCGCGAATGCGGCCAGCATGCCGTCGGTGACCGTGCCGATCCCCACGCCCTTCATGACCGCACGCTCACGCACCGGTGGCAAGCCACCCTGGGCGATCAGCTCGGCGAGCATGCGCAGGTCCAGCTTGAACGTCAGCCCCAGGCACGGCTGCTCGGGGCTGGCCGCCAGCACCTCGGAATTGGCCGGGATGTCCAGCGACGTCACCAGGAACCGGGAAGTGTCGTAGGGGTAGCCCTCGCCGCCGACCCACAACTGCTTCTCGCCCTGGGCCACCAGCACGATGCACGGCTCAACCATGCACACCACCGGCGCAGCGGGTTGCTCACGCCGATAAAAGCCCAGGCCGGAGATCGGCATGGCGTAGTCGCCGGGCGACGGGGTGCGCGAACCAATCGACTGGATCAGCGCGTTCAGGGGGGTGGGAGTGGACGTCATGACAGACCCTTTCGATGCTTCATTGCACTTTACTCGCGCAAGCCACGGGCGTCGTCACCTGGCACTGAAACTCAGAGGATCAGGCAAGTAATCCACTCAAATGCACTACAGAAGCCCTGCCGTCACCCGGAAAATGTGCTGACACTTCACGAGGAACACCCCTATGAAACGCCTCTTGCTCGCCCTGGGTTTGCTGGTGACTTCTCTTTCTTCATTTGGAGCCGATATGTCTAACGGTGCGGATAACTTCTACAGCAGCGACACAGTGACGGCCGAGCCTGTCACCTTCAACAATCAATACGGCATGCAGGTCGCAGGCACGCTGTTCATGCCCAGGCACCTTGCCCCAGGCTCAAAGCACGCAGCCCTGGTCGTCGGCCACCCGATGGGCGCCGTCAAAGAGCAAAGCGCCAACCTCTACGCCACCAAAATGGCTGAACAGGGCTTCGTGACCCTGTCCCTGGACCTGTCGTTCTGGGGCCAAAGCGCTGGCACACCACGCAACGCGGTGTTGCCCGACCTCTACGTGGAAGACTTCAGCGCCGCCGTGGACTTTCTCGGCACTCGCCCACAGGTCGACCGGGAACGCATCGGTGCCATCGGCATTTGTGGCAGCGGCAGTTTTGTGATCAGTGCTGCGAAGATCGATCCGCGTCTCAAGGCAATCGCCACCGTCAGCATGTACGACATGGGCGCGGCCAACCGCAATGGCCTCAAGCACGGCATGACCTTGCAACAGCGCCAGCAGATCCTGCGCCAGGCCGCCAACCAGCGCTATGTAGAGTTCCAGGGCGGCGAGACCCTCTACACCGGTGGCACGCCGCAGAGCCTCACGGGCGATCCGGTCGGCGACGAGTTCTACGACTTCTACCGCACCCCCCGCGGCGAAGTCACCCCGGCAGGCGCCTCATCGCAGACCACCACCCGGCCGACGCTGACCAGTAACGTCAAGTTCATGAACTTCTACCCCTTCAACGATATCGAGACGATCTCGCCGCGCCCACTGCTGCTGATTACCGGGGCCAACGCGCACTCCCGTGAATTCAGTGAAGACGCCTATCAACGCGCCGCCGAGCCCAAGCAATTGCTGATCATCCCCAACGCCGGCCATGTAGACCTGTACGACCGCGTCGAACTGATCCCGTTTGACACGCTCACCACCTTCTTCCAGAGCCACTTGCAGTGAGTTCCGTTACCCCTCAACCGCAACGCTGGGGCGCGGTGCTGGCGATGTCGCTCGCGGCGTTTGCCTTGGTCGCCTCCGAGTTCATGCCGGTCAGCCTGCTGACACCGCTGGCCGCTGACTTGCACATCACTGAAGGCCAGGCCGGCCAGGGCATTTCCGTGTCCGGGGTGTTCGCCTTGCTCACCAGCCTGGTGATCGCGGCGGTTGCCGCGCGGATGGATCGCAAGCGCCTGCTGATGGCCCTGACCCTGCTGATGATCGTCTCTGGCAGCGTGGTGGCGTTCGCACCGAATTACGCGGTGTTCATGCTCGGGCGCGCGTTGATTGGAGTGGCGATTGGCGGCTTCTGGTCACTGTCGGCGGCCACGGCAATGCGCCTGGTCGAGCCCGCCCAAGTGCCACGGGCCTTGGCCATCGTCAACGGTGGCAACGCCCTGGCGACGGTGATCGCGGCGCCGCTGGGCAGCTTTCTTGGCGGCCTGATTGGCTGGCGCGGCGCATTCTTTTGCGTGGTGCCAGTGGCCGTGATTGCGCTGGCCTGGCTGTGGCTGAGCTTGCCGGCGCTCAAGCACAGCGGCACGGCGGCCACCGGCAATGCGCTGCGCCTGCTGAAAAACTCCAAGGTGGCCTTGGGCATGTGCGCCGTCAGCCTGTTCTTCATGGGCCAGTTCATGCTGTTCACTTACTTGCGGCCATTCCTGGAAGGCGTGACCCGGGTGGAGGTGTCCACCCTGTCGCTGATGCTGCTGGTGCTCGGCCTGGCCGGCCTGGCGGGTACGGTGTTGATTGAGCATTTGCTCAAGCGTCACCTGTACCCGACGCTGATTGCCATTCCGTTGATCATGGCCGGCATTGCCCTTGCGCTGGTGGGGTTCGGCGGTTCAGCGATTGTCACCACCCTGCTGTTGGGCTGCTGGGGCCTGGTAGCGACAGCTGCTCCGGTTGGCTGGTGGACATGGCTGGCACGCACCTTGCCCGACGACGCTGAGGCCGGCGGGGGGTTGATGGTCGCCATCATCCAGTTGGCGATTGCCGCCGGTGCCACCGTCGGTGGCGTGGCATTCGACTTGAGCGGCTACCGGGCCACCTTCGAGTTGAGCGCCGCCTTGCTGGTAGTCGCCACGCTGCTGGCTTACCTGGCATCCCGGCGCCCTGCTCACGCATCCATGGCAAGCGGCACTACTTGAAAAAATGACTCGGCGTTTTACCAAACTGTTTCTTGAACATGCTGGTAAAAGCGCTGGGGCTTTCGTAGCCCAATTCAAACGCCACATCGATGATCTTCTCCCCCACCGCAATGCGCTCCAGCGCCAGCAGCAACCGCGCCTGCTGGCGCCATTGGCCGAAGGTCATGCCGGTTTCCTTGCGGAACAGGCGCTGGATGGTGGTCTGGTCCAATCCCAACCGCGCACTCCAGTCGGCCACGGTGGAGGCATCACTCGGTTCATCCTGCAACGCCAGGCAGATCGGGCTCAGGCGCGGGTCGGCAGGCTGGGGCAGCGACAGCGGCAAGGCCGGGAGAATGGCCAGTTCGTCAAGAATCAGGTGCATGATCCGCGCGTCGCGTGAATCCTCGGCATACGGCGGTTTCAAGCTCACCGAGGCCTTGATCAGTTCACTCAGCAGCGGCGAAACGGTCACCGTCTTGGGCTCGGCCGGCAGGTTGGGGAAGCTGTCCGGGCGCACGAACACGCTGCGCATCTTCAGCGTACCCACGCAACGCAGTGAGTGAACTTGACCGCAAGGCATCCAGAAGCCACGATTGGGCGGCACCGTCCATTGCCTCAGGGCCGAGTACACCACCATCACACCGCCAATGGCGTACAGCAGTTGGTGCTTGTTGTGGCTGTGTTCGGGGATCACCCAGTTTTCGGGGTAATCGGTGGCCGAACTGATGACGGCCCAGTCGCCCTCATCGATCTCTCGCAGAAATTTATCCAGTGATTTGATCATTTCGCCCTTTTTGCGATGGTTTCTGCCCGAATTGCGCGAGACAGGCATTGGCGCCGAATCTAGCATAAACGCCGAGTCCAGATGGAGTGGCGGTTCACATCACCGCCGCCCGCCTCCACGCCTGTCAGCTGCCTTGTACGGAATGCCCGCATGTCCACAGTCACAGCGTCACCCGCCGCACCTTCGACCAGCCCGCAAGTAAGCCCCTTAGTCATGCGCGTCCTGGGCGCCTGTGCCCTGGCGCACCTGATCAATGACTTGATCCAGGCTGTGCTGCCATCGATCTACCCGATGCTCAAGGCCAACTACGGCCTGAGCTTCACCCAGGTCGGCCTGATCACCCTGACCTTCCAGTTGACCGCCTCGCTGCTGCAACCGTGGATCGGCTACCACACCGACCGCCACCCCAAACCCTGGTTATTACCAGCGGGCATGGTGTGCACCTTGATCGGCATCCTGATGCTGGCCTTTGTCGGCAACTTCCCGGCGATATTGCTCGCGGCGGCGCTGGTGGGTGTGGGCTCATCGACCTTCCACCCGGAAACCTCCCGCGTCGCACGCCTGGCTTCCGGTGGGCGCTACGGCTTGGCGCAATCGACCTTCCAGGTCGGCGGCAACACCGGCAGCGCTTTCGGCCCGTTGCTGGCGGCGGCGATCATCATTCCCTACGGCCAAAGCCACATTGCCTGGTTCGGCCTGTTTGCGGTGTTCGCCATCCTGGTGCTGTACGGTTTGAGCCGCTGGTACCGCCACCACCTCAACCTGTTCAAGCTCAAGCAAGGCAGCCAGGCGACCCACGGTTTGTCCAAAGGCCGCGTGACATTCGCCCTGGTGGTACTGGCTGTGCTGGTGTTCTCCAAATACTGGTACATGACCAGCCTCACCAGTTACTTCACGTTCTACCTGATCGAGAAATTCCAGCTGTCGGTAGCCAGCTCGCAGATGTACCTGTTCCTGTTCCTCGGCGCAGTGGCCGTGGGCACCTTCGCCGGCGGCCCGATCGGCGACAAGATCGGCCGCAAGAAAGTCATCTGGTTCTCGATCCTCGGCGCCGCACCGTTCACCCTGGCCCTGCCCTACGTCGACCTGTTCTGGACCGCCGTACTCAGCGTGGTCATCGGCTTTATCATCGCCTCGGCGTTCTCGGCCATCGTGGTGTTTGCCCAGGAATTGGTGCCGGGCAATGTGGGCATGATCGCCGGGATATTCTTCGGCCTGATGTTCGGCTTCAGCGGGATCGGCGCGGCGCTGCTCGGGATGCTCGCTGACCATCACGGCATCGAATACGTGTACAAGCTGTGCTCGTTCCTGCCGCTGGTGGGCATCCTCACGGTACTGTTGCCGTCGACCAAAGGCGTTTGATCGGTTGCGTCGCCCCATAGCCGTAGTTATCTACAACTTTGGGGCGACGCGGGACCTGTGGCGAGGGAGCTTGCTCCCGTGACGGCCTGCCAGCCGATGCATATTTATCTGACACCACTAGATCCAAATGGGGGAGCTGGCTTGCCTGCGATGGCGGCCTGCTAGCCGAAGCCTATCTACCTGACACCCCCACGATCCAGATGTGGGTGGCTTGCCTGCGATGACCATAGGTATCGACACAATTCCGTAGCGCTCAACGGTAACCACGATGCGAAGCGAGCCGCTCTTGATCTGCTATGGATATGTCCACAATCCAACTGTGTTGACTGCCAGGCCGCCTTCGCGAGCAAGCCAGCTCCCACAGTGGGATCGCGGTGCTTCAGGTATAGAAGCGTCAACTGTCAGGCCGCCATCGCAGTCAAGCCAGCTCCCACTTTGGATCGTCGTGTGTCAGTCAGATCAGCGTCGCTGGCAGGTCGTCACGGGAGCAACAAGCCTCACTTCATGGCCCGGCGAGAAAATCCATTAACCACGATATAGAGCAAAGGCCCTACCGACACAAACACTGCCGTCAGTAAAATACGGCAGCACTGAGACCATCGACCGCCCTCGCCTACGCGCATCCCGGTACATCCACACACACGCCAGCACCGCCATCAGATACAGGTCAATCACCACCTGCGCCGTATCGGGCCGGGACATCAGTTCCCATCCAAATGCCAGCAGTGACTGCTCGGCCGTGAGCATGGTCGCCACCGTATAGAGGGTAAACCCGAGCAAGGCAGCCAGGGCGATATAAGGTCTGTGCATGGTCTCTTCCTTGAAGTGCAACGTTAATCAACGCGGCCACCTTAGCGATAAAGGGCGGCCACTCGCAATGTTGCTGACGCCTTGCGCGGGGATGTCGTTCCCGCCGCCTACACGAAGTATGCCGCGCTGGTTTTGTGAAATATCTGTACGTAGACTGCCGCCATACCCCCACTTGAAGGCGGCGAAAAAAACGTGATGCAAGTTACTGAAGTCTCCATTGCCCAATTGCGCGCTGCGCTTGAAGCCGGCCAGACCACGGCGGTTGAACTGGTGCAGGCGTACCTGGCGCGGATCGATGCCTACGATGGCCCGCAGACGGCCACTGCATTGAGCGCCGTGGTGGTACGCAACCCCGATGCGCTCAAAGAAGCCCAGGCGTCTGATGAACGCCGCGCCAAGGGGCAAACCCTGGGGCCGCTGGATGGCATTCCTTACACCGCCAAGGATAGTTACCTGGTCAAGGGCTTGACGGCTGCATCCGGCAGCCCGGCGTTTGCCAAGCTGGTGGCCCAGCGCGATGCCTTCACCATTGAACGTCTGCGTGCCGGTGGCGCTATCTGCCTGGGCAAGACCAACATGCCGCCGATGGCCAATGGCGGTATGCAGCGTGGCGTGTACGGTCGCGCCGAAAGCCCCTACAACGCCGACTACCTCACCGCGCCGTTTGCGTCGGGCTCCTCCAACGGCGCCGGTACCGCCACCGCAGCCAGCTTTGCCGCGTTCGGGCTGGCTGAAGAAACCTGGTCCAGCGGTCGCGGCCCGGCCTCCAATAATGGCTTGTGTGCCTACACGCCGTCCCGTGGCGTGATTTCGGTGCGCGGCAACTGGCCGCTGACCCCGACCATGGACGTGGTGGTGCCCTATGCGCGCACCATGGCAGACCTGCTGGAAGTGCTCGACGTCGTGGTGGCCGAAGACCCGGACACACGTGGTGACCTGTGGCGCCTGCAACCCTGGGTGCCGATCCCCAGCGTCACCTCGGTGCGCCCGGTGTCCTACGCGGCGCTGGCAGTCGACAGCGAAAACCTGGCTGGCAAGCGCTTTGGCGTGCCGCGCATGTACATCAACGCCGACCCGGATGCTGGCACCAGCGAAAAACCGGGTATCGGCGGCCCGACCGGACAAAAGATCCACACCCGCGCCACGGTGATCGAACTGTGGCAAGCCGCGCGCCAGGCATTGGAAGCGGCGGGTGCCGAAGTGATCGAAGTGGATTTCCCGCTGGTGTCCAACTGCGAAGGCGACCGCCCCGGCGCGCCGACGGTGTTTACCCGTGGCCTGGTCTCTAAAGAGTTCCTCCACGACGAACTGTGGGAACTGTCTGCATGGGCCTTCGATGACTTCCTGCGCGCCAACGGCGACCCGCACCTGAACCGCCTGGCCGATGTGGACGGGCCGAGCATCTTCCCCCACGACCCCGGCACCCTGCCCAACCGTGAAGACGACCTGGCCGCCGGCATGGACGAATACGTGCGCATGGCCCAACGCGGCATCACGCCATGGGACCAGATCAGCACCGTGCCCGACGGCCTGCGCGGCTTGGAGCAAACCCGGCGCCTGGACCTGGAAGACTGGATGGATACCCTCGGGCTGGACGCCGTGCTGTTCCCCACCGTGGCCGACGTAGGCCCGGCGGATGCCGATGTGAACGAAGCGTCTGCCGACATTGCCTGGAGCAACGGCGTGTGGGTGGCCAACGGCAACCTCGCCATCCGCCACCTGGGCGTGCCCACCGTCACCGTGCCGATGGGCGTGATGGCGGACATTGGCATGCCGGTGGGGCTCACCTTCGCCGGGCGTGCCTATGACGATTCGGCGCTGTTGCGCTTTGCCTCGGCGTTCGAAGCCACCGGCAGCAAACGGATAATCCCGCCGCGTACGCCACCGCTGGCGGCTATCTAGCTGGGCTCCTCATTCAAATGCGGGCTTGCTGTGGCGAGCAAGCTTGCTTGCGCTGGGGTGCGTAGCGCCCCAAAAAAGCCGGCTCCAGCTGCGCTGTCGAGCGGGAGCAAGCTCCCTCGCCACAGCAAGCCCGCTCCCACACTTTTTGTTCATATTTCAGTTCAAACACCGTGGTGCGAGGACCGAAGCACCTCGTTGCGACGCTGCCACTCCTCCACCACATCCCCCAAAGTCTTGGGTGTGCCGTTACGAATCCACGCCATGAATGGACGGTTGAACTTGAACGCCGGGCCACACTGCTCAAGCATAAAGCGGCGCACGTTCTGGGTGTTTTTATAGCTAGGGGTGAGGGGTGTAGCGCGGGTGATGACGTCGCTGTGCCAGTCAAAATCCATGATGTACCTCGGCTGCGCGGATGGTGATGAACACTCTAGCGCCTACTCACCTCAAGCTTCTGCAAAATTTCACTTTCCTTCCCCCTTGAGAATATTGCATGGTTGTACGACGACATACCTCGTCGTATTTCTTAACAACAATAAGGAAACACCCATGTCCAACTTCAAAGTGCTGATCGGATTTCTTTGCCTCTTCTCCGGCTACGTCGCCGCCGCGCCCGGCGCCGCCGAGAAGGATGTAGCCCAGGCAGTCGATCAATTGACCCAAGCCATGCTGCATCTGGACCTCAAGCAGCTTCATGCACTGACGTCCGACAAGCTCACCTACGGCCATTCCAGCGGCAAGGTGCAAAACAAGGCGCAATTCATTGCCGACCTGGAAACCCATACCAGCGCATTCAAAACCCTGGAGATGCAAAACCAGACCATCACCCTCAACGGCGATACCGCTCTGGTGCGCAACCACTTCCACGCCTTGGCAGTGAACAGCGGTGTGGACACACCAACCGATATCGACAACTTCCAGGTCTGGCAAAAACAGCATGGCAAATGGCTGCTGATTGGTCGCCAGGCTTACAAGTACTGAAGATCGCTCACCACGCCACCACCTTGCGCACCTTCACCAGCGCCTCACGCAACGCCGCCATGGGCACCGAACCCAGGGCCAGGCGCAGCGCGTGGGGCACCTGGGCCGAGACCGCGAACGGTTCGGCGGTTGAAACCGAGATGCCCGCGCGCTGCAAGGTCATGGCGACCTGATCGGCGCGGGCGTCTTCCGCCAACGGTAGCCACAGAAAGTAGGAGGACGGGTGACTGATGGTCTTCACGCCCCTCAGCACCTGTGCTGCCAACGCTTGACGAGCCTGGGCATCCGCACGCTTTTGCGCCTCCAGTTGCGCCACCGTGCCGTCCTCGAGCCAGCCCACCGCAATCGCGCTCATCACCCCCGGCACGTTCCAGGTAGTGGCCATGATCGTGCGTTCCAAGCCGCTCACCCAAGCCATAGGCGCAGCGATAAAGCCCACGCGTAAACCGGTGGCGACACTCTTGGACAGCCCGCCGATGTACACCGTGCGCTCGGGTGCGAGGGTCGCCAAGGGCGGCGGCGCTTCTTCGGCGAGAAACGCATAGGCGCCATCCTCGATGATCATCAGGTTGTGCTGCCGGGCGATTGCCACCAAGCGCTCGCGCTGCGCCAGGCTCATCACCCAGCCCAGCGGGTTATGCAGGGTCGGCATGCTGTACACCGCTCGCACCGGGCGCTGGCGACACAGGCTGTGCAGGTGGTCAAGATCAGGGCCGTTGGCTGTGACTGGGATGGCGACCAGTTCCAGGTGCAGGGTTTCGGCCAGTACCTTGAACCCCGAATAGGTCAGCGCATCCACCGCGATCACATCCCCAGGCTTGAGCAAGGTCATCATGCTCACCGCCAGGCCATGCTGGGCGCCGCTGACCACCAGCACCTGCTCGGCTTGCACCGTCAACCCTCGGTTCAACAAGTGCCGGGCCACGGCGGCGCGTTCGTGCACACGTCCGGCATGGGGCTGGTAACGCAGCAACGCCTCCAGGTCGCCAGACAGGGCGAGTTGGCGCAACGCCGTGCGCAGCAGCTCGGCCTGACCCGGCAATGACGGATAGTTGAAATTCAGGTCAAGCAAACCCGCCGCAACCGTCATCTGCCCACTGCCCTGCCCTGGTGGCAAGGCAATCTCACGCACAAAGGTGCCGCGCCCGGTCTCGCCACTGACCAGGCCCATGGCTTCCAGCTCGCTGTACACCCGGCTGGCAGTGACCAGCGCCAGGCCATGCTCGGCGGCCAATTGCCGATGGGTAGGCAACCGCGTGCCGGGCTGCAATTGGCCGCTGCGGATGGCCTCGGCGAAGGTATCGACCAGCGTCTTGTAGCGAGCACGGGGCATAGGGCTGTATCCATGACAATTTTTTGATTGTCTTAATCTTCAATCCTAGGATGCCCAGCACGCAACTGCCATTTTCGGACAGGTCCCCCATGGAACGCACTTCTCCTCTCGGCACTCTGGACAGCAGCACCCAGGGTTGGATCAACGGTTTTATCGGTGTGGTGATTTTCAGCGGCTCGCTGCCAGCCACGCGCCTGGCGGTCATGGAATTCGATCCGGTGTTCCTGACCATGATCCGCGCCACTCTCGCGGCGCTACTGGGGTTGTGCCTATTGAGGGTATTCAAGGAAAAACGCCCGACGCGCCAGCAATGGGCACCGCTGGTTATCGTCGCGCTTGGCGTGGTGATCGGCTTTCCACTGCTGACGGCCCTGGCCCTGCAGTACGTGACCTCGGCCCACTCCATCGTCTTTATCGGCCTGCTGCCACTGGCTACGGCGGTGTTCGGTGTGCTGCGCGGCGGTGAACGGCCGAGGCCGGTGTTCTGGTTGTTTTCGATCCTGGGCAGCCTGTTGGTGATGGGATATGCCGTTGCCCAAGGCTTGAGCGCCGCACCCGCGGGCGATGTGTTGATGCTGTTGGCCGTGCTGGCATGCGGCCTGGGGTATGCCGAAGGCGCCAAGCTGTCGCGCAGCCTGGGCGGCTGGCAGGTGATCTGCTGGGCGCTGGTGGTGTCGCTGCCGGTGGTGGCGCCCTTGAGCCTGTTGTTGGCGCCGTCTACCCTCAGCGGTATCAGCTTGCCGGCCTGGTTGAGCCTGGGCTACGTGGCGGTGTTCAGCATGTTGATCGGCTTTGTATTCTGGTACCGCGGCCTGGCCCAGGGCGGGATTGCCGCGGTCGGCCAGTTGCAGTTGCTGCAACCGTTCTTCGGCCTGGCGCTGGCAGCGGGTTTGCTGCATGAACAGGTCAGCCTGGGCATGGTGCTGGTGACGGTGGCGGTGATCGGCTGCGTGGCCGGGGCGAAGAAGTTTGCTCGCTAACCCCTGGCCTGCTAAATAGAAGCGTCGCCCAAACAACAACAAGGACTCTGCATGCACAGCGCTTCTCTCCAGGACACCACGGCGCCGGAAGGCATCTGCTACGGCTGCGGCAGCAGCAACCCTCATGGCCTGCACATCAAGAGCCGCTGGGATGACGATGGCGTACACGTCATTGCCGAGCATCAACCCGAGGCCAAATACAGCGGCTGGCCAGACCTGGTCTACGGTGGCCTGATCGCCATGCTGGTGGACTGCCATTCCAACTGGACCGCCATGGCCTACCACTACCGCGCCGAACAGCGTGAACCCGGCAGCCTGCCGCGCATCGACTGCGTCACCGGTAACCTGGGGATCAAATTCATCAAGCCCACGCCCATGGGTGTGCCCCTGGTCCTGCGGGCGCGGGTCGAAGGCGAAATCGGTCGCAAAAGCCGGGTGGTCTGCGAAGTGTATGCAGGCAGCGTGCTCACCGCCGTCGGCGACTCGGTGTTCGTGCGCGTCGACACCGGGCAACTGGCCGCCGCCGCCCATGGCCGCGAGGTTTGATCCTGGTCTACAGTGACGGCAACCGCTAATCGAGGACTGCACCGATGACTCGTCTGACCGCGAAAGACTTTGCTCCCGAACTGCTGGAACTCTACGACGGCTATGCCCACGGCAAGATCAACCGCCGCGAATTTCTCGACCGCGCCGCGCTGTTCACCCTCGGTGGCCTCACCGCTTCGGCATTGCTCGCGGCCCTGAGCCCCAATTACGCCCTGGCCGAGCAGGTGAAATTCACCGACCCGGATATCGTCGCCGACTACATCACCTACCCCTCGCCCAAAGGCAACGGCACCGTGCGCGGCTATCTGGTGCGCCCAGCCAAGGCGGCAGGCAAGCTGCCCGCCGTGGTGGTGGTGCATGAAAACCGGGGCCTGAACCCCTATATCGAAGACGTCGCCCGACGCCTGGCCAAGGCCGGCTTTATCGCCTTGGCCCCGGACGGCCTGACCTCGGTGGGCGGCTACCCCGGCAATGATGAAAAAGGCGTGGCCCTGCAGCAGACCGTCGACCCGACCAAACTGATGAACGACTTCTTCGCCGCCATCGAGTGGCTGATGCAGCACGACAGCAGCACGGGCAAAGTCGGCATCACCGGGTTCTGTTACGGCGGTGGCGTGACCAATGCAGCGGCGGTGGCCTACCCGGAACTGGGCGCGGCAGTGTCGTTCTACGGGCGCCAACCCGACGCCAAGGACGTGCCGCGCATCAAGGCGCCGGTCATGTTGCATTTCGGTGAGCTGGATACACGCATCAATGAAGGCTGGCCGGCGTATGAGCAGGCATTGAAGGCCGCGGGGACGAGGTATGAGGCGTTTATCTACAAGGGCGCCAATCATGGTTTTCATAATGATTCGACACCGCGCTATGACGAAGCAGCGGCGAACCTTGCCTGGGAACGCACCCTGGGATGGTTCCGCCAATACCTGGTGTAGGAGCGAGCTTGCTCGCGAAAAACGACAACGATAACGCGGGCGTCCTGGATAGACGCGGCGCCTGGGAGTTTTTCGCGAGCAAGCTCGCTCCTACATAAATGAGGACCTGCCTCCCCAAAGGTTATCCAACACTTGCCTGCAACCACCCTTTGAACGCCAACATCGCGGGTGTCTCAGCCCGCGACTGTAAGCGCGTCAACCAATAGCTGCCGGTGGTGATCCCCACCTCGAACGGCTGGCGGATCACATCGTTCTCCAATTGCCGTGAAAACATCAGGGCTGGCGCCAGTGCTACGCCAGTCCCTTGCAGCGCGGCCTCCATCATCGCCAGCGAAGAGTCGAACACCACGCTGCGCGGCATCCGTGTATCGCTGGGCAAACCGGCGGCCTGGAACCACAGGTTCCACTCATCGGCACGGTAGGAACGCAGCAAGGTGTGTTTCAGTACGTCAGCCGGGCTGTGCAGTTGTTCGGCAATCTGCGGCACGCACAACACCGTCAGCGGTGCCTCAAGCAAGGGGCAGGCGTCGGTGCCGTGCCACGCGCCGGCGCCAAAGCGGATGGCATAATCCAGGCCCTCGGCAGCGACATCCACGCGGTTGTTGTGGGTGGACAAGCGCAAGTCGATCAACGGGTAGCGGCTGTGAAAATCCGCCAGGCGTGGCAACAACCAGCCCACCGCAAAGGTACCGACCGCCCCCACCGTCAGGACTTCACGGTAATGCCCGCCTTCAAACTGATCCAAGGTCAGGGCAATACGGTCGAAGGCGTCACGCAACACGGGCAGCAGGGATTCGCCTTCGCTGGTGAGCATCAAGCCCCGTGGCAGGCGCTTGAACAGCGTGACGTTGAGTTGCGCTTCGAGACTTTTGACCTGATGACTGACCGCCGCCTGGGTCACGCACAGCTCAATGGCCGCACGGGTAAAGCTCAAATGGCGCGCCGACGCTTCGAAAGCGCGCAACGCATTGAGCGGCAGGTGGGAACGCAACATGGCTTGACCCAAATTTTTCTAATGGCAGGTGCGAGATATCATCGTTTGCCGGCGCCCGGAAATCCACCTACATTTGCCACGCCTGCGCAGGTTCCGATCGTCATTGCCTTATTTACATGGAAGCGAACCATGAAACACACCCTGAAAAAATATGCGGTTTCAGCCTTGTTGTTCGGCGCCGGCAGCTGCATGGCAGCCACCGATATGCGCCAGGTCGTGGACAGCCACGTCACCCCTCTGATGAAACAGCAAGGCATCCCGGGCCTGACGGTCGCGGTCGTCCAACACGGCAAGGTGCAATACTTTAACTACGGCGTCGCCGCCAAAGACACCCAGGCACCCGTCACCGAAAACACCCTGTTCGAAATCGGCTCAGTGAGCAAAACCTTCAACGCCACCCTCGGCGGGTATGCCCAGGCCATCGGCAAGCTCAAGCTGTCGGACATGACCAGCCAACATCTGCCCGTCCTGGCTGGCAGCGCGTTCGATCGCATCAGCCTGCTGCAACTGGCCACTTATACCGCCGGCGGCCTGACGCTGCAGTTTCCGGATGCCGCCGACAGTGCAACCACCATGATGGATTACTTCCAGCATTGGAAACCCACTTATGCGCCGGGGGAACAACGCCTTTACTCCAACCCTAGCATTGGCCTGTTCGGTTACGTGACCGCAAAAAGCCTGGGCCAGCCTTTCACCGTCGCCATGGAAAAAACCCTGCTGCCCAAGCTGGGCTTGACCAATACCTATACCCGCGTCCCCGCCGACAAGGCTGGCCAATACGCCCAGGGCTATGACAGCCAGCAGAAACCGGTACGCGTCAACCCTGGCGCCCTGGACTTCGAAGCCTACGGCCTCAAGAGCAGCAGCCAGGACCTGGCCCGCTACGTGATCGCGAACATGCACCCGCAACCCCTGGAACAACCGGTGCAACAGGCCATTGCCACCACTCACGCCGGCTACTACACCGTCAACGGCATGACCCAGGGGCTGGGCTGGGAACGCTACCCCTACCCCATCGGCCTGCAAGCGTTACTGGACGGCAACTCCACACCGATGGCGATGGAGCCGCACAAGGTCAACTGGCTGACACCCGCCCAGGCCGAGCCGGCCAACGTGCTGTACAACAAAACCGGGTCCACTGGCGGCTTTGGTGCTTACGTGGCGTACGTGCCAAGCAAGGACATGGGGGTGGTGATCCTGGCGAACCGGAACTACCCGAATGCCGAAAGGGTGAAAGTAGCGCACGCGATCTTGAGTGCGATGGACCAATAAGGCCGCCATCGCAGGCAAGCCAGCTCCCACATTTGGATCGCGGCGCGTCAGTTAGATCAGCGTCCGCCGTTGGGTAGTCACGGGAGCAAGCTCCCTCGCCACAGGGCCTGCGTCGTCCCTGAGTTGTGTAGATACCTATGCCCCGATGAGGGAGTGTCTGACTCATCGCCATCGGGGCAAGCCCCCTCCCCCCCTACATTCCGAGCCACTGCGGCAGCGCCAGGGAAATGAACGGCAAGTAAGTCACCATGATCAGGAACACCAGCAAAATCATCAGCCACGGCATCGCCGCGCGAATAGTCTGCCCCAATGTCAGCCCGGTCACCGCCGAAGTCACGAACAGGTTCAGCCCCACCGGCGGGTGCACCAGGCCGATTTCCATGTTCACCACCATCACAATCCCCAGGTGAATCGGGTCAATGCCCAGCTTCATCGCAATCGGAAAAAAGATCGGGGCCAGGATCAGCACAATGGCCGAAGGCTCCATAAAGCTGCCGGCAATCAGCAGCACCACGTTGACCATGATCAAAAAGCCAATCGGCGTCAGCCCTTCCGAGATTACCCACGCGGTGATTTGCTGGGGGATCTGTTCGGTGGTCAGCACGTGGGCAAACAGCATGGCGTTGGCGATGATGAACATCAGCATGATCGACAAGCGCCCCGACTCCAGCAGCACCTTGGGGCAGTCGCGCAGCTTCATGTCCTTGTAGACGAACAGCGCGACGAATGCTGAATACACGGCCGCCACTGCCGCCGCTTCGGTCGGGGTGAACATGCCGCTGTAAATGCCGCCGAGGATGATCACCAGTAGCAACAGGCCCCAGAACGCTCGGCGTGCACAGCTCAGCCATTCACAGAATGTCGCCCGGGGTTGCGCCGGCAGCTTCTTGATGCGGGCGACGATGTAGATCGCGACCATCAACATCAGGCCCAGCAGCAAGCCCGGAATCACCCCGGCCATGAACAACTTGCCCACCGAGGTTTCGGTCGCCGCCGAATACACCACCATCACAATCGACGGCGGGATCAGAATGCCCAAGGTCCCGGCATTGCAGATGATGCCAGCACCAAATTCCTTCGGATAACCGGAGCGCACCATGCCCGCCACGGCAATCGAACCCACTGCTGCCACCGTGGCCGGTGACGACCCGGACAGCGCTGCAAACAGCATGCACGCCAGCACCGCCGCAATCGCCAGGCCACCGCGGATATGCCCGACACAGGCGTTGGCAAAGTCGATCAGCCGCTGGGCCACGCCGCCGGTGGTCATGAAGGCACCGGACAACAGGAAAAACGGAATCGCCAGGAAGGTGTAGGCATCGCTGGTTTCAAACAGCTTGATCGCCAGGGAACTCACCGAGTCCTGGCTGAACATCAAAATCGACACCGCACCGGACAGCCCCAGGGCAATCGCAATCGGCACGCCCAGGAACATGAACACGAACAACAGCAAAAACAGACAGAGCACGGCCATCAGTGACGCTCCTCATGGCTGCCGGCCAACTTGCTGGCCTCACCGGCCTCGTCAGCCAACCCCAACCCGACCTGGCGGTGGGTAAAGATGCGGTAGAAAATTTCCAGGTAGCGGATCAATACCAACGCAAAGCCAATGGGCACGATCACCACGATGTCGCCGACATCGATGCCGAACTGGTCGAGGTCTTCGGCGCCGATATGCGCGGTCATCACCGCACTTACCCACTTGTAGCTGGCGACCATGAACAGCCCGGCATAGGCCAGGCAGCACAGGCAGGCGAGCATGCCGAGCAGACGCTGCACCGGGCGCCGGGTCAGCCGCACCAGCGCGTCCACACCCAGGTGGCCAGCAGTGCGCACGCCGTAGGAAATGCCGAAGAAAATCAACCAGCCGAACATGGCCTTGGTCAGCGCCACACTCCAGGTCATCTCTTGGGCCCACGTCATGCTGCCGTCGCCCAGGGCATTGAAGAAGGGGCTGCTCCAGGCCCATTTGTCGGCCAGGGTAAAGAACAGGGTGTAGACGTTGTTGAGCATGACGTAGACGAACGTCACCAGGGTCATGGCGGCCAGCAGGAAAGCAATAAAGCCTTCCTCCAGGTGCTCCCAGACGCGCCTTAGCGTTTGCATGGCAAAACCTCGCGAGGCAGAGATAGGTAAAAAGCCAGGTCAACCTGCTAGATCGTTCCCACACTCCGCGTGGTAATGCCGCCCCGGACGTTCCACGTCCTGTATCACGCCGTGCGTAAGGCGACGCGGAGCGTCACGGGATGCATTACCACGCGGAGCGTGGGAACGATCAGTCGCGGGCAAGCCCGCTCCCGCAGGGGATTACTGGTTGGACTGGTCCGCCGCCTTGATCAGGCCGGCCCCAATCTCGCTTTCGAACTTCTGCCACACCGGGCGCATGGCTTCGCGCCACAGCGCACGTTGCTCGGGGGTCAGTTCGATGATTTCGCTGGTCTTGGCGTCGATGATCTTCTGCTTGGCCGACTGGTTCAGCGCTTCGGCCTGCTTGTTCACCTCCACGGTGACCTCGGCCATGATCTGCTCCAGGGTGCTGCGCACATCCGGCGCCAGGCCGTTCCAGAATGTCGCGTTAGTGATCACCATGTAGTCGATCAGGCCATGGTTGGACTCGGTGAAGTACTTCTGCACTTCGTTGACCTTCTGGCTTTCATAGTTCGACCAAGTGTTCTCGGTGCCATTCACGGTACCGGTCTGCAGGCCCTGGTAAACCTCGGCAAAGCTCATCTTGCGCGGGTTGGCGCGGATCGCCTTGAACTGTTCTTCGAGCACACTGGAAGCTTGCACGCGGAACTTCAGGCCACGGGCGTCCTTGGGTTCATGCAGGGCCTTATTGGCAGAGAGTTGTTTGAGGCCGTTGTGCCAATAGGCCAGGCCGAGGATGTTTTTATCCTGCATCGAGGTCAGCAGTTGCTTGCCCTGGGCCGCCTGGAAACGGTCGACGGCGGCCAGATCGTTGAACAGGAACGGCAAGTCGTAGATCTGCACTTGCTTGGTGTAGTGCTCGAATTTGGCCAGGGACGGCGCCAGCATCTGCACATCACCCAGCAGCAATGCTTCCATTTCCTTGCCATCGCCAAACAGCGACGAGTTCGGGTACACCTCGACCTTGACCTTGCCGGGCAGGCGCTCTTCAGCAAGTTTTTTGAACAGCAGCGCGCCTTGGCCTTTAGGGGTGTTTTCAGCAACCACGTGGGCGAACTTGATCACAATCGGGTCTGCCGCCTGGGCCAGGCCAGCGGTAAACAAGGTGGCGGCGCACAGCAGCGCCCGGGAAAGCTTGAGCATGGGAATCACCTTCTTATTGTTGTGTTTAAGGCAAGGTGCCTGATGTTACGCGTGTCGTGAATTTCGAATTTTAGATACCTGCGTTCGGCCTGGCCGAATGCGTCCAGTGTGTGAGCTGGCTTGCCTGCGATAGCGGTGTGTCAGGCAACACAGACATTGACTGTTCTGCCGCTATCGCAGGCAAGCCAGCTCCCACATTTGGCTCCAGGTTCCGTCAGTCAGAGCTGGCAGTGAGCAGCCGTTGCGCGCGCAGCAACACCGGCGCATCCACCATCTGCCCATCAATCTGATAAGCCCCTGCCCCATGGACGCCCGCCTCCACCACCCGCCTGGCCCAGGCCAGCTCTTGGGCGCTCGGCGCTAGCGCGGCATGGATCACCGCCACTTGCTTGGGATGAATGCACAACGCCCCGGCAAAACCCATCTCATAGGCGTGCCGGATCGAACGGTGCAGGCCTTCGGGGTCGTCGATGGCCGGGTGCACGCCGTCCAGCGGCGCCGCCAGGCCCGCGGCGCGCGAATGCACGATCAACGCCAGGCGCGCCTGGTCGAGGGCCAATTCGGCGGCACGGGAGTGACTGCTCAGGTTCAGGTCCAGCGCCAGGTCCAAGCCACCGAACGACAGGCGCTCCACCTGGGGCGCCTGGGCAATCTGCGTCAGTGCCAGCAAACCGCGTGCGCTTTCGATAATCGGCCAGATAGCCTTGCCGGTCGCGGCCACCACAGCCACCTGGGCCGCGCTTTCGACCTTGGGCAGCAATACCCCGGCGACATTTGCATGGGCCTTGCAGAACGCCACGTCCTCAAAATGCTCGGCATGTTGCGGCGCGTTGATGCGCACCCACACCTGGGCCTCAGGATGGGCGTGCAGGAACGCGCCCAGATTATCCCGGGCCTGACGTTTGAGCGGCTCTTCCACCGCGTCTTCAAAATCCACAATCACTGCGTCGGCGCCGCTGGCCAGGGCCTTGGCAAACCGCTCCGGGCGGCTGCCCGGCACAAACAGCGCAGAACGTACTAAAGGCTTTGGCATCACGTGATTCCTGATTAGATAACGCCGCGCTCACGCAGACTGTTAATGGCCTCAACGGAGTAACCCAACTGGTCGAGTATGCCTTGGCTGTGTTGCCCCAGCGCTGGAACGCCGTCCATGCGCGGGGTAAACGCGGCGTTACGGGCCGGTGGCAGCAGCGAGGGCAACGGCCCCGCCGGGCTGTCGACGTCACGCCAGCTGTCGCGGGCCTTGAGTTGCGGGTGGTCCCACACGCCTTGCATGTCGTTGACCCGGGCACTGGCAATTTGCGCATGCTCCAGGCGCTGGATCACCGCCTCGACGTCCAGTTGGGCAAAGCGCTCCACAATGATCTGGCGCAGCACCTCGCGGTTGGCCGAGCGCTTGAAATTGGCGCTGAAGCGCTCGTCCGTAGCCAATGCCGGGGTGAGCAGCACTTTGTCGCAGAACGCCGCCCATTCGCGCTCGTTCTGCAAGCCGAGCATCACCGTGCCGCCGCCCCCGGTGGGAAACGGCCCGTAGGGGTAAATCGTCGAATGCGCGGCACCCGCACGCGGTGGCGGCGGCGCGCCGTCGAAGGCGTAATACATCGGGTAGCCCATCCACTCCACCAGGCTTTCGAGCATGCTCACATCGATGCGACTGCCCTGGCCGGTTTTGCCGCGCAGCAGCAGCGCCGACAGTATGCCGCTGTAGGCGTACATCCCGGCGGAGATATCCGCGATGGAGCAACCGGCCTTGGCCATCTGCTCTTCACCTGGGCCACCGGTCACCGAGAGAAAGCCGCCCTCGCTCTGGATCAGCAGGTCGTAGGCTTTCTTTTTCTCGTAGGGCCCGCCTTCGCCGTAGCCGGAAATATCGCAGACGATCAGGCGTGGAAAGCGCACGTGCAGCGCCTCGAACGATAAGCCCATGCGCGCTGCCGCGCCGGGGGCAAGGTTCTGCACCAACACATCGGCATCGGCCAAAAGCGCATCCAGAATAGCGCCCGCCTCGTCCTGCTTGAGGTCGAGGGTCAGGCTTTCCTTGGAGCGGTTGGTCCAGACGAAATGCGACGCCAGGCCACGCACCCGCTCGTCATAGCCACGGGCGAAGTCGCCGGTGCCGGGGCGCTCTACCTTGATGACCCGGGCACCGAGGTCGGCCAGCTGGCGCGTGCAAAATGGCGCGGCAATCGCGTGTTCCAGGCTGACGACGGTGATGCCGTCCAGCGGTCGTTGTTCAGTCATGACAAATCCCTCAAAGCCAATGGGCCATGGACGCGGTAGTGCGCAGGTTCCACACCTGCTCGATCAGGCCTCTGGCCTGGGTCGGGGTGCGGGCGCCGCTGAAGTGGGCCAGGCGCTGGAACTTATCCGCCAGTTCGGCCCGACTCAGGGTGTTGCCCGGGTCGCCCTTGGGTTCATCAATGGCACCGCGCAGCGTGCGGCCATCGGTGGTGGTGACCGTGACGCGGCCCAGCCAGCGTTGCGGGTAGGCGCTGTCGACTTCCGGGTCCAGGGTCATGCTGACCTTGTCGCGAAACGCCGCGACCGCAGGATCGGTCAACGCCAGCTCATGGAATTCAGGCAACCCGGCTTTGCCATGCACAGCGATCAGCCCAAGCACGGTGCCCATGGAAAATTTGGCCTGGTGCACGGTGGCCGGTACCGTCACTCGGCCGAGTACGTCAATGGCGCCTTGGTGCACGTGGGTTCGCACCTGGGAGATCTGCGCAGCGCTCAAGCCTTCACGCTGCATCACGGCCAGCAGCGCGTCGGCAGCAGGATGGGTGTGGCGACAGGAGGCGTGGAATTTGAATGAGGTTTCCACCAGCGCCCAACGGCTGCCCAGCTCGGCAGACAATTTTCCCGGCTGGGCATCACTGGACATACCTGCCGCCAAACCTTGCTCACCTTCAAGGATATTGCGCGCGCCGGTCAGCCCATCGGCCGTAAGGTAAGCCGCCAGCAAGCCGTCCGCCGCCGCCTTGGCCGTGTGCAGTTGTTTGGAGTCGGCGGCATCGCGCAGAAACTCCCACAGCCCGGCAGCCTGGGTGCCGGCGCTGCCGAGCAGGCTGATGAATTGTTCTTCGTTGAAATCGAGCAACTTGCCCACCGCGACTGCCGCCGCCAGGGTGCCGACCGTGGCCGTGGTGTGGAAGATGCGGTAGTGCGAGCGGCCCATGAACTCACCGATGCGAATTCCCGCCTCGTAGCCGGCCACCGAGGCCAGCAAGAGTTCACGGCCAGACTTGCCGAGGTCCTGGGCAGCCGCCAACGCGGCGGGAAACACTACGGTGGCCGGGTGCAGCACGGAACAGTTGTGCAGGTCATCCTGCTCCACCAGGTGTGAGGAGGCGGCGTTGACCAGTGCGGCGAAATACGCGCTGGTGCCGGTGCCGTTGACGATCACCTGGGCCGGGCCGCTGCTCGGGCCCATCTTCTGCGCGTAGCGTTCAAACAAGGGAATCGGGTGCGCGCCTTGGCTGGCCAAGGCGGACGCGAGCCAATCCAGGTACAGCTCTTCGGTACGCGCCAGCACGGGCTCGGGCAATTGTGAGTACGTCAGCTCGGCCAGGAACCGGCACAGGGCTTGGGTATGATGCATGCTCAAGGCCCTCAGAAGCTGCGTGGCAATTCGAGCAAATGCTCGGCCACGTAGGACAGGATCAGGTTGGTGGAGATCGGCGCCACCTGGTACAGGCGGGTCTCGCGGAA
The DNA here is from genome assembly GCF_014268395.2 of Pseudomonas sp. SWRI22. Classification (NCBI taxonomy): domain Bacteria; kingdom Pseudomonadati; phylum Pseudomonadota; class Gammaproteobacteria; order Pseudomonadales; family Pseudomonadaceae; genus Pseudomonas; species Pseudomonas sp. SWRI22. The sequence continues at coordinate 3,780,110 of NZ_JABWQK020000001.1, read as the reverse complement.
TTTGCGCTCCACGTCGTACTCGCAGGCAAAGCCGAAGCCGCCGTGGGTTTGCAGGCAGGCGTTGGCCGCTTCCCAGGACGCCTTGGCCGCCAGGTACTTGGCCATGTTGGCACTGGCCCCGGCGTTCTTGCCGCTGTCGTATTCCTCGCAGGCACGCCAGCGCATCAGGTCGGCCGCTTCGATCTCGATATGCGCCTCGGCAATCGGGAACTGCACGCCCTGGTTCTGCCCGATTGGCCGGCCAAACACCACACGGTCGCGGGCATAGGCGCTGGCCTTTTCGATGAACCAGCGGCCGTCACCGATGCACTCGGCGGCAATCAGCGTGCGCTCGGCATTCAGGCCATCGAGGATGTATTTGAAGCCCTTGCCTTCCTCGCCAATCAGGCTGTCCAGGGGCAGCTCCAGGTTGTCGAAGAACAGCTCGTTGGTCTCGTGGTTGACCATATTGGCGATGGGCTGCACGGTCAGGCCGTTGCCGATGGCCTGGCGCAGGTCTACCAGGAAGATTGACATGCCTTCGGATTTTTTCTTTACGTCGGCCAAGGGCGTGGTGCGTGCCAGCAGGATCATCAGGTCGGAATGCTGTACCCGAGAGATCCAGACTTTCTGGCCGTTGATCACGTACTTGTCGCCGCGCTTGATCGCCGTGGTCTTGATCTTGGTGGTGTCGGTGCCGGTAGTGGGTTCGGTGACGGCCATCGACTGCAGGCGCAATTCACCGCTGGCCAGCTTGGGCAAGTAGAAGCGTTTTTGCGCTTCGCTGCCGTGACGCAGCAGGGTGAACATGTTGTACATCTGGCCGTGTACGGTGCCCGAGTTGCCGCCGCAGCGGTTGACTTCCTCAAGGATCACCGAGGCTTCGGCCAGGCCCAGGCCGGAACCGCCGTATTCCTCGGGGATCATGGCCGACAGCCAACCGGCGTCGGTCAGGGCCTTGACGAAGGCTTCAGGGAAGCCTTTTTCTTCATCGATCTTGCGCCAGTAAGCGGCATCGAACTCGGCGCACAAGGCGCGCACGCCTTCGCGGATGGCCTTGAGTTCTTCGTTGTCATGGGCATTCATTAACGGCTCTCCGCCTGTTGTTATCGGGTTATTCGAAATGCACTTGGGCGGTCTGTGCCAGGCCTTCAGTATTGCCCGCCCAGAGTTCTGCGACGCCGGTTGCGGTGATACGCCCGCCCACCTCAAAAGGCTGTGGCGCAATCAGTGGGCGCACGCCGCGATAGGCAAAGCGGCGCAGGGTCGCCTCAGGGTGCGCCCGGCAGAACGCACGCAGGTTCAAAGTGGCGATCAGCGGGCCATGCACCACCAGGCCGGCATAGCCTTCGGTGCCGGTGACATAGGGATAGTCGTAGTGGATGCGGTGGCCGTTGAACGTGACGGCGCTGTAACGGAACAACAGGGTCGGCGTCGGCTCGACGGCCTCTGTCCATTCGCCCCGGGCCAGCGCGTCGCCGCTGCCAAGCTTGGGTGGCGTGGTTTCGCGGTAGACGATGTCCTGTTCCTCGCGGATGGCCAGGCGCCCTTCCTGGGAGTAGTCATGGCGCACGGTGACAAATAGCAGTGAGCCGGTGCGCCCGGTCTTTTCTTCGACCTGGGTGATGGTCGACACGCGCGTAGCCGCCTCGCCAGCCCGCAGTGGGTGCAGAAATTCAACACGCCCACCGGCCCACATGCGATTGCGGTTATCGGCCGGCGGCAGGAACCCGCCGCGTGCCGGATGGCCGTCGCTGCCCAACGCCACCTCCGGCAGCGGGTCCTGGAAAAAGCACCATTGCCACAACGCAGGCACAGCGTCGCCGTCGGCAGGCACCTCTTCACCTAACGTCGCGGCGATGCGCTTGAGCAGGTTATGGCTCAGGTGGTCGTGGGCGGTCTCACTTCGGCCGATCCAATCAGTGGCGCTCATCGGGTGCAGGTCCTCAGGCAGTGGGTGTCTGCCGTGGATCATGCAAGGGCCTGCCCGTTCTGAGAATTTGCATTTCAATAAACCAGCGTTCGGTTAAGCTGAACGCACCATTCCTATGCGTACCTCTTGTGGCGAGGGAGCTTGCTCCCGTTGGGGCGCGAAGCGGCCCCAAAAAACAGGTCTGCTTCGCAGTCCAGCGGGAGCAAGCTCCCTCGCCACGAGTGATCACAAGCCTGGAGTTTTGCATGCACTTCGATCTCGCCGACCTGCGCCTGTTTATCCATATCGCCGAATCCCCCAGCCTCACCCAGGGTGCCAAGCGCGCCTTCCTGTCGCCGGCTGCCGCCAGTGCGCGGATCAAAGCCCTGGAAGGTCAGCTCGACACGCGCCTGTTGTACCGCGATAGCCGGGGCGTGGAGATCACCCCGGCAGGCGAGCGCCTGTTACACCATGCGCGGTTGATCATGCGCCAGGTGGATTACCTCAAAAGCGAGTTCACCCAATACGGCGTGGATTCGGCCGGGCATATCCGTATCTTCGCCAACACCACGGCGGTCACCGAGTTTTTGCCGGAGGTCTTGGCAGGCTTTCTGTCACAGCGCCCGGGCGTCACCGTCGACCTGCAGGAGCGCCTGTCGCGGGACATCGTGCGTGGGGTGCTCGATGGCACCAGTGACATGGGCATCATCGCCGGCCCCGTGGAAGCCTCCGGCCTGCAAGTGTTGCATTTCAGCACCGACGAACTGGTGCTGATGGTACCCGTCGGGCATCCGTTGGCCGACCAGCCTTCGGTGACCCTTGAGCAGACCCTCGCGTATCAGCATATCGGCCTGCATGAAGGCAGCACGCTGTTGAGTTTCCTGCGCGAACACGTCGAGCGTCTGGGCAAGCAATTGTCGCTGCGTATCCAGGTCTCGAGCTTCGAGGCGATCTGCCGGATGGTCGAGGCCGGCGTGGGCATCGGTATCATTCCCGAGTCCGCCGCCCTGCGTCACAGCCGCACCATGCAGCTGGTGACGGTAAAACTGGACGAGCCCTGGGCGATTCGCGAGCGCAGCATCCTGGTACGCGAGCTGGAAGCGCTGCCGGGGACCATTCGCGCCCTGATCGCCACGTTGATGCCCGCACCCCTGGGCAAATCCTGATGTTTTTATAAGCGGCCGTTAACAGTCTTTGACAGTTTCCCGACAAAGCACTCAAAGATTCTCGGCCCCCGCCGCCCTAGCATTCCAGCATCCAAATCATCATTCGGGTGCTCTTGATGTTTCGCAGATTGCGCGGTATTCCGCTCTTGGGTTGCCTGTTGGGCAGTATCGGTTGCCACTCGCAACCGCCTGTCCCGCCGCCGATTCAAAAAGGCGATTACGGCGCAATCATCCGCTACCTGCAAACCCGCATTCCCCGGGAGATGGCGCGGGACAATGTGGCGGGATTGTCGATTGCCCTGGTCAATGGCCAGGAGCTGATCTGGGCCCGCGGCTTTGGCCTGGCTGACAAAGACCTGGGGGTGCCGGTCACGCCCAATACCGCGTTTCGCGCAGGTGGCATCTCCAAGCTGCTGAGCGCCACGGCAGCGCTGCAACTGGTGGAGCAGCAACACCTGGCGCTGGATGCGCCGATCCAGAAGACCCTGCGTGAGTTCTACGTACGCTCCCGCTTTCACAGCGACCAGGCCGAGGCGGATCGAGCGATCACCTTGCGGCGCTTGCTCAGCCATCAATCCGGCTTGCCCAGCGAGCACCTGCGCGACCTGCGCAGCACCTATGCCATGGGGCAAATGCCGATGCGTGTGTCGGGTGTGTGGCTGAGCAGCCTGCCGGGCTCCCAGGTGGCGTATTCCAACCTTGGCTATGCCTTGGTGGGCGCCGCCATTGAGCGCAGCAGCGGCAAAAGCTTCGAAGCCCAGTTACAAAGCAGCCTGCTCACACCCTTGCGAATGAACCAGTCCAGTTTCCTGGGCACCGGTGCGCAAATGAGCTATCGCGCCCACGGCTACGAGGATGGCAAGGCCAGCACCGACCCACAGGTGCGTGACCTCGCCGCCGGCGGCCTGTGGACCAGCCCCAAAGACCTCAGCCGCTACGTACGCATGCTGTTTGCCAAGGGCACCTACAAGGGCAGCCAGATCCTCGGCAGCACGTCTATCGACGCCATGTTTACCCAGCAAAACACCGGCAATGCCTTGGATTTCGACTGCCAGATGGGCTTGGGCTGGTTCTTGGCGCCCTGTGGTGACGAGCCCATCGGCCCCGGTGTGCGCACCTACCAGCACAGCGGTGGCGGCGACGACTTCGTGGCCCAGTTGACCCTGCTGCCGGATCAGCAACTGGCCGTGGTCATCATGGCCAACGACAGCAACGCCGAAGACATGGTGGTGTCGCTGACCACCGACAGCCTGCGCCTGATGCTCCAGGCTCAGACCGGCAAGCCCGTATGCGCCGATGACTGCCAGGCCCCCAGCCACGGCCTCAAGCTGCGCCATGTACCGGCGGCGGTGGATCGCAAGCGCCTGGCAGGCTTCTACGCCACCGCCTGGGGCGTGTTCCGCATCAGGGATGAGCATGCGCGCTTGAGCGGTGAACTGGCCGGCTACGATTTCCAGCTATTGCGTGATGAGCAAGGCTGGCTGCGGGCGCAGAAAAAGATACTGGGTTTCTGGCGCAAGGACCTCGGCGAGTTGGGCCGCGTGCAGTTGGATGTGCTCACGGTACAAGGCCGCCAAATGCTCACCGCCCGCAGCCACGGCCAACGCATTGCCATCGGCGAGCGCATCGAGCCGCCGCCCTTGTCCGCCGCGTGGGCCAACACGGTCGGCACCTACCAGGTGCTCAGCAGCCATGAACCCGACGCGCCATTGAGTGGCATCAGCGTGCGCCAGGAGGACGGTTTCCTGGTGATTCGCGGCCAATTGCACGGCGAGCCGTTGACCGACTACATCCTGCTGCCCATCGACAACGCCCATGCGGTGCTGGCCGGCAACGGCTACGGCCTGGGCGATACCGTCAGCCGCCAGGTCAACGGCCTGAGTGCTTCGGGCTACTCGTTCAAACGCACCCATTCACCCCACACACCCTTGAACCTCTAACCAGGAAAACACCCTGATGCACTCAAAAAACCTGTGCCTGTCATTGACCTCACTGTGCCTGCTCGCCGCCGCCGATACGGCGCTTGCCGAAGACTGGCAATACAGCCTCGAGGCCGGCATGGCCAACGCCCCCCCGCTACAGTGGCAGCCACGAACGTATGACGGCGCCTGTGCTCGGTGGCAAAATCATCAGCCCCTGGGGCGTCTTCCTCGACACTGATACGGGCTTGGGCTGGGGTTACGAAGGTAATGCCCTGAGCTTCAGCGCATACGTTGGCGCAAGCGATTCGCGCAAGGATAAAAATGAAAGCATGCATGCCGGCTCCAAACGCCTCAAAGGCATGGGCGAGATCAAGTCACGTCCGCAATTGGGGGTGAGTGCCGCCTACAACCTCGGCGGTGTGATCATCGGCGCCACCCTGGAACATGCGCTTGAAGAAGATAAACACAAGGAAACCGGCAAGGCTTTTACCCACCTGGAGTTGAGCCTGGGTACCAATCTCTATGAAGGCCGCTACGGCTCCGTCGATGCCGCCATCAACAGCCACTTCGGTGACCGCAACTACCTGCAAACCTGGTACGGCGTGACTGCCGACCAGGCCACCCGCAGCCGCTTCAAGGAATACAAGGCAAGGGCCGGCAATATCAGCAATGGCATGAACCTTTCATGGAGCGTGCCGATCAACGAACACACGCAGTTCTCGACCTTGCTGGATGTGCAATACCTGGCGGATGAAGCAGGCAAGAGCCCGATCGTGGAGCAGCGGCTGCAGGCATCGGTGTTGGGGGAGCTGCAGTACACCTTCTGATCTGACTTGCCCTCTGTAGGAGCGAGCTTGCTCGCGAAAAACTCGCAGGCGCCGCGTTTATCCAGAAAACACGCGTTATCGTTGAGGTTTTTCGCGAGCAAGCTCGCTCCACGATGGCATTGGGGCAAGCCCCCTTACTCGGCATAGGCCCACGTCATTCGAAACGACGCCCCGCCCCACTCCGAATCCTGCACTTCCACCTGTCCGCCATGCCACTGGCTGACACGCTTGACCAGCGCCAGGCCCAGACCAAATCCGCCTGTGCGGCGGTCGCGGCTGGCGTCAAGGCGCAGGAAGGGTTCGAATATCTTGGTGCGACCCTCCAGCGGTACTCCCGGCCCATCGTCGTTGACCCGCACTTCGTAACCGCTGCCAAACTTGACCAGCGACACTTCCACGCGACGATCGGCATAACGAATCGCGTTGCGCAGCAGGTTGATCACGGCCCGCGCCATAAAGCGTGGCTCGATCTGGATAACGTCCACCTCGCAGGTGCGCAACGACAACTGCACCCCTTCCGCTTCGGCCTCCAGGGCCACGCTGCCGATCACACTGTCGAGCCAACTGTGGGCCTCGATTTGCTCGCGAGTGACCTGGGTCGCGCCTGGCTCAAGGCTGGCATAGGTCAACAGCTCGGAGACCATTTCTTCCAGCTCACCGAGGTCGGCGTACATGTCGTTGATCAATGCTCGGCTTTGCCGTGGGTCGCTCTGCTGCCTGAGCTGGTCCAGCTCGAATGACAGCCGCGCAATCGGCGTACGCAATTCGTGGGAGACCGCGTTGGTGAGTTCGCGCTGGTTGGCGATCAAACCTTCGATGCGCTCGGCCATCTGGTTGAAGTGCCCGGCCAGTGAACGCACGGTGGAGCGAGTCGGCAACAAGATGCGCGAGCCCAGGTCATTGTCACCGAAACGTTGCGCTGCCAGGCGGATGTGCTCCAGGTCGCGCCAGTGTGGACGCACCCAGAAATACAGGACGATGGCCAGGCTCACGCCCAGGAAAGCGTAGGCCCAGAGGTACAACCACTTGGGTTCCTCCGGCAATCTGATTTCGAGCAGTTGCGGGCCGTCGTCGATAGGCGCAAGAAATTTCATGAAGTCCTCGCGCACCACCACCTGGCCAGCCGCCAGGAGTTTCTGTTCCCGTTCGCTCAAATCCTGGGTGTCGCGCTGCACCAGTTCGAGCCGCAAGCCGTAATGCGGTTGCAGTTCGTCCAGGCGTGCCTGGCGCGCCTCTGCCTGCACGGGGCGCAACTGTTCCACCAAGGCCCAGGCCGGGCCGCGCAGGGCTTCACGGTTATAGGTTTCGTTGGATTCGGGCATGTAAGCGTCCAGGCCGAAGTTGACCAACCAGATCGACCCGGCCAGACCGAGCGCGAGAATCAAATAGAGGCGCAGGTACAAGCGCAGCATCTACACCTCCCACGCGAACGGATTGAACAGGTAGCCCTTGCCCCAGATGGTCTTGATGCACACCGGTTCGCGGGGGTTGTCATTGAGCTTGCCGCGCAGTTTGCTGATGTACACGTCTACGCTGCGGTTCAGCCCGTCAAAGGCAATGCCGCGCATGCGGTTCAGGATGTCGTCGCGAGAGAGGATCTTGCCCGCGCTGCTGGCCAGCAACCACAGCAACTCGAACTCCATGGTGGTGAGGTCAATGGTCTCGCCGCCCAGGCGGACCACCCGGCAACTGCGATCAATCGACAAACGGCCAAATTCCAGGGCACCGCGCACGGTGGGCTCGGGCACCTGGCGGCGCTGCAGCGCACGCAGGCGCGCCAACAACACCGGCGGTTTGATCGGCTTGATCACGTAGTCGTCAGCACCGGACTCAAGGCCAAGGATATGGTCCAGGTCATCTTCCTTGGCGGTGAGGATCACGATGGGCGTGTCCGACACGTTGCGAATCTCGCGGCAGACATGCAGCCCGCTCTGACCCGGCAGCATCAGATCGAGCACGACGATCTTCGGCTTGAAATCCAGGAACGCCGCCAGCGCTTCATCGCCCCGGTACACCACCCGTACCTCGAAACCATGCTGCGACAGAAAATGCGAGACCAGCCCTGCCAGCTTTTCATCGTCCTCAACGAGCAGGACCTTGCCCAGACCCAGGTTTTCCATAAGTTCTCAGTGTGGATGCGCGGATTGAAATGGGGCCATTATAGGTGGCAAGCTGGCCGACAGAGGTGGCTGACCAGTCCACAGCGAAGAAGCTTCATGCTTTTAAGAGTTTTTAACAAATAGCCTGCAGTTTTTAACGCCATTGACAGGGAGTTCCATGCGCAAGGATTACCTGGCGTTCTTCATTTCGCTGTTCCTTTCACGGCTGGCCGACCAGGTTCTGCTGTTTATCGTGCCACTGATCGTGTTCCAGACCACGCAAAGCGTGTCGTGGGCGGGGTTGGCGTTTTTTATCGAGTCACTGCCGCGCTACCTGGCGTTTCCGGTGTGCGGCGCGTTGTGCGACAGGTTTTCACCGGTGCGTATCCTGCATATCAGCCAGGTGTATCGGGCCCTGGCCTGCGTGGTGGCGATGGCGCTGTATGGGCTGTTCGACGGTATCCATTGGCTGGTGATGCTGTCCGCGTTGTGCGGCGTGCTGACCACCCAGGGCATCATGGCGCGGGAAGTGGTGATGCCGCATATCTTCGGGCAGTACACCTACGCCAAGACCTTGTCCTATTCGCAGATCGCCGACCAGGGCGGACTGGTGCTCGGGCCATTGGTGGCGGCGCTGATGCTGGAAGTCTGGGCGTGGCCATGGGTAGTGCTGGGCGTCGCCGCGCTGTTTGTGCTGGCAGACCTGGCGATGCTGATCTGGCAGCGCAACACCACGGTGGACCTGCACATCCATGAACAACAGCCGGGTAACTGGCTGCAACCCCTGCGCACCGCTTTTGGCCACATCCTCAACCGGGTGGAGTTGAAACGCATCATCGTCCTGGCGGTCGGTGTGAACCTGATGGTCGGCGTGACGCTGGCTACCTCGGCTGCCATGGTCACCGGCCACTACGCAGCGGGCAAAGACGCCTATGCCCTGCTGCAAGCCGCCGGGGCGCTGGTGACAATCGCGATTCTGTTCTACCTGGCGCATTCATCACTGAAGCTGAAGGTACTGGGCGGGTTGTCGTACTCGATGATCACCGTCGGCGCGCTGATCACCGCGCTCAGCCCCGGCGTGTGGGCCTACACGGTGGGGTTCCTGCTGCTGACCGGCTTCGACAAGATGTTCAACGTGTACCTGCGCAGCACCCGCCAACGGGTGATTCCGGTGCAGGACTTCGGCAAGACCGTTGGCGTGATGACCTTGCTCAACAACCTGGCCCAGCCCTTGGCGGGCTTGATGATTGCCGTGTTGGCAGCGCCTTTGGGCACGCCAACGGTGATCCTGCTGCTGACCGGGATCACCGCCTTGATCGGTGTGGCCGTAGCCTCAGGCTGGCACGCCACTGTGAAAGCGGAACTCGACGTCGGGTGATTCGATCAGGTCCTGCTCGGTGGCCCGTACCCGCTCGATCACCTGGGCGATATCCTTGGCGTCGCCGTACTGGTATGCCAGCTTCAAGTAGCCCTGGAAGTGCCGCGCCTCGCTTTTGAGCAAGCCGAAATAGAACTTGCCGAGTTCTTCGTCCAAATGCGGCACCAGCGCTTCGAACCGCTCGCAACTGCGCGCTTCGATAAAGGCCCCCACCACCAGGGTATCCACCAGCTTGACCGGCTCATGGCTGCGCACCACCTTGCGCAAACCCGAGGCGTAACGGCCGGCGTGCAGTTGACGCAGTTCGACCTTGCGCTTTTTCATCAGGCGCATGACCTGCTCGTGGTGCACCAACTCTTCGCGGGCCAGGCGCGACATCATGTTGATCAGGTCAACGTGGCCGTAGTACTTGGCCATCAGGCTCAAGGCGGTGCTGGCGGCTTTGAATTCGCAGTTCTTGTGGTCGATCAGCAGGGTTTCCTGATCGGCCAACGCGGCCTGGACCCAGGCATCGGGGGTGCGGCAGCCGAGGAATTCATGGATTTCGGGCAGGTTCATCGGGCTCACGGGCAAAGGATCACAAAAGGGCGCCGATTATACCGACCCCGTCGCAGACCACCAGCCACCGGCCTTGATGTGTATCAACATGACGGCTGCGTAGCAGCAACTATAGTTATCCAACGCCCGCCCTTTTGGAGATCCCGACCATGCAAGCCATCCGCAGCATCCTGGTGGTCATCGAGCCCGAGCATTCGGAAAGCCTGGCCCTCAAGCGTGCCAAGCTGATTGCCAAAGTCACCGACGCGCACCTGCACTTGCTGGTCTGTGACAAGAAGCACGAGCATTCGGCGCTGCTGAGCCTGCTCAAGGAAGGCTTGAAAGAAGACGGCTACAGCGTCACCACCGAGCAGGCCTGGAACGACAGCCTGCATGAAACCATCATCGATGTGCAGCAAGCCGAAGGCTGTGGCCTGGTGATCAAACAGCACTTCCCCGACAACCCTCTGAAAAAAGCCCTGCTGACCCCGGCGGACTGGAAGTTGCTGCGCTACTGCCCAACGCCGGTGTTGCTGGTCAAGACCGCCACCCCCTGGGCGGGCGGCGTGATCCTGGCGGCCATCGACGTGGGCAACGCCGACGGCGAACACCGCTCGCTGCACAATTCGATCATCGACCATGGCTTTGATATCGCCAGCCTCGCCAAAGCGCAGTTGCATGTGATCAGCGCTCACCCCTCGCCCATGCTGTCGGCGGCAGACCCGACCTTTCAGCTCAAGGAAACCATCGAGGCGCGTTACCGCGAGCAATGCAAGGCCTTCCAGGCCGAGTTCGACGTGGACGACAGGCACCTGCATATCGAAGAAGGCCCGGCCGATGTGCTGATCCCACATATCGCCCATCGGTTGCAGGCGGCGGTGACCATTATCGGCACGGTGGCGCGCACGGGGATTTCCGGCGCGTTGATCGGCAATACCGCAGAAGTGGTGCTGGATGCGGTGCAAAGCGATGTGCTGGTGCTCAAACCGCAGACGCTCATGGACCATCTGGAAGAGCTGGCGACCAAGCCCTGACACCGACCTTCAGGCAATGTGGATCAAATGTGGAAGCTGGCTTGCCTGCGATTGCGGTGGGTAAGCGGGCGCATTTGCTCCTGATACACCGCTATCGCAGGCAAGCCAGCTCCCACATTGACCTCGCCAGTCAGTTACCCAGCGCATCTTTCAAGAACCCCGGCGCGATATAGCGCTGGTAATGCGCCTCGGACAAGATAAAGAACTCGCGATCAATGGCATCGCGCAGTTCAGGCAGCGCCCAGTCGCGAAACTCCGGCAACAGCACCATCCCATAGGCTTCCAGGTTATTGATCACCCGGGCCCCACGGGCGATCAACTGGTAGGCCCAGCAATACTCGGACTGGTGTGGCACAAAGCGAATCTTGCGTTGCTCCAACTGCCCGCGCAGGGTCTTGGGGTCGAAAACCTCCACTTTACCGGCCATGACCTGCACCAACAGCTGCTCAAGCCTGAGCCAGACCGCACGTTTTTCTTCTTCGTTATAGCCATTCCACTGGATCACTTCATGGTGGAAGCGCTTGCATCCACGGCACACGAGATCGCCGTAGACCGTGGAGCACAGGCCGACGCAGGGGGTCTTGATGGTTTGGTTGGGCATAAGCAGCAACACGCAAATCAGCGAAACAGTGTGCCATGTTAGCCCTTTGTCTAAGGTTGATCACCCAGCAAACTTGAGCAGGCAACTTACCTTTAGATTTTTTTTGCCGTAGAATCACCCGGCCTTGTAAGGCGCCAATAATCCGCTGGAAGCTGTTTTCAAAGCGTCACGAGCACAGTCGTTCCTTCAGAACGGTGTTGGCGCAGGTTCGACCCGGTAGGTCAGAGCCCGCGCCAACCCTCATCAGCTCCGTTCTGCAGGCGTAAAACTTTGAAAGCAGCTTCTGTAAGGAATGCCGGCAGCGCTGGCTTTGCGGCCCAAAAAGCCCCCGAGCGCATGCGTGCCGTTCATTTCTGGATGAGCGTCCCGTGGGACCACTGATGAGGGTAATAACTGTGCTTGAAGCCTACCGCAAACATATCGAAGAGCGTGCAGCACTGGGTATCGTTCCCCAGCCGCTTAACGCCGAACAAACCGCAGGCCTGGTCGAGCTGCTGAAAAATCCTCCGGCTGGCGAAGAAGAATTCCTCGTTGACCTGATCACCAACCGTATTCCACCAGGCGTTGACGAAGCCGCTTACGTCAAGGCCGGTTTCCTGTCTGCCCTGGCCAAGGGCGAAGCCACTTCCCCCCTGATCGACAAGAAACGCGCTGTTGAACTGCTCGGCACCATGCAGGGCGGCTACAACATCGTGACGTTGGTCGAGCTGCTGGACGACGCCGAACTGGCGCCCGTCGCGGCCGCCCAACTCAAGCACACCCTGCTGATGTTCGATGCGTTCCACGACGTCGCCGAAAAAGCCCGCAACGGCAACGAGCACGCCAAAGGCGTGATCCAGTCCTGGGCTGACGGCGAGTGGTTCCGCAACCGCCCTACCCTGGCCGACAAGATCAGCCTGCGCGTCTTCAAGGTCACCGGCGAAACCAACACCGACGACCTGTCGCCTGCGCCTGACGCCTGGTCCCGCCCTGACATCCCGCTGCACGCCCTGGCCATGCTGAAAATGGCTCGCGAAGGCATCGTGCCGGACGAGCAAGGCAAGACCGGCCCGATGAAGCAGATCGAAGAAATGCGCGGCCAAGGCTTCCCGATCGCCTACGTGGGTGACGTGGTCGGTACCGGCTCGTCGCGTAAGTCAGCGACCAACTCGGTACTGTGGTTCTTCGGTGACGACGTACCTTACGTGCCGAACAAGCGTGCCGGCGGTTTCTGCTTCGGCAGCAAGATCGCTCCGATCTTCTACAACACCATGGAAGATGCTGGCGCACTGCCAATCGAATTCGACGTCACCAACATGAACATGGGCGACGTGATCGACCTGTACCCGCATGCTGGCAAAGTCTGCAAGCACGGCACCGACGAAGTCCTGACCACCTTCGAAATGAAGACCCCAGTGCTGTTGGACGAAGTCCGTGCTGGCGGCCGTATCCCGCTGATCATCGGCCGTGGCCTGACCGACAAGGCACGCGCTGAGCTGGGCCTGGGCCCGACTGACCTGTTCAAGCTGCCTGAAGCGCCTGTCGACACCGGCAAAGGCTTCACCCTGGCGCAGAAAATGGTCGGCAAGGCCTGTGGCCTGCCAGAAGGCAAAGGCGTTCGTCCAGGCACCTACTGCGAGCCGAAGATGACCACCGTGGGGTCCCAGGACACCACCGGCCCAATGACCCGTGATGAACTCAAGGACCTGGCGTGCCTGGGCTTCTCGACCGACCTGGTGATGCAGTCCTTCTGCCACACCGCGGCTTACCCCAAGCCGATCGACGTGACCACCCACCACACCCTGCCTGACTTCATCATGACCCGTGGCGGTGTATCGCTGCGTCCAGGCGACGGCATCATCCACAGCTGGCTGAACCGCATGCTGCTGCCGGACACCGTCGGTACCGGTGGCGACTCCCACACCCGTTTCCCGATGGGCATCTCGTTCCCGGCCGGTTCTGGCCTGGTCGCGTTCGCCGCAGCCACTGGCGTAATGCCACTGGACATGCCGGAATCGATTCTGGTGCGCTTCAAAGGCAAGATGAAGCCTGGCATCACCCTGCGTGACCTGGTTCATGCCATTCCTTACTACGCGATCCAGGCTGGCCTACTGACCGTAGAAAAGAAAGGCAAGAAGAACGCCTTCTCTGGCCGCATCCTGGAAATCGAAGGCCTGAACGATCTGACGCTAGAACAGGCTTTCGAGCTGTCCGACGCCTCGGCTGAACGTTCGGCTGCCGGTTGCACCATCAAGCTGTCCAAAGAGTCCGTCACCGAGTACCTGAACTCCAACATCACCCTGCTGCGCTGGATGATCGGCGAAGGCTACGGCGATGCACGCACCCTGGAACGTCGCGCCCAAGCGATGGAAGCCTGGGTTGCCAACCCGGAGCTGATGGAGGCCGATGCCGACGCCGAATACGCCGAAATCATCGAGATCGACCTGTCGGAAATCAACGAGCCGATCCTCTGCGCGCCAAACGACCCGGACGACGCCCGTCTGCTGTCCAGCGTCGCTGGCGAGAAGATCGACGAAGTGTTCATCGGTTCGTGCATGACCAACATCGGTCACTTCCGCGCTGCCGGTAAGCTGCTGGAGCAGGTCAAGGGCCAGCTGCCTACCCGTCTGTGGCTGTCGCCGCCGACCAAGATGGACGCTCACCAACTGACCGAAGAAGGCTACTACGGCATCTACGGCAAGGCTGGCGCACGTATGGAAATGCCAGGCTGCTCGCTGTGCATGGGTAACCAGGCACGCGTTGAGCCGAACTCCACCGTCGTGTCTACCTCGACCCGTAACTTCCCGAACCGCCTGGGTGATGGTGCAAACGTCTACCTGGCATCGGCTGAGCTGGCGGCAGTCGCCTCCACTCTGGGTCGCCTGCCGACAGTCGAAGAGTACATGGGCTACGCAGCGAAACTGGACACCATGGCCAGTGACGTCTACCGCTACCTGAACTTCGACCAGATCGCCGAGTTCCGCAAGATCGCAGCAAGCGCCAACATCCCGGTGATTCAAGCTTAACGGTGTGTTGATGTGAAGAACGCCGCGTATCGCAAGGTACGCGGCGTTTTTTTATGCCTGGAATTAACCTTTACTGCCAACACAAAACAAATGTGGGAGCTGGCTGCCCTAATCCAGTGTAGGAGCGAGCTTGCTCGCGAAAAACTCACCGGCGCCGCGTTCATCCAGGAAGCACGCGTTATCGTTGACGTTCTTCGCGAGCAAGCTCGCTCCTACGCAACCAGCGAATACACCAACGCCGTAATGGCAACCAAGCCAACTGCAGTCACAAACACATTCGACGCCTGCCCACGGTACTTGGCCATGGCCGGCACCTTGCGGATGGCGTACATCGGCATCAGGAACAGAATCGACGCAATCACCGGCCCACCCAGGGTCTCGATCATGCCAAGGATGCTCGGGTTAAGCGTGGCGACGATCCAGCACACCACCAACATGAAAGCGGCGGTCATGCGGTCCAGGGCCTTGGGTGCCGGACGGCGGCCAGTCTTGACCACCAGGCCCTTGAGGCCCTCGCTGGCGCCGATGTAGTGGCCCAGGAACGACTTGGCAATCGCCACGAACGCGATCAACGGTGCGGCAAAGGCAATCGTCGGGTTATCGAAGTGGTTGGCCAGGTACGACAGGATCGACAGGTTTTGCGCTTTCGCTTCCGCCAACTGCGCGGGCGACAGGGTCAGCACGCAACTGAACACGAAGAACAGCACCATCGCCACCATCAGCAAGTGCGCGCGGGACAGGATCTGCGAACTGCGCTCCTCGGCGTGAGCGCCATACTGGCGCTTCTGGTCCACCGCAAAGGCCGAGATGATCGGCGAATGGTTGAACGAGAACACCATCACCGGAATCGCCAGCCACAGCGTATTGAGCAACGCCGACGGTGCCGGCACTTCGCTGGCGGTACTGAGAATGCCGCCGGTCCAGTGCGGCACCAGGTACACCGCCAGGAACAGCAAGGCCACAATAAACGGGTACACCATCAGGCTCATGGCCTTGACGATCACCTGTTCACCGCAGCGCACAACGGCGAGCAGGCCGAGGATCAATACAAACGCCAGGATCGCCCGGGGCGGCGGCAGGATGTGCAGTTGGTGCTCCATGAAGCTGCTGACGGTATTGGTCAGCGCCACGCTGTAGATCAGCAGGATCGGGAAGATCGCGAAGAAGTACAGCAAGGTGATCAGTGCACCGGCCTTGATACCGAAATGCTCTTCCACCACGTCGGTGATGTCGGAACCTTCGCGGCCGGACAGCACGAAACGGGTCAGCCCACGGTGGGCAAAGAACGTCATCGGGAAGGCCAGCAACGCCAGGATCACCAGCGGCCAGAAGCCCCCCAGGCCCGCGTTGATCGGCAAGAACAAAGTACCGGCGCCAATGGCGGTACCGAACAGCCCGAGCATCCAGGTGGTGTCCTGGCGGCTCCAGCTTGTGAGCGTTGCAGGTGTCGTTGCATAGCGTTCGTCGACGCTATTGGCCTGATCATTCATCCGGTCGGATCTCCGCATTCACACGGCCAGGACGAGTCAGAAAAACCTGACAGGCAGCGCCCTGACCTTAACAGGGGCGCGATTGTCCGGGATTCTTGTGAATAAGCAAAGACTTAGCTGAGGAACGGCAATGCAGTGCAAAGCCTGGAAGGCGGTCCATGGGCAGCTCAGTTGAGTCAACGCCAGATGCGCATCGCCTTTACCCACCTCACGAGCCCCCCTGCCGGCGTGGCATTGGGAGGGTCGATCAGGCAAGGCCGGCGAAGCTGTGTTTAAACAAATCCAGTCATTCAAAGTTCTCCAGTGGCAAGCCGCTGACAGAAACCCAACATCAATTAAAGTTACGCACCCTCACATATAAGAAAGTTCTTACAGACAGTTAATCAGCGCATCTGGACTGAAACTCTAATTATTGCGGGTTTTGTTGCAAGGGTTTTCCCAAGCATTGAGAGCCCCTCCTATCACGTCTATATTCCAGCTCAGCTCAAAAAAACAAAGTCCTCTAAACCCACGACAGCAGAATTAAAAACCTCACTCGCCAGGAGCGACTTGATGAAAAAACACAACCTTATTTTCTCGCTGATACTTGCCACCGGAATGCTCAGCCCATTGGCCAGCCAAGCACAACCGGCAGTAGAAAACTCCGACGCAAGTGCCCTGGGCACATCCCCCCGCTGGCTGACGACAAAAGTTTATATAGAGGGCGCCCCAGAGATCGATGTAAAGGACAAGTACCCAGGTGTCGTTGGAATATCAGCGTGGGACCCTGAGCGTAATCGCTACGAATTTTTCTACACCGATACCGGGCTATCAAAATATGACAACGGCGGCGGCGGTTACTTCATGGTAACAGGGGACAGGAAAAACCATATCCTGATACCCGATAAAGGTGCAACGAGAACCATCGTCAGAAAACTTGAGACGTTGAACAATCAGGAATTCACTTACTCTCGTGAAGTGCCGCGCGACATGATCGACGCCAACCCTCTTGTTCGAATACATGTGGTTCATGCGCCCTATACCGGATCAGTAAAAACCACCCCCACCCACTAACCCTCAACACTCACCCCACGAGTAGCGACAATACTCATAAAAGGCCTCACTCAATGAAAACGCTATTAAAGCCTTTATTGGCGTCTGTTTTATTGTTCTCTACCCTTGTTTCAGGCGGCCTTCATGCGCAGGCTTCCACATCAGGAAAACCTGTCGCCATCAGCGCTGACAATGCGGTGCTGCTGACCGTTTTCCTCAAACATGACCAATCTCGCAACTTGAACGAAATAAGAACAAAACTCACCGAACAGGAACTCTTTAAAGTATTCCCTCCTGAAGGGGTAGAGATCGTCAGTTGGACCATCGCCATGGGGATCGGCCACGTCATCGTTCTACGCTTCCCCGCCTCGCGCCTGCGGGAGGTCAATCTCGCCATCGAACGCTCTGCATGGGGCCCCTTCAGGACAGAGTTCTTTCCTACCTACGATTACATGGACATCGTAGCGGCCGAACAGAGCAAGGTGCGCAAGCCTGCACCCGCTAAATAATTCGCCCGCGTGCAAACAGCGTCTCCCGCTCGCCGAGACGCTGGCACCTTTCGCAAAATCAGTCGCGCTTTCTCGGGCCCTCGGCATTTCGCGCAACAAAAATGCAGCATACTCAGAGCATCGAACTCACCGGAGAGCTGCCCCATGCCCACCACCGTTCTGGTCCTGGTTGAAACCATCAACGAGTACCTGCAAATCATCGAGAGCAATGACTTTCATGTGATTCTGGCGCCGACGCCCGCCGAACGCGCTCAGGCGATCAAGTTGCACGGTGGGCAGATCAAGGCCGTGCTGACCCGTGGCCCGCTGGGGTTGTACGCCGATGAAATCGCGGCACTGCCGTTGTTGGAAATCATCTGCGTGATCGGTGCCGGCTACGAACACGTGGACCTGCAGGCCGCGAGCAATCGTGGGATCGTGGTGACCAACGGTGCAGGGGTAAATGCGCCGTCAGTGGCCGACCATGCCATGGCGCTGCTGCTGTCGCTGGTGCGTGGCGTTCCCCAGACGGATGCAGCGGTGCGGCGTGGCGAATGGCCGAAAGTGATGCGCCCTTCCCTGAGCGGTAAACACCTGGGGATTCTCGGGCTGGGTGCGGTGGGGATGGAGATTGCCCGGCGCGCCGCCCTGGGGTTCGGCATGGAGGTGAGTTATCACAACCGCCAACCCCGCGATGACGTGGATTACACCTACTGTGCGACGGCTGTCGAGCTGGCGCGTACCTCGGATTTCCTGGTGCTGGCTACGCCCGGCGGTGCCAGCACCCGTCACCTGATCGACCGTCACGCCCTGGACGCCCTGGGGCCGCACGGCTTTCTGGTCAACATCGGGCGCGGCAGCGTAGTGGTGACCGCCGACCTGGTCGCCGCGCTGGAGCAGCGCCGCATCGGCGGCGCCGCGCTGGACGTGTTTGACGATGAGCCTGCAGTGCCCGATGCCCTCAAGCGCCTGAGCAATACCGTGCTGACGTCCCACGTGGCCGGCCTGTCCCCGGAAGCGGCCCATGACACGGTGCAGCGCGTCGCTGATAATCTGGTGGAATACTTTGCCGGCCGCCCCGTGCTTACACCGGTGGCCTTGCCAGCGCCCGCAAAATGACCAATCAGGCACGCTGATCACCCTTCAACACGCTAACCTATTAAACCGCCCCGACCTTGTCGCTGGGCGGCTATGCGCATTAGATTAGGAAATAGTCCAAGGCCTTTAGAATAAGCAGAAGGGATAAGCATGGCGCTGAACGACCAATCGACCCAGATTCGCCCAGGCGAAGAACTTGATGCCAGCCTGATCGATCCCTATCTCAAAGCTCATATTCCGGGCCTGAGCGGTACCGTCAAAATCAGCCAGTTCCCTGGTGGCGCGTCGAACCTGACTTACCTGCTGGAATACCCCGACCAGGAATTCGTGCTGCGTCGCCCGCCGTTTGGTCACAAGGCCAAGTCTGCCCACGACATGGGCCGCGAATACCGCATTCTCAACCAGCTCAAAGATGGCTTCCCGTACTGCCCCAAGGCTTATGTGCACTGCACCGATGAATCGGTGATCGGCGCCGAGTTCTATGTGATGGAGCGCGTCAACGGCATCATCCTGCGTTCCGACCTGCCGGCTGAGCTGGGCCTGGACGCCACCCGCACCGAAGCCTTGTGCAAGAGCTTTATCGACAAGTTCGTCGAACTGCACCAGGTCGACTACCACGCCTGCGGCCTGGCCGACTTGGGCAAGCCTGAAGGCTACGTGGCGCGGCAGATTCGCGGCTGGGGCGAGCGCTATGAAAAAGCCCTGACGCCCGACGCGCCAAAATGGGAGGCGGTACGCGCCTGGCTCAACGACAAGATGCCTGCCGACCACCCCACCTCCAGCATCGTGCACAACGACTACCGCTTCGACAACGTGATCCTCGACCCGCACAACCCGATGCAGATCATCGGCGTGCTGGACTGGGAGCTGACCACCCTGGGCGACCCGCTGATGGACCTGGGCAACACCCTCGCCTACTGGATCGAGGCCGCAGACCCGGCGCCGGTGCAATTGATGCGCCGCCAGCCGAGCAACGCCCCCGGCATGCTCACCCGCCGCCAGTTTGTCGACTACTACGCCGAGCGTTCCGGCATCCAGATCGACAATTTCGATTTCTATTACACCTACGGCCTGTTCCGTCTGGCCGGGATTGTGCAGCAGATCTACTACCGCTTCTTCCATGGCCAGACCCAGGACAAACGCTTCGCGCAGTTCATCCACATGAACAAACTGCTGGAGCAGATGAGCCTGAATGTCATCGGCAAATCAGCGCTCTGAGTGCAACTACAAGGAACCCTCATGTCCAAGACCAACCTGTTCGACCTCGATGGCAAGATTGCGTTTGTTTCCGGCGCCAGCCGTGGCATCGGTGAAGCCATCGCCAAGTTGCTGGCCCAGCAAGGCGCCCATGTGATCGTCTCCAGCCGCAAGCTGGAGGGTTGCCAGCACGTGGCCGATGCGATCATCGCCGAGGGCGGCAAAGCCACGGCCATTGCCTGCCATATTGGTGAAATGGAGCAGATCACCCAGGTGTTCGCCGGCATTCGTGAACAGTTCGGCCGCCTGGATATCCTGGTCAACAACGCCGCTACCAACCCGCAGTTCTGCAACGTACTGGACACCGACCTGGGCGCATTCCAGAAGACCGTTGACGTCAATATCCGTGGTTACTTCTTCATGTCGGTGGAAGCCGGCAAGCTGATGCGCGAGAACGGCGGCGGCAGCATCATCAACGTAGCCTCGATCAACGGCATCTCGCCGGGCGTATTCCAGGGCATCTACTCGGTGACCAAGGCCGCCGTGATCAACATGACCAAGGTATTCGCCAAGGAGTGCGCGGCGTTCGGTATCCGTTGCAACGCGTTGCTGCCGGGCCTGACCGATACCAAGTTCGCCTCGGCACTGGTCAAGAACGATTCGATCCTGAAAGTTGCCCTGGCGCAGATCCCGCTCAAGCGCGTGGCCGACCCCAGCGAAATGGCTGGCGCGGTGTTGTACCTGGCCAGTGACGCATCGAGCTACACCACGGGCGTTTCTCTCAACGTGGACGGTGGCTTCTTGTCCTGAAGCCGCCTGCACTGTCGGTGGCGAACGGGCTCGCCTGTTTGTCACCGCGCACGTACAGCGCTCATGTCGATCTTAAATAGCACCAGTTTGCCATCTGGCAGGGTCGCACCAATGACCTTGAAAAGCCGTTGACGTGCCAGTGCATCCGCAACCTGCTGCCCGGCACCTGGATCGTGACTGTCCAGTTTGCTCAGGACCCGTGTGACCCAGCCATCCTCCATCTGGAAGTGCTGATTGACCCTAGCCATGCTGACGTGGCCGGATTTGGCATGTTTGACTTCAAGCACATAGACATCGCCCGCCGGCCCCATGAATACCAGGTCGAAGCCATTCTGGCTGCCGCCGTAGGTCCCACCGGGAATGATTCGATAGCCATCATTTTTAAGTAACTCACGGTACATTTGCTCATTGGCCGCCCCACGCTGCCTGGTCTGCTTAATGTCCAACGCCCTCCATTGATTAAAAAAATCCTGTTCATCCCCGCGCCTGCCGCGATAGGGATAATGAAGCTGATCATTGACGGCAACGGCCTCTAGATTGAACGTTCCCTCACGACGGGCCGCCACGGTGGCCATGCCTTGAAACGCATCAAACTGCACAACACCCGGTGGTAGTGCGACGCCCTCAGCCCTGGCGTGCATCCCGAGCAACAGGCGGTCATACGGGTAGCCATGGGTCCAGATGTGTGCATCAATCATGCGATCTCGCTGCTGCACGGGCGCGTTGCGGATACGCGGGTTATCGAATGCAATCATCTGCCGCGCATATTGGCGCATATAGCAGTACGTCTGCTTGTCCACCGTCGACATCAAGCCCTGGCTCATATCACTGGTAACACCGGTGTAGCCCAGCGATTTGCGGGCGGCGTTAATGATTGCGCCGATGCTGTCCAAGCGCATTTCGGGCACCCACGATGCCCGGCTGCCGCCAGTATCCAGGTAAATACCCGGCGCGCTGTTGGAACCATTCGGGATCAGTTGGTATTTATTTCTCGTGCTATCAAGCTCGACGCGAACCAGCACGCTCCCCACCTCCAAATAGGCGACGGCCGGGTCACCAGAGAGCTGAATCATCCCGTCTTCGCTGATGGAGCCGCGAGGCTGCAACACACCATTCGCATTCTGCATGTAGAGCCTGTTATCGCCTGCCTTGTAGTGGTCCAACGAAAACAGTTCATCACCGTAGTAGTTTTGCCCGCCAATGACGTACTGTTTTTTCCCCGGGATAGGAGTCCCCGTCGCTGCACCAGCACCTCGCGCATCGTAGAGCTGCAGATCCCACTGCGGATCTCGCGGCCCGGGTGCTGGCATCGTCACTGGCGTGGCTATCGGAACACTGGAATGCGCTGCGGTCGTCACGTTTGTCCAGGTTGAAGTATTCCCAACCCTCTGTACCACAGCGGAGCCGGCAGCCAGTTGATGCGCCAAGCGCGGGTGATAAGTACCACTGGCCGGCTGATGGACCACTTGCACCGTTTGCCCGGTATCCAGATTGACGTAACTGCGGCCGTTCACATCATGCATACCCTCGGCATTGACGGCTCCAAGCGTATCGCCTGTCACCCATACAGCCGTTGGCGGTGGCGGCCCAGGCAGATCCAAAGCACTTATTTGCGGGACCCCAAGCAAACCACCATTGCGGTATCGCGTGCGCTGCGCGCCTTGATACGCCGGTTGAGTGGTACTGGTCGGGCGGCCATAGTCCCTGACCATGACACTGTCGGCACCGTCACCGGCACGCCCAGAGGGTCGGCCGGCAGTTCTGGGCGATTGCGGTTTTTGCTGCATAAATAAAAAATCCCTTTTAATGATCAATCAGACTGAGTCAACACCGCTGAACCGCAAGTCCGCAGACGTTACGGTACGCAGCGGATCAACATCCGCCCCCCAGCAATCGCGGCCTGAATCGTAATGAACGCCTGACACCGTGCCGTCGCTCAGCTCCAAGCCGATAACGCGCAGCTGACGCGCCATCAAGGTTGACCACTGGCGAGAACGCCGCAACGCTTCCCAGACCTCGGCTACAGTCTGATAAGGGGAGGCATCCAGTTGCGCGAGATAGATGCCCCCCAGGTCCTGGCGGATGTCGTATTGCTCGCCCTGCTTGGTGAGTACGCTGACTTGTTCCAGCGGCACCGAAGGGTCTGTCACGGGTGGCAGCAGCACCTTCACGCTGCCGAGGGTCAGCGTGTTTTCGTTCAAGACGATGTGCGCCCGCTCAATCAGCTCACCAAGCTTGGCCGTGTTGATCCGCCAGAACGATGCGTCCGACTTTTTGGCCAGCGCGTCCGGCGTGGACAGGTAGATCGTTGAGCCGGTACTGGGCACCACTTCATAGGTCGACGCCCGCCCCATCAACGAGTAAGACTTTTGATAATGCGGTGGGGCAGGAATAACGACTTTCTGCGGCGACGATTGCAACCAGACCCCCTTGGCGCTATGCGGTCGAAAAAAACCGTGTATCCCGGGCCTTTTTACCAATGCCGAGCTGCCATCGAAGGTATTGAAACCTGGTGAGGCGCGGTCCTGGCTATAGGTTTGCTGGGCCGCCTGTATCCGGTATGAGACGCCATCATTCATGACCAGTACAAACTGGCAGTCCAGTTTGAGGCTGACCGCGATGATGTTTGACGTCACGTTGGTGCGTATCGAGGATCGATCACTGGCATATTCGCAGAGGACCAACTGACTGCCGTCGGTGAAACTGATGGTTAATTTCACGTCGCTATAGGTCAGCGAATCGAAGTGAACCAACCTGCGTAGGGTCACACGGTAACCGGCCAATACCTGGAGAATCTCCTGCGACGAATAATCCACGTACAACACGCAAGCAGTCGCGTCGCTTTTAAGACGAACTTCGACCACCTTTCTGTGTGGCCCACGTTCGATGAAACAGCGGGTCGAACGCCCATGGGGCACCACGAACGTTCCGGCGTTCAACACCCTGTCCAGGCTGACGTCCTGGCCACCTGCTCTCACGGCGACGGTCACGTCGGCGTCCTCGTTGCCAACCAATGTCGGTTCGAGAATCGGCTCAAGCATGTAGCCGTCCTCCGTGAGAAACAGCAGGCTGTGCTTGTTCAACCAGCGCCGGTCATCACCTTGCGTATAGAGCTGCTCAAGCTTGATCACGTGCTGCGGCAGTTCGCCATTAACGCCCCGCCAGACCACAATGACCAACGCACACCCCTGGACGCCCCAATGGGCGATAGCCGAGAGAGGCCAGCGCATCTCGATCACGGCACCCTCGGCCCAGTCCTGCTCGTATAGCGAGACCGTGCCGCGGTTGGTGGCCAGAACATAACGGTCCTTGCCCGCTCCGCCGTCCACCCAGGCGTTGGAACCCAGCACGATCACCGTATCATTGCCCTGCGCGGCCTCGATCCGATCGCCATCGCCGTTTGCGATTATCGTATTGGCCTGTTCCGAACCCTTGACTTGGCTGGCAACCCCGGCTGGCGTGGCGATATTTTCTATCGAGTCGAGGCTGATCGAGTGATGAGGCAACGGTTTGTCGATATCTTTGCGCCGCACGACGGTGCCCGCCTGCAGGTCGATGGCATAGCCCTGCGTGTTGTGCTCATAGATTGCCGAGTTGGACAGGTAGAGCGTATCGCTGCCTGCCTCGCCACGCAGCTGACTGGCCGGGCGATGTGCGTCGGCCTCGTCCAGTGTGCCCGTCGGCATGTCATAGCTGAATACGTCGTCCCTGGCGCCACCGGTCAGCTGCTTCTGGCCTTCACCGAACTGAAAAATATTGGGGATCTCAGCGAAGCCTTTGACATCGTCATTGCCGCCCCCCAGCCGCCAAAGCACCGCGGAATTCGCATCACCCTGACCAAGCACCACACCAGGCAGACGGCCAACCGAGGCGCTGGAAGCATCTATTTGATCATTCTGGTCGACGAGCATCGGCTCGGTGGTGTCGATGTAGGGATCCTCACCCTCGGCTTCGTTCCATCGATGCTTCCAATGCCGGACCGGGCTCAGCCGCACCTCAAACCCACCATTGACTACCGCCTGTACGGTGCCTCTGAGCGCCCCCCTGAGCCAGGTCTGGGCCTGATTGGTCAGGTGCTGCGCATACCAATTTTCCATCCTGGCCAGGGCGAACCGCTCACGTATTTCTTTCTCCGGTTCCTTGCCCTGAAATGCCAACCAGCCCGTGTGCAGCCGCTCGAAAACACTCAGCTCGATATAGTCATCAATTTCATCCACCTGACGAACCGCCGCATAGAGTTGCGCGCCAAACATCAATACGGCGGCGGCGGCAATACCCAGCGGGCCGGCCACGCCGAATCCAGCCAACGCTGCAACCCCCAGGGCCACACTGACGCTGGCGCTCACGATACTGAAGCCGGCGTTGACGTAATGATCAAGCGCTTCCTTGCCAGTGCTGTTCGCCGCCTTATGCAGCGATTGCTTGGCATTGTGATAGTCAAACGGCAACGTCAGCACCAGAGCGAACAGGCCGGCGCCCCGTCGCAGGGTCTGGCCAAGAGAACTGGCGCTGAAACCTGCTAACACCTTATGCCCGTTTTCCAGCAGTCGTCTGCCCAAGTGCTCCAGCGCCAACTCCAGTGCCGTGCCCGTGAGGTTGGCAAACAACTCTGCGCCTGTGACTACCGCCTCATTGATATCGCCGGTCTTGATCGCTTCGGCCAACGCGTTGATCGCACTGTAGTACCCGTAAACCTCCAGCCCCGCGCCCATTACCGCCAAGCTTCGGCTTTTCTTCGGCTCGACCCAACCAGGCATTCCCTCCAACTGCGCCGCTTGGTTGAGATTGGTTTTCTGCACTGAACGTAACAGCCTATCGAGCTTGCCCACTGCACCGGGATTTTCGTCTCCCGGCTTGACCACCAGTAAAGGCGCAGCTTGTGTAGAGCGCAACGCCGCGAACTCAAATAGCACAGCGGCGCTGCTGTCGCTGACAGAACTACTCCCACGAAGATAACGCTGCAGTCTGGATGCCGAGAACCGGATTGAATCCAGCAGCGTCTGATCTGCCTCGCGTACCGCCAGACGATGGGTCTTGACCGGTTTTCCCGCCACCTGGGCACCCATGGCGGCCAGGTCTATACGCGAGACAGTCAACTCGCCAACCACCAGCGGTCCCAGGCTCTGGTCCAGGGCGAGCAAGGTCTCAAGCCTCTTTTTAGTATGTGTTTTCGATGTCGTCATGAGTCCGGCTCCCTATGCCATCACGTTGAATAACGCGGGCGGCAGGCAATCGGTGCCTGCGATAGGGGAAATCATGGCGGTCGGTAATAGCCAGGCGACGGTAGATGCTTATACGCAGGGGCGACTGACTCATAGATATTTTGAGCCCGCACCGCAAGCGAGTAGTCTTGGCGCGGAGTGAAGCCTTGGGATGAAACATGGAACTGCACGTGGTAATCAATGGCCGCAAGGACCTGGCCGAACAGCTCTACCAGCAGTTGCGCGAAGCCATCGCCACAGGGCGGCTGTCGGCAGGCGCACAACTGCCCCCCAGCCGACTGCTCGCCGAACAACTGGGCATCTCGCGCAAGACGGTGTCGGACACCTACGCCACCTTGACCTACGAGGGCCTGCTGGTTGGCAAGATCGGCCGCGGCACTTTCGTCAATGCGTGGGCGCCACAGCCCGACCGCGTGCAAACCGCCACCGACCTGGCGTGTGCCGCCAACCTGGGCAAATGGGCCGCACTGCCCTCACCCATGGGCCACCCCGCCCGCGAGGAGATCCTGCGCTACGAATTTATCGGCGGCGCGACGACACGCCACCAATTCCCCCAGGATGAATGGCGGCGTTGCACCCAGGATGCGTTGCGTCGCATCGCCCAGAACAGTGGCTTTTACAGCCAGCCAGAAGGCGTGCCCGCCCTGCGCGAAGCCATCGCCGGGCATATCGCATTTTCCCGTGGGGTCAAATGCGGCGCCCGCGATATCGTAGCCACCAACGGGGCACAGCAGGCGCTGGACCTGCTTGCCCGCGTGGTGCTTGAACCCGGCAGCCTGGTCGCGATGGAAGACCCCGGCTACAGCCCCGCACGCCAATTGTTCGTCGCGATGGGCGCCCGCGTCGCCAGTGTTGCCGTCGACGAACAGGGCCTGCAGGTCGACCAGATCCCGGATGGCACGCGCCTGATCTATGTGACGCCGTCCCACCAATTCCCCCTCGGCATGCCCATGAGCCAGGCGCGGCGCGAAGCCCTGCTGGACCGCGCCATTGCGCTCGGCGCGATCATCATCGAAGACGATTACGACAGCGAATTCCGCTACGAAGGCCGCCCCACCGACTCCCTGCAAAGCATGGATACCCGAGGCGTGGTCACCTACGTCGGCACCTTTTCCAAAACCCTGTCGCCGGAGTTACGCCTGGGCTACGCGGTGCTGCCGCCGGCCATTTATGGTGCGGTGCTCAAGGCCAAGCAATTGACCGACCAGCACAGCGCTACCTTGCCGCAGTGGGCACTGGCCAAGTTCATCAGCGAAGGCTACCTGCTCAAACATATTCGCCGCTGTCACGGCGTCTACGCGGGGCGTCGCGAACGCATCCTGCAGCGTCTGGCGGGCGATCTGTCGCCGTGGTTCGAGGCAGTACCGACGGTGGCGGGCTTTCACCTGGCGGCCCTGTGCAAGGTGCCGGTGAATATTCCATTGCTGATGGAACGGGCGCGTCAGGTCGAGGTGGGTTTATATCCCTTGGACGTGTTTTTTCACGACCTCCCGGTGCGCTCGGGGCTGATTCTGGGTTTCGGCGCCATCGAGACCCTGGATATCGACCCGGCGCTGGACAAGGTGCGGGATATTCTCCTGCAGATTGGCTAGGCGGTTTTCCGGCGCATTGGTCATTGGTGGCAAGCCCTCGGCGGCGTAGGGTGAAGCGGTCTTTCACCCGATGGAACCCTCATCATGAAACGCTTGTTCGCTGCTACCCTGATGCTCGCCTCCCTCAGTGCATTTGCCCACGACCCGGTCTACAACAAGGAAACGCTCAAGGTGCTGCAAGAACACGCCTTGACCAACGTGCCGGGCAAGAAAACCATCATGCTCACCGTGGACTACGCCCCCGGCCAGGCCACCGTGCCCCACAGCCACACCGGCACCGCCGTGGCTTATGTGCTCGAAGGCGAGATCACCTCGCGGGTCAATGATGAAAAGGCGATCACCTACAAAGCCGGGCAATCGTTCTACGAACCGGCCGGCTCGCGGCATTTTGAGTCAAGCAATGCCAGCCAGACCCAACCGGCCAAGCTGCTGGTGGTGATGGTGCTGGATGACAAGGCTGAGGTACTCACCCCACTTCCCAAGTAATCAGCAACACCACAAAACCCATGTGGGAGCTGGGTTGCCTGCAATAGCGGTGGACCAGCCAGCTCATCTTTTACTGGCCCACCGTTATCGCAGGCAAGCCAGCTCCCACAGTTTTAACCGTATCTGGTCAGGGACGTTTGAACAGGTTGCGCTGGTGTTCAATGCGCGGGCGGCACTCACAACCCTCCAGATGATCATTGACCATTCCCATCGCCTGCATCAACGCATACATCGTGGTCGGGCCGACAAAGGTCCAGCCGCGTTTCTTCAGGGCTTTGGACAAGCGCACCGAAGCCGCTGAGGTCGGATTGGCCGTCCAGTAAGCCATGTCCACCACTGCCGGCCGCTCTTGCGCGTCGGGTTCGAACGCCCACAGCCAGCGCGCCAGCGAGCCGGTTTCCTCCACCAGTTCACAGGCCCGGCGCGCGTTGTTGATGGCCGAGACGATCTTCGCGCGATTGCGCACGATGCCCGGGTCGCTCATCAACCGCTCGATGTCCGCCTCGCCGTAGTGCGCCACCCGGCGAAAATCAAAACCCTCGAACGCCTGCCGAAAGTTTTCGCGCTTGCGCAGGATGGTGATCCACGCCATCCCCGCCTGAAACCCCTCCAGGCAGATCTTCTCGTACAACGCGATGTCATCCCCCACCGGCACGCCCCATTCGTGGTCGTGGTAATGCAGGTAAGCAGGCGCTGCAGTGCGCCAGGCGCAGTACATGCGCCCTGCTTCGTCGGTTGTCAGCCCTGATTGGTCCATCCATCACCTCGTATGCCGAGGAAGATGATACGCAAAAAAAATTAATCTCCGCCAACCGCTCAAGCATCGTACTTACCGACCAACTGGTCAGACCGGGACCTGCCAACCGCCAAATATTTACTTGTGATTTGAAAAAAACCGAGCGTAGACTGGCCCCGCACTGGACTTACCGGTAAGACCACAACAATTAAGCCCTGGAACCACCAGGGCACCGAATAGAGATCCCTCCCATGCTCAGATGGTGCTCGCGTTCGATTTTCCTGCAAGTCGTGATTGGCCTGATGCTCGGCATCGCCTGCGGCCTGGCCCTTCCCGAATTCTCCTCGCAACTCAAACCCTTGGGTGACGGCTTTATCAAGCTGATCAAAATGCTGATCGGCCTGATCGTGTTCTGCGTGGTGGTCAGCGGTATTTCCGGCGCGGGCGACTTGAAGAAGGTCGGACGCATCGGCCTCAAGTCGGTGATCTATTTTGAGATGCTGACCACCGTCGCCCTGGTGCTCGGCCTGATCATGGCCTTCAGCACCGGCATCGGCAGCGGCGCCAATATTCACCTGGAGCAACTCTCTTCCGCCGGTTTGAATGAACTGGCCGACAAGGGCCAGCACATCCGCGGCACCAGCCAGTTTCTGATGGAGTTGATCCCCAACTCGGTAGTCGGCGCCTTTGCCGATAATAACGTGCTGCAAGTGCTGTTGTTTTCGGTACTGTTCGGCAGCGCGCTGAACCTGGTGGGCGAAGCGGCCAGCGGGATTTCGCGACTGATCAACGAATTGAGCCATGTGATCTTCCGCATCATGGGCATGATCGTGCGCCTGGCGCCGATTGGCGTATTCGGTGCCATCGCCTTCACCACCAGCACCTATGGCCTGGACTCACTGCAACACCTGGGCAGCCTGGTGGGGCTTTTCTACCTGACCTGCTTTGCCTTCGTGGCGGTGATCCTCGGGCTGGTGATGCGCCTGTCGGGCCTGCGCATGTTGCCGCTGCTCAAGTACCTGCGCGAAGAACTGCTGATCGTGATGGGCACCGCTTCGTCCGACGCTGTGCTGCCGCAGATCATGCGCAAGCTGGAACATTTGGGCATTGGCAGCTCCACCGTGGGTTTGGTAATCCCCACCGGATACTCGTTCAACCTCGACGGTTTCTCGATCTACCTGACCCTGGCTATCGTGTTTATCGCCAACGCCACCGGCACACCGCTGTCGATGACCGACTTGCTGACCATCCTCCTGGTATCGTTGATCACCTCCAAGGGCGCCCATGGCATTCCAGGCTCGGCGCTGGTGATCCTGGCGGCAACGCTCACGGCAATCCCGGCGATTCCGGTGGTCGGCCTGGTGTTGGTGCTGGCGGTGGACTGGTTCATGGGCATCGGCCGTGCGCTGACCAACCTGATCGGCAACTGCGTCGCGACTGTGGCGATTGCCCGTTGGGAAAAAGACATTGATATCCAGCGCGCCAACAAAGTGCTCGACGGCCAGCAAGGCTATGCCTTCCAGGCCAAGAAGCCGGTGCTGCCGGCGCATCAGGAGTTCTAACAACGTTACCGTTGCCCCCTGTAGGAGCGAGCTTGCTCGCGAAAAACTTCAAGACACCGCGAGCATCCAGGCTGCCCGCGCTATCGTTGACGATCTTCGCGAGCAAGCTCGCTCCTACAGATGGCGGGATTATTCATTATCAAGGAGCGCACGACGTGATCAGCACCTCAACCGTCGTCAATTCAGTGGTAGAAAAACTGCGCGCCGCCTTGGCGCGAGGCCAGTGGCGCCGCGGTGAAATGCTGCCCGGTCAACGCGAACTGGCCGAACAGCTGGGCATCAGCCGCCCGAGCCTGCGTGAGGCTGTGATCGTGCTGGAGACCCTCGGCCTGGTGCGCTCCATGCCGGGCAAAGGCGTGGTCGTGCTGGAAACCAGCGTCAGCGAGCCGCAGTCGAGTGACGCCGTGGCCGATGCCAGCCTCGAAGACATCCTGCAACTGCGCTACACCCTCGAACCTTTCATCGTCGGCCTGGTGGCCCAATCGATCAGCAGCAAGGAAATCGGCCAACTGCGCCTGACCCTGATGGACATGCGCGAAGCCCTGGATGCCGGCGATGCCGAAGCCGGCATGAACGCCTATATCGACTTCCATGAAGAACTCTTCGCCCTGACCTCCAACCCGATCTTCCAAAACGTGGTGCAACAAACCAGCACCGCGCTCAAACAAAGCGCCCAGGTGTTGCGTAATTCCCCGGAGCACCTGGCCGAACGCCTGCAGGAGAACGAAGCCGTGGTACGCGCCATCCGCAACAAGAACAGCGCCCTGGCCAGTGCCGAAATGCGTCGGCACATCCTGCAGGAAGGCCTGCGCATGGGCATTCGCTTGAATATCCCGGACGACCATCTGGGCAGTTGATTTTCGGAGACCGGCCATGAACGCTCACGCCCTGCAACGCGATTCCACCCTCACCTCCCTACGCTGGACGCCCGAAAAAAAGCCCTCGGTGGACGATATCTACCCACGCTTGTTCGACGCCATTCTTGAGCAACGCATTGCGCCCGCCAGCCGCTTCACCGAAGAAGGCCTGGGCGAACTCTTTGGCGTGAGCCGCAGCGTGATTCGCCGGGTGCTCGCCAAGCTGTCCCATCAGCAAGTGGTCATCTTGCGCCCCAACCAGCGCGCCCAGGTCGCCGCGCCGGATGCCCAGCACACACGGCAGATTCTGGAAGCACGGCGCCTGACCGAAATGACCGTGGTACAACTGGCCTGCGCCCAGGCCACAGCGATGCAAGTTCGCCAACTGCGCGATCTGATTGCACAGGAGCGCAACGCCATTGAGCGTGACCAGCGGGGGCCGGCGATCCGGTTTTCGGGAGATTTTCATCTGCAACTGGCGCACATGGCAGGCAATGCGCCGCTGGCACAGTTTCTCAACAGCCTGGTGCCGTTGACGTCGTTGATCATTGCGCAATTTGAAACAAAGGCCTGCACCTATTGCGCATGGCAGGAGCATGTGGCGATTGTGGATGCTGTGGAACAGCGCGACGCCCACACGGCTGTCGCCCTGATGACCCAGCACCTGGATCACCTGGAAACCCGACTACTCAAACACCACTGATCCCCAGTGAATGAAGATCAACCTGTGGGAGCTGGCTTGCCTTAATGCCATTGTAGGAGCGAGCTTGCTCGCGAAAAACTCACAGGCGCCGCATTCATTCAGCAAGCACGCGTTATCGTTGACGTTTTTCGCGAGCAAGCTCGCTCCTACAGTAAGGTGGCAAGCCAGCTCCCACATTGATCGCATTCCAGATCAAACAAAAAGCCCCCGCATCTCACGATGCGGGGGCTTTTTGTTTAGCGAGGCATCAAGCCGGTTGCAACACCGACTGGCCACTCAGCGCCAGGTCCAGCAACTCACGGTTGGCCACCGCGTACATGGCGTAGTCCGTGCCCACTGCGGCACGAATTTCCACCATCATGGCGCGCCAGCGATCCGCCATGTCCTGATGCTGCTCAAGCCACAGGGCCACGCGGGCTTCCATGTCTTGTGGCGCATCGGCCATTTGCAGGACCGAGATGGTGATCGCCCGTTGCTGCCAGTCCACGTCATCGCGGAAGGCTTCGCGGGCCTGGGCCTGCCAGTTGTTGGCCACTGGCAGATCACTGATCTGCTGCAGGTACCACGGCAGGTCCAGGGCGCTGCCCACGGCGAAGTAAGCCTTGGCCACTTCGGCGGCGTCATGCCCGGTCACGTCGGCGGCTTCGATGATCGGCAGCAAGGTGTACAGGTGGGTAGTACCCGCAACCATGCGCGCCAACAACTCCGGTACGCCGGCCTGGGTGTAGGCCTGGTAGCGGTTCTGCCAGCCTTCGCGGGTCGGACCTTCCAGCAGTTCGTCAAGCTTGAGACCCAGCGCCGCCAGGTGCGGACCGAAGTGCGCGGTGTCGCGCCCGGCGTCTTGCTCGTTGCGACGGCTGCGCAGGAACCAGCGCGTAGCGCGACGGCCCAGGCGCATCAACTCGTCCATCAGCTCCAGTTGCACGTCAGCGGAAACCTGGTGGTCCAGGGCTTCGATCTGACGGAACCAGTGCGGGAGATGGAAGATGTCCCGCACGATCACATAGGCACCGGCGACGTTCGCCGGGCTCATGCCGGTCGACTCTTTGAGTCGCTGAACGAAGGTGATGCCCATGTGGTTGACCAGATCGTTGGCGATCTGGGTGCTGACGATCTCGCGCTTCAGACGATGGCGACGCATGGCTTCGCCGAACTTGGCCACCAGGCTCGGTGGGAACGCGGTCTCCATGTCACGGGTCAGGTACTCGTCATCCGGTACCAGCGACTTGAGCAATGCTTCCTTGAGGTCGATCTTGCTGTACGAGATCAGCACCGACAGCTCCGGACGGGTCAGCCCCTTGCCGCCGGAGGCGCGCTCGGTGAGCTGCTCCTCGGTCGGCAGGTACTCGATGGCGCGGTCCAGCTTGCCACGGCCTTCCAGGTCGCTCATCAGGCGCTTGTACTCGGCAGCACGCTCGTAAGCCTTGCGCGCGGCCAGGGACAGGGCCTGGGTCTGCTTGTAGTTGTTGCCCAACACCAGGTTGCCGACTTCGTCGGTCATGCTCGCCAGCAGTTGGTTGCGCTGCTTGTCGGTCATGTCACCGGCCTGCACCACTTCGTTGAGCAGGATCTTGATGTTCACTTCGTGGTCGGAGCAATCCACGCCACCGGCGTTGTCGATGAAGTCGGTGTTGGAACCGCCGCCATTGAGGCCGAATTCCACACGCCCCAGCTGGGTCATGCCGAGGTTACCGCCCTCGCCCACTACCTTGCAGCGCAGCTCGTTGCCGTTGACGCGCAGTGCGTCGTTGGCCTTGTCGCCCACATCGGCATGGCTCTCGGTGCTGGCCTTGACGTAGGTACCGATACCGCCGTTCCACAACAGGTCCACCGGCGCCTTGAGCAAGGCGTTGAGCAGTTCGGTCGGGGTCAGCTTGTCGGCCTGGATGTCGAAGCGCTCTTTCATCTGTGGCGAGATGGCAATGCTTTTCGCGCTGCGCGAGAAGATACCGCCACCTTCGGACATGATGCTGGTGTCGTAGTCGGTCCAGGCCGAACGCGGCAGTTCGAACAAACGCTTGCGCTCGACGAAGCTGGTGGCCGGGTTCGGGTTCGGGTCGACGAAGATATGCAGGTGGTTGAAGGCTGCGACCAGTTGCAGTTTGTCCGACATCAACAAGCCGTTACCGAACACGTCACCGGCCATATCGCCGACGCCTACCACTGTGATGCTGTCTTCCTGCACGTTGATGCCGCGCTCACGGAAGTGACGCTGTACACCTACCCACGCGCCCTTGGCGGTGATGCCCATTTTCTTGTGGTCGTAACCAGCCGAACCACCGGAGGCGAACGCATCGCCCAGCCAGAAGCCGTAGTCGATGGCAATGCCATTGGCGATGTCGGAGAAGGTCGCAGTGCCCTTGTCCGCCGCCACCACCAGGTACGGGTCATCGTCGTCATGACGCACGACGTTGGCCGGCGGCACCAGCGCGCCGTCTTTCAGGTTGTCGGTGATGTCTAGCAGGCCGGAAATGAAGATGCGGTAGCAGGCGATGCCTTCGGCCGCGATCTCGTCCCGGCTGCCGCCCAATGGCAGGCGACGCGGCAGGAAGCCGCCCTTGGCGCCCACCGGCACGATTACCGAGTTCTTCACTTGCTGGGCTTTTACCAGACCAAGCACTTCGGTGCGGAAGTCTTCTTCACGGTCGGACCAGCGCAGGCCGCCACGAGCCACGTTGCCAAAGCGCAGGTGCACGCCTTCGACCCGTGGCGAGTACACGAAGATTTCAAACTTCGGCACTGGCTTGGGCAGCTCGGGGATGGCACGCGGGTCGAACTTGAAGCTGAAGTACGACTTGTTCTGGCCGTTGGCATCGGTCTGGTAGAAGTTGGTACGCAGGGTGGCCTTGATCAGGTCCAGGTAGCGACGCAGAATGCGGTCTTCGTTGAGCACCTGAACGTCGTCCAGGGCGCTGAGGATCGCTTGCTCCAGGCGTTGCTGCTTGTCTTCCAGGTCGTCGGCAGTGAGCTTGCGCGCCAGGTAGAAGCGGGTCTTGAACAACCGGGTCAACTCGCGGGCGATGTCGGTGTGGTTGTTCAGGGTGCTGGCGATGTAACCCAGGTCGAAGCCCAGGCGAATCTGCTTCAGGTAACGGGCATAGGCACGCAGCAGCGCCACGTCGCGCCATGGCAGGCCGGCAGTGAGGACCAGGCGGTTGAACGCATCGTTCTCGGCATCGCCATGCACGATGTGCACAAATGCATCCTGCAGGGTGTCGTTGAGTTGCTGGATATCCAGGTTCACGCCTTCGGCGGCGATGAACGCAAAGTCATGGATCCAGAACTCGCGGCCATTGGCATGGCGCAGGCGATAAGGGAACTCGCCCAGCACACGCAGGCCGAGGTTTTCCAGAATCGGCAGCACGTCGGACAGCGCCAGCGGTGTATCAGCGTGGTAGAGCTTGCAATGCAGCTCGCGCTGGCCGGAGACCTGGCCCAGCGGCTGATAGAAGCTCATTACCAGCGGGTTGGCTTCGGTCAGGCTGTTGAGGTGTTGCATGTCGACCACAGCCGAATGCGCGGCGAAACGCTCGCGATAGCCGGCCGGGAAGCCTTTGGGGAAATCCGCCAGCACGTTGGTGCCCTGGGCTTCGCCGAAGCTTTCCACTACCAGGCTGGCGTAGTCGTCCTGCCAGCTGCGGCAGGCCTGCACCACTTCTTTTTCCAGTTGCAGCGGGTCGATGTCCAGGCGGTTCTTCGGGTCTACCCGCAGAATCAGTTGTACACGGGCAAGCACGGACTCGGAGAAGAAGGTCCAGAACTCGCAGTCCGAGGCCTTCAGACGGTCCATCAGCACTTG
Organism: Pseudomonas sp. SWRI22; assembly: GCF_014268395.2. NCBI lineage: Bacteria > Pseudomonadati > Pseudomonadota > Gammaproteobacteria > Pseudomonadales > Pseudomonadaceae > Pseudomonas > Pseudomonas sp. SWRI22. The sequence continues at coordinate 3,744,578 of NZ_JABWQK020000001.1, read as the reverse complement.
CTGGATCTTCTGGCGTACTTCGGTGGAGTAGATGTCGCGTGGCACGTACGCCAGGCAGTAGCAGAAACGACCGTAGGGGTCTTTGCGCAGGAACACGCGGATCTTGTTGCGTTCCTGGATCTGCACAATCGACATCACGGTGCTGAACAGCTCGTCAACCGGAGTCTGGAACAGGTCGTCACGGGGCAGTACTTCCACCACCTGGGCAAGCTCTTTACCCAGGTGCGCCTTGGCCTGGAAGCCCGAACGACGTTCGATTTCCGCGACCTTGCGACGGATGTAAGGGATCACCCGCACGCTTTCGCCGTACACCGAGGAGGTGTACAGGCCCATGAAACGGTGTTCCTTGATAACCTTGCCGTCGGCGCTGATCTCGCGGATCGACACGTAGTCCGGGTAGGCCGGGCGGTGCACGCGGCTTGGGTGGGCGGCCTTGGCGAACGACAGTACGGTCGGCTCGCGCAGGTAGGCCACGGCGTAGTCTTCGATGCGCAGGTCTTCGGCGGTAAGGCCGGCGCGCAGCAGCTTGGTCAGACCGAGGAAAGAGCTGGCGTCATATTCGATATGACCGCCGTCCGCCTCGTCACGTACCACGAACTCTTCGTAGCCCAGGAAGGTGAAATGGTTGCCCACCAGCCATTCGAGGAAGTTCTTGATTTCGGCTTTTTCTTCGCCGTCGATGGCGAACGCGCTGGCGTCGATACCGGCCAGCAGGTCCTGGACCTTGGCTTTCATCGGTTCGAAATCGGCCACAGCCACGCGTACTTCACCCAGCACCTGCTCAAGCTCTTTGCTCAGCACGTTCAGTTCGGCGGCGTTGGCGCAGCGGTCGATCTCCAGGTACATCAGCGATTCTTGCAGGATGCCTTCGCCCTGGGTGCCCTTGGGCAGGATTTCCAGCAGCTCGCCCTTGCTGCCACGACGCACGCTGAGCACGGTGGTTTGCAGGGTATGGATGCTGTAGCCCCGGCGATTCAGCTCGGTGCGTACCGAGTCGACCAGAAACGGCAGGTCATGGTGCAGCACTTCGACCGCGGTGTGGGTCGATTGCCAGCCATGACGTTCGTAATCGGGGTTGTAGACCCGCACTTGCGGTTGGGTGTGATCAAAGCGCTCAAGCAGGCGCCAGGCAGACAGGGTGCAACCGGCCAGGTCGGAAAGGCGACGCTGAGTCAGTTCGTCCAGGGAAATGATGCCGAAGAATTGTTCAGCGAACAGCGCCACTTGTGGCAGTGCCTGTTCACTGAGGTGCTGCGCCAGTGCCGCTTGCAGTTGATGCTGGAAGTCGGCCTTGCTGGCTGCGGTGAAGAACGCCATCTGTGGTACTCCGCTTGGGCTTGTTATTGATGAAAGCGTCGCGTGTTATCCCCTTGCGGGGAGACCGTCAGCTCTGTTCGCTGGTGTGCTGACAAGCACCATAAACGAATCAGGGTGACAGGTGGGTGAAGCTGGACAGGACAGTCAGGTCACATACAACTTCCATACGGCATGCCGTTGGCCAGATGACGATACGACGGGCAGGTCAGGCGCCTGGCACAGGGCACATCCGTTGCGCAGCTTAACGAGTGTAGGAAGAACGCTGCTTGCGACGCTGCGACATATTCGGTCATCGGTAAGCAGGGTGTCGGTTGCAACTTGGGCAACCCAGGATTTTCGGTAGAAAATCTTGCTACTTTGCACACCATCAGTACCAGAAATGACCGATCCGGCCCGTCAGGTCATGCCTGACTTCCGACACAGGATGAAGCACAAAATTCGCCGCAGTGGCACAATTGCCCTCCCCTACACAGGATTGCCCCATGCTGCAGCTGAAAACCGACGCCCTGATGGCCACCCCGTGCGACGACGAAGAAGACAACATGGCCATGCTTTGCTGTCACGGCAAGAACGGCGAAATGTTCATGCTCACCCGTTACCCGGATGAAGACGAAGTGGAGCTGACTTGGGACTACGAACCTTCGACCCTGGATGGGCTGAAAGTGACGTTGGGCGAGACCACCTTATTGATCGAACTGGCGGCCGGCGATGCCGATGCCCTGGGCGGCAAGGACCAGCTGGAGATCACCCACGGCACCGCCGCGTCAGACATGGCCGAAGTGCAGGAAACCCTGCAGAACATCCTCACAGGCACCGGCACGTTCATTCGGACTTGAAACCGGTCACTTGAAACTTCGTCACGACGCTAAATCTGTGGCGAGGGAGCCTGCTCCCGTGACGGCCTGACAGCCGACGCTGATCTGGCTGAGGCACGGCGATCCAAATGTGGGAGCTGGCTTGCCTGCGAAGGCATCGACTCGGTGTGCCTGAATCACCGAGTTGACTGGATCGCAGGCAAGCCAGCTCCCACAGTGACCGTGCTCTACCTACCCAGCTGTTATACCGCTCACACCGCAATCCTGTAAGTTTCGCCAAAAATACCCATCAAGCCGTTAGTCGCCGCACCCCGCGATGCATTAAAGTAAACGCCCCAGGCCCGGTGTTCTGTCACGACACCCAGGCTCATCTTTCCAGGAACCGTCATCGATGGAACATCGTGAAGCGCTGCTTGCGCTGCGAACCTTTCTTTCTACGCAGATTCTCGGCCAGGAAAAACTCATCGATCGCCTGCTGATCGCGCTGCTCGCTGACGGCCATATGCTGGTCGAAGGCGCACCGGGGCTGGCCAAGACCAAGGCGATCAAGGAGTTGGCCGAAGGGATCGAAGCGCAGTTCCATCGTATCCAGTTCACCCCCGACCTGTTGCCCGCCGATATCACCGGCACCGAGATCTATCGTCCGGAAACCGGCAGCTTCGTATTCCAGCAGGGGCCGATCTTCCATAACCTGGTGCTCGCAGACGAAATCAACCGTGCCCCGGCCAAGGTGCAGTCGGCCTTGCTCGAAGCCATGGCCGAGCGCCAGGTCAGCGTGGGCCGCAGCACTTACGAGTTGTCGCCGCTGTTCCTGGTGATGGCCACGCAAAACCCCATCGAGCAGGAAGGCACCTACCCGCTGCCCGAAGCGCAGCTCGACCGGTTCCTGATGCACGTCAAGATCGGCTTCCCGGACGCCGCCGTCGAGCGCCGCATCTTGCAGCAAGCTCGTGGCGAAGCATTGAATGGCGAAACCAAGCCCGAGCGGCGCGTCAGCCAACAGGCGATCTTTGCCGCCCGCAAGGAAATCCTCGGCCTGTACATGGCCGATGCCGTGGAGGAATACCTGGTGCAACTGGTGATGGCCACGCGCACCCCTGCGAAGTTCGACCCGGAAATGGCCGAGTGGATCGCCTATGGCGCCAGCCCCCGTGGTTCCATCGCCCTGGACCGCTGCGCCCGCGCCCATGCCTGGCTGGCCGGTCGCGATTTTGTCAGCCCGGAAGATATCCAGGCGGTCTTGTTCGACGTGCTGCGTCACCGCATCATCCTGTCGTTCGAGGCCGAGGCCGCCGGTGTCGACCAGGACCGCGTGGTGCAACGCATTCTCGACGTCGTTGCCGTCGCTTGAAGTCGATGAACGCAAGCGATGGCATCCGCGTAACCCTCAGTGAATTGATTGAGATGCGCCACCGCGTGCGTGAGGTGCAGTTGTTCTCCACGCCTGGCCAGCGTAGCCCGCTGGTGGGCCTTCATCACTCCAAGCTGCGCGGGCGTGGCGTCGATTTCGACCAGGTGCGCGTGTACCAGGCCGGCGACGATGTGCGCACCATCGACTGGCGCGTGACGGCGCGTACCCAGGAGCCGCACACCAAGCTGTTCCACGAAGAGCGCGAGCGACCGATTTTCATCATGGTCGAGCAAAGTTGCCGGCTGTTTTTCGGCTCGGGGCAAATGTTCAAGTCGGTGCTCGCCGCCCAGGCCGCCAGCCTGATCGGCTGGGCCGCCCTGGGCCATAACGACCGGGTGGGCGGGCTGGTGTTCGGCGACAATGAGCACTACGAGATCAAGCCACGGCGCAGCAAGCAAAGCCTATTGCAACTGCTTAACCGGCTGGTGCGGGTCAACCAGAGCCTGGATACCGAGCGTCAGCCGGAAGCGGATGCCCTGGGCATGGCCTTGCGCCGTGGCCGCGAGGTACTGCGCCCGGGCAGCCTGGTGGTGGTGATCTGTGATGAACGCGCCCTCACCGAAGGCGCCGAGCAACAGCTGAGCCTGCTGGCGCGCCATTGCGACCTGCTGTTGTTGCCAATCTCCGACCCGTTGGACCACGCCCTGCCCGCCGCCGGGCTGCTGCGTTTCGCACAAAGAGGTGCGCAACTGGAACTGGACACACTGAACATCGACCTGCGCCAGGCCTACAAGGCCCAAGCCGAAGCGCGTATCGCCCGCTGGGAACTGCTCGCGCAGAAACTGCGGCTGTTGTTGATGCCCTTGAGCACCCAGAGTGAAATGGTCGAGCAACTGCGCGAATACCTCAACCCGCAACGCCCGGTAAAAAAACCATGAGCAGCCTGGACCAACTGCAACCGCTGATTGCCCCGCCCGCCATTGGCTTCTGGCCACCTGCGCCGGGCTGGTGGCTGTTGCTGCTGGTGATCCCACTGCTCGGTTGGGGCTTGTGGTGGCTGCGCCGTTTCCTGCCGGCCCGCCGCCCTGTGGCCCGCGCCGAACAACCGCTGGACCCGTTGCGTATCGCCGCCCTGGCCGAGTTGGCTTTGATGCCCAAGCCCTACGACGGAGCGCCTGCGGGTGCCTGGCTGCAGCAACTCAACGGCCTGCTCAAGCGCCTGTGCCGTAACGACTACCCTTATAGCCAGAGCCATACCCTCAACGGGCGCAAATGGCTGGCCTTCCTGGACAACCGCTGCCCTGCCGCCGGCCTGACGCGCTGGATGGTGTTGGTGGAAGGCGCCTACAAACCCGAATGCAAGCTCGACGACAAAGCCATCGCCGGCCTCACCCAAGCCGTCGACACCTGGATTCGCAAACATGTTTGAGTTCGCCTGGCCGTGGATCTTCGCCCTGTTGCCACTGCCCTGGGTCATGCGCTTGGTGCTGCCTGTGGCCGACAGCGGCGAACCGGCGCTCAAAGTCAGCTACCTCAGTGACCTCGAAGGCCTGGCCCGCCGCCGTGCCCGCGTCAACCTGCCCGGCTGGCGCCAGCAAGCCCCATTCGTGGTGCTGTGGTTGCTGCTGTTGACCGCCGCCGCCCGCCCGCAATGGCTGGGCGAACCCTTGCCGATTGCTGCCAGCGGTCGGGATTTGCTGGTGGCGGTGGATGTGTCCGGCTCCATGGATTTTCCCGATATGCATTGGCAGGACGAGGACGTCAGCCGCCTGGCCCTGGTCAAGCACCTGCTGGGAGACTTTCTGGAGGAGCGTGAAGGTGACCGCGTGGGCCTGATCCTGTTCGGCAGCCAAGCCTACCTGCAAGCGCCCCTGACCTTTGACCGCCGCACCGTGCGCACCTGGCTGGATGAGGCGCGCATCGGCATTGCTGGCAAGAACACCGCCATCGGCGACGCCATCGGCCTGGCCATAAAACGCCTGCGCCAGCGCCCGGCGCAAAGCCGTGTGCTGATCCTGGTCACCGACGGCGCCAACAACGCCGGGCAGATCGACCCGTTGACCGCCGCGCGCCTGGCGGCCGAGGAAGGCGTGAAAATCTACCCCATCGGCATCGGCGCCGACCCCGAGCAAACCGGCTCCCTGGGCATCCTAGGCGTAAACCCGAGCCTGGACCTCGACGAACCGGCGCTCAAGGCACTGGCCGAGACCACCGGCGGCCAGTATTTCCGCGCCCGAGACGGCGAGGAACTGCTGAAGATCAAGGACACCCTCGACACCCTCGAGCCCGTGGAACAACAACCCACCCAGGCCCGCCCGGCCCAGGCGCTGTACAGCGGCCCATTGGCCTTGGCGTTGGTGTTGAGCCTGTTGCTGGTGATCCAGGAACGCTGGCCGAACAACGCTTTGCAACGCGGCTTCAATAGGCTATCGAGCAGGGGCATTTTTTTGCAGCAACACCCTGAATGGCGCCAGCGTCTGCAGCGCCTGCGTTTGCGGAGGCGTCGATGATCGCGCTGTGGCCGCACTGGTTGCACCCCTGGTGGCTGTTGTTGCTGCCCCTGCTTGGCTGGTTGCTGTGGCAGTTGTGGCACCGGCAAAAGCGCGCCGGGCGCTGGCAGATGATCCTGCCGCCGGCGTTCCATGCCGAGTTGCTCAGTGGTGGCAATGGCCGCGAGAGTAAATCGCCGTGGGTGGTGCTCGGCATCGCCTGGCTGTTGGCCGTGCTCGCGCTATTGGGCCCCAGTTGGCAACGGGTTGAACAAGCCAGCCAGAAACCTTCCGACCCCTTGGTGGTGGTGCTGGAACTGACCCCGGAAATGCTCGCCACCGACAGCCCGCCCAACCGCCTGGAACAGGCACGGCGCAAGCTGTATGACTTACTGCAAGCGCGCACCGATGCGCAAACAGCCATCATCGTGTATGCCGGCAGCGCCCATACCCTGGTGCCGCTGTCCGATGACCTGGCCACCAGCCGCAACCTGTTGGAAGCCCTGCGCCCGTCGATCATGCCCGAGCCCGGCCATCGTGCCGATCTTGCCGTGGAAAAAGCCCTGGGCCTGCTCAAGCAAGGCGGTCTCGGCCAGGGGCGCCTGCTGCTGATCGGTTCCTCATTGTCCAAACAAGAGCGCCAAGGCATCCGCCTGCAACTGCAAAGTGCCCAGGCTCCAACGTTGTCGATCCTCGGCATCGGCAGTCGCGAAGGTACGCCGGTGACTCAGGAAAGTGGCGAGTTCCTCAAGGACGACCAGGGCGCGATCCTGGTGCCGCGTCTCGACAGCCCGACCCTCAAGGCGTTCGCCAGCGAAATGGGTGGCCGCTACCGTGCGGCGCGCCTGGATGACAAGGACCTGCGCCAACTCGGCATGCTCGACAGCGCCCAAGCCCTGCGCGACGACGGCCAACGGCTGCGCCTGGACAGCTGGGCCGACCAGGGTTACTGGCTGCTCTTGCCGTTGTTGCTGCTGGCCGCGTGCGCCGGGCGTCGCGGCTGGCTGTTCTGCCTGCCCTTGCTGTTGATGGGCGCGCCGCAACCCAGCTATGCCTTTGGGCTGCAGGACCTGTGGCTGCGCCCCGACCAACAAGGCCAGTACCTGCTCAAGCACAAACGCCCGGCCGAAGCCGCCGAACACTTCCAGGACCCGCAATGGCAAGGCGTGGCGCTGTACGAAGCCGGCAATTACGCCGAGGCCATCAAGCGGTTTGCCCAAGGTAGCGACGCCTACTCCCACTACAACCGCGGCAATGCCCTGGCCAAGGCCGGTGAGCTTGAAGCGGCCATTGATGCGTATGAACAAGCCCTGGAAGCCCAGCCCGATTTGCAGCCGGCGCTGAAAAACAAAGCCTTGGTTGAAGCGCTGATGCAGGAGCAAACGCAGCCCGAGCCGGACCCGTCTGCAAAAAACGCAGATGACGAAACCGCCCAACCCGGCCAAACTGCGCAACCGGGCACCAACGCACAAACGGCCCAGGGCGGCGAGCAATCGTCCCACGGCCAGGGCGAAGCCGGTACCGCTGAGACTCAGACAGGCGCCGCGCCACAGCCAGGCGGTAATGAAGTGCCTGGCAGCGAACTGGGCGACGAGCAGACCACCACGCCGCCACTGCGCCCCGCCGACACACGCCTGGAAGGCGAGCGCCGCCAAGCACTGGAGCAATGGTTGCAGGAGATCCCGGACAACCCCGGCGAGCTGTTGCGCCGCAAATTCTGGTACGAACAGCAACAACATCAGGACACCACTCGATGAGCCGCCGCACCACCCTTTTGCTCCTGCTCGCGTTGTCGGCAGGCCACGCCCAGGCGGCGGACCTGGTCGCCAGCGTAGACCGCAGCCGCCTCAACTCCGGGGAAACGGTGGAGCTGACGGTGCAATCCAGTGATGTGACCCAGTTTGGCAAACCGGACCTGTCGCCCCTGGACGCGCAGTTCGAAGTCAGCGGCACCCGCCAGATCAACCAACTCACCACGCTGGACGGCGACAACCACGCCACCACCCGTTGGATCATCACCCTGCTGCCCAAGGTGAACGGCAACGTGGTGATCCCGCCGCTGCAGGTGGGCGCGCTCAAGACCCAGCCGATCACCCTGCAAGTGGTGGAAAGCGCCAGCCAGAACACCAGCGCCGAACTGGCCCCGGTGTTCATCGAAGCCAGCCTCGACCAGACCAGCGTGTACGTCCAGGCCCAGGCCCTGTTGACCGTACGCGTGTACCACTCGGTGTCGCTGTATGACGACAGCAGCCTCACGCCCTTGCAGATACCGGATGCACGTGTCGAACAACTGGGCGAATCACGCACCTATGAAAAGGTCATCAACAGCATCCGCCATGGCGTGATCGAAACCCGCTACGCCCTCTACCCGCAACACAGTGGCGCCGTGGTGATTCCGGCGCAGACCTTCAGCGCTACCCTGGTGGAATCGCGACCGCCCCAGGAAAACACCCTGCAGGGCACCAAGCCGGGCAAGATGATTCATGTCAGCTCTGCGCCCCTGCCCTTGACGGTCAAACCCCAACCGGACGCCTACCCCGCCGACACTCCCTGGCTGCCCGCGCGCAGCCTGACCTTGAGCGAAGGCTGGAACCCCACGCCGGACCACGTGCAAGTCGGCGATTCCCTGACCCGCAGCCTTACCGTGGAGGCCGAAGGCCTGTCCAGCGCACAGCTGCCGGCGCTGCCCGTCACCGAGGTCAACGGCCTGCGCCGCTACCCCGACCAACCAGTGATGGCTAACCGTACCAGCGACCGCGGCCTGACCGGCAGCCGTGAAGACCGCGAAGCCCTGGTGCCGACCCGCGCCGGCGAGCTGGAACTGCCCGCCGTGGAAGTGGTGTGGTGGAACACCCACGAAGATCATCTGGAACGCACCAGCCTGCCGGCGCGCACCGTGCACGTGGCGGTGAACCCCAGCCTGGTGGTGGACACTCCGGCGACACCGACCATCATCACCGCCCCCGACGATGACCGCCTGTGGCTGTGGCAACTGAGCACACTGATACTGGCCTGCACCACCCTGCTGGGCTTTGGCCTGTGGTGGCGCGCACGCCGGCAACCGGCGGTACAACGCGCCGCGCAAACCGGCCCCAGCCCACGCACGCTGCTCGACGACCTCAAGCGCGCCACCCAGGCCAACGACCCTCATGCTACCCGCCAGGCCCTCGACGCCTGGGCACGGCAACAGCCGGAAACGCTGGCCGACATGGCCGCGCGGTTTGTGCCGCTGTCCGATGCCCTGGATGGGTTGAATGGCGCGCTGTACAGCGAAAGCGGCCAGTACTGGTTGGGTGATGACCTGTGGCGAGCGATCAAGGCGATCCCCGTGGCCGAACGCGAGCAAGACCCGGCCACCGACACCACCAGCTTGCCGCCGCTCTACCCCAAGTAACCCAGCCTCGACCAACACCACAAAACCCTGTGGGAGCGGGCTTGCCCGCGATGGCGGTGTAACAGTCGGCAGATGTGCTGGCTGATACTCATCCATCGCAGGCAAGCCAGCTCCCACAGTGGATCTGCGTCGCCTGATCGACATGGCCCGCACCCTCGCCGACCGTGCGCTCGATTGCCACGCCATAACCCCCTAGGAGCGAGCTTGCTCGCGAAGAACTCATAGGCGCCGCGTTTATCCAGGAAACACGCGTTATCGTTGACGTTTTTCGCGAGCAAGCTCGCTCCTACAATCAGCCATCAGGGCTGGCCCACACTCCGTTGATCGCGTCAGCCATGAGTCCACGCGCACTTTTACAGGTAAACTCCCCTCCTTTTCATCTTCTCCACGGAGTTCGCCTTGCGTCTGTTTCATACCTCCGACTGGCACTTGGGCCAAAACCTCCACGGCCAGGAACGCGACTTCGAACATGCCTGTTTCCTTGAATGGCTGCTGGGCCAACTCAAGGCCCAGCGCCCGGACGTGCTGTTGATCGCCGGCGATATCTTCGACACGGTCAACCCGCCGCTCAAGGCCCAGGAGCGCTTGTATGACTTCATCATCAGCGCCCACGAACAACAGCCGACACTGACCATTGTGATGATTGCCGGCAACCATGACTCCGGTTCGCGCATTGAGCTGCCTGCGCCTCTGATGCGCCGCCTGCGCACCCACGCCCTGGGCCGGGTGCTGTGGCTGGATGACGGGCAACTGGATGCCGACCGGCTGCTGATCCCGCTGCCCAATGCCAAAGGCAAGATCGCCGCCTGGTGCCTGGCGCTGCCCTTCCTGCGCCCGGCGGAAGTCACCGGCGCACAGCTGGGCGATGATTACCTGCGCGGCATCGGCCAAGTGCATGAATGGCTGATCGCGGCCGCCAATGCCAAGCGCAACAAAGGCCAGGCGCTGATAGCCATCAGCCATGCGCATATGGCCGGTGGATCGGTATCCGAAGACTCCGAACGCAGCCTGATCATCGGCAATGCCGAGGCGCTGCCTGCCACACTGTTCGACCGAAGCGTGGCGTATGTGGCCCTCGGCCATTTGCACAAACCGCAAAAGGTCAATGGTGAGGAGCGCATTCGCTACAGCGGCTCGCCAATCCCCCTGTCGTTCTCCGAAATCGGCTACAAGCACCAGATTCTCGACGTGACGTTCCAGGGCGAAAGGCTGGTGGGCTGCGAACCGATCCTGATTCCCCGCTCCGTCAACTTGCAACGCCTGGATGCCGCGCCCTTGGCCGATATCCTCAAGCAACTCGGTGAGCTGCCCGACATCGACCTGCTCGCCGAAACCCAGCGCCACCCCTGGCTGGAAGTGCGCGTGCGCCTCGACGAGCCGCAACCGGACCTGCGCCAACAGATCGAAACCGCCCTGCAAGGCAAGGCCGTGCGCCTGGTGCGTATCGCCGCCGAGTATGCCGGCACACGCGGCAGCGCAGAGGTAGACGATGCGCAACTGATCGAACTCGACCAGCTCACGCCCCAGGAACTGTTCAGCCGCGCCTGGCAGGACAGCTACGGCAGTGAAGTGGATGAACAGACCTTGAAGGACTTCGCCGTGCTGCTCCAGGAAGTGCAACAGGAGGGCGAACAGCCATGAAGATCCTCGCCATCCGCCTGAAAAACCTCGCCTCCCTGGCGGGCCCGTTCGAAATCGACTTTACCGCCGAGCCCCTGGCCAGTGCGGGTCTGTTCGCCATCACCGGGCCGACCGGCGCGGGTAAAAGTACCCTGCTCGATGCGCTGTGCCTGGCGCTGTTTGGCGCGGTGCCGCGCCTGGGTGACACCGGCCAGGCCAAGATGCCGGACGCCGACACGGATATTTCCATCGGCGACCCGCGCACCCTGATTCGACGCGGCACCGGTGGTGGCTATGCCGAGGTGGATTTTGTCGGTGTCAGTGGCCGTCGCTACCGTGCGCGCTGGGAAGCCAACCGCGCCCGTGACAAAGCCAGCGGCAAGTTGCAGAACAGCCGGCAAAGCCTGATCGACCTGGACAGCGACCAACTGTTGGCCAGCCAGAAAACCGAATACAAGACCCAGCTCGAATTGGCCCTGGGCCTGAACTTCGAACAGTTCACCCGTGCAGTGCTGCTGGCGCAAAGCGAGTTCAGCGCCTTCCTCAAGGCCAATGACAATGAGCGCAGCGAACTGCTGGAAAAGCTCACCGATACCGCGCTCTACACCCAGCTCGGCCGCCGTGCGTTCGATAAGGCCAAAGAGGCCAAGGACGCCCACAAACAGCTGCAGGACCAAGCCACCGGCGTGGTACCCCTGGCCCCCGAAGCCCGCGCCGAGCTGGATCAACAGTTGGCCCACGCCCAGCAGCAGCTCAAGACCCAACAAGCCCAGCTCAAGCAGCTGGAGTTGCAGCACACCTGGCTCAAGGAACTGCGTGAATGGCAGGAGCGCCATCAACACGCAGTGGAGCAACTGCAACGCGACGAAGCAACCTGGGCCAGCCAAGGCCAGCAACGCCAAGACCTCAGCCTGCTGGAGCAGTTGGCACCGCAACGCCATCACTTCCTGCGCCAGGCAGAACTCGGCACCTTGCTGACGCCGCTGGCGGCACAGATTGCCCAGCACCTCGCGCAACAAACCGCCCTGCACGCCCGCCAGGAACAGGCGCAACACCAGCAAGTGACCGCCCAGGCAGCACTGGCCGAGGCCCTGAAACACCAGGCCGACGCCGCGCCCTTGCTGCGCCAGGCCATTGAAGAGCAAAACACCCTCGCCCATGTGAGCCGCGAACTGGCCAAGCGCAACGAGGAAAAACACCAGCACGAAAGCGCCTGCACCGAAGGCCAGGCCCTGCTCGACGGCTTGCAACACACCCAGGCCCAAGGCACCGAGCGCCTGCAGCGCCTGGCCACCGAACTTGAGCATAGCGCCGCCCTCGCGCCGCTGAGCGATGCCTGGAACGCCTACCGTGACCGCCTGCAACAACTGGTGCTGATCGGCAATCGCCTCAACCAAGGCCAGGCCGAGCTGGGGCAACTCGAACAGCGCGCCAGCGCCGCCGCCGAACAGTTCACCCAACAGCGCGAAGCCCTGGACCTGCTCTACCACGAGGCCGGTGCCGAACCGCACGCGGTGGCCGAACAAATCCAATTGCTGGCCAGCCTGCTGCAAGACAATCGCAAGCAACAGCGCGCCTTCGAAGACCTGGCCCGCTTGTGGGACAGCCAGCAACAGTTGGATCAACAGGCCGCTGCGCTCACGCAAAGGCTTGCCGAGGCCGCGCAAAAACGCGAACAACTGAACCAGACCGGCCTGCAAACCAAGGCCGAACTCACCGTTGCCGAACAAACCCTGGCGGTGACCAAGCAACTGCTTGAGCGCCAACGCCTGGCCCGCAGTGCCAGCGTCGAGGAATTACGCGAGCAGTTGCAGGATGACCAACCCTGCCCGGTGTGCGGTAGCCACGAACACCCCTATCACCAGCCTGAAGCCCTGCTGCAAAGCCTGGGTCGCCATGATGAAAGTGAAGAGGCGGCGGCGCAGAAAGCCGTCGATAGCCTCAAGGAAAAACTTACCGAACTGCGCGGTGAAGTCGGCGGCCTGATCGCTCAGCAAAAAGAGTTCCTGCAACAGCAGGAACAGTTGGCCACCCAGCAGCAGGGTTTGGCGCCGAGCCTGCAAGCCCACCCACTGTCTGCCTCGCTGTTCAATCAGGACGCCGCCAAGCGCAGCCCTTGGCTGGCCCAGCAACTGGCCCAATTGACCCAAAGCATCAGCCAGGACGAACAACGCCAAGGCGCCCTGCTCAACCTGCAACAGAACGCGGGGCGCTTGCAGCAACAATTACAAGCCGCCCAGGATGCCAGCCAGCAAGCCCGGCAATTGCTGGTGGACCAACAGCGGCAACTGGCCGGCGACCGCGAACGCCTGGAGGCGGAACTCAGCGCCTTCGCCAACCTGCTGCCCGCCCAGACGCTGGAAGGTTTGCGCAGCGCACCTGCGGCGACCTTCATGCAGCTCGACCAGCAGGTCAGCCAGCGCCTTGAGCAGTTGGGCCATCAACGCGACGAGCAGGCCGAGCAGCAAGAGCGCCAACAGGCCATCGAGAAACAGCACACCCACCAACAGCATCGTCAGCAGCAACTTGACGCTGTGAATCTGCAAGTCGCCGAGCTGGCCGACCAGCAACACGCCGTCCAGGAAAAACTCCGCGCCTTGCTAGGGGATTACCCCAGCGCCGAACACTGGCAACAGCAGCTGGAGCAAGCCGTCACGCAGTCGCGCCAAAGCGAGACCGACGCCAACCAGGAACTGCACGCCGTGCACACGGCGCAAGTACAGCTGGCCGCCGACCTCAAGGCCCAGCAGCAACGCCAGCAGGCATTGGAGGCGGAGCAGCACGCCCTTGCGACACGCATCGGCGAATGGCGCGCCCAGCACCCAGACCTGGATGATCAGGGCCTCGCACGCCTGTTGGCCCTTGATGAAGCCCAGGTCGCGCAGTTGCGCCAGCACCTGCACAGCAGCGAAAAGGCCGTCGAGCAAGCCAAGGTTCTGCTGCACGAGCGCGAACAGCGCCTGGCCGAACACCAGGCCCTGCACAATGGCAACCTGGAGGCCGAGCAGTTGGACGCCACCCTGGCAACGCTTGAGCAGCAATTGCTCGAGGGTGAGAAACACTGCGCCGAACTGCGCGCACGCCAGTCCGAAGACCAGCGCCGCCAGAATGCCAACCAGGCCCTGGCCGAACAGATCGCCAAGGCTTACGAGCAGTGGCAGCGCTGGGCACGCCTGAATGCGCTGATCGGCTCGGCCACCGGCGACACCTTCCGCAAGATCGCCCAGGCCTACAACCTCGACTTGCTGGTGCACCATGCCAACGTGCAACTGCGCCAACTGGTGCGCCGCTACCGGCTCAAACGCGGCGGCAGCATGCTCGGGCTGCTGGTGATGGACACAGAGATGGGCGATGAACTGCGTTCGGTGCATTCGCTGTCCGGTGGCGAAACCTTCCTGGTGTCGTTGGCGTTGGCCTTGGGCCTGGCGTCCATGGCCTCGAGCACATTGAAGATCGAATCGCTGTTTATCGACGAAGGCTTCGGCAGCCTCGACCCCGAATCCCTGCAATTGGCCATGGACGCCCTGGACGGCCTGCAAGCCCAGGGCCGCAAAGTGGCGGTGATCTCCCACGTACAGGAAATGCACGAGCGCATCCCGGTACAGATCCAGGTCAAGCGCCAGGGCAATGGCTTGAGTACCCTGGAGGTCAAGTGAACGAAGCGCTACTTTATTCGTTCCGGCGCTGCCCGTATGCGATGCGGGCGCGGCTGGCCTTGCGCTACTCAGGCGTTCCTGTGCGAATCGTCGAGGTGAGCCTCAAGGCCAAGCCAGCCGAGATGCTGGCGCTGTCGCCCAAGGGTACGGTGCCGGTGTTGAGTGTCGAAGGTCGAGTGATCGAGCAGAGCCTGGAGATCATGCAATGGGCGCTGGCGCAGCACGACCCGGATGATTGGCTGCTGCAAGGTGACCCTGCGGTGCTGGCGTTGATTGCCGAGAATGATCAGGTGTTCAAGCATCATTTGAATCGATACAAGTATGCCGAGCGCTATCTGGAACAACCAATGGAGCATTATCGGGCCGAGGGTGAGGTGTTCTTGCAGAAGTTGGAAGGCTTGCTGGCGGAGCGTGAGTACTTGCTCGCCGAACACCTGAGCCTGGCGGATGCGGCACTGGCGCCGTTTGTGCGGCAGTTTGCTCATGTGGATCGGGAGTGGTTTGCGGGGACGCCGTATCAGCGTTTGCAGATTTGGTTACAGCGGTTCCTTGAGTCCCCACTGTTTACCGCCGTGATGGCAAAGCCCTAAGGCCGATACACTCAAGTGTGGGAGCTGGCTTGCCTGCGATACTGACGACTCGGTGCAACTGAAACACCGAGTTGATGCCATCGCAGGCAAGCCAGCTCCCACATTTGACCGTCGCTCAATTCCAGTACAGTGCCGGGTCTTGTTATCTAGCATCAAGTATGGGGCAGACCCGCTTTTGAATCAGTCCGTGTTCCACGAATTGTCGTCATTTGAGGCATACACCGAGCTGTATCCCAATGCATTGAATGCCCGCTCGGTGTCGGAACTGTTGCTGTTGCGCAGCGACGTGCCGCGCTCGCTGCATGCGTGTATCGGGGAGTTGAGCCATATCCTCGCGGACCTGCCTGGCAGCTATGGACGCACGGCGCAGCGCTTGGCGGCGGAATTTGAAGCGCGGCTGAGGTATACGGGGATTGATGAGATTCTGGAGGATGGGTTGCATAGTCGGTTGACGGAGTTTATTGAAGCTATCCGGGAGTTGGCGCGGGCGGTGCAGAGCTCTTACCTGGAGGCTGTGTGAGGGCATTGCAGTCACTTGACGGTCAGTCCTTGTGGAGGCGTGGAAACCCTGCCCCCAAAGGACGATGTCGAGCTGCCTGAGTTTTTTGCCCGTGCGCACGTTAGCCGGGAGTGGCGCACGGGGCAGTCTTCCTTGAAGTAAATATGCCCCAGATTAGCCCTATGTTGATTTAACTAATCCCCCATGTAGGAACAGAATTCCAACCTCCGCTATCAGAATCAATGATTAATTCATATGGATCACTAGTTCCCGCGTACCTAAAAAACCTAAGTATTGTTTGATTTCCCAGCCAAAGCGATCCAATGTGGATGATAGGAAGTCCACCCACTCTGTATAGGTCAGCAAGTACCCTACACTCAGCCTGCGTTGGAAAACGTGTACCTGAACTGGCGATAGCATTGACAGCTCTGGGCCATGCATTTTGAATTGTCGGATTGCCGTTATGAACTTGCCGCCACATCGTTAAACCACTTATCGTCAAGGTATAAGAGGCGGTAGTTCCAACATTATCTGTCACTGTGATTTTCGTTGTTCCTTTGCCCGCCGCTACCACTCGCCCTGTCAACTCATCAACCGTTGCTACATTTTTATCAGCTGAACTGTAGCGATAAGGACGAACGCCACCTGTTGCACTTTGAGTATAGACAGCAGCCGCAGGTGGATTTGCGGGCGGGGCTCCTTGAATAACATGGTAGCCAGGGACTGCAAGAGTTTTATTCCCACCCGCACTTAAAGCGGGTTTGTAAATGGTGTATTCCACCACCGGAAAGCTGATGGCCTCGGCCTCAACCTTGCTCACACTGAACGCCGCTTTTAACTCCACCTGCAGCTTGGTGCCATGTCCCACCCCCTCCAGATAACTACGAGCGATCCCTGGTTCGATTTTTCCGTTAGCGATCCAGGTCGGGTTCACAGCTGCGCTGCCCGCCCCGTTGTATACCGTCAGCGAATGATCAACACCCTTGTCCGTTTTCCCCAGCAGCTTCAACCAGACGGGGTAAGGCGCAGTGATAAACGGCCAGACACCAATTTGCCCTGTGGCATTGCCGGTAAACGTAGTCAAGTCCAGTACTTGAGTCGCCGCGTTAGCCTGGTTGATCTTGAGCACCGTTTTGGCCAACTCCGCCTGGGGTATCGGCGTTACCGTCACCGTCAATACCTGGGACGATACAACCTTGCCGTTGCGGGTCACTTCGTAATAAAGGGTGACCGTCTTGTTGGTATTACCGACGTTGGCGGCAATCGCGGCCTTGGTAATATCGAACGTGGCTTTGCCCGTCGCTACCCCATTCTTGGCCGGGATCACCGGAGAACCCGCTCCGGCTGTCCCCACCATCGTCACCTTGATGCTGTCTGTGGTGTACATCGGTGTGTACTCCACCGACACCGTGCCACCGTTTTGTGCGTTCAACGGCGCCAGGGTAACGGAGGTACCCGTCCCCGTGGCCTGGGTCAACTTGGGAACAGGGAATTCTGCCGGCAGTGTATTGACGGTGTACTCCACTATCGGAAAGCTGATGGCCAGGGTTTCATCCTTGCTTGTGCTGACCGCGGCCTTGAGCTCCATCTGCAGCTTGGTGCCATCACCCAATCCATTCAAATAACTACGAGCGATCCCTGGTTCGATTTTTCCGTTAGCGATCCAGGTCGGGTTCACAGCTGCGCTGCCCGCCCCGTTGTATACCGTCAGCGAATGATCAACGCCCTTGTCCGTTTTCCCCAGCAGCTTCAACCAGACGGGGTAAGGCGCAGTGATAAACGGCCAGACACCAATTTGCCCTGTGGCATTGCCGGTAAACGTAGTCAAGTCCAGTACTTGAGTGGCCGCGTTAGCCTGATTGATCTTGAGCACCGTTTTGGCCAACTCAGCCTGGGGTATCGGCGTCACCGTCACCGTCAAAACCTTGGACGATACAACCTTGCCGTTACGGGTTACATCGTACTTAAGCGTGAGCGTCTTGTTGGCATTACCGACGTTGGCGACAATCGCGGCCTTGGTAATATCGAACGTGACCTTGCCCGCCGTTACCCCATTCTTGGCCGGGATCACCGGAGAACCCGCACCGGCTGTCCCCACCATCGTCACCTTGATGCTGTCTGTGGTGTACATCGGTGTGTACTCCACGGACACGGTGCCACCGTTTTGTGCATTCAACGGCGCCAGGGTAACTGAGGTACCCGTCCCCGTGGCCTGGGTCAACTTGGGAACAGGGAATTCTGCCGGCAGTGTATTGACGGTGTACTCCACTATCGGAAAGCTGATGGCCAGGGTTTCATCCTTGCTTGTGCTGACCGCGGCCTTGAGCTCCATCTGCAGCTTGGTGCCATCACCCAATCCATTCAAATAACTACGAGCGATCCCTGGTTCGATTTTTCCGTTAGCGATCCAGGTCGGGTTCACAGCTGCGCTGTCCGCCCCGTTGTATACCGTCAGCGAATGATCAACGCCCTTGTCCGTTTTCCCCAGCAGCTTCAACCAGACGGGGTAAGGCGCAGTGATAAACGGCCAGACACCAATTTGCCCTGTGGCATTGCCGGTAAACGTAGTCAAGTCCAGTACTTGAGTGGCCGCGTTAGCCTGATTGATCTTGAGCACCGTTTTGGCCAACTCAGCCTGGGGTATCGGCGTCACCGTCACCGTCAAAACCTTGGACGATACAACCTTGCCGTTACGGGTTACATCGTACTTAAGCGTGAGCGTCTTGTTGGCATTACCGACGTTGGCGACAATCGCGGCCTTGGTAATATCGAACGTGACCTTGCCCGCCGTTACCCCATTCTTGGCCGGGATCACCGGAGAACCCGCACCGGCTGTCCCCACCATCGTCACCTTGATGCTGTCTGTGGTGTACATCGGTGTGTACTCCACGGACACGGTGCCACCGTTTTGTGCATTCAACGGCGCCAGGGTAACGGAGGTACCCGTCCCCGTGGCCTGGGTCAACTTGGGAACAGGGAATTCTGCCGGCAGTGTATTGACGGTGTACTCCACCACCGGAAAGCTGATCGCCTCGGCTTCAACCTTGCTAAGACTGACGGCGGCTTTGAATTCCATCCTCAATTTTGTGCCATGGCCCAACCCATCGAGGTAAGTGCGCAACAGGCGATATTCATAGCGGCCTTGGGCAACCCAGTTCGGATTGACATACGAGCTGTTGAAACTGAACAGCGTCAGGTCATGAGCAACATTAGCGGCTGTTCTACCAAAAAACTTCAACGAGACCGGATAAGGGGCGGTGATAAACGGCCAGGTGCCGACATGCGCCATCGCGTTGCCGACGAAGCTATCCAGGTCCAGCACCTTTGTCGCGCTATTGGCCTCGTTGAGCCTGATGACCGTCTTGGCCAGCTCCGATTGCGGTATCGGCCTCACGGTCACCGTCAAGGTTGCCGACGTGACCGAGACACCCGCACGGGTTACCACGTATTGGTATTTCACCGTGGTGGCGTGGTCACGAATGTTCGCCGCAATCGCCGCCCTGGAAATATCGAACGCCACCTCCTGCAAGGCTTCATTCCCAGGTTTGGCCGGGATATCTGGCGAACCGCCATTGCCGGCACCGTTCATGGTGACTTTGATCGAGTCGCTGTTGCGCATCCCCACATAGCTCACCACCAGTTGGGTACCCTGTTGCACCCTGAGCGGCTCCAGTTCGGCGGTGTCGGGGCCGGTCGTCTGGGCTTCGCGCAAGGTCGGCGACGGCAACTCGCCCACGCCACGGCTGATCAGCACCTCGGTGATCTCAGAATACCGCGGCATCGCCTCATCACTACGTGTCAACGTGTAGAACACCGTCACCGACTCATCCAGGTTGTTCTCCACGTAGTATTTTTCGATGTCGTGGGTGGTGGTGGCGCCATTCACGGCCACTTGCACTGGCACTTCGGTGCGGGCGCCCCGGCCAAGCCAGTACATGCGGATCCAGTCGCCGCGCAGTGTTTCGCCAAACGGTGCAAACACGGTGGCGAAGGCACCTACATCATCCGGATTCAACTGGCCGCTGACCGCCTTGTCGACAATCGGCTTGGGCATCGTACGCTTGATCTGACCCACCACGATCTGCAACCGCAGGGACTCCTGCGGGCGGCCGCCGGGCCGGGTGTGGGCGTAAAACACGTCAGTCAGGTGGCCGTCGAAACGCCGCAGTTCGTCGGGGTATACCGTAAACAACAAATCCCCACCGGCCGTGGGCGGAATATCGTCGACCTCGCGGCCGATGCGATGTTCGATGGTGTTATCGGCGCTGCTGACCCGGAAGATGACTTCGATATAACCGTCCTTCGGCCAGCTCCCTTGAAGGGGGAAGCGTACGGTCGCGTCGACATCCGGCTCGATATGGCCACCCTGGTCCTCGTCTATCGTCGGTGCCGGCCACCTGACGACTTGCCCAATGACGTCCAGATAGAGCTTTTCGGAAGGCTGTTGCACCGCGCCATTCTGATACAGGGCATGCACACTCGCGCTGCCTTCGGCAATCGCGCTCACCAGCGCGTTGGGAACCTCAAAGGTATAAAGGCCTGCTCTACTGAGTTCTTCGGTGTGCGTATAAGGGATCGAATTGCCTTCACTGTCCAAACCGGCCCAGATCAGCGTCACGTGGGAATACGCGCTAGCCTCCTGGGAGAGGACCCAAAGGGCCACTTCCACATCCCAACTGCCCAGTTCCGCGAGGTCGATTTTCGTACCGGTGTCTGGAAACTGCAGCCACGGCGCTTCGGGGCGCACCTCATTGAGGTGCACATCAATCAACGACACCGCCGACCAGCGTGCCCGCTCCTCCGGCAGATTGCCGCCCGCGTCCCGCACCTGGTAAGCCACGCGCGTAAGCCGGTTATTGCCCGCGGCGCTGATAGTGGCGTAGTCGACGGTCAAGGTGATGTCACGGCCCACTTCGCCGGGCTGGACCCGGTGCTGAACCACTTGCGAGCCCCAGGCCAGAGTGATCAGGTCATAAGCGCGCATGTTTAGCCAGTAGCGAATGATGATCTTGACACCCGCCAGTGCCTGCTCCTGATTGACGCCACGCAGCACAACATCCGGTGGGACCTGATACGCCAGCCCCTGGTGGCCGGGCAGACTGTCTTTGTCTTCGCCACCGGGGCGAGTCAGGCTGACCCGTAACTTGATTTCTTCGGTGAATGACTCATTGCCGCTTCTGCGCCTTAGCATGGCACATACCGGGTAGACCAAGAACGGGACGATATGGTGCGCGGGAACAGTCAGCGGGATCAGGTCAAGGTTTTCCTCGCCTTCGCGAATCGGCGTAGAGGCCACGGGAATATTACGGTTGCCCCAGAACAGTGAGGCAACACTGCCCGGAGTGACGCCATCTTTGGGGTTGATCAGGTAGACCACCAACGGCACCTCGGTATGCCGCAGGCCGATACCGCCATGCGCCCCTTCGATATCACCATCAATGGCCGGTTCCATCAGCGGAACAACGATGGGCGGCAGGAGGGGGTTAAGTGTTTTGTCCTTGGGCATGGCGAGAGTCCTCACGGTCGTGCGCTGTTGGCTTACCGTTATCAAACGCCTTAAATCGCGGCGTGCCTACTGTCAGAATTAACAGGTCGTGCGGGATGCCCCTGGATCGGTACCTGTTAATTCTGACAGTAGGCAATGCCCGGTTTCAGGTGTTTGATAGCGCCAACAGCACACTTCGCAGGAACAGGAGAACAGCCATGCCAGCCAAAAAAAACCAGACATCCGCGCCTGCGACCAAGCCAGCAGCGACAGAGGGAAAGACCAAAACCAAAGCCTCTGCCAAACAGAAGGTTCCGGCCCCATCACACACCATCATGACGCTGGAGGAAAAGAAGGCGCCCAAGTACCTCGACCGGCTTTACATTCCCGGCATGAGTGAGAACGTCAAAGGCTACGACGCTGGCGTCCCGAAGTGGTTGTTTGAGTCGGGCATGACGATTCAGGTAGACAAAGGCTGGGCCGCGGCCCCCGGCGATGTCATTACGGTCGGTAAACTACTCGACGACGGCACCGTGTCGGTACTCGCCACCAAGCAGCTCAAACCTGGCGAGGAGCTGAACAACGCCTACTTTTTCGCCGCCGAACAGAAGGACCTTCCCGACGGCCCGTATGCCCTGGTGTATGTGGTCCACTATGCCGGCGGCACGGACTACGACAGGTCTTACCCGCTGCTGACGCTGGTCAAGACCGACCTTCCCGCCGGTGACGACAACGATGGCCCTACAGTACCCGGGCATTCAGGACTGAAATTCAGCGTATCCGAGACGGTCATCGTCCCAGGCAACGCCAGCAAAGGCGTCACTATCACGCTCCAGCCGCCCCCAAACACCAACCCAACCGATGAAGTCGATCTTCACTGGGGATCGGTGATCAAGACGCAAAACATTGCGGGGGCTCTCAAGCCCACAGTGATCCTGGTGACCTATGCGGATTTGCTTGAAGCCGGCGACAGTGATCTTCGGTACGTCTGGCTGGAGGTGCGGGACCTGGTGGGGAATGTCTCGACGCCCGGCTCGGCCAGCGTGGAGGTCTCGGTGAACCTGGGCCAGCACCTGACGGATGGCCCCGTCATTGTCAATGGCGGGCCACCTGGCTATATCGACCTTGAAGTCGTGGGGGAAAACCCCCTGGAGATGCAGGTTCGCACGCCGTCTAGCGTGGGCGGTGTGGGTGATATTTATGATGTGATGTTCCGCATCTACCCGCCTAAAGGTGGCGTCAAAATCATTCACAAATTTGTCGAGATCAGGCGAGGTGGTCAGGTCTATTCAGTGTTCATCGATTACCTGGATGTACGGATGGCCGCTGAAGGCCGGGTGGAGACCAGCTTCGTATTGAGAAAGTCCGGCCCGCCCTACGAGGTGTACTCCAAGAAAACCGCGGCCGAGGTCAGAGGCTCAGTGGTTCGCCTGGAGCCACCGGACCTTGAGGGCTACCCAGACGATCACATCAGTAACGACCCGGCGCATGTCATCGCACGCTGCCCCTACTATGCCTGGCGGCAACCCACCGACGAGATTCTGTGGATCTTTCGACTTGTAAAAGGGTTGAACGAGGTGATCCTCCACACCGAGACACAAATCGTCGGCCAATCCTGGCCCGTCGGTGCGCCGGTCAAGCAGGTGTTTTACTGGGAACAATTGCGCCAGTTCAAAGGCTACAGCTTCGAGTTCTATTACGTGATCTCAAGCAGCTTCACCCGCGCGCGCGCAATAGACCTGAATGAATCCTTGCGTCGGATGTTGACCATCAGCTAGATACGTCAAACCCCAAGGCACTCCCGCGAGTGGCTTGGGGTTTGAGTCGCTCGACAATCAGTTTTGAATCTTGTGATCCAGCGCCGCATAAAAGTTGGCACTCTGTTGCAGGTACTTCTGAGTATAAGCCGTGACATTGGATTTTTTGCCGGTGACTTCCACGCTGGCGGCGGCAGGCAAGGCCACGGTGGCGGAAACAGCAGAAGCAGCGATGATCGAGAAGAGATTGAAATTCATGGCGGTAACCCTTGTGTTCGTTTGGTTGGGTGGCCTGGGAAGGCCTTGGAACCCAACTTACGCCCGAGGGTTGAACCTTAGAAATGCTTTGAAACAGTAGCCGTTATCACTGCGATTAATACAACGGCTCAGGCCCCGCATGGCGGGGCCTGTGGCTTATTGACGCACCAGGAACTTAAGGTCACTGGGGGCATCAATCGGCAATTTCTGCACGGTTTTACCCAGCAGGCCGGTCTTGGAGTCGCGTTCGACGACGACAATTTCATTGCTTTTCTGGTTGGCGATCAGCAGGAATTTTCCGCTAGGGTCGAGGCTGAACTCACGCGGATGGTCGCCTTCGACAGAACGGCGCTGGATTTCCTTGAGGTGCGCGGTGGCTGGATCGATGCTGAACACCAGCATCTGATTGGCCGTGCCACGGTTGCTCACGTACAGGAATTTGCCGTCGTTTGAGGCATGCAACGCCGCACCGGCCTTGTCGGACACCGGTTGGCCGGCGGCATAGTCGAGCAACTGGGTTTGCGTCAGCTTGCCCTCGTTGTAATCGAACACGGCTACCTGGGCGCTCATCTCAGTGGTCAGCCAGGCGTGTTTGCCGTCCGCGCTGAACAGCAAGTGACGCGGCCCGCTGCCGGGTGGCAACTGCACCGACGCCGGGTCGGCCGCCGTCAGTGGCAGCTCATGATTGGCCTTGGGGTCATAGCGGTAGGCAAACACCTTGTCCGCCCCCAGGTCCTGCACAAATACATACTTGCCGTCCGGCGAAGACACCACCGAATGCACATGATTGGACGCCTGGCGCTCCGGGTTCACACGGCTGGCCGGGTGCCCGCTCAACTGCACCGGTGCCGACAGCTTGCCGCTGGCATCCACCGGCAGGATCGCGAGGCTGCCACCCGGGTCTTCCACCACCGAGTAGTTGGCGACGAACAGGTAGCGCCCATCGGCGGCCACACTGGAATGGGTCGGCTCATTGCCCAGGCTCTGCACCTGGTTGATCAGGGTCAACTGGTGGTTCTGGGGGTCGATGCTATAGCTGCTGACACGCCCCACCGGGTCTGCCTGGCCGGGGCCGTTTTCATTGACCACAAACAACTGCTTCTGGTCTTTGGAGATCGTCAGCCAGGAAGGGTTGGCGGTTTTCGCCGCCAGCACTGGCTTGCCGCTGAACTGCCCGGTGCTACTGTCGAATCGCAGGCGGTAGATCCCTTCACTGGTGCCGGCCGTATAGCTGCCGACCAACAGTTCATGGATATCGGCCGGTGCGGCCTGCACCGACATCGCACCGACACTGCCTGCCATCAGCAGGGGCCAGAATTTACGCATCATCTGCTTCGTCCTCGTCGTTATTGTTGTCGCCCTGGATGGCGCTCAAGCAGACCAGACGGTGTTCACCGTCGTCGTTGATCAGCAACCAGCTTTGCAAGCTCTCGTCAAAGGTAGCCGCCTCCAACTGTTCTGGACTGAAGGTCCAGCGCTTGAGTTCCCGGCCATCCATGCTTTGGATCTGCAGTTGCTGATCAAGCTCGAAGTCAAAGGCGTGCAGCCCATTGATGATCAGCATATCGCTGGTAGCAAGGACGCGAGTCAGGGTGTCGGCAGTCATGGCAGTCAATCATTTTGGGGAAAGCCGCAATGATAGCCCAGGCTGTTGCCTAGAGGTTGAACACCGCACCCATGTGGGAGCGATGTGTGGGAGCCTGGCTTGCCCGCGATGCAGATGCCGAGGTGTATCAGTGACACCGCGGCGATGCTATCGCAGGCAAGCCAGCTCCCACACAAGCCCGATCTCGCCATTTGGGAGCAGGATCAGTGCGCGAACAACGAGTTGCCCTTCTGCCCTGCCAGCTTCTCAGGCTTGATCAGGAATCGCGCCAGCGCCGGCAACAGCCACAGCGCGCCGAACATGTTCCACAGCAACATGAAGGTCAACATCAAACCCATGTCGGCCTGGAACTTGATGGCCGAGAAGATCCAGGTGCACACGCCGATGGCCAGGCACAGGCCGGTAAACAGCACGGCCTTGCCGGTGGATTTCAGCGTCTGGTAGTACGCCTCTTGTAGCGGCAGGCCGGCGCGCAGGAAGCTTTCCAGGCGGCTGTAGATGTAGATGCCGTAGTCCACGCCAATCCCCACACCCAGGGCCACCACCGGCAAGGTCGCGACCTTGACGCCAATGCCCATGAACGCCATCAGTGCGTTACCCAGTACCGAGGTCAGCACCAGCGGCAGCACGATGCACAGAGTCGCCGCCCAAGAGCGGAAGGTGATCATGCACATGGTCGCTACACACAGGTACACCAGGATCAGGATGATCAGTTCCGACTCCTTGATCACCTCGTTGGTGGCCGCTTCGATCCCGGCATTACCCGCTGCGAGAATGAATTCCAGGCCGTCCTTGTTGTTTTCCTTGGCGAAGTCCTGCACCGCATGCACCGCGCGGTCGAGGGTTTCGGCCTTGTGGTCATTGAGGAACACCAGCACCGGCGCCAGGGAGCAATTGTTGTTGTACAAGCCGTCGGCACGGGCGATGGAGTTGTTCAGCACATCCGGGTTGCGCGACAGGGTTTCCCATTTCAGGTTGCCCTCGTTCATGCCCTTGATCATTTGCTTGGACACGGTCACCAACGAGATCGCCGACTGCACGCCCTCGGTGTTCTGCATCTTCCACATCAACTGGTCGATGGGCGCCATGGCTTCATAGCGCGAGCAGCCTTCGGCCTTGGTCTTGACCATCACCACCAGCACGTCGGAGCTGGTGGAGTAATTGCTGATGATGAAGTTGTTGTCCTTGTTGTAGCGCGAATCCGGGCGCAGTTCCGGTGCGCCTTGGTCCAGGTCGCCAATCTTCAGGTTCTGGCTGTACCAGAGGCCGCCACCAAAGGCGATCAACGCCAGGAACACCGAAACCGGCGCGACTTTCGGGCTGGCAAATTTGGACAGCAGGCGCCAGAAGCTATGTTCGCGGTTCGCGTCTTTCTTGCTCTTGGCGATGGCGCGCTTGCTGATGCCCACGTAGGAAATCGCGACCGGCAGCAGGATCAGGTTAGTGAACACGATCACCGCCACGCCGATGGACGCGCCGATAGCCAGTTCGCGGATCACGCCGATGTCGATGATCAGCAGCGTGATGAAGCCCACCGCATCCGCCAGAATGGCGATCATCCCCGGCAGGAACAGTTGCCGGAAGGTGCGCCGCGCGGCGGTGAGGGCGTTGTCTGCCTCGCTGGATTGCAGGGCAATGCCGTTGATCTTCTGCACGCCATGGGAAATGCCGATGGCGAAGATCAGGAACGGCACCAGCATCGAATACGGGTCCAGTCCGAAACCGAAGAAGTGCATCAACCCCAGTTGCCAGACCACCGCCACCAATGTCGTGCTCAACACCGCAATGGTGCTGCGCAGGCAGTTGGTGAACCACAGCAGCAGAATCAGGGTGATGACGAACGCAACGCCGAAGAACAGCACCACCATCACTAGGCCATCGATCAGGTCGCCGACCTTTTTGGCAAAGCCGACAATATGAATCTTGACGTTGGGGTTCTGGGTTTCGAACTTGTCGCGGATCTTGTCTTCGAGTTCATGGGAGAACTTGCGGTAGTCCAGGGCCAGCAACTTGCCCTGGTCTTGCGGGTCCGGGTAGGACTCCAACAGCGGGATATCAACGATGCTCGACTTGAAGTCATTGGCGACCAGCCGCCCGACCTGGCCGGACTTGAGCACGTTATTGCGCAACTGGTCGAGGCTCTGCGGCGAACCGTTGTAGCTCTGCGGGATCACCTCCCCGCCGGCAAAACCTTCTTCGGTCACCTCGGTCCAGCGCACGCTGGGGCTCCACAGCGACTTGAGGCCCGAGCGGTCCACACCGGAGATGTAGAACACCTCGTCGTGGATCTGGCGCAGGGTCTCCATGTACTCCTTGGTGAAGATGTCCCCGTCCTTGGCTTCCACCGAAATACGCACGGTATTGCCCAGGTTGGCCAAATCGTTACGGTGCTCCATCATTTTTTCGATGAAGGGGTGCTTGAGCGGGATCATTTTTTCAAAGCTGGTGGACGGGCGAATCAAGGTCGCCTGCCAGAACAGGAAGAGGCTCACCAGCAGGCAGATGACGATCACCGCCGGGCGATTGTTGAAGATCAGACGTTCAAGAAAGGTCGCTTTATCGTTGTGATGACTGCTCATTGAATCCCCGCCTTCTTATTATTGTGAGAGCTCTGCGCCGGCCGATGTGGCAACCCGCACGCCACCCTGCCCCGCGAGGATCAAATTGCCATTGCCGGCCGCCGTGACCGCCGAGAGTGAAATACGGTCCGGGCGATTGAACACACTGAAGGTCTGGCCGTCGTCGTGGCTGACCACCACGCTGCCGCCGTTGCCGACCACAACAATGGAACCGTCCTCCAGCAAGGTCGCCCCCGACAGGCCAAACTCCAACGCGCCACGCGCTGCGTTCAATTGGACCTGTTCCCAAGTGCTGCCGAAATCGGTGGAGCGGTAGAGGTTGCCGCGCAACCCATACGCCAGCAGGGTTTGCGGCTGTGCGGTGCTGATCACGCCAAACAGCGAACCCTCGTAGGGGCCTTCGAGTTTTTCCCAGGTCTGGCCGTCGTCGCTGGAGCGAAACATGCTGCCTTGCTCACCGACGATAAACAGGCCGGCGCCCTTGACCTGGGCGATGGCGTTGAGGTGGTACTGGTCTTCGTTGTCGAGACGCTCGCTCACATCGTTCCAGGTTTTGCCGGCGTCGGTGGTCTCGATCAACGCACCGTAGGCGCCCACGGCAAGGCCGTGGTTGGCGTCGTTGAACCACACATCGAGCAACGGCGCTTCGCGTTTGAGGTCTTGATATTGCTGGGTCCACGTGGCGCCGCCATCGGTACTGGCAAGAATCTGCGCATCGTGGCCGACGGCCCAACCGTGCTGATCATCAACGAAAAACACCGCCGTGAGCAGTTGCCGGGTGGGTACTTTGGCTTGGGCCCAGGTGTTGCCCTGGTCATCGGAATAAAGGATATGCCCCCGATCACCGACCGCCACCAGGCGCTTGCCCGCGTGAACCACGTCGATCATCAAGCCTTTGGCGGCCTTGGGGGATTCAATTGCAAAGACTGCGGCGGCGGAGGTATCGCTGGCGGCCAGAACCGGCAGCGACAATGCGCTGCCAGCAAGCAGCGAGAGCGCTGTGGCCAGCAACGCAACCCTGCGTGCGGCGCGTGGGCGGCAAACAACCCAACCCATGACAGGCTCACTCATAGACCTTTCTCCCATTTATTATTGTTAGGTCGTCTTCTCTGCCAGGACCTTGAAACCTGCAATCTAGAGCGCCTGGAGGAAGCAGGAGCCATCCTATCGGGCTTTGGAATCGTCTGACAATCGGCGCTACGTTATCTTTTGTTAACTGGCGGCGTTTGGCCATGTGCTGAATATAGCTATATCAGCTGAAATGATGGCCCCACGTGATCGTTCCCACGCTCCGCGTGGGAATGCATCCCCTGACGCTCTGCGTCCTCACCGCGCAAACAGCGGGGCGCAGAGCGCCCCGGGCGGCATTCCCACGCGGAGCGTGGGAACGATCAGGAAAAATGAATTTTTATTCTATCTATTGAATTTAGTGAATTTTTATTCCATTAATAGCTTTCCTGAAAACAATAATCCAAAGGACCACGACGATGCGTGAACTCGGAATCGGCTTGATCGGCACAGGCTTCATGGGCCGCGCCCACGCGCTGGCGTTCAACAACGCCCGGGCGGTATTTGAACTGCCCGTGCAGCTCAAGCTGGCCGCCCTGGCCGATGCCGACACCGAACGCGCCCAGCGTTGCGCCAGCGCCTGGGGGTTTGCCCAGGCCCATGGCGACTGGCAAGCGTTGATCAATGACCCCAAGGTCGACGTCGTGGCTATCACCACCCCCAACCATATGCATTACCCCATGGCCATGGCCGCGATTGCGGCCGGCAAAGCCGTGTATTGCGAGAAACCCCTGGCCGTCAGCCTCGAACAAGCCGACGCCATGCGCCGCGCAGCCCATAGCGCCGGGGTGGTGACGCGGGTCGGCTATAACTACCAGCACAACCCCATGATCGTGCTGGCCCGGCAGATGATTGCCCAGGGCGAACTGGGCCAGATCATCAGTTTCCAAGGTGAGTTCAGCGAAGACTTCATGGCGGACCCGGCCTCCCCTTGGTCATGGCGCTGTGAGGTGGAGCATGCTGGCGGCGCCCTGGCTGACCTGGGCAGCCATTTGCTGTCAATGGCCCGCTATCTGGTGGGCGACGTGACCCATGTCTGTGCCGATACCCAGACCGTGCACAACCAACGCCCCGCCACCGCCGGCAGCCCAACCTCAAAAGCCATTGCCGTGGATGACCAGGTGCATGCCCTGTTGCGCTTCGCCAACGGCGCCCGTGGCACGGTGAGCAGCAGTTGGCTCAAGCACGGCTATAAGAACCATCTGAGTTTCGAGATCAGCGGCACCCAAGGCACGCTGGCGTTTGACCAGGAACGCTTGAATGAACTGCGCCTGTACCGCATCGGCCAGGACGGCTTCCAGCGCGTGCTGGCTGGCCCTGCCCTGCCCGGCTATGCGGCATTCAGCCCGGCGGCGGGGCACCAGTTGGGTTACAACGAATTGAAGACGTTGGAAGTGCACGAGTTGATCATGGCCCTGGCCGGCCAAGGGGCCCAGGGGACGGACTTTGAGGCTGCTTGGGAGGTGGAGCGGTTGGCGACGGCGATTCGAGTGGCCGCCCTTGAGGAACGCTGGGTGAAAGTGGGCACGGTTTAAACAGTGGGAGCGGGCTTGCTCGCGAATACGCTGTGTCAGTCGGCACATTCAGTGCCTGAACCGCCGCTTTCGCGAGTAAGCCCGCTCCTACATTTGGTCATCTGAACCATTCAATCAGCGCAAGGCCCGACGCAGCACTTTGCCCACCGTGGTCTTGGGCAGTTCCGTGGTGCGAAACTCCACATACTTTGGCAGCTTGTACCCCGTCAGGTACTCTCGGCAGTGAGCAAGAATCTGCTCCTGTGTCAGGCTCGGGTCCTTGCGCACGACGATGATCTTGACTTTCTCCCCGGTCACCGCATCTTCCACACCAATGGCGGCCACTTCGGCGACCCCAGGGTGCATGGCCACCACGTCCTCGATTTCATTGGGGTACACGTTGAAGCCCGAGACCAGGATCATGTCCTTCTTGCGGTCCACCAGGCGGATATACCCGCGTGCGTCCATCACACCGATATCCCCGGTAGACAGCCAGCCCTCGGCATCCAGCACCTCGGCGGTTTCCTTCGGCCGTTGCCAGTAGCCCTGCATCACTTGCGGCCCACGTACTTGCAACTCGCCCTGCTCGCCGATATCCGCCAGTTCGCCGTCTTCGCGTACGAAGCGCACCCAGGTAGAGGGCAATGGCACGCCAATGCTGCCGGTGAATTCCATCTCGCGCATGCGGGAAATATCAATAGGGCTGATGCTCACCACGGGCGAGCATTCGGTCAGCCCATAGCCTTCGATGATCGGCAGCCCGGTCACCTCCTTCCAGCGCTTGGCCACCGCGGTGTGGGTGGCCATGCCGCCAGCAATCACCAGGCGCAAATCGGAAAAGTCCCGCGCACAGAACTCCTTGTTCTCCAGCAACCCATTGAACAGCGTGTTCACCCCGGCAATGCCATTGAAGCGTTCCTTGCGCAGGATCATTTGCACGCGCTTCACGTCCCGAGGGTTGGCGATGAGGATATTGCGCCCGCCCAGGCACATGAACATCAGGCAGTTCACCGTCAGTGAGAAGATGTGGTACAGCGGCAGCAAGGTCACGTTGGTTTCCTGCTTGTGCAGGTTTAACTGGTCACCGACCCAGGCCTTGGCTTGCAGCAGGTTGGCAATGATATTGCGATGGCTGAGCATCACGCCCTTGGCATCGCCGGTGGTGCCGCCGGTGTATTGCAGGAAGGCCAGTTCATCGCGGTGCAGGCTGACCGGCAAATGGTGCATGGCCCTGCCCTGTTTGAGCACCTGGTTGAAACGCAGCGAACCGGGCAACCTGAAGGCCGGTACCTGCTTCTGCACGCTGCGCAGGATGAAGTTCATTGCCGCGCCCTTGAAGGTGCCCAGCAAGTCGCCAATGGCCGCGACCACCACTCGCTTGACGCTGCTGCCCACCATGGCTTTTTCCAGGGTATGCGCGAAATTTTCGAAGATCACCACGGTTTCGGCGCCACTGTCCTTGAGCAGGTGCTTGAATTCGTGGGCGGTGTACAACGGGTTGACGTTGACCACCACCGCCCCGGCCAGGATCGTGCCCAGCAGGCAGATCGGGTACTGCAAGCAGTTGGGCATCATCAGGGCCACGCGGTCGCCCTTCTTCACGCCCTGGTCCTGCAGCCAGGCGGCAAAGGCAATGCCCTGGGTGCGCCAGTCGGCATAGGTCATTTCGGTGCCGATGCTGACGTAGGCCACCCGTTCACGGAATTTTTCCAGGTGCTCCAGGAACACTTCGCGCAGCGACGGGTAGTCCTCGATCCCGGCGTCAATGTCCGCTGGCACGCCGGGCAGGTAAGTGTTCAACCAAATGCGTTCGGTGTGTTCCAGGCTGATAGCGTTCATCGCAGTGTCCTTATTGTTGTTTTTGATAGCGCTACTTTTCGACGATGGCGGTGATGCCCAACCCACCCGCCGCGCAGATCGAAATCAGGCCGCGACCGCCACCGCGTTCATGGATGGCCTTGGCCAGCGCCGCCAGTTGCCGGCCACCGGTGGCCGCAAAGGGATGGCCGCAGCCCAGTGAGCCGCCGTTGACGTTCATCTTGGCCCGGTCGATGGCGCCCAGGGGGGCGTCAAGGCCGAGTCGCTCGCGGCAATACTGCGGGTCTTCCCACGCCTTGAGCGTGCACAACACCTGGGCGGCGAACGCTTCGTGGACCTCGAAGAAATCGAAGTCGGCAAACCTCAAGCCTTCACGCGCAAGCATGCGTGGCACGGCGTAAGCCGGCGCCATCAGCAGGCCCTCGGTGCCGTCGACAAAATTCACCGCAGCCGTTTCGCCGGTGCGCAAGTAGGCCAACACCGGCCAGCCATTGGCGGCGGCCCATTCTTCACTGGCCAGCAGCACCACCGAGGCGCCATCGGTCAGGGGCGTGGAGTTGCCGGCGGTGAGCGTGCCGTTCTGGCGGTCGAAGGCCGGCGACAAGCCGGCGAGCTTTTCCAGGCTGATATCGGCACGCAGGTTGTTGTCACGGGCCAAGCCGCGATGGGGGCTGATCAGGTCGTCGAAGAAGCCGCGCTTATAAGCTGCATCCAGGCGCTGGTGGCTGGTGAGGGTCAGCTCGTCCTGGGCCAGGCGCTTGATCTGCCAGCGCTTGGCCATTTCTTCGCAGTGTTCGCCCATGGACAGGCCGGTGCGCGGCTCGCCATTGCGCGGCAGCAACGGTTTGAACAGCATCGATGGGCGTACTTTCATCAAGGCCTTGAGCTTGTCGCCCAGGCTTTTGGCGCGATTGGCCGCAAGCAAGGTATGGCGCAAGGATTCGTTGATGCCAATGGGCGCGTCGGAGGTGGTGTCGGCACCACCGGCAACGCCCACTTCGATCTGGCCGAGGGCGATTTTATTCGCCACCAGCAGCGCAGCTTCAAGCCCTGTGCCACAGGCTTGTTGCACATCATAGGCAGGGGTTTGCGCAGACAACGTGGTGGACAACAGCGCCTCGCGGGCCAGGTTGAAATCCCGTGAGTGCTTGATCACCGCTCCGGCGGCAAACTCACCCAGGCGTTGGCCGTGCAGGTTGTAGCGCTCCACCAATCCTTGCAGGGCGGCGACCAGCAGGTCCTGGTTACTGTCGTGGGCATACACCGTGTTGGAGCGCGCAAATGGAATACGGTTGCCGCCGATAATCGCCACGCGGCGGGTCGGGGCTGGGGTAAAACTGTGGTCACTCATTGCTGGCTCTCTTTCCAAATGAATAGCCCGCGCATATGGGGCTTGTCCCCGGCGAAATTGCGCACTTCGAACTCGCGTCGTGGCCCGCTCACGGGGTGGCCCCACAGGGCTACCTGGCCGGGCAGGAAGATCGGCAATTTGAAGTCGCAATGGGCCTCGGCCTGGTCCAGGCCACCGGGCGGCTGTTGCGCTGCCAATGCGCGACCCAGGGTCCACATGCCATGGGCGATGGCGCGACGAAAGCCGAAGAGCCTGGCACCGATGACCGACGTGTGAATGGGATTGAAATCCCCCGAGACCTTGGCAAAGCGTCGCCCCAGGTCGGCGGGCAGTACCCAACGCTGGGTGCGTAACAGGCCGTCTTCCTGCAGCGGCAGAGGGTCATTCCAGGGTTCACCCACCGGATTGCTGACGTCACGGCGCAAATACAGACTGTCGCTTTCCCACACCAGGGTTTCCTGGCTGTAGGCACGGGTAGCAATGCTCAAGGCCTGCCCTTTTGGATGGGCCACCCAGCGTTCGCAATACACCTCCAGGCGCACCGCCTGGCCCTCGTGCAAGCGCTGGTGCTGACGAATACGATTGGCCAGGTGCACCATGCCACTGGCCGGGTACGGGAAACTTGGCCGAGTCAGCAGCATGAGGTGCAGTGGGAACGCCAGCACATGGGGATAGGACAATGGCACGCCCTGCTCGCGACGAAAACCGCACGCCCGTGCGTAAGCGGCGATACCGGCCGACGAAAGCTCCACCGCGCTGCGCACCAGGCGTGCTGCAGGCAATGGCGGCGCACCGTCGAGTTTGGGTTTGCGCAAGGCGCGCAGGCCGTCGAGCAACAACTGCGTGCGCGACGGCGGTGGGTCGATAATCTGCGTCACGTAGTCCATCGGTCAGGCTCCCAACAGGCTTTGGCCGCACACCCGCACCACCTGGCCATTGACGCCGCCCGACGCCGGATGCGCCAGCCAGGCAATGGTCTCGGCCACGTCGATGGGTTGCCCGCCCTGGGACAACGAATTCATGCGCCGCCCCGCTTCGCGGATCATCAGCGGGATCTTCGCGGTCATCTGGGTCTCGATAAAGCCGGGCGCCACCGCGTTCACCGTGACCTGCCGGGCTGCCGCACGCGGTGCCAGGCCCTGTACCAGGCCTATCACACCGGCCTTGGACGTGGCGTAGTTGCTCTGCCCCAGGTTGCCGGCGATACCGGAAATCGACGACACGCACACAATGCGCCCACCAGGGTTCAAACCCTGACTGTCGAGCAAGGCCTCACTGAGCTGCCACGGCGCTTCGAGATTGACCGCCAGCACACTGCGCCAGGCGCCCTCGGTCATTTTGGCGATGGTCTTGTCGCGGGTGATCCCGGCGTTGTGCACCACCACATCAAAGGCGCCGTATTGGCTGACGTGGGTTTGCAACAGTGAGGCGGTGTCGGCGGCGGTAATATCCAGAGGCAACGCCGAACCGCCCACGCTGGTCGCCGCCTGCTGCAAGGCTTCCTGGGCCTGGGGCACGTCCACACACACCACATGGGCACCGTCCCGCGCCAGCACCTGGGCAATCGCCAGGCCGATGCCACGGGAGGCGCCGGTGACCAGGGCGCGTTTGCCGGCAAAGGGTTTGTCCCAGTTGATGGCGGCATGGCCATCGACCGGTTTTTCCAGGCGCACCACCTGCCCCGAGACATAGGCGGAACGGCGCGACAGGAAAAACCCCAGGCTGCTGTCCAGCGCGTCTTCCGCGCCCGGCGCCACGTACAGCAGTTGCACGGTGATCGCGCGGCGCAGTTCCTTGGCCAGCGAACGCACCAAGCCTTCAAGGGCGCGTTGGGCGATGGCCTGGGGCAAGTCGTCGCAATGCTCGGGTGCCGTGCCGAGCACCACTACTCGGCCATGCTGGCTGAGGCGCTTGGCATTGCTGTGAAAGAACAGGTAAAGCTCATCCAACTGTTGCAGGTCGGTCACGCCGCTGGCGTCGAACACCGCGCCTTGCACCTTGACCGTGGACGGTGCCTTGAGCGTCGCCGGGCTCGCGGCGACGGTGTCGGTGGCGCTGAACACGCGCTGCACCGAGGCCACCAGGCGCCCTGCCCCGGCGATGATCACAGGATTAGCCAGGCCGGCCTGGCCGCTGCGATGCCGTTGCAGGGGCAAGGGTTGCGGCAAGCCGACCGCCTGGGCCAGACGCCGGCCCCAGGGGGAATTGACGAACGAAAGGTAGCTGTCACTCATAAGGAGTCCACTCACAACACAGTTCTTGCCTGATAAACCGGTCAAATGTGGGGAACTGGATCGCCCTCTGTAGGAGCGAGCTTGCTCGCGAAAAACGTCAACGATAACGCTGGCTTCCTGAATCAACGCGGCGCCTGTGAGTTCTTCGCGAGCAAGCTCGCTCCTACAAAAAGCCTTCTGCCTGGTATTCAAGGCAAGCAGTTCCCACCTGTGGACCGGGTTTTCTCTTAATTGACCGGGACGCTGCGCCGTTTGGCCACCGGTTCGAGCGCCTGCTTACGCTGCTGCAGAGCCTCCAGCAAACCAAAGTCCTGGGGAAAGTCGTCCACCTGGATACCGTGGTCGGCGTATTCCACATAGCGCGCCAGCAAGGCGTCTTCGTCGTCGCTGATCAAATCCAGCGCCCGCGCCTTCACGCGCCAATCGGTGAAGGCCGTGGCAGAAATCGGCAGCGGGCCGAGCAGACCTTGCTTGATGGCGGGCTTGAGCCGCGCCTCGATCAGCTCCACTTGGGGCAGCAAACGGAAACCCAATTCGCCGTAGGCCAGCTTGTCGACTTCCGCACGTGGGATGTAGGAGTTGGCCAGCAAACGGTCGCGGGTCTCGCCAGGGGTCTGCACCACCTCCGCCACCTGCGCCAACAGGCGGTCCGACGGTTTGCGCAGCGGGATGCCAAACGGAAAGCTCAAGGTGCGCACTACTGCTGCTGCGGGTTTTGAAGGGTAGTTGTCGAGCACTTCGGCCAAGGCTTCGTGGGCGCGCAACAAGGCGTCCTGGGCCGCCCAGTGCACCAGCGGCAAGTCCGCCTGGGGCCTACCGTCATCCTCGAAGCGCTTGAGCACGCAAGACAGGATGTACAGCTGCGACAAAATATCCCCCAGGCGCCCGGTAATACTTTCCTTGCGCTTGAGGGCACCGCCCAGCACGCCCATGGAGATATCCGAGATCAGCGCCAGCACCACCGACAGCCGATTGGCCTGGCGGTAGTAGGCAGCCAGCGCCGGGTCGGTCTTGGCCGGGGCCGCAATCAGGCGCCCGCCGGTCACGGCATGCACCGCTGCGCGTACGGTGTTGGCTACTACAAAACTCACATGGCCAAACATTGCGCTGTCGAAGTCTTCCAGTGCCTTGCGCCGGTCGGGGTTGTGCGCCGCCTCCATCTCGCGGAACACGTAGGGATGGCAACGAATCAAGCCCTGGCCAAAGATGATCAGGCATCGGGTCATGATGTTCGCGCCCTCCACCGTAATGGCGATGGGACTTTGCTGGTAGGCACGGGCGAGGAAGTTATTGGGGCCCATGCAGATGCCTTTGCCGGCGACGATGTCCATGCCGTCGTTGACGATGATGCGCGCCCGCTCTGTGACGTGGTACTTGGCAATGGCCGAGATCACCGACGGTTTCTCGCCGGCGTCCAGGGACGCCACCGACACCTTGCGCACCGCATCGCAGGCATACAGATGCCCGGCCATGCGCGCCAGCGGCGCCTGTACACCTTCGAACTTGCCGATGGGCAGGCCGAATTGCTTGCGCATCGCCGCATAGGCTGTGGTACCGCGCACCGCCACTTTACCCAGGCCGACGTTGGCCGAAGGCAGGGAAATCGCCCGACCTGCCGCCAGGCACTCCATCAACATGCGCCAACCGTTGCCGATTTGTTCGCGGCCGCCGATCACCCACTCCAAGGGAATGAACACATCCTTGCCGGTGGTTGGGCCATTCTGGAAAACCGCATTCAACGGCCAGTGACGCCGGCCGCTGTTTACCCCTGGATGGGAGGTGGGGATCAACGCACAGGTAATGCCCAGGGAACCTGGCGCGCCAAGCAAGCCCTGCGGGTCTTCGGCGCGGAACGCCAGGCCCAGCACCGTGGCAATCGGGCCAAGGGTGATGTAGCGCTTGTCCCAGGTCACTTTGAAACCCAGTACTTCCTCGCCCTCATGCATGCCTTTGCAGACAATGCCCAGGTCGGGGATCGCGCCTGCATCCGAGCCGGCATAAGGGCTGGTCAGGGCGAAACACGGAATGTCGTCACCGCGTGCCAGGCGCGGCAGGTAGTAGTTGCGCTGGGCGTCGGTGCCGTAACGCAGCAGCAGCTCGGCCGGGCCCAGGGAATTGGGGACCATCACCGAAATCGCTGCCGCCGAGCAGCGTGTCGACAGCTTCATCACCACTTGGGAATGGGCGTAGTGGGAGAAGCCTTTGCCGCCGTACTGCTTGGGAATGATCATGCCGAGGAACCCGGCATCCTTGGTGTACTGCCAGCCTTCGGGGGACATGTCCTGCCAGACCTGCGTGGTTTCCCAGTCGTTGGCGATGTCGCACAGGGTTTCGACTTCGTTGTCGAGGAAGGCTTGCTCCTCCGCGCTCAGGCTGGCCGGCGCGGCTTGCAGCAGACGCTGCCAGTCGGGCTTGCCGCTGAACAGCTCGGCATCCCACCACACGGTGCCGGACTCGATAGCCGCACGCTCGGTATCGGACATCGCCGGCATGATTGTACGAAACAGGCCCAAGGCCTTGGTGGTCAGCAGCTTGCGGCGCAGGGGTTTGATTGCCAGCACCAAGGCGGGCAGCACCACCAACACTGCCGCCAGGGCAATGCCTGGCACGGCCACTGCGTTGAACAGGTAACCAACCGCCAGCCAGAGGATGCCGGCGCTTAGCCACAGGGCGGCAGCGGCTTGTCGGTAAGCCAGGGCAATCGCTGCTGCGATACCCACCAATAACCAGATAAGCATGGGGGAGACCTCTACTTGATTCAGGACGTGAAACCACACTACAAACTTCAAATCATTAATTCAAATTTTGTTTTGAAATTTTTATTTAATCTCTTGCCGAAAAAATAGGCTGACCGGG
Source organism: Pseudomonas sp. SWRI22 (assembly GCF_014268395.2). NCBI lineage: Bacteria > Pseudomonadati > Pseudomonadota > Gammaproteobacteria > Pseudomonadales > Pseudomonadaceae > Pseudomonas > Pseudomonas sp. SWRI22. The sequence continues at coordinate 3,706,321 of NZ_JABWQK020000001.1, read as the reverse complement.
TCAGCCTGACGAAAGAAGGAATCAACGCACGTCGCCGAAAACAACAGCCATGGCAAGGCCTCCAGATGCGCTGAGTGCCCTGCCTTGCACGCGCCTCAGAACTTATAAGTCGCCGACAGGCTGACCACGTCACCTGAGGATTCAGCTTTGCCGTCCAGCTGCGCGCCTCCAAGGCGGTCAACGTTCTTGGTCTTCAGATTGACCTTTTCGACAAACTGGTGCGAGTAGGCGGCATCCACCGACAGGCCTGGTACCGCCTTGATGTCATAACCTGCACCGAACGCAAGGAAGTAGCGATCCCCGTCGGGGATCCGAGGGTCACGGGTGGAGTTTCGGGTCGGTGTCTGGTCGTAAGCCACGCCGGCACGCAGGGTGAGTTCGTCGGTCGCTTTGTAGTCGCCGCCGATAGAAGTCATCCACGCGTTCTTGTAGTTGTAGGGTATGGCAACGATGGTCGAGCCTTGTGACTTGAGCGTGAGGTCCTTGAACGAGGACCACTCTGTCCACTGCGCACTCACGCCCAGCGTCCAGCGATCATTGAACTGGTGGACCCAGTCAATCGCCGCCGTCGCTGGGATATCCAATTGAGCACTGGCATGCGCGCCATCCGGGAACAGTTTGAGACCAGGGTAGGCCATTTCAACCAGCGTTTCGCCGTTCGGACCAATCGGGTTGGTCATCGCGTTACGGCCAATCGCGTCTGTATAAACGTCGTACTTGCCCGTCATCTTGTTTTTGATCTTGGCGTGATAATTCACGCCCAGCGTGTCTTGCGCTGTCGGCTTCCAAACCACGCCGCCAAACCAGCCCACTGAGATATTGTCGACTTTCACGCGTATCAAGGAATGCCCGACGCCGGTCGGAAAACCGGTGCCTCCCAGACCGGGAGAGACATCCGCAGCAGCCAACAGGTCAACGTTCTGGCTGACGTTCCCTTGGCTACGTTGAACGATGGCACCGGCACCGACGGAAAACTCATCATTGACCTTGAATGACAAGGAGCCTGTCAGGCCAATGGTCTCGATCTTGGTGTCAACGGCGAAATCTCGCAGCTTAGAGTTTTCGTTCCACGTACTTTTCATGCCTTGCGGTACGACTTGGCTCAGGCCAAAAGCAAAACGGTCGCCGATGGGCATGACCATAAAGCCAGTAGGTAGCCATGCGGTGAAACCACCCTGGCCGCCGTTATTCGTATTCAGCGTCGGATCGCCCAGGTTGCCCTGATCATCCAGCACCGGCGTATTGGTCACCGGGTTACCGTTATGGTCATACGCCTGGCCAGAATATTTGATCTTGATCCGGGCGTAATCGACGGTCTGCTGCACGATGGTTGAATCGATGAACGCCATGGCCGCCGGGTTGTTGTACGCGGCACTGGGGTCGTTCTTGAACAATGAACCGCCACCAAACGCGCGCCCCCAGCCAGGCGCACCGTAGGTTGGCGTGGAGAAGCCGCCCGCCTGCACATTTCCTGTGGTCATCAAGCCTCCCAACAGCGCCAACCCCAGTAACGTGTGAGCGTGTTGTTTCTTATTGTTCATGCGCTGCTCCTTATTATTATTTCGCCCGGCCCCTGCCGGTGGGTCGTGTGGCCGTAGGCAGACCGTAAGTACCCTGCCCAACCGATGCCTCGCATGAGGCATCGGCCTTTCAACGGGTGATCAGCCCTCTGGAGTCACATGCTTACGGGTTAACCGTCAGCGTCGGGGCAACAACATTCAGCGATACGACAGTGCAGTTGCCGGTCAGCGACTGATTGGTAGCCGAAAGTGTTTTGGTACCAGGAGTCCAAGCCACGGCAATGGTGGTAGGGCCGCAGTTAGTGGCCGGAATCGAGGAGATTTTGTAGCCTACGTTGGTCACGGTGCCGGTGGTGCCCGTCGCAGCGGTAAGAACCCAAGGCAGGTTAGTCAGCGTGGGCAGTGCGCACAGGCCGCCGCCGGTCAAGGAAGCACCGTTGATAGAAGCCACGCCACCGCTAACGTTGCCGGTAAAGGTAATGCCGCAAGTCACTGCCGCACCAAAGGATGAGGGCGACTTCACCACGATGGTACCGGCATTAGTCGAGAACGGACCGTCTGGAGAAACGGAAGCCGCGCTCGCCATGGAGGCGGCACCAAAGCACAGAGCAAACGAAGTTGCACAAACGAGGGTTTTCAAGCTTTTCATTGTTTTTCCTCACATGTTAAGGCGATTCATTTCGCCAGGGGTAATGGCCATGATCGAGAGGTCACGGTGAAACTGCAGAACTTCCCTTTCCAGCCAAATTTCAATGCATTTACCGCTACAACTGTCGGAACGTGTTATTCGACAACTTTGAAGTTGGGCGGCATCTTGATCGACACCGTCTTGATCTTGCAGTCTTCGCCAATCGCAACATCAGCGGCTTCCAACTTGCCGGTGGCGTTATCCCAAGTTCCGTCGGCCGTCGACGGCCCACACTTGCCGCCCAGGCCAAAGGCATGCACGTCCACGCTGATCTTCGACATGGAGCCGCTTTTTGTATCTTTGGCGATTAACACCCAAGGCAAGTTGATGGCTTCGACACGGCTGCACTTGAGGCCACCGTCGAACTCGACTTTGTCGACATTCACCGATGAACCATCGGCTGCAACCTTGCCGGCTACCTTGATGGTGCAGTCGGCACTGATGAGCTTGCCTTTGGAAAAGCTGATAGGTCCTTGGGCGGTGAAGGCACTGCCAGCGGGTTCGATACGCGCAGCCTGGGCCTGGTGGTAAGCAATCAAACCCATGGCCGCCAACAGGATGTGGGCGGTGAACTTGGCAGAACTTTGCATGGTGTACGTCCTTCCCTTGAAATTATTGTTGTAGGGTCAAACCAGGTTCTTGCACTCAAAACGCCGGGCGACAAGGACCTGCGCGATACACAGATCCCGAGTACGCCCTGAAGGCTTACTTCATCTCAAAACGGCTTGGCACTGCCGCTGTACTTCTCCAGGTACTTCAAGCGTTTTGACGGTTGAAGATTGGTCAAGTTGATATCACCGGCATAGTGATTCAGTACGCGATGGTCCATGCGCCGCCGCCACAAGTACGGCACATACGCCCAGACAATCATGCTGGCGTAGCCATACGGAAGTTGCGGTGATTCATCAAAGTGACGCAGCGACTGATAACTACGGGTGGGGTTGGCATGGTGATCGGAGTGCCGCTGCAACTGGAACAGAAAGATATTGGTGACAATTCGATTACTGTTCCACGAGTGACGCGGCGAGCAGCGTTCATAACGGCCATTGGGCAACTTCTGACGCTTGAGGCCGTAATGCTCGACGTAGTTCACCACTTCCAGCAACGAGAACCCGTAGATGCCCTGGATAATCAGGAACGGAATTACCGCCGCCCCCAGCCAGGCAATCATCGCGCCCCACAACACCACGCTGTACATCCAGGCGCTGAGCACGGCGTTCTTCCAGTGCAGGGCCGGCAGGCCGAGTTTGCGCAGGCGTTCGCGCTCCAGGTTCCAGGCCGACACAGCGCTGAACCACACCGAACGCGGCAGGAATGCCCAGAAACTTTCACCGAGGCGCGAGCTGGCTGGGTCTTCCGGAGTGGCGACCCGTACGTGATGGCCACGATTATGTTCGGTGTAGAAGTGACCGTAGAAGGTCGGCGCCAGGGTGACCTTGGCCAGGAACACTTCCAGGGGTTTGGGTTTGTGCCCCAGTTCATGGGCGGTATTGATGGCAATGCCGGTGGCGGCACCGGTGGACATGGCCATGCCCACATAAGTCGACCAGCTGACTGCACCGTGAAGTTCAGTGCGTGCGGTGATGAACGCGGCGGTCCTGGCCAGCCAGTTAGAAGGTTCCAGGGTGGCCGTGGCGTGCAACAGGCCGCCGTTGATGATCCAGTCGATACCGCCCGCAGCGAGCCAACCGGTGATGACCACCGAGGCAATCACAAACAGCACGCCGGTGTAGACGATCCAGCGGTAGTAGCGTTGGGATTCAAGGTGGCTGACCGCAGATTCGGGCGGGTTGCTGACGTCTTCGCCGAGCAGGCCGTCAATCAGCGGGATCAGGCCGAAGATCACGAGTACGCCGACCCACCACAATTGTTGCACGCCTGTGGTGATGGCAAGGGCACCGGAGAGCAAGGGCGTCGCCAGCGGCATGATGCCGAGCCACCACAGGTGGCGTTTGCCGTCGGCCCAGACATGTGGGGCTGCCAGAGTCTGGTTCATGGCAGCCTCCGAACGCATTCGGTGGGCAACGAGGCAGACGACAGGTATACGGAGCGTTGACTGCTCCGGGAAATCAACCATGCGATAAAAGGCGTTTTTTTCATTATTTTATTCGCTCTTAGGCATTTCAAAAATAATTTCAAATTACACATTGAAATAATTTTTTTAAATAAATAGCGCGGAATCGTTAGGTCGTCAACTAGTTTCTCCAGCCCTTTTTTCCGTGACCGAGCAGTCTCTTTTCAGCCGTTTGGTCAGGTGCTCAGGGGCAGGCGTCAACGCCAGGCGCCGCAGTCAGATGGCACTGTTACTGGCTCGCCAGGGCGACAGGTGGGTTTAACGGCCGTACGCTCTCGCCGGGTCGAGCCCGCTTGGCCACCTGCTCCACCAGCGCCGCCACGCGCTCGGTGGCGGTGATCGGCAACATATGCCCACGGCCTTCAATCACCTGCATTTTCAGCCCTGGCACCTTGCTGGCCAGGGCCTGGCCGTGTTTCTGGAAGTCGAGCACCTTGTCCTGCGCCCCGTAGATCAGGCCGATGGGCAGGGTCAATCGGGAGTAGCGCTTGACCATCTCCGGCAGGTGGTCGTTGACCCGGTTGATCTCGGTGGACGCGGCGTAGAAATTGTCGGGACGCATGCCCAGCAAACCGCCGCCACGGGTGGCGAAGTCTGGTGGCGCAGGATCGGGGGCAAATACGCCCTTCACCACCGAGTCTTTGGTCAGCAAGCCTATGGGCAGGGTCAAGGTGTGCGCCACCCAGCGCCGCAGCCAGGCAGGGCGCACGGCCAGAGACAGGAACACCAGCGGCAGCATGCGTTGGGGGTGAGTCAAGGGCGCAACCAGCACCAGCCCGGATACGGCATGGGGATGGTCAAGGGCCAGCGCCAGGGCAATCGCGCCGCCCAGGGAGTGCCCCAGTACCAGCGGTTTGCCCAGATCCAGCGTATTGATGAAGGCCGCGATTTGTCGCGCCTGGGCCGGCAAGTCTGCCGGCGTACCGCTGTGCCGGGTGGAATAGCCTGAGCCCGGCCGGTCGAGGCTGATGACCCGAAAATGCTCACGCAACTGACCGGACAAGGCATAGGTCAGGTTGCGACTACTGCCCATCAGCCCGTGAATCATCACCAGCGGCGGGCCCTTGCCCTCTTCGACATAATGAAAGCGCTCGCCATCCACCTCGACGAAGCGCCCGTTGATCGGCACAGTCGCTTCAATGCGCCGCGTCATCCAGGCACTCAAGCCCCACAACGCAGCACTGGCGCCTGCCAGCACTCCCGCAGCGACAACCCATTCGACAGCCATAGCTCGGTCCTCTGCTTCCCTGCTGCTGGCGACCCGACCGGAATTGATCTGACCCCAGCCATCGTCCACGCCCTGGACCTAGACTTCATGCATACCACGTTCGTCCGTCGGACAAATCGCTCATGCGTAACAAGGCCCTAGCGTAGGCGAATTTTTCAGGTAGATTATTTAAAATCTTTTTTAAAATAAATAATTCAATTTTCCTTTGCAATGGTGTTCTATCTAAAAGACAAAACAAAAACAGGAGCACATCCGATGCCCAAGCGCTTTATTGACGAGGCAGCCCTATGAATGCCCCCAGTGACTCAATCGACATCGCCATCATTGGCTCCGGGTTCGCGGGCCTGTGCATGGCGATCAAACTCAAGGAAGCCGGGCTCACCGACTTCTTTATCGCCGAACAGGCCCAGACCCTCGGCGGCACGTGGCGCGACAACCACTACCCAGGTTGCGCCTGCGACGTGCAGTCCCATGTGTATTCGTTTTCCTTTGCGCCCAACCCGAACTGGACGCGACAGTTCGCGGCGCAACCCGAGATTCGCGCCTATCTGGAAGACTGCGCCAGGCGCTTCGAGCTGGCGCCCTACCTGCGCTTTGGCATGGGCCTGCAACGTGCGGTGTTTGATGAACAACAACAGCGCTGGCAACTGACCTTCAGCGACGGCCGCCAGGTCAGCGCACGGGTGCTGGTGTCGGGCATGGGGGGCTTGTCGCGCCCGGCAATGCCGGACATCCCAGGGTTGGACAGCTTCAGGGGCAAGCGCTTTCACTCCCAGCAGTGGGATCACGAGTATTCCTTGAAGGGCAAGCGCGTGGCGGTGATCGGCACCGGTGCCAGCGCCATCCAGTTCGTGCCGCAGATCGCACCGCAGGTAGCGCATCTGGACCTGTTCCAGCGCACACCGCCGTGGATCATGCCCAAGCCTGATCGGCCGATTTCCGCTGCCGAGCGCTGGTTGTTCAAGCATGTACCACTCACCCAAAAGCTGGTGCGCGCTACGCTTTACTGGGCGCTGGAAGGCCGTGTGGTGGGCTTTGCCCTGCATCCACGCCTGATGAAAATGGTGCAGAAAATCGCCCTGCGTCATCTGCGCAAACAAGTGGCCCGCCCTTCCCTGCGCAAAACCCTGACGCCGGACTACACCATCGGCTGCAAGCGGGTGTTGATCTCCAACGATTACTACCCGGCACTCTCGCGCAGCAATGTCGAGGTGGTCACCGACAGCGTACTGCGCATCGAAGCCGACGGCGTGGTTACCGCCGACGGTATCAAGCACCCCGCCGATTGCCTGATCTTCGGCACGGGTTTCCAGGCCAGCGACCCGTTGCCCCGTGGCTGCATCATCGGCCGTGACGGCATCGACCTGATGGATGCCTGGCGCGATGGCGCCCATGCCTACAAAGGCACCACCGTGCCGGGCTACCCGAACCTGTTTCTGATCGTGGGCCCCAATACTGGCCTGGGGCATAACTCGATGATCCTGATGATCGAGGCCCAGGTCGCGTACATCCTCGACGCCCTGAAACACATGCAGCGCCAGCGCCTTACCACGGTAGAGGTCAAGCCCGCCGTGGAGCACGCCTACAACCAGCAGTTGCAGGACAAGCTCAAGCGCACCATCTGGAACACCGGCGGCTGCCAGAGCTGGTACCTCGACCCGCGCACCGGCAAGAACACCACGCTGTGGCCCGGCTCGACCTGGCGCTTCAAGCAGATCACCCGGCATTTTGCCCTCAAAGACTACAGCGTCAGCCAGGCGCCGGCGCCCGCCCTGCCGCGAGCGGTTGCAACGCCCCACTCCACCACAGAAGGCAGCCTGTCATGAAGTCATTCAACGGCCGCGTTGCGGCGATCACCGGCGCGGCGTCCGGCATGGGCCGCTCATTGGCCCTGGCCCTGGCGCGGGAAGGGTGTCACTTGGCGCTGGCAGACAAAAACAGCCAGGGCCTGGAACAGACCCTGGCGCTGATCCGCACCTCGACCTTGTCGCCCGTCACTGTCACCACCCAAGTGCTGGACGTGTCCGACCGCCAGGCCATGCACGATTGGGCAGCACGCTGCGTGGCCGAGCACGGCAAGGTCAACCTGGTCTTCAATAATGCCGGGGTGGCGCTGTCGAGCACCGTCGAAGGCGTGGATTACACCGACCTGGAATGGATCGTCGGCATCAACTTCTGGGGAGTGGTGCATGGCACCAAGGCATTCCTGCCGTACCTCAAGGCCTGCGGCGACGGGCATATCATCAATACGTCCAGCGTGTTCGGTCTGTTCGCCCAGCCCGGCATGAGCGGCTACAACGCCACCAAGTTCGCCGTGCGCGGTTTCACCGAAGCCTTGCGCCAGGAACTCGACCTGCAACGCTGCGGCGTCTCGGCCACCTGTGTACACCCCGGCGGCATTCGTACCGATATCTGCCGCAGCAGCCGCATCGACGCGAACATGGCCGGCTTTCTCATCCACAGCGAGCAACAAGCCCGCGCCGATTTCGAAAAACTCTTCATCACCGACGCCGACCAGGCCGCCAAAGTGATCTTGCAAGGCGTACGCAAAAACAAGCGCCGCGTGCTGATTGGCCGCGATGCCTATTTCCTCGATCTGCTCGCCCGTTGCCTGCCGGCGGCCTATCAGGCCCTGGTGGTGTTTGCCAGCAAGCGCATGGCGCCCAAGCCGCGCACGCCAGTGTTTGAAACCAACGACGAGCCCCGACTCTGAACAGGAGCACGCACCATGTTGCCGATCCGTCGCGATATCCGTTTTGCCTTGCCTGCCGAGCGCATCAAGAACTGGCACGAACAAGGGCCTGTAGTCAGCCATTTCTTCAATGCCCTGTCATTGCTGTTTCCCCAGGGCGAACTGTTCTTCATGGACAGCGTGCGCCACTACCGTGGGCAGATCGACGATGCCGAACTGAAAAAAGAGATCCAGGGGTTTATCGGCCAGGAGGCCATGCACAGCCGTGAACACGTGGCGTATAACGACTTGCTGCAAGCGGCCGGCCTGCCGGCACACACCCTTGACCGACGCTTGAAGTTCTTCCTCGACCTGCAGAAAAAACACCTGCCGCCATCGTTCAACCTGGCGGTGACCATCGCCCTGGAGCACTACACCGCAATGCTCGCCGAAATCCTGCTGAGCGACCCGTCGCGCTTTGGCGACTCACTCAAGGGGTACCAGCAGATGTGGTATTGGCACGCCCTGGAAGAAACCGAACATAAAGCCGTGGCGTTCGATGTGTGGAACAGGGTGATCAAACCAGGGCCTGCACGTTACCTGCTGCGCACGGGGACCATGCTGACCACCAGCGTGCTGTTCTGGGTGGTGGTGCTGGATTTTCACGTGCGCCTGTTGATTGCCGACCGCACTTCGGGCGGCACGCTGAAGGGCTTGTGGCGCATGGTGAAGTTCTTGTATGGGCCCAAGGGAGTGTTTCCACGGATGTTCCGGCCGTGGCTGCATTATTTCAAGCCGGGCTTTCATCCTTGGGATCATGACAACCGAGCACGGTTGGCGGGCATTGACCGGTTGGTCGAAGAGATAGAGCGCACGCGCCGCAGCTATGAATCGGCCTAGTGCCAGGGATCAAGCCTGCCGCCTGTAGGAGCGAGCTTGCTCGCGAAAAACGTCAACGATGACGCGTGCTTCCTGAATGAACGCGGCGCCTGTGAGTTCCTCGCGAGCAAGCTCGCTCCTACATAAAGCAATAAGGTTTACGCCAGGCTCTTGCTGACCACCTCAAACACATCGCTGGACAGCTCACCCGCGCCCAGGATGCGCTCCAGCTCCGCTTTCATCAGCGCCTGCCGTGCGCTGTCGTATTTACGCCAGCGTGTCAGCGGCGCCAGTTGGCGCGAGGCGATCTGCGGGTTCAAGGTATTGAGCTGGATCACCAGGTCCGCCAGGAAGCGATAGCCCGAGCCATTCGCCGCATGGAAGTTGATCAGGTTCTGCCCGGCAAATGCGCCCACCAGTGCGCGCACCTTGTTGGGGTTCTTGATGGTGAACGCCGGGTGCTCCATCAACGCCTTGACCCGCGCCAGCCCGCCCGGCAAGGTGCTGCCGGCCTGTACGCTGAACCATTGGTCCATGACCAGCGGGTTGTCCTTGAAGTTTTCGGCAAACACCGCCAAGGCCTGGGCTTTCTCTGCTTCGAACGGCGAGTTCACCAGCACCGCCAACGCCGTCAGGCGTTCGGTCATGTTATCGCTGGTGTCGAACTGATCCAGGGTGGCCGCCACCACCTCTGGCTTGCCGCTGAGCATCAAGTAAGACAGCGCGATGTTCTGCAGCGCACGGCGGGCGAAGTGCTCGGCCTCTGCCACGTAAGGCGTTTGCTTGGACAGCTCGCGGTTGGCCTGGTAGCGCAGCCACAAGCCTTCGAACAGGTTGTCGGCCAGTTGCTTGCGGGCAAACTCGCGGGCAGCGTGGATAGCGTCCACGTCCGCCACCTCGCTGATTTCCGTGAGGTAGGCTTCGCTCGGCAGCGAGAGCATTTCGGCGACCATGGCCTGGTCCAGGCTTTCATCGCTCAACACCGTGCGCAGCGCGTCGATCAAGCGCTGATCAAGCTTCAGCAGCTGGCCCGCCTGGTGCTGGCCGATCAGTTCCTGCAATACCTGCACCGCCAACTGCTGGCCAGCATCCCAGCGGTTGAAACCGTCGCTGTCGTGCTGCATCAGGAACATCAGTTGATCGCGGCTGTACGGGAAGCTGAGCTTCACCGGCGCCGAGAAACCACGCAGCAACGAAGGCAAGGGTTTTTCAGCGATGTCGACGAAGGTAAACGTCTGCTCCGCTTCGGTCACCGAGATTACCCGCGAAGTGTCGCCCGCCGTCGCTTCACCGGCCAGGCGCAAGGCAATGCCGGCGCCCTGCCCGTCCAGCAAGCCCAGCTCCACCGGGATCACAAAGGGCAATTTCTCGACCTTGTCCGGAGTGGGCGGGCAGCTCTGGCGGAAGGTCAGGCTGTAGGTCTTGGCCGCCGCATCGTAGGCCTCGCTTACCGCCAGGCGCGGGGTACCGGCCTGACTGTACCAGCGCTTGAACTGGCTGAGGTCGGCGCCATTGGCGTCTTCCATGGCCTTGATGAAGTCATCGCAGGTCACGGCCTGGCCGTCATGGCGTTCGAAATACAGGTCGCTGCCTTTGCGAAAGCCTTCGGCACCGAGCAAGGTGTGGATCATGCCGACCACTTCCGAGCCCTTTTCATACACGGTCAGGGTGTAGAAGTTGGATATCTCGATAAAGCTGTCCGGGCGCACGGCGTGGGCCATGGGGCCGGCATCTTCAGCGAACTGGTGGGTACGCAGGTACGCCACGTCCTGGATGCGCTTGACCGTGGCCGAGTTCATGTCGGCAGAGAAGCCCGAGTCACGGAACACGGTGAAGCCTTCCTTTAGCGACAGTTGGAACCAGTCGCGGCAGGTCACGCGGTTGCCCGACCAGTTATGGAAGTATTCGTGGGCGACGATGGCTTCGACGCGCTGGTGGGCGGCATCGGTGGCGGTTTCAGCGCGGGCCAGCACGGCGCTGGAGTTGAAAATATTGAGGCCCTTGTTCTCCATGGCGCCCATGTTGAAGTCGTTGACCGCGACGATCATGAAGATGTCGAGGTCGTACTCGCGGCCGTAGGTCTCTTCGTCCCAGCGCATGGATTTTTTCAGGCTGGTCATGGCGTGCTGGCACTTGTCGATATTTTCCGGCTCGACGTAGATGCGCAACGCGACTTCGCGGTTGGTCATGGTGGTGAAGCTGTCTTCGACGCACCACAGGTCTCCGGCCACCAGCGCAAACAGGTACGCCGGCTTCTTGAACGGGTCTTCCCAGGTCGCCCAGTGCCGGCCGTCTTCGCCAGGGCCGCTGGCAATCGGATTGCCGTTGGACAACAGCACCGGGTAGCTGTGTTGCTCGGCGATCACCGTGGTGGTGAACACACTCATCACGTCCGGGCGGTCGAGGTAATAGGTGATCTTGCGGAAACCTTCGGCCTCGCACTGGGTGCAGAACATGCCGCTGGATTTGTACAAACCTTCCAGGGCAGTGTTGGTTTCCGGATGAATCTTGACGGTGGTGTCGAGGGTGAAGGTCTCACTCTTTGGCTGCACGGTCAGGTGGCTGTCGGTCAGCTGATAGTCAGCGTCCGTGAGCAACTGGTCGGCCAGGTTGACACTCAACAGCTCAAGTTGCTGGCCATCGAGTACCAATGGAGGCAAACCGGCGCCGCGCTCGGGGTTGCGGCGCATCACCAACTGCGCGTGGACCAGGCTGTGGTCCTCGAACAACTCGAAGGTCAGGTGCGTCTCGTCGATCAGGTAGTCCGGCGCCTGATAGTCCTTCAGGTAAATCATCTTCGGTTGTTCGGTGCGCATGCTTGGGATCCTTCTACTGATGCACGGCGAGCTGGTAGGCCGTGTATTTACGAATGTTGATAACGCCGGTGTCGAAGATCAGGTATTGGCCCTTGATCCCCAGCAGCGTGCCTTCGGCAATCGGGTTCTTGTCCAGGTTGAAGCTGACGATCTTGGTCGGATACTGCTCGACCGGGTAGCGGATTTCAATCGGCTCGATGTCGGCAATGGTTTGGATGGCTTGCAGGCCAAAGCGTTCCTGCAAACCCAGCAAGCCCTCGGCGCAAGAGGCGAACAGCTCATCACGCACCTGCTTGAGGTCCACCGATTGCGCGTCGCCCTTGAGCAAGGCACGCCAGTTGGTCTTGTCGGCCACCTGGCTGCGAAACAGATCTTCGACGAAGCCCGATTGCTGGCGCGTCGCCACGCGCATGATCGGCAGCGCCTGGCTGGCGCCCTGGTCCAGCCAACGGGTGGGCAACTGTGTAGCGCGCGTAATGCCGACCTTGATCCCCGACGAGTTAGCCAGGTACACCACGTGGTCGGTCATGCAGAATGTCTCGCCCCAGCCCGGATCGCGGCAGGTACCGGCGTCGTAATGGCAACGCTCGGGGCTCATGATGCACAGGTCACACTGGGCCAGCTTGGTCATGCAGGGGTAGCAGTAGCCCTGGCTGAAGCTGGTCTTGGTCTTGCGCCCGCAATGGCTGCAATGAATCGCGCCCAGGTATTCCAGGCGTACATGGGTGCCGATCAACGGATTGACCGGCACCTCGGTGTCGCCCAGGCGAAAGGCGTATTGAACGGTCGGCTCACCGAGTTGCGCCGACATTTTGCTGACTGCACCGCGACCAATTTCAATCAATGGATCGCATCCGACTTGAACAGGATGTTCGCCACCGGTTCTGACTTGGACGCGCACTCCTGCGGGCCCATATAGCCGGTGCGCTGCTCTTCGGGCAGGTTCTGGATCTCCCAGGCGATCATCGCTTGCAACGACAATTCGCGCTGCTCGGCGGTGAGCTTGCGGCCATCGGACCATTTGCCGATCTCTACCGCGAGCTTGAGGCTCTCGTAGATGTCCGGGGTGATGTTTTCGATCATTTCAGCAAAAGAGGACATAAGGCTCTTCCTTATCAAAGAGACGCTTTGCGACGGTTGTACAAACCACCGAGCAAACCCGTCAAGCAACCGATGACCAACCCGCCCACATGGGCCGCGTTGGCGATTTCGCCGAAACCGATCATCGAGACCAGCCCCGACAGGCAGAGCAGCAACCACACCAGCATCATCACCAGCACCCCACGGGGCAGGCGATAGGCCGGGTTGGGCGACAATAATTGAAAGATCCAGCAGTGCCCGAGCAGGCCGTACAACACGCCGGACAAGCCGCCAAACAAGCCGGGGCCACCGTAGGCGTATTGCGCGTAGTTGGAGACCAGGCTGAACAACAGGGTCAGGCCCAGCAGGTTGATGCTGCCCTGGCGCGCTTCAATGCGCCGACCCAGCTCCCAGTACCACATGCCGTTCATGGCCAGATGCAGGATGCCGAAGTGGATGAGCATCGGCGTGACAAGGCGCCACCACTGCCCCGAGGCCAGCGTGTCGGCCAACGGCGTGAACTGGATGTACTCGCCCAGCACCCGGAACGGCAGGAAGGTCAGCCAGGCCATGGTTTGCAGGTTTTCGCCGAGCAACGTCACGGCCGCGACGATGAGGCTGGCCAGCAAAACCAGCGCGGTGACCGGGCTATGGCGCACTTGCTGGACAAAACCTGGCCGCGTAACCGGCGCCTGCTCGGGAATATCCAGTTGCTGGTCGGGGTCGCCAGCGGGGAAGCGTTGATACAACACGCGCACATCGTCGCTGATGGCCTCGGGCACCCACAGCACCTGTTCACCGGCCTCCTCGCTGACGCGGTGCGGCACCTGCATGCGGTGCAGCAACTTGACGAAACCACCCAGGTCAACGCTCAGGGGCAAGCGCAATACAGCTACGGTACTCATGGAATGGCCTCTGGTCGCTCAACGTCGACCCATACGAATTTACGCGGATCCAGCTGGGTTTCCTGGTCCAGCCGATACGCCACCAGCTTGCCGTAGAGCACGGCGCTATAGTCCAGGCAGGCCAGGTTCGGGCGGATCGGCGCCGGTTTGCCGCTGCGCCAGTAGTGGCCGACGAACAACAGCGGTTCATCGACGCCATAGCGCAGCAGGGAATTCTTTTGCGTGGACGACAACGGCGTGCGTGCCACCGGCTCTGGCAAGGCGTCGGGCTGGAACACGATGTCGCCGTAGGTCTTGGGGTCGTCTTCCCAGAACTTGGTGCGAAAGAACGACCGCGTCAGGCCATCGCCACCGGTCAGGGTGAGCCCATCGGGCAGGCGCATATCGGTGCCGCGCAACAGGCGATCGAATGCATTGCAGGCGAAACTGCCCGGTACGGCGGCGGCTTGCAGGAAGTGTTGGTCGATGCAGCCGTCCGGGAAGGTGGCGCGCAGCGGCTGGATAAAACTGTCGTCCCAGCACGCGTGCACTACGCGAAAACGCCCGGCGTCGACAAACAGCGGCATGTCGTAGAACCAGCCGAGGAAGTCGTGCCAGTCGGCCGGGTGGTGTTCGAACTGGGTCAGGGTCTCTTGGATCAAGCGGGCGTGGCGCGGGTTGTGCTCACGCACGAACTGCTTGCCACTGCCCGGCGGTGCCGGCGTGGTCCAGCCCAACGCATTGAACTCGTGGTTACCCATGATGCACAGCGCCTGGCCGGCCTCGGTCATATCGTGGACGATATGCAGCGCCTCACGGATGCGTGGGCCACGGTCGATGATATCGCCCAGGAACACAGCCATGCGTGACGGATGGCGCCAAGTGCCGCCCTGCTTGTGGTAACCCAATTGGTCGAGCAAGTGCTCAAGGGTATGAGCGCAACCGTGCACGTCACCAATCAGGTCGTAGCTACGCGCGGGATCGAGCATCAGTCGCCTCCACCTCCCAAGCGGCTGCCCCAGCCCAACTTGGTGCGGCACACTTCGTAGTAGTTGTGATCCAGCGGGTGGATCAAGCGCAACTTCTGTGCCTTCTTGCTCACGGTGATGGTGTCACCGGGGGCGCAGGTGAAATGGTTCTGCCCGTCGCAGGAGACTTGCGGGTAGATTTGCATGTCTTTGGACACCACGATTTTCAGCTCACTGTTGCCATCGACCACAATTGGCCGACTGGACAACATATGGGGGTACATCGGCACGATCACAATGGCATCGAGCTTGGGGTGCATGATCGGGCCGCCGGCCGACAGCGCGTAGGCGGTAGAGCCGGTGGGCGTGGCGACGATCAGGCCGTCGGCCTTCTGGCTGCAGACGAACTGGCCATCAATGTACAGCTCGAACTCGATCATGCGCGTGGACTTGCCGGGGTGCAGCACCACGTCGTTAAGGGCATCGCCCTGGCCGATCGCCTCGCCATGGCGGCGCACTTCGGCCTGCAGCAGGAAGCGGTTCTCCACCAGGTAATGGCCGTCGAGCACCTTGGCCACTTCGACTTCCAGCTCATCGGGGCGGATATCGGTCAGAAAGCCCAGGCTGCCACGGTTGATGCCCAGCACCGGCACGTTATGCCGCGCCAGCGCCCGGGCAGCGCCGAGCAGGCTGCCATCGCCACCGACCACGATGACCATGTCGCACACCTCGCCGAGCATCTTGCGCGACGAGGTTTGCAGGCCGTGGCCAGGGAGGATTTCAGCGATGGTGTCTTCGAGGATCACATGCAGGTGGCGCTCGAGCAGAAACTTCTTCAGCCGGCGGACGGTGTCCAACACCTGGGTACTGCCCAGGCGACCGATAATGCCGATATTGCGAAATTGCTCCATGGGGCTCCTGCGGGATCTGGGGTGAGGCAAAAAGAGCGATTATGGGCGAAAGGCCGTCTCAGGCAAAATCCTTTGTCGCCGCCAAGCCTTGATGACAATGGTTCTCAGGCACCTTCTGCGCGCTGAAAAGGCTATGCTCGGACCATGACCCCATTCCCCGACTTGCACACCCTGCCCCGCCAACTGCGCCACCCCGAGGTGCGCGACCTGGCGTGGGTGATGCTCGCGCCGCCGATGCTGGCGCAGACGCCTTGGCCGCAGCGCCATCCGCTGGCGGGCAGTGACTGGGTACAGGCTCCTCACCAGCTCGAAGCCTGGCTGCGTCAGCTGGACCAGGACAGCAGCACGCTGCAGCAGTGGCTGAGCCTGTCACGTACCCGGCGCCTGGGCCTGTACTACGAGCGCTTGTGGCAATTTGCGGTGCAGCAGGCGCCGGGTGTGGAGTTGCTGGCCGCCAACCTGCCGATCCGCCGTGCCGGGCACACGCTGGGCGAACTGGACATGCTGCTGCGCGACCGCGATGGGGTGCACCACCTGGAACTGGCGATCAAACTCTACCTCGGCCCGCAGGACGGCAACGGCCAGGACGCTACGCAATGGCTGGGGCCTGGCTGCCATGATCGGCTGGACCGCAAACTCGCGCATCTGGCCGAGCATCAATTGCCAATCTCCGCGCGGGCAGAAAGCCGCGAGGCATTGGCGGCGCTGGATATCCAAGCGTTCGATGCGCACTTGTGGCTCGGTGGCTATCTGCTCTACCCCTGGCCCGGCGCGGCGCTCTGCCCCCTAGGCGCACACCCGCAGCATCTGCGTGGGCGCTGGTTGCATCAGCGCGACTGGACAGACTTTGTCAGCACCCGCCCAGAGGGTCGCTGGCAACCCCTGCCCCGCCATGCCTGGCTGGCGCCCGCGCATTACCTGGCCGATGAAGTGTGGAGTGAGGTGCAGATGCAAGACTGGCTGGCAGAGCTAGACCCAATGGCCCCGGCGCAGTTGCTGGTGCGCATGGTGCCGAACGGTGAGGAGTGGGAGGAAGCCGAGCGGTTGTTTCTGGTGGCCGATCTTTGGCCGAATGTGCCGGGGACAGGCTGATAGGTGTGTGGTGTTTGAGGGCCTCATCGCAGGCAAGCCAGCTCCCACAGTTTGACCGCGCCGCTGGCTTGCCTTTTGTAGGAGCGAGCTTGCTCGCGAAAAACTCACTGACTCCGCGTTCATTCAGCAAACACGGGTTATCGTTGACGTTTTTCGCGAGCAAGCTCGCTCCTACAGAATTGACCGCAGCGCCGATTCCATGTGGGAGCTGGCTTGCCTGCGATGGCGATAGCCCAGGCGCTACAGCTTATCGATGTGCTGATACTCCAACTGCAAACCCACCGCCAATTCCTCAGCCCGCCCCAACCTGATCGGCCCACGCTCGATGTCAATCAACATGCCTGGACACTCCAATCGCGGCAGCGCGCCCATCGCCTTTAGCCGCCCATCGGTCACCACCAGCAACTTCTGTTGCTCGGCAGGATAGCGCTTGCGTCGCGCCGCCAACCAATGCCCCGCCTCGGTCAGCGCAGCCAGCAACGGCGTCCCGCCGCCCGCTCCCAACTGCTCCAACCAATCGGACAAGCCTTTCGCCGCCTTCAAACCTTGCACCTGCCACTTCGGCGATTGCCCGCTGGCCGTCAATAACGCCATACGCGCCCGTTGGCGATAAGCATCATCAAACAGCTGGGCCAGCAGCCCCTTGGCATCGGTCAGTGCCCGATGGCGCCGCGTGGACGCCGAGGCATCGACAATCACCAGCCACAGTTCAGGAGCCGACCGGCTGCGCAGGTGGAACAGCAGGTCCTCACGGCATTGCGGCCGCCCACCCAGCAACGTGCCCGGCCAATTGATCGCCCCGCGCTGTGCGCTGCGGGCCTTGCCCTGCCGGCCGGTGTTCAATCGCCCCGCCTGGGGCCGGGCATCCGCCCCCGCGTCAGGTCGGGGGCGGATGCCTAGGGCTTTTTTGGCCAGGTGGGTACATCGCGGCGTGCGCCCGTGGGCAAGGCGGGGGCGGGCATATCGCCCCACTGGCCTTGGCCGGGCGAGGTTTCAGAAGGTGACGACGACGGCCCGTCATTCGGCTGGGGCGGCGCGCCTGCCGGCGCTTGCTGCTGACGTCGATGGCGCAAGGCAAACTCCGCCACCGCGTCGATATCTTCCTGCTCGATAGCAGCGGCGCCACGCCAAGCCGCATGGGCACGGGCGCCACGCAACCAGACCAGGTCGGCACGCAGGCCGTCGACCCCAGCGGCAAAGCAGCGCTCGGTGATGCGGGCCAACGCCTGGTCATCCAGGGCGATCCTGTCTAGCCGTGCCCGTGCCAGGGTGCAGCGTTCGCGCAAGGCAGCTTGCGCTGGCGCCCACTGCGCGCAGAACGCCGCCGGGTCAGTGTCGAAATCCAGGCGACGCCGGATGATCTGCCCGCGCTCGGCGGGCAGAGTCTGCCCGCTCAAGGCCACGTTGAAGCCGAAGCGGTCGAGCAACTGCGGGCGCAACTCGCCCTCCTCCGGGTTCATGGTGCCGATCAGTACAAAGCGCGCCGCATGGCGATGGGAAATCCCGTCGCGTTCGATCAAGTTGGTGCCGCTGGCGGCTACGTCCAGCAGCAGGTCCACCAAGTGGTCGGCCAGCAGGTTGACTTCATCCACGTACAACACCCCGCCGTCAGCCTTGGCCAACACACCGGGGGAGAATTGCGCACGGCCGTCGCCCAGCGCGGCATCCAGGTCCAGGGTGCCGACCAGGCGCTCTTCGGTCGCCCCCAGGGGCAAGGTTACAAACTGACCGCTGGCCAGCAGGTCTGCCAGCCCACGGGCCAGAGTCGACTTGGCCATGCCGCGTGGCCCTTCGATCAGCACGCCGCCGATCTTCGGGTCGATGGCGGCCAGGCACAGCGCGAGCTTCAAGTCATCAGCGCCGACCACGGCGGCCAGCGGAAAATGGGGAATATCAGTCATAGTCAACTCTTAATAACGCGTTCAAACGCTCCCGCGTGGGAACGCTTCGCTGGACGCTCGGCGTCCGTTCTTGTGACGCAGAGCGTCACGGGCTGCATTCCCACGCGGAGCGTGGGAACGATCAGCGGAGCGAGGGAAGGATCAGCGGAGCGCGGGAATGATCACTCAGCTGTCTTCTTCTATGTCCAGCAACAGGTTTTCCAAGGCTTCGCGGTACGCCCCCGGTGCCTGCCACAAGCCACGTTGCTGGGCTTCGAGCATGCGCTCGGTCATGTCGCGCAGGGCATCGGGGTTGTGCTGTTGCACAAAGGCACGGGTGTCAGGGTCCAACAGGTAGGCATCGGCGAGCAAGGCGTATTGGTGATCGTCAATCAGCGCGGTGGTAGCGTCGAAGGCGAACAGGTTGTCCACAGTCGCGGCCATTTCAAACGCGCCTTTATAGCCATGGCGCTTCACGCCTTCGATCCACTTGGGGTTGGCCGCACGGGAACGGATCACCCGGTTGAGCTCTTCCTTCAAGGTGCGGATTTTCGGCACGTCCGGCTGGCTGTGGTCGCCATGGTAGCTGGCGGCGTTTTCGCCGCTCAGGGTTTCCACGGCGGCCAGCATGCCGCCCTGGAATTGGTAGTAGTCGTTGGAGTCGAGCAAGTCGTGCTCGCGATTGTCCTGGTTCTGCAACACCGCCTTCACCTGGCTCAAACGCTGGGCAAATTGCTCGCGGGCCGCAGTGCCTTCGTCAGCGCCACCATAGGCGTAACCACCCCAGTTCAGGTAGACCTCGGCCAAGTCCTCGCGGCTCTGCCACAAGCGCCCGTCAATCGCGCCCTGCACGCCCGCGCCATAGGCACCCGGTTTGGCGCCGAAAATGCGCCAGCCGGCCTGCTTGGCCGCGGCACCTTCATCCAGGCCCGCCTCAAGCAATGCTTGGCGTTCACTGCGTACTTTGGCGGCCAGCGGGTTCATGTCGTCGGGTTCATCCAGGGCGGCCACCGCCTGCACCGCCGCATCGAACAGGCGGATCAGGTTGGCAAACGCATCGCGGAAGAACCCGGATACGCGCAGGGTCACGTCCACCCGCGGGCGGTCCAATAAGCTGATCGGCAGGATCTCGAAATCGTCCACCCGCTGACTGCCAGTGGCCCATACCGGGCGCACGCCCATCAGTGCCATGGCCTGGGCGATATCGTCACCGCCGGTGCGCATGGTCGCGGTGCCCCATACCGACAGGCCGAGCTGGCGCAGGTGGTCGCCATGGTCTTGCAGGTGCCGCTCAAGAATCAGGTTGGCCGACTGGAAACCGAGACGCCACGCCGTGGTGGTTGGCAGGTTGCGTACGTCCACGGTAAAGAAGTTACGCCCCGTAGGCAGCACATCCAGCCGACCGCGACTCGGCGCACCGCTGGGCCCGGCCGGGACGAAACGCCCATTCAAGGCATCGAGCAAGCCGCGCATCTCTGCGGGGCCGCAAGCATCCAGGCGTGGCGCGACGACAATGCGCAGGCTTTCGATCACCGACTTCACCTCCTGCCAGCCGGGCTCTTCCAACTGTTCGATGGGGCCTTCCAATGCCTGCTCGATCAAGCGCGCCGCGTACAACTCCAGACGTTCACGGGTATCCCCGGCCGTACGCCACAGCTGATCGTCAATCTTCTGCAACACCAACGGGCGCCGCCCCGTCCAGGGCTCGGCCAGTGCACAATCGAGCGGATCAAACCCCAGGTCGAATGCCTTGGCCAACACACGCAGCAGACTCGACTGCGGGCCCCGGCCATCGCCACGGGGAATGCGCAACAGCGCCAGCAAGGTGTCGATACGCAAACGGCCCTCGGGCGACTCGCCAAAGATATGCAGGCCATCGCGGATCTGCGATTCCTTCAAGTCGCACAGGTAGGTATCCAGGCGCGGCAGCCACACCGCCGCGTCCGCCTCACTGCCCAGTTCAAGCTCCTGGTCGATACGGGTTTCGCGCACCAGCTTGAGGATGTCTTTTTGCAGCTCCAGCGCACGGCGCGGGTCGAGCAATTGCGCCTCGTAATATTCGTCGGCCAATAACTCAAGGTCACGCAGCGGGCCGTAGGTTTCGGCGCGGGTCAGCGGTGGCATCAGGTGGTCGATGATCACCGCCTGGGTGCGCCGCTTGGCCTGGGCGCCCTCACCCGGGTCGTTGACGATAAACGGGTAGACATTCGGCAGCGGCCCCAGCAATGCATCCGGCCAGCAGTGCTCCGACAGGCCCACGCCTTTGCCGGGCAGCCACTCCAGGTTGCCGTGCTTGCCCACATGGATCACGCCGTGGGCGCGGTAGGTATGGCGTAGCCAGAAATAGAACGCCAGGTAGCCATGGGGCGGCACCAGGTCCGGGTCGTGGTACACCGCGCTGGCATCTACCTGGTAACCCCGGGCCGGCTGGATGCCGACAAAGGTCAGGCCCAGGCGCAGGCCGGCGACCATCAAGCGGCCATCGCGGCACATCGGATCGTTTTGCGGCGCGCCCCAACGCTCCAGCACGGCCTGGCGATTGGAGGCCGGCAAACGATCAAACATCGCCTGGTATTCCACAAGGCTCAGGCTTTGATGGCAGGGGCGCAGGTCGAGGCTGTCGAGATCGTTGGTGACGCCGCCGAGCAGTTCATGGATCAGCGCGGTGCCGCTGTCGGGCAGCCGCTCCGCCACCGGGTAGCCCTCGGCTTGCAAGGCGCGCAGGATATTCAGCGCTGCCGCAGGGGTGTCCAAGCCTACGCCGTTGCCGATGCGACCGTCGCGGGTCGGGTAGTTGGCGAGGATCAACGCAATCCGTTTCTGGGCATTGGGCACCCGCGCCAACTCGACCCAACGGCGTGCCAGCTCAGCGACAAAATCCATGCGTTCGGGCGCTGCGCGGTAGCACACCACGTCCGACTGGCTGCGCTCGCTGCGCCAGGCCAGGTCCTTGAAACTGATCGGCCGGCTGATGATGCGCCCGTCAAGCTCCGGCAAGGCAATGTGCATCGCCAGGTCGCGGGGCCCCAGGCCTTGTTCGCTGGCCTGCCAGCCGGGTTGGTTGTCCTGGGCGCAGATCGCCTGGATCACCGGGATATTGCGGCGAAACGGGCGCAAATGCGGCGCTTCCGGGCTCGATTGGGCAAAGCCGGTGGTGTTCAGAATTACCGCGGCTTGCACGTCATCCAACAGGTCCTCGACCACCGAGAGGCAGCCGGGTTCTTTCAAACTGGCCACCGCGATAGGCAAGGGGTTGAGGCCCGCCGCCTGTAAGCGCTGGCAGAACACATCAATAAAACCGGTATTGGCAGCCTGTAAATGGGAGCGGTAGAACAGCACCGCAGCCACAGGCCAATCGGGCTGCCAATCGGCCTGCCAGTCATTGAGGCGGGCATTGGCGTTGTGCGGGTGATAGATCGCCGTGCGCGGCAGCGCTTGCGGCTCGGCCCAGGCATAGTCGCGGCCCAGGTGGGCACTGGCCAGGCAGTGATAAAAATCCAGGGCATTGCCCAGGCCACCTTGGCGCAGGAAGTGCCACAGGCGCTCGCGGTGTTCGGCAGCAACAGTGCTCAGGCCGCTGAGTTCCGGGTCCGGACGGTCGTCACCCGGCACCAGGATCAGGGTGACGCCGCGTTCGGCCAACTCCACCAGGCGCTCGATGCCGTAGCGCCAATACCCGATACCGCCGTGCAATGACAGCAGGATGACCTTGGCGTGGCGCAATACCTCGTCCACGTACAGGTCGACCGAGGCATGGTTCTGCACCTGCATCGGGTTGGCCAGGCGCAGGCTGGGGTAATCCTCGGGCAATTGCTGGGCGGCTTCGGCGAGCAGCGCCAGGCTGGAGTCGCCGCTGCACAGGATCACCAGTTCAGCGGGGGTCTGGCCAAGGTCGGCAATATTGTCGTCCGCGACGAAACCACCGGGTTGGGTCCTGAGCAGGTGCATGGTTAAACGCTGAGGGCAGCGCGCAATTGCGCTTCGAGGCCAGCGGCGTCCAGTTCCTGGCCGATCAGCACCAGGCGCGTGGTGCGTGCTTCGTCAGCGCCCCAGGCACGGTCGAAGTGTTTGTCAAAGCGCGTGCCCACACCCTGGATCAGCAGGCGCATCGGTTTGTTGGGGATCGCGGCGAAACCTTTCACCCGCAGGATGCCGTGCTGCACCACCAATTGGGTCAGGGCGTCGAGCAGCAGCGCCTCATCGGCTTGGGGCAAGTCGATGGAGATGGAGTCAAAGGCATCGTGATCGTGGTCGTCTTCACCCTCGTGGTGATGGTCGTGATGGCTGTGACGCCCGTCGATATGCTCTTCGGAACCGGCGCCCAGGCCGATCAGCACGTCCAGGGGCAGACGACCGCTGCTGGCTTCGATGATCTTCACCGCCGGCGGCAGTTCTTCGGCCACTTCCAGGCGCACGCGGGCCAGGTCTTCGGCGCTGATCAGGTCGGATTTGTTGAGGATCACCAGGTCAGCGCTGGCCAGTTGGTCGGCGAACAGTTCGTGCAAGGGTGATTCGTGGTCCAGGTTAGGGTCGAGTTTGCGCTGGGCGTCGACCTGGTCCGGGAAGGCGGCAAAGGTACCGGCGGCCACGGCTGGGCTGTCGACTACGGTGATCACCGCGTCAACGGTACAGGCGCTGCGGATTTCCGGCCACTGGAAGGCTTGCACCAACGGCTTGGGCAGGGCCAGGCCCGAGGTTTCGATGAGGATATGGTCCAGGTCACCGCGACGGGCGACCAGTTCGCGCATCACCGGAAAGAACTCTTCCTGCACGGTGCAGCACAGGCAACCGTTGGCCAGCTCGTAGACGCGGCCACTGGCCTCTTCTTCGGTGCAACCGATAGAACACTGCTTGAGGATTTCACCGTCGATGCCCAGCTCGCCGAACTCGTTGACGATCACCGCAATGCGACGGCCCTGGGCGTTGTCGAGCATATGGCGCAACAGCGTGGTTTTGCCCGAGCCAAGGAAGCCGGTAACGATGGTGACGGGGAGTTTGGCCAGTGTTTTCATCGGATGCCCTTTGGGGCGGGCATACGGGACGACAGGCCCTGCGGCAGCGCGCAGCAGCGGATTCGTCACCGGATCACCCCGCCCGGTTGAATTGGAAAATCGGTTGCGAGGCAGGTCTCCTGGCTTGGGGTGTGCAGGTCTTGCGACCAATGCTGACTGCGCCTTCCCGCCCTATCGGCAGTGGCGTGGCAGTCAACTGAACCCTTCACAGTTGCGGGGGCAGCCGCGGCTTGAACCGCGTTCCCTTCTTAGCTTCGGCCTGGGCCGAAGAACCTCGAAGGTGCAAGGCTACAGTGGCTTGCAGCATTTGACTACCGTCCCGGCCCATGCTCTCCTACACGCCTTGTTTCGGGTGCCCTTCACAGGGTGAAACGGGAAACCGGTGCGTCATAGACCTATGACCAGTCCGGTGCTGCCCCCGCAACGGTAAGCGAGCGAAGCGTCACGGCCACTGTGCTTTTGCATGGGAAGGCGATGCTTTCAGGAGGACTCTTTCAAGAGCCGCCCCTCGCAAGCCCGGAGACCGGCCCGAAAAATTCAGATAACAAACCCGCGGTGGGCGGGCGCTGTTCAGAACCCTGCGTGCCTGGCGCGTGGGGTTTTCATGCGCTCGTTTCACCCTGACACCTGAAAGGGACGCGCCATGTCGATCATCAGCAGCACTTCGCACACCGCTACTAGCACCGCCACCCTCAGCCAACGCCTGACCGCCGCCATCGGTGCGTCGATACTCGGCGCGTGTTTGGTGTATTTCGCCGGGTTCTCGCATATCGAGGCGGTGCACAACGCCGCCCACGATACCCGCCACAGCGCCGCGTTCCCGTGCCATTGAGAGCTGCCGACATGATCAAGCGTATTGCGCAAACCGCAGGGTTCACTGGGCTTTTGGCTGCCTTGCTGCTGACCCTGCTGCAAAGTTTCTGGGTGGCACCGCTGATCCTGCAGGCGGAAAGCTTTGAAAAAGCCCCGCCAGCCGCTGAAGTGGTGCACGAGCACGCCGCTGGCGCTGCTGCCCACAGCCACGATGCCCAAGCCTGGGAGCCGGAAGATGGCTGGCAGCGTGTGTTGTCCACCACTGGAGGCAACCTGGTGGTGGCCGTAGGCTTTGCACTGATGCTCGCCGGCCTCTACACGCTGCGTGCGCCGACCCGCACTGCCCAAGGCCTGCTCTGGGGCCTGGCCGGCTACGCGACCTTTGTACTGGCACCCACCCTGGGCCTGCCGCCGGAACTGCCGGGCACTGCGGCGGCTGACCTGACGCTACGCCAGACCTGGTGGATCGGCACCGCAGCCTCCACCGCTGTAGGCCTGGCGCTGATCGTGTTCGGCCGCAACTGGCTGTTGAAAGGCCTTGGACTGGCGATCCTTGCCGTACCCCACGTCATCGGCGCGCCGCAACCTGAGGTACATTCGATGCTGGCCCCGGAGGCGCTCGAAGCGCAGTTCAAGATCGCCGCGCAATTGACCAACGTCGCCTTCTGGCTGGCCCTGGGCCTGATCAGCGCCTGGTTGTTCCGCCGCAACCGCGACGACCAATACTCGGCATGATGCTGGTTGTCGGTTTGGGCTGCCAGCGTGGCTGTGAGGTTCACAGCCTGCTGGCGTTGCTGGACGGAGCCCTGGCCGCGACAGGCATTGATCGCTCACGCATAACTGCGCTGGCAAGCATTGATCGCAAGCGCGATGAACCTGGGCTGCTGGCGCTGGCCCAGCGGTTGAACCTGCCCTTGCAGTGCTTCAGCGCCGAGCAACTGGCGGGCTATGAGCATCGGCTAAGTCATCGCTCAACGCTGGCGTTTGCCCATACCGGCTGTTATGGGGTGGCCGAAAGCGCCGCCCTGGCCCTGGCGGAGCACCTGTCCAACGGCCCCGCGCGCCTGCTGATCACCCGCCAGAAAAGCGCACAGGCCACCATTGCATTAGCCTGCGCGGGCTAAAATCCCGATAATTGCCGCTTTTGAGCATGAGCCGTGTTCATGCTCACGCGTTTCTGAACAGGACTTCTCCATGACCGTCTACTTTATCGGCGCCGGCCCCGGCGACCCGGAATTGATCACCGTCAAAGGCCAGCGGCTGATCCGCAGTTGCCCGGTGATCATCTACGCCGGCTCGCTGGTGCCCGCCGCCGTACTGCAAGGTCATCAGGCGTTCCAGGTGGTCAACAGTGCCGAGCTGCACCTGGAACAGATCATGGAGTTGATCAAGACGGCCCATGCCAAAGGCCAGGATGTGGCGCGGGTGCACTCCGGCGATCCCAGCCTGTATGGGGCGATTGGTGAACAAATACGCCATTTGCGTGAGCTGGGCATCCCTTTCCAGATCATTCCAGGGGTCACGGCGGTCGCGGCGTGCGCGGCCTTGCTGGAGACCGAACTGACCCTGCCGGACATCGCCCAGAGCGTGATCCTGACCCGTTACGCCGATAAAACCAACATGCCGCCCGGTGAGAGCTTCGACAGCCTGGCCCGCCATGGTACGACCATGGCGATTCACTTGGGGGTCAATCACCTGGAAAAGATCGTCGCCGAACTGCTGCCCCACTATGGCGCTGATTGCCCAATTGCCGTGGTGCACCGAGCGACCTGGCCGGATCAGGATTGGGTTGTCGGCACCCTGACAGATATTGCCGCCAAGGTCACAGCCAAGGGGTTCCGGCGCACGGCGCTGATTGTGGTGGGCCGGGTGCTGGCCAGCGACAGTTTCGGCGAGTCGTCGCTGTATCGGGCCGGGCATGCCCACCTTTACAGACCCTGATTATGTGGGGTGGCTTGCCCTAATCCCCGTAGGAGCGAGCTTGCTCGCGAAAACCCCATAGGCGCCGCGCTTATTCAGCAAGCATGCATTATCGTTGACGCTTTTCGCGAGCAAGCTCGCTCCTACAAAGAGCGCATAAAAAAACGGCGCTCACGGGGCGCCGTTTTTTATGCTCGCAGTGAACACCTTACTCAGTAGTAGGCGTTTTCTTTCTGCGTGTGGTCGGTCACGTCACGTACGCCCTTGAGCTCCGGGATGCGTTCGAGCAGGGTGCGCTCGATACCTTCGCGCAGGGTTACGTCCGCCTGGCCGCAGCCTTGACAGCCGCCGCCGAACTTCAGTACGGCAATACCGTCATCCACCACGTCGATCAGGCTCACCTGGCCGCCATGACTGGCCAGCCCCGGGTTGATCTCGGTTTGCAGGTAATAGTTGATGCGCTCATTGACCGGGCTGTCGGCGTTGACGTTCGGCACCTTGGCGTTGGGGGCCTTGATGGTCAACTGGCCGCCCATACGGTCGGTGGCGTAGTCGACCACGGCGTCGTCCAGGAAGGCTTCGCTGAAGGCGTCGATATACGCGGTGAAGCTTTTGAGCCCCAGGGCAGTGTCTTCAGGCTTTTCTTCGCCGGGCTTGCAGTAGGCAATGCAAGTCTCGGCGTACTGGGTGCCGGGCTGGGTGATAAAGACGCGGATGCCGATACCTGGGGTGTTCTGCTTGGACAGCAGGTCAGCCAGGTAATCGTGGGCGGCGTCGGTAATGGTTATGGCAGTCATGGAAACTCCTCACAGGCTTGCCCGCAGTTTACGCCAAATTATTACGCAGGTACAAAGTCCTAGTATTTTTGTCGGGAAATAATTACCGAGTCATCAACGCCCAGCCAACGCTTTAGCACGCGATAGGTTGCCTTCTCCAGCCATCGATAGCTCGCATAAGCGCCCAAAGCTATCACCACGATGCACATCAGCAGCATCGTGTAAGGGTCTACACCCATTCGCTGGGCAACAAAATACCCAACGGCGAGCACCGGCACGTGGATCAAGTACACCGAATAGGAACAATCCCCGAGCAACTTCAAAAAGCGGGAGCCTTGAAACCAGGGCTCCAACGCTACACAACTGATGACTAGTACCGCACTGGGCACTCCCCATTCCAGCGCACGCGGTATATCGGCGCCATGATAAATCGCCGTTAACGCAACGACGATACCCAGCACCGGCAGCCACGGCTTGGCCTGGCACCTACCCCGTCGATACATGATGCCGATCATAATGCCCATCAGAAACTCCAGCACAATGCCATTGCTGTAGAACCCACTGGCCAACCCCAGGGCGGGGCCGATATAGCACATCAGATACAGCAACGTGGCCGCGACCCACAACCGACAGGATTCGCGAACCAACAGCGCGACTGCAAACAGCGCATAGAACACCATCTCGAAATTCAGGGTCCACCCAACACCCAGCAGTGGGTAGACCTCTACACCCGGCTCGCTTGGAGCTGCGATGAACAGCAGCGACATCAGCACATAACTCGGATCAAGATGCTCTTGGGGAAACACCGAGGGCACTGTGGCAACCAGAACAATCATCAACAGGGTATAGAACCAATAGGCCGGGACGATCCTTGCCACGCGCATAAGCATGAAACGCCAAGGGGTCAGGGCTTTGTCCGCAGTCGCAAGAAAGATCACAAAGCCACTGATGACAAAGAATATATCCACCCCGATACCGCCTTTATCGGCAAGCAGATACTCCAACGCGTTATGTGCCTCAAAGTCGAAGAACAACTGCATGAAATGAACACCCACCACCATCCACGCCGCCAGGGCGCGTAGCGCCTGCACTGAAATCAACATCGTCGGAGTACCTTTTCCCGGTTTATCGATAGATATCCGACTGCTTCAGCGCCCGCGTGGTGGGGTGACCGGATCAATACCAGCAGTTATAGGTTCTCATAGCGGTTCATGTCCAATACGCCCTCTTCCACCGGCGTGGTTTCGTGGATGTACCGCGACAAATCATGGAAGTACTGCCAGAACAGCGGGTGACTGCGGCGCACACCCCAGCGGTCGACGATTTTCTCGAAGCTCTTGGCGTCCTTGGCCTGCTCCATCAGCGCGACAAACTCAGGCACTTGCCGGGCCGGGATATTGAACATGAAGTTCGGGTAGCTGCTGAGCACACCCGGGTAAATGGTGACAGTGTCCAGGCCCGGCTGATAGCGATACGCCTCACCCAGCAGAAACGCCACGTTACTGTGGGCACGGTTGCGCAGCAGGCTGTAGACCTCGCGCTTGCCGCTGGCAGTTTCGATGCGCAGCATCGTGGCTTCGGGCAATTGCTCGATCACCTTGAGCCCCGCGGCCGGCCGCGAGGTCAGGCGGCTCAGCGCTTGTTCGGCATCCTGCAAGGCCGGGTCGATGCCGTCGCGGGAGCAGAACGCGCCGCTGCAGCGGTTGATCGGGTCGGGGCTGGCGTTCAAATGGCCGTAGCGGGTCAGCAACTGGTTGGCGAAGTCACGCTTGGGGTCTTTTTCGCTCAGGTGCAAACCACTGGCCTTGTCATCGTCAATCGCTTCGTAGTCCAGCCACAGCTTGAGCTTGCCGCTGTTCTGGTACCAGTCGTCCATGAAGTCTTCGCGGGTGTCGGCGGGCATCAGGCGCAGGAAGTTCTGCTCGGCACCGTTGCGGATCAGGTCGAAATACAGGCGGGTCTGGGCCTGGTGCGAGACGTTGCCAAACACATCGAAATTCACCGCCAACTGGTAATAGGTGCGTTCCAGCAGTGGGTAGTCGAACAGCCACATCGTCTGCGGAACCTCGCCAATCAGGCCCTTGGTCACCGAGGCGCTGTCGAAATGGCGGAAAATGCTCAACAAGGCATTGTCATTGCCCGCCCACAATGTCGACCAGCTCGGCGCCGGCAGGTCTGCATAGTTGTCACGGCGCAAGGCTTCGTACTGGTTGCGCTTGTCGCGATAGGCCAGCCACAGGCTCAGCACGCTGCCCACATCGTCATTCTGCCCGGGCATGGCCAGCAACGGCGTGGCCTGGCCGCGATAACGCGCATCGGTGACGTACAGATCGTGGTCGGGGTCCTGGAACAGCGTCCAGAAGTTATCGCGGATCACGTCCGTGGCGATCTGCCCACGGCACACCGGCCCGCGAATGAAGGTACGCACGAAGTACTCAGCGTTATCGAGCATGAATTGGTAGCGCGCTTTAGCCGGGATGGCTTCGAATGTCGCGAACGGGTTGGCGCGGCTGCCGGGGCCGTAGCCTGGCAAGGCCGTGACCTGCCAGTCGCCTGCGTAGAACAACGCCTTGATCCGCGCCATCCTCGCCGCGCTGAAGGGGTAAGTGATGTGGGTTTTATGCACGATCACGCCCTGCACCGGCCACAGGCGGTAGTACACCTGGGTGCCGGGGTCGTCGTTGGGGCGACGGGTGGCGATCAGGTCAATCGGCTGGCCACTGGGCGTACGCGAACGCACCCACTGGAAATAATGCCCCGGCTCGCCGTTCTCGAAATAGATATGCGCCAGGAACAAATGCTCGAACAGCCAGCGCGCCACCAGGCTTTCCCGGGCGCCCGGCTGGTTGAACAGGTTTTCCCACTGTTGCACTTGCAACGCTTCCCTGGCGCTCGGCGCCAGGCCCTGCTCGTCAATCGGCGCGCCGGAGGCCAGCCAGCGTTGCAAAGTCTGGTACTGCTGATCGGTCAGGCCGGTGACCGCCAGCGGCATGCCTTCCTTGGGGTGAGCGCCGGCATAGGCATTGAACTCGCCGGGCGTTGCGCACATATTTTCGCGGTTGAGCCCCAGCACAATGTTGTCGGGCAGCTTGGCATTGGGCGCCAGCGGCGCGTTGTGCCCCAGCTCCAGCATGCGCGCCATCAGCGCAGCCTGGCTGCCCTGGGCGTCCAGCACCGAATAGAAGCCCTTCTGCTGCCACGCCTGCTTACCGAATGCGTCATAAAACAAACGCGTCGTTGGCGTGGCCTGGCTGCGCTCGCCGTCATACACCGGCATTTTGCTTGCCCCGCGTGCGGCGCCCTCGGCGCTTCCCAGGTTGAGCTGGCAGGCGGAGTCGTAGCAGGCGTGGCAGGCCACGCATTTCTCGGTGAAGATCGGTTGGATATCGCGGGTATAGGAAATCGCCGAAGCGGGACCCTCTGCCTGCGCAGTACTGGCTATCAAGGCCAGGACGGCGCTGACGATCAAACGAAGTGACATGTATCGGGTCCCGATTCAAGGCGTGCGGTCTGTGAAATGGCGGTGATTCTACCGGGCCATGACCGCCAGCAACATGAGCGATATTCATGCACAACCCGGACATGCTCCAAATCGGCACAGGTTTGCTATGATTCACGCCCTCCGTAATGCCTGACCAGAGTAGTCCCATGCCCGATCGTAGCGCTCGCCTGCAAGCCCTTCACCAAGCCCTCAAGGAACGTATCCTGATCCTGGACGGTGGCATGGGCACGATGATCCAGAGCTATAAGCTCGAGGAGCAGGACTACCGTGGCAAACGCTTCGCCGATTGGCCAAGCGACGTCAAGGGCAACAACGACCTGCTGGTGCTGACCCGCCCGGACGTGATCGGCGGCATTGAAAAAGCCTACCTGGACGCCGGCGCCGACATCCTTGAAACCAACACCTTCAACGCCACGCGTATCTCCATGGCCGATTACGGCATGGAAGAACTGGCCTATGAACTGAACGTGGAAGGCGCACGCCTGGCGCGCAAGGTGGCCGACGCCAAAACCCACGAGAACCCGGCCAAACCGCGTTTTGTCGCCGGTGTACTGGGCCCGACCAGCCGCACTTGCTCGCTGTCGCCGGACGTGAACAACCCCGGCTACCGCAACGTGACCTTCGATGAGCTGGTGGAAAACTACACCGAAGCCACCAAGGGCCTGATCGAAGGCGGCGCCGACCTGATCCTGATCGAAACCATCTTCGACACCCTTAACGCCAAGGCCGCGATCTTCGCCGTGCAAGGGGTGTTCGAGGAACTGGGCGTGGAACTGCCGATCATGATCTCCGGCACCATCACCGACGCGTCCGGCCGTACCCTGTCGGGCCAGACCACCGAGGCGTTCTGGAACTCCGTGGCCCACGCCAAGCCGATCTCGGTCGGTTTGAACTGCGCCCTGGGGGCCAGTGAACTGCGCCCCTACCTGGAAGAGTTGTCGAACAAGGCCAACACCCATGTGTCGGCGCACCCGAACGCTGGCCTGCCCAATGAGTTCGGCGAGTACGATGAACTGCCGTCAGAAACCGCCAAGGTCATCGAAGAATTCGCCCAAAGCGGCTTCCTGAACATCGTCGGCGGTTGCTGCGGTACTACGCCGGGGCATATCGAAGCCATCGCCAAGGCCGTGGCCGGTTATGCGCCGCGCCCGATCCCGGACATTCCCAAGGCCTGCCGCCTGTCGGGCCTGGAGCCGTTCACCATCGACCGCAGTTCGTTGTTCGTCAACGTCGGCGAACGTACCAACATCACGGGTTCGGCCAAGTTCGCCCGCCTGATCCGCGAAGACAACTACACCGAAGCCCTCGAAGTCGCCCTGCAGCAGGTGGAAGCCGGCGCCCAGGTGATCGACATCAACATGGACGAAGGCATGCTGGATTCGAAGAAGGCCATGGTGACCTTCCTCAATCTGATCGCCGGCGAGCCGGACATCTCCCGCGTGCCGATCATGATCGACTCCTCCAAGTGGGAAGTGATCGAAGCCGGCCTCAAATGCATCCAGGGCAAGGGCATCGTCAACTCCATCAGCATGAAGGAAGGCGTGGAGCAGTTCATTCACCACGCCAAACTGTGCAAGCGCTACGGCGCGGCGGTGGTGGTGATGGCCTTTGACGAAGCCGGCCAGGCCGACACCGAAGCGCGCAAGAAAGAAATCTGCAAACGCTCCTACGACATCCTGGTCAACGAAGTCGGCTTCCCACCGGAAGACATCATCTTCGACCCGAACATCTTCGCGGTCGCCACCGGTATCGAAGAGCACAACAACTACGCCGTCGACTTCATCAACGCCTGTGCCTATATCCGCGACGAACTGCCGTATGCGCTGACCTCCGGTGGCGTGTCCAACGTGTCGTTCTCGTTCCGCGGCAACAACCCGGTGCGCGAAGCGATCCACTCGGTGTTCCTGCTGCATGCGATCCGTGCGGGCCTGACCATGGGTATCGTCAACGCCGGCCAGTTGGAGATCTACGACCAGATCCCCGCCGAGCTGCGTGACGCCGTCGAAGACGTGGTACTCAACCGCACACCCGAGGGCACCGACGCCCTGCTGGCGATTGCCGACAAGTACAAGGGCGACGGCAGCGTCAAGGAGGCCGAGACCGAGGAATGGCGCGGCTGGGAGGTCAACAAGCGCCTGGAACATGCGCTGGTCAAAGGCATCACCACGCACATCGTCGAAGACACCGAAGAGTCGCGCCTGTCGTTCGCACGCCCGATCGAAGTGATCGAAGGCCCGTTGATGTCGGGCATGAACATCGTTGGCGACCTGTTTGGCGCCGGCAAGATGTTCCTGCCCCAGGTAGTGAAATCCGCCCGGGTGATGAAGCAGGCGGTGGCGCACTTGATTCCGTTCATCGAGCTGGAAAAAGGCGACAAACCCGAAGCCAAGGGCAAGATCCTGATGGCCACGGTCAAGGGCGACGTGCATGACATCGGCAAGAACATTGTCGGCGTGGTGCTGGGTTGCAACGGCTATGACATTGTCGACCTGGGCGTGATGGTGCCCGCGGAGAAGATCCTGCAGGTGGCCAAGGAGCAGAAGTGCGACATCATCGGTCTATCCGGCCTGATCACGCCGTCCCTGGATGAAATGGTGCATGTGGCCCGCGAGATGCAGCGCCAGGATTTCCACCTGCCGCTGATGATCGGTGGCGCCACCACCTCCAAGGCGCATACGGCGGTGAAGATCGAGCCCAAGTACAGCAACGACGCGGTGATCTACGTCACCGACGCCTCCCGCGCCGTGGGCGTGGCCACCCAGTTGCTGTCCAAGGAATTGAAGGCCGGTTTCGTCGAGAAGACCCGCCTGGAATACATCGACGTACGTGAGCGCACCTCCAACCGCAGTGCGCGCACCGAGCGCCTGAGCTACCCGGCGGCAATCGCCAAGAAGCCGCAGTTCGACTGGAGCAGCTACACCCCGGTGGTGC
The DNA here is from genome assembly GCF_014268395.2 of Pseudomonas sp. SWRI22. Taxonomy (NCBI): domain Bacteria; kingdom Pseudomonadati; phylum Pseudomonadota; class Gammaproteobacteria; order Pseudomonadales; family Pseudomonadaceae; genus Pseudomonas; species Pseudomonas sp. SWRI22. The sequence continues at coordinate 3,672,676 of NZ_JABWQK020000001.1, read as the reverse complement.
CAACCTTTACCGGCGCCAGGGTACTGGACAATATCGACCTCAACGTCCTGGCCGAGTACATCGACTGGACGCCGTTCTTCATCTCCTGGGACCTGGCCGGCAAGTTCCCGCGCATCCTCACCGATGAGGTGGTAGGTGAAGCGGCTACCGCGCTGTATGCCGATGCCCGGGAAATGCTCAAGAAGTTGATCGACGAGAAACTCATCAGCGCCCGTGCGGTGTTCGGTTTCTGGCCGACCAACCAAGTGCAGGATGACGACCTGGAAGTCTACGGCGACGACGGCCAGCCTATTGCCAGGCTGCACCACCTGCGCCAGCAGATCATCAAGACCGACGGCAAACCGAACTTCTCCCTCGCCGACTTCGTCGCCCCCAAGGACAGCGGCGTGACCGATTACATCGGTGGGTTCATCACCACCGCCGGCATCGGTGCCGAGGAAGTGGCCAAGGCTTACCAGGACGCGGGCGATGACTACAACTCGATCATGGTCAAGGCCCTCGCCGACCGCCTGGCCGAAGCCTGCGCCGAATGGCTGCACCAGCAAGTGCGTAAAGAACACTGGGGCTACGCCAAGGACGAGCAACTGGACAACGAGGCGCTGATCAAGGAGCAATACAGCGGCATACGCCCTGCCCCCGGCTACCCGGCGTGCCCGGATCACACCGAAAAAGCCCAGCTGTTCCAACTGCTCGACCCCCAAGCCCGCGAAATGCACGCTGGTCGCAGCGGCGTGTTCCTCACCGAGCACTACGCAATGTTCCCGGCGGCAGCGGTCAGCGGCTGGTATTTTGCCCACCCACAGGCGCAGTACTTCGCCGTGGGCAAGGTCGACAAGGATCAGGTCACCAGCTACACGGCACGCAAAGGCCAGGACCTGAGCGTGACGGAGCGTTGGCTGGCGCCGAATCTGGGCTACGACAACTGAGGTAACGCTGCTACTGGCTGCGGTAACCGTTTACCGCACCTACGATGACTCAATGCGATTTCCTGTGTCGGACCGATTCTCGGTCCGCTGAACCGGCAGCTCAGCACAACCGGTTTTATACAGGAAACGCATGTCATCATGACCGAACCCAATACTCCCTCGTCAAACTCAGCCTTTCGCCAACTGCCCGCCCAGGCAGTGCATGAGCGCTTCGCTACGCGGCCGGCGCTGTATTCCGTCGTCTTCAAGGCATTGCGCAGCCGGATGCTGGAGCACTACCCGTCGCTGGACCTCGACTGGCTTGCGGTCAAACTGGCCAGCCCTCAGCCCAATGGCGAATACACCTACCCCGCACTCATGGAGGTGGCTGTCGCCCATGTACTGAACCCACAGTTACTTGACCTGCGCGCCGTACGCGAGCGTCCGTACTTCCTCACGACACAGCCCCCCGCCGCGCTCAAGACCGGGGATGGCCAGCCGCTCGACATGCAGGTGGTCGCCCAGATTCTTGACGAATTTCCCGCGTCCCTTTACTTGTACATGCAACACGATCTGGCCGACTACTGGAGCCAGGTCGACAATCATGGCAACAGCCGCTGGCAGTGGCTTGCAGAGTTTCTCAATGGTCAGATGATTGCCACTGCGGCCAGCCAGTCACCGCTGAGCGACGTGCAGCGCGATATGCTGGCGGTAGTCGCCGCCTGGCCAGCGCAACGTGAGCGCCTGCCCCGTTCCTTACCCGCCACCTATGTATATTTCATAGAGAGCACACTCACCCGCCTCGGCAAGACGGTGCGGGTATTGACCCCGGACCTGTTATTGGTACGCGATAAACAGGTGTTGCTCTACAGCGTAGCCGGCGCAATCCAGGCGTTTGATTCGCTGGAGGCGTTCAGCCAGGCGTGGGGGAGCAGGATGCAACGCGAGTTTCAGTTCGACAGCCTCACTTGGCAACGCAACGAAACTGCCGCCAACGTATTTGAACAACAGGCCGGGCTGATCCTTAACCAACAACTCGAAGACCTGGGAGCCCTATCGTTCCAGGGGCAAGACGAAAAAGAACTCGATCAACGCCTGGACATGATCACCAACCCGGCCAGGTATTTTACCGACATCAAGTTGCCCGACACCGGGCGCCTTGGCATCGTGAGCCAGCAACTGCCGCAATGGCTCAAGCAAGCCGAGCCCGCGGATCGTTTCGCCTATCACCGCCACTTGCAGGATATGGCGCATGTTCTGCAAACAAACCAGGGACGATCCTTCAACGAGGGTATTGAAAACATCCACACATTCAGCCGCAACGCATTGCGCAAGCAGATGCAAGCCGATCACGGCGATTTCGACCCTGATGCGGTGCTGTTGGACTTTGCGGTAGCGGCAGGTTATCCGGGCGGCGCGGGAATCATCGAACACGTGCGCATGTCGCTGACGGAGCTGGCCCTGAAGAATCTGGCCGGCAAGCCCAAAGGTACGTTGAAGCTGTCTTCCACAACAGCCACGCCACTGCCTGGCTGGTTGAATGAAGACTATCTGATGGGCAGCAACGGCCTGATCCAGCGCGTCGATATCGGCACCACCTACCCTAATGCCCTCAAAGATCTGTTGCTGTCCGATACCGTCGAGGCGCGTCGCCGCGAGTTGCTGTTTACTCGCGAACTGAAGGCTCATCTGCCGATGCAGGCGCTGGAATTCAAGGTCCGCCAGCAGCATGGCATGACCGTGACGGGTTATCAGTATGTCAAGGCGCTCATGGGAGAAACGCCTTCGCTCAGACTCGTCAACGATCAGGAAATCGTCCTGCGCCCCCTGGCGTTGTGCCGTAAAGCCGGGGCCACGCCGGACGAAGTGAATAATATGTTTATCATTGAGCCTCGCGACTCCCAGGTCGGCCCACACTTGCTGTACCGACCGCTGTACGCCGAGTCCCTCAACGAATACCCCACGCGCCAGGCGCTGCTGGAGGCCATCGCCGAACCGGGTGCGTTGCAGGACAGCGTGCTGACCTGGCTATCGGACAAGGCGCGCCCCATCTATGCACACGGCGGCATCAAAGAGCCGCACATCATCCGTTTCTTGCCCGGCGACGAGTTCAACCGACCCGAGAAACCAGCGCCCGCGACCCTGGCCGTCGATGACGGCGCCGGTGAATGGCTCCAGTCCCAGCTCAACGGCCAACTGCCCAACCATCTGTTTGGCAGCACCGCACGGGCACTGGTCGACCTGGCGGACCGCGAGTCGATCTCCAACACCGAAAGCCGATGGGCCATTGTGATGGAGGGTGCCTGGCTGTTGTTCAATACACTGCTGCTGCCCTTGGTACAGGGCCCAGCCATGTTGGCCGGCTGGTTCCTGGTGCTGGTTGCCAGCCTGGAGCAGGACTTGGCGGGCCTGGACAGCAACGATCCCACCACCCGCGAGTTGGCGCTGATTGATCTGCTGCTCAATACTGCGATGGTGTTGCTGCATGGCGCATCGCCTTCTGCCAAACCGTTGTCGCCACCGAGTGCAACCGACAGCGCGTTGCGCCTTGAAACCTGGCGCCGTGCACCAGGCCTGCTGCCACCTCAGGATGCGCCAGTGATACGTTCTGGCGCAGTGTCATTGCCGGGAGAACCCCCGGCATCAGGCCACACCGCCCTGGACTTCATTCGCTCGCTGGCAAGCCCACACGCAAGCGAACGACTGAGGGCGATGCTGGACATTAATGTGCCATGGCCTGAACCCTTGCCGACTGCGCAAGGCAGCGGCCCGCTCAAAGGCCTTTACCGCATAAATGGCACCTGGCACGCCAGCCTCGGCGGGTTGCTGTTCCAGGTCAATGTGGTGCCGGGATTCAACGAGGTCTATCTGGTACACCCGCAATATCCGCAACACCCCGGTTTCAAGCTGATAAGCGACCACCAGGGGCACTGGCGCCTGGACACTCACGCCAGGCTGGAGGGCGGAATGCCCCGGGAACGCTTGAGTAAATGGCAGAAGGAACGTGCCGAAAAACTGGGTGTATTAAAGGCCGAATTGCAAGCACTGAATGCCGAAATATTCTCGCTGATACCCACTTCGCTTTCGCTACAAAGCACTCTGAACGCAGCCCGTGCCCAACTTGTTGAACAAAGCAAAAGCCTGCGCAAGGATTGGTTATTGCTGGCCAGTTCCGCGAACATACCGAAGTTGCACGCAGAAGTTCTTATCCGTCATGAGAAACGGCGCGTCGCGGCGGCCCAAGCCAGGACGCAGTGGAATATCGCCCTCGATAACTTCCAGCAGTACGGCCGCGAGGTAATGACGCTGATGAAAAAAGTCGAATCCAAGACCAGCGAACTGATGGCTGTCGACAGGACTGACCCCACTTATGTAAGGGAGCGAAACAGGGCAAGCAAAAGCAATTTTGACTTCTGGGCAGGCATCTACGAATCGGTGTCGCAAAAAATGGCAGACGCCCTGGAAACCGATCGTGGCGAAACCGACGCTGAACTCAGCGCCCGCGCATCACGGGAGCTGCCGCAAAACATCAGCGACGCCTACGACGACTACATCATCACCAAAAAACGCCAGCTTGCCGCGCTTACGGAAATGGTCGAGCCCGCTGAAAAGATCGAGACGTTACTCAAAGAGGCAGACCCGGCCCTGCGCCAGATACTCTTGCAAGGCAAGCCCTCTGATCAAAACATCCGCTCGGTCGCGATCAAACAGCACGCCCTGCTGGTGTTCATGGACTTGGTGTTCAATCGCATGAATGACTCGCGCAACCCAACGGAATTTCCATTCGTACGCGAGCTGACCGACAAGAGAACCGCAACCAGCTTGATGGCGCATACGGAAATGCTCACCACTACCGGCTATTCGGCCCGAGAGCAGATCGACGTGCTCAAGGACGTTCTGGAGCGATATGAGCAATTGGAAAACGCTGTCACGTCGCTGGCTGAAATGAATTCCGGCTTCATTCGCGAGGAGCATCGCCAACCGTTTCTGGACTATCTGGCTTATGCCCGCACCAGCCTTGAGGCGCAGTTGGCCAATTTGATTCTGGTGGAAGAAGGCTTCGCGCCACTGCCAACGCCCGAGCGCATCACACGGCAGAAAGCACCGAACCGAAGAGTGATCAAGACCCGTGACCGCAGGACCCTGGTGGGTGAAGTGCGCCCTGCCCAGCGCGACACACCGGGTAATTTCGTCGATATCAAGGACCCGCTCACCGGAAAAACCCTCGCCACCTACCTTGAACACCCCGGCGAAGGTGTATGGAACGTGGTTGAAGAGGTCGGGCCCTCAGCGCCCGCGCCGACGGCAATCAAGCGTTCGCTGAAAACCATAGAAGCACAGGCGCAAACCGTCAGGGACGAGCGCACCGGCATTGACAGCAGCATCGCCTTCCAACAACGAAAGTTACGCGACCCGGGCCGACTGGAAAGCCTCGATCCCCTTGAGTGGGATGTGATACTGACCCAGCACGCAGCGAAATTCACAACCCTTGCCGAAGAACTCCAGCGCGATCACGCCAACGATCCCGGCGCTCGCACGTTGATCGATCAGTACCGCAGCCTGGCGGCCGAGGCAACGCAACAGGCACGTGAGCGTTGCAGCGAAGGGTACAAGTTGCAACGCCCCAAAGCCTCCCACGTCGATTACTTGTGGAAACACGGTTTTGTCGATATCAACCTGGTGAAGAGCCGCGTGCCGTTGAAGGCCGGTGACTTTCTCACCGAGTATGCAGTACGCGATAAAAGCAAAATCAGGGCGGGTATAAAGGGAAAGGACAATGTTTTGTGGTACGCGCATTTTCATTATTCCGCCGTCGATCAAGCGCCCTCCCAACCTGATTTCGGTCACCTTAAAACCCCGAGTGAACAGCGATATACGCGCCGGGAACTGATTGAACAGGCGCGTGCCGACAACCGCGCCGTGGTCAACCTGGAGAAAGCCGAGATCAAGTCACCGCTTGATCAGCGACTATTCCTGGGGTTGGAGGTACTGGCTTCCAAATGAGCCTCGACAGACTGTCTATACTCTGCATGAGAACCTTGTTGACGAGGGGTTTATGGACGATCCAATCGATGACAAACCACCGACCTTCCGGCAGATGCTGCACAGCGTGACGGCCGCCGCGTTCGGTGTGCAAAGCGGCAAGAATCGCGCCCGCGATTTCACCCATGGCAAACCCAGCCACTTTGTGATCCTGGGCGTTGCGTTCACGGTGGTGTTTGCCTTGACGCTGTTTGGCATCGTCAAGCTGGTGCTGTACCTGGCCGGTGTTTAACGCCGCCGCCGATGCAGACTGAACGCATAAACAGGACGCCGGTTTGCCAACGACCGCCAGCGCACGGAATCCACCGGCGCTGGCGGCGCTGACAAATGCAGGCGCTCAGATGAACCTTGAATATCGACAGCCATCATCTTGGCTACTCGACAACCAATCGCTGCTCAATCAACGGTTTTATTACTGGTGGCTGACCCAAAATACAGCGGTGCCGACCACGAGAATAATCAGAAACAAAATGGCCCAGGCATCAACGGTACTGTCAGGTTTACGGGCTTTGGTGGAATTACTCATCGCATCGCCTCTTGTCGGTTTTATAGGTGACTGCACTAAGACTCGTCCACAGTAAAGACCAGTCTTGCCCCCATGACAAATGTGGGTATCGCGATAACTGTTCTCATTAGTCAGTTTGGTTATGTGCATATACCCAAACATCACTTTTGCGCATATACGCAAACTGGTATCGTGCGCCGGCTCCGTTGGGAGTGCGCGGCCGTGCGCGCAGATTTGCCGAGAACAGGACCTATATGTACGTATACGACGAATACGATCAGCGCATCATCGAGGACCGCGTCAAGCAGTTCCGTGATCAGACCCGACGCTACTTAGCAGGTGAACTGAGCGAAGAAGAGTTCCGCCCTCTGCGCCTGCAAAATGGCCTTTACGTTCAGCGCTTTGCGCCGATGCTGAGGGTGGCCGTGCCCTATGGCCAACTGACGTCGCGCCAGACCCGAATGATGGCCAAGATCGCCCGCGACTTCGACAAAGGCTATGCCCATATCAGCACCCGCCAGAACGTGCAGTTCAACTGGCCGGCCCTGGAAGATGTGCCGGATATCCTGGCTGAACTGGCTACCGTGCAGATGCACGCCATTCAGACCAGCGGTAACTGCCTGCGCAACGTGACCACCGACCAATTTGCCGGCGTCGCTGCCGACGAGTTGATCGACCCACGGCCGTGGTGCGAAATCGTGCGCCAGTGGACTACCTTCCACCCTGAGTTCGCCTACCTGCCACGCAAGTTCAAGATCGCCATCAATGGCTCGACCTCGGACCGCGCCGCCATCGAAGTCCACGATATCGGCCTGGAGCCGGTGTACAACGCTGCAGGCGAGCTGGGCTTCCGTGTGCTGGTGGGTGGCGGCCTTGGTCGTACGCCGGTGGTCGGTGCGTTCATCAACGAGTTCCTGCCGTGGCAGGACCTGTTGAGCTACCTCGACGCCATCCTGCGGGTCTACAACCGCTATGGCCGTCGCGACAACAAGTACAAGGCCCGGATCAAGATCCTGGTCAAGGCGCTGACCCCTGAGGTGTTTGCCCAGAAAGTCGATGCCGAAATGGAACATCTGCGCGGCGGCCAGACCACCCTGACCGAAGCCGAAGTGCACCGCGTCGCCAAGCACTTCGTCGACCCTGAGTACAAGGCCCTGAGCAATCAGGACGCCGAGTTGGCCGCACTCGACCAGCAACACCCAGGCTTCGCCCGCTGGCGCACGCGCAATACCCTGGCGCACAAGAAGCCCGGCTATGTGGCAGTGACCCTGTCGCTCAAGCCCACCGGCGTTGCGCCTGGCGACATCACCGACAAGCAACTGGACGCGGTCGCCGACCTGGCCGAGCGCTACAGCTTCGGCCAACTGCGCACCTCCCACGAGCAGAACATCATTCTTGCGGACGTTGAACAGAGCCAACTGTTCACCCTGTGGGGCGAACTGCGCGAAGGCGGCTTTGCTACGCCGAACATCGGCCTGCTGACCGATATCATCTGCTGCCCGGGCGGCGACTTCTGCTCCCTGGCCAACGCCAAGTCGATCCCGATTGCGGAGTCGATCCAACGCCGTTTCGACGACCTGGATTACCTGTTCGATATCGGCGAGCTGGACCTGAACATCTCCGGTTGCATGAACGCCTGTGGTCACCACCACGTCGGCCACATCGGCATCCTGGGCGTGGACAAGAAAGGCGAAGAATTCTACCAAGTGTCCCTGGGTGGCAGCGCCAGCCGCGATGCGAGCCTGGGCAAGATCCTCGGCCCATCCTTCGCCCAGGAAGCCATGCCAGAGGTGATCGGCAAGCTGATCGACGTGTATATCGAACAGCGTACCGAAGATGAGCGCTTCATCGACACCTACCAGCGCATCGGCATCGACCTGTTCAAGGAGCGTGTCTATGCAGCGAATCATTAAGAACAACGCAGTCGTCGACGAAACCTGGCACCTGTTGCCCAAGGACGCGAGCTTCGACGGCATCTCCAACTGCGACGACCTGATCGTGCCGCTGGCCCTGTGGCGTGAGCACGGCCACGCCCTCAAGGCCCGCGACGGCGGTTTGGGTGTATGGCTGGACGCCGATGAAGAAGCCGAAGAAATCGGTGATGACGTGCAGCATTTTCAGGTCATCGCCCTGAACTTCCCGGCCTTCACCGACGGGCGCAACTACTCCAACGCCCGCCTGCTGCGTGACCGTTATGGCTACAAGGGTGAACTGCGGGCCATTGGCGACGTGCTGCGTGACCAGTTGTTCTACCTGCACCGCTGCGGGTTCGATGCCTTCGCCTTGCGCGCGGACAAAGACCCGTACGAAGCGCTGGAAAGTCTCAAGGATTTCTCGGTGACCTATCAAGCGGCCACCGATGAACCACTGCCGCTGTTCCGCCGCCGCTAAGCCCCTGTAGGAGCGAGCTTGCTCGCGAAAAACCTGAACGATAACGCAGGTCGCCTGGCTGTAGCGGCGCCCTCGCGTTCTTCGCGAGCAAGCTCGCTCCTACAGTTCCGTCGCCCGTCAATCCTTCGTGATCGACTCCCGCTTGACATTAAAGTTAACTTTAAGCTTAGCCTGAGACCTCCCCTGCTCAGGAGTTAACCCATGTCACCGTTCGAATCGCTGCAACTGCCCAACGGCCAAGTCATCGCCAACCGCATCGCCAAGGCCGCGATGGAAGAGAATATGGCGGACCTGCATCAGGCACCGTCCAAAGCATTGAAGCAGCTGTACAAGACCTGGGCCGACGGCGAGCCCGGCTTACTGTTGACCGGTAACGTGATGATCGACCGCCGCGCCATGACCGGCCCTGGCGGTGTCGCGCTGGAAAACGAGCAACACCTGGCCAGTTTTCGTGAATGGGCCGACGTAGCCCGGGCCAAAGGTGTGCACTTCTGGGTACAGCTCAGCCATCCGGGCCGCCAGACCATGGCCAACCTCGGTCAACAAGCGTTGGCACCCTCGGCTATTGCGCTGGATGTGGGCAGTTTTTCCAAGATGTTCGCCAAACCCAAGGCCATGACCGAAGACGACATCCAGGACGTCATCAAGCGCTTCGCCACCAGCGCCCGCCTGGCCGAGCAAGCCGGGTTCACCGGGGTGCAGATCCACGGCGCCCATGGCTATTTGTTGAGTCAGTTCCTCTCGCCCTTGAGCAACCATCGCACCGACCGTTGGGGCGGCTCCCTGGAAAACCGGGCACGCCTGCTGCTAGAAGTCATCCGTGCCGTGCGGGCCAATGTCAGCCCTTCATTTTGTGTGTCGGTAAAGCTCAATTCCGCAGACTTCCAGCGCGGCGGCTTCGATGAGACCGATGCACGCGCTGTAGTGGAAATGCTCAATACACTGCCGATCGATTTGCTTGAGTTGTCCGGCGGCAGCTATGAAGCGCCGGCCATGCAAGGTGAAGCGCGGGACGGCCGCACCTTGGCCCGTGAAGCCTACTTTTTGGATTTCGCCACGCAAATGGCGAGCATCGCCACCATGCCACTGATGGTGACCGGAGGTATTCGCCGCTTGCCGGTGGTCCAGCAAGTATTGGACAGCGGCATCGCCATGGCCGGCATCGCCACCGCCCTGACCCTGGAGCCGCAACTGATCAAACAGTGGCGTGAAGGTCGCGACCTCAACCCACAACTGCGGCCCATGGAATGGAAGCGCAAACCGCTGGCCGCCCTCGCCACCCTCGCCGTGGTGCGCGACCAGATGCGTCGCCTGAGCCGCGGCCGTCTGCCCAACCCCAACGTTGCGCCCTGGCTGGCATTGGCCTGTGACCAGTGGTTTATCGCGCGGCGTACGCGGCAGTATCGCGCGAACATGACGCAATCTTCACATTAATGGCGGAGCATTCGCCGTGATTGAAGTGTCCCCTACTGATCAGCAGTTTTTCAACCTCACTGACGATTGGAGTTCCTCATGGCGAAAATCAACCTGGCCCAGCAGTTGGCGACCACCCTGGAACAAGCGGGTATCAAGCGTATCTGGGGGCTCACCGGCGACAGCCTCAATGGCCTGACCGACGCCCTGCGCAGCATGGACAGCATCGAGTGGATGCATGTGCGCCACGAGGAGGTCGCCGCCTTCGCTGCCGGTGCCGAAGCGGCGGCCACCGGCGAGTTGACGGTGTGCGCCGGCAGTTGCGGGCCGGGTAACCTGCATTTGATCAATGGTTTGTTCGATTGCCATCGCAACCATGTGCCGGTGCTGGCGATTGCCGCGCAAATTCCGTCCTCGGAGGTTGGCCTGAATTACTTTCAGGAAACCCATCCCCAGGAACTGTTCAAGGAGTGCAGCCATTTTATCGAGCTGGTGAGCAACCCCGAGCAGATGCCTCAGGTGCTGCACCGTGCCATGCGTTCGGCGATTCTCAACCGAGGCGTGGCGGTGGTGGTGATTCCGGGAGATGTTTCGCTGCTGGAGGTGGAAGATAAGCTCAAGCCTTGGCCGGCCTTGCACGCACCGCGCACCCTGCCGGTTGAGCAGGACTTGCAGCGCCTCACCGACATGCTCCAGAGCAGCGAGAAAGTCACCCTGCTGTGTGGCAGCGGCTGTGCCGGTGCCCACGATCAAGTGGTGGCGCTGGCCGACGCCCTCGGCGCGCCGGTGGTTCACGCACTGCGGGGCAAGGAGCACGTGGAGTGGGATAACCCGTTCGACGTCGGCATGACCGGCCTGATCGGTTTCAGCTCCGGCTACCACGCCATGCTCGATTGCGACACCTTGGTCATGCTCGGCACCGACTTCCCTTATCGCCAGTTCTACCCGACCGACGCCAGGATCATCCAGGTGGACCGCAACCCTCAAGCCCTGGGGCGCCGTGCGACCTTGGACCTGGGCATCGCCGCCGATGTCAGTGAAACCATCGACGCGCTGTTGCCGCGCCTGACCCGCAAGACCGATCGCAGCTTCCTCGAAACCTCCCTCAAGCACTACGAAAAAGCCCGCCAAGGCCTGGATGACCTGGCGCAACCGTCCAAGGCCGGCCGGCCAATCCATCCCCAGTATGTGGCGCGCTTGCTCAGCGAACTGGCCGATGATGATGCGATCTTTACCGCCGATGTCGGCTCACCCACCGTGTGGGCGGCGCGTTATCTGAAGATGAACGGCAAGCGCCGGCTGATCGGCTCGTTCAACCATGGCTCGATGGCCAACGCCATGCCTCAGGCTATCGGCGCCCAGGCGGCGTTCCCTGGACGGCAGGTGATCTCGATGTCCGGGGACGGTGGTTTCACCATGTTGATGGGGGATTTCATTTCCCTGGCGCAGCTGCAATTGCCGGTCAAACTCGTGGTGTTCAACAATTCGTCCCTGGGCTTTGTCGCCATGGAGATGAAGGCTGCGGGTTACCTGGACACCGGCACCGAGCTGAAAAACCCGGACTTCGCGGCCATGTCCAATGCCATGGGCATTTTGGGCATACGTGTGGAGCAATCCGAAGACCTGGAACCGGCACTGCGCCGTGCCCTGGCCCACGATGGCCCGGTGTTGGTGGACGTGGTGACCGCGACTCAGGAACTGGTGATGCCGCCGAGCATCAAGCTGGAACAGGCCAAGGGGTTCAGCCTGTACATGCTCAAGGCGGTGATGAGCGGGCGTGGCGATGAGGTTATCGAACTGGCACGCACCAACTGGCTGCGATAACCCCCTACTGTAGGAGCGAGCTTGCTCGCGAAGATCGCTAACGGTAACGCTGACATCCTGAATGAACGCGTTGTCGTCGAGTTTTTCGCGAGCAAGCTCGCTCCTACAGGTGCGGGGCTAATTTCAGCCTTTCTGCTTTTCCACCCACTTACCGTAGGCATCGATGAATGCCTGCAGGAACGGCTTGGTCTTGTCCGACACCTTCCCCGCCTCATCGAACACATTGCCCGCCCCGCCCAGATAGGCTTCCGGCTGTTGCATGCACCACACATCCAGGAACACCAGGGACTGGCGCAAATGGTGGTTGGCGCCAAAGCCGCCAATGGCACCCGGCGACACGCTGATGATCGCCCCCGGCTTGCCACTCCAGGCGCTCTGCCCGTATGGGCGCGAGCCCACGTCAATGGCATTTTTCAAGGCCGCCGGCACGGAGCGGTTGTATTCGGGGGTGACGAACAGCACCGCGTCGGATGAACTCACTTGTTTGCGGAAAGTACTGTAGGCTGCGGGCGGTGTTGCACCGTCGATGTCCTCGTTGTAGAGCGGCAAGTCGCCGATTTCAACAATGTTCAACTTGAGATTGGCAGGGGCCAGTTCGGCCAGGGCCAGGGCGACCTTGCGGTTGATCGACTCTTTTCTCAAGCTGCCCACCAGGACGGCAATCGTGTAGACCTTGCTCATTGAGGTTTCCCGACTTCTGAATAAAGGAGCTTGTAGTTATAGAGGCTTCGCGGCGCGTTCACCAGAGGGTTGTGCGGATTCCCTCCACGTTTTCCTTGCAAGCACTTGCGTAGGAAGCGTCTGAAAATATCAGCGAATAGTATTTTTTTCTTATAGGTAAACTACCCCGCTCCCTGACGGTCTACAGAACCGCAAATCGAGTGTTTATCTCCAGAGGTTCTAAACAGATGGCTGCAGTACTTGTTGGACAGTTTCATGCCAGAGACGCGGAAGGCCGCGTTTATTCGGTGCATGAGTTTCAGGAATCCAACCCGGCGCAAGGCGACCTGGCCGGATCGACGCCCACCACGACCTACAAGCTGGCCATTGGCGACCGTGTAGAAAAGCTGGAAGGTGATGAATTCAAACTGATCCAGTCGGGCACCATTCTCGTGCGCGAGTCCGAAACCACTCTGGCATCGTAAGCGCTTGCCTTGTTCACCTGCTCAGTCCTGGCGGCTGGGCTGGGGACGTTCATGGGCGGCGGATCTGCGTCACCTCTATGCCCTGCTCGTCTTGCTTGAGCGTCACCAGCACCTGGCCGTGCTCCCCTTGCACGGTAAACATCGAGCGCTTGTAACCTGCCGCATTGTACGCGGGGTAAGCCTCCACCTCCCTGACTAGGGTGATCCCCACGACTGCGCCCACCTGCTCGCCCACCTGTTGCTGGGAGCGAATAAAGGCCTCCAGTGCGAGATTGTCCGGCGTCGGTTCATCCTGATGATTGAAGAAGTAAGCCGCCAGGCCTCCCACGGTCACTAGGACCACGAGTTGCTTGGCCGTTACCCCGAAGAACGTCGAGGGTAGAGGCATATGAGACCAGACCTGTTTTTTATTTTAAGTACCGGGAAACCGGCAGGGGTCGTTGCTGATCAGACCCGCCATTCTAATGGGGTCCTGGCTGAGCGCCATAGGCCGGGACGACCCCGGCAGTCTTTTTTGCGCACGAAGGCCTGCGCCATTGAATCCCCTGCGCACTGCACATAGACTCCGGCCATGCGTTTACGTCATATCGAAGTGATTCAGGCCATCTTGCAGACCGGCCACCTCGGCACCGCCGCCGAGTGGTTGCAACTCCCCGTGGGCGAAGTAGACGCCACTCTCAAGGACGCTGAGCAGCAATTGGGCTTCATGCTGTTCGCCAGCGTGCGCGGGCGTTTGCAGCCCACCCGGGAAACCCTGGAATTGCAGGCACAAATCACTGCTCTGTATGAAGCCCTGGAGCCGTTGCAACGCCTTGCCAGCCGCTTGAAACACCATCATGCGCCGCCCCTGCGCGCGCTCTGCACGCCGCCGTTGGCCAACCAACTGTTGCCCCAGAGCATTGCTGCACTGCGTCGACGCTTCCAGGACATGCCGTGCAACCTGTCGAGCCAGCCAGTTGGCGAGATCATCAACAGCCTGCTGTTGCATGAAGCCGATGTGGGCCTGAGCCTGCATGACCCAGAACATCCACAGATCCAGAGCACGGTGCTGGCCCAAGGCAAATTGCAGTTGCTGGCCCCCCATGGCTGGCTCAAGCCCAAGCAAAAATACATTGCGCTGCAGGAGTTGGCCGGCCAGTCGTTGATCGGCCTTGAAGGCCATGACCCGCTCAGCCGCTTGCTGGATGCCAAGCTGCACGCCCTGCGGCCGCTGCCCGTGGTGCAGACGCGGGTGCAAACCTACCCGATGATGCGCGGCTTGGTGGAGGCCGGAGAAGGCCTGGCGATTGTCGACCCGTTCACTGCCTTGGGTGCACGAGAGTCCGGGCTTGATGCGTGCCCGGTGTCACCACCGATAGTGGTCAGCCTGTATGCGTTGACCTTGAAAGACGCTGCGCCCTCCCCGGCATTGAATGCGCTGCTGGAAATCGTCATCCAGAAAGCCGAAAGCCTGCTTGGCAACGACACCAAGTCCCCGTAGGAGCGAGCTTGCTCGCGAAGAACGTGAACGATCACACGCTCATCCTGATGCAACGCGGCGCCTTGGCGTATTTCGCGAGCAAGCTCGCGCCTACAGGGGTCAGACAGCCTCCACTTGCGCCTTGAACAACCGATACCAGAAAATCGCGACCTCGCGAGTTTGCGGGTCAATCCCGCGATAACGCAGTTGATCGATGCCACCCATTACATAGCCACAACGCTCATACAGGCGACAGGCGCCGAGGTTGTTGTTCTGGGTCTCAAGCATCATGCCCGGCAGGTTCTTCTTGCGAGCCCAGAACTGCGCCACGTCCAACAACGACTTGGCCACGCCATGTCGGCGCGCCGGTAACGCCACCGCCAACTCGTCAACATGGGCGAAACCGTTCCAGTTGGTGCTGACCACGATATGCCCCACTGCGCGGTCATCCAGGTACGCCATGAAGATCGAGCTGTCGGCGGCATCACGAAAACTGGCGAATTCTTCCGGGTCGATGCCATAGCACTTGCGGTACGGCAGCACTTTTTCCACCGGCCATTGTTCGACGCGCTGGCCCATTTGCGGCACCCCATAGGCACTGACTTCAAAGCTGAAATCATTGCCCCACACATAGGCGTCAAAACCTTCGTCGGCGACTCGCACACTGAGCCCTGGATACTTCGGGTTCATTACAGCTTGCATAGACTTCCTTAACCCTTGATGCAGTCGACGGTATAACGACGGCCACTGCCGTCATCTTCGTGTTGCAGCCCATGCACATCCGCGACAAAACCGGGGAAACTGCTATCGAACGTGCGGGCAAATGCCAGGTAATCGATGATTGAACGGGTTGACTCGGTGAAGCGTTCGCCGGGCATGATCAGTGGTATGCCCGGCGGGTAAGGCACCAGCATTACAGCGGCGATGCGTCCTGCCAAGGCATCGATGCAGACCGCCTCCACCTCGCCCCTGACCAACTGGTCGTAGGCATCGGCGGGTTTCATCGCGATTTGCGGCAATACCGTGTACATACGCTTGAGGTGCCTGGCCGTGGCATTGCTACGGTAACAGCTGTGCAACTGGTCGCAAAGGTCGCGCAGCCCCAGGCCTTGATAACGTGCCGGGCCTTGGGCATACACCGACGGCAAGCAAGTGGCCAGGCTGACATTGGCATCGTAGCTACGCTTGAACTCCAGCAGCTCGGTGAGCAAGGTGCTCCATTTACCTTTGGTAATGCCCATGGAAAACAGCACGAGAAACGAATACAGCCCAGTCTTCTCCACCACCAGCCCGCGCTCCCAGAGGAACTTGCTGACCACTGCAGCGGGAATCCCACACTCGCTCAAGGCCCCACCGGCGTTGAGGCCAGGCATCACCAGCGTGACTTTGATCGGGTCCAGCAGCACGTAGTCCTCTACCACGTCGCCAAAGCCATGCCACTCATCCCCAGGGTGCAACAACCAATCCGCCGTGGCGACCCGGTCGATGCCCGCGACCGAGGGTGGCTGCCAGATGGAAAACCACCAGTCTTCGGCCGCGATATGCTGGCGCAAGTTGGCCAGGGCGCGACGAAAACTCAAGGCCTCGTCGAACATTTCCTGAAGCAGCGAGCGCCCGGCCGGGCCTTCCATCATTGCCGAGGCCACATCCAGCGACGCGATGATGCTGTATTGCGGCGAGGTGGAGATATGCATCATGAAGGCTTCATTGAAGCGGTCACGGTCCAGTTGCCGTGCGCCGCCGTCCTGTACGTGGATCATCGACGCCTGGCTGAATGCCGCCAGCAACTTATGCGTACTGTGGGTGGTGAACACCAAGGGGCTGTCCGGCGTGCGCGAGGTACCCATGCCATAACGCCCGGCGAAGAACTCGTGAAAGGCGGCGTAGGCATACCAGGCCTCATCAAAATGCAACACCTCGACACTGTTGCCCAGTTGCTGCTTGATCAGTTCGGCGTTGTAACACAGGCCGTCATAGGTGGAGTTGGTCACCACCGCCAATTTCACTTTCGGTGGTCGCCCACGGGTCAAGGGGCTGGCGTCGATCTTGGCGCGGATCGACTCAGGGCTGAATTCGCTCAGGGGGATCGGGCCGATGATCCCCAGCTCGTTGCGCTCCGGGCACAGGTACAGCGGGATCGCGCCGGTCATGATGATCGAATGCAACACCGACTTGTGGCAATTGCGGTCTACCAGCACCAGGTCATCGCGCCCCACCATGGAATGCCAGACGATCTTGTTGGCGGTGGACGTGCCGTTGATCACGAAGAACGTATGGTCGGCGCCAAAGTTGCGCGCGGCGCGTGCCTCTGCTTCGGCCAAAGGCCCGGTGTGATCGAGCAGCGAGCCCAGTTCGGGCACCGATACCGACAAGTCAGAGCGCAGGGTGTTTTCCCCGAAGAACTGATGAAACGCCTGCCCCACCGGGCTTTTGCGATAGGCCACGCCACCGCCATGACCGGGGGTGTGCCAGGAATAATTGGAATCGGCGGTGTGTTGCACCAGCGCCTTGAAGAACGGCGGCAACAGGCCATCCAGGTACGTGCGTGCGGCGCGGGCGACCTGGCGCGCCAGAAACGGCACGGTGTCTTCGAACAGATAAAGAATGCCGCGCAGCTGGTTGAGCTCGCTCATGGCATCGGCGGGCGCGTTTTCCAGGGTGACTTGCTCGCCCAGCGCAAAGATCGGCAGGTTGGGTGCGCGCAGGCGCGCCAAGCGAATCAACTCCACCATGTTCTGCAACAGATGGGTGTTTTCCCCGGCGCCTTCGGCGGCAATCAGCATGCAGGCCAGACCGTGATGGGTAGCGGCCACCAGCCGCCCCTCGGCGTAGTCCACCGCAGAAAAAATACTGAAGCCCTCCTGTTCCAACTCCCTGGCGATGCCTCGAACCCGGTCACCGGCAACGGTGTCGGCCTTGATGTCACGGTGCACGATCAGAACGGGGAACTTCAGGTCTTTGTACATGAGCACTCTTACTCCGGAGGCTTTGCACAAGGGTAGAAGCTGGAAGCAAAAGTGGCGAATGAAGATTTCACAGGTGGTCGAGAGGTATTTATATAACTTCGGTACGGGGCTGAACCTGTCGCGAGGGAGCTTACTCCCGTGACGGCCCGCCTGCCGGGCCATACCTACCTGACACCCCGCGATCAAACTGTGGGTGGGCTGGGCCGGCACTCCGGTTTTTCCAAAGTGACCCGCTGTCAGAGCGGAACGCTAAATGGCCGTTACCGCAGCAATGGAGATGTACCCAATCCAACCGTGTTGACTGTCAGGCCGCATTCGCGAGCAAGCCCGCTCCCACAATTTGATCGCGGGGCGTCAGGTCGATAGGCGCTGGCTGGCAGGCCGCTATCGCAGGCAAGCCAGCTCCCACAGTTTGATCGCGCAGCGTCAGGTAGATAGGTGTTGGCTGGCAGGCCGTCACGGGAGCAAGCTCCCTCGCCACAGATGCAACTGTGTAAGTACCCATGGCTGCAAGCCTGCTCCTACATGAGCAGTTATTGCTGGGTGAGTTGAGTCCACAACGCCGGCGCACCGGCTGCCTTGGCAATCGCCTCCAGCCTTGCCGCATGCTCGGCCAGGTCCTGCTCGCTGGCACGGATGATCGGCGTCGGCTTGCGATCAGCTGGCAAGCGGCGGATTTCCGAAGGGCGGTTGCCAGACCCTTCCGCCGAACCGCTGCCATCGGATGCATTACCGGCCAGGGACAGGCTGGTCTGCCCGCCGGTCATGGTCAGGTAAACGTCGGCCAGGATCTCGGAGTCAAGCAAGGCGCCGTGGAGTTCACGGCCGGAGTTGTCGACGCCATAGCGCTTGCACAAGGCATCGAGGCTGTTGCGCTGGCCCGGGTGACGCTCGCGGGCCATCATCAAGGTATCGAGGATCGTACAGTGCTGGGAGATGTCCGCACGGTCGGTCTGCCCCATCAGGGCAAATTCATTGTTGATGAAACCGATGTCGAACGCCGCGTTATGGATGATCAACTGGGCGCCATTGATGAATTCGAAGAACTCATCGGCCACTTCGGCGAAGCGCGGCTTGCCCTTGAGGAATTCGTCAGTGATGCCGTGGACGCCAATCGCGCCCTCGTCACTGTCGCGGTCCGGTTGCAGGTAGACGTGGAAGTGGCGGCCGGTCAGGCGGCGCCCCATTAGTTCGACACAGCCGATTTCGATGATCCGGTGACCATCGGTCACCGGCATGCCGGTGGTTTCGGTATCGAGTACAACAGATCGGATGGCCATCAGGGTTCAGCTCTCAACGGTTCGGTACAGTTCAAGGGGCGGGATATTAGCACGCTCTGTAAACGAAGCGCCCATGGCACCCAACCCCCGGTGGCCACCCAACAGTTATTTACAACGTTTCGCAAACTTGCTGCGGTTTTCTACGTCCCTCGTCGCTAACCTGCGCGCCTCCTCCAGATACGGAATTCACTGACTCATGTTCAACCTGAAATGGCTGTTCATCCCCTGCCTGTTCAGCGCTGCCGGTGCGCAAGCCACCAGTTTCGTGATGACCACTGACGCCTTGGTGAGCCTGTCGATGAGTGCCACGGGCGGCACCAGCAGCAGCTTCAAGGACGACAAGATTGTGCTGGCGGCCAAGGCCGATGCCGCATCGTTTGTCGCAAGCGAAGGTGCAATACACGGTGTCCAGTTGGAGTCAGCCTTGCGGCATATTCGCCAGACAAGAGTGGACCTGCGATGCACGGACGAACAACTCGCCCGTGCAATCCTGGCTCTGTAAGCGACAACACTCACGGCATCTTTGTGATCAGGCCAAAGTATGCCTGCCTGAAGCTCAATGCCGTGCTGGTAGATTCGCCACACGCAATGGCGGCGGTGAAGCAGCGGCTCGAACGGCCGCTGCGGTGTCGCTGATTCAGCTCTGCTTGTAGCCGCGCACTTCATCCACGCCACGGTTGGCCAACTGGTCGGCGCGCTCGTTGCCAGGATGGCCGATGTGCCCGCGTACCCATTTCCAGGTGATGTCGTGACGGTTGCACTGTTCATCGAGCAATTGCCACAGGTCGGCGTTCTTGACCGGCTCCTTGGCCGCCGTTTTCCAGCCGCGTTTTTTCCAGTTGACCATCCACTCGTTGATGCCCTTCATCACATATTGCGAGTCGGTCACCAGCAGTACGTTGCAACGCCGCTTGAGTTCTTCGAGGCCGCGAATCGCGCCCATCAATTCCATACGGTTATTGGTGGTATTGGCTTCGCCGCCCCACAGTTCCTTCTCCACGCCCTTGCACACCAGCAAGGCGCCCCAGCCGCCTGGGCCCGGGTTGCCTTTGCAGGCGCCATCGGTGAAGAGTTCTACGCTATCGGTCATCGGTTATTCGGCCTGAAATCAAAAAGAGGTTTTACGGTTCGCCTTGTTCGCGGTTGACCTTGGCCAACGGCATCGGCACGAGCTTGCCGATCGGCTCGCGGCGCACTTGCTGCAACGGTCGCAGCCCGACCACGATCTTGCGTGCGACCAATAAATAGAAGCCGCCACCCGACAGCTGCCAGGCTCCTGCCCGGCGTTCCCAACCGGCCAGACGGCCCTGCCACTTGGCAGTCGCAAGCGGCGGACGATAGCACCCGAAGCGGCGTTTCTCCAGCGCGAAGCCCAGCAGGTTGAGCCAGTCGCCCACCCGTGATGGCGCGATGCAACGCGCCTGGCGCAGTCCGTCATGGGCGAACACACGGCGCAGGCCCCAACTGCTCCAGGGGTTGATGCCGACAATCAGCAAATGGCCACCAGGGCGCACGCTGCTCGCCGCTTCGCGCAACAAACCGTGGGGCGACAGGCAGAAATCCAGGCCGTGCTGCAACACCACCACATCGGCGGCGTGTTCGCTCAAGGGCCAGGCCTGTTCCTCGCAGACGATCTCCACGCCCGGCAACGGTGCACCCAGGCGCACATTGCGTTGCACCTGCGGCGCCGATGGAGGCGTGTCGGCCGACGGTCCGTAATGCACCAGGTAGCCACCAAAGAACCGGCCCAGCTCGTCTTCGAGCATGCGCCGCTCTTCTTCCAGCAAAAACTGCCCAATCGGCCCGGACAACCATTCGCGGGCCGCGCTGATCAGGGCCAGCCACTCAGGATCGGCCTGGGCGAACGCTTTATCAGTCATTGCATTCTCCAACTCGCCTAGACGTTCTAAGATGCACCAATGTGTTCAGCTTGGCGAATCGAAGAATGATACAGATCAGTGCCCTACCCGCCTTTACCGACAACTACATCTGGTTGTTACAAGACCCTACGACCCAGCGCTGCGCCGTGGTCGACCCCGGCGATGCCACGCCAGTGCTGGCCTGGCTCAAGCAGAATGCCGAGTGGCGCCTCAGCGACATACTGGTTACCCACCATCACCATGATCATGTAGGCGGTGTCGAGCAACTGAAAAATGCCACCGGCGCCAAGGTTTATGGCCCTGCCAACGAAAAGATCCCGGCGCGGGATGTGGCCTTGCACGATAACGACCATATCCGCGTGCTGGGCTGGGACTTCGACGTGTACGCCGTGCCAGGCCACACCCTCGGCCACATCGCCTTTTATCACCAAGGCGTATTGCTGTGTGGCGATACCTTGTTCGCCGCCGGTTGCGGTCGCCTGTTCGAAGGTACACCCGAACAGATGTACAACTCTCTGGAACGCCTGGCCGCCCTGCCCGCCGATACGCAGGTGTACTGCACCCATGAATACACGCAAAGTAACTTGAAATTTGCCCAAGCCGTGGAACCGCACAATGCCGACATCGCCGAACGTGTGGAAAATGTCGCCCAACTTCGCGCCCGTGGCGAGATGACGCTGCCCTCCAACCTGGCCCTGGAAAAACGTACTAACCCTTTTCTGCGCACCGCTGAAACATCCGTTAAACAAAAAGCGGACGAACGGAACGGCCGCGACAACCGCTCTGGGGCCGAGGTGTTTGCTAGCTTGAGGGCTTGGAAAGATAAGTTCTAACCAGATGCAATCTGATACGTAATTTCTGAATGGTTGACCGGAACCAAAGCGCTTTCTAGAATCGCCCGACATTTTTGCCCGGAACTTACTTCCAGCCAATGTCGTCATCTATTCGTAAATCCATTTCTTCAGACGCATTGACCCGCCTGGCTCAAGCCGTGGCGGTGGCCGTTTCCGCAACTCTGGCGGGCTGCCAATCGACTCATTACGCTGCACAATCCACCGTGCAACCCAAACCGAATCTTGCTGCCAAGATCAAGCAAAAACCTATTTGGCTATCAGAGAAGCCCAGCCCCGAAGTACCCCAGGACGTCTGGGAACGCATGCGTCGGGGCTTTCAATTGCAGGACGGTGTCGGCGTCAACCCGCGCATCGAGCAACAGCGCCTGTGGTTCGCCAGCAACCCCTCCTTTCTGGAGAATGCCGGCGAACGCGGCAGCCTCTACATTCATTACATCGTCGAACGCCTTGAAGAACGCAACATGCCCCTGGAACTGGCGCTGCTGCCAGTGATTGAAAGTGCCTACAACCCGATGGCCTATTCGCGCAGCGATGCGGTGGGCTTGTGGCAGTTCATTCCCTCCACCGGGCGCTACTTCAACCTGCGCCAGACCCGCGCCTACGATGGCCGCCGCGACATCACCGCCTCCACCACCGCCGCCCTGGACTATCTGACGCGTCTGCATGACATGTTCAACGGCGACTGGCTGCTGGCCCTGGCGGCCTATAACGCCGGCGAAGGCACCGTCAGCCGGGCGATCGAGCGCAACGAAAAGCTCGGCCTGCCCACCGACTACTGGAACCTGCCCCTGCCCCAGGAAACCAAGGACTATGTGCCCAAGTTCCTGGCCTTGTCCCAGGTGGTACTGGCGCCCGAAGCCTACGGCGTCAACCTGAACCCGATTGCCAACACGCCGTACTTCGAGGTCGTTGAAGTCAAGCAAAGCATGGACTTGTCACGGGTTGCCGCGCTGGCCGAGATCGACGAAGACGAACTGTTTCAGCTCAACCCGGCCTTGAAACAACGCACCACCCTGGACGGCCCCCAGCATCTGCTGGTGCCGACCTCCAAGGCCCAACTGCTGACCAGCACCCTTTCGACGATGAAGCCGGAAGAGTTGCTGAGCATGCGCCCCAAGAAGCCGGTATTCGACGAAGTCGAGACCAAGGCGGTCGCAGGGCGTACCCGCAGCTACAAGGTACGCAGTGGCGACAACCTCACGCTGATCGCCAAGGCCAACAAGGTCGATGTGCATGACCTGCAGCGCTGGAACAAGCTCAACGGCCAGGCCCTCAAGGTCGGCCAGACCCTGGTGATGCAAGACACGCGTAAAGTCGCGGCGAAAAAACCGGTGCAGTACAAGGTCAAGAAAGGTGACTCGCTGTACATGGTGGCCAAACGCTTCAACGTCGAGATGCAACATCTCAAGCGTTGGAACCCGCGCACCGGCCAGGCATTGAAACCAGGGCAGATGCTGGTGGTTTCCGGGCCGCGCTAATACCTCGGGGAGAGCTGGCTTGTGTGGGAGCTGGCTTGCCTGCGATGCAGGCACCTCGGTCTATCAGTCAGACCGCAGTGATGCTATCGCAGGCAAGCCAGCTCCCACATTTGACCTTCACACCGTCCAATAGCTTGCAGTCCGCAAAATGGCCTTCCCGACAGCCTTTTTCCAACCGGAACAAGCTGTTACTGTACCGATCATAAAGCCCAAGCCGCCTGGATCGGATCTCTGACTTGAAGCGTCCCCTCCTTCTACTAATAAGTCTGGCCTTGAGCTTTGCGGCGAACGCGACGATCACCGAAAGCCACGGTTATGCGCAGTTCGGCACACTCAAGTACCCGGCCAAATTCACCCATTACGATTGGGTAAACCCTGCAGCGCCCAAAGGCGGGACATTGCGGGTGATGGCATTTGGCACCTTCGATACGCTCAACCCCTACACCTTCAAAGGTTCAAGCCCGGTTTCCACCGCCAATTTCCTGCAGTACGGCGTCAACGAGCTCAATGAACCCTTGATGGTGGGCACCGGGCAATACGCGCCGTCGGGCGATGAACCCACCTCAAGCTACGGCCTGATTGCCCAATCGGTGGAATACAGCGAAGACCGCAGTTGGGTGGTGTTCAACCTGCGCCCCGAAGCACGCTTTCACGACGGCAAGCCGATCACCGCCGCTGACGTGGCGTTTTCCTATCGCACCCTGCTGACCGAAGGCCACCCGCAGTACCGCACCAACCTGCAGGAAGTGGCCCGGGTCGATATCCTCAACCCTCACCGTATCCGCTTTGTGTTCAAGCGCGCCGGCAACCCCTTGCTGATCCTGCGCCTGGGCGAGTTGCCGGTGCTGCCCCAGCACTATTGGAAAAACCGTGACTTCAAGGCAACCACCTTCGAGCCGCCCCTGGGCAGTGGACCTTACCGCATCACCAAGGTTGCGCCTGGGCGGCAACTGGTGTTTGAACGGGTCAAGGATTACTGGGGCAAAGACCTGCCGGTCAACCAGGGTTTCTATAACTACGACAAGGTCGAAGTGGAGTTCTATCGCGACAGCGACGTGGCCTTTGAAGCCTTCAAGGCCGGTGAATTCGACATTTATATCGAGCATCAGGCCAAGAACTGGGCCACCGGCTACAACTTCCCGGCGGTCAACCGCGGCGATGTGATCAAGGCGCAGATCGCCCATCAGATCCCCACCCAGAGCCAGGGCCTGTTCATGAATACCCGGCGACCGGCATTCAGCCAGGCCAAAGTGCGTGAAGCCCTGGGGTTGATGTTCGATTTTGAATGGACCAACCGCACGCTGTTCAGCAGCGCCTACAAGCGTTCGGTGAGCTATTACCCCAACAGTGAATTCTCGGCCACCGGCCTGCCCGTGGGCCATGAGTGGTTGATGCTCTCGCCCTACCGCGACCAACTGCCGGCCGCGCTGTTTACCCAACCGTTCAGCCTGCCGCACACCGATGGTCGCGGCATCCCTCGCGAAACCCTGCGCCAGGCCCTGGCCCTGCTCAGCGAGGCCGGCTGGAAACTGTCGGGGCAGCGCCTGCTCGATAAGGACGGGCAACCGCTGCGCCTGGAAATCCTGCTGGTCAACCCGAACCTTGAGCGCATCCTGCAACCCTATGTCGAAAATCTGACCCGCATCGGCATCGACGCCCGCTTGCGCACCGTTGACCGCGCACAGTACAAACAGCGCCTCGATCAATTCGACTTCGACATGATTCTGATGACTCTCAACCAGACCTTGAGCCCCGGCCTTGAGCAGTGGCAGTACTTCCACTCCAGCCAGGCCGCAATCAAAGGCAGCAAGAATTACGCCGGTATCGCCAACCCGGTGGTCGACCACCTGCTGGACCAACTGCTGGCGGCGCAGACCCGCGAAGAACAACTGGCTGCCGGCCGCGCCCTGGACCGGGTGCTGCTGTGGCAGCACTACAGCATCCCCAACTGGTACCTCAACTATCATCGCCTGGCGTACCGCAACCGGTTCGCCTTCGTCACCACGCCGCCCTACAGCCTGGGCCTGAGCGCATGGTGGCTGAAAGCTTCGGAGAAAGCCCAATGATGTCCTTGCGTACTACCCTGCTCGCCAGCCTGTTGCTGTGCACCGCGGCGCACGCCGCGCCTCAGCATGCGCTGACTCTCTACAACGAGCCCCCCAAGTACCCCGCCGACTTCAAGCATTTTGACTATGTAAACCCCGACGCCCCCAAGGGCGGAACCTTCCGCGAATCGGCCATGGGCGGCTTCGACAGCCTCAACCCCTATATCAGCAAGGGCGTACCGGCAGACAACCTGCCACTGATCTACGACACCCTGGCCATGCAAAGCCTGGACGAACCCATCACCGAATACGGCCTGGTGGCCGGCAAGATCGAAAAAGCCCCGGACAACAGCTGGGTGCGCTTCTATCTGCGCCCCGAAGCGCGCTTCCATGACGGCCACCCGATACGCGCCGAAGACGTGGTGTTTACCTTCCAGACCCTGATCAAGGAAGGCAACCCGCTGTACCGCAACTACTACGCCGACGTCGATGAGGTGGTGGCCGAAGACCCGTTGCGCGTGCTGTTCAAGTTCAAGCGCACCAACAACCGCGAGTTGCCGTTGATCCTTGGGCAGCTGCCAGTACTGCCCAAACACTGGTGGGCCAGCCGGGATTTTTCCAAGGGCAACCTGGAAATCCCCCTGGGCAGCGGGCCTTACCAGGTGGCCGAGGTCAAGCCGGGCCGCATGATTCGCTACGAGCGGGTCAAGGATTATTGGGCCAAGGACCTGCCGGTCAATAAGGGCTTCTACAACTTCGATACCCGCATCACCGATTACTACCGCGACAGCACTGTCTCCCTGGAAGCCTTGAAGGCCGGGCAGTTCGACTACTGGCTGGAGTTCAGCGCCAAGAACTGGGCCAATGCCTACAACATTCCAGCGGTGAAAGAAGGCCGATTGATCAAGGAAGAAATTCCCAACGGCAACCCCACCGGCATGCAGGGTTTTGTGTTCAACATGCGCAAGCCGATGTTCCAGGACGTGCGGGTGCGCAAGGCCATCAGCCTGCTGCTGGATTTCGAGTGGAGCAACAAGCAACTGTTCAACGGTGCCTACACCCGTACCCGCAGCTATTTCGAAAACTCGGAAATGGCCGCCACCGGCCTACCCGGTCCGGACGAGCTGGCGATTCTCGAGCCGCTGCGCGACAAGATCCCTGGCGAAGTCTTCACCCAGGCATTCGAACCGTCCCACACCGACGGCAGCGGCATGATCCGCACCCAGCAACGCGAGGCCTACCAACTGCTGCAGGAAGCGGGCTGGAAGATTGTTGACGACAAAATGGTCGACAGCACCGGCAAGCCAGTGACCATAGAGTTTTTGCTGGCCCAGACCGAGTTCGAGCGCATCCTGCTGCCGTTCAAGCGCAACCTGGCAGACCTGGGCATCGACCTGGTGATTCGTCGCGTGGACGTCTCACAGTTCGTCAACCGCCTGCGCTCGCGCGACTTCGACATGCTGGTGGGCAGCTTCCCGCAATCCACCTCGCCGGGTAACGAGCAGCGCGAGTTCTGGAAATCCTCCAGCGCCGACAAGCCCGGCAGCCGCAACTACATGGGCCTCAAGGACCCCGCGGTCGACCAGTTGGTGGAAGAGCTGATCGACGCCGGTTCGCGCCAAAGCCTGATCGCCCACGCCAGGGCGCTGGATCGTGTGCTGCAGTTTGGTTACTACGTGATTCCCAACTGGCACATCAAGACCTTTCGCGTCGCGTACTGGGACCACCTGGGCCACCCCAAGGTCTCGCCACGCTACGACGTCGGCACCGCGACCTGGTGGAGCAAACCCGACGTCACACCTGCCGTCCCCCTGGACACACGCGCCGATGCGGCGAGCGGAGGCGATTAAATGCTGGCCTATATTGTTCGCCGCCTGTTGCTGATCATTCCCACGCTGTTCGGGATCTTGTTGATCAACTTTGTCATCATCCAGGCCGCTCCCGGCGGCCCGGTGGAGCAGATGATCGCCAAGCTCGAAGGCTTCGACGGCGCCACCAGCCGCATTGCTGGCGGCGGCGCCGAAGTCGCGGTGGCCGGTTCCAGCTACCGTGGCGCTCAGGGACTGGACCCGGCGCTGATCAAGGAAATCGAAAAGATGTACGGCTTCGACAAGTCGGCGCCGGAACGCTTGTGGATCATGGTCAAGAACTACGCCCAGCTGGACTTCGGTGACAGCTTTTTCCGGGACGCCAAGGTCATCGACCTGATCAAGGAAAAGATGCCGGTGTCCATTTCCCTCGGGTTGTGGAGCACCCTGATCATGTACCTGGTGTCCATCCCCCTGGGGATCGCCAAGGCCACGCGCCACGGCAGCCATTTCGATGTGTGGACCAGCTCGGCGATCATCGTCGGCTACGCGATACCGGCGTTCCTGTTTGCGATTTTGCTGATCGTGGTGTTTGCCGGTGGCAGTTATTTCGACTGGTTCCCCTTGCGCGGGCTCACCTCCAACAACTTCGAGGAGTTGAGCTGGGGCGGCAAGATCCTCGATTACTTCTGGCACCTGGCGCTGCCCGTCACCGCCCTGGTGATCGGCAACTTTGCGACCATGACCCTGCTGACCAAGAACAGCTTTCTAGACGAGATCAACAAGCAGTACGTGGTCACCGCCAAGGCCAAGGGCCTGACCAACCGCCGCGTGCTGTATGGCCACGTGTTCCGCAACGCCATGCTGCTGGTGATCGCCGGTTTCCCTTCGGCCTTCATTGGCATCTTCTTTACCGGCTCGTTGCTGGTGGAGGTGATCTTCTCCCTCGACGGCCTGGGCCTGATGAGCTTTGAAGCGGCGATCAACCGTGACTACCCGGTGGTGTTCGGCACGCTGTTTATCTTCACCCTGCTGGGGCTGATCGTGAAACTGATCGGCGACCTCACCTACACCCTGGTCGATCCACGTATCGACTTTGCCAGCCGGGAGCATTGAGATGAACCTGTCCCCCCTCAATCGCCGCCGGTTCGAGCGGTTCAAAGCCAACAAGCGTGGCTGGTGGTCGCTGTGGCTGTTCCTGGTGCTGTTCGTGCTGAGCCTGGGCGCCGAGTTGATCGCCAACGACAAGCCCCTGGCGGTACACTTCGACGGCGGCTGGTACTTCCCGGCGCTCAAGCGCTACCCGGAGACTACCTTCGGCGGTGAATTCCCGCTGGAAGCCAACTACAAGAGCCCGTACATCCAGGAACTGCTCAAGGCCAAGGACGCCTGGACCTTGTGGGCACCGATTCCGTTCAGCTACCAGAGCATCAATTACGACCTGAAAGTCCCGGCCCCGGCGCCGCCGTCCTCGGTCAACCTGCTGGGCACCGATGACCAAGGGCGTGATGTGCTCGCGCGGGTGATCTACGGCTTTCGCGTGTCGGTGCTCTTCGCCCTGACCCTGACCATACTCAGCTCGATCATCGGCGTGATTGCCGGCGCCTTGCAGGGCTTTTATGGCGGCTGGGTCGACCTGGCCGGGCAACGTTTCCTGGAGATCTGGTCCGGCTTGCCGGTGCTCTACCTGCTGATCATCCTGGCCAGCTTCGTGCAACCCAACTTCTGGTGGCTGCTGGGGATCATGCTGCTGTTTTCCTGGATGAGCCTGGTGGATGTGGTGCGCGCCGAGTTCCTGCGCGGTCGTAACCTGGAATACGTACGCGCGGCGCGGGCGCTGGGCATGCAGAACGGCGCGATCATGTTTCGCCACATCCTGCCTAACGCGATGGTTTCGACCATGACCTTCCTGCCCTTCATTCTCACCGGCGCCATTGGCACCCTCACCGCCCTGGACTTTCTCGGCTTCGGGCTGCCGGCAGGTTCGCCGTCGCTGGGTGAGCTGGTGGCGCAGGGCAAATCCAACTTGCAAGCGCCGTGGCTGGGCATGAGTGCCTTTGCGGTGCTGGCGATCATGTTGAGCTTGTTGGTGTTTATCGGCGAGTCCGCTCGCGATGCGTTCGACCCGAGGAAATGAGATGAATCCGGACAATCTGATCGAAATCCGCGACCTCAGTGTCGAGTTCGTCACCGGCGAGCATCATCACCGCGTGGTCAACCACGTCAGTTTCGACATCAAGCGCGGCGAAACCCTGGCGCTGGTGGGCGAAAGCGGTTCAGGCAAATCGGTCACCGCCCATTCGATCCTGCGCCTGCTGCCCTACCCGTTGGCCAGGCATCCGTCTGGCACTATCGAGTATTCAGGGCAAGACCTGCTGACGCTCAAAGAGAAAACCCTGCGGCATATACGCGGCAACCGCATTGCGATGATCTTCCAGGAGCCGATGACCTCGTTGAACCCGCTGCATTCCATCGAAAAGCAGATCAACGAAGTGCTCGGCCTGCACAAGGGCCTGACCGGCAAGGTCGCCACCCAGCGCACGTTGGAATTGCTGGAGCTGGTGGGTATCCCCGAGCCACACAAACGCCTCAAGGCGTTGCCTCACGAGCTGTCCGGCGGCCAGCGCCAGCGAGTGATGATCGCCATGGCTCTGGCCAACGAGCCGGAGTTGTTGATTGCCGACGAGCCGACCACGGCGCTGGATGTCACCGTGCAGTTGAAGATCCTGGAATTGCTCAAGGAGCTGCAGGCGCGGCTGGGCATGGCGCTGCTGCTGATCAGCCATGACCTCAACCTGGTACGGCGCATCGCCCACCGTGTGTGTGTGATGCAGCAAGGTTGCATCGTTGAACAGGCCGATTGCGAGACACTGTTCCAGTCGCCCCAGCATCCCTATACCCAGGAGTTGCTCGCGGCGGAGCCCAGTGGTGGGCCAGCCAACAATGATGTCGGCCCTCCGCTGCTGGAAGTGGACGACCTGAAAGTCTGGTTTCCGATCAAGAAAGGCTTTTTGCGCAATACCGTGGATTACGTCAAGGCTGTGGACGGCATCAACTTCAGCCTGCCTCAGGGCCAAACCCTGGGCATCGTTGGTGAAAGTGGCTCGGGCAAGTCCACCCTGGGCCTGGCAATTTTGCGTCTGATCGGCAGCCAGGGCGGGATTCGCTTCGAAGGTCAGCAACTGGATCGCCTGAGCCAACAACAGGTACGCCCGTTGCGCCGGGAAATGCAGGTGGTGTTCCAGGACCCGTTCGGCAGCCTGAGCCCGCGCATGTGCGTCAGCGAGATCGTTGGCGAAGGCCTGCGTATCCACAAGATGGGCACGCCCGCCGAACAGGAAGCGGCGATTATCGCGGCGCTCAAGGAAGTGGGCCTGGACCCCGAATCCCGGCATCGCTACCCCCATGAATTCTCCGGCGGCCAGCGCCAACGCATCGCTATCGCCCGAGCGCTGGTGCTCAAGCCGCGCCTGATCCTGCTGGACGAACCCACCTCGGCCCTGGACCGCACGGTACAACGCCAGGTGGTAGAGTTGCTGCGCGGCTTGCAGGCCAAGTACAACCTGACCTACCTGTTTATCAGCCATGACCTGGCGGTGGTGAAGGCGCTGAGTCACCAATTGATGGTGGTCAAGCAAGGCCAGGTGGTGGAGCAAGGCGATGCCCAGGCTATTTTTGCCGACCCGCAACATGCCTATACCCGGCAGTTGCTCAAGGCCGCTTTTCTGGTACCGGCCTGAGGTAACGCGGGTGAGAATGCAGGAGAAATAACGCCATGTCGCTCAGCCCGATCACCCGTCCCGCAGACACGCCGCGCTTCTGGCGCGACGAACGCCTGCCGTTCATCGAGGCCCGCAGCATCGCCGACGGGCGCAAGGTCACCTATACCCGACACGCCCATGAGCATTTTTCCATCGGCGCGATCACCACGGGCTGCAGCTATTACCACTACGGCGCGCACACCTTCGAAATCAGCGCCGGCACCGTGGTGCTGATGAACCCCGGCGATGTGCATGCGTGCAACCCCATCCATGACCAGCCCTGGTCCTACCACATGCTGTACCTCGACACGCCCTGGCTGACCGACCTGCAATACCAGCTGGGGTTCAGTACCGACCAGGGCTACCGGCCATTCGACACGCCCCATACTCGCGACACCGGGCTGTACCACGGCTTGCTCGACCTGTACCGCACGCTAGTGGATGAACAGGCCGAACTGCTGCAAAAACAGAGCGCGCTAGTGAGTTACTTCACCGAGGTGCAACAGCGCCTGAACCCTTCGCTGACGCCGGTACGCGAGGTCAACCACAAACTGGAACGCGCCGCCGACTACATCCGCGCCCACTGCACACAGGCCTTGAAACTCGAAGACATCTGCCAGGCCGCCGAACTGTCGCCGTCTTATCTGATCCGCGCATTCAAGCACTATTACGGCTTGACGCCCCACGCCTTCATGGTCAACCGACGCATCCAGTTCGCCCGCAGCCAACTGCGCAATGGCGCACTGATTGCCGACGTCGCCCTGGCCGCGGGCTTTGCCGACCAGGCACACTTCCAGCGCACCTTCAAACAACACTTCGCGGCCACGCCGGGGCAATACCGCGAGAACCTCAAGCCATCAGCAAATAACCCACACTGGCCACCAGCAACGCGGCCATTGAGCGGTTGAACAGGCGCACACCTTTGGGGTTGTTCAAGTAGCGGCGCAAAAACGTCCCCGCATACGCCCAGCACGCCACCGACAGGTAGCAGATCACCAGGTAAAGCGCGGCAAACAACCACACCTGTGCCGCATCGCCATCGGCAACAAACAACCCCATGCCTGCCACACACGCCAGCCAGGCTTTCGGGTTGAGCCACTGCATGATCGCGCCATACAGCATCGACGGCGCTGTGTGCGCACCGTCAGCGTCCAGCCGGCCATCATTCACCGCCAGCTTCCAAGCCATATACAACAAGAACGCCACGCCGCCCCAGCGGATCAATTGAATCAGGATCGGCCAGCGCACCAATACTTCATGCAAACCCAGGCCGATCAACACCAACAACAAGGTAAAACCCACGGCGGCGCCAAAGACATGTTTCTGACTGGCGACGAAACCAAAACGTGCGCCAGAACTTAAAGCGACCACATTCACCGGTCCCGGCGTGATGGACGTGGCCAGGGCAAAGGCGGCCATGGAGAGAATCAAGCTCATTGCAGTTCCTTTTGTGATCCCAAACGATCTTTAGATCACGGTACCGCGCAGGGACACGAGGGTATTGAAGAAAATGCCCCTGGGTACTTCAGAAACGGACGCTGATCTGATTAGTGCCCCGCGATCAACTGTGGGAGCTGGCTTGCCTGCGATGGCGGCCGTTCAATCGACAGAGATGTCGAATGTACCGCCCACAGGTAACCACGATGCGAAGCGAGCCAGCCGCTCTTGATCTTGATCTGCTTGTGATCTTGATCTCAGGCGCCCCGTTAAACCACGCTGGCCGAACGCAGGCTTGAATTCGTGGGTAACGTGGTGGGGCAAGAGCGTTTTGCTTACTGTTGTCTGGGCAGGCATTCCGGCTTTTCAAAAGTGAGACGCCGTCAGGGCGGAACCCTAAGTAGCCGTTACCGCAGGAATGGATAGGTACTCGGTATTACGGTGTCGACTGTGAGGCCGTCTTCGCAGGCAAGCCAGCTCCCACAGTTGGATCGCGGGGGCGTCAGGTAGATAGCCATCGGCTGGCACGCCGCCATCGCAGCGATACGGCGACCCAACAAGCCAGCTTTCATAGTGGGATCCAGGGCACCTCTCAGCGCTGGGTGGGAATACGAATATCGCCCCCCCTACACTGGCTCTTCACACTGCGCGGGCAACCGGCAAACGCGAGATCCTTGGTCAGGCACACCCGCACTTCCGACAGCACCTTGCCCTTGCAGATCACCGCCATACCGTGGTTGCCCATGCGTGGGTTGCTCTCGCGAAACAGCGCCTCGATCTCGTTGGCCTGCAATGACGGCGGCGTATTGAACGGCTGCAGTTGCTGCGGAATGGCAACCGCACCGAGCGCCACATCGGTCTTCTCCAGATACTCCAACGGCTCCAGCCCACTGCAGGTGCCATGCTTGGCCCACTCATGCTTGAGCAGCGTGCGGGTGGGAAACAGCGCCGCGCCCTTGTCCATTTCTGCCTCGCTCAAGCGCGTCTGCGGTGTACAAGACGCCGGCCACCCTCCCCGCGCGTATTGCGGCCACAAACCATGCAGCACAAAGCCGTAACCTTTACCTGAGCATTGCTCGTTGCCTGGGTGCGTGAGGCAAAACGTGGGTGACCACGAGAGCGATAGCACGTAAAAATCAAACTCACCCGCCTGCCCTTGGCTGCGTGGCGCCGCCGTTGCCGCAGTGGCCATCAGCAGCCACACCACCATCCAGTATTTCATCCCGGTATTCCTTTAAAAGAGTAAAGCCTTACGCTATCGCCACGCCTAGGGATGCTGGGAGTAACGGTGTAACACCTTGTCCAGGATGATATCGGTCTTCAGCGCTTCGATGCCCAGCGACGGATGCTCGGCCTCGCCACGAATATGCGCGTTCATGTTCAGGACGTGGTGCCATTGAATATGGGTGTGACACGGCACGTCCAACGCCTCGGTGGTCTCGCCTTCAAGACGCAGCGGCTGGTCCTCGAACACCGAAAACTGAATACGACCGCGACTGCCGATCAGTTCGACCCGGTCTTCGCGTCGGTCCGCCACAAAATTCCAGCAGCCCATGCCCAATGCACCGCTGGCAAATGTCCAGCAGGCCGTCACGGCATCTTCTGCCGCGTAGCGCCCAGCCTGTCGCGCCGAAAAGCCTGAGACCTCGACGATGTCCCCGGCCAGGTACTGGAACAGGTCGAACCCATGGCTCGCCAGGTCGGCAAAGTAACCGCCACCGGCAATGGCCGGATCGGTGCGCCAATTGGTGGCGTCGGAGTCTGTTACGGCAGCGGGTTTGCACAAGGTCCAGGTCAGGTGGCGCAACTCACCGATACGGCCTTCCTGCAGCCAGGTGCGCACTTGCTGGAAGCGCGGCAAAGAACGCCGGTAGTAGGAGACAAACAGGTGCAGCCCGGCGCGCTCGAATGTGCGCTGCATCAACGCGCTCTGTTCAGCATTCAGCGACATCGGCTTTTCGACGCAACAATGTTTGCCCGCCGCGGCCACTCTCAGGGCGTACTCAAGGTGACTGTCGGGCGGAGTGGCGATGTAGACCGCATCCACCTCGGGGTCATCGATCAAGGCCTGGGCATCGGTATACCAACGGGCAATGCCATGGCGCGCCGCATAATCGCACACCGCCTCGGCACGCCGCCCCATCACGGCGACCAATGCCGAACCTGGCGCTTTATAGAAAGCCGGTCCACTCTTCAATTCAGTGACACTGCCACAGCCGATCATGCCCCAGCGTATGGTCTTCATCTAATGTCCTCGGTCGTATTCGTCAATCGGGCAGTATCCACATACAGGCCCTGGCGCGCCATAACCACTTAGCATGACAATTGCATTACACTTTTATGACATTCATCCGGCGCGGGGGCACATTCGATGAAAATTAGGGCGACCGTCATTTGCGAACGTGAGGGGCACATCCTCTTCGTACGCAAGGCCAGATCAAAATGGGCATTGCCCGGCGGGAAAGTAGAAGCGCACGAGCGCCCGGTAGGCGCGGCGGAACGCGAGCTGGAAGAAGAAACCGGTTTAAACGTGGACGGCTTGCTGTACCTGCAGGAGCTCAAGGCCCGCGACACCGTCCACCATGTGTTCGAGGCCTCGGTGGTCAATATCGACGAGGCACGGCCGTGCAATGAGATTGTCGATTGCCAGTGGTACGCCTACAGCGCCGTGGACGAGCTGGATACCACAGACGCTACCCGCCACATCGTCAAATCCTTCCTGCGGCGCCTCTGACGCGCTGGACGGCCCTTAACCTACCGCAGCAAACCCACGGCGCCCGGCCTTTATCTCGGTACGCAACTCACCAATCAGGTTAGAGATGGCACGGATGCTGTCCAGGCCTTCGGGTGATACGCGGGTCAGCAGCAAGTCGACACGACCGGACGCAGGCTCGAACACGCTGATGCGCAGCGAGCCGTCACTATTGAGGCAGCACTCACACGCAAGCGGCAGGAAGCCTGAGGCCATGATGCGGTTGAATTCGGTGATGGAAATCATGATCAGCCCCCCGTCCCTGGGTTCTACCCGATTGAGGTGATGCAAGCAGCATAGATAAGGTTTTGCCGGCCGCCGGACAATTAATGCAAAAGTGTTAGCCAGCCCTCACTTTAGTAAGGCGTCACCGGCCATGAACGACAGGCCGAGATTAAATCGCGGGCAAAAAAAATCCCAAGTAGCTGATGGAAACTTGGGATTTAAAAATGCATAAACCGTGGGAGGTGAACGCCCGGCTATAGTAGCGATTGTAAAAACATGTAACAAGATTATTTTAATCCTTTCGTCGGATTGAAAGCGTCGTAAGTCATTCAATAACCACATATTTTTTAAGGTAGAAGGCAGTAGTCGTGCTACTTTTTGGTGCAAGTAACGACAGTAAGTCCCTGTATAAAAAATGGTTATTAATCGGGCGTAGCGCTTTCAAGTAACTGTTCACTTAACTGCTTGCATGTTTCTTGAAGGGCCTCACGACTGGAAGCAGTGGCGCCCACCACGGCCTCCAGATGACGACACAGCGTCAGGCGTTCAGCCGCCTCTTCGCGCTGGCGGTCGACCTTGGCGTTGAGTTGAATGAAATAGAACCCCAGCAGCACGGCGATGCCCAGCACACCCACCGCGAGGTAGCGCAAGCCGTTGGACGATGGAGGCTCTGGGGCATTCATGGCCTTATGGCGCCCTGCTCTTTTCATAACGAACGTCATCACCATCGACCGGCCCCACGACGGACCAGCCCAGGCGCTGATAGAACCCATTGGCGCGGATTTCATCACGCCCATCAGTCACCAGGTAGAGCGTGTCGTGGTGCTCAAACAGAGCCGCCTCGGCCACCGCCATCAGTTGACGGCCCAGCCCAAGCTTCTCGTGCGAGGGCAGCACGAACATTGCGAACACTTCACCTTCATCCAGGTCGACCATGGAAAACCCCGCCGCCTGGCCGTCCACTTCCGCGATCCAGCCGCAAGGTGCTGCGCGCAACGTATCGCTCAATACCTGCGGGGTAATCCCCAGGCCAGCCATCTGTTCAAGGCTCAGGTGGTTTTGCACCACCGAGGTGCGAATCGCGCACAGCGTGTCGACGTCATCAGGTGTCGCCGTTCGAATCAGCACTTGCATACCCGCCTCCATCAAGAAGTGCGCAATTGTATGCAAATACTCACACGGGGTTTGTCGTGGATTTGTAAAGGCCCCACGGCTGGTGCGGGCTACGGATTACTTGCGCGCGACCTTGTAGCGCAGGCAATCCTGGTAAAAGCTTTGACGGATCGCCTCGGGCTTGAGCCTTGAGCGGCTGTCATAGGTCTGCTCGGTGATGCCCATGGCCATCATGCGCATCCACGATTTGCTGAACTTGAGGGTCTGGATCTTCTGCCGGGCCGCGTATAGCGAAACGCCGGATAACTTGAGCTCCTGGGCCCTGGCGGCCGTGCCTGCGCCCCAACTGCACATGTACTTGTCACCCTCGCGCAATTCCCTGGCCTGCGCGACAGTCGCGCCGCCGGCCAGGGAGCAGGCAATCAGCATCATTCCCACAGAGCGCATTTGCATCCTCACCTAACCACCTGAAAATAAAAGTGATTTTGGCGAGGATTTTGTTACAAAGGGGCCATTAAATTGCCTTACTGCGCAAAGCGACTCGTGGATGCTTCCTATCAAGGCTTGAGTTCGAACAGCGCCGGCATCGGTGGCCACTGCGAAGGCACTTTACGAAAGCGGCTGAACCCGGCTGCCTCAGCCATCTGGCGGGCACGCTTCTCGCCCATGAACGCCCCCAGCCCTGCCCCACCGTGGGACAGCGAACAGGTCATGCAATAGAGGGTGCTCTGCGGGTACATGACGCGCCCGAACAGGTTCATGTTCTCGTGCAGTTCCTCGGACAGGTTGAGCTCTACCATCAGGTAGGTACCGTCTTCGGCCGTGGCGGCGCGCAAATCCTTGAGCATCTGCTGAGGGTCGGTGGCATCGTGGATCACCACAAAGGTGGTCACGAAGTCGAATTGCTGGCCGCGCAACGCATCGGAGTCGTTCACCTCGAATTGCACCCGGTCACCCACACCAGCCGCCTCGGCGTTGGCCCGCGCCAACTCGATGGAAGGCAGGTGGAAATCGCAGCCGACAATGCGCGCCTCGGGGTAGGCCTTGGCCATGGTGATCGCTGCAAGGCCCGCACCGCAGCCGAAATCCAGCACACTGCCGCCGGTCTTGAGCTTCTCTTCGACGCCGTCCAGGGATGGAATCCAGTGCTGGACCAGGTAGTGCTTGTACCAGGGCATGGTCATGCGCTCCATGCCTTTCCAGGTTTCCAGCGGGAACGCCTCTTCAGCGCAACCACCACCATGGCGGAAGGCCTCGATGACCTTGGGCGCCATGCTCACGAACGGCACGCTCAGCTGGATAATGCCACCGGCAAAATACGGCGAATCTTCATCGGCCAGCACCGGCACAAACTCGGCGGGCATTTGGTAACGGCGGGTTTGCGCGTCGTAGGTCACATAATTGCCGGTGGCCATGCTGCCCAGCCATTCGCGCAAGTAACGTGCGTTGTAGCCGGTCTTGTGCGCCAACTCTTCCAGGGTCACCGCCTGGCCGTCGGCCAAAGCCTTGAACAAACCGAGCTGGTCGCCGATGTAGAGCATGGCGCCGCGCAGCGTGTTGCCGTAATCCTCCATGATGCGCGCCGAAAATTGCTGGACCTTGGCTTTATCAACTTCCATAACGTTGGACATCTGTCGCTCCTTGATGAATATGCAAATCTGTTAAGGGATCAGTGGCCGGCGAGTTTGGCCAGCACGTTGTCAACGATGCGTTCGGACATGCCCAGGTGAGTCCGAGGTTCGAACAGTCGGGCCAGGGCGCCGTCATTCATGACCGCAAGCACCCGCGCATCGGCCTCGATCGCCTCGCGGATCGACACGTGGTTGCGCTGGCTGGCCTGGGATACCTCGAAGATGATCTGGTAGGCGCTGCTCTTGCCCAGCTTGCGCGCCATTTCGAACACCACCGCTTCGGTGCAGATGGCATCGCCATAGGCCTGGGCGGTGCATTCCATTTTCTGCACATTCACGGTGAGCCCATCGATGGTATCGGTCAGAATCGAGAGCGCCATCAGTGCATAGTGGGAAACGTCCGCGACCGCGCACCACTCCAACCGCGTACCGCGGTAATCGCGCTCATGCTCAAGAATCATCGCGTCCAGCGCGAGCATGACCTGGGCCTTGGCCAGCCGTGCCAACACCACCACCTGCTCGCAGCCTTCGGGGTTGCGTTTGTGCGGCATGGTGCTGCTGCCGATCTGCTGGTCGCTCCAGCCCACTTCCACTTCAGCGATTTCCCAACGATTGAGCGTACGGATTTCATCGGCTACGCGGGCCAACGAGGCGGTGACCATGGCCAGGGTGCTGACGAACTCCGCAACGCGGTCACGGGACACATGCCAGCCCGTCAGGGGCACTTGCAGCGACAAGCGCTGGGCAAAACGCTCCAGCATCGGCATGGCGTCCGGGCCGAACGCCGCCATGGTGCCGACCCCGCCGAACAGTTGCACCACCAGTACACGCTGGCGGGCTTCGGCCAAGCGCTGCCGGTGGCGCAACAGCTCATCGATCCAGCCGGCGACCTTCAGCCCGAAGGTGGTCGGCAAAGCGGGAATCGAGTGGGTCCTGGCGACCATCAGCGAGTCACGGTGCGCATCGGCCAGGGTCGACAACTTGCCCAGCAAAGTCTCCAGGGCCTTATCCATCGCATCAAGAACATCGCGCATCTCCAGGGATTGGGCGGTGTCCTGGATGTCTTGGGTGGTAGCGCCGTAATGCACGTATTCACGGGCACTGGGGCTACAATTTTTTTGCAGGGCGCTCAGCAATGGCATCAGCGAATGCCCAGTGGCAGCCACGCCCTCGGCCAGTTGGCGCACATTGATGCCCGATAGCAACGCGGCCTTTTCGATCTCCAGGGCCGCCTCGCGCGGGATGATGTTGACATCGGCCTGGGCCATGGCCAGCGCAGCTTCCACATCCAGCCAACGTTGCAGGCGACAATGACTGCAGAAGATCTTGCGGCTCTGCGGGCCGGCATAACCCGAACCGTGGGTTTTCGAATCGAGGATGTGGCTGTGTTCGTGGCGGCATTGCTCGCCGTCATGATCAAAGCCCGGGTGGTCCGAACGTGCGGTGCAAGACGCACGGGCTGTCACTTCCAATATTTGCGCATCCATCACATACCCTCCGTAGCGTACAGGGACTGACTGGTATTGCCTTGGGTTGCCATCACCGCCTCAGCGCCATCGCCTGAAGCGCGAGGTCTTGCTTTAGTTGCCACCAGATCGACCATCTCGGCCGCCAGCCCTGTGTAGGCTGTCGGGTCAAGCAAGTCATCGAGCGTTTGCGCGCTGAAACAACCGCGCAGCCGAGGGTCGCCAAGCAGCGCATCGCGAAAGCAAACGCCCGCGTCCTGGGCCTGCAGGGCGATGTCGTGCACCAGATGATGGGCCGTCTGCTTGCCACACCGAGGCGCCAGCGCAAGC
Source organism: Pseudomonas sp. SWRI22 (assembly GCF_014268395.2). Taxonomy (NCBI): domain Bacteria; kingdom Pseudomonadati; phylum Pseudomonadota; class Gammaproteobacteria; order Pseudomonadales; family Pseudomonadaceae; genus Pseudomonas; species Pseudomonas sp. SWRI22. The sequence continues at coordinate 3,632,965 of NZ_JABWQK020000001.1, read as the reverse complement.
ATCACGCGCTCCGACAGGATCAGCCCGCCCAGCAAGTCCAGGTTGCTGCGCATGCGCGCTTCACGCACCTGCAGCCCAGCCTGCAGCAAGCCTTCCATACGAGCGAGCAACGCACCGGCGTAAATGAACAGCTCGGGTAAGGCCGCCCATTCGATGCGCCAGGTGGTGCCGTCACGCTCGTGCATCTGGAAAGCGGCGTCGGTCAGCGCAACCATCTGCGCGCGCACCAGCCGCGACAGCGCGCTGATCAGGTCCACCGTCGATGGGTTTTGCTTGTGGGGCATGGTGCTACTCCCCACTTGCCCTGCTCGCCGCCCCTCGCGCACTTCGTCGATCTCGGTGCGCTGCAGGTGGTAGATCTCATTGGCGACACGGCCCAACGTCGCCGACGCCTGCACCAGCAACCACGCGGCTTCCAGGATGCGGTCGCGGGCGCTGTGCCAACTGCTCAACGGTGCCGACAGGCCGAGGCTTTCCAGGGTGCGGCGCTGCACTTCCAAACCGTGCGGGCCAAGCCCGGCCAGGGTGCCCACGGCGCCGGTCAGGTTGCCGACCATCACCCGGGCGTAGGCTTCGTCAAAGCGTTCAAGGTGTCGATCAATCTCATCGACCCACACCGCCACCTTGTAGCCGAACGTGGTGGGCAGTGCGTGTTGACCATGGGTCCTGGCGACCATCGGCGTGTGCTTATGGCGCAGGGCGAGCGTGAGCAGATGCCCACGGATCCCGCGCAAGCGCTGCACCGCCAGGCCCCAGGCATCGCGGATTTGCAGGATCAGCCCGGTGTCGAGGATGTCCTGGGTGGTCACGCCGTAATGCACGTATTCGCCCAGCCCATCGGCGCATAACCCCTGCAATGCGCGCAGGGTCGGCACCAGGATATGCCCGGTTTCCAGGCCTTCGCGCCCCAACGCGTCGAGGTCCAGCAGTTCCACGCTGGCTACCCGGGCAATCTCCCGGGCGGCCTCGTGGGGGATGAGGCCCATCTGCGCCTGGGTCGCCGCCAGCGCTGTTTCAACATCGAGCCACTTCTGCACCTGATTGGCATCAGAGAAGATCGCAGCAAATTCCGGGGACGAGTAAGCGCCCCCGTGGATACGGGATTCAGTGATATGACTTGGCATGTCGGGTTACTCGGGTTGTCCAGGGAGGGCTACTTCACGCGTTGTACTTCTTCCCAGACTGCATCGTAATAAGCCCGCTCCAGCCGGAAGTGCTCGGCCAAAGACGTCAGGAACGCATTCTGAAACCCGAGGTCCGGAATACGCCGTGAGATCAGCGCCCATTCACGCTTGGCCCGCGGCGGCACCAGGCTGATATGCACTTCGTAGTACTCCGCGTCATCCTGGCTCAAGCCCGCGTTGCGCAGGGCGTTGTACAGCTTGCCGTGGTTGCCCGGCACCACCAGTTCGGTGATGTAGAACACCGCCAGGCCCCAGCCGACATCGGGGTTGCGGAAACAGCGTGCGCGGTTGTTGAGGTAGGCGATTTCCTCGGGCATCGTCGAGAGCGCCTCGAAATCGGCATTCAGGCCCACGGCGGCAAGCAGCTTGGCTAACAGGCGGGGGTGGGAGCGCCGCTCGTCTTCTTCGCCCAACTCGCCGTAGAGATAACGCGCCAGGGCGGCCGCCTCGTCCACATCAGTCAGGTTGACCAGCAGGTCGGCGGCATCCCGGTACAGGCGGTACGTGCGGAACCATTGATGGCGCAAAAACACCTGCAGTTGCTCGCGAGAGGCTTTGCCTTCAAACACATACTGCGACATCGGATGGTTTTCCCGCGACTGCGCGGCAATCTGCTCTTCCAGGCGTTGCTGGAAACCGGCCTCGGACAAGGGTGATGCCAGGTCGGCTGACGGCATGAAACGCTCTTGTACGCTATAGACGGCATTGGCCAGCCAGCGCCGGGTCGAGGCGGTGGCCACGTCATCGCTCAGCGACAGGATGTACAGCAATTGCTGGCACTGCGCTGCATTCGCGGCGTCGCCACGTTGGCCGGTCTCGCACAGGGCGCGCAGCATATTGGCAGCAATTTCGATGCGATTGAACGTCGCGTCCGGCTTCAAGGCTTCCGCCAACAGACGGGCTTCGGCCGTGTGAATATTCTGCAATTGCGGCAGGGAAAAATTACGTGGGCTCATCATGTGCTCCATTATTTTTGTTTTCGGATCGCAGGTCGTTCAGGCAGACAGGCGTTGGGCCTGCATCTGCTGCCACAGGCTGTCGAAGTAGGCCTTGTTGATTTCGAAGTGGCGCTTGAGTGCGCGCATGAACGTGCGCTGAAAGCCCTCCTCGCTGGCAAACTTGGCAATCAGTGCCCACATTTCCTCGGTGTCGATTTCATCCTGGGTGCCATGCAAGCGGTGGAATTCGCTGGGCTGCTCTGGAACGTCGAGGCGCTGCAACAGCTCGTAGATGCGCCGATGGTTGACGCAACTGACAGACTCCACCGCATACAGCAGCGCAAGGCCCCAGGCGACATCCGTGTGGCGCACACAGCGAATGCGATTATTCAGGTAGGCCTTTTCCAGCGGATGCAACGCGGGGAAGTCGATGGCCAGCGGAATATCGAAATACTCCATCAGATGGGCGAGCATCGCCGGGTGCGAACGCTCCGGTGTCTCAGCCCCTGCTTCGCCGTACAGGTTGCGGTAAAACACCGAGGCGTCCTCGATGGCTTCGAAGCGAAAGGCCAGTTCGGCCAGCAGGCTGTAGAAGTTGTAGGAACGGGTCCAGTGATGCTCCAGGAAGAAGCGCACATCCTGCACCGGCGGCGTACCTTGGAACAGGTGCACCGACATCGGGTGGTTGACCCGGCTGCGTGCGGCGATTTCAGCGTCGACCTGTTGACGGAACTCGTCCACCGGCAACGCGGTGAAGCCCGGCACGTCGGCGGCGAACTCATCTTCGACGCGGTAGACCTCGCTGGCCATCCAGCGCCGGGTCGGCTCGGTGCGCGGGTCAGCTGGAATATGCAGTTGCAGCAGGGCTGACTGGTAGTGCGCGTAGGCGCCAGCGTCTCCCGCCAGGCCTTGCCGAGTCAGTGCGAGCAGCGCTTCCAGCGCGCGGGTGACCTGGGTGTAGTTGGCGCCAGGTTCCAAGGCATTCGTCATCAGCCGCGAGGCGGTGGTGAACAGATCGGAATCCGAGCGTTGTTGCAGGGCAGCAGTATCCATTGATAACCCCTGAATCTTGTTTTTGTGGTTGGACATACTCGGAAAAAAGCCTAAAGGTTCCCGTAGTGGCAAGGTCAACACCTGTAGGAAAATTCTTTCAAGACTTGGCGATGGGAGGTGATGGCGTCAGGGCGGAACCCCAATTAGCCGTTACCGCAGGAATGGATATGTACACGATCCAACTGTATCGGCTGTCAGGCCGTCTTCGCAGGCAAGCCAGCTCCCACATTTAGATCGCGGTGCGTCAGTTAGATCAGCGTCGGCTGTCAGTCCGTCACGGGAGCAAGCTCCCTCGCCACAGGTCCAGCGTCGCACCAAAGTTGTGTAGGTACCTATGGTCATCGCCGACGAGCCAGCGCCCACAGTTGGATCGGGGTGCCAAGTAGATAAGGGTCGGCCATCAGACCAACGCCCTGCGCTCAAGCACAAAGCGCGGCAACTGATCCCCAGGCAGTGCCTTGCTGAAATACCAGCCCTGGATAAACAACTCAGGCCCGTTACTCAAAAAGGCCAATTGCTCAGCCGTCTCGACCCCTTCCACTACCACGCCCAGGTCCAGGGCCTCGCAGAAGCGCAACATACCGGTGAGCACCTGGGCGCCTTTAGGGTCGTGCTGGGCAACCACAAAACTGCGGTCGATCTTGATGAAATCCACAGGAAACTGGTGCAGATAGCTCAACGCAGAAAACCCAGTGCCAAAATCATCCAGATAGACCTTGGCCCCCATGGCTTGCAACTTCTGGATGGTTTGGCGGGTGGCCGGGATGTCGCTGACCAGCGCGTCTTCGGTAATTTCCACTGAAACTTGCCCACGGGCCTGGCCAAGAATTTCCACCAGGCGGTCGCCATAGGCGGCGTCCTTTAGTGTGGTACTGGAAATATTGATGGTCATCGGCAGTTCAAAACCCATCTTCTGCCATTTCTGATACTGGCGCACGGCCTGGGATGCCACCCACACATCCACGTCCGGCATCAGCCTGGCGTGCGCCAGCCATTGCAGGAACTCCCACGGCGAATGCACCGTGCCCTGGCTGTCCCGGGCGCGCATCAGCGCCTCGCACCCGGTGCACAAACCGGTGCGGGTGGAGACCTGGGGTTGAAACTCAAGATAGAACTCGTAATCGCTGATCTGCTGGATGCGGTTCAACTCAGCGGCCTGGCGGGCCAATGTCTGGTGGGTGGCCAGCACCGGGTCGAACTCTAGCAGACGGCCTTTTTCCTCAAGGCCGCGAAAGGTCATGTCCAAAGATTTGAGATACACCGTGCCGCCATCGCTGGACTGGCGATGAATCGCTCTCACGTAGGGCGCATACACCAGCGTGCCGGCCCCCAGCAGAACGATCTGCAACACCACCGCCGCCACGTCGCCGTGGGTGCTGAGGTATGCATTGAGCAGCACCGGGGCGGTAAACGGCACGCTGGCCACCGCCGGCGACACCCAGCCCAGTTGTACCACCATCAACGCCACCATCGCGTTGAACGCCGGTACCAGTAGAAACGGTATAAACAGGCGCGGGTTGAGGATGATCGGCAAACCGAACAACAGCACCTCGCTGACATTGAATAACGACAACGGCAAACTCGCTACCGCCAGCAAGCGCATGGACTGGCTTTTGGAAAACAGCAGGATCGCCAGCAGTAGGCATAAGGTTGCGCCCGAACCACCGATAAACGCAAAACTGCCCAGCAAGCCGTTATTGAGCAAGTACAGCACCGGCTCCCCCGCCGCCAACGCTGCGCCATTGAGCGCCACGGCCTGGTCCAGGGCATCGAATAGCGGCTGCATGGCATACACGCCGTGAATGCCGAAGAACCACAGCAGCGAATTCATCAGTGTCACAAACAACCCGCTGCCGTAAGGCGTCTGCAACGCATCAAGCACCTGCGGACCCTGGATTTGCGCCACATGGGGGATCAACAGCAGCAACGACAACACCGTCACCAACGACAAGGCCGTGAGTGCGCCGGGTATCACCATGTTGATGGTGCCCTTGAGGTTATGGCCGACCAGGTCCTGGTTGACCAGGCGTGTCCAGCGAAAGCGGTGCAGCCAGGCAATGGCAGGCACATTGATCAAGGGCGAAGCAATGGCAATAAACAGCAGGAACGTGGCCGAAGCACGCGGGTAATCACGCAGCACGAAGGTGGCGACCACCACATGGGCCAGGCACAGGAAGGCAACCGGCAGCTGTGGCAGACGGTGTTGAATCGCCAACATATAACCGATGGAGGCCGCGACCAGCAGTGGGATCACCGAACTGATCTGTTTATGCAACCCCGCCAGGAAACTCACCACTTGGGGATCGAAACCCAGCGCCAGGGCGCATTCGGACAGAATCAGGAAGCCGGCGGACACCAACAGGCACGGCAGAATCCACAGCAGCCCCTCACGAATCGCACGCAACGACTCCGTGCTGGCCAGGACCGCCAGGCGCTGGGTCAGGAAAAGTTTGAACAGGGTGTGCGCCATGGGCCGTCCTCTGCCTGTCACCGACTGCCGCTGAAGATCAGCGGCCGGAAACACCGCTAACGCTACACGCCCTGATAGCCGAAGCGAAAGCCTTTATCCCCGTCCCAGCCCGGCTTTTTACCAGTGAATGCCTGGCTGCTAGACTAAATCCCTACAGATTTATCGAACTTTCTGACTTGAATCATCCCCTAAGGCTGTCTGAGTCGGTATCATCCGCACGGTTTGTGCGTGTTAAACGATGTTACAACCTGTCTGATAATGGGTACGCACTCAGGGAATCTTGCCTGGAACGACAACAGGCCAAAGGAGAGAACCTCACTATGCAAGACAAGCGCTCAAGTAACATGCGTCCTCTATTCGTCACCATTGTGCTGTGGTTGTGCAGCGTGGTGTTGCTGTTTGTGATCAAGAACGTCATTGAATTGTTTACCGGGCCTGTGGCTGAAACCTGGGTAGACCTGACGCTGGTGCTGATCGCCTATCTGATGTTTTTCTTGCTGGCGCCGTTGCAGAACTGGATGCGACGCAGGTCGCGCAAGCGTGCCCGCCATCACCTCAACGCACGCACGTCCGATAGCAGCTCTCATCCTTCTCGTTAAGGTGTCTACCTGTGTCGACGCTTAACGATACTTATCAGCTTGCACTGGACAGGTTTCTGCGCGAACAACCGCAGGTCGCTGCCGAGCTGGACAGTCTTAACCCGCTGGTAGCCCAGGCCAGGGGCGAAACCCTGGCGCAGTATCGCGCCGAACGCCTGCATGAGGCTTTCGAGGCACACGCTGAACAGCAACAGCTGTTCGCCTGGGAATTGACCCTCAAGCTGACGGCCGATTCCACCGAAGCCTTCGAGGCCCAGCGCCGTGAAGTGCATAAAGAAGTCGCACAGATGGCGGGCATGGACTGGCTGGAGTACTGCCAGTTGCACGGATTGGCCGTTTGACCTCTACCCTACAAGCGCCAGCGTGGCCGGTTGCGCCCCATGACTTGGCGCAACTCGGCGACCGTTATGCTTCGGTGCTGCGGGTCCACCGCGAGCCCAGCCTGTAACGCCGCCCAGCAATGCCTGGGCAACTGCGCAGGCCGGGACAGTCGGTCCATTGCGCAACGTTCGCCAACACGCTTGCCATGGGCCAGTTCGTATAGGATGCAGGCCACGCCGTACAAGTCGGCGGCCGCGGTCAACGCCCCGCCGGCCAACAGTTCCGGGGCTGCGTAGGCAGGTGTCCAGGCATTGAAACGACTGCGGCTGACACTCGGCAAACCCACCCCAGCCTGCCCGGCGGCATGGCCTAGCCCGAAGTCGAACAAGCGCACGCCCTCCTCGCCCACCATGACATTGGCTGGTTTGACGTCACCGTGCAGCACGTTTTGCTGGTGGGTGTAGACCAAGGCATCCAGCAACTGCACGGCGATGGGTTGCAGTTCGCGCCAGGGCAACCCATAAGGGCATTCCAGCAGCAGACGGTCCAGGGTCAGCCCCTGCAACAACTCCATGGTGAAGAACGCGACCTGGCTGTGTGTGTCGACTTCGAACGAGAACGTCCGTACCACGCGGTCGTGCCGAAGGCTGCGGGTCAACGCAAACTCGTTGTACAACAACACATGCGCATCGGGACATTGGGAAATGGATTCGTCCACCAGCTTGAGCGCCACGTTCGAACAGCGCTCGCCTAATTGCTCGTGCAGCAGGTCGCGCGCACGGTACACAACGCCCATACCCCCTCTGCCCAAGACATGCTCAAGGTGATAACGCCCAACCAGCAGACGCAAGGCTTGTGGCGACGCGCTCAAGGCTGCACGACAACCGCGGTCAGGTCATCATGTACCGGCCTGCGCAACGCCCCTGCAAATAGCCGTTCCACTGCCTGCTGGGGCGTTTGCATACTCAACGCTCGTCCCAGGTCCACATGGCTGAGGGCCTGATACAAACCATCACTGCATAATAAAAATACATCCCCTGGGCGGGTACTGAGTTCCAATGCCTCAAGGTGCAACCGCGAACCCGCGCCCACGGCTCGGGTCAAGGCCCTGGCATCGGGGTAGGCCTGGGCTTGCGCGGCACTGAGGTGACGCTCGTCCATGAGCCGCTGCAGCAACGAATGGTCCTTCGACAATTGGTAGAGACTCTGCCCGCGCCATAGATAGCAGCGACTGTCTCCCGCCCAGAGACAAGCCGCCCGGCCTTTCTCCAGCAGCAGTGCAACTACGGTACTGCCCATCGTCGCATCAGCAGGTGCACCAGGTTCTATCCATGCACGCCTCAACCCTTGGTTGACGCCCTGCAAACAACTGCGAACGGCCTGGATACGCTGATCGAGGTTGCCCTGAGCCGACACGGCTGCCAACTGCCTGATTACCCATTGGCTGGCGACATCCCCGTTGCGATACCCGCCCATGCCGTCCGCAACCGCCCAGCAGCTGCGGCGCGGGTCGTCCAGGAATGCATCCTCGTTGCGCAGCCGCGCCTGCCCCTGCTGTGTACGACCAGCGCTGCGCCAGGGGGCTGCCATCTTCACAGTTGCTCCGGCAAGCGAAAGGTGCGCCACGTATCCACATCAAACGGGACAGGCGTGCGTTGGCTGGTCAGCAGGTAATTGACGCGCAGGCCGGCGAGGTCTGCCTTGAAAACCTGAGCATTTTGCCCACTGGCGGGTTCTCTCTGCAGCTGGTCCAGAAACCGGAACAGTGACCAAGCCCCTGTGTTCTTCTCGATTCCCAAGGGTCGCTGCTCGGTGCCTTTCTCCAGGACGAGACTGCTGCGCCCATTGTCTGCATCGGTGGGCCAACGGAACGCCACGGGCACGATGGGACCGTGGCGATATTCCAATTGCTGGTCACCCACGCGCAGAATCGCACGACTGATCGATGGGTCCAGGCTGTAGGGCGCCACGGTAAACCGCACAGATAACTCCTCCGTGTCCTCGGTAAAAAAACCGCGGCGTATGGCCTGGGTTTTTGTCAATTGCTCCAACAGCGAACGCGAAACCGGCAAGCTCTGGCCATCCAGCCCACGCAATCGGTAGCGAGTGCCGTCGACACTGATGAAAGGCCGCAGGTAGTTCTCATAAAAGCGCGCCATCACCCCTCGTGGCTTGAAGAACTCCTGAAAATCATGAAGGGCTACGTCATTGCTCGCGTTGGCATGGAACGGGTAACGTCGTCCAATTGCCTTGGCGTAAGGGCTACGCACATCGCTCTGATAGCGTTGGTTGACGTGCACATAGGCCTGCTCCAGCAAATGCCGCCAACTCTCGTCGGCCAGGCCCTCAAGCCAGCCGGCAACGGGTAGCGGCAGACGCGCAGCGGCATCACGCAGGCTACCCAGCACATCCTGCTGCCCCTCCATACGCTGCCGGGCACGCAGGAAGGCTGCCTGCTCGGGTGCGCTGTCACGGTTCAATGCCGTCAGTTGCAAGTGCAGTTCATCCAACTGACGCAAAGCCTGGGTCAACTCTGCTCCGGGGGTTGTTCTGCTCATCCAGCAATTGATGCAAAGGCTCGAATTTTTGTTGCAGCGCCCGCCGCGCAGCATCAGTCCCAGCCACCAGCGCCGCCTTGGCAACGTCTGCGGGATGTTGCACTGCTTTATCGAGCAGCTCATGACCTGGCAGCAAACGCGTGTTTTCACGCAACTGTTGCAACAACCGAATCAAAGGAGACTGGGCCGAAGTCAGGGTCATGAGCTGCTCGGCGTCCTGGCGTAGGCTGTCGGTCTCTTGCAGCGTGATACGGCCGAGAACATCGCTCCAGGCATCGGCATATTCACTGAAATAGCGCTGCTGCAATTGCGCCATCAGCCGACTCAGATCTTGATGGCCCAGGTCGGTACCCTCACCGAGCACCCAGTTATCCCGGGCAATGGTGTCAACCAACCGCGGGCCCTGCGTCTCAAAGTACTGCAGATACCTTTTGGTATAGAAACCCGGTACGGAGGGGGCGATACCAGCGAATACATTGCCCTCGGCCAAGCGCAAGGGTTCCAGGTCGCGGGCTTGTTCGCGCAGTACCCGATACACCACGTCGGCCAATGACTCGCCCCTCAGTGCTTCGCGAGCCTGAGCCACCCGTTCCTCGTTGAGCGGCCCGACAAACGGGCGCTCAAGCAGCCGCGCAAAGTGATCATTCAGGCGCTTCTGTGTCGACATGTCCCCGGCAAAACGCTCCGACCAGAGTCTCGCCATATGTTGTGCCAGCCAAGCAGTCTCACGGCGCTCGCGCAAGTTGAGCATCAAATACGCGCGCAGATTGTCCAATAGCCGGTCCCGATCTCCCAGGCTGGCATATACCTGCTCGTCCAGTCGGGCGGTTATCCAACGCAGCAATTGCTGGTGCAGTGCCTGCTCATAGGCGTGTTCGACACTGGGCCGACTCAGCTCGCCCTGATACAGCCCAACATGCTCGACCAGGCGCACATCTGCCGACCTGGGAAAAACCCGGGTCGCCGCCAGCCGCGCATCCAACAGCGCCAACAGCGCCGTGCTGTCATCGCTGGCTTGCGAGCCAAGTGGCGGGAGAGCTACCAGTGCCGCCAACTGCGCCAGTCGTTGATGGTTGACGGCATAACTGTGCCACCACAGCCCGCCGACACCGCCAATAACCAAGGCTACGGCCATCGCTTGCAACCCCTGGCGCCAACGGATTCGCTGTCGTTCCTCGGCCTGCAAGCCAGCGAGGTCGGCTTCGGCAAAGATTGCCTGGCTGAACAGGCCCTGCACAAATCGCGGGTGCCGGCCATCGGCGCAGGTCAGGAAAATCCCTCGCAGACCATTGATGGGTTGGTAGCGATGAGAGGAAAACGCCATTTCAGCGAACAGATTCACGCGTTCACCTATTCGTGCCACCTGCTGGGGGAATCCCAGCATCAGCCCCCGGCGCTCGACATTACGCTCCTGGTGCAATCGCCCGATCAGCTCACTATTCAAGCGCTGTAACAATCGCTCGACCGCCCGGCGAACCTGCGTAGTGTCAGTATCCTCGACATGGGCGTCCAAGTGCTGCCCGAGCAAGCTGTCAGCACTCTCTGCGTGAGGCAGGTCGAAGAACTCAGCGAATCCCGACAACCGATCGGCCTGGGTCAAAACCAGGTAGATCGGCACATCCACATGCAACGTCTGCTGAATCTCCTGCAAACGTGAGTGCACACGGCGTGCGTGATGATCCAGGTCGTACTCGTTGATGCTCAACAACGTGTCGACCGACAGCGTCACCACTACACCATTCAGCGGACGCACTCGGCGCCGCCATCTGAGCAGATTGAGCAAGGTTGCCCAACCTGCGGCATCCACTGAGCTGTCAGGCTGGGTAAGGTAGCGCCCCGGCGTGTCGACGAGTATGCCTGCGGCGGCAAAGTACCATTCACAATGAGTGCTACTGCCCATTGGTCGCCCTTGGGCAGGGTCGAGCGCCAACGGCAAGCCGGCGGCAGCCAGTAACTGCGTTTTGCCACTGCCCGGCTCGCCGATCAACAGGTACCACGGCAGATCATGGCGCCACCGTGCGTTATGCACGCCATAATGGCTGGATGTTTTCAGCAGATGCACAGCGTTTTTGAATCGAACGCTTACCTGACGGCGCTCATCCTCGACCCACTTCAACGGCTGCTCACGCGGGGGCCTTTGGCGCCTGGTAGCACTACCAGTATCCGTAAGCGCTATCACCAGCCCCCACAGTAAAAACACGATGCTGATGGTAAGCAGGCGAGCAGTCGTCCCCTGCCAGATACGATAGTCATCCACTGCCAACAGCGGCCCTAAAAACCACACGAGTGCCGCACAGGAAAGCGCCAGCAGAAGGCTCCAAACCCAAACCCTGCCCAGCACGGCGCCCATCCTCTTGAAGAATGCGCTCATTCATTGCTCCAGCGTTTACAAGGGCGTACGAATCAGGTCCGACGCCGAGAATTGAAGGGGTTGCAGTGCATTCGATCGTTCCTTGCTCAGTACCCAGGCAAATCCTGTATACAGAGCCAACAAACAGCTCAGGGTGAATGCCACACACCAGGTGACGGGAATGACACGGATCCGCTTGTGCGGGTCCTTCCCCTGTATGGCAGGCAGTAGCGGCGCCTTCAGCGGTTCCCCACGTACATGCCTGATCTGGCGATACACGGCATCACGAACAGCCTCAAGTTGTGACGCCCCCCGCTCCATGACCCGGTATTTGCCCTCGAACCCCAAAGATAGACACAGGTACAAAAGCTCCAGCATCGCCAGGTGCTTGAGGGGGTCGCGCGACAGCCGCTCCAGCAGTTGGAAAACTTTTTCGCCCCCGAAGGTTTCGTTATGAAAGCGGCTCAACAGGCTCTTCTTCGACCACTCGCTCTGCGCCCCCCACGGAGTTATCAAGACCGCCTCGTCAATCACACTGCACAACACATAACGCGCCGATATTATCTGGCTGCTTTCCACGCCGCCCTGCAAAGCGTGGTTTTCAAATTGATTGACAGCCAACGACAACCGCTCGTTGAGCGTGTCCCAACTTTCACGGCCAGAGCAGCGCCTGAGCCCTACGACCTCGGACAATACCGCCCAGGCTGCGTCGACTATAGGGTTGAGCCCAACCTGGAAGCTTTGCGTATCGAGCCTGAGGCCGGCGTAGATCATCCGATCTTCCAACTGCTCATAACGCGGCGGCGACGGGAAGTCCGTTAATGGTCCTTGGGCAGGCCCATGACTTTCCCGGTCAAGCAAGACGGTTTTTTCATCTTGAGTGCATTCACTTTCCATGGCGTTCAATTCCTGATGGCCCAGAAGTCAAGTTCAAGCCCGGTGAACTCACCTCCTACGTGGAAAGCGAAACCACCTGACTGCTCCAGTTGTGCGATATCACGAGCGCTCATATCGAGCATGAAGTAGGTCTTGCCGGCGTGAAATGGAATCTGTCGCGGCGCCACTGGCAACGACGTGACCTTGATACCGGCCAAGTGCAGGTTGACCAATTCACGTATGCGCTCAACCGGCGCGACTTTCAGGTGTGCCGGCAGACGCTGGCGCAGTTCCTGCGCCTCACACTGCGCAGTGGCCGCCAAAATGAAGGTGGCCGTACCAAGCAATTTCAACTCGCTGACTGGGCATACCAGGACGCCATATTGGCGCGGCTGCAAAGCCAACTTGATCGCCTGTTGCTCCAACACCACAGACAGCACCAAGCGCACCTGCTCCATCAGCCCACGAAAACTGGCGCCCTGATTACCGTGTTGGTAGTGAACGCTCAACTGCGCACGCTTACTGTCACTGGCGAACGTTGATAGCTCACCGAGCAGCGACACCAGCGCACGGAACACTGCTTCGGGCCGCACCCGAGCCTGGCTCAGGCAGTGGCGCAGCTCCAGCTCGGTACGATTGATTACTTGCAGCATCAGGAAGTCAGCGATTTGTGTGCCTGCGGTCGTGCTCTCGCCACGAATACGTGCAGCGATGGCATCGCCCCTGCTGACAAGCAGGCCGATCACCTCCTTGAGACACGACGCCACGTACCCATGCTCCTGCACGAAAATGAACGTAGGGATGAACGTTGTATCCAGGTTCACTCCCCCCTCGTCGGTGGCGTCCAGTACCTGGGCGATCTTGAGTTTGACGAAGTGCTCGTCATGCGGGTGTTCGCCCAACAGAAGACGTAAGTCGGGACGTGCGCAGTTGATCCGGCAACGCGTATCCACACCCGCATTGGCATCTCCCACTTCCACTTCGCAGCTGACGTAGCGTGCCAGCACATCACTCTGTCCTGGCTGGCGAACTTCAAGGTGACTGCCACTGGCCAACGGGAGCGCGAGGAAAACGCCTTGTCTGCCCGTGTCGGTGGGTACCTGCAACACCAGAGGTTCCATGCCGGGGCTCAACTCAAACAGGCTACCGTCCGGCAAAACGCCGCTGGCCTGGTTGACCACCAGCTTGCCCAGCTTGAGGTACTGCAAATTGAGTTCCAGCGTGAGCAAGCCCCAGGTATCGCTGCCCAACAAGCGCGTCTGGGTGAGTTGTTGATGATAATAACGGTCGTTGTGCTGCAAGTGCTGTGGCCGCAACAGCATGCCTTCTTGCCAGATAACTTTCTGAGCCTGCATGTCACTGCGCCTCCAGGCCGGCGAGTGAGCCAGCAACGCGTATACCGGTCTGATCCAATACCAGATCAGCACGGTTACGTTGTTGCACGGTCAGCGGGATCAGCAGCCGCCACTGGACATTGGGCAGGTCTCGATAAGCCGCCAGCACCCCCACGAAACGACTGTCAGGTCCGATACGAAGCTTGAGCCCCAGGCGGTCCCCAGGGCGCAATTCAAGTTCGTCGCTGTTTACCCAGTCCTTGGACAGCGTCTGCTGCGCATTGCCATACAGACCGAAGAAGTCGGCATGTTCAAAAGCGACGCCCTGGCGCAGTTCAATCAACTGCACCACAACTGGCGAGGGGCGGCCATGCAGATCCGGGTTGACGAGTTCACTGGCGGTCAGCGCCATGTCTAGCTTGGTCAGCTTAGAAAAAGGCGAGGCGGCGCTGCAACCTGTCAATAGCCCGAACATGAGCAACAGCAAAGCAAGGGTGACTCGGTACATGAGCATTATCCTGGAAAATCAATATGCAGGCTGGAGATCAGGCGCACCTGCTCCTCATAGGCCTTGGCGAAGTCGCCCCCCAAAGGACGATCATTCAATCGCTCTTGCGCCACCAGACGCTGGTAATGACGCTGGTACGCACGCCAATGCCCACCATCCGAGAAAAACCCGACCGACTTGCCCGAGGACTCGAAGCATCCCAACAGATAGCTGGGCTCAAAGGCCGCACGGGCGTTGCGCAAGGTGCTTCGACAGGCGGCCAACAGTGCGACCTGATGCGCTTGCAGTTCCCGGTGAGCCTGGGTGATAGCCCGTACAGCGGGCATCTGGCCTAACGCACTTATATCCAACATCGCAGCTACCGCAGCATCGATGTCGCTACACGCTTTCAAGGGATTAAGGCCCACACCATGGCTGCCGAACGGCGCTGTATCCAACTCGTTATTCAATTCGTCGCGGGTGCGCAAACTTTGTTGCAACCCTTCGATAGTCAGGCGAAATAAGCGCGCCACCTTGATCGCCAGTGCTTGCCGACCCGGTTGATCGAGCGTATTCAGGTCCAGGCCCAAGGCTGCTGCAAATTGTGGCCAGAACTCGTCATCAGTCGGCACAGTCATCGCTGCCTGTACCGTAGCAACCTCTACCGCGGGTTCTTCCCGACGTGGGAAGACCACGTGCTCCCGGTCAGCCCCGTAGCGATCCGTCCACACTTGCTGCTCATCGGCGGACTCGTTCAATGCCTCCAGATCCTGCGAAAAGGCATGCATACGGCAATCAAGGTCCAACTGATGCGAAGGGCCCAGCGAGAGAAAGGCGTCTTCAGGAATCGTTACTGCCGAGGCGGCCTGCAGGCCGCCAGCAGGTTGCGGTGGCTCCAGCAAGCGCGCACGTATCGTCAACGCTCCCAGCTCGAACACTTCGCCATCACTGATCAATCGCGCGTGCCCCTTGCGCAGGCGCTCATGACTCCCTGCCACCCTGATTCCGTTGCGGCTGATATCCGTGAGGAAATAGCGGCCCTCGCGGTAGGCGACCAGTCCATGGTGGCTGGAGAGCACGCGGCTGGCGTCAGGTATTACCCAATCACATTCCGAGCCGCGGCCGATCACGCCACCACTCACGTCAAACACTTTGCGGTCCAGGGGCACGTTCTTTTCGCTCTCGGGCGCGCAGATCTCAAACACAAGCTGCATCTTCATGACCCTCCATTCAGCGGCCACGAGTGATCGCCTGTGGGTCACCCACAGGATGGTACTCAGCGTCATCGAATACATAGTTGGCGTTACAGCCACCCAGCAAAAACAGTACAAGCACGACGATGTGCCATGGACGATCAGGCATCGGCTTTCTCCCATAGTGAAAATAAGGTGCGTCATTCAGCGTTCTTCCCTGGCATCGCCAAAGGGAATGTTCAAGCGGGCAAGACGGTAGAGCAGCGTACGCCGGGCAAGCCCTAGCTCCCGTGCCGTACGGGTGCGATTACCGCGATTCTTGTGCAGGCAATCGAGCAAAAACGTGCGCTCCACTCGTTCCATGCGCTGGCGCAGGGTCGCTTCATCGGTAGCGGCTGGCGTCAGTGTCATTGGCAGCGCCAGATGCTCCGGTCGGATCACGCTGTCGTCACACAACAGCACGGCGCGCTCCACCAAGCATTTGAGCTCGCGTATGTTGCCGGGGAAGCTGTGGCTGGAAAGTTGATCAAGGGCGGTATTCGACCAATCGACAGGTGACCTTTTCAGCGCTTCGCAAACCTTGTCCGTGAAATAGCGCGCCAGTTGCTGTACATCGCCGTCTCGCTCGCGCAGGGCCGGTAGAGTGATGGGAAACTGAGCAAGCCGATAATAGAGATCCTCGCGAAAGCGCCCCTCGGCAACCATCGCCGCGAGGTCGCGATGGGTGGCAGCAATGATGCGGACATCAACCTTATGGGCTGCACTGGCGCCCAGTGGGCGAACCTCGCCCTCCTGCAGTACCCGCAGCAACTTGGCTTGCAGTGACAGCGGCATATCGCCGATCTCATCCAGCAGCAACGTACCGCCATGCGCAGCGTCGAACAGCCCCGCGTGATTGCGCTCGGCGCCAGTGAACGCGCCTTTTCGGTAGCCGAACAGTTCGCTTTCAAGCAACCCTTCCGGGAACGCTGCGCAGTTCTGCACGACAAAGGCCTTGGCCTTGCGCGGCCCGGCGGCATGGATGGCACGGGCCACCACTTCCTTGCCAGTGCCGGTCTCACCGTGCAGCAGCACGGTATAAGACGTGTGCAGCACTTTACTGATCAGCCGGCACGCCTGCTCCATTGCCGCACTGGTGCCAATCAAGCCATATGTTCCAGCCAACGGTTTGTCGCATCTGCGCTTTGTGCCAACGATGGGCTGGATATCGCGCAGTGCGAGTAACTGATTCAAGGCGAAGCTGCCCAAATGCCCCAAGGATGAGGCGTAGCCTCGCAACTGGACCGACTGCTGGTGGGCGAAGACCAGCACACCGGTCATACGTTTGCATCGGCTGAGCAGCGGCACGATCAATAGCGCACGCCAGGGTATCGCCATTGCCGGGAGGAAGCGGGTGTCATACCCACTGTCATGCACATCCTCCAGACTCAGGACAGAGCCCTGGTTCAAGGTGTCGTGCAGCAGCCCTTGGTGGGACTGATCGGGACACGCAGGCGCAACGGAGAGCGATGGTATCTGGGCCATATGCTGAGCGGTCAGTTCAAGCCGGCCGGTCACTTCGTCCAGCAGATACAATTGGCTGAGCTCACACTGGCTCAGCCGTGCCGCCCCGGTAACGCATCCTTCAAGTAACGAATGTTCATCGCGCTCGAACCCCAAGCGTGTGAAACAGGCAGACAGCGCGTCGACATAAACCAGCGGGTCGGCCTCTTTACCAAGCAGGTTATCGGTCATGGGCTGCACTCGTCGAAACACGCCAGGGCCAGCACTGTGTCGGTCTTGCCGACAGCGCGCCGATCAGTTGTTGCAGGTCCGCATTAGTCATGGTCATTAATCCCTGATGAATTGTGGGTCAGCGTGACCACGCCATCGGCCTGTTCATGCGCCAGCCAAGTGGTCCAGCCCAGGCGGCAAACTGTGTTCTCACCAATATGCAAGGCCTTGATCTGGCCCTGCGCCAACATCAGGCTCAGGTCGTAGTCCAAGGGGTCCCGCAGGGTCAGGCGCACCAGCGAACGCAGTGGTTGGTAGGCACTTCCGGTGGGCAGAAAATCGTGGAAACGCTCCCAGCACAGCGCCCGGACATGCACCCTGAACTTGCCACTGCGGTCAGCGATGCGGTGCCCCAGAACCAGGTCATCGCCAAGAGCACTATTGGCCCGCCCCAGATGATTGCGCTGCGTCTGGCAGACCTCGACCGTACGTGCAACCCATTGCTCTAGAAACAACGCCTCGTGCATGAAGTAGTAACGCAGGACCGACTCGATCAACGCCGCCGAATGCACCCGTAAGCTCAGCAAGCCAAGGTAAGGCAGCAGGCGCTTGCAATCGACTTGGCAAACGCCCCGTATCGCAGCTGCGCCTAGCCCCATCAAGGCAAACATCTGCTCGGAAAACCTATCGTTGGCACCTGCCCGGAAACACGCCCGATAGCGGTACTTGCGCCAGATCGGCAGCATCAGCCGGTGCAGCCGATGGTGGAACAGGTCGAGGAAATCCCGAGTCGGGTTGCCACCCGAGCGCTCGGCGAATGCCTGCTCACCATAAAACGCGGGCAGTGGTGACCCCGCACCGAATAACCCCAACACATTCAGACGCAGGCGTGCGCGCAATTGGCCCTGTTCCATAAAGAACTCCACCCGGTCAATATCGTGCGCGGCAAACCCGAGACCAGGGTTGGCCTGGAATTCCAACTGGTCGTACAGCGCGTCGTCATCTAAAAGCGGATGGGCCTCGCGCAAATGCTCGATAACCTGCAGAACCGCCTGAAACAACGTGAACTCACGGATAACGCGACAAAGATGAGTCAGAGCTGGGGTTGCTGTCCCATCTGGGATGGCCATAGATACACGTCTCCTTGTGTGCTGATGACCCGCAACTCGTGATACGAATTGAGGCTGGCATAAAGCGCAAAAAACTCATTTAGAACGCAAGCGAATACAAACAGGTCGCCCTGGCCAACAAAGCCCTGGGAATCGACCGTCAGATCGATCCGCACGCCTCGGATGGGCAGCCCGCGGTGCAGGCGATCCACTGGCTCTTGGCGGATGGAGAGCAAGGCGCCCAGTCTTTTCTGGCTGACCTTCAGCGCCTGGCGATCGTAATAACGCGACAAATCGTAGGACTCCAGAATCACTTTCAAGGCATTGATATCGGTCAACGACAAATAGTTGAGCGACATGTTGCTGATGAGCTTCCACAGATAGTCTTGGTCCAGTGGTGGTGCGAAGCTCGCCGTTGGCGCGGTGATGTTGCGGAACGTCAACGACTCCGGCGTCTGCTCACCGGGCAGATTGATATCACCCGCACGCAGTTGGCGCGGCAGGTTGCAATTAGTACAGGTCAGTTCGACCGACAAGGTTTCATGGCCCCGTTCGCGGCGGTTGCCAAACCCCATCCAGGTATCGAGCCCGGCATGTTGAACCGACGAGCGTTGGCGAATGCTGTAGCTGGGCGGTGCCGCCAGGGGCTCAGTGTCGCAGTCATGCTCAAACGACTCGAACGGCACGTAGGTTTGATAGCCCAAGCCACCGGGGCGCCACCCAGTGACCTGATCCACGGAAAAGACGCTGGCATTACCCGGCGTATATTCCCCGGGCACCAAGAGGTACTCATCCTGCTTTCCATCCAGGCGAATAGGAATCGCATCCTGCTTGAACAGGTTGACGATGGGCGTGCAATACAACTTTATGTTGTCCAGGGTGGGACGCTGAGGTTCACGGCCGTAAGTGCGATGTTCAAAGCGCATTACCATGCCATGCGCCTGCCGGAGCAGCTCGTGAGACAGCGTGTGCAGCACACTCAGACCTTCAACGTCGACAAACAGGTACTTCTCGGGAAAAGCAAAGTACTCCTGCAGGTGTCGATAACCCCCCAGGGCATTCTGCGGATAAGGAATCAACGCCTGCTCCTTGGAGAATCCCACCGGCCGAACCTGGTCAGCAGCAAGCCGTAGCATCACGGGCATGCCATCGCTGGCGATGATCGGCATACCGTCGTGATCCAGTAACAGCAGGCAGATCCCATCGAGATGACGCAACAGGTTCAGATACAGGCCCTGACTGACATAAGGATCTCCGGCCAGGTGCAAGCGCAGTGAATCAAATGCCAACTCGCTGAAGTTACCTGCGACACTCATGCTCAGGTGCAAATCCAGACTGGCCCCTTCGCCCTGGCTCCGGTATTCCAGGCCACTGAGTTGCAGGGGCATGACATCGGTGGCGTAACATGTACGGAACCGGCAACGCTCGCCGTGGATGGTGGCGCTTTCCACGGCGGTGTCCCGACCCACTCGAACACCGGGACCAGCGCGTTTCAACGGATCGAATTGCAGGATGCTGAAGGCCGGTATCGGCCGCATGTAATGAGGCCAGAGCAAGTGCATCAACGAATGCGTCAACTCCGGCAGTTCGTCATCCAGCTTCTGGCGCAGGCGCGCGGTCAAAAAGGCAAAACCCTCCAGCAAGCGTTCGACATCCGGGTCCTGACCAGCCTCGGCGAGAAACGGCGCCAGGGCGGGATTGCGCTCTGAAAAACGCCTGCCCAGTTGGCGCAGGGCACTGAGTTCGCTTTGAAAATATCGGTCAAGCGTCATCGGTAAAAACCTCAACCCGCCCGGCATCCGTGAGGCGGGCGTGGAACACCACGGGCTGCAGGATGCCGTCAATGGCCCGCTCAGCCTCGATGGCAAACGCCAACTCCAGGGATTCACGCGCCCCCGGCAACAGCCTGACACGTGCATTCGTCAACCGCGGTTCATAGGCCTGGATAAAGCGCTCGATATGTAGACGCGACTGGCTCAAGGACTCATGCAAGCTAAGCCGCATGTCATTGAGGTCCGGCAGCCCATAATCAGGCAATGTCTTGACACTGCCCGCGCGAGTGCTGAGCATTTTCCCCAGATGGGCAGCAATGGACGCCGCCCCGCCCTCCGGGGGCGACGCACCGCATTCGAGGCGTTCGAAAAGGCTGCCGTGCTCTGGCATGCCGTAGCCTCTGCTCATTCTTTATCCAGCTTACCGACCAGGGACAAAGTGAAATCTGCCCCCATGTACTTGAAATGCGGGCGCACAGTCAGGTTGACCCGGTACCAGCCAGGTTCGCTATCGACATCACTGACGACAATGCGTGCAGCTCGCAACGGGCGCCGCCCACGTACCTCGGCACTAGGATTTTCCTGGTCCGCCACGTACTGGCGAATCCACTTGTTGAGTTCCAGCTCCAGGTCTGTGCGCTCTTTCCATGCGCCCAACTGCTCGCGCTGCAGCACTTTGAGGTAGTGCGCCAAGCGGTTGACTACCATCATGTAAGGCAATTGGGTGCCCAGCCGGTAATTCAGCTCTGCGGCCCTGCCCTCCTCACTGATACCAAAGGATTTTGGCTTCTGCACGGAGCTGGCGGAAAAGAACGCCGCGTTATCGCTGCCTTTGCGCATGGTCAAGGCGATGAAACCTTCTTGTGCCAACTCGTATTCGCGTCGGTCCGATACCAGCACCTCGGTAGGGATTTTGGTTTCGATCTCGCCCATGCTCTGGAAGTGATGCAGCGGGAGGTCCTCGACCGCTCCGCCGCTTTGCGGGCCGATAATGTTCGGGCACCAGCGAAATCGCGCAAAGCTGTCGGTCAGGCGGGTGGCAAAGGCATACGCGGTATTGCCCCACAAGTAATGCTCGTGGCTATTAACCACATTCTCCTGGTAGGCAAAGGTCTTGACTGGATACTCAAGGGGGTCATACGGGGTACGCAACAGAAAGCGCGGTACGGTAAGGCCGATATAACGGGCGTCTTCGCTCTGCCGGAAACTTTGCCACTTGGCAAATTGCGGACCTTCGAAATGATCTCGCAGATCCTTCAGGTCCGGCAGCCCGGTGAAACTTTCCAAACCGAAGAACCCGGGCCCGGCAGCGGCGATAAAAGGCGCATGGGCCATGCTGGCGACGCTGGAGGCGTACTGCATCAGCTTCACGTCGGGTGCGTTGGGCGAGAGAAAGTAGTTGGCAATGATTGCGCCCACCGGCTGTCCGCCGAACTGGCCGTATTCAGCACTGTAGACATGTTTGTAAAGCCCGGACTGGGTGATCTCCGATGAGTCTTCGAAGTCGTCCAGGAGGTCCTGGCGCGAGACATTCAAGAGCTCGATCTTGATGTTCTCGCGAAAATTGGTGCGCTCGACCAGCAACTGCAAGCCTCGCCAGGAAGCCTCCAGTGCCTGGAAGTCCGGATGGTGCAGGATTTCATCCATTTGCTGGCTGAGCTTGGTATCGATCTCGGCAATCATGCGGTCGACCAGGTGTTTCTTTACCGGCTCATCACAGTTATGTGGCTTCACCAGCTCTGCAATGAACGCCGACACGCCGCGCTTGGCGATGCCGTAAGCCTCGTCGTCGGCACTGAGCAAGGTCTGGGCAATGATGTTATCGAGGATGCTGCAGGTTTCGGTGGTTTGTACGAGTTTCGAGCTGTGTTCAATCGTGTTCATGGTGTCAGTGTCCCTTTACTGAAACGGTAATGCTTGAGGGCTGTCCAGCCCCAGTTCGGCCAGGACTCGAGCGCGGGAGTCGTCATTGGCCAATGCCTGCTCGATAGCCTTGCGAAAGTTCGGCGTGTTCCCCAGCGGCCCCTTGAGCGCCACCAGGGCTTCACGCAATGCCATCAGCTTTTGCAACGCCGGGATCTGCTCGACCAGGTTTGCGGGGTTGAAGTCCCTCATGACGTTGATCTGCACCTGGATCGGCAACTCCTCCACATCAGCGGTATCCTGCAGGCGATTGGGTACGCTCAGCGTCAGGCTCAAGGCTTGCTTGGCCAACACCTCGTCAAAGGTGTGCTTGTCGATACCGATGGGCTTGCGATCCTCGAGTTTGCGTGGGTCCGCACGCTGGGAAAAATCTCCCAGCACCAGCAGCTTCAACGGCAGCTCGACTTCTTCCTGGGCCCCACCGACAGCGGGTTTGAAAGTAATATTGATACGTTCCTTGGGGGCTACCGAACCGTCTTTGGCCATGGTGCTTTTCCTTTTTGATGAGGCGCTATTCAAGTACTGCTTCAAGATCGAAATGGCACAACCTGCGATGCAGTGCGTCTTTGCAGTCGCATATGGGCTGGGTTTGTGGCAACAGCTCATAGCAGCGATACAGAAGCTTGCCGACTTGCAAGGTCAGCGCCGGCTCCCAACTTTCCAGGCCTGTGCGCTGTAATTGAAGGTCGAGTTCTTCCAGCTGAAGCCTGGCCAGCTCATGCTTGCCAGCCGCCACGCACAACCTGGCCAGCGCCAGGCGCCAATGAAAGCGCGCTCGATCACCGCACGCCGCCTGCAGCCCTTGCTTGAGTACGGCCACTGCTGCCTTGAGGCCGTCCTTTCGCAGGCAAGGCATCACCGCTTGCAATGTGGTCTCCCAGGGCTGCGTGTCACTGTCGGCGACAACATGGGAGGGCTCGGGCTTGTGCACGTGACGCATCACATGCAGCGCGATCCACTCACCTGTCGCAGGGTCGGCAAAGGGGGTGCCGTCGTTGAACCGATATTCAGGCAGGTGCGGCAGGCGCTGCAGCAGCAGAGCCAAATGCATCTCCAGTTCAGTCATGGCCAGGTTTGCATGCAAGGCGTCCAGGCACTCCCAGACCATGCGCAAACCATCCAACCAGAACAACGCACCCGCCAGGCTTACCTCAAGCTCAGGCAACAGATCGGCGTGATGGCCTTGGCTGAGACGTTCTTGATAGCGCTTGCGCTTGTCCGCGACCAACGGGCGCAACGCCGTTACTCGCTCACTGTTGGCGTCGGGATAATTGACGAGCATCAACCACGCCAAGGTTCGACCCAGGCGCAAGGCACGCAGGTCGGTTGCGTCCTGGCGCAACCACCAGGCACATAACGGGCGGGCCTGCTCCTGTAAAGTGCGCAGCAGTCTGTGCGCGTCTTTTTCGTTATTGATCGGTTGCCCGGGACTCAGCAACTGAGTCGTCTGCTTGACCTGGGCAATGACGGTCGCTACACCGCCAGGTTCGGACACACCCTGCGCCAAGCGCTCCGACAATTGCCGGCGAATCGGCAGCAGCAAAGGTGCATCGCTTCCAAGTTGTTCGCCCCATAGCTGGTCGAGACATGCCAGGTGTTCCAACAGGGCCTGGAATAAAGGCCGTTGATCGCTGAGCGACGGGTTGAGTGCAAACGCTTGCTCAAGGCGCGACACCAGCCAGCCAAACGCCGCAGCACGGGTTCGTAGCTTGCCAGGGTAAACCTGCTCCCAATGGAGTTCACACAGGTCACGCAGCAAACCGAGACCGGCCAGCAATCCAGCAAATGAATCACGTTGATACAGGGCCCAGACCAACCAGACGGCGACGCGTAGATCCTTGGAGTGATCACGCAGCAAATGCTCGCTGATTTCGCTGACCTTCTGCCAATCCGGCTGGCCCGCAACATGGATAGACTGGGCTTTGCCAAGCTCGGCCTCCAGCGCTTCAAACTCGCTCGAAAAACGCACGTCACTACCAACAAAACTGCTTGAGCAACATGCTGTCCGTGCAAGCTTGCGGTAATGAACATAAAGTTCTTCTGAATAAGCCATTTTGAGTTGCACACATCCGTCCGAGGTAAATAGGAGGACTTAACGCCATTGTCGAAACGCCCTTGAACTTCCATTAAAAACTCATCGAAGTGAGTGAACCTTAGCCACGACAAAAACAATCAGCAAGTAACGGAACGGAACTTAAGAAACGTCCTACACACCCAACAAATAAAGGAATGCGCAACTATTTGCGCACCTCTTCATCGAAAAATCCACGCTTTATCTCCGACAGCCGCGCATTTACAACTTATAGGGCATGAGCAACTAAGTGCGCGCAGGCGTGAAACTAATAGCGCTGAAATCCACCTACCGCTCGACAATAAGCTCTCAACAAACGAACACAGAGCCGCCTTCGTCTTTATTTCATTGGCTTTCATACTTTCAGGCACGCTTCTTGTTATAGGCCTCTGCCCCTTCAGCGCTTTTGCTGTTCGGCAATCCTACTCAATCAGGCAAGGAAACCCGTCATGCCAACACCCGCGTATCTCTCCATCACCGGTGTCAAACAAGGTTTGATTACGGCAGGCACATTTACTCAGGACTCGGTAGGCAGCATTTATCAGGAAGGTCATGAGGACCAGATACTGGTACAAGCATTTGCTCACCAGGTGATCATTCCTCGCGACCCGCAATCTGGCCAGCCAACCGGTCAGCGCGTGCACAAACCGCTGATGATCAGCAAGGTTTTCGATAAATCCTCACCCTTGCTGTTCAGCGCCCTGACTACCGGCGAAGAAGTGTCCTGCCGGTTGGAATGGCTGCGCAACTCTTCCTCCGGGACCCTGGAGCACTATTTCACCATTGAACTGGAAGGCGCGACCATCGTGGACATCCAATCGCGCATGCCCAACTGCCAGGACCCCGACAACGCCCACTTCACCCATCTGGAGGACGTGCACTTCAGCTATCGCAAGATCATCTGGACTCACGAGGTCGCCGGGACGTCCGGTTCGGACGACTGGCGCAGTCCAGTGGCCGGCGGCTAAGCAGGGCGATAGGGCCCCGCTAACGAGGTGCCGAGTAATGGGGCAAGAGCGTTTTGCTTGATTTGCCGCTTTTGCAAAGTGAGCCGCCGTCATTGCGGAACCCTAGGTGGCCGTTACCTGAATAACGGATATGTACGCGGTCTGATCTGACATCTGGTCGGCTATCAGGCCGCTTTCGCGAGCAAGCACGCAGTTTTGTTATCCTGGCGCTCCCGCCCACACGGACGCGCGCGTATGCACATCGACCCGGCCTTCATCCTTCACCAGACCGAGCACTGGCAGCTCAACCACCACCTGGCGTCGAAGCTGCCGGGCTACCTGATGCTTGGCGCCAAGGTACCGGTTGACTCCCTCGCTGACATGCCAGAAGCCGCACTGGCCGAAATGGGCGGTTTGCTCGCCAACATCCAACGAGTGATGCAAGCCCAGCTCCAGCCGAAGTGGCTATATATCAGCCGCTACGGACATATGCCGGGTTTCCCGCTGCACTTTCACTTCATTCCTGTCTATGACTGGGTGGAGCGAGCGTTCTGGCAGGACGAACGCTACCGCTCGCTGTACGCTTTCGGTACGCCGCCCCTCGAACCCCTGACCGATGGCGCTGAACTGACCCTGTTTGTATGGCGAGAGTTTGGCGAGAGCCTAACCCCGCCGCAGGTTCAAGGGCCAGGGGTGGCGCAGGTGATCGAGCAATTGCGCGCTGCATTCAAGCGGGACTCATAACGCGCAGCCGCTTCACCATCGGCACACACGCCAGCACCAACCCGGACGGAGAGCGATACACCGCCTGCTCATCGCCTACATACCCGCACGCTCTATAAAAACTTACCGCATTCAAGGTCGCATCCAGCACAACCTGTTCAATCGCTTGCTGGCGTGCCACGCATTCCAGATGAGCAAGCATTGCCTTGCCAAGGCCTTGCCCCATGTAAGCGGGCAATACAAACAAGGCCCCTATTTCACCGTCGGCAAGATCGAGCATACCGGTGACGACGGGCTCGTCATTCAGCCAGCCCATGTAGAACTGTTTTTCCATCAACACGCTGTAGCCATCGCTGGCGTGACCTCGGGTCCAGAGCGCCATTTGCTCAGCGCTGTAGGCGCCAATGCATTGGCCGCGAATGGCCTCGCGTCGAATCTCGAACGCACGCTCGGCGTCATCCGGCGTGGCACGTTTTATCTCCAGCATCGTGAACTCCTTCCATGACCTCAAACTGCCACTAGCCCATTTGTGCTAATCGACCCCACCCCACGGCGGCGCTATATTCCGCGGCACTTCCAACGTTCTCACCCACACCGCGCACTCAATGCGCGCGGGTTCTTTGCGCGTTGGAAAAACCAAAACAACCCCAAGGAAGAAGCACCATGAAACTCCACTCCCCTGTCACTCGCCTTGCCCTGCTGGGCGCCTTGATCATCGGCGTCGCCGGTTGCAGCAATATCAAGCCCACCGAAGATCATCTCAAGAAGCTCTCGGAAACCAATCTGGGCGAGCCGGTAAAACGTATTTCCAATGTGCGCAGCGACTCCATGACCACCTACTACGTCGCTAACACAGCCTCCGGCGAGTACAACTGCTCCGTGCCCAGCGGTGCGAGCGGCGGCGCGTTCGCGATTGCCAGCTTCGGCCTGATGAAGCCCGCGGCCTACTGCATGCCCAAGGGCGCCAAAGGCAATGGGTTGACGCCGTTCATGCAGTAATTTTTTCCTGACTGAGCTCACGCAGGGTGCCGCGCAGCTCCGCAGGGCGTACCGGTTTGGAGAGGATAGCGATCTGCCGATCATGCAACGCGGCCTGGATTTTCTCCACATCGTGCCCGGTGAGGATCAGCGCTGGCACCGCCCAGCCGCGTTGTTCGCGTAGCTGGTCGATGCATTCAATGCCGGTGGCATGGTTGCCCAGATCGTAGTCGGCAACGATGATGTCGCAGTCGCTGACCAAGCCCTGCCCCGTGGACTCGGCCTGCACCTCGCACCCCCAGCGCTCGAGCAAAGCTTGGGTGGCGAGCAGCACGTTGTAGTCATCCTCCACCAGGCACACTTTCAGACCGCTGAGCAGACCGGCCTGGCGAGCATCGTCACGCACTGCCGGTTGACGCGGCGCGGTGGCCAGGGCCAGGCCATGCAGACTCACTGAGGTGCCATGGCCCACCCGCGAACGCAGACTCACCTGCAACCCCATCAACTGCCCCAGGCGCTTGACGATGGACAGCCCAAGGCCCACGCCTTCAACGTCCTTGTCACGCAGTTGGCGCACGCGATAAAACTCTTCGAAGACCTTTGACAGATGCTCCCTGGCAATGCCCCGCCCCTGGTCGTGCACCTCCACCACCAAGCCGTTATCGCGAACACGCACACCGATCAGCACTGGTCGTTGCGCGCCGTATTTGAAGCAATTGGAGAGCAGGTTCTGCACCATCGTTGCCAACATGGCCGGGTCGACCAGCACCCAGTGAGCGCAGGCGCGCAAGCGCAACTGCACTCCAGCCCAACGCGCAGCCTCGGCGTTCTGGCGCACCAGGTCGGCGAGAAAGTCACCCAGGTGAATCACTTGGTATTTGGGCAACAGGCGTCCGTTGTCGAGG
Organism: Pseudomonas sp. SWRI22; assembly: GCF_014268395.2. Lineage (NCBI taxonomy): Bacteria > Pseudomonadati > Pseudomonadota > Gammaproteobacteria > Pseudomonadales > Pseudomonadaceae > Pseudomonas > Pseudomonas sp. SWRI22. The sequence goes on along the minus strand of NZ_JABWQK020000001.1, from coordinate 3,605,461 downwards.
GTGTAAAGGTCGAGAATCGAACGAAACAATTGCGACACGTTAAGCAAAGAGCGGTCGATATTGTCCACCAGGCGCTGTTCGTCCTCCCCCAAGCGGGCTTCGCGCAAGCAGGCGGTGAACAGGCCGATGGAGTGGATCGGCTGGCGCAGGTCATGGCTGGCCTGGGCAAGAAAGCGCGACTTTTCCAGGTTGGCGGCGATGGCTTGCTCGGAAGCCTTGCGTGTGCGCTCCAACAGGATATGGGCGTACACCGGGATCACTGTGCTGGTGATCATCAGCATCAGCATCATGAAGGGTTGCGCCTGCCACAGCGGCGTGAGTTGGTACACGATCAACAGCGCCAGCAACGCCAGCCCCGTCGCGATTGCCAGGTAGCGCGAACCGTAGCGCATGCCGTTGCCCAGGTTCACCCAGACCATCACCGCATACAGCGGCAATGCCGCCTCACCGCCCATCACCAGGCCGAACGAAGTGCCCGTGTAGTCGTGGATCATGCCGAAGATCCGCCGCGCCGGATAATGCCCAGGCCAGCGTGCGATCACCTGGCGCAACACGATGGATGCCAGCAGGAACAGCAAGATATACAGGATCACCGGCAGATAGGTGTCCAACGACTGCCCAGGCAAAAAGCCCAGCACGCCGATGTAAACGATAGCGATGCTGGCCACCACGATGCGCAGATTAGCCTGATCGAGTTCGGAGTTGGTCTCGGGGCTCATCGTCATATCCTTGACCTATCATCTGTAGGAGCGAGCTTGCTCGCGAAAAAACATCAGCGACAACGCGTTTGACCTGGAAGTACGTGGTGCCTGGGCGTGTTTCGCGAGCAAGCTCGCTCCTGCGCCGACAGTAAATAAAGTAGCATGCCTCGACACAACCTGGCCCCAGGAAGGAGCTCACCATGACCGGCCGGATCATCATCGCCGACGACCACCCCATGTTTCGCGAAGGCATGGCGCGCACCGTGCAACGCTTGCTGCCCGACGCCCAGGTGCAAGAGGCCGGCGACCTGGCCACGGTGAATACGTTGCTGCGCGAGGCGGGCGAGGTCGATACCCTGATCCTCGATTTGCGCTTTCCCGGCCTGACCTGCATCAGCCAACTGGCCGAACTGCGCCAGCAACTGCGACGCACCACCTTGGTGGTGGTGTCGATGGTCGACGACCCTGCGCTGATCGAACAAGTCATGGCTTTGGGCGTCGACGGTTTTATCGGCAAGAACATCGCCCCGGATGAGATCGGCCAGGCGCTGCTGGCGATACGCGCCGGCGAAGTGCTGGTCAAGTTCGCGCCGTCGGGCCTGCTGCCGCTGGACACTCATACCCTCACCACCCGCCAGCAGGAAGTGTTGCGCCTGATTGCCCAGGGCAAGACCAACAAGGAAATCGCCAAGGCCCTGGATATCTCGCCGTTTACCGTGCGCATTCATGTGTCCTCCCTGCTGCGCAGTCTGAAGGTACCGTCGCGGGCGGCGGCGGCGGTGAAGTACTCCGGAGAGCTCTAAGCTGTTTGTAGGAGCGAGCTTACTCGCAAGAAACCCACAGGCGCCGCGTTGACTCAGAAAATACGCGTTAGCGTTGACGTTTTTCGCGAGCAAGCTAGCTCCTACAGCCCCCTCTGCATCCGATATTTATGCTCAATTCCCAACTTAATAATATTTTATTAATCACCGCCCGCCCCCTAACTTGACGTCATGCCCAAGCTGAATCCAACTGCATTACGCAAGGACAGACACATGACTCAAGCAATAACAAAAATAGACACGCTGGTGGTGGGCGCAGGTCAGGCTGGCGTGGCCATGAGCGAGCATTTGAGCAAGCAAGGCGTGCCGCACCTGGTGCTGGAGCGCAGCCGTATCGCCGAGCGCTGGCGCACCGGGCGCTGGGACTCGTTGGTCGCCAACGGCCCGGCCTGGCATGACCGCTTCCCCGGTCTGAAATTCGACGACGTCCCTGCCGATGGCTTCGCGCCAAAAGAGCGGGTCGCCGATTACTTTGAAGCCTATGCACGCAAATTCAATGCGCCGATCCGCACTGGCGTGGACGTGACGTCAGTGGTACGTAACATCGGCCGCCCCGGCTTCACCGTGCACACCAGTGAAGGTGTGATCGAAGCCAACCGCGTGGTCGCCGCCACCGGTCCATTCCAGAAGCCCGTGATTCCAGGCATAGCACCTACAGGCACGGCACTGCACCAGATCCATTCCGCCGACTATCGCAACCCTGGGCAACTGCCGGCGGGCGCCGTATTAGTGGTGGGCGCCGGTTCTTCCGGCGTACAAATCGCCGATGAACTGCAGCGCGCCGGTCGCCAGGTTTACCTGTCGGTTGGCGCCCATGACCGCCCGCCTCGCGCCTATCGCAACCGGGATTTCTGCTGGTGGCTCGGGGTGTTGGGCGAGTGGGACCAGGCGGCGATGAAACCTGGCCGTGAACACGTGACCATTGCTGTGAGCGGCGCCCATGGCGGCAAGACCATCGACTTCCGTGAACTGGCCCAGCAAGGCATGACCCTGGTTGGCCTGACCCAAGCCTTCGACGGTACGGTGGCGACGTTCCAACCCAACCTGGTGGAAAACCTGGCACGCGGGGATGAGAACTACCTGGCCCTGCTGGACGCGGCCGACGCGTATGTCGAACGCAATGGTCTCGACCTGCCCCAGGAGCCCGAAGCACGTCGCGTGTTTCCCGACGCTGAATGCATCAAGCAGCCAATCCTGACGCTGGACCTGGCCGAAGCGGGTATCACCTCGATCATCTGGGCCACCGGGTTTGCCGTGGACTACAGCTGGCTACAGGTGGACGCTTTCGACACCGCCGGCAAGCCGCAACACCAACGCGGTGTATCCAGCGAAGCCGGCATCTACTTCCTCGGTTTGCCATGGCAATCGCGGCGTGGCTCGTCGTTTATCTGGGGAGTGTGGCACGACGCCAAATACGTAGCCGACCATATCGCTATCCAGCGTCAGTACCTCGAGTACCGCGAAGCTGCGCCGGTTGCCCGCCAGACCCCTGTCAGCGCCTGATCACTTTTTCCTGGAGTTTTTTGATGCCTACTCACACTCGCATCCGCATGTTCAACACCAAAGAAACCTATCCCAACCAGAGCCTGGATAACGACCTGTGCCAGGCCGTGCGCGCCGGCAACACCGTGTATGTACGCGGCCAGGTGGGCACTGATTTCGATGGCAACCTGGTGGGCCTCGGCGACCCTCGGGCCCAGGCCGAACAGGCGATGAAAAACGTCAAGCAACTGCTCGAAGAAGCCGGCAGCGACCTCAGCCACATCGTCAAAACCACCACCTACTTGATCGACCCGCGCTACCGCGAACCGGTGTATCAGGAAGTGGGCAAGTGGCTCAAGGGGGTATTCCCGATTTCCACCGGGCTGGTGGTCTCGGCCCTGGGCCAGCCGCAGTGGCTGATGGAAATCGATGTGATCGCGGTTATCCCAGAGTAAGGAGGCTAACCATGACCTTTTCAATCGTTGGCCGCTGCGCGGAAACCGGCCAGTTGGGCGTCGCCATCAGCTCATCAAGTATCGCCGTAGGCGCTCGCTGCCCATGGCTGCGGCCCGGCGTGGGCGCGGTATCGACCCAGAACATCACCTTGCCGGCCCTCGGCCCAGACGTGCTCGACGGGCTGGAACAGGGCCTGGCCCCAGACGATGCCGTGGACAAAGCACTCACCCGCAACGGCTACAGCCAGTATCGGCAACTGACGGCGATTGACCACCTGGGCCGCAGCGTGCATTTCAGCGGCAGCCAGACCCTGGGTACCCATCACGCGGTATCGGGCGAGCAATGCGTGGCGGCGGGCAATATGCTCGCCGACCGTGAAGTCATCACCGCGATGGTCTCGGCCTTTGAACAGGGCGAAGGCCAGCTCGCAGACCGGTTGCTGGCAGCGATGCATGCCGCCATCGCCGCCGGTGGCGAAGCCGGCCCGGTGCACTCCGCCGCGCTGGTGGTGGTGGGCGAGTTGACTTGGCCGATCATCAACTTGCGCGTGGATTGGGCCGACGAAGCGCCGATTGGCGAATTGCAAAAACTCTGGGACGCCTACCGCCCACAGGTACAGGACTATATCGATCGCGCCCTCGCCCCCGACCGCTCCCCCGGCTACGGCGTGGCCGGAGACGAGCGATGAGCCGCAGCCGCGACCTGCTGGAAACGCTGGTGGGCTTCGACACCACCAGCCGCGAGTCCAACCTTCAGTTGATCGAGTTTGTGCGCGATTACCTCGCCGGGTTTGGCATCGCCAGCGAGTTGGTCTACAACGCGCAACGCACCAAGGCCAACCTGTTTGCCAGCGTCGGCCCGGTTGAGCTGCCAGGTATCGTGCTGTCGGGGCATACCGACGTGGTGCCAGTGGATGGGCAACCCTGGACCCTGCCGCCGTTCACGTTGACCGAGCGTGACGGCATGCTGTTCGGGCGCGGCACCGCCGACATGAAGGGGTATATCGCGTGCGTACTGGCGTTGGTACCCGAACTGGTCAAAACGCCGTTGCGCCTGCCGGTGCATATCGCCCTGTCCTACGATGAAGAAGTCGGATGCCTGGGCGTACGCTCATTGCTCGCTGTTCTGGAACAGCGCCCGGTGAAACCCATGCTGTGCATCATCGGCGAACCGACCGAACTCAAACCGGTGTTGGGTCATAAGGGCAAGTTGGCGATGCGCTGCGACATACAGGGTCAAGCATGTCATTCGGCGTATGCGCCCTCGGGGGTGAATGCGATCGAACATGCCGCCGATCTGATCTGCGAACTCGGGCGCATCGGCCAGCGCTTGCGTTCGCACCAGGACCCACGTTTCAACCCACCTTTCAGCACGGTACAGACCGGCCTGATCAGTGGTGGCAAGGCATTGAACATCGTCCCGGCCGATTGTCGCTTTGACTTTGAAGTACGCGCCCTGCCCGCCTCGGACCCCGCTGAAGTCGCTCAAGAACTGCAAGCGTACGCCATGCAGCAGGTACTGCCGCGTATGCAGGCGGTCAGCAAGCAGAGCTCCATTCGGTTCACAGAGCTGTCGGCCTACCCGGGGCTGGTCACGGATGAGCACAGCCAGGCGGCGCAGCTGATTGCGGCGTTTTGCGGCTCGCAAGCGTTCGGCACCGTAGCGTTTGGCACCGAAGGCGGGCTGTTTGATGCGGCAGGCATTCCCACCGTGGTATGCGGGCCCGGGAGCATGGAGCAGGGGCATAAGCCGGATGAGTTTGTGAGCGTAGCGCAGTTGGCGGGATGTGATGCCATGTTGGGGCGCATGCTGGACTCGATCCGCTGAGCCAAACACTGCTTCCACAGACAATGCAAATGGATCGTGTTGGATCAGGCAGATAGGGGTCGGCTGGGGGCCATCATCGCAGGCAAGCCAGCTCCCACAAAAGGCCAGCCTCCAGTCAGACCAGCTCCCGAGCAAGAAACGGCGCAGTCCGGCTGGTCTTGCTCTTGGCCACTTTCTGCGGCGCCCCACACGCCACGACTCTCCCGCCCAAGTCCCCTGCTCCCGGCCCGATATCAATCACCCAGTCACTTTGGGCCACCACGCGCATTTCATGCTCCACCACAACCACCGTATGCCCCGCATCCACCAGCTGGTTCAGTTGGCTGAGCAAACGATCGACATCCCTGGGGTGCAACCCGGTGGTCGGCTCATCCAGCACATACAAGGTGGCGCCCCGGGCATTGCGTTGCAACTCGGTAGCGAGCTTGATGCGCTGTGCCTCACCGCCCGACAACTCGGTGGCCGGCTGCCCGAGGCGCAGATAACCCAGGCCGATATCGCGCAGCACGACTAACGAACGCAGGATGCCCGGCTGCTCGGCAAACACCTGCACCGCTTGCTCCACCGTCAACCCCAGCACCTGGGCGATGTTCAAGCCCTGCCATTTGATCGCCAGGGTGTCGGGGTTATAGCGCGCGCCATGACAGGTCGGGCATGGCGCGTACACGCTGGGCATGAACAGCAATTCAACGCTGACAAAACCTTCACCCTCACAGTTCGGGCAACGGCCCTTGGCGACGTTGAAGGAGAACTGCCCGGCATCGTAATTGCGTTTCTTGGCCGCTGGCGTGGCGGCAAACAGTTTGCGCACGTTGTCGAACAGCCCGGTGTAGGTCGCCAGGTTGGAACGCGGCGTGCGGCCGATGGGCTTCTGGTCCACCTGCACCAGGCGCTGAATGTGCTCGAGCCCGGCGCTGATGCGCCCGCCACTGGCTTGCGGTGCAGCATCTTCCAGGCTCGGTTCGTCGTCGCTTTCCAGCACACGCCCCAGGCCCGTGCCCACCAATTCCAGCAGCGCCTGGCTGACCAGGCTGGATTTGCCCGAGCCGGAAATCCCCGTCACCGCGGTGAAACAGCCCAGCGGGAAATCCACGTTCAAATCTTTCAGGTTATTTCGCGTCACGCCTTTGAGCTTCAGCCAACCGGCCGGCTCGCGGCTTGGCACATTGGCCGGGCGAGGTGAGGCAAACAGGTATTCGCGGGTCTGCGAGGCCTCGACATCCGCCAACCCTGCGGGCGGCCCGCTGTACAGCACTTGCCCGCCATGTTCGCCGGCAGCCGGGCCCACGTCGATCAGCCAGTCGGCGCGGCGCATGGTTTCCAGGTCATGTTCCACCACAAACAGCGAATTGCCCGCGGCCTTCAAACGATCAAGCGCGGTGAACAATGCTTCGCCATCCGCCGGGTGCAGGCCCGCCGAAGGCTCATCGAGCACATAAATAACACCGAACAACTGCGAGCCCAATTGGGTAGCCAGGCGCAGACGCTGCAGTTCCCCGGACGACAGGGTCGGCGTGCTGCGCTCCAGGGACAGATAGCCCAGGCCCAGTTCGATCAAGGTGTTGACCCGTTCGAGCAGGTCCTGGGCGATGCGCTGGGCCGCCAGGCGTTTTTCCACCGACAGCTTCATCGTGTCCTGCCCCGCGGCCACCGGCTGCAGCAACTCGGCCAATTGCGCCAGGGACAATTGCGACAGCTCACCGATATCCACCCCGGCAAACTTCACCGACAACGCCGCCTGGTTCAGGCGTTTGCCCTCGCACAATGGGCAGGCACTGCCTTGCATGAACTGCGATACACGCTTTTTCATCAGCGCGCTCTGGGTGTGGGCGAAGGTATGCAGGATATAGCGCCGAGCGCCGCTGAAGGTGCCTTGGTAGCTGGGTTCGAGCTTGCGTTTCAACGCCTCGCGGGTCTGCTGCGGGGTGAAGCCGGCGTACACCGGTACGGTGGGGGTTTCTTCGGTGAACAGGATCCAGTCGCGGTGCTTTTTCGGCAGCTCGCGCCACGGGATGTCCACGTCATAACCCAGGGTCACGAGGATGTCGCGCAGGTTCTGGCCCTGCCACGCCAACGGCCAGGACGCCACTGCACGCTGGCGGATGGTCAAGGACGGATCGGGCACCATCAGCGCTTCGGTCACTTCATACACGCGGCCCAGGCCGTGGCATTGCGGGCACGCGCCCTGGGGCAGGTTCGGCGAGAAGTCCTCGGCATACAACATGGCCTGCCCTTTCGGATAGCGGCCGGCGCGGGAATAGAGCATGCGGATCAAGCTCGACAAGGTGGTGACACTGCCCACCGACGAGCGCGCACTGGGTGTACCCCGTTGCTGTTGCAGGGCCACGGCAGGCGGCAAGCCTTCGATGCTGTCTACGTCCGGCACGCCGACCTGGTCGATCAAGCGCCGCGCATAGGGCGCCACCGATTCGAAATAGCGGCGCTGGGCCTCCGCGTACACCGTGGAAAACGCCAGGGACGATTTGCCGGAGCCAGACACGCCGGTAAACACCACTAGGGCGTCCCGGGGAATATCCACATCGACATTGCGCAAATTATGTTCACGGGCGCCACGCACCCTGACAAAGCCCGTTTGCCGGGCGGTGAGCGGTGGGATGTTGCGCTGTGAAGTCATGGGCAACCTTGTCTTGCGCTTAGCACCCTGCGCACGCGTTGGGTCAGGGCATCGGGGCTGTAGGGTTTGCTCAGCAGGTGGATATCGGCGCTGAGCAGATGATTGGAAGACAGAATGTCGCGGGTGTGGCCCGAGGTAAACAGCACCGGCACCGGCGGGTTCTGCGCGCGGGCCCAGGTGGCCAGATCGGTGCTCTTGACCCGACCCGGCATCACCACATCGGTGAAGATCAGGTCCGGCGACACGCCGCGCTGCAACACTTGCATCGCGCGGTCGCCATCCTCGGCGGTCAGTACGGTATAGCCCGATTGCTGCAGCAACTCGACCACCGTCAGGCGCACGCCTTCGTTGTCCTCGACCACCAGGATGGTTTCCTGGCCGCCGCCTTGCAGGTCCGCATCACTGTAGTCGTCGAAGCATTCAGGCTCCAGGCAGTGGGGGAAATACATCTGCACCACCGAGCCCTTGCCCTCCTCGCTCCACATGTCCACGTGCCCGCCACTTTGGCGCACAAAACCGAACACCATGCTCAGGCCCAGGCCGGTGCCGTGGCCTTCGCGCTTGGTGGTAAAGAAGGGTTCGAATGCGCGCTTGAGGGTCGCCTCGGACATGCCCACGCCGGTGTCGGCCACTGCCAGGCGCACGTACTCGCCGGGCTTGATGCTTTTACCGATGCAATCGTCCGGGTTGAGGATGACGTTTTCTCCGGTGATACGAATCACACCCTCGCCCTGCATGGCATCCCGGGCGTTGATCGCCAGGTTGAGCAGCGCGTTTTCCAGCTGGTTGCGGTCGACATTGATGCACCAGGAGTCCTGGGGCAGTTGCACGTCGATATGAATGGTTTCCCCCAACGCCCGTTGCAACAGCTCGCCCAGGCCAGCGTAGATGCGCTGCGGGTTGTACACCGCCGGAGACAAGGGCTGGCGACGGGCAAAGGCCAAAAGTTGCGACGACAGCTTGGCCCCTCGCTCCACGGCGGCGATGGCCGCGGTGACGCGACGTTGCACCTGACAATTGTCCGGCTCATGCCGGGCGAGCAAATGCAGGTTGCCGGCGATCACTTGCAGCAGGTTATTGAAGTCATGGGCCACGCCACCGGTCAGGCCGCCAATCGCTTCCAGCTTCTGTGACTGGCGCAACTGGTCTTCTGCGGCAGACCGCGCCTGCACTTCAGCGGCTACGCGTTGCTCCAGATTATGGGTGAGCTCCTGGCGCACCCGCTCGGACTTCACCAGTTCGGTGGTTTCCACCACAATCGCCAGCACCCCGGCTGGCTGTTGGTTGTCCCCGGCCACGGGGCTGTAATAGAGGTCCAGCCATACGCTTTCCGGTTGGCCGTGACGCGATAACACCAGCTCCTTGTTATTGAACGACAAGGTACCGCCCGCCAGGCACGTATCCACCACATGCCGATTGAACTCGGCCACCTCCGGCCAGCCCAGTTCTACCGGAGTGCCCAAGAGGTAGGGATGGCGCCCGCCGGCAAATACCGAATAGCTGTCGTTGTAGATCATGTACCCCGCCCGCCCCCACAGCATCACCATCGGCACGGGTGAGGCGAGCATCATTTGCACGGTGCAAGCCAGGCTCGTGGACCACTGATCCAAGGGGCCAAGGTCGGTACTTGACCAGTCAAACGTGCGAATTCGCTGGGCCATTTCGCCGGCCCAGCCTTCACAGCCATGGGGGTTGGATAAAAATTGCATGATTGGGCTCTGTGCAGGGACAAGACAGTCGCAAGTTTTGGAGCGCGCCAGCGGTGGATGGTTTCATCCTGAGCACAGAGGAATGCACAAACCCCTGGAACTAATGAAAATCCCGGCTGCGCACCACCATTCCATCCAGCAACGGCGTCAAATCGGTGAGGCGTCCCGCGATCAAATGCCGCACCTCACCTACCGCCTCCCAACGACCGTCCACCTTGAGCAAACGCGAGCCCACCAGCGCCTGGCGCTGACGCTCGGCCAGGTCGCGCCAGACCACCACATTGAGGTTGCCGAACTCATCTTCCAGGGTGACAAAGGTCACGCCGCTCGCCGTGCCAGGGCGCTGGCGGCCAGTGACCAGCCCGGCGATGCTCACGTTGCGCCCATGTTCCACCGTCAGCAATTCCTGGGAACTGCGGCAGCGGCGCCGGCGTAACTCGGCGCGCAATAGTGCCAGGGGATGGGGCCCCAGGGTCGTACCGAGGGTGGCGTAATCGGCGTGCAAATCTTCGCCTACCGTGGGCTCGGGTAATGCCACCCGCGTTTCATCGGGGCTCGGCAGGCCGGCAAACAAGCCCAGTTGCTGATGCACACCGGCCACGTCCCAGCGCGCCTGATGGCGGTTGCCGGCCAGGGCGCGCAAGGCCCCGGCATCCGCCAGCAGCGCCTGGGCACGCGTATCCAGCCCGGCGCGCGCGTCCAGGTCAGCGATGTCATTGAACAGCCGCTGCTGCCTCGCCGCTTCGATACGCCGCCCGTCGTCCTCGCGAAACCCCGAGATCATGCGCAAGCCCAGGCGAATCGCCGGTTGCTGGCCGTCGATGGGCTCCAGGCTGCATTCCCAGTCGCTGGCCTGCACATCTACCGGGCGGATCTGCAAGCGATGGCGCCGGGCGTCCTGCAGGATCTGGTCCGGGCTGTAGAAGCCCATGGGCCAGCTGTTGATCAGGGCGCAGGCAAAGGCCGCCGGCTCATGGCATTTGAGCCAGCAACTGGCATAGGTCAGCAAGGCGAAACTGGCGGCGTGGGACTCCGGGAAACCATAGCTGCCAAAGCCCTTGATCTGCTCGAAAATCTGCGCGGCAAAGGCTTCGGTGTAGCCATTCTTCAGCATGCCGGTGCGCAGGCGCTGCTGATGGGGCTCTAGGCCGCCGTGGCGTTTCCAGGCGGCCATGGAGCGGCGCAACTGGTCGGCCTCGCCGGGGCTGTAGTCGGCGGCGACCATGGCGATTTGCATCACCTGTTCCTGGAACAGCGGGATGCCCAGGGTGCGTTTCAATACGGCCTCCAGTGCGGGCGAGGGATAGGTTGTGGGCTCTTCATTGTTCCGCCGACGCAAGTACGGATGCACCATGCCGCCCTGGATCGGCCCAGGCCGCACAATGGCAACCTCGATCACCAGGTCATAAAACGTCTGCGGCTTGAGCCGGGGCAACATCGACATCTGCGCCCGCGACTCGATCTGGAACACACCGATGGTGTCGGCCTTGCTGATCATGGCGTAGGTGGCCGGGTCTTCCTTGGGAATCGTGGCCAGGCTCAAGTCCCGGTGGCGATGTCGGCGCAGCAAATCGAAGCAGCGGCGGATCGCGCTGAGCATGCCCAGGGCAAGGATGTCCACCTTGAGCAAACCGACGGCGTCGAGGTCGTCTTTGTCCCACTGGATAATGGTGCGCTCGGCCATGGCCGCATTTTCCACCGGCACCAGGGTGTCCAGCGGGTATTCGCTGATCACAAAGCCGCCAGGGTGCTGGGACAGGTGCCGCGGAAAACCGATCAGTTGCTGGGTCAACGTCAAGACACGCCGCAGCAGTGGGCTGTCCGGGTCGAAGCCGCTTTCACGCAGGCGCTCCAACGGCGGCGCCTCATCGCTCCAGCGCCCGCAGCAATCGGCCAAGGCGTTGATCTGGTCCGCCGGCAGCCCGAGGGCCTTGGCCACATCACGTACCGCGCCCGTGGCGTGGTAACTGCTGACCACCGCCGTCAAGGCTGCACGGGTGCGGCCATAGCGCTGGAACACGTATTGCAGCACCTCTTCGCGGCGCTCGTGCTCAAAGTCCACGTCGATGTCCGGCGGCTCGTTGCGCTCTTTGGACAGGAAGCGCTCGAACAGCAGGTTGGTCAGGCTCGGGTTGATTTCGGTGATGCCCAGGGCAAAACACACCGCCGAGTTAGCCGCCGAACCACGGCCCTGGCACAGGATCGAACGGCTGCGGGCGAAACGCACGATGTCATGCACCGTAAGGAAATAGCTTTCGTAACCCAGCTCGCTGATCAGCTGCAGTTCACGATGGATTTGCTGCAAGGTCTTGTCGTCGATGCCTTCGGGCCAGCGCTGGGCGATGCCTTCTTCGGTGAGGGTGCGCAGCCAGGATTGGGCGTCATGCCCCGCGGGTACCAGCTCGCGTGGATAGTGATAACGCAACTGGCCGAGGTCGAAGGTGCAGCGCCGCGCGAGGGCGAGGGTTTCATCCAGCAAGGCCTGGGGGTACAGCGCCGCCAGCGCGTCGAGGCTGCGCAGGTGGCGTTCGCCATTGGGGTGCAGGCGCGTGCCAGCTTCGGCCACCGGCACGTGGTGACGGATGGCGGTCATGGTGTCTTGCAGGGCACGGCGGCCTCGCGCATGCATATGCACATCGCCGCAGGCCACGGCAGGGATTTGCAGGCTGTGGGCCAGTTGCAAGCGCTGTTGCAGATGGCGCGCATCGTCCTGCCCACAGTGCAGGTGCACCGCCAGCCACAGGCGCTGGTCGAAGGTGCGGCGCAGCCAGTCGAGGCTGGCCTGGGTGTCGCTGTCTTGCGCCACCCACAACGCCAACAGGCCGGGCAACGGTTGCTCGAAATCTTCCTGTAGCAGGCGATAACTGCCCTTTTCAGCCCGACGCCGGGCCAGGGTGATCAGCCGGCACAGGTGCTGATAACCGCTCAGGTTCTCCACCAGCAGCACCAGTTTCGGACCATTTTCGATGTGCATTTCGCTGCCGATAATCAACGGCAAGTCCACGGCTTTGGCGGCTTGCCAGGCACGCACGATGCCTGACAGCGTGCATTCATCGGTGATCGCCAGGGCGCTGTAGCCTTGGCGCTTGGCGCGCTCGAAAAGCTCCAGCGCACTGGAGGCACCACGCTGGAAGCTGAAATTGGACAGGCAGTGCAGCTCGGCATAACTCATGCGCCCCCACCCCCTGTTGTAGGAGCGAGCTTGCTGTGGCGAGGGAGCTTGCTCCCGCTGACTGCGCAGCAGTCTCCGGCTTTTATTGGGGGCGCTACGCACCCCAGCGCAAGCAAGCTTGCTCGCCACAGTAAGTGCGCTCCAGCTGAGGGGATGCTCATGCAAACCACCCTTGCAACCACAGCCCATCGCCTTGCCCCACCGTGCGATAGGCCCAACCCTGCTGGCCGGCGCGGGTCTGGACCAGGTAATAGTCACGGCGGACATCGGCGCCATCCCACCAGCCCGATTCAATGCGCTCCGGACCCATCAGGATCTGTACGCCGTGTTCGGCCAGCAAGGTCGGTTGCGGCAATAACCAGCCTGGGCGGCGGACCTTGTTCAAGCTCGGGCACGCCTGGTGGTCGGTCGCAGCCTGCCAGGCGCATTCGGGGCGATGGTCGGCCTGAAAACGCAGGCCCTGCACCGCCTCATCCCCCAGGCGTGCACGCAGGCGTTCGCGCAACTGTTCCCACGGCAGGGTTTGTTGCGGGCGGTCGTCGAACAGGTCCTGGCGTTGCGGCACGAACACCGGCAAGTCCTCGGCCACCAGGCGCACACCCCGCACCGGCGCGGTGACCTGTACCTGCTCCAGGCGCCCACGGGCCAGTTCGAACAACATTGAAGGCTCGCGCTCGGCGCTGAGCAGGCCCACCTTGATCACGCTGTCTTGTACCTGGGCGTGTTCCAGGTGCAGGTCAAAGCGCTGCACGCCACTGTCGCGGCCGCACAGGAAAGCGGACAGGTCGCCGGTCAAACGCCGCAAGGGGAACAACAGCGCCTGGTGGGATTGCACATCGAAATTCAACTCGATGCGTGCATCGAACTGGTCGGGCGGTTGATAAAAATCCAGGGCCAATGGCCGCTGCCCGCTCAGGGCGTCGAGGTGCTTGAGCAGGCTGGCGTCAAAACGTCGCGCCAGGGTATGCCGGGGCAAGGCCTGCACCTGGGCCAGGCTGCGCAGGCCCATGCGCGACAAGGCGGTGGCGGCTTGGGGTTCAAGGCCTGCACGGTCGACAGGCAGCGACGCCAGGGCCTGCATCAGGGCGCTGTCATCGGCCACGGCCAGGCCGTCGTAGCCGTTTGCCAATATCCGCGCCGCCGCCGGGTTGGGCGCAGCGACGATGCGATGACGAAAGCCAAGTTCGGTCAGCTCTTTGCGCAAACGCGCCTCAAGTTGCGGCCAGGGGCCGAACAGGCCCAGGCTCGATTCGATCTCGAACAACAAGGCCCGTGGGTAATACAGGCTGACTTGGGAGCTGAATCGGTAGGCCCAGGCGGCCAGAAACTGCTGCAGGCGCTCGATCTCCAGCGGGTCGTATTCGACACAGGCAAACTGCTTGACCAGGGCATGGGCTGCCGTCAACGATTGCCCGGGGCGCAGGCCCAAGGCGCGTGCGGCGGCGTTGACGGTTTGCAACACGCGCCGCTGCGGCGTGCCGGCCAGCAGCGCCAGCGGCTGCTCGGGTTCGGGGTGCACACGCTGTGCCCCGTCCAGCGCCAATTGCGGGAAGACAATACACACCCAACGCATGGCAACCTCAATGCCCCGCCAGGGCAATTGGCGCCGGATGGGCCAGCCCGCCACGGCACTTGAGCACCCGCACTTGCGCGGGCCTGGCCTCGACCGCCAGGCGCAGGGCGGCAGGCGAGGCATTGATCGCCTCGCTCAGGGAGCGCCAGGCAAACGCCAGGGTCTGCCCGGTTTCGGCCGCCACCTGCAAACGCCGCAAGGCTCGATCATCGGCCTTGCGCGGCCAACACAACACCGCCCCGCAACTGCCTGAACGCAGGCATTGCTCCACCGCCCACAGCGCGTCACGCTCCTCGGCCCGGATGATGGACAGCTGGCGCACATCCACCCCGGCGTTCTGCCACGCATGGGGATAGGGGGTATAGGGCGGCGCCACCAGCACAATGCGCTCGCCCAGGGCCGACAGGCGCGCCAGGGTAGGCAGCACCAGCTGCAACTCGCCCACCCCGTCCTGGGCCATCAGGATTTCACTCAAGGCCGATTCCGGCCAGCCGCCACTGGGCAGCACCGCATCCAGCGCCGCCAGCCCCGTGGGGTGCACGCTGGCCGGGGGCGCGGCGGGCCGGCCCTTCCAGACTCGCCCGCCATTGAACAGCGAGTCCAGGGCAACCACGGCGCCCATCAGCCTTGCCTCACCAGGCCGCAGAACACGCCTTCGATGGCCAGGTCCTGCTCGGGCCCGACCACGATGGGTTGATAGGCCGGGTTGCGCGGCAACAGGCGAACCCTGTCGCCACTGCGCTCGAAACGCTTGATGGTGACGTCGCCGTCCAGGCGCGCCACCACAATCTGCCCGTTCAAGGCTTCGGCACTGCGGCGCACGCCCACCAGGTCGCCATCGAGAATGCCATCTTCAATCATCGAATCGCCCTGCACCCGCAGCAGGTAATCGGGGGTTTTGGCGAAAGTGGCGGGGTCCAGTTGCAAGCGGCTGTGCACCTCGGCATCGGCGCCAATCGGCCGACCGGCCGCCACACGACCGAGCACCGGTACATCCAGCCACTCGGGACGCGCAGGTTGATTGAGCAAGCGAATGCCACGGGCCTGGTTGGGGTTGACCTCGATAAACCCAGCTTCGGTCAGCGCCACCACATGCTTGCGGGCGACGCTGCGCGAGGCGAAGCCGAACGCCTCGGCGATCTCGGCGAGGCTGGGAGGCTGGCCTTGTTGCGCGATGCGCTCGCGAATGAAGGTCAGGATGGCGATGCGGCGGGGAGTCAGGTTTGTCATGGAGTACATTTGTACTCCTGTGGGAAATTTCTGACAATAACCGTCAGTCTGCTAATTGCCACCTACTTGTGAGCGGGCTTGCTCGCGAAGGCGATGTATCCGCTAGCACATGTGAAAACTGACCCACCGCTTTCGCGAGCAAGCCCGCTCCCACATGAAGGCATAGGTATCTACATAACTCTGTAGGTTGTAGCCGACGACGGTAACTACGATGCGAAGCGAGCCGCTCTTGATCTTGATCTTAGGCGCCCCGTTAAACCACGCTGGCCGGAATTCGACAGGGATTTGGGGGGTAAACCGGCAGGGATGCCGGTTTAGCCGCCCCGCGCCATGGATGGCGCGTGGCGGCGGCCCCCCAAATCACTGGCGGATTACGGGCACACCGAGCCTAAGCGAGGTGCCGAGTGGTGGGGCAAGAGCGTTTTGCTTACTTTTGCGCTTTTCAAAAGTGAGCCGCTGTAAAAGCGGAACCCTAAGTGGCCGCTACCGCAGGAATGGATATGTACACGGTCCAACTGTGTTGACTGTCAGGCCGTCTTCGCAGGCAAGCCAGCTCCCACATTGGATCGCGGGGCATCAGTTATATCTGTGTCGGCTGCCAGGCCGTCGCGGGAGCAAGCTCCCTCGCCACAGATTCAGCGTCGTGCCAAAGTTGTGTAGATACCTATGCACATGAAGGCATACCTCACCACCCCTCTTTCAACATCCGCAGCTCCAGATGCTGCAACAACATAATCGTCTTGCCATCCACAATCTCCCCGCTCTGCACCATCGCCAGTGCCTGCTCAAAGCCCAGCTCCAGTACCTCGATATCCTCGCCCTCTTCTTCCAGGCCTCCGCCCGCTCCCACTCGGTCGCCTGGCTGGTATTCACCGATAAAAAAGTGAATCCGCTCCGTCACCGATCCCGGGCTCATGAACGCCGCGTAGATTTTCTCAACATGCCCGACGCGATAGCCGGTCTCTTCCTCGGCCTCCAGGCGGATGCGTTCTTCGGCGCTGGCGTTATCGAGCAAACCGGCCGCCGCTTCAATCAGGTAGCCGGGGTAATCGTTGACGAAAGTGGGCATGCGGAACTGGCGAATCAGCAAGACTGTGCGTTGCTCACGGTTGTACAACAGGATGGTCGCACCGTTGCCCCGGTCATACACCTCGCGGGTCTGGGCTTGCCAACTGCCGTCGCGACGGCGCAGGTCGAAGCTGTATTTCTTCAGCAGGTACCAGTTGTCCGAGAGGGTTTCTTCGGCGGTGATGCGCACGGGGCTGTTGTTCATGTGTAGGCCTTTGCAGGTAGGGCAGGTTCGAGCCGTCCACCCTATCAACCCGCGCGAGGATTGTTCAATGCTGTAACACTTTCATCCGTCACGGCCGTCGCATTAATGCCTACCCGCCCAGGCCATCTGGTAAAACCCGTGCTTCATCTTTGTTCTGGAACCTTCATGTCTTCTGTTTCTATGCCCCGCCGGGGCCTGCGCTGGCTTGTCTGGCTGTGCATGGCCGTGTTGATTGTCGGCCTGCCGGTCGGCTGCGCCGTGTTGCAACACAAGGAGCGCGAACTTGTGTTTCGCATCGAGCCGGGAACCGCCGGCTGGTACACCGGCCTGCCCAAGGCGGTGCAGGAATTCGAACTCACGCCCGCCAGTTTCAAAGCAGGGCAGAACATTCATGGCTGGTGGTACCCGGCAGCCAACAAAGACGCGCCCGCCATCCTCTACCTGCACGGGGTACGCTGGAACCTCACGGGCCAATTGTTTCGCATCGAGCAATTGCATGCCCTGGGCTTTTCGGTCCTGGCCATCGACTATCGCGGCTTTGGCCAAAGCCAGGGCGACCTGCCCTCGGAAGCCACGGTGTACGAGGACGCACGCATTGCCTGGGAGCGTTTCCAGACCCTGCAACCAGACCCCGGCAAACGCCTGATCTACGGGCACTCCCTGGGTGGCGCGGTCGCCATCGACCTCGCTGCCGAGTTGGGCAAGCAGGTGCCATTGCCGGTGCGTGGGCTGGTGATCGAGTCCACGTTCACCTCCCTGGCGGATGTCGCCACGGCCGTTGCCAACACCTCATTGCCGGTACGCTGGTTGCTGTCGCAGAAGTTCGATTCCATCGACAAGATTGCCGACATCCACATGCCGCTGCTGGTGGTCCACGGCCTTGACGACCGCTACGTGCCGCCGCGCTTCAGCCAGCAGTTATTCGAAGCCGCGCAGCAACCCAAACACCTGTTGCTGGTGCCAGGTGCCAGCCATAACAACAGCATGAACCTCGCCGGACGCAGCTATGGCCAGGCGCTGGAAAACCTGATGCGCACGAAGATGCCGGCTCAGGTGGTAACACACTCCACAGGCCGCGATAACGCCTCATAAATACGCTTTTCGGCACTGGGTTCGCGCTTGGCTGTCAAGCGCAAACCCTGGCCATGTTGGCCCGAAATACAAGTTGATCAAATAATGACCTTCGCTGAAATCGCCAACGCTGCCGGGCCTTCGCAAAGTTATCCACAGAGATACCCACGGTTTTCGTGGACAACTCTTTTTATATTTTTACGTTTTTTTTGCTCAAGCCGTGCTTCCAGGAAAGGTACCGGGCAACAGGATTTCGCGATTCACTTCGCGTATATCCTTATAGCCACAGAGCGCCATCGACACATCCAGTTCGCGGGCGATGATATCGAGGGCCTTGGTCACGCCCGCCTCGCCCATAGCCCCTAGCCCATACAAGTGCGGGCGGCCAATCATGGTGCCCTTGGCGCCCAGCGCCATGGCCTTGAGCACGTCCTGGCCGGAACGAATACCGCCGTCGAGCCACACTTCAATGCGGTTGCCCACGGCCTCGACAATCGCCGGCAATTGGCTGATGCTCGACGGCGCGCCATCAAGCTGGCGGCCACCGTGGTTACTCACCACCAACGCATCGGCACCGCAATCGGCCGCCAAGCGCGCATCCTCCACATCGAGAATGCCCTTGATGATCAGCTTGCCGCCCCAGCACCGCTTGATCCACGCCACATCGTCCCAGCTCAGGCGCGGGTCAAATTGCTGGGCGGTCCACGACGACAGCGAACTCATGTCGGCCACGCCCTTCACATGCCCGACGATATTGCCGAAACCACGCCGCTGGGTACCCAGCATGCCCATCACCCAGCGCGGCTTGGTGATCATGTTGAGAATGTTTGGCAGAGTCAGCTTGGGCGGCGCGGACAAACCATTGATCAAGTCCTTGTGGCGCTGCCCCAGAATCTGCAAATCCAGGGTCAGCACCAAGGCATCCACCCCGGCCGCCTTGGCGCGCTCGATCAACTGCTCAATAAAACTGCGGTCGCGCATCACATACAACTGGAACCAGAACGGCTGGCCGACATGCTCGGCGATGTCTTCCAGCGAACAGATACTCATGGTCGACAAGGTGTAGCGCAGCCCGAACGCAGCAGCGGCACGGGCAGTGAGGATTTCGCCATCGGCGTGCTGCATGCCCGCCAGGCCAGTCGGCGCCAACGCCACAGGCATGGCCATGTCCTGGCCGATCATGCTGGCGCGGATCGAACGCTCGTCGATATTGCGCGCCACCCGTTGGCGGAACTTTATACGCGCAAAATCAGTTTCGTTGGCGCGGTAGGTGCTCTCAGTCCAGGAGCCGGAATCGGCGTAGTCGTAGAACATGCGGGGGACACGTTTTTGCGCCAGCTTGCGTAAGTCTTCGATGGTTGTGATCAACGGCATCGGGTGACCTCTCCCTGAACTGAACACAGAGAGTAACCGGCAGGAGCGTGGGCAACCAGCCGTTGCGTTTAGATGGGCCGGCGATTAATCTCGCACAAACCCGCAATAAAGCGCACAAACATGCATAGCACTCATCAAGCCATCGACTTGCCTTCCCTGCGCAAACAGAAAATCTTGTTGTTGCTGGAACGCGACGGCAAGGTCACCGCATCTGAGTTGGTCGAGCATTTTGCCGTGTCCCAGGACACCATCCGCCGCGACCTCGGCGAGCTCGCCGCGGCCGGCCTGTTGCAACGCGTACACGGCGGCGCCCTGCCCCGACCCAAGGACACCGGCAAGGATTTCTTTACCCGTGTCGGGGAAACCAACGAGGTCAAGCGCCACCTCGCTCGCGTGGCGGCGGAGCGGGTTGAAGACGGCCAGATCGTGCTGTTCGATTCTGGCTCCACCACCTTGCAGATTGCACAGTGCTTACCCCATGCACTGCACCTGACCGTGGTCACGCCATCCCCCATGATCGCCATCGCCCTGGCCGACCATCCGCATATAAAAGTGATCCTGGCCGGTGGCCAACTCAACCCCGCCACGCTCTCCACCGGCGGCCATGACGCGGTGCGGCTGATCCAGAGCGTCAAGGCCGACCTGTTGTTCACCGGGGTTTGCGCACTGCATCCGCAAGTGGGCATCACCTCGCTGCATTTTGGTGAAGTCGCCGTCAAGCAAGCCTTGCTCGACAGCGCGTCCCACGTCATCGCCGTGACCACCTCAGACAAGCTCGGCGCGGTGGAACCCTTTGTGGTGGCGCCTTGCAGCCGTATTCATACGCTGATTACCGAGTGGGATGCGCCGGATGTGCAGGCATATGAACAGTTGGGGTTGCAGGTGCAGCGGGTGGACGTGCAGTGATGCAAACCCTGTGTAGGAGCGAGCTTGCTCGCGAAAACGTCAACAATAACGCGGGTTTCCTGAATGAACGCGGCGCCTGAGTGTTTTTCGCGAGCAAGCTCGCTCCTACAAAAAGGGCAAGCCGGCCATCTGGAGACGGTAACCACGATGCGAAGCGAGCCGCTCTTGCTCTTGCTCTTGCTCTTGCTCTTGCTCTTGCTCTTGCTCTTGCTCTTGATCTGCTTTTGATCTTGATCTTAGGCGCCCCGTTAAACCACGCTGGCCGGAATTCGACAGGGATTTGGGGGGTAAACCGGCAGGGATGCCGGTTTAGCCGCCCCGCGCCATGGATGGCGCGTGGCGGCGGCCCCCCAAATCACTGGCGGATTACGGGCACACCGAGCCTGGGCGAGGTGCCGAGTGGTGGGGCAAGAGCCTTTTGCTTACTTTTGGCTGGGCCGGCATTCCGGCTCTTTTCAAAAGTGAGCCGCTGTAAAAGCGGAACCCTAAGTAGCCGTTACCGCAGGAATGGATATGTACTCGGTCTGACACCCTGTATCGGCTGTCAGGCCGCTATCGCAGGCAAGCCAGCTCCCACAGTTGGATTGCGGGGTGTCAGGTAGGTAAATGTCGGCTGGCAGAGCGTCAGGCAGCGCTGCGAATCTTGTGCAAAGCATCCGCCACCCATTGACCAAACGCATCCACCGGCCCTTGCAGGTTGCCGAGAAAATGCGGATAGATCAGCCACAAATCCATCACCGGCTTGAAGTCCTTGAGGGGCATCGCCGTCAGGTGCTCGCGATGAGCACTGCGTTCCAGCAACGGACGTGGCACCAGGCCAAGGCCGAGGCCGTCGGCCACCAGGCCCAGTTGCAGTTCGGTGCCGAAGGTTTCCAGGTTCACCCGCAGCGCCAGGCCCTGGTCAGACAAGGTGCGCTGCAACCCCGCACGGAACCCGCAACCGTCCGGGTTGAGGATCCAACCGCTCTGGTACACGTCCGCCAGCTTGCAAGGCTTCTTCGGCAACTGCGCCTTGGCACAGACCACCACCAACTCCATCTTGCCGATGGACTCACCGACCAGGTTGTCCGGGAAGATCTTGCCTGCGGGGAACAACGCCACCGCCGCATCCAGTTCGCCGCGTTCAATCTTGCCGACCAATTGGCTGCCCCAGCCGGTGGCAACCTGGGCGCGCAAGTCGGCGTATTCGCTGCGCAGGTGCTTGAGTGCGTCCAGCAGCACCACATCGCCGATGGTCTGCGGTACGCCCAGGCGCAGCACGCCGGTGGGCGGCGCATCGGTAGCCACCAGTTCGCGCAGGGCATCCATCTCGCGCAGGATCAACCGGCATTGCTCATAGACACGGGTACCGATCAGCGTTGGCTTGAGGGGCTTGGTGTTGCGGTCGAACAACTCCACTCCCAGGGCCTGCTCGAAGTTCTGCACGCGGCGGGTGATGGCTGGCTGGGTCAGCTGCAACGACGCGGCGGCATGGCTGATGGACTGGCAACGAATCACTTCGACAAAGGCATCGATATCGTCAATTTTCATTTGGGCCGCACATACAGATCAGTCATTAAGATGTGCGTGAAGCATAGTGGCCGCACACAGGTCTGGATAGCCCAGCCAGTGATCAATAACGTCTAACACTATTCAAACCGGTTCTAAATTACCTCCGGCTATAAGCTAATCATTAAAAAATAGCATATTAAAAATAAACATTATGCTTAGATAAAAGCATACCAACAGCCCGATGGAATGGTCATGACCCAGGCCCGACACCCCGAGAGACTCAGAGCCTTCATAGGCGCCCTGGCGGAATTGATCGACGGCAACCCGCGTGAAGGCGACCTGCTGCACCGTGGCGGCAAGCTGCTGGCGCAACTGGTCAGCCACGATGATTGGCTGCCCGACGAGTTCGCCCAGCCCGACCCCGAGCGCTACCAGCAATTTTTGCTGCATGCCGATTCGCGCCAGCGGTTCAGCGTGGTCAGCTTTGTATGGGGGCCAGGGCAACGCACGCCGATTCATGACCACAGGGTGTGGGGGCTGATCGGCATGTTGCGCGGGGCGGAGGTTTCCCAGGGGTTTGCCCGGGCGCCGGGCGCCAGCCTGATAGCGCGAGGCGAACCCGTGCAATTGCTGCCGGGCCAGGTCGAGGCAGTGTCGCCCAAGGTCGGCGATATCCACCAAGTCAGCAATGCCCACGGCGATCAGGTGTCCATCAGCATCCATGTATACGGCGCCAATATCGGTGCGGTGCGCCGGGCGGTGTATCAACCCGACGGCAGCGAGAAACTGTTTATCTCCGGTTATTCCAACGCCTATCTCCCGAACATCTGGGACCTGTCCAAAGAAAAGAGCCCTGCCCTATGACCACCCTATCGACCCGCAGCTTTGCGCAGATTCGCCAGGCCCTGTTGGCACGCGAAGAAGTCGCGCTGATCGACGTGCGCGAAGAAGCCCCCTTTGCCGAGGCCCATCCTCTGTTCGCCGCGAATATCCCCTTGTCCAAGCTGGAACTGGAGGTGTACGCGCGCATTCCACGCCGCGATACCCAGGTCACCCTGTACGACAACGGCGAAGGGCTGGCCCACCGCGCCGCCAAACGCCTGGTTGCACTGGGCTACACCCAGGTCAGCCTGCTGGAGGATGGGCTGGACGGTTGGCGTCGGGCCGGTGGCGAGCTGTTTATCGACGTCAATGTACCCAGCAAGGCGTTTGGCGAACTGGTAGAGAACCAGCGTCACACGCCGTCCCTGGCCGCCGAAGAGGTCCAGGCCCTGCTCGACAGCCAGGCCGATGTGGTGGTGCTCGATGCGCGCCGTTTCGACGAATACCAGACCATGAGCATCCCCAGCAGCATCAGCGTGCCGGGGGCCGAGTTGGTGTTGCGCGCCCGTGAGCTGGCGCCCGATCCGTCTACGCGCATTATCGTCAATTGCGCCGGGCGCACCCGCAGCATTATCGGCACTCAGTCGTTGATCAACGCCGGCCTCCCCAACCCGGTGGCAGCCCTGCGCAACGGCACCATCGGCTGGACCTTGGCCGGGCAGACCCTCGACCATGGCCAGGCGCGCCGCTTTGCGCCGACCTCGGAAAACCATCGCCAACTCGCCGCCCAAAAGGCACATGGTGTTGCCGATAAAGCCGAGGTCAAGCGTGCGACGCTCAATGATCTGCACCGCTGGCAACAGGACGCGACCCGCACCACCTACCTGTTCGATGTGCGCACCGTAGAAGAATTCGAAGCCGGCCACCTGCCGGGCGCCCGCGCCACCCCGGGCGGGCAACTGGTGCAGGAAACCGACCACGTTGCCAGTGTGCGCGGTGCGCGCCTGGTCCTGGTGGACGACGACGGTGTGCGCGCCAATATGTCCGCGTCGTGGCTGGCCCAGTTGGGCTGGCAGGTGTACGTATTGGATGACCTGCAAGCGGAGCACTTCAGCGAGCGCGGCGCATGGGTCGCGCCAGTACCGCCGCCGCCCCAGGCCGAACTGATCAGCCCCCACACCCTTGCCGACTGGCTCGGCCATGGCGACACGCAGGTGCTGGACTTCACGGCCAGCGCCAACTACGTGAAACGTCATATCCCCGGCGCCTGGTGGGTGCTGCGCGCGCAACTGCCCGAGGCCCTGAGCAAGGTACCGAGCGCCCAGCGCTATGTGTTGACCTGCGGCAGCAGCCAACTGGCGCGCCTGGCCGTGCCGGAAGTCGAGGCCCTCACCGGCAAGCCGGTCTTTTTGCTGCAGGACGGCACGGCTGGCTGGATCCATGCGCAACTGCCCCTTGAGTCAGGCGAAAGCCACCTGGCTTCCCCGCGTATCGACCGCTACCGCCGCCCGTACGAAGGCACCGACAACCCACGGGAAGCCATGCAGGCTTACCTGGATTGGGAGTTCGGCCTCGTGGAGCAACTGGCCCGCGACGGCACCCATGGCTTCTACGTGATCTGATTCACCGCTGCATCGTTTCGCCCAACCGACCCCTTCTCCAGGCGGAGGTATCTCCCTTTACCCAACGCCTGGAGTTTTTCTCATGCTGTATGCCCTCCCATTCAAACGCCTGCTGTGGGGCGCCGCCCTGGCCTTCGGCGTGCTTTCCACCGTCCAGGCTGGCGACCTGCAACCGCTGCGCGTGGCCAACCAGAAATCCACGATCAAGGCACTGCTGGAAGCCTCGGGCGAAAGCCAGAACGTGCCTTACGAGATCAAATGGTCGGAATTCCCCTCGGCCTCGCCCCTGGGCGAAGCGCTGAACGCCGGCGCTGTGGATGTCGGCGCCCTGGGCGATGCCCCTTATGTGTTCGCCCTCGGCGCCGGTGCCTCGATCAAGGTGATCAGCATCATCCATGCCGAAGGCCGTAACACCACGGCGCTGCTGGTGCCCAAGGATTCGCCGATCAAGAACGCGGCCGACCTCAAGGGCAAGAAAATCGTCACCGGGCGCGGCTCCATCGGGCACTACCTGGCGATCAAGGCCCTGAACGATGCCGGGCTGACCACCCAGGATGTGCAGTTCATCTTCCTGCTGCCCGCCGAATCCCGGCTGGTACTCGACAACGGCACCGCCGATGCCTGGGCGACGTGGGACCCTTACACCACCGTGGTCACCTCACAGAGCAATGCTCGCGTGCTGGTGAGCGGCAAGCACCTGCTGAGCAATCATCTGTACTTCGCCGCCACCGGCCAAGCCATTGCCGACAAGCGCGTGCAACTGGACGACTTTGTCGCCCGCATTGATCGCGCCTACGCCTGGGCCAATACCCATCCCGAGCAATACGCCGCTGCCCAGGCCAAGATCACTGGCCTGCCACTGGCCGTGCATATAGAAGTGGCCCAGGACACCCATCTTTCCCCGGTCACGATTGACGATACGGTGATCCATGGCCTGCAAGCCACCGCCGACACCTATGTAAAAGAAGGCCTGCTGAGCCAACACATCGACGTCTCCCAGGGCTTCGATTCCAGCTTCAACGCCAAGCGTATCCCCCTCGAACAAGCCTCGCGCTAAGGAGCAGAACATGAGCAAGCCACGTCAATTGAAACTCGGTGCCATGGTGCACGGTGTCGGCCACGGTTGGGGCGAATGGCGCCACCCGCAGGCACAACCCGACGCCAGCACGAATTTCGGCTTCTACAAGCAGCAGACCGAACTGGCCGAAGCCGCCCGGTTCGACTTCGTGTTCATCGCCGACAGCCTGCATATCCACCCCAAGTCCAGCCCCCATTACCTCAACCGTTTCGAGCCGCTGACGATCCTCTCGGCCCTGGCCGCGCTGACCACTCACATCGGCCTGGTCGCCACAGTGACCGTCAGCTACACCGAGCCTTACCAGGTAGCACGCCAGTTCGCCTCCCTGGACCACATCAGCGGCGGCCGCGCCGGCTGGAACGTCGTCACCTCGTGGCTGAGTGGCACCGCCGATAACTTCGGCAAGGCCGAGCATCCGCCCCACGCCGTGCGCTACCGCATCGCCAAGGAACACCTGAATGTGGTCAAGGGTCTGTGGGATTCCTGGGAGGACGACGCCTTTGCCTATAACAAACACAGCGGCGAATTCTTCACCCCAGGCAAGTTGCATGCGCTTAACCACAAGGGCGAATTCTTCTCGGTCAAAGGCCCGCTGAACATCGCGCGTTCGCGCCAGGGCCAACCGGCGATTTTCCAGGCAGGCACTTCGGAGGATGGGCGTAACTTTGCCGCTGAAAACGCCGATGCGATTTTCGTGCATGTGGAAACTATCGATGAGGCCAAGGCCTACAGCGCCGATTTGAAACGCCGCGCCAAGGGCTTTGGCCGCGACCCGGACAGCCTGTCGATCCTGCCGGGCATCCGCCCGATTGTCGGGCGCGATGCCGCCGAAGTGGAAAGCCGCTACCAGCAAGCCGTGGCGCTGGTCACCGTGGAAGACGCCATTGTCGCCCTCGGCCGGCCGTTCAACGACCATGATTTCAGCCAGTACCCGCTGGATGCGCCCTTCCCTGAACTGGGCGACCTGGGCGCCAACAGCCAGAAAGGTGGCTCCGAACGTATCAAGCAACTGGCCCGTGACGAAGGCCTGACCCTGCGCGAAGTGGCCCTGCGTTTCTCACGGCCCCAGCGCGACTTTGTCGGCACCCCGGAACAGGTCGCGGATGCTATTCAGACCTGGTTCGAGAGCGGCGCCAGCGATGGTTTCATCATCAACTCGGTACTGCCGGATGGCCTGCAGTATTTCACTGAGTTGGTGGTGCCTGTGCTTCAACAGCGAGGGTTGTTCCGTACCGAGTACAGCGGCCACACCCTACGGGACAACCTCGGCCTGGAAGTGCCAGCGAACCGCTACAGCGTGATCGAAGCCACCGAACAAGCCCTGGCCTGAATGCTACCCCCTGTAGGAGCGAGCTTGCTCGCGAAGAACGCCCACGATAACGCGTACTTCCTGAATAAACGCGGTGCCTGTGAGTTTTTCGCGAGCAAGCTCGCTCCTACAAGGGGGTCAGGGCTTGCCACCCTCCCACATTTTTGACCGAGTACAGACTTATGACTCAACCGTCTCTCAAGGCTGTGGAAGCCGTCGATTTCGACGCCCTGCTTGATCATCTCAGCGCCGAGCTGGCCAGTACCGCGCCCCTCTATGACGAAAGCGGCACCTTCCCCCACGCTAATTTCAAGCTCCTGCACCAACACCAACTCATCGCCCTGACCGTGCCGAAAAAACTCGGCGGCGGTGGCGCCAGCCTGTCCCAGGCGCGCAAGGTCATCAGCGCCATCGCCAAGGGCGAACCGTCCACGGCATTGATCCTGGTGATGCAATACCTGCAACACGCCCGCCTGCAAGACAACCAGAGCTGGCCCGCACACCTGCGCGTGCAGGTCGCGCAGGAGGCAGCGCAGAACGGCGCGCTGATCAATGCCCTGCGTGTCGAACCTGACCTTGGCACCCCAGCCCGTGGCGGTTTGCCGGCCACCACCGCCGTGCGCACCGCCGACGGCTGGCGTATCAGTGGGCGCAAGCTCTACTCCACCGGCAGCCATGGCCTGAGCTGGTTCAGCGTGTGGGCGCGCAGCGATGACGCCGACCCGCTGGTGGGCGCCTGGCTGGTGCCCAAGGCCAGCCCCGGCGTCAGCATCATCGACACCTGGGACCACTTGGGCATGCGCGCCACCTGCAGCCATGAGGTGGTGTTGGACAACGTATGGGTGCCCCTGGACCATGCGGTCAGCGTCAGCCCCTGGAGCGCCCCGCAAGCGGAGCTGGATGGCGAAGGATTCCTCTGGATGTCGGTGTTGTTGTCCTCGGTGTACGACGCCGTGGCCCAGGCGGCACGAGACTGGCTGGTGGACTGGCTGGAGGAGCGCACGCCGTCGAATCTCGGCGCGGCACTGTCCACCCTGCCGCGTTTTCAGGAGACCGTCGGCCATATCGACACTTTGCTGTTTGCCAACCGTAGCCTGCTCGATGCTGCTGCCGCAGGGCACACGCCGACGGCCAATGCCGCACAAGTGAAGTACCTGGTGACCGGCAATGCGATCCGTGCGGTCGAGCTGGCCATCGAAGCCTCGGGCAACCCTGGCCTGTCACGGCACAGCCCACTGCAACGGCATTACCGCGATGTGCTGTGCAGCCGCGTCCACACTCCGCAAAATGACGCCGTGCTGCAAGGCGTCGGCAAAGCTGTGTTCAACCAGCGCCAAAAGGAACGCACATGAGCCAGGTGATTATTGCCAGCCAACTGGACGAAGATTACAACCAGGTGATCCGGGAGCGCCTTGCCCCACTTCACCCCGAAGCCCAGGTAATCGGCGTGCCGGTCGGTGTGCCCAGTGACTTGCCGCCCCACGCCAATATCCTGCTGCTGCGCCCGATCAATGTGCGGGGCTACACCGCCCCCGACACCCCGCCACCGGGCTGGCCCTACGGCGCACAGTGGGTGCACCTGGTGTCGTCGGGTATCGACTTCTACCCTCAGTGGCTATTCAACGGCCCACCCGTGACCACTTCCCGTGGCAGCGCCGCCGAGAACCTGGCCGAGTTCGCCCTGGCGGCGATCTTTGCCGCGGCCAAGCATTTGCCGGACATCTGGGTAAAGGATGCCCAGTGGCAGTTCACCGCGCTGCGGCCGCTCAAGGGCACCACGCTGGGCCTTTTGGGCTTTGGCGCGATTGGCACAAGCCTGGCGCAAAAGGCTCTGGCACTGGGGTTCAAGGTCGTGGCGCTGCGTCAAAGCACAACCCCGTTCGGCCTCGATGGCGTGGAAGCGGCCAAGGACATCCACGACCTGTTTGCCCGCGCCGATCACCTGGTGGTGGCGGCCCCCCTGACGGAAGCAACGCGGCATATCATCAATCGTAATGTACTGGCCAGCGCCAAGCCGGGGCTGCACCTGATCAATATCGCCCGCGGTGGCCTGCTCGATCAGCAAGCGCTGTTGCACGCGTTGGATAACGGCCAGATCGGCCTGGCTTCCCTCGACGTCACCGAGCCAGAGCCACTGCCCGATGGGCATCCGCTGTACAGCCATCCAATGGTACGGCTGTCGCCGCATACTTCGGCTATTTCGACCCGCAGCAAGGAGGAAATTGCGGATACGTTCCTGGCTAATCTGGAACGGTATGTGGCGGGCCTCGAGTTAAGTAACCTCGCGAATGTCTGACGGCTTGCCCGCAAAGGGGGGGCCAGCCACTGAATATTCAACTGAGCCACCGCTATCGCAGGCAAGCCAGCTCCCACACTGGTCATGCATTGCCCAAAAAAAATCAGCGCCTGGCACAGATCCCTGTGGGAGCGCGGTGTGTCAGTCACTGAATATTCAACTGAGCCACCGCTATCGCCGGCAAACCAGCTCTCACAGGTTTTGGGAAGGTGGCGGGGAAGCTCATTTGATGCGGTAGTGGAAGGTGTTGCGCACTGCCGGTACGGCAACAGCTTTGCCATCGACGATTCTCGGCTGGTAGCGAAAAGTATTGGCCGCCGCCAATGAGGGCCTGATGAACAACGGGTGACAGCCTTCCAATACCTTGGGGGTTTCAACGTGCCCCTGGATGTTGACGGTGTACTCCACCGAGCAGTCGCCTTCGATGTTCTTGTCCAGGGCGCGTTCGGGGTAGTCGGGGGCGGCCTTGCTCAAGGGTTGGTACTGGCGGATGTCGAATGCAGGGGTAGGCGCAGGCACGGCGGCTCGGGCTTTTTCCGAAGCGGCACGCTCCTGACTCAGACGTTGCTGTTCCAACTCCCGATTGCGCTGCTCGGTCGCCATGCGCTGCTGTTGTTGCTCGAGTTTCTTTTCTTCAACCCGCTTGCGCGCCAGCGCGGCTTTCTCGAGCTTTTGCGCCTGCACCTGCGGATCAACCGTCGGCCTGGTCGGTACCGGGATGACAACAGGTTCTGCCAGCGCGGCAGCTACGGGCTCGGGTGTCGGCACAGGCGCCGGCGCCGGAGCGGGTAAAACCACCAACTGCGTGTGCATCACCCGCGGCGCATCCACCCCTGGTCGCTCCGTCGACCAGCCCAGCATCAACGCCACTGCCACCGCACCATGTAGCGCCACGGCCAGACTCGCTGCCAGGCCTTTACGCCATAAACCATCGCCGTTGGGCGCCAAGGCCAGTGCCGGACTGTGCAGGATCATCGTTGTCATTGTGGGGCCTCTGTCACCAGCCCAAGATTGCTGACGCCGCCCTTCTGCAGCACCGCCATGGCCGCCACTACACGGCCATAACCTGCATTGTCGTCAGCGCGGATATACACCTGGGTATCGCTGCGCGCCGCCACCACCTGCATGACCTTGGCGCTCATTTCTTCCAGGGTCACCGCGCTATCGGTCTGCTGGCGCGTATCCAGCTCGCCACCCAGGTTCCAGTAGTAGCCACCGTCCGCCTTCACCGACAACGTCAGGATCTGCTGGCGCGTATCGGTGGCCAGCGCCTCGGCGGCGACCTTGGGCAGTTCGATCTTTACGCCCTGGGTGAGCATGGGCGCAGTGACCATGAAGATCACCAGCAGCACCAGCATCACGTCGATGTAGGGCACCACATTCATCTCGGCCTTGGGCCCGTGCTTGCGTTGCGGCCTGATCAACATCGCTTTGCTCCTTGTTCAGGCGGCCACGGCCAGGTTGATCGAGGTACCGCGCAGCATGCGGTGCAGGTGCACTTGCAGTTCATTGCCGAAAGCGTAGTAGCGCGTGAGCAAGGTCTGGCTGCGGGCCGCGAAACGGTTATAGGCGATCACTGCCGGAATCGCCGCAAACAGGCCAATGGCCGTGGCAATCAAGGCTTCTGCAATACCCGGTGCCACGGTCGATAGCGTGGCCTGTTGCACCTGCGACAAGCCGAGGAACGAATTCATGATGCCCCATACAGTCCCGAACAGGCCGATATAGGGGCTGACCGACCCCACCGTCGCCAGAAATTGCAGGCCCTTTTCCAGCTCAAGTTCCTGCTCGGTGATCGCTACCTGCAAGGCGCGCTCCACACCCTCGAGCACTGCCGGATCGTGGTGGTGCAGATGCTGGTATTCCTGCATGCCGGCAATAAAGATCGGCGCCACACCGCCCTCGCCCGCCTGCACGGTGTCGCGATACAAGGGTTGCAGGTCCGACGCCACGCGAAAGCGCGCCAGGAAGCCGTTGAGCTGCCGTTCCAGACCACGCAGCACACTGCTGCGCTGAATGATCAGATACCAGCTGAACAAGGAAGCCAGCAACAAAGTGACCATCACAGCCTTGACCAACAGGCTAGCGTCGCTGATCAAACTCCAGATCGTCATATGTTCCATCGTCGCGTGCATGGTAAAGCTCCTATTCGATTAAAAACGGATGACTGCGTGATGACAGCTCAGGGTAATTTCAACGCGCGGCTCACCTCGGCCCAGGGCACAAACTTGAAGTTCTGGGCTTGCTCGGGCATGCGCTTGCGCCCGTCCTGTACCACCAGCATGCCCTGGCTCCATGGCCCACCGAGGTTGACGGCAGTGACCTCCAGGCCATCGGTTTCCGAGGCGCCATCAATGCCTGCGGCCGCATTGAGGCCAACGCGCAAGGCGCCGTGCACAGCGAATGGCGGCTCGGCGTCCAGCACCAGGTAGCTGTCATTGCCTTGGCTGGAGATCACCAGGTAATCCCGCGCGGGGCTTTGATACAGCGCCAGGCCTTCGACATCTGCGTGCAGTTGCGGGCCGACTTTGATCACCGGAGTGAGCGTGGCCGGTTGGTCGGCACGGGCATCCATCGCCCACACACCGACATCTTCCTCACCGATAAACAAGCGTTGGCGCTGGTCATCGGCCACGCAGCCCTCGGGCTGGCTGTCGACCTTGAACTGACGCACCAACTCGCCCTGCACACGGCCAGCCGGTGCACTCAGGCGGTATTGCAGGAAGGTGCCATCCTTGTCATTGGCGAACGCGTAGAGCTCACCGCTGGCGGGCTGGTACAGGCAGATGCCGTAGATGTCCTTGAGTGGCGTGGGGACCTCACCGGCTTCAAGCAACTCGCCGCTCTGGCGGTCGATGCTGAACAGGCTCAGGCTATTGCGGTCGCGATTACTCGCCACGGCCAGGTCGACGGTGTGCGTACCGAGTTTGAAGCCAGGGCGTATGTCGACATTGTTCAGGCGCCCCACTGCCAGCTCCTGCAACAGCTTGCCGTCAAGATCGTAGGCCAGCAGGCCCTGTTTCTTGTTGGTCCCCAGCACACGACTTTTGGCCGGCGTTTCAGGGTGAACCCAGATGGCCGGGTCATCCGCCGCGTCGCCTTGGCGACCCACGGGTTCGGTCTGGCGCAGTGCGGCGACTTGCGCAAGTATCGGCGCAACCGGCACCGGCGTGGCTTGCCAGTCAAGGCGGCCCTGATAGAGCTGCTCGCTGTCGTCGTCCCGCACCAGCACCTGCCGGCCCTGTATTACCAACTGCTCCGGTTCCTTGAGGCCCGGCAAGGCCAGGCTGGGTTGCTCAACCCAACGTTCCCCGACTTGCTGGAACAGGTGCAATTGCGCGGTTTTCGGGTCCAACGCGAGCATCCCGCCCGGCACCAGTGCCATGGCGCCTGCTTCGCGCTGGGGATCGTCGAACAGCGCCACGGGCATGCGCTTCACCTCGGCTTCCGGGTGCGCCGGGTAGGCCCACCAGCCGACGTTTTGCTCATTCACCACCAATCGTTCGGCCGCATCGTCCACTTGGCAGAATTGCGCCGATGGAGGCAGTGGCAGGTTGCGAACACGCTGCGCCTGGGCCAACAGCGTCGAACCATTGCCCACCAGCCACTGCTCGCCCTTGCCCTCTTCACCGACCAGAAACACAAACAGGTTGGCCGCCGAATCGCGATAGAGGCACAGGCTATTTACCGCGAAGTCGCGGGTCGGCAGGTACAGCGGCGTACCCCAGGTTTTGCCGGCGCCATCGAGACCGATCAGCAAGGCCTGCTGGCGGTCGTTATCGAGGCTGGCGATCAGCGAGTGAGTACCGGCAGCGCGTGTGTCGAGGCTGCTGAAACGGCCTTTGAAGCGGGCCAGTTCGACGCCTTTATCGTCGAGCAGCAGCAGGCCGTCGCGGGCACTGGCGGCCACGCGCTGGGTGCCGCCGGGCAGGAAGGCAACGGCCTGGGCGTTCAGGCTGGGTGCCCAAGGGGTCAGCGGTAGGTCAGTGGCGAACGCATTGGCGCTGCTAACCAGTACGACCAGCAGGCACAGCTTGGAAATTCTCATGAACAGACAATCCTTCGAAAACAATGGAGATCCCGTTTGGGAGGGCTTGCCCTGATGCCCTGTAGGAGCGAGCTTGCTCGCGAAAAACTCCCAGGCGCCGCATTCATTCAGGCGCCCCGCGTCATCGTTGAAGTTTTTCGCGAGCGAGCTCGCTCCTACAGGGGCCAGGGTTAGAAATGGGTAAAGGTCAGGCCCAACTTGTAGGTGGGACCGTACTCTTCGTACTGGCCGTTGTAGCTACGGTGGCCGGTATAGACGAAGTACGACTCGTCGGTGAGGTTCTGTGCCTCGAAACTGACCTGCAGGTTCTTGGTCAGTGAGTAGCGCGCACTGAAATCAACGAAGGTTTGCGCGTCGACGTGCAGGTCATGGGCCTTGTCATTGATCGACGCCAACTCGTACAAATAGGCCGATTTGTAATTGGCCGACAGGCGCAGGCTGAGGGTGTCGTCTTCCCAACCGAGCATCAGGTTGCCGACCGTGTCCGACTGGTTGGGCAGGCTGATGTTGCGCTTGCGATTGCGCCCACTGGCACTGTCGAAGCCCTCGATGTCCGCGCTGGAACGGCTGAAGGTGCTGTTGGCACCGATCATCAGGCCGTTCCATGGCGCAGGCAGCCAGTCGAACTTCTGTGAGTAGGCCAGTTCCAGGCCATACAGTTTGGCGCTGTCGCCGTTGGCAAAGGTGTGCGCCTCGGCGAAGTTGGCCCAGGCACCGGTACCAGCCACGTCGGTGTTGTAGACGAAGTTCTGGATGTCTTTGTAGAACACGAAGGCCGACACGGTACCGGCACGGCCCATGAAATGCTCGATGCCCAGGTCCAGGTTGCTTGATTCCAGAGGCTTGAGGTCCGGGTTGCCGAACGTGGCCTCGTCATCGTCAATCACAAAACCCGGGGCCAGTTGGCCAAAGGTCGGACGCACCACCGATTTGGTCCAGGCGGCGCGCACTTGGGTGTTCTTGTCAATCTGGTAGCGCGCATGCAGGCCCGGCAGCCAGTGGTGATAACGGCGCTTGGTCTCGGTGGCGCTGAACTGGCCGTCCGTGGCACCGGTGCCCTTGGCTTCGAACTCGGTACCCTCGTAACGCATACCGGCGATGAAGCGCCAGTCGTCAATATCGACGGTGTTCATCAGGTAGCCGGCATTGATGTCTTCGCGGATGGTGAAGTCGTTGACCGTGGATTCCGTCGGGTCATAGAAGTCATCGCGATTGAGGCCGCCGATCAACTGACGGATATTGCCCGCGCTGATACCTGGGCCAAAGCGGCCGAGGCGGTAGTCGACGTTGCCCTTCTGGAACTGCGTGAGGTTGAGTTGTTCATCGCTCAAGCCCTGTTCATCCAGGTCCTTGTAGACCCAGGCCTCCAGGTCATTGTCCTTGTGGCGCCGGCTGACCTTGCCGCCGAACTTGAACTGGGATGCGTAACCGCTGAGGTCATAGTCGCGGGCCAGGTCCAGGCGCAGGTTCTTCTCGGTGTCCTGGGTGTGCTGTTTTTCCCAGTCGACTTTGTCGAGGCTGAAATTGGCGGGGTCGTAGAAACCACTGCCGATGATCGGGCGCGGCTTGGCCGTGTCGTAAAAGCCGCTGTCGGCAAAGTCACCGCCGTCGAAGGTCGCACCGGCAATATGCCCCGGGCTGTCTTCGCTGGAACGGCTGTAACCGGCCTGGCCGCTCAAGGTCCACAGGCCGAGCATGCGTTCACCGCCCACTACGTAGGACTGGATTTGCTGGGTTTCCTCGCGGTTCTTGAGCTCGCGTTTGCCCTCGGCGTCGCCCAATTCGGCGGGCGCTTGCGGGTCAGCAAACTCGAGGCTGGCAGCGTTGCGGGTTTCGGTGTCCTTGTAGCGACTGTAGAGGGTGCGCAGGTAGTAGCTGCTCAGGTCATCGGGCTTGTAATCGAAGTTAAGGCCACCACCGGCGCGTTCACGGCTGATGTCGTAGTCGCGCTGCTCGAATTCGTTGAGCCGGGCGCCGTTGCTGAAGTCCCAGGCGCCGCCGGTTTCGACGTTGTCCGAGCCGAAATCACGCTTCTGCCAACTGAGGGCCGCGGCCACGCCAAAGTTGTCGATACCGTCGCCGAGGCTGAACCGGTTACTGGCGGCGCCGGAGAATTTGGGGCTGGTCTGGTGCGTGTTCTTGTCGTAACTGGCCTCGGTGCTGCCGGTATAGAACAGGCCCTTGTGGTCGAACGCCGAAAGGCTTTTCACATCGACGGTGCCGCCGAGGGAGTTGGCGTCCATGTCCGGTGTGAGCGTCTTGATCACCGACAGCGACTGCACCAATTCCGAAGGCAGAACATCGAGGGCCACGGCGCGGCGCTCGCTCTCGGGGGATGGCACCAGGGTGCCGTTGATGGTCACGCTGTTGAGGTCCGGGCCCAGGCCGCGCACGCTGACAAAGCGGCCTTCGCCCTGGTCACGTTCAACGCTGATGCCCGGCAAGCGCTGCACCGCCTCGGCAACGTTCTCATCCGGCAACTGGGCGACGCCGTCGGCATGCACCACGCTCTTGATACTGTCGGAAGAGCGCTGCTCCTTGAGGGCGCTGTCGATCGCAGCGGCTTGGCCGACCACATCGACATGCTCGGTGGCCGCTTCCGCGGCGTTGAGCCGCTCGCAGGCTATCGCCAGAGCCAAGGCGGTAAGCGTAAAGCTGACGAGCCCGGTGCGCTTGTACATGAAACCCTCCCCAAGAATCCGTTGGCGCCAGGCAAGGGGCCCGGCAACTGGGAGGGCACGCTAGGGGGCAGGCGTGACGGTTCTGTGACAAGGTTGCGGGCAGAGCCTGTCAAAGCGGGGTTTACAGGCTTCTGGAGGGTACAAATGAGCTGAAATGACCTCGGCCAGATGCGGGAGCAAGCGGGCTTGCCTGCGAAGACGGCAGTTCAATCGACAGAGAAGTCGAATGTGCCGCCCAGGTAACCACGATGCGAAGCGAGCCGCTCTTGATCTTGATCTTGCTCTTGCTCTTGATCTTGATCTTGATCTGCTTTTGATCTTAGGCGCCCCGTTAAACCACGCTGGCCGAAATTCGACAGGGATTTGGGGGGTAAACCGGCAGGGATGCCGGTTTAGCCGCCCCGCGCCATGGATGGCGCGTGGCGGCGGCCCCCCAAATCACTGGCGGATTACGGGCACACCGAGCCTAAGCGAGGTGCCGAGTGGTGGGGCAAGAGCCTTTTGCTTACTTTTGGGCTCTTTTCAAAAGTGAGCCGCTGTAAAAGCGGAACCTTAAGTGGCCGCTACCGCAGGAATGGATATGTACACGGTCCAACAGTGTTGACTGTCAGGCCGCCTTCGCGAGCAAGCCCGCTCCCACAGTTTGATCGCAGGGTGTCAGGTAGATAGGTGTTGGCTGGCAGGCCGTCTTCGCAGGCAAGCCAGCTCCCACATTTGGAACGCTGACCGTCAGATAGATAGAGGCCGGCTGTCAGGCCGTCTTCGCAGGCAAGCCAGCTCCCACATGGGCTCTATGTCCAGCTAAAAAATAGGCCGAGGGCATGAGCTGATTCGACCCTCCCCGCCCGTCATCCAACCGTCACATCCATCTGCTGTGCTGGCGCCCATTACTCATTTGCCCAAGGACCCGTGGCCATGTTTTCCGTGCTCAAACCCCACCGCTGGAAACTCGCATTGCTCCTGATCGCCGCCAACCTCGGACTGATCCTGCACCTGGCCTGCGGCGAGCTCAAGAGCGTCAGCGAATGGGTGTGGCTGGATATCATCGGCGAAGGCGGTTCGGCGCTGCTCGCGCTGATCTGGCTGGGTCTGGTATTGAAAAGCCGCCCCGCCGGACGGGTCACCCAATACCTGGCGCTGGGGCTGTCGTGCATCTTTTTTTCCTGGTGGATCGACAGCCTCGACGAATTCATCCGCCTGCCTGACAGCATCTCCTGGGATCACTGGCTGGAGTCAGGGCCAATGCCGTTGGGCATGATCCTGCTGACGATTGGCATTTATCACTGGCACCACGAACAACTGGCGATCAGCGCACAGATGGAAAAACGCGAGCGGTTGTTTCGCGAGCATCGGCTGTTCGACAAACTCACGCCCCTGGCCGGTGCCGACTACCTCAAGCGCCAACTCGCCGACAGCCTGCGCGACAGCCAAGCGCAGCAACAACCACTGTCGTTGTTGGCCCTGGACCTGGACAACTTCGCCACCATCAACCAGGCCTACGGGCATGCCGAGGGTGATGCGGTGCTACAGGCGGTCAGCCATGTGCTGTTGCTCAACCTGCGCCGCCAGGACCTGTTGTGCCGCCTGGCGGGCGATCGTTTTGTGGTGCTGCTGCCCAACACCGGCGAGCGCCAGGCCCAGGGCCTGGCGCTGGAGTTGCAACACGCGGTGCAGAGCCTCGCCCACAAGACCCGGCAACAGGGCGAACGCCTGCAACTGACGGCGACCACGGC
The DNA here is from genome assembly GCF_014268395.2 of Pseudomonas sp. SWRI22. Taxonomy (NCBI): domain Bacteria; kingdom Pseudomonadati; phylum Pseudomonadota; class Gammaproteobacteria; order Pseudomonadales; family Pseudomonadaceae; genus Pseudomonas; species Pseudomonas sp. SWRI22. Next base: position 3,568,151 of record NZ_JABWQK020000001.1, on the reverse strand, counting down.
GGTGGTGATGGCCTTGCAAGAGTCACCCCACGAGCTGCTCAAACGGCTGAATATGGGCCTGGCCCGGGCCAAGCAACCCCTTGCGAAAAGTGCCTGAAATGGCCGTGAAAACCAGCTGGTATGAAAACGACAGCCGCTTCATCCCCGGTCACTATCAACCCGCCACGTTGATCGACCTGGGCTTGTCCCGGGACATCGACAGCCATCGCCTACTGCGCGGCACCGGCCTGTTCCACGAAGACATCCTGGCCGGCAATGCGCGGTTGAGCCCGCAGCAGTTCCTGGGTTTGATCGGCAACAGCCGCAAACTGCTGGATGCCGATGACAGCAGTTTCCTGTTTGGCCAACGCCTGCTGCCCGGCTATTACGGCGCCGCCAGTCATGCGCTGGGGCATGCACAGAACCTTCATCAGGCCCTGGATATCCTGATCCAGCAACAAGTGCTGCTCAGCCCGCTGGCCACGCTGCAACTGGAGCTGGATGAGCACCACGCTTACCTGTATTGGTTGGACAGTTGCGGCGCCGGCGAACACTGGCGCTTTCTGCTCGAAGCCAGCATGACTTCACTGGTTGCCATGAGCCAATGGCTCAGCGGCCAGCGCTTGCCGTGGGTGTGCAGCTTCAGCCACGCCGAACCTCGGTATGTCGAGCAATACTGGGTCCATCTGGGCGAACACACGCGCTTCGAACGCCCTCTGAACATGATGTGCCTCCCCCGTGAATACCTCACCCACACCTGGCCGGGTGCTTCGGCCACGGCGGGCCAGGTCGCGCGCCAGCAAGCCCTTGAACAAATCGAGCAACTGGGCTTTGCCACAAGTTTTCTTGACTGCCTCGATGCCTACCTGCGCGAACACGTGCGCCAGCCACCAAGCCTGGAACAGGCCGCCCACACCTTCGCCATGAGCCCGGCCACGCTAAAGCGCAAGTTGCAACGGCACGACACCGGTTTTCAGCAACAGGTCGACCGGGTGCGCAAGCATGTGGCGTTGCACCTGTACCAGGCCAAGGGGTGGAGTAACGAGCAAGTAGCGGCGTACCTGAATTTCAACGATGCGGCGAATTTTCGGCGCTCGTTCAAGCGGTGGACGGGCAGCACGCCCAACCTGATCCGTCAACTGTTCAGCAGCCGCTAGCCAGGCGTTCGCGCAGGAACTCCACCAGCGCTTGCACCGGGCGTGAACTCTGGCGGTGCTGCGGGTACACCGCCGACAGGGTCAAGGCCTCAGGAGCGAAGTCCTCCAGTACCTTGACCAGACGCCCATCCTTCAAGGCCTCGCTGACAATGAACGTCGGTAGGTAGGTAACGCCCAAACCGGCTATCGCGGTATCGCGCAGCAGGTCACCGTTGTTGACGCGCATGCGCCCACTGACGCTCAACGCTTGCACCTTGCCTTTGAAGCGCCATTGCACCTGGCGGCCGTGGCCGTAGGGCAGGCAGTCGTGCGTGGTTAAATCCTCGGGTTTCAAAGGCGTACCCCGCAGCGCCAGGTAGTCGGGGCTGGCGCAATACACCCGCTCGATAGCGGCGATCCGTCGGGCGATCAGGGTGGAATCTTCCAGGGTGCCGATGCGTAGCACCAGGTCGTAGCCTTCGCCGATCAAGTCCACCGGACGGTCGCTCAGGTCAACTTCAACGCAGACCTGCGGATGCTGGCGCAGGAACAACGGCAACAGGCAACCCAGGTGCGCCATGGCGAACGACAAGGGTGCACTGAGGCGAATGGTGCCGCGGGGTTCGCTGTTCTGGCCGGCGATGCCCTGCTCCACTTGCTCCACCTCACCGAGCAGGCGCAAGGCCGACTCATAGTAACTCTGGCCCAGCGGCGTGACGTCCAGGCGCCGTGTGGAGCGGTTGAGCAGGCGTACGCCCAGGCGGTCTTCCAGTTGGATCAGGCGGCGGCTGACGAATTGCTTGGACAAGCCCAATTGCTCGGCGGCGGCAGTGAAACTGCCGGATTCCATGACCTGGCAGAACAGGCGCATGTCTTCGAAGGGGTTCATTGTCGCTTCTCAGGGGACGATGGGCTGTTTTATAGCCTGTCAGTGGTCACACCACAAACCAAAATGTGAACACCATCAAATGTTGGAGAGAACTTGCCCTAATGCCCTCTGTAGGAGCGAGCTTGCTCGCGAAAACCCCGTAGACGCCGCGTTTATTCAGGAAGCACGCGGTTATCGTTGACGTTTTTCGCGAGCAAGCTCGCTCCTACAAAACAGGTTACTTGGCAGCGAACGCCGAGTAGCTGTTCATCAGGTTGCGGTAGTTGGGAATGCGCGGCGAAAGCAGGTTGGCCAGGCCTTCCATATCGTTGCGCCAGTCCACTTGCAGCTCGCAGGCCACGGAGAACCAGTTGACCAGTTGCGCACCGGCGGCGGTCATACGCGCCCAGGCGGCTTGTTGCACGGTTTCGTTGAAGGTGCCGGAAGCGTCGGTGACCACGAAAACCTCGAAGCCTTCGTCAAGGGCACACAGGGTCGGGAATGCCACGCACACGTCGGTCACCACACCGGCAATGATGATCTGCTTGCGGCCGGTCGCCTTGACGGCCTTGACGAAATCTTCGTTGTCCCATGCGTTGATCTGGCCAGGGCGCGGAATGTACGGCGCGTCGGGGAACAGTTCTTTGAGCTCAGGCACCAGCGGCCCGTTAGGGCCGCTTTCAAAGCTGGTGGTCAGGATGGTCGGCAGGTTGAAGAACTTCGCCACGTCGGCCAGGGCCAGCACGTTGTTCTTGAACTCGTTGGGGGAGAAATCCTGCACCAGGGAGATCAGGCCGGTCTGGTGATCAACCAACAGCACAACAGCATCGTCTTTGTTCAAGCGCTTGTAAGTCATGGGTAACTCCTTTGGGGATGGGGTGTTTTTCAAAAAGCAAAGCAGGAGCAGCCGAACGCCCCCCAGAAACCCTGGAAGTCGCTGACCGGCACGCTGGAAAGGCGCGCTTTTTCATGGCTGTGGGCATGCACGCCACAAGGGCCGCTGCACTGGTGAACCTGGGCCTGCATCGGCGACGTCGGGCGCCAGTGCCCTGGCACCTTGACCACCGGCGACCAGTCGGGCAGCACCGGTACTCGTGGCGGTGCGAAATCTTCGAAGTCGCCAGCGCCGTACACGACCTTGCCGCCGACCACGGTCAGCACCGACTCGATCCACTTGATAGCTTCTTCCTCGACACTGAAAAAGTCCGCCGACAACGCGGCGACATCCGCCAATTGACCGACCTTGATCTGGCCTTTCTTGCCCTGCTCGGACGAGAACCAGGCGCTGCCGTGGGTGAACAGCTCCAATGCGGTAAGGCGCGGCAAGCCCTCGGCGTGCAGCTCCAGGCCACCGACGGTACGGCCGCTGACCATCCAGTACAGCGAGGTCCAGGGGTTGTAGCTCGACACGCGGGTGGCATCGGTGCCCGCCCCAACCGGCACGCCTTCGGCCAGCATGCGCTTGATCGGCGGTGTGGCTTCGGCGGCCTTGGCGCCGTAGCGCTCGACAAAGTATTCGCCCTGGAACGCCATGCGATCCTGAATCGCAATACCGCCACCGAGGGCACGCACACGTTCGATGTTTTTCGGGGTGATGGTTTCGGCGTGGTCGAAGAACCACGGCAAGCCATTGAACGGAATATCGCGGTTGACCTTCTCGAACACGTCAAGCATGCGCGAGATGGACTCGTCGTAAGTGGCGTGCAGACGGAACGGCCAGCGCTGTTCCACCAAGTGGCGCACCACCGGTTCCAGCTCCTGTTCCATGGTCAGCGGCAGGTCCGGGCGGGGCTCGAGGAAGTCTTCAAAGTCCGCCGCCGAGAACACCAGCATCTCGCCGGCCCCGTTATGGCGCAGGTAGTCATCGCCCTGATGCAGGGTGACGCTGCCGGTCCAGTTCTTGAAGTCGCTGAGCTCTTCCTTGGGCTTCTGGGTGAACAGGTTGTAGGCGATGCGCACCGTCAACTGTTGATCCTTGGCCAGTTGCTCGATCACCGCGTAGTCATCGGGGTAGTTCTGGAAGCCGCCGCCGGCATCGATGGCGCTGGTCAGGCCCAGGCGATTGAGTTCCCGCATGAACTGGCGGGTGGAGTTGACCTGGTATTCCAAAGGCAGTTTCGGGCCCTTGGCCAAGGTCGCATACAGGATCATCGCGTTAGGCCGCGCCACCAGCATGCCGGTGGGGTTGCCGTTGCTGTCGCGCACGATCTCACCGCCCGGCGGGTTCGGCGTGTCCTTGGTGTAGCCCGCCACCCGCAGGGCTGCGCGGTTGAGCAAGGCGCGGTCGTACAAGTGCAGCACGAACACCGGGGTGTCCGGGGCGGCCTGGTTGAGTTCTTCCAGGGTGGGCATGCACTTTTCGGCGAACTGGAATTCGTTCCAACCGCCCACCACGCGTACCCATTGCGGCGTGGGCGTGCGGTCGGCCTGGTCCTTGAGCATGCGCAAGGCATCGGCCAGGGACGGCACGCCTTCCCAGCGCAGTTCAAGGTTGTAGTTCAACCCGCCACGAATCAGGTGCAAGTGCGAGTCGTTGAGGCCGGGAATTACGGTGCGGCCCTTGAGGTCGATGACCTGGGTGCCGCTGCCGCGCAGGGCCATGGCTTCGCCGTCGGTACCCACGGCGACAAAGCGCCCTTGGTGGATGGCCACGGCGGTGGCGCGTGGGGTTTCCCGGTCCACGGTGTGGAACTGGCCATTGAACAGAATCAGATCGGCGTTCATAGGGTTTCCTTTACAGAGGCTTCAAGCCAGGGAGCGAACAGGCGGGTGGCCGCCGGCATCAGCAGGTACACCACCAGCAACACGATGGTCAGCGTGACCAGGAAGGTGGAGACCACGTAATTGGACAGAAACGGGTGCAACCGCAGGATCGGCCCCCAGATAAACGGCAGCAGCAGGGTTTGCGGCAGGATCACAAACAGGCTGACCACCGCCTGCTTCCAGCGCGGCGGCTTGGCACCACCCTCGGCCTGGGGCGTGAACCAGAATTCATTGGCCGCGCCGATTTCCGTCTGGTCGCCGTCCGCCAGCATCGGCGCGGCTTCGTCGATCAGAGCCTGGCGTTGCGGGGAGCCGAGCCATAGCTCAAGGGCGCTGGTGGAGGTATAGCGCAGCACACAAGTGAACAACGCCATGCCGTTTTGCTGGCTGCGCACCACGTCAACACCAAGGTGCCCAGGGCGTTCGCCCGCGATGCGCACGATGCGGCGCAACCAGGCTTCGTACTCGACTTCAAAACCGGGTTTGACCCGGTGCTTGACGACCAGGGTGACGACTTCGTCGGGGCTGGTGTTGGTGGTTGAATCCATGGCTGAGTGCTTCCCCGGAGTATTGAGCGATGGGGAGAGTCTGGCGGCTTGGCGGCTGGGGAGAATTGGATGTATGTGCTGTTTGGCTTGTTGCAGGAGCGGGCTTGCGCGCAAAAAACGTCAACGATAAGCCCTACTTTCTGAATAAACGTGGCGCCTGGGAGTTTTTCGCGAGCAAGCTCGCTCCTGCAATTGCCGGCAAATCTATGTGGCCCGCGCCATATGCTCCGCAATCCTGCCCCTCAACCACCGCTCCGCCGGGTCGTTGTCATGCACCCCGCTCCACACCATCGACAGCTCCGCCGCATCAATCGCAAACGGCGGGTCCTCGGCGCGCAGACGTGTGCCTTCAGTCAGCGCGCACGCGGCGTAATCCGGCACGGTCGCGATAATCTGCGTCCCCGCCAGCAACGCCCGTAACCCGCTGAACTGCGGCACCGCCAGTACCACGCGGCGCGAGCGGCCGATACGGGCCAGGTCCAGGTCGATATTGCCGCTCAGGTCACCGGAGAACGACACCATTGCATGGGGCCTGGCGCAGTAATCATCCAGGGTCAGCGGCGCCTCGCCGTCATCGCCGCGCAGGACCTTGCAGGGGATATCGCGCAGTTTCTTGCGCTTGGCATTGGCCGGCAGATCGGTGGTGTAGCTGACCCCCACGGAGATTTCACCGCTGGCCAGCAGCGAAGGCATCAACAGGTAATTGGCGCGGCGCACCACCACGATGATGCCTGGCGCTTCTTCGCGCAGGCGGCTGAGTAACGACGGAAACAGCCCGAACTCCGCATCATCGGACAGGCCGATACGAAACACCGCGCAGCTGGTGGAGGGGTCGAAATCCTTGGCGCGGCTGACGGCGCCCGAGATGGTGTCCATGGCAGGTTGCAGCTCCTTGAGTATCGCCAGTGCGCGCGCCGTGGGTTCCATGGCACGGCCGTTACGCAGCAGCAACGGGTCGTCGAACAAATCGCGCAAACGGCCCAGCGCGGCGCTCACTGCCGGTTGGCCGATAAACAGTTTTTCGGCGACTCGGGTCAGGTTTTTCTCGAACATCAGGGCTTCGAAAATCACCAGCAGGTTCATATCGACGCGGCGCAGATCGTTGCGGTTCATGGGCACTATCCAAACGTTTTCCAGGGGGCCAGGGAAGCATGCACTGCACGCCTGGGATTGCATAGCTGTGCTGTCTTTTCCGGCACCGCACCTGGCGAAATTAACAACGATTAACTCGTCAGCCAGGCGCTCCGGCAACAAGATGAAGCGCGTCTACACTGCACCCATCCACCGGGAACGTTCCCATCGACTGCGGATATTTGTCATGGCCCGACTCGAGCAATATTCCCCCCGGTTGCCCGCCACCGGGGGCCTGTGCCCCCGGCGCGAGCGCATCGCCAAGCAACTGATCCTCGCCAACCTCGGCGAAAGCCTGGCGATCGCCGACCTGGCCCAGGCCTGCGCCTTGTCGCGCAGCCATTTTTCCCGCGCCTTCAAGTGCACCACCGGGCTGTCGCCCCAGGAATGGATTCGCCAGCAACGCATCCAGCGCGCCAAGGAACTGATTACCGGCTCGTCCCTGAGCCTCACACAGATCAGCCTCGAATGTGGCTTTTGCGACCAGGCGCACTTCTGCCATATGTTCACCCGCAGCGAAGGCGTCAACCCGATGACCTGGCGAAATCACCACTCGCGCAGCAAACCTGATGTGATCGCTGCCTAGTGGTCTGCACGTACCTGGAATATGCTGGTCGCTCCCTTCCTCCAGAACCTGGGCAGCCATGAATGACTTGAGCGACCAGGCCGTGCATTTCGGCCCCTACCGCATCCACCCGCGCCAGCGCCTGGTGCTGGAGGCCGGCCGCCCGCTGCGCCTGGGGCGGCGGGCGGTGGACATTCTGCTGATCCTGCTGGAGCACGCCGGCAATGTGGTGAGCAAACAGGAGTTGATCGCAAGGGTCTGGCCCAAAAGCGTGGTGGAAGACGGCAACCTGCGGGTGCACATGGCTGCGTTGCGCAAGGCACTGGGCGACGGCCAGGCCGGGCAGCGCTATATCGTCACGGTCGCCCAGCGCGGCTACAGTTTTGTTGCGCCACTGAGCATCGAACCCATGACGCTGCCCACCGACGGTGCGCCCCAACGCCCCAGCCATAACCTGCCCCTGCGGCGCACGCGCATGATCGGCCGCCAAGCGCTGATCGACGCCCTGGTACAACAACTGCCGCAGCAGCGCTTTATCACCCTGACCGGCGCCGGTGGCATCGGCAAGACCACCGTCGCCCTGCGCGTCGCGGAATTGCTGATCGGGCATTACCGCGACGGTATTCACCTGCTGGACCTGGCGCCGCTCAGTGCCGCGTCCATGATCCTGCCCAACCTGGCCGCCCTGCTCGGCCTGACACCGGGCGAGAATGCCTCCCTGGCCAGCCTCGCCCGCAGCCTGCAGGCACGCCAGATGCTGCTGGTGATCGACAACTGCGAGCACCTGCTCGACGACATCGCCCTGATCAGTGAAACCCTGTTGCGCCATGCACCGCACCTGCACATCCTCACCACCAGCCGCGAAGCCCTGCGCGCCGAAGGTGAATATGTGCAGCGCCTTGAACCGCTGGCCTGCCCGCCCGCCACCGGCAACCGCGCCCAGGCCCTGGGTTACCCGGCCATGCAATTGCTGATCGAGCGCGCCATGTCCCACCAGGAGAGCTTTGCCCTCAGCGACGCTGAACTGCCCCTGGCGATTGATATCTGCCAGCGCCTGGACGGCATTCCCCTGGCGATCGAACTGGTGGCCGCGCAAATCGAACGGTTTGGTTTGCCGGGCCTGCTGGTGCAGATGGAAGACAACTTTCGGCTGCTGACCCGCGGCCGACGCAGTGCCCTGCCCCGCCAGCAGACCCTGCGCGCCACGCTCGACTGGAGCTTTGACCTGCTCACCGCGTGCGAACAAATCTGCCTGCGCCGCCTGGCGGTCTTCCGTGGCGGCTTCAGCCTGGTCAGCGCAGCGGCGGTGATCGCCGGGGAGCAAGTGGCCCCCGCCGAAGTGCTGGGCTCCATTACGCAACTGGTGGCCAAGTCGTTGTTGAACGTGGAAGCAAGCGATGACGAGATGGTCTATCGCCTGCTGGACATCACCCGCACCTACGCCCTGGAAAAGCTCAGCCAGGCCTGCGAACTGCATGCCACACGAGAGCGCCACGCTGCACGCTGCCTGGCGCTGATGGAACAGGCCCAGGGCGACTGGGACCTGATCGCCACACAGCCGTGGATCGACCGTTACGCACCGCTGCGCGAAGACGTGCGTGCCGCCCTCGACTGGGGCTTTGCTGACGACGGTGCGCAGCTGCTGGCTATCCGCCTGACGGTCAGCGCGATGCCACTGTGGCAAGAGTTGTCGTTGCTGCGTGAGCACGGCGGCTATGTGGACCAGGCGCTGGCGCTGATTGGCCAGGTTACCGCGCCCTGCACGCAATTGACCCTGCAGCTGCAATTGGCCCTGGGCAGCCTCTCCTACCACGCCATGGGCGCCGCACCTCGGACCATTGCGGCATTCGAGGGTGCCGCACGCCTGGCCGAGACAACCCAGGACCTTGGCGGCCAGTTGCGGGCGGTCTCCGGGCTCATGGCGGTGAACCTGTGCGCCGGGCGCTACGGCCCAGCGCAGGCGCTGAGTGTGCAGTTCGAACGCCTCGACCCACGCACCGAGCCGTTGCTGGGCCTTAGCGCGCAGCGGCTGCGTGCGCTGGGCCAGCATTACACCGGCAACCAGCCGCTCGCCCGGCACCACGCCGAGCAGGTGCTGCAGCGCATGTCCCAAAGCGGTCACGTCAACCGCTTTGCCCTCGGCGTTGGCGTGCAGTACGACCAGGGCGTCGCCTCCTTGACCGTGCTGGCGCGAATCCTGTGGTTGCAGGGCTTTCCCGAGCGCGCCTGGCGCACCGCCAGTCAGGCGCTGGAGTTGGCGCTACAGATCAACCACGGCACCTCGATCTGCTACACCCTGGCCCTGGCTGGGGTGGTGATCGCCCGCTACAACGGCGCCGAAGACGACGCCCAAGCCCTGCAAAGGCTGCTGCTGGAGCAGTCGCACAAGCATTCTGTGCAGTTGTTCCAGACCTGGGCCGGGCATTACGCCGGTATTCTTGGCCAACCGGATTGGCAGGGCATGGGCCTGATCCAAGACACCTTGATCACCTTTGGCACCCATGCCGTGGATGTGCCAACCCTGGAACGCGCGCGCAGTGGCGCGGCGGGCTGGTGCGCCCCGGAGATTCTGCGGGTGTACGCCTTGCAGCTAGAGGATGAGCACACCACTGAAACCCTGCTGCTGGAGGCGCTGGGCCTGGCGCACCAGCAAGGAGCCCTGGCCTGGGAGCTGCGCTGCGGCGCAGCCCTGGCGCAACTGTGGCAACAGCAGGGGCGCATTCAGCTCGCCAGGGACTTGCTCAGTTCAATCCACGCACGTTTCAGCGAAGGCTTCGCCACTCAGGATCTACTGCGCGTGCGCTGCCTGCTCGACGAGTTGCAGGACAAACGGCCGGCCTGAGAACGCCCCCAGGCAAGGCGCGTAGCCCTGCTGCAAACGCGCGACCTGACGCGGGTCGCGCAGTTGCCCCAGGGCGTAGCTGCGCACACAGTTGAGCAGCCGATAGCGCGCCGGGCCCAGGCCGGGCTCGACGCTCAGCAGCGAGACGTTGACCAGGCGCGCCAGCAGGTAAGACAGGTCGGCATGTTCGAGCTCGGTACCGGTCACCAGGTCACTCAGGGTGGGTAAGGTGACTGCCATCTTGAACAGACTCAATTGCAGAAACAGCCAGCACTCCGGCAGGCTCAAGCGCTCGTAGCTCCAATCCAGGGCCGCTGTCAGTGAGCGATGGCGCTCCACTGCCGTGCGGCGCCCACGGGCCAGCACTTGCAAGCCTGTGCGTACTTGCATCTGCACACCGCCGATGCCCAACGCATCCACCTGGGCGGCCGCCAATTCCAGGGCCAACGGCAGGCCGTCCAGACGCCGACACAGGTCGCCCAGCGGCGCCAGGTCCTGAGGCCGCAAATCAAACCCCTGCTGATTGGCACGCGCGCGCGCCACGAACAGTTGCACCGCAGGACAGACCATCGCCTGCTCGACATTGGCCAACGCCTTTGGCGACGGCACTGCCAGCCGAGGCACACGTACTATCCACTCGCCAGGGGCCAGCAAGGCTTCGCGACTGGTGATCAGCACGCTGATTCCCGGCGTCGCCTCGCGTAGCGCACGCATCAGTTGTCGACACGCGCCCAGCAGCAGGTCAGCGCCGTCGAGTACCAGCAACACGTGGCGCGAGGCCAGGCGCCGGCCCAGTTCGTTGAGGCTCGCGGGCGTCGAATGCAACTGCAACACCCTGGCCAGGCTACCGAGCAGTTCGCTCGGGGTTTGCACAACGGCCATGTCGACCCACCATACGCCGTCGCGATAACGCGGCAATACCCGCTCGGCCAGGGCCAGGGCCAGCGTGCTCTTGCCAATACCGGCCACGCCTGTGAGGGTCAATAACCGCTGCACAGGCAACCGTCGCGCCAGCACGCCCACCAGTTCATCTCGCCCCCACACCGGGCTGAGCCGTGCAGCCAGGTTGTGCTGAGGCAGCAGCGTCGGCAGCGCGTCCTGCGCAGGCGCAGCGAAGCAGTAACCGCGCTGGGGGTGATTGAGGATCCAGCGTTGGCCGTCAAGGGCACGACGCAGCGCGGCGATATGCACACGCAGGTTGCTGTCTTCAACGACGCTGTTGGGCCACACCCGTTCGATCAAGGTCGCCTTGCTGACGAAGTGCCCGGGCGCTTCGAGCAGTACTGCGAGAATATCCAAGGCTCGCCCGCCCAGTGGCACCGGCCAGCCCGCCTTGCTGACCAACCGCTGCTGCCGATGAAAGGTGTAGGGGCCAAAGCTCACCGCCGTACCATTTTGCATGTCCGTCAAAGCGCTGAAACACCCGTGCTTGAGTGCCTGCGCATCCTTTTTCCATGGGCTCGACGCTATCTTGCCAGTTGGCGATGACAGGACAATGCTGGCACGGGGAGCGATACGGACAATCGGGTGCCTGAGACGGACATGGTGTCGTTAACTGAACTGTTGTCGGTATTGGGTAGGGTTCAGCCCGAGCTTTTCGCTGAACAGAAAACGCATATGCCGCACGCTGCCAAAGCCTGCGTGGAAGGCCACGGTCTTGAGCGGCAGGTCGGTGGTTTCCAGCAGGTGCCGGGCCCGGTCGATGCGCGCGCCCTGCAGGAACGCCATGGGCGTCATCTGCACGTCCTTGGCGAACAGCCGCGCGAAGTGGCGCGCGCTCATTCCGGCCAACTCAGCCATGGACTCGATGGTAAAGGGTTGATCCAGATGCGCCAGGACGTGGTTCTGCACGCGGGTGATCGGAGTTTCCTGAGGCGCCACGGCGGCAGTCATCGGGCTGAACTGGGCCTGGCCGCCCTGGCGCTTCATCACCACCAGCAGCACTTTGGCCACATCCACCGCCACTTGCTTGCCATGGTCTTGGGCCACGACCGACAGGGCCAGGTCGATACCCGCAGTGACGCCGCCAGAGGTAATCAGGCGCCCGTCCTGCAAATAGATGCGATCGGTCTCGACGATGGCGCCGGGAAACGCCTTGATCAACCGCTCGGTGTAGTGCCAATGGGTGGTCACGCGGTGCCCGTCGAGCAAACCTGCGTGGCCGAGCACAAAAGCGCCGGTGCAGATCGAGCCAAAACGCCGAGCCCGTGGCGCCGCAGCTTTGAGCCAGGGCAACAACGCGGGGTGGCATTCGTTATAGGCGCCGGGGCCGCCCGGCACCAACAGCAGGTCATAAGCCGCCTGGGCCTGTTCCAACAGCAGGTCGGTCTGCACGCTCACGCCATTGGAGGCCTGCAACGGACCGGGCTCAGTGCCGATGGTCAGGATCTGGTAGTGGTCGGCCGCCGGCAGGTAGCGGTTGGCAATCGAAAACACTTCCAGCGGCCCGGCCATATCGAGCAGCAGGAAGTCCGGGAACAGCGCCATGGCCACGGTTTTCATAAGCGGGAAATGTCCATCGAGAAGGAGTGCGACGGGCATTATGGCACGACTTTGACTGTCAACCTGAAAGAGACAGTTATTCTATTTTCATCTTCTTAATCAATCATTCGTTAACCATTAACCTTCTTCTCAACGCAAGCGCTCTGCATCTCGCAGCCCGCGCTCACTTGAGGACTGGACCCATGCTGACCCTTCGCAAAGCTTCCGAACGCGGCGCCGCCAATCACGGTTGGTTGAAGTCGTTCCACACCTTCTCTTTCGCCAACTACTGGAACCCCAAGGAACAGGGTTTTTCCGACCTGCTGGTGATCAACGACGACCGCGTCGCCGCAGGCAAAGGCTTCGGCCAGCACCCGCACCGTGACATGGAGATCTTCTCCTACGTGCTCGAAGGCGCGCTGGAACACAAGGACACCCTGGGCACCGGCTCGGTGATCCGCCCCGGCGATGTGCAACTGATGAGCGCGGGCAGCGGCGTAGCCCACAGTGAGTTCAACCACAGCCAGCGTCATGGCGTGCACTTCCTGCAAATCTGGATCGTGCCCAACGAAGCAGGCGCCAAGCCGCGCTATCAGCAGGAGCACTTCACAGAAGCGCAAAAACGCGGGCGTTTGCAGTTGATCATCTCACCGGAGGGCACCAACGGTTCGCTGAAAGTGCGCCAGGACGCACGGGTATATGCCGGGCTGTTCGACGCTGACGAAAGTGCCCGCCTGGAGCTGGCACCGGATCGCTACGCCTACATCCATGTGGCGCGCGGCAGCGTTGAACTCAACGGCCAGCGCTTGCAGGAAGGCGACGGTGTACGCGTACGGGACGAACGCCAGATCCGCCTGAGCCACGGCGAAGACGCTGAAGTACTGGTGTTTGACCTGCGCCCCAACGAACTGCCGCAAATGCCATGACGGCCGCAGTGATGGTCCCGCCAGCGGGACCATCGTTGGCATCGATAGTCACCATCAGCGCAATGAAGTTCTCTAAAAAAATGCAACGCGTAACATCAAACCCATGCCAAACGGCACCCAACTAAAACACTCGGAGCACATCATCATGAAACGCCAACTCTTGCTTAGCCTCGCTTTCTCGGTACTCGCTGCAAACGCTTTTGCCCACCCGGTTGTCGCTGAGGGCGGCGCGGATCGCCTGATAGAAACCCGTGTTGCCGAAGGTGGCGCGGATCGTCTGCAAGAACGTGGTTTGGCTGAAGGCGGTGCTGATCGCTTGCAGGAACGTGGCCTGGCTGAAGGCGGTGCTGATCGCTTGCAGGAACGTGGTCTGGCTGAAGGCGGTGCTGATCGTCTGCAGGAACGTGGCCTGGCTGAAGGTGGTGCCGATCGTCTGCAGGAACGTGGCCTGGCTGAAGGCGGTGCTGATCGTCTGCAGGAACGTGGCCTGGCTGAAGGCGGTGCCGAGCGTCTGCTGAGCACCCACGTATAACCCCGCACTGTTGGCGGGACACCCCAAACCGGCCTGATCAGCCGGTTTTTTTTCGTCTTCGATTTGCCTGGGCATCCACACGATGTCGACTGAAGCGCTAAGCCGTGCCTCAACCCGGCAGCGGAATTACCCGCAGCGGCCTTACCGACTTGTAGGAAAAACTCGAATAGATCTCCTTGACGCAAGGCAAGGTCTGCAAGACCTCTCGGGCAAATTCACCGAACGATTCCAGGTCCTTGGCCACCACTTCCAGCAAAAAATCATAGCGCCCAGAGACGTTATGGCACGCCACAATTTCTGGGATGGCCAACAGACGTTGCTCGAACGCCCGGGCAATTTCCTGGGTGTGGCTTTCCATCATGATGCTGACGAACGCGGTCACCCCGTAGCCCAGTGCCTTGGGCGAGAGAATCGCCTGGTAGCCACTGATCACCCCACTTTCTTCCAGGGTGCGCACCCGACGCCAGCACGGTGAAGTGGTGAGCGCCACCCGTTCGGCCAACTCGGCCACGGTCAGGCGGGCATTGCCCTGCAACGCGTTCAAAAGGGCTTTATCGGTGCGGTCCAGCTTGATGGGCATAACGTGCCTCTAATCATTATTTTTATCGGTGTTTGATCCACAAACGCAGGTTTTTCCGGGCTTTTTTGCAAGGTTCATGCGTGGTTATGAGCATAGCATTGTAGGAAATAAGGAGCGCCCGACATGCACAATAAACACACCACATTCGGCTTTTCCACCCGTGCCATACACCACGGCTATGACGCCCAGGACCACCACGGCGCACTCGTCCCGCCGATCTATCTGTCTGCGACCTTCGCCTTTCCCACCGTCGAATACGGCGCCGCCTGCTTTGCCGGCGAAGCCAGCGGCCACTTCTACACGCGCATTTCCAACCCGACCCTGGCCCTGCTGGAGTCACGCATGGCCAGCCTGGAAAACGGCGAGGCCGCCGTGGCGTTCAGCTCCGGCATGGGCGCGATTGCCGCGACGTTCTGGACTCTGTTGCGCCCGGGCGACGAGATCATCGTCAGCCAGACGCTCTATGGTTGTACGTTCGCCCTGCTGCACCACGGCCTGAGCGAATTCGGCATCAAGGTGCGGCATGTCGACCTGACCGACCTCACCGCCCTGCAAGCAGCGTTCTCCCCGGCCACCCGCATGCTCTACTGCGAGACCCCGGCCAACCCCAACCTGCGCCTGATCGACATCGCCGCCGTGGCCGAACTGGCCCATCAGCAGCCGAATGTCACCGTGGTGGTCGATAACACCTATTGCACTCCCTATCTGCAACGTCCCCTGGAACTGGGCGCCGATGTGGTGGTGCACTCGGCCACCAAATACCTCAGTGGCCACGGCGACATCACCGCAGGCATCGCGGTGAGCAACCAGGCCCTGGCGCAGCGCATTCGCCTGCAAGGGCTCAAGGACCTGACCGGCGCGGTGATGTCGCCCCAGGACGCCGCATTGCTGATGCGCGGCCTCAAGACCCTGGGCCTGCGCATGGACCGCCATTGCAGCAACGCCCAAGCGGTGGCCGAGGCGCTGCAGGCGCACCCTGCGGTGCAGTGGGTAACCTACCCCGGTCTGCGTTCTTTCCCACAATACGAACTGGCAAACCGGCAAATGAAACTGCCCGGCGGCATGATCGCCTTTGAACTCAAGGGCGGCCTCGAAACCGGCCAGCGCTTCATGAACGCACTGCAACTGTTCACCCGCGCAGTCAGCCTGGGAGATGCCGAATCACTGGCCCAACACCCGGCAAGCATGACCCACTCCACCTACACCCCCGAACAACGGGCGCAGCACGGTATCAGCGAGGGTCTGGTGCGTTTGTCGGTGGGGCTTGAAGACGTTGCCGACCTGCTGGCCGATATCCATCAGGCCCTGGCCAAGTGCAGCGCTGCCAACCTGCGGCCCATTGCGACAGCGGCGTATGCAATGAAATAGCGTCCAACCCCATGGGTCATGCGGTGCCTGGGCGGCGGTCGGAAGGATCCGACTGCCGCTCTGCCTGTTTAATGTTTTTTTTTCGCAGATTGGATCCCCCTCCTTTAGCCAGGCTGTACTAGCATGTCAGCGGCGGGACGCACTATCACTGCAGGTTATTCACATTAGTTACCTTCTTAACCCCCGTCGCTATAAGGCCCGATACCTGCACGAAACTCATGGACGAATTGATGAACTCACACCTGTTCCCACAGATAGGCAAGGTCATCGCCAGCACCGGCAGCCGCCATTTCCCACGCATGCTGCATGACCTGATCCTCACCCAATTGGCAGTGGACGCCACCCATATCACCCAATTGCAAGTCAGCCGCGAAGGCCTTGGCCGCCGCAAGATCAGCCCGGTGTACACCGATTCGGCGGCGGCCCTGGGCAGCGAGCAACTCGCCGCACAACTGCACCTCACGCGTCGCAAGGACGATGTGCGCTATGTGCTGTCGGTGTATCGCTCGCACCCGTCCGACAGCTTTTCCGCGCAAGAGCGCAGCATGCTCCAGGACTTCTCCACGCTGTTGCTGCCCATGGTGGAAAAACACATCACCGCCCTGCAGCCCTCGCTCCCGGACAGCCCGTGCGCAGTGCCTCAACCCCAGGGCATCGACACCTTGCGCCGACGCATCCAGGAGCGCCTGCTGCAATCGGGGCTGACCTTGTCCAACCGTGAACTGGAAGTGTGCGTAGGCCTGCTGGCCGGGCGCACCGCGCCGGAGTTGGCCGAGCAATTGGCGTTGAAGGTCAACACCATCGAGAGCTACCTCAAGCGTGCGGCGATCAAGTTGGGGATCAGCGGGCGGCACTCGTTGTTGCGGTGGATGTACTCGACCGAAGACTAAGATCGTTCCCACGCTCCGCGTGGGAATGGATCCCGTGACGCTCTGCGTCACTGTGGACGCAGAGCGTCCATGGCGGCGTTCCCACGCAGAGCGTGGGAACGATCAACAAGTGTGCGTAGGCCTGCTGGCCGGGCGCACCGCGCCGGAGTTGGCCGAGCAACTGGCGTTGAAGGTCAACACCATCGAGAGCTACCTCAAGCGTGCGGCGATCAAGTTGGGGATCAGCGGACGGCACTCGTTGTTGCGGTGGATGTACTCGACCGAAGACTAAGATCGTTCCCACGCTCCGCGTGGGAATGGATCCCGTGACGCTCTGCGTCACCGTGGACGCAGAGCGTCCATGGCGGCGTTCCCACGCAGAGCGTGGGAACGATCAGCAGCTCCCTCAGGTCAGTCCCGGGCCAGTGCCTCTATGGGGTCCAACCGCGCCGCATTCCGCGCCGGTACAAAACCAAACACAATGCCGATCAACGTCGAACAGGCAAACGCGGTAATGATCGAGCCCACCGAAAACACCATCTCCCACTCCTTCACAAACAGCGAAAACAGGTAGCCGATGGCGTAGGACAAGGAGATCCCGATGATCCCGCCGATCAGGCACACCATCACCGCCTCCACTAGAAACTGTTGGCGAATATCCGATTGCCGCGCCCCCACCGCCATGCGAATCCCGATTTCACGGGTGCGCTCGGTGACCGACACCAGCATGATATTCATCACACCAATACCGCCCACCAGCAAAGAAATCACCGCAATCAATGACAGCAACAGCGCGAGGGAGCGGCTGGTTTTCTGCACCGTCTGCATGATGCTGTCGAGGTTGTTGGTGAAAAAATCCTTGGTGCCATGGCGTTGCAGCATGAGTTTATTGACGTTGTCTTCCACCACCTTGCTCGGCTGGCCGTCCTTGATGCGCACGGTGATGCTGTCCAGATGACGCTGGCCCAGCAGACGGCCCGCCGCGGTTTCGTATGGCACCCACACGTTCAGGGCCTTGCTGGCGGCGAACATGTTTTTATTGTCCGCCGTCACGCCGATCACCGTGCACGGCAGGTTGCCTATCAGGATCACCTGGCCCAGCGGGTCGATGTTGGGCCCGAACAGGCGCTGGCGGGTATTGTGGTCGATCACCACCACCTGGGCCTGGCGCCGCGCGTCGCTTTCGCTGAAGGCAATGCCGGCTTCAAGCTTGAGGCCCTTGACCTTGAAGTAGCGGTCACTGACACCATTGACCTGTGCATCCACGTCGATATTGCCAAAACGCAGCATCAGGTTGCGGCCCACCACCGGCGTGGCGCTGTCGACGTAATACAGCTGGTTCAGCGCGTCCACATCCGAGGGCATCAGCGTCTGGATCGCCGAGGCTCGACTGTCGCCAAAGCTGGTGCCGGAAAAGATATCGATAGTGTTGCTGCCAATCGCCTGGATGTCCTTGAGCACATAGCGCTTGGCGCCTTCGCCGATGGCCGAGATCGACACCACCGAGGTGATGCCGATGACAATCCCGAGCATGGTCAGCAAGGTGCGCATGCGGTGGGAAATCAGCGCCACCCACGCCATGTTGAACGCTTCCTTGAACAGCCCCAGGCTCGCCACCAGGCGCCGCGCCCCGCTGCGTCGGGGCTCGACCGGCGCCTCGACGGGCAATTCCAGGCCGACGCTGTCGTTGGCCTTGTCGCTGATGATCTCGCCATCACACACCTCGACAATGCGCTGGGCGTTCGCCGCGACCTTGGGGTCGTGGGTGACGATAATCACCGTGTGCCCCGCCGCGTGCAGTTCGGCGAGGATGCGCATCACCTCCTTGCCGCTGTGGGTGTCGAGGGCGCCGGTGGGTTCGTCGGCCAGGATCACTTCACCGCCATTCATCAAGGCCCGCGCGATACTCACCCGCTGCTGTTGCCCGCCGGACAGCTGGCTGGGCCGATGGCTGGTGTGGCCCGACAGGCCCAGGCGTGCCAGCAATTCCCCGGCGCGGCTATGGCGCTGGCTTTGCGGGGTGCCGGCGTAGATCGCCGGCATCTCCACGTTGTGCAAAGCGCTCAGGTGCGCGAGCAAATGGTAACGCTGGAAGATAAACCCGAAGTAATCGCGCCGCAGCTCTGCCAGTTGCTCATCGCCCAGGGAGCGGGTTTCGATGCCATTGATCTTGTAGCTGCCGGCGGTGGCGTAATCCAGGCCACCGAGGATGTTCATCAGGGTCGACTTACCCGAACCGGAGGCGCCGATGATCGCCAGCATTTCCCCGGCATGGATGGTCAGGTCGATGCCCTTGAGCGCGATGAATTCACGCTCGCCGGCCATGAAGCTGCGGGTGATGCCCTTGAGTTCCAACAGAGGCTGGGTCATGACTCAACTCCCCGCCACGGCAGGTGTAGCATCGCCGATCACCACGGTGTCGCCCTCGGCCAGGCCGTCCAGGATCTGCACCTTGACGTTGTTATTGATACCGGTCTTCACCGTGCGGGCGACCGCCTTGCCCTTGGCATCCAGCACCCGCACTTCGTAGCGGCCATCGGCATTGCGCACGCCCAGCGCCGCCACGGGCACTATCAGCGCGGCCTGGGCGGTGTCGAGCACGATGCGCACCTGGGCGGTCATGGCGATGCGCAGGCGGTGCTCTGGGTTGGGCACGTCGAACAACGCGTTGTAAAACACCGCGGTGTTTTGCTTCGGCGTGCCGGCGGTCTGGGTTTCCAGGAAGTTCTGCGGCGCCGGCTCGGTGCCGCGCAGCTTGGCGTAATAGCGCTTGTCCGCCTCGCCGAGAATGGTGAAGTACACCTGCTGGCCGGGGCTGATATGAATCACATCCGCTTCCGACACTTGGGCCTTGACGGTCATGGTGTCCAGGTCTGCCAGCTTGAGCAGCACGGGCGCCAACTGGCTGGCGATCACGGTCTGGCCTTCCTGGGTGACAATACCCACCACGTCGCCGTCGATGGGCGCGTTGATGCGGGTATAGGCCAGGTTGACCTTGGCGGTGTCGATCTCGATGTGCGCGCTTTTGATCTGTGCGTCCAGGGACAGCAGGTTGGCCTGCTGCACCTGGTAGGTCGATTCGGCGTCTTCGAAATCCTGGCGTGACACCGACTCGTCGGCCTGCAAGCCTTTGTAGCGTTCATATACAGACTTGGCCTGCTTGAGCTGCGCTGCTGTCGCCCGGCGTTGGGCCTGGAGGTTTTCTTCATCGACCTGGGCTTTGCGCAGGGTGTTCTGCAGGATCAAGGGGTCGATTTCGGCCAGCCATTGGCCCTTCTTTACCTTGTCGCCAACTTTGACTTTCAGCGACTTGAGCTGGCCAGAGACCTGGGCACCGACGTCGACTTGTTTGACGCCTTCGAGCAGGCCGGTGGCCAATACCGCGTTTTCGATATCGCCGCGTTCGGCGGTCGCGGTGAGGTATTGGGGGGCGTCGGCGGGGGCGTTTACGGTGTAGATGGCCAGGCCGATTGCGACGGCCACTGAAGCCAGAATGCCGATTTTGCGGAATTTAGACGTTTGCATGGTTGGCTTCTTGATTGAGTACAAATATGGTTGCGCGCTGACGCTGGCCTGGGTAAAGACCTGACAGCCGACCCCTGTCTACCTGACGCTCCCCGGTCCAAATGTGGGAGCTGGCTTGCCTGCGATGGCTGCCTTCTGGTCGACCATTTAGTTGGGTTGGAATGCGTACATATCCATTCCTGCGGTAACGGCCACCTAGGGTTCCGCTCTTACAGCGGCTCACTTTTGAAAAGCGCAAAAGTAAGCAAAACGCTCTTGCCCCACTACTCGGCACCTCGCCCAGGCTCGGTGTGCCCGTAATCCGCCAGTGATTTGGGGGGCCGCCGCCACGCGCCATCCATGGCGTGGGGCGGCTAAACCGGCATCCCTGCCGGTTTACCCCCCAAATCCCTGTCGAATTCCGGCCAGCGTGGTTTAACGGGGCGCCTAAGATCAAAAGCAGATCAAGATCAAAAGCCGCTCGCTTCGCATCGTGGTTTCCGGGGGCAAGATTGCCCCCCCATGTCTCACCGTGTTCCCCCTTACCACCCGGTCGGCTATAAGGCCGCCGCGCTCTGCTTTTGATTTGAAATCGCCCCGTTAAACCACGCTGGCCGAACGCGGGCTTTGCAGCGTGGGTAACCCGGCAGGACGCCGGGTTAGCCGCACTGGGCCAGGGATGGCCCATTGCGGCGGCCCACGCTGCAAAGCCTGCGGTCGGGCACACCGAGCCTGGGCGAGGTGCCGAGTGGTGGGGCGAAGGCCTTTTGGTTACTTTTGGGCCTTTCCAAAAGTGACCCGCTGTAAGAGCGGAACCATAAGTGGCCGTTACCGCAGGAACGGATATGTACGCAGACAAACCGTTATCGCAGGCAAGCCAGCGGCCACATCTGGATCGGTGCACACCCCTCAAGACACCACCTCCCCAACCCCAACAACTTCCAACCACCACCTGGCCAACCCCAAAACATTCGGCGCCTTGAGCAACGTAAAGTGATTCCCCCCGCCATACCAAACCTCCAACCCACCTCCCAGCCCTCGCCAGCCTTCGATCATCAACCCCTGCTCACGCTGGTTCCCCGCCGAATCCAACGCCGGGTCCTGCGCCAACACCAGGCGCACCACCCCGTCATACCGCCCTTGCGGCTGATACACCGTGCGCAACGCCGCCGCGTAAGTGCGCGCCGGCCCATCCATTGCCTCCAGCGCCGCACGCGCCGGCAACAACCCCACACTCACCATCCCCCCATGCAACGCTTGTCGCTGCGCCACCTCATCGCGCCCGGCAAAGTCCACAGGATCAATCCCCAGCGACTTCCCAGCCGCCAACTGCATCGCCTCGATCAACCGCAACAACGCCGCCGTCGAGGTATATGCCTTGCCCGCACGCCCCGGCGACTCGCTGTCGATCACCGTCAACGACCCCACCTCACGCCCCATTGCCTGCAAGCGCAGCGCCATTTCCAGTGCCACCCAGCCGCCGAACGAATGCCCGACCAGATGCACCGGCCCCTCGGGGCACTCCTGTTCCAGCGCCGCCAGGTAACACTGGGCCGCCGCTTCCACCTGGCTATGAGGCACCGCCTCGCCATCCAGCCCCCGCGGCTGCAAGCCATACAGCGGCCAGTCGCGCCCCAGCGCTTCGCTCAAACCCACAAAGCCGGTGACGCTGTCTCCCGCGCCTGGCACGCAGAACACCGGCGCATAACCGGCGCGCCCGCTCTGGATACGCAGCAAGGGTGAGTGCGCAGCGCAACTCACCGGAGTGCTCGCCGCCAGCGCTCGGCTCATGGCCTGGCCAAGGCTCTGAATATGCGGCGCCTGCATCATGCTCTGGTGATCCCCCGGTACCTGCACCTGGCGCAGTTGCCCAGGCGCCAGGGCGATGTCCCAACCCAGCGCGGCACTGCGCCGCGACAGTTCGGTAGGCCGCTGCTCGGCGCTGAACAAGTGAACCGGGATCGGCAGCGGGAACAGGCTGTAGTGGGCCAGGGCATGCCCATGGCCAACTTCCCGTTGCAAAAAGCTCAGCAGGTCGGCGTCCGTCGCCGCTGCCATTTGCGCGTATAGCAAACCTTGATCGCGACAGCGTTGCAGCAGAGCCGCAAAGTCCAGCTGTCCAAGGCCTGCCTCCAGTTGTTCCAGGTTCGCCAGCTCATCCACACCTCCCTGTGCCTTCCAATAGGCCGTGCACTGCAACAACAAATGCCGCTTGAGGGCATCCGGCCCGCTCCAGCGTGACTTGCCCTGGTCGGTCATGCGCGGCACGTAGCTGTCGATCAAGCCCAGAAACGCCACGGCCTCATCCTGCCCCAGCAACTGCATGGCAACTTCATAGGCCAGCACACCCCCAAAGGACCACCCCGCCAGCCGGTAAGGACCGTGGGGCTGGATCTGGCGAATCAGCCCGACCATGCGCGCGGCCAGGCCTTCCATGCTGTCCAGATGCGCCTCGCCCAGGGCCATGCCCGGCAGGCCATAAATCGGGTAATCGCCAGGCAGGTGCTGGCCCAGCGCCGGGAAGTACACGTCCATGCCACTGAACTCATGCACCAGGAATAACGGTGCCTGCGCCCCGCGGCTACGCACTGTGATCACTGCCGCCTCAGGCAGCACATCGTCACCGCGTAGGCGCAGCAGCGCCGCGACCGAGGCCACGCTGGCATGCTCGAACAGCTCGGCCAGCGACACCGGCAACCCGGCCTCGTCCAGCCGATGGACCAGGCGAATCGCCAACAAGGAATGCCCGCCCAGTTCGAAGAAACTGTCATGGCGCCCCACCTGCTCAAGCTTCAACACCTCGGCCCACAGCTGGGCCAAGGTCTGCTCCAGTGCATCGACCGGTGCTTCAAATGTGCCGCTGGCCGAAGCGTCCCACGTCGGTACCGGCAAGGCTTTGCGATCGACCTTGCCATTGGCCGTCAACGGCAGTTGCTCAAGGATCACAAAGGCCGACGGCACCATGTAGGCCGGCAAGTGCGTCTGCAGATAAGCACGCACCGGCTCGATGCCGACCGGCTCGCCCGCCCAGGTGAAATAGGCCACCAGGCGTTTGTCCCCCGGCACGTCTTCGCGGGCCAGCACCACCCCCTCGCGGATTCCGGAGAATGTCGCCAAGCGTGCTTCGATCTCACCCAGCTCAATGCGAAAGCCACGGATCTTCACTTGGTCGTCATTGCGCCCGATGCACTCCAGCAGTCCGTCTGCGGTCCAGCGTCCGAGGTCGCCGGTGCGGTACAGCAAGGCGCCTGGGTTGAACGGGTTTTGCACGAACTTTTCCGCCGTCAACTCAGGGCGGTTCAGGTAGCCCTGGGCGACACCGTCGCCGCCGATGCAGATTTCGCCGGTCACCCCCAGGGGCAGCAGGTGCAACTGCGCATCCAGCACGTAGACCTGCGTGTTGGAAATGGGTCGCCCTACCGGCACGCTGTCGGCTTCAGCGGCAATGGCGCGCACTTCAAAAGTGGTGGCGTAGGTGGTGGTTTCGGTCGGCCCGTAGCAATGCACCAGGCGCAGCCCCGGAGCCAGCCCCAGCAGGTTGCGGAACGCCGCCGGGTCGGCACGCTCGCCGCCGCACAGCAAAATACGCAAGCCGGCCAGGGCCTGGGGAATCAGTTGCACATACTGGTTGAACAGCGCCGTGGTAACGAACAGCACCGTCGCGCCCTTGAGTGCCGCGCCGAACGCCAGCGGGTCGAGCAAGGTGGCGTGGTCGATCACCTGCACCTGACCGCCGTTGAGCAACGGCCCCCAGACGTCCATGGTGCTGGCATCGAAGGCCGGGTTCGAGGCGAAGGCTACGCGATCATTGGGATTGAAATCGGCGTAGCCGTTGTTGAGCACCAGGCGCGTGATGCCACGGTGAGGCACCAATACGCCTTTGGGCATGCCGGTGGAGCCGGAGGTGTACATGATGTACGCCACGCTCTGCGAGGATTGCGGCAGGCCCGGGTTGTGGTCGGGGTGCGAGTCAAGGCCCAGGGTGTCCAGGTCCAGGCGCTGCGCCGCGCTCTCCACGCTGCAGTCGCTACCGGTCAACAGCCAGGCCGCGCCGCTGTCTTGCAGCATGAAGCCTTGGCGTTCGGCCGGCGCGCTGATGTCCAACGGTACATAGGCGGCGGCGCATTTGAGAATCGCCAGTTGGCTGACCAGCAACGCCACCGAGCGTGGCAGCAGGATCGCCACGTTATCGCCGGGGCACACACCCAGGCCGAGCAGGTGATGGGCCAGGCGGTTGGCGCGGCTATTGAGCTCGCCATAGCTTATCCGTTGTTCGCCGTGCAGCACCGCCACCGCGTCGGGGCGCGCCTGCGCCTGGGCTTCGAACACCTGCTGCACGCTGTGTTCACGTGGGAACGCACGAGCCGTAGCGTTGAAGCCCTCAAGCAGTTGCTGGCGTTCAGCCAGGGGCAGGATCGGCAAACCACTGAGGACGATGTCGCTGCGCTCTTCCAGTGCCTGCACCACCTGCACCAAGGCGTTATGCAGGTAGTCGCCCAAGCGTCGGGCCCCCTGCCCCATGGCCGTGAGGCTGAAACCTTCACCCAGGTCATCCACGCTCATCGACACGCCGTAGTGGGTGTGTTCCTCGGTCTTGAGCACCTCGATCCCCTGCCACGCGTCGGCCACGCCCCCGGCCTGGGGCGCACTGTGGCGGTAGTTGAACAGCACGCTGAACAACGGCGTGGCCATGGGTACGCCGCTGCAACGCTGGGCCAGCGCCAAAGGCGCGTGTTCGTGGCTGAGCAATTGGGTCAGGCGCCCATGGGTGGCACGCAGCGCATTCAGTACCGAGTGTTCACCCAGGTCGACTCGCAGCGGCAAGGTATTGATAAACACCCCCATGGCGCGCTCGGCACCTTCGCCGCCTTGCAGGCGACCGAGCATCACCGTGCCGAACACCACCTGTTCACGGGCGCAGACCGTGCCCAGCACATGGGCCCAGGCCAAGTGCATGAGGCTGGCGGCGCTGACTCCCGCTTGACGCGCCTGGTGGCGCAGGCGCCGACTCAACCCGAGGTCGAGGTTCAGATACGCATGCTCATCGGCACCCAGGTGCGGTACGTCGGTGGGTTCGTCGACCTCAGCGAGCATCTCGCGGAAAAACGGCTCGTGGTCCTCAGCGCCCAGACGAGTCTGGGCCACGTAGTTGCGGTACGGCACGGGCGCGGCCAAGGTGTCTTGCGTGCCCAACAGGAAGGCCTGCATTTCCTGTTGCAGGATGTCCAACGCGATGTGGTCCATCACCAGATGGTGGAACAGCAACGTCGCCACCACCCGCTGCGACTCCTCGGCATACACCAGGCGCATCAAGGGTGCCTGGGCGAGGTCCAGGCGTGGCGGCACCGAGCTGTTTTCAACACGTAATGAGGCGGTGCGCCATACCACCTGCACCGGCTCCTCCAGCCCGTCCCAGTGGAAGGATGAACGCAGGATGTCATGGCGCTGGATCACCGCCTGCAAGGCATGGGCAAAGGCGTCCAGGCGCAGGCGGCTGTCGAAGGCAAACTGCGCCTGCAGCACATAGGCATCGTCACCTTGCACGGCGCGATGCTGATACAGGATGCCGGCCTGCAAGGGTGCCAGCGGGTAAATATCCTGCACATTCGCCGCACCGCCGGGGATGCTGGCAACGATGCGCTCGATGGCAGCGGGGTCCAGGGTGATCAGCGCAAGCATGTCCGGCGTAATCCGGGTGCAATCGGCCGCAATGCGATTGGCCGGCACCGTCACTTCACGCCCACCGCCCAAGGCCGCAGCCAGGGCGGACAAGGTCGGTTGGCCGAACAGCACTTTCACATCCGCCGACAAGCCCAGGCGGCGCATGCGCCCGATCAGGCTGACTGCCAGCAATGAGTGGCCACCCAATTCAAAGAAATTGTCATGCCGACCCACGCGCTCCACGCTGAGCAATTCGGCCCACAGTGCGGCCAGGGTGATTTCCGTATCACCCAAGGGCGCTTCATAGTCGCGCACGCTCAACGCGTCCAGGCCCGGCGCCGGCAGTGCCTTGCGGTCGAGCTTGCCGTTGGGGCTCAGCGGCAGCGCCTGAAGGTGCATAAAGCTCGTCGGCAGCATGAATTCCGGCAGGTGTTGCAGCAGGTGGGCGCGCAGGCTTTCGACGTCGCTCGGCACGCCGGTGTAATAGGCGATCAGGCGCTGCTCGCGGGCAATCACGGCAGCTTCCTGCACCGCTGGATGCTCGGTCAGGCGCGCCTGGATTTCCCCCAGTTCGATGCGCAGGCCACGAATCTTCACCTGGTCATCATTGCGCCCCAGGTACTCGAGAGTGCCGTCGGGCAAGTAGCGACCCACGTCACCGGTACGGTACATGCGCCCCGGGGTAAACGGGTCGTCGAGGAAGCGTTCGGCTGTCAGCTCAGGACGGTTGAGGTAACCCCGCGCCACCTGCACGCCGGCGATAAACAATTCACCGACCCCCCCCAACGGCACCGGCTGCAACTGCTCGTCCAGTACATACAGGCGCGTATTGGCAATCGGCTTGCCGATGGGGGTGTTATCCGGCACCACGGCGCCTGCGCAGTCCCACGCGGTGACATCCACCGCCGCTTCGGTGGGGCCATACAGGTTGTACAAGCCACCCCCCGGCAATTGCTGTTTGAAGCGCCGTACCAGGCTGCCCGGCAGGGCTTCGCCACTGCACATCACCCGCACCAGCCCGGCGGCCTGGCTGACATCGCCGTGGGCCAGGAACACGTCAAGCATCGACGGCACAAAATGCAGCGTCGTGACCCCCTCGGCCTCGATCACCTGGCACAGGTAGTCAGGGTCTTTATGCCCACCAGGACGAGCCATGACCAGGCGTGCGCCGGTGAACAGCGGCCAGAAGAACTCCCACACCGACACGTCGAAGCTGAACGGGGTTTTCTGCAAGACCGTATCGCTGGCGGTCAACGCGTATTCGTCTTGCATCCACAGCAGGCGGTTGACCACCCCAGGGTGTTCGTTGATCACACCCTTGGGCTGGCCGGTGGAACCGGAGGTGTAGATCACGTAGGCCGCCACGCTGGCCGCCTGCGGGTTATGGGTGGGCTGGTGCTGCCAGGTGGGCGAATCCAGGTTTACCACCGGCACCTCGCCCAGCAACCCAAGGGTGCTGGACTGGCCCAGCACTACCGTCGGCGCGCTGTCGTGGAGCATGTAGGCGATGCGTTCCAACGGGTAGGCCGGGTCCAGCGGCACATAGGCGGCGCCGGCCTTGAGGATCGCGTACAGGCCGATGACCATGTCCAGGCCACGCTCCACGCAGATCGCCACCCGCGCCTGGGGCTGCACACCCAGGGCTTGCAGGTGATGGGCCAGTTGGTTGGCGCGCGCGTTCAGTTCGGCATAGCTCAGTTGCTGCGCGCCCGCCTTCAGGGCAATGGCCTGGGGTGTACGCAGTACCTGGGCTTCAAACAGGCCGTGCAGGGTCTGGTCGAGGTTGTACTCAACGGCGGTGGCGTTGAAATCCACCAGCAGTTGCCGACGCTCGCGCGCATCCACCAGCGGCACCTGCGCCAGCACCGTCTGGTCGTTATCGACCATGGCCTGCAACACGCGGGTGAAATAGCCGACGTAACGCTGCATCGTCGATTCGTCAAACAGGGCCACGGCATATTCCAGCGCACCGAGGATGCTGCCCTGCACTTCCCCCAGGTTCAACGACAGGTCGAACTTGGCGAAATGGCTGTTCTCGACAATGCTCTCCAGGGCCAGGTCGCCCAGGGCCAGGGTCGGCGCGCTGCTGTCCTGCCAGCTCAGCAGGGTCTGAAACAGCGGGCTGTGGGCCAAGCTGCGCGGCGGCCGGGTGATTTCCACCACCTGCTCGAAGGGCAAGTCCTGATGGGCCTGGGCTTGCAGCGTCAGCGCCTTGACCCGCGCCATCAACGCCTCGGTGCTCAGCTCGCCCGAGGTGTCGATACGCAGCGCCAGGGTGTTGACGAACAGGCCAATCAGCCCTTCGACTTCGGTGCGCATGCGGTTGGCCACCGGCGTGCCGATCACCAACTCGGGCTGCCCGGACAAGCGCGCCAACAGTGAAGCCCAAGCGCTCATCAAGGTCATGTACAAGGTGGTGCCATGGCGTTGGCTCAAGGCCTTGAGCCCGGCGGTGAGGCGTTCATCCAGGCGCACTTCGACGCTGCTGCCAGCGTAGTCCTGCTGCGCCGGGCGCGGGCGGTCGGTGGGCAAGGTCAGCAACGCCGGCGCACCGGCCAACGCCTGTTGCCAGTAGCTGCTTTGGCGCTGCAGCACCTCGCCGCTCAGCCACAGGCGTTGCCACACGGCAAAGTCGGCGTACTGGATCGGCAAGGGCGGCAGCGGGTCGGCGTGGCCGTGGCTGAACGCCTGGTACAGCGCCATCAGCTCGCGGGTCAGCACGCCCATGGACCAGCCGTCAGAGACGATATGGTGCAGGGTCAGCAACAGCACATGGTGATCATCGGCCATCACCACCAGGCGCCCGCGCAGCAACGGGCCGCGCTCAAGGTCGAACGGTGCCGAAGCTTCGCCGTGGATCAGCGCGTCCAGGGCCTGTTGCGGCTGCGGATGGCGACGCAGGTCCTGCACTTGCAGCGGCAATACCTCTTCGGCCGGCACGACCAGCACCTGGGCCTGGTCACCCTGCTGGGCGAAGCGGCTGCGCAGGGTTTCATGCCGCCCCACAATGCGCGCCAGGGCCCGTTGCAACGCTTGCACATGCAACTGCCCGCGCAACCGCAAGCCGATGGGAATGTTGTAGGCGGTGTTGGCACCTTCCATCAAGGCCAGGAACCACAGGCGTTGCTGGGCGAAGGACAGCGGTACGTCCTCATCACGGTTGGCCGGCAAGATATCCGGCAAGGTGCTGCGACCGGCCTGGGCCAGTACCTCGGCGACCGCCGCCAGTTCGGCGTTGGCAAACAGGTCGCCCAGCGCCAACTCGACGCCCAGCCGCTGGCGCACCTGGGACACCATGCGCATGGCCAGCAGCGAATGCCCACCCAGCTCAAAGAAATGGTCATAGCGCCCCACGCGCTGCACCTGCAACACATCGGCCCAGATCTGCGCCAGCACGGTTTCGATTTCGCCCAGGGGCGCGGCGTACTCGCGGGTAAAGACGGCGGCCATGTCCGGCGCCGGCAGGGCCTTGCGGTCAAGCTTGCCATTGGCCGTCAGTGGCAGTGCGTCGAGTTTCATGAACGCGACGGGCACCATGTAGTCCGGCAGATGCGCCACCAGGTGGGCGCGAATCTGGGCCACCGTCAGCGGGTCCAGTTGTGGGTTTTCGGTGAAGTAGGCCACCAGCCGTTCTTCACGCACCACCGCCACCGCTTCCAGAATCCCGGGCAACTGGTTGAGCTGGGTTTCGATTTCGCCCAGTTCGATGCGCACGCCACGGATTTTCACCTGGTCATCGTTGCGCCCCAGGTAATCGAGTGTGCCGTCCGGCAGCCAGCGCACCAGGTCGCCGGTGCGGTACATGCGTCCTTCGTTGAACGGGTCGCGCACAAAACGCTCGGCGGTCAGTTCCGGGCGGTTGAGGTAACCGCGTGCCACGCCCTTGCCGCCCACGTACAACTCCCCCGCCACCCCCAGCGGGACTGGGCGCAGGTGTTGGTCGAGCACGTAGACCTTGGCATTGGCCATGGGTTTGCCGATATGCAACGGCTGGCCCGCCTCGACCTTGCCGGAAGTGGCCACCACCGTGGCTTCGGTGGGCCCGTAGTTGTTGATCAGCTCAAAGCGCTGTGCCCGCCCGAACTGGCGCAGGCGGTCGCCACCGACCAGCAAGGTGCGCAAGGTCGGGTGCTCGATGTTCTGACTGAAGGCGTATTCCGCCACCGGCGTCGGCAGAAAGCTCACATCCAGTGGCTGCGCGCACCACCAGGCCAGCAGTGCGTCGATATCTTCGCCGCCCTCATGGGCCGGTGGCAGGTGCAAGGTGGCGCCCACACACAGCGCCGGCCACACTTCCCAGGCCATCGCGTCAAAGCCGAAGCCGGCAACACTGGCGGTATGCCGCCCGGCGCGCAGGTCGAAGGCGCTGCAATGCCAGTCCACCAGGTTGGCGACGCTGTGGTGTTCCACCATCACCCCCTTGGGCAAGCCAGTGGAGCCGGAGGTGTAGATCACATAGGCGAGATTCGTCGGGCCGACGGCGATTGTGGGGTTGCTCGCCGAATGGTGCTGCCAGGTGAAGCGGTCCAGGTTGATCACCGGCACTTCCAGCACCGGCAGGCGCGTCAGCAACGCATGCTGGGTGAGTACCGCCACCGGCGCGCTGTCGCTGAGCAGATAGTGGAGGCGCTCGGCCGGATGGGACGGGTCCACCGGCACATAACCGGCACCGGCCTTGAGAATCGCCAGCAACCCGGCCAGGGTGTCGAGGCCGCGCCGCGCCACAATCGCCACGCGGTCGTCGGGCTTGACCCCCAGCGCCAGCAGATGATGCGCCAGCAGGTTGGCTTGCTGGTTCAATTCGGCGTAAGTCAGTTGCCGGCCCTGATGCACAGCGGCAATGGCGTGCGGCGTGAGCGCGGCCTGGGCTTCGACGCGGCCATGCAGGGTGGTGCCTTGGGGGAAAACGGTCTGGGTGGTGTTGAACTGTTCCAGCAGCAAGCGCTGTTCGGCAACGGGCACCACCGAGAGTTGATCAAGCGCGGTATGGGGGGCCTGCTCCAGTGCGCTCACCAGGTTTTCCAGCGCGGTGTGCAGGTAGGCGCAGACGCGCTGAGGGTCAACCAGGGTGCTGGCCAGCAAACTCAGGCCGAAGCCCTCACCCAGGTCGTCCACGCTCAGGGTCAGCGGGTAGTTGGTGCGCTCCTCGGCGCGCAGTGCGGTGATACCGTGCCAGGCCGACACCGCCTCGGCGCTGGCGGCGGGCGCGCTGTGGCGATAGTTGAGCAGCGCGCTGAACAGCGGCGTCGGCGCGAGCACGCCACTGCAACGCTGGGCCAGGGCCAACGCCGCGTGCTCATGGCGCAGCAAGGTAGTCAGGCGTGCGTGGGTGGCCTTGACTGCGGTGCGTACGTCCTGGGCGTCTACGTCCACGCGAAACGGCAAGGTATTGATGAAAATGCCCAGGGCGCGGTCGGTGTCATGGCTGCCCTGCATGCGCCCCATCAATACGGTGCCGAACACCACCTGGGCTTTGCCGGCCAACACCCCCAGCACCTGGGCCCAACCCAGGTGAAACAGGCTGGCGGCGCTCACGCCCAGTTGGCGCGCCTGCCCGCGCAAGCGCTGGGCCAGTGCCGGCGCCAATGGCAGGCTGACTTCAGCGATACCCCGCGCATCACCTTGCACGTCCTGCAAACCGAACGGCAAGGTGGGCTCGCTGATATCGCCGAGCATCTGCCGGAAGAAACATTCGTGCTCCTGCTCACTGATCCCCAACCGCGCCTGCGCCACATAGTTGCGAAACGGTACGGCCTGGCCCAGGGCCGCGCCTTGGCCCAACAGGCACGCCTGCATTTCGTGGCACACCACGTCCAGGGCGCTGTGGTCGAGCGCCATGTGATGGAACAACAGGGTGGCGACGATGCGCTGGTTGGCCGGGTCCTCAGCGCGCACCAGGCGCAACAACGGCGCCTGGGTGACGTCGAGGCGATAGTGGCGGGCATCAAACAGGTCATGCAGTTGCGCGGCGATATCGCCATCGGCCGGGTCCAGCATCAAGGCTTGCACCGGCAGGCGTGCCTGGCGCCACACCACTTGCGAGGGTTGCGTCAGGCCATCCCAGACCACCCCGGTACGCAGGATGTCGTGACGGTCCATCACCCGTTGCAGCGCCTGGGCAAACGCATCGAAACGCGCAAGGTTGTCAAAGGCGAACTGCGACTGCATCACATAGGGGTCACCCTGCTCGGCACTGACATGGTGGAACAGGATGCCTTCCTGCAACGGCGCCAGCGGGTAGATGTCCTGGATATTCGCCACGCCGCCCTGCACCGTGGCGACAATGCGCTCGATCTCGTCTTGGCTCAGGGTCGACAGGGTCAGCATCTGGGGAGTGATACGCTCGGCGTTGGCCGGGATGCCATTGGCCGGTACCTGCACCTCACCGGCCTTGGTCGCGGTGTATTCACCGGCCTTGATCAGTTCGATCAGCGCCGGCTTGTGCTCACGCAAGCCGGCCAATATCGCCGGGTCGCTCAAGGCTTGCTTGTTGCCGTTCACCGACAATTGCTCGCCCTTGAGCGCCAGTTGCACATCCTTGGTTTTCAGGGTTGCCAGCAGCTCGAGGATGTTCACAGGACGATCTCCATTCGTTCGGTCATTGCGGCGTAGCCGGCCAGGGTCGGTTGTTCGAACAAGCCCCGCACATCGGCTTCCATGCCTTCCTGGCGCAGGCGCCCGATCAAGCTCACGGCCAGCAGCGAGTGCCCGCCCAGTTCAAAGAAGTTGTCGTGGCGCCCTACCCGCTCCACCTTGAGCAGCTCGGCCCAGAGTTGGGCCAGGAGGATCTCGGTGTCGCCTTCGGGCGCCGCGTACTCACGTACCTGCAACGCGTCCATACCTGGTGCAGGCAGGGCCTTGCGGTCGAGCTTGCCGTTGGGGCTCAGGGGCAAGGCGTCCAGGTGCATGAACAGCGCCGGCACCATAAAGTCAGGCAGGTGCTGCAACAGCTGGGCGCGCAGGCTTTCGATGTCGGTGGGCGCACCGGTGTAATACGCGACCAGGCGCTGGTCACGGGCGACGACCACGGCGTCCTTGACCGCCGGATGCTCGATCAGGCGCGCCTGGATTTCCCCCAGTTCGATGCGCAGGCCACGGATCTTCACCTGATCGTCGTTGCGCCCCAGGTACTCGAGCGTGCCGTCGGGCAAGTAGCGGCCCAGGTCACCGGTGCGGTACATGCGCCCAGGGGTGAACGGGTCGTCGAGGAAGCGCTCGGCGGTCAGCTCAGGGCGGTTCAGGTAACCCCGCGCCACTTGCACGCCGGCGATGAACAGCTCACCGACCACGCCCAGCGGCACCGGCTGTAACTGCCCATCGAGTACATACAGGCGGGTGTTGGCAATCGGCTTGCCGATCGGGGTATTGTCCGGCACCTCAGGGCGTGCGCAGTTCCAGGCCGTCACGTCCACCGCCGCTTCAGTGGGGCCATACAGGTTGTACAAACCAATCCCCGGCAACTGCCGCTTGAAACGCCGCACCAGGCTGCCCGGCAAGGCCTCGCCGCTGCACATCACCCGCACCAACCCCGCCGCCTGGCTGACATCGCCGTGGGCCAGGAATACATCGAGCATCGACGGCACAAAGTGCAGGGTCGTGATCTGCTCCGCCGCGATCACCTCGCACAGGTACGCCGGGTCCTTGTGCCCTTCAGGGCGCGCCATCACCAGACGCGCGCCGGTGAACAGCGGCCAGAAGAACTCCCACACCGACACGTCGAAGCTGAACGGGGTTTTCTGCAACACCGCATCGTGAGCCTTGAGGCTATAGGCGTCCTGCATCCACAACAGGCGGTTGACCACCCCGGCATGTTCGTTGATTACGCCCTTGGGTTGGCCGGTGGAACCGGAGGTGTAGATCACATAGGCCGCGTGTTGGGCAATGAGGCCCGGTACTTGCGGGTTGGTGACGGGTTGGTGCTGCCAGGTGCTGTGGTCGAGGTCGACTACCGCCACGTCCCCCAGCAGGCTGCGGGTGGCGCTTTGGGCCAGCACCACCACCGGCGCGCTGTCGTGCAGCATGTAGGCGATGCGCTCTGGCGGGTACGCCGGGTCCAGCGGCACATAGGCACCGCCGGCCTTGAGGATGGCGAACATGCCGATGACCATGTCCAGGCCGCGCTCGACGCAGATACCCACCCGTGCATCCGGGCGCACACCGCTGTCACGCAGGTGATGGGCCAGGCGGTTGGCGCGTTCATTGAGTTGCTGGTAGCTCAAGGTGTGCTCGCCGGCCTTCACCGCCACGGCCTGCGGGGTACGTACAACCTGGGCTTCAAACAGCCCGTGCAGGGTCTGGTCGAGGTTGTAGTTCACCTCGGTGGCGTTGAACTGCACCAGCAGCTGTTGCCGCTCTTGCAGCCCCAGCACCGGCAGGCGGTTCAGCGCCTGGTGCGGGGCCTGCTCAAGGGCTTCGACCAGACCGCTCAACGCGTTATGCATATAGCCGCACACCCGTTGCGCATCCACCTGGGCCAGGGCGGTGAACGCGTAGCCGTCGCCCAGGTCGTCCACGTTCAAGGTCAGCGGGTAATTGGTGCGCCCGTCATTGACCAAGGTCTGCATGCCTTCCCATGCCAACTGCGCATCCGCCGAACGGGTGGCGGCGCCGCGATGGCGATAGTTGAGCATCGAGCTGAACAAGGGCGCCGGGGCCGCTACGCCACTGCAACGCTGGGCCAAGGCCAGGGAGGCGTGTTCATGGCCGAGCAATTGGGTCAGACGCGCATGGGTGGCCCGCACGGCGGCGCGGGCGCCCTGGTCGTCGATATCCAGGCGCAGCGGCAAGGTGTTGATAAACACACCCAGGGCGCGGTCGGCGCCCTCGCCGCCTTGCAGACGACCCACCAGCACCGTACCAAACACTACCGAATGGCGCGCCGATACCGCGGCCAGCACCTGCGCCCAGGCCAGATGGAACAGGCTGGCAGCACTGACCCCCAGCAGCCGTGCCTGGCTGCGCAGGCGGCGGTTGAGCTGGCTGTCCAGTTGCAGGGTGTGTTCGTCGATGGCATTGCCGTCGCCGCGCACGTCCTGCCAGCCGAACGGCAACGTCGGTTCGTCGACATCGCCCAGCATCTGGCGGAAGAACTGCTCATGCTCCTGTTCGCTGACACCCAAACGGGCCTGGGCCACATAGTTGCGATACGGCATTGGCGCGGCGGTAGGCGCTGCGTGGCCCAACAGGTGGCCCTGCATTTCGCGCAACACCACGTCGAAGGCGGTGTGGTCCAACACGATATGGTGATAGAGCAACACCGCCACCACGCGCTGGTTGGCCGGGTCCTGGGCGTACATCAGGCGGATCAGCGGGGCCTGGCTGATCTCCAGGCGATACCGCCGCGCATCAAACCGCTCGTGCAGGCCGGCGAGTACGTCACCTTCCAGTTGCAGTTCCTGTACGCACAACTGCGCCTGGCGCCACACCACTTGCAGCGGTTGCGCCAGGCCCTCCCACACCACCCCGGTGCGCAGGATGTCGTGGCGGTCGATCACCTGTTGCAGTGCGCGCATAAAGGCGTGCAGGCGCTCGACACCGTCAAACGCCAGGTGTGATTGCAGCAGGTAAGGATCGCCCTGCGCCGCCGTGAGGTAGTGATAGAAAATCCCTTCCTGCAACGGCGCCAGCGGGTAGATGTCCTGCACGTTGGCAGCGCCGCCAGGCACCTGGGCCACCACCTGGTCGATCGCCGACTGGTCGAGGTCCACCAGGGCCAGCATGTCCGGGGTGATGCGCTGGCAACCGGCACTGATGCGATTGGCCGGCACCTGCACTTCGCGGCCACTGCCGACAGCGGCGGCCAGCGCGGCCAGGGTTGGCTGGCTGAACAACACGCGCACATCCGCGCCAAGGCCGGCCTGGCGCATGCGCTCGATCAGGCTGACGGCCAGCAATGAATGGCCGCCCAGTTCGAAGAAGTGGTCATGGCGACCCACTTGCTCCACCTGCAACACTTCGGCCCACAGCAGCGCCAGGGTGGTTTCGACGTCACCCTGGGGGGCTTGGTATTCACGGCTGAGCAAGGCGCACTGGTCTGGCTCTGGCAATGCCTTGCGGTCCAGTTTGCCGTTGGCGGTCAGGGGCAACTGATCAAGCCGCATGTAGGCGACCGGCACCAGCGCCTCGGGAAGTTGGGCCTGCAGGTGCGCACGCAAGGTCTCGATCTGCAGCGGGCGCTGTTCGGTGAACCAGGCCAACAGGCGGCCTTCGCGCACCAGCACCACGGCCTCGCGGATGCCGTCCAGTGCCGTCAGGCGGCTTTCGATTTCACCCAGTTCAACCCGCACGCCGCGCAGTTTTACCTGGTCGTCGTTACGGCCCAGATACTCAAGATTGCCATCGGGCAGCCAACGCACCAGGTCACCGGTGCGGTACATCTGCCCTGGGTTGAACGGGTCTTGCAGGAAGCGCTCGGCCGTCAGCTCGGGACGGTTCAGGTAACCCCGCGCCACGCCGCTGCCGCCCACATAGAGTTCACCGGCCACGCCCACCGGTACCAGGCGCAGGTGCGCATCCAGCACGTAGCTGGTGGCATTAGCGACAGGCCGGCCGATATGCAACACCTGCCCGGCCCGCACGCGGCCGGAGGTGGCAACCACCGTGGCTTCGGTGGGGCCGTAGTTGTTGACCACCGCAAAGCGCCGCTCATGGGTGAACTGACGCAGGCGGTCACCGCCGATCAGCAGGATGCGCAAGGTGGGGTGCTGCTGGGGCAGGCTGAAAGCGTACTCGGCCACCGGGGTGGGCAGGAAACTCACGTCCAACGGCTGTGCCAGCCACCAGGCCAGCAGTTCATCGATGTTTTCGTTGCCGATGTCGGCGGGTGGCAGGTGCAGGGTCGCGCCGACGCACAGGGCCGGCCAGACTTCCCAGGCCATGGCATCAAACCCCATGCCGGCCACGCTGCTGGTGTGGCTTACCGCTGTCAGACC
Source organism: Pseudomonas sp. SWRI22 (assembly GCF_014268395.2). Classification (NCBI taxonomy): domain Bacteria; kingdom Pseudomonadati; phylum Pseudomonadota; class Gammaproteobacteria; order Pseudomonadales; family Pseudomonadaceae; genus Pseudomonas; species Pseudomonas sp. SWRI22. The sequence goes on along the minus strand of NZ_JABWQK020000001.1, from coordinate 3,531,467 downwards.
AAAGGCTTCACAGTGCCAATGCACCAGGTTTTCCACGGTGCAGTGTTCCACCATCACGCCCTTGGGCTGGCCGGTGGAACCGGAGGTGTAGATCACATACGCCAGGTGCGCGGGCGTCAGGGCGGGCAGTTGCGGATTGCTGACGGCGTGGCGCTGCCAACCGGGGTCCTGCAGATCGACCACGGCGACGGGCCCCAGCAGCTCCCGCGTGCTGGTCTCGGCCAGCACCGCCACGGGCGCGCTGTCTTGCAACAAGTAGGCGATACGCTCGGCGGGGTACGCCGGGTCGATCGGCACATAGCCCGCGCCAGCCTTGAGAATGCCCAACAGCCCCACCAGCATCTGCGGGCCGCGACGGCAACACAGTGCCACGCGGTCATCGGCTTGCACGCCGAGTTCCAGCAAGTGATGAGCCAACTGGTTGGCCCGTTGATTGAGCTGCTGATACGTCAGCGCCTCGCTGCCTTGCTGCACGGCAATGCGATGGGGTTGGCGCTCGGCCTGTACCTCAAACGCACCGTGCACCGTCTGGCCATGGGGGAAGTCGTGGGCAGTGGCGTTGAACTCGCGCAGCACCGTGTCGCGCTCTGCGGCGGGCAAAATCGGTAACTGGCGCAGCGCGCGGTGGGGCGCCGTCTCAAGGGTGGCAACCAGTTGCTCCAAGGCGCTGAGCATGTAGTCGCAAAGGCGCTGCGCGCCGATTTGCGGCACGGCCAGCACGCTCAGGCCAAAGCCTGCGCCCAGGTCATCCACGCTCAGGGTCAGCGGATAGTTGCTGCGTTCTTCACCGCCCAGCAGTTGCACGCCTTCCCAGATGCCGTGTCCGTCGCGGGCCATTTCGCCTGGGTTGCTGTGGCGGTAATTGAGCAAGGCGCTGAACAGCGGCGTGCTGGTCGGCACGCCGCTGCAACGCTGGGCCAGGGCCAGTGACGCATGCTCATGCCCGAGCAAGGCGCTCAAGCGTGCATGGGTGGCTTTGACCGCCTGCGCTGCGCCGGCTGCAATATCGACCCGCAGCGGCAAGGTGTTGATAAACATCCCCAGCGCACGGTCTGCGCCCTCGCCGGCTTGCATACGGCCCATCAGCACCGTGCCGAATACCACCTCGTCGCGGCCCGAGACCAGGCCCAACACCTGGGCCCAGGCCAGGTGCATCAGGCTGGCGGCGCTGACGCCCAGTTGGCGCGCCTGCTGGCGTACACGCTGGGCCAGGCCCGCTTCCAGGTGCACCTCGGCTTCTTCGATTGCACGGCCATCGCCCTGCACATCCTGCAGGCCAAACGGCAAGGTGGGCTCGTCGACCTCGGCGAGCATGTCGCGGAAAAACTGCTCATGCTGCGCCACACTGACGCCCAGTCGCGCCTGGGCCACATAGTTGCGAAACGGCGCGGCGGCGGGCAAATCCTGGGCCTGGTTGAACATAAAGGCACGCATTTCCTGGCCGACCACTTCCATGGCGGTGTGGTCCAGCGCCAGGTGATGGAACAGCAGGATCGCCGCGACCCGGTTGTGCGCCGGGTCCTGGGCATAGACCATGCGCAGCAAGGGCGCCTGGGTAATGTCCAGGCGGTAGTGACGCGCATCGAAACGCTCATGCAGTTGCGCCATCACGTCGCCGTGTGCCGGGTCGAGCATCACCTCGTGCACCCCCAACTGGGCGGTGCGCCACACCACTTGCACCGGGCTTTCGAGCCCTTCCCACACCACAGCGGTACGCAGAATGTCGTGGCGCGCCACCACCTGTTGCAGCGCGCCCATAAAACCGTGCAGGCGCTCGGCAGTGTCAAAGGCCATGCGCGATTGCAGCAGGTACGGGTCGCCCTGCTCGGCGCTGATGTGGTGGTAGAGAATGCCTTCCTGTAGCGGCGCCAGCGGGTAGATATCCTGGATATTCGCTGCACCACCCGGCACGCTGGCGACAATCCGCGCGATGGCCTGCGGGGTGAGTTGCACCAGGCTCAGCATCGACGGTGTGATCTGTATGCAGCCGGTGGGGATGCCATTGGCGGGCACCACGATTTCTCTGCCGCTGCCCACGGCTGCCGCCAGCGCGGCCAGGCTTGGCTGGCTGAACAACACGCGCACATCGGCGCTCAGGCCCACCTGGCGCATGCGTTCGATCAGGCTGACCGCCAGCAACGAATGCCCGCCCAATTCGAAGAAGTGATCATGGCGCCCCACGCGTTCAAGCTTGAGCACGTCCTGCCAGATCTGCGCCAGCAGGCTTTCCACCTCGCCTTGTGGGGCTTCGTAGCCACGGCTGATCAAGGCGGCCTGGTCGGGTGCCGGCAATGCCTTGCGGTCGAGCTTGCCGTTGGCGGTAAGCGGCAACTGCGCCAGCCACACATAAGCCGAAGGCACCATGTAATCGGGCAACCGGCCTTGCACATGAGCTCGCAGGGTTGCGATATCCAACGTTGCGTTGGCGGCGTAATAGGCCACTAACCGTTTGTGGCCAGGCTCGTCTTCGCGAACCAATACCACAACGTCCCTGATCCCGGCACAGGCACACAGGCACGCTTCGATTTCACCGGGTTCGATACGAAAGCCACGAATCTTCACCTGCAGGTCATTGCGCCCCAGATACATCAAATTGCCGTCGGCTCGCCAGCAGGCCAGATCACCGCTGCGGTAGAGTTGGCCATCGCCGAATGGGTTCGGGACGAATTTTTCCGCGCTCAGCTGAGGCAGATTCAAGTAGCCTTTCGCAACGCCCGCACCGCCGATATAGAGCTCGCCGGTCACACCCACGGGCAGCGGTTGCTGGCGCGCGTCCAGTACATAGGCCTGAGCGTTGGCAATCGGTCGACCAATCGGAATAGCGCCCTCGCCAAGGGTAGTGATCTCAAACGTGGTGGAGAACGTGGTGGCTTCGGTCGGGCCATACCCATTCAGCAGATGCTGGGGTTTGCCGAGCTTGAGTACCCGGCCAATCACCTGAGGGTCAAGCACGTCGCCGCCGACGATCAGGTAGCGCAATTGGCGGAACACCGGCATCAACGCATCGGCGTACTGATGAAATAGCCCGGCGGTCATCCATAACACGCTGACCGCCTGTTCCCGCAACAGCTCGGCGAACGCGGCTTGGGATAACAACTGCACCTGCTCGACCACCACCACACAACCGCCATTGAGCAACGGCGCCCACACCTCGAGGGTGCTGGCGTCAAATGCCGGGTTGGAAGCAAAGGCCACCCGGTCGTGGGCATTGAATTCGGCAAAACGGTTGTTAAGCACCAGCCGCGAGATAGCGAGGTGGGGCACTTGCACGCCCTTGGGCGTCCCGGTGGAGCCGGAGGTGTAGAGGATGTAGGCAACGCTCTGCGCGGATTGGGCCAAGTCTGGGTTAGCGGGCGACTGCGCGTCCAGATCCAACTGCGCCAGGTCGTCCAGCACATGGCGTGCGCCGCTGTCTTTGACGATGAAGGCCTGGCGTTCGACAGGCGCGTTGACGTCCAGCGGCACATACACCGCAGCGCACTTGAGGATCGCCAGTTGGCAGACCAGCAGATCCAGGCAACGCGGCAAGGCAATCGCCACGCTTTCGCCGGGCTGCACACCCTGGCTGATCAGATGATGGGCCAGGCGGTTGGCACGGCGATTGAGGTCACGGTAGCTCAGTGACAGCTCGCCCTGCACCGCCGCCGGCGCTTCAGGGCGGGCCAGCGCCTGGGCTTCAAACAGTTGCGAGACAGTAAGTTGCGAGGGGTATTGCCGGGCGGTGGCGTTGAAACCTACCAGCACTTGATGACGCTCGGAAGGCGGCAGGATCGACACCGCCTGCAGCGGCGTGGTCGGCGCATGTTGCAGCGCGCTCACCACATGGCGCAACGCGGTGAGCATGTACTCACCCACGCGTTGCACATCCAGGTGCGCGACGCCTTGCACCGTCAGCGCAAAGCCACTCCCCAGGTCATCAACGTTGAGCACCAGCGGATAGTTGCTACGTTCTTCGGAGCTGAGAATCTCGATACCGGAAGCGGCAAAGGGGTTGTCCCCCGGCGCTTCATCGGCTGCGCTGTGCCGGTAGTTGAGCAAGGTGCTGAACAGCGGCAGCGAGCCCGGCACGCCACTGCAACGCTGGGCCAGGGACAACGAGGCATGTTCGTGCCCGAGCAGTTGCGCCAGGCGCGCATGGGTGGCGCGCACGCCGGCCTGCACGCCGACGCTGCCAACGCTGACCCGCAGCGGCAAGGTATTGATAAACATCCCCAGCGCCCGGTCCGCGCCCTCGCCGCCCTGCATACGGCCCAGCAACACGGTGCCGAATACCACCTCCTGCTGGCCAGACACCTGGCCCAGCACCTGGGCCCAGGCCAGGTGTACCAGGCTCGCGGTGCTCACGCCCAGTTGCCGCGCCTGTTCGCGCAAGCCCAGGTTGAGCGCAGGCTCCAGCGGCAGGCGCGCTTCATGGATGCCGCTGCCGTCACCGTTCACGTCCTGCAAGCCGAAGGCCAGGGTCGGCTCGTCGATGTCGCCCAGCATCTGGCTGAAGAAGGCTTCATGCTGGGCCTGGGTGACACCGAGGCGGGCCTGGGCCACGTAGTTGCGATACTGCACCGCGTCAGGCAGTTGTGCGCTGTGGCCATGCAGGCTGGCACTCATCTCTTTGACCAGCACGTGCAGGGCCGTGTGGTCGAGGAGGATATGGTGCAGCAGCAAAATGCCGACCAAGCCGTGGCTGTCCTGCGCATACGCCAGGCGCATCAGCGAGGCGCGTGACAGGTCCAGGCGATAGTGGCGTGGGTCGAAACGCTGTTGCAGATGCTCCAGTGCATCACTGCCCAGCGCATCCAGGCGCTCGATCACCAAGGGTGCCTGGCGTAACACCACTTGCACCGGCTCTTCCAGGCCCTCCCAGAGGATGGCGGTGCGCAGGATATCGTTGCGCTCGATCACCGTGTGCAGCGCGTTGACAAACCCGTCGACGGCGCCCTGGTCGTGAAACCGCAACTGCACCTGCAACACGTAGGGGTCGCCCTCGGTGGTCGCCAGGTGGTGGTAGAGAATGCCGGCCTGCAACGGCGCCAGGCCATAAATGTCCTGCACGTTGGCAACGCCACCGGGCACGGCCTCAAGGATATGGTCGATAGCGGCCTGATCCAGCTCGACCAGGGGCAGCATGTCCGGGGTGATGGCCTGCGTGTCTGCTTGAATAAGGTTGGCCGGCACCTGCACGGTCTGCTGGCCGCCCACCGCCGCAGCGAGCGCCGCCAAGGTCGGTTGACCGAACAGCACGCGCACATCGGCGCTGAGGTCGACCTGGCGCATGCGCTCGATCAGTTTGACCGCCAGCAGCGAATGGCCGCCGAGTTCGAAGAAATTGTCCTCACGACCGACACGGTCGACGTTGAGCAGGTCTTGCCAGAGCATGGCGAGGGTGGTTTCCACCGCCCCCTGGGGCGCCGCATACTCGCGTCGGGCCACGGCGTCGGCATCGGGTGCGGGCAAGGCCTTGCGGTCGAGTTTGCCGTTGGTGGTCAACGGCAGCGTATCCAGGCGCACGAAGGCGCTGGGCACCATGTGTTCGGCCAGGCTCAGCAGTAGATGGTCACGCAGGGCGGCCACGTTGAGTTCGCCATCGCTAATCACATAGGCCACCAGGCGTTTGTCGCCCGGCTGATCTTCACGGGCGATCACCACCGCATCGCGCACGCCGCTGGCAGTGGCCAGGTGCGCCTGGATTTCACCCAGTTCGATACGGAAACCACGGATCTTGACCTGGTCATCGTTACGCCCCAGGTACTCAACACTGCCGTCGGCCAGCAGGCGGCCAAGGTCGCCGGTCTTGTACATGCGCAAGCCGGTGGCCGGGTCGGCAAGGAAGCGTTCGGCATTCAGCGCCTGGCGGTTGAGGTAACCACGCGCCACCCCGGCACCGCCCACATACAACTCGCCCACCACACCCAGGGGCAAGGGCTCATGGCGCTCATCCAGCACGTACAACTGCAAATCGGGAATACGCACGCCAATCGGGCTCACGCCGACCAAGTGCGCGTCGGCCGCTTCCAGCGCACGGTAGGTCACATGCACGGTGGTTTCAGTGATGCCGTACATGTTCACCAGTTGCGTACCGGCATTCACTGCCCGTGCGTACCACGGCTTGAGCATGCCCGGTTCCAGGGCTTCGCCGCCGAAAATCACTTGGCGCAAGGAATGGGACTGGGCACTGTTGCCCTGGGCCGCGATCAACTGGCGGAACGCGCTCGGCGTCTGATTGAGGATGCTCACCTGGGCGTCGCACAACAGCGCGTAGCACTCATCCGGCGAGCGGCTGACCAGTTGCGGCACGATCAGCAACTGGCCGCCGTGCATCAGCGCGCCCCAGATTTCCCACACGGAAAAGTCGAACGCGAAGGAATGGAACAGCGCCCACACATCGTGCGGGTTGAACCCGAACCAGTGGTGGGTGGCGCTGAACAGGCGTGCGACCTGGCGATGCTCGATCATCACGCCCTTGGGCTGGCCAGTGGAGCCGGAGGTGTAGATGACGTAGGCCAGGTTGGCCGGGCTCAGGTGCAACCCAGGGTTGGAGATGGGCAACGGGCCCAGGTGGTCCAGGTCGATCCGGGCCAGTGCGCCGGCCCGCTGCGCCGTGTTGGCCTGCACCAGCACCGCCACCGGCTGGCTGTCGGCCAGGGTGTAGGCGATGCGTTCCTGGGGATAGGCCGGGTCGATGGGCACATAGCCCGCACCGGCCTTGAGAATGCCAAGTAGGCCGATGATCATCTGCGGGCCACGCTCCACGCAAATCGCCACGCGCGCGTCGGGGCACACGCCGTGGGCCAGGAGCGCGTGGGCGACCTGGTTGGCGCGTTCGTTGAGTTGGCGGTAGGTCAGGACGTGGTGCTCGAAGCGCAACGCAATGGCATCGGGCTGGGCAGCGGCGTGGGTTTCGACTTGCTGGTGGATCAGTTGGGTGTCGGCGTAATGCGTGGAGCAATGATTCAAAGTGTGCAGCAAATGGTGGCGTTCAGCGTCAGGCAGGATGTTCAGGCCGCAGAGCGGCATATCCGGTCGTTGTTCAAGGGCGTCGGCCAGGCTTTGCAAGGCCGTATGCAGATAACCCGCAACCCGCTGCGCGCCAATGGACGCATCGACCATCACGGTCAGGGCGAAGTCTTCACCCAGGTCATCGACGTTCAGCGTCAGCGGGTAATTGGTGCGCTCCTCGGCGCCCAACACCTGGATGCCGTCGGCGACTTCGATCACCGCCGCCATGTCGGTGGCGGCGCTGTGACGGTAGTTGAGTATCGCGCTGAACAGCGGCGTAGGCGCCGCCACGCCGCTGCAACGTTGTGCCAGCGCCAGGGACGCATGTTCGTGATCGAGCAAGCGCGTGAGGCGCTCATGGGTGATCTTGACCGCAGCGCGCACGCCCTGCTCACCCACATCCACCCGCAGTGGCAAGGTGTTGATGAACATGCCCAAGGCCCGCTCACCGCCCTCACCTGCGCCCATGCGCCCGAGCATCACAGTGCCAAATACCACCGCCTCCCGACCGGAGACTGCACCCAGCACTCGCGCCAAAGCCAGGTGCATCAGGCTCGCCACACTCACCCCCAGCGGGCGCGCCATGCTGCGCAGGCGGCGGCTCAGAGCGCTGTCGACGGGAATGCGCACTTCGTCGATCCCCTGGCCGCCGCCCTGCACATCTTGCAGGCCGAACGGCAGCGTCGGTTCATCGATATCCGCCAGCATGTCGCGGAAGAACGCCTCATGGGCCTGCTCGCTGACGCCATGGCGCACCTGGGCGATATAGCTGCGAAACGCTACCGGTGCAGGGGCCTGGGCTTGCTGCCCGGCCAGGTACAGCTGGATCTCATGCCGAACGCCATCCAGGGCCGTGTGATCAAGGATGGTGTGGTGGAACAGCAGCATCGCCACCACCCGCTGGTTGGCCGGGTCGTCAGCGAATACCAGGCGCAGCAGCGGCGCCTGGCCCAGGTCCATGCGATAAGCGCGGGCATCATAGCGAGCGAGCAATTGAGCGAGGCGGTCAGCACCGTCCAGAGGCACCTCTTCGCAGGCCAGCACAGCCTTGCGCCACACCACTTGCAGCGGCTCGTCCAGGCGCTCCCAGACCATCGAGGTACGCAGGATGTCGTGACGGTCGATGACCCATTGCAACGCCTCGGCAAAGGCCTCAAGGCGTGCGCGGCTGTCGAACACGAACTGCGCGTGCAGCACGTAAGGGTCACCCTTCTGCGCCGAAAGATGGTGATAAAGCATGCCTTCCTGGAGCGGCGCCAGGGAGTAGATATCCTGCACATTCGCCGCGCCGCCGGGGATCGCCGCGACGATGCGGTCGATGGCCGGCTGGTCGAGGTTGACCAGGGCCAGCATGTCCGGTGTGATGCGGTAGGCCGGGCTCAGCCAGTCACCGCCATGTTCGGCGACCAACTGCAACAGTTGGGGTTTGTGCGCGATCAATTGATCCCAGAGCGCGTCGTCCAACGCTTCGTCATCGCCCAGGACGATCAGGTCGCCCTCTTCGGTCTGCAGACGGATCGCATGGGTGGAGATCGCTGCCAGTAAGTCGCTGAACTGCATGGGTAACCTGCCTGATAATTCACGGTTGACGAGAATGTCCGTATTCAGTTTTGCCGCTTGGATCGGCAGTGCCGGGCGCCCAGGAAAAAATAGCGGGCGCAGCCGAGGGCCTGGAGTGGCTTCCGGCAGGCTTGGAAAATTAAGGTATCTGTGGGCTGGGGGGTGACATGGGAAGCGGGGACAAGTGCCCGGCTGAAGGGTTCCACCGAACTCTGGCGGTTACCCCTCTCTGTGGATGCCAAGGCGGCCCGGAGCTGACAGCCTCAGGGTAAACAAGGTGCGCGGGACATGGTAAAACAGCGCCGTGCCCTTTTCCGGAGAACGCGGCGATGACGTCCAAACTTGAACAACTCAAGCCATTCACCACTGTGGTCTGCGACACCGGCAATCTGGAAGCCATCAGCCGCCTGCGGCCCGTGGGCGCCACCACCAACCCGTCGCTGCTGCTCAAGGCCTGCGCCATCCCGGAATACGCCGAGCGATTGCGTGCCGAAGGGATCCGGCCGTTTGCGCGGGATCAGGAAAAACTGGAAAAGCTGCTGGCCAGCGCATGACTGCACTCTCTGCTTTGGCCCAACCACGCACGTTGGTGTTCCTGACCTACCCGCACATGGGCTTGCTCGACCTGACTGGCGCCCAGACGGTGTTCTGGGCCGCGACCAAGGCCATGGCCGAGCGCGGTTTGCAAGGTTATGTGTTGCACAACGCCAGCCTGGCGGGCGGGCTGATGCCGACCGCCGAGGGCTTGAGCGTCGACACAGTCGCCTTGGCACAGTTTGACCCCGCTGCCATCGACACCCTGGTGGTACCCGGCGCGCCAGCCATTGAGCAAGCCATGCTGGAAAATACCGCGCTGGTGGACTGGTTGCGCAACGCCTCCGGCCAGGCGCGACGGACCGCCTCGGTGTGCAGCGGCACGTTTTTGCTGGCGCTGGCGGGCTTGCTGGAGGGGCGCCGCGCGGCAACGCATTGGGCCATGTGCGAGCTGCTCAAGCAACGTTTCCCGAGCATCGAGGTGGACGTGGACGCGATCTTCGTGCAGCAAGGCCAGGTGTGGACCTCGGCGGGCGTCAGCGCCGGGATCGACCTGGCGCTCGCGCTGGTGGAGGCTGACTGCGGGCGCGAAGTGGCGCTGCAAGTGGCACGCGAATTGGTGGTGTTCCTCAAGCGCCCCGGTGGCCAGGCGCAGTTCAGCCAGGTGCTGCAAGCGCAAACCGCCGACAGCGCCAGCTTTGATGCGCTGCATGCATGGATCAGCGACAACCTGCGCGACAGCGACCTCAGTGTCGAGCGCCTGGCCGCGCAGAGCCATATGAGCCCACGCAACTTTGCCCGGGTCTATAAGCAAAAAACCGGTCGCACCCCGGCCAAGGCCATCGAACTGTTTCGCATGGAAGCGGCGCGCCGCATGCTCGAAGACTCCCAGCGCAGCATCGACCAGATCGCCGGGCTTTGCGGGTTTGGCGATGAGGAACGCATGCGCTGCACCTTCCACCGCCACCTGGCCATCTCACCCCGCGACTACCGCGAGCGCTTTTCCCGCTAGGCCGGCAGAGGTGGCAGTCATCCAGGGTTATATGTCCTTTCGGACAGACCCTGCTGCTTTTACAGTGATCCGGCAATGCCTTGCGGCTTATCTGGTCTCTGGAGCAACCCCATGAAACAACACATTCTGATCATTGGCGCCGGGTTCGGTGGCGTGTGGAGCGCCTTGAGCGCGGCTCGGCTACTGGATAAACACGACCGCAACGATGTGCGCATCAGCCTGCTCGCACCCCAAGCGGAGCTGCGTATCCGCCCGCGGTTCTACGAGCCCGATGTACATACCATGCTGGCCCCGCTTGATGCGCTGTTCGACGCTGTGGGCGTGACCTTTGTGCAAGGCGCCGCCGACAGCATCGACGCCACTAATAAGCAAGTGACCTACCGCAACGCGGCCGGCATCCCGGCCACCCTCGCCTACGATCGCCTGGTAGTGGCCGCCGGCAGCCGCCTGAACCGCCCCGGCATGGACGGCATCGAGCATGTGTTCGATGTGGATCAGATCGAAGACGCGGCGCACCTTGAAGCCCATATCAACGCCCTGAAAAACCTGCCCGACAGCCCGGCCCGCAATACCGTTGTGGTGGCCGGCGGCGGCTTTACCGGTATCGAGACCGCCACCGAAATGCCGGCGCGCCTGCGTGCGGCACTGGGTGAGACGGCCAACATCCGTGTGATCGTGGTCGACCGCGGGCCGCAGATTGCCGCGTCGATGGGCGATGGCATACGCCCCTCGATCATCGAAGCCAGCCAGGCACTGGGGCTTGAATGGGTACTGAACACCTCGGTCGCCTCGGTGGATGCCGGTGGCGTGACCCTGGCTGATGGGCAGCGGATTGAATCGAGCACCGTGATCTGGACCATCGGCTTTCGCGCCAACCCCCTGACCGAACAGATTGAGGGCACCCGCGATCCCCAGGGCCGCCTGCACGTGGACGCCCACCTCAAGGTCAAGGGCCAGGCTGCCATCTTCGCCGCTGGCGACGTGGCCTACGCCGCCACTGACGCGCTGGGCAACTTCGCTGCCATGTCCTGCCAGCACGCCATCGCGCTGGGCCGCTACGCCGGCAACAACGTCGCCGCCGATCTGATCGGCGAGGCCCCCATGGCCTACAGCCAACCCAAATACGTCACCTGCCTCGACCTCGGCGCTTGGGGCGCGGTGTACACCGAAGGCTGGGACCGTCAGCTCAAGCTGGTGGGCCAGGAAGCCAAGGAACTCAAACAGCAGATCAATAGCGTGTGGATCTACCCACCGGCAGCGGATAGAAAGGTGGCGTTGGCGGCGGCGGATCCGTTGATCCCGGTGGCGTAGGACAGTCAGTCAAGCGAACGCATTGCTCAAGGCAGTGAAGATCAAATGTGGGAGCTGGCTTGCCTGCGAAAGCGGTCGTGCAGCAACAGATGCAGTGGCTGACACACCGCCATCGCAGGCAAGCCGGCTCCCACACTTAGTCTGTAGTTATCCGGTAGATACGGGGCGATCAGCTTGGCATCGGGGCACCACCCTGCCCAAACCGCCGAATCGCCAGGCAATACCCCACCAACGCCAGCCCCGCCAGCAAACCGCCCGCCGCGCCGATCCAGGCGAAGCCGAAGTGGCTGCCCACCCAACTGCCCATCAACGCGCCGCCGCCGATGCCAATGTTGTAGATCCCGGAAAACATCGCCATGGCCACATCCGTGGCATCCGGTGCCAGCACCAGCACCTTGGACTGCATGGCCAGGCCAAACCCCATGATCGCCATGCCCCAGAAAATGCTCAGCCCCACCAGGTAAGACTCGGCGCCGCTCAACGGCAGCATCAGCGCCAGGCACGCGGCGAGGATAGACACTGCGCCGATCACGAACAGGTGGGGGTTGAAGCGATGCACCAGGCTGAACAACAACGAGCCGATGATGCCAGCACCACCGAACACCAGCAGGATCAGGGTCACGGCACTGCCGCCCAGGCCGGCGACGCCTTCGACGAAGGGTTCGATGTAGCTGTAGGCGGTGAATTGCGCAGTGACGGTCATTGCGGTCAGCACATAGAGCGCCACCAGCGCCGGGCGCTTGAACAGCAACGGCAGGCTGCGCAGGGAGCCGGAGTTCTGGCTGGGCAGCAGCGGCAAGGTGCGCCCAAGCCAGAACACCAGGGCGGCGGCGAACGCGGCGATCACCAGAAAGGTGGTACGCCAGCCCATGGCCTCGCCCAACAGACGGCCCAAGGGAATGCCCAACACCATCGCCAGGGACGTGCCGGTAGCCAGCAAGCCAAGAGCCTGCACCTGCTTGCCCTCTGGCGCCAGGCGTACGGCCAGTGAAGCCGTGATCGACCAGAACAACGCATGGGCCAGGGCAATGCCGACCCGACTGACCATCAGCAAGCCGAAGCTGGTGGCCACGCTGGAGAGGATATGGCTGGCGATAAACAGACCGAACAGCACGATCAGCAATTTGCGCCGTTCGACGTTGCGGGTCAGCAGCATCACCGGCAGCGAGGTCAGCGACACGATCCACGCGTAAATGGTGAGCATCAGGCCGACGCTGGCCACGGGCATGTCAAAGCTGGCACCAATGGCGCTGAGCAGCCCCACAGGCACGAATTCGGTGGTATTGAACACAAACGCGGCCAGCGCCAGGGCGATGACCGGTTGCCAGTTGGCTTGGGGGGTTGCGGCTGAAAGGCTCATTGACGGGCGCGGTACTCTGACGATGATCAAGCGGCCACCCAGGACAAGCGCCGCCGCCGAGCATTCTATAGGTTTCTCGCACCGCTGTTGCTGCGGATCGTCGCCCCAGGGTTTATGGCGAGGTCATGGTAATCACGTAATTGCCCGACTGAATCAGCTTGCCGGCGCGGTCTACCAGCACGTAACGCTGATCGTAATAGCGCCCCTCGCCGGTGTCCGCTACCAGCCGCACATGGGGTGCGTCGACGCTGACCACCGGCGCGACACTGCGCACCTCGATTCGGCTGCCACGACTGGATTGGGCGCAACCGCGCAGTTCCATTACCGAGCCGCTGCGCGCATTTGTCGCACACCCTGACTCGACAATCGCGCCGCTGAACCTGATGGTGCCCTGCCCCACGGTCTGGGCGGCTCCGCAGGTACTTGCCCACAGGCCCAGGAGGCCAGTCATTACCGCAACACGACGAACGTTCATGCCGACACTCCTTCTTGGGTTAGTTAAGAAGTAAGTCGTCGGCACGCCGGTTAACTTGAGCTTATTTACCCGCGAATGAGAGGTGCATCACGGATCCACCTGCCCCATCAATTCAGGAATGCTCTCCGGCCGCTGGGCATAGCGTTGGGCCAACGCCGCACAAACCATCAACTGGATCTGGTGAAACAGCATCAACGGCAAAATCAACACCCCCATGCTCGCCCCGGCAAACAGCACCTGCGCCATCGGCACGCCGGTCGCCAGGCTTTTCTTCGAGCCGCAGAACAGGATGGTGATGCGGTCTTCCTGGTTAAAACCAAACGCCTTGCCCAGCAGCGTCGACGCCACCAACACCAGGGCCAGCAACACGCAGCAGGCCACCACCAACCCGCCCAATTCCCACAGCGGGATCTGGTGCCAGATGCCTTCGTTGACCGCCTCGCTGAAAGCCCCGTAGACCACCAACAGAATCGAGCCCTGATCGACGAATTTCAGCCAGGCTTTGTTACGCCCGACCCAGCCCCCAATCCAGCGGCTGGCGACTTGCCCGGCAATGAACGGCAGCAACAACTGCACGCTGATTTTGACAATCGCATCGACTGTGGAGCCGCCATCCCCATGCACGTTGAGCAGCAGCGCTACCAGCAGCGGCGTCAGGAAGATGCCGAACAGGCTGGACGCCGCCGCGCTGCAGATGGCCGCCGGGATGTTGCCGCGGGCCAGGGAGGTAAAGGCAATCGCCGATTGCACAGTGGCCGGCAAGGCGCAGAGGTAGAGCATGCCCATGTACAGCTCGTTGCCGATCAGCGGCGACAGCACTGGCTTGAGCGCCAGGCCCAGCAACGGAAACAGTACGAAGGTCAGGCTGAACACCAGCAAATGCAAACGCCAGTGGCCGGCACCGGCGACGATGGCCTTGCGCGACAGCTTGGCGCCGTGCAGGAAAAACAGCAGCGCGATGGCCAGGTTGGTGACCCAGCCGAACGCCACGGCGGTCTGGCCGCTGGCGGGCAGCAGTGAGGCGAGGATCACCGTGGCGATCAGGGTGAGGGTGAAGTTGTCGGGGAGAAACCGGGGCCGGGTCATAAGCAATTCTTCCAGGGGTTGCCAAGAGCGTCGCGACGACTCTAACGTAACCACCTGTTACCGACTAACGCCAATGAGCCAGTAAATGCCGCCTAAAGGACATGAAAAAGCCGTGCGCCGCAGTGTACCTGGGCTTTCCAGCCTGCCGAGGCCGGTGTACGGGCGTACTGAATCCTTGCCCAACCGGGCGCTGACACGACGCCACAGCCACCCGTGGGTGCAGTTGTCCTACGCGATTTCCGGGGTGCTGGAGATCCAGACCAGCGTCGGTCGTTTCGTCGCGCCACCGCAGCGCGCCGTATGGATTCCGGCAGGCATGCCCCATCGTGTGTTCAGTTCGCCCCATACGGAAATGCGCAGCTTGTACCTCGATTGCAGCGTCACCGCCTGGGCCGCCGAGCGTTGCCAGGTGCTGGAGGTGAGCAGTTTGTTACGCGAGCTGATCCGCAACTTCAGCCAATTGCCGGTGGAATATACCGAGGACGGGCCGGACGGGCGCCTGGCTCAGGTACTGCTCGATCAGCTCGCCGCCGCGCCCCAGGTGGATTTGATGTTGCCGCTGCCTCACGACCCACGGCTGCGGCAGATCTACCGCAGCCTCAACCTGCATCCCGAGCAGCAGACGACGTTGGGCGAGTGGAGCCGCAAGCTGGAGGTGAGTGAAAAGACCCTCAGTCGGGTGTTCCTGAGTGACACCGGGCTGACATTCCGCGCGTGGCGCCAGCGCCTGCGCCTGTTGAGCGCCCTGCCCGCCCTGGAACAAGGCGAGCGTGTGACGGATGTGGCATTGGGGTGTGGCTATGAATCGACCTCAGCCTTTATCAATGCGTTTCGTCAGCAGTTCGATTCCACCCCCGGTGAGTTCTTCCGCTGACCCTCCCACGACGCAAATAATCCCCAAACCCACGCTCGGCTGGTATTGTGCCGCGCTTTGAAACACAGCAACCGACTGCGAGGAAATGGACGTTGAACACTGACGAAAAAATGACCGGGGACCTGTTCGAGGTTGATAAGCGCCTGTCACTCAAGCCCGTGGTGGACTTCAACGCCTACCTGCGCAGCGCCTTCGGCGACGGCCCTTGCACCTGCGTGCGCTGCACGGCCAACGGCGGCGATGAAAGCGGCTATGAGTTCCAACACACCTTCACCTTCGAGGGTAAGCCGGTGCACCGTCGCTTCGCTTCGACGGCGGGCAGTGATGTATTGATGGCGTTGAAGAAGGCATGGTTGTCGTACACCAAGGCCGAGCTGCCGCTCAGTGGTACGTTGGCGCTGGATACAATCAAAGAGTTTGTCGAGCCACAGTTGCACAAACGCCTGGCGCCACTGTTTGTCGCCAGCGGGTTGGTCAAAGATGTCGAAGGTGAATTGCGCATCCAGCCGCAAGCCGCAGCCTGACACCGGTTAATGTGGGAAACACCACTGTCGAAGCAAAGAAGATCCATGTGGGAGCGAGCTTGCCTGCTATAGCGGTAGTGCAGTAGCAGGCGCAGTGACTGTCACGCCGCCTTCGCGGGCAAGCCAGCTCCCACATTGGTCATGCATCGCCCACAAAATCAGCGTCCGGCACAGATCCCCTGTGGGAGCGGGCTTGCCCGCGAAGGCGGCGTGTCAGTCACTGAATATTCAACTGAACCACCGCTATAGCAGGCAAACCAGCTCCCACATTTTTCCGGTTATTGGCCTAGAAACCGGGAACGCTTTGCACGCGCAACTCAGGGGTCAGTTCGTCCAGCGGCTCGGTCAGCGGCCGGTCGCTCCCACCCGGCAGCAGGATCACCTTGCGGCATTCCTCCTCGGCTTTATCAAACAGCTCATACCCCCGCGCCGCCTGCTCCAGGGGCAGCCTGTGAGTGATGATCGCTTCCGGGTGCAGATGCCCCAGCTCGATGTGCTCCAACAACTCCGGTAAAAACCGCTGCACATGGGTCTGGCCCATCTTGAAGGTCAGGCCCTTGTCGAAAGCATCGCCAAACATGAAGCCATGGATAAACCCGGCATACACCCCGGCCACGCTGACCACACCACCGCGACGTACGGCGGCGATGCACTGGCGCAGCGCCTTGCCGCTGCTGCCCTCGATCTTGAGCGCGGTGAGCAGGGTTTCCGTGGTGCTGCCCTTGGCCTCGAAACCCACCGCGTCCACCACACCATCGACGCCGCGCATGCCGGCGGTCTGGCGGATGATGGTGTCGGCCGGGTCTTCGTCTTCTTCGAAGTTGATCGGGATCACGCCGTACATTTTCTGCGCATAGGCCAAACGATACGGATGGTCGTCGACCATGAAGATCTGCTCGGCACCCAGCATCTGCGCGCAGGCCGCACTGAGCAGGCCCACGGGCCCGGCACCATAGATGGCCACGCTGGAGCCTTTGTCGATGCCAGCGTTGGTCACTGCCTGCCAAGCGGTGGGCAGGATATCGGAGAGGAACAGCACCTTCTCATCCGCCAGGGTGCCGGGCACCTTGAACGGCCCGGTATTGGCCTTGGGCACCCGCACCCACTCCGCCTGACCGCCGGGAATACCGCCATACAGGCGGCTGTAGCCAAACAGCGCGGCACCCGGTGGGATGGATTTTTTATTCAGGATCGCGCCGCGCCCATCGTTGGTGGTTTCGCAGGCGGCGAATTGCTGGAGCTGGCAGAAAAAGCAATCGCCACAGGCAATCACGAACGGAATCACCACACGGTCGCCGCGTTGCACGGCGGTGACGGCCGGGCCGGTTTCTTCGACGATGCCCATGAACTCATGGCCGAAGATATCGCCGTGCTCCACGGTCGGGATCTTGCCCCGGTACAGGTGCAGGTCCGAGCCACAGATCGCGGTGGCGGTGACCCGCAGAATGATGTCGTCGGGTTGTTCAATGATCGGATCGGGCACGGTATCCACCTGCACCTTGTGTGCGCCCTGGTAAGTCATCGCTCGCATGCTCTGCGCTCCTGCCGTTGAGGGGTTACTGATTAAGGGCGGAGCAAGACCATCAGTGTTCCATCAACCTCGTTCAAGACCCGATCAATGGTCGCCGCGAGTCTGGGCCAACAGCAGGTCGACTACCTGGCGCAAGCTGGCAAGCGCATCGGCGCCGCTCGCCTGAGCCTGGGCCTGCCAGCGCAACTGCTCGGCCGCGCTGTTGCCGCGTCGCAGCAGCGCCTGCAGGGTATCGAACAGCAGCGGCTCGCCCATGGCCTCTGCGGTGGCGGCAAAGGTCTGCCGGGCGCACTGCAGCCATTGCTCAGCGCTGCCCAGGGTGCCTGCGGCGTCCAACGCGAAGGTGCCAGCGGCACCATAACGCTTGGCCTGCCAGCGATTTTCCTTGAGTAGCCAGCGCGCCTCGGAATTGAACCTGGCGCCAGGGCGCTGCATCGCGCAGGCATGGGCGACCATCACCCGAAACAGCGTGGCGAGGGCCAAGGTGTCCGCCAACCGTGGGCAGGCGTCGGTCATGCGCAGTTCCAGGGTGGGATAGCGTGCCGCTGGGCGGATTCCCCACCAGCCATTGCCATCGGCCTTGATCGCGCCGATGCGCTGTAACATGGCCAGGTAGCGCTGGTACTCGGCCCAATCGCTGAAGTGTTCCGGCACGCCCATGCGGGGCCACTCGTCGCACGCGGCCTGGCGGTAGCTCATGAAGCCGCTGGGCGCGCCGTCCCAGAAGGGGGACGAGCAACTGAGCAGCAGCAACAACGGCAACCACGGCGACACCTGGTTCATCACCGCGATACGGTCCAGCGTTTGCGGCACCTGCACATGCACATGCAGCCCACACAACACACTGCGCCGCGCTACATATTGAATATCGTCGAACAGGTGCCGGAAATGCGCCTGATCGGTTGGCCGCTGCCCACGCCAATCGGCCAGGGGGTGGCTGCCGGCGCACACCACACCGAGGCCGAACTCAGCCAGGGATTGCGCCAGGTTGCCGCGCACTGCCCGGAAGTAGTCCGCCGCTTCGGCGCTGGAGGTGAACACCGGAGAGGCCGCCTCGATCTGGCCCTGGAACATCTCAAACGAGAAGCCCGCGCCAATCGCTTCGCGACAGGCCGCCAGCACTGCCGCCGAGGGCTCGCCGACCATCTGGCGGCTGTGCAGGTCGGTGATGAAGTATTCCTCTTCAATGCCAAAGGTGAGCATCGGGTATTCAGCGCAATCGGGTGACAGTCAGTGCGACCACGGCGATGCGCTCCACCTGCTCATAGCCTGGTTTTTCCAGTTCTTCACCGAAAACATCCGGGTCCAGTTCGCGGTAGGTCCAGCCGTAGGCGTCGCTGCCCAGCAGCGGCTTGACCGCCTCCACGAAGGGGTCGCTGCCGGCCACCATCGCCACCCCGGTATACAGCAACAGGCTACCGCCCAGGGCCAGGCGCCCGATGGACTCACTGACGATGCGCAGCGACAACTGCTCCCCCAAGGCGCCGCCGCCATGGCGATAGGCGCGCTGGCGGTCATCTTTCATGTACGGCGGGTTAGCGACGATCAGGTCGAATTCGCCCTCCACACTGGCCAGCACATCACTGTGATACACGCTGACGTTATTCAGCGCGGCCAGCTCGGCATTCACCGCGGTCATGCGCAGGGCACGGGGGTTGATATCTACCGCCAGCACCTGGGCGTCATGCCGGGCTTTAGCAATCACCAGCGCACCGACGCCGGCGCCACAGCCAATGTCCACAGCGCGCTTGAGCGGCTCGAAACGCTGTTGCAGATAGGCTTCGATCACGTGGGCAAAGCGGTAGCTGTCGGGGCCGAAAAACACCGCGTCCGCCTGGTCGGTGGGATAAGGCGAATGGGCGAACAGCAGCTCGTCGAGGCTCGACCATCGCACTGCGCTGCGCCATAGCGCGCCGTGCTTTTCGATCACATCCGCTTGCTGCAATTCTTCACGTAGGGCCTCGGGCAACAGGCCTTGATCGAACGGCATCGACCAACCGAACACATCGCGCAGCGTCATTGCCAGGGGCGTCGCCAGCCGCCGATAGACACGCTCATGGGTCAAGGGCGTTGGCGTGATAAAGCGATAACCACCCTCCTTCAACCCGCGGCCCAAATTCAACAAGGCACGATCAGCCAGTTGTTGCGCAGACATAGGCACATTCCTTAGCGCAGGCGCGCACGCAGTTGGATAAAGCGGCGAGTGGCATACAGCCCGGCAGGCGTGCAGTGACGGCGGGCCGACAGCCACGGGATCAGCGCATTGAGCTGTTGCTCATCGGGCAAGTTGCACAATGACTCCGCCAGGGCCTGGGTATCAGGATCCGCGGGACGATGCTGCTCGCGGGAAAACCGGCTGCCGCGTCCCGGCCGCACGGGCGGCACGCGTTCGCTGGCAACCCATTCACCCGCAATCCAGTCATGGATCAGTTGTTTTTCATAACCGCTGAACACCCCGAACATCGCGGCGCCAGCGCCCTCGATCAATTGCCAGAAGCGACTGTTGGTGGGGTCCTGGTTGTGCTTGATCCAGCCTTTGTCTTCGAGGGCCTTGAGGAAAGCGCCGATCTGCCCAGGCCGGGCCAGCCATTGGTTGACGGTCTGCCCTTCAAAGCGGCAATAGTCCGAATGCATGTGCTGGCCGAAGGCGCGCTTGCGCTCAAGCATCGCCACCACCTCGTCCTGCAAGTTGAATTGTTTGATGATAGACGTGGTACCCAGGCCCAAATCATTCAGACGGTAGCCTGCCGCCACACGGCGATAGAAGTCTGCCCTGCCCTCGCCCAGCGGCAACAGGTTCAGCACCGATTGTGCAGCTTTGCACGCGTGGCCACTGCTGGCGTTGTCGATGGTGACATGCAGCGTGAAGTAATAAGGGTCGATGCCTAGCTCACTGAGTTCATAGGCGGTGATCAACAGGTGCAGCGGCAGTTGCTCGTAACCCAGGTTGAAGCCAATGACCTCCGGCAGGAACTCGTCGGCGCACACGCCAAGCGCCAGTTGCAGCGCGCCTTGCAGGTAATGGTCATCCTCCAGGCCGGCTTCGCTGTCGGCATCGTGCTCGCTGAGCAACTTGCGGTAGATCACCACGTGGTTCTGCGCGGCTTCACCGTCGCCCAATTCTTCAAGGTAAGTGGTGAGCAGGCCGTCGAAGCGCTGGTCTTGCCAATAGCGCAGCAAGCCGTATAGCCAGGCGCCGTCGACCTGTTTGGTCGGCGCCACACACTGCAGGAAATACAACGCATGGGCCTTGTTCTGGAAATACCGTCGTGGCCCCCCTTGCTGGCGCTGCTCAAGGTAGTCGGCATAGGCCTGGGCCACCTCGGCGCAGCGTTGCTCGACCCAGGCCATCAGCTGTTCGGGCGCCTCAGGCAAGTCGCAGTCGGTGGCCTCTACCAGGGCCAATTGATCGTGCAGGTATTCACGCGCCAGTTCGGTGGCGTATTGGGTTTCGCCATGCAGCTGTTGGTAGACCCGTTGATGGCGACCTTGGGCCGAGTCGGTGAGAGAGGCCGGCTGGCCTGACAGCGCTGTGAGGAGTGTCATGATGGCAGTTTCCGCAAAGTCCGTTACAACGGGCCTCCCACAAGGTGGCCCCGCAAGAGCGCTCAACATCACGCGCTTCTAAAATGCAGAGCCTCGGGGCGTGCGGAAAATTCAAATGAGGTTGGGTTGGGAGGGATAAGCGGTCGTTTGTCAGGGCTCACAAAACCAAAAAATGCCTGTAGGAGCGAGCTTGCTCGCGAAAAACGTCAACGATAACGCGTGCTTCCTGAATAAACGCGGCGTCGGTGAGTTCTTCGCGAGCAAGCTCGCTCCTACAGGGGTTGAGATGGCGCTGTTACTTACGCGCCGCCTCCCACTGCTTGAGCAGGTCGTTGTAGTTCACGGTTTCGCCCTTGGGCTTTTCGTTGGCCAGTTTCGGCTTCGGTGCACCCGGCTGGTCGAACCAGTATTGCGCGTCACGCTCGGGGTTCATTTTCGGGCCGCACACCGGTTGCACCTTGGAGCGTTCCAGGCGCGTCATGATCGCATCCTGCTCCTTGGCCAGGTTGTCCAGCGCCTGTTGCGGGGTCTTCTCGCCGCTGGCCGCTGCGGCGATATTGCTCCACCACAGTTGCGCCAGGCGCGGGTAGTCCGGCACGTTGGTGCCCGTCGGGGACCACTCGGTGCGGGCCGGGCTGCGGTAGAACTCCACCAGCCCCCCGAGTTTGGGCGCCATGTCGGTCATGGCCTGGGAGTTGATATCGGACTCACGAATCGGCGTCAGGCCAACGATGGTTTTCTTCAGCGACACCGTTTTTGAGGTCACGAATTGCGCGTAGAGCCAGGCCGCGAGTTTCTGCTTTTCGGGGGTGGACTTGAGGAAGGTCCAGGAACCTACGTCCTGATAGCCCTTCTTCATGCCCTTTTCCCAATACGGCCCGACTGGGGACGGTGCCATGCGCCATTTCGGCGTACCGTCGGCATTCACCACCGGCAGGCCCGGCTTGACCATATCGGCGGTAAACGCGGTGTACCAGAAGATCTGCTGGGCGATGTTGCCCTGGGACGGCACCGGGCCGGACTCGGAGAAGGTCATGCCCGCCGCTTCCGGAGGCGCGTAGGCTTTCATCCAGTCCACGTATTTCTGCGTGGCGAATACCGCCGCCGGGCCGTTGGTGTCGCCGCCGCGGGTGACGCTGGAGCCCACCGGGTGGCAATCCTCTACACGGATGCCCCACTCGTCCACCGGCAAACCGTTGGGCAAGCCTTTGTCGCCACCGCCGGCCATGGAGAACCAGGCATCGGTGAAACGCCAGCCCAGGGACGGGTCTTTCTTGCCGTAGTCCATGTGCCCATAAATGCGCTTGCCGTCGATTTCCTTGACGTCTTCGCTGAAGAACTTGGCGATGTCTTCATAAGCCGACCAGTTCACCGGCACGCCAAGGTCGTAGCCGTATTTCTCCTTGAACTTGGCCTTCAACTCCGGCCGCTCGAACCAGTCGGCGCGGAACCAGTAGAGGTTGGCGAACTGCTGGTCGGGCAACTGGTAGATCTTGCCGTCCGGCGCGGTGGTGAAAGACAGGCCGATAAAGTCCTTGAGGTCCAGGGTGGGCGAGGTGAAATCCTTGCCTTCGTTGGCCATCAGGTCGGTGATGGATTCGGTCTTGCCGTAGCGAAAGTGCGTACCGATCAAGTCGGAATCGTTGACCCAGCCGTCATAGATGTTCTTGTCGGACTGCATCTGGGTTTGCAGCTTCTCCACCACGTCGCCTTCCTGCAGCAGGTCGTGGGTCAGCTTGATGCCGGTGATTTCACTGAAGGCCTTGGCCAGCACCTTGGATTCGTACTCGTGGGTGGTGAGGGTTTCCGACACCACGTTGATCTTCATCCCACGGAACGGCTCCGACGCCTTGATAAACCACTTCAACTCTTCAAGCTGCTGGGCTTCGGTAAGGGTCGAGGGTTTGAACTCGCTGCCGATCCATTTTTTCGCGGCATCTTCATACGCATCGGCCCAGGCCGAAGCGCTCAAACCACTGAGGGCCAGTACGGCGGCCAATGAAATGCTATGTCGCAGCTTATTGTTTTTATTCAACATAGAGACCTCCAGGTTAATTTCAAACGGGGCTTGTAGGAGCGAGCTTGCTGTGGCGAGGGAGCTTGCTCCCGCTGGGCTGCGAAGCGGCCCCAAAATAGATATCCGAGTCGGTTATCGGTTTGGGAGTGCTGCGCACTCCAGCGGGAGCAAGCTCCCTCGCCACACAAGCCCGTGCACAGCTAGCCCCAACGCATCACACTCAACAGCCAAACAAGGGAGAGCGCGGACGCCACCCAGATGCTCCAGTCGGTAACGCCAATGACCAGCAAATGCAGGTAGGCGCTGCCGAGAAGACCGATAAACAAGCGATCGCCACGGGTGGTGCTGATCGGCAGCAAACCGCGCCGCGGGATACTCGGCGAACGTAATTCCCAAGTGGTCATGCCCGCCAGAATCAGGGCAATGCCGCCAAAGAACAGCGCAGTGGGGGTGGTCCAGGCCATCCATTCCATCATCGACTCCTCTAGACCCGGCCCAAGGCAAAGCCCTTGGCCACGTGGTTGCGAACAAACCAGATCACCAGCATGCCCGGCAGGATGGTCAACACCCCCGCCGCTGCCAGCACGCCCCAATCAATGCCGGAAGCCGACACCGTACGGGTCATTACCGCTGCGATGGGTTTGGCGTTGACCGAGGTGAGCGTGCGCGCCAGCAGCAGTTCTACCCAGGAAAACATGAAACAGAAAAACGCCGTGACGCCGATACCGGAGCCGATCAGCGGGATAAAAATCTTCACGAAGAACTTGGGAAAACTATAGCCGTCGATGTAGGCGGTTTCGTCGATTTCCTTGGGTACGCCGGACATGAAGCCTTCAAGGATCCATACCGCCAACGGCACGTTGAACAGGCAATGGGCCAGCGCCACGGCGATGTGCGTGTCGAACAGGCCAATGGATGAATACAGCTGGAAGAACGGCAGCAGGAACACTGCCGGGGGCGCCATACGGTTGGTGAGCAGCCAGAAGAACAGGTGCTTGTCACCCAGGAAGCGGTAGCGCGAGAACGCATAGGCCGCCGGCAGCGCCACGCTCAGGGAGATCACCGTGTTCAGGCTCACGTAGTACAGCGAGTTGAGGTAGCCGGTGTACCAGCTCGGGTCGGTGAAGATCACCTTGTAGTTGGCCAGGGTGAAATCCTGCGGAAACAGAGTCAGGCCGCCGAGGATTTCGGTGTTGCTCTTGAAGGACATGTTCAGCAGCCAGTAGATCGGTACCAGCAGGAACAGGATGTAGATCAGTAATGGAATAAGCTTGCGCTTGCTCATGTTGGCGGCCTCAGCGGTTGGCGTCGGAATGGGTCATGGCGGTGTAGAACAGCCAGGACACCAACAGGATGATCAGGAAGTACACCAGGGAAAACGCCGCCGCCGGGCCCAGGTCGAATTGGCCGACGGCCATCTGGGTAAGCGTCTGACTCAGGAAGGTGGTGGCATTACCCGGCCCGCCGCCGGTGAGCACGAAGGGTTCGGTGTAGATCATGAAGCTGTCCATGAAGCGCAACATCACCGCGATCAGCAGCACGCTTTTCATCTTCGGCAACTGGATATGTCGGAACACCGCCCAGGCCGATGCACGATCAATCCGCGCGGCTTGGTAGTACACGTCCGGAATGGCCCTTAAACCTGAGTAGCACAGCAGCGCCACCAGTGAGGTCCAGTGCCACACGTCCATCACCAGCACGGTGACCCAGGCGTCCATGGTGTTGGCCGCATAGTTGTAGCTGATGCCCAGGGCGTTGAGGGTCGAGCCCAGCAGGCCGATGTCGGCACGGCCAAAAATCTGCCAGATAGTGCCGACCACGTTCCACGGAATCAGCAAGGGAATGGCAAGGATGATCAGCACCAGCGAGGACCAGCGGCCCTTGGTGGGCATGGTCAGGGCGATGGCGATGCCCAGCGGGATCTCGATCAACAGCACGCAGGCCGAGTAGATGAACTGGCGCAGCAGCGAGTCGTGCAGGCGTGGGTCGAGCAGCACCTGCTTGTACCAGTCGGCCCCGACGAAATAGCGGCTGGATTGGTCGAAAATGTCCTGCACCGAATAGTTGACCACGGTCATCATCGGGATCACTGCACTGAACGCCACCAGCAGGAACACCGGCAGCACCAGCCACCAGGCCTTGTTGTTCTGCACCTTGTTCATGGCGCCACCTCCAGCAAATAATCGTCGGCGTAGAGCATCAGCCATTGCGCGGGGAAGCTGACGGAGGCCTTGCCTTCCGGCACCGGTTTGTCCTCGGCCAGGCGCACCTTGAGGGTGGCGCCATCGAGGTTGAGGGTCATGATCTTGTAGGTGCCGAGGTCTTCCACATGTACGACGTCGGCTTGCAGGGCGTCAGGGTTGTACTCGTCCCATACGTGGATAAATTCCGGACGAATGCCGACCTGGAGCTTTTTGTAGTCGGTGGTGTTGAGACGTTGCTGCATCGCTTCGGACAGCGGCAACAGGGTATTGGCGAACCCTACACCGCCAGCCTTGGCCTGCACCTCGATCAGATTCATCCCAGGGCTACCGATGAAGTAACCGACAAAGGTGTGGCTGGGCCGCTCGAACAATTCACGCGGCGTACCGAACTGCACGATCTGCCCGCCGTACATCACCGCGATCTTGTCGGCGAACGTGGAGGCTTCCAGCTGATCGTGGGTGACGTAGACCATGGTGATATTGAACTGCTCGTGAATCTGCTTGAGCTTGCGCCGCAGTTTCCACTTCAGGTGCGGGTCGATCACCGTCAGCGGCTCATCGAACAGAATGGCCGACACGTCATCGCGCACCAGGCCACGGCCCATGGAGACTTTCTGTTTTTCGTCGGCGGTGAGGTTGCGGGCTTTTTTGCTCAGCAGGTTTTGCAGGTCGAGGACTTCGGCGATCTCCTGCACCTTGCTGTGAATTCTCGCTTCGGCCATGCCTTGGTTGCGCAGTGGGAACGCCAGGTTGTCGAACACCGTCATGGTGTCGTACACCACCGGGAACTGGAACACCTGGGCGATGTTGCGCTTTTCCGGGGTCAAGTCGTTGACCACTTGGGTATCAAACAGCACCTGGCCTTCGGACGGGCTGAGCAGGCCGGAAATGATATTGAGCAGCGTGGACTTGCCGCAGCCTGACGGCCCGAGCAAGGCGTAGGCACCGCCCTGCTCCCACACATGGTTCATTTCCCGAATGGCGTAGTCTTCTGGCCCTGTAGGCGTAGGGCTGTAGCTATGGGCCAGGTTGCGCAAATGGATCTCGGCCATCAGGCAACCCTCGCGACACGGCGTCCGGGGGCCTGGACCAAGCGGCCCTGACCATCGAACACAAACAGTTTATGGGTGGGGATATACACGCGGATCGGCGCGTCGACATCGTATTCATGCACCCCCGGCAGGTGCAGCACCAGCAGGAAATGCTCACTGCGCACATGCAGGAAGGTTTCCGAGCCGCTGATTTCGGCGACTTCCACGGTCACCGCCAGCTCCAGGTCATCATCGTTGCTGGGCACCAGGCTGATATGGCTGGGGCGCACGCCAAAGCGGAATTCGCCTTCGCCGATAGGACGCAGGTCAACATTGAGTGGGAAATGCACAAAGTTGGCGAAACTCACTTCATTGCCACTGATACGCCCCGGCATCAGGTTGATCGGCGGCTCGGAGAACAGCTCTGCGGCGAGGACGGTTTGCGGCTGGTGATAGACCTCGGCGGCCTTGCCGCTCTGGATCACCCGCCCCTCGTGAAGAATGGTGGTGGTGCCACCCAAGGCCAGGGCTTCGTTGGGCTCGGTGGTGGCATATATCGCGATGGTGTGGCGCGCCTTGAACAGTTCGCGCATTTCCTGGCGCAGCTCTTCGCGCAGTTTGTAGTCCAGGTTGACCAGCGGCTCATCGAACAGAATCAGTTCGGCATCTTTCACCAGGGCGCGGGCCATGGCGGTGCGTTGTTGCTGGCCACCGGACAATTCCAGAGGGTGGCGCTGCAGGAATTTCTCGATGCGCAGCATCTTGGCGGTTTCCAGCACCTTGCTCTGGATCACCTCCTGGGACACACCGGCCTGACGCAACGGCGAGGCGATGTTCTCGAACACGGTCATGGTCGGGTAGTTGATGAACTGCTGGTAGACCATCGACACATTGCGCAGGCGTACAGGCTTTTGCGTGACATCCACACCGTTCATCAGGATGCGACCGCTGTCGGGCTTGTCCAGGCCGGCCATCAGGCGCATCAGGCTGGTCTTGCCCGACAGGGTGCGACCGAGCAGGACGTTGAAAGAACCGGCTTCGAACCGCAGGTTGGCGTCGTCGATCCAGGTTTGGCCGTCGACAACGCGGGAGACATGTTCCAGGGTCAATGACATGACACGACCTTTTTTATTATTGGAATGAATCTGGTGCGTTGTCAGAGCGAGTTTCGTGCCAAAACCGCAAGCGCTTGATGTGTAAGGAGATGGGTGAATCATGATGTTCAGGCGTGAACAATCCGGCTGAACAACTGAACACTGCCGGGGTTGACAATGAACAGTTGTGAACAACACTTTATGCGCGACGAAGATCAAATGTGGGAGCGGGCTTGCCCGCGATGGCGGTGCATCAGTTTGTAGATGCTGTGCCTGACCCTCTGCCATCGCGGGCAAGCCCGCTCCCACATTGTTCGATGTCCGACATTAGATGGCGCAAGACCCGACAACAATAATAAAGAAGGTCGCACGATGGCCGAACCCTTGACCCACGACACCCTTATCCAGGAATCCTGGCGCCGTTGCCGCGCCTACGGCCTGGACCACCAGAGCGCCCCCAGCTTTGACCAACTGCCCGCCGAAGGCATTCGCCAGCTCCTGGAAAGCCAGCATTCCCTGGTGCAGACCACCCACCAGGAAGTGTTGCCCTACTACGAGAACATCCTCAGTAATTCCAACTGCCTCATCATGCTGGCCGACAATCAGGGCCAGGTGCTGACCTCCTGGGGCACCCAGCGGTTTATCGAACCCACGCTGGCCCGTGGCTTCAGCCCCGGCGCCAGTTGGATGGAACGCGCCAGTGGCACCAACGCCATCGGCACCGCACTGGCCTGCGCCCAGGCCGTGCATATTGAGCACGATGAACACTTCCTCAAGGCCAACCGCTTCATGACCGGTTCCGCGGCACCGATTTTCGACGCCCAGCGCGAAATCATCGCGGTGCTGGACGTGTCCAGCGACAGTTACCTGCCGCCCTCCCACACCCTGGGCATGGTCAAGATGATGAGCCAGACCGTGGAAAACCGGCTGATCCTCAACCTGTTTCGCGGCGAACATTTCCAACTGACCTTCAACACCGGCCTGAGCAACCTCGACAGCCAATGGGCCGGCCTGCTGATCTTTGACGAAAGCGGCCAGGTGCTCTCGGCCAATCGGCGTGCGGATAACTTGCTGGGCATCAGCCTCTCGCGGGTGATGATCGACAGTCTATTCAAGGTGTCGCTGCTGGAGTTGCTCAACCAGCCGGAAGGGCTGCCCTTTGCGTTGCAAGCGGCGGGACGCAATCGGTTCCAGTGCCTGTTGAAGCGCCCCAGGCAGATGCCGGTGCAGGCCCGGGTGTTCAGCCAACCGCAGCCGCCAGCACCGACCTCGATCAACCTCCAGACCCTGCATTTTGGCGATGTGCGCGTGGAAAAAGCCGTGCGCCAGGCCGAGCGCCTGCTGGAAAAGGACATTCCGTTGTTGATTCACGGCGAGACCGGCGTGGGCAAAGAGGTGTTCGTCAAAGCCCTGCACCAGGCCAGTTCCCGCAGCCGGCAGGCGTTAATCGCAGTGAACTGTGCGGCGATTCCCGCAGAACTGGTGGAATCGGAACTGTTCGGCTACGAAAAAGGCGCCTTCACCGGCGCCAACCAAAAAGGCAGCATCGGTCTGATCCGCAAGGCCGACAAGGGCACGCTGTTTCTCGACGAAATCGGCGATATGCCGCTGCCCACCCAGGCCCGCCTGTTACGGGTATTGCAGGAGCGCTGTGTGCAGCCGGTGGGCAGTAGCGAGGTATTCCCGGTGGACTTGCGCATCATCTCGGCGACCAACCGCGCACTGCGCGAGCTGGTGCAGGCCGGGCGCTTTCGCGAGGACTTGTACTACCGCATCGGCGGCCTGACCCTTGAATTGCCGCCGTTGCGCGAGCGTACCGACAAGCAGGCGCTGTTCCAGCAACTGTGGCAGCAACACCGCGAGCCGACGCAATGGGCCGGGCTGAGCGCCGAGGTGCTAAGGCTATTCGAGCAACACCCGTGGCCGGGGAATTTACGCCAGGTGAGCAGCGTGTTGCAGGTGGCGCTGGCGATGGCCGAGGAGCAGCCGATCCGCGCAGAGCACCTGCCCGATGATTTTTTTGTGGATTTGCAGGCGACAGTGCCGCTGTCTAAACCTGAACACCTGGATGAAAGTCTCGACCTGAGCCAGCGCCTGGAAGCCGTGGGCGGGAATATTTCCCACCTGGCGCGAGAGCTGGGGGTGAGTCGCAACACCCTGTACAAGCGCCTGCGCCAACACGAAGGTTGATTTAACGCCAGCTCCAGGAAACGCCGGTGTAGATACCACGCCCATCAGCGGGGGTGGAGCGTGCAGCGTCCATGCCTTTATCGTCGTAGCCCGGCGTGACGGTGTTGGCGTAACGGCGGTTGGTGAGGTTGCGCAGGTCGACCCAGGCTTGCCAGTCCTGCTTGGGCGCGTCGTAGCCGAAGGTGGCGCCGAGGGTGGTGTAGGCCGCCGCGTAGTAGGAATTGGCGTAGTCCACCGCTACCCGTGATGCATGCTCGGTATTGAGGCTGGTGTAGAAACCCGTCGGGTGGCTGTAGCGCAGTTGCGCCTGGTAGTAGTGCTTGGGAATGCCGGGCAAGGTGTTGTCGCCGAAACGCTCGTCGTCGCGGTAGTGGAAGTCGCTGAAGGTGTAGGCCTGGCGCAGCTCGAGCTTACCGCTGCCGCCGCCGTCCCACAGCGGGCTGAGCAGGCTCAGTTCCACGCCCTGGTGCACGGTGGGGCTAGCGTTGGATTCGGCGATGATAGCGTTGCTGGTGGCAGTCTGGGCCTGGGTCTCTACAGAAAGCAGCTCGTGGCGAACTTCCGAGCGATAGAGCGCCAGGTCCCATTGGCCGAGCCAGGCTTCACCGCGCCCGCCGACTTCCAGGGTGGTGGCAGTCTGATTACGCAGCTTCAAGCCTTCGCGCTGCAACCCCGTGGCTGCCCCACTGCCCGGGCCAAAGTATTTGTTCGAACCCCAGATCATCGACCACGCGTGCGGTGGCTCTACCGAGCGGCTCAGGTTGCCGTAGACCTGCAACTGCGGGGTGAAGTCGTAACGCAGGCCAATGCGCGGCGCGTAATCCCAATCATGCTGACTGAGCGGTGCCTGGCCGTCAGGGTAAGTGACCTGGGTTTCGCGGCGCGTATAGATGGCGGCAAGGCCGGTGGTCAGCCACATATCCTCCACCAGTTCCAGCTCGTTGCCTACATGCAGCACAGTATCGGAGCCCAGGTAGCTGTAGTCGCGGGTCTTGGTGCCGGGGGCATAAATGGCAGTATTGCCCGCAGGGATGCGCACGTATTCCGACGCGCCATTGTTCGGCATCGCCTGGGTAGTACGCAGGCCGAGAGTGGTGGTGCTGGCATGGCCGAACAGGCTGTCCTGGCGGATGTAATTCAGGGTGCCGCTGATATCGGTGTAGGCAACTTTGAGGCGGTTGGTGCCTTCGCGCAGGTCCATGGGGTAATCGTGATAGGCCAGCCCGACCTCGACCCGCGCATTATCGTCCAACCGCAAGGTGGTCTTGTTGGCAATCCAGGTGGAGCCCGGTTGCAGGCGCTTTGAATCGCGGGCGGCATTGAGACTGTTGGCGGCACGCGGATCATGGCTGATCTGGTCACGCGTGAGCCTGCCGGGTGAATCGTTGGTGGTTTCGCGGTAACGCAAGTAGAAGCGCGTTTCCAGGTCCGGGTTAAAGCGGTAGCCGAAGTTCGCGGCGATGCCCTTGCCGCTGCCGGCGCTTTGGTGCTGATAACCGTCGGACTCCGAATCGGTGAGGCTGATGTAATAGTCGGCGTCCCCCAGCACTTGCCCGGAACTGACTTCACGCTGGGCATAGCCGCGACTGCCGACCTCATAGCGCACCTGTAGCTTGGGCGCGTCCAAGCCGGTGCGGGTGACGTAGTTGACCGCACCGCCCAAGGCCAATGCACCCTGATCGAACCCGTTGGCGCCACGCAGCACCTCTACCCGGCTTTGCCACAGCGGGTCCTTGAGCTCATAGGGCGTGCCGCCTGGGCCGGTAAGCGGCAGGCCGTCGAACATTTCATACAGGCCGGAGGCATGGGCACCGGGGGCACGGTTCAGGCCCGAGCCACGAATGGACACCTTCACCCCTTCGTTATTGGCCGCCTTGGCGTACACACCGGCCTGGTACTTGAAGACATCCTCGTTGGTGCTGACCCGCCCCTGCTGCACGCTGTCCATATCGATGTAATTGGTGCCACCGGGCACGCTTTTGAGCTGTGCCTGGGCGATTTCTGCGGCGCTGGCCTCAGCCGTGGTGACTTCCACCGGCGCCAATTGCAGGCTTTCAGCCTGTACCAGCGAACTGAGGGTCAAGGCGGCAAAAATAAACGGGGGGTGGCGCAGCAGCATGTGGGCAGGTCCTTGGAATCCGGGAACGTGCCAGGCCAAACCCACCACGCGAACAGTGATGGGAAGGCAGGCATGCCCGTCAGGTCACTCCTTGATGACGGACAGGGGCGTTTTAAAAACAGGATGAATCAGGTTTGGTCGTCAGGCATTGCCAATGCCCGCATCAGGTCATCGGCATCCGACCCCGGCGGAAAGCGGAAGCCATACATTTCGTCAGTGGCGAGAATCTCCCCCAAGGTTTCGCGCAACTGGACTTCCGTGGGCGAGTCACGCAATAACTTATGCGCCGGCAGCAATAACTCGGCAGACACGCCCTGGGCGGTCGCGGCGTCAATCACCGCATAGAGGATAAACCGCAAGCGTATTTCGCGATCCGTGGGCCAAACCGTTTTTCGTTTACCCAAGGGAGGGCCTCGTGTTTAAGAAAAATCCGAGGCTATTGCCCGCAGGCAAGCCTTTCAAGCCGCCGGAGGCAAGATAGGCCGCTTCCTACAGCCGAAAGGGAAACACCGCACCAATTGGTCGATGCGATGGCCTTACTGCACCGGTAGGAAGTTCATCAGCAACAGACTTTGTGCGTAATTGAGGCCAATGCGCCGGTAGCGCTCATCAAGGATTTGGGTCAGCAGGTCCAAACGCGCGACGATCTTGCCGAACTCAACGGCAAAACTGAGGTTACTGCCCTCCTCTGATATCTCGTTGGAAAACAACAGCAGCACGCCATTGGCATCCTGACGCTGACTGAGCAGCCAGGTGGCCTTTTCGATATTGCGTGCGGCATTGCTGACAAACTGCGGGTTGATCGAGTCGGTCACATAAAACTGCGTACGCCCGCCGTGAGCGGTCACGAGCATGCTGCCAATCGCGTAGATGAACGCGCCGACGCGGTCGCCGCGAAAGTCAGGGCTCAAGGAATAACTCAGGGCAGCCAGGTCACTACGATCTCCCAGTGCGGGCAAGGGTTGGCGATTTTCGATGGCCTGGCGGATTTGCCGGGCGGCGGTCACTGCATCCGGATACCCCGATTGACGCCACTGGTTGGGGTTGCGCAGGTAGAGCTTGCTCATCAGCAAGTAGAGGCTTTGCAGGTTGTCACGCATCCCCAGGGTGGCCATGCGGTCGACGCTGGTCTGGAAGAATTCATCCGGCTTGCCATCGCTGAACTGCCTGGCGATATCGCGACCCTGTTGTTGGCTGCAACCTGTTGTGCAGAGCGCGAAAACCGCAGCAAGCAGCAGCGGCCATCGGGAGGTGGAAACAGTTGACGTTCGATCCATCGGCACCGGGTCTGATCTGTGGGCCACGCGCAGGAGTCGGGTGGCTGGGACAGGGGTAGATCAGCAAAATGCAAAAAAGTGCAGCGGTGCGGGTCGGATCAGCGTCGGACTACAGATGCTGATCTGACCCGGCACTTGATTCCCCGGGGTGCTAGAGCACTACCGTCGCAAGCATCCCCAAGGCGCCCAGGCAGAACCCGATCAACGCGCCGCGCCCTGGAGCTTCATGAAACAGCGCCCAGACCACCACAGGCTCCAGCAGCAATAACGACGTGACCGAGACGACCGTGACGATCCAGATATCACCGACAACCACATACCCCAGCCAATAGGCACCCAGCAGGCACAGCCCGGCAAAACACATCAAGACCACAGGAAGTACAAAGGCCTCCCAGGAACCACTGCCG
Source organism: Pseudomonas sp. SWRI22 (assembly GCF_014268395.2). Lineage (NCBI taxonomy): Bacteria > Pseudomonadati > Pseudomonadota > Gammaproteobacteria > Pseudomonadales > Pseudomonadaceae > Pseudomonas > Pseudomonas sp. SWRI22. The sequence goes on along the minus strand of NZ_JABWQK020000001.1, from coordinate 3,498,322 downwards.
GTCTGGGCCAACTTGGCGGTCACCACCTCACTGTAGATTGCACAAAACTCACCGACCACCATCAACCCTAGAGCAAAAACTCCGAGTAATTCTTTGGACATATCAAAAACTCCTTCGTATTCAGCGCACTGTTTTTCAGCTCCCAGTCGGCAGTGCTGCAGCCGTCGTGAGCGTCGTTGCCTTGATACGAAAGGTTCTTGAAAAGGCCCGAATTACCGAAGTGCTTGTCCATGCTCATGTCCTTCAAAGGGTTGAGACTCAGTGATCCAATACAGCGCGTGCTGATCATAGAGGCATCGTGAAGCCATTCACAATTATGCGATGCCAATACTTAAGGATTACGGTTATTTAAATGAGCCGAAAGCCGCAATAAAAACCCGGCGCTGGGCCGGGTTTCATTGATCGGGAGGTCTTCAGGTAGCGGGGTGCTCACTTGCTACGGAGTCCGCCGCGTCTACATCCGACATGTCCTCCTCGATCGGGGCCTCGTCATCCGGGGGTAGCGGGATATCGTCCTCATCGCGCCTCGGGTCATGTCCCGTCTCATTATCGGTGTTACGAGTAACCGCTTGCTGGGAAATGTTGCCTGGGGCTTTCTCGTTGATTTCCATGCTGGCTCTCCGTGTATCGCTCGGGATATCCGTGCTTAAGATTGAGAGGAAGCAACGGATGGAGAGTGCCGGATGTTAGACGAATGGTGGTTCGTCTTTGAAAGGTATGAATGCGACAAACAGCATTTGTTTGATTATCAGCACACCCAAACCCAAGAAACGCAAAAGCCCCGCTTTCGCGAGGCTTTTGTGTAAATCTTGGCGGGAAACCAGGGATTCGAACCCTGGAGACGCTATTAACGTCCGCCGGTTTTCAAGACCGGTGCATTCAACCACTCTGCCAATTTCCCTTGTGCATCACGGGATTATAGTAGTCCATCCCGTGTCAGCGGGCGCCATAATACCCGAATGAAACACACTGTCAAACTCTCTGCATCGCTTGTTACAAGGCGTCTGTTATGATCTTTGCGACTGAACGTTTCAAAACTGAAGGAGTGTCGCCATGCGCGAACAGAATTACGCAGTGAATGGCAACGCGCAGGCTGAGCAGCTTGAAGTCAGCCGCGTGTTGCGCAACACCTACGGCTTGCTCGCCCTTACCCTCGCATTCAGCGGCGTGATGGCTTACGTGGCCCAGCAGATGCGCGTCGGCTACCCGAATATCTTTGTCGTGTTGATCGGCTTCTATGGTCTGTTCTTCCTGACCAACAAGCTGCGTGACTCGGCCTGGGGCCTGGTGTCGGCGTTTGCCTTGACCGGTTTCATGGGCTTTATCCTCGGCCCGATCCTCAACCGTTACCTGGGCATGGCCGGCGGTGCCGAAGTGGTCAGTTCGGCGTTTGCCATGACGGCCCTGGTGTTTGGTGGTCTGTCGGCCTACGTGCTGATCAGCCGTAAGGACATGAGCTTCCTGGGTGGCTTCATCACCGCAGGTTTCTTCGTGTTGCTGGCGGCGGTGGTGGCCAGCATGTTCTTCCAGATCAGCGGCCTGCAACTGGCGATCAGCGCGGGTTTTGTGCTGTTTTCCTCGGTGTGCATCCTGTTCCAGACCAGCGCCATCATCCACGGCGGTGAGCGTAACTACATCATGGCGACCATCAGCCTGTATGTGTCGATCTACAACCTGTTCATCAGCCTGTTGCAGATCTTCGGCATCATGAGCCGCGATGACTGATCAATCGCAGCAATAAAAATGCCCCGTATCGCGAGATACGGGGCATTTTCATTTTCAGAGCAGATAAAGCTCAGTACTGATTGGGTTCCATTTCCAGCTCGACCTTGAAGCGCTTGAAGATATCTTGCTGGATGCGTAGCGCAAGTTGGGCAATCTCTTGCCCGGTGGCGGTGCCGTAGTTGACCAGTACCAGCGCTTGCATCTTGTGCACGCCCGCATCGCCCTCCCGGAACCCCTTCCAACCGGCCTTGTCGATCAGCCAGCCGGCGGCGAGTTTCATTTGGCCGTCTGCCTGAGGGTAGGCCACCAGGTCCGGATACTGGCTTTGCAGTTCAATCGCCAGGGCCTGGGACACCAGTGGGTTCTTGAAGAAGCTGCCCGCATTGCCCAGCTCTGCCGGGTCTGGCAGTTTCTCGCGGCGAATGCTGCAGATCGCGCGGCTCACATCGCTTGGCGTGGCGTGGGTGATGCCCTGCGCGACCAGACGCTGTTGCACCGGGCCGTAGTCGAGTTTCAGGTGAGTGGCACGGCTGAGGGAAAAGCGTACCCGCAGGATCAGCCAACGCCCGACTTCGTGCTTGAACAGGCTGTCACGGTAGGCGAACTTGCATTCGTCGAGGCTGAAGTCCCGCAGTTCGCCCGTCTGGCGATCCAGGGCGGTGAGGCCGGCGAAGACATCCTTGATCTCTACACCATAGGCGCCGATGTTCTGCATCGGCGCGGCACCGACAGTGCCGGGGATGAGGCTGAGGTTTTCCAAGCCGCAGAAGCCGTGTTCAAGGGTCCACAGCACAAACGGATGCCAGGCTTCGCCCGCTTCGGCTTCGACCACCACGTGCGTGCCATCATCGCTCAGCACACGAATGCCTTGGGTCGCCATACGCAACACCAGCGCCGGAACGTCCTGGGTCAGCAGCAAATTGCTGCCGCCACCGATCACCAGCAACGGCACCGCATGTGCGGCGGCATAGCCGATGGCCTCGCGCACGTCAGCATCACTGTGGGCCTCGGCAAATAATTGCGCGCTCACATCAATGCCAAAGCTGTTGAATGGCTTGAGCGATACCTGCGCACGCACTTGCAAGGTCATAACCGCCCCTTCAATTCGATCACCAATAAGTCACAGGCGCGTTCGATCAGGTCAAGGACCCGTTCGAAACCTTGCTCACCTTCATAGTAAGGGTCTGGCACCTCGTCCACTTCGCCATCAAAGCGACGCAGGAACAAATCCAGCTCCGCCTTGCCCTGCCCTGGCTGCATGGCTTTGAGGTTGCGCAGGTTACTGTTGTCCATAGCCAGGATCAGGTCATAGCGGGCAAAATCAGCACGGGAAACCTGCTGGGCACGCTGGCCCGACAAGTCATAGCCGCGCGCCAGCGCCGCACGCTGGCTGCGCTGGTCCGGCGGGTTGCCGATATGCCATTCTCCGGTGCCAGCAGACGCCACCTCAACCTGGCCAGCCAAGCCTGCTTCACGCAACTTATGGCGCAAGATGCCTTCAGCGGTTGGCGAGCGGCAGATATTGCCCAGGCATACAAACAGAACTTCCATCAGGCGCCCAGCAGGCGACGGACGCGTTCGAGGTCTTCCTGGGTGTCGACACCGGCTGGCGGTGCTTCCAACGCATCGCCCACGTGGATACGCACGCCGTGCCAGAGGGCGCGCAGTTGTTCCAGGGACTCGGTATTCTCGAGCCAGCACGGGCCCCAACTGACGAAGTCGTGCAGGAAACCGGCGCGGTAGGCATAGATGCCGATATGGCGGCGATATGGCACGCCCTCCGGCAACACGTCGCGATTCTTGGCAAAGGCATCCCGCGCCCACGGCAAGGTGGAGCGACTGAACGTCAGTGCCAGGCCGTTGATGTCGCTGACCACTTTCACCACGTTCGGGTTGAACAGCGTCTCGATGTCTTCGATCGGTTCGGCCAGGGTCGCCATACGCGCCTCGCCATGGGCCGCGAGGTTGGCAGCGACCTGATCGATGACACCCGGCGGTATCAATGGCTCGTCACCCTGCACGTTCACTACGATCGCGTCGGGTGCCAGACCCAGCTGAGTGGCGACTTCGGCCAGGCGATCAGTGCCGGAGTTATGGTCTTCGCGGGTCAGGACCGCTTCGGCTCCAAAACCTTTGCACGCCTCGATGATACGCGGGTCATCGGTGGCCACCACCACGCGCTCGGCGCTGCTCTTGCACGCTTGTTCCCATACCAGCTGGATCATCGGCTTGGTGCCAATCATTTGCAGCGGTTTGCCCGGCAGGCGTGTCGAGGCATAGCGCGAGGGGATGACGACGGTAAAGGCGGTGGTCATTTATCCAGGCGCTCATCGGTGGTCAGGGTGCGGGCTTCGCTTTCGAGCATGACCGGGATGCCGTCACGGATAGGGTAAGCCAGGCCGGCACCTTTGCTGATCAGCTCGGTTTTATCGGCGCTGAGCTTGAGCGGGCCTTTGCAGATCGGGCAAGCAAGGATATCGAGCAGTTTGGTGTCCATGAATGTTTCCTGGAAAAAAGCGTTTTAAGGCAAAAGACGGTTGGGCAACAGACGCATCAGCTGCGTGTCGAACCAGGCGACGAACGCCGGCGACGGTACCGCATCCACCGCAAGGTACCACCAGTCGGGCTGGGCAAAGGCGCGGCACTTCACCGCGTCCTTTTCGGTCATGACCAGCGGCAATGACGGGGTAAAATTCAAGACCTCGGCGCTGTAGGGCGCGTGATCGGCAAAAGCATGGGGTATCGCCTGCCAGTGTAGCGTTTCAAGGGTATTGAAGAAACGTTGCGGATTGCCTATTCCGGCCACCGCATGCACCTGCTGGCCCTGCGGAAAATAGGTGACTGGCTGGCGTTCGCCGCTGTGCAGGTTGACCAGCGCTGTGGGCTGCAGGCGGAAGGCAAAGCCATTTTCACGGTCTGTAACGGCACCGTTATAAAGCACCCCGTCCACACTCTGCAGGCGCTCCACCGGTTCGCGCAACGGCCCGGCAGGCAGGCACCGGCGGTTACCGAGGCCACGGGCGGCATCGATCAGCACCAGTTCAAGATCGCGGGCCAGGCGGTAGTGCTGCAGGCCGTCATCGGAGAGGATCAGGTCCAGGGGCTCGCAGGCCAGCAGGGCCTTTACCGCACGACTGCGATCAGGATCGATCATCAGCGGTACACCGCTGCGCTGCACGATCAGCAAGGGTTCATCACCGGCCACCTCGGCACTGTGGCCGGCCTCGACCCGCCACGGCAACTGCGGCGGCTTGGCACCGTAGCCTCGACTGACCACTCCTACGCGCAAGCCGCTGCGTCGGCAGTGCTCGATCAACCACAGGATCAAAGGCGTCTTGCCGGTGCCTCCCACTGTAATATTGCCCACCACGATCACTGGCACAGGCGACTGATAAATCTCGCCCTCGCCCGCCACGAAGCGCGCACGCTTACGTTGAACCACGCAGCGATACAGCGATTCCAGCGGTCGCAGCAACATTAGTGCTGGATGACCTTCGTACCATGCCTTGAGTAAACGGTCGGAGATGGCCATCAGGGCGGGCTCGCCGCCTCGACGGTGGTCATGCGCAAATGGCTGAAACCGAGCTTGCCGGCAGCGTCCATGGCGGTGATCACGGCCTGGTGCGGGGTTTTGCCATCAGCGCTGATGGACAGCGGCAACTGGGTGTCGCCACCAGACTCCTTCTGCAACGCCTCCATCAGGCTGGCAAGGTCATTTTTCTCCAGCAACTGGTTATTCACCGAAAACACCCCTTCGGCGCTGATAGCGATGTCCAGTTGCTTGACTTGCTGGTCTTCGGCAGGCGAGCCACTCACCGCTTCAGGCAGGTCGACACGCAACTGGGTTTCCCGAGTGAAGGTAGTGGTCACGACAAAAAACAGCAGCAGGATGAACACCACATCGATCAACGACGCGAGGTTGATATCAACATTTTCCCGTTGCTTGCGGCGAAATTTCACGCTTTGCCCTCGACCAGGTCTACATCACGGTCGCCCTGCACCACCTCCACCAGCTTGATGGCTTCCTGCTCCATGCCGACCACCAGTTCATCAATGCGACGCAGCAGGAAACGGTGGAAGAAGACCGAAGGGATACCCACCATCAGGCCGGCTGCAGTGGTGATCAACGCCTTGGAGATCCCCCCGGCCAGGACCGCTGCGTTGGTGGTCATGCCCGAGCCTGTGAACGAGCTGAAGATATCGATCATGCCGAGTACTGTGCCGAGCAAACCGAGCAACGGCGCCATGGCGGCGATGGTGCCAAGGGCGTTGATGTAGCGTTCCAGTTCATGGATGACCCGGGCGGCCGCCTCTTCAATGCACTCCTTCATGATCTCGCGACCATGCTTGGAATTGGCCAGACCGGCGGCGAGGATTTCACCCAGCGGCGAATTGGCGCGCAGCTCCTTGAGTTTCTGCTTGTCGAGCTGCTTGTTCTTGATCCAGCCCCAGACCTGCCCCAGCAGATGCTCGGGGGTGACGCGACTGGCGCGCAGGGTCCACAGGCGTTCGGCAACGATGCCGAGTGCAGCGATGGAACTCAGAATGATCGGCAACATCATCCAGCCGCCGGATTTGACCAATTCCCACACAGTGAATGCCCCCTCGAAAAAGTGCGCCACTTTATCATATAGGTTCGACAGCGGGGTTCGTCGGCTACACACCCGCCTGTTGCGGCTCGGGTCTTTGGTAACACGCGATTACGGTAACGGTTCGCGCCAAAAACGGCGTTGACTGCGCGCAACCATCGGTGGCAGAAACGCCCCCAGACGCAAGCGTACGGCACCCTGCTCGGCGCTGTCGTAAACCCGGCTGCCCAGCACGTGGTAGCGCTCCAGGACCTGCGGATGGGGATGACCGAACGTATTGCTGCGCCCGCGGGAAATCAACACCGATGTGGGTGCCAACCGTTGCAGGAACGGCCAGGATGACGAACTGCGGCTGCCATGGTGCGGGGCTTGCAGCCAGTCGGTCTGAACCGCCAACGAAGAGGCCAGAAAAGCCTGTTCGGCGGCGCGATCAATGTCACCGGTGAGCAGCAGGCGCTCCCCACTGGCCTCAACCTGCAACACACAAGACCTCGGATTGCCATCAAGCCCATCAGCCCACTGCCACAATTGAAATGACACACCTTCCCATTCCCATCGTTCGCCGCTGGTACAGGGTTGGGTGGCAAGAAAGTCTGGCAAACCTTCGGTTTCACCGCCCACTACACGCTTGACGGGCAACCCCCGAGCCACCGCCGCCGCCCCCCCCGCGTGATCGGCATCGGCATGGCTGAGCAGCATCATGTCCAACTGGGCTACCCCGAGCTTTTTCAACGACGGCAACACGACGCGTGCGCCCAGGTCGACAGGCCCCGAGCGCGGCCCGGCATCGTAGAGCAACGTATGATGACGGGTGCGCAGGATCAGCGCCTGCCCCTGGCCGACGTCCAGTTGCACCACATCTACCTGCCCGTGGGGCACCCACTCCCTGGGCGCAAATACAGCCATCAACAGCATGGGCCAGCCCAGCACCCGGAACGGCAACCCCTTGGGCAGCAACAAAATCACCGCGCCAGCCAGGCTAACCAACCAATACCCCAAAGGTACCTCGGCGGGTACCCAGGCCGGTAATTGCGCAGCCAGCAGCCCCAGGCTTTTAAACAATCCGTCCAGCGCACCACCGGCCAGCCACAGCAACCCCTCCCCAGCCAGCGGCACCCACAGCAACGCCGTGCCCAGCAGCGCCAAAGGCAGCACTACCAGGCTGATCCAAGGCACGGCAAGGAGATTGGCCACAGGTGCGCTGAGGCTGATGGGCAAACCCAGCACCAACAACACTGGAAACAAACCAATGGCAATCAGCCACTGGGGTCGGGTCCACACCTGCCAGGCGCTCCAGGGCCCCAGGCGCCCGCCGAACGCCAACAGCAACACCGCGACCGCCGCAAACGACAACCAGAACCCTACCTGCAGGCTGGCCAAGGGCTCCAGTACCAGCACGCCGTTCAGTGCCAGCAGCAACGGCCACCATACTCCCAAATGGCGGAAACGCAGACGCCACAGCAGCACCAGGCCAACCATCATGCAGGCCCGTTGCACCGGCACGCCGAACCCGGCCAGCAGCCCATAACCCAACGCCGCGCCAAATGCCAGACCGCACGCCCACGGCAGCCACGGCCAGGTTCGGGGCCAGCAACCATAACGCGCCAGCATCGCGACCAAGCCGTAGATCAACCCCGCCAGCAAGCCGATGTGCTGCCCGGAAATCACCAGCAGATGCACCGTGCCCGTGTCCTGCAACACCTGCCAATCCTCAGGCGCCAGGCCGGAACCGTCGCCCAATACCAGCGCCGCCAAGCCCGCCTCGCGGCCTTGGGCATCCACCGCCATCAGGCGCTGGCGCACAGCATCGCGCCAGGCATTGCGGGCCGGTGCGAGACGCTCACCGTCTTTTACCGTTGCAGTAGCACCGATACGCTGGGCCAGCAGCCAGGCTTCATGGTCGACCCCATGGAAATTGAGCAGTCCCGCAGGCCGCTTGAGTGTCAACGCCAGACGCCAGCGTTCACCGCTGTTCACCACTGGCCCGCCGTGCCAGGACACGCGGATACGTTTGGGCAGCCGAACCTTGCGCGACCGGCCGTCGGCCAGTTCAAAGCGCACGCCCGTACCCGTCTGCTGGGGCAAGCCGACCACACGCCCCTCCACCCAGCGAGTCTGCCCGTCCAGGGCCGGCTGCAATCGATCATCCAGCGCCCGCTGCGCGCTGAAGCAAGCCCAGCTCAACCCCACCAGGAAGAAAGCCAAGGGATAGGACCGAAAAGGCAACAGCATCAAGGCCAGCAGCAGCATGGCCAATAGCCCGGCGCCGGACGGCAGCGCCGGCAACCAACGCAACATCAGCAACCCCAGCGCCAACGCCAACATCCCTGTCTTCATGGATCATCCTTTTCCAGTGATCCACTCAGTCTTAGCCGGCTGAACGACAGCGCCTATGATGTTTTGTCACAAAGTCTGAATTTTCTGTTTATAGAATCCGGGCATACTTGCCCCTCGAATTGACCTGGACCCCTTATGCCCCGGCGCTTATTCAAACGGTACATGCCCGATCCCAGCAGTATCAGGGAACACAAGTCATTACAGTTTCTTGGCACGCTGCTGCATGACCCCAACCTCTGGCACCTGAACCGGCACTCAGTGGCTCGCGCCATGGCGGTGGGTTTATTTGCGGCGTTTATCCCGATTCCATTGCAGATGTTGCTTGCCGCGGTCCTGGCGATTTCGGTGCGCGGCAATATGCCTATCGCCATCAGCCTGGTGTGGTTGACCAACCCCATCACCATGCCGGTGGTGTTCATCTGTACCTATATGACCGGCGCCTGGCTGATGAATGTGCCGCCACGCAGCTTGCCCGATAACCTTACGTGGGAATGGATCAGCGGCCAGTTGAGCACTCTTTGGCAGCCATTCCTGCTGGGTTCGGTGGTATTGGGGGTGGTATTGGGCGCCTTGGCTTATTGCCTGACCATGGCGTACTGGCGCTGGTGGGTGGCGCACCAGTGGAAAAAACGCAAACTGCGCCGGCGCTGAGCGCTAACGGGCCAGCAAACGCAAATGCACCCGCAGACCCCGCCCGGTATTTTCCGCCCATAAGCGGCCGCCCTGGCGCTGCACGGCGTTGCGGGCAATGCTCAGGCCCAAGCCGAAACCGCCATCGCCGGGCCGCGAGCCGTCCAGGCGGGTAAAGGGCGCGAAGATGCGCTCCAGATCATCCTCAGCAATCCCGGCCCCCTGGTCCTGCAGCCAGATATGCCAATAGCCCCCCTCCCGACATCCGTCGAGTTGCACGCAGCCGTCGTGGGACGAGTGGCGTATGGCGTTGCGCAGGATATTTTCCAAGGCCTGGGCCAGTGCATTGAGGTTGCCACGCACCCAACTGTCCGCGGGTAACAGGCACGGCAAGCGCGATGCGGACCAACCGCTTTCAAAACAAGCATTCTCGCGCAATATGTCCCACAAGGCCTGGAGCTGAATATCTTCCTGGGGCAACGGTGTAGTTTCGCTGTCGAGCCAGGCCAGTTGCAGGCTGTCTTCCACCAGGCGCTGCATGGCGTCGATTTCCCGACCCAGGCGCTCGCGCAGCTTGGCCAGGTCTTGCTCGCTGTCGCAGGCTACCCGCAGGCGGCTCAAGGGTGTGCGCAGTTCATGGGACATATCGCGCAGCAGCTGCTGCTGCAAACGCACCGTGCCCTGCAAGCGTTCGGACATATGGTCAAAGGCGCGGCCCAGCTCGCCCAGTTCGTCCTGGCGGCTGGTGGCATCCAGGGACATCCGCGTATTGAGTTGGTCCGCACGCCAGGCATTGGCCTGCTCGCGCAATTGATTGAGGGGCATGATCAACAGCCGGTAAAGGCCGATGCATAGCAAGAGGGTAAACAGACCTGGGATCACACCATTGGTGACCACCCGCCAGAACAGTTGATAGCGCCCAGGCATAAAGCGCTGCGGCAGCTCGATCACCAGCGACCCCGCGCCAGGGTCGACCGGAAACGGTACTTTCATCCAGGGCAAACCAATGACATGCCGGCTGACCGGCCAATCCAATCCACGCAAAAACGTCAGGCGCTGGCTTTCCTTGTCACTCAAGGGCGTGCCGCCCAGGGACTGCAGGTCGTTACCGATCACCCCTACCCAAGTGCTTTCGCGCTCGGCCATCCGCTGCAGCCAGGCATCTACGCCCGCGCTGCCTTGCGTGCTCCACGCCAGTTCGGCACCCGCGGCATAGCCATTGAGAATCTCCCGCGACTTGTCGGACAGGTAAGCGCTCTGCTGTTCCATGTAACGGCCCCACGACCAACTGAGCCAAATCATCAGCAAACAGAAGGCGATCAACAGGCAGGCCAGCTTCCAGAACAACGAGTGCTTGCCGGGCAGTCGCTCAAAGCCCTTCATCGTGACCGCTCAGCACGTAGCCCTTGCCCCATACGGTGCGTACTTCACGCTCGATGTAACCGATGGCCTTGAGCTTGCGGCGGATCTGGCTGACATGCATGTCGAGGCTGCGGTCATGGGGCGCATAACCGCGCTGCAACACCTGTTGATACAGGAAGGCTTTGCTGAGGACTTCTTCGGCGTTGCGGTGCAGGGTTTCCAGCAGGCGGTATTCGCTGCGCGTGAGCGCGGCCCACTGGTCCTGGCAGGACACATCGCAGCGTTCATCATCAAAGTGCAGCACCCGGGCATCTTCAAGTGCCGGGGCGCGCGTCGGCTCGGGCCGGCGATCCAGGGCAACGCGGCGCAGGATCGCTTCAATACGCACGCACAGTTCAACCATGCTGAACGGCTTGGGTAAATAGTCGTCCGCGCCCAGGCGAAAACCGCTGATACGGTCGGCTTCAGCGCCCAGGGCTGACATCAGGATCACGGGCATGGCGTGGCTCTGGCGCAAATGAGTGAGGATCGACAAACCGTCCAGCCCCGGCAGCAGAATATCCATCAGCACCAGGTCGAAGGCCTGGGCGCGGGCCAGTTGCAGGCCCTGCTGGCCGTTCTGGCACCAGGTCACCTGGAAACCACTGCGGCCGAGTTGCTCGTGCACGTAGGCACCCAACACAGGGTCATCTTCGATGGTCAGGATACTGGGTAGGCCAACTGCTGCGGGAGTCATTAGCGTCTGCAAGTCATTCTCAATCACTGATTATTCAAGATTAAACGTTCACAGGCAATCGCCACCCGGCGCCGAATGGCCCGAAGATTGCCGCATGTCATTAATTTGCAAGATTCCAGGCCGCGCAAATGGCTACACTGCGCAGGTGGCGCTGGCCGGATGCCGGCGTGGATGATTGATAACAACGTGGTAGCAGGAGAGTGGCGTGCTTAGAAGAATGGGGATAAAAGGCCGCGTACTGTTGCTGACCTTATTACCGACCAGCCTGATGGCGCTGTTGTTGGGCGGCTATTTCACATGGATGCAGCTGTCGGAGTTGCAGACCCAGCTATTGCAACGCGGCGAAATGATCGCCGAGCAACTGGCACCGCTGGTGGCCCCAGCCATGGGCCACAAGGACACCGACCTGCTGGAGCGTATCGCCACCCAGTCCCTGGAACAGCCGGATGTGCGCGCCGTGTCGTTCCTGGCGCCAGACCGCTCGTCCCTGGCCCATGCCGGCCCGACCATGCTCAACCAGCCACCCACCGGCAACAGCTCGCAACTGTTACAGCGTTCCGGCAACGACGCCACCCGCTATCTACTGCCGGTGTTTGGCCGCCATCGCAACCTGGCGGGCGAGTTGATTCCCGATGAGGCCGACCGCCTGCTGGGGTGGGTGGAAGTCGAGCTGTCCCACAATGGCATGCTGTTGCGCGGCTATCGCAGCCTGTTCGCCAGCCTTCTGCTGATCGCCATCGGCCTGATGTGTACCGCCGCCCTCGCCCTGCGTATCAGCCGTACCATCAATTCGCCGATTGGCCAGATCAAGCAAGCGGTGGCGCAGCTCAAGGACGGCAACCTGGAAACACGCTTGCCACCCTTGGGCAGCCAGGAATTGGACCAGCTCGCGTCTGGCATCAACCGCATGGCCGAAACTCTGCAAAATGCTCAGGAAGAGCTGCAACACAGCATCGACCAGGCCACCGAAGACGTGCGCCAGAACCTGGAAACCATCGAGATCCAGAACATCGAGCTGGACCTGGCACGCAAGGAAGCCCTGGAAGCCAGCCGTATCAAATCGGAATTCCTGGCCAACATGAGCCATGAGATCCGCACACCGCTCAACGGCATCCTCGGCTTTACTCACTTGCTGCAAAAAAGCGAATTGTCGCCGCGCCAGCTGGATTACCTGGGCACTATCGAAAAATCTGCGGATAACCTGCTGGGCATCATCAACGAAATCCTCGATTTCTCGAAGATTGAAGCCGGCAAACTGGTGCTCGACAGCGTGCCTTTCAACCTGCGCGACTTGCTGCAAGACACCTTGACCATCCTCGCCCCCGCCGCCCATGCCAAGCAGCTCGAACTGGTGAGCCTGGTTTACCGCGACACGCCCCTGGCGTTGGTGGGCGACCCGCTGCGGCTCAAGCAGATCCTGACCAACCTGATCAGCAATGCGATCAAGTTCACCCGCGAAGGCACCATTGTGGCCCGGGCCATGATCGAGGACGAGCAGGAAGACAGCGTGCAATTGCGCATCAGTGTGCAAGACACCGGCATTGGCCTGTCCAACCAGGATGTGCGCGCCCTGTTCCAGGCATTCAGCCAGGCCGACAACTCGCTGTCGCGCCAGCCCGGCGGCACCGGTTTGGGCCTGGTGATTTCCAAGCGGTTGATCGAGCAGATGGGCGGCGAAATCGGCGTCGACAGCACGCCGGGTGAAGGTTCGGAATTCTGGATCAGCCTGAACCTGCCCAAAACCCGTGACGACGTCGAAGACCTGCCCGCCGCGCCGCTATTGGGGCGTCGTGTGGCCGTGCTGGAAAACCACGAACTGGCGCGCCAGGCCCTGCAACATCAATTGGAAGACTGCGGCCTGGAAGTCACGCCGTTCAACACCCTGGAAAGCCTGACCAACGGCATCACCAGTGCCCACCAGACCGAACAGGCCATCAGCCTGGCGGTGCTCGGCGTCACCGCCAACGACATTCCGCCCGAACGCCTCAATCAACACCTGTGGGACCTGGAACACCTGGGCTGCAAAGTGCTGGTGCTGTGCCCGACCACCGAACAGATGCTGTTCAACCAATCGGTGCCCAACCCCAACAGCCAATTGCAGGCCAAGCCTGCCTGTACCCGCAAGCTGCGCCGCTCCCTGGCCGACCTGATCAGCCCGCGCCCTTCACGCAGCGAACCCGGTGAGCCGTTGTCCAGCCGTGCGCCTCGAGTACTGTGCGTGGACGACAACCCGGCCAACCTGTTGCTGGTGCAAACCCTGTTGGAAGACATGGGCGCCAAGGTGCAGGCGGTGGAGAGCGGTTACGCGGCCGTCGACGCCGTGAAGCAGGAAACTTTCGATTTGGTGTTGATGGACGTGCAAATGCCCGGCATGGATGGCCGCCAGAGCACCGAGGCGATCCGCCAGTGGGAAAGCGAACGCCACGGCACACCGCTGCCGGTGGTAGCCCTCACGGCTCACGCCATGGCCAACGAAAAACGCGCCCTGCTGCAAAGCGGTATGGACGACTACCTGACCAAACCCATCAGCGAGCGGCAATTGGCCCAGGTGGTATTGAAATGGACCGGCCTGGCGCTGCGTAACCAAGGCCCGGAGCGCACCCATGAAGGTGCGGCCCAAGGCGTGCAGCTCTTGGTACTCGACCACGAAGAAGGCCTGCGCCTGGCCGCCAACAAGGCCGACCTGGCCGCCGATATGCTCGCCATGCTGCTGGCCTCCCTGGAGGCTGATCGCCTGGCAATTACCCACGCCCGCGAAGCCAATGACAACCATGCCTTGATCGAGCGCGTGCACCGTTTGCACGGCGCCACCCGCTACTGTGGCGTGCCGCAATTACGCGCAGCCTGCCAACGCGCCGAAACCCTGCTCAAGCAGGATGACGCAAAGGCCACGGCCGCGCTGGACGAACTGGACATGGCGATTGCACGGCTGGCCAGTGAAGCCAGAGTGAGTGCCTGACCGTCCGACTGTAGGAGCGAGCTTGCTCGCGAAAAACCAGAGACACCGCGTTAAACCAGAATGAACGCGTTATCGTTGACGTTTTTCGCGAGCAAGCTCGCTCCTACAGGTACGCATCTATTCTGTCATTGCAGGGAGCCTTCTTAATGCGCGTCATTCTCTTCAGCAGCCAAACCTACGACCGCGAGAGTTTCCTCGGCGAACCGCTGCCGGCTGGCCTGGAACTGCAATTCCAACCCGCCCGCCTCAACCTCGAGACCGTGGCCCTGGCCGAACACCACGAGGTGGTCTGCGCCTTTATCAACGACGACCTCAGCGCCCCCGTGCTGGAGCAACTGGCCAAGGGCGGCACACGCCTGATTGCCCTGCGTTCGGCGGGCTACAACCATGTCGACTTACCCGCCGCCCAGCGCCTGGGCCTGACTATCGTGCGCGTGCCCGCCTATTCGCCCCACGCGGTGGCCGAGCACGCCGTCGCCCTGATCCTGGCCCTCAACCGTCGCCTGCACCGTGCCTACAACCGTACCCGCGACGGTGATTTCAGCCTGCACGGGCTGACCGGCTTTGATCTGGTCGGCAAAACGGTCGGCGTGGTCGGCACCGGTCAGATCGGCGCGACCTTCGCCAAGATCATGGCCGGCTTCGGCTGCCAGTTGCTGGCCTACGATCCCTTCCCCAACCCACAGGTGCAGGACCTCGGGGCCCGCTACGTGAGCCTGCCTGAACTGTTGGCCGAGGCACAAATCATCAGCCTGCACTGCCCGCTGACCGCCGACAGCAAACACCTGATCAATGCCCGCTCGCTCGCGCAGATGCAAACCGGTGCGATGCTGATCAACACCGGGCGTGGTGGCCTGGTCGATACGCCGGCACTGATCGAAGCGCTCAAGCTGGGACAGTTGGGCTATCTGGGGTTGGACGTCTACGAAGAAGAAGCCCAATTGTTTTTCGAGGACCGCTCGGACCTGCCCCTGCAGGATGACGTGCTCGCCCGCCTGCTGACCTTCCCCAACGTGATCATCACCGCGCACCAGGCCTTCCTCACCAGTGAGGCCCTGGCGGCGATTGCCGGCACCACGCTGGCCAACATTGCCGCGTGGGCCGATGGCCGCGCCCAGAACCAGGTCGAGGGATGATCAGCGGTCACATACCAGGCTCATGATAGGCCGGCACCCGTGATAGGATGCCGCGCCTATTTGGAGGATCCATGGCCGAACACGATTTCCGCTTCAGCTTGCTGAGCCCGCAACACACCCTGATCGAATGCCGTGCCCTGGTGCCGGGCCGTTACCAGGTCACCGGCAACGGTGGTTCGATCAAACATGGCGACGTCCTGATCGTCAGCCTGCGCGGCAGTAAAACCCTGTCGATGCGACTCACCGTCGAAGGTGACGCACGCTACTCCATCCGCCCGGCGGGCCAGTGGGTCGCCATGGCCCAAGGGCCGAAGTTCGGCGAACTCGAGATCCACACCTGGAAGGTCAATTGCGACAGCTGCGACGCCGTGCTGGAGTTTGAATTCGCGGTAGAAACCAAGCTGACCAAGGCACCGCTGCAACCGGCCGCCAACGCGCGTATCAAAGAACTGGGCTGGGCCAGCGAAGGCGACAAGCACCGTTGCCCGAAATGCCAACAGGCCGCGCAATGAAAGGTCGGCTGCTGCTCGCCGCCATCGGCATGGGCCTGGCAGGCTGCGCTGCCGATGGCGCCAAGCTCGAGCGCGACCACAGCTACGTCGTGGAATGGATCGGTGAGCGGCCGCTGATGGACTATGCGCACCTTACCGTCACCCTGGGCGCCGATGGCCGCGCCTATGGCAATGGCGGCTGTAACCACTGGTTTGCGCCGTACACGGTCGAAGGCGACAAGCTCAGCTTCGGCCCGGTCGGCAGCACCCGAAAAATGTGCGCCGAGGCCCTGATGGAGCAAGAGCATCGCTTCTTCCAGGCCCTGCAAGGCGTGCAGCGCTGGGACATCTCGCCGCTCGAGCAGACGCGGTTCTGGCCGGCCGAAGGCAAGCCGATCCGTTTGTGGCTCGAAGAAGGCTGACCTAGGCGCACTCTCCTGTACTAACGCGGTGTCCTCTGGCTCTGTGGGAGTTGGATTGCCTGCGATGCGGACGACGCGGTGTATCAGGTACACCGCAGCGATGCCATCGCAGGCAAGCCAGCTCCCATAGTTCTAGCCTTTCAGGGCCTTGAGCTTGGCCAACACCCCTTCCGCTGTCTGCTCACCCATCAACTGCTCACGCACCTTGCCCTTGTCGTCGATGATGTAGGTCACCGGCAAGGCCTCGCTGCGCGGAATCTCGAAGATCCCGTCCGGGTTCTGGGCCAGTACCGTGAACTTGATCCCCAGCTTGTCGCTGGCGGCCTTCAGTTCCTCACCCTGCACATTGTCGAAGTTGACGCCGAACACCCCGACATTCTGGCCTTTCAACTGTTCTGCCAGGGCATTGAGCTCGGGGATTTCCGTGCGGCACGGGCCACACCATTCGGCCCAGTAGTTGACCACCAGCCACTGTTTGTCCAGGCGTTCGGCCGCCACTTTCTGGCCGTATTGGTCAACGCCGTAATCGTTACCGCAGCCGCTGAGCAGCAGGGTTGTGATGATCGCCAATGCACCGATCAGTCGCCTTGTCATGGGGTATTCCTTCGCAAAAATGAACGTTGGCTGCGGCCTATCGCCTCTTACGGTTTAAGGACAGGCGCCAGCGCAGGTAGAATACCCGCCACCTTACGCAAGATGCGACCCGCACATGACCGATCTGACGCTTTATCACAACCCGCGCTGCTCGAAATCCCGCGGTGCGCTGGAACTGCTGGAAGCCCGCGGCCTCACCCCGACCGTCGTGCGCTACCTGGAAACCCCGCTGGATGCCGCGCAAATCGAGGCCCTGCTGAAAAAACTGGGGATCAGCGCACGCCAACTGCTGCGCACCGGCGAAGACGAATACAAAACCCTGAACCTGGCCGACGCCAGCCTCAGCGACACCCAACTGATCGCCGCCATCGCAGCCCATCCCAAGCTGATGGAACGCCCGATCCTGGAAACCGCCGACAAAGCCATCATTGGCCGCCCGCCCGAGAACGTGCTGGAGATCCTGCCGTGACTACGCCCTATGTGCTGGTGTTGTATTACAGCCGCAACGGCTCGGTGAGCGAGATGGCCCGACAGATTGCCCGCGGTATCGAGCAAGGCGGCATGGAAGCGCGGTTGCGCACCGTGCCAGCGATTTCCACCGACTGCGAAGCGGTGGCGCCGAGCATTCCCGACGAAGGCGCGCTGTATGCCAGCCTGGACGACCTGAAGCACTGCTCGGGCCTGGCCCTGGGCAGCCCGACCCGGTTCGGCAACATGGCCGCGCCGCTCAAGTACTTCCTCGATGGCACCAGCAACCTGTGGCTCACCGGCGCTCTGGTCGGCAAGCCAGCCGGCGTGTTCACCTCCACCGCCAGCCTGCATGGCGGCCAGGAAACCACGCTGATGTCGATGCTGCTGCCGCTGCTGCACCACGGCATGCTGATCACCGGCCTGCCCTACAGCGAGCAGGCGCTGCTCGACACCCAGGGCGGCGGCACGCCGTATGGCGCCAGCCACCATTCCGGGCCAGACGGCAAGCGTATGCTCGATCAACATGAAATCACCTTGTGCCGGGCCTTGGGCCTGCGCCTGGCCAAGACCGCCACGCTGTTGGAGAACGGCCGTGGCCAGGAAGCCTAAGGTCCTGCCGCCACGGGAGTGGCTGGAGCCACGGGTCAAGGTGGCACGCGCGCTGAGCCTGCTGGCGTTCTTGGGCCTGGTGGGCTTGTTGTGCGTGTACTACCTGTTGGTCGCCGACCTGCATGGGGCGCGCCCGTGGGTCATCCTGCTGATCGAGCTGGTGCCGCTGCTGATACTTGCGCCAGGCATGCTGATGGGCAGCGCACGCGGACATTCGTGGATGTGCTTTGTGGTGAACCTGTATTTCATCAAGGGCGCACTGGCGGCGTATGACCCGAACCGCCAGTGGTTTGGTGTTCTGGAAATGCTCGCGAGCCTGGCGGTGTTTTGCACGGCGTTGCTGTATGTGCGTTGGCGGCATCAATTGAACCGGCGACTGGCCGATTGACTGATCGTGACTGATCGTTCCCACGCTCCGCGTGGGAATGCATCCTGTGACGCTCCGCGTCACCCTTGCACTAGGCCCGGGACGCAGAGCGTCCTGGGCAGCATTCCCACGCAGAGCGTGGGAACGATCAGTATCAATGGTTGACGGTATAGGCCAACATCATCGACAGCTGACACATCGGCCGCCCACTCTCGGCATGCCACTGGTTGAAGGCACCCTGTACTGTCGCCAAATCGCGCAGGCTGGTCGGCGCCTTGTCGACGATCTTCTGCGCATTCAACGCTGCCACCACGTCATCGCTCGGTACAAAGGTGTCCTTGCCGACCATGCGCAGGAAGCGAGGCGCCGACAGGCCGCCCAACTGGTGGCCGTGCTTGCTCAGGTACTTCCAGAGCCCGACGATATCGGTCACCGGCCAATCAGCGATAAACGCGCCGAAGCTGCCTTTCTCCTGCTCGATATCCAGGATCATCTGCGCGTTGCGCGGCACACTCTTGAGCTTGCCCAGGTGGCGGATGATGCGGGTGTCCTGCATCAGCCGTTCCAGGTGTTCGGCACCCATCAGCACGACTTTTTCCGGGTCGAAGCCAAAGAACACCTGCTCGAACGCCGGCCATTTGGCATCGACCACGCTGTGCTTCAAACCGGCGCGGAACACTCGCAGCGCCAAGGTCGACAGGTAACGGTCATCCGTTATCTTGCGCAATTGCGCCGGGGTCTTGGGCACCGGCAGATGGGCTTCCAGCTTGGCCGCCGAACCGAAGCGGTTCAGACAATATTCGTGCAGCCACTTGTAATCGCGCATGCCCTCTCCTGTCAGTCGAATTGAAAACGGCGCCCGCAAGCGCCGTGTACTAGAGCCTCGGGAAGACTCAGAGGTTCACTACATTGACGAAACGCGATGCGGCGGTCTCATCGATTTTCAAGCTGGTGAAGTCGAACAGGTTGCGGTCGGCCAATTGCGACGGGATCACGTTTTGCAGGCTGCGGAAGATACTTTCGGTACGCCCAGGGGTCTTGCGCTCCCAGTCCACCAGCATCTCCTTGACCACCTGGCGCTGCAGGTTTTCCTGGGAGCCGCACAGGTTGCACGGGATGATCGGGAATTGCTTGAAATCGGAGTAAGCCTGGATGTCCTTCTCGTTGCAATACGCCAGCGGGCGGATCACTACGTTGCGTCCGTCGTCGGCGCGCAGCTTGGGCGGCATGGCCTTGAGCGAGCCGTTGAAGAACATATTGAGGAAGAAGGTTTCGACGATGTCATCGCGGTGATGACCCAGGGCCATCTTGGTCGCGCCGATCTCATCGGCAAAGGTATAGAGCGTGCCACGGCGCAGGCGCGAACACAGCGAGCAGGTGGTCTTGCCTTCCGGGATCAATTCCTTGACCACCGAGTAGGTGTCTTTCTCGACGATGTGGTACTCGACGCCCAGTTCTTTCAGATAGGCCGGCAGCACATGCTCAGGGAAACCGGGTTGCTTCTGGTCCATGTTGACCGCCACGATCTCGAACTTTATTGGCGCGACCTTTTGCAGGTGCAGCAACACGTCGAGCATGGTGTAGCTGTCTTTGCCGCCGGAGAGGCAGACCATGACCTTGTCGCCTTCCTCGATCATGTTGAAATCGGCGACCGCTTCACCGGCCAGGCGACGCAGGCGTTTTTGCAGTTTGTTCTGGTTGACTGTAAGAGTGCCCATGGCGCTTGGATCCGCAAAGGTGTGTGACGAAAAGCGCAGCATTTTACCGGTAAGACTGGCGCAGATCCAATGTGGAAGCTGGCTTGCCTGCGATAGCGGTGTGCCAGTCAACATCTCTGTTCCTGACAGGCCGCCATCGCAGGCAAGCCAGCTCCCACACTGGATCCCATGAATCCTGACAGACCACACCGCGATTAGCCCCCCTGTTTACAGCGCAATTTGCTCTAAAGGCCCTACGGTTATTCCGGTCATCCCTTTCTATACTGCGACTTGAGGTCGCACATCTATCCAGACCTTTCAGGCCATTTGGCCCGTGGGCGCTCCGATGGGGGGCGATGGTAATAACGACAGGAGTGACTGGCATGATCCATCACGTCGTGGGGCTGTTTACCCATCCCGACCAGGAATGGCGGGAAATCCGTGGCGATAAAGAAGAAAGCATCAGCCACATGTACCTCACTCATACCCTGATTCTCGCGGCGATCCCCGCCATTTCCGCCTTTATTGGCACCACTCAGGTCGGCTGGGTCATCGGCAACCGCGCCCCGGTGATGCTGACCCAGGAAAGCGCGCTGTGGATGACCCTCATGTCCTACGCGGCCATGCTGTGCGGCGTGGCGGTGATGGGCGCATTCATTCACTGGATGGCCCGCACCTACGACGCCAGCCCAAGCATGGCCCGTTGCGTGGCGTTTGCCACTTATACCGCCACACCCTTGTTTATCGGCGGGCTGGCGGCGCTCTACCCGCATATGTGGCTGGGGATGGTCGTGGGCACGGCGGCGATCTGCTACACGGTGTACCTGCTGTATGTGGGGCTGCCGACCTTCATGAGTATCGACCCGGATGAAGGCTTCCTGTTTTCCAGCTCGGTATTGGCCGTCGGCCTGGTGGTGCTGGTAGCGATCATGGCCTTTACCGTGATCGTCTGGGGCCTGGGCGTCGGGCCGATCTACACCAGTTGAACGAAAAACCCCGCAGGCAAGGCCACCGCAAGGTGGCTTTGTGCGTTATGCATGACCATTCGGCGCCTGACAGATTCGGAAACACCCAGCTTTGCGGCATACTGGGCGTCTCTGGAGATATGTACAGCATGCCCGAGCAACTCAATACCCGCGTCGAAGATTGTTTCCTGCAAGCCGAATCCTTTTTCAAACGAAGCTTCAAACGCCCCCAGGTCAGCCTCAAGCTGCGGGGCCAGAAAGCCGGTGTCGCGCATTTGCACGAGAACCTGCTGCGCTTCAACCCTCAGTTGTACCGTGAAAACAGCCAACACTTTCTCAAGCAGACCGTGGCCCACGAAGTGGCACACCTGATTGCCCACCAATTGTTTGGCGAGCGTATCCAGCCCCATGGCGAGGAATGGCAGTTGATCATGCGCGGGGTTTACGAGCTGCCGCCCGACCGTTGCCATACCTACGAGGTCAAGCGCCGGCAAGTGACTCGCTATATTTACCGCTGCCCGTGTGCGGACAGCGATTTTCCGTTTTCACCGCAGCGCCATGGGCTGGTGAACCAGGGGCGGCGGTATTTGTGTCGGCGGTGTCGGCAGACGCTGGTGTTCACCGGGGAAACTCGGGTGGAATGAGGGCCTCTTCGCAGGCAAGCCAGCTCCCACATCTGGATCTGTGAACACAATCCAAAATGTGGGAGCTGGATTGCCTGCGAAAGCGTCGGCTCAGTCAACCTACAACCTTGGCCTGCCGCAATTGCTCTATCCGCTCAATACCGAACCCCAACTCCGCCAGCACCTCATCACTGTGCGCCCCCACCGCCACTCCAATATGCCTCGGCGCCGGCAACCCCTCGGAGAATTTCAGCGGGCAGGCCAATTGCGCTTGTGTCGAGCCATCACCCCGGGGCACCTGGCTTACCAGCTCCCGCGCCTTCAACTGGGGATGCTCCACCGCTTCGCTCAAACTCAATACCGGCTCAACACAGGCATCCACTCCGGCAAACAACTCACACAACTGGTCAAAACTGCGCTTCTCGAACTCCACCTGCAACGCCTGCTTGAGCACGCCCTGCCGTTCGGGCGTCACACTGTGTGCCGCCAGTTCCGGGCGCCCCAAGGCCGCGCACAGCTGCTGCATAAACCCCGGCTCCAGACTGCCCACCGACATCCAGCGCCCATCGCGCGTGCGGTAATAGTCATAGAAACTCCCGCCATTGAGCACATGGTTCTCCCACCCAGGCTCGACCCCGCAAGCCAGGTAACCGGCCCCAGCCATGGCGTTCAGGCTGAACGAGCAATCGGTCATACTCACATCCAGGTATTGCCCCACCCCGCTTTGCTGCCTGGCAATTACCGCCGCCAGCAAGCCCACCACGGCATGCAGCGAACCGCCCGCCACATCAGCCAGTTGTACGCCCAGGGGCAACGGGCCGGTGTCCTGACGCCCGGTATGGCTGGCGACGCCGGCCAACGCCAGGTAGTTGATATCGTGCCCGGCGCGGTCCTTATAGGGGCCGGTCTGGCCGTAGCCGGTGATCGACACATAGATCAGCCGCGGGTTGATCGCCTTCAGCGCCTCATAGCCCAGACCCAGGCGCACCATGACACCGGGGCGGAACTGCTCGAGCAGGATGTCATGGCCCTTGACCAACTCACGCACAATCTCCAGCGCCTCGGCCTGCTTGAGGTCCAGGGCCAGGCTGCGCTTGTTGCGATTGAGGTAGGCGTGGCTAGCCGAGGTGCCACGATCATGGGGCGGCAACACACGCAACAGGTCCATCCGCGTGGGCGATTCGATACGCAGCACCTCGGCGCCCATGTCCGCCAGCATCAGGGAGGCAAACGGGCCGGGCAGCAAGGTGGAAAAATCCAACACTTTAAGGGACGCCAAGGGACCTGACATGGGGACTCCAGTTGGGTTGCGAATACCCACAGACTAGGCAGCCTGGCGCCTGCCGGCAATCGTCAGAACGATCAACCACAGTGACCGTTTTGATCACGGCGGGCTTTTTCGCGGCGGCGGCTTTATCATTGGCCGACGTTTGTTGGCAGAGTCTTCCATGAAGTTCGCGATTGCACTGTATAGCGCCGCCCACGCGCCCTCCTCGCGCCGCGCCCTGTTGTTCGCACAGGCGGCGCTGGCTGGCGGGCATGAGATCGTGCGGCTGTTTTTCTACCAGGACGGCGTGTACAGCGCGTCCAATAACATCGTCGCGCCCCAGGATGAGCAAGATATTGCACGCCAATGGCGCGAGTTTGTCAGCCAGCACCAGCTCGACGGCGTGGTGTGCATCGCCGCCGCGCTGCGCCGCGGGGTGCTTAATGCCGAGGAAGCTGCGCGTTACCAACGCAGCGCGATCAACCTGGAAGCACCCTGGGCGTTGTCGGGCCTGGGCCAATTGCATGACGCGATCCAGGACGCCGACCGCCTGATCTGTTTTGGAGGGCCGTGACATGTCCAGATCCTTGTTGGTGATCAGCCGCCAGGCCCCGTGGTCCGGGCCGAGTGCGCGGGAAGCACTGGATATCGTGCTGGCCGGTGGCGCGTTCGATCTGCCCATTGGCCTGTTGTTCCTGGATGACGGTGTGTTCCAACTGGCGCCGAACCAAGCGGCCAAGGCCGTGCAACAGAAAGACCTGAGTGCCAACCTGCAGGCCCTGGGCCTGTTCGGCATTGATGACGTGTTCGCGTGCAGCCATAGTCTTTCCGCACGCGGGTTGCCGCCACCCGCCAACGCACAGGTGCTCGACAGCCAAGCCATTTCCCAGTTGATTGACCGTTACGACCAGGTGATTACCCTCTGATGTCGACTCTACATGTGGTGTCTCATTCCCCGTTTACCGACAGCCGCCTGGACAGCTGCCTGCGCCTCTGTGGCGCCGGGGACGCAATCCTGCTGTGTGGTGACGGCGCCTATGGCCTGCACACGCCCGTGCTTCAAACCAAAGGCATAAAGGTGTTTGTACTGGCCGAAGACATGCAAGCGCGCAACCTGCCGCTGCCCGACTGGGCTGACAGCGTGGACTACCCGGGCTTTGTGCAACTGTCCATCGACTACGACAAGGTCAACACCTGGCTATGAACACCCTGACCGTAGGGGCACGCGCCCTGGAACTGGACAAGGACGGCTACCTCGTCGACCTGAATGAGTGGTCCACTGAGGTGGCCGAAGCCCTGGCCGCCGCTGAAACGCTGGAACTAACCCCGGATCACTGGGAGATCCTCGCCCTGCTGCGCCAGTTCTACGCTGAATTCCAGCTGTCCCCCGCCACGCGCCCGCTGATCAAGTACACCGCCTTGAAGCTGGGTCCGGAGAAGGGCAACAGCCTGCACCTCAACAAACTGTTCAACGGCACTCCCGCCAAACTCGCCGCCAAGCTGGCGGGCCTGCCCAGGCCGACGAATTGCTTATGACCGACTTTGCCCCTCTGACTCTCGTAACGCCCCAAGAGCATCCCTTTGCGCAGTTCGTGCGCATCCTCGGCAAAGGCAAGCGCGGCGCGCGCAACCTCACCCGTGAGGAAGCTCGGGAAGCCATGGGCATGCTGCTCGACGAAAAGGTCGAGGACACCCAGCTCGGCGCCTTCCTGATGCTGCTGCGTCACAAGGAAGAAAGCCCGGAAGAGCTCGCCGGCTTCACCGAAGCGGTCCGTGAGCACCTGCACGCGCCAGCGTTGAACGTGGATATCGACTGGCCGACCTACGCCGGTAAAAAGCGCCACCTGCCGTGGTTCCTGCTGGCAGCCAAATGCCTGGCACAGAGCGGCGTGCGCATCCTGATGCACGGCGGCGGCGCCCACACCGCGGGGCGCTTGTACACCGAGCAATTGCTGGACAGCTTGAACATCCCGCTGTGCCGCGATTGGCAACAGGTCGAAAGCGCTTTTGCCCACGGCAACCTGGCGTTTATCCCGCTGGGTGATTGGGCACCACAGTTGCAACGCATGATCGACCTGCGCAACACCCTGGGCCTGCGCTCGCCTATCCATTCCCTGGCGCGCCTGCTCAACCCGCTGAATGCGCGCTGTGGCCTGCAAAGCATTTTCCACCCCGGTTACCAGGGCGTGCATCGTGATGCCAGCGGCCTGCTGGGTGACAACGTGATTGTGGTCAAGGGCGACGGCGGCGAGATCGAGATCAATCCCGACACCCTCAGTCACCTGTACGGCACCACCGGCGGCCAGAGCTGGGACGAAGAGTGGCCCGCCCTCTCCGACCAGCGCCACGTCAAGCCAGCCACGCTTGAGCCCGAGCACCTCAAAGCGCTGTGGCGCGGCGACGTTGAAGACAGCTACCCGCAACTGGCGTTGATCGCCACCATGGCGTTGGCCCTGCGCGGCCTTGGCCACCCACGGCAACAGGCGTTCGACTTGGCCCAGCAGTACTGGGACGCACGGGATAAATCGATTTAATCGATCATTCACGCCGGTTCTTTGCGCTTTTAGTTCGAACTCATCCCTTTAGACTGGGCTCCAACGCTTATCAGCCAAGGAGCCAGTCATGGGTTTATTGATCGAAGGACAGTGGAAAGACCAGTGGTACGAAAGTAGCGCCGATGGCGCTTTCCAACGGGAACAGGCACAACGCCGCAACTGGGTGACCGCCGATGGCGCGCCGGGCCCGAGTGGCGAAGGCGGTTTCAAGGCCGAGGCCGGTCGCTATCACCTCTATGTGTCCCTCGCCTGCCCGTGGGCGCACCGCACCTTGATCCTGCGCAAGCTCAAAGGCCTGGAAAGCCTGATCGACGTCTCGGTGGTCAGTTGGCTGATGCTGGAAAACGGCTGGACCTTCGACCAGGCCCACGGCTCCAGCGGCGACAACCTCGACGGTTTCAACTTCATGCACCAGCGCTACACTGCCGATACCGCCGACTACACCGGGCGCGTCACCGTGCCGGTGCTGTGGGACAAACAGCTCAAGCGCATCGTCAGCAATGAATCGGCGGAGATCATCCGCATGTTCAACAGCGCGTTCAATGAGCTGACCGGCAATACCCTGGATTTCTACCCCCAAGCCCTGCATTCGACCATCGACAGCCTCAACGAACGCATCTACCCCGCTGTGAACAACGGCGTGTACCGCGCAGGCTTCGCCACCTCACAACAGGCGTATGAAAGTGCGTTTGATGATGTGTTTGGCGAGCTGGATCATTTGGAACAGCACCTGGGCAGCCATCGTTATCTGGCCGGCGAGTACCTGACCGAAGCCGATGTGCGGCTGTTCACCACGCTGATTCGTTTTGATGCGGTGTACTACAGCCACTTCAAATGCAACCTGCGGCGGATTGCCGATTACTCGAATTTGTCGAACTGGCTGCGGGAGATATATCAGTGGCCAGGCGTGGCCGAGACGGTGGATTTCGAGCATATCAAGGGGCATTACTATGCCAGCCATCGCACGATCAACCCGACGGGGATTGTGCCGAAGGGGCCGTTGCAGGGGTTTGATACGAAGCATGATCGGGTGCGGCTGCCGGGTAAAGGTGTCTTTGGCTGATAACTCTTGTGGCGAGGGAGCTTGCTCCCGCTGGGCTGCGTAGCGGCCCCAAAATTTTGGGAGCGCTTCGCACTCCAACGGGAGCAAGCTCCCTCGCCACAAGAGCCGGTTCAGACTTGGGCCTGAGCGCCCTCGAACCACTTGAGCTTCTCACGCAACACCACCACTTCACCGACGATCACCAATGTCGGCGCATGCACTTCATGCTCCGCCACCATGCGCGGCAGGTCGGCCAGGGTGCCGGTGAACACGCGCTGGTTGGACGTGGTGCCCTGCTGGATCAGCGCCGCTGGGGTGTCCGACGCGCGCCCGTGCTTGATCAACTGCTCGCAAATGATCGGCAAGCCAATCAAGCCCATGTAGAACACCAGGGTCTGTGAGGGGCCGACCAGGTCTTGCCAAGGCAAGTCCGAGGTACCGTTCTTCAAGTGCCCGGTAATAAAACGTACAGATTGGGCATAGTCGCGGTGAGTCAGCGGAATCCCGGCATAGGCCGCGCAACCACTGGCTGCCGTAATACCCGGCACCACCTGGAACGGGATGCCGTGGGCCGCCAACTCTTCGATCTCTTCGCCACCACGACCAAAGATGAACGGGTCCCCCCCCTTGAGGCGCAGCACGCGCTTGCCTTGCTTGGCCAGGTCTACCAGTTGCTGGTTGATCTGGTCCTGGGGCACCGCGTGATCGGCGCGACGCTTGCCGACGTACACGCGCTCGGCATCACGACGGCACAGTTCCAAAATCGCCGGCGCAACCAAACGGTCGTACAGCACCACGTCGGCTTGCTGCATCAGGCGCAATGCGCGGAAGGTCAGCAAATCCGGGTCGCCTGGGCCCGCACCCACCAGGTACACCTCACCGGGCGCGTAAGGCGGCGCGCCATTGACCTTTTCGATCAACAGGCGCTCGGCCTCCTCGCCCTGCCCGGCCAACTGGCGATCGGCAATCGGGCCCTGGAACACTTCCTCCCAGAACGCCCGGCGTTGCTGCACATCCGGGTACAAACCTTTGACCTGAGCCCGAAAACGCGCGGCCAGCCCAGCCAATTGACCGTAGGTCGAGGGAATCCAGGTTTCCAGCTTGGCGCGGATCAGCCGTGCCAGTACCGGCGCGTCACCGCCGCTGGAGACGGCAATCACCAAGGGTGAACGGTCGACAATTGCCGGGAAGATCACGCTGCACAACGCTGGCGCGTCCACCACATTGACCGGCACGCAGCGACGCTTGGCATCACTGGATACTTGCGCATTCAGTGGCTCATCGTCGGTGGCTGCGATAATCAGGGTGCAACCGTCCAGGTCGGCCTCCTGATAACCGCGCAACATCAGTTCCCCGCCACTGCCCAGCACCAGCTCACGCAGCTGGCTTTCGATCTGGGGAGCAACCACCCGCAACACCGCGCCGGCGTCGGCCAGCAGCCGGGATTTGCGCAAGGCAATCTCCCCACCACCGACGACCAACACACGACTGCCGCGCAGGTTATGAAACAGCGGCAGAAATTCCATTTAGCGGATGACCTCAACGCCCGCCATGTACGGCTTGAGCACCTCAGGTACACGGATCGAACCGTCAGCCTGCTGGTAGTTTTCCAGCACGGCCACCAGGGTACGGCCTACG
Source organism: Pseudomonas sp. SWRI22 (assembly GCF_014268395.2). Taxonomy (NCBI): domain Bacteria; kingdom Pseudomonadati; phylum Pseudomonadota; class Gammaproteobacteria; order Pseudomonadales; family Pseudomonadaceae; genus Pseudomonas; species Pseudomonas sp. SWRI22. Next base: position 3,470,107 of record NZ_JABWQK020000001.1, on the reverse strand, counting down.
GCCAGGCCCGAACCGTTGAGGGTGTGCACCAGCTCCGGCTTGCCGGTTTCCGGGTTGCGGAAACGCGCCTGCATGCGACGGGCCTGGAAGTCACCGCAGTTGGAGCACGACGAAATCTCGCGGTATTTGTCCTGGCTCGGCACCCACACTTCCAGGTCGTAGGTTTTCACGGCGCTGAAGCCCATGTCGCCCGTGCACAGGGCCAGTACGCGGTAAGGCAGCTCCAGCAACTGCAGCACGCGCTCGGCGTTGGCAGTCAGGCCTTCCAGGGCCTCCATGGAGGTCGACGGCTCTACTACCTGGACCATTTCAACCTTGTCGAACTGATGCTGGCGGATCATGCCACGGGTGTCGCGACCCGACGCGCCGGCTTCGCTACGGAAGCACGGGCTGTGAGCAACCAGCTTCAACGGCAGTTGCTTGGCGTCGAGGATTTCGCCGGCGACGATATTGGTCAGCGACACTTCGGCGGTCGGGATCAGGTACAGGTCGGCTTCGCCGTCGCGGCTGATCTTGAACAGGTCTTCTTCGAATTTCGGCAGTTGGCTGGTGCCCATCAACGCCGGCGCCTGAACCAGGTACGGGGTGTAGGCCTCTTCATAACCGTGTTCGCCGGTGTGCAGGTTGATCATGAACTGCGCCAGTGCACGGTGCATGCGCGCAATCGGGCCGCGCAACAAGGCAAAGCGTGCGCCGGACATTTTTGCCGCGGTTTCAAAATCCAGGCCACCGGTCAATTCGCCCAGGGCGACGTGGTCCTTGATCTCGAAATCGAAGGCTTTCGGCGTGCCCCAGCGGCGCACTTCGACGTTGCCGTCTTCATCTTCGCCGACCGGCACAGATTCGTGGGGCAGGTTCGGAATGCCCAGTAGGATCGAATCCAATTGGGTCTGAATGCCTTCCAGCTCGATTTTGCCGTCGGACAGCTCAGTGCCCATGCGCTCGACATCCGCCATCAACGGCGCGATGTCTTCACCGCGCTGCTTGGCCTGGCCGATGGACTTGGAGCGCGCATTACGTTCAGCCTGCAGTGCTTCGGTGCGGGTCTGGACGGTCTTGCGCTGTTCTTCCAGCGCTTCGATGCGCGCAACATCCAAGGCAAAGCCACGGGATGCCAGGCGGTCCGCTACGTCCTGAAGGTTGCTACGTAACAGTTTGGAATCGAGCATGTCGGTCTCTCGTTATCAAAGTTTGGTCAAGGACAGGCCAGCCCAGGTGGCGAGCAGCCCGCCGAATACGCTGATGGCCGCATAGCCAATCGCCAGCGGCACTTGCCCGCTTTCCAGCAGGCGCACGGTATCCAGTGAAAAGGATGAAAAAGTCGTCAGGCCGCCAAGAAAGCCAACCATCAGGCCGGCACGTACCTCGACAGGCACTTCCGGGCGTAACAAAAACAGGCCGTATAACACGCCGATCAACAGGCAGCCCACGATATTAACGGCGAGCGTCGCCGTATAGAAGTGTTTCGGCCAATTGGCGTTGATCCAATTGCCGGTGGCGAAGCGCAGCAGTGTACCGGCGATACCTCCCGCCGAGACGGCGACCACTAAAGGAATCATGTTTTTCTCCGCTGCCTGGGGCTCAGACGGTCAAGGGTGGCCAGGTGGTTGAGCTTCTCGCCGATCTTCAGCTCCAGGCCACGGGGCACTGGCTGGTAGAACGGCTGCGGCTCCAGCTCATCGGGGAAGTAGTCTTCGCCGGCCGCGTAGGCGTCCGGCTCATCGTGGGCATAACGGTATTCGTCGCCATACCCCAGTTGCTTCATCAGCTTGGTCGGCGCGTTGCGCAGGTGCAGCGGCACTTCGAGGGAACCATGCTCGGCGGCCGCACGCAGGGCCGACTTGAAGCCCATGTACACCGCGTTGCTTTTGGGCGCGCAGGCCAGGTAAGTGATGGCCTGGGCCACCGCCAGCTCGCCTTCCGGGCTGCCGAGGCGCTCCTGCACCTCCCAGGCGGCCAGGCACAGGCTCAGGGCGCGCGGGTCTGCATTGCCGATGTCTTCGCTGGCCATGCGCACCACACGACGCGCCAGGTACAGCGGGTCGCAACCGCCATCGATCATGCGCGCAAACCAATACAGCGCGCCATCAGGGTTGGAACCGCGTACGGATTTGTGCAGCGCGGAAATCTGGTCGTAGAAGGCTTCGCCGCCCTTGTCGAAACGCCGGCGTGTGTCACCGAGCAAGCTTTGCAACAGGTCGACGCCAATCTCGCCGCCGTCTTCGGCCAGGTCGGAAGCATTCTCCAGCAGGTTGAGAAAGCGGCGCCCGTCGCCATCGGCGGCGGTCAGCAAAATCTTGAAACCTTCATCGCTGAGGCTCAGCTGGCGCTTGCCCAGCCCCTTGTCTTCGCTCAAGGCACGGTGCAGCAGCTTTCGCATCGCCGCTTCATCCAGGCTCTTGAGCACATAGACCCGCGCCCGTGACAACAAGGCGTTGTTCAATTCAAAGGAAGGGTTTTCGGTGGTGGCGCCGATAAATATCAGCGTACCGTCCTCGACATAAGGCAGGAACGCATCCTGCTGCGACTTGTTGAAGCGATGCACTTCGTCGACGAACAGGATAGTGCGTTTGCCGTACTGCCCGGCCTGCTGCTTGGCGACTTCCACCGCCTGGCGGATCTCCTTGACCCCGGCGAGCACCGCCGAGACCGTTTCAAAGTGCGCATCCGAGACTTTCGCCAACAACCGCGCCAGGGTGGTCTTGCCCACGCCCGGCGGCCCCCAGAAAATCATCGAATGCAGCGCACCCTGCTCCAGGGCTTCGCGCAAGGGCTTGCCCCGAGCGAGCAGATGTTCCTGACCGACGTACTCATCCAGGTTGGTCGAACGCAAGCGCGCGGCCAACGGCTGGGCAATCGGGTCACTTCGAAACAGATCCATGGGCAGCGTTTGAAACCTCTGGGCAGTTTATTCCTGGATCACGTCGGCACCCTTGGGGATGTCGAACTTGAACTTGGACGCGGGCACCGGCTGGTTGGCCTTGACCCCGGAGAACAGGATATCGGTGCGCTGGCCGACGCTGTCGACCAGGCGCATGTTGTTGATCACGCCGTTGCCGAACGACAGGGACAGCGTGTCAAACAACGTGTCCTTGGATTTTGGCTTGAGGGTGAACTCGATGACGTTGCTGGTCTGCTTGGAGGTGATGTCGAAGCTGTCGTTGATTTTCGACACATCACCCGACAGCAGCAGTGCCGGGGTCTGGTTCAGGCGCGGATCGAGCTTCTTGATGGTCGCCTGTTCCAGGTCCGGGTCCCACAGCGTGACTTTCTGGCCGTCGGAAACAATGGTCTGCTCCGCCTTGCCTTCGGTATGCCAATAGAACAGCCCTGGGCGCTGCACGGCCATTTCACCGGCGGTTTCCTGCAACTGGGTGCCGCCGGCATCCAGGGTCAGCTGGGAGAAGCGCGCGGTGAGGGTCTGGGATTTGTCCAACAGGTTCTTCAGGCTGGCGACGGAAGCCGGGTCAGCGTGAGCCGAAACAGCGGTCAGGGCTAGGGCTGGCAACAACAGCATGCGGATAAAGCGCATGGGAGTCCTCATTGAGTAGTCAGGGCACGCCGCGTGTTGCCACGCGGCGCGGAATCAGTCGCGCATCTGCCCGGGGGCGATGACTTCACGCGAGCCATTGGTGTTCATTGCGGTCACGACGCCGGCCATTTCCATGGCTTCGATCATGCGGGCGGCACGGTTGTAGCCGATTTTCAGCTTGCGCTGCACCGCGGAGATCGACGCACGGCGGCTTTCCAGTACGAAGGCCACGGCTTCGTCATACAAAGCGTCGGTCTCGGCATCGTCATCACCGCCACCGCCGCCATTTTCAAAGCCGCTGCCGGCTTCTTCGACGCCGTTGAGGATGTCGTCGTTGTACTCGGGCGCGCCGCGCAGTTTCCAGGCTTCGACCACACGGTGGACTTCGTCATCGGAAACAAAGGCGCCGTGAACGCGAATCGGCAGGCTGGTGCCCGGCGGCATGTAGAGCATGTCACCGTGGCCCAGCAGTTGCTCGGCGCCACCCTGGTCAATGATGGTGCGCGAGTCGATCTTGCTGGAGACCTGGAACGCCATGCGGGTCGGAATGTTGGCCTTGATCAGGCCGGTGATCACGTCCACCGACGGCCGCTGTGTCGCGAGGATCAAGTGGATACCCGCCGCCCGTGCCTTCTGGGCGATGCGGGCGATCAGCTCTTCAACCTTCTTGCCGACGATCATCATCATGTCGGCAAATTCATCGACCACCACCACGATGGTCGGCAGCTTGGTCAGCAGTGGTGCTTCATCGTGAATGCTTTCGCGCTTGTACAGCGGGTCGGTCAGCGGTGTGCCGGCGTCCTGGGCTTCCTTGACCTTGGCATTGAAGCCCGACAGGTTACGCACGCCCATCTTCGCCATGAGCTTGTAGCGGCGCTCCATCTCGGCAACGCTCCAGCGCAGGGCGTTGGCGGCGTCCTTCATGTCGGTGACCACCGGGCACAGCAGGTGCGGGATGCCTTCGTAGATCGACAGTTCCAGCATCTTCGGGTCGATCATGATCAGCTTGGCGTCATCCGGCCCGGACTTGAACAGGATCGACAGGATCATGGCGTTCACACCCACCGACTTACCGGAACCAGTGGTACCGGCTACCAGCAAGTGCGGCATTTTCGCCAGGTCGGTAATCACCGGCTTGCCGCCGATGTCATGGCCGAGCGCCAGGGTGACCGGCGATTTGAAGTTGTCGTATTCCGGCGTCGACAGCACTTCGGAGAAGCGCACGATCTGGCGGTCTTCGTTGGGAATCTCGATACCCACGGTGGTCTTGCCCGGGATCACTTCCACCACGCGCACGCTGGTCACGGCCAGGGAACGTGCCAAGTCTTTGGCCAGGTTGGAAATGCGGCTGACTTTTACCCCGGCGGCCGGTTGGATTTCGTAACGGGTGATCACCGGGCCCGGATGGATCGAGTCCACCGACACTTCGACGCCGAATTCCTTGAGCTTGATTTCCAGCAGGTGGCCGACGGCCGCCAGGGATTCGGGGGAATAGTTGAGTTGTTTCTTTTCGGCCGGGTCCAGAATCGAGATCGGCGGCAAGGTGCCTTCGACGGCGCTGTCGATGAACAGCGGTGCCTGCTTCTCTTTTTGCACGCGATGGCTGGGCTCCGGCGCCTTGGGCGGTGCCGGGGCGATCACGGGCGGCACCTGCTTTTCACGGTCCGACATGTGCTTGCTCAGGGCCTGCTCGCGCTCGATCAAGCGCTCCTTGACCTTGGCTTGCTCGCGCCGATCCGGCGTGCTTGGGGCCACCACCTCGTTGACACGGGTGTCGACCTCACGCAGCTGCGCCACCATTTGCTTGCGCTCGACACGGGCGGCCCACCAGCGGTTGGCGGCGCCCTGGAACAATTCGAACAGGTCGAGGGTGATCTTGCCGGTCACGTCCATCACCTTGAACCATGACAGGTCGGTGAATACCGTGAGGCCGAACAGGAACAGCGCGATGAACATCAGGGTGCTGCCCTGGATATTCAGGGTCCTGCGCGCCAGGTCGCCAAGGCTTTCACCCAGGGCCCCGCCCGCGCCCGCCGGCAGACCGGTCGGGGCATGGAAGTGGATATGCGCCAGCGCAGCGCCCGACAGCACCAGGAACACCAGGCCGATCAGGCGCCAGGAGAACAGCCAGCCGCTCCACTGCCACGGCTCGTGACGCTGGCGGAAGATCTGCCAGGTCTTGATCGCCAGCAACAGCGGGAAAATGTAGGCGAAGTAACCCAGGATCATGAAGAGGATATCGGCGCTGTAGGAACCTACAGGGCCGCCGAAATTCTGCACGTCATCGATCTTGCTGTTATGGCTCCAGCCCGGATCGTCCTTGCCATAGGTCAGCAAGGCCATCATCAGGAACAGGCACAGCGCACCGATGGCAATCAGTGCGCCTTCCTTGAGTCGGTAATGCAGGTGCTGGCGCCAGGCCGGTACGACTGCTGCTTTAGGTGCTGCGGCGGATTTCTTCAAAACGGGTCTATTCCTGCGCCTTTAGCGCGTCCATCTGTTGAATGACTACACACGACTGCTCTATCCGGAGCAGTTGAAAAATGAACGAATGTTGCTGAATCTACTTTTAACACCCGGTGACGGATAGGTGAAATGGCGATAACGCCACAATGGCCGCATTGTACGGGTTTGCGTGCGCGATGCCACACACTTGCCCTTCACCTGACTGCACGGACAATTTGAGCATGCATTGCCTTTGCTGACAAAGGCTTATGAGCTGTATTTAGCAATCCAGGCAAGCTTGGCAAATGGCCGGCATGCGCAAGACCCGATTACGACCACACCCTGTGTACAGAGTTGCAGAAACACCCGTTCATGCTAATCCTCGTCAATCGCCTATTCGGGCTGGCCCCATGGCGCAGGGTCGTCAATAATCAACGCTTGCGGTGCAGGTGCATGACCTGCCACTTCCCTCCCCTTCCCTAAGCCTGGATGCCATGCTGACCTGGTTACAACGCGACACCCTGACGTTCCCTCCCTTGGCCAAGGCCATGCGCGAACCCAACGGCCTGCTCGCCGCCGGTGGCGACCTGTCGGCCGAACGACTGATCCAGGCCTACCGCCATGGCTGCTTCCCCTGGTTCTCCGAAGGCCAGCCTATCCTCTGGTGGTCGCCAGACCCGCGTACGGTGATTTTCCCCGACGAGCTGCATGTTTCCCGCAGCCTGGGCAAATTATTGCGCCAGCAGCGCTATACCGTGACCTTCGACCAGGATTTCGCCGCCGTCATCCATGCCTGCGCCGCGCCCCGTGCCTACGCCGATGGCACCTGGATCACCGAAGGTATCCAGAAGGCTTATCTGGAGCTGCACCAACGCGGCTATGCGCATTCCGTCGAGGTCTGGGACCAGGGCGAACTGGTAGGTGGCCTGTATGGCCTGGCGATGGGCCAGTTGTTTTTTGGCGAGTCCATGTTCAGCCGCGCCGACAACGCCTCCAAATTCGGCTTCGCCACGTTGACCCGGCAACTGCAAGCCTGGGGATTTGTGCTGATCGATTGCCAGATGCCCAACGATCACCTGCACAGCCTGGGTGCCCGCGGCATACCCCGCAGCGTCTTCGCTGACTTCCTGCATAAACATCTGGACCAACCCAACGCTGGGCCGTGGGTTTCCTAGGCGACTTTCGCGCACGTGGCTTACACTTATTTCAAAGCTTATCCCGAGGGTTGATCATGACCGAGCTGGCGCGCTTGAAGTTCTATGCCACTCAAGCCCACTCATGCAGCTATCTGCCCGACGAGCAGGCCACCACACTGTTCCTCGATCCCAGCCAGCCCATGGACGTGCATGTGTATGCCGACCTGTCCGAGATGGGCTTCCGGCGCAGCGGCGATCACCTGTATCGCCCCCATTGCCAGAACTGCAACGCGTGCGTGCCTGCGCGTATCCCGGTTGCGCAGTTTTCGCCCGACCGTAATCAGAAACGCATTCTCAAGCGCAACGCTGACCTGACCGTACACGCCACCAAACCCCAATACAGCGAAGAATATTTCGATCTCTACCAACGCTATATCGAGCAGCGTCATGCCGACGGCGATATGTATCCGCCCAGCCGCGACCAGTTTTCCACATTCCTGGTGCGTGACTTGCCTTTTTCGCGTTTCTACGAGTTCCGCCTCGACGGCCGCCTGTTGGCCGTAGCGGTGACCGACCTACTGCCCAACGGCCTCTCGGCGGTGTACACCTTCTATGAACCGACCGAAGAACGCCGCAGCCTCGGGCGCTTCGCCATCCTATGGCAAATAGGCGAAGCGCTGCGCCTGGAGCTGGAAGCGGTGTACCTCGGATACTGGATCAAGAACTGCAAAAAGATGAACTACAAGACCCAATATAGGCCCATTGAGCTGCTGATTAATCAAAGATGGGTCACGCTTAACTAGAACCCCTTGGCTTGAACACCCTTTTTCGGGCACAATGCACGCCGCTTTTGCCTGGCGCAGTTGCACCGGGCCATTCACTGGATACCGAGGGCTTTACTGCATGTCGAAAGAAGACAGCTTCGAAATGGAAGGCACTGTCGTCGACACCCTGCCCAACACCATGTTTCGTGTGGAGTTGGAAAATGGGCACGTCGTAACCGCGCATATCTCCGGCAAGATGCGCAAGAACTACATTCGTATTCTTACCGGTGACAAAGTGCGCGTCGAGCTGACGCCCTATGACTTGAGCAAAGGGCGCATCACTTACCGCGCTCGCTAAGCAAGTCAATACAAAACGCCCGGTTATGCCGGGCGTTTTTGTGTGCGCAGGATTTAACAGTCACCACTTGACTGTGTGGGAGCTGGCTTGCCTGCGATAGCGGTGGGCCAGTTAACGATGTGCGACTGAAGGACCGCCATCGCAGGCAAGCCAGCTCCCACAGTTGACCGTCATTGTCTCGTAATCGTATTTCAGGCAGCAAAAAGGCGCCTTTCGGCGCCTTTTGCAATGTTGCAGCTAACGATCAGGCCATTTCAGCCGTGGTCTCGAACTCGAAGGTCAGCTCGCCGTCCTTCAGGTCGATGTGTACCACCCCACCATGGTCGGAGAGTTCGCCGAACAGGATCTCTTCGGCCAGTGGCCGCTTGATCTTGTCCTGGATCAGACGCGCCATTGGGCGTGCGCCCATTGCCGCATCGTAGCCGCCCTCTGCGATCCAACTGCGGGCCGCTTCCGTCACATCCAGCTGCACGCGCTTGTCTTCCAACTGCGCTTGAAGCTCGGTGAGGAACTTGTCCACCACGCTTTTGATGACCTCATGGCTGAGGCGACCAAACTGGATAATGGTGTCCAGGCGGTTGCGGAACTCCGGCGTGAAGCTCTTCTTGATCACTTCCATGGCATCGGAGGAGTGATCCTGATGCGTAAAGCCGATCGAAGCCCGCGCCGCGGTTTCGGCACCGGCGTTGGTGGTCATGATCACGATCACGTTGCGGAAGTCTGCCTTGCGCCCGTTGTTGTCGGTCAGGGTCCCGTGATCCATGACCTGCAATAGCAGGTTGAAGACTTCCGGGTGAGCCTTTTCGATTTCATCGAGCAGCAATACGCAATGTGGCTGCTTGGTGATCGCCTCGGTCAACAGGCCGCCCTGGTCGAAGCCGACATAGCCCGGAGGCGCACCGATCAAGCGCGACACAGTGTGGCGCTCCATGTACTCGGACATGTCGAAACGGACCAGTTCGATGCCCATGGCCTTGGCCAGCTGGCGAGCCGCCTCGGTCTTGCCGACGCCGGTCGGGCCTGCGAACAGGAACGAACCGACTGGCTTGTCCGGCGACTTGAGGCCAGCACGCGACAACTTGATCGCCGTGGACAGCGAGTCGATGGCCGCATCCTGGCCAAACACAGTGAGCTTGAGGTCGCGCTCCAGGTTACGCAGCAACTCCTTGTCGGAGCTGGTGACGTGTTTTGGCGGAATCCGCGCGATCTTGGCCACGATGTCCTCGACTTGAGGCACGTCGATGCGCTTCACGCGCTTCTCGACCGGCTGCAGGCGCTGATAGGCACCCGCTTCGTCGATCACATCGATGGCCTTGTCAGGCATATGCCGGTCATTGATGTAGCGCGACGCCAGCTCAGCCGCCGCACGCAAGGCCTCATCGGTGTATTCGATGCCATGGTGCGCTTCAAAACGCCCCTTGAGCCCGCGCAGGATACCGATGGTGTCTTCAACCGACGGCTCGGACACGTCGACTTTCTGGAAGCGACGCGCCAGGGCACGGTCTTTTTCGAAGATGCCGCGGAATTCCTGGAACGTGGTCGAACCAATGCAACGGATATCACCCGAGGACAGCAGTGGCTTGAGCAGGTTGGAAGCGTCCATCACCCCACCGGAAGCTGCACCGGCGCCAATGATGGTATGGATCTCGTCGATGAACAGGATGGCCTGTGGACGTTTTTTCAACTCACCGAGCAACGCCTTGAAGCGTTTCTCGAAATCGCCACGGTACTTGGTCCCGGCGAGCAACGCGCCCAGGTCAAGGGAATAGACGACACTGCTGGCCAGCAGGTCTGGCACCTGGTTGTCGACAATGCGCTTGGCCAGGCCTTCGGCAATCGCGGTCTTACCCACGCCCGCCTCGCCCACCAGCAACGGGTTGTTCTTGCGACGACGCGCAAGGATCTGCGCTACACGCTCAACCTCATGCTCACGCCCCACCAGCGGATCGATCCGCCCCTGGCGCGCCATTTCATTGAGGTTGCTGGCATAGGCATCCAGCGGATTGCTCGAAGAAGAAGACTCACCGCCCTCCTCGTCCTGCATATCCTGCTCACCCTCGGAATGATCGCCGTGCCCAGGCACTTTAGAGATACCGTGGGCGATGTAATTGACTACATCAATACGGGCAACGCTCTGCTGCTTGAGCAGGAACACGGCCTGGCTTTCCTGTTCGCTGAAAATTGCCACAAGCACATTCGCGCCCGTGACTTCACGCTTACCGGAGCTCTGTACGTGGAACACAGCACGCTGCAATACCCGCTGGAACCCCAGGGTTGGCTGGGTTTCGCGGTCCTCGTCATGCACGGGGATCAGTGGTGTGGTGGAGTCGATAAACTCCTGCAGGTCATGCTTGAGCTTGTCGAGGTTGGCGCCGCACGCACGTAGAACGGTGGCGGCAGCTTCGTTATCCAAAAGTGCCAACAGCAGGTGTTCGACGGTCATGAATTCATGACGCTTCGAACGAGCCTCCTTGAAGGCAAGATTGAGGGTGACTTCGAGCTCGCGGTTTAACATAGCTTCACCTCATACCCAAGTGGTCGGCGTTAACCGTCCTTCTCGATTTCACAGAGTAGCGGATGCTGGCTTTCCCTGGCGTACTGGTTGACCTGCATGGCCTTTGTCTCGGCGATGTCGCGGGTAAACACTCCACATACTGCCCGTCCTTCTGTGTGAACGGCCAGCATTACCTTGGTCGCCAACTCGCGGTTCAGGTTAAAAAACACCTCGAGCACTTCGACGACGAAATCCATCGGTGTGTAGTCATCATTGAACAAAACCACCTTGTACATCGGCGGCGCCTGTAAAGCAGGCTTGGCCTCCTGAACAGCAATGCCTGCAGAACCGTCGTCGTCATGTTCCTGATCCGGGCGATCCTGATTGAATGTTAGTCGAATCTGGCTGTTTGCATGCATGGGAAAGAAAGGTTCGTCAGTGGTTCAATTACAGTGGTGGGGGCGACCTGTCAGAATTTCAACTCTGACTCTTGGGTCACCTTGACTATCGGCGAAACGGTGTTACAACAAATAGAGCCCACAGTGGGTAAAAAAGGTCCGCGCAGTCAACCTTATTTATTCGGGTTAGGACGGATAGACAGGATGATACTCCAGTGATGGAGTCTGGTGCAGAGGGATAAGGGAATGGCTAGTGGTAAGGTCAAGTGGTTCAACAATGCCAAGGGTTACGGCTTCATTAATGAAGACGGAAAGAGTGAAGACCTCTTTGCGCATTTCTCAGCGATCAATATGGATGGGTACAAAACGCTGAAAGCGGGTCAAGTGGTCTCCTTTGAGATTACCCAGGGCCCAAAGGGCTTGCATGCGGTGAAGATCGAAGGAATCACCGCTAGTAGCCCTGCCGCAGAAAACGTTGCGGCGCCCGGCCAGAAATCACGACAAGAAAAGCAGAAGGCCTGACCAGTCACAGAACAAAGCACTGAAAGCAAACCGGCCACCCCGAATCACCAGGGCGGCCGGTTTTGTGTGCCTGTTTACATATGCTTGATCAACGCGTCACCAAAGCCCGACGACGACACCAACGTAGCGCCATCCATCAGACGCTCGAAGTCATAGGTCACAGTCTTGGCCGAAATCGCGCCATTGGTGCCCTTGATGATCAGATCCGCTGCCTCGACCCACCCCATATGCCGCAGCATCATTTCCGCAGACAGGATCAATGACCCAGGGTTGACCTGATCCTTACCCGCATATTTAGGCGCAGTGCCGTGGGTGGCTTCAAACATTGCCACGGTGTCCGACAGGTTGGCCCCCGGCGCAATACCAATACCGCCCACTTCCGCCGCCAGGGCGTCGGACAGGTAATCACCATTGAGGTTGAGCGTGGCGATCACGTCATATTCGGCCGGGCGCAGCAGGATCTGCTGGAGCATGGCGTCGGCAATAGCATCTTTAACCACCACATTCTTGCCGGTCTTGGGGTTCTTGAACTGCATCCACGGCCCGCCATCGAGCAAGGTCGCACCGAACTCTTCAGCCGCCACCTCATAGGCCCACTCCTTGAAGGCACCCTCGGTGAACTTCATGATGTTGCCTTTGTGCACGATGGTCAGCGAGTCGCGGTCGTTATCCACCACATATTGCAGGGCCTTGCGCGCCAGGCGCCTGGTACCCTCTTTGGAGACCGGCTTGACGCCAATCCCGCAATCCTGGTCGAAACGGATCTTGGTAACGCCCATTTCTTCCTTGAGGAACTTGATCACCTTGATCGCTTCCGGCGAACCGGCCTTCCATTCGATGCCCGCGTAAATATCCTCGGAGTTCTCACGGAAGATGGTCATGTCCACGTCGCCAGGCTTTTTCACCGGGCTGGGCACGCCTTCGAACCAGCGCACCGGGCGAAGACACACGTAGAGATCAAGTTGCTGGCGCAGGGCCACGTTCAGCGAGCGGATGCCGCCACCGACCGGCGTGGTCAGCGGGCCCTTGATGGACACCACGTAATCCTTGACCGCATCCAGGGTTTCCTGGGGCAGCCACGTATCCTGGTCGTAAACTTGAGTGGCCTTTTCACCAGCGTACACCTCCATCCAGGAGATTTTGCGCTTGCCGCCGTAAGCCTTTTCAACAGCGGCATCGACCACCTTGATCATCACCGGGCTGATGTCGACGCCAATACCGTCTCCTTCGATGTAGGGGATGATCGGTTGGTCAGGAACATTGAGAGAATGGTCTGCATTGACGGTGATTTTGTCGCCGACTGCCGGAACCTGAATCTTCTTGTATCCCATGCTGAACTCCATCTATGGATTGAACATCTGGCTGCGTTCGAGCCTACTCCAGATAAATGGCGACTGAAACCTCACGCCATGCTCATTTGCATCGAAAACAGCACATTTGGTGGCCTACAAGCCTGAAAGCAAAGGGAAAAGCGCCAATCTTGAGCACATCTCACCACCCCACGCACCTGCGACCTTTAGACCAATGGACGAGCCCCCTTTTGTATGAAGGCTCAGCGTAAGCATAGCGACCTATGTATAATGCCGCCGCTGACCAAAGAGTCACGACGGCGGACCGCTCTAGAACGTAGCCTTTCGCCAGAAAGCCGGACTATTACCATAGCCCACCCGCTTGACGCTCGACTGATGCAAACCAACATCACCGCGAAGAAACCTCGACATTTCGCTCATGGATGACTTTGAACGAACGCGCTCTACCCGGCGCATCTCGAGTTTCTGCGCACGCTTTCAGCAAAGAAGAGAGTTAATCCGAATATGCCCACCCGCTCGAAGATCATCTACACCTTCACCGACGAAGCCCCAGCCCTCGCCACCTATTCACTGCTGCCTATCGTAGAGGCCTTCACCGCTTCCGCTGATATTGCCGTGGAAACCCGCGACATTTCCCTCGCCGGGCGCATCCTCGCAAGCTTCCCCGAGCAACTGGGCACCAAGGCCATCCCGGACCACCTCGCCGAACTGGGCGACCTGGCCGTTACGCCTGAAGCCAACATCATCAAGCTTCCCAACATCAGCGCCTCGACCCCGCAGCTGCAAGCCGCGATCAAGGAACTGCAGGCCCAGGGCTACGCCCTGCCGGACTACCCTGAAACCGTAACCACCGACGCGGAAAAAGAAACCCGTGCACGTTACGACAAGGTCAAGGGCAGCGCCGTGAACCCGGTACTGCGCGAAGGCAACTCCGACCGTCGCGCACCGCTGTCGGTCAAGAACTATGCACGCAAGCACCCGCACAAGATGGGCGCCTGGGCTGCCGACTCCAAGTCGCACATTGCCCACATGAACAGCGGCGACTTCTACGGCAGCGAAAAAGCCGTGCAGATCGAAACAGCTGACGCGGTCAAAATTGCGCTGGTCGCAAAGGACGGCACCACCACCGTCCTGAAGGAAAAGACCAGCGTTCAGGCCGGCGAAATCATCGACACCGCCGTGCTGAGCAAGAAAGCCCTGCGCAGCTTCATCGCCGCTGAAATCGAAGACGCCAAGAAGCAAGGCGTGCTGTTGTCGGTTCACTTGAAAGCCACCATGATGAAGGTCTCCGACCCGATCATGTTCGGCCAGATCGTTGCCGAGTTCTATAAAGACGCCCTGGCCAAGCACGCGACCGTGCTGGAACAGATCGGCTTCAACCTGAACAACGGCATCGGCGACTTGTACGCTCGCATCAAGGCCCTGCCGGCCGACCAGCAAGCGCAGATCGAAGCCGACATCCAGGCGGTCTACGCCGTTCGCCCTGCCCTGGCGATGGTCAACTCCGACAAAGGCATCACCAACCTGCACGTGCCAAGCGACGTCATCGTCGACGCCTCGATGCCAGCGATGATCCGTGACTCCGGCAAGATGTGGGGCACCGACGGCCAGTTGCACGACACCAAGGCTGTGATCCCGGATCGCTGCTACGCCACCATCTACCAGGCGGTCATCGAAGACTGCAAAGCCAATGGCGCCTTCGACCCAACCACCATGGGCAGCGTGCCAAACGTTGGCCTGATGGCGAAGAAAGCCGAAGAGTACGGCTCCCACGACAAGACCTTCCAGATCAAGGCTGACGGCGTTGTCCGCGTCACCGACAGCCAGGGCAACCTGCTGATGGAACAGAACGTCGAAGCTGGCGACATCTTCCGCATGTGCCAGACCAAAGACGCTCCGATCCAGGACTGGGTCAAGCTCGCCGTCAACCGTGCCCGCGCCAGCAACACCCCGGCCATCTTCTGGCTGGACCCCCAGCGCGCCCACGATGGCGTAGTGGTCGAGAAAGTTCAGGCTTACCTGAAAGACCACAACACCGAAGGCCTGGACATCCGCATCATGGCCCCGGTCGATGCGATGAAGTTCACCCTGGAGCGCACCCGCAAGGGCCTGGACACCATCTCGGTGACCGGCAACGTACTGCGCGACTACCTGACCGACCTGTTCCCGATCATGGAACTGGGCACCAGCGCCAAGATGCTGTCGATCGTGCCGCTGATGAATGGCGGTGGCCTGTTCGAAACCGGCGCTGGCGGTTCGGCTCCAAAGCACGTGCAGCAACTGCTGGAAGAAAACTTCCTGCGCTGGGATTCCCTGGGCGAGTTCCTGGCCCTGGCCGCGTCCCTTGAGCATTTGGGTGTGACGTACAACAACCCGAAAGCCCTGGTACTGTCCAAGACCCTGGACCAGGCCACCGGCCAGTTCCTGGACAACAACAAGTCGCCATCGCGCAAGGTCGGCAACATCGACAACCGCGGCAGCCACTTCTACCTGGCGCTGTACTGGGCACAAGCCCTGGCCGCCCAGACCGAAGACACGGCACTGCAAGCGCAGTTTGGCGAACTGGCCAAAACCCTGGCTGAGAACGAAGCAACCATCGTTGCCGAACTCAACGCCGTACAGGGCAAGCCAGTGGACATCGGCGGCTACTACGCGCCGAACCCCGAGCTGACCAGCAAGGCCATGCGCCCGAGCAGCACGCTCAATGCGGCGATTGCCAAGTTGAAGTAAGGTTGTAAGGATGCAAAGAAGCCCCGGCCAAGTGCCGGGGTTTCTGCTTGTAGGGACTTCATTGAAGAAACCCAATCCAATGTGGGAGCTGGCTTGCCTGCGATTGCAGTCTGTCAGTTCATACAGGCGTAGCTGACCCACCGCCATCGCAGGCAAGCCAGCTCCCACATTGAGCATGCCACCTTCCAGATACCGAGGTTCGCAATGACCTGGCTCCCCCACATCACCGTCGCCACCATCGTCGAAGACAACGGCCGCTTCCTGATGGTCGAAGAACTCAAGGGCGGCCGCGCCGTGCTCAATCAGCCGGCAGGCCACCTCGACCCGGATGAAACCCTTACCGAAGCCGCCGTGCGTGAAACCCTGGAAGAAACCGGCTGGGACGTGGAAGCCACCGGCATCGTCGGCATCTACCTGTATACCGCCCCGAGCAATGGCGTGACCTACCAACGGGTCTGTTTTATCGCCAAGGCACTGAAACACCACCCGGAATATCAACTTGACGAAGGCATCCTGCGCGCCCGCTGGCTGACCCGTAACGAGCTGATGGCCCTGCGCGAGGACTGGCGCAGCGAGCTGATCATCCGCTGTATCGATGATTATCTGGCCGGCCACAGGCATAGCCTCGAATTGATCCGCCCTTCTCTTTAGCCTTGCGGGCCCAGGCCTGCTAGAATCGCGTCCTTTTTCAAGACACCCGTTGAAATCCTATGCGTGATCCAGCCCCTTCTGACACACAAAAGAAGCGCGTCATCGTCGGCATGTCCGGCGGCGTGGACTCTTCCGTTTCCGCCGTTCTGCTCATGGAGCAGGGCTATGAGGTGGAAGGCCTGTTCATGAAGAACTGGGAAGAAGACGATGGAACCGAATACTGCACCGCCATGGACGACCTCGCGGACGCCCAGGCCGTGTGCGACAAGATCGGCATCAAGCTGCACACCGCCAACTTCGCCGCCGAGTACTGGGACAACGTGTTCGAGCACTTCCTGGCCGAATACAAGGCCGGCCGCACGCCGAACCCGGACATCCTGTGTAACCGCGAAATCAAGTTCAAGGCCTTCCTCGACTACGCCATGATGCTCGGCGCCGACCTGATAGCTACCGGCCACTACGTGCGCCGTCGCGATATCGATGGGCGCACCGAACTGCTCAAGGGCCTGGACCCGAACAAGGACCAGAGCTACTTCCTGCACGCCGTGGGCGGTGAACAGATCGCCAAGACTCTATTCCCGGTCGGCGAACTGGAAAAGCCCGAAGTACGCAGGATCGCCGAGAAACACGGCCTTGCCACCGCCAAGAAGAAAGACTCCACCGGTATCTGCTTTATCGGCGAGCGACGCTTCAGCGATTTCCTCAAGCAATACCTGCCGGCGCAACCGGGCGAGATCAAGACCACCGAGGGTGAAGTGATCGGCCGCCACCACGGCCTGATGTACCATACCATCGGCCAGCGCCAGGGCCTGGGCATCGGCGGCTTGAAAGACGCAGGTGTTGAGCCGTGGTACGTGCTGGTCAAAGACTTGGAAAACAACGTGCTGGTGGTCGGCCAGGGCAACGAGCACCCGCTGCTGTTCTCCGGCGCCCTGCTCGCTTCCGAGATTTATTGGGTCAACCCTATCGACCTGAGCACCCCGCGCCGCCTGACCGCCAAAGTGCGTTATCGCCAGAGCGACCAGCCCTGCACCCTGGAAAAGACCGCCACCGGCTACCGTGCCACCTTCGATGACCCGCAACGCGCGGTCACCCCTGGCCAGTCCGTGGTGTTCTATGACGGCGAGATCTGCCTGGGCGGCGGCGTGATTGAAGTCGCGCAAGCCTGGAGCAACCCGGCATGAGCCCGACCCAGGAGCAGTTGACAGCCCTTGGCGGTGTCTTTCTCGCTGCGGTACTGGTGGACAAGATCGCCAAGACCGGCCAGGTCACTGAAGCCGGCCTGACCTGCATGCTCGGCAGCCTGCTGATCCGCGACCCCAAGGACACCCTTGAGGTTTACGGCGGCGACGACCTGGCCCTGCGTGAAGGCTATCGCGCCCTGATCGGCGCCCTGGAGCGCGACCCCAGTACTTTGCAGCGCGAGCCGCTACGTTATGCCCTGTCGATGCTCGGCCTTGAGCGCCAGTTGGCCAAGCGCGACGACCTGCTGGACACCATCGGCAAGCGCCTGCCGCAGATCCAGTCCCAGGTAGAACACTTCGGCCCGGCCCACGAAAACGTGATCGCCGCCTGTGGTGCGCTGTACCAGGACACCTTGAGCACCCTGCGCCAGCGCATCCAGGTGCATGGCGACATGCGCAACCTGCAACAACCCAACAACGCGTCGAAAATCCGCGCCCTGCTCCTGGCCGGTATTCGTTCGGCACGCTTGTGGCGCCAACTGGGCGGTCATCGCTGGCAGTTGGTGATCAGCCGACGCAAATTGCTCAAAGAGCTTTACCCGTTGATGCGCAACGAATAAGTCGCACCAGCAGGCTGTTTTCAAGCCATTACGCGTAATACGCCGGTCAGTTGGCGACGGACCGGCGGATTTTTTCATGTATGATACGCGCCCCATTTCGTTGCCCGACTGTCCGAGAACACCCCATGCAGCTCTCTTCGCTCACTGCGGTTTCCCCTGTTGACGGCCGCTACGCCGGCAAAACCCAGGCCCTGCGCCCTATTTTCAGCGAGTACGGCCTGATCCGTGCCCGTGTCCTGGTTGAAGTGCGCTGGCTCCAGCGCCTGGCCGCTCACCCCGCCATCAGCGAAGTGCCGGCGTTTTCCGCCGAGGCCAACGCTGTATTGAACACCCTGGCGGAAAACTTCTCCCTGGAGCACGCCGAGCGTGTGAAAGAGATCGAGCGCACCACCAACCACGACGTCAAAGCCATCGAATACCTGCTCAAAGAGCAAGCGGCCCAACTGCCGGAACTGGCCCAGGTCAGCGAGTTCATCCACTTTGCCTGCACCAGCGAGGACATCAACAACCTGTCCCACGCCCTGATGCTGCGCGAAGGCCGTGATGACGTGATGCTGCCGCTGATGCGCCAGACCGCCGAAGCCATCCGCGAGCTGGCGATCCGTTTCGCCGCCGTGCCGATGCTGTCGCGCACCCACGGCCAGCCGGCCTCGCCGACCACCCTGGGCAAAGAACTGGCCAACGTGGTGTACCGCCTGGAGCGTCAGATCGCCCAAGTCGCCGCCGTGCCATTGCTGGGCAAGATCAACGGCGCCGTAGGCAACTACAACGCCCACCTGTCGGCCTACCCTGAGATCGACTGGGAAGCCAACGCCCGCGCCTTCATCGAAGACGAATTGGGCCTGGGCTTCAACCCCTACACCACGCAGATCGAACCCCACGACTACATCGCCGAGCTGTTCGACGCGATTGCACGCTTCAACACCATCCTGATCGATTTCGATCGCGATATCTGGGGCTACATCTCCCTGGGCTACTTCAAGCAGCGCACCATTGCAGGCGAAATCGGTTCGTCGACCATGCCGCACAAGGTCAACCCGATCGACTTCGAAAACTCCGAAGGCAACCTGGGTATCGCCAACGCCCTGTTCCAGCACCTGGCCAGCAAGTTGCCGATCTCCCGCTGGCAGCGCGACCTGACCGACTCCACCGTACTGCGCAACCTCGGTGTCGGCTTTGCCCACAGCGTGATCGCGTACGAAGCCAGCCTCAAAGGCATCAGCAAGCTGGAGCTCAACGAGCAGAAAATTGCCGCTGACCTGGACGCGTGCTGGGAAGTATTGGCCGAGCCGATCCAGACCGTGATGCGCCGCTACAACATCGAAAACCCCTACGAGAAGCTGAAAGAATTGACGCGCGGCAAGGGCATCAGCCCCGAAGCGCTGCAAACTTTCATCGACGGCCTGGACATGCCAGCCGCAGCCAAGGCCGAGCTGAAACTGCTCACCCCGGCCAACTACATCGGCAACGCTGTAGAACAAGCCAAGCGCATCTGATCCAAGCAAGCTCCTTTGAGACGCCCGGCCGCGCCGGGCGTTTTTATTCCTGTCTTAAAAGTGCTTTTTTTCAATAGGTTACACATGAATCCTGATATCCCTCTTCAACTTCTGGGCGGCATCACGGCACGGGAATTCCTGCGCGACTACTGGCAGAAAAAACCGCTGCTGATCCGCCAGGCCATCCCTGACTTCGAAAGCCCGATCGACGCCGACGAACTGGCAGGCCTGGCCCTGGAAGAAGAAGTCGAGTCGCGCCTGGTGATCGAACACGGCGAGCGCCCGTGGGAACTGCGTCGCGGCCCGTTCGCCGAAGACGCTTTCAGCACCCTGCCCGAGCGCGAGTGGACCCTGCTGGTGCAGGCAGTCGACCAGTTCGTGCCGGAGGTGGCTGAGCTGCTGGAGCACTTCCGCTTCCTGCCGAGCTGGCGTATCGATGATGTGATGATCAGCTTCGCCGCGCCGGGTGGCAGCGTCGGTCCGCATTTCGATAACTACGATGTGTTCCTGCTGCAAGCCCAGGGCAAGCGCAACTGGAAGATCGGTCAGATGTGCAATTCCGAAAGCCCGTTGCTGCAACACGCCGACCTGCGCATCCTCGCCGAATTCGAAGAAAGCGCCGAATGGGTGCTCGAACCGGGCGACATGCTCTACCTGCCCCCGCGCCTGGCCCATTTCGGTATTGCCGAAGACGACTGCATGACCTATTCCGTAGGTTTCCGTGCACCGAGCGCCGCTGAAGTGCTGACCCACTTCACCGACTTCCTCAGCCAGTACCTGACCGACGAAGAGCGCTACACCGACGCCGACGCCCAGCCGGTCAGCGACCCACACCAGATCCAGGGCGACGCACTGGACCGCCTCAAGGGCCTGCTCGCCGAGCACATGAGCGATGAGCGCATGCTGCTGACCTGGTTCGGCCAGTTCATGACCGAGCCACGCTACCCGGAACTGGTGGCCGGTGAAGAGTTGGGCGAAGAAGACTTCATCAACAGCCTGCAAGACGGCGCGATCCTGGTGCGCAACCCGAGCGCACGCCTGGCCTGGTCCGAAGTGGATGACGACGTACTGCTGTTCGCCAGCGGCCAGAGCCGTTACCTGCCGGGCAAACTGCGTGAACTGTTGAAGCTGGTGTGCTCGGCCGATGCACTGCACAGCGAAAACCTGGGCGAGTGGCTGGCCGACGAAGACGGTCGCGACCTACTGTGCGAACTGGTCAAGCAAGGCAGCCTGGGGTTCGCGGATGAATAAAATTCACGTAAGTGTCGCGGACTGGCGAAAGGATATCGACGAGATTCGGCGCATTCGTGAAGCGGTATTCATCGCTGAACAATCGGTCCCGCCTGAATTGGAGTGGGACGCGGACGATGCCGGCGCCATGCATTTTCTTGCATACGAAGGCGACTTCCCGATTGGCACCGCTCGATTGCTGCCCAGCGGCGAGATCGGTCGGGTATCGGTGCTCAAGGACTGGCGCGGACTGAAAGTCGGCGACAAGCTGATGGAAGCAGTAATTGGCGAGGCCGTGAAACGCGGCCAGACCAGGCAATTCCTGAGTGCGCAGGTGTATGCGGCACCGTTCTATGAGCGACTGGGTTTCAAGATCGTCAGCGATGAGTTTCTTGAGGTCGGGATTCCGCATGTGGATATGGTGCGCGAGGGCTGATTCAAGCCCGCATCGCCTTTATCGCAGGCAAGCCAGCTCCCACAGCTGACCGAGCACATCCCTGGAATACGCTCAAGTGTGGGAGCTGGCTTGCCTGCGATAGCTATTTCAGCAACACCACAAAATGCCCTGCCTGCCAGGGCATTTTGCCGTCTACGATTCAACTTGCGACCCACCAGGCCGACAAACTGGCACTATCAAGCAAATGACTCGCAGAGATAACGGACATGTCCCTACGCACCCTGCTCACCGCCCTCGTGATGACCGTCAGCGCTTGCGCCATGGCCGCCACTGAAGTCGTCAACCTGAACAACCGCACCAGCGCCGACCTGCTGCCCGTGGCGCAGAACTTCATTGGCAAGGACGGCACCGTCAGCGCCTACGGCAACCAGCTTATCGTTAACGCTGAGCCCGCCAGGATCGAGGGCTTGCGCGCACTGCTCGGCCAATTGGATACACCGGCCAAACGCCTGCTGATCACCGTCGATACCAACGAGAACAACCAACAGAACAGCGGTGACAGCCAGACCCGCATCATCAGCTACGGCACTGCCAGCCGCGACGGTGGCGTGCAGCAGATCCAGGCCAGCGAAGGCGTGCCCGCGCTGATCCAGGTCGGCCAGAGTGTACCGCTGACCACCACGCAACAGGATAGCTATGGCCGCCTGCAAAACCAGACCCAGTATCGCAACGTCACCCAGGGTTTTTACGTGACCGCCAGCGTCACCGGCGAGACCGTCCACTTGGCCATCAGTACCAACCGTGACCGCATGAGCCAGGAACGTCCCGATGTAGTGAACGTGCAAAGCACCGACACAACCGTCAGCGGCCGCCTGGGCGAATGGATCCCCCTGGCCGGCATCAATCGTGAAACCCAGGCGGACAAATCCTCTACAACCCGCAGCTACTCTACTCAGGGCCGCGATGACCTGACTTTGCGGGTCAAGGTCGACACCCTGAACTGAGGCACCAAAAACTGACTGGCAAGTCGCATTAGACTAAAGATGTAGTGCCTTAAAAAAAGCACTACAAAACATTTGACGAGCCAAAAAAGCATGGGCATGATGGCCTCGCTCCCGCTAATCAGGGGCCCTGGCAAGGGCCTTCGGATCGCCGCTCTAAGCTACCCACCTGAGCCGATTCGTGTCTGTACCGCCCACAAGGTGTGTTTGACGTTGGTTGCGACTGGAACGAAGTTGTCCCGAGGGACGGAAGCCAACCAGGTAACCCGGCTACACACTGATGGATCGTACAAAGGCCCACGACGCCCGAAGACCGTTCGCAGTTTGCCCTTACCTGCTCAACTCCCCCTTGAGCCCCATCGTTCATACCGTCGCCTACCTCCGTCAGATTTGACTTGAACACCAAAGCTTCTGGTCAGCGAGCAACCCTACCCAGGCAACGAATGCCGGGCTGGCAAACGGATACTTCAAACAAGACGCGACGAGGTTTTTCCCCATGGCACTGACACGCGAACAGCAAATTGCAGCCCTTGAAAAAGACTGGGCTGAAAACCCACGCTGGAAAGGCGTGACCCGCGCTTATTCCGCTGCTGACGTCGTCCGCCTGCGTGGCTCGGTCCAACCTGAGCACACCTTTGCAAAACTCGGCGCCGAGAAGCTGTGGAACCTGGTCACCCAAGGTGCCAAACCTTCTTTCCGTCCCGACAAAGATTTCGTCAACTGCATGGGCGCCCTCACTGGCGGCCAGGCAGTCCAGCAGGTAAAAGCCGGTATCCAGGCGATCTACCTGTCCGGCTGGCAAGTGGCAGCGGACAACAACTCCGCTGAATCCATGTACCCCGACCAATCGCTGTACCCGGTGGACTCGGTGCCAACCGTGGTCAAGCGCATCAACAACTCGTTCCGTCGTGCCGACCAGATCCAGTGGAAAGCCGGCAAGAACCCAGGCGATGAAGGCTACATCGACTACTTCGCGCCAATCGTGGCTGATGCCGAGGCCGGTTTCGGCGGCGTACTCAACGCCTACGAGCTGATGAAGAGCATGATCGAAGCAGGCGCTGCCGGCGTGCACTTCGAAGACCAGCTTGCGTCAGTGAAGAAATGCGGCCACATGGGCGGCAAGGTACTGGTACCGACCCAGGAAGCCGTGCAGAAGCTGACCGCTGCACGCCTGGCCGCTGACGTTGCCGGCACACCGACCATCATCCTGGCCCGTACCGACGCCAACGCGGCAGACTTGCTGACCTCGGACTGCGACCCGTACGACCAACCATTCGTTACCGGCGAGCGTACCCAGGAAGGCTTCTATAAAGTGCGCGCCGGCCTCGACCAGGCAATCGCCCGCGGCCTGGCCTACGCGCCGTACGCCGACCTGATCTGGTGCGAAACCGCCAAGCCGGACCTGGACGAAGCCCGTCGCTTCGCCGAAGCGATCAAGAAGGAATACCCGGACCAACTGCTGTCCTACAACTGCTCGCCTTCCTTCAACTGGAAGAAGAACCTGGACGACGCGACCATCGCCAAGTTCCAGCGCGAACTGTCGGCAATGGGCTACAAGCACCAGTTCATCACCCTGGCCGGCATTCACAACATGTGGCACAGCATGTTCAACCTGGCGCACGACTACGCCCGCAACGACATGACAGCCTACGTGAAGCTGCAGGAGCAGGAATTCGCTGACGCCGCCAAAGGCTACACCTTCGTGGCGCACCAGCAGGAAGTGGGCACCGGTTACTTCGACGACATGACCACCGTGATCCAGGGCGGCACCTCGTCCGTGACCGCGCTGACCGGTTCGACCGAAGAAGAGCAGTTCCACTAAGTACCGCGTACACGGCCACTGCGGCCCCACGGAAGACCTAACCGCAGTGCCGCGCAACAATCACGCCCCGACTGGTTCGGGGCGTTTTTTTGCCTAGGAATCACCGAAAATCAATGGTGGGAGCTGGCTTGCCTGCGATGGCGGTGGGTCAGAGGCAGGTGTTTCAGCTGATCCGCCGCCATCGCAGGCAAGCCAGCTCCCACATTGACCGCGCCCTATCCATAGTTTTTTGCTAAAAACATTGATCCAGAGCGGTATCCGCGCACATCCGATCGGTTAAAAGAACCGTTGCGACAACTAAGCGACACTCAAGCAAGTAACGGTAACTTCCCGCGCCACATGAGAAACACTCGCTTACACCCCTCGCAAACAATATTCATTATCATTTGGCACCCGAAAACTTCGTTACAGCTTAAACAAAACATAATTGATGAAAAGCCCGCTAATGCCCACACCACAAGGGCTACAGCCCCAAGAAGGTGCACTATGTGCTTATTCCACCGAATAATTTCGCCCTGGGAATTTTACTTGCCCGGTGTTTAGCCATAAAATCACCGCGATTGATTGCAGTGCGACATATCGTCACTGCATCGTTACTTTTTCGAGCTCAGAGACCTTTGCTCTCTGTTAAGGATTTCCAGCATGACCGACGCGACAGGACTCATGGCCCACAACTGGGGCTTTGCCATTTTCCTTCTCGGTGTTGTAGGCCTTTGCGCCTTCATGCTCGGCGTGTCCAGCCTCCTCGGGTCAAAAGCCTGGGGCCGCAGCAAAAACGAACCGTTCGAATCCGGCATGCTGCCTACAGGTGGCGCCCGCTTGCGGCTCTCAGCCAAATTCTATCTGGTCGCGATGTTGTTCGTGATCTTCGATATCGAAGCCCTCTTTCTCTTTGCATGGTCTGTGTCCGTCCGCGAAAGCGGCTGGACCGGATTCGTCGAAGCTCTCGTTTTCATAGCAATTCTGTTGGCAGGTCTTGTCTACCTGTTCCGAGTGGGCGCCCTTGACTGGGCTCCGGAAGCTCGTCGCAAGCGGCAAGCGAAGCTGAAACAATGAGGCTTTGGCAATGCAATACAATCTCACCAGGATCGACCCGGATGCTCCTAACGAGCAGTACCCTATCGGCGAACGGGAAACCGTTTCCGACCCGTTAGAAGACCAAGTCCACAAAAACATCTACATGGGCAAGCTGGAAGACGTGCTGAGTGGCGCGGTCAACTGGGGGCGTAAAAACTCCCTGTGGCCGTACAACTTCGGCCTTTCGTGCTGCTACGTGGAAATGACCACCGCCTTCACGGCGCCCCACGACATCGCGCGCTTCGGCGCCGAAGTTATCCGGGCCTCGCCGCGCCAGGCGGATTTCATGGTTATCGCCGGTACCTGCTTCATCAAGATGGCGCCGATCATCCAGCGTCTCTATGAGCAAATGCTCGAGCCGAAATGGGTTATCTCCATGGGTTCGTGCGCCAACTCCGGTGGCATGTACGACATCTACTCGGTCGTTCAAGGCGTGGACAAGTTCCTGCCCGTGGACGTCTACGTGCCTGGCTGCCCGCCCCGTCCCGAAGCGTTCCTGCAAGGCTTGATGCTGTTGCAGGAATCGATTGGCAAGGAGCGTCGCCCACTGTCCTGGGTGGTCGGTGATCAAGGCGTTTATCGCGCCGAGATGCCGTCTCAAAAGGAACAGCGCCGCGAACAGCGAATCGCAGTCACCAACCTGCGCAGCCCCGACGAAGTCTGATCCAGCACCGCTTCTTTTATAGAACGAAAACCTGGCTTCATTCTTTACGTTGACCGAAAGCGATAAAAAACCATGACTACAGGCAGTGCTCTGTACATCCCGCCTTACAAGGCAGACGACCAGGATGTGGTTGTCGAACTCAATAACCGTTTTGGCCCTGACGCCTTCACCGCCCAGGCCACACGCACCGGTATGCCGGTGCTGTGGGTGGCGCGTGCCAGGCTCGTCGAAGTCCTGACCTTCCTGCGCAACCTGCCCAAGCCGTACGTCATGCTCTATGACCTGCATGGCGTGGACGAGCGTCTGCGCACCAAGCGCCAGGGCCTGCCGAGCGGCGCCGATTTCACCGTGTTCTACCACCTGATGTCGCTGGAACGTAACAGCGATGTGATGATCAAGGTCGCGCTGAGCGAGAGCGACCTGAGCATCCCGACCGTCACCGGTATCTGGCCGAACGCCAGCTGGTACGAGCGTGAAGTCTGGGACATGTTCGGTATCGACTTCCCGGGCCACCCGCACCTGACGCGCATCATGATGCCGCCGACCTGGGAAGGTCACCCGCTGCGCAAGGACTTCCCTGCCCGCGCCACCGAATTCGACCCGTTCAGCCTCAACCTGGCCAAGCAGCAGCTAGAAGAAGAGGCGGCGCGCTTCCGCCCCGAAGACTGGGGCATGAAGCGTTCCGGCACCAACGAGGACTACATGTTCCTCAACCTGGGCCCGAACCACCCTTCGGCTCACGGTGCCTTCCGTATCATCCTGCAACTGGACGGCGAAGAGATCGTCGACTGCGTCCCGGACATCGGCTACCACCACCGTGGCGCCGAGAAGATGGCCGAGCGCCAGTCCTGGCACAGCTTCATCCCGTACACCGACCGTATCGACTACCTCGGCGGCGTGATGAACAACCTGCCGTACGTGCTCTCGGTCGAGAAGCTGGCCGGTATCAAGGTACCGGACCGCGTCGACACCATCCGCATCATGATGGCCGAGTTCTTCCGCATCACCAGCCACCTGCTGTTCCTGGGTACCTATATCCAGGACGTCGGCGCCATGACGCCGGTGTTCTTCACCTTCACCGACCGTCAGCGTGCCTACAAGGTCATCGAAGCCATCACCGGTTTCCGTCTGCACCCGGCCTGGTACCGCATCGGCGGCGTGGCCCACGACCTGCCGAACGGCTGGGAACGCCTGGTCAAGGAATTCATCGACTGGATGCCCAAGCGCCTGGACGAGTACCAGAAAGCCGCCCTGGACAACAGCATCCTCAAAGGCCGCACCATCGGCGTCGCGCAGTACAACACCAAAGAGGCCCTGGAATGGGGCGTCACCGGTGCCGGCCTGCGTTCCACCGGTTGCGACTTCGACCTGCGTAAAGCGCGCCCGTACTCCGGCTACGAGAACTTCGAGTTCGAAGTACCGCTGGCGGCCAATGGCGATGCCTACGACCGTTGCATCGTGCGCGTCGAAGAAATGCGCCAGAGCCTGAAGATCATCGAGCAGTGCATGCGCAACATGCCGGCCGGCCCGTACAAGGCGGATCACCCGCTGACCACGCCGCCGCCCAAAGAGCGCACGCTGCAACACATCGAAACGCTGATCACGCACTTCCTGCAGGTTTCGTGGGGCCCGGTGATGCCGGCCAACGAATCCTTCCAGATGATCGAAGCGACCAAGGGTATCAACAGTTATTACCTGACGAGCGATGGCGGCACCATGAGCTACCGCACCCGGATTCGTACCCCAAGTTTTGCCCACTTGCAGCAGATCCCTTCGGTGATCAAAGGCGAGATGGTCGCGGACTTGATTGCGTACCTGGGTAGTATCGATTTCGTTATGGCCGACGTGGACCGCTAAGCATGAACAGCACGCTTATCCAGACAGACCGTTTCACCTTGAGTGAAACCGAGCGCTCGGCCATCGAGCACGAGCTGCATCACTACGAAGACCCGCGCGCGGCGTCTATCGAAGCCCTGAAGATCGTCCAGAAAGAACGTGGCTGGGTGCCCGACGGCGCCCTCTACGCCATCGGCGAGATCCTCGGCATTCCCGCCAGCGACGTTGAAGGCGTGGCCACGTTCTACAGCCAGATCTTCCGCCAGCCGGTGGGCCGTCACATCATTCGCGTGTGCGACAGCATGGTCTGCTACATCGGCGGCCACGAATCGGTGGTCAGCGAGATTCAGAACAAACTGGGCATCGGCCTCGGCCAGACCACCGCCGATGGCCGCTTCACCCTGCTGCCGGTGTGCTGCCTCGGCAACTGCGACAAGGCGCCGGCGTTGATGATCGACGACGACACATTCGGTGACGTGCAGCCTGCTGGCGTGACCCAATTGCTCGAGGGCTACCCATGACCCTGACTTCCTTCGGCCCGGCAAACCTGATCAAGCGTTCGGCCGAGACTCACCCCCTCACCTGGCGCCTGCGTGACGACGGCGAGCCGGTATGGCTCGACGAGTACCAGGCCAAGAACGGTTATGCCGCCGCGCGCAAAGCCTTCGCCGACATGGCCCAGGACGATATCGTCCAGACCGTGAAGGACGCCGGCCTCAAGGGCCGCGGCGGTGCGGGCTTCCCCACCGGCGTGAAGTGGGGCCTGATGCCCAAAGACGAATCCATCAATATCCGCTACCTGCTGTGCAACGCGGATGAAATGGAGCCCAACACCTGGAAAGACCGCATGCTGATGGAGCAACTGCCCCATCTGCTGATCGAAGGCATGTTGATCAGTGCCCGTGCGCTCAAGACCTACCGTGGCTATATCTTCCTGCGTGGCGAGTACACCACCGCCGCCAAGCACCTCAACCGTGCCGTGGAAGAAGCCAAGGCCGCCGGCCTGCTGGGCAAGAACATCCTCGGTTCCGGTTTCGACTTCGAACTGTTCGTGCACACCGGCGCCGGGCGTTATATCTGCGGTGAAGAAACCGCACTGATCAACTCCCTCGAAGGCCGCCGCGCCAACCCGCGTTCCAAGCCGCCCTTCCCTGCCGCCGTGGGCGTGTGGGGCAAGCCGACTTGCGTGAACAACGTCGAGACCCTGTGCAACGTGCCGGCGATCATCGCCGACGGCGTGGACTGGTACAAATCCTTGGCTCGCGAGGGCAGCGAAGACATGGGCACCAAGCTCATGGGTTTCTCCGGCAAGGTCAAGAACCCTGGCCTGTGGGAACTGCCGTTTGGCGTGACCGCGCGCGAGCTGTTCGAGGACTACGCCGGCGGCATGCGCGACGGCTACACCTTGAAAGCCTGGCAGCCAGGTGGCGCCGGCACCGGTTTCCTGCTCCCTGAGCATCTGGATGCACAAATGTATGCCGGCGGCATCGGCAAGGTGGGCACCCGCATGGGTACCGGCCTGGCGATGGCGGTGGACAACACGGTGAACATGGTCTCGTTGCTGCGCAACATGGAGCAGTTCTTCGCCCGCGAGTCCTGCGGTTTCTGCACCCCCTGCCGCGACGGTTTGCCGTGGAGCGTCAAGCTGCTGATGGCCCTGGAAAATGGCGAAGGCCGCGAGGGTGATATCGAAACCCTGCTGGGCCTGGTCGGTTTCCTCGGCCCAGGCAAGACTTTCTGTGCTCACGCACCGGGCGCCGTGGAGCCATTGGGCAGCGCAATCAAATACTTCCGCTCGGAGTTCGAAGCCGGCATCGCGCCCACCAGCGCCGCCGTCCCGCCTCTGGCAAAGCCGATCGTAGTCGGCGCGTAACGCTTAAACAGGCGAAGGGTCCGTGCCCTTTGCCTGCTCATGTGCTGACGCCGCAAAGGCTGTGTAGATGCACATGAATAACAAGATTCCATTAGCCACGCCCGCTGACAATGGGCCAACGAAGAACTTTGAACCATGGCCACTATCCACGTAGACGGCAAAGCGCTCGAAGTCGATGGGGCGGACAACCTGTTACAGGCATGTCTGTCACTCGGCCTCGACATCCCGTATTTCTGCTGGCACCCCGCTCTCGGTAGCGTCGGTGCCTGTCGCCAGTGTGCGGTCAAGCAATACACAGACGAAAACGACACCCGTGGTCGTATCGTCATGTCCTGCATGACCCCAGCCACCGACAACACCTGGATCTCCATCGACGATGAAGAATCCAAGGCGTTCCGCGCCAGCGTTGTCGAATGGCTGATGACCAACCACCCCCACGACTGCCCGGTCTGTGAGGAAGGCGGTCACTGCCACCTGCAAGACATGACGGTGATGACTGGCCACAACGAGCGCCGTTATCGCTTCACCAAGCGTACCCACCAGAACCAGGACCTCGGCCCGTTCATTTCCCACGAAATGAACCGCTGCATCGCCTGCTACCGCTGCGTGCGCTTCTACAAGGACTACGCCGGCGGCACCGACCTCGGCGTATTCGGCGCCCACGACAACGTGTACTTCGGTCGCGTTGAAGACGGCGTGCTCGAAAGCGAATTCTCCGGCAACCTCACCGAGGTCTGCCCGACCGGTGTGTTCACCGACAAGACCCACTCCGAGCGCTACAACCGCAAGTGGGACATGCAGTTCGCACCGAGCATCTGCCATGGCTGCTCCAGCGGTTGCAACATCTCGCCGGGCGAGCGCTACGGTGAATTGCGCCGTATCGAAAACCGCTTCAACGGTTCGGTCAACCAGTACTTCCTGTGCGACCGTGGCCGCTTCGGCTATGGCTACGTAAACCGCGAAGACCGTCCGCGCCAGCCGCTGCTGGCCGATGGCGCCAAGCTGAGCCTGGACGCCGCGCTGGATAAAGCCGCCGACCTGTTGCGCGGGCGCACTATCGTCGGTATCGGTTCGCCACGCGCCAGCCTCGAAAGCAACTTCGCCTTGCGTGAACTGGTGGGTGCAGAGCATTTCTACAGCGGCATCGAAGCCGGTGAACTGGAGCGCATCCGCCTGGTCCTGCAAGTGCTGAACGACAGCCCGCTGCCAGTGCCGAACATGCGCGACATCGAAGACCACGATGCGATCTTCGTACTCGGTGAAGACCTGACCCAGACCGCTGCACGCATCGCGCTGTCGCTGCGTCAGTCGGTCAAAGGCAAGGCCGAAGAAATGGCCGACGCCATGCGCGTACAGCCTTGGCTTGACGCCGCCGTGAAGAACATCGGCCAGCACGCGCTGAACCCGCTGTTTATCGCTTCCCTGGCTGAAACCAAGCTCGACGACATCGCTGAAGAATGCGTACACGCCGCGCCGGACGACCTGGCGCGCCTCGGTTTCGCCGTGGCCCACGCCCTCGACGCCAGCGCACCCGCCGTTGAAGGCCTGGACGCTGAAGCTGTCGAGTTGGCTCAGCGCATTGCCGACGCCCTGCTGGCGGCCAAGCGCCCGCTGATCATTGCCGGCACCTCGTTGGGCTCCAAGGCGATGATCGAAGCCGCCGCCAACATCGCCAAGGCCCTTAAGCTGCGCGACAAAAATGGCTCCATCAGCCTGGTGGTGCCGGAAGCCAACAGCCTGGGCCTGGCAATGCTCGGTGGCGAGTCCGTGGACGCGGCCTTGCAAGCGGTGATCGACGGCAACGCCGACGCCATCGTGGTGCTGGAAAACGACCTGTACACCCGCACCGCTGCCGCCAAGGTTGACGCTGCACTGGACGCGGCCAAAGTGCTGATCGTCGCCGACCACCAGAAGACCGCCACCAGCGACCGCGCCGACCTGGTGCTGCCAGCCGCCACCTTCGCCGAAGGCGACGGCACACTGGTCAGCCAGGAAGGCCGCGCCCAGCGCTTCTTCCAGGTGTTCGATCCGAAGTACATGGACGCCAGCATCCTAGTGCACGAAGGCTGGCGCTGGCTGCATGCCCTGCGCGCCACCCTGCTGAACCAGCCGATCGACTGGACCCAACTCGACCACGTGACCGCTGCCACCGCCGCCAGCGCGCCGCAGCTTGCTCGTATCGTGGATGCCGCGCCTTCTGCCGCGTTCCGCATCAAGGGCCTGAAACTGGCACGTGAGCCGCTGCGTTACTCCGGTCGTACCGCCATGCGTGCTGACATCAGCGTGCACGAGCCACGTACCCCGCAAGACAACGACACCGCGTTTGCCTTCTCCATGGAAGGTTATTCGGGTTCGGCCGAACCCCGTCAGCAGGTGCCGTTTGCCTGGTCGCCGGGCTGGAACTCGCCGCAAGCCTGGAACAAGTTCCAGGACGAAGTCGGTGGTCACATCCGCGCTGGCGACCCGGGCACTCGCCTGATCGAAACCAGCGGTGACTCGCTGAACTGGTTCGCTGCGGTACCGCGTCCGTTCAACCCGGCGCCGGGCACTTGGCAAGTCGTGCCGTTCTTCCACCTGTTCGGCAGCGAAGAAACTTCTTCCAAGGCCGCGCCGGTTCAAGAGCGCATTCCTGCCGCCTATGTTTCCGTGGCCAAGTCCGAAGCCGACCGCCTGGGCGTCAACGACGGTGCCCTGCTCAGCCTCAACGTGGCCGGCCAGACCTTGCGTCTGCCGCTGCGTATCAACGATGAGTTGGGTGCCGGCCTGGTTGCACTGCCTAAAGGCATCGCCGGTATTCCGCCTGCCATTTTCGGCAAAACCGTTGACGGTCTGCAGGAGGCAGCGCAATGACTTGGTTCACGCCGGAAGTAATTGACGTGATCATCTCGGTGGTCAAGGCCATCGTGATCCTGTTGGCCGTGGTCGTCGCGGGCGCCCTGCTCAGCTTCGTCGAACGTCGCCTGCTGGGCTGGTGGCAGGACCGTTACGGTCCGAACCGCGTTGGCCCGTTCGGCATGTTCCAGATCGCTGCCGACATGCTGAAAATGTTCTTCAAGGAAGACTGGACCCCGCCGTTTGCCGACAAGGTGATCTTCACCCTGGCACCGGTGGTAGCCATGAGCGCCTTGCTGATTGCGTTTGCGATCATCCCGATCACCCCGACCTGGGGCGTGGCGGACCTGAACATCGGTTTGCTGTTCTTCTTCGCCATGGCCGGTTTGTCGGTATACGCGGTGCTGTTCGCCGGTTGGTCGAGCAACAACAAGTTCGCCCTGCTGGGCAGCTTGCGTGCCTCGGCCCAAACCGTATCCTATGAAGTGTTCATGGGGTTGGCACTGATGGGCATCGTGGTGCAGGTTGGCTCGTTCAACATGCGCGACATCGTCGAGTACCAGGCGCAGAACCTGTGGTTCATCATTCCGCAGTTCTTCGGCTTCTGCACCTTCTTCATCGCTGGCGTGGCCGTGACTCACCGTCACCCCTTCGACCAGCCGGAAGCGGAACAGGAACTGGCCGACGGTTACCACATTGAATATGCCGGCATGAAGTGGGGCATGTTCTTCGTCGGTGAGTACATCGGCATCATCTTGATCTCGGCCCTGCTGGTCACGCTGTTCTTCGGCGGCTGGCACGGTCCGTTCGGCATCCTGCCGCAGTTGGCCTTCTTCTGGTTCTTCCTGAAGACCGCGTTCTTCATCATGCTGTTCATCCTGCTGCGCGCCTCGATTCCGCGCCCGCGCTATGACCAGGTGATGGATTTCAGCTGGAGATTCTGCCTGCCGCTGACCCTGATCAATTTGCTGGTGACGGCTGCCGTCGTGTTGTTGAACACGCCCGCTGCCGCGGTTCAGTGAGGATTTGACCCATGTTCAAATATATTGGCGACATCGTTAAGGGTACCGGTACCCAGTTGCGAAGCCTGGTGATGGTGTTCGGTCACGGCTTTCGCAAACGCGACACCCTGCAATACCCCGAAGAAGCGGTGTACCTGCCGCCGCGCTATCGCGGCCGCATCGTACTGACCCGCGACCCCGACGGCGAAGAGCGTTGCGTAGCCTGCAACCTGTGCGCCGTGGCGTGCCCGGTGGGTTGCATTTCCCTGCAGAAAGCTGAAACCGAAGATGGTCGCTGGTACCCGGACTTCTTCCGCATCAACTTCTCGCGCTGCATTTTCTGCGGCCTCTGCGAGGAAGCTTGCCCGACCACCGCGATCCAGCTGACGCCGGATTTCGAGATGGCCGAGTTCAAACGTCAGGACCTGGTGTACGAGAAAGAAGATCTTTTGATCTCTGGTCCCGGTAAAAACCCTGATTACAACTTCTATCGTGTTGCAGGTATGGCCGTTGCCGGTAAGCCAAAAGGCGCCGCACAAAACGAAGCCGAGCCGATCAACGTGAAGAGCTTGCTGCCTTAAGGAAGAAAGATGGAATTCGCTTTCTATTTCGCATCGGGTATTGCAGTGGTGTCCACGCTTCGCGTGATCACCAACACTAACCCCGTGCACGCCCTGCTCTACCTGATCATTTCGCTGATCGCCGTGGCCATGACCTTTTTCAGCCTCGGCGCACCGTTCGCCGGTGTGCTGGAAGTGATCGCCTACGCCGGCGCCATCATGGTGCTGTTCGTGTTTGTGGTGATGATGCTCAACCTGGGGCCGGCTTCGGTCGCCCAGGAGCGCGTCTGGCTCAAGCCCGGCATCTGGCTCGGCCCGGTTGTCCTCGCAGCACTGCTGCTGGGTGAACTGCTGTATGTGCTGTTCGCTCACCAGAGCGGCCAGGCCATCGGCCACACCACCGTAGACGCGAAAGCCGTGGGCATCAGCCTGTTCGGCCCGTACCTGCTGGTGGTCGAACTGGCTTCGATGCTGCTGCTCGCCGCAGCCATCACTGCCTTCCACTTGGGCCGCAACGAAGCCAAGGAGCAATGACGATGCCTGCTATCCCTTTGGAGCATGGTCTGGCGGTCGCCGGCATCCTGTTCTGCCTTGGCCTGGTCGGCCTGATGGTTCGCCGTAACATTCTGTTCGTGTTGATGAGCCTGGAAATCATGATGAACGCTGCGGCACTGGCGTTCATCGTGGCAGGCGCACGTTGGGGCCAGCCGGATGGGCAAGTGATGTTCATCCTGGTGATCAGCCTGGCAGCCGCCGAAGCCAGTATTGGCCTGGCGATCCTGCTGCAGCTGTATCGTCGCTTCCACACGCTTGATATCGACGCTGCCAGTGAGATGCGCGGATGAACATGATCTTTCTGACTTTCGTATTCCCCCTGATCGGTTTCCTGCTGCTGTCGTTCTCTCGCGGGCGCTGGTCGGAGAACCTCTCGGCCCTGATCGGCGTGGGTTCCATCGGCCTGTCGGCCATCGTGGCCGCCTACGTCATCTGGCAATTCAACGTGGCGCCGCCCGAAGGTGGTCACTACACCCTGGTGCTGTGGCAGTGGATGGCGGTCGAGGGCTTCAAGCCCAACTTCGCCCTCTACATCGACGGCCTGTCGATCACCATGCTCGGCGTGGTGGTGGGTGTGGGCTTCCTGATCCACCTGTTCGCGTCCTGGTACATGCGCGGTGAAGCGGGCTACTCGCGCTTCTTCTCGTACACCAACCTGTTTATCGCCAGCATGCTGTTCCTGGTGCTGGGCGATAACCTGTTGTTCCTGTACTTCGGCTGGGAAGGCGTGGGCCTGTGCTCGTACCTGTTGATCGGTTTCTACTACAGCAACCGCAACAACGGTAACGCAGCACTCAAGGCGTTTATCGTCACCCGCATCGGCGACGTGTTCATGGCCATCGGCCTGTTCATCCTGTTCCAACAAGTGGGCACGCTGAACATCCAGGAACTGCTGGTGCTGGCACCGCAGAAATTCCAGGTCGGCGACTTCTGGATCACCCTGGCTACCCTGATGCTGCTGGGTGGCGCCGTGGGTAAATCTGCGCAACTGCCGCTGCAAACCTGGCTGGCGGATGCAATGGCCGGTCCTACCCCGGTATCGGCACTGATCCACGCCGCCACCATGGTAACCGCCGGTGTCTACCTGATCGCCCGTACCCACGGCCTGTTCACCCTGGCGCCGGACATCCTGCACCTGGTGGGTATCGTCGGCGGCGTGACCCTGGTACTGGCCGGCTTCGCCGCGCTGGTGCAGACCGACATCAAGCGTATCCTCGCCTACTCGACCATGAGCCAGATCGGCTACATGTTCCTGGCCCTGGGCGTCGGCGCCTGGGACGCGGCGATCTTCCACCTGATGACCCACGCGTTCTTCAAGGCCCTGCTGTTCCTCGCCTCCGGCGCCGTGATCGTGGCCTGCCACCACGAGCAGAACATCTTCAAGATGGGCGGCCTGTGGAAGAAACTGCCACTGGCGTACGCCAGCTTCATCGTCGGTGGTGCCGCCCTGGCGGCCCTGCCGCTGGTAACCGCAGGCTTCTACTCCAAGGACGAAATCCTCTGGGAAGCTTTCGCCAGCGGTAACCAGAACCTGCTGTACGCAGGCCTGGTAGGTGCGTTCATGACCTCGCTGTACACCTTCCGCCTGATCTTCATCACCTTCCACGGTGAAGCCAAGACCGAAGCGCACGCAGGCCACGGCATCTCCCATTGGTTGCCACTGTCGGTGCTGATCATCCTGTCGACCTTCGTCGGTGCGATGATCACCCCGCCACTGCACGGTGTATTGCCACAAAGCGTCGGCCATGCCGGCGGCGAAGCCCAGCACAGCCTGGAAATCGCCTCGGGCGCCATCGCCATCGCCGGTATCCTGCTGGCGGCCCTGCTGTTCCTCGGCAAGCGTCGCTTCGTGACTGCCGTGGCCAACAGTGGCATTGGTCGCTTCCTGTCGGCCTGGTGGTTCGCTGCCTGGGGCTTCGATTGGATCTACGACAAACTGTTCGTCAAACCTTACCTTGCGATCAGCCACGTGCTGCGCAAAGACCCGCTCGACCAGACCATCGGTTTGATCCCGCGTGCCGCCAAGGCCGGTCACACCGCCCTGAGCCGCAGCGAGACCGGCCAATTGCGTTGGTATGCAGCGTCCATGGCGGCGGGTGCCGTTCTGGTGATCGGCGCCATCGTCGTGGTAGCGGTCTGACTATGTTTAAGTG
This sequence comes from Pseudomonas sp. SWRI22, assembly GCF_014268395.2. Taxonomy (NCBI): domain Bacteria; kingdom Pseudomonadati; phylum Pseudomonadota; class Gammaproteobacteria; order Pseudomonadales; family Pseudomonadaceae; genus Pseudomonas; species Pseudomonas sp. SWRI22. The sequence goes on along the minus strand of NZ_JABWQK020000001.1, from coordinate 3,433,466 downwards.
CACTGCGTACTTTGCGAACTTGCGAAAGGAAACGAGCCCGTCATGATTCTGCCCTGGCTAATCCTGATCCCCTTTATCGGCGGCCTGCTCTGCTGGATGGGTGAACGCTTCGGCGCCACCCTCCCCCGCTGGATTGCGTTGCTGACCATGTCCCTGGAACTCGCGCTCGGCCTCTGGCTGTGGGCCCATGGTGACTATTCATTCGCTCCGGCACCGGGCGTCGATCCCACCTTCGCGCTTGAATTCAAGCACGTGTGGATCCAGCGCTTCGGCATCAACGTGCACCTGGCCCTCGACGGCCTGTCGCTGTTGATGATCCTGCTGACCGGCCTGCTGGGTATCCTCTCGGTACTTTGCTCCTGGAAAGAGATCCAGCGTCACGTGGGCTTCTTCCACCTGAACCTGATGTGGATCCTGGGCGGCGTTGTCGGCGTGTTCCTGGCGCTGGACCTGTTCATGTTCTTCTTCTTCTGGGAAATGATGCTGGTGCCGATGTACTTCCTCATCGCGCTCTGGGGTCACAGTTCTTCGGACGGCAAGAAAACCCGGATCTACGCAGCGACCAAGTTCTTCATCTTCACTCAGGCTTCCGGCCTGATCATGTTGGTGGCGATCCTGGGATTGGTACTGGTGAACTTCAACAACACCGGCGTGATTACCTTCAACTACGCCGACCTGTTGAAAACCAAGATGTCGCTGACCACCGAGTACGTGCTGATGCTGGGCTTCTTCATCGCCTTCGCGGTGAAGCTGCCGGTGGTGCCGTTCCACTCCTGGTTGCCTGATGCCCACGCCCAGGCGCCGACTGCCGGTTCCGTGGACCTGGCCGGTATCCTGTTGAAGACCGCTGCCTACGGCCTGCTGCGTTTCGCCCTGCCGCTGTTCCCGAATGCTTCGGCCGAATTCGCGCCGATTGCCATGACCCTGGGTCTGATCGGGATCTTCTATGGTGCGTTCCTGGCTTTCGCGCAAACCGACATCAAGCGTCTGATTGCCTTCTCGTCCGTTTCCCACATGGGTTTCGTACTGATCGGTATCTACTCCGGCAGCCAGCTGGCGTTGCAAGGCGCAGTGATCCAGATGTTGGCCCACGGTGTTTCTGCCGCTGCGCTGTTTATCCTGAGTGGCCAGCTGTACGAGCGCCTGCACACCCGTGACATGCGTGAAATGGGTGGCGTGTGGTCGCGCATCGCTTACCTGCCGGCGATCAGCCTGTTCTTTGCCGCCGCGTCGCTGGGCTTGCCGGGTACCGGTAACTTCATCGGCGAGTTCCTGATCCTGATGGGTGCCTTTGTGCAGACGCCGTGGATCAGCGCCATCGCCACCTCCGGCCTGGTGTTCGGTTCGGTCTACTCGCTGATCATGATCCACCGCGCCTATTTCGGCCCGGCCAAGTCCGACACCGTCCTGCAAGGGATGGATGCGCGCGAACTGATCATGGTGCTCGGCCTTGCGGTGTTGCTGATCTTCATCGGCGTGTACCCGCAACCGTTCCTGGACACTTCTGCCGCAACGATGCATGGCGTGCAGCAGTGGTTCGGCACCGCCTTCTCTCAACTCGCTTCGGCCCGGTAAGAGCGCTATGGAATTCACGATCCAACACTTTATCGCGCTTGCGCCGCTGCTGATTACCAGCCTCACCATCGTAGTGGTGATGCTGGCAATCGCCTGGCGCCGCAATCACTCGCAAACGTTCCTGCTGTCCTGCGCCGGGTTGAACCTGGCCCTGCTGTCGATCATCCCGGCCCTCAAGGTCGCGCCACTGGCAGTCACGCCATTGATGATGGTCGATGACTTCGCGCTGCTGTACATCGCCCTGATCCTGGTGGCGACCCTGGCCTGCGTCACCCTCGCCCACGCCTACCTCGGCGAAGGCGGCACCGGCTACCCGGGCAACCGCGAAGAGCTGTACCTGCTGATCCTGCTGGCTGCGGCCGGCGGTATCGTGCTGGTCAGCGCGCAGCATCTGGCGGGCCTGTTCATCGGCCTGGAACTGCTGTCGATCCCGACCTACGGCCTGGTGGCCTACGCCTTCTTCAACAAGCGCTCCCTGGAAGCCGGCATCAAGTACATGGTGCTGTCGGCCGCCGGTTCCGCGTTCCTGTTGTTCGGTATGGCCCTGCTCTACGCCGAAGCCGGCAGCCTGAGCTTCACCGGTATCGGCCACGCGCTGGCCGCCACCAACAGCCCGGCGCCGATTGCCCAGTTGGGCCTGGCGATGATGCTGATCGGCCTGGCGTTCAAGCTGTCGCTGGTGCCGTTCCACCTGTGGACCCCGGACGTGTACGAAGGCGCCCCGGCGCCGGTGGCCGCGTTCCTGGCGACTGCGTCGAAAGTGGCCGTGTTTGCAGTGATGGTGCGTCTGTTCCAGATCTCCCCTGCCGCCAACACCGGCGTGCTGAGCAATGTGCTGACCGTGATCGCCATTGCGTCGATCCTGTTCGGTAACCTGCTGGCCCTGACCCAGAACAACCTCAAGCGCCTGCTGGGTTATTCGTCCATCGCCCACTTCGGCTACCTGCTGATCGCCCTGGTGGCGAGCAAAGGCTTGGCTGTAGAAGCCATCGGCGTGTACCTGGTCACCTACGTGATCACCAGCCTGGGTGCGTTCGGCGTCATCACCTTGATGTCGTCGCCGTACAAAGGCCGTGACGCCGACGCCCTGTACGAATACCGCGGCCTGTTCTGGCGCCGTCCGTACCTGACCGCCGTGCTCACCGTGATGATGCTGTCGTTGGCCGGTATTCCGCTGACGGCGGGCTTTATCGGCAAGTTCTACATCGTCGCGACCGGTGTCGAAGCCCACGAATGGTGGCTGGTTGCCTCGCTGGTACTGGGCAGCGCCATCGGCGTGTTCTACTACCTGCGCGTGATGGTCACCCTGTACCTGATCGAGCCAAACCTGCGCCGTGTGGATGCCGAGCTGCATTGGGAACAGAAGGCAGGCGGCGTCATGCTGCTAGCCATCGCCCTGCTCGCGTTCTTCCTGGGCGTGTACCCACAACCGTTGCTCACCCTGGTGCAGCACGCGGTGCTGGGCGTTTGATCGCTTAGGTTGATGCAGTAAACAGAACGGCGCCTTTGGGCGCCGTTTTGCGTTTCTGTAGCTTGGCTTTTCCCTTCCCTACTCGCTGAAATTTCCTCTTCAATCTGCCTCCTCATCCGGCATCTACCCCGCTGGATGCGGCCTTAAGGTGTTTGCGTTTTAAGAAAGTTCCCACAGCTTGGGCGCTTGACCCATAGCGAGTGGGCTACCAAACTATACGCAGGCTACGTACAGAACATGGATGCTCTATTTATCGAACTGCCGGCATTCGAACGGCATCGCAGGGACTATCTGAGCGATGAGCTTTTTCACGGTTTTCAGCAGGAGTTGATGAAAAACCCAGAAGCGGGAGACGTGATCGAGGGAACGGGCGGGTTGAGAAAGGTTCGCTTCGTCGATGAGCGACGAAACAAAGGCAAGCGCGGTGGCCTGCGGGTCATTTACTACTGGTGGTCAGGCGGTACGCAATTCTGGTTATTCACTTTGTACGGCAAACACGAACAGAACGACCTGACGCCACAACATAAAAAAGCCCTTAAACACATGCTAGACAGGGAAATCAAAGCGAGAACACACCATGAAACGTGAAATCTTTTCCGAACTGGTCGAAGGCTTCGACGCCCTGGCTGGTGAACGCCAGGGAAAAATCACCCTGCGCACCCACAAAGCGCACCTCAACAAGCTGGCGCCACTCAGCGCTGACGAGGTAATCGCCGTACGCCAGCAACTCAACCTGTCCCGCTCGGTATTCGCCATGTACCTGCGCACCAACACCCGCACCCTGGAGAACTGGGAGCAAGGCCGGGCCAAGCCGAATGCGCAGGCTGTCACGTTGATACGACTAGTGGCGCGCTTTCCGGAAACCGTGGCGCAACTTGCCGCATTGGGCTGACCGGCAATAGCCGCACAAAAAACGCCCCGAGCATTCGGGGCGTTTTTGCAGCGCAAACAGCGTCAGAACGCGATACCCACCTTGAAACCATACTCATCACGCTTGAGCTTGGTGTTGTCGGCCACATAGGAGTCGTTATCGAGCTTGTACTCGGTGCGGGTGTAGTACAGGCCCGCCATCACTGGCAGGTCACCCTTCTGGTTCATCAGCAGGCTGACTTCGGCGTAAGGGTTGGTGCGGTCCTTGAGGTCCACGCTGTCGCTGCCAACGCCGTCAACCTTGAGTTTGGCGCGGCCGTCGATGGTGTGACGGGCGCCGGCTTCAACGCGCAGGGTCATGTCATCGAACTGGTGGTTGTAGCCCAGGGCTGCCTTGGCAAACGGCGACTTGTTGGTGAGTTTCATGTCGTAGCCATTGGTGTCCGGCTCGTAGCGGGTCCAGGTGTAGCCACCGCCCACGATCACATCGACGAAGTTGCGCGCATCCAGCGCGGCGCGCCAGCCGAGGTCGAGGTCGGCCTGGCCTTCCTTGAGTTTGTTATCGCTTTTTTCGCCGTACTTGGCTTCGATACCGGCCTGGTAGATAAAGCCCGACTCGGCGGTGAGCTTGTTGCCGAAGTTGTAGAACAGGCCGGCTTCGGGCATGTGGTCCTTGTCGCTTTCGCTGCCGCCTTCAAGTTTGAAGTCGTTGTAGCTGCCCATGATCCCGAACGTGGAAATCGGATCGGTGGAAGGTGCTGCGAACACCACGCCAGGCGCAGCCACCAGGGCCAGCAACGAGGTGTTCTTGAGGAATTTTCCGAATAGTTTGGACATCGTTTTACATCTCCATTTTAAGGTGGGCAAAGTATTCAGGAATCGGTTCGAACCTTGGTGTTTGCAAAAAGTTCGAACTGATTTGCACCAAAATGGAGAAAAAACGGTTCAGCGAAGGCTCTATCTCAATACTCTTCGAGATCGGCCCTGATCAGGTGCTCAACCGCTTCGCGAAGTTGCGGCTGGGCCGGCAAACAAATGCCGAAGGTGTCGCGCAATAACGTCAGCAACTCATCAGCACTCTCCAGCTTGCGCTTCTCGCTGGGCCGATCCAGGTAATGAACCGCATAGCGGGCGTTGGCCAACGTATGGCGCCTGCCAGGCGCAAGCAACGCGGCTTTCAACTGCCCTACAAACGGGGAGCCTGGGTGCGTGGAGACGTACCAGTTGCCGATTTCATAGTCGATGTCGGCCTGGGTTTGCAGATCGAACACGTACAGGCCACGCCACTCCTCGCCCACCTGCGCCCACAGCGTGTAGCTGCCGTGTTTGAGCGTCAGGCGATAAGGCTCATGAGCGGTGGCCTGGGGTGCGTCGTTGTCCAGTTGCAACGGGCTGCTAGGCACCATGCCGCCAAAACCGACATCGGTGATATAGCGCACGCCGTCGAGGGTCACCAGGCTCAAGCGATGGGTGCGCCCAGTGTGGGCGTCCGGTGGGCCGCCGATCACCACACGCCCGGTGATGCCACGGGCGTCGAAGCCCAGTTCCTGCAAGAGTGCCAGGAACAGCTGGTTCAACTCGTAGCAATAGCCGCCGCGCCCCTCGTGCAGCACCTTGCGCTCAACGCTGGGCAGGTCGATCGGTACCGGTGCATGCATCAACGTCGACAGGCTTTCAAAGGCAAAGCTGCACACATGGCGCAGTTGCAAGTCCCGCAGGGTTTGCAGGGTGGGCGGCGGTGGCGAGGCATAGCCCAGGCGTTGCAGGTACAGGCGGCTATCGGTGAGTGTGTGCATGGCGCGATCCTTGGGCGCAGGGCAAGAGCGTCACTATGCCGCGCCTCTGCGTGCGTTGTCATTTTGAATGAACCTTTTGGAGCGCCGGCCTATCCATCTATAACAAGATTGGGAGGCAGCATGAGTACCGCAAAAATCTACACCGTCCACTATCAGCTACACGGTAAACCCAAGTCTTTCGTGGTGCGCGCCGAAGTGATGAACAACGCCGAGGCCTGGCATTGGGCGGCCGTCGATGCCGACATTGCCCATGTCAGCCGCATCGGCCGCGTAGGTCACGAACAGGTGAAAAAGACCACCCGGCCCTGGGCGGAAAAATACGGTATCAGCGACGTCAGCTGGTCGCCGCCCAGGTAAACAAAGCCCCGCACAACGGCGGGGCTCGGTTCATTGCTTCAAGTCGCCCAACGGATCGTAGGGCGGCTTTTTTTTCGCTGTCTCGTCGTCCTTTTTGTCCAACGGCGCAATAGCCGGGCCGATGGGATCGACCTGTGGGTCGGCTACATCCGGCGAGTCCGGGTCGAAGCCCAGTTCATCCTTGCCACTGGCGTGTTCGTTGGAAGAGGGACCATCGGTAGGTTTGTTCATCATATTCTCCTGCTAAAGCGGGCGGGCTCTGTCGTGGAGGTTTTCCAGGTCTTCTTCTACGCGCTCGACATCGTTGTCCGGACCGCGCTCTTTGGGATCGTTGGGGCGCAACGCATCGTTATCACGCTCCTCCTCGCCCGGCGTACGGTTCGGATCCGGTGTACCTGGCGGTGGCTGCTTGTGTTCAGACATGATGACTGACCTCATGAGGGGTTCATCATTTTAGAGAAACCGCCCCGCGCCATCGTTCAACTTCATTACGCCAGGCGTGAGAAGATGACCGCCCTTTTTGGAGACCTGCCCGGATGTTCGAACTCAAACCCTGCGACCCCACTGCCTATCGCCAACAGACCCGCCGTAGCACGTTGATCGTAGCGGCGCTGTTCCTGGCCTTGGCCATGCTGCTGTCGAGCCTGGCGGTGATGCTGTTCGGTGAGCCTGGCGGTGACAATTTTCGCTTCAACGTCGGCGGCGTCTTCGCCGGCGTGTTGATCACGGTCGCGCTGGTGCGTGGCCCGTTCTGGAGCCAGGCCTGGTTGGCGCCAGCGGTGTATGGCTGGCAACTCAAGCGCAGCCTGATGAGCGTGACCAATGTCATGCACAAGGTCACCGAGCGGGTGCAGGCCAACGACCCGGCAGCCATCAAGCTGTTGCGCTTCTATCACTTGGGGCTGACGCAGATGCACGAGCTGGACGCCAACTCCAGCGCCCAGGCGCAACTGGTCGGCGAAATCGAAGCACACAAGGCGAAGATGCACGCACTGGGGATCGACACCGAACAAACCCGGCTCGATCCCGCGTGGCTGGAAGCGCTCAAAAGCGCTTGAGGGAGCAGGCAAAAAGGCGGTTAAAAAACCAGACTCAGGTCCAGGCGCCCTTCCCTGACCGGCGGACACCAGTAATAGCCTCCGGTCAACGGCTTACTGATGCGATACAGGCCATCGACGATCCCATCTTCCAACCCACTCATACGCCGAAGCTGGGCCTCAAACGCCTCGAAGGAATGCCCGAAGGCGAGAAACATCAACCCAGCCTGGCCATTCTCGGCCCAGGGCATCGAGCGGCGCACCACGAAGGCTTCCGGGGTAAAGCTTTCCTGGGCGGTGCGCTTGGTGTGAGCTGACTCGGGGGCATCGTCGAGCTCTTCATTATCGCCATGGCGGCGGCCAATGATGTGGTCACGCTCCTGGGCAGGCAATGCGGCGAAACCGTCAAGGTCGTGCTGCCATTGCTGGATCGCGGCGAAGCTGGCGCCGGTGTCGGTCAGCGCGGCTTGCACGGCGGCATCGTCGTGGGGGTTTTCGGTGCCATCTTCGTAGTCGGTCAGGTCAAAGCCGGTCTTGTAGCGGAAACCTTCAGTCGATTGCACCGGGCGAAACGCCGGAGCCAGCGCTTTTTCCACGGCACGGCTGCGCAGCAACAACTCACCGCGATCCACCCCATGCAACCATACCCACAGCGCCTGCTGAGTCGACGGGTTGTGCGCGCCAGGGCCGCTAACGGCCGGGAATGAGCGCAGCCCTGGGATCTGGGCGCCCAGCGCTTTCACCAGCGGCTCACCGAACCCCACCACGGCCGCCGCATCCGTCAACTGCACCAGCGCGTCCAGCGCAGCGGGCACGGCTTGCAACGAATCCAGGGCAAAAAACAGATGGCGGGCCTGCAAAGGCACCGGTGCGGCAAGAATGCCCGGCTGGTACTGACTCATGTGAACTCCTTCTGAAAAGCCGCGCAGTTTACCCGGCGTACACGACCCTGCGAACAAGAATGCGCGCAAGCCTTGCGTTAGAGCCGCTTGTTGGGTGACTCTCTAGTCATGTTTTGCAACTATTCCAGGGGTAGCGACATGACCACCAGCAACCTGCTCGCCCAGCTGTTTCCCACCTCCACCGCGCAGATTCCCGAGCAATTTCGCCTGGCGGCGCCCATTGAACAACGTGAATACCTGGTCGATGGCCAGTTGCAGGTGTGGAACGGCCCGCTCGCCCGCGTGCAAAGCCCCGTGCAACTGAGTGATGAGCGTGTACACATCGGCAGCACGCCGTTGCTGGATGCCGACACCGCCCTCACCGCCCTGGATGCTGCCGTGCGCGCCTACGACCGTGGCCAGGGTGCATGGCCGACGATGCGCGTGGTCGAGCGTATCCAGCACGTCGAAGCGTTTTTGCGGCGCATGCGCGAACAGCGCGATGCGGTAGTCAAGCTGCTGATGTGGGAGATCGGCAAGAACCTCAAGGACTCGCAGAAAGAATTCGACCGTACCTGCGACTACATCACCGACACCATCAATGCCCTCAAGGAACTCGACCGCCGTAGCAGTCGTTTTGAACTGGAGCAGGACACCCTCGGCCAGATCCGCCGCGTCCCCCTAGGCGTGGCGTTGTGCATGGGGCCTTACAACTACCCGTTGAACGAGACCTTCACCACGCTGATCCCGGCCTTGATCATGGGCAATACCGTGGTGTTCAAGCCGGCCAAGCTGGGTGTGCTGTTGATCCGTCCTTTGCTGGAAGCCTTCCGTGACAGCTTCCCGGCCGGGGTGATCAACGTGATCTACGGCAGCGGCCGCGAGACCGTGAGCGCGCTGATGGCCAGCGGCAAGATCGACATCTTTGCGTTTATCGGCACCAACAAGGCCGCCAGTGATCTGAAAAAGCTGCACCCCAAGCCGCACCGTTTGCGTGCTGCGCTGGGCCTGGATGCCAAAAACCCGGGGATCGTACTGCCCGAAGTGGACTTGGACAACGCGGTGAACGAAGCCGTCACCGGTTCGCTGTCGTTCAACGGCCAGCGTTGCACCGCGTTGAAGATCCTGTTCGTGCATGAAGACGTGGTCGAGCGCTTTATCGAGAAATTCAACGCCAAGCTGGCGACGCTCAAGCCCGGCATGCCGTGGGAGGATGGCGTGGCGCTGACGCCACTGCCAGAAGTGGGCAAGGTCGATTACCTCAGCGAACTGGTGGCCGATGCGGCGCGCCATGGCGCCAAGGTCATGAACCCCGAGGGCGGCAGCAGCCGTGGTTCGTTCTTCTACCCGGCAGTGCTGTACCCGGTGAACCCGCAGATGCGCGTCTACCACGAAGAGCAATTCGGCCCCGTGGTGCCGATCGTGCCCTATCGCGACCTGGAGACCGTGATCGACTACGTGCTGGACTCGGACTTCGGCCAGCAGTTGAGCCTCTTCGGCACCGACCCCGTGGCAGTGGGACGCCTGGTGGACACCTTCGCCAACCAGGTGGGCCGTATCAATATCAACGCCCAATGCCAGCGCGGGCCGGACACCTTCCCCTTCAACGGGCGCAAGAACTCGGCCGAGGGCACGTTGTCGGTGCATGACGCCTTGCGCGTGTTCTCGATCCGCACCTTGGTGGCGACCAAGTTCCAGGAGAGTAACAAGGCGTTGGTCAGCGATATTTTGCGCAACCGCGATTCGAGCTTCCTGACCACCGACTACATCTTCTGAAGCCAACCCCGTTCCAATGTGCAGACAGGTCAGTGTGGGAGCTGGCTTGCCTGCGATGCCAGCACCTCGGTCTTTCAGTCAGGTCGCGGTGATGCTATCGCAGGCAAGCCAGCTCCCACATTTGATCGAGCACATTCATACATTTGAGGCCATTTTAAGACTGATGAACCTGCCCTTCTTTGCCCGGCGCCTGCTGCGCCCCTTGCTCGACCCCTACCGCCGCTTTCGCCATGCCAAGCTGATCCACGCCGCGCGCGTATCGGTGGGTTTGCTGGCAACCATCCTACTGACCACCGGCCTCAACCTGCCCCACGGTGAATGGGCGTCGGTGACCATGCTGATCGTCATCGGCGGGTTGCAGCACCACGGCAATATCGGCAAAAAAGCCGTCGAGCGCGCCTACGGCACCTTGATCGGCGCCAGCGTCGGCTTGCTGCTGGTGGTACAACAGGCTTACTTCGGCCTGCCGTTGCTCACCTATCTGTTGATGTCCGTGGTGTGCGGGTTCTTTTCCTATCACGCCATCGGCAAGGGCGGTTATATCGCGCTGCTGTCGGCGATCACGGTGTTTATCGTCGCCGGCCATGGCGACAACCCGATCTCCGATGGCCTGTGGCGCACCGTCGATATCCTCATCGGCATTGTGCTGGCCCTGGCGTTTTCCTTTGCCTTGCCGTTGTACGCCGTGTATTCGTGGCGCTACAACCTGGCCAGCGCCCTGCGTGACTGCGCGCAGATTTATAGCCGGATCATCAATGGCCAGTCCGTGACTGACGATGAACACCTCAAGCTGCTCAACCGTTTGAACGGGGCGATGGTGCAACTGCGTTCGTTGATGCCGTCGGTGTCCAAGGAAGTGCGGATTTCCATGACTGAACTGGACGCGATCCAACGTCACCTGCGCCTGTGCATCAGCACCCTGGAGATTCTGGGCAATACCCGGCCAGACCCGCGTGATGAGCAGGCCACGGCGCGGATGCAAGTCATGTTGAAGGCCGAGCATCGGCAAATCCGGGTGCAGTTGGTGGGTATGGCGCGCGCGTTGAAATCGGGGGTGACGGAGCGGTTGGAGCGTACCGGTCACGCCCATGCCAGCGAGCCTGCGCTTGATGCACCGGTGTACAGCGCGCTGGATGGGTATCGGTTGCTGACGGTGCAGCTGGCGGCGAATGTGGATGGGATGCGCCAGCGCCTGGCAAAGACCGCCCGGCACTGGAAGATCTGACCAAGAGCGCTCAAACCATACGCAATGGTGTAGTCAGGGAATAGCGCTCGGGCAAGTTCCCGCGTTTTAGGGTGTAGTAGAGCGAAGTATCTTCACCTCGATTGGGCTCCAGATCCTGAGGCAATACGTCAAACGATACAGCAACGCCGGGAATGTTCGCCTGCTTGGGCAGGTCGATGCTGTGTACGCCCTTGATGCAGAGCGTTATCCAATCGCCGAACTCCACATCGCTGAACGGTGCGTCGATAGGCGTACCGAACGGTGACACGTTATCCAGGTGGAGTTCACCCTCAAGCTCATCTCGAACGATCGGCGCGGGCATGTCCGGCTGCAGCTCACCGATCCTCAATGATCGACGCCACGACTCACGTGGCTTTTCGCCGTCCTTGGTTGCGCGATAGAACAGGTCGGCCAAACGGCCTTTGAATCGTCTGAGGTCATCGCCTTCAAGTACCACCGTCAATTGATCCTCAGCGGCAGACAACTCACCTAGATCAATGCCGACACGGTGCTCGATAGTGCCCCCGGCATCACTGGCCAAAAGGATCAATTCCAGTGCCTGGAATGATTGCCAGCCCGGTTGGACCGGTATGTGGACCTTGACCTGCGCAAGGTCGGGATCAATCTGCCCATCGGACTCGCCCTCCACGCTGGGGGCCAACCATTGCCTGATCTCTCCGATGACAGTCACATGACGATAGTTCGAACGGGGGGCACTCCCGTGCTGGCTATCGAGTACGTAATAGACAATTGCACGCCCCCGGGCAATGGCGGCGACCACAGCATTGGGTATCTCGAAATAATAAGCCTTGGTACCGGCCAGCTCTCGCATCTCGGAATGAGGAACCGTCCCGCCATCCTCTAGAGTGCCAATCCAATAAAAATGGACATGGGTGTAGCGATGGGCATCTTCCGATGTCAGGTAGAAACCGACCCGTACAGCGTCGTTACCGATATTCGCCAAGTTGATTTCGGATTCGGTCAAGGGGTAGTCAACCCAAGGCGGCTCCATACGCTGACTGTCGGTGTAGACCTCTACGTATGAGACCACCGACCACATTGCATCCTCATCCGGCAAATTGCCGGTGTTCCCCGTGACGGTCATTGCCACGGGGAGAATGTCGCTGTTACCCGCAGCGAGGATCATCTCGGGGGTCACAGTGATTTCAATGTCACGCCCCACCTCATTCGGCTGTACCCGATGCTCAACTTTTTCTGATCCCCAGACCAACGTGAGCAGGTCATAAGGGCCCATGTTCTCCCACTTGTGACAGGTGACCGTCACCCCATCCCGGGCTTTTTGTTCATCGACGCCTTCCAACTCCACCTGTGGCTCAAGTTTGAATACCAACCCGCCATGGCCTTTATCCGTGGGTTCGGGAGCCTTGCCACCAGGTCTCTGCAAGTTGATCCTGAGGCGCAAGGGAGGGGTCTGCTGAGGGGGCTCATTGTCGGGGATGATTCTGCAATACATCGCGTCAGCCCAGCCCTCGAGGATCGAGTGAGCGGGCACAGTGAGTGGGAAGCGGGTGCGTGGAGGGTCGCCATCACGCACCAGGTAGAAACCTACCGGCGTTGGTCCATGCCATATCAGCTGGAATGTGGTGCCCACCGGCGCAGAAAAGGGATAGTCCACGTAAACGACAAGATCACGTGTCACATGCAGCCTGCCGATGCCGCCATCTGCGCCTTCCGCATCATCGGCAATCGGCGGATACATCAATGGAATATCGACGGGTTCCAGTACGTGCTTATCAAGGTTACGCACCATTCTTCGCTCCTTGTTCGACGCCTCGCGGTGCACCGTTTTCGATGTGCCGCGTCTTTGACGAATCAAACGCCCAAACAAAAAACTTGCCTACTGTCAGAGTTAACAGGGTGCGACGAAAGGTATTAAGCCAGCCGTAAATTTAATAGGTTCAAACTCTAATCTTTCTTACATTTTTTTCACGATTTATTCACATCAAGAGACGTAGTGTGAAGCCTCATCCGTTACAAACGTTGCATATCAAGCCCGCCGCCCCAGCGGGCTTTTTTTTGCCTGTTTTTTGGCTCCGAAAAAGGGCCAACCTCTGTAGGAGCGAGCTTGCTCGCGAAGAACGCAATGACGCCGCGGTTAGCCAGAATGCTCGCGTTATCGTTGACGTTTTACGCGAGCAAGCTCGCTCCTACAGGGCGTGGTGTTCGCGTAGGGCGCGCTGGGTTTCCAGCACCTTGGCCAGTGCCGTTTCGGCTTCCTGGCTTTGCTGCGGCACCCGAATCGCCGCCGACACCAGCGTGATCAGCTTGGCCATCACCTCGGCATCCGTGGCCGGGCGGCCCAGGCTCATGGAGTTCATCAGCAGGCGCAGTTCGGTGCCTGCCATGACCCCGGAAATGGCCTTGAGGGCAAATTGCAGGCGCACCCCCAGTTCATTACGTGGCAAATCCGGCAGGGCCAGGGCGAAGGCTTCGAAGAAGCGCTGGAACACCGGCTGGTAATGGACCTTGAGGTATTCCTGGATAAACGGCGAGGTGTCGCTGTAGACCCGGCCCAGGAAGCGAATGAACGAACGCCCTTCCCCGCTGGCCGGGTCGCTGCGCTCCAGGCCCATGGCCGGGGCAAACAGCACGCCCAGGAGTGTGTCGCAATCGAGCGGGCCATCGGATTCGGCTTCACAGCGCGCCAGCAGTTCCAGGCGTTGCTCGTTGAGGGGCTCCAGGCGCTGCATCAGCAAGGTTTTCATCAGGGAGTCCTTGTCCCCGAAGTGGTAGTTCACCGCCGCCAGGTTGACCTGGGCACGCTCGGTTATCTGCCGTAGCAACACGGCGTCATAGCCGTACTTGATGAAAAGAGCCTCTGTCGCATCCAGCAATCGAGTCTTGGTAACGTTTGGAGCGCTGAGTTTCTTCGCGACCATATGGGTTCCACGGCGGAAATATTGTTTTAAAAAATAATTTGATTTTTTATACCGGGGCGGCCCGTCGAAAGCAAGTAGTGACACTCCGCCATATCATGCAAAGCCCTTATATCCGGGCTTTTGAGGCAAATCGTAGGGTTTTTACCCACCTCTGACACCCGCTGAGAAAATCGTTTCAACCGGTAAAACCGCTCTACCTCGACGGCTGGCGAAGCGTCCGGAAGGCAGTTACTATTCAAACAATATTTTAAAAACAAGAAATAAAACCAGTCCGTGACGGCTACAGGCAGCTTCTGAACTTGTTACAAAGAGTTTCGGGGAGCAAGGCGGTACCGTCGAGACTGCAGGCGTAGTCATGATGACACAGACCCCCGCGCAACCCGGCTTGATTTCCCTGCAAGGCATCGGCAAGCGCTATCAGCTCGCCGGGCAAGAATTGAGCATTCTCAATGACGTGTGCCTGTCCATCGCCAGCGGTGACAGCTGCGGCATTCTCGGTGCCTCTGGCTCCGGCAAAAGCACCCTGCTCAATATCCTCGGCCTGCTGGACCTGCCCAACTGCGGCCAGTACCACTTTGCCGGCCACGATATTTTCAACGCCACCCCCGATGAGCTGGCGGCGATCCGCAACCAGCAGATCGGTTTCGTGTTCCAGAGCTTCAACCTGCTGCCACGCCTCAGTGCCCTGGACAACGTCGCGCTGCCCTTGAGTTATCGCGGCGTGTCGCGGCATGAATCGGTGGAACACGCCCAGCGCATGCTCGCACAAGTCGGCCTCGCCGAACGCGCCCACCATCGCCCCGCCGACCTCTCCGGTGGGCAGCGCCAACGTGTGGCCATTGCCCGCGCCTTGGTTGGCAAACCCTCGGTGATCCTGGCCGACGAACCCACCGGCAACCTCGACAGCACTACCGCCCAAGAGATCATGGACCTGCTGTTGAACCTCAACCGTGACCAACAGGTGACGCTGATCATCGTCACCCACGACCCCCACATTGCCGAGCGTCTGGAGCGCAAGATCCTGGTGTGCAACGGCGTGGTGCATGAGGCCGGGCGCCCATGAGCCTGCGGGTCGAGCAGAGCCTCAGCCAGTTGCTGCACGAAGCCTTTATCAGCCTGCGTACCCTGGGCAAGCGTTCGATCCTGGCGCTCTTGGGGATCGTCATCGGCAGTTCCTCGGTGGTGGCGCTGATTAATATCGGCCACAACGCGGCGGTGGATGCGGCGATGATTTTCAAGGACATGGGTACCGACACCCTCATCGCCCAGTTCCCGCCCAAGGGCAGCAGCAATGTGCCGATGCGCACCCAGCTCGACCTGGATGCGGTACGGCGGGCAGTGCCGGGCATTGCTCATATCGGCGCACTCAGCCTGTTCAGCGGGCCCATTGTGTTTCATGGGCGGACCGCCAATGCCAACTTTGTCGGCAGTACTGCCGGTATCCAGGACGCCATGCGCCTGGCGCTGCGTGAGGGGCGCTTCCTGTCACCCTTCGATGCCAACGAAACCTACGGAGTGATCGGCGACCAACTCGCCCAGGCCCTTGGCGCGCCAGGTGACCCGCTGCAACTGGGCGACCGTGTGCGTATCAACGATTACCTGTTTCTGGTGGTGGGCATCCTGCGCAACCAGCCCAGGGCCATGCTGATGCCGGTGCAAGCCAACGAATCGTTGTTTATTCCCGCCGAGGGCATGCGCCGCATCTACGCCAACCCGCAGATCAACAACCTGATCATTCGCGCAGCGCCGGGACAGGACATGGAACGTATCGCCAAGGATGCCGCCGCCGCGCTGCAACCCCAGCTCACCGACCATAGCGTCGACATCACAGTGCCCCAGCAAATGATCGATGGCATGACCCGCCAAAGCCGCACCTTCGCCTATCTGCTGCTGGCCCTCGGCGCGATCTCCCTGGTGGGCGGCGGTGTCGGGGTGATGAACGTGATGCTGATGAACGTCTCGGAACGCCGCCGTGAGATCGGCATCCGCATGGCCCTGGGCGCGCGCCAGCGGGATATCCGCAACCTGTTTTTGCTCGAAGCGGTCACCCTCACCGCCGTGGGTGCGCTGTGCGGCGCAGTCCTGGGCATGACCGCTGCCTGGCTGTATGCGTGGCTGTCGGGCTGGGCCTTTGCGTTGGCAGTGGCTGCCCTGCCCCTGGGCGTGGGCAGTACGTTGCTGGTGGGTTTGTTCTTTGGCATTTACCCGGCAGTGTCGGCCTCACGCTTGCAGCCGGTTGAGGCCCTGCGCGATGAATAAGTACCTGCTAGTGCTCATGCTGATCAGCCTGCCGGGCATGGCCGCCGACGTGGTGATCAACCCTCAGGCACCCAGCACCACCCGCAGCGGCTACGAGCGTAGCGTCTCGCTGAATGCCCAGACCACCACCATGACCCTGGGGGACGCGGTGTACCTGGGCCTGCGTAATAACCCGGCGATCCGCAGCGCCTACCTGCAACGGGTGGCGCAGAAATTCGACCTGCGCGTGGCCGAAGATGTGTTCAACCCCAAACTCACCCTCAACAGCTATTACCGCAGCACCCGTGGCTCCCAAGACAATGCGCGCAACGCCAACGTCGCGCCCACCAGCAGCCTGCTCGGCGAATACGGCACGCGCTTGAGCATGGCCTGGACCCAACAGTTGAACAACGCCAACCGCGCCGGCCGCTACCGCAGCGACGGCCTGGACCTTGCGATTATCCAACCGCTGATGCGCGGGGCCGGCTGGGATGCCACCACCGCACCGCTGCGCCTGTCGCGCCTGGCCGAGCAGGCCAACCGCCTGAACCTCAAGGCCACCGTGGCGCAGACCATCAGCCAGATCATCGCCACCTACCGCGAATTGTTGCGCGCCCAGGAACAGTTGGTGATCGTCCAGGAAGCGCTCAAACGCTCCAATACTTTACTGGAGGTGAACAAAGCGCTGATCAGCGCCGGGCGCATGGCCGAATTCGAGATCGTGCAGACCGAAGCCGATATCGCCACCCAGCAATTAGGCGTGGAGGAAGCGCGCAACCAACTCGACACCAGCCGCCTGGCGTTGCTGCGCCTGCTGGCCCTGGACCTGTCGACACCGGTGCGTGCCACCGAGGCACTGGAAGCCACCCCCATGGAGATCGATAAGCGGCAGGCCTTCAACCTCGCGCAAAACCAGCAACCGGAATACCTCGCTGCCCTGCTCGGTAGCCAACAGGCCGACCTCGACCTGGTGATCGCCAAGGATTCCGGGCGCTGGCAGGTGGACCTGGTCGCCGGCGCCAACCAGATACGCGCCGCCACCGATAACGACAACGACCATAACAATAACCGCACCTGGGACAGTTACGCCGGGGTGCAAGTGCAAATCCCTATTGGCGATATCAGCACGCGCCAGGCCGAAGTGCGTGCACGGGTAAATGTAGAAGACCAGGAAATCCGCATTACCGACGCCCGCCAGGAGCTGGAGCGCAACGTCAACAATGTGGTACGTGACCTTGGCACCCGCTGGCGCCAATATGAAATATCCAAGCGCGCCGTGGAGTTGTCGCGGCGCAAGATCGAGATCGAGCGGGAAAAGCTCAGCGCCGGGCGCTCCACCAACTTTCAGGTGCTGAGCTTCGAGACCGACCTGCGCAACGCCGAAAACGCCCAGCTCAATGCGCTGATCGCTTATTTGAACGCCCAGACTCAGCTTGACCTGACCCTGGGCATGACGCTGGAAAGTTGGGAAATTGCCCTTAATGACTACTAATAAAAAATCCCTGCTGGCCGTTGCCTTGTTCCTGCTGTTGGCCGGCGCGGCCGCCGCCCTGCTCAGTCAACGCAGCGGGGCTGAGCAGGCGGGTACAGGCGAACAGTGGCTGGCCGTAAAGCCCGACCCGTTGGTGCACCAGATCGGGCTGGTGGGCAAGATCGAACCTGACACCACCGTCGTCCTGACGGCGCCGTTCGACGGCAATGTGCTGGCCAACCTGGTCGAACAAGGCCAGCGCGTTGAGGCCGGCCAAGTCCTGTTGCGCATGGACCCGGCGACGCTTGAAGTACAGCTGCGCGACGCCCTCTCCGCGCAACTCAAGGCCCGACGCACCGTGCAGGAAATGCAGGACTGGGGCAGCAGCCCCACCGTCAGCCGCGCCCGTCGCAGTTTACGCACCGCTGAAATGACCGCGGGCAACACCCAACGCAAACTCACCGAGAGCGAAAACCTGTTCAAGCGCGGCATCATCCCGCGCAACGAACTGGATGACCTCAAACAGCAAACCCAGCAACAGCAATTGGACTTGGTGGCGGCGCGCAGTGAGCTGCAACAAGCCCTGGACCAAGGCCAGGGCGAATACCGGCAGATCGCCGAAATGGAGCTGACCAATGCCACGGTGAAGTACGAAGCCTTGCAAACACTGCTCGAAGGCAAGGAGGTCAAGGCGCCCTTCTCCGGCATCGTGGTACCGGCGCCCGGCAGCACCAGTACCGCTCAAGGTGGCGGCAATAACAACGCGCCGGTGCAGGCCGGCAGCAAGGTCAGCCAGGGCCAGGTGCTGTTCGGGCTGGCCAATATCGAACGCTTGAAAATCGTGGCCAAGGTCTCAGAGCTGGATATCAACCAGTTGCGTCAGGGCCAGACCGTTGAAGTGATGGGCGATGGCTTTGATGGCGAGCGGCTGACAGGTTCAGTCAGCGTGGTCAGCGGCCTGGCCATCGCCAGCGACAGTCAGGGCAGTGCGCAGTTTCCGGTGACCTTGTCGATCCCCACCCTGACGCCCAAGCAGTTACAACGGGTGCGCCTGGGCATGAGTGCGAGGTTGACGATTATCACTTATAACAATGACCAGGCGATCGTGATTCCCAGCCAGGCGATCCAGGCGGACATGACGGTGGAGTATCGGGCGGCGATGGATAAACCGGTAGAGCGAGTGAAGGTCACCACCGGGCAATCGACGCCGCAGGGGGTTGAGGTGTTTGGGCTTGAAGCGGGGTTGGTGAGGATCGGGGGAATCAATCATTGACCCTCGATCCAGATGTGGGAACGCTGCACTGTGGCGAGGGAGCTTGCTCCCGCTGGGCTGCGCAGCGGCCCCAAGATCCTGGGAGCGCTTCGCACTCCAGCGGGAGCAAGCTTCCTCGCCACAAGATTACCGGTTGCTTGCATTGGGGCAATCAATACCAGCTCCAACATTCAGCGCTGTGTCAGCCTGGCGGCCAGTGCCTTGGCCTGCAGCGCCACATCGGTCACCGCCGTACTCTCCCACCACATGCCCCGCAACGGCGGCCCCATGGCGAACAGTCGCTGGCTGACCTCGCCGCGAGCATCCAGCACCGCCCCCGTTGAATCCGCCGCAATCCCCAGCGCCAGCGGCCCAGGTTGGATCAACCCGCGCTTGAGCAGTTGCTGCGGTAAAGGACGGGCCACCCGGCGCCAGTCGTATTCGATGCCGCTGGAATTGATCAGCGCAGCGCCCAACACCTGGGTGATCACATCCTCGCCACGGTAGCGCACCGCAATGGCAACCCCCTTCTGCGAAGGCACCAAGCCCTTGAACGACGCCGCCTGAATCCGCAACCGCCCTTGCCCCTGCAACCGCGCTACCAACTGCGCACTCAAGGGCGGCGAACGGTGGTGATGGCTTTCCCACCAAGGCCGTACATGCCGAACGAACTGGCGCTTCTGGGCCTCACTGGCCTGGCTCCACAACCGCGCGATATGCCCGCGCACCGTGTCCAGCGGCGCCTGCCAGTCTGTGCCTTGCCCCAACGCGATCTGGCATTGGCGTCGCACCTCACGCAGCAATTGTCGGGGGCTGCTCAGGCTGTGGTCAGCGGCGAGGAAGTCGTCCCAGCTCGGCGGTTGCCGGCGTACATGGGGCAACAAGCCGTGGCGCGAAAAAACCTCGATAGGCCCGCGATGGCCGGCCTGCTCCAGGGAGACCACGGCATCGACCATGGTCAGGCCCGAGCCGATGATCAGCACGGTCGATTGTGGGTCGAGCCGGGTCATCGCGGGTACATCCCAAGGGTCCAACGCGGCGGCATTCAATCCTGTGGACTCGGTCTGCGGAGTGCGCGCCGCCGGGAACATGCCGGTGGCCAATACCGCACAGGCGCCGCGCAGTTGCTCGCCAGTATCGAGGGTCAACAACACCGAGGTGGCATCGACTTGCAGGTCTACCCCTTCGGCGCGGATGTGCTCGACGCTCGATGTAGAAAGCGCCTTGGCTTGTGCCAGACGCTGCTGCGCGTACAAGCCGAAAAGCCCCCGTGGCGGGAACAGCTCGCTGATAGGCACATGCTGTTGGTTCGACTCGGGCCATCCGCCGGCGCTGATGTAGTCGGTGAGCCATTGGGTCAGGTCGTCGGCATTGTCCGGGTCAACGCTCATACGCGCCGCATTGCCGTTCAGCGTATGGCCCAGTTCGACCGCGCTGTAGGCTTCGCCGCGCCCCAACTCAGCACGGGGTTCGACTATCAGGATACGCCGCGTGCCCGGCAGGCGAAGCAGTTGCACGGCCAGCATCGTGCCGCTCAGGCCACCACCGATGATCAGTACATCTGCAACGCGGGTGGATTCACTCATGCCAGTTCGCCCTTATTGTTGCTCAAATCACCACATTTCGAACAAACCGTACCGCCGCATTCCCATCATTGCGATAAGCATGGGGCTGGTGGCTGGCGAACATAAAGAACTCTCCAGCCTCGATGAGATTTTCCTGATCACCTATCACCAGCGTCAGACTGCCCTCGAACACAAACAGTTGTTCGCTCCACCCTTCCAAGTCAGGGTCCGGGCAATAACGGTCACCGGGCTCCAGCCGCCACTCCCATAATTCGACCTCACGCCGTGCCGTAGCCTTGGCCAGCAACACCGCCTTACTGCCGACAATCTCGCCCGCCCAGGCCAGCTCATTGATACGGCTGTGGTCGCGCACATCCGGCGCCTGAATCAGATCACTGAACGCCACGTCCAACGCTTCGGCGACACGGTCCAGGGTCGACAGGCTGACGTTCTTCTCTCCCGCTTCTATCGCCACCAGCATGCGCCGGCTGACACCGGATTTTTCCGAGAGCGCGGTCTGGCTCAAGTCGGCGGCATGGCGCAGGCGACGAACGTTCTGGCTGACGTGCTGCAGGACCGAAGCCCGTTGCGGATTTTCTTTGTGCACTATATTGCTCAATAGGTGGGTGTGCGCAGTATACTGCCCAGCGTGCGGCGCATTGTGCGGTCCGTGCTTTCCCCTTGCAAGACCGAGCCGCCATGACCGCCCCGAACTCCCCTTCGCGTTTCAACCGTTTCAGTAAAGCCGAATGCATCCTGGTGGTGATCACCATGATCTGGGGCGGCACCTTTTTGCTGGTGCAGCACGCCATGGCGGTCAGCGGGCCGATGTTTTTTGTGGGGCTGCGCTTCGCGGCAGCGACGATTGTGGTGGGGTTCTTTTCCTTGCGCACCCTGCGCGACCTGACCCTGTTCGAATTGAAGGCCGGAGTGTTTATCGGGGTGGCGATCATGTTCGGCTACGGTTTGCAGACCATTGGCCTGCAAACCATCTTGAGCAGCCAATCGGCGTTTATCACCGCCTTGTATGTGCCGTTCGTACCGCTGTTGCAGTGGCTGGTGCTTGGCCGTCGCCCCGGCTTGATGCCCAGCATCGGCATCATGTTGGCGTTTGCGGGGTTGATGCTGTTGACCGGCCCGGCGGGGGCCTCGCTGAATTTCAGCGCGGGTGAAATCGCCACCTTGATCGGTGCAGTGGCCATAGCGGCCGAGATCATCTTGATCAGCGCATTTGCCGGCCAGGTGGATATTCGTCGGGTGACCGTGGTGCAACTGGCCACCGCTTCGGTGCTGTCCTTCATGATGGTGGTGCCCATGGGCGAGGCGTTGCCGGGCTTTTCTTGGCTGTTGCTGTTCAGTGCCGTGGGCCTGGGCTTGACCAGTGCGGTGATCCAAGTGGCGATGAACTGGGCACAGCAGAGTGTGTCGCCAACCCGGGCGACCTTGATCTATGCCGGCGAGCCGGTGTGGGCAGGCGTGGTCGGGCGAATTGCCGGGGAGCGCTTCCCGCCGATTGCAATGGTCGGGGCGGTGTTGATTGTGGTGGCGGTGATTGTGAGTGAGATGAAGAGAAGCAGCTCGAAAGCTGTCGATACTCAAAGCGCTGTAGAGCCTGAAAACCAAGGTTGATACTGAGAGCGGCAAGCGAAAAGCTGCAAGAAGCAAACGCGGCTATTCTCTTGTAGCTTGCCGCTTGTAACTGCTTTCTACTGTTCCTGTAGGATCCTGCCACATCTTGCCGTTTGGTGATCGTGAAAGCGGCACGTATGATGCATCCCAAACTCCCGCAGATTAGAAGCCTATGTCCCTGATAGTTCTACTGCTTCTGCCTTTTATCGGCAGCTGTCTGGCGGCCTTGCTGCCGCATAACGCACGTAACACCGAATCGCTGTTGGCCGGCCTTGTGGCACTGGTCGGTACTATTCAAGTCGCCCTGCTCTACCCTCAGATCGCCCACGGTGGCGTGATCCGCGAAGAATTCATGTGGTTGCCCAGCCTGGGGCTCAACTTCGTGTTGCGCATGGATGGGTTTGCCTGGCTGTTCTCGATGCTGGTGCTGGGCATCGGCACGCTGGTGTCGCTGTATGCGCGCTACTACATGTCGCCGGACGACCCGGTGCCGCGTTTCTTTGCATTTTTCCTGGCGTTCATGGGCGCCATGCTGGGTTTGGTGATCTCCGGCAACCTGATCCAGATCGTATTCTTCTGGGAACTGACCAGCCTGTTCTCGTTCCTGTTGATCGGCTATTGGCACCACCGTGCAGATGCGCGACGCGGGGCGTATATGGCGCTGATGGTCACTGGCGCAGGTGGGCTGTGCCTGTTGGCGGGAGTGATGCTGCTGGGGCATATCGTCGGCAGCTATGACCTGGACCAGGTGCTGGCGGCGGGCGATCAGATTCGCGCGCATTCGCTGTACCCGGTCATGCTCGCCCTGGTGCTGATCGGCGCCTTGAGCAAAAGCGCGCAGTTCCCCTTCCATTTCTGGCTGCCCCATGCCATGGCGGCGCCCACCCCGGTTTCGGCTTACCTGCACTCGGCGACGATGGTGAAGGCCGGCGTGTTCCTGCTGGCCCGCCTGTGGCCGTCGCTGTCCGGCAGCGAAGAATGGTTCTGGATCGTCGGCGGTGCCGGCGCCCTCACTCTCCTCCTCGGCGCTTACTGCGCCATGTTTCAAAACGATCTCAAGGGCCTGCTGGCCTATTCCACCATCAGCCACCTCGGGCTGATCACCCTGCTGCTGGGCCTCAACAGCCCACTGGCCGCAGTTGCCGCGGTATTCCACATTCTCAACCACGCCACCTTCAAGGCTTCGCTGTTCATGGCGGCGGGCATCATCGACCACGAAAGCGGCACGCGGGATATCCGCAAGCTCAGTGGGCTGGTGCGCCTGATCCCGTTTACCGCGACCCTGGCGATGGTCGCCAGCGCGTCCATGGCCGGGGTGCCGTTGCTCAATGGCTTCCTGTCCAAAGAGATGTTCTTTGCCGAAACCGTGTTTATCTCGTCGACCCAATGGGTGGAAATCGCCCTGCCGGTGATCGCGACCATTGCCGGTACATTCAGCGTGGCCTATGCCCTGCGTTTTACCGTGGACGTGTTCTTCGGCCCGCCCGCCACCGACTTGCCGCACACGCCCCACGAGCCGCCGCGCTGGATGCGCGCACCCGTCGAGCTGTTGGTGTTCACCTGTCTGCTGGTGGGGATTTTCCCGGCCCAGGTGGTCGGCTCGATCCTCGCCGCTGCCGCCCTGCCAGTGGTGGGCGGTACGCTACCGGAATATAGCCTGGCGATCTGGCACGGCTGGAACGCGCCGATGATCATGAGCTTGGTGGCAATGACCGGCGGCGTGGTGCTGTACCTGATGCTGCGCAAGCAACTCAAGCGTGGCCGCTTCGAATACCCACCGCTGATCGGCTACTTCAACGGCAAGCGCGGTTTCGAGCGCTGCCTGGTGGTGATGATGCGCGGCGTGCGCCGCATCGAGAAACGCATCAGCACCAAGCGCCTGCAAACCCAGTTGTTCCTGTTGGTGCTGCTGGCAGTGATCGGCGCGATGATCCCGATGATCAACAGTGGCCTCAGCTGGGGCGACCGCCCGAAAATCCCGGGTTCCATCGTCTTCGTCACCCTGTGGTTGCTGGCGATTGCCTGCGCCCTCGGCGCCGCCTGGCAAGCCAAGTACCACCGGCTGGCGGCCCTGACCATGGTCAGCGTGTGCGGCCTGATGACCTGCGTCACCTTCGTGTGGTTCTCGGCGCCGGACCTGGCCCTCACCCAATTGGTGGTGGAAGTGGTCACCACCGTGCTGATCCTGCTCGGCCTGCGCTGGCTGCCAAGGCGGATCGAAGAGGTCTCACCCCTGCCCAGCTCGCTGCGCAAGGCGCGTATCCGCCGCCTGCGTGACTTGCTGCTCTCCACTGTGGTGGGCGGCGGCATGGCGCTGTTGTCCTACGCGATGCTGACCCGCCAGACGCCCAACGATATCTCCTCGTTCTACTTAAGCCGTGCCCTGCCCGAAGGCGGCGGCAGCAATGTGGTGAACGTGATGCTGGTGGACTTCCGTGGCTTCGACACCCTGGGCGAAATCACCGTACTGGGCGCCGTGGCCTTGACCGTGTACGCCTTGCTGCGCCGCTTCCGCCCGTCCAAGGAAAGCATGGAGTTGCCACCCCAACAGCGCCAACTGGCACCGGACGTGGCCACCGACCTGGTAAACCCGCGCCAGGCCAGCGACACCGCCCTGGGCTTTATGATGGTGCCGGCGGTGCTGGTGCGCCTGCTGCTGCCGATTGCGCTGGTGGTGTCGTTTTATCTGTTCATGCGTGGCCACAACCAACCAGGGGGTGGTTTCGTCGCCGGGCTGGTGATGTCGGTGGCGTTTATCCTGCAATACATGGTCGCCGGCACCCAGTGGGTCGAGGCGCAGATGAGCCTGCGGCCCATGCGCTGGATGGGCTTCGGCCTGCTGTCGGCCACCTTGACCGGGCTGGGCGCGCTGTTCGCCGGGTACCCGTTCCTCACTACGCATACCTGGCATTTCAGCCTGCCGTTACTGGGCGATATTCATATCGCCAGTGCGCTGTTCTTTGACGTCGGCGTGTACGCCATGGTCGTGGGCTCGACCCTGTTGATGCTCACCGCCCTCGGCCACCAGTCGGTGCGCGCGCATAAACCGAGCAACCAGCCCAAAGTGGTTGCTGCAACCGAAGGAGCCGCCTGATGGAAGAAGTCATCGCAATAGCCATTGGGGTCCTGGCGGCCTCCGGCGTCTGGTTGATCCTGCGGCCACGGACGTTCCAGGTGGTCATGGGTCTGTGCCTGCTGTCCTACGGCGTCAACCTGTTCATCTTCAGCATGGGCAGCCTGTTTATCGGCAAGGAGCCGATCATCAAGGACGGCGTGCCCCAAGACCTGCTCAACTACACCGATCCACTGCCCCAGGCCCTGGTGCTCACAGCCATCGTGATCAGCTTCGCCATGACCGCGTTGTTCCTGGTGGTGCTGCTGGCATCCCGGGGCCTCACCGGCACTGACCATGTAGACGGCCGGGAGCCCAAGGAATGACGTGGATGAATCAACTGATCGTCGCGCCGATCCTGCTGCCGCTGCTCACCGCCGGGCTGATGCTGATGCTGGGCGAGAAACGCCGCCCACTCAAAGCCCAGATCAATCTGTGCTCCAGCATCGTCGGCCTGGGCGTTGCCGTCCTGCTGTTGTACTGGACGCAACAAGGCGGCCCCGGCTCCATTGGCGTGTATCTGCCGGGCAACTGGCAGGTGCCGTTCGGCATCGTCCTGGTGGTGGACCAACTGTCGGCGATGATGCTGGTGCTGACCGGGGTTATCGGCGTCAGCGCGCTGCTGTTCGCCATGGCCCGCTGGGACCGTGCGGGCACCAGCTTCCATGCCCTGTTCCAGATCCAACTGATGGGGCTGTATGGCGCCTTCCTCACCGCCGACCTGTTCAACCTGTTCGTGTTCTTCGAAGTGCTGCTGGCCGCCTCCTACGGCCTGATGCTGCACGGTTCCGGCCGTGCGCGGGTGTCGTCGGGGCTGCATTACATTGCGATCAACCTGCTGGCGTCGTCGCTGTTCCTGATTGGCGCGGCGATAATCTACGGCGTCACCGGCACGCTGAACTTTGCCGACCTGGCGTTGAAGATCCCGCTGGTGCCGGAGGCTGATCGCGGCCTGTTGCATGCTGGTGCAGCGATCCTGGCTACGGCGTTCCTGGCCAAGGCCGGCATGTGGCCACTGAACTTCTGGCTGGCACCCGCCTATTCCTCGGCCAGCGCGCCGGTGGCGGCAATGTTCGCGATCATGACCAAGGTCGGCGTGTACACCGTGCTGCGCCTGTGGACCCTGCTGTTCTCCGGCCAGGCCGGGGCTTCGGCACTGTTTGGCGGCGATTGGCTGGTGTATGGCGGCATGGCGACCATCATTTGCGCGGCACTGGCGATGGTGGCGGCGCAGCGCCTGGAGCGCATGGCCAGCCTGAGTATCCTGGTGTCGGCCGGGATCCTGCTGTCAGCGGTAGGGTTTGCCCAGCCGAGCCTGACCGCGGGGGCGCTGTTCTATCTGGTCAGTTCCACCCTGGCATTGAGTGCGCTGTTTTTGCTGGCGGAGTTGATCGAGCGTTCGCGTTCGGCCAACGACCTGCCGCTGGATGAGGAGATTGATGCGCTGCCCAAAGCCATGGAATCGCTGCATCCGCGCCCGGGCGTGAACCTGGACGATGAGCAAAAAGCAGTGATCGGCCAGGTCATCCCTTGGACCATGGCCTTCCTGGGCCTGAGCTTTATCGCCTGCGCGCTGCTGATTATCGGCATGCCGCCGCTGTCCGGGTTTATCGGCAAGCTCAGCCTGTTGAGCGCGCTGATCAACCCACTGGGCTTGGGCAACGCCGTGGACGAGTCCATCCGCCCGGCGGCCTGGGGCCTGGTGGCGCTGCTGATTCTCTCTGGCCTGGCCTCGCTCATCGCTTTCGCCCGCCTCGGCATCCAGCGCTTCTGGACCCCGGAAGAACGCCCATCACCGCTGCTGCGCCGCTACGAGTGTGTGCCGATCTTCCTGCTGCTGGGGTTGAGCATCGCGCTGACCTTCAAGGCCGAGGCGCTGATGCGCTACACCCAGGCCACTGCCGAAAGCCTGAACAACCCGGAACACTACGTGATGGCAGTGCTCGCGACCCGGCCAGTGCCTAGCCCTGAAGCCAAGGCCGCCGCCCTGGAGGTGCAGCCATGAAGCGTCTGTTCCCGGCTCCCTGGCTGTCGTTGGCGTTGTGGGTATTGTGGCTGGTGCTGAACTTGTCGATCAGCCCCGGCAACCTGCTGCTGGGCGCACTGTTGGGCTTTCTTGCGCCGCTGATGATGGCGCCGCTGCGCCCGCTGCCGATCCGCATCCGCCGCCCTGGGGTGATCATCCGCCTGTTTTTCCGGGTCGGCCTCGATGTGATCATCTCCAACCTGCACGTGGCATGGGGCGTACTCACCTGCGGCTCCCGCCCACCGCGCTCGCGCTTTATCAAGATCCCCCTGGACCTGCGCGACGCCAACGGTCTGGCTGTGCTGGCGATGATCACCAGCGTGACCCCCGGCACCGTCTGGTCGGAGCTGGCCCTGGACCGCAGCATCCTGCTGCTGCACGTTTTCGACCTGGATGACGAAGCCTCGTTTATCCAGCAATTCAAGCACGCCTACGAACGGCCCCTGATGGAGATCTTCGAATGAGCGCCCTGCTCGCCAATGCGATCCTGTTCAGCCTGTTCCTGTTCTCCCTGGCCATGGTGCTGACCCTGGTGCGGCTGTTCAAAGGCCCCTCGGCCCAGGACCGGGTACTGGCGCTGGACTACTTGTACATCCTGGCGATGCTGATGATGCTGACCCTGGGTATTCGCTATGCCAGCGACACTTACTTTGAAGCGGCGCTATTGATCGCGCTGTTCGGCTTCGTCGGCTCGTTCGCCCTGGCCAAATTCCTGCTGCGTGGCGAGGTGATTGAATGATGCCGTTATGGGTTGAAATTATCGTGGCGGCGTTGCTGTTGCTCAGCGGCCTGTTTGCCTTGATTGGCGCGATTGGCTTGCTGCGAATGAAAGAATTTTTCCAACGCATGCACCCGCCAGCACTAGCCTCGACGTTGGGGGCGTGGAGCGTGGCGTTGGCGTCGATCATCTACTTTTCGGTGCTCAAGTCCGGGCCGGTGTTGCATGGCTGGTTGATTCCGATTTTGCTCGCGATCACCGTGCCAGTCACCACACTGCTGCTGGCGCGAACCGCGCTGTTCCGCAAACGCATGGCCGGTGATGACGTCCCCGCCGAAGTCAGCAGCCGCCGCTGATGTTTTTGTAGGAGCGCAGATCGTTCCCACGCTCTGCGT
This sequence comes from Pseudomonas sp. SWRI22, assembly GCF_014268395.2. Lineage (NCBI taxonomy): Bacteria > Pseudomonadati > Pseudomonadota > Gammaproteobacteria > Pseudomonadales > Pseudomonadaceae > Pseudomonas > Pseudomonas sp. SWRI22. The sequence goes on along the minus strand of NZ_JABWQK020000001.1, from coordinate 3,405,172 downwards.
GGTAACGCCGCCCAGGACGCTCCGCGTCCGCCCCACTCGGGCGAGCGGGCGACGCGGAGCGTCTCGGTATGCATTCCCACGCAGAGCGTGGGAACGAGAGTGCAAAAAAATGCCCCGAACCAGTCGGGGCGTTTTTTTATTCAGCGTGCAGCTATCAACGGTCAGTCAGCCAACCGCCACGTCGTCCCACCCTTGCCGTCTTCCAACACCACACCCATCGCGGTCAGTTGGTCGCGGATACGGTCGGATTCCGCCCAGTCTTTATTGGTGCGAGCCGCCAGACGCGCCTGGATCAGTGCATCTACCTCAGCGGCATCCACACGCCCTTCAGCGCCGGCTTGCAGGAAGTCATCGGCCTCCATCTGCAACACGCCCAGCACGCTGGCCAGTTCTTTCAGACGCGCCGCCAGGCCCGCCGCTGCGTCGATATCGGTCTCGCGCAAGCGGTTGATCTCGCGCACCATCTCGAACAGCACGGCGCAGGCTTCCGGGGTACCGAAGTCGTCGTTCATCACTTCGGTGAAGCGTGCCACGAAGGCCTCGCCGCCTGCCGGCGCCACCGCAGGCAAACCTTTCAACGCGTGGTAGAAACGCTCCAGGGCGCCCTTGGCGTCCTTGAGGTTGTCTTCCGAGTAGTTGATGGCGCTGCGGTAGTGGCTCGACACCAACAGGTAACGCACCACTTCCGGGTGGTACTTTTCCAGCACGTCGCGGATGGTGAAGAAGTTGTTCAAGGACTTGGACATCTTCTCGCCATTGATGCGGATCATGCCGCAGTGCATCCAGGCGTTGGCGTAAGTCTTGCCGGTGGCGGCTTCGCTCTGGGCGATTTCGTTTTCGTGGTGCGGGAACTCAAGGTCGCTGCCGCCGCCATGAATGTCGAAGGTCTCGCCCAGGCAGCAGGTGGACATCACCGAGCATTCGATGTGCCAGCCCGGACGCCCGGCGCCCCAGGGCGACTCCCAGCTCGGCTCGCCCGGCTTTGTACCTTTCCACAGTACGAAGTCGAGCGGGTCTTGCTTGGCTTCGTCGACTTCGATACGCGCGCCGATGCGCAGGTCTTCGATCTTTTTACGCGACAGCTTGCCGTAGCCCATGAACTTGGCGACGCGGTAGTACACGTCGCCGTTGCCTGGGGCGTAGGCGTAGCCCTTGTCGATCAAGGTCTGGATCATCGCGTGCATGCCCGGGATGTGGTCCGTGGCACGCGGTTCCATGTCCGGCTTGAGGATGTTGAGGCGCGCCTCGTCCTCGTGCATGGCGGCGATCATGCGCTCGGTCAGCGCGTCGAACGACTCGCCGTTTTCGTTGGCACGGTTGATGATCTTGTCGTCGATGTCGGTGATGTTGCGCACGTACGTCAAATCATAGCCGCTGAAACGCAACCAGCGGGTGACCAGGTCGAAGGCAACCATGCTGCGGCCGTGGCCGATGTGGCAGTAGTCGTACACGGTCATGCCGCACACGTACATGCGCACCTTGTTGCCGTCCAGCGGCTTGAAGACTTCTTTGGTCTTGCTGAGCGTGTTGTAGATCGTTAGCACGATGTTTCCCTTAAATCACTGGCCCCACGAATCTCGCAAGGTCACGGTACGGTTGAATACCGGAGCGCCTGGTTTCGAGTCCTTGATATCCGCGCAGAAGTAGCCTTCGCGCTCGAACTGGAAACGGTCTTCCGGCTGTGCGTCGCCAAGCGATGGCTCGGCACGACAACCTGTGAGCACTTGCAGGGAATCAGGGTTGATGTTGTCGAGGAAACTCGCGCTGTCTTCAGCCTTCTCAGGGTTTGGCGAGCGGAACAGACGATCGTACAGGCGTACTTCGCACTCGATGCTGGCAGCGGCCGGTACCCAGTGGACCACGCCCTTGACCTTGCGGCCTTCAGGGTTCTTGCCCAGGGTGTCCGGATCGTACGAGCAGCGCAGCTCGACGATGTTGCCGTCGGCGTCCTTGATCGCTTCGTCCGCACGGATCACGTAACTGCCGCGCAGGCGCACTTCGCCGTTCGGCTCCAGGCGCTTGTAGCCTTTTGGCGGCTCTTCCATGAAGTCGTCACGGTCGATGTAGATCTCGCGGGCGAATGGCAACTTGCGCACGCCCAGCTCTTCTTTCTGCGGATGACGCGGCAGTTCGAGGTTCTCGACCTGGCCTTCCGGGTAGTTGGTAATCACGACTTTCAACGGGCGCAGCACGCACATGGCGCGCGGGGCGTTGGCGTCGAGGTCCTGACGGATGCTGAATTCCAGCATGCCGAAATCGACCACGCCGTCGGAGCGGTTGGTGCCGACCATATCGCAGAAGTTGCGGATCGACGCCGGGGTGTAGCCACGGCGACGGAAGCCCGACAGCGTGGACATGCGCGGGTCGTCCCAGCCATGCACGTGTTTTTCATCGACCAGTTGCTTGAGCTTGCGCTTGCTGGTGATGGTGTAGTTCAGGTTCAGGCGGCTGAACTCGTACTGACGTGGGTGCGCCGGGACCGGCAGGCTGTCCAGGAACCACTCGTACAGCGGGCGATGGCTCTCGAACTCCAGGGTGCAGATGGAATGGGTGATGCCTTCGATGGCGTCCGACTGACCGTGGGTGAAGTCGTAGTTGGGGTAGATGCACCACTTGTCACCGGTCTGGTGGTGATGGGCATGGCGGATGCGGTACATGATCGGGTCGCGCAGGTTCATGTTCGGCGAGGCCATGTCGATCTTGGCGCGCAGCACGCGGGCGCCGTCCGGGAACTCGCCGGCGCGCATACGGTTGAACCAGTCCAGGTTCTCTTCCACCGAACGGTCGCGGAACGGGCTGTTCTTGCCCGGCTCGGTCAGCGTGCCACGGTACTCCTTGGCCTGCTCCGGGGTCAGGTCGTCCACATAAGCCTTGCCGGCCTTGATCAACTCGACGGCCCAGTCGAACAACTGGTCGAAATACTTGGAGGCATAGCGCACTTCACCGGACCATTCGAAGCCCAGCCACTTGATGTCGCTTTCGATGGCGTCGATGTATTCCTGGTCTTCCTTGGCCGGGTTGGTGTCGTCGAAACGCAGGTGCGTGACGCCACCGAACTCCTGGGCCAGGCCGAAGTTCACACAGATCGACTTGGCGTGGCCGATGTGCAGGTAGCCGTTGGGCTCAGGTGGGAAACGGGTGACGATCTGCGTGTGCTTGCCCGAATCCAGGTCCGCCTGGATGATCGGGCGCAGGAAATTGACCGGGACGGCAGGTCCGGCCTTGGTATTCGAGGTAGGGTCGACAGTGGGCTTGCTCATAGGATCCTTGAACAGACAGGTGCGTGGCCAGGTGGGGCCAGATAAAACAAAGGGCTCATAATAGCCGAAGCAGTCAAGACACATACAGAGCGCGGCCAATTAATTGCCCGGGCGGTAAAAAACCACCTCGAAATTCCCGCAGGGCACGCTAAACTGCGCGCCTTGGCCGTCGTTTAGCCAGACAGGTAAGGTGCCCAGGCGCCCACACCCACGAATTCCCTGAAAAGAGTAGCGAACATGACTCAAGTCAAACTGACCACCAACCACGGTGACATCGTTATCGAGCTGAACGCCGAGAAAGCGCCGATCACCGTCGCCAACTTCATCGAATACGTCAAAGCCGGCCACTACGAAAACACTGTTTTCCACCGTGTCATCGGTAACTTCATGATCCAGGGCGGCGGTTTCGAGCCGGGCATGAAAGAAAAGAAAGACAAGCGCCCAAGCATCCAGAACGAAGCGGACAACGGCCTTTCCAACGACAAGTACACCGTCGCCATGGCCCGTACCATGGAGCCGCATTCGGCCTCCGCGCAGTTCTTCATCAACGTCGCCGACAACGCCTTCCTGAACCACAGCGGCAAGAACGTGCAGGGTTGGGGCTACGCGGTGTTCGGTAAAGTCACCGAAGGCACTGACGTTGTCGACAAGATCAAAGGCGTATCGACCACCTCCAAGGCCGGTCACCAGGACGTTCCAGCCGAAGACGTGATCGTTGAGAAAGCCGAGATCGTTGGGTGATATTGCTGATTTCAGATTTGCATCTGGAAGAGGAGCGCCCGGACATCACCCGGGCGTTTCTGGATCTGCTCCACGGCCGCGCCCGTGGCGCCCAGGCGTTGTACATTCTGGGGGACTTCTTCGAAGCCTGGATTGGCGACGATGGCATGACCCCCTTCCAGCGTTCCATCTGCGCGGCTCTGCGTGAGCTGAGCGACAGCGGCACCCCGATTTTCATCATGCACGGCAACCGTGATTTCCTGATCGGCAAGGCGTTCTGCAAAGCGGCAGGCGCTACCTTGCTCAAGGACCCGACGGTCGTGCAGTTGTATGGCGAACCCGTGCTGTTGATGCACGGCGACAGCCTCTGCACCCGCGACCTCGGCTATATGAAGCTGCGGCGCATCCTGCGTAACCCGGTTGTACTGTTTATCCTGCGCCACCTGCCCTTGGGCACGCGTCACAAACTGGCGCGCAAGTTGCGCAGTGAGAGCAGCGCTCAAGTGCGCATGAAGGCCAACGACATTGTCGATGTCACCCCTGAAGAAGTGCCACGGGTGATGCAGCAGTTCGGCGTGCGCACCCTGGTCCACGGCCATACCCACCGCCCCGCCATCCATAAGTTGCAGATCGGCGACCAGGCGGCCAAGCGCATTGTGCTGGGGGACTGGGACAAGCAAGGGTGGGCGCTGCAGGTGGATGAGCAAGGGTTTCAGCTGGCGGCGTTTGACTTCGTCAACCCGCAGTTGGCGTTGCCTGGCGCCTGAACCTCTGACACAACACCGTTCAACCTGTGGGAGCTGGCTTGCCTGCGATAGCCATAGGTGTCTACACAACTTCGGTACGGCGCTGACCCTGTGGCGAGGGAGCTTGCTCCCGTGACGGACTGACAACCGACGCTGATCTAGCTGACGCACGCGATCCAAATGTGGGAGCTGGCTTGCCTGCGATAGCGGCCTGACAGCCAACACTGCTGGATTGTGTACATATCCATTCCTGCGGTAACGGCTACTTAGGGTTCCGCCCTGACGGCGGGTCACTTTCGAAAAAGCGCGAAAGTAACCAAAGCGCTCTTGCCCCACCACTTGGCACCTCGCTTAGGCTCGGTGTGCCCGAACACAGGCTTGAATCCGTGGGTCGCCGTCATGGGTCATCCTTGGCCCAGGACGGCTAACCCGGCGTCCTGCCGGGTTACCCACGAATTCAAGCCTGCGTTCGGCCAGCGTGGTTTAACGGGGCGCCTGAGATCAAGATCAAAAGCAGATCAAGATCAAGAGCGACTCGCTTCGCATCGTGGTTACCGTCCACCGTTACAGCGTTATGTAGATACCTATGCTGCGATAGCATCACCTCGGTGCATCTGATACACCGAGGTGTCTGCATCGCAGGCAAGCCAGCTCCCACAGGGACCGCGCTGACCTTACAATCAGTGCCCCGAAGCCGCAGGCCCGGCCTTCGCCGTGAACGGTGGCTTGGCCAGCCACACCAGCAACATCAAGCCCATGAACATCCACCCCAGCAACGTGAAGTAATCCACGGTGGACATCATGTACGCCTGGCTGGTGAGAATCTGGTCCAGTTGGGTATAGGCCTTCTGCCCTGCCCCGCCCAGCGCCTGCAACGCATCGCGGGTGGTCGAGTCGTAGACGGTCATGTTCTCGCTCATGTAGGCATGGTGCTGGTCGGCCCGGCGGATCCAGATCCAGGTTGTCAGCGAAGCCGCAAAGCTGCCGCCCAAGGTGCGCAGGAAGGTCGCAAGCCCCGCGCCGTCGGCAATCTGGTGCGGCGGCAGGTCGGACATCAGGATGCTCAAGGTCGGCATGAAGAACAGCGCCACGCCGATGCCCATGAACAGCTGCACCATGGCGATATGGGTGAAGTCCACTTCGTTGGTGAAACCGGCGCGCATGAAGCAGCTCAAGCCAATCGCCAGGAACGCCAGGCCCGCCAGCAGGCGCAGGTCGAACTTGTGCGCGTACTTGCCCACGAACGGCGACATCAGCACCGGCAAAATGCCGATGGGCGCCACTGCCAGCCCGGCCCAGGTGGCGGTGTAGCCCATCTGGGTTTGCAGCCACTGCGGCAGGATCAGGTTGATGCCGAAAAAGCCCGCATAACCGAGGATCAGCACAATGGTACCGATCCTGAAGTTACGGTGTGCGAACAGCCGCAGATTGACCACCGGGTGCTTGTCGGTCATCTCCCAGATCACGAACACCGCCAGGGCAATCACCGAAATGGCCGCACCGATGATGATGAAGTTGGACTCGAACCAGTCCAGGTCATTGCCCTTGTCGAGGATGATCTGCAAGGCTCCCACACCGACGATCAGGCTCAGCAGCCCAACGTAGTCCATCGGCTGGTAACTGGTGACCACCGGGCGTTTCTTCAACTGCGAGCGAACCACCATCACCGCGAAGATACCGATGGGCACGTTGATGAAAAAGATCCACGGCCAACTGTAGCTGTCGGTGATCCAGCCACCGAGGATGGGCCCGGCAATCGGCGCCACCACCGTGACCATCGCCAATAACGCCAGGGCCATGCCGCGCTTGGCCGGCGGGTAGACTGCAATCAACAAGGTCTGGGTCATCGGGTACAACGGCCCGGCGACCAAGCCTTGCAGCACCCGAAAGCCGATCAGCTCAGGCATCGAGGTAGAGATACCGCACAGGAACGACGCCAGCACGAACAGCAGGGTCGCCCACAAGAACAGCTTCACCTCGCCAAAGCGCCGGCTCAACCAACCGGTGAGCGGCAAGGCGATGGCGTTGCTCACCGCAAACGAAGTGATCACCCAGGTGCCCTGCTCCGAACTCACCCCCAGGTTGCCGGAGATAGTCGGCAACGCCACGTTGGCGATGGTGGTGTCGAGCACCTGCATGAAGGTCGCCAGCGACAGGCCAATAGTGGCCATCAACAGGCTGGGTGGCGTGAACGAGGCGTTATTGCTCATCAGCGTTGCGCAGCCTTGGGAGCGGCGACGCTGTTGTCATGGATCAACTGGTTGATCATGGCATCGGCCTCGGCCAATTGGCGGTCATACACGTTGGTGGTGAACGAGGCTTTTTGCGGCGCCTGTTGCGCCAGCACCGGGCCGCTCTGGTCGTGCAGGTCTACGTTGACCACGGTGCTCAAGCCCACTCGCAGCGGGTGTTTGGCCAGCTCTTCGGCGTTGATATGGATGCGCACCGGTACCCGCTGCACGATCTTGATCCAGTTGCCGGTGGCGTTCTGCGCGGGCAGCAAGGCGAACGCGCTGCCCGTGCCGGCGCCAAGGCTGTCGACGGTGCCGCTGTACTTGACGTCGCTGCCGTAGATGTCCGACTCGATATCCACCGGCTGGCCGATGCGCATATCCCGCAGTTGGGTTTCCTTGAAGTTGGCGTCGATCCACAGCTGGTCCAGCGGGATCACCGCCATCAGCGCCGTGCCCGGCTGGACGCGCTGGCCCAGTTGCACGGTGCGCTTGGCCACATAGCCGGTGACCGGCGCGATCAAGGTGCTGCGGGCATTGGTCAGGTACGCTTGGCGCAGTTGCGCGGCGGCCGCTTGCACATCGGGATGGGACGAAATCACCGTGTCATCCACCAGGGCATTGGTGGTTTTCAGTTGTTGCTCAAGGTTGGTCAAGGCGTTCTTGGCGGCGGTCAGGCTGTCGCGAGCGTGAGACAATTCTTCCTGGGAAATCGCGCCGCCCTGGGCCAGGGTCTTGCGGCGGTTGTAGTTGTCCTGGGCCGTCTGTACATCGGCCTTCTGCGCATTGACCTGGGCTTTCATGCCATCGACGTTGCTGTACAGGCCGCGTACTTGGCGCACGGTGCGGGCCAGGTTGGCCTGGGCACTCTGCAGGCCGACGGCGGCGTCGTTGGGGTCGAAGTTGATCAGCACCTGGCCTTCATGGACCAGGTCGCCATCGTCGGCGCCAATGCTGACCACGGTGCCGGTGACCAGCGGGGTGATTTCCACCACGTTGCCGTTCACATAGGCGTCGTCGGTGCTTTCATTGAAGCGCCCGTAGAACTCATACCAGGCCCACACGCCCACCATACTCAGGATGACGATGAGCGCCAGGCCGATCAGCATCACTTTGCGTTTGCGGGGGTTGGTGTCTTTGGGTTGTTCGGTTGCGTTGTTGCTGTCGGCAGTGGCCATGACAAATACCTCAAATTATTCCGTGCGTGTAGCTGGGGTGGTCGCGGCCACGCTGTTGGCGTGGTACCCGCCACCCAGGGCCTGCATCAATTGAATCGACAGGTCGATCTGCGCCGCATTCAGGGTGGCCAGCTGACGCTGGGCCTGCAGCAATTGCTGCTCGATGCTGAGCACATCCAGGTAGTTACCGATGCCTGAGCTGTAGCGTTGCACCCCGGTGTCGTAGGACTGCTGCGCGATGTCGGCGGCATGTTGCTGGGCCTGGATCTGCCGCCCGGTGTCGCGCAGTTGGGACAGGCTGTTGCCGATATCGCCCAAGGCTTGCACCAGGGTTTTGTTGTACTGGGCCACGGCCAGGTCGTAGTCGGCGTCGCGGGCATCGAGATCAGCACGCAGACGGCCGCCGTCAAAGATCGGCAGCGAAATCGTCGGCGCAATGTTGAAGAAGCGGCTGGCCGAACCGAACATCGCATCGCCCAGCAACGACTCGGCACCTGCGCTCGCGCTCAGGTTGAGGTTGGGGTAGAAGCGGGTCTTGCTGGCAGCGATGTTCTTGCTCGCGGCCTCTACGCGCCAACGTGCGGCGACCAGGTCCGGGCGACGGCCAAGCAACTCGGCAGGCAACACCGCCGGCACGGCCACGGCGCTGGGTTTGAGCACCGCTGGGCGCGCCAACTCGTCACCGCGGTCCGGGCCTTTGCCGAGCAACACAGCCAACGCGATCTTGGCGCTTTGCAGTTGTTTTTCCGCGTCAATCAGTTGCGACTGAGAGCTGGCTTCCAGGCTCTCGGTCTGCTGGAACTGGTACTCGCTGTCGATACCGGAACTCAGGCGGCGCTTGCTCAGGTCGAGCATCTGGCGGGTACGCTTGAGGTCATCGACGGCCAGGTCACGCACGATATGCGCCTGGCCCAGGTCGCTGTAGGCCTTGGCCACGTTCGCGGCCAGTGTCAGGCGCGCGGCCTGCTGGTCGACTTCGGCAGCACGGGCCTCGCCCAACGCCGCTTCCCAGGCGGCGCGCTGGCCGCCCCACAGGTCGAAGTTGTAATTGAAGCTGGCGCCGATGTTGCGCACCGTCGAATAGGCATCGCCCTGCCCGCGTGGGTCCTGGTCCTTGGCCAGGCGCGAACGGCTCACGCCGGCGCTGGCATCCACCGTCGGCATACGGGCGGCGTTGGCGGCATAGGCGGCGGCTTCGGCCTGATGGGCGCGGGCATCGGCCACTTGCATGTCGGGGCTGTTTTGCAGGGCCTCCTGGATCAGGCCGTCAAGCTGTGGGTCGCCCAAGCTTTTCCACCAGTCAGCGGCCGGCCAGGCGGCGCTCGACAGCGTCACGCCGCTCAGGGATTTGCCGGTGTGCAGGGTATTGGCGTCGAGGCGCTGGCCCTGGGTGTCGAGGCCGCTGTAGTTGGCACAACCGGCCAACGTCATCGCCGCCAGCACCAGGCTGAATGCGCGTGTGTTCATGATCTACCTACCCGCTGGATCGTGATGGGGTCACCCGCAGCGATCAGCATTTTCTTCAGGATCCGCTCCAGGGTTTCCAGCTCGCCCGGCTCAAGCACGCCGGCCAACTGGTTAAGGGCCTTGGCGCCAATGTGCGGCAGCATGTCCGCCAGGCGCTGGCCCTCGGCGGTCAGCACCAACTGCACCTGGCGGCGATCCAGCTCGGAGCGCTTGCGGCTGAGCAAGTCTTTTTGCTCCAGACGGTCGAGCATGCGCGTCATCGAACCGCTATCCAGGGATAGGTTGCGGCACAGCTCCGCCGGGGTATCGACGCCGAACTGGGCCATGATGATCAACACCTTGAACTGCGCGGCGGTGATGCCGTGGGGTTCCATATGGGTGTCGATGATGCGGTCCTTGAGGATCGCGGCGCGGCCCAGCAACAGCCCGAGGTGGCAGTTGTGGAAGTTGTCAGGGGTGAAGTGAGGCATCGAAAGTCACCTTATTACTGCCTAGGCAGTGAATGTGTGACGAGATGTTACTGCTTAGGCAGCGAATGTCAAATGGAATAATTAGGTTGCTTGGTAGTTGAGTAACTTAGAGCCTTGGACAGCAATCAAATCAGCGAGAGTCCAGTTAAGGCTTTTTGTAGGAGCGAGCTTGCTCGCGAAAAAACTCACGGGCACCGCGTGCATTCAGGATGCACGCGTTATCGTTGACGTTTTTCGCGAGCAAGCTCGCTCCTACATTTTTTGATCGGGCAAGGTTTAGAAATCGCGCTTGTAGAAGATATCCAGGGAACTCGCTACGCCCGTGGCCACTTCCAAGTACACCTTCTTGCTCAGCAGGTAGCGCAAGGCAATGGTGTTAGCCGGCTCGAACACCCCTACCCCATAACGCAAGCTGAGCTTCTCGTTGATCTTGCCGCTGGCCACCACGGCGGTGCTGTTACCCGTACCCTGGGTGTCCAGATCAAAATCCTGAATCCCCAGCTTATTGGCAATATCCGAAGTCACGCCAGCGCTGCCCATCAAGCCCAGGCCCAGGGCGGCTTCGGCGAGCATGTTGTTGTCTTCGCCAGTGTTGGTGCGCGAACGGCCCAGCACCAGGTATGACAACGCATCTTCCTGGGCCATGGCCGGCTCGGAAAAGATCTGCGTGGTGGGTTGTTCGGCGCTGCCGCTCAGGCGAATCCCAGCGGTCACGGTGCGCGACGACTCGACCACCACGCGCACAGCTTCGATATCCAGGAACGGCTGGTCCAGCGGCCCGGCAAACAACAGCCGTGCACGGCGCACGTTGAGGCGCTGGCCGTAGGCGCGGTAGCGGCCGTCGTTGAGCCACAGCTCACCACGGGTGTCCATGTTGTCGCCGATATGCACATGGCCCTGAACCTTGGCGGTGAGGCCGAAGCCGGCGAAGTTGAGCTGGTCCTCACCCACTTCCACGTCGATATCCATGGCCATGGCCATCGGCGCTTTGCCCTCTTCGGTCTGGCTGCCGATGATCACGGTGTCGTCGGACACCTTGACCGTCGAAGGTGGCAGTTCGCGCACGGTGATGTCGCCACGGGGGATGTGGACTTTACCGGCAATCGCCAGTTTGTCGTCCTTGAGGCTGATCTTCAGGTCGGGGGCCACTTCCAGCTTGGCGTAGGGCTCCACGGTGACCGGCAGTTGCGAGCCTTTGAGGCTGAGGTCGACCACCAGGGCACGGCCCCAGTCGATCTGCCCCGTGAGGCTGCCGTGCCCGGCCTTGCCGCTGCGCCAGCCACCGTTGAGCTGCACGCTTTCACCGGCGATCTGCGCCTGCAGGTTCAGGCCCTCGAGGCTGATGGGCAACTCCGGCCCGGAGACTTCACCGTCCACCAGGTTCAGGTTGCCGTTGACCTGCGGCGTGAGCAACCCGCCGGAGATGCGGCCACTGCCGTTGAGCTTGCCGGTGAGTTTTTCAACCATTGGCACAAAGGGCCGCGCCACGGCGAGGTCCAGGCCAGTAAGGCTGAAGTTGCCGGTGATTGGCTTGTTGTTTGGCAGCGGGTTGATCTGCGCCTGCAACAGCAACTCGCCGAGCTTGCCGCCATGAAAGTTGAGCTGAGTGTCGATGCGCTTGGGATTGAGGGTGGTTTCCAGCTTCAGGGTGTCGTAGGGGAAATCCAGCCACTGGCCCTTGTCGCGCACGCGCAGGGTGCCACCACTGGCGTCCACCGCAACCACACCTTTTGGGCCGCTCTGGGGCAAGTCGAGTTGCACATCGGCGTTGAGCCTGCCCTGCCAGGCGAAGTCTTTGGGCAAGAACCCCGCGAGGCTGTCGAGGGGGAATTGCTTGAGGTGGTAACGCAACTTCGGCTCGGGCATCAGGCGCTGGTCTTCACCACACAGGCTGGCGCCGCCGGAGATCCAGCAGTGCGCGCCAAAGGTCAGCTTGCCATCGGCCAGGCGTTCGATCTTCGCCGGGGCTTGCAGCCGCCAGTCTTGGCCACCGGCTTGCACGTCGCCACTGGCCAGGCGCCCGCGCCAGTTGTCTTTGTCGAGGTTGCCGTCCAATGCCAGGGCCAGTTTGACCAGCGGGCCTGTCAGCGCCAGCTGGACTTTCTGGTTCTTGATATCGCCCTGGGCGCTGGCGGTGAGGTTGCCGACTTGCGTCTCGCCGCTTTGAATGCCGTTGGCCTTGAGGTCGAGCTTGGCGCGCTGGGCGCTATCGAGGTTGGCGTCCAGGTTGAGGCTTTGCAGACGGTTGTCGGCAAAGGCCAGTTGCTGACCCTTGAGGTCGAGCTTGCCTTGAGGAGCTTTCAAGGTGCCGGCCACCTCGACACGCCCGTTGACTTGCCCACGCAGTTGCGGCCAGAGCTGGGCCAGGCGCGCCAGCTTGATGTCGATCTGCCCGGCCAGACGCTGTTGCAGGCTGCCGCTGCCGTTGATGCGGTTGTCGCCCAGGCGGATGTCCAGGTTGGCGAGGGTCCATTGCTCGCCGGCGCCTTCGGCCTTGGCCGCGAGCACGGCGGTTTGCCCGCGCAGGCGACCCTTGAGGTCGAGGTCGGCGTTGAGCTTGAGCTGTTCATTTTTGAACTCACCTTTGCTGCGCAGCGGCCCGGCCAGAGTGCCGGGCAACTCTGCGACCCAGTAGGCCGGGTTCAGCGCCGACAGATCCAGGGCGGTGTCCCAGGCAATGCCGTCGGCAAATTGCAGGTTCAGGTGGCCTTCGGCCTTGCCTTGGCCGGCACTCAGTTTCAGCTCAGGCAGGAAGACCTGCTTGAGGTCGCCACTGAAGGGGGTGACCACATTGAACTTGCCCGCCGGGCCGTCGAGGTCAGCCTTGAGATTGCCCAGGTAGTTGCCGTCTTTATAGGAGATTTCACCGTTGAAGGTGCGCAAGGCCACTTGCGGTTCGTCGATGACCGGATAGAGGCGATGCCAGGGGAAGTCCAGCCAGTCGATCTTGGCGTCCGCGCTGAAGCCTTGTTGCCAGTCCAGGTTGGCACTGAGCTTGAGGCTTTGCTTGTCGCCGGCCGTCAGGTCCAGGCCGGCAATCTGTGCACCCTTGGCGTCAACCTTGCCCTTGAGCAGTAAATCCACCGGGCCGTTTTCGGCCGGTAGCACGGCCTTGCCTAGCAACTGGTAGCCATTGCTCAGGTCGCCTTTAGCGTTCAAGTCCAGTTGGTTGAGTTGCAGGGTATCGGGCAGGTCTGCGCTGGGTTTGAACGACTCGGAGGTGATGTGCACCTGCGCCGGCAGGTTTTCCACCAGGGGTTGCAGCTCACCAGTGAGCTTGGCCGGCAGATAGCCGCTGCTGTCGGCGTCGAGCTTGAGGGTCTTGAGCAAGTCGCCGTCGAGCTTGAGAGCAACGCTCCAGGGCGCGCCGCCCGGCGCATAGGGCAAGCTCAGGTTACCGGTGGCATTCAACGGCCAATCGCCGCTGGGTTGCAGCAGACCGGCGAGGTCCAGTACCAGATCGTCGCGCTGCAGATGCACCGAGTCGATCTGCAGGCCGGCGGTAGTCCAGTGCGCCACCAGTTGCAGGCCCTTGAGTTCTTCATTGCCGTTGAACAGCAGCCTGCCAATGCGAACATCGCCCAACTGGAGAGAAACCGGCAGCTTCAGGTCGGGCAGTTGAATCGGCCCGCTGTCGCTCTCTTCGGCACTGGGGGCGAATTCCAGGCTGACCTGTTCCACATCCAGTCGGTTGATGCACAGGGTCATGCGCAGCAGGCAGCCGGGTGACCAGTCAAACGTCGGTGCATTCAGCTCGACGCGGCTGCCATCCTGCTGCCACAGCAAATGATCGGCACTCCACTGCCCGCCCAGGCGCCCCTGGAAATTTTCCACGCTCAAACCTGGCACCTGGCCCAAGGCCCAGCGACTGCCCGCCTGGGTGCCAAGCACTGACCACAGCGCCAACAACAGCAAGACGAGGATGGCAACCAACGCCAGCCCCGCTATTTTCAAACCACGCATCACAGCTCAGGCCCCATGGAAAAGTGCAAGCGAACGCCGCCCGGATCTTCGAGGGCATGGGCCAGGTCGAGGCGAATCGGCCCCACCGGCGACACCCAGCGCACGCCGACACCCACGCCGGTTTTCAGGCTGGGCAAGTCCAGGTTGTTGAAGGAGTTGCCCTGATCGACAAAGGTCGCGATACGCCATTTATCGGTGATGGAATATTGATACTCAGCGCTCAAGGCCACCATGTAGCGGCCACCGATGCGGTCGCCGCGATCGTTCTCGGGCGATAGCGTCTGGTACTCGTAGCCGCGCACGCTCTGGTCACCACCGGCGAAGAAGCGCAAGGAAGGAGGCACGGATTTGTAGCCATTGGTGGCACTGCCGCCAAATTGCGCACGGCCCAGGAAGCGGTGGTTGTCCCACAAGGTGGTCAAGCCCTTGACCGTCGCTGTGCCGTAAAGCAGGTTGGTGTCGGACCCAAGGCCCTCTTTGGCGACCTTGGTGTCGAACATCAGGCGGTAGCCATGGTGCGGGTCGATGCGGTTGTCACTGCGCAAGTAGGAATAACTCACGCCAGGCATCAGCAGGTTACTCAGGCCCGAGTCATTGCCCAGGCGATATTCTTCGCGCTGGTACTTGAGGGAGATCACCCGCGTCCAGCCACTGGGCAACTTGCTGTGCCATTCGGGGCCGATGGTGAGCAGCTTGCTCAGGGTGTCAGTGTTAGCGATCTCTTCATTCTGGTAGCCGCCAGCAAAGCGCAATTTGTCAGTGAGCGGCGGGTCGAGCGGGATGTCGTACCACAACCCGACGTTCTGCCGTGGCGCCGACAGTTCAGCTTCCCAGCCATAACTGTGGCCCTGTGGGTTGACCCAATGGCGCGTCCAGTTGGCTTTGCCCCGTGGGCCGACGTCAGTGGAATAACCCAGGCCCAGGCCCATGGTGCGCGGCTTGCGGGTGTCCAGTTGCACCGCCACCGGGATCACGTCATCGGTGGCGGCGGTGGGGCTGGCGTCGACGCGCACGCCTTCGAAGAAGCCACTGGCTTGCAGGTTCTGGTTGAGTTCGGCGACCAGTTCGGAGTCATAGGGTGTGCCGGGCTTGAACGGCACCATGCGCTGCAACAGCTCTTCATCAAAGGGCGTGTCGCCGGTGAAGCTGACCTTGCCCATGCTGTAGCGTGGGCCGCTGTCGTAAATGAGTTCGATGTCGGCCACGCCCGCTTGAGGGTCTACGGCAAGTTTCTGGCTGGTGAAACGCCCGCTGAAAAACCCGTAGCGCGAGGCCTGGTTCTGGATCAGGCGCTTGGCGTCTTCGTAATAGCCGTGATTGAGCACGGCGCCGGGCTTGAGGTCGTCGCTGGCGGGCACGCGAAAGGTCTTGAGACTCGCGGCCTGGCCGTCGACCCTTATGGTGACGTCGCGCAAGTGCACCGGTTCGCCGGGGTCGATGGTGAGCGTCAGGCGCGGGTTCTTGCCGCCCTTCACATCGCTGTTGATCTGTGGCTGATAGTAGCCCAGGGCCTGCGCGGCTTTGCGCGCCTGCTCCTCGGCGCCACGGCTGAACCGCAGCAAGGCTTCTTCATCACGATCGCCCACACCGCCGATGTAGCCTTCGATGTTGGCTTTCAGCGCGTCGTTCGAGGGTTTGATCCGCACGTCCAGTTCGCTTTGCGCCAATGCGCCGCAGCTCGTGAACAGCAGAATCAAGCCGCTGGTAAATCTTCCTGGAAACTTCATAGGCGCGGATGCTACACGAGCGAGAGAGGAACTATGAACCCGGATTCTTCTGAATAATTCTGTCTCAAGCCGTTGCAGGATGTAACGCCTGGGGATTGGGATGGAAAAACACATGCTCGCGCACCGGCCCTACGGCGACTTCGCCGATTTCCTCATAGCCCTGTCGCTTGTAGAAATCCAGATAACGGGAGTTACCGGTGTCGAGCACCACGCCGGATGAATGCGGGTCGTCGGCACACCAATTGTGTACCGCTTCCAGCAACTGCTCACCATGGTGCTTGCCCTGGAACTGCGGGTGAATACCCAGCAACGGCAGCACATGCACAGACGTGTTGGGCAGGCACGCCATGACGGCATGATGGTATTCCAGGTAACGCCGCGTACCGCGCACGCCGGTGCTCAGCCACATGCGGATTTGCCAGGCCCAGCTTTCGGTGATGCCCAGGCGCCGCTGGGGCGGTGCAATCAGGGCAATGCCGATCAGCCGGTCGTTGACGAACAGGCCGATGGCCGGGAGTTTCTGGAAAAAATGCTGCTTGACCAGTTCGCGCACAGTGGCACGTACTCGCTGTTCATAGCCCGCCCGCTCGGCTTCGAAGATGTAGGCAAAGGTCGGCTCATGGCGATACGCCTGGTACAGCAGGGATCGCGCTTCACGGGAGTAGCCGCTATTGAGCAGGCGGATTTCGGCAGTGGCCGTCGAAGTGTCTGGCATAACAGTCAATCTCCCTGGGCGCCACTCAAACATGGCGTTCTTATGGGTACGAACCTGCACAGCTCCAGTCGTTCCCAGACATTAGCAG
Source organism: Pseudomonas sp. SWRI22 (assembly GCF_014268395.2). Lineage (NCBI taxonomy): Bacteria > Pseudomonadati > Pseudomonadota > Gammaproteobacteria > Pseudomonadales > Pseudomonadaceae > Pseudomonas > Pseudomonas sp. SWRI22. The sequence continues at coordinate 3,388,607 of NZ_JABWQK020000001.1, read as the reverse complement.
CGCATTCATCCTGCCGCCACGCTGGCCCCCATCCGACTTGTCGGCTAGCATCGCCCTTTTGCCAGACTGGACTGCCGACCATGAAAATCGTCTCCTTCAATATCAACGGGCTGCGTGCTCGCCCTCATCAGTTGGCGGCGCTGATTGAAAAGCATCAACCGGACGTGATCGGTTTGCAGGAAACCAAGGTCCACGATGATCAGTTCCCGTTGGCCGAAGTGCAGGCCCTGGGTTATCACGTGTACTACCACGGGCAGAAAGGCCACTACGGCGTGGCCCTGCTCTCGCGCCAGCCGGCCTTGAGCATGCACAAAGGTTTTGCCAGCGATGAAGAAGACGCCCAACGCCGGTTTATCTGGGGCACCTTCGCCGATGAAAACGGCCAGCCGGTGACCATCATGAACGGCTACTTCCCTCAGGGCGAAAGCCGCGACCACCCGACCAAGTTCCCGGCCAAGCAGCGCTTCTATGAAGACCTGCAGCAATTGCTGGAAAGCCAGTTCAGCAATGACCAGGCGCTGGTGGTGATGGGCGACGTGAACATTTCCCCAGAGGACTGCGACATCGGCATCGGCGCCGACAACGCCAAGCGCTGGCTGAAAACCGGCAAGTGCAGCTTCCTGCCGGAAGAACGCGAGTGGATGGCACGCTTGAAGAACTGGGGCCTGGTGGACAGCTTCCGCCACCTCAACCCGGACGTGACCGACCGCTTCAGCTGGTTCGATTACCGCAGCCGTGGCTTTGAGGACGAGCCCAAGCGCGGGCTGCGCATCGACGTGATCTTGGCGTCCACCGGGTTGGTGCCTCGGGTCAAGGACGCGGGGGTGGATTATGATTTGCGTGGGCTGGAGAAACCGTCGGACCATGCGCCGATCTGGTTGGAACTGAGCTGATTGTAGGAGCGAGCTTGCTCGCGAAGAACTTGAGGGCGCCGCGTTTATTCAGGAAGCCCGCGTTATCGTTGACGTTTTTTGCGAGCAAGCTCGCTCCTACAGGAGATCAGGGGTGCCAGCCCCGTGTCGGTCATATGGCTGCAATCCAACTGACTTAATCTTGCGGCACTCCCTTTGGCCTAAGAAGGTGCCGGCATGATGCTGCGCGTTCTGTTCCTGTGTTTTGCAATCGCATTCCCCGCCGTGGCGGCCCCTCTGTCCATTCCCGACCAAGGCCCGGCCCTGCGCATCCAGGGCTCCAACACCATCGGCGCGGCACTCGGCCCGGCGCTGGTCAAAGGCTTGATGGAGTATCAGGGCTTGCAGGATGTGCGTGCTGAACCGGGTGCCGGGGTGAATGAGCAGCGCGTGGTTGGCAAGACACGCCAAGGCCAGACGGTCACCATCGAGGTGGCGGCCCACGGTTCCAGCACCGGCTTTGCGGCGCTGAAAAACAACCGCGCCGACCTCGCCGCAGCGTCCCGCCCGATCAAAGACAGCGAGTTGGTGGACCTCGATATCCTGGGGGACTTGAAAACCCCAGGCGCCGAGCATGTGATCGCCATTGATGGCCTGGCAATCATCGTCAACCCGCGCAACCCGCTTAATAGCCTCAACACCGAGCAATTGGCGCAAATCTTCAACGGCGAGGTCAGCACCTGGGAGGCACTGGGAGGTACAGGCGGGACCATTCATTTATATGCCCGGGATGATCAATCCGGCACCTTCGACACCTTCCGGGAACTGGTGCTGAGCCGCCGCGGCCAACCGCTCGCGCCGTTGGCCAAGCGCTTTGAATCCAGCGAACAGCTTTCCGATGCGGTGAGCCAGGACCCCCAGGGCATCGGTTTTATCGGCCTGCCCTCTGTGCGCCAGGCCAAGGCGGTGGCGATTGTCGACGGCGACTCGCAACCGATGTTGCCGCTGACCAGCCTGATCGCCACCGAGGATTACCCGCTGTCACGTCGGCTGTTCTTCTACTTGCCGCCCTCTTCCCGCAACCCATGGGCCAAGGCGTTGGTGGAGTTTTCCCAAGGCAGCAAGGGCCAGGCGATTGTGGCTGCCAATGGCTTCATCGCCCAGCAGGTGCAAGCGATCGGTGTGGCGCCGCGCCCGTCGATGCCCGACGATTACCAGGCCATCGCCCGAGACGCTCAGCGCCTGACGGTGAATTTTCGCTTCGACGAGGGCAGCGCCAGCCTCGACAATAAGGCGCGCCAGGATGTGCAGCGGGTGGTCGCCTATATCAGAAGCCACGGCAAGCTGAATAAACAGGTGACGCTGGTGGGGTTTGGCGACACCAAGAATGATCCGCAACGTGCGGCGCTGCTATCGAAGTTGCGGGCGATGGCAGTGCGCCGAGAGCTGGTCAAGAGCGGCGTGGTGCTCAAGGATATTCGCGGGTTTGGCGCGCAGATGCCGGTGGCGGCCAATACTGCGGATGAAGGCCGGATCAAGAATCGGCGAGTGGAGGTTTGGGTGTACTGAAGATCGTTGAAGATCGTTCCCACGCTCCGCGTGGGAATGCCGCTCTGGACGCTCCGCGTCCGCTCTTGAGAGGGTGACGCAGAGCGTCACGGGAGGCGTTCCCACGCAGAGCGTGGGAACGATCATCAGTGTTACTGCCCGCCGCGCATCAATTCCCGAGGCACATATTTGCCAATCTCGAACTTGCCAATCGCCGCACGGTGCACTTCGTCCGGGCCGTCGGCCAGGCGCAGGGTGCGTTGCATGGCGTACATATAGGCCAGCGGGAAGTCGTTGGACACCCCGGCACCGCCGTGCATCTGGATCGCGCGGTCGATGACTTTCAAGGCCACATTCGGTGCCACCACCTTGATCTGGGCGATTTCGCTTTTCGCCACTTTATTACCCACGGTGTCCATCATGTACGCCGCTTTCAAGGTCAGCAGGCGGGCCATGTCAATTTCCATGCGTGAGTCGGCGATCTTGTCGATATTGCCGCCCAACCGCGCCAAAGGCTTGCCAAAGGCAGTGCGGCTGACCGAGCGTTTGCACATCAACTCCAATGCGCGTTCGGCCATGCCGACCGAACGCATGCAGTGGTGGATACGGCCAGGGCCAAGGCGCCCCTGGGCGATCTCGAAGCCACGGCCTTCGCCCAGCAACACGTTTTCATAAGGCACACGCACATTGTCGAACAGCACTTCGGCATGGCCGTGGGGCGCATCGTCGTAGCCGAATACCGGCAGCGGCCGCAGGATTTTCACGCCTGGGGTATCGACCGGCACCAGGATCATCGAGTGCTGCTGGTGACGCGGCGCATCGGGGTTGCTCAGGCCCATGAAGATCAGGATCTTGCAGCGCGGGTCGCAGGCGCCGGAGGTCCACCACTTCTTGCCGTTGATCACCCACTCGTCGCCCTGGCGTTCGGCGCGGGCGGCCATGTTGGTGGCGTCCGAGGACGCCACATCCGGTTCGGTCATGGCAAAAGCCGAGCGAATCTCGCCGCGCAGCAAGGGTTCGAGCCAGCGCTGTTTCTGTTCTTCGTTGGCGTAGCGCACCAGCACTTCCATATTGCCGGTGTCGGGAGCGGAGCAGTTGAATGGCTCCGGGCCGAGCAACGAGCGGCCCATGATTTCCGCCAAGGGTGCGTATTCAAGGTTGGTCAGGCCAGCGCCCAGTTCGGATTCCGGCAGAAACAGGTTCCACAAGCCCTCGGCCTTCGCCTTGGCCTTGAGTTCTTCCATGATCGCCGTGGGCTGCCAGCGATCACCTTCGCTGACTTGGCGTTCGAACACCGGTTCGGCCGGGTAGACATAAGCGTCCATGAACGCAGTGACGCGTTCACGCAGTTCCTGAACCTTGGGCGAATAGGCGAAATCCATGAGCAGCTCCCTTCTTTGAGAGGTTGTTTAGGTCATGCATTCGATGCTAGAACAGCGCTGATAATTTACCTAGCCTATTCTCGCCGTGTATTAACATTCATCACCGATATATGATCGGTGTATGAGCACCTCACAATAAGAGCGCAACGAAATGAATCTGAGCAAGGTCGACCTCAACCTCTTTATTGTCTTCGACGCGATTTACACCGAAGCCAACCTGACCCGCGCCGGCCAGATCGTGGGTATCACCCAGCCGGCGGTGTCCAACGCCCTGGCGCGGTTGCGCGAGACCTTCAACGACCCGCTGTTCGTGCGTACCGCCCAAGGCATGGTGCCCACGCCCATGGCGCAAAACATCATCGGCCCGGTGCGCAATGCGTTGTCGTTGCTGCGCGTGTCCGTGCAGGAAAGCCGCATCTTCAACCCGCAGCAGGCGGCCAAGACCTACCGTATCAGCATGACCGACCTGACCGAGGCCGTGATCCTGCCGCTGCTGTTCCAGCGCCTGCGTCGCCTGGCGCCTACCGTGATGATCGAGAGTTTCCTGTCCAAACGTCGCGAAACCACCAAGGAACTGGCCGCCGGGCGCCTGGATTTTGCCGTGGATGCGCCGCTCAATACCGACCCGCAGGTGCGTCACGTCAAGCTGATGGAAGACCGCTACGTGTGCGCCATGCGCAAGGGCCACCCGATGGCGGGCAAGGATAAATTCACCCTGGATGATTACCTGTCGCTGACCCATATCCATATCTCCAGCCGCCGCAACGGTTTGGGCTATGTGGACCTGGCCTTGGGCAAGATGGGCATTCAACGCAAGATCGCCCTGCGTTCCCAGCACTACCTGATGGCCTATCAGGTGTTGCAACAGACCGACATGGTGATGACCGTGCCCGAGCGTTTCGCCCGTCGTCATGAACTGCACTGGTTCCAACTGCCAGTCAACAGCGTGCCGCCGCTGGAAACCCATTTGTACTGGCACGAAAGCACCGACCAGGACCCGGCGAACCGCTGGATGCGTGAACAGATGATCGAGTTGTGCCAGCAGGTGACGGCCCAGGAAAAGAAAGCCCAGCAGCCTTGACGTTTACGTCAACCTGCAATTAGCTTAGCGCCAAGACTTCCTTGAGCACCGCCATGAGCACCACCTACAGCATCTCCGACCTCGCCCGCGAGCTCGACATCACCACCCGCGCCATTCGTTTCTATGAAGAACAAGGCCTGCTGGCCCCGGAACGTCGGGGCCAGGAGCGCATTTACTCGGCGCGGGACAAGGTCAGCCTCAAGCTGATCCTGCGTGGCAAGCGCATCGGCTTCTCCCTGGCCGAATGCCGCGAACTGATCGAACTCTACGACCCCACCGGCGGCAACCAGATCCAACTCAACAGCATGCTGGCCAAGATCGCCGAACGCCGTGAACAGTTGGAACAGCAACTGCTGGATATCGAACAGATGAAGCTGGAACTGGACACCGCTGAAGAGCGTTGCACCCAGGCCCTGGCGCAGACCATCAGCCAAGCCGGCCATTGACCAGAAGGTAACTGCCATGTCCCTCCCCTCCCACGTACGCCTGGTTGAAGTCGGCCCGCGCGACGGTTTGCAGAACGAAGCCCAGCCCATCAGCGTGGCGGATAAAGTCCGATTGGTAGACGCCTTGAGCGCCGCTGGCTTGAGCTATATCGAAGTCGGTAGTTTTGTCTCGCCCAAATGGGTGCCGCAAATGGCAGGTTCAGCCGAAGTGTTTGCGCAGATCCAGCGCAAGCCCGGCGTGACCTATGGCGCACTGGCACCGAACCTGCGCGGGTTCGAGGATGCGCTGGCGGCCGGGGTCAAGGAAGTCGCGGTGTTTGCGGCGGCGTCCGAGGCGTTCTCCCAGCGCAATATCAATTGTTCCATCAGCGAAAGCCTGGAGCGCTTCGCACCGATCATGGCCGCCGCCAAGCAGCACGGCGTCAGCGTGCGCGGCTATGTGTCCTGTGTACTGGGTTGCCCTTATGAAGGCGATATCGCCCCGGAGCAAGTGGCGGCCGTCGCCCACGAGCTGTATGCCATGGGCTGCTATGAAGTGTCCCTGGGCGACACCATCGGTACCGGCACGGCGGGCGCTACCCGGCGCCTGTTCGAAGTGGTCGGCGCCCAAGTGCCACGGGACAAGCTGGCCGGGCATTTCCATGACACCTACGGGCAGGCCATCGCTAACATCTACGCCAGCCTGCTGGAAGGCATCACGGTGTTCGACAGCTCAATCGCAGGCCTGGGCGGCTGCCCCTACGCCAAGGGCGCCAGCGGTAACGTCGCCACCGAGGACGTGCTGTACCTGCTCAACGGCCTGGGTATCGACACGGGCATCGACCTGGAACGCTTGATTGGCGCCGGCCAGCAGATCAGCCAGGTGCTGGGACGGCCTACGGGTTCCCGCGTGGCGAAGGTGCGTAACGCAGGTGAGTAGCACAGCTGTGACAATGTGTTACCGCACACCGGCATAACGGGTAACGCGGGAACAAAATCCGCCGTGCAAACTGAAAGAAAATACTGAAAAAAAACCAACTCGTTGATTTTAAAGGCTTTTAAAAAGTTGGCACGCCTTCTGCTATCTCTATGGCATAACAAGAATAAAAAGCGCCAAACCTAATAAAAATAAGACGAAACGACTCTGACATAACAAAAACAACACGGCAGAGACGCAGCTAACAGATTTTTTTGGAGAAGATGTGCTTCCCAGGGTACGGCATGCCGCAACCCGCAACCGGCTAGAGAAAAATAAAACTACCTCAGGTAGCTACCCACTGGTTGGATCGTTTACGAAGAAGCAGGTCAGCGTTCAAAAAAATACGTTTGCTCTTGACCCCGGATGGGGGTCACCCAAAACAGCGGTACGGGCCACGGCTACCAAAAACAACAACAGGCCGCCCCTCAATAATAAGAAAAGAGCACGCAACGACAAATTAAAGGGGACCTTCGGGTCCCCTTTGTGCTTTCGGGGTTTCACTATTTTGGTGGCACAGCAGGTTCGCGGGGTATCAGGTAGATGTGGGCCGGCAGTCAGGCCGCCATCGCAGGCAAGCCAGCTCCCACAGGGGTTTGACGTTGTCAGCGCGCTTGCAGCTCCTGGATGGAAATCTCGCGCATCCGAAATTTCTGGATCTTGCCCGTCACCGTCATCGGAAACTCATCCACGAATTTGAAATGCCTGGGCGTCTTGAAATGGGCGATGCGGTCCTTGCACCAGCTCAACAACTCCAGCTCGTTGGCCACCTGACCGGGATGGAACTTGATCCAGGCAACAATCTCTTCGCCATAACGCTCATCCGGGATGCCAACGATCTGCACGTCCGCCACCGCCGGGTGAGTAAAGAAAAACTCTTCCAGCTCCCGTGGGTAAACGTTCTCCCCCCCACGAATGATCATGTCCTTGTTACGCCCGGCGATGCACACGTAACCCTCCTCATCCATGGTCGCCAGGTCACCGGTGTGCATCCAGCCGGCATCGTCGATGGCCTCACGGGTGCCTTCAGGGTTGTTCCAGTAACCCAGCATCACGCTGTAGCCCCGGGTGCACAGTTCACCGATCACGCCACGGGCCACGGTGTTACCGGCCTCGTCGACAATCTTGGTTTCCAGTTGCGGTTGGGTGCGGCCCACCGTGGTGACACGCCGTTCGATATCGTCATCTGCGCCGGTCTGCAGCGACACCGGGCTGGTTTCAGTCATGCCATAGGCAATCTGCACCTCTGCCATGTGCAGCTCATGGATGACCCGACGCATCACCTCGATCGGGCATGTCGCCCCGGCCATGATCCCGGTGCGCAGGCTGGACACCTCGAACTCGGCCCGGCGTGGGTGATCGAGCAGCGCGATAAACATGGTCGGCACGCCATATAAGCCGGTGGCTTGTTCTTCGGCGACGGCGCTCAGCGTCAGCAACGGGTCGAAGCCGTCATTGGGGTAGATCATGGTGGTGCCGTGAGTGATACAACCGAGGTTGCCCATGACCATGCCGAAGCAGTGGTACAGCGGCACTGGGATCACCAGGCGGTCCCCTGCCGTCAGGCCCAGGCTTTCACCGACCATGTAACCGTTATTGAGGATGTTGTGGTGACTGAGGGTGGCGCCCTTGGGGAAGCCGGTGGTGCCGGAGGTGTACTGGATATTCACAGGTTGATCGAAATGCAGGCTGGCCTGACGGCTTTGCAGTTGCTCGGGCGGCACGCCTGCGCCAAGCGCCGCCAACTGCGACCAGAGCATGAATTCCGGCGGCGGGCTGGGGTCCAGGCTGATGAGGCCGCGCAGCTCGGGTTTCAATGCCTGGAGCATGGCGTGGTAATCGGAGCTTTTGAACGAACCGGCGCATACCAGCCATTGGCAGCCGGATTGTTTGAGCACGTAGTCCAATTCACTGCTGCGATAGGCCGGGTTGATATTGACCAGGATCACCCCGAGCTTGGCGCTCGCCACCTGGCAGATCAGCCACTCGGCACAGTTAGGCGCCCAGATCCCCAGGCGGTCGCCGGTTTGCATGCCCAGGGCGATGAATGCGCGGGCGTGCAGCTCAACTGTCTCGGCCAGCTGCCGCCAGGTGTAGCGCCGCTGCTGGTGGCGCACTACCAAGGCTTCGCTGTCTGGATACTGCGCAACGGTGTGATCGAATGCCTGGCCAATGGTCATGGCCAGCAAGGCCTTGTCCTGGGAGCCACGGCTGTAACTCTGGTTCGGTTGATCCATAACGACCCCTGTTATCTTTTTTGTAGGTTGACGTATACGTAAACTACGATTGACAGCGCCGCAACGCAAGCTTACGTTAACGTAAAGGTGAGCGCCCTCCTCCCGCGCCCTGCCCACACAACAACAAAGCTCACATTAAGGTGCCTGTCCATGAGTTACCCGTCCCTGAACTTCGCCCTCGGCGAGACCATCGACATGCTGCGCGACCAGGTGCAGTCCTTCGTGGCCAAGGAGATCGCACCACGCGCGGCCCAGATCGACATCGACAACCTGTTCCCCGCCGACCTGTGGCGCAAGTTCGGCGACATGGGCCTGCTGGGTATCACCGTGCCCGAGGAATACGGCGGTGCCGGCCTCGGTTACCTGGCCCATGTGGTGAGCATGGAAGAAATCAGCCGTGGCTCGGCCTCGGTGGCGTTGTCCTACGGGGCGCACTCCAACCTGTGCGTCAACCAGATCAACCGCAACGGCAACCACGCACAAAAACTCAAGTACCTGCCCAAGCTGATCAGCGGCGAGCACATCGGCGCCCTGGCCATGAGCGAGCCGAATGCCGGTTCCGACGTAGTGTCGATGAAACTGCGCGCCGACAAGCGCGACGACCATTACGTACTCAATGGCAGCAAGACCTGGATCACCAACGGCCCGGACGCCAACACCTATGTGATCTACGCCAAGACCGACCTGGAAAAAGGCCCTCACGGCATCACCGCCTTCATCGTCGAGCGCGACTGGAAAGGCTTCAGCCGCAGCAATAAATTCGACAAGCTGGGCATGCGCGGCTCCAACACCTGCGAGCTGTTTTTCGACGACGTCGAGGTGCCCGAAGAAAACATCCTCGGCGTACTCAATGGCGGCGTGAAAGTGTTGATGAGCGGCCTGGACTACGAGCGCGTGGTGCTTTCCGGTGGCCCTACCGGGATCATGCAGGCATGCATGGACTTGATCGTGCCCTACATCCACGACCGCAAGCAGTTCGGCCAGAGCATCGGCGAATTCCAGTTGATCCAGGGCAAGGTCGCCGATATGTACACCCAGCTCAACGCCAGCCGCGCTTACCTCTACGCGGTGGCCCAGGCGTGTGAACGCGGCGAGACCACGCGCAAGGACGCTGCGGGCGTGATCCTCTACAGCGCCGAGCGCGCCACGCAAATGGCCCTGGATGCAATCCAGATTCTGGGCGGCAATGGCTATATCAATGAATTCCCCGCCGGGCGCCTGCTGCGTGACGCCAAGCTCTACGAAATTGGTGCGGGCACCAGTGAGATTCGGCGGATGTTGATCGGTCGCGAACTGTTCAACGAAACGAAATAAATTTCGCAGCTGCAAGGGGCAAGCTACAAGCCGCAAGTAAAGAGCGTCGTTCTCTTACAGCTTGAAACTTGTAGCTTGTAGCTTGCCGCGCTTACGGAGTAAGCCATGCTCTTACACACCCAGCTCAACCCGCGCTCGGCGGAATTCGCCGCCAACCACGCGGCGATGCTTGAACAGGTCGACGCCCTGCACAGCCTGCTAGCCCACGTCCATCAAGGTGGCGGCGCCAAGGCACAGGAACGCCACACGTCACGCGGCAAGCTGTTGCCCCGCGAGCGTATCAACCGTCTGCTCGATCCGGGTTCGCCGTTTCTCGAGCTGAGCCAACTGGCCGCCCACCAGGTGTATGGCGAAGACGTCCCGGCTGCCGGGGTGATTGCCGGCATCGGCCGGGTGGAAGGCGTCGAATGCATGATTGTGGCCAACGATGCCACGGTCAAAGGCGGCTCCTATTACCCGCTGACCGTTAAAAAACACCTGCGCGCCCAGACCATCGCCGAGCAAAACCGCCTGCCGTGTATCTACCTGGTGGACTCCGGCGGCGCCAACCTGCCGCGCCAGGACGAGGTGTTCCCCGACCGTGAGCACTTCGGGCGGATCTTCTTCAACCAGGCCAATATGAGCGCCCAGGGCATTCCCCAGATTGCCGTGGTGATGGGCTCGTGCACCGCCGGCGGCGCCTACGTGCCGGCCATGGCCGACGAAGCGATCATGGTGCGCCAGCAAGCCACCATTTTCCTTGCCGGCCCGCCGCTGGTGAAGGCCGCCACCGGTGAAGTGGTGAGCGCCGAAGACCTGGGCGGTGCCGATGTGCACTGCAAGGTCTCGGGCGTGGCCGACCACTATGCCGACAGCGATGAGCACGCCCTGGCGCTGGCACGGCGCAGCGTGGCCAACCTCAATTGGCGCAAGCAGGGTGAGCTGCTGCAACGCTCGCCGGTGGCGCCGCTGTACAGCAGCGAAGAGTTGTACGGCGTGATCCCGGCGGATGCCAAGCAACCCTTTGATGTGCGCGAAGTCATCGCACGGCTGGTGGACGGCTCGGTGTTCGATGAGTTCAAGGCCCTGTTCGGCACGACCCTGGTGTGCGGCTTTGCGCACTTGCATGGCTACCCGATAGCGATCCTGGCCAACAACGGCATCCTCTTCGCCGAAGCCGCGCAAAAAGGCGCGCACTTTATCGAACTGGCCTGCCAGCGCGGGATTCCACTGCTGTTCCTGCAAAACATCACCGGCTTCATGGTCGGCCAGAAGTACGAAGCCGGCGGCATTGCCAAGCACGGCGCCAAGCTGGTCACCGCCGTGGCGTGCGCCAAGGTGCCGAAATTCACCGTGATCATCGGTGGCAGCTTTGGTGCGGGTAACTATGGGATGTGTGGCCGCGCCTACGACCCGCGCTTTTTGTGGATGTGGCCCAACGCACGCATTGGCGTGATGGGGGCCGAACAGGCCGCCGGGGTGTTGGCGCAGGTCAAGCGCGAACAGGCTGAGCGCGCCGGCAACGGTTTCAGTGCCGAGGAGGAAGCCGCGATCAAGCAGCCGATCCTCGACCAGTATGAAACCCAGGGCCATCCCTACTACTCCAGCGCGCGCTTGTGGGATGACGGCGTGATCGACCCGCTGCAGACCCGTGACGTGCTGGCCCTGGCCTTGTCCGCCGCCCTGAACGCCCCCATCGAGCCGAGCCGCTTCGGCGTGTTCCGCATGTAACCTGTAGGAGCGCGCCTGTTGTGGCGAGGGAGCTTGCTCCCGCTGACTGCGCAGCAGTCCCGGCTTTTTTGGGGGCGCTGCGCACCCCAGCGCAAGCAAACTTGCTCGCCACAACAAGCTCGCTCCTACAGGAGGCCTCTCATTATTATGGAGCTCCTTGCATGAGCGACTTCAACACCCTCGAACTGATCACTGACCGCCGTGGCTTTGCCACGCTGTGGCTCAGCCGCGAAGCCAAGAACAACGCGTTCAACGCCGAGATGATCCGCGAATTGATCCTGGCTCTTGACCGCGTACAAGGCGACCCGTCCCTGCGCTTCCTGGTACTGCGCGGGCGTGGCAAGCACTTCAGCGCGGGTGCCGACCTGGCCTGGATGCAGCAATCGGCCGAGCTGGACTACCACACCAACCTGGACGACGCCCGGGAACTGGCAGAGCTGATGTACAACCTGTCCAAACTGAAAATCCCCACGCTGGCGGTGGTGCAAGGTGCGGCCTACGGGGGCGCGCTGGGCCTGATCAGCTGCTGTGACATGGCCATCGGTGCCGACGACGCGCAGTTCTGCCTGTCGGAAGTGCGTATCGGCCTGGCGCCGGCGGTGATCAGCCCGTTCGTGGTGCAGGCCATCGGCGAACGCGCTGCCCGTCGTTATGCACTCACAGCCGAGCGGTTCGGCGGCCAACGCGCACGGGAGATCGGCTTGCTGGCGGAAAGTTATCCTGCCGAGAGCCTGGATCAACAGGTGGACCAGTGGGTCACCAACCTGCTGCAAAACAGCCCGGCGGCCATGCGTGCCAGTAAGGATTTGCTGCGCGAAGTGGGCAACGGTGCCCTCACCCCCGCGCTGCGCCGCTATTGCGAAAACGCCATTGCGCGCATCCGGGTGAGCGCCGAGGGCCAGGAAGGTTTGCGTGCATTTCTGCAAAAACGTGCGCCAAGTTGGCAAACCCAGGAGCCGCGTTCATGAGCACACTTACCACCGTTCTGGTGGCCAACCGTGGCGAGATCGCCTGCCGGGTCATGCGTACCGCCAAGGCCATGGGGTTGACCACTGTGGCTGTGCACAGCGCCATCGACCGCGATGCCCGCCATAGCCGTGAAGCCGATATCCGCGTCGACCTGGGCGGCAGCAAAGCCACCGACAGTTACCTGCAAATCGACAAGCTGATTGCCGCCGCCCACGCCAGCGGCGCCCAGGCGATTCACCCCGGCTACGGCTTCCTCTCGGAAAACGCCAGCTTCGCCCGGGCCATCGAGGCGGCAGGCTTGATCTTCCTCGGCCCGCCCGCCTCGGCAATCGACGCCATGGGCAGCAAATCCGCGGCCAAGGCCTTGATGGAAACGGCTGGCGTACCCCTTGTGCCGGGTTATCACGGCGAGGCCCAGGACCTGGAGACCTTCCGCGCCGCCTGTGAGCGTATCGGCTACCCGGTGCTGCTCAAGGCCACGGCGGGTGGCGGTGGCAAGGGTATGAAGGTGGTCGAGGACGTCAGCCAACTGGCCGAAGCCCTGGCCTCCGCCCAGCGTGAGGCGCTGTCGTCGTTCGGCAACGGGCAGATGCTGGTGGAGAAATACCTGCTCAAGCCGCGGCATGTCGAGATCCAAGTGTTTGCCGACCAGCAAGGTCATTGCCTGTACCTCAATGAGCGCGACTGCTCGATCCAGCGGCGCCATCAGAAAGTCGTGGAAGAAGCCCCGGCACCCGGCTTGAGTGGCGAGCAGCGCCGGGCCATGGGCGAAGCGGCCGTGCGCGCTGCCCAGGCCATCGGGTATGTCGGCGCAGGTACGGTGGAGTTTTTGCTGGATGCCCGTGGCGAGTTTTTCTTCATGGAGATGAACACGCGGCTGCAAGTCGAGCATCCGGTGACCGAAGCGATTACCGGCCTCGACCTGGTGGCCTGGCAGATCCGGGTTGCCCAGGGCGAGGCGCTGCCGATCACGCAAGAGCAGGTCGCGTTGAACGGTCATGCAATTGAAGTGCGGCTATATGCCGAAGACCCGGCCAATGACTTTCTGCCGGCCACCGGGCACCTGGCGCTGTACCGCGAGTCCAGCCCAGGCCCTGGACGCCGGGTGGATAGCGGCGTCGAGCAAGGCGACAGCGTGTCGCCCTTCTACGACCCGATGCTCGGCAAGTTGATTGCCTGGGGTGAAGACCGCGAACAGGCGCGCCTGCGCTTATTAAGCATGCTGGATGAGTTTGCGGTCGGCGGGCTCAAGACCAACCTGGGCTTTTTGCGGCGCATCATCGGACACCCTGCGTTTGCCGCGGCCGAGTTGGATACCGGGTTTATCCCGCGCTATCAGGGTGAGCTGTTGCCGACGCCAGGAGCCTTGAGCGATGAGTTCTGGCAAGCGGCGGGCTCGGCGTTTATGCAGAGCTTGCCGGTGGGTGACGGGCCTTGGGCAAGTCACCAGGGCTTTCGCGCGGGCCTGCCTGCCGAGGTGTCGCTGCACCTGAGCTGCAATGGGCAGGATCGGTTGGTGACACTGACCGGGCAACCGTCTCAGTTATGCGGCGAACAGTTGCTGACTGAACATCTGGGCGTGCGCCGTGCTCATCTGGCGGTGCGCAGTGAAGGCAGCCTGTACCTGCGTTGGGAAGGCGAGATGCATGCCGTCAGCCTGTTCGACCCGATTGCGGCGGTCGAGGCCAATCAATCCCATCAGGGTGGCCTCACCGCCCCCATGAACGGCAGCATCGTGCGGGTGCTCGTGGAGGTGGGCCAAACCGTTGAGGCTGGTACTCAACTGGTGGTGCTCGAAGCCATGAAGATGGAACACAGCATCCGTGCGCCCCACGCCGGGGTGGTCAAGGCGCTGTTCTGCCAGGAAGGTGAAATGGTAGCCGAAGGCAGCGCGCTGGTGGAGCTTGAAACGGCCGGCTAGAACTTCGCCGTGGCTTGCACCACCACACCCAGGAGGCGGCAGCCGTCGGTGAGCAGTACCTTGGGGTAAGTGGGGTTGAGCGGCACCAGGTAGTGCTGGCCGCTTTCTTCCTGCAGTTGGCGAAAGGTCGCCTGGGGGTTACCGGCCCATTGAGCCACCACCAGCCTGCCGGGCTCGGGCGCGATGGCCGGGTCAACCAGGATCATCATGCCAGCCGCAATGCTCATGCCCGTGGGGGCGGTCATGGCGTCTCCCGTCACCGGCAACCAGAATGCCTCGCCTCGGGCGTGGTAATCGGTCAATTCGTAGCGCTCGGCCCTATAAGGCGCACGCTCCTCACGCAGCTCGCAGGCCTGCTTCCAGTCGCTGACCGGGTAGCGGAAATACGGGTTGTAGTGCGCTTCCCGTTCAGGCACTTGCGCGGCCCGTTCACGAATCTCCAGCGCCACCTCCAAATACCCCAACCCCAGTTCGACCAGCACGCGGTTCATGTCCGCCAGGCTCGGCACGCGGCGTTTATTGAGCCAATGGCCGATGCCGCCCTGGGACATCCCCAGGCGCTGCGCCAGTTCATCCTGCGTGACCTTGCGGTCTTTCATGTTGGCTTTGACCAACGCTATCCAGTTATCCATGGCGCATCACAATACGGGCCCCATTTTTGCGGGCAATAAACAGTTTGTAGTAATCCATAAAACGACAGGAATACGATACGTACTATCATCAAGCCCAAGGATTTCGACACCCACCGGAGTACTGCCGCTTATGACGACCCGCACACACCCAACGCCCGACACATCCGAACTGACTGAAGTAAACGACATGTGCAACAGTGGCGCAGCCCAGCGCGCACTGGACTACTACTTGAAAGAAAATCGGTCGACGCCGGATTCGGACGGGGCCATGTTCGCGATCAAACCCGAAGTCAGCCAGGAGGAGGCCCTGATACACGCCTCGGACCTATTGAGAAGTGCAGCGGCTACCGCCTACGAGTCGGCGTGCACCCATCAGGGCAACCAGCGCGACCTGGCGTTTTCAGTGGTGTATTTGATCGATATGGCGAAGGCGATGGTGGAGCGGTCGTTGCAAGCGCCCAGAGCGGCGGCAAACGCTTAGCAGGCATGAAAGAAAAATATTTCTATCCCACGGATAAAAACATTTGACTTGCAAATGATAATGATTATTATTGGATTCAGCTGATCGCGAGATCAGTCGATAGACCAAGAGACCTTAGGTCGGACTCTTGGAATATCTCCTCATCAGGCTAATCACGGTTTTTGACCCGGCTCTTTGGCCGGGTCTTTTTTTTGCCAGTTTTCCTGGCATGGCTTCAGGCTAATGAAGACTGTGTGTTGCTTGATGGCGCGCATGGTAGCAAAAGACTATCGCCCAAAGAAAGTCGTCCGAGTGCTCTAGCGCGTATCTCTGCGAATTAGCGCTTGAGAATCAATCTCATAGACTCTAAGCTGCGGCGGCGTCACGGATGACGCCCCCTCCCCTGCAACAATTTTTGCATCCAGGTTTTACCGAACGCCTGTGTAAGATAGCCGCCACATCACTCATATTCAGGCAACCAGACTATGACCGTGGCCTTGACCTCCATCAAGATCAGCACCGACTTCGACAGCGGCAACATTCAGGTCCTGGATGCCAGCGACGCTTATCAGTTGTTGCTGGCAATCAAACCCGACACCCGCAGCGATCACTACCAATGGTTCCACTTCAAGGCCGAAGGCATGCACGTGGGGCACACCCATACCTTTCGCTTGAGCAACGCAGGGCGCTCGTCCTACAAGCATGCCTGGAGCGGCTACAACGCCGTGGCGTCCTACGACCATATCAACTGGTTCCGGGTACCGACGCGCTTTGACGGCGAGATCCTGCACATCAACCTCCAGACCCGGGAAAAGCACGCCTGGTTTGCCTACTTCGAGCCCTATAGCCGTGAACGCCACGACTGGCTGATCGAGCAAGCCCTGAAGTACGCCGGGGTCACCCTGCTGGCCACCGGCAAGAGCGCTGAAGGCCGCGATATTCAACTGCTGCGCCGAGGCAAAGGAATCGAAGGACGGCGCAAGGTGTGGATCATCGCCCAGCAGCACCCCGGGGAACACATGGCCGAATGGTTTATGGAGGGAGTGATTGAGCGCCTGCAAAAGGACGGCGACGACGAACTGAAAAAACTGCTGGCCGTCGCCGATCTGTACCTGGTACCAAACATGAACCCGGACGGCGCCTTCCACGGCCACCTGCGCACCAACGCCATGGGCCAGGACCTGAACCGCGCCTGGCAAAGCGCCAGCCAGGAACTCAGCCCCGAGGTCCTGTTCGTCCAGCAACAGATGGAAAAGTACGGCGTGGATATGTTCCTCGACATCCACGGCGATGAAGAAATCCCCTACGTGTTCACCGCCGGCTGCGAAGGCAACCCTGGCTACACCCCGCGTATCGAAGCCCTGGAAAAACACTTCCGCAGCCATTTGAGCCACCTGACACGAGACTTCCAGACCACCCACGGCTACACCCACGACCTGCCCGGCCAAGCCAACATGACCCTGGCCTGCAACGCGGTAGGAGAAAAATACGACTGCCTGTCCCTGACCCTGGAAATGCCCTTCAAGGACAACGACGACGCGCCCAACCTGCGAACTGGCTGGTCAGGCGATCGTTCAAAACAGTTGGGCAAGGACGTGTTGAGCAGCGTCGCTGATATCGTTGGGCGTTTGCGCTAACCCCCGAGGCGAGCTCTTTGTGGCGAGCGAGCTTGCTCGCGCTGGGCCGCATAGCGGCCCCATGAAAATCACTGCCGGATCACCTGACACACCGAGCAGGCTGTTTTGGGGCTGCTTCGCAGCCCAGCGCGAGCAAGCTCGCTCGCCACAAGAGCGGTCAATCCTTGCTGCCGGTCATGCTTTGCAAGACACCATCGCGGCGGATCAAACCGTGGAACAACGCGGCCGCCAGATGCACCAGCACGGTGAGAAACAGCAGATAGGCCAGGTAGCCGTGGGCCTTGCGCAACAGCGCGAACAACGGCGCATTCGCCCCCACCAGTGCGGGCAGTTGCAGGTTACTGCTGAGCATCACCGGGTCGCCAGCCGCTGAAATCATCGCCCAACCCAGCAGCGGCAACACCAGCATCAACGCGTACAACAGCACATGGGAAGCCTTGGCTGCGAGCCTTTGCCACACCGGTAAATCCGCTGGCAACGGCGGTTGGCGCGTCGAGAAACGCACCGCCAGGCGCACGATCACCAGCGCCAGAATCGCAATGCCCAGCGGCTTGTGCAGGTGGATCAGCCACTCATGGCGCTCCGACACCGACGCCGCCAGACCCGCGCCGATAAACAGCATGGCGATGATCATCAACGCCATCAGCCAGTGCAGCACGCGCGCCAGGGGCGCAAAGAACCGTGGTTGAGCATTCATGGCTTCGACTCCTGAGGGGCGCTGTGCAACGGGCTGACTTCCCCGGCGCGGCGCAGGTACGAACTGGCATACGCGGCCGAACGGGCGGCCAGCAAGGGGTCGTTGGAGGCTTGGATACCACTGGGCAGAATCAACGGGTCAAAGTTGATATCGCGGCAATCACCGTCTGCCTGGGGCTGGCTGCTTTGCAGCACCAACGTGCCGGCGTTGAGGACCTTGTGCGCGCCGGTCCAGGTCTTGCTTGCGTCGTCCAGCGGGTCGCCGGGGTTGGCCAGGGTCATGTTCAACTGCCAACGCAATGGCCCGGCGGCCAGGCGTCGCACCAAGTCCTGCTCGAGGAAGTCACTGCCAGCAGGTGCGGTATCACCCGCCGCGTCCTGGCTCTGGGGCACCACCTCCCAACGCACGGCCTGGCGCGTACCATCGGCAGCCACCAGGTAAAACGCGTTGATGCCGTTATAGGTTTCAGTCGCATAACTGGCCGATGGCTTGGCGGTCTTGACCCAGGCCAGGAATGGCGCTGTCTCGGGGTGTGCGGCAAAAAACGCCGGCATGCTTGACGGGTTCGGCTTGCCGGTGGCCGGATCTGGCGCGCCGGCCTTGAGCAACTGGTAAAACGCCTCGGGCGTGCCCACTGGGAACACCGGCATGCTGTTCATCCCCGTCCGCCATTGCTGGCCGTTGGCCTGGCTGAACTGCACGGCGAAACTGCGAATCGGCACACTGCTGTCCGGCGCGTAGGGGTTGCCGCTGGGCAAGGCAAAGCGGCCGATGATCGGAGTCTTGGCCTCGCTGAACACCTGGGCGTTGGAATAGGCACGGGCCTCGGTACTGCTCTCGAAATAACCCGCCACGCATACGCCCTTGGCATGGTTACGGCGAAAGCCCGGATGCACGCCGTTATTGGTTTCCAGGGCATTGACCAAGGTTTTTGGCCGCAGGCGTTGTGGGTCGAGCGTGCCATTGACGTAGGCAAATGCCCCGGCAACAACCGCAACCACGGCACCGATGCCGGCAAGTCGTGCGATCAGGCTAGCAGTGCTCAATGGAGGACGGGGGGGTGATGAGTGATCTACCATGCAGGAACTCCAGGGCCAGAGGCCTCAGGCTGAAACATAAGGTCGGAGCATTAAGACGAACGCCGATTGGCTCTATTCCCAGGCCCTGGATTTATTTTGCGGGACGGGGAATAACCTTCAACGCCGGACGTCTCTCTAGTCCCAGCGTAGTGACCAGCCAGACGCCCATGCATGAACTCGACGAACAGTTACGTGAACTCATTCCCAGGTTGCGGCGTTTTGCCCTGTCCCTGACGCGCAACAGCAGCAGCGCCGATGACCTGGTGCAATCGACCCTGGAGCGCGCCATCGTCGCCTGGGCCGATAAACGTATCGAGGGCGATTTGCGCGCCTGGCTGTTTTCGATCCTCTACCGCCAGTTCCTCGACGCCCACCGCCGCAACCGCCGCTATGCACGCATGCTCGAATTCTTCACCGGCCGCGATGACGAGCAACCTTCGGTGGAACGCACGGTGCTGGCCCAATCCACCCTGCAAGCCTTCGACCAACTGAACACCGAACAGCGCGCCCTGTTGCTGTGGGTGTCCGTCGAGGGCTTGAGCTACAAGGAAGTGGCCGAGATCCTCAAGGTGCCCATCGGCACCGTGATGTCACGCCTGTCCCGCGCACGCCAAGCGCTGCGTCAACTCAGCGATGGCGAAATGACCGGCCCTGCCCTGCGGAGACTCAAATGATCAGCCTGCCCCCCAGCGAACGCGATTTACATGCCTACGTCGATCACCAATTGCTCGACACTGATCGCCGTGTGCTTGAAACCTGGCTGGCCAGCCACCCCGAAGTGGCGGCCCAGGTACAGGCCTGGCAACAGGATGCGCAGCTGCTGCGTGCGTCATTGAGCGGCGCCCTGCAACAGCCGCACAACCCGGCACTGGACCCGGCGCTGATTCGCCAGCGCATCAAGAAACAGTCCCGTCGGCACTTGGCCACGGCGGCGTTGTTGCTGATCGCCGTGAGCCTCGGCGGGGTTGGCGGTTGGCACGCCCGTGAAGCCACCCAGCCGCCGCTGTTGCCGATGACCGACGCCATGCAGGCCTATCGCCTGTTTGCCCAGGACGGCATCATGCCCGCCGACTACAACGCCCAGGACCGCGGCATCATGCAGGCCTGGCTCGACCGTTATTTCAACCAGGCCCATCGCCTGCCCGACCTGAGCCAAGCCGGCTTCAAGCCGGTCAGCGGGCGCCTGCTCACCACCGACCAAGGCGCGGCAGCCATGGTGCTGTACCAGGACGCCCAAGGCCGGCGCATCAGCTTCTACATCCGCCCGCCGGGCCCGAACAACGGTTTCCTGCCTCGCGGCAGCCGCAGTGCCGATGGCTTGCAGGCCGACTACTGGTCGGGCGGCGGCTACAACTATGCGATGGTCAGCCCGGTGGATCAGGCCGCCGCGTTGCAGACGCCATTCTAGAAACCGACGTCCAGCACCACATTATCCAGATAGGTGCCAGCCGGTGGTGTGGGCTGGTCGGTGTAGACCTTGGCGTTGTAGTTGTACACCTGGCTGCCATTGCCCAAGCCGTTTCCGGGGTTGACCTCGGCCGTGGAGCTGGCCCGCCGCGCCGCGCCGACACTGCCCCAGCGCGTGGTGCCGGCACTTTTGAAAATGTCATAGGCCAGGTAATTGCCGCCGGAAACCATACGTCGCCGGCCGCCGACACTCACCGGGTTCTGGCCATCGCTCAAGCCCACGGTATAGGCGCTGCCCTTGGTGCAGGCGATGTTGATGGTCTGCCCGCTCACCGCGGTAAACCCACTGACCACCGGCGCGCTGCCGAAGCTGATATTCGGGGCGGTGATCTGGCAGTCGTTGGTCACGGTCATGCTGACGGTCAGGGACGCCGTGCCACTGCCAGTGTCACGTCCCAGGCAAATGCCGCCAAGGCCGATCCCCGAGCAATAGTTCCACACCCAGGCGATGCTCAATGTCTCGGTGTACACCCCGGCGGCGACGTTGCTGCCGGTGATGCTGCTCAGGTACAGCGGTACGGTTTTCGCGCCGGGCCCTGCGATCAGGCCAATGCTCTGGGCGATGCCGCCAGCGCCGCCGAAATCGAATTGGCTGCCACGGGTGATGGGATAGCTGGTGCTGTTGTTGCCATAAATCGTATAGCTGATCACATCACCGGTCGGCCCGACCATGCCACTTTGCGACGATGTGATCGTGGCGTAAAAGTGGTCGGTGGACACCAGCAGCGATATCAACGCTGAGGTGCAACTCAACCCTGAATTAGTCGTAGAGCTGGTTTGCGCAGCGGTGCGCACCGTCATCGAGCTGATCGAGCCGAAACTGGCTGGCACGGTGGACACCACCGAACACGCCGCCATGGCCTGTCCGCAAAACAACAAACCTACCCCATATAACCCTACGCTGCCCCTCACCTGAACACTCCCTGTTCGATCCCTCATTGGCACACTAATGGCCCGATCAAGGGCACGTCCTGTTGCTGCTCATCAATATCAAATGTCGCCTGGCAGGTGCGGCCCTCACCGAGGGTGACCTGCAAGGTGTTGTGCGCGCTGAGGTTTTCCAGATACACCAGGCCATCCCAGCCGACCACTGCTTGGGTGTTGCTTTGCTGGTGCACTACCAGGCTGCCCAGCGGCAACTCCTGATGCTGGCGGTCCACCAGAGTGATGCTTGCAGCGAGCACCCGGCGCAGGGGGAATTCCAGCAGGTAACCGCTGCCACGGCGTACCGATACGCGCTGCTCAACATTGGGGCTTTGCACATTCGCCGGCAGGTTCAAGGGGTCGATCTCGTATTTGCCGCGGTAATAGGCACTGCTCCACGGCACCAGCAAATGGCCGTTGCGGTCGGTCTGGCCCACCAGTTGGTTTTCGTAGCGCACCGGAATCCCGGCAAAGCCTTGGGTGCTCACTACCACAAAGGCGTCATTGATGCGGTTGGCGGCAAAGGTTTCGCCGCCCATCCACACCAGCGAGCCGCTGGCATCGGCCCAGCGCGTCATGGCCTCACTGCTGCCGTACACGCCGGCCTGCAACTGCACCGACTGCAAGCGCCAGGTCAGGTCGGCCTGTCGATAGCTGGGGGCATCGCCCTGGGCATAGCCGAGGTTGTAGCCCACGCCGCCTTCGCTGGGCACCGCGCGGCTGTAGTTGATGCGCTGGCGACTGGCGCCGTCCTTGCTGCGCTCGGTGCTCAAGGCCAAGCTGCCGTTGAGGTCGAACGGGATGACCAGTTGCGCCTGCATGGCCCAGTTGCTGTCACCGATTTCGCGGTTGGCTGACAGATAAAAGCTCGTGTTGCGCCACAACGGTTTGCTCCAGCTCAGGTTGAGCAGGCGCGTGCGCGAGTCGTCCGCCGCCTGCACGTCGAAATAGCCCAGGCCCAGGCTACCGAAACGTTGGAGGTTGAGGCTCAGGGTCACCTGCTCGCTGCGCTTGCTGAGGCTGGCGTATGGGGTATCGACCAGGGTCAGGTCGGCGTAGTCGTCGCGACGTTCCACCCGTTGGTACATAAAGCTGTAGCGCGTGCTGTTGTACTGGTAACCAAGGCTCAGTTGCTGGCCCGTGCGGCTGTCGAACTGGCTCTGGCTGAGGGCGGTATTGAGCACGCCGAAGTTGCCCAGGCGCAGGTTGCCGCCGAGCCCGCCGAGGCTCAGGTCGCTGGAGGCTTCGGCATGGCTTTCCAGGGTCAGGTTATCGGAATAGCCATAGCGGAACGTGCCACTGGCCACGCCCGGTCCGTAGCCGAAGTCCCGTAGGGTGTAGTCACGGCGCAAGGTACCGGCGGCCAGCGAAAAATCCGTCAAGCCTTGTTGCAGCAAAGTGCTGGTGACGTAGAACGGTACCGTGGTCGACACTTGGCGGCCCAAGGCATCGGTGGTGACCACCACGGCCTCGCCGGCACCATTGATGAATGGGATGTTGGTCAGGGTGTAGGGGCCGGGTTGCAGTCGCGCGCTGTCGGATTTGTAGCCGTTGATAAACAGGTCCACCGACGAGGGCACCGCCGCCTCACCGGCAAACTGCGGCAAGGGGTACGTGACCAGGTCGGGGCGCACGGCAAAATCCCGGGACAGTTGCACCCCGCCCAGGCGCACCGAGCTACTCCAGGGCAGCGCGCCACTGATCACGTCGCCGGCCTCGTAGGTCAGCAGGCGCTCATCGTCGGAAAAACGCCAGGTGGTGTCGTAACGTCGGTAACCATTGTCGAGGGTGCCGCCGCTGATTCCATCGGACAGGGTCTGGCGCAGTTGCCCGGTGTTGGACAAGGTGCCCCAGGTGTCAAACAGCCGTACTTCGTTCCAGGCCGCGAGGTAACTGCCGCCATCGTCGGTGTCATTGAAATACACGTCATAGTTGAGCAAGGCGCCGAAGCTGCTCATGGCCTGGGTACGCGGATAGGTATTGCGGTTGCCGATGAACTGTTCCTGCAGCCAGGAGGGCGGCACATCCAGCAGAAGGCGCTGGCCGTTGCTGTCGTAGTCGCTGTGCAGGCCCGGCACTTGTTCCAGGGCCACACTGCCGACGGGCTCACCGGGCAGTTTCATACCCACGTCCTGCAACGCGCTGGCCGGCACAAACAGCTGGCCGGCGCGCTGCTCGACCGCGATGACGCGGCCGGTGTCCATCTGGTTGACCACCAGTTCCAGAAACAGCTGTGCATCGGCAACTGCCTCCATGCTGCCGGGCGGCGGCGGCAGGTCGCCCGCCATCGCTGCGCCCCACAGCCCGCTTGCCACTGCCACCGACGGCCATAAAACCCGAGCCCAACCACGACTCACCATGGCGTTGTGTCCCTCAATGGACATCTCCATCCTGTTAAAACCCGGGCGTGTGCCCGTTGCGCTACATCACGGCTATCGCTTGGGCGCCAGGCTCTCCAGTTGCGGCGCGCCGTTGACCCGGACCTGCAACGGCTGGTCGGCCGATACGGCATCCGGCACCGGCCAGCGCATGCTCGCGCCCGGCAGCACATAGCCGAGCAAGCCGTCCACCAACGGCCGGGTCTGCCCGCCCTGTTTGAATGACGCATCGGTAAGCCGCGCATGCACGGCGCCCTGGTTGCGCACCTCGATGTAGTTGCGCCCTGCCACGTTGACCTTTTGCCAGCTCAACTGCGGCTTGCCCGCGCCCTTGGGGTCACGTTGGCGGGTGGCGTCGTCCTTGCTCCACAGGCCAGCGCCGTAGGCAAACAATGGCACCGAATAGCGCATCTGAAAGCGAATCGCCGCTGCCGTGTTCTTGCCCTCCGGCGGTGCTGGCACCTGCAGCGCCGAGGGGATTTCGTCAATGATGATGCGATAGGCCAACTCCTGCCCCGGCGGTACCTCCCGGGTGCGGGTCAGGCGCACCAGTTGCTTCTGGCCCGGCTCAATCTTGGCCACCGGCGGGCTGCCGATCACATCGCGCTGGTTCTGGTACTGCTCGTCGAAACCGTTCTGGCTCCAGGCAAACACGCGGATCTGCAGGTTGGCGGTCTCGGTGCCACGGTTCTCCAGCCACAGCGCGCTGGCCTGTTGGTCAGCCTCCAGCACCGGGTCGATGGGCCAGATCAGCACCGAACTGGCCGCCTGTACAAACCCCGCCGAGCACAACGCCCCCAAGGCGAAACCCGCGGTCCATAACCGTCGCAAAGCACAACCCATGACACCCCTCCTTAAACCGTTAGCCCTACCACGTCAGCTGCACCTGCAGCGTGTCGCTGTACGTCCCCCCAGGCTGATTGCCCGGTAAAACCACCCGCCCGTAAATCGGCAGGCTGATGTTGCTCGCATCGCTGTAGGTCACGCTGACGCTCTGGTTGATGCCCAGGTTCTGGCTGAACGCCGCATCGCGAAACAATTGGTAAGCCACCCGCGCGCTGCCACTGTTGAGCTGCAAATTGCGTCCGGTGCTGCTGTACAGGCCGCCATCCACGCTCATGCTCAGGGCCACGCCCGGCGTGCATTGCAGGGTTACGCCGCCAGTGAGAGCCGCTGTGACCGTGCTGGTGGCCAGGGCCGAATAGCTGCCGTAGGCCAAGGTGCCGTAGTTGGCGCCGCCGCCCACAATCAGACAGCCCGGCGTGATGGTCGCACTCACCTGGAAGCTCTGGTTGACCACCGCCGACAGCGGCAACGGTATCGCCAGGCCGATGGCGAGCAACACCCTGGGCCACATCGTTAGAACGTCAGTTCCACGGCCACGGTGTCGGTGTAGGTGCCCGCCGGCAGGCCCGCTTTGCCCACCGCCCGGCCGTAAAGGTTGACGGTCTGCGCCACGCCGGTACTGGTGGCGAGGGTCACCACGCCGTCAATCGCCAACAGCGCTGAACGCCCGCTGTCAGTGTAGAAATCGTAAGGCACGAAGTTACCCACGCCATCGGCCAGCGCACGAGTACCACCGGGGGAAGCACCATCGTGGGCGCCGGCACGCACCTTGATCGTTGGCGCGGTGCCAGCCGAACACAGGATCGACAACGCGCCGCCGGTACCGGTGCCGCCGAGCAACTGGGCGTCGGCATTGGTAAACAGGCTGTTGGTGGTACCGAAGTTCAAGCTACCGAAATTCAGCCCGGTGGCCGCCCCGGAGCCGTTGACCTGGCAACTGGCGATCAAGGTCAGGCTGGAACTGATCTGCCCGGTCACCGTGGTCGCCGCGTTCAGGCTGGACGCCAGCCCCAGGCCCAGGGCACAGAGGCCGATTCGCGATACAAGTACATGCATGATATCCATCCTCATGGTTTACCAATCCAGAGTCACCGTCAGGGTGTCTGTGTAGATGCCGGCCGGTAGGGCCCTGGTATTCGCCACCACGGAACCGAATACCGGGATCGGTACCTGGGTGCCCTGGGTCACGACGAAATTGCGTTGCTGGCCGATCCTGTAGGCACTGCGCCCCTGGGGATCCGCCGACAGTCGATAAGGAATGGTCTGGCGGCCATTGCTCAGGCGCCGCGTGGTGCCGTCGCCATTAGCGCCGCCGTCGATGGTCACCGTGAAACTGCTGACCACCGAGGGGTTGCAGGACACCGACAGCGGCGCCTTGTCGGCATCGGAAATCGACGCGCCCAGCGTGTTGCTCCAGGTCGGCCCCTGGCTGCCGAAATCCATTAGCGCCGTGCCGCCCTCAGGCGTGACCGGCGCGGTTTCCACGTCTTTGCTCACTTCGCAACTGGCGGTGATCACCAAACGCGCGTGGACCTGGCCGTTGACCACCGCCGCCTGCGCGTCATCCGCCAGCAACAGCAGACCGCCCAGGGCCGTCACAGCCAGGTAGCGGCTTACCATGTGACCGTGACCTTGAGCAGGTCGGAATAACGGCCGACAGCGGGAATGCCTTTGAGCGGTTCGATGCGGCCATACAGCGGCAGGTCGACAGAGCCGGTGTCCGGTACGCGGCCACTGATGGGCACGTCCACTGGCAAGGGGATCAGCCGCGCGGCGTCGGCATAGATTCGATAGGGGATGGGCCGACTGGAGGGCGCCGGATTGGCGAGATAACGCACTTCGCCGACGCCGCCATGCAGGCCGCCGTCAACGCGCACTTGGTAAGGCGTGTCGGGGTTACATTCCAGGCGCGGCTGGCGTTGGCTGATCAGGGCCGCACTCAGGGGGCCGGCCGGGTCATCCAGACGCGGGCCGCTGCCGAAATCCAATACGCCAAGTTGCTCAATGCCCGCATTGCGGGTGGTGCCCACCAACTGGCAACCCCGCTGCACGTCGATGCGCACCTCCACCTGGAGTTGCGCAGCAAACACCGTGTTGCAGAGCATCGTGCCCATGACAGCCAATACAGCCGGTCCCTTCACAGCCCCAATTCCTTATACAGGGGTGACAACTGTGTATGAGGTTAGCCAGTTAACGCGAAAGTGCCAGTTTGCATGGCTTGGGGACCTTTCCTATTGGTCAAATGGCATCGAGCGTCCTACAGTGAACGACCACCGCAATACAGAGTGATTATTCTTGGCCGTGCTTGCCCTGCTCCAGCGCCTGCTGGGTAAAAAAACCGACGCCTCGGACGCCTCGCCTATCCCGGCGTATTTTCAAAAAAAGGCCGAACAACAGGGCTATACCCTCAGTGAGGGGCAAATCCGGGCGATTACCGCCCTGAATCGCGAGGCACAACACCTGCTCAACGGCCAGGCCACGCGCAGCCTGTACCTGCATGGCCCGGTGGGGCGTGGCAAAAGCTGGCTGCTGGATGGATTTTTCCAGGCACTGCCCATCGCCGAGAAGCAACGCGTGTATTTCCACAACTTCTTCGCCCGGCTGCACCAGGGCATGTTCCTGCACCGCGAGCATGACGATGCCTTGGGCGCCACTCTGGACGAGCTGCTGACCGGCTGCCGAGTGCTGTGTTTCGACGAATTCCATGTGCACGATATCGGCGATGCGATGCTCATCAGCCGCCTGTTCAAGGCCCTGTTCCAGCGCGGCGTGCTGGTGCTGGTGACCTCCAACTACCCACCCGAAGGATTGCTGCCCAACCCGCTGTACCACGAGCGTTTCAAGCCGGTGATCGAGCTGATCGCCGCGCGCATGGAGGTGCTGGAAGTCAGTGCGCCTCAGGACTTTCGCAGCCTGGCTCAGGCCCATGCCCAACAACGCTTCACGGGCGGCCAGTATGTATGGCCAGGTACAACAGGCCAGCGTGAAAGCCTGGGCCTGCCTGCCACAGATTGCCCGGTGCAAACCCTGAAGGTCGGCACTCGGCAGTTACAGTGCCGAGGCCATCAGGCACGAACCATCGCATTTACCTTCAACGACCTGTGCGAACAGCTCACGGCGGTCATGGATTACCTGTTGTTGTGCCAGGACTTCGACCACTGGATCATCGACGGCCTGCCGCATCTGGCCGAATGCCCCATCGCCGTGCAACAGCGCTTTATCAACCTGGTAGACGTGCTCTACGACCAGGACAAGCAACTGACACTTATCGGTCACCAACCCCTGGATAAATGCCTGGAAGGCCAGGCCATCGACCTCGCCCGCACCGCCAGCCGCCTGCGCCAATTGCACACGCGCTGCCCGCAACCCGCGCCCGAGCCGCTATCATGAGCGCCTTTTACGCCTCCTTCCGAGCACTGCGCCCTGCATGAATACCCTCGCCCAACTCAAGGCTGGCCAATTGGCTGGCGTTACGCGCCTGGACCTGGCCTGCGGGCTGACCGAGTTCCCCCGGGAAATCTTCGAACTGGCCGACTCGCTGGAAATCCTCAACCTCACCGGCAACGCCCTGAGCAGCCTGCCCGACGACCTGCACCGCCTGACGAACCTGCGTGTGCTGTTCTGTTCGGACAACGCCTTTACCGAACTGCCGCAATGCCTGGGCCAGTGCGCCAAGCTGAGCATGATCGGCTTCAAGGCCAACCAGATCAGCCAGGTACCCGCCGCCGCCCTGCCGCCGCTGTTGCGCTGGCTAATCCTCACCGACAACTGCATCAGCCAATTGCCCGATGAACTGGGCGAACGCCCCTTGCTGCAAAAGCTGATGCTGGCCGGTAACCAGTTGACCGACCTGCCGCCAAGCCTGACCCAGTGCCAAAACCTGGAGTTGATCCGCATCGCCTCCAACCGCCTCACCCACCTGCCGCAGTGGCTGCTGACCCTGCCGAGCCTGACCTGGCTGGCCTACGCCGGCAACCCGGTGGAAATGGCCGTGCAGGTAAGCGCTGACGAGGCGACGCCGAACATCGCCTGGCAGGAACTGGAAATGGGCGAAGTCCTGGGCGAAGGCGCTTCGGGGATTATTCGCAAGGCGCTGTGGAAACCCCATGCGTTGCCAGTCGCGGTCAAGCTGTACAAGGGCACCATCACCAGCGACGGTTCACCGCTGCATGAAATGCAAGCCTGCATCGCTGCCGGGCTGCATCCCAACCTGATCAAGGTTGAAGGACGCGTCATCGGCCACCCCGACAACCAGGCCGCGCTGGTGATGGAGCTGATCGACCCGAGTTACCGCAACCTCGCAGCCCTGCCGAGCCTGACGTCGTGCACGCGGGATGTCTACGAACCCACCATCCGTTTCAGCCTGGACGTGGCACTGCGCATGGCGCGGGGCGTTGCTTCGGTGGCGGCGCACCTGCATCGGCACGGCATTACCCATGGTGACCTGTATGGTCACAATATTTTGTGGAACGCAGCAGGTGATTGCTTGCTCGGAGACTTTGGCGCGGCGTCATTCCATGCCACGGCGAACACGCT
Organism: Pseudomonas sp. SWRI22; assembly: GCF_014268395.2. Taxonomy (NCBI): domain Bacteria; kingdom Pseudomonadati; phylum Pseudomonadota; class Gammaproteobacteria; order Pseudomonadales; family Pseudomonadaceae; genus Pseudomonas; species Pseudomonas sp. SWRI22. The sequence goes on along the minus strand of NZ_JABWQK020000001.1, from coordinate 3,359,537 downwards.
GGAAACCCGTGCGCTGCAGCGTATTGAAGTGCGGGCGTTCGGGGTGCTGCTGGGGGAGTTGTTGGAGCGGGTTGAGGCACAAGCCATTGACAAGGTGCTGTGCGAACTGTGCGAGCGTTGCTGTCAGCCGGATGTACTGGCCCGACCAGGCTTTGAGGAAATCGAGGCCCTGCTGGAATCTCTGCAGCACCCCTGAACCCATGTGGGAGCGGGCTTGCTCGCGAATGCGGTGTGACAGTCAACAGATGTATTGGCTGTTCCACCGCATTCGCGAGCAAGCCCGCTCCCACATATTAACCGCGTGTACTCAGATAGAAATCAGCCCGCCAGGCCGACAAACATATCCTGCACATCATCATGGTTGTCCAGGCCTTCCAGGAACGCCTCGACTTCAGCCATCTGCTCATCGGTCAAGCCGCTGACCGGGTTCTTGGAGATATAGCCCAGCTTGGCCGACAGCACGGTAAAACCCTGCTCCGGCAAGGCTTTCTGCACGGCATCCAGGTCGGTGGTTTCGGTAATGAACAAGGTGGCGCCTTCTTCACCCTCTTCAAAGTCCTGGGCACCGGCTTCGATGGCGGCCATTTCTGGATCGGCGTCTGGCGTGTCCGGTGATGCTTCGATCAGGCCCACATGGTTGAAATCCCAGGCCACCGAACCGGAAGCGCCCAGTTGGCCCTTGCGGAAGGCCACGCGGATTTCCGCCACGGTGCGGTTGATGTTGTCGGTCACGCACTCGACGATCAAAGGCACCTGGTGCGGCGCGAAACCTTCGTAGGTCACGCGGTGGTATTGCACGGTCTCACCGAGCAGACCGGCGCCCTTTTTGATCGCGCGGTCCAGGGTTTCCTTGGGCATCGAGGCTTTTTTGGCCTGTTCCACCACCAGGCGCAGGTGCGCGTTGGTCGCGGTATCGGCGCCGTTGCGGGCGGCGATGGTGATTTCTTTCACCAGCTTGCCGAAAATCTTGCCCTTGGCATTGGCTGCCGCTTCTTTATGTTTGACTTTCCACTGTGCGCCCATGACTCACTCTCTTATTTCCATCGCGCCGAAACGTCTACTGGCCGGCGCTTTGGGGGCAGAGTTTATAGCGCGAGAACGCTTCGTTCCACCAAAAAACCGGCCAGGGTACTCAGGTGCGCAAGGGTTTGATCACCGCATTGCGGTCCGGCACAAAATCCCCGGCCTGGGCCAGTACGGCGGGCCTGGCATTCCAGTAGGGCATCAGCACCAGCGACGAAAACAGTGCCGCACCGGCAAACACAATAAATACCGTAACGGTATCGAAATAGCCTGGCAGCAAGCCACCCAGGATCGCTCCCACCGAACCGCAGCCGTTGACAAAGCCCGCAGCGGTAGCGCCGGCCTTGGCGGTGCCGAAGTCGATGGCCGCCGTGCTGCTGATCATCGAGTCCGGCCCATACAGCGTCAGCCCCATGACAAACAGCAACGCCATCACCAGCACCACACTGCCGGTGTGCAGCGCGCCCATAAACAACGCCAGGGCAACCGTCAGCGCCAACAGGCTGAGCACGCAGGCGGGCATGCGCCGAGCACCGAACAGTTTGTCGGAGGCCAGGCCGATCAACACCGGCCCCAATAAACCGGCCAGCTCAAACGCGGTGGGCACGATGGCGGCGCCGACCTTGCCCACCGACGGCATCTGCTCGTAGACGATCACCGGCCCCCACAACAGAATCGCGTAGCGCGCCGGCTTGAGCAGGAAGTAAGCCAGCCCCAGGGTCAACACCGTACGGTTGCGCAGGATCGCGCGCAGGGGTTCGAGTACGCTCACGCGCTGTTCGGCGGCCAACTGCTCGGCGCTCAGCACCGGCTCGGGCTCGACTGCCGGCAAGCCCACATCCTGCGGGGTATTGCGCTGGAACATAAAGAAGAGCACGGCCACCACCGCGACCACTGCGGCGCTGGAAATAAACGCCGCATGCCAGCTGCCGATCAGCGTATAAGCCCACCAACCGGCAAACGGTGACGCGACCAACCCGCCAAATGCATAACACGAACTCCACAGCCCCAGCACCCGCCCCCGCTGCTGGGCCGGGAAGAAACTACCGAGGTTCTTGCACAACCCCGACCAGCCAGTGGACTGGGCCAAGCCCTGTACCAACATGCAGGTGACAAAAATCGGCAAGGTGGCAAAGGTGCCCATCACCAGCGCCGCGCCTGCGGAAATCAACAAGCCACCGAGCACCACTACCCGTGGCCCGAAGCGGTCTGCAAGCATGCCCCAGGTGAACTGGCCCACCGCATACGCTGCGAGATAGAGGCCATCCAGGTTAGCCATCGTCATTTTGTCGAGGGGGAAACTCGGGTCGTCGCCAATCCCCAGCTTTGCCACCGAAAAGGCTTTGCGGGTGAAATAGAACGCGGCGTACGCCAGCCAGGTAATGGCGAAAATCTGCACGCGCCAACGCTTGATACTACCCATAGGGATATTCATGGTGGTTCTGACCTCAGGTGTGAGTGTGCCGGCAGAATCGAAAGAAAACGCCTGTTGTTCTTATGGTTGAGCACTGCAATGCCGGGCCTTGGATAGCGCGGTATTGGTCAGATGGATGCGGTGTGACTGCGCCCATGGCCGCCGTGGTTGTAGGACTCAACCTACGGCGACTGAGGTGCATCAAAGCAATGGCTGACTCATAGGTAAAATCGATTTATCGTATTTCAAATATAAGTTCAGGTTTTAAGAGGACGCACCATGTCGGTTTCCCATGCCCAGCTCAAAGCCTTCCATGCGGTAGCCATTCACGGCAGTTTTACCGGGGCTGCAGGACGGCTGTTCCTGACCCAGCCTGCGATTTCCGACCAGGTGCGCAAACTTGAAGAGCGCTTCGGCGTATTGCTGTTTCACCGCAACAAGCGTTCGGTGCGCCTGACCGATCTGGGTGAACGCCTGCTGGGTATCACCCAGCGCCTGTTTGTGATCGAGGCCGAAGCCGAAGAATTGCTGCAGGATTCGCGTGCCCTGCTCACCGGAACTCTCACCCTGGCGGTGGATGCGCCCGTGCACGTCCTGCCGCAGATTGCGCGCTTCTGCCAGCGCTACCCTGGGATCAGCGTAAAAATCGAAACCGGCAATACCGATGAGTCGCTGTCGCGCCTCTACAACTACCAGGCCGACCTGGCGCTGTTGGGGCGCGATGTCGATGATGTGCGCCTGTTGTCAGTGCCGCTGCCCGACGACCAACTGCTGGCTTTTGTCGCACGGGACCATGCCTGGGCCGGGCGCGAGTCGATCTGCCTGGCCGACCTCGATGACACCCCGCTGGTACTGCGGGAAACCGGCTCGGTCACCCGTCAGACCCTGGAGCAGGAAATGCGCCAGGCCGGCCTGCGCATTCGTCCGGCGATCCAGGTGGAAGGCCGCGAGGCCGCCCGTGAAGCCGTGGTGGTAGGGATTGGCGTGGGCGTGGTGTCGGCGGCAGAGTTCGGTGCCGATGCACGGGTGTACGCCATGCCGATCCGCGATTGCACCCAACGCATGAAAGAAACCCTGGTGTGCCTGAAAGAGCAAAGTTCACGCCGTGTGGTCGCGACCTTTCTGGAGATTGTGCGTGAGAGCCTTCACGCCAACTCGAAAAACGCCTGAATCAAGCGCAGCGAGCGACGGCGCTCCATGCAGCCGAGCATATGCCGATTCAGCAGGCCATCGCCGAGGATCGGCACTGCCTGCACACGCGGGTCCGGGCTGACCTCCATCGACGACACCACGCCCACGCCCAACTCTGCCGCCACCGCCTCGGCCACAGCTTCCCGACTGTCCAGTTCCAGCAGCACTTTGGGCTGCACATTCGCCGCCAGGCAGGCGTCGTCAAAGGTGCGGCGGGTGGTGGAACTGGGCTCGCGCAGCACCATGATCACCTCATGCAACTGCGCCAGTTCAATACCGTCGGGCTGCTTGGCCCACGGGTGTGCGGCCGGCACCAAGGCGCAAATCCGTGACTGGTCCAGGGGTTGCAAGTGCAGGCCATTGCGCGGTTCCACCTCGGTGAGCACCGCCACATCCGCATGTTCGGACAGCAACGCCGCCAGGGTTTCCTGGGCATTGCCCAAACGCAGGTTCACGGTAATGCCGGGGTAGCGCGCACGCAGGCTGGCGATCATCGGCATCACCAGGTGGGGGCCATCCGCCGCCACTTCCAGGCGCCCGGTGAGCAACTGGCGGTTGGCCTCCAGCAGGGTTTGCGCCTCGTCGACCAACCCGAAGATAGCCCGCGTGATGGCCGCCAGGCGTGCGCCCTCCTCGGTCAATTCCACCCGCCGTGCGGTGCGGCGCAACAGCGGGATCTGGTAGTGCTCCTCAAGCGCCTTGATATGCCCGGTCACCGCCGGCTGGCTGATAAACAGCCGAGCCGCCGCGCGGGTAAAACTGCCCTCACGGGCCACGGCATCGAATGCACGCAGTTGGAACAGATTCATAGCTATCGGCCTCACTGATAGCTCGCATAACAACAAACAATTTGATTGATGACAAGCCAAACTGCAATTTAGGCGCCGTAGCTTGAACCCCAACACCTTGCGAGGATTTGACATGCCCACTGCCGCGCCGATCCTGTTGACCCCCGGCCCCCTGACCACCTCGAACCGCACCCGCCAAGCGATGATGACGGACTGGGGCTCGTGGGACGACCGCTTCAACCAGCTCACAGCCAGTGTGTGCAGCCAGTTGCTGGCGATCCTCAACGGCGCCGACAGCCACCACTGCGTGCCGTTGCAAGGCAGCGGCACCTTCGCCGTCGAAGCTGCGATCGGCACCCTGGTCCCCCGCAATGGCAAGGTGCTGGTGCTCATCAACGGCGCCTACGGCAAGCGCCTGGCGAAAATCTGCGAAGTGCTTGGCCGCGCATTCAGCACCTTTGAAACCGCCGAAGACGAGCCCACCACTGCCGCCGATGTGGATCGCCTGCTGCACGCCGACAGCGCCATCACCCACGTCGCGCTGATTCATTGTGAAACCAGCACCGGCATTCTCAACCCGTTGCCGCAGATCGCCGAGGTGGTCAAACGCCACGGCAAGCGCCTGATCATCGACGCCATGAGTTCCTTCGGCGCGCTACCGATTGATGCCCGCGAAATCCCCTTCGACGCGCTGATCGCCGCCTCGGGCAAATGCCTGGAAGGCGTACCGGGGATGGGCTTTGTCTTTGCCGAAAAAGCGGCGCTGGCTGCATCCCAGGGCAACTGCCATTCCCTGGCGATGGACCTGTTCGACCAGCACACCTACATGGCCAAGACCGGACAATGGCGCTTCACGCCGCCGACCCACGTGGTTGCTGCTCTGCATGAAGCGCTGTTGCAGTACGCCGAGGAAGGCGGCCTGCCCGCCCGTCACCAGCGCTATGCAAATAACTGCCAGGCCTTGCTGGACGGCATGGCCGAACTAGGCGTGCGCAGTTTTCTACCGGCGGCTATCCAGGCGCCGATCATTGCCACCTTCCACGCCCCCGACGATCCTCGCTATCAGTTCAAAGCGTTCTACGAACGGGTCAAGGCCAAGGGTTTCATTCTGTACCCGGGCAAATTGACCCAGGTGGAAACCTTTCGCGTGGGCTGCATCGGTCATGTCGACGCGGCCGACATGCGCGCAGCCGTCAAGGCCATCGCCGAGGTGCTGCAAGAAATGTGCAGGAGCGAGCTTGCTCGCGAAGAGTGTTAACGAAAACGCGGGCATCCTGAGTTAACGCGGCGCCTGGATGTTTTTCGCGAGCAAGCTCCTACATAGATGAATGTTATTACCCCACAGGATCTGAACCATGAACTATCAAAACCCCAACACCCTCCAGGCCGTTATCCTCGACTGGGCTGGCACCGTGGTCGATTTCGGCTCCTTCGCCCCCACGCAGATTTTTGTCGAGGCCTTCGCCGAGTTCGACGTGCAGGTGTCGATCGAGGAAGCCCGTGGCCCGATGGGCATGGGCAAGTGGGACCATATCCGTACGCTCTGCGACCAGCCGCAGGTTGCCGAACGCTACCGCAAGGCGTTCGGCCGCACGCCCACCGACGACGACGTGACCGCCATCTACCAGCGCTTCATGCCGCTGCAGATCGAGAAGATCGCCGAACACTCGGCCCTGATCCCCGGCGCCCTCGACACCATTGCAGCGCTGCGCGGCCAAGGCATCAAGATCGGCTCCTGCTCTGGCTACCCCAAGCAGGTGATGGACAAGGTCGTGGCCCTGGCCGCCACCAACGGCTACGTCGCCGACCACGTCGTGGCCACTGACGAAGTGCCCAACGGCCGACCATGGCCGGCCCAGGCGTTGGCCAACGTGATCGCCCTTGGCATTGATGATGTGGCGGCCTGCGTGAAGGTCGACGACACCGTGCCGGGCATTCTCGAAGGTCGCCGTGCCGGCATGTGGACCGTGGCCCTGACCTGCTCGGGCAACGCGCTGGGCCTCACCTACGAGCAGTTCCGCGCCCTGGACACCGACACACTGGCCAGCGAACGCCAGCGCATCGAAGCGATGTTCGAAGCTTCACGCCCACACTACCTGATTGACACCATCACCGATCTGCCACGGGTCATCAGTGACATCAACCAGCGCCTGGCCCGCGGGGAAATGCCGCAGGCCTACTGACCGAGGTCAAGACAACGGCATTGGCAACAAGCGCAGCGCTCAAAACAGGCATAGAGTTAATGCACTCCATCGCGAAAGAATGGAGGTATGCCCTGATGAGTGAGGAACACAGCGATGCCGTGGAAAAATTCCGATACACGCTACAGCACCATGTCGATTGCGTTGCACTGGTTGATGGTGGTGCTGCTGGCGGTGGTCTACGCCTGCATTGAACTGCGCGGCCAATTCCCCAAAGGCAGCGGTGCGCGCACCTTGATTGTTGAAATGCACTTCATGCTCGGCCTTACCGTGTTTGTACTGGTATGGCTACGCCTGTTTGCACGCAGCCTGGGGGTGGCACCGAAGATCCTGCCGGCGCCGCCGCAATGGCAAAGCCTGCTGGCGAAACTGATGCACGCTGCGTTGTACGCGTTGATGATCGGCATGCCGATTGCCGGCTGGTTGATCGTCAGCGCCGAAGGGCACTCGGTGATGTTCTATGGGATGGAGTTGCCGCCGTTGATTGGGGAAAACAAGGCACTGGCCAAGGAGATTGAAGGCTGGCATGTGCTGTTTGGCCAGATCGGGTACTGGCTGATCGGGCTGCACGCGTTGGCGGGGATCTTTCATCATTACGTGATGCGCGATAACACGGCGCTGCGCATGATGCCGGGTGGGAGGAGGCTTTAACCCAGCCAATTAGCTCCCCTGTGGGAGCGGGCTTGCCCGCGAAGGCGGTGTGTCAGTCACAGTGCCTCTTACTGCAAGACCGCTTTCGCAGGCAAGCCAGCTCCCACAAGAGGTTTGCGCCAGTCGCTGAAGCCTCGGCGGCCTTGCAGGCCGCCGGTATGGATGAAGATCAGGCGCATGCCGGGGGCAAAGCGTCCGGCCTCGATCTGCTGTTTCAACGCCAGCAGCGCCTTGCCGGTGTAAAGCGGTTCCAGCGGTAGACCGCACGCTAGTTCGGTGCGCTGAATGAAGTCGAGCAACAGTGGATCGGCTTTGGCAAAGCCGCCGCGACTGGCGTCCAGCAATGTATAACCGTCCTGCACGATGGCACTCACGTTCTGCGCCACACCGTGGTCATCCGGCACCGCCATGGCGCCATATACCGGATGCGCGCCCGCCTCCGCCAGTGCCAGCCCGGCCAGTGTCGTGCCGGTACCCGCCGCCAACCACCAGGCGTCGTAATCGCTCCAACCGAGGCTGTCCAGTTGCGCCCGCGCCTGCTCGACCAACACGCCACAGCCCTGCGCACCGGCCAGCCCACCGCCGCCTTCGGGTATCGGATGAAAGCCAGGATACTGCTCGCGCCAAGGCAACCAGAAACCCGCTTCATGCCGCGCCCTATAACCGCCATAACCGAGCCAATGCAGTTGCATTCCAAACGCTTTGAGGTCGAGAACCGTGGGGGTGTCTTGAGGATGGCCCCGCAGCAGGCCGACCGTGGAAAAACCAAAGCGCTTGCCCGCCGCCGCCAGCGCATGCAAATGGTTGGAGTACGCACCGCCGAGACTCATCACCCCGGTGGCTCCAGCGTGTCGGGCCTGGGCCAGGTGCTCGGTGAGCTTGAACCACTTGTTGCCACTGATCAGCGGGTCGATACAGTCCAGGCGCAGCACGGCCAACTCGACTCCGTTCAGCCAGTCCAGGTGCAAGGGTTCAAGGGGCGCGTGAGCAAGCCAGTCGAAAGGGCACATCGGCAGGTATCTGAATGAAAAGAGGGCGGTAGTCTAACACCGCCCCTCTTGGCGCCTTACAGCTCTGCAGCCAGGCGCGAGCCCTGGTTGATGGCGCGCTTGGCGTCCAGTTCGGCCGCCACATCGGCGCCGCCGATCAGGTGCACGTTCTGGCCGGCGGCGACCAGGCCGTCGTGCAATTCGCGCAGCGGGTCCTGGCCGGCACAGATGACGATAGTGTCCACCGCCAGGACTTGCGGCTCGCCCTCGGCGCCGATGCGGATATGCAAGCCTTCATCGTCGATCTTCAAGTACTCGACGCTGTTGAGCATCTGCACCTGCTTGTTCTTCAAACCGGTGCGGTGGATCCAGCCCGTGGTCTTGCCCAGGCCATCGCCCACTTTGGAAGCCTTGCGTTGCAGCAGGAACACTTCACGGGCCGGCGCGTGGCGCTCGGGTTTGATCCCGGCCACGCCACCACGGGCTTGCAGCTGAGTGTCGATGCCCCATTCTTTCCAGAACGCCTCACGATCCAGGCTGGTGGATACGCCTTGGTGGACGAGAAATTCAGACACGTCAAAACCGATGCCGCCGGCGCCGATCACCGCCACGCGCTTGCCCACCGGCTTGCGCTCGAGGATCACGTCCAGGTAACTCAGGACCTTGGCGTTGTCGACACCGGGAATCGCCGGGGTACGCGGTGCGATGCCGGTGGCCAGGATCACTTCGTCATAACCGCCCGCTACCAGTTGCGCAACGTCGACACGGGTGTTGAGGCACAGCTCGACGTGGGTGGTCTGCAATTTGCGTTTGAAATAACGCAGGGTCTCGAAGAACTCTTCCTTGCCCGGCACGCGCTTGGCGATATTGAACTGGCCGCCGATCTCGCTGGCGGAGTCGAACAAGGTCACCTGATGCCCGCGCTCTGCGGCCACGGTAGCCGCGGCCAAACCCGCAGGGCCTGCGCCGACGACCGCGACCTTTTTGATCTGCTTGACCGGCAAGTAATTGAGCTCGGTTTCGTAGCACGCCCGCGGGTTGACCAGGCAGGTGGTGAGCTTGCCGCCAAAGGTATGGTCCAGGCATGCCTGGTTGCAGCCGATACAGGTATTGATCTCATCGGCGCGCCCGGCGGCGGCCTTGTTGACGAACTCGGGGTCGGCGAGAAACGGCCGCGCCATCGAGACCATATCGGCGTCGCCTTCGGCCAGGATCTGCTCAGCAATTTCCGGGGTGTTGATGCGGTTGGTGGTGATCAGCGGAATCTGTACCGAACCGCGCAATTTGGCCGTGACTTTACTGAACGCACCACGGGGTACCTTGGTGGCGATGGTCGGGATACGCGCTTCGTGCCAGCCGATACCGGTGTTGATGATCGTCGCACCGGCCTGTTCGATGGCCTTGGCCAACTGCACGATCTCTTCCCAGACACTGCCGCCTTCCACCAGGTCAAGCATCGACAGGCGGAAAATGATAATGAAGTTCGGGCCTACGGCTTCGCGTACGCGGCGCACGATTTCCACCGCCAGACGCATGCGATTTTCAAAGCTGCCGCCCCAACGGTCGGTGCGATGGTTGGTATGGGCAGCGAGGAACTGGTTAATGAAGTAGCCTTCGGAGCCCATGATTTCGACGCCGTCATACTCGGCGACCTGGGCCAGCAGCGAGCAGGTGACAAAATCCTGGATCTGCTTTTCGATGCCCTCTTCATCCAGTTCCTTGGGTTTGAACGGGTTGATCGGCGCCTGGATAGCGCTCGGAGCCACCTGCTTGGGGCTGTAGGCGTAACGCCCGGCGTGGAGGATCTGCATGCAGATCTTGCCACCCGCGTCGTGCACGGCTTGGGTAACGATCTTGTGCTTGCTCGCCTCTTCTTCGGTGGTCAGCTTGGCTGCACCGGCGTACACGCCGCCTTCATCATTGGGGCCAATGCCGCCAGTGACCATCAGGCCTACGCCGCCACGGGCGCGCTCGGCAAAATAGGCCGCCATACGCTCGAAACCGCCGGGCTTTTCTTCCAAGCCGGTGTGCATCGAACCCATAAGGGTACGGTTGCGCAAGGTGGTGAAACCCAGGTCCAACGGGGCCAGCAGGTGCGGGTAGGCAGCAGCGGTCATGGTACAGCTCCACAACGGATCATCACGGGACGTGGCGCACTCGAACGGCGTGCCATCGGTTTATGTCCCACAGACTAAGAGGCGGTGGACCACGGCTCAATGACTGAAACTGACAAGTTATTGATCCAAATGCACAGCGCCCCTTGGCAAGCCACGCCATGGGCCCTACCCTAGTCGCGAACCCTGCACCTGGTCTGTTGTCTGTTGCCCCATGCGTAAACTTCTAGCGTTCACCGTCATCATGGCCCTGGTTGCCTCACTCGCCGCGTATCTGGTCTGGACCCAGGAGCGCCCCGTGGCGCATTACCTGTCCGACCTGCGCATCACCCTCGCCGTCAACGAGGGCGAACCAGCCGACCGGGGCAACCTGCTGGGTATCCAGCCGGAACTGTTCCCTGCCGATTACCAGAGCCTGGAACGCCTGCACCTGAAGCTGTCGGCCTACCTGCAAAATGCCCGGGACCTTGGGTTGATCAATGCCAAGACCGTTGTGGTGCTGCCGGAACATATCGGCACTTGGCTGATGCTCGGCGGAGAAAAGAATGAGCTGTACCAGGCCGCTCACCTCAAGGACGCCATGAACTGGCTGTCGATCAGCAACCCGCTGCAATTTGCCAAAGCCTGGATCAGCGCCACTGGCGACAACCGCATGGACGATGCGTACCTGCGCATGAAAGCCCCCGCCATGGCCCGCGACTATCAAGTGTTGTTTGGCGGCCTCGCCAAAGAATTTGGCGTGACCCTGGTGGCCGGTTCCATCGCCCTGCCCAACCCGAGCGTGATCCAGGGGCAACTGGAGATCGGCCACGGCGCGCTGTACAACGCCAGCGTGGTGTTCGCCGCCGACGGCTTGCCGCTGGGCCAGCCGCAGCGCCAGCTTTACCCGATCTACGATGAACGTGGCTTTATAGAACCTGGCGATGAGCATGTCGTCAACGTTGTCGATACCCCCGCCGGGCGCCTGGGCATTCTGGTCGGCAGCGACAGCTGGTACCCGGACAACTACCGCAAGCTCAACGAGCAAGGCGCGCAATTGATCGCGGTACCCGCTTTTGTCACCGGCCGCGATACCTGGGACCGTCCGTGGCGCGGTTTCAAGAGTGTGTCTACGCCCTCAGAAGTGAGCCTCAAGCCTGAAGAAACCAGTGAGGGCGCGGCCTGGCGTCGCCTTACCCTGATCAGCCAGCCGCCTGTCAGCGAAGCCACCGCGGGCATGAGCGTCTTTCTGCGCGGACAATTCTGGGACCTGGGCAGCGCCGGCCAAAGTTTTCTCAGTCGCAATGGGCAAGTCTTCGCCGATGGCGACGCCCATGGTGCGCGCCTGCTGAATATCTGGCTGTAGCGCCGTGAAGCCGGTGCGCCTGGGGGATCTGTCGGTGGGCTTCGTGCACACCCTGGCCGACGCCATCCACAGCCACGGCCTGGACCCACAGCCCCTGCTGCTGCAATACGGCCTCGATCCAGCTCGCCTGGCTGAGGCCGGCGCACGCTTGTCGATCCCGCGCTACATGCGCCTGGGCCACGCGGCCATCCAACTGACCGGCAACCCCGGCCTGGGTCTGCGTATGGGCCAGCTCAGCCGCTTGAGCCAGGCTGGTCTTGCCGGCGTTACTGCCGCCCAAGCGCCCACCGTGCGCGAAGCGGCACGCACGCTCACACGCTTTGAAGCACTGTACGGCTCCAACTATCGCGGGCAATCAAGCTTTCATGAAGACGCCGAAGGCGCGTGGCTGAGGTTTTATTCCATCAGCCCCTACAACACCTATAACCGCTTTGTGGTGGATTCGATCATCGCCGGCTGGCTGCAGCAATTGTCTGGCCTGGCCCAACAGCCGGTGCAGGCCCAGCGCATTGAAATCGAATTCGACGCGCCGGACTACCACGACCACTACAGGGTGCTGGGAGAGGGCGTGGTCCACTTCGGCGCCGAGGTCAATCAACTGCGCCTCAGCCAACCCACCCTGGCGCTGCGCAACCCGCAGCATTGCCCAAGCACCTGGCACCTGTTGCTACAGCTGTGTGAAAGGGAATTAGAGCAGTTGACCCGCACCCGCAGCCTGCGCGAGCGCATTACCCGGTTGCTCGGGCCGATGCTCAATGGCGGCCGGGAACCCGACCTGGAGGAAGTGGCGGCACGCTTGAAGCTGCCAACCTGGACATTGCGGCGCAAACTGGCCGAGGAAGGCACGCAGTTTCGCGCGATCCTCAATGACACCCGTCGCGACCTGGCCATGACCTACATTCGCGATACGGAACTGGCGTTCGGCGAGATCGCCTACTTGCTCGGTTTTGCTTCGGCCCAAGCCTTCCAAAGGGCCTTCAGACGCTGGAACAACCAGACCCCAGGGGAATTTCGCCGCAGTCAGCGCCACTCCGCCTGAAGTCGGTGTTAAAGCTCGGTGGCATCGTCGGCAGGATCCAGTGGGTCTAGCTCGAATGCCTGATACTCCAGCAGCTCTTCCTGGTAATCGTCCATGGTGGACTCCTTTTCGTGTTGAAAGCGGTTGCAGATTAATGACCTGCGAACCCAGCCTAAAGTGCCGTCATGACGAAAAAATGTCGACGTCGTGACATTCCTGCTCTTCAGGATTAAACGTAGCGGCGATCACTGGATTTAACTCAACCGCAACCTCGATCAAAATGTGGGAGCGGGCTTGCTCGCGAAAGCGGTGGTCATTCAACACACTTGGCGACTGTTACACCGTATTCGCGAGCAAGCCCGCTCCCACATCAGAACAGCATTGCGTTACTGCGCAGGCATCGGAAGCGGTGGAATCGCTTCCGTCGGCGCCGGCAAGGACGGATCAGTCGGCGCCGGTGCAACCGGAGCAGGCTCTGTCACCGGTGCAATCGGTGCAGCCTCAGGTGGCGGCGCAAGCGGCTCTGCAGCGGCAGGCGCTACCGGCACATCCTTCGGCGCTTCGACCTTCTCGGCTGCCGGAGCGGTCTTGGGCTCGGGCACGCCGAGGTCGGCCTTGGGCTGCTCGGGGATATGCTCGGCCTGCTTTACTTCCTGCGGCAGGAACACGTCCACCAACGCGAAGTAACGCTCGTAGAACTTCGGTGCAGAGACGGTCTCGCTCGCCACCTTCACCATCGAGTCGTCGGTGGAGCCAATCGGCATCGACACCGAGCCCAGCACGCCCACACCGAGGCTCGCGGAGTTGTTGACCTTCTTCAGCGCATAACGGTCCTGCAAGGCGTTGGCAAACATCGTCGAGTGATTGCTGCCCTTGCCATCAGCAGCGCACACCACATTGAAACTGATCTGCAGGTGGGTCTCGCCGGTCTGCTGGAAGCTCTTGTTGCCGGCCACCAACTTCGGATCGCTGCTGGTGATGATGTAGCCCTGGCTCAGCAGGGCACGGCGCGCAGCTTCACAGGCCGCCACATCGCTGACCGGGTAATCGCGGGAAAACGTACCGGAATCGTCGAAATTCTCATGTTCATAGATAGCGGTCTTGGGTGACGAGCAGCCCGCGGCGCCCGCCAGCACCAGCGCCAACCCGAGATTGCGCAAGTGAAATGATGTCGACATTGAAAATCCTGAAGAAAACGGTCCGGACGGTATTGTGCAACAGAACGCGACATTGAAGCGCGATTCCTGTCGGTAAAACATCTCAAGCTCAGACAGCGGCGTCAGTAGGAAAAAGCCCGGCGCACATATGATCGATAAAGGCCCGCAGCTTGGCCGAAGCATGGCGACTGGCCGGCCACAGCAACCAGAAACTGCCGCGATGTTCGAGGTGCTCATCCAGCACCCGTCGCAAACGCCCATGCTGTACGGCCTGGTTGACCATGTAGTCCGGCAGGCACGCAATGCCCAGTCCTTCTTGCACCACATGATTGAGGGACTCGATGGTAGTGCTGACCAGCGGTGCGCGCAGGTTCAGTTCTGCCGCCCCCGGGACATGACGCAGCGGCCAAGGCTCCAGCTTACCGGTGGCGCAGAATTTGTGCCGCAGGCAGGCGTGATGATTCAGGTCCTGGGGTCGACGGGGGGTGCCGTGCTGGTCGAAGTAGCCGGGCGTACCGACGAGGACCAACTGGTAATGCCCAAGATGGCGCACCATCAAGCGCGAATCTTCTGGCTTGCCGGTGCGAATCACCGCGTCGAAGCCCTCCTCTATCACGTCCACCATGCGATCGGAAAAATCCACATCCAACTCGATGTCCGGGTAGGCACGCATAAAATCGCTGATCACCGGCATCAACAAACCACGCACTTGGGGCACACTGATCCGCAGCTTGCCGCGAGGCTTGGCAGTGACCTCAGTCAATTCCTGTTCGGCCGCTTCCAACTCCGCCAGGATGCGCCGCGAACGTTCCAGGAAGAGCGCGCCCTCGCTGGTCAGAGTGATGCTGCGGGTGCTGCGATGAAACAACCTGACGCCCAGGCGCTCTTCCATTCGCGCAATGCTTTTACCCACCGCCGACGATGACACGCCCAGTGCACGGCCCGCAGCGGTGAAGCTAAGCGTTTGCGCGACCTGCACAAAAACCGAGAGGCTGCCCAGATTGTCCATGGTGATGCCTTTGCCGATTGCGGACATCAACGTCCGATAAGTTCGGAACCTTAGCCTGTTTTTCCGCGCCTCGCAGCCCCCTACCCTGGCGCCTTGACCCTTTCAAGGAGAGCCCCGATGAACGACAGCCCCCAATTGATCGATACAGCCCCCCACGCTGAACCCCTGCCACT
Organism: Pseudomonas sp. SWRI22; assembly: GCF_014268395.2. Lineage (NCBI taxonomy): Bacteria > Pseudomonadati > Pseudomonadota > Gammaproteobacteria > Pseudomonadales > Pseudomonadaceae > Pseudomonas > Pseudomonas sp. SWRI22. The sequence goes on along the minus strand of NZ_JABWQK020000001.1, from coordinate 3,344,464 downwards.
GGCCGGTTTGCTGGCGTTGGCCTGCGCCGGCTTTATCACCATCCTCACCGAGGCAATGCCCGCCGGTTTGTTACCGCAAATCGGTGCTGGGCTCGGGGTCTCCCAGGCTCTGGTCGGGCAACTGGTAACGCTCTACGCGCTCGGCTCGTTGCTCGCCGCTATCCCGCTGACATTGCTGACCCGGGGTTGGCGCCGGCGGCCGTTGCTGTTGATCGCCATCGGCGGCTTTGCATTGGTTAACAGTGTCACCGCCTTTTCCAGCCATTATGGCTTGACCTTGGCTGCACGATTTTTCGCCGGTGTGTTCGCGGGCTTGCTGTGGGCCTTGCTGGCGGGTTACGCCAGTCGTATGGTCGCACCTCATCTGCAGGGCCGGGCGATTGCCGTGGCCATGCTGGGTGCGCCGCTGGCCTTGTCCCTCGGCGTGCCCGCCGGCACCCTGCTGGGTACGCTGGTCGGATGGCGCGCCAGTTTTGCCATCATGACTGGCCTGACCCTGTTACTGCTGGTATGGGCGCGTTGGCAACTGCCGGATTTTGCCGGTGAACCGCCAAGCAAACGCCTCGGCTTACGTCAGGTACTGGCGTTGCCAGGCATACGGCCGGTGCTCTGGGTGACCTTTACCTACGTGCTCGCACATAACATTCTCTATACCTACATCGCCCCTTTGCTGGTGCCCGCCGGTATCGGCCGCGAGATTGATCGCGTGCTGCTGGTGTTCGGCCTGATGGCCCTGCTGAGTATCTGGCTGGTAGGCGTCTGGATTGACCGGCACCTGAGGCTACTGACCCTCATCAGTTGCGCGATGTTCGCCGTTGCGGCCCTGCTGCTCGGACTATGGTTCAACTGCGTAGTCGCCATTTACGTCAGCGTGGCGTTGTGGGGGCTCGCCTTCGGTGGCCTCCCAGCGCTATTGCAAACCGCGCTGGCCAAGTCGGCTGGCAACTCGGCCGATGCCGCCCAATCGATGTTGGTCACGGTATGGAACCTGGGCATCGCCGGAGGTGGATTAGTGGGCGGGCTCTTGCTCGAACGTTGGGGCGTCGTGACATTTCCATGGGCAGTTCTAGGATTGATCGTGTTGGCGCTGGGCGCAATCCGGGGTAAAGCGCTGCCCGCGCGATGACAAGTTTGTTTACAACTTATTCCTCACCTTCCTATCATCGCCCCTGGGTGCGTTGTTGCATAAAGCACGGCGCAGGTTAAAAGCCAAGCATTGGTCGGGCCGCCAATGGAGATTTGTCGTGCCTGATAAACACCCCGCCATCCCCCGCCCCCAGCGTTTGACTGAGGGCGCGCTGTCCGCCCTTGAGCGCTTTTCACACATCGAAGCCGTCAGCGGTATCGTGCTGCTGCTGGCCGCCATCGTCGCGCTGGTGTGGGCCAACAGCCCCGCCGCCGCGACCTACGAGCATTTCTGGAACACGCCCATCACCCTCGGGCTGGGCGATTACAGCGTGTCGCGCTCCCTGCATTTTCTGGTGAATGACGGGCTGATGACCATTTTCTTTCTGGTGGTCGGTGCCGAGATCCGCCAGGAAATCAAAGACGGCGCCCTCGCCAACCTGAAGCTGGCCACGCTGCCCTTGGGCGCGGCGTTGGGCGGTGTGCTGATGCCCGCACTCATCTACACCCTGCTCAACCACGACACCGCCGCCGCGAGTGGCTGGGCAGTCCCCACCGCGACCGACATCGCCTTTGCCGTGGGTGTGCTTGCGCTGCTGGGCAAATCGATTCCCAGTGGCGTACGCATCCTGCTGCTGGCCTTGGCGATCATCGATGACATCGTGGCGATCCTGATCATCGCGATCTTTTTCACCGCCAGCCTCGACTACATGGGCTTGGTGATTGCTGCCGGCGGGCTGGCCCTGGTGTTGGTGTTCCAACGCATGGGCATCAGCAAGGCGGCGATCTACCTGCTGCCAGGCGCTATCGTGTGGTTTGGCCTACTCAAGACAGGCGTGCACCCAACGCTCGCCGGGGTGATCCTTGGCTTGATGACCCCCGTCAATTCCAAGCCCACGCGGGAACGCCCGCTGGAAACCATCGAACGCACCTTCAACGAGCTGATGGACCGGTTCTCGCAGCCAGCCGAAGGGACCCAGCAAGTCGCCACGCCCCTCAAGCAATTGCGCGAAGCTCAACGGGAAATACTGCCGCCGGTGCAGCGTGTTCAATCGGCGCTGCACCCCTGGGTAGCGTTCGGCGTGATGCCGCTGTTTGCATTGGCCAACGCCGGTGTGAGCCTGGACGGTTTCAATCTGGATGACCCGCTGGCCCACGGTGTGTTCATGGGCGTCATCTTCGCCCTGGTGCTCGGCAAGCCTCTGGGCGTGATGCTGGCGAGCCTGGCGCTGGTCAAGCTCAACATCTGCAAGCTGCCGGACGGTGTGACCTGGACGGGCGTTGGCCTCGTCGGCCTGCTGGCGGGGATCGGTTTCACCATGTCGATCTTTATCTCTTCCCTGGCATTTTCCGACCCGGCCCTGCTGTCGGCTGCGAAGCTGAGCGTATTGGCGGCTTCAACCCTGGCGGCGGTGATCGGGTTGACGTGGGGCAAGCTCAAGTTTGCTGCCAAGCCTATCTGAGGCAGAGCACCAACCTGTGGCGAGGGAGCTTGCTCCCGCTGGGTCGCGAAGCGGCCCTAAAAAGCCGGGACTGCTGCGCAGTCAACGGGAGCAAGCTCCCTCGCCACAGTGACAGTCCCATTTAACTGAGTAGCCGCTTTATCAAGGGCAAAAAAAGACCCCGGCCTTTTCAGGTCGGGGTCTTTTTATTCAGGCCGGCATCAATACTTCTTGATGTCTGCCTGGGTTTCCAGCTGCTTGCGGTAGGCCGCGAAGTCCTGCTGGCCAATACGGGAAGCGAGGAAGCGGCGGTATTGCGCTTTTTCTTCGTCCGTAGGGGCCGCTGCTTCGTTCACGCCGTTCAAGCGCACGATCACCAGGCTGCCATCGCGCAGGGTCACGGTGGTGAAGGTCGGCTTGTCCTTGGCCGCAGGCTTGGGCATGCGGAACAAGGCTTGCAGCACGGCCGGGTCGATGGAGTCCTGACCACGGGTAGCTGCCTCAGTCACCTTCCAGGCCTGGCCGTCAACCGGCTGGTCCAGCGCGGTCTTGCCATCACGCAGGCTGGCGATCAACTCGTCGGCATGGGCTTTGGCGGCAGCGCTCGCGCGCTCCTTGGTCATCTGGGTGCGAATGGCCGCAGCGACGTTCTCCAGCGGCAACTGGGCCGGCTTGAGATGCTCTTTGGCACGCAGCACGATGATGGTTTCCGGGTCCAGCTCGATAGCGCTACTGTTTGCACCTTCATCCAGCACTTCCGGGCTGAAGGCTGCAGTGACCACGGCACGGTTGGCCGCAACACCTTCGCCACCTTCACGGCCAAACGGCGCGGAAGTGTGGACGGTCAGCTTCAGGTCAGACGCCGGCTGGGCCAGGTCAGAGGCTTCGAATGCCGCATCTTCCAATTGCTTGGTCGCTTCGACAAAACGTTGTTCAACCTGCTGTGCCTTGAGCTCGCGGGTCAGCTTGTCTTTCAGGCTGGCGAACGATGGCACCTCAGGCGCTTCAACGCCTAGCAACTTGATCAGATGCCAACCGAAGGTAGTGCGCACTGGCGCCGACACCTGGTCTTGCTTCAAGCCATACAGCGCGGTTTCAAAGTCCGGGTCATAAACGCCAGGGCCCGCAAAGCCGAGGTCACCGCCATTGTTGGCCGAACCTGGGTCCTGGGAGAACTCCTTGGCCAGGGCTTCGAACTTCTCACCCTTGGCCAGGCGCGCCTGGATGTCTTCGATCTTGGCCTTGGCTTGCGCCTCGGTGACCTTGTCGTTGACTTCAATCAGGATATGCGCGGCACGACGCTGTTCAGCGAGGTTGGCGGTTTCCTTCTCGTAGGCAGCCTGCAGTTCATCGTCCTTGACGCTGACCTGGTCGAAGAAGGAAGACTTCTTCAACTCCAGATAGTCGATGACCACCTGGTCCGGGGTCATGAACTCTTTGGCGTGCTGGTCGTAGTAGGCCTTGACCTCGTCGTCGGTGAGTTTCACCGCCGCAGGGTCAGCCTTGATGTTGACGGTAGCGAAGTCGCGGGTCTGTTTTTCCAGACGGGCAAATGCCAGCACCTCGGCGTCGGTCACAAAACCGCTGCCGGCGATGCCTGCGCGAACCTGGCCGATCAGCATTTCCTGGGTCAGCATCTGACGGAATTGCATGCGGCTATAGCCCAGCTGACGGATCACCTGGTCAAAGCGTTCGGCGTTGAACTTGCCGTCCACCTGGAATTCCGGCGTCTGCAGGATCACCTGGTCCAGCGCCGCTTCCGAGAAGCCGAACTTGGAATCGGCAGCACCTTGCAGCAGCAGCTTGCGGTCGATCAGGCCCTTGAGGGCAGCATCGCGCAGCAGTTTTTCGTCCAGCAGGGAAGCATCGAAATCCTTGCCCAACTGTTGCATCAGCTGGCGACGTTGCATGTCGACGGCCTGGCTCAATTCGGTCTGGGTGATTTCTTCACCATTGACCTTGGCCACGTCCTGCTTGTTATTACCCGAAGCCTGGAAGATGGCTTCGATACCGGTGAACGCCATCAAAGCGACGATGATCCCGATAATGGTCTTGGCAATCCAGCCTTGTGAATTGTCCCTGATATTTTGCAGCATGCGTCCCCCAGAAACGGTTGAACTTCAAAAATTAGGCAACCGTGGAGCGTGGGTAGAGTCCGGATAGAAGAAAGGCGCATCCGAGGATGCGCCTTCTCGTAACTGGCGGAGCGGACGGGGGTTCGAATCTGCACCCCCGGCGTGGCGACCCGATACGTGGGTCAGCTACCGCTCCGCTGCCAGGCCAGACCTGCGTCCGACCCGGGTAAGCAAAGGCTTGAACGAAGCTTAGTTAACGGCTTCTTTCAGGGCTTTACCGGCTTTGAAACCTGGTTTCTTGGCAGCAGCGATTTGCAGTGCTTTGCCGGTCTGTGGGTTACGGCCAGTGCGAGCTGGGCGGTCAGTCACAGAGAAAGTACCGAAGCCTACCAGTACCACGGAGTCGCCGGCCTTCAGAGCGCCAGTGACGGATTCGATTACTGCGTCCAGCGCACGGCCAGCAGCAGCTTTCGGGATATCAGCGGATGCAGCGATAGCATCAATCAGTTCCGACTTGTTCACTCTAAGTCCCCTTATATATCTATTGAGTATGATTCTAAGTTTTTTGGTAAAAAGCAAAACCAGTGCTGAATGGCCTACAGACACTTAAGAGCCGCTTTATAACAAGGGCTCTAAAAAGCTGTCAAGGAAGCCCCCCAGGCTCCAACACATTAATGCGTGCTAATTCTTTCCTTGGAATCGGACTCGCGTTTTTCGTCCTTCGCGACTATCTCCGGGACCACATCCGGCAAGGGCTCCGGCGCGTATTGCAGCGCAATTTGCAGGACCTCGTCAATCCATTTAACCGGTTTAATCTGAAGATCCTGCTTGATATTGTCAGGAATTTCCTTCAAGTCGCGAACATTCTCTTCAGGAATGATCACGGTCTTGATTCCACCTCGGTGCGCAGCGAGTAATTTCTCTTTCAGACCACCGATCGCCAATACCTGGCCACGCAAGGTAATTTCCCCGGTCATCGCCACATCGGCGCGCACAGGAATGCCGGTCAACGCTGATACCAGCGCCGTGCACATGCCTACGCCAGCGCTAGGGCCGTCTTTGGGGGTCGCCCCTTCCGGCATGTGGATATGGGTGTCGTGCTTCTCGTGGAAGTCCAGCGGGATGCCCAGGCTGCGGGCGCGGCTGCGTACCACGGTCTGTGCGGCGGTAATGGATTCGACCATCACATCACCCAGGGAACCGGTCTTGATCAACTGGCCTTTGCCCGGAATCACCGCCGCTTCGATGGTGAGCAATTCGCCACCCACCTGGGTCCACGCCAAGCCAGTCACCTGGCCGACCTGATCCTGCTGCTCGGCCAGGCCGTAGCGGAATTTCTTCACGCCCAGGAAGTGTTCCAGGGAATCGGCGACCACCTTCACAGAGAAGCGTTTTTCCAGCGCGTGCTCCTTCACCGCCTTGCGGCAGATCTTCGCGATCTGGCGCTCAAGGCCCCGTACACCGGCCTCGCGGGTGTAGTAGCGCACGATGTCACGGATCGCCTCGACCTCGAATTCGATCTCGCCCTTCTTCAGGCCGTTGGCCGAAATCTGCTTGGGCGCCAGGTACTTGACTGCGATGTTGATCTTCTCGTCTTCGGTGTAGCCCGGCAGACGAATCACCTCCATCCGATCCAGCAAGGCTGGCGGAATGTTCATGGAGTTGGAGGTGCACAAGAACATTACGTCAGACAAGTCGTAGTCGACTTCCAGGTAATGGTCGTTGAAATTATGGTTTTGCTCGGGATCAAGCACTTCGAGCAAGGCCGACGCCGGATCGCCACGCATATCGCTGCCCATTTTGTCGATTTCATCGAGCAGGAACAGCGGGTTGCGTACACCCACCTTTGTCATCTTTTGAATCAATCTTCCTGGCATCGAACCGATGTAGGTACGGCGATGACCACGGATTTCCGCTTCGTCACGCACGCCACCCAAGGCCATGCGCACGAACTTGCGGTTAGTCGCGCTGGCAATCGATTCCGCCAGGGATGTTTTACCCACACCTGGAGGCCCGACCAGGCACAGCACCGGCCCGCGGATTTTTTTCACACGCTTTTGCACGGCGAGGTACTCAAGGATGCGCTCCTTGACCTCTTCCAGGCCGTAATGGTCAGCGTCGAGGATCTCTTCAGCACGGGCCAGGTCCAGGCGCACCTTGGTCTGGGCCTTCCACGGCACTTGCACCAACCAGTCGATATACGAGCGCACCACGGTGGCTTCGGCCGACATCGGCGACATCTGCTTGAGCTTGTTCAGCTCCGCGGTGGCCTTGGTCAGGGCGTCTTTGGGCAGGCCAGCGGCATCGATACGCTTCTTCAGCTCTTCGATTTCGTTGTGGCCCTCCTCGCCGTCACCGAGTTCTTTCTGAATGGCCTTCATCTGCTCATTCAGATAGTACTCGCGCTGGCTACGCTCCATCTGCTTCTTCACACGGCCACGGATGCGTTTCTCAACCTGCAGCAGGTCGATTTCGCCATCCAGCAACGCCAGCACGTGTTCGACACGGGCCGACAGGTCGATGATTTCGAGGATGTCTTGCTTCTGCTCGATCTTCAGCGCCATGTGGGCGGCCATGGTGTCGACCAGGCGGCTTGGCTCATCAATGCTGTTGAGGGACGACAGGACTTCAGCCGGAACTTTCTTGCCCAGTTGGACATACTGCTCGAACTGCGAGAGCAGGCTGCGCACGAACACCTCGGACTCACGCTCCGGGGCTTCGACTTCGTCGATCAGCGCCACTTCTGCACGCAGGTGGCCATCCACCTCCATGAAACGCTCTACGGCGCCGCGCTGCTCACCTTCGACTAACACCTTGACGGTGCCATCGGGCAGTTTGAGCAATTGCAGGACAGTGGCAATGGTGCCGACGCGATACAGGGCATCTTCACCTGGATCATCATCAGCAGGATTCTTCTGGGCCAACAGCAGGATTTGCTTGTCGCCCGTCATCGCGGCCTCGAGGGCTTCGATAGACTTCTCGCGCCCCACGAACAGCGGGATAACCATGTGCGGATAGACGACGACATCACGCAACGGCAGGAGAGGCAATTCGATGGTTGTCTTCATGATTTCGCCTCTATGACAGTTCAAAAATAAGCTTGAAACCAAGATGGGGGTTACATGCAAAAAAAACAAGCTCAATGCCAGTAGTTAAACGCATGAATACACGCGAATTTAACCACCGCTCCGAGAAAAGCCCCCAAAAAACAAGGGGCCCCTAGAGGCCCCTTGCTTGTACCGCAACTGCTGAACGCTTACGCGTCGGGTGCAGCCTTGGCAGCCGGCTCACTGTTTTCGTAGATATACAGTGGCTTGGATTTGCCTTCGATCACGCTTTCGTCGATCACCACTTTACTCACCTCGGACTGCGAGGGGATTTCGTACATGGTGTCGAGCAACACGCCTTCGAGAATAGAACGCAGGCCACGTGCACCGGTCTTGCGCTCCAGTGCCCGCTTGGCCACCGATTTCAGCGCATCGGTACGGAACTCGAGGTCTACTCCTTCCATCTCGAACAATTTGCCGTATTGCTTGGTCAGGGCGTTTTTCGGCTCGGTGAGGATCTGGATCAAAGCCGCCTCATCCAACTCGTCCAACGTCGCCAGGACCGGCAGACGGCCAACGAATTCCGGGATCAGACCGAACTTGACCAGATCGTCAGGCTCGACTTCACGCAGGGACTCGCCCACCTTCTTGCCTTCTTCCTTGCTACGCACTTCCGCACTGAAACCAATGCCGCCACGGGTGGAACGCTGCTGAATCACCTTCTCCAGACCGGAGAACGCACCGCCACAAATGAACAGGATGTTGCGCGTATCAACCTGAAGGAATTCCTGCTGCGGGTGCTTGCGGCCGCCTTGTGGCGGAACGGAAGCAACCGTGCCTTCGATCAGTTTCAACAGGGCCTGCTGCACGCCTTCACCGGAAACGTCCCGGGTGATCGACGGGTTGTCCGACTTGCGCGAGATCTTGTCGATCTCGTCGATGTAGACAATACCCATCTGGGCTTTCTCTACGTCGTAGTCGCACTTCTGCAGCAGTTTCTGAATGATGTTCTCGACATCCTCACCCACGTAGCCAGCCTCGGTAAGGGTGGTGGCGTCGGCGATGGTGAACGGAACGTTCAGCAGGCGAGCGAGGGTTTCTGCAAGCAGGGTTTTACCCGAGCCTGTAGGACCGATCAGCAAGATGTTGCTCTTGCCAAGTTCAACCTCGTCACCTTTCTTGTCACGCTGGTTCAAGCGCTTGTAGTGGTTGTACACCGCTACGGCCAGAACCTTCTTTGCACGCTCTTGACCAATGACGTACTGGTCAAGGATGCCGCTGATTTCTTTAGGCGAAGGTAATTTATGCGCACTGCTCTCGGCCTGGGCTTCCTGCACCTCCTCACGGATGATGTCATTGCACAGGTCGACGCATTCGTCGCAGATAAACACCGAGGGGCCGGCAATCAATTTGCGTACTTCATGCTGGCTTTTGCCACAGAAGGAGCAATAGAGCAGCTTGCCGTTGTCCTCGCCGTTGCGGGTGTCAGTCATTCGTTCGATCCAAATCCGATAGGCTTGCAACACAAGATGAAGGCTTATGCGGGCTTTTTCAAGCCCGCCAGTGGTCGGACATGCCGACCAGCCTATTTTGAGCGGCTTATATTAAGCGGGGCGCTTGTCGATCACTGCGTCGATCAACCCGTATTCCTTGGCGGCTTCAGCGCTCATGAAATTGTCACGGTTGGTATCGCGCTCGATTTCTTCCAGGGTGCGCCCGCTGTGCTTGGCCATCAGCGTGTTGAGACGCTCACGAATGAAGAGGATTTCCTTGGCGTGGATTTCGATGTCCGACGCCTGGCCCTGGAAACCGCCCAGTGGCTGGTGAATCATCACACGCGAGTTCGGCAGGCAGAAACGCTTGCCTTCGGCACCCGCGGTCAGCAGGAAGGCGCCCATGCTGCACGCCTGGCCAATACAGGTGGTCGACACGTTTGGCTTGATGAACTGCATGGTGTCGTAGATCGACATGCCCGCAGTCACCGAACCGCCCGGTGAGTTGATGTAGAGATGGATGTCCTTGTCCGGGTTTTCCGCTTCAAGGAACAGCAATTGCGCACAAATCAGGTTGGCCATGTAGTCCTCTACCGGGCCAACCAGAAAGATCACTCGCTCCTTGAGCAGGCGCGAGTAGATGTCGTAGGCGCGTTCGCCACGAGCGGACTGCTCGACAACCATCGGGACCAGGCCGCCTGCGGCCTGGATATCAGAGTTCTGCTGAATATAGGAATTACGGAACATGCTCTGCAGTTACTCCCAAATAGTCATGTCTTGAAAACGCATAAGCCAGCGCGAGGCTGGCTTATGGTTGAATTTCCAACGAGTTGGACAATCAGTCGGCTTGTGCTGCTTCCGCCGGTTTGACTGCTTCTTCGTAAGAGACCGCTTTATCGGTCACCTTAGCCTTCTGCAGAACAGTATCCACAACTTGTTCTTCCAGCACAACCGAACGTACTTCGTTCATCTGCTGCTCGTTCTTGTAGTACCAAGCCACGACCTGCTCAGGCTCCTGGTAGGCCGAAGCCATTTCCTGGATCATTTCGCGAACGCGGTCTTCGTCTGGCTTGAGGTCAAACTGCTTGACCACTTCGGCCACGATCAGGCCCAGCACAACGCGGCGCTTGGCTTGCTCTTCGAACAGCTCGGCCGGCAGTTGGTCAGGCTTGATGTTGCCACCAAACTGCTGAACCGCTTGAACGCGCAGGCGATCCACTTCGTTGGACAGCAGGGCCTTAGGCACTTCGATCGGGTTGGCGGCCAGCAGACCGTCCATGACCTGGTTCTTGACCTTGGACTTGATAGCCTGGCGCAGCTCACGCTCCATGTTCTTGCGAACTTCGGTGCGGAAGCCTTCGATGCCGGTTTCCTTGATGCCGAACTGAGCGAAGAACTCTTCGTTCAGCTCTGGCAGCTTAGGCTCGGAAACGCTGTTGACGGTAACGGTGAACTCGGCGGCTTTGCCAGCCAGGTCCAGGTTCTGGTAGTCAGCAGGGAAAGTCAGGTTCAGAACGCGCTCTTCGCCGGCTTTGGCGCCAACCAGGCCGTCTTCGAAACCAGGAATCATGCGGTTGGAACCCAGCACCAGCTGAGTGCCCTTGGAAGAGCCGCCAGCGAAGACTTCGCCGTCAACCTTGCCAACGAAATCGATGTTCAGTTGGTCTTCGTTCTGGGCGGCACGGTCGGCCACTTCAAAACGAGTGTTCTGCTTGCGCAGGATTTCCAGCATGTTGTCCAGGTCCGAATCAGCCACTTCGGCGCTCAGACGCTCGATTTCGATACCTTCGAAACCGGCCACTTCAAATTCCGGGAACACTTCGAATACGGCAACGTATTCCAGGTCCTTGCCCGCTTCCAGGGACTTGGGCTCGATCGAAGGCGAGCCAGCAGGGTTCAGCTTCTGCTCGACAACGGCTTCGTAGAAGGAAGCCTGGATCACGTCACCTACAGCTTCCTGGCGCGCATCGGCACCAAAACGACGCTTGATTTCGCTCATAGGCACTTTGCCTGGACGGAAACCAGCGATCTTGGCCTTTTGGGCAGTCTGCTGCAGACGCTTGTTGACCGCAGTCTCGATACGCTCTGCCGGCACGGTGATGCTCAGGCGGCGCTCGAGAGCAGTAGTATTTTCAACAGAAACTTGCATGGATATTCCTCGTTGCACAGACATTAGCCGGCCATTTCCGACCCCAATCAAGGGCATGCATTCTAGTGGGTCAAACTCAAGAAGTCACCCTACTGAAAACACCGCGAAAAACAGCCGGCAATTTATCGGTACGAAAGCACTGAAGTACCTCGCCCCGGTGACAAATACAGCCAAATTGCGCCAGGGCTCTGCGCCGCCCCTCTCTATATATAGAAGGAACAACCATTCATCTCCCTGACGGCCCGCCCTGCGAACAAGGCGAGCAAGCAACGCGGCATCATCGAGATACATAAATACGACGACACGCCCTGCCGGGGCAGCCCAGCACCTGCAACCACCCAATCTCAAACCGCCAAAACCAAAAAAGGCGCCAGACTGTTAAATCTGGCGCCTTTCGAATATGGGGTGGACGAAGGGGATCGAACCCTCGACAACGGGAGTCACAATCCCGTGCTCTACCAACTGAGCTACGCCCACCATATTGCGTTAACAAAGAAACCAAACCACTTCTTTGTTGAGCCCTGCCCCGCCTGACGACCGGGAAAAGCTTTAATTGGTGCGGATGAAGAGACTCGAACTCTTACGCCTCGCGGCGCTGGAACCTAAATCCAGTGTGTCTACCAATTCCACCACATCCGCGCTTGAAGCTCTTAAAGCAAAGGCGCCAGACTGTTAAATCTGGCGCCTTTCAGAATATGGGGTGGACGAAGGGGATCGAACCCTCGACAACGGGAGTCACAATCCCGTGCTCTACCAACTGAGCTACGCCCACCATATAGCGCTACTTGTGCCAAAGCTGCCTAATGGCGCACCCGGCAGGACTCGAACCTGCGACCATCCGCTTAGAAGGCGGATGCTCTATCCAGCTGAGCTACGGGCGCCTTATTAATCTGTACTCTTGGAGGATTACAAACTAAGTGCTTCCAGCCTTGCAGTACAACTATTCTGCTCGACCTTCTTAACCAGTGCTAGGCTGTGCCCGACAAGTGCGACGAATAGTATAGATGCCCTGGAAACCCGTCAAATCTTTTTTGAAAAAAACTGATTTTATTTAAGGGGTTAGGGCAATTTGCAGACCAAGCGCCTTTGCCCTCGCGCCTTGGCATGCGAGAATGCGCGCACTTTTCTTCCCCCTCTCGATGGTTAATCACGCGTAATGACTGCACAACTTATCGACGGCAAATCAATCGCCGCCAGCCTGCGCCAGCAGATCGCCAAACGAGTCACCGAGCGCAGCCAGCAAGGCCTGCGCACGCCTGGCCTCGCGGTGATCCTGGTCGGCAGCGATCCTGCCTCTCAGGTTTATGTCTCGCACAAGCGTAAAGACTGTGAAGAGGTCGGCTTTATTTCCAAGGCCTACGACTTGCCTTCGGACACCACTCAACAGGCCCTGACCGACCTGATTGACAGCCTCAACGATGACCCGGGCATGGACGGCATCCTGCTGCAGCTGCCGCTGCCTGAGCACCTGGACGCCTCCAAGCTGCTGGAGCGCATCCGCCCGGACAAGGACGTCGACGGTTTCCACCCTTATAACGTCGGCCGCCTGGCCCAACGCATTCCCCTGCTGCGCCCATGCACGCCTAAAGGCATCATGACGCTGCTGGAAAGCACCGGTGTCGACCTGTACGGCCTTGACGCTGTGGTGGTGGGCGCATCGAACATCGTCGGTCGCCCGATGGCCATGGAGCTGCTGCTGGCCGGCTGCACAGTGACCGTCACCCATCGCTTCACCAAGGACCTCGCCGGCCACGTCGGCCGTGCCGACCTGGTGGTAGTCGCCGCCGGCAAGCCGGGCCTGGTCAAGGGTGAGTGGATCAAGGAAGGCGCCATCGTTATTGACGTGGGTATCAACCGCCAGGAAGACGGCAAGTTGGTGGGCGACGTGGTGTATGAAACCGCCCTGCCCCGAGCAGGCTGGATCACGCCGGTCCCCGGCGGTGTCGGGCCGATGACCCGGGCCTGCTTGCTGGAAAACACCTTATATGCAGCGGAAACGCTGCACGGTTAATAACCAGAGGTGATGAAAAAGCCCTGCCTTAGCGCAGGGCTTTTTATTGCCCGTAAAAAAACCGTTTTTTCTTAGTTTTTAGGCACTTTCGTCTGGTTCTAGAAGAACATTCGACAGTTCTTCATCCATACTCCTAAAATGTAACGTCATTTGTCTTAAGACCCGTTCTACAACGGCATTTCCTTACTTTTTAGCGAGTTCATCCGCGTGAAAATTCGTCTTTCTATTGTCAGCCTGTTTTTTGCGATAACAGGCACCTTCGCCCACGCTGCCGAATCCACCCTGGCCCCGCGTGACGCCTCCAAGCTGCAGATCGCCTCCGGCAGCGCCATGCTGGTCGACTTGCAGACCAATAAAGTCATTTATTCCAGCAACCCTGACGTGGTGGTACCTATCGCCTCGGTGAGCAAGCTGATGACTGGCCTGATCGTCCTCGAAGCCAAGCAGAATATGGACGAGTACATCGACATCAACATCACCGACACGCCCGAGATGAAAGGCGTGTTCTCCCGGGTGAAGATCGGCAGCCAGATGCCACGCAAGGAAATGCTGCTGATCGCGCTGATGTCTTCGGAAAACCGCGCCGCCGCCAGCCTCGCCCACCACTATCCAGGCGGTTACGCGGCCTTCATTGCCGCGATGAACGCCAAGGCCAAGTCCCTGGGCATGACCAGCACCCACTACGTAGAGCCCACCGGCCTGTCGATCCATAACGTGTCGACCGCCCGCGACCTGAGCAAGCTGCTGGCCTATGCGCGCAAGTTTCCGATGCTGAGCCAGTTGAGCACCACCAAGGAAAAGACCGTGTCGTTCCGCAAGCCTAATTACACCTTGGGCTTCTCCAACACCGATCACCTGATCAACCGCGCCAACTGGGATATCAAGCTGACCAAGACCGGTTTCACCAACCAGGCCGGCCATTGCCTGGTGTTGGTGACGAGCATGGGCAATCGCCCGGTGTCGCTGGTGATTCTGGATGCCTTTGGCAAGTTCACCCATTTTGCCGATGCCAGCCGTATTCGTAGCTGGGTCGAGACCGGCAAAGGCGGCGCAGTGCCTGATGTAGCGCTGCGTTACAAGGCCGATAAAAACCTCAAGAACCGAGCGACCGCTACGGAAGTACGTCGATAAGCAACGGTTTTAGTGTGGGAGCGGGCTTGCCCGCTCCCACACTATTTGAGCTTCACTTCTTCTCTGCCAACACCTTGAGCGCTTGGGCCGCCGCTTGCTCCTGCCCCGCCTGCGCCGTGGCGTTGGCCGCATCGCGCCAGCGCTGCACGTCCACATTGGCCGGCAACTGGCTCGGGCGCTGGGTCAGAATGGCCCAATGGCCCGCGCTCGCCCACGCCGACTCGAAGTCGCTGAAGCTCATGATCAGCCGGCGCTCGTTGCCAGAGCGCAACAGCACCGTACTCTTCTGTTGGTTGAACCCCACCACCACGACATAGCGCGCCCCGGACCAATAACTGGCGTTGATCCGCGCCATCACCGGGTAACCCGCCGCCACCTGCGCCAGCACGGCGGTCAGCTTGGCCTCCAGTGGATACACCATCAGCCCGTATTCACGTGCCAGCACTTGCATGTTGCGCTTAAGGTCCGCCTCGGCGCCGGGCAGGTGCAGCGGTTTATCAAGCAAACCCGGTGTCATGACAATGCCTTGTTGCGACAGCATGCTGGCAAGTGCCGTAGGACCGCTCTGATAAGCCTCGCTGCGAAAGGTCGGCACGCCAGTGAGTTCAACGCGCTCCGGCAAGCCTGGCAGTTTCGATGGTGTGCTGCTGGCACAGGCCGCCAGCCCAAGGGCAGCGGCGAGCAGCAAGGAGGTTTTAAGGTTCGACCGTAAGCGCAATTTTTTCACTCTCTTGATCAACTGCCGGTAAAGGCCTCCGATCATAGGGCGCCCCGCCCCGCCGGTATAGCCCACTGGCTCAGTAAAGCGGCGCTGATAGAGCAAAGAAGTTGGACCGACTCGACCATTGGTCAATAGCAGGCAACCGCCAGCTGACTAGACTGTCCATTGAGAAGACTGTGTGTGCCCCAAGTGGGCGAAAGGAGGCCCGAATGAGCCTTGCGACAACGATTTTCCTGTTGATCTGTGGTTGGCTGGCCGTCGCCGCCGCCATGCTGTGGGGAGTCATGCGCGTGACGCGCCGGCATCATCACCCCCACGTCAAACCTGCTGCACCTGCAGAACCGCACAAGGCGACGGCGCATCACGCCTAGCCAGGCATGCAATTGAAGTCCTGGGTCGCGGCAATTTCCTTGCCGTGGCCGTCCTCAAGAGACGCGCGCACCGTGGTGCCCAGGCTCGACTCCACCAGGGTGTAGTGCTCACCTGCCTTGAAATGCTTGTACTCGATGCGGCCCTGGCAGTCCTGCTGGTTGTCATCACCCGGCTCGTCTTCAAATAAAGTCACGTCCAGGCGATGGTCACCCGGGGTCACCTCAAAATAGCGCCCATCGTCCACCCGTTTGCCATCGACACGCTCGGCCATCAGGTCATTCGGCGCTTCTTCCTGCAAGCCGATCCAGGCTTCGCTGGGGTCCGCCTGGGGGATCGGGCCGGCGCAGGCCGACAGTAAACAGACAAAGCCAAGGACGGGAACTAACAACAGTGGTTTGAGTGACATGACAGGGCTCCAAAGGGCATGAATGAAAAGTTCGTATCCGATGGCTGACAAGCTTGATGAGCCGCCCTTCCTGGAACAAATGAATCCCTATGAAAGTATCTTCAGCCCTTGACTAAAACTTCCTTCACCTGGCTGAAAGGTGCGTGTTAGGTGGGTCGGTCAAGACTGCCGGGGTTTGCAATCCTGCTCTTCTCGGAGACTCACGCATGCTCGGGCTGGTAAAGACCGCACTGCACAAGCCGTACACCTTCATCGTGCTGGCTATATTCATCTGCATCATCGGGCCGATGGCGGCCCTGCGCACGCCCACGGATGTTTTTCCCGATATCGGCATTCCCGTGGTCGCCGTGGTGTGGCAGTACAACGGCCTGTCTCCGGACGCCATGGCCGGCCGGGTGATCTACACCTACGAACGCTCCCTGAGCACCACCGTCAACGACATCGAGCATATCGAGTCGCAATCGTTGCCCGGCATGGGCATCGTCAAGATCTTCTTCCAGCCTGGCGTCGATATCCGTACCGCCAATGCCCAGGTCACGGCGGTGTCACAAACCGTGCTCAAGCAAATGCCACCGGGCATCACCCCGCCGCTGATCCTCAACTACAGCGCCTCCACGGTGCCGATCCTGCAAATGGCGTTCTCCAGCCCCAGCCTTTCGGAAGCCAAAATTCGCGACCTGGTGCAGAACAATATCCGCCTGCCCTTGAGCGCCCTGCCCGGCCTGGCCATGCCCACCCCAATGGGTGGCAAGCAACGGCAGATCACCCTCGACCTCGACCCTCAAGCCCTGGCCGCCAAAGGCTTGTCGGCCCAGGACGTGGGCACCGCCCTGGCGCTGCAGAACCAGATCATCCCGGTGGGCACCGCCAAGCTCGGCCCCAACGAATACACGATCCTGCTCAACAACAGCCCCAAGGCGATTGATGAGCTCAACGACTTGCCGATCAAGACCGTCGACGGTGCGCTGATCACCATCGGCCAAGTGGCCCATGTGCGCGACGGTTCACCACCGCAAACCAATATCGTGCGGGTCGACGGCCATCGCGCCGTGCTGATGCCGGCGCTGAAAAACGGCAGCATCTCCACGCTGTCGATCATCGACGGTATCCGGCAGATGCTGCCGCGCATCAACGAAACCTTGCCACCGTCGCTGAAAACCTCGCTGCTGGGCGATGCCTCGGTGTTCGTCAAGCAGTCGGTGGGCAGCGTGGCCCAAGAAGGCATCATTGCCGCACTGCTCACCAGTGCGATGATCCTGCTGTTTCTCGGCAGTTGGCGCTCGACCTTGATCATCGCCGCGTCGATTCCCCTGGCAGTGCTCTCGGCCATCGCGCTGTTGGCCGTCAGTGGGCAAACCCTCAACGTGATGACATTGGGCGGGCTTGCGTTGGCGGTGGGCATCCTGGTGGACGACGCCACGGTGACCATCGAAAACATCAACTGGCACCTGGAGCAAGGCAAGGCGGTGAAGGCCGCGATTCTCGACGGCGCCGCGCAAATCGTCGGCCCGGCGTTCGTCTCGCTGTTGTGCATCTGCATCGTGTTCGTGCCGATGTTTTTGCTGCAAGGCATCGCCGGTTACCTGTTCCGGCCAATGGCGCTGGCGGTGATCTTTGCCATGGCCAGTTCGTTCATTCTCTCGCGTACCCTGGTGCCGACGCTGGCGATGTTTTTGCTCAAACCGCATAGGCCGGAGCCAGGCGCGGGGCATCATCCGGAAGATGCATTCATCAATCACCACGAGGGTGAACAACACCCGAAACCACGCAATGCGTTGCTGCAATCGGTGCTGAATTTTCAACAGGGATTCGAACGACACTTTTCCAATATCCGCGACACCTACCATGGCCTGCTGACGCTGGCGCTGGGCGCACGCAAGCGCTTCATTGTCGGGTTCCTGGCCTGCGTACTCGCGTCGTTCCTGCTGTTGCCGAGCCTGGGCCAGGACTTTTTCCCGGCCACCGATGCGGGTGCCTTGGCCCTGCATGTGCGCTTGCCACTGGGCACGCGCATCGAAGAAAGCGCCGCGGCGTTCGATCGCATCGAAGCACGGATTCGCGAGGTTATCCCGGCCGAAGAACTGGACACCATCGTCGACAATATTGGCATTCCGCTCAGCGGCATCGACATGGCCTACAGCAGCAGCGGCACCATCGGCCCGCAGGACGGTGACATCCAGGTCAGCTTGAAAACGCACCACGCGCCCACCGCCGACTATGTGAAAAAACTGCGTGAAGCCCTGCCGCAAAGTTTCCCCGGCAGCCACTTTGCGTTCCTGCCCGCCGACATCAGCAGCCAGATCCTCAACTTCGGCGCTCCCGCCCCTCTGGACGTCAAAATCTCCGGGCGCAATGACGCCGAAAACCGCGCCTATGCCGTCGAGCTTGAACGGCGCTTGCAACATGTACCGGGGATTGCCGACCTGCGGATCCAGCAGTCCACCGGCTACCCCTCGCTGCAAGTAAACGTGGACCGTATGCGCGCCAATGGCCTGGGCATCACCGAGCGTGACGTCACCAACAGCATGGTCGCCTCCCTCGCCGGCAGCTCGCAAACTGCGCCGACCTTCTGGCTCAACCCGGCCAACGGCGTGTCTTACTCCATCGTCGCCGCCACCCCGCAATACCGCCTCGACAGCCTGCCGTCCCTGGAAGCGCTGCCAGTGACCGGTGCCGATGGGCAGGCGCAAATTCTCGGCGGCGTGGCAACCATCTCCCGGGTACAGAGCCCTGCCGTGGTGACCCACTACAACATCGAGCCTACCCTGGACCTGTACGCCAACGTGCAAGGCCGCGACCTCGGCGGTGTGGCCCGCGATGTGCAAAAGGTGCTGGATGACACTGCGTCCCTGCGCCCCAAAGGTGCGACCATCAGCCTGCACGGGCAGATCGATGCGCTGCATGAGGCGTTCAGTGGTTTGAGCTTCGGACTGCTCGGCGCGGTGGTGCTGATCTACTTGCTGATCGTGGTCAACTTCCAATCATGGGCCGACCCTTTTGTGATCATCACCGCGTTGCCGGCAGCATTGGCGGGCATCGTGTGGATGCTGTTTCTCAGTGGCACCTCGTTGTCGGTGCCAGCACTCACCGGCGCCATCTTGTGCATGGGCGTGGCCACCGCCAACTCGATCCTGGTGGTGAGCTTCTGCCGTGAGCGCCTGGCCGAACATGGCGATGCGTTGAAAGCCGCGCTAGAAGCCGGCTATACGCGCTTTCGCCCGGTGTGCATGACTGCCCTGGCAATGATCATCGGCATGTTGCCCCTGGCCATTTCCGAAGAGCAGAACGCCCCGCTCGGCCGGGCGGTTATCGGTGGCCTGGTCTTCGCCACCATCGCCACTTTGTTGTTTGTTCCCGTGGTCTTCAGCCTGGTCCACGGTCGTCATCCTACTCGCGCAACTGCTGGAGAAACGCCCCATGTCGCCTGATCAAAAACCCTCGCGCAAGCGTCTGATGCTCCTGGGTGTCGGTGGCCTGACGTTGGCTGCCCTGTTAGTCGCCAGCGGCCTGCACGCGCGTACGCTGCACGAGCAGTCGGTCACCGCCTGGACCGAAGCCGCCGCCGTCCCCCAGGTAATGGTGTTCCAACCCAAGCCAAACGCCGGCGGTGACACCCTGCGCCTGCCCGCCCACCTAGACGCATGGAGCAAAGCGGCGATCCATGCGCGGGTCAGCGGCTACTTGAAGGACTGGAAAGTCGACATCGGTGCCCAGGTCAAGGCCGGGCAAATCCTCGCCGAAATCGACAGCCCAGACCTCGACCAACAACTGGCCCAGGCCCATGCCCGCCTGATCCAGCAACAAGCCAATGCACGCCTGGCAGCCACCACGGCGACCCGCTGGCAAAACCTGCTGGCCAGCCATTCGGTATCGCGCCAGGACGCCGATGAGAAAACCTCCAACGCCGCAGCCGCCAAGGCCAACACCGAAGCCGCGGCAGCGGACTACGCACGACTGTGCGCCCTGGAAAGCTACAAGACCCTTCGAGCGCCATTCGCTGGCACCATCACTGCCCGCAACACGGACATCGGCCAGTTGATCAAGGCCGATAACGCCAGCGATCCGGAACTGTTCAACATTGCCGACACCCACCAATTGCGCTTGTACGTGCCGGTGCCGCAGAACTATGCAGCGGTCATTCATACGGGCCTTGAGGCCGAACTGACCGTCCCCGAGCACCCCGGCGAGCACTTCAAGGCACGCCTGATCGGTGACTCCACTGCCATCGACCGCCGCTCTGGCACCCTGCTCGCCCAGTTCGTTGCCGACAACCCCAACGGCGAACTGCTGCCAGGCGATTACGCCGAAGTCACCCTGCCGATTCCGGCCGATACCCATGGCGTGAGCATCCCGGCCAGCGCCTTGATCTTCCGCGCCCAGGGCACCCAGGTTGCGGTACTGGACGGTCGCAACCATGTGCACCTGCAAGACATTCATATTGGCCTGGACCTCGGCGAGCGCCTGGTGATCGACCAAGGCCTGAAGCCTGCTGACCGCATCATCGACAACCCGCCCGACGCCCTGCGCGAAGGCGACCCGGTGCAACTGGCCGACGCCTCGGGAGGTGCGCATGCGCCCAAGGCTTAAGCCGCTGGCGGCACTGATGGTACTGGCGTTGCAGGGTTGCTCAATGGCGCCCACCTATACGGTGCCGTCGATTGACCTGCCCGCCCACTACCGCGAACAAACCAGCGATGGCCCCTGGCACAGCGCGCAACCGTCGGATCAATTGGCGCCCCAGTGGTGGCAGCTTTACAACGATTCGCGCCTGAACGCGCTGCAACAGCAACTGCTCAAGGCCAACCCGGACCTGGCCGCGGCGCTGGCGCATTTCGATGCGTCCCAGGCCTACGCCAGTCAACTGCACGCGGGCCTTTTCCCGCAAATCACCGCCAGCGCGCAACCGCTGCGCCAACGTCAATCGGATTCACGACCGCTACGCGGCACTACACAGCCGTCGGTGTACAACAGCAATACCGTTGGGTTCTCCCTGGGTTACGACCTCGACTTGTGGGGCAGAATCCGCAACCAGGTCGCTGCGGGCGATGCCCAGGCGCAAGCGTCCTTTGATGATCTGGCGGTGGTGCGCCTGAGCCTGCAACAACAGTTGGCGAGCCTGTATGTGCAGCTCAATGGGCTGGATGCACAGGGCCGAATCCTCAACACGTCGTTGCAGGACTTCAGCCAAGCGTTGCAACTGACCCGCAGCCGTTATGAAGGCCAGATTGCGTCGGAACTGGACCTGACCCGCGCGCAAAACCAACTGGCCGAAGCCAAGGCGCAGCTGGACGAAGTGCGTGGCCAGCGCAACCTCGTCGAGCATGCCATCGGCGAATTGGTGGGCGTGACGGCCAGTGATTTTTCATTGCCGCCCAGCCCGCAGCTAATGGCGTTGCCAAGCATTCCGGCGCAGTTGCCCAGCCACTTGCTGCAGCGTCGTCCAGACATTGCCGCAGCTGAACGTCGTGTGTTTGCGGCCAACGCAACGATCGGCGTGGCCAAGGCGGCGTGGTTCCCGGATTTCAGTTTGACCGGTGTGCTGGGCGGACAGACCCAAGGCGTTGGCAACCTGCTGTCCGCCGGCAACCGGTATTGGGCACTGGGGCCGCTGATGAACCTGCCGATCTTCGATGGCGGACGCTTGAGCGCCGACGAGCGCCAGGCCAAGGCCGAATTCGAGGAAGCCTCGGCACAGTACCGTAGCCACGTATTGAAAGCCGTGCGCGAGGTGGAAGATAACCTCGCGCAACTGCGGGATTTGCAGCAGCAAGCCGAGGACGAACAAGCGGCCGCAGAGGCGGCGCAACATACCCAGGCCTTGGCGATGAACAGCTATCAGGCCGGGGCGGTGAGTTACCTGGACGTGGTCACCGCCCAAACCGCCGCGTTGCAGGCACAGAGAACGTTGCAGGCGGTGCAGACCCGGCAGTTGCAGGCGAGCGTGGGACTTTTGACCGCACTCGGCGGCGGCTGGCAGCCGGGTTAATACCCACTGATCGTTCCCACGCTCTGCGTGGGAACGCCGCTCAGGACGCTCTGCGTCCGCCCTTAAAATCGTGACGCGGAGCGTCACAGGGTGCATTCCCACGCGGAGCGTGGGAACGATCAGTTCAGGCGGCTAACTTACCGCTGGCAATGGCCGCTGAAGCGGCTACCATGGCGCGCAATAACACCGCACACCCCGCCGCCAGGTCATCCGGCGCAGCATTTTCGATTTCGTTGTGGCTGATGCCGCCTTCACACGGTACAAAGATCATCCCCGCCGGGCCCAGCTCAGCCACGAAAATCGCGTCGTGCCCTGCCCCGCTGACGATGTCCATGTTCGACAAGCCCAAGCCATTGGCGGCATCGCGCACCGCCTCCACGCAGCCTTTGTCGAAGTACAGCGGCGGGAAGTCCGCCGTGGGCTGCATGTCGAAACTCAAGCCATTTTGGGCGCAGGTGTCTTCGATCACCTGACGCACCTGGGCAATCATCGAGTCCAGCCGTGCCGGTTCCAGATGACGAAAATCCAGGGTCATGCGCACCTCACCGGGAATCACGTTGCGCGATCCCGGATACGCTTGCAGGCAACCCACCGTGCCGCATGCATGGGGCTGATGCGCCAACGCCGCCGCGTTCACGGCGGCCACCACCGCTGCCGCGCCGACCAGGGCGTCCTTGCGCAAGTGCATGGGTGTAGGGCCGGCATGGGCTTCAACACCACGCAGCTTCAGGTCGAACCACTTTTGCCCGAGGGCGCCGAGCACCACGCCGATGGTTTTGTGTTCATCCTCCAGAATCGGCCCTTGTTCGATATGGGCCTCGAAATACGCGCCGACCTTATGCCCGCTGACCGGCCGCGTTCCCGCATAGCCAATCGCGTTCAACGCCTCTCCTACGCTGACGCCGTCCGTATCGACCTTGGCCAGGGTATCGGCGAGGCTGAACTTCTCGGCAAACACCCCTGAGCCCATCATGCACGGCGGGAAACGCGAGCCTTCTTCGTTGGTCCATACCACCACTTCCAGCGGCGCCTCGGTTTCCACATTCAGGTCGTTAAGGGTGCGCAGCACTTCCACACCGGCCAGCACGCCGAAGCAACCGTCGAACTTGCCGCCGGTGGGCTGGGTGTCGATATGGCTGCCGGTCATCACCGGTGGCAGGTCGGGATTGCGGCCGGGACGGCGCGCAAAGATATTGCCGATGCCGTCGATGGTCACGGTGCAACCCGCCGCTTCACACCACTGCACGAAGAGATCGCGAGCCTTGCGGTCGAGGTCGGTAAGGGCCAGGCGACACACTCCGCCTTTGGGGGTGGCGCCGAGTTTGGCCAGGTCCATCAGCGACTGCCACAGACGGTCGCGGTTGATGTGCTGATGGGTCGATTGCAGAACGTCGAGGGCAGCGTTCATGGGGGTCTCCTCAGGCTACAGGTTCTTATGAATTAACGCGGTCAACTGTGGGAGCTGGCTTGCCTGCGATAGCGGTGTGTCAGCCGACACGGCTTTAACTGATAGTCCGCTATCGCAGGCAAGCCAGCTCCCACCTGGACCGTGTTTACAACGGGGATTTGGCGGTGAGTGGAGTGCTAGCGCGCTTGGCATTGAGCCCGTAATACAACACTCCGCCCAACGCCGAGCCGGTGAACCAGCCATAGCTGTAAAACCAGCTGAACGCGTCGCTGCCCAGCGACAGCAGCGTCAGCACCACCGGTACGCCAAAGGCGATAAAGCCGCTCCAGTTCCAGGCCGGGTACACGTCGTCGCGGTACAGGCCGGCCAGGTCCAACTGTTGTCTGCGGGTGATGAAATAGTCCACCACCATGATCCCGGCAATCGGCCCCAGCAGGCTTGAATAGCCCAGCAGCCAATTGGAATACACGGTTTCCAGGCTGACGTCCGAGACAATCAGCCCGAGTTTTTTCAGCAGTTCGTGGGCCATCAGCGCCAGCCCTACCAGGCCGGTGAGGATCACCGCCGTAGTGCGGTTGATCAGCTTGGGCGCGATGTTCTGGAAGTCGTTGGTGGGCGAGACGATGTTCGCCGCAGTGTTGGTGGACAAGGTGGCGACGATGATCAGCGCCATGGCGATGGCCACCCACACCGGGCTCTGGATATGACCAATCAGGCTCACCGGATCGGAGACGCTCACCCCCACCAGTTTCACCGAGGCGGCGGTCATGACCACGCCGAGGGCGGCGAACAGGAACATGGTCAGCGGCAAGCCGAAGATCTGCCCCAGAATCTGGTCTTTCTGGCTGTTGGCGTAGCGGCTGAAGTCGGGAATGTTCAGTGACAAGGTGGCCCAGAAGCCCACCATCGCCGTAAGCCCCGCCATGAAGTAACCGGTGAGGCTGGCGCCTTCGGGGCGCTTGGGTGGAATAGCCATCAGCTCGCTGAGGGACACGTTCGGCATCGCCCATACCAGCAGACCAACTCCTACGGCGACCAACAGCGGCGCCGACAAGGTTTCCAGGCGCTTGATCGACTCGGCGCCACGCAGCACCACCCACAGGTTCAAGCACCAGAACAGCATGAAACCGATCACCTCACCGGTACCGCCGAGGGCTTTCCAGCCGTCGAAAATCGAGCCCAGGAACAGGTGGATCGCCAGCCCGCCGAACATCGTCTGGATACCAAACCAGCCGCAGGCCACCAGCGCGCGGATCAGGCACGGTACGTTGGAACCGAGGATGCCAAAGGACGAACGCAACAGCACCGGAAACGGAATGCCGTACTTGGTGCCGGGAAACGCGTTGAGGGTCAGCGGGATCAACACCACGATATTGGCCAGCAGGATCGCCATCAGCGCCTCCCCCACCGACAGCCCGAAATACGCCGTGAGCACCCCGCCCAGGGTGTAGGTGGGCACGCAGATCGACATGCCGACCCACAGCGCGGTGATGTGCCATTTGTTCCAGGTGCGCTCGTGCACTTTGGTAGGTGCCATATCGTGGTTGTAGCGAGGGCTGTCGAGGACGTCGGGGCCGGCGTCGAGTTCGTACAGGCCGTTGCGCTCGATGACTTGCGATCTGTTCTGTTGCATGGCCGCTCCACGGTTTTTTTAAAATTATTGTTGCTCACCTGCACGCTAGGTTCAGGTGGCCGGAGTACCGCATCAACAACATGACATCCAGGGTTCCGGCCAACTGCCCGTGCACTCAATAACCGTGCCGACACCCCCCTCTGAACCCGCACCGCTTGTATAACTTGCTGATGTTTATCAGCTTTCCAATTGAGCCTGCGCTACTTGCCGCACGCGTCAGGCTAAACAATACGCAAGTTGCCAGAACCTGCAGGTCTCAAACTGGTGCATCACAATTATTTTTATTTCTCGACGCCGTCAAGCGGCATATCTCAAGCGCCTGATTTGCAATAAGAAATATTGAACAGATCAAGAACCTGTCAAGTGCGTCAAAACAGGGTGGGCGTGCTTCATTTTGGTGAAAATAGTATTTTTACCTTATAAATCAATTAGATAAAAACATTAAAGGCTTGATAAAAATCTTCTTGCTCATTCGAAAAACTCGGGCTAGTTTCTATTCCTGTCACCGATGACAGGAATTAACCGACCCTCGGTACGCAGCATTACAACACTTAGAACTGGCACAAGCCGGTCAAGCCTGTGAGGAACTCGACATGTCGCTGTTGATCCGTGGCGCCACCGTTATTACCCATGATGAAAGTTACCGCGCCGATGTGTTATGCGCAGAGGGTCTCATTCGCGCCATTGGCACGAATCTGGATATTCCCGCAGGCTGCGAAATACTCGATGGCAGCGGCCAATACTTGATGCCAGGCGGCATTGACCCCCATACCCATATGCAACTGCCCTTCATGGGCACCGTGGCCAGTGAAGACTTTTTCAGTGGCACGGCGGCAGGCTTGGCCGGTGGTACCACGTCGATCATCGACTTCGTGATTCCCAACCCACAGCAATCGCTGATGGAAGCTTTCCACCAGTGGCGCGGCTGGGCCGAAAAGTCTGCCGCCGACTACGGGTTTCATGTAGCGATCACTTGGTGGAGCGAGCAGGTACGCGAGGAAATGGCCGAGCTGGTCAGCCATCACGGCATCAACAGCTTCAAGCATTTCATGGCCTACAAGAACGCGATCATGGCTGCCGATGACACCTTGGTCGCCAGTTTCGAACGCTGCCTGGAACTCGGCGCGGTGCCCACGGTGCATGCCGAAAATGGCGAGCTGGTGTACCACCTGCAACGCAAGCTGATGGCCCAGGGTATCACCGGGCCGGAAGCCCATCCGCTGTCGCGCCCGTCCCAGGTGGAAGGCGAAGCGGCCAGCCGTGCCATCCGGATTGCCGAGACCATCGGCACGCCGCTGTACCTGGTGCATGTGTCGACAAAGGAAGCCCTGGATGAAATCACTTATGCCCGTGGCAAGGGCCAGGCGGTGTACGGTGAGGTGCTCGCCGGCCACCTGTTGCTCGATGACAGCGTGTACCAGCACCCCGACTGGCAGACCGCCGCCGGCTATGTGATGAGCCCGCCATTCCGCCCACGCGGGCACCAAGAGGCGCTGTGGCACGGCCTGCAAGCGGGCAACCTGCACACCACCGCCACCGATCACTGCTGTTTCTGCGCCGAGCAAAAAGCCGCCGGGCGTGACGACTTCAGCAAGATCCCCAACGGTACCGCCGGCATTGAAGACCGCATGGCGCTGCTGTGGCATGAAGGCGTCAATACCGGGCGTTTGTCGATGCAGGAATTTGTCGCGCTGACCTCCACCAACACCGCGAAGATCTTCAACCTCTACCCGCGCAAAGGCGCGATACGCGTAGGCGCCGATGCCGACCTGGTGCTATGGGACCCCGAGGGCACGCGGACCATTTCCGCCAAGACCCACCATCAGCAGGTGGACTTCAACATCTTCGAAGGCAAGACCGTGCGCGGCGTGCCCAGCCACACCATCAGCCAGGGCAAGCTGGTGTGGGCCGATGGTGACCTGCGCGCCGAGCGAGGAGCCGGGCGGTATGTGCAGCGGCCGGCGTATCCCTCGGTGTTCGAGCAGTTGAGCAAGCGGGCAGCGCTTTGCAAGCCAGTGGCCGTGAACCGCTGAGTCCAAAAAAAGCGGACGCGGAGCGTCCAGTGAGGCTTTCCCACGCAGAGCGTGGGAACGATCGCCCATCAGAGGCAGCACCTCAATAACCGTGAGGCCAACACCGTGATCCAGACCCTGACCCATCTCCCCCACCCCCGCGAAGACGGGGCCACCCTCGCCAGCCAGTTCACCGACCTGGCACCGCCCCTCAACGCCCGCCAGGCCCAACTGGAAGCCTCGCGCTGCCTGTACTGCTACGACGCGCCTTGTGTGAATGCGTGCCCCAGCGAGATCG
This sequence comes from Pseudomonas sp. SWRI22, assembly GCF_014268395.2. Taxonomy (NCBI): domain Bacteria; kingdom Pseudomonadati; phylum Pseudomonadota; class Gammaproteobacteria; order Pseudomonadales; family Pseudomonadaceae; genus Pseudomonas; species Pseudomonas sp. SWRI22. Next base: position 3,317,155 of record NZ_JABWQK020000001.1, on the reverse strand, counting down.
ACATCCCTTCGTTCATTCGCAATATCCACACCGAGAACGTGCAAGGGGCCGCGCAGAAAATCCTCTCGGCCAACATCCTCGGTGGCAGTTGCGCACGGGTGTGCCCGACGGAAATCCTCTGCCAGCAAGCCTGCGTACGCAATAACGCCGAAGAATGCGCCCCCGTGCTGATCGGCCTGTTGCAACGCTATGCCATCGACAACGCGCACTTCAGCGAACACCCGTTCCAACGCGCCGCGCCCACTGGCAAGCGCATCGCCGTGGTCGGTGCCGGGCCTGCCGGTTTGGCCTGCGCTCACCGCGCCGCCTTGCACGGTCATGACGTGGTGATTTTCGAAGCACGGGAAAAAGCCGGCGGACTGAATGAATACGGAATCGCCAAATACAAACTGGTGGACGACTTCGCCCAGAAGGAACTGGATTTCCTCCTGCAGATTGGCGGCATCGAGGTTCGCCACGGCCAGCGCCTGGGCGACAACCTGACCTTGAGCGAACTGCACCAGCAATTCGATTCGGTGTTCCTCGGCCTGGGTCTCGCTGCCAGCAAACAGCTGGGCCTGCCCTTTGAGGATGCCCCCGGCCTGCTCGCCGCCACCGACTATATCCGCGAACTGCGCCAGGCCGATGACCTCAGCCAACTGCCCCTGGCCGACCGCTGCATCGTGCTCGGCGCCGGCAACACCGCCATCGACATGGCCGTGCAGATGGCCCGCCTCGGTGCCCGCGATGTCAACCTGGTATACCGCCGTGGCCTGGTCGACATGGGCGCAACCCACCACGAACAGGACATCGCCAAGGCCAATCAAGTACGGCTGTTGACCTGGGCCCAACCCGACGAGGTCCTGCTCGATGACCAAGGCCGCGTACGCGGCATGCGCTTTGCCCGCACCCGCCTGGAAAACGGTCGCCTGCTGCCTACCGGGGAAACCTTCGAACTGGCCGCCGACGCGATCTTCAAGGCGATCGGGCAAGGCTTCGACAACGACGCCCTGCACGATCCGCTGGCCCAGCAACTGCATCGCGTCGGCGAGCGCATCTTCGTCGATGAGCAACTGCGCACCAGCATCCCAGGGGTGTATGCCGGCGGCGATTGCGTCAGCCTCGGCCAGGACCTCACCGTTCAGGCGGTACAACATGGCAAGCGGGCCGCCGAAGCCATGCATGCCCAACTCATGCTGACTGTGGAGGCTGCGTAATGGCCGATCTCTCGATTGTATTCGCCGGTATCAAAGCGCCCAATCCGTTCTGGCTGGCCTCCGCGCCGCCCACCGACAAAGCCTACAACGTGGTGCGCGCCTTCGAGGCCGGCTGGGGTGGCGTCGTGTGGAAAACCCTGGGGGAAGACCCGGCGGCGGTGAACGTGTCGTCGCGTTACTCCGCGCATTATGGCGCCAACCGCGAAGTGCTGGGCATCAACAATATCGAACTGATCACCGACCGTTCCCTGGAGATCAACCTGCGGGAAATCACCCAGGTGAAAAAGGACTGGCCGGACCGCGCACTGATCGTCTCGCTCATGGTGCCTTGTGTCGAAGCGTCCTGGAAAAACATCCTGCCCTTGGTGGAGGCGACCGGCTGCGACGGCATCGAGCTGAACTTCGGCTGCCCTCATGGCATGCCCGAACGGGGCATGGGCGCTGCCGTCGGCCAGGTGCCGGAGTACGTGGAGCAAGTGACGCGCTGGTGCAAGACGTATTGTTCGCTGCCGGTGATCGTCAAGCTCACGCCGAACATCACCGACATCCGCGTGGCGGCGCGGGCGGCCTATCGCGGCGGCGCCGATGCGGTGTCGCTGATCAACACCATCAACTCCATCACCAGCGTGGACCTGGAGCGCATGGTCGCCCTGCCAGTGGTCGGTACCCAGAGCACCCATGGCGGTTACTGCGGCTCGGCGGTCAAGCCGATTGCGTTGAACATGGTCGCCGAAATCGCCCGTGACCCACAGACCAACGGCCTGCCGATCTGCGGCATCGGCGGTATCGGCACCTGGCGCGACGCCGCGGAATTCGTCGCCCTGGGCTGCGGCGCGGTGCAGGTGTGCACGGCGGCGATGCTGCATGGGTTTCGCATCGTTGAAGAAATGAAGGATGGCTTGTCGCGCTGGATGGACAGCCAAGGCCATGCCAACCTGCAGGCGTTTTCCGGGCGGGCGGTGGGCAACACCACGGATTGGAAGTACCTGGACATCAACTATCAGGTCATCGCCAAGATAGACCAAGAGGCGTGCATTGGCTGTGGTCGTTGCCATATTGCCTGCGAGGACACCTCGCACCAGGCCATTGCCAGCTTGAAGCAGGCCGATGGCACGCATCTGTATGAGGTGATCGACGATGAGTGCGTGGGCTGCAACCTGTGCCAGATTACCTGCCCGGTGGCCGACTGCATCGAGATGGTGCCGATCGATACCGGCAAGCCGTTTTTGAACTGGACGCAGGACCCGCGCAATCCTTACCGGGAGGCGGTGTAACCCTAGCCCCTCGTTCCCACGCTCCGCGTGGGAACGCATCCTGTGACGCTCCGCGTCACGCTGGCAAGAGCGGACGCGAAGCGTCCAGGGTGGCATTCACACGCGGAGCGTGGGAACCATCAGCTCAAGGCTCCAACCCAATCCCGCGCAAAATCACACCGGTCACGGTCTGAATGGCCTTCTCGAACTGCCTGTCCGACAACGGCTGGTGATCATTCAGAATCTTCACCTGGTGGTCGAAGTCGGCGTAGTGCTGGGTCGAGGCCCAGATCATGTACAGCAAGCTCGAGGGCTCCACCGGCAGGATGCGTTTGTCTTGCACCCATTGGCGAATCTTCGCTTCCTTCATCTTGGCCCAGTCGTACAGGCTTTCATCCAGGGCCTCGCCGAGTGTGGGCGCGCCGTGGATGATTTCATTGGCCCAGACCTTGGAGCCATACGGGCGCGTGCGCGAGCGCTGCATCTTGGCGCGGATGTAGCTGCTGAGCACCACCCGAGGGTCGTCGAAGGTTTCAAAGCTCAGGGCGTCCTGCTTCCACAACTCCAGCAGGTCGAACAGCACCGCGCTGTACAGCTCGCTTTTGGTGGTGAAGTAGTAATGCAGGTTGGAGCGCGGCAGTTGCGCTTCTTCGGCGATGTCGGCCATGGCGGTGCTGCCATAGCCTTTGTTGGCGAAGACCTTCTCCGCCGCCAGCAGGATTTTCTCGACGTTGACCCGACGAATTCCAATCTTGTGATTGCCCATAAGGGCTCCCTGACAACAACACGGCCTAAAGACTACCACCGGCTCTAGATCGGGGCGACAGGCCAAGCCGAAACTTCGTACACTGCCGGCTCCTATCCTCTGATCGGTATTGAACAATGTTGCTCAAGAAGTCCCTGACCGCTGCTGTCCTGTTCACTGCCCTGCTGGGCGCCTCTACGGCGTTTGCCCACGCCCACCTCAAGAGCGCGGAGCCTGCGGCTGACAGCAAAGTCGCCGCACCCAAAGACCTGCGCCTGACCTTCAGCGAAGGCGTCGAAGCCACCTTCACCAAGGTCTCCCTGAGCAAGGACGGCACCGAAATCGCCATCAAGGGCCTGGAAACTCCGGACGCCGACAAGAAGACACTGGTGGTCACGCCTGCCGCTGCGCTGGCAAACGGCACCTATAAAGTCGAATGGCATGCAGTGTCCGTCGACACTCACAAAAGCGAAGGCACTTACAGCTTCAAGGTCGGCCAATAACCCATGGCAACCCTGCTGGTGCTGTGCCGCTTCCTGCACTTTTGCGTCGTGTTGCTAATGTTCGGGGCCTGGGTATTCAGGCCCTGGCTGCTCGGCGCTCATGTGCAGCCGACACTGGACCGGCAATTGCTGCGCATCACCCGTGGCCTGGCCGGCTTGGGGCTGTTCACCGGGGTTGTGTGGTTGCTGTTGATCACCGCCAGCATGGCCGGCAGTTGGGAGTCGGCGCTGCAACCGGCCACGGTGCAGTTGGTGCTGGGCAAGACCTTTTTTGGCCAGGTATGGGCCTGGCATCTGCTGCTGAACCTGCTGCTGGTGATCGTGCTGATCAAGCCCTGGCCGGCCTTGCGCTTGCCGCTGCTCGCCCTGTTGCTGGCGACCCTGGCCCCCGTAGGCCATGGCGCCATGCTCGATGGGGTGAGTGGGCGGTTGCTGATCCTTAACCAGGTAGTGCACCTGCTGTGCGTTGGGGCCTGGCTCGGTGGGTTGCTGGTGTTGGTGCTGATCCTCCGGCAGGCGCAAGACCACCACCTGGAGCCGATTCTGCGTCGCTTCAGTGGTGTGGGATATGGCCTGGTCGGCGGCCTGCTGGTAACCGGTCTGATCAACGTGCGCGTGCTCACCGGGCAACTGTGGCCCACGCCGCTGTTCGAGGGCTTCGCCTTGATCCTGCTGATCAAGGTGGGGCTGGTGCTGGGCATGCTGGGGTTGGCGCTGTTGAACCGGTTGCGTATCAAGCGCTGCGAACAACGCCTGGGCAGTTTGAGAGCCAGTGTGATGATGGAGTGGCTGTTGGGCGTTGCAGCAGTGGCTGCGGTTTCCCTGCTTGGCACCCTGCCGCCGATGGTCATGGCTGGCTGAAACCTGCGTTGCAATGCAATCCATGTAGGAGCGAGCTTGCTCGCGAAAAACTCACAGGCGCCGCGTTCATTCAGGAAGCACGCGTTATCGTTGACGTTTTTCGCGAGCAAGCTCGCTCCTACAGAGGCATGGTCCGTGATGCCTTAACGATTGGGTTGTGGGGTAAGACGCAGGTACGGCTTCACCGCGCGATAGCCCTTGGGAAAGCGTTTCTCGATCTCTTCCTCGTCCTTGAGTGACGGCACGATGACCACCTCATCCCCATCCTGCCAGTTGGCCGGTGTTGCCACCTTGTGGTTGTCGGTCAGCTGCAGCGAGTCGATCACCCGCAGGATTTCATGGAAATTACGCCCGGTGCTCGCCGGGTAGGTGATGGTCAGGCGGATCTTCTTGTTCGGGTCGATCACAAACAAGGAGCGCACGGTGAGGGTATCGCTGGCATTCGGGTGGATCAGGTCGTAGAGGTCCGAGACCTTGCGGTCGGCGTCGGCCAGGATCGGGAAGTTGACCACGGTGTTCTGGGTCTCGTTGATGTCTTCGATCCACTTGTGGTGCGAGTCCACCGGATCTACCGACAGGGCGATGGCCTTGACGCCACGCTTGGCGAATTCATCCTTGAGCTTGGCGGTAAAACCCAGCTCGGTGGTGCACACCGGCGTGAAGTCCGCAGGGTGGGAAAACAGCACACCCCAGCTGTCGCCCAGCCATTCGTGGAAGCGAATCTTGCCGGCGCTGGAATCCTGTTCAAAGTCGGGGGCGATATCGCCCAGTCTTAGGCTCATGGTGTGGCTCCTGATGAGTGCTTATGGAGCCCACTGTGCATGGATTTTTTGTGATTTAAAAAGAATAAATATCGATTTATCTAGACGATAAAAGAATATTAAAAATCAGTTCATTGGACTTGGGAACGGCCTGAGGCCAACATCGCCTTCAAGGTTCGAGAAGGCCTTGAGACGCTGCAAAAAAGAGGGATTCAGGAAGGGCTTGCGGGGGTTGAGCCCGACTTGAATAGCAAGACACCTTGCCCGGCATTGCGCCGGGCAAGGTTTTACAGTCTTACAACAGCGGGATCGAGTAGCTGACGATCAAGCGGTTTTCGTCCTGGTTACGCGCGTTGGCGATGTCGCTGCGCCACATAGCGTTTTTCCACGCCACGCCGACGTTCTTCAGCGGACCTTCCGGTACGACGTAGGCAACAGTGATGTCACGCTCCCACTCGGACTGGCCGGTGAACTCGGTACGGTTGCTGGCGACGGTGTCGATATGATCACCTTTCAGGTAAACCACACCGGCGGTCAGGCCAGGCACGCCGACTTTGGCGAAGTCGTAGGAGTAGCGAGCTTGCCAGGTACGCTCGCCGGCACGGGCGAACTTCTGGATTTGCATGTCGGTGGTGATGTAAGCCGACGAGCCGTCACCCTGGTTCAGCCAAGGGAAGTCGCTGCTGCCGTTGCTGACCTGGTAACCGCCACCGAAGGTGTGGCCGGCCACCGAGTACAGGAACAGGCCGCTGTACAGGTTGTTGTCGACTTTGCCACGGCCGGAGTTCACGCCGCTGTAGTTGCCCGTCGAGAAGTAAGCGGACTGGTTGCCGTTGTTACCATCGTCGGAGCTGTTGAAGTAACGCAGGTCAGACTTCAGCACGCCAGGGCCGATAGCCCAGTTGTGGGTCAGGCCCAGGAAGTGTTGCTTGTAGAAATCTTCCAGGTTGCCGTAGTAGTACTGGGCGGTCAGATCCTTGGTGATCTTGTAGTCGCCACCGGCGTAGTAGAACTTGTTGCTCGAACGCCAGTTCACGCCACGGCTGTTGGCGCCGGAGATGGACAGGCTTTCGTTGTTGCTGGAGTTACGGCCCTTGGCCTTTTCGATCTGGCCAGCAACCAGGGTCAGGTCCTTGATGTCGCTGGAGGTGATCTGGCCACCCTGGAAGGTTTGCGGCAGCATACGACCATCGTTGGTGACGATGACCGGCAGCTTGGGCTGCAAGGTACCCAACTTCAGTTCGGTTTGAGAGATCTTGGCCTTGGCAGTCAGGCCCAGGCTGGAGTAGTTATCAACGGCTTCGCCATTGGACTTGCTCGGGAAGATAGTGCCGCCGTAGGAGCTGGCAGTCGCGCCGTTGGTGCCACCGCCGGAATCCAGGCGAACACCCAGCAGGCCGATAGCGTCCAGACCGAAGCCGACGGTGCCTTGGGTGTAACCGGAGATGAAACGCAGATCGAAGCCTTGGCCCCACTCTTCGTTGCGGCTCGGGTTGGCCGTGCCTTCGCGGTTATCGGTGTTGATGTAGAAGTTACGCAGGCCCAGTGTGGCCTTGCTGTCTTCGATGAAACCGGCAGCGCCTGCTTGCTGGGCGATTGCGCCCAACGTTACAGCCACAGCCAAGGTGGACTTCTTCATGTACCGCTCCTCTCATTTCTAATTTTTGTATTTCTTTGGTCTCGGGTCTGACGCCCTCGATCCACAGATGCGCGATTAGCGCCAGATAGTGACCACCAAGTCAATCGTAACCTTGTGTGTCTACTACCTTCGTCTAATCGCAGTTGATTTGGTCCCTGCAGGGTAATGAGTTTTTCATACACCCAAAAAGAATTATTTCATTCTTTTTCATACGATCCAGGAATAAGACTTTCCGTGAAGCTGGCCGGTCAGGATAGACGCGCCGCTCCATAAGCTAATTCCTAAAGGGTATTTACTGGTGCTTTTTTAGATCGATTAGTGTTGCCGTACGGTTGCATACGTCACTCACGATCAAAAAGGCGACGCCATCATGGCCAAACGCACATCCTCCCGTCAATTTGTTACAGTTTTTGTATCGCTATTACTTTCTTTTGGTGTCAACGCCGCCGACCTGACGGTGGGCTACCAGACCGGCATCGATCCCAGCAAGGTTCCCCAGGCCGACGGCCTGTACGAAAAAGCCATCGGCGAAAAAATCGCCTGGCGCCGCTTCAACAGCGGGCCAGAGGTAGTCACAGCCATCGCTTCGGGTGATGTACAAATTGGCAACCTAGGCTCCAGCCCGCTCGCGGCGGCGGCGTCGCGCAACCTGCCAATTGTGGCGTTTATCGTATCGGCACAGATCAACGCTTCTGAAGCCCTGGTGGTGCGCAACGGCAGTGGCATCGATAAACCCCAGGACCTGATCGGCAAAACCATCGCCACTCCGTTCGTCTCGACCTCCCATTACAGTCTGCTCGGCGCGCTGAAACACTGGGGGCTGGACACCAAACAAGTCAAAGTAGTAAACCTGCAGCCGGCCGAAATCGCCGCCGCCTGGAAGCGTGGCGATATTGATGGGGCTTTTGTGTGGTCCCCGGCCTTGGGCGAAATCCGCAAGAGCGGCAAGACCCTCACAGACGCGGCGCAGGTGGGCCAATGGGGTGCACCCACATTTGAGGTGTGGGTGGCGCGCAAGGATTTTGCGCAAAAACATCCTGACGTAGTGGCCAAGTTCGCCAAAGTTACCCTGGATGCCTTTGCCGACTATGCCACCCATAAGGACAGCTGGACGGTGGATTCTGAGCCAGTGCAGAAAATCGCCAAATTGACAGGTTCAAATGCGGATGACATTCCGGAACTCTTGGCCGGTACGACGTTTCCGGATGCGCAGGCACAGCAAACCGCTGCGCTGCTCAAGGGCGGCACGGCGAAGGCGATTGAGGAGACGGCGAAGTTCTTGAAGGAACAGGGGAAGGTGGAGACGGTGCTCCCGGATTATTCGGCGTATGTGACCGACAAATTCATCACACAATAAATACAGTCTTCGGTGGGAGCTGGCTTGCCTGCGATACCAGCAACTCGGTCCTTCAGATAAACCGAGGCGCCACTATCGCAGGCAAGCCAGCTCCCACACAGAGCCGTACTCTTTTACAGGGCCTTTTCAAAGATCTTGGAGTTGCGCTGATAGTTGTACAGCGACGCGCGCGCCGACGGCAGGCGGTCCACGCTGCTGGGTACAAAGCCGCGTTCGCGGAACCAATGGGCCGTGCGCGTGGTGAGTACAAAGAGGGTTTTCAAGCCCTGGGCGCGTGCCCGGGTCTGGATGCGTTCGAGCAACACATCGCCTCGCGCGCCGTGGCGGTACTCCGGGTTCACTGCCAGGCACGCCAACTCCCCCGCATCCGAATCCGCGATCTGATACAGCGCCGCGCAGGCGATGATCATACCTTCGCGCTCGACCACGCTGAACTGCTCGATCTCACGCTCCAGCACTTCCCGCGAACGGCGCACCAGAATGCCCTGCTCTTCCAGCGGGCTGATCAGGTCCAGCAAGCCGCCGACGTCTTCAATCGCCGCTTCGCGCACCAGTTCGAATTGTTCCTGGGCCACCAGCGTACCGCCACCATCGCGGGTGAACAGTTCGGTAAGCAAAGCGCCATCTTCGGCGTAGCTGACGATATGGCTGCGCCCTACTCCACCCCGGCAGGCTTCGGCAGCGGCATCGAGCAGTTCGGCTTGATAGTTGCTGCCCAGGCGCTGCAGGTGCGCGGGTACTTGTTGTGGGCGCAATTCACGCACCAGGCGGCCGTTCTCATCGATCAGACCGGGATCGGCGCCGAACAGCAGCAATTTGTCGGCGCCCAGGTCGATGGCGGCGCGGGTGGCGACGTCTTCGCAGGCCAGGTTGAAGATCTCGCCGGTGGGCGAATACCCCAGGGGCGAGAGCAGCACGATAGAGCGCTCATCCAACAGGCGGTTGATGCCCTTGCGGTCGACCCGGCGCACTTCGCCGGTGTGGTGGTAGTCCACGCCTTCAAGCACGCCGATTGGCCGTGCGGTGACCAGGTTGCCGCTGGCCACACGCAGGCGCGAGCCCTGCATCGGCGATGACGCCATGTCCATGGACAAGCGCGCCTCGATGGCAATGCGCAAATGACCCACCGCGTCGATCACACACTCCAGCGTCGCAGCATCGGTGATGCGCAAGCCTTCGTGGTAAGCCGGGGTAAGGCCGCGTGCTTCAAGGCGGGTTTCGATTTGCGGGCGCGAGCCATGCACCAGCACCAGGCGCACACCCAGGCTGTGAAGCAGCACCAGGTCGTGGACGATATTGCCGAAGTTGGGGTGGTCCACACCATCGCCGGGCAGCATGACCACAAAGGTGCAGTCGCGGTGGGCGTTGATGTAGGGCGAAGCGTGACGAAGCCAGTTGACGTATTCGGGCATAACACCTGGGCCTGTAATAAAAAGCAGCCAAATAAAGGATCAATCGTGAAAGCGCACAGCGGCTGATGGTTATCGTCGGAACAGGCTTGGCGACACGCTCACTCTCCTTATGTACGAATGGGCAGGGGTTAATTTATGCAGGTTTCAGGCAGTAGTGTTCGATCAGTTCCCGCAATAGACGCACTGTAGGCGTCAAGCGTGACATTTCAAGGTACTCGCCAGGCTGGTGGGCGCAGGCAATGTCGCCAGGGCCGAGCACCAGGGTTTCGCAACCAAGGCGCTGAAGATAAGGCGCTTCGGTGCCGAACGCTACTGCTTCGGCACGATGGCCGGTCAAACGCTCCGCCACCCGCACCAACTCGGCGTCTTCGGGCTGCTCAAAGGGTGGCACTTCGGGGAACAACGGCGCGTAGTCGATCTTGACCTTATGCCGCTCGGCCAGGGGTTCGAGCTTCTGGCGGATCGCGGCGCGCAGCACCTCGGGGTCCATGCCCGGCAGGGGTCGCAGGTCGAACTCCAGGGAGCACTGGCCGCAGATGCGGTTGGGGTTGTCGCCGCCGTGAATGCAGCCGAAGTTCATCGTCGGCTGCGGCACGCTGAATTGCGCGTTGCGGTACTCGCGCTGCCAGGCCAAGCGCAGGCCGCGCAGTTCGCCGATGGCGTCATGCATGGCTTCCAGGGCGCTGTGGCCCAGGCTGGGGTCCGACGAGTGGCCACTGCGCCCGAGGATCTCGATGCGTTCCATCATCACGCCCTTGTGCAGGCGGATCGGCTTGAGCCCGGTCGGCTCGCCGATCACCGCTGCACGACCTAATGGGCGCCCCGCCTCGGCCAGCGCACGGGCACCGGACATAGAGCTTTCCTCGTCACAGGTGGCAAGGATCAACAGCGGTTGCTTGAAGGGTTGGTCCAGCAGCGGCAACACCGCGTCGATAACCAGTGCGAAGAACCCCTTCATGTCACAACTGCCCAGCCCTACCCAGCGGCCGTCGACTTCCGTCAGCTTGAGCGGGTCGGTGTTCCACAGCGCCGCGTCATACGGCACGGTATCGCTATGTCCCGCCAACACCAAGCCACCGGGGCCGCTGCCGAAACTGGCCAACAGGTTGAACTTGCCGGGGCTGACTTGTTGGATATCGATGGCAAAGCCCAGGTCGCCCAGCCAAGCGGCGAGCAGGTCAATCACCGGGCGGTTGCTCTGGTCGAGAGACGGCTGGGTGCAGCTCACCGACGGCGCGGCGATCAAGGCGGCGAACTGCTCTTTCATGGACGGTAACGGCATGCGCGGTCTCCCAACTTCCCGGATGAACCTCACTATAGAGGCATCTGCGCAACACAATAAACCGTTGCGGCACGTTGCCGGGCTCAGTCCTGTACACTGCACGACCTTGGCAGCCACACTTTTCCCCGGCTGCGCTCCCGATCCTGGATTTTCCGGCCATGCAGAAAGAAACCGAAATCAAGCTACGCGTCAGCCGCGAAACACTCGCCGCGCTGCGTGAGCACCCGTTACTGAAAAAACGCAACAAAAGTGGCTGGGAACGCCGTGAGTTGATGAACCAGTACTTCGACACCCCCGAGCGTGACCTGGCCCAGGCCAAGGTTGCCCTGCGCCTGCGCAAGGACGGTGACGACATCATCCAGACCCTCAAGACCCGCGGCCAAAGCGTCGCCGGCTTGTCGGAACGCAACGAATACAACTGGGACCTGCCCAAAGCCAAGCTCGATGTGAAGAAACTCGATGGCGAGTGCTGGCCCGAGCAACTGGCCGAGCTGGACAAAAAGACTCTCAAGCCGATCTTCACCACCGACTTCGTGCGTGAACGCGCCGAGATCGCCTGGGGCCGTGGCAAGGCCAAGGTGGTGATCGAAGCCGCCCTGGACCTGGGCCATGTGGTGGTCGGCAAGCAGAAAGAAGAAATCTGCGAGCTGGAACTGGAACTGCGCGAAGGCGAACCGGCGGCCCTGCTGGAACTGGCCGCCGAGCTGGCCGCAACCCTGGCCCTGATGCCGTGCGACATCAGCAAGGCCGAACGCGGCTATCGCCTGTATGACGCCAGTAGCTATTCCCTGAGCCTGCCGGCGCCACAGATCCACGCCGAAATGCCATTGGACGACGCCTTCGCCGCGATCCTGTGGCACCTGCTGGGCAGCAGCCAGCGCCTGGCTGAGCAATACCGCTTCAATGGCCACTGGCGCCTGTTGCAGGACTGGGTCGAGAACCTCGGCGAGTTGCGCGCCCTGATCGGCAGCCTCGGCCAGGCCGCGCCACGCCAATCCACCAGCGAACTGCGCAGCGCCCTGGATGCGTTGCTGGAAGACTGGCGCCCGCTGGTCCAGGCCGGTGACGACGATGAAGACATTCGCAAAGCCGCGCCGGAACAGTTCATCGAAGAGCTGCAAGACGTGCGCTGGGGCCTGTTCTCACTCAACCTCTCGCGCTGGCTGCTGGCTCGCACCTGGACGGCCGAACGTAACGTGCGTGGCAACCGTCAGGGCGCTGCACAAATTACCAACTGGCTGCCACGCCTGTTGGCCGACGACGCCGTCGCCCTGCAACTGCAGCGCTACCAGCAACAGCCGGAAGACCTGGCCGAGCAACTGCCGCGCATCGAACGCATCCAGGCCTGGCTGCACCATGCGCGCCATGTGGTGGACATTCCTGAGCTGGACCGTTTGTACGGCGAGCTGAACAAGCTGGCGCACCTGGCCAACCAGCCGATTACCGATGAGTCGCTGGATGCGCGTATGCACCAGGCGATTGCGGTTTATCAGAATCGTGCCTGGAAGACCCTTCTGCGCCTGTAAGTCACTCTACCTGTAGGAGCGAGCTTGCTCGCGAAAAACCCGAGAGCGATGTGGGGAGCCAGGCTTCCCGCGTTATCGTTAACGATCTTCGCGAGCAAGCTCGCTCCTACAGTCAATGGCATGCCTGTCAGCGCAATACTGGCAGGCTGGTGGTGGACTTGATCTCCGACAGCGCCACAATCGAGTTGACCTCCTGAATCCCCGGCACCATCGACAACTTCTCGAAGAAAAACCGCTCGTACGCCTCGATATCCGAGGTGACGATACGCAGCAGAAAGTCCACCGCCCCCATCAGCACATAGCACTCCAACACTTCCGGAAACCCGCGAATCGCCTCGGTGAACTCGGTGAAATTGGAGCGACCGTGGGCGTTGAGTTTGACCTCGGCGAAAATCTGCGTGTTGAGCCCGATTTTCTTGCGGTCCAGCAGGGTGACCTGGCCGCGGATCACGCCCTCCTCCTTGAGCCGCTGAATACGCCGCCAGCATGGCGACTGCGACAGGCCGACCTGTTCGGCAATCTGTGCACTGGAGAGCGAGGCATCCTCTTGCAGCAAGGCCAGGATGCGGCGGTCGTAGGCGTCCAACTCATTGTGCATAAAAGTACCCATGAATAGGCTTATCTTGAATTGTTTTGGTCTATTTATCGCCAAATAGGCTTATTTTAGATAAGAAATCTCCCCAGGCGAATGTAAAAATTTCTCCAGTCGAAACTGGAGAGTCAGCATGCATGCCGTCGAAACCGCCTACCCCGCCACCCGCGTCGATGCGTGGGCCGTCAATAGTAGCCACTGCCAGGCGCACTATCGCATCGTCGCCGAGGCTGAACCGGACGTGCTGTGCCGGGTGCTGAACTACTTCGCGCTGCAATTGCTCACGCCCACCCGGGTCAGCATGAACCGGGAAGCCGACCTGCTGAGCATCGATATCGTGATGACCGGCCTGAGCTGGCACCGCGCCCAAGTGATCGGTGAAAAGATTCGAAACCTGATCAGCGTCTGCACCCTGGAGCTGTGGTCGGCTGATTCCGAGCGGCCTCAAGCGTTGGCGGCGATGGCGCAGTAAAAACCGGCAATACAAGCGCCAGCAGGATCTTCAGCGGCTGGCTAGCCTGGGATTACCCCCACGCCCCAGGAAAACCTGCATGCCCGTCGCCACTCAAGATCACCCCTTGGAACTGCAGCAATTATTGCCGGAGTTGGTCGAGCAAGGGCTGATCACGGCGCAGGCGGCGCAAAAGGTAGCGCCAGCGTCCGGCAGCCAGCATCCCTTGGAATGCATCGCAGCCCAGGGCCCTTGCCTGGAGACCTTGACCCAATGGCTGGCCCGGCAGGTAGGCCAACCTTACCTGCGCATCGACCCGTTGAAGATTGATGTGGCAGCCGTGGTGCCGTTGATGTCCCACGCCTTTGCCCAGCGCCACGGCATTCTCGCAGTCGCCGTCGATACTCACAGCGTGACGATCGCCAGTGCCCAACCCCATGTCACCACCTGGGAAGCCGGGCTGTCCCAGGTGCTCAGACGCACGATCAAGCGCGTGGTTGCCAACCCCAGCGATATCCAGCGCGGTATCAACGAGTTTTACCGTTTAGCCAAGTCCGTCAGCGGTGCGGATGAAAAGATGACGACGCTTGGCAATCTCGACTTGCTCAGCCTCGGCGCCAGCGACAAGGAGCCGGATGCCAACGACGCGCATATCGTCAACATCGTCGACTGGCTGCTGCAGTACGCCTTTGGCCAACGAGCCAGCGATATCCATATCGAGCCCTGCCGCGACCAGGGTCGGGTGCGCTTTCGCATTGATGGGCTGCTGCATGACGTCTATCAATTTCCCCCGCAGGTCACCATGGCCGTGGTCAGCCGCCTGAAAAGCCTGGGGCGAATGAACGTGGCCGAAAAACGCAAACCCCAGGATGGCCGCGTCAAGACCCGGAACCCTGCGGGTGTCGAAGTGGAATTGCGGCTTTCGACCCTGCCCACGGCATTCGGCGAAAAACTGGTGATGCGAATTTTCGACCCACAGGTGCTGCTCAAGGATTTCGACCAGTTGGGTTTGTCCAGCGCCGACCAGCAACGCTGGCACGCCATGACGCGACGCACCCACGGCATCATCCTCGTCACCGGCCCCACCGGCTCAGGCAAGACCAGCACCCTCTACACCACCCTCAGGCAACTGGCGACCCGCGAGGTCAACCTGTGCACGGTGGAAGACCCGATTGAAATGGTCGAGCCGGCCTTCAACCAGATGCAGGTCCAGCACAACATCGACCTCACGTTCGCCAGCGGCATCCGCGCCCTGCTGCGCCAGGACCCGGACATCATCATGATCGGCGAAATCCGCGACCAGGAAACCGCAGAGATGGCTATCCAGGCCGCGCTGACCGGGCACCTGGTTTTCTCGACCTTGCACACCAACGATGCACCCAGCGCCATCAGCCGCCTGCAGGAACTGGGCGTTGCTCACTATTTGATCAAAGCCACGCTCATAGGTGTGATGGCGCAGCGCCTGGTGCGGCTTCTGTGCAGCCACTGCAAGCACCCCGCGGGCCTGGAGGACGATGGCGGCTACGAAGCTGTCGGCTGTGCACACTGCCGTGACAGCGGTTATCGAGGCCGGGCCGGACTGTATGAAATCATGCTCATGGACCCGGCACTCCAGGCGCTGGTCACTCCAGGCGCGGACGTACAAGCCCTGCGCCGTGGGGCACTGGCGCAGGGCATGAGCAGCCTGCGCATGGCCGGTGTCGAGAAAGTGAAGGCCGGCCTGACCACGATGACGGAGGTATTGCGAGTCACGCCAGGAGATTCAGAAACAAATTCTTCGGGTTTGATCGAGTACTGAAACTGTTTAGTCAGTGATGGAACTGGATCGGGTTAACTACAATCAAAACGTACAGATAACCCACCGGAGTCACCCATCATGCGTCTCAAATATGCTGTCGCAACCCTCGCTGTGCTTTCCCTACCTGTCGGCTCAGCCATGGCCGATAGCTTCTGGCGTAATGTCATCTCGTCGGGCGCCACCACTGGCTCGACTTACCTGACCTTCAAGGACCACAAGCTGGTGGTCGCCGCCCAGGACGACGCGGGCAGCTTCGTCGCCAGCGACGGCGGCATTCGCGGCCCGTATCTGGAAGCGGCCATGCAGAAGGTCCGCGCCGATAACCCTGGCCTCCAAGCCACGGACATGGAACTGGCTAACGCCATCCTGGCGAAGAATGCTGTAACCGAGTAACAACTGCCCTCATAAAAAATGCCGCTTTCTCAAGCGGCATTTTTTTGCCTGCTGCATGACGAATCGTTCATGGATGACAGGCTATATTCAGTCTCAGCGTGCAACCATGCCCTACTGACTCGTCTATCTTTCATTGCCTACCTGAAACGGATGCCTTCTTCGTCATGAGCCAACAGCCCTTCCTGCCGTTTTCCAAACCGACCATTGATGAAGCCACCATTTCGGCGGTCGGCGATGTTCTGCGTTCCGGCTGGATCACCAGCGGACCAAAGGTGCAGGCATTCGAAGCACAGCTGTCGGACTATTTTGGCGGCCGTCCGGTACGCACCTTCAACTCGGGCACCTGCACCATGGAGATCGCCTTGCGCATCGCCGGGATCGGGCCTGGGGATGAAGTCATCACCACCCCAATTTCCTGGGTTGCCACGGCTAACGTGATTCTCGAAGTCGGTGCCACTCCGGTCTTTGCCGACATCGACCCGGTGACGCGCAATATCGACCTGGCCCAGGTAGAAGCGGCCATTACTCCGCGCACCAAGGCGATCATCCCGGTCTACCTGGCCGGCTTGCCTGTGGATATGCCGATGCTCTACGCGCTGGCCAACAAGTACAACCTGCGTATTGTCGAAGATGCTGCCCAGGCCCTGGGGTCCAGCTGGGATGGAGAACGCATCGGCGCAACCGGCGACTTCGTGTCCTTCAGCTTCCAGGCGAACAAGAACATCACGTCGTCCGAAGGCGGCTGCCTGGTGTTGAACAATGCCGAGGAGGCCCGTCTGGCAGAGAAGTACCGACTGCAAGGCGTCACCCGCAGCGGCTTCGATGGCCTGGATGTGGATGTGCTGGGTGGCAAGTTCAACATGACCGACATTGCCGCCGCCATAGGCCTGGGGCAATTTGCGCACATCGAGAAGATCACCGCCCATCGTCAGAACCTGGCACGGCACTACTTCAAATGCTTTGGCAGCGATTTCGAAGCCCAATACGGCGCGCAACTGCCGCCGGCCGACTTCGAAAACAGCAACTGGCACCTGTTCCAACTGGTATTGCCGGAGCGCCAGGATGGCCTGCCAGCCCGCGCCACGTTCATGGAACAGATGCAGGCCCACGGCGTGGGTATCGGCTATCACTACCCGCCGATCCACCTGCTGAGCCTGTATCGGGCACAGGGTTTCAAGGAAGGCATGTTCCCGGTGGCGGAGCGTGTTGGGCGTTTGATCGTGTCGTTGCCGATGTTCACGGCGATGACAGAGGCGGATGTGGAGCGGGCTGTAGCGGCGGTTAAAGCCGTATTGAAAAGAGACTGATCACAACCAGCAGACACACCCCAATCAACTGTGGGAGCTGGCTTGCCTGCGATGCTGGCACCTCGGTGTATCGGTGATACCCTGGTGATCCAATCGCAGGCAAGCCAGCTCCCACATTGATTTGTTTCGTTGTAACTATGGCGTTTATTCGCCGATGGCGGCTTTGTAGCCCGCGGCATCCAGCAGCTTGTCCAGCTCGGCCTTGTCGCTTGGCTTGAGCTTGAAGATCCACGCGCCGTACGGGTCAGAGTTCAGCAGCTCAGGGCTGCCACTCAGCTCTTCGTTGACAGCAATCACTTCGCCGGCAACCGGCGAGTAGATATCCGAGGCTGCTTTCACCGACTCAACCACACCCGCCTGGCCTTGCGCTTCAAAATTGGCACCCACTTCCGCCAACTCAACAAACACCACATCACCCAAAGCTTCCTGTGCATGGTCGGAGATCCCGACGGTCACGGTGCCGTCAGCTTCCAGACGGGCCCATTCGTGACTTTCGGCAAAACGCAGGTCGGCAGGGATATTGCTCATAGTCTGTGTCCTCAAGATGAAATGTCAGCGGCCTTTGGCCTGCCGGAATTGGTTAGATCAGGGTTTTGCCATGACGCACGAAGGTCGGCTTGACCACTCGAACCGGATACCACTTGCCGCGGATTTCCACTTCGGCCCGGTCGGCAGTCGCCGTCGGCACACGCGCCAGCGCAATGGATTTGCTTAGCGTAGGCGAGAAACTACCACTGGTGATCTCTCCTTCGCCAACATTGGCGATACGAACCACCTGATGAGCACGCAGCACGCCACGCTCTTCGAGGACGAGCCCCACCAGTTTGAACTGCACGCCGGCTGCTTTTTCTGCTTCCAGCGCAGCGCGGCCAATGAAGTTACGCTCGACAGGTTCCCAGGCGATGCTCCAGGCCATGTTGGCCGCCAGGGGCGAGACGGCCTGGTGAATATCCTGGCCATACAGGTTCATGCCGGCCTCCAGGCGCAAGGTATCGCGCGCACCGAGGCCGATGGGGGAAATGCCAGCGCCCACCAGGTCGTTGAAAAAGCCCGGTGCCTGATCGGCCGGCAGCACGATTTCGAGGCCGTCTTCGCCGGTATAGCCGGTGCGGGCGATATACCAGTCGCCGTCGGCCCGGCCTTCGAACGGTTTGAGCTGATGGATCAGGATGCCACGGGACTGGGTCACCAGTTCGGCGATTTTCTGCCGGGCGTGGGGGCCTTGGATGGCGAGCATGGCCAACTCGGAGCGCTCATGCAGTTGCACTGAGTAGCTGCCCAGTTGCGCCTGCATCCAGGCCATGTCCTGATCGCGCGTGGCGGCGTTGACCACCAGGCGGTAACCGGTTTCGGTGCGGTAGACGATCATGTCGTCCACTACCCCGCCCTGCTCGTTGAGCATGGCGCTGTATAACGCACGGCCACAGCCGTGCAGTCGGTCGACATCATTGGCCAGCAGGTACTGGAGCCATTCCTTGGCCTGGGGGCCGGTGACATCGATTACGGTCATATGAGATACATCGAAGACCCCGCAGTCGCGCCGCACCTGGTGGTGTTCTTCAACTTGCGAGCCGTAATGCAAAGGCATATCCCAACCGCCAAAATCGACCATTTTCGCGCCGAGGGCGAGATGCAGGTCATACAGAGGCGTACGCTGTCCCATGGGTTTCTCCTTCCGGGCTTGGCGAAGGCGCGCAGAGCTGCCACTTGCGCCGAACACCTTGTACTACAAGGCCCGCAGCCACATACAGCAGGTCGATCCGAAAGACGGAGCGCACCGAATGCCGCGCATTGTAGCCTCAAGCCGTAGGACTGGCACCTAACCGATTTGCCGAGCCGAGCGACGAATCAGCCCGATGACCGGCAACAAGCCAACCAGCACAAGGGTCAGCGCCGGCAAAGACGCCCGCGCCCATTCGCCTTCACTGGTCATTTCAAAGATGCGGACCGCCAGGGTGTCCCAACCAAACGGGCGCATCAGCAAGGTGGCGGGCATTTCCTTGAGCACATCCACAAACACCAGCAGCGCTGCGCTCAACGTGCCCGGCAGCAATAACGGCAGATACACTTTGCAAAACAGTCGTGGGCCGCTCACGCCAAGGCTGCGTGCCGCTTCGGGCAGTGACGGACGGATTCGCGCCAGGCTGTTTTCCAGCGGCCCGTAGGCCACCGCCAGGAACCGCACCAGGTACGCCAGCACCAGTGCCGACAGGCTGCCCAGCAGCAAAGGCTTGCCCGCCCCGCCCAGCCATCCGGAGAGCGGCACCACCAACTCGCGGTCCAGGTAACTGAACGCCAGCATGATCGACACCGCCAGCACCGAGCCTGGCAAGGCATAGCCGACATTGGCCAGGCTGATACCGGAGCGAATCGCCCGGGTGGGCGCCAGACGGTTGGCAAAGGCCAGTATCAGCGCCACGCTGACCGTGATCAGCGCTGCGATACCGCCCAGGTAAAGGGTATGCACGATCAGCCCGGTGTAACGTTCATCCAGGTCGAAGCGGCCACGCTGCCAGAACCATGCCACCAGTTGCAGCATCGGAATCACGAACGCACAGGCGAAGACCAGGCTGCACCACGCGCTGGCCGCCACGGCTTTGAACCCGCGCAGGTGGTACAACGCCTTGCCCCGTGGGCGCTCATTGCTCGGTCGGCTGGCCCCGCGCGCACGTCGCTCGCCATACAGCACCAGCATCACTACCAGCAGCAGCAGGCTGGCCAGTTGCGCGGCACTGGACAGGCTGAAAAAGCCGTACCAGGTTTTATAGATTGCGGTGGTAAAGGTGTCGAAATTGAACACCGAGACCGCACCAAAATCCGCGAGCGTCTCCATCAGCGCCAAGGCCACACCGGCACCAATCGCTGGCCGCGCCATTGGCAATGCCACGCGCCAGAACGCTTGCCATGGCGATTGCCCCAGCACCCGCGCCGCTTCCATCAAGCCTTTGCCCTGGGCCAGGAACGCGCTGCGCGCCAGCAGGTAGACATAGGGGTAGAACACCAGCACCAACACAATGACCACGCCGCTGGTAGAGCGTACCCGCGGCAAACGCAGCCCGGTGCCGAACCACTCGCGCAGCAGGGTTTGCACCGGACCGGCGAAATCCAGCAGGCCCACGAACACAAAGGCCAGCACATAGGCAGGGATTGCAAAGGGCAACATCAGTGCCCAATCGAGCCAGCGCCGCCCGGGGAACTCGCACAGGCTGGTCAGCCAGGCCAGGCTGACGCCGAGCAGCGTCACGCCCAGGCCGACACCGAGCACCAGGGTCAAGGTGTTGCCCAGCAAGCGGGGCATCTGAGTGTCCCAGAGGTGCGACCAGATCTGCGGGTCGATGCTTTGCCAGGACAGCAGCAGCACGCTCAGCGGCAACAGCACCAGGGCGGCGACGCTGAAAACCGGTAGGTACCAGCGACGTTGGGCGGGGTGGGCCAAGGAAAAGCTCTCAGAAAAATAAAGATGTTGAAGCGGCCACTAACCAATGTGGGAGCTGGCTTGCCTGCGATACAAGCACCTCGGTGTATCAGTGATACCGAAGTGATGCAATCGCGGGCAAGCCAGCTCCCACAGTTAAGCGGCGCAGCTTCAGTTCCAGCCAGCGCGATCCATCAGGCGAATCGCTTCGGCCTGGCGCTTGCCTGCCACTTCCACCGGCAAGGTATCGGCCACGAACTTGCCCCAGGTCGCCACTTCCGCCGATGGCGGTACCGCCGGGTTGGCCGGGAATTCCTGGTTGACGTCGGCGAAGATCTTCTGCGCCTCAGGCGTGGTCATCCACTCCACCAGCGCCTTGGCCGCTTCCGGGTGCGGTGCGTGCTGGGTCAGGCCGATGCCGGAGAGATTCACATGCACGCCGCGGTCGCCCTGGTTCGGCCAGAACAACTTCACCGCCAGCTCTGGCTTCTGCTTGTGCAGGCGACCGTAGTAATAGGTATTGACGATACCCACGTCGCATTGCCCGGCGTTGATGGCCTCCAGCACGGCGATGTCATCGGAGAACACGTCGGTGGAGAGGTTATTCACCCAACCCTTGATGATTTCTTCGGTCTTGGCCGCACCATGGGTTTCGATCAACGTGGCGGTCAGCGACTGGTTGTAGACTTTTTTCGCCGTGCGCAGGCACAGGCGGCCTTCCCACTGCTTGTCGGCCAGGGCTTCGTAGGTGGTCAGGTCGCCCGGTTTTACCCGGTCGGTGGAATAGGCGATCGTTCGCGCACGCAGGCTCAAACCGGTCCAGGCGTGGGCCGAGGAGCGATATTGCAGAGGAATGTTCTTGTCGATGACAGGAGAGGTGAACGGTTGCAGGATGCCCATCTGCTCGGCCTGCCAGAGGTTACCGGCGTCAACGGTGAGCAACAGGTCGGCGGTGGCGTTCTCGCCCTCGGCCTTGATGCGCTGCATCAACGGGGCTTCCTTGTCGGTAATGAACTTGACCTGTACGCCGGTCTTTTTGGTATAGGCGTCGAAGACGGGCTTGATCAGTTCGTCGATACGCGAGGAGTAGACCACGACTTCGTCGGCCGCCTGCACGGTGGTGCTGCCGATCAGGGTGAGTGCCAGGGCAGTCAGGAGGCGCTTGGGTGCCAACATGGGTGCGGTCTCTCATTTGCAAATGGAGGGCAAATGATAAGGACTCACATTTAGTAACGCTTGGTGGAGGCGTTACCAGATGTTGCACAGCCAGAATATGCGCCGGAGCTGACGGCCTCATCGCGGGCAAGCCCGGCTCCCACAGAGGGTTGTATTGTCAGTTCAGGGTTTGGCGAGTTCGGGGAGATCACCAGTCAACCCCAGTGCCTGGCGCACAAACACGGCTTTGGCTTCGGGCATCTGGTCGACGATTTTCAAACCCGCGTTGCGCAACCAGCGCAGCGGCAGTTGATCGGCCTGGAACAAGCGCTCAAAGCCTTCCATCGCCGCCATCAGCGCCAGGTTATGGGGCATGCGGCGCCGCTCGTAACGGCTCAGCACTTTCACATCGGCCAGGCGCTCGCCGCGCTCGGTCGCCGCCAACAGCACTTCGGCCAGCACGGCTGCATCGAGGAAACCCAGGTTGACGCCCTGCCCCGCCAACGGGTGAATGACGTGGGCGGCGTCGCCGATCAACGCCAGGCCTTCGGCCACATAACGTTTGGCATGGCGCTGGCGCAACGGTACGCACACACGCGGGTCGGCACTGACCACCGTGCCCAAGCGCCCCTCGAAGGCACGCTCCAGTTCCCGACAGAAGCGTTCATCATCCAGCGCCATCAAGCGCTCGGACTCCGCGGGCGTGGTCGACCAGACAATCGAGCACCAGTCTTCCTGCCCATCGCGCACCAGCGGCAGGAACGCCAACGGGCCGGTGTCGGTGAAACGTTGCCACGCGGTGCGCTGGTGCGGCTGACTGCTGCGCACGCTGGTGACGATGGCGTTGTGCAGGTAATCCCATTCGCGGGTAGGTGTACCGGTCAGGCGGCGTACAGCGGAGTTGGCACCGTCGGCGGCCACCACCAGCGGCGCGCGCAGCTTGCGGCCGTCGGCGAGGGTCAACAACCAGTCATCGCCGGATCGGCGCATCTGTTCCAGGCGCGCATTGGCCAGCAGGCCGAGGTCGCAGTCATGCAGGCGATCGAGCAAGGCATCCTGCACCACGCGGTTCTCGACGATATGCCCAAGCACCTCCGCATGCACACTGGCCGCCGAGAAGTGGATCTGCCCAGTGCCGCTGCCGTCCCATACCTGCATTTCGCCATAGGGGCTGGCACGCCGCTCTACGATGCCGTCCCACACGCCCAGGCGCTCAAGAATGCGCTGGCTGGCCGCCGACAGCGCGCTCACCCGCTGTTCAAACGCCGCAGCCGGTTCAAACGGCTTGACGCTCAACGGGCTGCCGTCGAGCAGCAGCACCTGCAGGCCACTGCCCTGCAACGCCAGCGCCAGGGCGCTTCCGACCATTCCGGCCCCGACAATCAGCACATCTGCGCGCATGTCCATATTCAAGCCTGTCTCGCTGGCGGCTTGCGCCGCACATAAAGGGTTTTGTCGACCCGCGCCACCAGGGTGCCGGAGCCGTCATGAATCTCGACCTTGAGGTGGGGCAGATATTTCTCGCCACCTGCGGTCTGGCGCCGGATTTCATCGAGCAAAGTGTCGTCGATAGAGAATTCGGCATACACCGGGCCTTTGCCCGGCGAGATGAAGTCGATACTCGCAGCCTTGTCCCACACGATGTAGTCGCGGCCCAGGTTTTCCATCAACAGCAACATGTAGAACGGATCGACCATCGAATACAGGCTGCCGCCAAATTGCGTACCGACGTAATTGCGGTTGTACCAACCCAGGCCCATGCGCACCTTGGCATGCCGGAAGTCGGCACTCAGTGCCTGCACCCGCACCCCGGCGCCGAGGTACGGCGGGTACAGGGTGAGGAACCAGCGCAACAGCCGCGCCTTGCCCACGCGTTGGGTTAGCCACTTACGCATCGGAACGCGTACCCAGGCCCATGGCCTGGCGGGCGAACCAGCGTTTGGCTGGTGGCAACAGGTCGAGGCCGAGCAAGCCCATATTGCGGCCCAGCGCCACCAACGGTTGGGCACTGCCAAACAGGCGCGTGACCTGGTCGGAGAAGCCTACGGTGAGTTGCTGGTCCAGGCGCTGGCGCTCGCGATAGCTTTGCAAAGTCGCCAGGTCACCCGGCACAGCAGGCCCGGCCAGCAGCGCTTCGGCCAAGGCATTGGCATCGCGCAGAGACAGATTGAACCCCTGCCCGGCAATAGGGTGCAGGCTATGGGCGGCATTGCCGAGGACCGCCAGGTGCGAACGCACTTGCTCTTCGGCTTCCACCAGGGTCAACGGGTACAGGTGGCGGGCACCCACTTGCTTGAGGGTGCCCAGGCGATACCCGAACACACCCTGCAGTTCGCTCAGGAAGCTACGCTCGTCGAGGCTGGCCAAGCGCTGGGCGTCCATGCCGATGCGGGTCCAGACCAGCGCGCAGCGGTTGTCCGGCAGCGGCAGCAAGGCCATGGGGCCTTCATCGGTAAAGCGCTCGAACGCCTCGCCATTGTGGGCTTCGCTCGGGGTGATGTTGGCGATCAGGGCGCTCTGGTTGTAGGGCCGGGTTTTCACGCCAATGCCCAGTTGCTCACGCAAGCCGGAACGGCCGCCATCGGCCAGTACCGCCAGGTCGCATTCCAGCACGGTTTCATCGTTGAGGGTCAGGCGATAGCCATCGGGCAGCGGCTCCATGCGCGTGACTTCCGCCGGGCAGCGCCAGCTCACCACGTCCTTGTCCAAGCCTTGCCACAGGCATTGGCCGAGCCAGGCGTTTTCTACCACATAACCCAGGGCCGGCACGCCCTCCTCCATCGCAGACAAACGCGCGGTGGAGAAACGCCCACGGTCCGACACGTGGATCTGCTTGATCGGCTCTGCACGTCGGGAAATGGCTTGCCACAGGCCCAGCCGCTGGTAAATCTGGCGCGCGCCAAACGACAGCGCGGAAGAGCGCGCATCGTAGCTCGGTTGGTAACTGTCGCCCGGTGCAAAGGGCTCGATCAGCACGATCTTCCAACCCCGCGCCTTGGCCCCGGCTTGCAATGCCAAGGCCAGGCTGGCCCCCACCAGGCCGCCGCCGATAATCGCCAGGTTGACCCGGCTCATCGGGCAGCCGCCATCAACGCTTCGATCTCGGCAACGGTCTTGGGCACGCCGCCAGTCAGGATTTCACAGCCTTGCTTGGTCACTACCACGTCGTCCTCGATGCGCACGCCAATGCCACGCCATTTTTTTGCCACGTTCTGGTTGTCCGGGGAAATATAGATGCCCGGCTCCACGGTCAAGGCCATGCCCACTTCCAGCACGCGCCATTCACCGCCCACTTTGTACTCGCCCACATCATGCACATCCATGCCCAGCCAGTGGCCGGCACGGTGCATGTAGAAGGCGCGGTAGGCTTCGCTGGCGATCAACTCGTCAACGTCACCTTGCAACAACCCCAGCTTCACCAGGCCGGCGGTGATGACTTGCACGGTCGCCTCATGGGCCTGGTTCCAATGTTTGTTCGGCGCGATCTGCTTGAAGGCGGCTTCCTGGGAGGCCAGCACAATCTCGTAGATCGCCTTCTGCTCCGGCGAAAACTTGCCGTTGACCGGCCAGGTACGGGTGATATCGCTGGCGTAGCAATCTATCTCACACCCGGCGTCGATCAGCACCAGGTCGCCGTCCTTGAGCACTGCGTCATTCTGCTGGTAATGCAGGATGCAGCTGTTGCGCCCGGCGGCGACGATGGAGCCGTAGGCCGGCATTTTCGCACCGCCTTTGCGAAACTCGTAATCCAGCTCGGCTTCCAGGCTGAACTCATGCAGGCCGGCACGGCTGGCCTGCATCGCCCGCACATGGGCCGCACAGGAAATTCGCGCTGCCTCGCGCATCACCTTCACTTCTGCCGCCGATTTATACAGGCGCATATCGTGGAGCAAATGATCCAGGGCAACGAATTCGTTCGGCGGCTGGGCGCCCAGGTGTGCTTTGGAACGGATCACGTTGATCCACTCCATCACGTGCCGGTCGAACTCGGCATTGCTGCCCATGGCCGAGTACACGCGGTCGCGACCTTCGATCAGGCCGGGCAGGATGTCGTCGATATCGGTAATGGGGAAGGCATCATCCGCGCCAAAGTCGCGAATCGCGCCCTCGGTGCCCGCACGCAGGCCGTCCCACAATTCGCGCTCGGCATTGCGCTCGCGGCAGAACAGCACGTACTCGCCGTGCTGGCGACCGGGCATCAGCACGATCACCGCTTCGGGCTCGGGGAAACCGCTCAGGTACTGGAAATCGCTGTCCTGGCGGTAAACATGCTCGACATCGCGGTTGCGGATGGCCACGGCGGCGGCCGGCAGGATCGCGATGCTGTTGGGTTCCATCTGCGCCATGAGCGCCTTGCGGCGACGGGTGTATTCCGCTTTGGGGATATGAATCATGGGCAGATGGGCTTCCTTTCTTTAGTGCAACGACGGCTTGGCAGCGACCGGCTCAGCGGACTTCCTGGTCTCGGTGAACAGCAGCAACGGCGCGACGCGCAGGTATTCCATGACTTCCATGTAGTCGCCTTCGCCATCTTCGGACTCTTCCAGGGCATCTTGCACCTGTGAGATCGCCGCCAGGTCCTGCAGCACTTCCTTGGCGTCGGTGCTCAGCTCCAGGCCGCCGGCATTCACGCCGAAACCGTGGAGGAAGCCCTGGCACCACTGGCCCAGGGCAGCAGCGCGCTCGGTGAGCGGCGCGTCATCGGTCGGCAGCAGCAGGACCACGGTGACGTCGTCACCGGTCAACTCGCCCTTGACCATCTCTTGCAGGCCGATCAACGCATTGCGCACGTTCTCGGTGGGTTCGGTTTCCAGCAACTCGGCCACATCGGCCAGCCAGTTGTCGGCATCAAAGCCCACACCGGTGCAACTGCGGCCCAACAGCACGCCGTGCAGTTCGGCAGGCGAGCAAGGGTGGCCGCTGGTGCTCAGCAGTTTGGAAAAAGCGTCGTACGGGGAATTCTGAATGGGCATGGTGAGCTAGGCGCCAGACGGCGCAATGTCTAGAATGGAGCGCTGTATCCTAGCACCGGCAGACGTACCAAGACTATCGAGGGCGTCAGATCGTTTATCCTGCAGTTGCCATTCATCAGACAAATCCAGTGGAACCCAATGGAAGACACCGACCTGCAAGCGCTGATGGCCAGACTCGAACTGCTAATTGATCGGGTCGAGCAACTTAAGAGTCAAAACGGACTCCTATTAGCTCAGGAAAAGACCTGGCGCGAGGAACGCGCTCACCTCATTGAAAAAAACGAAATCGCCCGGCGTAAGGTCGAATCGATGATTTCGCGCCTGAAGGCCCTGGAGCAAGACTCATGAGTTCAAGCAATAGCGTTACCGTGCAGATCCTCGACAAAGAATATTCGATCATCTGCCCCCAGGAAGAACGCAGCAACCTGGTGAGCGCTGCCCGCTACCTGGACGGCAAGATGCGCGAAATCCGCAGCAGCGGCAAAGTGATCGGCGCCGACCGCATCGCTGTGATGGCCGCGCTGAATATCACCCACGACCTGCTGCATAAGCAGGAGCGCCCTGACGTACAGGCCAGTGGTTCGACGCGCGAGCAGGTGCGTGACCTGCTTGATCGCGTGGATCTGGCGCTTTCCACCGATTCAGACACACCCAAGGGCTGATTGCCGAGCGGGTTTAAGGTATACTCGCCCCACTCCCTGGCGTGTTTGCCAGTCGGCGATGTCCCTGAGCCGATTCGCACTACCCTGGAAGTTGCACGTTGGGCTGGTGTGCATGTCCGCTAGACGGAAAGCCTTAAAGCCTACTGCTTCTTCCACCTTGAACTTTCGGGTTCAAGGGCTAAGTCGACAGCGGCTCTGTCGGGGAGCCTGAATTCCCAAACTCAATGCCAGTCCCCGGACTGGCATTGTTTTATGAGCCGAAAATCATGACCGAACCTGCGCCGCTATCTCGTCCGCAACTTCGACGCATGTTGCGCAAGGCCCGCCGCGCCCTCACGCCAAGCGAGCAGCGCCAGGCCGCTCAGGGTCTGTACCGGCAACTGGCACAGCACCCGCTGTTTCGCCGGGCCAAACATATCTCTTTATATTTGCCCACGGACGGTGAAATCGATCCGCGCCTGCTGCTGCGTGCGGCCCAGCGCCGCGGCAAAGCCACTTACCTGCCGGTGCTCAGCGCCTGGCCGCGCACCAAGATGGTGTTCCAGCGTGTACGACCTGGGGACAAGTTGCTGCCAAACCGCTTTCGCATTCTGGAACCACGGGTCAATGCCCATCGTCAGCGCCAGGTCTGGGCGCTGGACCTGGTGTTATTGCCGCTGGTGGGGTTCGACGATGTGGGTGGGCGCCTGGGCATGGGCGGCGGGTTCTACGATCGCAGCCTGGCCTATCTTGCCCGCCGCCAGAGCTGGCGCAAGCCAACGCTGCTGGGGCTGGCCCATGAATGCCAGAAAGTCGAACGCCTGGCGCAGGCGAGTTGGGATGTGCCGTTGGCGGGGACGGTGACTGATACGCAGTGGTATGACGCACAAACGCCGCTGGAAACAGCGGCGCCTTGGTGAATGCTTGAGTTAACGCTTGAACGGTTGTGGCTGCTGCTGAGCCAGTTCAACCGGTGCATCGGTCTTGTTCGACCACAGGCTCTGGGCATAACCGGTGGTCACAACGCCCAGACCAAACAAAATAACCAAAATCCATAGTAAATCCGGCTTACGTTGCATCGATTGCCCCCCTTTCAGGCACCTCGTACACGATGACAACAACGTTCCAAAGTAGTCCGTTGCAGCTGCGTCAAGCTTAAAAGCGCGCATTCTGCGGTAACGTGAACCAACACGCAAACCTTGACGCCAACCGACTGTCGGTTTGTCATGCAATTGCCCGACAACTTGCCCAATGCCTTTTTCAGGAGCCCAACAATGGCCTACTGGCTGATGAAATCCGAGCCCGACGAACTCTCTATCAACGGCCTGGAAAAGCTCGGCGAAGCGCGCTGGGACGGGGTACGCAACTATCAGGCCCGCAACTTTTTGCGCGCCATGGCCGTGGGCGACGAGTTTTTCTTCTACCACTCCAGTTGCCCGGAGCCAGGGATTGCCGGCATCGGCAAAATCACTCGGGCCGCCTATCCGGACCCCACTGCGCTGGTACCAGAAAGCCACTATTTCGACGCCAAGGCCACCCCGGAGAAAAACCCGTGGAGCGCGATCGATGTTGCCCACGTGCAGACCTTTCCCAAGGTGCTGGGCCTTGGCTATCTAAAGCAGCAAACTGCACTGGCTGAAATGCCGCTGGTGCAAAAGGGCAGCCGGCTTTCGGTCATGGCAGTCACACTGGAGCAGTGGGCAGCGGTCCTGCAGTTGCTTTAATTGATACTGGCTTCTTGCGGTGCCTGTCAGGGCCTCTTCGCGGGCAAGCCCGCTCCCACACTGGAATGCGAGCCCCTGTGAAAGCGGGCTTGCCCGCGATAGTCGCGCAGCGACTTACTGGATGATCAGGTTGTTGAACAGCAGGTCTTCTACCACCGGCTTGCCGGTTTCATCGTTCATCACCTGCTGCGTTTGCTTCAACGCTTCCTGACGCAGCTTTTCCTTCCCTTCCACACTGCTCATGGTCTCGTTGGTCTGCTGGGTAAACAGCGCGACCAGTTGGTTGCGAATCAACGGGTCGTTGGCCTTGACCAACTTCGCCGCCTCATCACCGGTCACGCGCAGGGCAATGTCGGCCTTGTAGACCTTGAGCTTGGCGGTGCCATCCAGGCCATAATTGCCCACGAACGGCGGGCTCAGGCTGATATAGCTGACCTTCGGCGCCTCGCCTTCTTTGGCCTCTTCGGCCTGGGCTGCCATCGGCAAGGTCAGGGCCAGCATCAACAGGATCCACGCTTTCACAGTTCATTCCTCGAATTCGGTTGCCGGGTAGCATAACGCTAGCAAGGCTGAGCACAAGCTTATGGGGGCTTATCAGGCGCGGGCATGCTCGTTGACCCGCGGGCGTTCCCTCCTACACTTATCGGCCACGACGCCAAAAGGAATAGTCCGATGAAAGCTGTGCTGTGCAAAGCCTTCGGCCCCGCCGAAACCCTGGTGCTGGAAGAGATCGCCAGCCCCGCGATCAAGAAGAACGAAATCCTGTTGGACGTGCACGCCGCCGGGGTGAATTTCCCGGACACCCTGATCATCGAAGGCAAATACCAGTTCAAGCCGCCCTTTCCGTTCTCACCCGGTGGCGAAGCGGCAGGCGTGGTCAGTGAAGTGGGTGAGAAAGTCAGCCATCTGAAAGTCGGTGACCGTGTGATGGCGCTGACCGGCTGGGGCAGCTTTGCCGAGCAGGTCGCGGTGCCCGGCTATAACGTGCTGCCGATCCCGCCGAGCATGGATTTCAACACCGCCGCCGCCTTCAGCATGACCTACGGCACCTCCATGCATGCGCTGAAACAACGCGCCAATCTGCAACCCGGCGAGACCTTGCTGGTGCTTGGCGCGTCCGGTGGCGTGGGCCTGGCCGCCGTGGAGATCGGTAAGGCCATGGGCGCCCGGGTGATTGCCGCCGCCAGCAGCGCCGACAAACTCGCGGTGGCCAAGGCGGCTGGCGCCGATGAGTTGATCAACTACAGCGAAGCCAGCCTCAAGGATGAGGTCAAGCGCCTGACCGATGGCAATGGCGCCGATGTTATCTACGACCCGGTGGGTGGCGACCTGTTTGACCAGGCCATTCGTTCGATCGCCTGGAATGGTCGGCTGCTGGTGGTGGGTTTCGCCAGCGGGCGTATTCCTGAACTGCCGGTGAACCTGGCGTTGCTCAAGGGCGCAGCGGTGGTCGGGGTGTTCTGGGGTTCGTTTGCCCAGCGCCAACCGCAGGACAATGCAGCGAATTTCCAGCAGTTGTTCACCTGGTATGGCGAGGGCAAGCTCAAGCCGTTGGTGTCGCAGGTGTATCCGCTGGAACAGGCAGCACAGGCGATCAATGATCTGGGACAGCGCAAGGCAGTGGGTAAAATAGTTGTCCAAACCCGATAACACACCTGAAATGCAATCCATGTGGGAGCTGGCTTGCCTGCGACAGCGGTGAGTCAGCTGCTACAGATGAAGCTGAAAGACCGTCATCGCAGGCCAGCCAGCTCCCACAGCAGTTACTTCGCGGTCTTAGGACCTAACCACGACCATCACTTATCTATAGGCGACATGTTCGTAAAAGAACATGCAATTGCTCTCGTTTCCTGTGTTTGCAGATAAGAGGCGATGCTATTTTCGGTAACGAAACTGTAACATTCGCATCCGCAGTCAAAACAAGAAATTTGGAGCTCTTGAATGTTTGCTTTCTTTCGTCCTGCCGCACACCAGGCGCCCCTGCCTGAAGAAAAAATAGACAGTACCTACCGACGGCTGCGCTGGCAGATCTTCGCGGGTATTTTCTTTGGTTACGCCGGTTACTACCTGCTGCGTAAAAACTTCTCCCTGGCCATGCCCTACCTGATCGACGAGGGTTACACCCGCGGTGAACTGGGCCTGGCGATGTCGGCGATTGCGATTGCCTACGGCTTGTCCAAATTCCTGATGGGCCTGGTGTCCGACCGCTCCAACCCACGCTATTTCCTGCCCTTTGGCCTGCTGGTTTCGGCGGGGGTGATGTTCATTTTCGGTTTCGCACCTTGGGCAACGTCCAGCGTGACCATGATGTTCATTTTGCTGTTCATCAACGGCTGGGCCCAGGGCATGGGTTGGCCGCCAAGTGGGCGGACCATGGTGCACTGGTGGTCGCAGAAAGAACGCGGCGGCGTGGTGTCCGTGTGGAACGTGGCGCATAACGTCGGCGGTGGCTTGATCGGCCCGCTGTTCCTGCTGGGCATGGCGTGGTTCAACGACTGGCATGCGGCGTTCTATGTACCGGCCACCGTGGCCCTGGCGGTGGCGGCGTTTGCCTTCATCACCATGCGGGACACTCCGCAATCGGTGGGCCTGCCGCCTATCGAGAAGTACAAGAACGACTACCCAGAAGGTTACGACGCCAGCCACGAAGACGAATTCAGTGCCAAGGAAATCTTCGTCAAGTACGTGCTGCGCAACAAAATGCTCTGGTACATCGCCTTCGCCAACGTGTTTGTCTATCTGCTGCGCTACGGCGTACTGGACTGGGCGCCGACCTACTTGAAAGAAGCCAAGCACTTCACGGTCGATAAGTCGTCCTGGGCGTACTTCTTCTACGAGTGGGCAGGTATCCCGGGTACGCTGCTATGCGGCTGGATGTCGGACAAGATCTTCCGTGGCAACCGCGGCCTGACCGGCATCGTGTTCATGGCCCTGGTGACAGTGGCAACCCTGGTTTACTGGCTCAACCCGCCGGGCAACCCGATGATCGACATGATTGCGCTGTTCTCCATCGGCTTCCTGATCTACGGCCCGGTGATGCTGATCGGCCTGCAGGCACTGGAACTGGCTCCGAAGAAGGCCGCCGGTACCGCAGCGGGCTTCACCGGTCTGTTCGGTTATCTGGGCGGTTCGGTAGCGGCAAGTGCGGCCATGGGCTACACGGTCGACCATTTCGGCTGGGACGGTGGTTTCGTGCTGCTGATTGGTGCGTGCGTACTGGCGATCGCGTTCCTGATCCCCACGCTGTGGCACACCAACAGTGTCAGCTCGGCGCGTTAATCGCCCGGGCAACCCTTGGCACAACGCTTGAGCCGCGCCTCCAGGTTTTTATCTGGCATGGCGTGGCTACGCAGGGCGTTCACGGTCTGCTCGACATAATCGCGAGTCGTGCCGTAACGCCCGCAAGCGCTTTGCAGTACATGATTAAGCACGATATCAGGCAAGTTGCCAGCATAGCTGGGCAAATGCCGCTCCAACACAAACCCCAACGCCTGCACGGTGCTGCCATCTTGCAATCGGCAGCTGAGCCAGTGCGGCCGGTAAGAGGGGTATGGCATCTCGCGTTGCCACAGGGCAAACAGCGAGGCCTCCAACTGATCTTCCGGCAAACGGTAGGCGAACCCGCTGCAGGAACCACCGCGGTCCAGCCCGAACACCAACCCCGGCAATTCCGGCGTACCCCGATGCTCATGGGACCACAGGTACAAGCCCCGGTGATAACCGTGGACCCGTGCCCGTACGCGCTCGGTGGATGAACATTCAGGGCGCCAGATCAGCGAACCATAAGCAAATAGCCACACCGGCCCACCCTTATGCCGTGCCATGGTGGCTTGCATCGAGCTCATCAACTGTTCGTGTGTGAGTTGCGGCCCAAGATCGAGGCGCGGAGGGTAAGCCAATTGCAGAAGATCGGTTTCAATGGCGGTCATGGCGAAATGCGGTGCGCCTCCTGAGTGTTACCAGTTGTGAGCGACTTTACCGTAATAAAACGCAGCGCTGTAACCGTACGGCGAAAAAGTGCCACTGGGCATTAATCAACGCCGCCACTCGTCAGGATCTGGACGGTTAATCCCGCTACTGTCAGCCCCGGTTCAGCCTGGGCGGGCGCCATGCCGTCAAACTAGCGCGCACATAACGACCCACTTAGCCGTTCATTACATCGACTATCGAGGTCGCCCCATGAAAAAATTTAGATTGCCTGGGCTGTTGTTCCTGGCCCAAGCCACCACCGCGCTGGCGAGCGAAACCCCACCCGCCAACGACGACAAAGGCTTCTGGTACGCCCAGACCAGTGTCTACACCCGGCACTTCGCACCCGACCCCGAGCACAACAACAAGCAGGACTTGATCGGCCTGGAACGCAACGAGGCGTCGGGCCTGCTGTATGGCGGGGTGACTTTTCGCAACTCGTTCCGCCAGCGCTCGTACTACGCCTATGCGGGCAAGCGCTATGACCTGGCCGAGTATCCGGTGTATGCAAAATTGACCGGCGGGCTGCTTCAGGGCTATCGCGGCGAGTACCGCGACAAGATCCCGTTGAACCGATTCGGTGTGGCGCCGGTGATCATTCCGTCGGTGGGCGCGCATTACGGGCCGGTGGCGGCGGAGTTGGTGTTGCTCGGGTTCAACGCGGCAATGGTGACAACTGGCGTGCGCTTCTGACACGACACTGTCCCCTGTGGGAGCTGACTTGCCTGCTCCTACATTATTCAGCGCAAGGCTTCAGGGCCTTGGGGCGTAGGCGAAGACGTCGGCGCGCATCCGGTGCGCATCCATGCCGGCGCTGACCAGTGCGTCCAGCGTGCCGTAGATCATCGCCGGCGAACCGCTGGCGTAGACGTGCACGCTATTGAGGTCGGCAATGTCTTCGCACACTGCCTCATGCAGCAAACCACAGCGCCCTTCCCAACCACACAGGTCGCTGACGACTTTGTGCAGGAACAGGTTGGGTAATTGCAGCCATTGATCCCAATGCTCGATTTCGTAGAAATCTTCCGGCAGACGCACGCCCCAATACAGATGCACCGGGTGCTTGAAACCTGAAGCGCGGCAATGCTCGATCAGACTGTTCATCTGCGCCATGCCGGTGCCGGCGGCCATCAGTACCAGTGGCCCGTCTGGCAGTTCAGCCAGGTGAGTGTCGCCAAACGGCAGCTCGACGCGCGCCATCTGGTTACGCTGCAACTGTTCGATGAGGCTGCGCGCGCTGGCTTCCCGTGCCAGTACATGCAACTCCAACTCACGCCCGGCATGGGGCGCCGAGGCCAGGGAAAACGCTGACTTCTCGCCGTTGTCCCGCTCGATCATCAGGTATTGCCCGGCGTGATAACGCACCGCCTTGCCAGCCGGGGCGCGCAGGCGCACGCGCCACACATCGCCACCCACTTGCGCACACTCGATCAATTGGCACGACAATTTGCGCAACGGCAACTCTCCCGGCGCCAGAACGCCATCCCACAGCACCACACAATCCTCCAAGGGCTCGGCGATACAGGTGTAGAACTCACCATGATCGCGCACTTCCCCGGCTTGGCGTACCCGGCCCTCCACCAGCAACGCCGCGCAGACATGGCATACGCCATTGCGACAGGCTTGAGGGCACTCATAGCCCAGGCGACGGGCGCCTTCGAGGATTCGCTCGCCAGGAGCCAGCTCCAGCACAGCACCGGAAGGTTGCAGGGTTACACGCATCAATCTATTCCCAATTCTTTCCAGATCGCATCGACCCGCGCAGTGACAGCTTCATCCTTGACGATCACCCGGCCCCACTCACGCGTGGTTTCGCCCGGCCATTTGTGCGTGGCATCCAGGCCCATCTTTGAGCCAAGGCCCGATACCGGCGACGCGAAGTCGAGGTAGTCGATAGGCGTGTTGTCGATCATCACCGTATCGCGCTTGGGGTCCATGCGCGTGGTGATGGCCCAGATCACGTCGTTCCAGTCCCGGGCATTGATGTCGTCGTCGGTGACAATAACGAACTTGGTGTACATGAACTGTCGCAAAAACGACCATACGCCGAGCATTACCCGCTTGGCATGCCCCGGATACGACTTCTTCATGGTCACGATGGCCATGCGATACGAACAGCCCTCGGGCGGCAGGTAGAAGTCGGTGATTTCCGGGAATTGCTTTTGCAGGATCGGCACGAACACTTCGTTGAGCGCCACGCCGAGGATGGCGGGCTCATCGGGCGGACGACCCGTGTAGGTGCTGTGGTAGATCGGCTTGACCCGATGGGTGATGCGCTCGACGGTGAACACCGGGAAGCTGTCGACTTCGTTGTAGTAACCGGTGTGGTCGCCGTAGGGGCCTTCATCGGCCATTTCACCTGGGTGAATCACGCCTTCAAGGATGATTTCGGCGGTGGCCGGCACTTGCAGGTCATTACCGCGGCACTTCACCAGCTCCGTGCGATTACCGCGCAACAAACCGGCGAAAGCGTATTCGGAGAGGCTGTCAGGTACGGGCGTGACCGCGCCGAGGATGGTCGCCGGGTCGGCACCCAGGGCCACGGATACCGGGAACGGCTTGCCGGGATGCTTTTCGCACCACTCACGGAAGTCGAGGGCGCCGCCACGGTGGCTCAGCCAGCGCATGATCACTTTGTTACGGCCAATGACTTGCTGACGGTAGATACCGAGGTTCTGGCGGTCCTTGTTCGGGCCTTTGGTGACGGTCAGGCCCCAGGTGATCAGCGGGCCGACGTCGCCGGGCCAGCAGGTTTGCACCGGGAGCATGGCCAGGTCGACATCGTCGCCCTCAATGACCACTTCCTGGCACACCGCGTCCTTGACCACCTTGGGGGCCATGGCAATGATCTTGCGGAAGATCGGCAGCTTGGACCAGGCGTCCTTCAAGCCCTTGGGCGGCTCGGGCTCCTTGAGAAAAGCCAGCAGCTTGCCGATCTCGCGCAGTTCGCTGACGGACTCGGCGCCCATGCCAAAGGCCACGCGCTCGGGAGTGCCGAACAGGTTGCCCAGCACCGGAATATCGAAGCCGGTCGGGTTTTCGAACAACAGCGCCGGGCCCTTGTTGCGCAAGGTGCGGTCGCAAATCTCAGTCATTTCCAGCACCGGAGAAATCGGCATCTGGATACGTTTCAACTCTCCGCGCTGCTCAAGTTGCTGCACGAAATCCCGAAGATCCTTGAATTTCATTAACCATGCCACCCGTAAAATAGGCGTACATCCTACCTGCTCTGAGGGCGGCTGGCAGCTTAATTGGCCGTCAATCCGCGTGATTGCAACGAACTGAACAACGGTTCCAGGAAGGCTTCGATGTGTCGCGCGCCGACGTCTGAAAGGTGGTTATCGTCGGTATACAGCGCTCGGCCATTGAGTTCGACCCGGCATACACCGTCGGTGCCACACAGCAAAGGTGCAGGGTCCAGCACCGCGACACCGCTGTCGGCCGCCGCCAACTCATCAAACAAGTGCGTGATAAAGGCCTGGCGCTTTACATGCTCGGCCACGGCGAGCCCTTCACCGTCCACGGGGCGGTTCATCATGGCCAGGCGGCTGAGACGGTAAGGTACGATGATTTCCTGCAGCGGCACTTCCTTGACCAGCCAGACCTTGTGCCCGGCAGCGCGCAAGCCCTGGATGCGCTCGCGCAAGCCCTGGGCAAAGCGTTGTTCGGCGACGGCACGCACATACTGGCCGGTGCCCGGGTCTTTGAGCGCATGCTCCTTGTCACCGGACATTTGCCCGTACACATACAGGCTCCAGCGGGCGGCCAACACCACATCGCTGAAAGCCTGCTCGGACATGGCCTTCTCGACGCGACGATTGAAATGCGCGCAGCGGGCAATATTCTCCAGGCCATCGAGGGGAATACAGCCGGCAAAACTGGCTTCGACCAGGCTGATATCGTGGCGATCAGCGCCCTCTTTGAGTGCGGGTATCAGCGCGGTGGCGTGACTGTCGCCCCATACCAGCGCTGAAACAGATTGGCCTTTCGGGCCGAAATGGCAGAACAAGCGTTCATCGGGCGTATCTTTGTCGGCCATGCACGCCAGCAGGTCAGGGCTCCACTTCTTGGCCTGGGCAAAACGCAACGCCTGTTCGGACAAGCGCGAAGGCACGCCGTCAGCTTCGCGTATCGCAAGGCCAGTGAAGCCCAGCCCCAGAATGCCGACCATGGCTGACGCCAGAATCGCCTTACGCGAAGCCAGCAAACGTTTTTCCCGGAACGGCGTTTCCACGAAGCGCCAGGACAGATAGCCCAGCACCAGCGAAAGCAGCATCAGCCCCGCCAGCTCCAGCGCGCTCAAGCCATCCACCGCGGCATAGTTGGCGTACACGAACACCGGCCAGTGCCAGAGGTACCAGGAATAAGAGATCAGCCCGATACCCACCATGATCCGTGTGCCCAACAGGCGAGCGACCCAGGTCTGTTGCTGGCCGTTGGCCCAGATCAACCCGACCACCCCCAGCACGGGCAACAACGCGGTCGCACCTGGGAACGGCGTTTTCGCGTCGTAGCCCAGCACAGCGATGAGGATCAATGCCAGGGAAGCCAGGCTGACCCCTTGAGCCAAGGCCGGCGAGGCGCGCCATTCACGCTTGGGCTGCACCGCCAGCATTGCACCGGCCAGTAGTTCCCAGGCCCGCAGGTGCAACAGGAAGAAGGCTTTCTGCGGCTCATGCTGAACCGCCCAGACGCTCATGCCAAACGACACCAACAGTACCGCGAACAATGCCAGGCGCCAGTGCTTCAACCGACTGGAAAGCAACGTCAGCAGCAATGGGAAGAAAATATAGAACTGCTCTTCTACTGCAAGCGACCAGGTATGCAGCAAGGGCTTGATGTCGGATGAGGCATCAAAGTAGCCATGCTGACGCGAGAACAACAGGTTCGACGTAAAGGTCACCTGATAGTGCGCAGACCGCCCTAACTCCTCATAGTCCTTGGGCGCCAACAGAAACCAACCCACTGCCAGTGTCGCGGCGATCATCACAAACAGGGCCGGCAAGATACGCCGGGCTCGACGAGCCCAGAAGTCGATGAAGCTGAAGCGTCCAGCTTGACGCTCACGCCAGATAATTGACGTGATCAGGAAACCTGAGATGACGAAGAAGACGTCAACGCCAACAAAACCGCCAGTAATGCCAGGGACACCAAAGTGGAACAACACGACTGCAAGGACAGCAATGGCACGCAGGCCATCGATGTCTCTGCGGTAAGCAAGGGTGGTCATAAGAATGTGGTCAGTCTGCGACGAAAGGGATGAGCGAAGTCACGCGTCAATTTTTGTTACTTAACGGATACTTATGCCACAAAAATCGCAGAATCTCGACGCAAAAAAAATGGCGTCCCATTAAGGACGCCATTTTTTTGGACCTGAAACGCTGTATTACTTGCGTTTCATCGACAGGAAGAACTCGTCGTTGGTCTTGGTGGTTTTCAGCTTGTCGATCAGAAACTCGATGGCCGCAACTTCGTCCATCGGGTGCAGCAGCTTGCGCAGGATCCACATACGCTGCAGTTCGTCGTCTGCGGTCAGCAACTCTTCGCGGCGGGTGCCGGAGCGGTTGATGTTGATCGCGGGGAACACACGCTTTTCAGCGATGCGGCGGTCCAAAGGCAGTTCCATGTTGCCGGTACCCTTGAACTCTTCGTAGATCACTTCGTCCATCTTCGAGCCGGTTTCAACCAGCGCGGTGGCGATAATGGTCAGCGAGCCGCCTTCTTCGATGTTCCGCGCAGCGCCGAAGAAACGCTTTGGTTTCTCCAGGGCGTGGGCATCGACACCACCGGTCAGCACCTTGCCGGAGCTCGGGATCACGGTGTTGTAGGCACGGGCCAGACGCGTGATGGAATCGAGCAGGATCACCACGTCTTTCTTGTGCTCGACCAGGCGCTTGGCCTTTTCGATCACCATTTCGGCAACCTGCACGTGGCGGGTTGGCGGCTCATCGAACGTCGAGGCAACCACTTCGCCGCGCACGGTGCGCTGCATTTCGGTCACTTCTTCCGGACGCTCATCGATCAACAACACGATCAGATGAACTTCAGGGTTGTTACGTGCAATGTTCGCGGCGATGTTCTGCAGCATGATGGTCTTGCCGGCTTTCGGCGGTGCGACGATCAGGCCACGCTGGCCTTTGCCGATCGGAGCGCAGAGATCGATCACACGACCGGTCAAGTCTTCGGTGGAGCCGTTACCGGCTTCCATCTTCATGCGCACGGTCGGGAACAGCGGGGTCAGGTTCTCGAAGAGAATCTTGTTTTTCGCGTTCTCTGGGCGGTCGAAGTTGATCGTGTCGACCTTGAGCAGGGCGAAGTAACGCTCGCCTTCCTTCGGAGGACGGATCTTACCAACGATGGTGTCACCAGTGCGCAAGTTGAAGCGACGGATCTGGCTCGGCGAGACGTAGATATCGTCTGGGCCGGCGAGATAGGACGCGTCTGCAGAGCGGAGGAAGCCGAAGCCGTCCTGGAGGATCTCCAGCACGCCATCACCGGAGATTTCCTCGCCGCTTTTCGCGTGCTTCTTGAGCAGGGAGAAAATCACGTCCTGCTTGCGCGAACGGGCCATATTTTCTATGCCCATTTCTTCGGCCAATTGGAGCAGGTCGGTAATCGGCTTTTGCTTGAGTTCAGTCAGATTCATATAGGAATGACGTAATCATTTATGGAGGGGGGAAATTAAGCTTTTGGCTTAATGAGGCCGCGCCGCAGAGAAGGCGACAGGATCGCGTACTAATCGAAAAGGAATGCGTCGGCGACGGCTTGCAGGGGGCAGTGGAGAAACCACTGCGGGGCCGAATGTACCACCTGGATTTCGGAGCGTCTAGCCCTGCTTTACGAAAAAGCCCCGCTATTTGCGGGGCTTTTTTGACGACGCTTAGATGTTCGCGTCGAGGAAAGCTTGCAGCTGGGACTTCGACAGCGCGCCCACTTTAGTCGCTTCAACATTGCCGTTCTTGAACAGCATCAGCGTAGGAATACCACGTACGCCATGCTTGGCCGGAGTTTCCTGGTTGTCGTCGATGTTCAGCTTGGCAACGGTCAGCTTGCCTTCGTAGGTGGTTGCAATGTCGTCCAGGACCGGAGCGATCATTTTGCAAGGGCCGCACCATTCAGCCCAGTAGTCAACCAGCACCGGGCCGGCAGCCTTGAGTACTTCGGCCTCAAAGGTCGCGTCGGTGACGTGCTTGATAAGATCGTTGCTCATGGATGTCTCCGGATTGTAAGCAAAAAAAACGTTGCCCATCATAGCCGCCCTTCCCCTGTTCAGGAAGCCGCGTCTGATTGAGTCTTGCTATGAAGTTGAATGAGTGTGGGTATGACCCCACTCACGACGTAACGGGCGTCACGAACGCAATGCCCGTGCGCAACGCAGCATTACGTATATGTTCCTGCATGGTTTTCTGCGCCGTCGTACTGTTGCGGCGGGCCAGGGCGCGCAGGATCCTGCGATGTTCCTGCCAGGTTTCCATGGCCCGCTCCGGCCGGATGAACGGTAGTTTTTGACTCTCCAAAAACACCTCGGCACTGGCACTGAGGATACTCACCATTGCCTGGTTACCGCTGGCCAGCAGAATGCACTGGTGAAATTCGAAGTCCAGGCGAGCGGCCGCTTCGAAGTCACGCGCCTTGAGCACTCTGTGCATGGCTTCGACATTATCCTCCAGGCTGTCCAGCGCCTCGATGGTCAGTGCCATTGCTGCCAACCCCGCCGCAAACCCCTCCAATGCGTAGCGCAGCTGGAAGATATCCGGCGGCGTAGCCTGCGCCGCGAAGGGCCAGGCAAACCCGGGCGCTTCTTGCACGTCCTGCACGAACACGCCCTTGCCCGGCTGCACACTGACCACGCCCAAGGCGCTAAGCGATGACAGCGCCTCACGCAACGACGCCCGGCTCACCCCCAATTGCAGGGCCAGGTCGCGCTGGGACGGTAACGCATCGCCCGGCCCGAAGCCTTGCTCCTTGATGAGTTTGCGGATGGCCTGCAAGGCCGCTTCCGGTACGGCTTGGGCAATGGAATTCATAAAAAGCACAGGTTCCCGATAGCTGCGTGACCCGTTGTAAAACTATTTATGGCCGGCTGCAAGCCACGCCCCAAAGGGGCTCGCAGCTTTTTGTCAGCGCTCGAAAAGGGTGCGAAAACCCTGGCAACTGTTCAGACCAGTAAGACCTGTGCATCTCAATAAACATCAGCCTTGCAGACGATCCGAACGATGCTGGCATGGGCTGTGCACTGGGCAAACTCAGAAAATTCCTTCGCCTTTTCCGGAGAGTTGCCATGACCAAGCGCTACAGCGCCCTGCTCACTGCCCTGTTTGCCAGCCTTATGCTGAGCCAGGCACCCGCCCAGGCGAATGGTCTGGATGACATCGTCGCTCGTGGCACGCTCAAGGTTGCCGTCCCCCAGGACTTTCCGCCGTTTGGCTCGGTGGGCCCTGACATGCAACCCCGTGGCCTGGACATCGACACCGCCAAGCTGCTGGCCGACCAACTCAAGGTCAAGCTGGAACTGACCCCGGTGAACAGCACCAACCGCATCCCGTTTCTCACCACCGGCAAGGTCGATCTGGTGATTTCCAGCCTGGGCAAGAACCCCGAGCGCGCAAAGGTCATCGACTTTTCCAACGCCTACGCGCCGTTCTACCTCGCCGTGTTTGGGCCGCCTGACGCCGCCATCGCCAGCCTCGACGACCTCAAGGGCAAGACCATTAGCGTGACCCGTGGCGCCATCGAGGACATCGAGCTGACAGCGGTAGCGCCCAAGGAAGCCACGATCAAGCGCTTTGAAGACAACAATTCCACCATCGCCGCCTACCTGGCCGGCCAGGTCGACCTGATCGCCAGCGGCAACGTGGTCATGGTGGCCATCAGCGAGCGCAACCCCAAACGTGTACCCGCGCTGAAGGTGAAGCTCAAGGACTCGCCGGTGTACGTGGGCGTGAACAAGAACGAGCCGGCGCTGTTGGAAAAGGTCAACCAGATCCTGGTCGCAGCCAAGGCTGACGGTAGCCTGGAGAAAAACGCCATGCAGTGGCTCAAAGAACCGCTGCCTGCCGACCTCTGACGCGGAGCTCAACGATGGCCTATCAATTCGACTTTGTGCCGGTGCTGGCCAATACCGACCTGCTCCTGCGTGGCGCGCTGTTCACCCTTGAGCTGACGGCCATTGGCGCCATCCTCGGCGTGGCACTGGGCACTGTCGGCGCCGTGGTACGGGCGTGGAAGATCCAGCCGTTTGCATGGCTCTTTGGTGTGTATGTCGAGTTGATCCGCAACACGCCGTTCCTGGTGCAACTGTTCTTCATCTTCTTCGGACTGCCGTCCCTGGGGTTGAAAATCACCGAATGGCAAGCCGCCGTGCTGGCGATGGTAATCAACCTGGGGGCGTACTCCACCGAGATCATACGTGCGGGTATCCAGGCCATCCCACGGGGGCAACTGGAAGCGGCCGCGGCGCTGGCAATGACGCGCTTCGAGGCGTTCCGCCATGTGGTGTTGCTACCAGCCCTGGGCAAGGTGTGGCCAGCCCTGAGCAGCCAGATCATCATCGTGATGCTCGGCTCGGCGGTGTGTTCGCAGATCGCGACTGAAGAGCTGAGCTTTGCCGCCAACTTTATCCAGTCGCGTAATTTCCGGGCCTTTGAAACCTATGCCCTGACCACCCTGGTGTACCTGTGCATGGCGCTGATGATTCGCCAGTTGCTCAACTGGATCGGCCGACGGTTTGTCATGAGGAACAGCCGATGAGTGATTTTTCGTTCTGGGAC
Source organism: Pseudomonas sp. SWRI22 (assembly GCF_014268395.2). NCBI lineage: Bacteria > Pseudomonadati > Pseudomonadota > Gammaproteobacteria > Pseudomonadales > Pseudomonadaceae > Pseudomonas > Pseudomonas sp. SWRI22. The sequence continues at coordinate 3,274,432 of NZ_JABWQK020000001.1, read as the reverse complement.
ATCGTGCGCAACCTGCTTACCGGCCTGCAATGGACGCTGCTGCTATCACTAGTGGCGTTTGTGGGCGGCGGCCTGATCGGCTTACTGGTGATGACCCTGCGCATCAGCCGCAAAGCGTTCCCACGCAACATTGCCCGCGCCTATATCGAACTGTTCCAGGGCACGCCACTGCTGATGCAGCTGTTCCTGGTGTTTTTCGGCGTTGCCCTGCTCGGCGTGGACATATCGCCCTGGCTGGCAGCGGCGATTGCGTTGACCCTGTTTACCAGCGCTTACCTGGCTGAAATATGGCGCGGCTGCGTCGACTCAATTGCCCACGGCCAATGGGAAGCCTCGGCCAGCCTGGCCCTCAACCCGCTTGAACAACTGCGCTACGTGATCTTGCCCCAGGCGCTACGTATTGCTGTCGCGCCGACAGTGGGCTTCTCGGTGCAGGTGGTCAAAGGCACCGCCGTGACCTCGATCATCGGCTTCACCGAACTGACCAAGACGGGCGGCATGCTCGCCAACGCCACCTTTGAACCCTTCATGGTTTATGGCCTGGTGGCCCTCGGATACTTCCTGCTTTGCTACCCCTTGTCCCTCAGTGCGCGCTACCTGGAAAGGAGACTGCATGCCTCTGCTTAGAATTTCTGCCCTGCATAAGTATTATGGCGATCACCACGTGCTCAAGGGCATCGACCTGACGGTGGACGAAGGCCAAGTGGTGGCAATCATCGGCCGCAGCGGCTCGGGCAAGTCCACCTTGCTGCGCACCCTCAATGGTCTGGAGTCGATCAACGACGGCGTCATCGAAGTCGATGGTGAATACCTCGACGCGGCCCGCGCCGACCTGCGCAGCCTGCGGCAGAAGGTCGGCATGGTGTTCCAGCAATTCAATCTGTTCCCGCACCTGACCGTGGGCGAGAACGTGATGCTGGCGCCGCAAGTGGTGCAGAAAGTGCCAAAGGCCAAAGCGGTGCAGTTGGCAAAGCAGATGCTGGAACGGGTAGGCCTGGGCGAGAAGTTCGACGCTTTCCCTGATCGACTGTCCGGTGGCCAGCAACAGCGAGTCGCCATTGCCCGCGCACTGGCCATGTCACCCAAAGTGCTGCTGTGCGATGAAATCACATCGGCCCTGGACCCTGAGCTGGTCAATGAAGTGCTCAGCGTGGTGCGCCAACTGGCTAAAGACGGCATGACCCTGATCATGGTGACCCACGAAATGCGTTTTGCCCGGGAGGTTGGGGATAAGTTGGTGTTCATGCACCAGGGAAAGGTGCATGAAGTGGGCGATCCGAAAGTGCTGTTTGCACATCCGCAATCTGCCGAGCTGGCAAACTTCATCGGCAGCCATGGATCACCTGCCTGAGGACTCAGCCACCGGACACCAGCTCGAAACGCCCATTGCCCTCGTATGTGGTTTTATTGCCAACAGCAGTGGCTGCGCTCGATAGCCAGGTGTCTACTTGCACCTGCGCCGAAAAAGCGTGGCCTCTGGCAGGGGCTCCGCCGACCAGCACTACCAGAGATTGGCCTGGGCGTAGCTGGGCGTCCCGTTCGGTAGGGTTGTGCCATTGCGCTAACTCGATGGGTTTACCGTCGAGTTGAGGATGCTGAAGCGTCAGGTTGAAAAAACCCTGGCGTCCAAACCTGTAGCCAGTCTCATTGGCCGGCACGCCTTGAAAACGTAGCGCAATCACCGCAGCCTCCACGCAGATCACGTTCAGACGTACGATACGCTTTCCCAGCGAAGCACCCCGATTTTCGAGCTGTTCGCCTGGGCGAAGCAGGCCGTAATCGATGATGGGCTGGCTCAGGGACAGGCGGCAGTTCGCAGCACTTGCCGGCGCTGCCAGTAAAAGGCCGCTCAACAACAGCCCCAAGCCTTTGAGGCACCCGATACGCCACTCGTTCATGCGGGCCATCTCACCGACAGACCGCCGAAGCGGTTTCGTAGAATTTGCCATTATAGGTTTGCTCCGGAAGGTCGAGTTGCAGCGCGCAGGACACTGTGCTGGAAGAGACTTTAAGGGCCTGGGGCGCGTCGACGTTGCTGAGAAAAATCATCCCATCCCCGACCACCGTGGTCAGCAATGCATTTTCTGGCCCCAGCACGGCAGCGCCCTGAGGCAATGGTTTGCCGTGTATATCCGTAGCGCGCAGCAGTACCCGGCGTACGTTGATTACTTCGAAATCGACCCTGTTGAAGGACCCACGGCCCGCTTCCAGGACCTTGGTACCGTTCTTGATATCCATCTGGCGAGGTAGGCTTTTGCCTTCCAGCTCCAACACGCTCGACTGATAAGCCGGCAAACTGGCGATCACAGCCTTGCCCCACGGGTCGGTCCAAACCGGCCCTTGAGGTGTGGTAAGACGAGCACCGGCAACCTCGCCCACCGAGACCACGCCAAACGTGTCCTCAACCCGATACGGCGACAATGTGAAACCTTCAGAATGGGCGACCACCGCCCCTTGCAATTGCCCGGAGTAACTGGTGCTGGACGAGTCACGATTCAGCCCCAGCCCCACTTGCGCGTAACGAGAAGACGCGTTGAGCGTGCCGCCCAGGGTGTGCTCACGATGCCCTGCGAAGTCTCTGTCGCTGCGTATCTGGTAGTTCAGCGTCTCGTCGACACGCTCATCATAGGCAGTGCCGATACTGGAGCGCTCTCCCTGACGTCGAGCGAATGCGCTGAGGCTCCGATCACGGCCCAGGGGAACACTGACCTGCATTCGAATACCCAGTCCGTCATCGTTCCGGTCATCGGCACTGTTGGACTGGCCAATCTGAGAGTCCACGGTTACACCGACACTGGCATATCTGAAACTCTTGTTCCACGTGCCGTAGATATTCTGGGTAATCCGGCTCTTGAAATCGGCCCCCCGGTTATAACCGATTGAGAAGCCACCCAACTGAGGGTCCGCCCAACTGAATCCTACGGTGTACTGGTTCTTGAATCGCGAGCCATCCACATCGTTTACATGAGGCGTCACTGTATCGATGACGTCACGATAGCCCGGTGTCTGCGCAGTGGCACTCAAGGACATCTGTACATTCGCAGGCAGGCCCACGCTCACAGACACACTGTTGCGCGCGCCTTGTACGTTTGTTGAATGATCCCGGGACAAGTTGTTACGCACCCCCAGGGAAAAGCGCTGGGAAAAGCTGCTGTCCAGGGCAAGCCCCACCGCATTGTAGCTATCGGTACCTTGTACCCCTGCGCTGACCGCGCTGTCCTTGCCCACAGCCCACGTACCACTGGCCATGGCCAGCAGGGGCTCTTTGGCCCCTCTCCCCTCCACCTCGCGGATCTTGCCCAAAGAAGCTGTATATCCAGACTTCACGGGGACCACTGCGCGGAACGTAGCAGCCGGCACGATAAAACTGCGCTGCCCGCCCTGGGTCTCTATCACCGTGACCTGAAGGTCGCTGGTGCCGTTGAGCAAGGGCAGATTGGTCAGCGTAAAAGGCCCCTCAGGAACGACCGTGGTATAGATCAACGCGCCGGATTGCCGTACTTCCACCCTTGACTGGCTCAGGGCTCGCCCCTCGACTACCACGCCATTGTGACTGCCACCACTTTCAATACCATCGGGAAAAATCTGCGCGCCCGTCAGTTGTACTCCCCCAAACACCGGGTTATTGCTCGATATCTGACCGACCTGGAAGGTCGAAGCCAAAGGCAAGAAATCCCGTTGTGCATAGGCGAAAAGGTGTTCGGCCGTTGTGCGGCGATCGTTGGAAATATAAAGCTGGCGGCTGCGGGCAATCCAATCGCCAAAATTGAAGCCCACCTCTGTGGAGGCTGAAAGATACCGATAGGTATCCGCCCTGGAATGACTGTTGATTGCCTGGACGTCGTAATTGAGTAGCGCTGCCGTGCCTCCGCGCGCATAGCTGCCGGAGTCTCGCTGAACGTCTCGCAGCGCTTGCGTAGGCACCACCAACGACACCTCTTCGTTGCCAGGACGCAATGTCGTTACTGTCTCAGGGTATTCGGCTTTGAAGTCATGACAGGCTTGCTCGGGGGGGACACTTTTGTCGATCACCGAGGAAGGTACCCGCAAGCTGCCACGATCAAGCAAACTACGGGTAAAGCATAGCTCACCTTCTTTATCGAACCGAGCATCCGTCAAGCCTATCCGCTCACCGTTGACGTGCAGCTCCACGACCCTCACACCCTCACTGAAACGTGGCGCATGACGAAAATAGTGGGCAACCGAAGGGCTGATACCCCGCGCCTGCAGCGTTTCCAAGTCGAACCCGGAAATGCTCGATACACGGGCGGCAGAAGCATCCGTGACCACCACCGCCATCATTGCCATGCACACCGACAGGCTCAGCCCGCTTCGCCTGAAAAGCGCCTCACGCTTTTGTACATGATTCAAGTCGTCGGGAACTGCACCGAAACTGCCATTGGTTGTGTTCATGAACGGTCACGGCGCATTCGTGATGAGCAGCGCATCGTAGCTATCGACAGCGAAGCCGTAGACGGTCGCGGGTTCAAGGGTGACCGAGGTCGCACCGGGTACAGGCTTGTCCAAGGCCACCTGCAACACTTCGCCAGGCAGCACGTAGGTACGAGCAAGGCTGGCCGTCACTCGTTGCGGATTAAGACGGACGTCTGCCGCCAAGCGAACTACGTAGGGGCTGTCGTTGCGCACACTCAAGACGTTGGCCTGAAGATGCCAGGTCAGTAACTCCCAAGGCGCATCGTTCTTTGGCAAGCCTTTGGGATGCAGGATCAGCGGAAGGTTCTGCCGAAGGCTGATACCAATGGTCGCACCGGAACCAGGTTGTGCCTGAGGAATTCCTTCGAAGGACACACGCTTCAGGCGCTGGGTCTTGAGTGGTTCGGTGCCTATTGAAAGAAACCGCACCATCTGACGCTCTCCTGCATCCACACGTGTGACCGGTGGGGTAACAACAATCAGTTGCTCGGTGTCTTCCGGGACATCCTCGATAACCGAGTGCAGCAGTGCCGGACTGCTATCCGTATTGGTGACGTTAATGCTGACTTCACCTTCTGCCTCATGTAGCACAATGACGGTGGTATCAGGACGCATACCGTCGGCGAACAGCACCGCCGGCAAGAAAAAACCTATTAACAAGCATGATTTAAGAAATCTTTTAACCATCACTTCACTACCCACTTGTGCGCACAGGCTTTGCGAAAGAAATATTGGCCGACACAAAGCCCGCTTAATAAAGCGTGGCTCTGCTCGGCCCCTTTCCGAACCTAGTTATAGATAGCGCAGCTCTAAAGTAGCCTGACCGTCCAGATTAATCTGATTACTCATATTTAACTCTGATGTTTTATTGATAACAGGCAACACTTCAATTTGGCCTGCCACTGTATTAAGTTTGATAGGTGCGTAGACATTTCCTGCCCGCCAAGCCGTAAGGTTGGAGGTATGGCCGACGGCTTGGGTGCTATTCGTATGCCAATATCCGCCATTATTCTCGGAACCAACAATCCCCACCGCCACACCGTCCGCCACAGAATTACGTAGGTGGATCAGATACCCACCAATCTTTTGCCCCTGGGACGTAGCACCCAATCCGAAGTTATAAATATCTTTATAATTACTGCCAAAAAGACTGAGCATCATGCCGGGAATTCGAGAGCTTGCACGATTGTCCGACGCCCTGATCGCCACCGTTGTCTTGACATTGCTGGCACACTTGATCGAATAAGGCGTTGTCTTTTTAGCCAACTGTGTATAACGCGTCGGACTCAGGGAATTCGGGTCAATCCTTCCGTAGTCAAAAACCGAATTGGTTATCGTGAAACTGCAGCTGACGGGGGCAATCGTTCCTTTCACACTCAGGTCAGCAGCTTGAGCATGAAAACCAAGGGACGCCAAGCACGCGACACTCATTACAAACATCGTCTTATTCATTTTTAGCACTCTCAACATAACGATAAATATCAGATCAAACCCGATGATAATTAGGCCTGCGCCATCACCCACACACCGATGCGAATTATCTGATCAAGGAGGTACGAATAGGAGCCTAGAGGTAACGAAGCTCCAAGGTTGCGTGACCGTCCAACTCGATTTTACTGCCCACATCGAGCGCGGACTTTTTATTAATAAAGGTAATAATCTGAATATTCCCCGATACCGAATTAACCTTAAGTGGTGTTTGCGCTCCTGAACCACCCCACCAGGCAATGACATCGCCGCCTTGACCCAACGCATTGCTTCGATAGTTCGTCCATGTATTGCCATTGTCTGCGGAAGTCAATGTACGGACGGTTCGCCCATCAGCAATAGAGTTTTGAACATGTACGGCATAACCCCCTATTTTTTGTCCTTTGGACGACAAACCCAATCCATAGTTGTAGTTATCAGTGTAGCCCTGGTCTATTGAGCTAACGATACCTGGCACTTTGCTGGATGAACGATTATCCACTGCCTTGAGCCCAACCGCAGTGAGTGCACTTCCCTCGCATTTAACAGCGAACGGCGTAGACTTCGCCGTCAAACGCGTATACTGAGTTTCGCTTAGGCTCGACGGCCGGATATCACCATAATCGAAAACGGCATTAGTCATTGTAAAACTGCAACTGGCAGGAACAATGGCCCCCTTTACGCGCAACTCTGAGGCCTGAGCACTCAGACTAGCCACCGAAAGCACCATACCTGCCACCAAAACAAACTTTACTTTCATGATCTTACATCCTGCATAGACATAGAAATGGATTCGCTAGCAAAAAACCAATATCGCTCATCACTAAAACTGCCGACACAACAACTATCGGATATAACACAGCTCTAGCGCAGGCTGCTTGCCATCGAACTCATAGTGTTAAACTGCAACGGGCGGGGCCATTAATACCCTTCACTCGTAGATTGGCTGCTTCGAGGCTTAAATCTAAAGCAGCCAGAAGCAGTCCCGCCGGCACTGACACTTTGCTCTTCATCTGAGCACCTTAATTTCCTGAACATGTAAAAACAGCACCTATAGTCAACGATGTGAGGTGTTCACTTTTTGAACCCCACACGCATAACTACCCCCTTGTACAAGCCCTGAGCGACAAATAATTACCGCCACGACTTAATTGCCGACCGGCAGTATCGGCGCCACACATAAATAATTAAGCCGGAAAAATACCTCAATCAACGTAAGACAGCTCTGCGAAAACGGCTCACATTTAGATTGTTTACTGTAGGAGCAAACACAAAAAACCAAGACAAATATGCATACACATGTAGGACTAAGTTGACCATCCAGAAATTACGCACACTGCAAGTTATGAACTACAGCGACTCCTGACCCAATAACACAGCTATCGCAACCACCTCCTACAAGCGGCATTCACAATTTCTGATGAGTGATTGGGGAAAATTCCTCTGGCACTACGCGTTGGCGCCAGCCGTCGATCGTGGCACGATGGCAAGGTTATCGACCGAGACCCCCAAACCATGCCGCAATCCCAAGCCAAGAATCTGTCCTTGATCGCCGCCATCGACCTGGGCTCCAACAGCTTTCATATGGTCGTGGCCAAGGCCCAGAACGGCGAGATCCGCATCCTTGAGCGGCTCGGCGAGAAGGTGCAACTGGCCGCCGGGATCGACGACGAGCGCAAGCTCAATGAAGAATCCATGCAGCGCGGGCTCGATTGCCTCAAGCGTTTCGCGCAACTGATCAACGGCATGCCCCCTGGCGCGGTGCGTATCGTTGGCACCAACGCCTTGCGCGAAGCGCGCAACCGCAACGAATTCATCCATCGCGCCGAGGAAATCCTCGGGCATCCGGTGGAAGTCATCTCGGGCCGTGAAGAGGCACGCCTGATCTACCTCGGCGTGTCCCACACCCTGGCCGACACGCCCGGCAAACGCCTGGTGGCAGACATTGGCGGTGGCAGCACCGAGTTCATTATCGGCCAGCGTTTCGAACCCCTACTGCGTGAAAGCCTGCAGATGGGGTGTGTGAGTTTCACCCAGCGTTATTTCAAGGATGGCAAGATCACCCCGGCGCGTTATGCCCAGGCCTACACCGCAGCGCGCCTGGAAATCATGAGCATCGAACATGCCTTGCACCGCCTAACCTGGGATGAAGCCATCGGCTCGTCCGGCACCATCCGTGCCATTGGCCTGGCCTTGAAGGCCGGTGGCCATGGCACCGGTGAGGTGAACGCCGAAGGCCTGGCGTGGCTCAAGCGCAAGCTGTTCAAGCTGGGGGATGCAGAGAAAATCGACTTCGACGGCATCAAGCCCGACCGTCGCGCCATTTTCCCTGCGGGCCTGGCGATTCTCGAAGCCATCTTTGACGCCCTCGAACTGCAACGCATGGACCACTGTGACGGCGCCCTGCGCGAAGGTGTGCTCTACGACCTGCTGGGCCGGCACCACCATGAAGACGTGCGAGAGCGCACCCTCAGCTCGCTGATGGAGCGTTACCACGTCGACCTGGAGCAAGCCGCCCGCGTCGAGCGCAAAGCCTTGCACGCCTTCGACCAGGTGGCCGAGGACTGGGACCTGGAAGACGGCGTCTGGCGCGAGTTACTCGGCTGGGCAGCCAAGGTGCATGAGGTCGGCCTGGACATCGCCCACTACCATTATCACAAGCACGGCGCGTACCTGATCGAACACTCGGACCTGGCCGGTTTCTCGCGGGAAGACCAACAGATGCTCGCCCTGCTGGTACGCGGCCATCGTCGCAATATTCCCAAGGACAAGTTTGCCGAGTTCGGTAAAGACGGCATCAAGCTGATCCGCCTGTGTGCGCTGCTGCGCTTTGCAATCCTGTTCCACCACATCCGCGGCACCCAGGAAATGCCCCAGGTCAAACTGCACGCCGATGGCGATAGCCTGGAAGTGATGTTCCCCAAAGGCTGGCTGGATGAAAACCAGCTGACCCAGGCGGACTTCGCCCAGGAAGCGGAATGGCTGACGCGGGTAGGGTTCAGCCTGAACCTGCGCTAAGCAAATCTAAAAGCATTCTGCAGAACAAATGTGGGAGCGGGCTTGCTCGCGAATGCAGTGGATCAGTCACCAGATGCATTGACTGACACACCGCATTCGCGAGCAAGCCCGCTCCCACATGGAATTGCGTATGCCTGGGCTAGTTCACCGTCAGAATCGGGCTACCCAACTTCTCCAGCAACGTCGCCTGCGCGCTGCGCGGGTTCTGGTTGCCGGTCGGCGTGTTACGCACGTAGCGCCCATCCGACTGCAGGCTCCAGCTATGGGTGTTGTCGGTCAGGTAGCTTTCCAGCTCCTTCTTGACCCGCATGATCAGCTTCTTGCCTTCTACCGGGAAGCAGGTCTCCACACGCTTGTCGAGGTTGCGTTCCATCCAGTCGGCGCTGGAGAGGAACATCTGCTCTTCGCCGCCGTTGAGGAAGTAGAACACGCGTGTGTGCTCCAGGAAGCGGCCGATGATCGAGCGCACGTGGATGTTATGCGACACGCCCACAATGCCGGGGCGCAGGCAGCACATGCCACGCACCACCAGGTCGATGCGCACACCGGACTGGCTGGCCTTGTACAGCGCGCGGATGATCTTAGGATCGGTCAGCGAGTTGAACTTGGCGATGATGTGCGCCGGTTTACCGTCGAGAGCGAACTGGGTCTCGCGGGCAATCATGTCGAGCATGCCCTTCTTGAGGGTGAACGGCGCGTGCAGCAGCTTCTTCATGCGCAAGGTCTTGCCCATGCCGATCAACTGGCTGAACAACTTGCCGACGTCTTCACACAGCGCGTCATCGGATGTCAGCAGGCTGTAGTCGGTGTAGAGCTTCGCGTTGCCGGCGTGGTAGTTGCCGGTACCCAAGTGGGCGTAACGCACAATTTCACCGGCCTCACGGCGCAGAATCAACATCATCTTGGCGTGGGTCTTGAAGCCGACCACGCCGTAGATCACCACCGCACCGGCCGCTTGCAGGCGGCTGGCCAGTTGCAGGTTGGACTCCTCGTCAAAGCGCGCCCGCAACTCGATCACCGCGGTGACTTCCTTGCCGTTACGCGCAGCATCCACCAACGCATCGACGATTTCCGAGTTGGCACCGCTGCGGTACAGGGTCTGGCGCACGGCCAGGACGTGCGGGTCCTTGGCAGCCTGGCGCAGCAGGTCGACCACCGGGGTGAACGACTCGAAGGGGTGCAGCAGCAGGATGTCCTGCTTGCTCACCACGCTGAAGATGTTCTCGCTGTTTTGCAAAAGTTTCGGGATCTGCGGAGTGAACGGCTTGTATTGCAGCTCCGGGTGACTGTCCAAGCCGGTGATGCTGAACAGGCGCGTCAGGTTTACAGGGCCGTTGACCTGGTACAGCTCCGACTCGGCCAGGTTGAACTGCTTGAGCAGGTAGTCCGACAAATGTTTCGGGCAGGTGTCCGCCACTTCCAGGCGCACCGCATCGCCATAGCGCCGCGAGAACAGTTCGCCGCGCAGGGCACGGGCCAAGTCTTCAACGTCTTCGGAGTCCAACGCCAGGTCGGCGTTACGAGTCAGGCGGAACTGGTAGCAGCCCTTGACCTTCATGCCCTGGAACAGGTCATCGGCGTGCGCGTGGATCATCGACGACAGGAATACATAGTTGTCGCCAGCGCCCCCTACCTCTTCCGGTACCTTGATGATCCGAGGCAACAGACGCGGCGCTGGAATGATCGCCAGGCCCGAATCGCGGCCGAAAGCGTCGATACCTTCGAGTTCGACGATGAAGTTGAGGCTCTTGTTCACCAGCAAGGGGAACGGGTGCGTCGGGTCGAGGCCGATAGGCGTGATGATCGGCGAAATTTCGTCCCGGAAGTAACGGCGCACCCAGGTCTTGATCTTGGCGGTCCAGTGACGACGACGAATGAAGCGGACCTGATGCTTTTCCAGCTCCGGCAGCAGGATGTCGTTGAGGATCGCGTACTGGCGGTCCACATGGCCGTGCACCAGCTCACTGATGCGCGCCAGGGCCTGGTGCGGTTGCAGGCCGTCGGCACCGGCTTGCTCACGGGCGAAGGTGATCTGCTTCTTGAGGCCGGCAACACGGATCTCGAAGAACTCGTCCAGGTTGCTGGAGAAAATCAGCAGGAATTTCAGCCGTTCCAGCAAGGGGTAGGACTCATCCAGCGCCTGCTCGAGCACGCGGATGTTGAATTGCAGTTGTGACAACTCGCGGTGGATGTACAGGCTGCTGTCATCCAGGTTGGTGACCACTGGCACTGGCACCGGCGCAGGCGCTTCGGCCACCACCGCAGGCGGTGCAGGCTCCAGCTCCGGCGGGGTCTGGGCGACTTGTTCAACCACCGGGTGAGCGTCTTTTACGGCAACTTCTGAGAGTCCTTCGGTATTCATCGAGTGTTCCTGTGAGGGCTATTGTTGCTCTCTAAGCAATTGGGCGGCGCGGGCGGCGAAGTAGGTCAGAATGCCATCAGCGCCGGCACGTTTAAAGGCAGTCAGGGATTCGAGGATCACCCCTTCACTCAACCAACCATTCTGGATCGCCGCCATGTGCATGGCGTATTCACCGCTGACCTGATAGACAAAGGTCGGCACTTTGAATTCCTCTTTGACCCGGTAAAGAATGTCCAGGTAAGGCATCCCCGGCTTGACCATCACCATATCGGCGCCTTCGGCCAGGTCGGCGGCCACTTCGTGCAGGGCTTCCTGGCTGTTGGCCGGGTCCATCTGGTACGAGGCCTTGTTGGCCTTGCCCAGGTTCAGCGCCGAGCCTACCGCATCGCGGAATGGGCCGTAGTAGGCGCTGGCGTATTTGGCCGAATAGGCCATGATCCGCACATTGACGTGACCGGCCAGCTCAAGGGCTTCGCGAATCGCCTGGATGCGTCCGTCCATCATGTCCGACGGTGCAACCACCTGGGCGCCCGCAGCCGCGTGGGACAACGCCTGCTTGACCAGTGCATCGACGGTGATGTCGTTCTGAACATAACCGTCTTCGTCAAGAATGCCATCTTGGCCGTGGGTGGTGAAAGGGTCCAGGGCCACGTCGGTGATCACGCCCAGCTCCGGGAAACGCGCGCGCAGGGCACGGGTGGCACGCTGGGCAATCCCCTGGGGGTTCCAGGCTTCGGCGGCGTCCAGGGTCTTGAGTTCGGCCGGGGTCACCGGGAACAGCGCCAGCGCCGGGATGCCCAATTCGACCCACTTCGCCGCCTCTTCAAGCAACAGGTCAATGGTCAGACGCTCCACACCCGGCATCGACGCCACCGCTTCCCGGCGATTTTCACCGTCGAGCACGAAAACCGGCAGGATCAGATCATTCGTGGTCAGTACATTTTCACGTACCAGGCGACGAGAAAAATCATCACGACGATTGCGACGCAGACGGGTGGCGGGGAACAGGCGATTGGCAGGGGTAAAGCTCACGACAGACTCCTGAGCCCGTGTTTACGGGCGAGCGTTGCAGTTATAAGCGGCCATTATGACGAATGAATGACAGTTGTGCTTATCGACACGACCTGTAGTCCCATTCGTCATTTGCGTAGGAATTGTTCACTTCGTGACACATCTCGATACTTTCATGAATCTTCGTGAAGGCGTAGGCTGCGCGTTCATTTCGCCAGCACCCTAGACCATGCTTCAACAATTTCTGCATGACTTCGGCTACTTTGCCCTCTTTCTCGGCACGTTCTTCGAAGGCGAGACCATCCTTGTACTCGCAGGCTTCCTGGCGTTCCGTGGCTACATGGATATCAACCTGGTGGTGGTCGTTGCCTTTTTTGGCAGCTACGCCGGCGACCAGCTCTGGTACTACATGGGGCGCAAGCACGGCCGCAAGTTGCTGGCGCGCAAGCCGCGCTGGCAACTGATGGGCGACAAGGCACTGGAACATATCCGCAAGCATCCGGATATCTGGGTATTGAGTTTCCGCTTCGTATACGGGTTGCGCACGGTGATGCCCGTGGCGATTGGCCTGTCCGGCTACCCACCGTTGCGCTACCTGGTTCTGAACGGTATTGGCGCGGCGATCTGGGCCGCGGCACTGGGGGCGGCAGCCTATCACTTCGGCGCAGTGCTGGAAGGGATGCTCGGCAGCGTCAAGAAATACGAGTTGTGGGTATTGGCCGCCTTGCTGGTGCTGGGCTTTGGCCTGTGGCTGCGCCGTCGCTTCAAGAATGCCCGCATCGCCCGCCAAGCCTGTGCCGAGGCCAAGGCTCGGCTGGCTAACGAGCCAGCCTCGGTCGAAACGCCTAAGACACCAACCGAGTAAGCCGGCTTCTGCAACAGTAGAGGCCGATGATGCTGAGCAGGCTGTAGCTCGCCAGGCCCAGCCAGCCCAGGTTGCTGGCGGGCCACAACCCCACCAGCGGCGCCAGCCATACCAAGGGAACATTCAGCGCCAAGCGCGCCAACTCGGCCTTCAGCGCCCATGGGCGATTCTCCAGCGCCAGGCCCAGGGTAAACAGCCCCAGCGCCATCGCGCCCCAGCCAAGGACCAGAGCCGTGGAGGGCAAGCCCTCACCGAAATTCATCAGATAACTGCCAAACCCTACATAGGCCGCAAACTGCAAGGCGATGTAGACCTGTTGGCGCACATCCAGCGGCACCTCGAATTTGCGGAACTGACTCAGGTCCGGCTTGGCCATCGGGTACTTGGCCTTGACGTCCGCCGGGCGCCAGCCGGTGCGCATGAACCAGATACGCAGCTTGTCCCACCAACGCTCAGTACGCCGGGCGTCACTCCAGAGTTGCGCATAAAACTGCAGGTTGGCCCACAGCGGGTTCCAGCTGGCCAAGGGTGTGGTCACACCGAAAATCACCGGTTCGTTATCGTCTTCCTCCTGGAAGGTACCGAACAGTCGGTCCCAAATAATGAACACCCCGCCGTAGTTGCGATCCATGTAGAGAGCGTTCTGCGCATGGTGGGCCCGATGATTGGACGGTGTGACGAAAAACCATTCGAACCAGCCAAGCTTGGGAACATGGCGTGTATGGACCCAGAATTGATACAGCAGGTTGAGCGACGCCACGCTGATAAACACCACCAGTGGCACACCAACCACCGCCAGGGGCAAGTAGAAGATCCAGCTCAGCAGGAAACCGGTGCTGGTCTGGCGCAGAGCGGTGCTGAGGTTGTAGTCCTCGCTCTGGTGATGCACCGAATGCGCGGCCCACAGTATGTTGCGCTCATGACCCATGCGGTGCAGCCAGTAGTAGCAGAAGTCATAGAACACAAAGGCAAACACCCAGGTCCAGGCACTCTGGGCAGGCAATTCGAACAGCGCCAGGTGCTCGATGGCGAACGCGTAGGTCAGCAGGCCCACGCCCTTGGTGAGCAAGCCTGTGGTGGTGGACAGCACTCCGGTGCTGAGGCTGTTGATGGCATCCGCCACTCGGTAGTTGCGCACGCCACGCCAACGGTCGGCCAGCAACTCGACCACGATCAGGGCAATAAAAAACGGTACTGCGTAAGGCACAAAGTCCATGGGCTAGTCCGGTCTATTTTTGTTACATCAAGATTAGGTGCAGCCACGTGAGTTCCCATTGGCAAGAGGTTACAAATTAGTAGACATTTAACGCCATGAATCAGGAGAAATGCCCATGAGCAAAAAGATTGCAGTGATCCTTTCCGGCTGTGGCGTGTACGACGGCGCAGAGATCCATGAAAGCGTGATCACCCTGCTGCGCCTGGACCAGCGCGGCGCTCAAGTGGAATGCTTTGCACCCGACGTTGCGCAGTTGCACGTGATCAACCACCTCACGGGCGAAGAAATGCCCGAGTCTCGCAATGTGCTGGTGGAATCCGCGCGCATCGCTCGAGGCGCCGTGAAGGATATTGGCCAAGCCAACGCCGCAGACTTTGACGCGCTGATCGTGCCGGGCGGTTTTGGCGCGGCCAAGAACCTGTCGAACTTTGCCGTGGAAGGCGCCGGCTGCAGCATCAACCCCCAGGTGCTGGCACTGGCTGAAGCCTTTGCCGAAGCGGGCAAGCCGGTGGGTTTGATCTGCATTTCGCCGGCCCTGGCCGCCAAGATCTACGGCCCTGGCGTGACCTGCACCATCGGCAACGATGCCAGCACCGCCGCAGCCCTGGACAAGATGGGCGCCACCCACGTCGAATGCACTGTGGAGGATATCGTCGAGGACCAGGCGCGCAAGCTGGTGAGTACACCGGCCTATATGCTGGGCAAGAACATCAGCGAGGTGGCGTCAGGCATCAACAAGCTGGTGGATCGGGTATTGGAATTAACCCACGAAAACGACTGATGGGGATGCACCTGTGGCGAGGGAGCTTGCTCCCGCTGGGTGGCGAAGCCGCCCCATCTAAGCTGACGCAGTGATTCAGATAAAACGCTGACGACGGCTTTGGGGCTGCTGCACAGCCCAGCGGGAGCAAGCTCCCTCGCCACAGGTCAGGCTGGTTTCATCAAGCGGGTAAGAATTCGGTCCAGCGCATTGGCAAACGCCTGCTTGTCCTTTTCGCTGTGGGGCGGCGGGCCGCCGCCCATCTGGCCTTGCTCGCGCAGGTCGGTGAACAGGTTGCGCACCGCCAACCGCTCGCTCATGTTCGCAGGGCTGAACTCCTTGCCACGCGGGTCGAGGGCCGTGATGCCCTTCTTCACCAGTCGATCGGCCAAGGGCACGTCGCTGCAAATCACCAGTTCGCCGGGCACGGCGTGCTCCACCAGGTAATCATCGGCGGCATCCGGCCCGCTGGGCACCACGATCAGCTTCACACAGGTAAAGCTAGGCTTGATCTGGCTTTGCCCTGCGACCAGCACCACCTCAAACTGGCGCTTGAGGGCAAACTTCACCACTTGGTCCTTGGCCGCCCGAGGGCAGGCGTCGGCGTCGATCCACACGCGCATGCTACGCCGCCGCCCGGTGCTTTTCGGTCAGGCGGCTACGGCCATACAACACCACAATCGCCAGGATCGCCACGGCCTGTGCCCCCAACGAGTACGCATCGGCGTGGATGCCCAGCCAGTCGAAGTCAAAGAACGCCACTGGCCGCGTGCCGAAAATGCCCGCTTCCTGCAAGGCTTTCACACCGTGCCCGGCGAACACCACCGACAGCGCACACAGCAACGCGGCGTTGATGCCGAAGAACAGCGCCAGGGGCAACTTCGCCGAACCGCGCAGGATCACCCAGGCCAGGCCCACCAGCAGCACCAGCGCCGTGGCACCACCGGCCAGCACCGCGTTGTGCCCGGCAGGGCCGGCCTGCAGCCACAGGGTTTCGTAGAACAGGATCACTTCGAACAGTTCGCGATATACCGAGAAGAACGCCAGCACGGCAAACCCGAAACGCCCACCGCCGCCCACCAGGCTGCTCTTGATGTAGTCCTGCCAGGCCGCCGCGTGACGCCGGTCGTGCATCCACACGCCGAGCCATAGCACCATCACACTGGCAAACAACGCCGTGCAGCCTTCAAGCAATTCACGCTGGGCACCGCTGACGTCAATGACATAGGCCGCCAAGGCCCAGGTACCCAAACCTGCCAACAGCGCCAGGCCCCAGCCGACGTTGACGCTGCGCACCGCCGATTGCTGGCCGGTGTTACGCAGGAAGGCGAGGATCGCGGCCAGCACCAGAATCGCTTCCAGGCCTTCACGCAGCAGGATCAGCAAGCCGGAGATATAGCTCAACGACCAGCTCAGGCCATCGCCGCCCAGCAAACCAGCCGATTCAGTGAGTTTGCCTTTGGCTGCATCCAAGCGCTGCTGCACCTGCTCGATAGGCAAGCCGTCCTGCAACGATTGCCGATAGGCCATCAGGGCCTTCTCGGTGTCTTTGCGCACATTGGCATCGACGTTATCCAGGGAGCTTTCCACCAGCTCGAAGCCTTCCAGGTAGGCTGCGACGGATAGATCGTAAGCCTGCTCGTGGTCGCCGTTGCGGAAAGCCGCGAGGCTCTTGTCCAGGGTGGCGGCAGTGTAGTCGAGCAACTGCGCGGGGCCACGCTGAACCTGCGGCGGCTGCGCACGCTGGGCGCGGAATGTCGTGGCAGCGTCAGGACCGTCAGCGGCGAGCACTTCAGTGGGGGTCTGGCGGGCCAGGTCGGCGAGGTTGAATGTCTGCTCGCCTTTGGCAGCGGCCGGGTCGGCCGTGAAGCCGACGATATAGGTTGCCAGGTCCCAACGCTGGCGGTCGTCCAGTTGGTCAGCGAATGACGGCATGTCGGTGCCTTCGACGCCCAGGCCGAGGGTGTTATAGATCGCGTAGAGGCTCAGGCGGTCCAGGCGCGTTGCATCGCGCAGGTTAGCCGGCGGTGGGGTCATGCCCACGCCTGCCGGGCCATCGCCGGCGCCCGTTGTGCCGTGGCACACCGAACAATGCTGGGCGTAGAGCGGCGCGCCGCGCGTCGGGTCAGGCGTGATGGCCGGGGCCTGGCTGACTTCATACGCCACGGCCAGCTTGGCGCCCAATTGACGAGCCTGGCGGGCAACGCTCGCGCCGTCCTGGTGGGCAGTGACCGCGGCCAGCAGCTCATCAACGCCCTTTACCAGCTCGGCGCGCTCAGGCTTGTCTGGCAACTCCGCCACCAGCCCCTGCAATACCCCGAGAAACTCCACTTGTTCGCGGTATTCCGAATCATCCACCACCTTGCCCGCCTCTACCGTCGGTGGGTAGTCGGCGCCAATGTAGTCGAGCAAATGCAGGGCTTGCGGCGCGCCCTCGGCGGTCGCGGCCGACAGATTGAGGCTGCACGACAGCAATGCCGGCAACACCAGCCAGGCGAGAAAGCGGAAAGGGGCGGTCATGAATGAATCTCAAGTGGAAATACGAAGTAACACTATTGTTGAGCTTTAATGGATTCGACTCAAGGTGTTATTTCATATCACCCTAAAACCAATGTGGGAGCGGGCTTGCTCGCGAATACGGTATATCAGTCAAAGAAAATAGTGACTGAAGCACCGCATTCGCGAGCAAGCCCGCTCCCACATTTTTGAGCCAGTCGCTTGGTCAGGCCGTGGCGCGATGCAGGCTCGCAAGGAAACCGGCAGCGCCGACAAACAAGCCAGCAAAGGTGCGGTTTACACGTTTCTGTTGTTTAGGCGTACGCAACAGGCGCAAGACTTTCGAGGCCAACCCTGTGTAGCCCGCCATCACGATCATATCGACGCTGATCATGGTCGCACCAAGGATCAGGTACTGGATCAACAACGGCGCCTGCGGGTTCACGAACTGCGGCAGCACCGCCAGCATGAATACCAGCGCCTTGGGGTTGCTGGCGTTGACCAGAAAGCCGCGGAACATCATCGCCATCGGTTTGCCGATCGGGCGTACGGCGGCGTCGTCGGTCATGTCCATGGGCAAAGCGCGCCATTGCTTGATGGCAAGGTACACGAGGTAGGCCACGCCGAACCATTTGATCGCATAGAACGCAGTAGACGAGGCCGCCAGAATGGCCCCCAAACCACCGGCGACCACAGCAATCTGCATCGCCAGGCCCAGTTGCAGGCCGATGGCGTTCCAGTAGCCACGCACAAAACCGTACTGTAGGCCGCTAGACATCGAGGCGATGGCACCGGCGCCAGGAGAAAGGGAGATGATCCAACTGGCCAGGAAAAAGGCCAGCCATGTATCGAGAGCCATTGCACACCTCGCAAGGGAGTTAGCGGTTGTGCCTTAAGCTAACTCCAGCGACCAAAGGCTGGCTACAGATTTCTGCAGGAGAGAGCTTGCTCGCGAAAAATGCACAGGCGATGCGGGCTGACTGCAAGCGCTGCGTTATCGTTGACGGTCTTCGCGAGCAAGCTTGCTCCTACAGGATGTTGGTGCCAGAGCCGGGCCAACGGCGTACCGAGCGCTGGAAGAACAGACTATTGGGCACCTGCACCATCGCGCTGTTGGTCCCGGCTTCCTCGACTTCGATCAGCGTGGTGTAGAGCAAGTTGATCGCCACGACCCGGCCCTTCACGCCCGGCTTGTCGACGGTGTCCACCAGCTCGACGATATCACCCAGGCGAAACGGCCCGACGGTAAAGATCAGGATCGCGCACAGCAAGTTGGACAGCACCGACCACATGGCGAAGAACGCCACGGCCGCCACCGCGACAAAGCCGGACAGGGCCGTCCACAACACCGTGGCCGACACACCCAGGCGGCCCAATACAAAGATCAGTGCACTGCCCATGATCAGCCAGCGCAAGCCGCCGCGCAGGGGCATCAGCAATTGCGGCGGGAGCGGGTAGCGCTCACCCAGGCGTGTCAGGCCTTTGGCGACAAAGCGCTGGGCTAGGTAGCCGGCCAGCAGGATCAGCAGGATTTGCACGCCAATCCAGATGGGCTCGATCCATTGCACCGGGACTGGCAATTGCAACGCTTCCATCAGGACAGCGCCTCCAGCTCCGCTTGCAGGGTTTCGAGCAATTCGAGGGCCTCCATCCAGGTTTCCTCCAGTTGCCCCTCTCGCACCTTGAGCTTGGCCTGTTCGGCCAGCAGGTCACGCAGCTCGTCCTTGCGCGCCGCCTCATACACGGCGCTGTCGCCCAGGCTGGCTTCGATCTTGGCCAGGCGCTCATGCACCTTGCCCAGTTCGGCTTCCAGCTTGTCGGCCTCACGTTTGTGCGGCGCCAACTGCTGGCGCAGCGCGGCGGCGGCCTGGCGCTGGGCTTTCTTGTCAGTCTTGTCCGGGTTGACCGGCGTGTTGCTGGCCGGCGCATTGCGCAGGCGGTATTCCGTCAGCCAGCGCGCGTAGTCGTCCAGGTCGCCGTCGAACTCTTCGACCTTGCCGTCGGCGACCAGCAGGAAATTGTCGGTAGTGCTCTTGAGCAGGTGACGGTCGTGAGACACCACCAATACCGCACCGCTGAACTCCTGCAGGGCCATGGTCAGCGCCAGGCGCATTTCCAGGTCCAGGTGGTTGGTCGGTTCGTCGAGCAGCAACAGGTTCGGGCGATCCCACGCGATCAGGGCCAGGGCCAGTCGGGCTTTTTCGCCACCGGAGAAATTCAGCACAGGTTCGTCAATGCGCGCGCCACGGAAGTCGAAACCGCCAAGGAAGTCGCGCAGGGTCTGCTCGCGCTCGGTCGGCGCCAGACGTTGCAGGTGCAACAACGGGCTTGCCTTGGCGTCCAGCGAGTCCAGTTGGTGCTGGGCGAAGTAACCCACCACCGTGTTCTCGCCACGAGTGAGGCGACCGGCCAGCGGCTCAAGCTCACCCGAAAGGTTCTTGATCAGTGTCGACTTGCCTGCACCGTTCGGGCCGAGCAAACCGATGCGTGCGCCCGGCGTGAGCTGCAGCTTGACCTTCTCCAGGATGGTTTTGTCGCCATAGCCAAGGCGAGCGTCCGAGAGGTCCAACAGCGGGCTGGAGATCTTCACCGACTCACGGAAGACAAAGTCGAACGGCGAATCGACGTGGGCCGCCGACAGCTCTTCCATGCGCTCCAGGGCCTTGATCCGGCTCTGGGCCTGGCGGGCCTTGGTGGCCTGGGCCTTGAACCTTGCGATGTAGCTTTCCATGTGCGCACGTTGCGCCTGTTGCTTTTCAAAGGCCTGTTGCTGCTGGGCCAGGCGTTCGGCGCGAGCGCGTTCGAACGCGGTATAGCCGCCACGGTACAGAGTGATTTTCTTCTGTTCGACATGGGCGATGTTATCGACCACGGCGTCGAGGAAATCCCGGTCGTGGGAAATCAGCAGCAAGGTGCCCTGGTAACTCTTGAGGAAGTCTTCCAGCCACAGGATCGCATCGAGATCCAAGTGGTTGGTCGGTTCGTCGAGCAGTAGCAGGTCCGAGGGGCACATCAGCGCTTGGGCCAGGTTCAGGCGCATGCGCCAGCCGCCGGAGAAGTCGGCGACCGGACGGTCCATCTGTTCGTTGGTAAACCCAAGGCCGGCGAGCATCTTGCGAGCACGGGCGTCGGCGGTATAGCCGTCGGCGCTGTCCAGCTCCGAGTGCAGGCGCGCCTGTGCGGCACCGTCCTGGGCTTTTTCGGCCTCAGCCAGGTCGTGCTGCACCTGGCGCAGGCGCAGGTCGCCATCGAGCACGTAGTCGATGGCGATACGGTCCAGGGTGTCGATTTCCTGGCGCATATGGGCAATGCGCCAGTCGGCCGGCAGCAGGCAGTCCCCCGAATCCGGGGTCAGCTCACCCAGCAACAAGGCGAACAACGTGGATTTGCCGGCGCCATTGGCTCCGATCAGGCCGGCTTTGTGACCGGCGTGCAGGGTCAGCTCGGCGTCTTCGAGAAGACGTTGCGGGCCACGCTGTAATGTTAGGCTTTGAAGTCGGATCATAATGGCGGCGGAGTCTACCAGCTTCGTTGGCCGCTGGCTTGGGTGTGAATATGTGCGCTGACCTGTGGAGCTTTGCCCTTTCGACCTATGCCCGCCCGGGCGTGGAGGCCGCTTGCCTGCGCTTGCAGGAGCAAGGGGCAGACGTGTGCCTGTTGTTGTGTGGTGCGTGGCTGGAATGGCGAGGTGTGGCATATAAGCCCGAACGCGTTCAGGCACTGCAGCAGATTGCCCAGCCGTGGCGGGTGCAGGTTGTCGAACCCTTGCGACAAATGCGCGGGCAATGGCGAGCCTTGGCCCAGCAGGATGCGCAATTGGCATTGCTACGAGAGCAGGTCAAGACACTGGAACTGGAGGCCGAAAGAACGCTGCTGGCGCGCTTGGAAGCGCTGGCGCAGGCGTGGCCGATCAATGAGGTGCCGGGTCAGCAAGAATGGCTTGAAGGCCTGGCGACCGAAGCCGCCAACCTTGACCACGACGCGCTGCTGCAATTGCGCGCCATGGCCACCAACACTTAGGAAGCGCTGGTTGGGGTGGTGCTTGGCGCTACCGGTGCAGGGGTGCTGCTGGCCGATGCAGTTGGAGCGGTGGCTGCTGCCGGAGTAGCAGTGGGTGCTGCTGGAGTAGCTGGCTTTGCGGGCGCTGGCTTGGCAGCGGGCTTCGCGGCCGGTTTGGCGGCAGCAGGTTTAGCAGTTGGCTTAGCGGCTGGTTTGGCAGCAGCGGGTTTAGCAGCTGGCTTTGCAGCCGGTTTGGCAGCAGCAGGTTTAGCAGCTGGCTTCGCGGCCGGTTTAGCAGCAGCAGTTTTAGCAGCTGGCTTCGCGGCTGGTTTGGCAGCAGCAGTTTTAGCAGCTGGCTTCGCGGCTGGCTTGGCAGCAGCAGTTTTAGCGGCTGGCTTCGCGGCTGGTTTGGCAGCAGCAGTTTTAGCAGCTGGCTTAGCGGCTGGTTTGGCAGCAGCAGTTTTAGCGGCTGGCTTAGTGGCTGGTTTGGCAGCTGCGGTTTTAGCAACTGGCTTCGCGGCTGGTTTGGCAGCTGCGGTTTTAGCAGCTGGCTTAGCGGCTGGTTTGGCAGCAGCAGTTTTAGCGGCTGGCTTAGCGGCTGGTTTGGCAGCAGCAGTTTTAGCAGCTGGCTTAGCGGCTGGTTTGGCAGCAGCAGTTTTAGCAGCTGGCTTAGCGGCTGGTTTGGCAGCAGCAGTTTTAGCAGCTGGCTTGGCGGCTGGTTTGGCAGCAGCAGTTTTAGCAGCTGGCTTAGCGGCTACTTTTGCAGGCGTACGAGCACCCAGTGCCTTAGCTACGGCTTCCTTCACACGGCCAACGCCTTGGGCCAATTTCAGGCTTTCTTGAGCGTCTTTTTTGAGTTGGGAAATGTAGCTGCGGGTTTCGGCTTGGCGATCCTTGAGAGCATCCAGCAGCTCTTCAAGTTCTTTGACCGCGCCTTTCGCTTTGGCTTGCGCCTTGGACTTGCCGGCAGTGGCGGCGTCTTGCAGTTTGGTGCGGGACTTGTGCAGTTTTTCTTGCGCTTTACCGCGTTGCTTTTCCAGTTTGGCGAGCAGTTTTTCTGCATCAGCCAAGGCTTGGGAGCACGCGCTTTCCAGATGTTCGAGCAGGCTGCCCGAAAGTTGTTGGAGCAAGTGCAACGGGGTATTTACAGGCTTCTGTTTGGCCGACATGGTTTACCTCCTGGCTGACGTGGGTGCGGCTCATACTAGCCCTCTGCTCTTACCGCCGCTAGGGCATGTTGACAGTATCCTTTGCGTTGCGTTGCAGCGTGCGAAAATTCTTATCGATATAACGGAAAACCACGTCACTTTTTACGCAGCCGCACTGGCATAATCCGTCGCACTTTCGCCGGGAGAATGCCCATGTCGCGTTACCTTTTTCTAGTGTTCGGCTTGGCGATCTGCGTGGCCGATGCAAGCGAGCAACCCTCTTCAAACACCACCGCCGCAACCCCGCACGATCTTGCCTATAGCCTGGGCGCAAGCCTTGGCGAACGGTTGCGCCAGGAAGTCCCCGACCTGCAGATACAGGCCCTGCTCGACGGACTCAAGCAAGCCTACCAAGGCAAGCCACTGGCGCTGGATAACGCGCGCATCGAACAGATCCTCGCACAGCACGAAGCGCAGAGCGCCGCCGACGCCCAACGACCTCAAAGCGAAAAAGCACTCGCTGCCGAGCAGCAATTTCTCTCAAGGGAAATAGCCGCAGCCGGCGTTCGTCAGTTGGCCGATGGGATCCTGCTCACCGAGCTGGCACCCGGCACTGGCAACAAGCCGTTGGCCAGCGATGAAGTGCAGGTTAAATACGTGGGCCGACTGCCTGATGGAACTGTCTTCGACAAAAGTACGCAACCGCAATGGTTTCGCCTCAACAGCGTGATCAGCGGTTGGAGCAGTGCATTACAACAGATGCCGGTGGGTGCGAAATGGCGTCTGGTGATTCCTTCAGCCCAGGCCTATGGCGCAGACGGCGCAGGTGAGTTGATCCCCCCCTATACGCCGCTGGTGTTCGAGATCGAACTACTCGGCACTCGCCACTGACCCATAAAAAAACGGTGCGACATGCGCACCGTTTTCTTACCTCGCCACCAGCTTCAAGCCTGGGTGGCGGGTTCTTCCTTATGAGCGTTGTGCAGCACTTCGATCAAGCAATCTTCCAGCTCGAAACGCTCATGCAACAGCGCCCCCAACTCTTTGAATTTTTCCGCGACACATTTCCCGGCATCACACAGGTCGGTGAACGCCAGCAGCTTTTCAGTGATCACATCAATGCGCGGATAAAGCGTCTCAGCCAACTCCAGGCCACGCTGATCATCGAAGGCTTCGGCCTCCTTGGTCAGTTGCTCGTAGACGCCGAAATGGCCGGCAGACACGTAGTCCACCAACACCTCACAGAACTCCTGCAACGGCTTGCGATTCTCAGCCAACGCTTCGGGCTTGGCGCCGAGAGCATCAAAGGCCCGAACCAGTTCGTGACGTGCCTTCAACCAGCTGTCGATCAGCTTATGCACCCCACCCCAGCGTTCCTGAGCATTCTGACAACTTTCCAACATGATGATCTCTCTTCCCTATTGGGGCGCCGCAGCTCTGTACCTGCGCAACACTTCAAGGATGAAGCAGCAGACGGACAAGGCCGTGTCTGACAAGCGGTTTGGATAACGCGTGCGGGCCAGATTATGCCCGCATGACTATGGCTTCAAGGTACGCAGGAGAGAATGTTCATACAAGTGTTTAATCCGCTCCTACAACCTGAGTCTTGTTTTCAAGGCGTTGCGAGGCGCAAATGCCTGTCGAACAACAACCGTGACACCTGCATGAACCCCAGGATCAGCATCGCCACGAAGAACAACAGACTCCACTCAGGCAGGCTCAGGTCAAACAGCGTCCAGTTGATTTCGACACAATCGACCGTGCCATTGAACACCGAGCGCATTGCCTGCCAGACAGACAGGTTTTCAAGCATGTGCTGCACGCTGGGCCAGCAATCCCCGGCCTGACTTGCCGGCCTGTTCTGCAACAGCACTTGCCTGCCTGCGGTGATGGCGCCCAGCAACGCACAGGCCATGCTCGCCAGCCCGTAGAGGCAATGGCCGGAACGCCCAGGTCTGTGAAGCGCGGCAATCAGGTTGATCAAGGCAAAAGCCGCGAGGAACAGGCGCTGTACCTGGCATAGAAAACAAGGTCGTAGCAGCGCGCCGTATTGAAGGTAGAAAGACGCGCCCAACGTCAGCGCACCCGCCATGAACGCCAGGAAAAACAAAGAGCGTAAAGGGGCCAAAGACATTGTTTATCCGCACTGCAAGAGATAGGTCGCTACGGTAGAGGAAAGGCCCGACCCCTTTCAATACGCCCTAGAGCAGACATTTCCTCGAAAACATAAGGACATCCCGCCACGGGCCCGAGGAAATTCAGTTACAACAAGTAGGAATTAGTAACAAGGCCAGTTAAACCGAGTGTTTTCAAGCGTTGAAGGAGCGGGTGTCGGATCGGTCCGAGCCAATCCACTCACCCTTTCCTACTTCAAGCTCGCGCAGGCACCGGCAGCGGCGAAGACAGCAGGCGATTGTCGAGCAATCCCAAGCCTTCCTGAAACAGCTGGTTGCTGCGCTCGGTGTCGCCCAATTGGGCCAGCAGGCGAGCCAATTCGGCGCAGGCTTCGGGATTGCGCTGCACTTGCAGGCTGCTTTCCAGATAATCCCGCGCCTTGCCCCACAGACTGTTTTGCAGGCACAGACGGCCCAGCGTCAGCAACAGGCTGGCATCGCCTGGGTGGTCCTTGAGCCAGCCTTCGGCAAACTTCAATTGGCGCGCAGGATCACTGCCGCGCAACAGGCCGTACAACCGGATCAAGTGGCTGTCATAACCGCGCTTGAGAGCACCACGCAGCACTTCTTCGGCCTTGGCATCCGCGCCCAATCGACGCAGTTGGTCGGCATACGCCAACACCAGTTGTGGCTGTTGGCGCTGGGCAGCGGTCAGTTGCTCCCATGCGCGTTCCAAGGACTGCAACCCTGCTTCGCCTTGCTCTTCACGCTGGGCCGCCAGGCTCAGGTTCTCGCCCCAGGCGCGACGCTCCAGCTCGGCCAGCTCATTGGCGGGCAAGACTTTGTCCTTGCGCAGCTCAGGCAGCAGGCGAATCACAGACGACCAATCGCCACGCTGCTGATGCAGGCGTTGCAGTTGTCGCAGCACTTGCGCGTTATGCGGGTGACGCTCATGCATCGCCTGAAGAGTGACCAGCGCGCCTTCCGTATCACCTCGATCCATCTGCAATTGCGCGTGGCTCAAGGCAATGGCCAGTTCGGCCTGGGGCTGGCGCTCCAGAGCGCGCTCCAGCAAGCCGTCGGATTCCTCATAACGGCCCTGTTCATTAGCCGCACGGGCGGCACCGATGTAATACAGCAGCGGCTGACGCTCTGCTTCGGCGGCGCGGTGCAAGTGGCGCTCCGCACTGGCCCAACGACCTTCGGCGAGGTCCATCTGGCCTTGCTCGATAGCGATCTGAACACGGCGGCTGCGATTGCGCCGTGACCAGGGGTTGACCACGCCACCGGATGTGGTGACCAGGCTCCACAACACGCGGACCAGATAAATCGCCAGGCCGATGGCAAACACCGCCACCAATGTCGCCCACAGGCTTGATTCGTAATGCAGCAGGTGAGGATAGGTAATCAACACGTAGCCGGTGTGCTTCGAAATGCCTACACCCAGGGCCAGGGCGAGCGCAATTGCGAGCACCAGGATCACATAGAAACGCTTCATCAGCTCTACTCCTGGGTCGCCGGTTTGCCAGCCGCGGCCTTGGCTTCGTCGGCCGACAGATGACGACGCTCAAGGTACGCCTGCACAGCGGCCAGGCTCGCGGCCAGGTCAGGCGTGACCACGGACACGGCCTTGGGCTCAAGCTCGGCAATGCGCGCCAGCATCGCCTTGCTCTGCGGGTTGTCCTGGTTGAAGTTGTCCTGCAACACGCTGCGCGCTTCCCCCAACGAGCGGCTGTAGACGGCCGCCTCGCCGTTAAGCGCAGCCCATTGGGCTTGCTCCAGTGCCAGGCTCAAGGCCAGGCGCACTTGGTTCAGGCCTTGGCCTGCCAGCAAGGGACGGATGTTGTCATCCGGGTTGAAGTCGATGCGGAAATAACGGGAGATCTGCTCCCACCACTGGCTCAACTGGTTCTGCGTATCGCTGGTGGGGCGCCCCTGGGAAGCAGGCTCCGTGAGCTGATACTCCGGGGCAATCGCCGCCAGTTGCACCACCTGGTCACGCAAGGCAGCCAATTGCAGGTACAGGCCGGTACGGTCCGGTTGCTCGGTGCTGCGCAGCGCGGCCAGGCTCTTGGCCAATTGCTCCCGTGCAGCGAAAGCCCCTGGGTCGCTCTGTTCGCGAAGAATCTCGTCGGCACCCTGGACCAGCGACTGGGCGCTGTTAATGTCTTGCAAGGCGGACAAACGCAAGCTGGCCAGACGGATCAGATGCTCGGCCTCGGCCAGGCGCCAGTCCTTGCGGCTGGCACCCAACACGGTTTCCAGACGCTGGTTGAGGCGCTGCTGATCTCCCTGCAACTGCGTGACCAGGCGGCGACGCTCTTCCAGCTCATCCGCACCCGGCAACTGCGCCAGGCGGGCGGCCAGCTGTTGCTGGCCTTGCTTGAGGCTCTGGGACTGGTCATCCAGGGTCTGCACCTGGCCCAGTTGGTGCTGGCTGCTGGCTTGCAGGGCACGGACCTGCCAGATCCCCCAGCCGCCGGCGGCTACGCCCGCAGCGCCCAACAGCAAGGCGACGACGGCCAGGCCATTGCCACGGCGTGGCGCGCTGACCGGTGTCTCGACCGGCGCATCAAGCGCGGGCTGAGCTTCATCTTTAGGCAAGGCTGTTTCGCTCACGTATCCGTCCTTTGCGTATCAGAGAGTGGGAACGGGATAGCTCCCTAACGCCACTAACAAAGCCGCGGCACTCGCGCCGCGACAATCCACAACTTTTTCTGCACCCGCCGCCCGCGCCATTTCATATACACGCGGGCTGGGCACGAACAACGGCAGCTGTGCCACCTCTGGCCAATCGGGGCCGGCTAACGCGTGCAGATGTAAAAAACCCTGCCCACTGCTGACCACCAGGCCGTTCAAGCGTTCCAACTGGATGCGTTGCATCAACGCGCCCTTTTCATACACCGGAAGAAAACGCCGATACAATTCCAGGTAATCGACACTAGCACCTTGCTCGCGTAAACGCTCTGCCAGCAACTCACGCCCGCCCTCGCCGCGCAGGATCAACACCCGGCCGCCCGGCAGTGCAATAGCCTCGCGCAAGGCGGGCAGTTCAAGCAAGGCCTCGCTATCGTCGCCAGTGGCGGGATAATGAACCTTGAGGCCATGATCGGCCAGTATCTGTGCCGTCGCCGCGCCGACACTGAACCAGGGCATTGGCGGGACACTGTCCCCCAACCGCTGCAACGCCAGGCGTGCAGCCGGCTTGCTCACCACGATGACGGCGCAATAGCGCGGCAGCGCGCCGAATACCGCGCGTTGCTCAGCAGTCACCGGCAAGGCTTCTGTCTCCAGCAAAGGCAGGCAGCTGCTGTGAATGCCGCTCTTGGCCAATAACGCCGCCACGGCCGTCGACTCCTCGGCAGGCCGCGTCAGCAGCACTCGCCATTTGGTCACTGCGGGCCGGCCTCGCCATAGACTTTTTGCAAAATGGCACCCGCGCCTTTTTCCAGCAGCTCCTCGGCAACCTGAATCCCCAGTGCCGTGGCATCACGCTGCGGCCCACGCACCTCGGCGGTCAGCAGGTTACCGCCGTCCGGATCACCGACCAGGCCACGTAGCCACAGGTTCTCACCTTCGAGTACGGCATAGCAGGCGATGGGCACTTGGCAGCCACCGTTGAGGTGTTTGTTCAAGGCACGCTCGGCGGTAACACGCACTTCGGTGTCCGCGTGATCGAGAGGCTTGAGCAGTGCGTGAATTTCGCTGTCGGCGGTGCGACATTCGATGCCGACTGCACCCTGCCCGCCAGCTGGCAGGCTGTCTTCGACGCTGATGGCCGAGGTGATGCGGTCTTCAAAGCCCAGGCGGATCAGGCCGGCAGCGGCGAGGATGATCGCGTCGTATTCCCCGGCGTCCAGCTTGGCCAGGCGCGTGTTGACGTTGCCACGCAAAAAGCGGATCTGCAGGTCGGGACGCCGCGTCAGCAACTGGGCCTGGCGACGCAGGCTGGAGGTGCCGACGATACTGCCTGGCGGCAATTCGTCCAGAGACGCGAAGGTGTTAGAAACGAAGGCGTCGCGCGGGTCTTCGCGCTCGCAGATACAAAAAAGGCCCAGGCCTTCAGGGAAGTCCATGGGCACGTCTTTCATCGAATGCACGGCGATGTCGGCTTCGTTGTCCAGCAGCGCAGTTTCCAATTCCTTGACGAACAGGCCCTTGCCGCCGATTTTGGACAGTGGCGAGTCCAGCAGCTTATCGCCGCGACTGACCATGGGCACCAGGGAGACCTTGAGGCCGGGATGGGCCTGCTCAAGGCGTGCTTTGACGTATTCGGCCTGCCACAAGGCCAAGGCGCTTTTACGGGTGGCGATGCGGATTTCGCGAGAGGACATGGATCAATCCGTACTGAATAGATACGGCGGATAATAACAGCTCAGGCAAATACGCTTTGATTTGAATCAGCAAGTGCGGGGCCTCCCTGGCCACGCCGCACCGGGATAAGGAATGCAGACCGCGCCGCAGCCCTTGGGCTAAAGCTGCTGCATCATTTTGCGCACGCCAGCGACATGGCGTCGGCTGACGATCAACGCATCGCCATTGAGCCCCTTCAGGAATAACTGAAAGTGCCCCAGGGGCGTGCGCTGCAGGCGCTCGATACGTTCACGGGCGACCAGCGCGTTGCGATGAATGCGCACGAAACGCTCGCCAAACTCGTCTTCAAGCGCCTTGAGCGGCTCATCGAGCAACACTTCACCGGTCTCGTGGCGCAAGGTCACGTATTTGTGATCGGCAATAAAGTAGACCACCTGGGCGAGTGGGATCAGTTCGATGCCCTTGCGGGTACGCGCGCTGATATGGCTGCGCGGCCCGTTACCACTTTGCGCAGCCGGTTGCGTCAAGGCAGCCAGTTGGGCGCGGCTGGGACGCTCGGCTTTTTTCAAAGCTTTGAGCAAGGCTTCAGCAGTGGCCGGCTTGACGAGAAAACTGACACCGCTGTCTTCCAGCGCCTGTGCAGAAAACTCATCCTGCGCCGCACACAACACCACGGCAGGCGGCGATTCGCGTTCGCTCAGGCGGGCGGCGACCTGCAGGCCATCAAAGCCCGGCATCCGGATATCGAGCAGCACTACATCGGGCTTGTGGCTGTCGATCAGCGTCAACGCCTCCTCGCCACTGGTGGCACTCGGTTCAAGGACTGAATAACCCTCAAGTTCACTGACCAGACGGCTCAGTCGCTCGCGGGCTTGGGGTTCGTCATCAACGATCAGGACATTCATATTGCGCTGGATTCCTGCGTGAGTCTCGCACAAGGATAGCGTAGACAGGTGCGGTGACTGACGTCACAGCGATCCACGCTAAGACTAGCGCGAGCGGCAAAAAGTGCCCTGAGAATGGCACCCAAATTTACCCGGACCTGTTCAATAGCGCCCAAGACCCGCTGCATTCGGGCATCGTCGTAGGGTTCACTGATAAACAATCCGAATACCCCCCTGTTTAATGGATAGTCTGGTTATGACCGCATCACCCGACTTTGGTGCATTCACACACTATCAGTCCAACTGTAGACGCTCACTGAGGCGACATTGCTCAATCGTCAAATATCGTTTCAATAAGTACCTGTCACCAGTCTCGTCCCGGATGCGGTCAGCGGCAAGGCACTTAGCCATCTCTTACACAAATAAAATTGCCGACCACCCGCAGCACCGCCTCCACGGGCAACCCTGTTATGATCGCCTGCACACCTTCATGCCTCTTTTAAGCAGATCACGAGCGAATCCATGAGCACCGACAAGACCAACCAGTCCTGGGGCGGCCGCTTCAGTGAACCCGTCGACGCCTTCGTCGCGCGCTTCACCGCCTCCGTCACCTTCGATCAACGCCTGTACCGCCACGACATCATGGGCTCCATCGCCCACGCTACGATGCTGGCCAAGGTCGGCGTGCTGACCGACGCCGAGCGTGACAGCATTATCGACGGCCTGACCACCATCCGCGGTGAGATCGAGGCAGGGACGTTCGACTGGCGCGTAGACCTCGAAGACGTGCACATGAACATCGAGGCACGCCTCACTGATCGCATCGGCGTGACCGGCAAAAAACTGCACACCGGCCGTAGCCGTAACGACCAGGTCGCCACCGATATCCGCCTATGGCTGCGCGATGAGATCGACCTGATCCTGGGCGAAATCACCCGCCTGCAAAAAGGCTTGCTGGAGCAGGCCGAGCGTGAATCGGACACCATCATGCCCGGCTTCACCCACCTGCAGACCGCACAACCCGTGACCTTCGGCCACCACCTGCTGGCCTGGTTCGAAATGCTCAGCCGCGACTACGAACGCCTGGTCGATTGCCGCAAGCGCGCCAACCGCATGCCGCTGGGCAGCGCTGCACTGGCCGGCACCACCTACCCGATCGACCGTGAGTACACCGCACAACTGCTGGGCTTTGACGCCGTGGGCGGCAATTCTTTGGACGGCGTGTCGGACCGTGACTTCGCCATTGAATTCTGCGCCGCAGCCAGCATCGCGATGATGCACCTGTCGCGCTTCTCCGAAGAGCTGGTGCTATGGACCAGCGCGCAATTCCAGTTCATCGACCTGCCGGACCGCTTCTGCACCGGCAGCTCGATCATGCCGCAAAAGAAAAACCCCGACGTGCCAGAGCTGGTGCGTGGCAAGAGCGGCCGTGTGTTTGGCGCGCTGATGGGCCTGCTGACCCTGATGAAAGGTCAACCACTGGCCTACAACAAGGACAACCAGGAAGACAAGGAACCGCTCTTCGACGCCGCCGACACCCTGCGCGACTCGCTGCGCGCCTTTGCCGACATGATCCCGGCGATCAAGCCCAAGCACGCGATCATGCGTGAAGCAGCACTGCGCGGGTTCTCCACCGCGACCGACCTGGCGGATTACCTGGTGCGCCGTGGCCTGCCGTTCCGTGACTGCCACGAAATCGTTGGCCACGCCGTGAAGTACGGTGTGGACACCGGCAAGGACCTTGCGGAAATGAGCCTGGAAGAACTGCGCCAGTTCAGCGACCAGATCGAGCAGGATGTGTTTGCCGTGCTGACCCTGGAAGGCTCGGTGAATGCCCGTAACCATGTGGGCGGCACTGCGCCGGCACAGGTCAAGGCGGCGGTCGTGCGCGGCAAAGAATTGCTCGCCAGCCGCTAAAACTGTGGCGAGGGAGCTTGCTCTCGCTGGGCTGCGCAGCGGCCCAAAAATCTTGGGAGCGCTTCGCACTCCAGCGGGAGCAAGCTCCCTCGCCACAAAAGCGACTCTATTTCTTTGCCGCAATCATCGCCATGAACGCCGGCATCGCCGCCTGCCTGTCCGCCTCTACCTTCTGCGCATTGGGCATCTCATTCAGGCGCGCCAACAATGCCTTCGCCTTCGGCAATTGCTCCAGCAGGTCCAGCCCAAACAGCTTTTCGCCCACACCGCAGGCCAGGCTGAGGCTGTACATGAAATACAGGTCCGCGAGGGTGAAGCTCTCACCTGCCACATAAGGCGCAAACTTACCGTGCCGGCCTAACGTACCCATCCCAAGCAGCAGCTCGGCCCTGGATTTTTCCTTGATCGCCTCCGGCACCGTCATGCCGAAAAAAGCCTCGGCGTAACACGCCCGCGCAGGCAGTTCGATGTACAGCTCGATCTCACGGCACAACGCCAACACCTGAGCCCGCGCAAACGGGTCGGCGGGCAACAGTGCCGGGCCTTCCTGGCTCTGCTCGAGGTATTCGAGGATGACGCTGGTTTCGTTGATGAACCCCTGCTTCACACCCAGCACCGGCACTTTGCCGCGGGGGCTGACCGCCAAAGCTTCGGGGGTTTGCCCGGCGTAAAAAGGCACTTCTTCGAAGGGCAGTCCTTTCTCCAACAGCGCCAGCTTGACCATGTTGTAGTAGTTGCTGACCGAAAATCCGTAAAGCTTGAGCATCGCAAAGCCTCCAGGCCGGGTGTGGGGTTGGCTGCAAGAGTTATAGATCCTTGAGGGCACCCTGACCAGCAGCATCACCCACCTGAATGGGGGTAGACTGACGCCCTTTCCTTGAGGAGCCTGCCATGAGCGAGCCGACCGATATCGACAACGACGAAGAAGAATTCACCGAGACCACGCTGATCGAAGCCATCGAGAACCAGATCGAGAGCGATAACCCGCCAGCGGCCAAGGCTACGTTCAACAAACTGACCCTGGTGGGTTACGAGCGCGAAGATATCCTGAATCTGATGGCTCACGTGCTGGCGTTCGAGATCGATGCCATGCTCGAAGATGACCGCGCCTTCAATACCGAGTGGTATGAAACGGCACTGCGGGCACTGCCCGAGCTGCCGCCGGAAAAGGAATAACCCCGGCACGCAGCAACACGCTGGACAGTTCGGCAAAGTGCGTTCACCTTATGGCCTGCTAGCCTCTAATAAATTTTAGAAAGTCTGGAGTCCTTATGTCGTATACCCCTGAGTTGGTTGCCGAACTGGAAATCCTTGTACTCTTCCCCTTGGACAGCACCAAGGAAGGCTTGAAAGTCCATCAGACTGCCGCCCCCACTGCCATCGCCGCTGCCAAGCGCCTCCATGCCAAAGGGCTGATCGACCAACCGGACGGGGGCTACCTGACGAGTCTTGGCCGGGACGCTGCCGAGCAAGCCCAAACCCTGCTGACCATCCTCACCACTGCCAGCACCAAAGAAGCCGCCTGATACCTGATACTGCCCATGGAGTCCGCCGCCTGCGGATTCCGCGGGCACTGCTGCGCGGCATACAGAATTCTGACGCCAAAAAGCCATTTCCCTCTAAAACTCCTACGCTACTGTCTGTAAACTCCTGCATGGCCGCCCGCGTCGGGCCCTGCGAGCCAACGAGTTCGACATGACCCGCACCCATGAAATCCGCCCCGATCTGGACGAAGGCATCGACCGCAAGGTGCTGACCCAACTGCGCGCGCGTTTCATGACCCTCAATCAAGGCCGCATGGCCCGGGCCGTCGAGGGGCTGACGCCACGTCAGCAAAGCGTGCTGGCCTTGTTGCCGCTGTTTTTCCACGTCAATCACCCGCTCTTGCCGGGCTATGTCTCTAGCAGCACGCCGGCCGGGCTGTCGAATTTCGAACCGGACGCCCAGGCCCTGGCCGATGCCCAACGCCTGACCCGTTCGTTCTCCTATAAACCGCGCCACGGCAACCCGCCTACGCCGATCCACGGCTTGTTCCTGATGGGCAGCCTTGGCACGCTGGCGCAGGCCGATCAAAGCGATATGGACGTGTGGGTATGCCACGCTCCCGACTTGAGCGAAACCGAGCTGGCCGAGCTGCGCAAAAAGTGCCAACTGCTGGAAACCTGGGCCTTGGGCATGGGCGCCGAAGCGCATTTCTTCCTGATCGACCCGACGCGCTTTGTGTTGGGTGATCGCGATACGCAACTGAGTTCCGACGACTGCGGCACCACCCAGCACTACCTGTTGTTGGATGAGTTCTATCGCACCGCGATCTGGCTGGCCGGGCGCACGCCCATCTGGTGGCTGGTGCCGGTCTACGAAGAAAGCCGCTACGCCGAATTTACTCACACCCTGGTGTCCAAGCGTTTTATCCGCACCGATGAAACCCTCGACCTCGGCCATCTGGCTCATATTCCTCCAGGGGAGTTTATCGGGGCCGGGCTGTGGCAACTGTTCAAGGGCATCGAGTCGCCCTACAAGTCGGTGCTCAAGCTGCTGCTGACCGAGGTCTACGCCAGCGAACACCCGAACGTGCGCTGCCTGAGCCTGCGCTTCAAACAGGCGGTGTTCAGCCATCAGGTAGACCTGGATGAGCTGGACCCGTACATCATGGTCTACCGCCGTATCGAGGAGTACCTCAAGGCCCGCAACGAGCTGGAGCGCCTGGAATTGGTGCGGCGCAGCCTGTACCTGAAGGTCAACCGCAAGCTCAGCGCCGGCCAGCGCACCGCCGGTTGGCAACGGCAACTGCTGGAACGCCTGACGCATGAGTGGAGCTGGGACACGCGCCAACTGGCCCTGCTGGACAGCCGCAGCCAATGGAAAGTGCGCCAGGTCGCCTCCGAGCGCCGTGCCCTGGTCAATGAGTTGAACTACAGCTACCGCTTCCTCACGCAGTTCACCCGCAGCGAACAGACCGCCAGCGCGGTCAATAAGCGCGAACTCAATGTACTGGGCCGCCGCTTGTACGCGGCGTTCGAGCGCAAGGCCGGCAAGGTCGAGTTCATCAACCCCGGCATCGCCCCTGACCTGGCCGAAGATACCTTGACTCTGGTGCAGTCGCCCAACCGCAAGGAGCCGGGCCAATACCATTGGGGCCTGTATAACGGCAACCTTACCGCTCTCGAATGGGAACACTTTGCACCGATCAAACGCAGCCGCGACCTGCTGGAAATGCTCACCTGGTGCCATCGCAACGGCGTGATCGACAGCAGCACCCGCCTGGCGCTGCACCCCGGCACCAGTGACATGACCGAGTTCGAGCTGTTCAACCTGCTGGGCAGCCTGCAACAGACCATCACCCTGCCCCTGGCCAGTGTCGACGAGGTCCGCTTGCTGCGCCCGGCAGTGCCAGAAGAGGTGCTGCTGCTGATCAACGTCGGGGTTGACCCGCTCAAGCATCATCGCGACCTGAATATTCTGATGACCACGGAGCGCACCGACTCCCTGAGCTATGCCGGCGTGCGCGACAACCTGGTGCTGACTCTGGACCAAGTCACGCTCAACAGTTGGAACGAAGTAATGGTCAGCCGCTATGACGGCCCGCACGCCCTGCTCGACTGCCTGCGCGACTATCTCAACCAATTGCCATCGAACCATCTGCCACGCCTGCGAGTGCGTTGTTTTTGTCACAACCGGGCACAGTTCATTGCCCAGCGGGTGGAAGAGGTATTCGACACCGCGCAGCATCTGCTGCTCGGCCAAGGCAATCATCGCTACCTGCTCCAGGTGCAGCAGCATTATCACGTCATGGAACTGGTACCGGGCCAAGCCACCCATGTATCACTGCCGACTCAGGACGCGCTGATCGCTTACCTTAGCGAGGAGCTGGCCAGCTACAGCCCGTGGCACCTGGACGCCATGGCCTTGGAAGACCACGACCTGGCGCTGCTGCTGCCCATGGGCCAAGCCGAGTGTGTGCAGGTGTTCTACCGGGTCAATGAAGGCTTCGCCGACGTCTATGTGCTCGACGAATTCAACGCGCTCTGGCAACAGCGCTTGCCGTTTCATGATGAGCAAAGCCTCTTGGCCCCACTGCAACGCTTTTTGCAATCGATCCTGTACCGCCGGGAAGCGCTATTGTCCCTGGACACCCAGCAACCTGCGGGCGAAGTACAGATCCTGTACTACCAACTGTTGCCATCGGGCAACGGCCGGGCGCGGGGCGTGGAGCCACGACCGGCCCCGCAAGACCCGGCCAACAAGGCGTTTTATGACGTGCAGGCCATCATCGGTAAAGGCGCGCCCGGCCAGGTAGGGATCACGCTGTACTGTAATCAGCGGGAGTTTTCCGAACTGGAATTTGGCGACCAGCTGTTTGCAGTGGTCGCCCGGGAGATCGTCGGGCAACGTCGGGAAACCGAGCGTTACCGCGGCTATATCACTGACCTGGATCTGTCGGGGCTGCTCGGTGATGTGCAAAGCCCAAGCAATCTGTACCTGCGCTATAAAGC
Organism: Pseudomonas sp. SWRI22; assembly: GCF_014268395.2. Lineage (NCBI taxonomy): Bacteria > Pseudomonadati > Pseudomonadota > Gammaproteobacteria > Pseudomonadales > Pseudomonadaceae > Pseudomonas > Pseudomonas sp. SWRI22. The sequence goes on along the minus strand of NZ_JABWQK020000001.1, from coordinate 3,237,934 downwards.
CGAACTGGAACAGTCACTCAATGCGGCCTTGGATCAGGTTTAGAGCGGGAAGGCGCCGCCATCTTTGGGCTGGCCTTCGACGCTGAGCAATTCCAGCTTGAGGGTCTTGCCGCCAGGCGCCGGCCAGTCGATGTGCTGGCCCACTTGCAGGCCAAGCAATGCGCTGCCCACGGGCGCCATGATCGAAATCTTGCCTTCGTCGGCGTTCGCGTGCTTGGGGTAGACCAGCGTCAGGTGATAGTCCTTGCCGCTGCTTTGTTCACGGCAATGCACGCTGGAATTCATGGTCACGACACCCGCAGGCACTTCATCGTGACCAACCACGTCTTCGGCGCGGTCGAGTTCGGCTTGCAACGCTTCGACGCCGGGAAACTCGTCGCCCAAGCGGTCGATCAGTTGCTCCAGACGCTGCACGTCAAGACGGGTAAGAATGATGGACGGTGCGGTGGTCATGATTCAGGCAGACTCCTTTTTTCTGCACAAAAAAGCAAAACCCCGCCAGGAAAAGGCGGGGTTCTCACGGACCTCGATGAATGGAGGTGTATCCGGACACTACCACAGCGACACAAATAAACAAGACGCCGTCAGGTGCTCGCCTTGCGCTGCTCGGCCTCGGCGCAGATCACCCGGCGCCGCGCATCGTCGGCAGAGCGCCATTCCCGGATGTCTTCTACATGGCGAAAGCAGCCAAGGCAGACTTTCCGCTCGTCCAGGCGACACAAACTGATACAAGGTGACGGCACCGCCGGGCTGACATTGCTGAACAGCGGCTTGGGCGGGCGTACGGCTACAGGCTCACTCACCATCAGATCTCGTCGAAATCCAGCTCGACGCCGGTGTATTCCTGAACCAGGCGCATGAGCATCTCACCCAGCAACTCTTCACTCTTGTCGCACTGCCATTTGCCGCTTTCTTCATCGTAGTCGAAGTGAACGCCACCGGAGCGCGCCGCCAGCCACAACTGACGCAGCGGCTCCTGGCGACTGAAGATCAATTGCTGGCCGCTCTCGAACTTGACCGTCAGCACACCGGCCGAGCTTTCCAGGTCCACGTCCAGGCCGCTGTCGTCGAAAATATCTTCCAGCTTCTCTTGGGTGGCATCCACCAGGTCGTGAAAACGGGCTTCGGTCAAACTCATTGTGGCAACCTCAAAAGTGTCTGGTTTTGCTCAAGCGCCGCACGATACGGGCGAGCTTCGCCGATTGCAAAGGATACTGATTTCATCACGGATGACGGTACGAAATATCCCCAGGCATCGTAGCCTGCTTCCCTACTGTCTCGGCAAACCCCCGCCGGACGGGTGGTGCGGCGCATAGGCAAGCTGGCGGGTGGTCGGTATACTCGGGCGCAATTAATGCATATTCAAGGATTTCGCCATGAAGCGCCTGATCTCTTCCCTTGCTGCGCTCGTCGCGGTCGCTTGCCTCGTTAGTGCCTGTGGCCAGAAAGGCCCGCTGTACCTGCCGGATGACAGCAAAGATCCAAACGAACAGGCGCAATCGTCGCAAAAGCCGTCAAAAGCCCATAAGCACGACACCTACTAAGTTAAGGGAAACTTATGGACGCTTTTAACTACCGGGACGGCGAGCTGTTCGCGGAAGGCGTGGCCTTGTCCGCGATTGCCCAGCGCTTCGGCACCCCGACCTATGTGTACTCGCGTGCGCATATCGAAGCTCAATACCGCTCGTTCACCGACGCCCTCGACGGCGTGCCGCACCTGGTGTGCTACGCAGTCAAGGCCAACTCCAACCTGGGTGTACTCAATGTCCTGGCGCGTCTTGGCGCTGGTTTTGACATCGTGTCCCGTGGCGAGCTGGAACGCGTACTGGCCGCCGGCGGCCAGGCGGACAAAATTGTCTTCTCTGGCGTCGGCAAGAGCCGCGAAGACATGCGCCGCGCCCTGGAAGTCGGCGTGCATTGCTTCAACGTCGAATCCACCGACGAGCTGGAGCGCCTGCAAATGGTCGCCGCCGAGATGGGCGTGCGTGCGCCGATCTCCCTGCGCGTCAATCCGGATGTCGACGCCGGCACCCACCCGTACATCTCCACCGGTCTCAAAGAGAACAAGTTCGGCATTGCCATCGCCGACGCCGAGGACGTGTACATCCGCGCCGCCCAACTGCCGAACCTGGAAGTGCTGGGTGTCGACTGCCATATCGGCTCGCAACTGACCACCCTGCCACCGTTCCTGGATGCCCTCGACCGCCTGCTGGCCTTGATCGACCGCCTAGGCGAGTGCGGCATCTACCTGCACCACATCGACCTCGGTGGTGGCGTGGGTGTGCGCTATCGCGATGAAGAGCCGCCGCTGATTGCCGACTATATCCAGGCCGTGCGCGAACGCATCGAAGGCCGCGACCTGACGCTGATGTTCGAGCCGGGCCGCTACATCGTCGCCAACGCTGGCGTGTTGCTGACCCAGGTCGAGTACCTCAAGCACACCGAACACAAGGATTTCGCCATCGTCGATGCGGCGATGAACGACCTGATCCGCCCGGCGCTGTACCAGGCCTGGATGGATGTCACCGCCGTGACGCCGCGCACAAGCGAAGCCCGCGCCTATGACATCGTCGGGCCCATCTGCGAGACCGGCGACTTCCTGGCCAAGGATCGTGAGTTGGCGCTTGAGGAAGGTGATCTGCTGGCCGTGCATTCGGCCGGTGCCTACGGGTTTGTCATGAGTTCCAACTACAACACCCGCGGGCGTACCGCCGAGGTGCTGGTGGACGGTGATCAAGCATTTGAAGTGCGTCGCCGCGAGACGGTAGCCGAGTTGTATGCTGGCGAAAGCCTGCTGCCGGAGTAAGCCATGCTGCTGCGTTTTACCAAGATGCACGGGCTGGGTAATGATTTCATGGTCCTCGACCTGGTCAGCCAGCACGCGCACATCCTGCCCAAGCACGCCAAACAGTGGGGTGATCGCCACACCGGGATCGGTTTCGACCAGTTGCTGCTGGTCGAGGCACCGAGCAACCCGGAGGTGGATTTCCGTTACCGGATCTTCAACTCCGACGGTTCCGAAGTGGAACAGTGCGGCAACGGCGCGCGCTGCTTTGCGCGCTTTGTGCTCGACAAACGCCTGACTGCCAAACGCCAGATTCGCGTCGAAACCAAGGGCGGCGTGATCGAACTGGACATCCGCAATGATGGCCAGATCAGCGTCAACATGGGCGCCCCACGCCTGGTGCCGGCGGATATTCCGTTCCAGGCCACCGAGCAGGCCCTCAGTTACCCGCTGGATGTGGATGGCAAAACCGTGGAGGTCGCCGCCGTGTCCATGGGTAACCCCCATGCGGTGCTGCGGGTCACCGACATCAATAACGCCCCCGTGCATGAACTGGGGCCGAAGATCGAACATCACCCGCGCTTTCCGGCACGGGTCAATGTGGGCTTCCTGCAGGTGATCGACCGTAACCGTGCGCAATTGCGCGTATGGGAACGCGGCGCCGGCGAAACCCAGGCTTGCGGCACCGGTGCTTGCGCCGCTGCCGTGGCCGCGATCAGCCAGGGGTGGATGGATTCGCCACTGTTGATCGACCTGCCCGGCGGACGTTTGTCCATCGAATGGGCAGGCCCTGGCCACCCGGTGATGATGACCGGGCCAGCCACGCGTGTATACGAAGGACAGGTCCGTCTATGAGTGAGCCAAGCTAATGACCGATAAGCCTCAAGTACCCGCACACGCTACCCCGAGTGAAAGCCTGGAGGCCGCTGCTGTCGCGGCGTACCTTGAGGCTAACCCGGACTTCTTCGTCGAGCACGAAGAACTGCTGCCGGCCCTGCGCATCCCCCACCAGCGCGGCGATACCGTGTCGCTGGTGGAGCGGCAAATGAAGATCCTGCGCGAGCGCAACATTGAAATGCGCCACCGACTCTCTCATCTGATGGACGTGGCCCGCGACAACGACCGCTTGTTCGACAAGACCCGCCGCCTGATTCTGACCCTGATGGATGCCACCAGCCTGGAAGAAACGGTGATCGCCGTGGAAGACAGCCTGCGTGAGGATTTCCAGGTGCCCTTCGTCAGCCTGATCCTGTTCAGCGACAACCCGATGCCGGTGGGGCGCTGGGTCACAGGTGGCGAAGCGCAGACGGCCATCGGTGGCCTGCTGTCCGAAGGCAAGACCGTCAGCGGCACCTTGCGCGAGCATGAGCTGGACTTCCTGTTTGGCGCCGAACAGCGCAAGCAGATCGGCTCTACGGCCGTTATCGCCCTCAGCCATCAAGGCTTGCACGGGGTACTGGCCATCGCCAGCCGCGACCCGGCGCACTACAAAAGCTCGGTGGGCACGTTGTTCCTGACCTATATCGCCGAAGTGCTGGGCCGCGTCCTGCCACGCCACACCACCACCCTGCGCGCGGTGCGCTGATCATGGAGCGGCAACTGGACGCTTACTGCGCTCACCTGCGCAATGAGCGCCAGGTGTCGTCCCACACGCTGGAAGCTTATCGGCGGGACTTGAACAAGGTCCTGGCCTATTGCGAAAAACAGCACGTCAGCAGTTGGAAGGCCCTGGATATCCAGGCCCTGCGCAGCCTGGTCGCCCGGTTGCACCAACAGGGCCAATCCTCCCGCAGCCTGTCTCGCCTGCTATCGGCGGTGCGCGGCCTCTATCACTACCTCAATCGCGAAGGCCTGTGCGACCACGACCCGGCCAATGGCCTGTCACCGCCCAAAGGCGAACGGCGCCTGCCCAAGACCCTGGACACAGACCGCGCCCTGCAATTGCTCGACGGTGCCGTCGAGGATGACTTCCTGGCCCATCGCGACCAGGCAATCCTGGAGCTGTTCTACTCCTCGGGCCTGCGCCTGTCGGAGCTGACGGGCCTGAACCTCGATCAGTTAGACCTCGCCGATGGCCTGGTGCAAGTGCTCGGCAAAGGCAGCAAGACGCGCGTACTGCCCGTGGGCAGGAAAGCCCGCGAAGCCTTGCAGCTATGGCTGCCGCTACGCCTTCTGACCAACCCTGCAGACGATGCCGTGTTTGTCAGCCAGCAAGGCCGGCGCCTGGGGCCGCGCGCGATTCAACTGCGGGTCAAGGCTGCCGGCGAGCGCGAGCTGGGGCAGAATCTGCACCCGCACATGTTGCGTCATTCCTTTGCCAGCCACCTGCTCGAATCCTCCCAGGACCTACGCGCCGTGCAGGAGCTGCTCGGGCACTCGGATATCAAGACCACGCAAATCTACACCCACCTCGACTTCCAGCACCTGGCAACGGTGTACGACAGCGCCCATCCACGGGCCAAACGCATCAAGGGCGGCGACTCATGAGTATCAAGCTGATTACCTTCGACCTGGACGATACCCTCTGGGACAACGTACCCGTCATCATCAGCGCCGAAGCGTCGATGCGCGAATGGCTGGCGACCCACGCGTCCAAGGTCGGCGACCTGCCCCTTGAGCATTTTGCCAGCCTGCGCCAGCAGGTGCTGCAGCGTCATCCCGAACTCAAACACCGTATCAGCCTGCTGCGTCATCGCGTGTTGATGCATGCGTTCGAGGAGGCCGGTTATCCCCAGCCTGAGGCCACAGAGATGGCGGATGTCTGCTTCGAAGCGTTCATCCACGCACGCCACCAACTCACCGTGTTTCCGGAAGCCGAGCCGATGCTCAAGGCGCTGCGCCAGCACTTCCTGCTCGGCGTGATCACCAATGGCAATGCCGATGTGCAGCGTGTGGGCCTGGCGGACTACTTTCACTTTGCCCTGCGCGCTGAAGATATCGGCATCGCCAAGCCGGATGCACGGCTGTTTCATGAAGCACTGCAACGTGGCGGTGTGGATGCCAGCGCGGCAGTGCATGTGGGCGATCATCCTGGGGATGACATCGCCGGCGCGCAGCAGGCGGGACTGCGGGCAGTGTGGTTCAACCCCACGGGCAAGGCCTGGGAGGGTGACAAGCGCCCGGATGCGCAGATTCGCAGCCTGACGGAGTTACCGCCACTGCTGAGTCGCTGGAGCTAACACTGACCCCAATGTGGGAGCTGGCTTGCCTGCGATAGCGGTGGATCAGTCAACACAGGGCTCGCAGATAGACCGCTATCGCAGGCAAGCCAGCTCCCACAGGGTATTGCAGCAAACCGGTAAATTGCTCCAGGCATGAAAAAGCCCGCAGCGACGGCGGGCTTTTTCTTACAAGCAGGAGGCAGACCTCAGATAGGTCGGCTGCCGTACTTGTTATCCGGCTTCTTCGGTGGATCAGCCACCACGTTGGCCTCGACTTCCTGCACTTTGCCGCCTTTAGCGAGGAACTCTTCCATCGCACGCGCCAGGGCATCGCGCTCTTTGTTCTTGGCTTCAACGCTCGGCAACTCGTCTACCGACACAGCCGCCTTGGCTTTGCCTTTGGCTTTGGGAGCCGCGTCATCGCCAACACTGTCATCGACGTCCTCAGCAACGTCTTCGGCCGCAACTTCAAGACCGTCTTCGGTGTCGTCTTCATCACCTACTTCGAGGTCGTCTTGTTCCAGATCATCGTCGCTCATGTTCTACCTCATGACTTGCGAAAAGCAGATTAGTTATAGCCCAGCTTCACCCTCTGTCGAGGTTGCCGGAAAAAAATCAACATCCACTGGATCACCAGTGGCTTATGCCCCTTCACCATGCAAGGTGGCGAGGACTTTACGAGCACCGCCATGATCACGGTGCTCGCCCAGATAAACACCTTGCCAGGTCCCTATCGCCAAGCGGCCGGCCTTGACCGGCAAACTCAGCTGGCAGCCCAGCAGACTGGCCTTGAAGTGCGCCGGCAGATCATCCGGACCTTCGTCGTTATGTTCAAACCCTGCGCGACCTTGTGGCACCAGCAGGTTGAAAAAACGCTCGAAGTCACGGCGAACCGCCGGGTCGGCATTCTCGTTGACGGTCAACGAGGCCGAGGTGTGCTGCAGCCACAGATGCAACAGGCCCACACGGCACGCCCTCAATTCAGGCAAGCCGGCAAGCAACTCGTCCGTTACCAAGTGAAAGCCCCGGGGCTTGGCCCGCAGGGTAATCAGGGTCTGTTGCCACATACAGTTCTCCGCCCATCGGCGCGCATTCTAGCGCGCTCTGGGAAAAAACAAAGTGCCTAATACGCCTTCATGCCTGTAAGACATTTGCACCCTTAAAAGTGCAGTGTGGATCCCATCACACAGTCGATGAAAAACCCATGCACCTTTAGCCACAGACAAACGCCGGGCAAAAAAATGCCCGGCAAGCCGGGCATGTTTTTTTCGCGTAGTTACAAGTTGTAGCCGCGCTCGTTGTGTTGCGCCAGGTCGAGGCCGACCGCCTCTTCTTCTTCGGTGACACGCAGGCCCATAACCATGTCGAGCACCTTGAGGATGACGTAGGTCACAATCGCCGTGTAGATCACGGTGAAGCCCACGCCTTTGCACTGGATCCAGACCTGGGCCGCGATGTCGGTCACGGTGCCGAAGCCGCCCAGAGCAGGAGCTGCGAACACACCGGTGAGGATCGCACCGACGATACCGCCGATACCGTGCACGCCGAAGGCGTCCAGGGAGTCGTCATAACCCAGCTTGCGCTTGAGGCTGGTCGCGCAGAAGAAGCACACCACACCGGCGACCAGACCAATCACCAGGGCGCCCATCGGGCCCACGGTGCCAGCCGCTGGCGTCACGGCGACCAGGCCGGCGACCACGCCCGAGGCGATACCCAGTGCGCTTGGCTTGCCGTGGGTGATCCACTCGGCAAACATCCAGCCCAGGGCCGCAGCTGCGGTAGCGATTTGAGTTACCAGCATCGCCATGCCCGCGGTGCCGTTGGCCGCCGCAGCGGAACCGGCGTTGAAGCCAAACCAGCCGATCCACAGCATGGCCGCGCCCACCAGGGTATAGCCCAGGTTATGCGGGGCCATCGGGGTGGTGGGGAAGCCTTTGCGCTTGCCGAGCACGATGCACGCCACCAGGCCAGCCACACCCGCGTTGATGTGCACAACGGTGCCGCCAGCGAAGTCCAGCACGCCCCAGTCCCACATCAGGCCGCCATTGCCGCTCCAGACCATGTGCGCAATCGGCGCATAGACCAGGGTGAACCAGATAGCCATGAAGATCAGCATCGCGGAGAACTTCATACGCTCAGCGAAAGCACCGACGATCAGCGCCGGAGTAATGATGGCAAAGGTCATCTGGAAGGTGATGAACACGGCTTCCGGAAACAGCGCCGCCGGCCCGGTGATGCTGGCCGGGGTGACACCCGCCAGGAACGCCTTGCCCATGCCGCCGAAGAAGGAATTGAAGTTGACCACACCTTGTTCCATACCGGTGGTATCGAACGCGATGCTGTAGCCGTAGACGACCCACAGGATGCTGATCAGGCCAGTGATGGCGAAACACTGCATCATCACCGACAGAATATTCTTGGAGCGGACCATGCCGCCGTAGAACAGCGCCAGGCCAGGGATGGTCATGAACAGCACCAGCGCGGTGGCGGTGAGCATCCAGGCGGTGTCGCCGGAATTGAGGACTGGAGCAGCCACTTCATCTGCCGCCATGGCCAGGCTTGGCATTACGATGGACAGCAGGGCTCCGAGCCCTGCGAATTTACGCAGAGTCATATTGTTTTCTCCTGGGGCGTTGGGGTTTGGCGGCTTAGATTGCGTCGGTATCGGTTTCGCCGGTACGGATGCGAATAGCCTGTTCCAGATTGACCACGAAGATCTTGCCGTCACCGATCTTGCCGGTGTTGGCCGCCTTGGTTATCGCCTCGATAACCCGATCAAGATCCTTGTCGTCAATGGCGACATCGATCTTCACCTTCGGCAGGAAATCGACCACGTATTCCGCGCCGCGATACAGCTCGGTATGACCCTTCTGCCGACCGAAGCCCTTGACCTCAGTAACGGTAATGCCCTGCACGCCGATCTCGGACAGTGACTCGCGTACATCGTCCAACTTGAACGGCTTGATGATGGCAGTGACTAGCTTCATGAAAACTCTCTCCCGAATTTGGTGGACTTGCCCCAGGAAAACAAACCCGTCTCAAGTCTAAGCGCAGTGCCTGGCTTTGTAACGCATCGTCGCCTCGGCATTTGCCGTCGCGACGCCAGCGAACCACTGGTGACGAGCCCTGTACCCCGGATCCGTCGGCGCACTGCATTCGTCACAGCGACTGCATCAGTGCATGGGTCATGATCGTCTAAGCAGAAACCTTGCCAGCTCCGTAAAAACCACCGAAATCAATCCTTTGCCCGCTTATGCCCACCTACGGGGCACCTGCGCGGCCGCAATGCGCATCAAAACAGTGCGCAGCCGCCCGCCCCAATGCGCGAAAACCGTGCGCAGCGGGGCGTGAAAATGACTATAGACGCTGCGTGGTACACTGCCGGCCAACTGTTTTCCGGAATATGTCCAATGCTCGCGCCCAAAGACTTCCTCGACGCCCTGAGCGGCCACGCCTCTCGCCTGTTCAGCGGCGACACCCCGCTGCCCCGCAATGAAATCGAAAGCCAGTTCAAGGCTTTGCTACAGAGTGGTTTCAGCAAGCTCGACCTGGTCAGCCGGGAAGAGTTTGACAGCCAGATGGTGGTGCTGGCCCGCACACGTGCGCGGCTGGAGAGCCTGGAGGCGAAGGTGGCTGAACTTGAAGCACGGTTGACGCCACCCTCTGCTGAATAAACACGGTGAGTGTGGGAGCTGGCTTGCCTGCGATGGCCATAGGTATCTACACAGCTGTGGCGACGCTGGACTTGTGGCGAGGGAGCTTGCTCCCTTGACGACCGGATAGCCGACGCTGTTCTAACTGACGCACCGCGATCCAAATGTGGGAGCTGGCTTGCCTGCGATAGCGCCCTGACAGTCAACACAGCTGGATTGTGTACATATCCATTGCTGCGGTAACGGCCACTTAGGGTTCCGCCCTGACGGCGGCTCACTTTTGAAAAGCCGGAATGCCGGCCCAGACAAAAGTAAGCAAAACGCTCTTGCCCGACCACTCGGCACCTCGCTTAGGCTCGGTGTGCCCGTAATTCGCCAGCGTGGTTTAACGGGGCGCCTAAGATCAAAAGCAGATCAAGAGCGACTCGCTTCGCATCGTGGTTACCTTGCTGCGACAACCTACAAAGTTGTGTAGATATCTAAGCTGCGATGGCGGTGCATCAGCGGATGATTCTTTGCTGACACACAGCCATCGCAGGCAAGCCCGCTCCCACATTTGTTTTGCATTGCCGCCCGGATACGTTCTGTAAAACCTCCCCGCCCCGCTCCATCCCACCTCGTCTACCCTTGAAAAAACCGCAGGAAGCGGCCCTCCCATTCAAGGAACGAGCATGTCCCTCGCCATCGTCCACAGCCGCGCCCAGGTCGGTGTAGAAGCCCCCGCCGTCACCGTCGAGGTGCACATGGCCAATGGTCTGCCGTCTCTCACTCTCGTGGGTTTGCCCGAAACTGCAGTGAAGGAAAGCAAGGATCGCGTGCGCAGCGCCATCCTCAACTCGGCGCTGCAATATCCGGCCCGCCGCATCACGCTCAATCTCGCGCCCGCCGACCTGCCCAAGGACGGCGGGCGTTTTGATCTGGCGATTGCCCTGGGCATCCTGGCAGCCAGTGTGCAAGTGCCGGCGTTGATGCTCGATGACGTGGAATGCCTTGGGGAATTGGCGCTGTCCGGCGAGGTGCGCGCGGTGAAGGGGGTGTTGCCGGCCGCGCTGGCGGCGCGCAAGGCCGGGCGCACCGTGATAGTGCCGCGCGCCAATGCCGAGGAGGCGTGCCTGGCGTCGGGGTTGAAGGTGATTGCGGTGGATCACCTGCTGCAAGTGGTGGCGCACCTGAATGGACATGTGCCGATTGAGCCCTACAGGTCCGACGGTTTGCTGTACTTGAACAAGCCTTACCCAGACCTGAGTGAAGTGCAGGGCCAACTCGCGGCCAAGCGAGCATTGCTGATCGCGGCGGCGGGCGCGCATAACCTGCTGTTCAGCGGGCCACCGGGTACCGGCAAGACCTTATTGGCCAGCCGGCTACCGGGCTTGCTGCCGCCATTGAGCGAGCAGGAAGCGCTGGAAGTGGCCGCAATCCAATCCGTGGTCAGCCTGGCCCCTCTGAGCCATTGGCCCAACCGCCCGTTCCGTCAGCCACACCACTCGGCATCCGGGCCGGCGCTGGTGGGTGGCGGCTCGAAGCCACAACCGGGGGAAATCACCCTGGCCCATCACGGGGTGTTGTTCCTGGATGAGCTGCCAGAGTTCGATCGCAAGGTGCTGGAGGTGCTGCGTGAGCCATTGGAATCGGGGCATATCGTGATCTCCCGCGCCCGTGACCGCGTGAGCTTCCCGGCGCGCTTTCAACTGGTCGCGGCGATGAACCCCTGCCCTTGCGGCTACATGGGCGAGCCCAGCGGGCGTTGTCGGTGTACACCGGAGCAGATCCAGCGCTATCGCAACAAGCTCTCCGGGCCGTTGCTGGACCGGATTGATTTGCACCTGACAGTCGCGCGGGAGGTCACTGCGCTGAACCCCGCCCAACAAGCCGGTGATACCACCGCGCAAGCGTCCGCTCAGGTGGCGCAAGCCCGGGAACGCCAGCACCAGCGCCAGGGTTGCGCCAATGCATTCCTCGATCTGCCCCGGCTGCGCGAACACTGCCAGTTGGCCAAAGCCGATGAAAGCTGGCTGGAAAGCGCGTGTGAGCGGCTGACATTATCACTGCGCGCAGCCCATCGATTGCTCAAGGTGGCTCGCACCCTGGCGGACCTTGAGCAAGTGGAAGGCATCGCCCGCCATCATTTGGCGGAGGCGTTGCAGTACCGACCAGCCGCAAATGGCTAGCACTTGTCAGGCAAAATCCAGCAGCAGCCTCGCCACTTCCAGCACTTCTTGCAGCGCCGCTTCTGCGGACTCTGCGGAAGGCTTGAGCATCAGGTCATCGGCATAGCCCATCGCCAGGGCGAAGATCTGCCGTGCAGCGCGTTGAGCCGACTCGCAGCGAAAGACGCTATCGGCAACGCCCCGCTCGATCACCTCGGCAAGCATGCTTTGCCATTGGGCGTTGATTACCAGATAAGCCTGGGTCATTTGCGCGTCATGCATGGCCTCGTCCCAGGCGTCGAGCCACAGCGCCCAGCCGGCGTCAGCGGTGCTGGGCAGGCAGTCGCGCAAAAAACCCACGAGCGCCTCCAGGGGTGGCGCATCGGCCAACGGCTCGCGCACTTCATCCAGTTGCTCATTGGCAAAGCGTACGAAGGCTTCGCGGCGCAGTTCATTCCAGTCGCTGAAGTAGTGATAGACATGACTGCGCGACAAGCCGGCATGTTCGGCGAGGTCACGGGTGGATACATCGGCGAAACCCTTGCTGCGAAACAGCTCCAGGGCGGCGGCGATGATCTGGTCTTTACGGTCGGTACGCGACATGGGCAATTCCTTCGAGCACGAGCAGATAAGCGGCGCTTGCTTTTTGAGCGATCGCTCAAGGATACTTGAGCAGTCGCTCAATAATAGCGTCTATTACTCCTCTGGTGCACCCATGACATCCGTCACCCCACAAATTCTGATCGAAGAAAGCAAGAAAATCGGCCAGCAGTCTGCCAGCCAGACCCTCAAGGCTATTGCCAGAGCCTATCCCGGCAAGCTGTCTTGCACCTTGTCGCTGGTGGCGCTGGAGAACGCGCTGTTGTTGGCTTACCCACTGTTTGCCGGGTTCGCGGTGGATTCGATTATCCGTGGCGATACCACCAGTGCGTTGCTGTATGCCGCCGTGGTCATGGCGTTCTGGGCCGTTGGGGCGGCGAGACGGGCGCTGGACACCCGTACGTTCACGCGCATCTACGCGGACCTTGCGGTGCCGGTCATTCTCAACCAGCGCCAACAGAACCACAGCACCTCGAAATCGGCGGCACGGGTAGTACTTGCTCGGGAGTTTGTCGACTTCTTTGAAAAGCACGTGCCTATCATCGCCACGGCGTTGGTGTCGATTGTGGGCGCGGCAGTGATGCTGATCGTGATTGAGCCATGGGTAGGCATGGCGTGCCTGGCGGCCCTGCTGCTGTGCATCACCTTGTTGCCGCGTTTTGCCCAGCGCAATCAGGCGCTGCACGAACGTCTGAACAACCGCCTGGAAAAAGAAATCGGCCTGGTCGAAAAGGTCGGCGCGCCGACCCTGCGACGCCACTACCAGGTGCTGTCACGCCTGCGCATCTGGCTGTCAGACCGCGAGGCTGCGGCGTTCCTGTTTATCGGCATGACCGCGGCCTTACTGTTCGTGGTTGCGATCAGCCAATTGGCCATGTCCCCAGCGGTGAAGGCCGGCCACATCTACGCCGTCATGACCTATCTGTGGACCTTCGTCACCAGCCTGGACGAAGCGCCAGGCATGGTCGACCAACTGGCGCGGCTAAAGGACATTGGCAAGCGCGTAGACCCAGGGCTTGGGGAGGCCTGAGCCTCAACGAAACCGATCCACCTCATGACGCAAGCCTGCCGCCAAGGTCTCCAGTTCCTTGGCGGTAACCGCCAGGTTGGACACCACTTCACGCTGCTCGCTGTTGGCCAGCGCAATGCTCTGCAGGTTGCTGCTGAGCAAGGTCGCGGTGCTGCTCTGTTCCTGGGTGGCGGTGGTGATCGCAGCAAATTGCTGGCCGGCCGAGCGGCTTTGCTCGTCGATACGCGCCAGGGCCGAGGCCACATCGGCGTTGCGCGACAGGCCTTCCTGCATCAGCGCATTGCCGTGCTCCATGGTGCTGATGGCGTTACCGGTTTCCTGCTGGATGCTCTGGATCATGCCGGAGATTTCATCGGTGGCCTGGCGGGTGCGCGAAGCCAGGTTGCGCACTTCGTCGGCGACCACGGCGAAGCCACGGCCTTGCTCGCCGGCGCGCGCGGCCTCGATGGCGGCGTTGAGCGCCAGCAGGTTGGTCTGTTCTGCGATGGCGGTAATCACGCCGACGATCCCGCCGATTTCCTGGGAACGCTGGCCCAGGGTGTTGATCACGGCAGCGGTGCTGTTCAGCGCAGTGGCGATATGTTCCAGGGACGATGACGCCTCTTGCATCGAACTGCGGCCGATACGGGTTTGCTGGGCATTCTCTTGAGCCAGGCGCTCGGTGTTGCCCATGTTGTCGGCAATGTTCAGCGAGGTAGCACTGAACTCTTCCACCGCACCGGCCATGCTGGTGATCTCGCCGGACTGCTGCTCCATGCCTTCATAGGCACCGCCGGACAAGCCCGACAGCGCCTGGGCGCGGCTGTTGACCTGTTCGGCGGCGGTACGGATATGCGACACCATGGTCGACAGCGCCTCACCCATCTGGTTGAAACTACGCGCCAGCTGGCCGATTTCGTCATGGCTGGACACATTGAGCCGCGCACTCAAATCGCCCGCGCCCAGGGCCTGGGCCTGGCGCACCAGCTCGCTCAATGGCGCCAGCTTGCTGCGCAACAGCCACACCGTGGCGCCCACTGCCAGTAACATCGCCAGCACACTGCCGATCACCAGGCGGATGCCGACTTCCCAGGTCACTGCGCGAATCTCAGCCTTGGGCATGCTCGCTACCACCGCCCAAGGGCCGCCTTCAAACGGCACCGAGACACTATAGAAATCTTCGTTTTTGTCGCTCCAGAAACGGCCAGCACCCGGCTTTTTCGCCAGGTCGAGCATCACGGCAATCGCCTGATCCGGCGCTTGCACGCCAGCCGGCGGCACCAGCCAGTGCTTTTGCTCATCCAGCAGCGCAAGGGAGCCGGTCTGGCCGATACGGAAGCGCTTGAGGTTTTCAAACTGGGCGTTCTGGGCATCGGTGTAATCGAAACCGATGAACAGCACGGCGATGACCTGCCCACTGCTGTCACGTACGGGGCTGTATTGGGTCATGTAGGAGCGGTCGAACAACACGGCACGGCCGATGTAGGTCTGGCCGCTCACAACGCGCTGGTAGGCCGCGCCCTGACGGTCGAGCACGGTGCCAATGGCGCGATTGCCGTCCTGCTTGGTCAGGGAGGTGCTGACGCGGATAAAGTCGTCGCCGCTGCGCACGAACACCGTGGCCACGCCACCGGACATCTGCTTGAACTCATCCACCTCTTCGAAGTTATTGTTCAGCACCTCATTGCCCAAGTAGAGGCTCGGCGTCTGCACGCCGGCCACGGCCACGGGCTGGTCCGCACGCACACTCAAGCCGGCGCCGAAGCGCTTTTCAAACAGCCCGCTCAAACGCTGGGTGCTTTCACGCAAGGTGCTGTGGAAGGTGTTGAGTTGGTCGGCGAGCAAACGTGCCTCGCTGGCCAAGTGTTCCTCGCGGGTGGCGAGGTTGGCGGAGTCGAGGGTACGCAAGGCAAAGACCGTACTGCCGCTGATCACGACAGCCAGAATCACGGCGAGTGCAAGGCCTAACTGGGAGGCAATCCGGGCACGAGGTTGAGACATGACAGCTCCTGGCCGAGGCCAGGATCATCCTGATCTCATAGCGCTGCTCGGCAAATTATCTAGTGGGAAACGGTAGTGCACGAGGGTTCCAACACCTTTCTTCGGCGGCATTTGGCAATACTTGAGCGAATCACAGGGATATCCCGCAAACGATTGCACAAAAGGTCCGGCCCTACTCAATCGAGGCGTTCAACCTGAGGCAATTCCATTGCCTTGACTTCACCCTGAAGAAATTCCGCCAGCCGTCGCAAACGTTCGCCACCCGGACGGGTTTTCGGCCACACCAGGTAGTAGCTTTCCCCACTGGCGACCGCCGTAGGCCACGGCAGGCTCAAGCGTCCCTGCGCCACGTCTTCGGCCACCATCAGCAAATCCCCCATGGAGACGCCATAGCCTCGGGCGGCGGCTATCATGCCCAGTTCAAGCGTGTCGAACACCTGCCCACCCTTGAGTGAAACGTGAGATGACAACCCCATGCGCTGCAGCCAGTAACGCCAGTCGCGGCGGTCAGGCGTCGGGTGCAGCAGTTCGGCGGTTGCCAGCCGCGTCACGTCCCAAGGACCGTCGTCCAACAGATTCGGCGCTCCCACCGGGATAAGCATTTCCGCAAACAGATAACTGGCCTCCCAGTCCGCCGGAAAGTGCCCGTTGCTGAGCAACACCGCGCAGTCGAATGGCTCTTGGTTGAAGTCAACTTCATCAATGCTCATCCACGCACTGGTGAGTTGCACCTCATTGCCTGGCTGCAATGCGCGGAAGCGACTCAACCGCGCCAGCAGCCAGCGCATGGTCAAGGTGGACGGCGCCTTCATACGCAGGATGTCATCTTCGGCATTCAAGGTATGGCAAGCACGCTCCAGGGCAGCGAAGCCTTCCCGTACGCCTGGCAGCAACAAACGCGCCGCTTCCGTGAGCTGCAACGTGCGCCCGCTGCGCTGGAACAATCGGCAGGCGAAATAATCTTCGAGCGTACGGATATGCCGGCTGATCGCACTCTGGGTAATCGACAATTCCTCAGCCGCACGGGTAAACGAGTGGTGACGGGAGGCGGCTTCAAATGCCCGCAAGGCATAAAGAGGAGGAAGACGACGAGACATGCAGAAAGCTCCGACTGCGCAATCTGGAAACCCTACCAGAATCGCTCATGCATGAGTTTTAATCATGCTAACGATCGCTTTTATCCTTTTGTGCAATGCGCTGAATGCGCCGAGAATCAACCCTTCCCCACCTTCCTGACCATTCGAGTGTGATGATCATGCAACATCCGGCACGTACCGAACTCTGGGCCATTCTGCGGCTATCGGGGCCGTTGATTGCCTCACAGTTGGCGCACATGCTGATGGTGCTGACCGACACCTTGATGATGGCGCGCTTGAGCCCCGAGGCACTGGCCGGCGGAGGCCTGGGCGCGGCGAGCTATTCGTTCGTGGCGATCTTCTGCATCGGCGTGATCGCAGCCGTGGGCACCCTGGTCGCCATTCGCCATGGCGCGGGCGATATCGATGGCGCCACTCGCCTGACCCAGGCCGGGCTGTGGCTGGCGTGGTTGATGGCCCTGGCGGCGGCGTTGCTATTATGGAACTTGAAGCCGGTGCTGCTGATGTTCGGCCAGACCGAAACCAACGTGCATGCGGCCGGGCAATTTCTGACGATCCTGCCCTTTGCCCTGCCCGGCTACCTGAGCTTCATGGCCCTGCGCGGCTTTACCAGCGCCATCGGCAAGGCCACCCCGGTAATGGTGATCAGCCTGTGCGGCACCGTGGTCAACTACCTGCTCAACCATGCGCTGATCGAAGGCATGTTCGGACTGCCGAAACTGGGCCTGATGGGCATCGGCCTGGTGACCGCCATCGTCGCCAATGGCATGGCGCTGGCACTGATGTGGTACATCCGCAGCAACCGCACCTACGCCGCCTACCCGCTGGGCACAGGCCTGCTGCGCCTGAATACCCACTACCTGCGCGAGCTGTGGCGCCTGGGCCTGCCGATTGGCGGCACCTATGCGGTAGAGGTCGGGTTGTTTGCCTTTGCGGCGTTGTGCATGGGCACCATGGGCAGCACGCAGTTGGCGGCACACCAGATCGCCCTGCAGATTGTCTCGGTGGCCTTCATGGTGCCGGCGGGGATGTCCTACGCGGTGACCATGCGCATCGGCCAGCATTACGGCGCCGGGCAGTTGCTGCAGGCACGCCTGGCCGGACGAGTGGGCATAGGATTCGGCGCCATGGTGATGGTGGGATTTGCGGCGGTACTGTGGCTGTTTTCCGACCCGCTGATCGGACTGTTCCTCGACCATGACGACCCGGCGTTCCATGACGTCATCGTCCTGGCGGTGAGCCTGCTGGCCGTCGCCGCCTGGTTTGAATTGTTCGATGGCGTGCAGACCATCGCCATGGGTTGTATCCGTGGCCTAAAGGACGCCAAGACCACCTTCCTGGTGGGCCTGGGTTGCTATTGGCTGATTGGCGCACCGTCAGCCTGGTTGATGGCGTTCACCCTGGGCTGGGGGCCAACCGGCGTCTGGTGGGGCCTGGCATTGGGCCTGGCGTGTGCGGCGGTGAGCCTGACCTGGGCATTTGAGGCGAAGATGAAGCGGATGATTCGGCAGGAGCCGGATGCTCCTGTTGGATTCCGAGCGGCCCTGCCGGACTAGCGAGTAGTCGCGGCACATGTGGGAGCTGGCTTGCCTGCGATAGCGGTGTGTCAGGCTAATCATTATTAGCTGAACGACCGCTATCGCAGGCAAGCCAGCTCCCACATTTGAACCACTTTGAAGGCTTAACCCAACAGCGCCTGCTGGCTTTGCCCGAACATCAGGTATTCCACCAGCTCGGGCAGCGGCAACGGCTTGCTGATCAGGTAACCCTGGACCTGGTCGCACCCAAACAAGCGCAAAAGCTCAAGCTGCTCAGGGGTTTCCACGCCTTCGGCGACCACTTCCAGGTTGAGGTTGTGGGCCAGGTTGATCATGGCATGCACCAGCTTGCGGTTTTCTTCGCGCTCTTCCATGCCGCCGACAAAGCTCTTGTCGATCTTCAACAAGGCAATCGGCAGGCTGTTGAGGTGCACAAACGACGAAAAACCGGTGCCGAAATCATCCAGGGAAAACCGCACACCCAGCCGGCCAAGGGCGTCCATGGTCTGCTTGACCAGGTCGCTGCGGCGCATCACGGCGGTTTCGGTCAATTCGAACTCCAGCCATTGCGCTTCCACGCCGCGCTCGGCAATCAGGCGGCTGAGGGTAGACAGCAACTGACTGTCCTGGAACTGGCGAAACGACAGGTTGACCGCCATGTGCAGCGGCGGCAGGCCGCGTTCACGCAGGTCTTGCATGTCGCGCAGGGCTCGGGAGATCACCCAGTAGCCCAATGGCACGATCAGACCACTCTGTTCGGCCAGCGGCACGAATTCGCTAGGCGGCAACAAGCCGCGCTCACCGTGGCGCCAGCGCACCAGAGCTTCGAGGCCAACGATATGACCGTCGTCCAGGTCCAGTCGCGGCTGGTAATGCAGCTCCAACTCATCGCGACGCAAAGCCCGGCGCAGTTCACTTTCCAGGTCGGCCAGGCTGCGCGCGTTGCGGTTGATGCGTTCATTGAAGATATGAAAGGTACAGCCCTGGGTGCTTTTGGCCTGCTGCATGGCGATATGGGCATGCCACATCAACGGGTCGGCGCCAGCGCGGGCTCGAGCATGGGCCATGCCCAGGCTGCAACCGATCAACAGGCTTTCGCCATCCACCCAATAGGGTTCGGCCATCACTTCGGTGATGCGCTCGGCCATCCATTCGGCGCGCTGGGGCGCCCGGCGGGTATCGATCAACAAGGCAAACTCATCGCTGCCCAGGCGCGCCAGTTGGTCCCCGGCTTCGAGCTGACTCTTGAGCCGCGACACCACTTGCAGGATCAAACGGTCGCCCGCCTGATGGCCGAGGGCATCGTTGGCATGACGAAAATTGTCCAGGTCCAGATGGCCGAGGGCCAGGCCACGGCCTTCGTTTTCTGCCAGCCGGGCGGCCAGCAAGGTCTGGAAGCCCTGACGGTTGGCAATACCGGTGAGCGGGTCTTGCTCGGCCAGGCGCTGCAAGGTGTTTTCCAGCACGCCGCGCTCGCGCACATGGCGCAGGCAGCGGCGCAATGTGTCGGCGTCCAATGCATCCAACACCAACCAATCGCTGACACCCAGCGGCGACACCAGTGGCTCCTGCTCCAGCAGCAATACACACGGCAGGCTGCACCGGCCGGGGCCGGGCTGCAGGCTGGGCGTGGTCAATAACACAGCACCCTGGTCGTCATCGAACAGGCGGCTTACCGAGTCCCAGTTGGGCGCACTGATCAGCACAGCCCCTTCGCCCATCGGCTCCAGGCACTCGCGCAACAACGCTGCCCACTCGGGCTCATCGGCCAGCAGCAGCAAACGCAAGGGTTCGACAGGCGTAGACACGCTAACTCCCTAGACTCTGCAAAATTTCATTAGCGGTGCCATTATGACGTGCGGCCTGACAATGACAAAGGATGACAAATGATAGGTGTTATCAAACACGTAGACTGTAAATATTAGTCTCGAATAATCCTTAACATCCTGCGGCAAAGTAGCAAAACCGGCAAATTTAGATCGAGTGGTACGTCACACCGTCGTTCTATGGAAGCAGAATCTTTCCAGCCTGTTAAAATGCCCGCCCTTTTGAACAACGACCCCTGAAATTCCGTATGTCCCGACTCAACCCCCGGCAGCAAGAAGCCGTGAACTACGTCGGCGGCCCTCTATTGGTGCTCGCCGGTGCAGGCTCCGGCAAGACCAGCGTGATCACGCGCAAGATCGCGCACTTGATCCAGAACTGCGGCATCCGCGCCCAGTACATCGTCGCCATGACCTTCACCAACAAGGCGGCGCGGGAAATGAAAGAGCGGGTCGGCACCCTGCTCAAGGGTGGCGAAGGCCGTGGCCTCACCGTGTGCACCTTCCACAACCTGGGCCTGAACATCATCCGCAAGGAGCATGTGCGACTGGGCTACAAGCCGGGCTTCTCGATCTTTGACGAGACCGACGTCAAGGCCCTGATGACCGACATCATGCAGAAGGAATACGCGGGCGACGACGGCGTCGACGAAATCAAGAACATGATCGGCTCGTGGAAAAACGACCTGATCCTGCCCGCCGAAGCCCTGGAAGCTGCACGCAACCCCAAGGAGCAGACCGCTGCCATCGTCTACACCCACTACCAGCGCACGCTCAAGGCGTTCAACGCCGTGGACTTCGACGACCTGATCCTGCTGCCGGTCAAGCTGTTCCAGGAGCACAAGGACATTCTGGAGAAGTGGCAAAACAAGGTGCGCTACCTGCTGGTGGACGAATACCAGGACACCAACGCCAGCCAATACCTGCTGGTGAAATTACTGATCGGCACGCGCAACCAGTTCACCGTGGTGGGCGACGACGACCAGTCGATCTACGCCTGGCGCGGCGCCCGCCCGGAAAACCTGATGCTGCTCAAGGAAGACTACCCCTCCTTGAAAGTTGTGATGCTGGAGCAGAACTACCGCTCCACCAGCCGCATCCTGCGTTGCGCCAACGTGCTGATCTCCAACAACCCCCACGAGTTTGAAAAACAACTGTGGAGCGAGATGGGCCATGGCGACGAGATCCGTGTGATCCGCTGCCGCAACGAAGACGCCGAAGCCGAGCGCGTCGCCGTGGAAATCCTCAGCCTGCACTTGCGCACCGACCGGCCCTACAGCGACTTTGCGATCCTGTATCGCGGCAACTACCAGGCCAAGCTGATCGAGCTGAAACTGCAGCATCATCAGGTGCCGTATCGCCTGTCGGGCGGCAACAGCTTTTTCGGACGCCAGGAAGTCAAAGACCTGATGGCCTACTTCCGGCTGATCGTGAACCCGGACGACGACAACGCCTTCCTGCGCGTGATCAACGTGCCGCGCCGGGAAATCGGCTCCACCACCCTGGAAAAGCTCGGCAACTACGCCACCGAACGCAAGATCTCGATGTACGCCGCCACCGACGAAATCGGCCTGGGCGAACACCTGGACACGCGCTTCACTGATCGCCTGTCACGCTTCAAGCGCTTCATGGACAAGGTCCGCGAGCAGTGCGCCGGCGAAGACCCGATCAGCGCCCTTCGCAGCATGGTCATGGACATCGACTATGAAAACTGGCTGCGCACCAACAGCTCCAGCGACAAGGCCGCCGATTACCGCATGGGCAACGTCTGGTTCCTGATCGAGGCGTTGAAGAACACCCTGGAAAAAGACGAAGACGGCGAGATGACCGTCGAGGACGCCATCGGCAAGCTGGTGTTGCGCGACATGCTCGAGCGCCAGCAAGAAGAGGAAGACGGTGCCGAAGGCGTGCAGATGATGACCTTGCATGCGTCCAAGGGCCTGGAATTTCCCTACGTGTTCATCATGGGCATGGAAGAGGAAATCCTCCCGCACCGCTCCAGCATCGAAGCCGACACCATCGAGGAAGAACGCCGCCTGGCCTACGTGGGCATTACCCGCGCACGTCAGACCCTGGCCTTCACCTTTGCAGCCAAGCGCAAGCAATACGGTGAAATCATCGATTGTGCCCCCAGCCGGTTCCTGGATGAACTGCCGCCGGACGACCTGGCCTGGGAAGGCAATGACGACACGCCCACCGAGGTGAAGGCCGTTCGCGGCAACACCGCCTTGGCGGACATACGCGCGATGTTAAAGCGCTAGAATCGACTACTTTTTAATCTACTTTCGGCGCACAACGCGCCATTAGAGGAAGCTTTCCGTGGAAGCACTGCACAAGAAAATTCGCGAAGAAGGCATCGTGCTTTCCGATCAGGTCCTCAAGGTTGACGCCTTTCTGAACCACCAGATCGACCCGGCACTGATGAAACTGATCGGCGACGAGTTCGCCGCACTATTCAAGGATTCGGGCATCACCAAGATCGTCACCATCGAAGCGTCGGGCATTGCCCCGGCGATCATGACCGGGCTGAACCTGGGTGTGCCGGTGATCTTCGCCCGCAAGCAGCAGTCATTGACCCTCACGGAAAACCTGCTGTCGGCCACGGTGTATTCCTTCACCAAGAAAACCGAAAGCACCGTGGCGATCTCCCCGCGCCACCTGACCAGCAGCGACCGCGTGCTGGTGATCGATGACTTTTTGGCCAACGGCAAGGCGTCCCAGGCGCTGATCTCGATCATCAAGCAGGCCGGCGCGACCGTAGCCGGCTTGGGCATTGTGATCGAGAAGTCGTTCCAGGGTGGGCGTGCAGAACTGGATGCACAGGGTTATCGGGTTGAGTCGCTGGCGCGGGTGAAGTCGCTGGCCGGTGGTGTCGTGACCTTTATCGAGTAATCACTGTGTGGGAGCTGGCTTGCCTGCGATGAGGGTGTGTCAGTCGACAGAGATGTCGACTGACACACCCTCATCGCAGGCAAGCCAGCTCCCACATTAGGTTTTGCGTTGCGCTGTCAGTGGGCGGTGGCCTGCAGTCCGGCCAGCAGCAAGCGTTGATACAGGTCTTCCTTGATGCCCTCCGGCTTATCCAAGCGCATCCGCTGCAAATGCTCGGGAAACGCCTCCGGCTCCGGCGCGTCGAGTGCCGCCTTGCCCAACTCCAGAATTTCCGTGAGCTTGAATTTGCTCTTGAGCCAGTTCAGCGCCCGCAACAAGTCCCGCTCCTCATCCGTGAAGTCACTGCCCAGGGGGTATTCGGGAAACAAGCGACGGTGCCTGGCCTGAATCGCCTGGAGCCGCTGCGGCGTGTTGTCGGCAAAACGCGGATCCAACTGGAAATCCTTGGGCAGTTTGCCGGCCTTTTGCGCCTGCTCAATCAAGTCGTGCTGGAACCTTGAGTCAGTGATGTTCAGCAACGCTTCGATCACCTTGGCATCCGTCTGACCGCGCAAGTCGGCAATACCGTATTCGGTAATGACGATATCCCGCAGGTGCCGGGGAATGGTGCAGTGGCCGTACTCCCAGACGATATTGGAACTGACCTCACCCGCCGACTCACGCCAGCTGCGCAAAATCAGGATTGAGCGTGCACCTTCCAGCGCATGCCCCTGGGCCACGAAATTGTATTGCCCGCCCACACCACTGAGCACGCGACCGTCTTCCAACTGATCAGCCACGCCAGCACCGAGCAAGGTGACCATGATGGCGCTGTTGATAAACCGCGCATCCAGGCGCTGCAAGCGCTTGAGTTCTTCCTGCCCGTACAGCTCGTTGATATAGCTGATGCGGGTCATGTTGAATGCCTGGCGCTTGGCATGGGTCATTTCCTGCAAGCGCTGGTAAAAACTGCGAGGCCCCAGGAAGAAACCGCCATGGATCGACACGCCATCGGGTTGCGCCGCGTCGTCCAGGGTGCCCGCGTTGGCCTGCATCTGGGTCGCCACATCCGGGTAGACCTTGCGCCGCACGATCCCGGCATCCGCCAATACCAGCAGGCCGTTGACGAACATCTCGCTGCAACCGTAAAGGCCACGGGCAAACGGCTCGACGCCGCCTTCGCGACTGATCAACGGCGCCCACTGATACACATCCAAGTCGGTGAGCAACAGGCGATAGGCTTCGTTGTCGGCCTGGCGCGCCAGCAAGGCAGCCGTCAGTGCATCGCCCATGGAGCCGATGCCAATCTGCAACGTACCGCCATCACGCACCAGGGTGCTGGCATGCAGGCCGATAAAATGATCCTGAAAGCCCACCGGCATATTCGGGGTGGAGAACAACGTGGTGCTGTCTTTTTCATCCAGCAGGTAGTCGAACTCATCCATGCCCAACTCGGCATCGCCAGGCATGTAGGGCAAATCGCTATGGACCTGGCCGACGACCAGGATGGTCTCCCCGGCCGCGCGGCGCTTGGCGATCATGGGCAGCAGGTCGAGGGTGATATCCGGGTTGCAGCTCAGGCTCAGGCGGTCGGGATGCTCGCTGCTACTGGCAACCAATTGCGCCACCAGGTTCAGGCCGGCGGCATTGATGTCGCGGGCCGCATGGCTGTAGTTGCTGCTGACGTAATCCTGTTGCGCCGCGGCGCTGTGGAGCAAGCTGCCGGGCTGCATGAAGAATTGCTGCACACGGATATTCCTCGGCAGGCTGCCCTTGTGCAGGTCCGCGAGGAAATCCAACTCGGGGTAGTCGCCAAACACTCGTTCGATGAAAGGTTCGATAAAGCGCTTTTGAAGACCGTCACCCTGCGTAGGGCGGCCCAGGCTCAAGGCCGTATAGAGCGTCAGCGCCCGTTCGGGCAATTTTGCGATGCGCCGGTACAGCGCGTTGACGAACAGGTTGGGCTTGCCCAGCCCCAGCGGCATGCCCATGTGGATATGCGCCGGCAGGCGCTCCAGTACGTCGTCAACTGCTTGCTCGATTGAACACAACTGCACCATCCGACTGCTCCCGAACATTCCATGAATTAGGGGTTGGACCGAGCTTGCCGGGTCTTTGCTGCAATGAACAGCCTGAATACCAAATCGCGGGCACAAAAAAGCCGCTGGTAAGCGGCATTTTTGACGAAGATCGGCCGATTACAGCCCGGACATCTTCTTGATCGCACCCTTGAGGTCGTCATCCGAACAATCAGCGCAGGTGCCTTTGGGCGGCATGGCGTTGATACCGGTGATGGCCTTGGCCAGGATGCCATCGAGGCCACCTTGATGGTCGGCGCGTTCTTTCCATGCGGCGGTGTCGCCAATTTTTGGCGCACCCAAAAGGCCGCTGCCGTGGCACGCATTACAGTGCTTGGCGATGATCTCATCGGGGGTTTTCGCGCCGCCGCCGCCGGCTGCCACGGCAACTTCCATGCCCTTGCATTCCTGGCCCTGGACGCAAACCTGGCCCACAGGCTCCAGGCGCTTGGCAATGTCATCATTGGTCGCAGCTTGAGCGCTGACAGCCCATAGGGCCAGTACGGTTGCTGGTGCAGCCAGCATTTTCATAATTAGGTTCACGCGTTCACCCTCAATGGTGGCTATTCACGCCTGCGGCCACGGTTTCGCAGGCGGCGAAAGTATAACGGTTAGCCCGCCTGGCCGAAACAACCCTATTAAATAAAGGGAGATTCGGCCTCACGGTGTACAGCTGCGGGAACCTCTGCAACGCTGGCAGGGCGCCTCTATTCTTAAAAGTTCGCGGGTGTGGCTGCGCTGATTAGTCGCGCCGGCACGTCGAACGGATTGCGAAAACGATGAGGCCTGGTGCTTTCAAAGTAGTAGCTATCGCCCGCTTCGAGCACAAAAGTTTCAAGACCGACCACCAATTCCAGGCGCCCTTCCACCAGAATTCCGGTTTCTTCGCCTTCATGGGTGAGCATTTCTTCGCCCGTGTCGGCACCCGGAGGGTAGATTTCATTGAGAAATGCGATAGCCCGGCTTGGGCGCGCCCGGCCCACCAGTTTCATGGTGACGGCACCGTCAGAGATGTCGATCAGCTCATTGGCTTTATAGACGATCTGCGTCGGTATTTCCTGGAGCACTTCTTCGGAGAAGAACTCGACCATGGACATGGGGATACCGCCCAACACCTTGCGCAGGGAGCTGATCGAGGGGCTGACGCTGTTTTTCTCGATCATCGAAATGGTGCTGTTGGTGACGCCCGCACGCTTGGCGAGCTCACGCTGGGAAAGACCTTTGAGTTTACGGATGGATTGCAGTCGTTCGCCGACGTCCAATGCAGGAGCCTCCTAGGATTCAGGCTTTGTTGTAATTGAGCGTTATCATGGCGACAGCGTTCAGTATTTACAACACTTGGGCCTAAATCCCGGTGTGCTCGGTTCGTTGCCGGCGGCTAAGCGCCGCTATAGAGCCTTGGCACTCGGCGCAGATTGCAGAAAATCTGATAGGGGATGGTCTCGGCGGCCACGGCAACATCACTGGCGAGGATGTGCTTGCCCCACAACTCTACGGTGGAACCAAGGCCCGCCTGGGGCAAGTCGGTGAGGTCGACACACAGCATGTCCATGGACACGCGCCCCAGCAGCCGGCTGCGCTGGCCAGCGACCAGCACCGGGGTACCGGTCGGCGCATGACGTGGGTAACCGTCGGCATAACCCATGGCAACCACGCCGATGCGCATCGGCTTGGGCGTGACGAACCTGGCGCCGTAGCCCACCGGCTCACCGGCCGGCAACTCGCGCACGCAGATGACTTTGGACTCCAGGGTCATCACAGGCTGCAAGCGCGCGGCGAGGGCCTGGTCTTCGCCAAAGGGCGTTGCGCCATAAAGCATGATACCGGGGCGCACCCAGTCGCTGGACACGCTTGGCCAGCCCAATACAGACGGTGAGTTGCGCAGGCTCACCTCAGCCGCCAGCCCCTGGCGCGCCGCCTCAAACACCGTTACTTGTTCGTTGCTGCTGACGCAATCGAGCTCATCGGCGCGGGCAAAATGGCTCATCAGCACGATTTTCGCCACTTTGCCACTCGCCAGCAGGCGCTGATACGCCTCCTGGTAATCCTTGGGGTGCAGGCCCACACGGTGCATGCCCGAGTCCAGCTTCAGCCACACTGTCAGCGGCTTGCTCAAACGAGCTTGCTCGATGGCGTCCAACTGCCACAGCGAATGCACCACGCACCACAAATCCTGCTCGATGATCAGCGGCAACTCGTCGGCTTCGAAAAAACCTTCCAGCAGCAACACCGGCGCACGAATGCCGGCGGCGCGCAGTTCCAGCGCTTCCTCGATGCACGCCACCGCGAAGCCGTCGGCTTGCGCCTCCAGTGCCTGGGCCACGGGCACCGCGCCATGGCCGTAGGCATCGGCCTTGATCACGGCGAGGGCCTTGGCCCCGGTGACTTCTCGGGCCAATTGGTAGTTATGGCGCAGGGCTTGGAGATCGATCAGGGCACGGGCTGGACGCATGGCGGCAGGCTTCTAGGCAGCAAAGTCAATAAAAAACCGGTGCCGACCAACAACGCCGGCACCGGGAGAGGGATCGTTGTTAAGGCAGCGCAGCCACGACAGACAGCTCTACCAGAATCTCGGGTTCGCACAGCTTGGCTTGCACAGTGGCGCGGGCCGGGGCGACGCCTTTGGGCAGCCATTTGTCCCATACCGCGTTCATCAAAGCGAAGTCGGCGTCGATGTCCTTCAGGTAGATCGTTACCGACAGCAACCTGGATTTGTCGGTACCGGCAAGGTCCAGCAAGCGCTCGATATTGACCAGGGCTTCACGGGTCTGCTGCTCAATCCCGGCGCTCATGTCGTCGCCAACTTGCCCTGCCAGGTACACGGTACCGCTGTGGACAACGATCTGGCTCATGCGCTCATTGGTGAGCTGGCGCTGGATTGACATGTTGTGCGGACTCCTGGTGGTTGCCATAACGGGAAATATCGAGGCCTGCGGCGCTGATCTGCGGCGTTTTCTTCGCCATCAGGTCGGCCAGCAAGCGACCCGAACCACAGGCCATGGTCCAACCGAGGGTACCGTGGCCTGTATTCAGGAACAGGTTCTTGAACGGCGTGGCACCCACAATCGGTGTACCGTCCGGGGTGGTCGGGCGCAGGCCGGTCCAGAAACTGGCCTGGGCCAGATCGCCGCCCTGAGGATAAAGGTCGTTGACGATCATCTCCAGGGTTTCACGTCGCCGCGGGTTCAGCGACAGGTCAAAACCGGCTATTTCAGCCATGCCACCGACGCGAATACGGTTGTCGAAACGGGTGATCGCGACTTTGTAGGTTTCATCAAGAATGGTCGAGGTCGGCGCCATTGCCGGGTTAGTGATCGGCACAGTCAGCGAATAACCCTTGAGCGGGTACACCGGCGCCTTGATCCCCAATGGCTTGAGCAACTTGGGCGAGTAACTGCCGAGAGCCAGTACATAGCGGTCGGCAGTTTCCAGCTTGCCGTCGATCAGCACACCGTTGATGCGGTCGCCTGCGTAGTCCAGGCGCTGGATGTCTTGTTCGAAGCGGAATTCCACGCCCAATTGTTTGCACATTTCGACCAGGCGCGTGGTGAACATCTGGCAATCGCCCGTCTGGTCGTTGGGCAGGCGCAAGGCACCCGCGAGGATATCGGTGACGCTGGCCAGGGCCGGTTCAACCCGGGCAATGCCGGCTCGGTCGAGCAATTCGAATGGCACGCCGGACTCTTTCAGCACGGCGATGTCCTTGGCGGCGCCATCGAGCTGGGCCTGGGTGCGGAACAGTTGGGTAGTCCCGAGGCTGCGCCCTTCGTAGGCAATGCCGGTCTCGGCGCGCAATTCGTCAAGGCAGTCGCGGCTGTACTCGGACAGGCGCACCATGCGTTCCTTGTTCACCGCGTAGCGGCTAGCCGTGCAGTTGCGCAGCATCTGCGCCATCCACAGGTATTGGTCGATATCGGCGGTGGCCTTGATCGCCAGCGGCGCGTGGCGCTGAAGCAGCCATTTGATGGCCTTGAGCGGCACACCCGGCGCGGCCCATGGCGACGCGTAGCCAGGGGACACCTGACCGGCATTAGCGAAACTGGTTTCCATGGCAGCGGCAGGCTGACGATCAACCACCACAACGTCGAAGCCGGCCCGCGCCAAATAGTAGGCACTGGTCACCCCAATGACGCCGCTACCCAAGACCAGAACGCGCATTTTTATATCCTCATCGCGGGCTCAGCCGCTGACGTGTGTTATTCGAGCAATGATGGGCGCAGTGTAAAAAACAATCGGCAGTGCATTTCACTATATAAATGCCTATATTTGGCGACAATTCTTGGCAAAAACCCTTTTGACAGAGGCGTATCCCCTATGCGTACCAACACCCAGACCAAGCGGGAGCTGGACAAGATCGACCGCAATATCCTGCGCATCCTGCAAACCGACGGGCGCATCTCGTTCACGGAGCTGGGGGAAAAGGTCGGGCTGTCCACCACGCCCTGCACCGAGCGCGTGCGGCGCCTGGAGCGCGAAGGGATCATCATGGGCTACAACGCACGGCTCAATCCCCAGCATTTGAAGGGAAGTTTGCTGGTATTTGTCGAGATCAGCCTGGATTACAAGTCGGGTGACACCTTTGAAGAATTTCGCCGAGCCGTGCTGAAACTGCCTCACGTGCTGGAATGCCATCTCGTGTCGGGTGATTTCGACTACCTGGTGAAAGCGCGAATCTCGGAGATGGCGTCGTACCGCAAATTGCTGGGCGATATCCTGCTCAAACTCCCCCATGTGCGGGAATCCAAGAGCTATATCGTGATGGAAGAGGTGAAAGAGAGCCTGAACCTGCCGATCCCTGACTGACCCAGTGACACAACACGGTCAAATGTGGGAGCTGGCAAGCCAGCTCCCACAGTTTTAACCGAGTACATCCGCTAGACCAACACCTGCCGGGTACTCGCCATGTACTCATGAATCTGCTTCTCCACCCGCGGATGAATCAGCTCCACTGGCCGGCGGCCGTTAGGGCACGGCAAGGTCTTGGTGGTGCCGAACAGGCGACAGATCAGCGGCCGCTCGTCATACACCGTGCAACCCTTGGGCCCCAGGTGTACGCAGTTCAGCTCGTCCATCGCCGCCTCTTGCTCGGCAGCGGTCTTGCGCGGCAGACGCGACATTTCCTCGGGCGAGGTGGTCACCGGCCCACAGCAGTCGTGGCAACCGGGAACGCACTCGAACGAAGGAATCTGGCGACGCAGCGCGCTGATTTTCTGACTGTTGCAACTCATCGAAACCCATACCGAACGGCGAATAAACGTGGATTCTGACGCAAAACGCCCCGCGCAGACAGCGTCGTGCGACCCCTGTATCCTGCGTCAAATTTTCCAGACAGGGAGGTTCCCCATGACCGCCAGCGCCCGGCACACCGCTTCCTACTACGCCGCCAGCAGCGTGCCGCAACCGGATTACCCGACGCTGACGGGTGAGGTGAACGCCGATGTCTGTGTGATCGGCGGGGGGTTCTCCGGGCTCAACACCGCCCTGGAGTTGGCCGAGCGCGGCTTTCGCGTGGTGTTGCTGGAGGCGCGCAAGATCGGCTGGGGCGCCAGCGGGCGCAATGGCGGCCAGTTGATTCGCGGTGTCGGCCACGAGCTGGATCAGTTCACCCAGGTGATCGGCAGCGACGGCGTGCGCCAGATGAAGCTGATGGGCCTGGAAGCCGTGGAGATCGTGCGCGAGCGTGTGGAGCGCTTCCAGATCCCCTGTGACCTGACCTGGGGCTACTGCGACCTGGCCAACAAACCCCGCGACCTACAGGGCTTGGCCGAGGATGCCGAAGAGCTGCGCAGCCTGGGCTACCGCCACGAAGTGCGCCTGTTGCAAGCCAGCGAGATGGGCACCGTAATCGGCTCTGATCGCTATGTAGGCGGCATGATCGATATGGGTTCCGGCCATCTGCACCCGCTGAACCTGGCACTGGGTGAGGCTGCCGTTGCCCAGCAGTTGGGCGTGGCGCTGTACGAGCAATCCCAAGTGACCCGTATCGACTATGGCCCTGAGGTCAAGGTGCATACCGCCCAAGGCACTGTGCGCGCCAAGACCCTGGTACTGGCCTGCAATGCCTACCTGAACGGGCTCAACCCGCAACTGAGTGGCAAGGTGCTGCCCGCCGGCAGCTACATCATTGCCACCGAGCCCTTGAGCGACGCGCAAGCCACCCGCCTGTTACCGCAGAACATGGCCGTGTGTGACCAGCGCGTGACGGTGGACTACTTCCGCCTGTCCGCCGACCGCCGCCTGTTGTTCGGCGGCGCCTGCCACTACTCCGGTCGAGACCCCAAGGACATCGGCGCCTACATGCGACCGAAGATGCTGCAGGTATTCCCCCAATTGGCAGACGTGAAAATCGACTACCAATGGGGCGGCATGATCGGCATCGGCGCCAACCGCCTGCCGCAGATTGGCCGCCTGGCCGATCAACCCAACGTGTATTACGCCCAGGCCTATGCCGGCCATGGCCTCAACGCCACGCATCTGGCGGGCAAGCTGCTGGCCGAGGCCATCAGCGGCCAGCAACAGGGGCGCTTCGATCTGTTCGCCCAGGTGCCACACATCACCTTCCCCGGCGGCAAACACCTGCGTTCGCCGTTGCTGGCCCTGGGGATGCTCTGGCACCGCCTTAAAGAACTGCTCTGATCAATCGCGCCAGAAGGGTTTCAAACCCTCACGGCGCGCCTGCTCGGCGGTCAGCCCGATGTCGCGTAACTGCTCGCGGCTCAGGTCCAGCAGGGCCTTGCGCGTATGGCGACGGCGCCAGAACAGATTCCAGCGGCCAGGCGCCGAGGCAGTGATCACCTGCTCCTGCGCCACGTCCAGTTCCTGACTGCGTAACGCCAGCCGTACATCGCTCATGCCGCTCATTTGACTGCCCCTCATTGGCCTGTTGTCTTAAGTGATCAGCATGCGCGGGCGGCCAGCACCATTACAGATTCAGCCAACTTTTAATAAATACATACAGATGCTGCCTCTGCGTGGCTGAATCCTGTATTTTCCCCCTATCTGTACTGGTCCCTCGGGAGCGACCACCATGACCCTTTACGTCAACCTCGCCGAATTGCTCGGCACCCGTATTGAACAGGGCTTCTATCGTCCGGGCGATCGACTGCCCTCGGTGCGGGCCTTGAGTGTGGAACATGGGGTGAGCCTGAGCACCGTGCAGCAGGCGTATCGGTTGCTCGAAGACAACGGCCTGGCGATGCCCAAGCCCAAGTCGGGCTATTTTGTTCCGGTGGGCCGTGAACTGCCGGCACTGCCCGAGATAGGCCGCCCGGCCCAACGGCCAGTGGAAATCTCCCAGTGGGACCTGGTGCTGGAACTGATTCGTGCGGTGCCGCGCAAAGACGTCATACAGATGGGCCGAGGCATGCCGGATGTATTGTCGCCTACCTTGAAGCCGCTGCTGCGTAGCCTCGCCCGTGTCAGCCGGCGCCAAGACCTGCCGGGGCTGTATTACGACAATATCCTCGGCTGTATGGAACTGCGTGAGCAAATCGCCCGGCTGTCATTGGACTCCGGCTGCCAACTGAGCGCCGAAGACATCGTGATCACCACCGGTTGCCACGAAGCCCTCTCCGCCAGCATTCACGCGATTTGTGAGCCCGGCGATATCGTCGCGGTGGATTCGCCCAGCTTCCACGGCGCCATGCAGACCCTCAAGGGCCTGGGCATGAAAGCCCTGGAAATCCCTACCGACCCGCTCACCGGCATCAGCCTGGAGGCCTTGGAACTGGCGCTGGAACAGTGGCCGATCAAAGTCATCCAGCTCACCCCAAACTGCAACAACCCCTTGGGCTACATCATGCCGGAAGCCCGTAAACGCGCCTTGCTGACCCTGGCCCAGCGCTTTGACGTGGCGATTATCGAAGACGATGTGTATGGCGAGCTGGCCTACAGCTACCCACGCCCGCGCACCATCAAATCCTTCGACGAAGACGGCCGTGTGCTGCTGTGCAGCTCGTTCTCCAAAACCCTGGCGCCCGGCCTGCGCATTGGTTGGGTCGCACCGGGACGCTATCTGGAACGGGTGCTGCACATGAAATACATCAGCACCGGTTCTACGGCCACACAGCCGCAGATTGCCATTGCCGAATTCCTCAAAGGCGGTCATTTCGAGCCTCATTTACGTAGGATGCGTACCCAATACCAGCGTAATCGCGACTTGATGCTCGATTGGGTCAGCCGTTATTTCCCCGCTGGCACGCGCGCCAGCCGGCCCCAAGGCAGCTTCATGCTATGGATTGAGCTGCCGGAGGGCTTCGACACCTTGAAGCTCAACCGCGTGCTGGTGGAACAAGGTGTACAGGTGGCTGTAGGCAGCATCTTTTCCGCCTCCGGCAAGTACCGTAACTGCTTGCGCATGAACTACGCTGCCAAGCCAACGACGCAGACTGAAGAGGCCGTGCGCAAGGTAGGTGCCGCTGCACGCAAGATGCTGGAAGAGACGGCGGACTGACCTTTCCCGAGCAAATGCCGTCATATGCCACAACCGCCCTGACCTGGAAGCAGTTTCCTTGATGATTCGACGGCTTTTACCGTTTTGCCTGCTGGGAGCCCTGGCCCTGGGCGGCTGTGCCACGGTCGACACCCCGCGCATCCCCAGCGATGCCCTGCCGGCGAAGGACTCCTCGTTCGGTCGCTCGATCCAGGCCCAGGCCGCCCCCTACCAAGGACGCTCGGGCTTCCGCTTGCTGCCCAACAGCAGTGAGGCTTTCATGGCTCGCGCCGAGTTGATTCGCAACGCCCAGACCAGCCTCGACTTGCAGTACTACATCGTGCACGACGGCATCAGCACACGCATGCTTGTGGACGAACTGCTCAAGGCCGCCGACCGCGGGGTGCGCGTACGGATTCTGCTGGACGACACCACCAGCGATGGCCTCGACCAGATCATCGCCACCCTCGCCGCCCATCCCAAGGTGCAGATACGCCTGTTCAACCCGCTGCATCTGGGCCGTAGCACCGGCGTCACGCGCGCCATGGGCCGTGTATTCAACCTGTCACTGCAACACCGGCGCATGCATAACAAGCTGTGGCTGGCCGATAACAGCGTGGCCATCGTTGGCGGGCGCAACCTGGGCGACGAGTATTTCGACGCCGAACCGAACCTGAATTTCACAGACATCGACATGCTCAGCGTAGGGCCGGTGGCCGAGCAATTGGGTCACAGCTTCGACCAGTACTGGAACAGCGCCTTGAGCAAGCCTATCGATGACTTCGTCTCGAACAAACCCTCCAAGGTCGACCTCGCCGTCGCCCGCGGGCGCCTTGAAGCCTCCCTGGCTCAGTCCCGTCAGCAGAACCATGCGCTGTATAACCGCCTGCGCACGTACCAGACCCAGCCCCGCATGGGCATCTGGCGCCGCGAGTTGATCTGGGCCTGGAACCAGGCGCTGTGGGACGCACCGAGCAAGGTACTGGCCAAGGCCGACCCCGACCCGCGACTGTTGCTGACCACTCAGCTGGCGCCAGAGCTGGCGGGTGTCAGCCATGAGCTGATCATGATTTCGGCTTACTTCGTACCGGGCCAACCTGGGCTGGTCTACCTCACAGGGCGTGCCGATGCGGGTGTTTCGGTGCGCCTGCTGACCAACGCCCTCGAAGCCACCGACGTACCGGCCGTGCACGGCGGTTATGCGCCGTATCGCAAGGCGCTGCTGGAGCACGGAGTAAAGCTCTATGAGCTGCGCCGGCAACCGGGCGACCCCAGCGCAAGCAGCGGCCCGCACCTGTTTCGGCATGGCAGCTGGCGCGGCTCGGACTCCAGCCTGCACAGCAAGGCGATGATTTTCGATCGAGAAAAGTCGTTTATCGGCTCATTCAATTTCGACCCGCGCTCAGTGCTGTGGAACACCGAAGTTGGCGTACTGGTGGACAGCCCCGAACTGGCCGAACACGTGCGCAACCTGGCGCTGGAAGGTATGGCGCCAGCGTTGAGCTATGAGGCCAAACTGCAGGACGGCCAAGTGGTGTGGGTGACAGAAGACAACGGCCAGATGCACACTCTGACGCGCGAACCGGGCAGTTGGTGGCGGCGGTTCAACGCCTGGTTCGCCACCAGTGTTGGCCTGGAACGCATGCTCTAAAACCCCTGCGGATCACCTGTGGGAGCCGGGCTTGCCCGCGATAGCGGTGTGCCAGGTAACAAATAAGCGACGGGCAACCCGTTATCGCAGGCAAGCCAGCTCCCACATTGGCCGCGTTTAAAGGTCAGGCCGGCTGCGTAGCGCCGAAAGCCCCCTGGCGCAGCAACAGCACCACCAACCCCAGCGCCCCGGCAGCCATCAACAGCGGCAGCGCATGCCCGCTGATCCACTGGCTGCCCGCTCCTGCCACCAGAGGCCCGATCAGGCAGCCAATGCCCCACAGCTGCGCCACGTGAGCGTTGGCACGCACCAACGCATCGTCGCGGTAGCGCTCGCCAATCAAAATCAGCGACAAGGTGAACAACCCGCCGGCACTGGCGCCGAACAGCACCCACACCGGCCAGATCAGCAAGGTGTGCATCAATAACGGCACCGCCAGGCTCGACGACAGCAACAGCAGTGCACAGGCCAGAAACAGAGTGCGTCGCGGCAGGTAGTCGGCCAGCGCGCCAATGGGCAATTGCAGCAACGCATCGCCCACCACCACCGTGCTGACCATCGCCAAGGCGATCTCGGCAGTAAAACCCTGTTGCAGGCAGTACACCGGCAACAGCGTCAGGATCATCGCTTCAAACGCAGCAAACAACGCCACGGCCCAGGCAATCGCCGGCAGGCCCAGGCAAAAGCGCCACAGGTCGCCAAAGGTCACGCTGAACGAATCCGCCGTCGGCGCGCCGGTACGTCCCA
The DNA here is from genome assembly GCF_014268395.2 of Pseudomonas sp. SWRI22. Lineage (NCBI taxonomy): Bacteria > Pseudomonadati > Pseudomonadota > Gammaproteobacteria > Pseudomonadales > Pseudomonadaceae > Pseudomonas > Pseudomonas sp. SWRI22. The sequence continues at coordinate 3,202,342 of NZ_JABWQK020000001.1, read as the reverse complement.
GCAACAGCAGCGGCGCCAGCACCAAAAGGCCCGCGCCGACCCAGAAGCCGTAGTCATGGTCGGTGCCAATCAGGCCCAACAGCAACGGCCCCGACAGCTGGCTCAAGGCATAGCTGCAGCCATACAGCGCCACCAGGCGGCCACGCCACTGCTCGACCACCAATTGGTTGATCCAGCTTTCACCCAGGATAAATACGATGGTCAGGATCACCCCGATCATCAGCCTGAGCACCAGCCACACCGGGTAGCTGGGCAGGATCGCCAGCAAGCCGATGGACACCGCACCGGCCCACAGGCACAGGCGCATCAGGTTGGCAGTGCCGAGCCAGGACGCCATGCGGCTGGAGACCTTGGCACCTAGCAGTACGCCGAATGCCGGCATCGCCGCCATCACGCCAATAGCGAAACTGCCATAACCCCAGCCTTCAAGACGCAAGGATACCAACGGCATGCTGACACCCAGGGCCAGGCCAACGCTGAGTACCGACGCCAGCACGGCGAAATAAGTCGCCCAACGCATTGCCACGCTCCTGTGGATAATTGTGCTTCGCAAAACGACTGTAGGAGCGAGCTTGCTCGCGAAAAACGTTAACGATGACGCGTTCATGCTGGATAAACGCGGCGCCTTCAGGTTCTTCGCGAGCAAGCTCGCTCCTACAGGGGGATCAGCAGTGTTGCTTAGAGCTTGATCCAGGTCGCCTTCAGCTCGGTGTACTTGTCGAATGCATGCAGCGACTTGTCGCGGCCATTACCCGACTGCTTGAAACCACCGAACGGTGCAGTCATGTCGCCGCCGTCGTACTGGTTAACCCACACGCTGCCCGCGCGCAGAGCCTTGGCAGTCAGGTGTGCCTTGGAGATGTCCGCCGTCCACACCGCCGCAGCCAGGCCGTATTGGGTGTCGTTGGCGATGGCGATGGCTTCTTCGGCGCTGTCGAAAGTGATCACCGAAAGGACGGGGCCAAAGATCTCTTCCTGGGCGATCTTCATGGCATTGGTCACGCCGTCGAAAATCGTCGGCTCGACGTAGGTGCCGCCGGACTCTTCCAGGGTGCGTTTGCCACCCGCGACCAGCTTGGCGCCATCGGCGTGGCCAGCTTCAATGTACGAAAGCACGGTGTTCATCTGCTGCGTATCCACCAATGCACCCACAGTGGTGGCTGGGTCCAGTGGGTTGCCGGGTTTCCAGCCCTTGAGGGCCTCGATCACCAGCGGCAGGAAGGTGTCCTTGATCGAGCTCTCGACCAGCAGCCGCGAGCCGGCGGTGCAGACTTCGCCCTGGTTGAAGGCAATGGCGCTGGCGGCGGATTCGGCCGCCGCTTGCAGGTTCGGCGCGTCGGCAAACACGATGTTCGGGCTCTTGCCGCCAGCCTCCAGCCAGACACGCTTCATGTTCGATTCGCCGGAGCGGATCAACAGTTGCTTGGCGATCTTGGTCGAGCCCGTGAACACCAGGGTATCGACGTCCATATGCACCGCCAGAGCATTACCGACGGTGTGGCCATAGCCAGGCAGCACGTTGAACACGCCCTTTGGAATACCAGCCTCTACGGCCAGCGCGGCAATGCGGATGGCGGTGAGCGGGGATTTTTCGGACGGTTTCAGGATGACAGAGTTGCCAGTAGACAGCGCCGGGCCGAGTTTCCAGCAGGCCATCATCAACGGGAAGTTCCACGGCACGATGGCGCCAACGACACCGACGGGCTCGCGGGTCACCAGGCCCAGTTGATCGTGGGGCGTGGCGGCGACTTCGTCGTAGATCTTGTCGATAGCCTCGCCGCTCCAGCTCAGGGCTTGCGCCGCGCCGGGGACGTCGATGTTCAGGGAATCGCTGATGGGTTTGCCCATGTCCAGGGTTTCGAGCAGCGCCAGCTCTTCGGCGTTAGCCTTGAGCAGCGCGGCGAAACGGATCATGACTGTCTTGCGCTTGGCCGGCGCCAGGCGCGACCACACACCGGAATTGAAGGTGGCACGCGCATTTTCCACGGCGCGCTGGGCGTCGCTGGCATCACAGCTGGCGACAGTGGCTAGCAAGCGCCCATCCACCGGGCTGATGCATTCGAAGGTGTCACCGGAAACGGCGGCGGTGTATTCGCCATTGATATAGGCGCGGCCTTCGATTTTCAGAGCCTTGGCGCGTTGTTCCCAGTCGGCACGGGTCAGGGTGGTCATGCGAGTGTCCTCCTCTTATTGAATACAAGGGCCTGGGAGGTTTATCCCGGCGCCATCACGAATGCTTGCCCGGCCAGCCTGCTGTTTGGCTCAAGGCAGCTGCCACCCTAAACCAGCGGCTGGGGATGTTTCAATATATTTGACAGAACGGCGGCAAACGCCCTTGCGATGTTCATTTTAATAAACATAGACTTTGGGCTCTCCAACTGCAGGCCAGACGGGAAATGCACATGAGCATCCAGGACATCGTCGATTTCAGCCAAGCCAACACCGCCCCCGAACGCTACCGCCCTGCCGCCGAGAAAATCCTCAAGGGCGACCCCGAACAGACACTCTACAACCACTACAACAGCCCATGCGGCCAGATGAACGCGGGCGTCTGGGAAGGTGAAGTGGGCCAGTGGAAGGTCAATTACACCGAGCATGAGTACTGCGAGATCGTGCAAGGCGTGTCGGTGTTGCGCGATGCCGAGGGGAATGCCAAGACTCTGCGGGCCGGCGACCGCTTTGTGATCCCTGCCGGTTTCAGTGGTACCTGGGAAGTGCTGGAAGCGTGCCGCAAGATCTACGTGGTGTTTGAAGAGAAAGCCTGATCATTGGTTGATCGACAACGGGACGCTGAGCGTCCGAGACGGCGTTCCCACGCAGAGCGTGGGAACGATCAGGCAAAAAAAAGCCCGCATCGTGAGATACGGGCTTTTTTTCACAAGGAAGAAAATCAATTACTTGATTTTGCCTTCTTTGTAGATCACGTGCTTGCGAACGCGCGGGTCGAACATTTTCTTTTCGAGCTTGTCCGGGGTAGTACGCTTGTTCTTGTCGGTAGTGTAGAAGTGACCAGTACCGGCGCTAGAGATCATTCGAATCAATTCACGCATGATAGAGCTCCTTAGATCTTGCCAGCGGCGCGGATTTCGGCCAGCACGACAGTGATGCCACGCTTGTCGATAATACGCATGCCTTTAGCAGATACACGCAGGCGAACAAAACGTTTCTCTTCTTCAACCCAGAAGCGGTGATGCTGCAGGTTCGGCAGGAAACGACGACGGGTTTTGTTATTTGCGTGGGAAATGTTATTCCCAGTCACCGGACCCTTACCGGTAACTTGACAGACTCTCGACATGCCTCAGCCCTCTAAAACCACATGCCCAACCCGGCATGGGTTGGCCGCTTAATCTCTCAGTCATTTGGCGCCAGGCGCCGCGTTTCTTTAGGGTCTTACCGGCTACACCTACAGTGAAGGAACCGGGCCCCTAGAAAAGAGCGCTGCTTTATACCAGAAAGACCCCAGTGCAACAACAACCTGTGTACTTTTAGCAGCGTAAATCTTGGCCACAAGTGCCTGAACCGCTGCCAGGAGGGGCCGCTGTAACAGCCGACCGCTCGTCGCACAGAATGATTTACAACGTCTGCGGTCACAGGGAAGTGCACGGCGAAACACGCTGAGGCGCCATCAAAACAGCATTTTGGCCAAAAGCACAGGCAAAAATGGGCTAGTCATTTATCAATCAGACCTCTACGGTAGGCTTTTTCCAGACTGCACTCGCAGATGGGCCTTCGATCTGCACAGGAAACCGAATATGCGCCTCGCTGCCCTACCGCTATTGCTTGCCCCTCTCTTTATTGCGCCGATGGCCGTTGCGGCCACCAACTTGAGCGTATGCACCGAGGCCAGCCCCGAAGGGTTCGATGTGGTGCAGTACAACTCACTGACCACCACTAACGCCTCGGCCGACGTGCTGATGAACCGTTTAGTGGAATTCGACGCGGCCAGTGGCAAGTTGGTACCGAGCCTTGCAGATAGCTGGGAAGTGTCGCCCGATGGGCTGACGTACACCTTCAAACTGCACCCCGATGTGAAATTCCATCGCACCAGTTATTTCAGCCCAAGCCGCACCCTGACGGCCGAAGATGTACGCTTCAGCTTCGAGCGCATGCTCGACCCGGCCAACCCGTGGCACAAGATCGCCCAGAGCGGCTTTCCTCACGCCCAATCCCTGCAATTGCCGGCACTGGTGAAGAAAATCGACGCCCTTGACCCACTGACCGTGCGCTTCACCCTCGACCATGCCGATTCCACCTTCTTACCAGCACTGAGCATGGGCTTTGCCTCGATCTATCCGGCTGAATATGCCGATAAATTGCTCAAGGCCGGCACACCCGAGAAGCTCAACAGCCAGCCAATCGGCACCGGCCCGTTTGTGTTCGTGCGTTTCCAGAAAGATGCCGTGGTGCGTTACAAGGCCAACCCGGACTACTTCGCCGGCAAACCGGCGGTGGATAACCTGATTTTCGCCATCACCCCGGACGCCAACGTACGCCTGCAGAAGCTGCACCGCGATGAATGCCAGATCGCCCTGTCACCCAAGCCCCTGGATGTGGGCGAGGCCGAAAAAGACGCGGCGCTGAAGGTGGAAAAAACCGCCGCCTTCATGACCGCGTTCGTCGCCATCAACAGCCAGCACCCACCGCTGGACAAGCCCGAAGTGCGCCAGGCGATCAACCTGGCCTTTGATAAGGGCAGCTACCTCAAGGCCGTGTTCGAAGGCACCGCCGAAGCGGCCAACGGTGTCTACCCGCCGAACACCTGGAGCTATGCCAAAGAGTTGCCAGGCTACCCGCAGGACCTCGCCAAAGCCAAGGCCTTGCTGGGCCGCGCCGGGCTCAAGGACGGTTTCAAAACCACGATATGGACCCGCCCTACCGGCAGCCTGCTGAACCCCAACCCGAACCTCGGCGCCCAACTGTTGCAGGCCGACCTGGCCAAGGTTGGCATCCAGGCCGAGATTCGCGTGATCGAATGGGGCGAGTTGATCCGCCGCGCCAAGGCCGGCGAGCACGACTTGCTGTTCATGGGCTGGGCTGGGGACAACGGCGACCCGGATAACTTCCTGACGCCGCAGTTCTCCTGCGCCGCGGTGAAGTCCGGCACCAACTTTGCCCGCTATTGCGACCCTACCTTGGATAAGTTGATCAGTGCGGGCAAAACCACCAGTGAGCAAGGTGTGCGCAGCAAGCTGTATCAGCAGGCCCAGGCGCAGATCCAGCAACAGGCGCTGTGGCTGCCACTGGCGCATCCGACGGCGTTTGCCTTGACCCGCAAGAACATCCAGGGGTACCAGGTAAGCCCGTTCGGGCGCCAGGACTATTCGAAAGTCAGCCTCAAGCCCTAAGGCACAACCCCCCACCTGTAGGAGCGAGCTTGCTCGCGAAAATCGTCAACGATGACGCGGAAAAACCTGACACCCCACGGGGCCCTCTGGTTTTTCGCGAGCAAGCTCGCTCCTACAGAGGCAGGGCCGTTACAGCCAACCGTATTCAGCCATCGACAGCGGGTCACCATCGCCCACGATGATGTGGTCCAGCACCCGCACATCCACCACGTCCAGCGCCTTTTGCAGCAGCTTGGTCAATTTTCGATCAGCCGCGCTGGGCTCCGTGCTTCCCGACGGATGGTTATGACACAAGATCAATGCCGCCGAGTTGTACGCCAAGGCGCGCTTGACCACCTGTCGCGGGTAGACAATCGCAGCGTCGATCGTGCCTTGGGACATGACCTCGAACCCTAGCACCCGATGCTTGGAGTCCAGGAACAGGCAGCCGAAGATCTCATGGGGCTCATGGCGCAGCAGTGCCTTGAGGTACTCGCGCACGGCCAGCGGGCTTTCCAGCACAGAGTCAGTCCGCAAGCGCTCGGCCAGGTGGCGCCGGGACATCTCAAGCACCGCCTGCAACTGGGCAAACTTCGCCGGCCCCAGCCCCAGATGCTGGCTGAACAGCGTCTGGCTAGCCTCCAGTAACGGGCGCAGGCCACCGAATTGCGCCAACAGATGGCGCGCCAGATCCACCGCACTTCGGCCGGCCACCCCCGTACGCAGGAAGATCGCCAACAACTCGGCATCGGACAGGCTCGCCGCGCCGCCTTCCAATAACTTCTCCCGTGGACGCTCTGCCACGGGCCAATCACGAATACTCATCCCACCTCCCTGTATCTGCTCCGCTGTTGCCCGGCGGGCGCTGTGTTATCGTAGGGCCCTCTTTTTTGCCTGCGATTTCACCTGGGGAGGGGTCATCGCAGGTGTCATTGAACTGGCATCACTGAACTGGAAAGGCAAACCAATGCAGCGTCTGTATCGGAAACGCATCGTTCTCGGCGTCGGCGGCGGCATTGCCGCCTACAAGAGCGCAGAGTTGGTTCGCAGGCTCCTGGACCAGGGCGCCGAAGTGCGCGTGGTCATGACCCGTGGTGGCAGTGAGTTCATCACCCCGCTGACCATGCAAGCGTTGTCCGGCCACCCGGTTCACCTCGACCTGCTGGACCCGGCCGCAGAAGCCGCCATGGGCCATATCGAACTGGCCAAATGGGCCGACCTGGTGCTGATAGCCCCGGCCACTGCCGACCTGATCGCCCGCCTGGCCCAGGGCATTGCCGATGACCTGCTCACCACCCTGGTATTGGCCACCGACGCCACCGTCGCTATCGCACCGGCCATGAACCAGGCCATGTGGCGCGATCCGGCCACCCAGGCCAATACCCAACTCCTGCAAACCCGCGGCCTCAAGGTGTTCGGCCCGGCTTCCGGCAGCCAGGCCTGCGGCGACGTCGGCCTGGGCCGCATGCTCGAAGCCACGGACCTGGCGCAGTGCGCCGCCGAGTGCTTCCAGCATCTGGCCCTGACCGGCAAGCACGTGCTGATCACCGCCGGCCCGACCCAGGAAAACATCGACCCGGTGCGCTACATCACCAACCATAGCTCAGGAAAAATGGGCTTCGCGTTGGCAGAAGCTGCGGTCGAGGCAGGCGCACGGGTCACACTGATAACCGGCCCGGTACATTTGCCGACCCCTGATCGCGTTACGCGTATCGACGTAGTCAGCGCCCGGGACATGTTGGCGGCCTGCGAAGCCGCCATTCCCTGCGACCTGTTTATCGCCTCGGCAGCGGTTGCGGATTACCGACCCGAGGTCGTGGCCCCGCAGAAGCTCAAGAAAGACCCTACGAGCGGCGACGGCCTGCTCCTGCAAATGGTGCGTAACCCGGACATCCTGGCCACCATCGCTACCCGTCCGGACCGTCCGTTCAGCGTCGGCTTCGCAGCCGAGACCGAGCACCTGCTGGACTACGCCGCACGCAAACTGAAAGACAAAAACCTCGACCTGATCGTTGCCAATGATGTCGCCAACCCGAGCATCGGCTTCAACAGCGAGGAAAATGCGTGCAGCGTGATCGACCGTGAACTGCACGCCACCCTTTTCGCCCAGACCAGCAAGGGCAAGATTGCCCGCCAACTGATCTCTTTTATCGCCCAACGGCTGAACCAGGTTTAATGTCCATGCACGCTTTGCAAGCCAAGATTCTCGACCCACGCCTCGGCAGCGAATTCCCTCTGCCGGCCTACGCCACGCCGGGCTCCGCCGGCCTGGACCTGCGCGCCATGCTCAAGCAAGACACCGTCCTTGAGCCGGGCCAGACCATCCTGATTCCCACTGGCTTGTCGATCTATGTCGGCGATCCTGGCCTGGCGGCGCTGATCCTGCCGCGCTCCGGCTTGGGCCATAAACATGGCATCGTGCTAGGCAACCTGGTCGGCCTGATCGATTCCGACTACCAGGGCGAGTTGATGGTGTCGTGCTGGAACCGTGGCCAGACTGCTTTCAACATCGCCGTCGGCGAGCGCATTGCCCAGTTGGTATTGGTGCCGGTGGTGCAGGCGCATTTCGAATTGGTACAGGAATTCGACGAAACCCAACGTGGTGCAGGCGGTTTTGGGCATTCCGGCAGTCACTGACTAAGCTGAACGTGGCCGGGCGCAATCGTCCGGCCACACACCGCCGCCCGGCCTTTCAGGATAAAGAATGCGCGGAAATGATCATCGAGATTTCTATAATGAAATCAAAGGATTAGGTAAAAATAATGCCGAGGCCGAAGCGCCGATGGCATTTTTACACCACGAACTCTCTGCCGAAAACGCCGTCATACCCTTCAGTTTGAGCCTGCCGGCCAGCCACATCAGGCCCGCCTTGCCCCCTTTCAGATGGAGTTTCCCCCGCGATGAGTACCGCAGCCCGCGTAGCCCCGACCTTTCCCGACAGCATTTTTCGCGCCTATGACATCCGTGGTGTGGTCCCCAAAACCCTGACCGCCGAAACCGCCTACTGGATCGGCCGCGCCATCGGCTCCCAGAGCCTGGCCCAAGGCGAACCCAACGTCTCGGTAGGCCGTGACGGCCGCTTGTCCGGCCCGGAGTTGGTCGAGCAACTGATCCAGGGCCTGGCTGACAGCGGCTGTCATGTCAGCGACGTCGGCCTGGTGCCAACCCCCGCGCTGTACTACGCCGCCAACGTACTGGCGGGCAAATCCGGGGTCATGCTCACCGGCAGCCACAATCCGTCGGATTACAACGGCTTCAAGATCGTCATCGCTGGCGACACCCTCGCCAATGAACAGATCCAGGCCCTGCACACCCGCCTGAAGACCAACGACTTGACCAGCGGCACCGGCAGCATCACCAAGGTCGATATCCTCCAGCGCTACTCCGATGAAATCACTCGCGACGTCAAGCTCGCCCGCCGCTTGAAAGTCGTGGTGGACTGCGGCAACGGCGCAGCGGGTGTGATTGCCCCGCAATTGCTCGAAGCCCTGAACTGCGAAGTGATCCCACTGTTCTGCGAAGTGGACGGCAACTTCCCCAACCATCACCCGGACCCAGGCAAGCCGGAAAACCTGGTAGACCTGATTGCCAAGGTCAAGGAAGTGGGCGCCGACGTCGGCTTGGCCTTCGATGGCGACGGCGACCGTGTGGGCGTGGTGACCGAAACCGGCGAGATCGTGTTCCCGGACCGCCTGTTGATGCTGTTTGCTAGAGACGTGGTTGCGCGCAATGCCAACGCCGAGATCATCTTCGATGTGAAATGCACTCGTCGCCTGACGCCATTGATCAAGGAATACGGTGGTCGCCCGCTAATGTGGAAGACCGGTCACTCGTTGATCAAAAAGAAAATGAAGGAAACCGGCGCGCTGTTGGCCGGTGAAATGAGCGGTCACGTGTTCTTCAAAGAACGTTGGTTCGGGTTTGACGATGGTATCTACAGTGCCGCTCGCCTGCTGGAGATCCTCAGCAAGGAGAAATCCACGGCCGAAGAGCTGTTTCAGACCTTCCCGAATGATATTTCTACGCCAGAGATCAATATCCATGTGACCGAGGAGAGCAAATTCAGCATCATTGACGCATTGCACGATGCGCAATGGGGTGAAGGCGCCAACCTGACCACCATTGATGGTGTGCGAGTCGATTACGCCAAAGGCTGGGGCCTGGTTCGCGCGTCCAACACCACACCGGTGCTGGTCCTGCGTTTCGAGGCGGATACCGAGGCTGAGTTGCAGCGCATCAAGGACGTGTTCCACGCCCAGTTGAAACGTGTTGCCCCTGATCTCCAATTACCGTTCTGATTTTTGCCCGGAGCCCTGAATGACCCTCGAACGCGAAGCCGCTGCCAACACCGCCAAGGTCCTGTCCGAAGCGTTGCCTTACATTCGACGCTACGTCGGCAAGACGCTGGTGATCAAGTACGGCGGCAATGCCATGGAAAGCGATGAGCTGAAAACCGGCTTTGCCCGCGACATCGTGCTGATGAAGGCTGTGGGGATCAACCCCGTGGTCGTCCACGGCGGCGGCCCGCAAATTGGCGACCTGCTCAAGCGTTTGTCGATCGAGAGTCACTTCATCGATGGCATGCGTGTCACTGACGCGCAAACCATGGACGTGGTGGAAATGGTCCTCGGTGGCCAGGTCAACAAAGACATCGTCAACCTGATCAACCGCCACGGCGGCAGCGCCATCGGCCTGACCGGCAAGGATGCGGAACTGATCCGCGCCAAGAAACTGACCGTGACCCGCAAGACGCCGGAGATGACCCAGCCGGAAATCATCGACATCGGCCAGGTGGGCGAAGTCATCGGCATCAACACCGATTTGCTCAACCTGCTGGTCAAGGGCGACTTCATCCCGGTAATTGCGCCGATCGGCGTGGGTGCTAATGGCGAGTCCTATAACATCAACGCCGATCTGGTAGCCGGTAAGGTGGCGGAAGCACTGAAGGCTGAAAAGCTGATGCTGCTGACCAACATCGCCGGTTTGATGGACAAGGAAGGCAAGGTACTGACCGGCTTGACTACCCAGCAGGTAGACGACCTGATCGCCGACGGCACCATCTACGGCGGCATGTTGCCGAAGATCCGTTGCGCACTGGAAGCCGTGCAGGGCGGCGTCGGCAGCTCGCTGATCCTGGATGGCCGCGTGCCAAATGCAATACTGTTGGAAATCTTCACCGATACCGGTGTCGGTACGTTGATCAGTAACCGCAAGCGCCCTTGATCGCTGCAAAGCAAAAGGCCCCGCTCAATTGAATTGAGCGGGGCCTTTGTTTGTACACAGTTCAAATGTGGGAGCTGGCTTGCCTGCGATGACGACAGTACATGCAAAAATGCACCGCCTGACACACCGCTATCGCGGGCAAGCCCGCTCCCACAGGATTCAGTGTCAGACGCCGAACTGCTCGCGGTATGCACGCACAGCCGGCAAATGTTGCTTGAGCTGCGAGTCATCTTCCAGGAACTGCAACACCTGGTTCAACGACACGATGCTCACCACCGGAATGCCGAAGTCACGCTCCACTTCCTGGATCGCCGACAACTCACCGTTGCCACGCTCCTGGCGGTTCAAGGCGATCAACACACCGGCAGCCTTGGCGCCGTCCTGGGAAGCGATGATCTGCATCACTTCACGGATAGCAGTACCCGCGGTGATCACGTCATCGATGATCAGCACATCGCCGGTCAATGGCGCGCCTACCAGGCTGCCACCTTCACCATGGGCCTTGGCTTCCTTACGGTTGAAACACCACGGCAAGTCCTGCCCGTGATGCTCCGCCAGGGCTACCGCCGTCGCCGCTGCCAGGGGAATACCCTTGTAGGCCGGGCCAAAGAGTACGTCGAAGGAAATACCGCTCTCAACGATGGCTGCCGCATAGAAACGGCCCAGCTGAGCCAGGGCCGAACCTGAGTTGAACAGGCCCGCATTGAAGAAGTACGGGCTGGTGCGCCCGGACTTGAGGGTGAACTCACCGAAGCGTAAAACGCCGCGATCGATGGCAAAACGAATGAAATCGCGCTGATACGCCTGCATGAAAAAAGCCTCAGATACCACGGATTTAGCTAATTGGGTGGACGGCGTGTATCATACACGCACGCGATTTTTGGGGCCATTTATGCGGATCATCAGTGTGAACGTTAATGGTATTCAGGCTGCAGTCGAGCGTGGTTTGCTCAGTTGGCTGCAAGCACAGAATGCCGACGTCATCTGCCTGCAGGACACCCGTGCCTCCGCCTTTGAACTGGACGACCCAGCCTTCCAACTGGATGGCTACTTCCTTTATGCCTGCGATGCCGAAGTGCCCACCCAAGGTGGCGTGGCTTTGTACTCGCGGTTGCAACCCAAGGCGGTCATCAGCGGCCTCGGCTTCGAGACAGCCGACCGCTACGGGCGTTACCTGCAAGCCGATTTCGACAAGGTCAGCATCGCGACCTTGCTGCTACCTTCCGGGCAGAACGGCGATGAAGACTTGAACCAGAAATTCAAGCTAATGGACGATTTCGCCCGTTACCTGGATAAGCAGCGACGCAAACGTCGCGAGTACATTTATTGTGGCTCGCTGTACGTGGCGCAACAGAAACTGGATATCAAGAACTGGCGCGACAGCCAGCAATCCCCGGGCTTCCTGGCGCCAGAACGCGCCTGGATGGACGAGATTGTCGGCAACATGGGCTATGTCGATGCCCTGCGTGAAGTCAGCCGCGAAGGCGACCAGTACAGCTGGTGGCCAGATAACGAACAGGCTGAGATGCTCAACCTGGGCTGGCGTTTCGACTACCAGCTGCTGACCCCAGGTCTGCGCCGGTTCGTACGCAGTGCACGCCTGCCGCGCCAGCCGCGCTTCTCGCAGCACGCGCCGCTGATCGTGGACTACGACTGGACATTGACCATCTGAGGTCTTTTTCCAGGCACAAAAAAACCGACAGTGATGTCGGTTTTTTTGTGGCCGCCCGGTTACTTGACCAGGCGCCAGGTCCACGGATAGCGATAGGCAATGCCTTTGTTGGCCTTGATACCGGCGATGATCGTCAGTATCAACGCACCAATCACCAGCACGGTCATCAGCAAGAAGCCAACGACCACGAAGCCCAGCAACAGGCACACCAGCCAGGCGATCGCCACGGTGATCTGGAAATTCAGCGCCTCCTTGCCCTGGTCATCGATGAGCGGGTCCATGTCCTTCTTGAACTGCCACAGGATCAACGGCCCCAGCAAGCTGCCGAAGGGGAATACCAACCCCAGGAATGCCGCAAAATGACACAACATTGCCCACTGGCGTACTTCCTTGGACGGTGCCGGAACCGGCAACTGGCTGTCATTCATGGCGTTTCTCCTTGGGCCGGCTCAGTCAGCCAGCGCGGCGTTCTGCAATTCAAAGATTTCGGTCATGCCTTTCTGGGCCAAGGCCAGCATGGCGTTCAGCTCAGCCGGCTGGAATGGCGCGCCTTCGGCAGTGCCCTGCACTTCAATGAAACCACCGGTGCTGGTCATGACCACGTTGAGGTCGGTCTCGGCGGCCGAGTCCTCCAGGTAGTCCAGGTCCAGCACAGGCTCGCCCTGGTACATGCCAACAGACACAGCGGCGATCATCTGCTTGAGCGGGTCACCCGCTTTCAGGCCGCCACGCTTCTTGATGACTTTCAAAGCGTCGACCAGGGCCACCATGGCGCCGGTGATGGACGCCGTGCGGGTACCGCCGTCAGCCTGGATCACGTCGCAGTCGACGTAGAGGGTGACGTCACCCAGCTTGGACATATCCAGGGCGGCACGCAGGGAGCGGCCGATCAGGCGCTGGATTTCCAGGGTACGCCCGCCTTGCTTGCCACGGCTGGCTTCACGCTGGTTACGCTCGCCAGTGGCGCGCGGCAGCATGCCGTATTCAGCGGTCAACCAACCCTGGCCCTGGCCCTTGAGGAAGCGCGGCACGCCGTTTTCGACGCTGACAGTGCAGATGACCTTGGTATCGCCAAACTCGACCAGTACGGATCCCTCGGCGTGTTTGGTGTAGTTGCGGGTGATGCGGATCGAGCGGAGCTGATCGGCAGCGCGACCACTTGGACGTTTCATAGGGGATACCTGTACTGAGGACGAAAAACTGCCGACCATTATAGAGCCGCAAGCCGGTTCGGGGCACTTCTAAAAAATCCGGTTACCAATGCCCGGGTTTGGGCACCCCCCTCCCACTGCGCTACAATCCTGCGCCTCCAGACTGTAGGAGCGAGCCTGCTCGCGAAAAACGCCAACAATTACGGGGGCTTCCTGATTCAGCGCGGCGCCCTTGCGTTCTTCGCGAGCAAACTCGCTCCTACAGGTCGGCCTGGCCAATTTCTATTTATCCAACGCGAGGTACCTCCATGGTCCACAGCATGACCGCCTTCGCCCGTGTCGAAAAAGCCGGGGCCCAAGGCACCCTCAGCTGGGAACTGCGCTCGGTCAACAGCCGTTACCTGGAGCCGCACCTGCGCCTGCCAGAGTCATTCCGCGACCTTGAAGGTGCCGTGCGTGAAGCGCTGCGCCAGGGCATCTCCCGCGGCAAGCTGGAATGCACCCTGCGCTTTACCGAAGAAACCACCGGCAAGCCGCTGCAGGTCGACCGAGACCGCGCCGCCCAACTGGTGGCCGCGGCCGAAACCATCGCCGGCCTGATCAAACAGCCGGCCGCATTGAACCCTCTGGAAGTATTGGCCTGGCCCGGCGTGCTGGTGGCCGACGCGGCAGACCCTCAGGCCTTGAATGCCGAAGCCCTCGCCCTGTTCAACCAGGGCCTGAAGGAGCTCAAGGCCGGCCGTGAACGCGAAGGCGCCGAACTGGCGCGCCTGATCAACGAGCGGCTGACCTCGATCGAAGCCGACGTAGTGACCCTGCGCGAATTGGTACCGCAGATGCTCGCCACCCAGCGCCAGAAGGTCCTCGACCGCTTCACCGACATGAAGGCCGACCTCGATCCGACGCGCCTGGAACAGGAAATGGTCCTGCTCGCGCAGAAGAGCGACGTGGCCGAAGAACTTGACCGCCTGAGCACCCATATCCTTGAAGTGCGCCGCGTACTCAAGTCCGGCGGTGCCGCCGGTCGGCGCCTGGACTTCCTGATGCAGGAACTCAACCGCGAAGCCAATACACTGGGCTCCAAAGCGTTCGACCCGCGCAGCACCACGGCGGCGGTCAACCTCAAAGTGTTGATCGAGCAAATGCGCGAACAAGTACAGAATATTGAGTAAGGCACCCTCCATGACCCACAGCACCGGCACCCTTTACATCATTTCCGCCCCTTCGGGCGCGGGCAAGAGCAGCCTGGTCAAGGCCTTGACCGACGCTGACGAGCAGATCCGCATTTCGGTCTCGCACACCACCCGCGCCATGCGCCCGGGCGAAGTGGACGGCGTGCACTATCACTTCGTCGAGCGTACCGAGTTCGTCAAGATGATCGAACACGGTGACTTCCTGGAGCGCGCCGAAGTGTTCGGCAACCTCTACGGCACCTCGCAGAGCCACCTGCAACAGACCCTGGACGAAGGCCACGACCTGATCCTGGAGATCGACTGGCAGGGCGCCGAACAAGTGCGCCAGCTGATGCCCAAGGCGCGCTCCATCTTCATCCTGCCGCCATCGCTCCAAGCCCTGCACCAACGCCTGACCAACCGCGGCCAGGACAGCGATGAGATCATCGAGGGCCGCATGCGTGAAGCCGTCAGCGAGATGAGCCACTACGTCGACTACGACTACCTGATCATCAATGACGACTTTACCCACGCCCTGGATGATTTGAAGGCGATTTTCCGCGCCAACCAACTGCAGCAAAAGCGCCAACAGCAGCGTTTCGGCAAATTACTCGCCGAATTGCTCGGCTGATTGACTCTTCCCAAAACAGCTGCAAGGGCCTTACATTGGCACTTGCAGCGGTTTTGCGAAGGCCTGCGAAAAATCAGCGCTTCCCTAAACGCTGGTGATTTTTTAAACTGCTCAGTCCGCTCGCCCAACCGGGCAGCGCGCATCTTGCATTCGCTCCGAGGAATACCATGGCCCGCGTAACCGTTGAAGACTGCCTAGAACACGTGGATAACCGCTTTGAGCTGGTCATGCTCTCTACCAAGCGTGCCCGTCAACTGGCCACTGGCGGCAAAGAGCCTCTGGTCCAGTGGGAAAACGACAAGCCTACCGTTGTAGCCCTGCGTGAAATCGCTGAAGGCCTGATGAGCTACGAGTTCATCGCCAACGCCGAAATCGTTGAAGACGAACCGCTGTTTGCAGCGTTCGAAGGCGAGTCCAACGAGGACGTCTAAGCCTATGCCTGGTCGACGTAGCACGGCGCGGGGTCACAGCCATCGGCAGGAGTTCACACTTTGCCGAGCATAGACGCCCTCGCCGATCGCTTATCGGCCTACCTCGGCGCAGACCAGGTCAACCTGGTTCGCCGAGCGTATTTCTACGCCGAACAAGCCCACGACGGCCAACGCCGACGTAGCGGCGAGGCGTATGTCACCCATCCTCTTGCGGTGGCCAATATTCTTGCCGACATGCACATGGACCATCAGAGCCTGATGGCCGCGATGCTGCATGACGTGATCGAAGACACCGGCATTGCCAAGGAAGCGCTCAGTGCGCAATTTGGCGAAACCGTGGCCGAACTGGTCGATGGGGTCAGCAAGCTGACCCAGATGAACTTCGAGACCAAGGCCGAAGCCCAGGCGGAAAACTTCCAGAAGATGGCCATGGCCATGGCCCGAGACATTCGGGTGATCCTGGTCAAGCTGGCCGACCGGCTGCACAACATGCGCACGCTGGAAGTGCTGTCCGGCGAAAAGCGCCGGCGCATCGCCAAGGAAACCCTGGAAATCTATGCGCCCATCGCCAACCGGCTGGGCATGCACGCCATTCGTATCGAATTCGAAGACCTGGGCTTCAAGGCCATGCACCCCATGCGTTCGGCGCGCATCTACCAGGCGGTGAAGCGCGCACGGGGCAACCGCAAGGAAATCGTCAACAAGATCGAAGAGTCCCTGAGCCATTGCCTGGCGATTGATGAAATCGAGGGCGAGGTCAGCGGCCGGCAGAAGCACATCTACGGCATCTACAAAAAGATGCGCGGCAAGCGTCGGGCCTTCAACGAGATCATGGACGTCTATGCGTTCCGGATCATCGTCGACAAGGTCGATACCTGCTACCGCGTACTGGGAGCTGTACATAATTTGTACAAGCCCCTGCCGGGCCGCTTCAAGGACTACATCGCAATTCCCAAGGCCAACGGCTACCAGTCGCTGCATACCACCCTGTTTGGCATGCACGGCGTGCCGATCGAGATCCAGATCCGCACCCGCGAAATGGAAGAAATGGCCAACAACGGCATTGCCGCCCACTGGCTGTACAAGTCCAGCGGTGACGAGCAGCCCAAAGGCACCCATGCCCGTGCGCGCCAATGGGTCAAGGGCGTGCTGGAAATGCAGCAACGTGCCGGCAACTCCCTGGAATTTATCGAAAGCGTGAAGATCGACCTGTTCCCGGACGAGGTCTACGTGTTCACGCCCAAAGGCCGGATCATGGAGCTGCCCAAAGGCTCCACGGCGGTCGACTTTGCCTACGCGGTGCACACCGATGTCGGCAACAGCTGCATCGCCTGTCGCATCAACCGGCGCCTGGCACCGCTGTCCGAACCGCTGCAAAGCGGTTCCACGGTGGAGATCGTCAGCGCACCGGGCGCTCGCCCGAACCCGGCCTGGCTCAACTTTGTGGTCACCGGCAAGGCACGTACGCATATTCGCCACGCGCTGAAATTGCAGCGCCGCTCCGAATCCATCAGCCTGGGCGAACGCCTGCTGAACAAGGTGCTCAACGGCTTCGACAGCGCCCTGGACAAGATTCCGCAAGAGCGCGTGCAAGCGATGCTCCACGAGTACCGCCAGGAAACCATCGAAGACCTGCTGGAAGATATCGGCCTGGGCAACCGCATGGCCTACGTGGTTGCGCGCCGCCTGCTGGGCGAAGGCGAACAGTTGCCGAGCCCCGAAGGCCCACTGGCGATTCGCGGCACCGAGGGCCTGGTGCTCAGCTACGCCAAATGTTGCACGCCGATCCCGGGCGACCCGATTGTCGGCCACTTGTCCGCCGGCAAAGGCATGGTGGTGCACCTGGACAACTGCCGCAACATCACCGAAATCCGCCACAACCCGGAAAAATGCATCCAGCTCTCGTGGGCCAAGGATGTCACCGGCGAATTCAACGTCGAGCTGCGGGTGGAGTTGGAACACCAGCGCGGCCTCATCGCCCTGCTGGCCAGCAGCGTCAACGCCGCCGACGGCAATATCGAGAAAATCAGCATGGACGAACGCGATGGTCGCATCAGCGTGGTCCAACTGGTGGTCAGCGTGCACGACCGCGTGCACCTGGCCCGCGTGATCAAAAAATTGCGCGCCTTGACCGGTGTGATCCGCATCACCCGCATGCGTGCATAACCGATCCATTACAAGGAGTCATTCATGACCAAGACAGTTATCACCAGCGATAAAGCTCCAGCCGCCATCGGCACTTATTCCCAGGCGATCAAGGCGGGCAACACCGTCTACATGTCCGGCCAGATCCCGCTGGACCCAAAGACCATGGAACTGGTTGAAGGCTTCGAAGCCCAGACCGTGCAGGTCTTTGAAAACCTCAAGTCCGTGGCTGAAGCTGCCGGTGGTTCGTTCAAGGACATCGTCAAGCTGAACATCTTCCTCACCGACCTCAGCCACTTTGCCAAGGTCAACGAGATCATGGGCAAGTACTTCGAACAACCTTACCCAGCCCGCGCCGCCATCGGCGTCGCCGCCCTGCCAAAGGGCGCACAGGTTGAGATGGACGCCATTCTGGTCATCGAGTAAAACACCCGGCGCAGCCCAAACAGGCTGCGCCGACTTCGTTTCAGAAGGATTTCGTAATGCGCAAAGCGCTTGTAGCCTCCTCGTTGCTCGCCCTGTTGCTCGGCGGCTGTGCCAGCAACCCCGCCGACCTGGATGTAAGCGGTACCTGGATCAACCAGGCCGCCATCGACGCGGCAGCCAAGGGCGGCCCTTTGCGTGAAGCCCTGCAGTCCTATGGCCCCAACCTCGAGTGGGAGGTCAACACCAAGGCTTTGCAGGCGCGCTACTACAACGGTTTTGAAGTGGCGGAAGGCAAGTTGTCGGGTGAAAAGCCCGGCGCGTGGAGCGTGGACTTCTATGGCAGCTCAGCCACCGAACTCAAGCGCAAAGGCAAGCAACTGCTGCAAGTGGCCAACGACAATGAGCCCGAACAGCTGTTTGCCCGCGCCAAAGAACCCGCACCGGAAGGCGCGCCACTGGGCGCCACCTTCGAGCGCGCGTTGTATGCGGCCTATATGGGCGGCGACTGGAAGATCAGCGACGGCACCGGCAGCGGTGCCACGGTGCAGTTCCAGGCAGACGGCAAGGTCGCCGGCCTGCCGGGGGTTGATCGCTATTCACTCTGCCTGGCAGGCGATTGCGCCTCCATGAGCGGCGGCTACGACAGCATCTGGCTGCAACTGGACGGCCAGGGCAACCCATGGATCTTCACGCGCAAGGGTAAGCAACTGGAGATCTTCCAGGCGATCAATACCGCGCAGGCCGATGAAGTGCCTTCGTTTACGCCAGGCCCTCGCCAATGGTTGCTTGAGAAGTAATAAAAGCCCCGCCCAAATCCAAATGTGGGAGCTGGCTTGCCTGCGATGACGGTATTACATCCAACAAAGATGTGATTGATATACCGCTATCGCAGGCAAGCCAGCTCCCACATTTTTTGCCGCGCTTCAGCCTTTCAGAATCGCCGCATAGCCTTCCCGGTAAGTCGGGTATGTCGGCGTCCAGCCAAGCGCCTTGATACGTGCATTACTGCACTGCTTGCTCCCCGCACGCCGCACACTGGCGTCCTCGGCCCATTCGGTCACACCCAGGTACTCGCGCAACCACGCCACCACCTCGGCCAGTGGTGCCGGTGCATCGTCAACGCCGATATAGACCTTGTCCAGCGAACCGCCCTTCTCCACATGCCGCAGCAAAAAGGCGAGCAGGCCCGCGGCGTCATCGGCGTGGATACGGTTGCCATACAACGGCGGGTCAACCGCTACGCGATAGCCTTGGCGAACCTGAGTGAGCAGCCATTCCCGACCCGGGCCGTAAATCCCGGTCAGTCGCACGATGGTCGCTGGAATACCGCTGTTGAGCGCCACCTGTTCAGCTTCCAGCATCACCTGCCCGGAATAGCCCTTCGCTTGCGTCTCGGACGTTTCGTCGACCCACTCGCCGTTTTGCTGCCCATACACACTGCTGCTGGAGACAAACAGCAAATGCTTGGGCGTCTGGCCGTAGTCTTCCAACCACTCCAACACATGCTGCAACCCTTGCACGTAGGCGGCGCGATAGCCGGCCTCGTCGTGGTCGGTGGCAGCGGCGCAGTACACCAGATAATCCACCCCGCCGATCGGCCAGGTGTCCGGGCAGTCCTTTTTGAACAGGTCGCCGGCGATGCCGATCACCCCGTCGGGCAGGCGCGAAATATCGCGGCGCAGGCCGCGAACCTCCCATTCCGAGGCCAGCAATTGGCTAGCCAGCCGACTACCCACATCACCGCAACCGGCAATCACAACAGAAGGCACAGACATCACAAAACTCCATTCTCAAAGGCGCAGATTAGCCGCGCGAGTGGATCAACGGCCAGTAAAAAGCGAAATAAAGTAACAGTGCCACTTTAGTTAACAAGAATTACTTGCAATAATAACCGCCCATTTGTCCTCGACCCTAAATGGTCTGGAAGGACGATCACCCATTTTTTCTCTCAGGTCCGGCCAGCATGACACGTCATACAACCCCCGCTTCGCCAACCAAGCTTCACAGCCCCTCCCGCGCCTGGCGTGCGATTGCTGCGATGCTGTTCAGCGTATTGCTGGCACCGACCGCCGCATTCGCTGACGCCACTGCCCCAGCCGCTCCGGCAGCTGCCGAGCAAAATGCCGCTACTGCGGCAACGCCTGCCGTCGCGCCAGTGGCCACCGACCCGGCCCAGGCCGCCGGCGCCGCCGCACCTGCCGACGAAACCGGCGTGGTGCTGGAAGAAGACAACACCCTGGGCATGGCCCACGACTTGTCGCCATGGGGCATGTACCAGAATGCTGACGTGGTGGTGAAAGCCGTAATGATCGGCCTGGCCATTGCCTCGATCATCACCTGGACCATCTGGATTGCCAAAGGCTTCGAGCTGTTGGGCGCCAAGCGTCGTCTGCGCGCTGAAATCGTCCACCTGAAAAAAGCCACCACCCTCAAGGAAGCGAGCGAAACCGCGACCAAGAAGGGCACCCTGGCCAACCTGCTGGTGCACGACGCACTGGAAGAAATGCGCCTGTCGGCCAACACCCGTGAAAAAGAAGGCATCAAGGAGCGCGTCAGCTTCCGCCTTGAGCGCCTGGTGGCCGCCTGCGGCCGTAACATGAGCAGCGGCACCGGCGTACTCGCTACCATCGGTTCCACCGCACCCTTCGTCGGCCTGTTCGGTACCGTGTGGGGCATCATGAACAGCTTCATCGGTATCGCCAAAACCCAGACCACCAACCTCGCCGTCGTTGCCCCCGGCATCGCCGAAGCCCTGCTGGCTACCGCCCTGGGCCTGGTTGCCGCAATTCCTGCGGTGGTCATCTACAACGTCTTCGCCCGTTCGATCGCCGGCTACAAGGCTCAGGTATCGGATGCGTCTGCAGAAGTCCTGTTGCTCGTCAGCCGTGACCTCGATCACCTGCCTACCGAGCGCAGCTCGCAACCGCACATGGTGAAAGTGGGGTAATCGGCCATGGGCCTGCATTTGAATCAAGGCGACGACGAACTCGTCGAGAACCACGAAATCAACGTCACGCCGTTTATCGACGTGATGCTGGTGCTGCTGATCATCTTCATGGTGGCGGCACCGCTGGCAACCGTGGACATCAAGGTGGACCTGCCCGCGTCCAGCGCCAAGCCGGCGCCGCGGCCGGAAAAACCGATCTTCCTCAGCGTCAAGGCGGACCAACGCCTGTTCCTGGGCGAAGAAGAGGTCAAGGCTGAAACCCTGGGGCCGGTGCTGGATGCCAAGACCCAAGGCAAGAAAGACACGACCATCTTCTTCCAGGCCGACAAAGGCGTGGACTACGGCGACCTGATGAGCGTGATGGATGCCCTGCGGGCAGCCGGCTACCTCAAGGTAGGCCTGGTCGGACTTGAGACGGCAGCCAAGAAATGATCACGACGCGCCACAAACTGACGCGTTATGGCACCAGCCTCGCCGTCGTGCTGGGCGTGCATGCCGTCGCGATCATCATCGCGCTCCAATGGTCCGCGCCGCAGGCGATCCAGCTGCCACCCGCCGCCATGGTCATCGACCTGGCGCCGCTGCCAGCACCGCCGCCGCCTCCAGCACCGCCCAAGGTCGTTGCGCCGCCGCCGCCACCGGTCGAAGAGCTGCCCCTGCCGAAGCTGGCCGAGGCGCCCAAGCCAACGATCCAGGTGCCCAAGCCGGTCAAGCCCAAGCCCAAGCCACAACCGCCAAAACCGGTGGAGAAGAAGCCCGAGCCGCCCAAGGAGAAACCTTCCGAGGAGCCGCCGAGCGAAACGCCGCCGAGCAACGCACCTGCGCAGAAGTCCGCCCAGCCTACGCCGGGCCCGTCGGCACAGCAGCTGGCCGCCCAGGCATCCTGGCAAAGCACGTTGCTGGCGCATCTGCAGAAGTACAAGAAGTACCCGCCCGGCGCCCAACGCAGTGGCAAGGAAGGTATGAACCGCTTGCGCTTCGTGGTCGATGGCGAAGGTAATGTGCTGTCCTACGAACTGGAAGGCCGCTCCGGCAACGCCGACCTGGACCGTGCAACCCTTGAGATGATCCGCAAGGCTCAGCCGCTACCCAAGCCACCGGCAGACCTGTTGAAAAACGGCAGCGTCGAACTGGTCGCGCCGTTCGTCTACAACATCGACAAGCGTCGCCGCTGAGAGAGCACTGTGGGAGGGACTTGCTCCCTCCCACATTCGCTTTAATACCTCAGTAAAATTCCGATATTCCCCACTCAATCCCCAGCAAAGTTCTGATAACGTGCGTCTATCGATTGCAGCCGGTATGCTTGGCCCGCAACCTCATGGACGCCCGCTATGACTCTCACAGAATTACGCTACATCGTGACCCTCGCCCAAGAACAGCACTTCGGCCATGCCGCCGAGCGTTGCCACGTCAGCCAGCCGACGCTGTCGGTGGGTGTGAAAAAGCTTGAAGACGAACTCGGTGTGCTGATTTTCGAGCGCAGCAAGAGCGCCGTGCGCCTCACCCCGGTGGGCGAAGGTATCGTTGCCCAGGCCCAGAAGGTCCTAGAACAGGCGCAAAGCATTCGCGAACTGGCCCAGGCCGGCAAGAACCAGCTGACCGCGCCGCTCAAGGTCGGCGCGATCTATACGGTCGGCCCCTACCTGTTCCCGCACCTGATCCCGCAACTGCATCGCGTCGCGCCGCAGATGCCGCTGTATATCGAAGAAAACTTCACCCACGTGCTGCGCGACAAACTGCGCAACGGCGAGCTGGACGCGATCATCATCGCCCTGCCCTTCAACGAAGCGGACGTGCTGACCCTGCCGCTCTACGACGAGCCGTTCTACGTGCTGATGCCGGCCTCCCACCCGTGGACCAAGAAGGACACCATCGACGCCGGCCTGCTCAACGACAAGAGCCTGCTGCTGCTCGGTGAAGGCCACTGCTTCCGCGACCAGGTGCTGGAAGCCTGCCCCACCCTGACCAAGGGCAACGACGGCGCCAAGCACACTACGGTGGAATCCAGCTCCCTGGAAACCATTCGCCATATGGTCGCTTCCGGCCTGGGTATCTCGATCCTGCCGCTGTCTGCGGTAGACAGCCATCACTACGCCCAGGGCGTGATCGAAGTGCGCCCACTCACGCCGCCGGTGCCGTTCCGTACCGTAGCGATTGCGTGGCGCGCCAGCTTCCCGCGCCCCAAAGCGATTGAGATTCTCGCGGACTCGATCCGTCTGTGTTCGGTGGCCAAGCCGCCCGTTGCGAGCTAAGCCACGGTATGACTGAGCTGTCGCAGGTGTCGGTGACGGCACTCAAGGGTGTCGGTGAGGCCATGGCCGAGAAGCTGGCCAAGGTCGGCCTGGAGAACCTTCAGGACGTGCTGTTCCACCTGCCTCTGCGCTACCAGGACCGCACCCGCGTGGTGCCCATCGGCCATTTGCGCCCTGGGCAAGACGCGGTGATCGAAGGCACCGTCAGTGGCGCCGACGTGGTGATGGGCAAGCGCCGCAGCCTGGTGGTGCGCCTGCAGGACGGTACCGGCGGCTTGAGCCTGCGCTTCTACCACTTCAGCAACGCGCAGAAGGAAGGCCTCAAGCGTGGCACCCGCGTGCGCTGCTACGGCGAGGCACGCCCTGGCGCATCGGGCCTGGAAATCTACCACCCGGAATACCGCGCCATTACCGGCGACGAGCCGCCACCGGTGGACACCACGCTCACGCCGATCTACCCGCTGACCGAGGGCCTGACCCAGCAACGCCTGCGCCAGTTGTGCATGCAAACCCTGACGATGCTTGGCCCGCAAAGTCTGCCCGATTGGCTGCCCCTGGAGCTGGCCCGCGATTATCAGTTGGCGCCCCTGGCCGATGCGATTCGGTATTTGCATCACCCGCCCGCCGATGCCGATGTGGACGAACTCGCCCTCGGTCATCATTGGGCCCAACATCGCCTGGCCTTTGAAGAACTGCTCACGCACCAGCTGTCCCAGCAACGCCTGCGCGAAAGCATGCGTTCCCTGCGCGCCCCGGCGATGCCCAGAGCCACGCGGCTGCCTGCGCAATACCTGGCCAACCTCGGCTTTGCGCCCACCGGCGCGCAACAGCGCGTGGGCAATGAAATCGCCTACGACCTCAGCCAGCAAGAACCGATGCTGCGGTTGATCCAGGGTGACGTAGGGGCAGGCAAAACCGTGGTCGCTGCCCTGGCCGCCCTGCAAGCCCTGGAAGCTGGCTATCAAGTGGCGCTGATGGCACCGACGGAAATTCTCGCCGAACAACACTTCATCACCTTCAAGCGCTGGCTCGAACCGCTGGGCCTGGAGGTGGCGTGGCTGGCTGGCAAGCTCAAAGGCAAGAACCGCGTGGCCGCCCTGGAGCAGATCGCCGCCGGCGCACCGATGGTGGTGGGCACCCATGCGCTGTTCCAGGACGAAGTGCAGTTCAAGAACCTTGCGCTAGTGATCATCGACGAACAGCACCGCTTTGGCGTGCAACAGCGCCTGGCCCTGCGCCAGAAAGGCGTGGGCGGGCGCATGAACCCGCACCAGTTGATCATGACCGCCACGCCGATCCCACGCACCCTGGCCATGAGCGCCTACGCCGACCTCGACACCTCGATCCTCGACGAGCTGCCGCCGGGGCGTACGCCGGTCAACACCGTGCTGGTCACCGACACCCGGCGCGTCGAAGTGATCGAGCGCGTGCGCGGTGCCTGCGCCGAAGGCCGCCAGGCGTACTGGGTATGCACCCTGATCGAAGAGTCCGAAGAACTGACCTGCCAGGCCGCCGAAACCACTTATGAAGACCTCACCAGTGCCTTGGGTGAGCTCAAGGTGGGGTTGATCCATGGCCGTATGAAACCGGCGGAAAAAGCCGCGGTAATGGCCGAGTTCAAGGCCGGCAACCTGCAATTACTGGTGGCTACCACCGTGATTGAAGTGGGCGTGGACGTCCCCAACGCCAGTCTGATGATCATCGAAAACCCCGAACGCCTGGGCCTGGCGCAACTGCACCAATTGCGCGGGCGGGTTGGCCGGGGCAGTGCCGCCAGCCACTGCGTGCTGCTCTATCATCCGCCACTGTCGCAGATCGGTCGCCAGCGCTTGGGCATCATGCGCGAAACCAACGACGGTTTTGTCATTGCCGAAAAAGACCTCGAACTGCGCGGCCCCGGTGAAATGCTCGGCACGCGCCAGACCGGCCTGCTGCAATTCAAGGTCGCCGACCTGATGCGCGATGCCGACCTGCTGCCCGCCGTGCGCGATGCTGCGCAAGCATTGCTCGAGCGTTGGCCCGATCACGTCAGCCCCTTGCTCAACCGCTGGCTGCGCCACGGCCAGCAATACGGCCAGGTTTGACCTCTTCCCTGTAGGAGCGAGCTTGCTCGCGAAAAACGCCAACGATGACGCGGACGCTCTGGATGATGGCGCCGCCAGGAAGGTCTTCGCGAGCAAGCTCGCTCCTACAGGGTAATCAGCACACCGCCAACCTCATCACAAACGCCACTTATCCGACCAACACCCGTATCAAGCTGGTTATACTCCAATGAATGTAAGAAATTGGATCAGGCCATGTCAGAAGTTGCCCTCGCCACAGCCCCACTGACCGCCCCGCCGGTCATTCGGGCGCTGCTCGCAAAGCTCGCCATCCCCTACACGGAAGTCATCGAACAGCCTGGCCTGAACCCTGCCCGAAAGGTCCAGGCGGTGTTGCTTGAAGATGCGGTTGGCGCGCTCATGGTGCTGTTCCCCCAAAGCCAGTTGCTGGACCTCAACCGCCTCGCCGAACTCACCGGTCGCCGCCTCACGGCTGTCGCCCCCGAGCGGGTCGAGCGCATGCTGGGCAAGCATGACCTGAGCCTGCTGCCGGGCTTGCCGCCACTGACCAGTTCACCGTGCCTGTACGAAGGCCGCTTGCTCAATGAGCCGAGCCTGCTGGTGCATTCGGGCGAAGCCGGGCTGTTGCTGGAAATCCCCACCGACGCCTTCAAGAGCCTGCTCACCAAGGCCAGCGCCGCGCAGTTCGGTGAACCCTTGAGCAACATCCGTCCGAACCTCGACCGCCCCAATGATGACCGCGAGGAAATCACCCAGGCGATGCAAGCCTTCACCGCTCGCCGTATCCAGCAACGCCTGGAAGCGACCATCGAAATTCCGCCGCTGGCCGACACGGCGCAGAAGATCATCAAGCTGCGCGTGGATCCCAACGCCACCATCGACGACATTACTGGCGTGGTGGAAACCGACCCGGCCCTTGCCGCCCAGGTCGTAAGCTGGGCCGCGTCGCCCTACTACGCCTCGCCGGGCAAGATCCGCTCAGTCGAAGACGCCATCGTGCGCGTGCTGGGCTTTGATCTTGTGATCAACCTGGCGCTGGGCCTGGCCCTGGGCAAAACCCTGAGCCTGCCCAAGGACCGCCCGCACCTGTCCACGCCGTACTGGCACCAGTCGATCTACACCGCCGCCGTGATTGAAGGCCTGACCCGCGCCATGCCCCGCGCCCAGCGCCCGGAAGCCGGCCTGACCTACCTGGCAGGTTTGCTGCACAACTTCGGCTACCTGCTGCTGGCCCACGTGTTTCCGCCGCACTTCTCGCTGATCTGCCGCCACCTGGAGGTCAACCCGCACCTGTGCCACAGCTACGTCGAGCAACATTTGCTGGGCATCAGCCGCGAACAGATCGGCGCCTGGCTGATGCGCTACTGGGACATGCCGGACGAACTGTGCACCGCCCTGCGCTTCCAGCACGACCCGACGTACGACGGGCAATACGCCGAGTATCCGAACCTGGTGTGCCTGGCGGTGCGCCTGTTGCGCAGCCGGGGGATTGGCTCCGGGCCGGATGAATCCATTCCCGACGCGTTGCTTGAGCGCCTGGGCTTGAGCCGCGAGAAGGCCGAGGACGTGGTGGGTAAAGTGCTGGATGCCGAAGTGCTGTTGCGCGAATTGGCTTCGCAGTTCAGCCAGGGGTAAGCCCACCGCCTGTTAAACCGCTATCGCAGGCAAGCCAGCTCCCACAGTTGACCGTATTTCCAAGTTGGAACGCGGTCACTGTGGGAGCTGGCTTGCCTGCGATGAATCCAACTCGGTCTACCTGACCACCTACTTCTTTTTCTTCGGCTTCAAATACTTGGTGAGGCCCTGGAACCAGATCACCAGTGCCGGGTTGCCCTTGATCTGGATCGACTTGTCCTGAATCCCCGTCATGAACGCCAGCTGCTTGTTCTTCGCCTGCATCGTGGCGAAGCCGTAGGCGGCATCCTTGAAGGCAATCGCGAAGGCCGGCGCCGGGTGGACACCTGAGCGGCTGGTGATGCGCTGGTCTTTGACGATGAAGTGACGGGCAACCTTGCCGTCGAGGGTCTGCAGCTGGAAGGCCAGGTCTTTGTCACCCAGTTGCTGCTGGAAGGCGGGGTTGGTGCGGCTGGCTTTGCCCATCATCAGGCCCAGCACCCACAGGAGAAGACGAAATTTCATGCACACGGCCTCGGTGTATTTATTGGAGTGGCCGCAGCAGTGTAACGATTTGCAAAAGGAACGCCACCGATCTCGCGCTTTAGGCGCAGATCGGTTGGCGTTTAACGCTTATAGCAACAAGTACTTAAACGTTAGGGCAAGGCACTGGCGCCCAGTCGGCCAGGTTTGGATTGCGGCAGGTTGCTTCGATCTGGGTCTTGCCCGCACTGGCGACCTGCTTGCTTTCAGCTTGCTTGGCCTGCACGGTCTGGATGCTACGTTCGGTGGTGACCGCTTCTTTCGGCACTGTCGGCAGAACCGGCTTCTTGGCTGGCTTGACGGCTTTCTTGCCCTTGGCCGGAGCGACCACTGGCGTGGTATCGGCGGTGGCCACGGTCACCACATCGCTGCGCTGTACGCCGACCTGTTGCAGGTCTTTCTCGTAGGCCTGGGTGTAGTTGTTCAGGTCTTCGCTGGCTTTGCCGTTGACCGTCACGATCAGGTCATTGGACTCCTTCAGGCCCGCGACGATTTCCGCCAGGCGCTTGCGGCCTTCGGTGTCGTTGACGGTCTTGGCCTTGCGATCAGCCACCAGCTTGGTGAATGCGCTCTGGTAGCACTGCTGCGACGCCTTGGCATAGGCGGTGCTGCGGTCGATGTCCGAGGCGCTTTTGTTGAAGTCGGTGGAGTAGGACGCGATGCGCTGGTTGTCATCGGTGATCTGTTTCTGGCGCTCGGTGTAGTAACCCGCCGCACCGCCAGCCAGGGCGCCGCCTGCGGCACCGATCGCGGCATTGCGGCCACGGCTGTCCTTGTCGCCGGTCAGCGCGCCCAGCAGGGCACCGCCGGCCGCGCCGATCGCGGCACCGGTGACGACCGACTTGGTCATGTCCGAATCGGTGGCGCGCAGGTGCTGCACCGGCTCGTAGCAGTTGGGGTAGTACTCGACCTTGGTGCTCGACGCCACCTTGGACGCAGGCGACGTAGCGCAACCAGTCAACACGGTGCTGAAACCAGCTGCGATCAGCAGCAGGTGACGCTTGGAAACCGCCTTACGGGAAAAAAGCATAGATGTGATCTCTGTTAAGTTTGACTTGCCCAGCACGGCCCACCGCCGCCTGAGTCCCTTCCAAGCTCGCTAGACAGCCAACGATCAAGACCGCTGACCGCTCGCTGCGAGCAATTCCTTCAAGATCGTTGCCGGGTCGGCCCGCTGTTGCTTGCGGTAGTTGCCAACATGGCGAACGAACAGTGTCGCGCGCGTCACCAGGCTCTTGCCGAGCACTGGCTTGCGATCCAACTCTTCCTTGATCCGTTGAAACTGCGCCTGGATCACCGCATCGGTGTAGCGCGTGCCGGTGGCCAGGTTGTCGATGTAAATCGCCACCGCGCCGTCCAACGCGCTGCGTCCATTGGTGATGGCCATGTCGAACAGCTGCGTGCTGGCCTCGTCCTTGCTGTCCACCGCCTGCTGGCGACTCTTCTGCAGGTTGGCCAGGCGGATGTTGTAGTTGCTGATGGTCTCGGCCACCAACGCCGCCGACTGGATCAAATTGCCCGCCGCTTCTTCGCGTTGCTGGGCGATCAGCGACACGTTGCGCTTGAGCTCTTCGTTGACCAGGCCCAGTTCGGCTTGCAGCTTGGGATCGACACTGGCGGCGATGATGCTGTCCAGGCGCTTGGTCGGGTCCTGGGCGTCGTCGATGGCATCGGTCAGCGCGGCCAGGCGGCCTTCCTTCTGCCACTGGGCGAACAGCTCCTTGTAGCGCGAGCGCGGCGCCGACAACGCGCCAATCGCCACGCGAAAACCGGTGGTCTCGTTGCTTTGCTCGGTGCCATCAGCGGCAAACAGCGGGTATTCGCGGCGCATGCCGGTGAACAACGTGCCCTCGCCTTCCAGGTAGTTGCCGCCCTTGACCACAAAGCCGCCGTAGGTGCCCTGGCGGCGGCCAGCGTGTACCAGTTGGAAGGATTCCTGGACCATTTCCGCGGCGTTGCCGATCACGTCGAACATGCCGATGGGGTTAGGTAATTTGGTGCCGATGGGCATCAACCGCGCTGCCTGGCCGGTGCCGCCGGCCACTTGGTTGAACACCGCGTAATCGGCCAGCGGGCCATCGCTTTCACTGCCCTCGACGCGCCGTGGATACAGCCGGCCTTCCAGGTCCTGGCGGCTCACCGCCTGGCCGCCGCGCGCGGCGTACTCCCATTCCACTTCGGTGGGCAGGCGCACAAATCCCAGGCCACCGTCTTCGGTCGACGCACCGCGCCCGCTCACCGGCAGCAGTTCGCGGTGGTATTTCATCAGCCAGGCGCTGTACACCGCCGAGAAACGCTCGGCTTCAAAGCGCGACAGTTTCACCTTGGGCAAACGCCCGGCCATGCCCGTGGGCGCATCACACGCCGGCGCCGGTTCGCCGCTGGCCAGGGACTGCGCCTGGGCCATCACCTGGGCGTATTGGCGAGCAGTCACTTCGTATTTGCCAATGAAGTACAGCATGGGCTTTAGCGGGGTCTTGGCGTCGGTCTTCGGCATCTGCGGCGCGATGACCTTGCTCCAGTCCTTGGGCAAGTCCTTGAGGGTGAACTGGCCGTTGATGAAGTCGCGGCGGTAACCGGAAATAAACGACTGCTGATAACCCGCCTCGCCTTCGGCAAAGGGGTAGCCCAGGCTGATTTCACGGTCATCCAGGGTGCCCTGGGCCAGAATGTAGGCGTAGCGGAATACCATGTTACCTTCGCAGGGCAGCGGCAGGCTCACGTCGTCCGGCAACGGCTTGGGGTTGTCGAGCTTGTCACTTGCTTCATCAGCCCAGGCCAGCGAGGCCAGGCTCAGCGCCACGCAGGCGCCCAGTAATTTATACATCTCTGATTCCTTCAGAAGCCTGGATACGGGCCACCCGCCAACCACCACAGGCGGCCGCCACGGCACTGACGCCGAGCACCGCCACTAGGGCCAGGCCGTAATGGCGCGCCAACAGATGGCTGGCGTACTCGCCTGGCACCTGCACAAAAAGCTTGTTCAACGCCGCCTCAGCCAGGCCATACAGCCCAACGCTGAGCACAGCGGCAAAACCCGCGCTGTATAGCGCTTGCAGCAGCACAAACAGCAACAACGCGGCGGTGGAAAACCCCAGCAGGCGCAACACCGAGAGTTCACGGTGCTTACGCGCCACCGCCGCCAGGGTCCCCGCGAAAATCGCCGCAAACGCCCCGGCCAACGCCAACCCGGCGATGATCCAGAACACAATCGACAGGTTGCGGCTCAACGATTGCACTTGAGCGATGGTGTGCGCCTGGGTTGAAACCAACAGGTTCTGCTCGGCGAAATACACCCGCAACGGTTCCACATCACTGAGGCTGCGCGCATACAGGCGAAACGCCGGGTAGATGCGCTGTTCACTCACGCTCGCCGCTTCACCGGCCCAACCCAACGCCGGCACCGCACGGCCATCGCGGTAATCTTCCGCTGCCTCCAGCAACGCCAGATCGGCAAACAGGCCCTCGCGAGCGAAGGCCTCCAGCGGCAACACCGCCAGCACCTGCAACCGCGTGCGCTGGGCCTCGACGCGCCCCGCCACTTGCCGCGCAAAGCTGGTTTCCAGCCAATCACCGGGCCTTGCCGCGAACTTTTCGGCGGCGGTATGGCTGAGCACGATCTGGTCCAGGCCGTGGGGCATCGGCAAGCCTGCCAACAACGGGTCGCCTGCGGCAGTCGGCAGCATTTCCAGGGTCAAGGTGCCCACCTGCGCCGTGGCCGCAATCTGCCGTGTGCGCGGCACAGCAAACGCGACATCGCTGCGCTCACCCAGCTGCGCGATAAACGCCGCGCTGAATCGACCACCGCCCAACGGGATGATTTCACGGCTGGCGGGGTCGGTCTCCAAGCGTTCGGTCAAACTGCTAACCAGTCCAAATTTCAGCCCGAATAACACCAGCAATGGCGCGATAACCGCCACCAATGCCAACACCGAACAGGCCGACAGCCACCCATCGTTGCGGTAGTCCTGCCACGCAAGCGAAGCAACCAGGCCGATGCGCATCAGCACGCCTCCCCGAGGGTTGCGGTGACGCCGCCGTCTGGGTCGCGCTGGCAACTGATACGCCGCACCTGCAAGCCACTGGCGCGGGCCAGCGGTTCGTCATGGGTGGCGATCACACAGGCCGTACGGTGTTCGCGGGCCTGGGCCAGCAGCGCCTGCATCACGCGCTCGGCGTTGAGCGGGTCCAGGGACGCCGTCGGCTCATCAGCCAGCACCAGTTGCGGCCCATGGGCCAGAGCCCGCGCACAGCTGACCCGCTGGCGTTGGCCCACCGACAACGCCGCCGGGCGCTTGGCCAGCTGATCGCTGATCTGCAACTGCTCAGCCAGGCGCGCCACGCGGCCGTCGTCCTGCAAGCCCAGCAGTTGGCGCGACAGCGCGATATTGCCGCGCACATCCAGAAACCCCAGTAACCCCCCGGTCTGCGGCACATAGCCCAGATGCTGGCTGCGCAACGCGGCCAGCGCCGATTGCCGATCAGCACGCCACAGCGCGCCGATGTCGTGTTGGTTGAATGCAAACTGCCCCACCTGATCCGGCGCCAACACTAGCGCCAGCACGTCGAGCAAGGTGCTCTTGCCGCAACCGCTGGGGCCGACAATTGCCAGTTGCTCACCCGCGCCCAGCTGCAACGCAGGGATCACCAGGCTGTAGCGCTGGCTACCGACGCCCCGGCTCTTGTGCACCGCACTCAGGTTCAGCATTACGGCAGCGTCGACAGTGGCACGCGGTACAACGCATCGCCCGGTTCGGCATCGCCGAAACGGACCCAGTTGGCCACGTCGTTATGGAAGGTTTCATACAGGCGGATTTTCGAATCCAGCTCGTCGATAAAGTCTTCTTGCTCGGCCACGCTCAATGACAACCACAGGTCCTGGGTCATGTTCAGCGACTTGCTGCGGTACGGCAGGCCCTCCAGGTATTCACCGAGCAGGCCGCCGTCAGCCAGGTTGCCGCCCTTGCGCAGGGCCTGCGGGTCGCGGCTCATATAGGCCGAGGCGCTGGCGATTTCCTGGAAGAAATCCTTGGGCGAGCTTTGTGTTTTGCGCGCTGCATCCACGATCAACTTCAACGATTGTTGCAGGTCGTTGAGTTGCAGCTTGGTCAACATCACGCACACCTGGAACGCTGGCAGCGCCGGGTTGGTTAGGTCACGATCAGCGGTCCAGGCGCTGACCAATTGCGGTGCCTGGCTCGCGGTCTTGCGCCCGAGAAAGTCCATGTGCATGGCATAGCCGACGGCGGCGGACTTGTCCGCCAGACTCGGCGCGGCACTGAGCAACGGCACTGGCTGCGGCGTATTGCCGCGCACCTGATGCACCAGGTTGGCGAATACCGTGCCGATCTCATCGACGCGCTCACCCAGCTTGCGCACATCGCCCCCTGGCACTGGCGTATACAGGTCGCCGATCTGCGGGTTGGCGTCGGCGGTGAGAACGCGATACTGGCTCTCGGCGCCGGCATGGGTTTTCTTGCCGGCATCAGTGCGCAGGTGCAGCGCATAGATCTTGATCTGCTTACCCAGGGCCGCCTGGCGCACTTCGGCTTCGTTCATCTGGGTGGCGGCGAACGGGTCGTTCTTGCGCAGCGCGCCGGCATCGGAAACCAGCAGGATGATGCGCCCGCCGTAGCCGGACCAATCCATGCCGTCCACTGCCTGCATCACCCCGGCAAACGCATCTTCGTTGAACGAGTGGCTGGACACCGTCGACGCTTTGACCTGGCGCGCCATATCCAGAAAGCGCTGCGGGTCGCGACCTTGGTCGAGGCTGATCAGGGTCTTGGCGACATACTCAAGGCCCGGGGTTTTCTGGATGCTGCTGCGAAAGCCGACCATGCCGAAGCTGACGCTGTCCAACTCGCCGCGCTCGGCAATGCGGGTTTGTAGCTCATGCACCACGTCGCGAATCTGGTCGATGTAGGGCTGCATCGACACGGTGGTGTCCACCACCAGCACCACCGCCGTGCGGAATGCGTCGGCATTCGCGCTGAGCGTCGGGCTGGCCGGTCTGGCAGCGGCGCGGCTGCCTGGGTCGATGGAGGCCACGTTGAGCAACTGCACCGGCTGGCCGTTGTCGTCGAAGCTCTCTTTGGAATCGAAGATCGGCAACAGGTAGAACTGGTTCTGCGGCACCGCGCTGGCGGTGGGTTCCAGGGCCAGGACTTGCTGGTTGTCTTCTCGGTTGTTCTGCGCCTTGGCCAAGGCGCTTTTCGCTGCAGCAGGGTCAGCCAGTAGTTTTTCCACCTCACCGGGCTGGCGCAGGAACATCACGGGCGCCCGGCCTGAGCGCTCGGTGAACTTGAGCACCAGGCTTTGTTTCCAGTCGCTGACCTGGGAGGCCGGCAGCCAACCGTCGCTGCGACCATCGGTAGCGGCGCCGACGCGCACCCACGGGCTGCCATCGACTTCTTTGCGCTGATACACGTAGAGCACGGAAAACGCCGGCAGCGCTCTACCCGGCGGGCTCCCAGCGTCCACTGAAAGCAGGGCGCCGGGTTTGCTGAGTACACGCTGGAACAAGGTTTTCTTGCCTGCCATCAGCAACGGGCGCTGACCGCCATCCACTTCAGCGACAGCCACGGGCGGCGTCACCTTGGGCACCACGGCGGCTGGCGGCTTGGCCGGTTCATCGCCGCCGCTCAACCACCAGTAGCTGGCGCCACCAATGGCCAACGCGACGGCGACCGCCACAGCGGCCAAGGCCAATACCGGCCCACGGCGCTGCTCGGACGGAGCATTGTGCTGCGTCGGCGTGACCACCGGTTGACGCACTATTGGCTGCGGTTGCGGTTTATCCGTCGGAATGTCGATGGTGACAGGCGTGATGCCCGCCAGATCAACGCTCAATGGAATCGGCAGCGGCCGTACCAGCGTGGCATCCGATTCATCAGCAGGCAGTTGATCCAGCGCCAACAACAACGCTGCCGCATCCGGATAACGCTCCGCCGGGTCCTTGGCCAACAACTTGCGCAGCACACCCTGGTAGCGCCCGTGATGCACCGGCAATTCCGGCAAGGGTTCAGTCAAATGCGCCAGAGCGGTGGAAAGCGCATCGGTGCCGTTGTAAGGCAGCTTGCCGACGAGGATTTCATACAGCACCACGCCCAGCGCGTAGAGGTCGGCGCGGCCATCGATCTCCTGACCCCGCGCCTGCTCGGGGCTCATGTAGCTCGGCGTGCCCACGGCAAACCCGGCCTGGGTGAATTGGGTGCGATCGTCCAGCGACTTGGCAATCCCGAAGTCCGACAACACCGCCGTGCCATCGGCCCGGAACAGAATGTTCGCCGGCTTGACGTCGCGGTGCACCAGCCCTTGGGCATGGGCATAGCCCAGGGCCGAGGCAATCTGGCGGATGAGCGTCACGCCCTGCTCCGGGGTCAGCCCAGCAGCAATGCGCTCCTTGAGCGTGCCATTGGGCAGGTATTCCATGGCCATGTAATACAGCTCACCGACGTTGCCGATGTCATGGATGGTCACCGTGTGCGGGTGTGACAAACGCGCCAGCGTCTTGCCCTCGCGCAGGAAGCGTTCGCAGAAACTCGGGTCGGCCGCCAGCGCTGCCGCCATCACCTTCAACGCCACCTTGCGCTCCAGCGAGCGCTGGGTCGCCAGGTACACGCTGGCCATGGCGCCTTCGCCAATCTCGCCCTCGATGTCATAACCCGGAATGACGATGTTCATGACGAGACCTTCACGACGAGGGTGGTGATGTTGTCCGGTGCGCCTCGGTTGAGGCCCAGGTGCACCAGGCTGCGCACGATTTCATCCGGCGCGTCATGGCTGAGCACGTCGCGGATTTCGTGGTCTTCGACGGTTTTGTTGAGGCCATCACTGCACAGCAAATAACTGTCGCCGGGAGCGATCAACAGGTCCACCGAGGCGACGTCCAACTGGGCCTCAACGCCAATGGCGCGGGTGACGATATTGGAGCGCGGGTGGGTGCGGGCGTCGGCTTCGCTGAGCAGGCCGCTGTCTTGCAGGTCTTGCACGTAGCTGTGGTCGCGGGAAATGCTTTCCAGCACGCCGTCGCGCAAGCGGTACAGGCGACTGTCGCCGGCCCACAGGCACACCCCGCGCAAGCCGCGCGCGGCGAACACCACCACGGTGCTGCCCATCATGATCACGCCACGGTTGGCGGTTTCTTCGCGCACGGCCGCGTTGATGCGCAGCAGGTCATTGCGCAGCGCCGCCGAGTATTCGTCCAGGGAGCGGCCCAGCGGCACATGGCGCAGGCTGTCGACGATCAAGCTGCTGACATAGTCCCCCGCCGCGTGCCCGCCCATACCATCGGCCACCACCCACAAGCGGTTTTCCGGCAGGTCCAGAAAGGCATCTTCGTTGACTTGGCGAACCATGCCCACATGGCTTTTGCTCGCGGATTCGTACGTCACGCCCATCTACACCACACCTTCTTGTCCGAGCAAAAACTGCGCAAAATCGCTGGCGGCAGGCAGGCCCTGGCACCGTAATAAACCGGGGGAGATACGCTGCGAACCTCGCCCCCACCACAGGCTTGCGCCCTCGCACGCCTGTTCGGCCAGTGCGGTCATACGCTGGTGCGGCACGGTGGCTGCCACCCTTTGCAGGCCGGCGAAACGGCTGTCCACCGCCCGCGGCTCGCTGGCCGGCACGCCCAACTCGTCGAGCCCGGCGTTGAAGCTTTCGAAGGTCGCGCCGCTGTCGAGGGTGCTGAGCAACAAGGTTTCAGCCTGCTCGAACCAGGCGTCAGAACCGCCCACCAGCGACGCCGGGTTGGTGTCGTGATCCAGCAAGGTCACCACCGCCAGCGGAAAATACCGCCCGACCCGGTCAATGCTCGGCATCACCACGCCCGCCGCCGCATCCGGCCCGCACACGCCCGGCGCCAGCACAAAGCGCCACAACGGGCTGACCAGGTACGCATTCAGCCAGTCAGCGCCGAGGCTGTTCTGGCTGGCGAGCAAACCCGCTGCCAGCCAGCTGTCCCACGGGCCTATAAAGCTCTGGGGCAAGGCGCGGCTGACGAAGTCCCCGCGGCTGGCCAACTTGCCGTAGAAACCCAGGGCCGTCATAGCCGCTCCGGCAGGCTGAAGCCGCTGAGCACGCGGCTCTTGAACGGGTTGAACGCACTGTTGGCGCGCAACTCGTAGGCGATGCTCGCGCCATCGACCCGCAGGCGCAGGTTGAAACGATCCGGCGAGTTGCCTGCAGTGAGGTCTGATTGCTCCAGCAGACGGAACCAGGCCCACGGGCCGTCCAGAGTGATGCCGGAGCGACCACTGGCCGACGGCGGCATGATGGAAATACGCACCACGCCAATGCTGCCCGGGTTCGGCCATTGCATCGCCACCGGCCGGCTCGGGCCGTGGTCGTAGCTCAACTGCTGGCCGTCCAGGTCAAGCAGGAACTGGGTGATGGTAGGGTCCATCGACACCGGCTTGAGTTCGAAACGCACGATGGGTTGGGTGCCACCGGAGCGGAAGAACGCGTCCCGAATCGTCGCCGCACGCTGGAAGGTTTGCAGAACGCCAGGAGCAATCCCCAGCTTCTGCGCCGCCCCCGGTTGCCAGCGCCAGGTCTGTGCCGACGTGTCCACATAGGGCTGCAGGTATTTGCGGAAGTAGTTGTCCATCACCCCGCCCACACCGAAAAACTGGCCGAAGTCATCCAGGGTGGCGTCCCGCGCACTGCCCGGCGACATCGGGTAACGCCCGGCCAACGACTGGCGATACACGTTGACCACTTCACTGACCCAGGCCGCGTTCAGTTGGTTACGCACCCCGCCCATCATGCTGTTGGTGGTGGAATTGACCACCGACTTGACCATGCCCTGCACCAGCGGCGGCTGGCGCTCGGCGTTCAGGCTGACCCGCGTGGCCGCAGCCGCCGCCTGGTTCTTGGCCTCGCCGAGCAAGGCATCGCCGCTGGCACCGACCATGGCGCTGACCTGCACATACAGCGCATTCATGTCCGACAGCAGGCCGTCGATGGCCGCCGGTTCGCCTTCGTTTTTGCTGACGATGCTGTTGAGTTCGGCAAAGTGCGCGGTCACCGGATCATCCGCCGGTGCCGGGGCATTCGCCGTCGGTTGTGCCTCGCCCAGCAAACTGCCGAGGCGCTCCTTGAGCTTGTCCACGCCGCCTTCCACCGGCACGCCTTTGGCGGCCAGTTGGCGTTCTTCGGCTTGCAGGTCGGTTTCCCTGGCGACCGCCACCAACAGTTTTTTCAGCGGCGAGGTGGGACCGGAAATCACCCGCAGCACATCGGCGGCCTGTGCCACGCTGGTGATCGGCACAAAGTCGATGTCGGCGAGCAACGCGTCCCACTGGCGCTGGTAATCCTGGAAGTACAAACGGCGCACGTCGGCGGCCAGGCTCACCACGTTCTGCTGGTCGGCCTGCTCATGGCCCAGCACCCATTGCTCTTCGGCCAGGGTGCCGGTCTGGTTCAGGCTGCTGAGCAAAAACGCCTGGCGATAGCCCTTGGCAGTAAAGAAACCACTCAACGGCTCGCCCAACGGCTTGCCGCTCTTGCGGCTGAACACCAGTGCGGCATCGCGACCGGCGGCCTCATTGAGACGAAAGTCCGGGATACCTTCGGGCAGTTTCTGGCGCTTGACGCGGTCGTACACGCGCTGGGCTACCGGCAATTGCTGCAATTGGCGACGCAGGTCGTCGATCAGGCGTGGGTCCAGGCGCGCACTCGGCGGATGGCGTTCGAACAGCGCTTGCAAGTGCCCGGCCAGGGCCTGACGCTGGTCGGCCGGCAGGTCGCGGGGCAGGTTGCGGTCCCAGTCCAAGGCGATCCAGGCCTTGATGAAGTCCGGGTCGTAATGCTCGGTGTCGGCGAGCATCAGGTAAGCCTTGAGGCCCTCATAGAGAAAGTCCGAGTTGCCGCCGCCGTGCAGTTGCTCTTCGATACGCGTCACCAGGCGTGGGGCGAACACGGCGATCAAGAGTTTGCGGTACACGCTGGCGGACTCGGCTTCGAGCATATCGCCCTGGTACAGCCCCAGCCCTTCGGACCAGCTCGGTGAATCCCCCGCCAGGTTCTTCACCGCGTTGAGCAACGGCAGCACGGCGAGCACTTCCCGTTGTGCCGGGCTCAGGTTCTGTACGGTCTGGCCCAGTGGCGCGACCTTCTGATCGACCTGGGCGATATACGCCTGGTTGGCGCGATAGCTCACCCACCACAGGCTGCTGACCACCACCACCAGCGCGACGGTGGCCGCCAGCACTCCACGCGCAATCCACTTGCGACGCCGTTCGACCTTCGGGTTCACACCCACCAAACCACGCTCGGCAAAGGCCACGGCGGTGAAGAGTTTTTCGATGAAGTAACTGCGCCCGGTGCCGCTCTGGCGCGCCAGGTGCTGGCGGTCCAGGTTCATACTCTGGGCCATGGCACCGATCAGGCGGTCAATCGGGCTGCCTTCCTGGGTGCCGCTGGTGAAGTACACGCCACGCAGCAACACGCGCTCTTCAAAAGCGTTGGGTTTGAACACGCCTTCGAGGAAGCTTTGCAGGCAATCTTTCAGCGCGCCGAACTGCTGCGGGAAGCCGTAGATCAGGTCGCGTCGTGCCGGGTCGCGTTCCTGCTGCAAGCGCTCGACCAGGCGTTCGTTGAGACGCTGCTCCAAGCCCGCGAACTCGCTTTGCAGGTGCGCCAGCGGGCTGTCGCTGTTTTTGCCGTCGTCCAGGGCAAAGGTCATGCCCCACACCTGGGCACGCTCTTCCTTGCTCAGGTTGTCGAAGAACTCCATGAAGCCCGGCACCAGGTCGAGCTTGGTGAGCATCAGGTAGATCGGGAAACGCACGCCCAGCTGCGTATACAGCTCCTGGATGCGCAGGCGAATCGCGGCGGCATGGGCTGCGCGCTCGGCGTCGGTGCCCAGCAGCAGATCCGAGAGGCTGATGGCGATAAACGCCCCGTCGATCGGACGGCGCGAACGCTGCTTTTTCAGCAAATCGAGAAAGCCCAGCCAGGCGGCTTTGTCCACCGTGGAGTTGCTGTCCTGGGTGGTATAGCGGCCAGCGGTGTCGAGCAATACGGCCTGGTCGGTAAACCACCAGTCGCAGTTGCGCGTACCACCCACGCCCCGCACCGCACCGGCGCCCAATTGCGCCGCCAGCGGGAAATGCAGCCCGGAATTGACCAGCGCGGTCGTCTTGCCCGAGCCCGGCGGGCCGATGATCACGTACCACGGCAACTCGTAAAGGTTGCGGCGCTCATCGCCGCCCAGCTTGGCCTTTTTCAGCAGTGCCAGGGCTTCGTCCATGCGCTGGCGCAGCGTGGACAGCTCTTCGGCGGTCGCAACGCTGTTGGGGTCGACCGGGGTTTCTGCGGCCAGGCTGCGCATCACTTCGGCGGCCTGGCGACGGGCCTGGATGATGCGGAACACGCGGTAGGCCACCCACAGCGCAAACACCAGCACGATCAGCGCCCAACGGCGCCCTTCGGGCACCAGCACGTCCAGCAGCGGGCCAACAAACCAGATGATCAGGCTCAGGGCAATCAGGCCCAGCACGGGGATCACCCAGCGAATCATGAAACTGAAAAACGCCTTCACTCGACGCCCTCCGCCAATACGGTGATTTCAACCCGACGATTGCGGGCACGGCCTTCGGCAGTACTGTTGGTGGCCAACGGCTCGGTGTCGCTGCGGCCTTCGGCGCTGAAGCGCTCGGCCTGGCCGGTCTTGGCCGCGAGAATTTCCAGCACCGACTTGGCCCGGGCTTCGGACAATGCCCAGTTGGACGGGAAGCGCAACGTGGCAATCGGGCGGTTGTCGCTGTGCCCGGTGACACGCACCTGGCCCTTGACCTTGCGAATGGCGTCAGCGATGCGCAGCATCAGCGGTTGGTAGTCATCGACGATGCTGGAGCTGGCCGAGGCGAACAGCTCATCGCCACGAATGGTCACCACAGAGCGGTCAACCTTGTCTTCCACGGCCACGCGGCCGGCCTTGATGTCATCGGCCAGGAACCCGGCCAGGCGCGGGCGCTCAATCACTTTGGGCTGCGCCACCGGACGGTCGATGGCCTGCACCGGGATCTCGCCCAGGGCATGAATATTCTTGAACACCGGCTCGGCGTCCGAGGCCAGCTTCATGCGCAGGCCGAACAGCAACGCCAACAGCAGCGCCAAGCCAATCGCCACGGCTATCCATGGCGGCATGAATTGCGCCAGGCGATCACGGGCCACGGTCACGCCGCGCCAGTGCGGCGACAGCTCACGCTCGTGCTCGCCACGGGCGCTGCGTATCGCTGCGGCGGTGCGTTCACGCAAGGCTTCCAGCTGGCTGCGCCCGTCGGTCATCACGCGGTAACGCCCTTCAAAACCCAGGCACATGCACAGGTACAACAGCTCCAGCAGGTACAGGCGTTCCCGTGGGCTTTGCAGACAGTGGTCAAGCAACTGGAAAACCTTTTCACCACCCCAGGCTTCGTTGTGCACGGTGATCAGCAGGCTCTGCTTACCCCAGTCACTGGTGCTGCCCCACGGCGTGCTCAGCACCGCTTCATCCAAGGCAGTGCACAGCGCGTAACGGGCCAACAGCACTTCATTGCGTGCCACACCGGCGGCTTCGGCGCGTTCTTCGAACTGGCGCAGGTACGCCAGCAACTGCGCACGCAGGCTGGCTGGCGCGGGATGGGCGATGGTGTTGCGCAACCGCGTCAACAACGCCAGCAACGGGCCGGCGGCACTTTCCAGCGGGTTGAGGCCCTGGCTCTTGCCGGTGAGGATCGGCGCAGCCGGCATCGACAGCGGCGCAGGTTCGGCACGCGCGGGTGCAGGCTCTCGGCCACCCGGGCGCGGCATGAACTGGGTGCGGTCATCATCATTGGGATGCATCGCCAATTATCCTCGGATCGCCCAGAAGGCCAGGTTCAAGCCCGGGAACTGCCCGGCGATATGGAAGGCGAAACCGCCGGAATTATTCAGCTGCTGCCAGTGCTCGCTGCCACGGTCCAGCTCGTAGTAGGTGCTGCCGGCGTGGTAAGGCAATTGGCGCGGCGCCACCGGCAACGGCAGCAGGCCGATGCCCGGCAGTTGCAGGTTGACCATGTCGCGAATGTGCTCCACCGAGCCGACCTTGCTCTGCTGGCCGAAACGCGCACGCAGGGTTTCGCCGGGCACATCGGCGCGCACCACGAGGATGAAACTGGCGTTGTCGAGCAGGGTCTTGTCGGCCAGCATCGCCACATGGATGCCGTAGGCTTTCTCCACAATCGGGATCGGCGTGGCCTTGCTGTCGATGAGCATCGACAGCGCCTCACGCAAGGCCGCCATCACCGGCATGAAGCTCAGGGCCAGGTCGTCGTGCTGGTACTGCGGGTATTCGTGGGGGCGACGGCTGGAGGTTGAGAAGGTGGAAAATTCACCGGCCAGGCTGACCAGTTCGCTGAAGAAGCGCTCCGGGTGCAACGGGCTCAACTGGCTGAAGTGCTGGATCAGCGGCTGGGCGCGGTTGACCAGTTGCAGCAGCATGAAGTCGGCGATCTCCGAGGCCCCCCCGGCACCCGAGGCCACCACGCGGCCGGCCAGGGCTTCGCCACGCTGGTGCAACAGGCCCAGCAGTTCGCTGCGAAAGGCCGTCAGCGGTTTGCTCGCGGCCACGTCCAGCACGGGCGGGATGTAAGTGTCATCGAGCACCAACGCACGGTCGGCACGCTTTTCCTTGATGCGTACCAGGCCGATGGCCGCGTAGTCGCTGATGCCGTCCTGCGCCGTCAGCAGGCGCAACGCCCGCGACCCCACGGCCACCGGTGCACGGTTTTCGAACGGGGCGTTGTCGTCGCGCACTTCACGCACCTGGCTCACGTAGCGCGCGGCTTCCAGGGCCTCGCCCTCGTCCACCGTGTCACGGGCGCCGGCACGCTTGAGCGGCAGGGCCAGGTAGACCAGGCCGTCGCGCAGGTTGTCGTCGATATTCAACGGGCTCGGCGCCAGGTCGTCCTGGGGAATATTGAACGGCGTGCCATCGGGCAACAGGCCGCGGGCCGACACGATCGCCAGCTTGCCCTGGGCCAGCAGGCCCTGGTCGATCAGCAGCTCGGAGAACCCCCAGGCACCCGCCGACAACGGGCGGCTGCGGGCATCGATCAGGTTTTCCAGGTAACGGTCATGCTGCTGGAAGTGCTGCGTTCCGATGAACATGCCTTCCGACCAGACCACGCGATTGTTCCAGGACATGGGGGCTCCGATTGCTTGTTATTGGGCTGGGCTGGATGGGGAAGCCACGACGTCGGCGCGCACGGCATGCACGTCGAGGCTGATCTGGTATTCGCTGTATTGGCGCGGCGGCACGTTGATGACCGTGCGCCATTGCGCACGGTCCAACTCGCGGTAGCCCACCAGCAAGCCGATCTGGCGCGTGGACGGGTCGAGATCGCGCTGCAGGCTCAGTTGTTGGCCGGGCTGCACCATCACTTCGTCCTGGTCCAGCAGGTCGAGGCCGAGGGTGGATTGCGCACGGTCAGCCAGGGCGAAGTAATCGGAGCGTGAAAAGGTCGCGGCGTTTTTCAATTCGAAAATGCGCACCCGCACCGGCGCGGCCTGGCCGTTGGCACCGGGGTTAAGCCCGGCAATCGCGTGAAAATGCAGCTCAACGGCGGCCGTGTCAGCTTCGGCCTCGGCAGCCGCCTGGGGTTTGGCAGTGTCGTTGGCACACGCCGTCAGCAGCAGCATGGTGGCGGCTGCGAGTAAAAACCTGGGAATCATCCTGCGTCCTCAATGACGTATTTAGCTATCCGTTTTATCCATTGGTGCGAGGCGTTTTCAGCGTCGCTGTCGTGCACTGTGTTCTTCGTAGGCCCGGCTGAATTCACGACCGAACAAGTCCTGGAAATCGTCCTGGGCCTCGCGGGAAATGTTGCTGTAGAGCTCGGTGAACTGCTGCCAGTACTGGGCCTGGCGCGAACCGTTGAACAGACTCGAGAGGCCGCCGGGTTTGCCCATGCGCTCCTCCAATTGCGCCGGTTCAAAGCGCGTGAGCAGGTGTTTGATCGCCGCTTCCACGCCAGCCATCACGGCCAACTGGTGGGCGCGCAGGTCGTCGAAACTGTCACGTACGGCGAGGTCCGGCGCCATGAACGCCTGGTTGCCATGACGCAGCAACAGCAGTAACGCTTCATCGGCATTCGGGGCGAATTTCAACGGGTTGTTTTCGGCGGGGCGGATCATCGTCTGCTGCATGCGAAACTCGCCCTTGAGGCTGGCACGGGCACGCAATACGTCGATCAAGCCCTCGACCATCAACCGGTAGCTGCGGCCGATGCTTTCCATCTGCGCGCAGGCGTCGGCTTTGCCCAGGCGCAACTGGTCCAGGCCCGCACCGCGCAGGAAGGCTTGCAGGAGGTCCGGTTGTGGCTCGGCATTGGCCAAGGGGAGCGCAACAGGCTCGACCACAGGTGGCGGCGGGATGATCGGGTCTGGGGCGGGCGCAGCATTGACCACGGGCGCGGGCGCGTCGCCGAACAGATCCCAGTCTTCGGGAATGACCGAGCCCTGCACTGATGGCTTTTCGGGCGCCGGTACGGCCACTGGGGCCGGGGGGCGAAAATCGTGTTGCTCGGACGGCACATGGTCCGCCACGGTGGGCGGCGGCACGGCGGTGGGGCTGAGGAAGTCGAACAGGTCTGGCAGGGTTTCCATGGCCGAGGCGCCCTGGAACTGCGGCGCGATCATCGGCGTGGGCGCAGGTTGGCTCGCCACGGCGCCCATCAGCGCTTCAAAGCTATTGGGTGAGTCACCGGCAAATGGCTGGCTGTCGATGGCTTGCACGTTGAAGTCGATACGCGCCTGGATTTCGTAATCGCCGATGCGGATCAATTCACCGTCTTGCAACGGCTCGCTGTTACCCCGACGCATACGAATACCCGCCTTGACCAACTCCACACCATTGGTGCTGTTATCGGTCAAATAATAACGGCCATCTTTGTATTGAATAACGCAATGTTGCGAAGAGACGAGACGCTCAGGGTCGGGCAATACCCAGTCATTGTCAGAACTGCGGCCAATAGCCATCACGCCCTGATCCATGGACTTTTCGGGGCATTGCCCAGGTGTGATCTTGTGATAACTAGTGATAGTCAAACACAGCGACATCTTGCCTCCTTGCTGATACATCGCGCGCAGTCTACCCAGGAGGCAGCACCGCCCTGGAGAGTCCCGTCCTGTCGTACAAACGACCGCCAAAATCTGCTTTTACCAGCATGATCGCTGATCTTAACTGGCTTCCATGACAAAAATCCGCTCTGGGCGCGCCTTTCGACTCGCCAGTCGCGCAGGTTGTTAAAC
Source organism: Pseudomonas sp. SWRI22 (assembly GCF_014268395.2). NCBI lineage: Bacteria > Pseudomonadati > Pseudomonadota > Gammaproteobacteria > Pseudomonadales > Pseudomonadaceae > Pseudomonas > Pseudomonas sp. SWRI22. The sequence goes on along the minus strand of NZ_JABWQK020000001.1, from coordinate 3,157,462 downwards.
ACCGCACATCTGTCACAGAGGGCGAATAGCTTACCTTGACAAGCCATAAGTACTACACCAAAAATGCACAACTTCTTGAACATCAGTGATGGCGCAGTAGTGGCACGCTGAGTATATGACCAAGAAAACATGCAAAGTTCATTACGCAACTAGTGCATGAATTGCCCGCCATCCAGCGGGCCGATAAGGAGATCGAATTCAGTGGATGTGCCGTTGCTGCTCACCGCCGTTTCCGCGACGTCGCCTTGTGGCGAGGACATGGAATATGACGCGCAATTTCTGCAATTGGAACGTGATGCCAAGGGCCAACCCGAACGCAGCATGGGCGACTCGATCCTGCCCGCTGAGCCGCCCGAGTGGCGCAGCATCCAGCAGCAAAGCCTCGACCTGTTGCAGCGCAGCAAAGACCTGCGCATCACCCACTTTCTGCTGCAAAGCACCCTCGCCCTCCAGGGTGTGGCCGGGCTGGCCGAAGTCCTCACGCTGATCGACGCCTTGCTGCGCCAATACTGGGCCGATCTGCACCCGCGCCTGGATGCCGACGATGACAACGACCCCACCGTGCGCATCAACGCCCTTACCGGCCTGACCTGCGAAACCAATATTCGGCTGCTGCGCGAAAGCATCCTGACACGCTCGCGCACCTTCGGGCCCGTGAGCCTGCGCGCCGCGCTCAACGCCAGCGGCCTGCAGAGTTTTGCCGATGAGCAGTTGGGCAACCAGCAACTCAACGCCGCGTTCCTGGACAGCGACCCCGAACAACTGCAAGCCACCCGCGACGCCTTGAGCGCGGCGCGCACGGCGTGCGAGGCCATTGAGCAACAGGTCAATGACCAAGTCGGTTCCGCCCAGGGCGTGGACCTCAGCGCCTTGAAGCAGCCGCTCAAACAGGCCCTGCAACTTCTCAATCAAGCGGTGCCAGGCACCGACAGCAGCAGCGATCCCGAGGCCGTCAGTGAAGACAATGCCCCCTCGGTCGACGCCGCCGCGCCCGCAGCCCCTCGCCCGACGAGCGACATCGCCACCCGCGACGATGTGCTGCGCAGCCTCGACAAAATCCTTGCGTACTACACCCGCCACGAGCCTTCGAGCCCGCTGCCGGTGCTGTTGAACCGAGCCAAGAATCTGGTACATGCCGACTTTGCGGCCATCGTGCGCAATCTGATTCCCGATGGCATGTCCCAATTTGAAAACCTGCGCGGCCCCGACAGCGAGTAAGCCGCCGGACCGTGCAGTAACAACACCGTCGCTCAAGCGACCAGGAGCAGCAACGTGGCGAAGCAAAGTTCTCAGAAATTCATCGCGCGCAACCGTGCGCCTCGAGTGCAGATCGAGTACGACGTCGAGCTTTACGGCGCCGAGAAAAAGGTCCAGCTGCCCTTCGTGATGGGCGTGATGGCCGACCTCGCCGGCAAGCCTGCCGAGCCGCTGGCACCCGTGGCCGACCGCAAGTTCCTTGAGGTGGACGTCGACAACTTCGACTCACGCCTCAAGGCCATGCAGCCACGCGTCGCGTTCCACGTACCCAATGAGCTGACAGGCGAAGGCAACCTGAGCCTGGACATCACCTTCGAAAGCATGGACGACTTCAGCCCGGCCGCCGTGGCCCGCAAGGTCGACTCGCTGAACCAGCTGCTCGAAGCCCGCACCCAATTGGCCAACCTGCTGACCTACATGGACGGCAAGACTGGCGCTGAAGAAATCATCATGAAGGCGATCAAGGACCCGGCATTGCTTCAGGCACTTGCCAGCGCGCCCAAGCCTGCAGGGGAGCAGTAATCATGACGGACAATACCGCCCGCGAAGGCAGCCAGATCCTGGGTACCACCGAAGAAGCCAGCGAGTTCGCGAACCTGCTGCTGCAAGAATTCAAGCCCAAGACCGAGCGTGCCCGCGAAGCCGTTGAAACCGCGGTGCGCACCCTGGCTGAACAGGCCCTGGCGCAAACCGACCTGGTGTCCAACGACGCGATCAAGTCGATCGAATCGATCATCGCCGCCATCGACGCCAAGCTCACCGCCCAGGTCAACCAGATCATCCACCACCAGGATTTCCAACAACTGGAAAGCGCCTGGCGTGGCTTGCATTACTTGGTCAATAACACCGAGAGCGATGAGCAACTGAAGATTCGCGTGCTCAACATCTCCAAGCCAGACCTGCACAAGACCCTGAAGAAATTCAAGGGCACCGCGTGGGACCAGAGCCCGATCTTCAAGAAGATGTACGAAGAAGAATACGGCCAGTTCGGTGGCGAACCTTACGGCTGCCTGGTGGGTGACTACTACTTCGACCAGTCGCCGCCCGACGTGGAACTACTGGGCGAGCTGTCGAAAGTCTGCGCCGCCATGCACTCGCCTTTCATCGCTGCGGCCTCGCCGACCGTGATGGGCATGGGCTCGTGGCAGGAACTGTCGAACCCACGCGACCTGACCAAGATCTTCACCACCCCGGAATACGCCGGCTGGCGCTCGCTGCGTGAATCGGAAGACTCGCGCTACATCGGCCTGACCATGCCGCGCTTCCTGGCACGCCTGCCGTACGGCGCCAAGACCGATCCAGTGGAAGCCTTCGCTTTCGAAGAAAACACCGACGGCGCCGACAGCTCCAAGTACACCTGGGCCAACGCCGCCTACGCCATGGCAGTGAACATCAACCGTTCGTTCAAGCACTACGGCTGGTGCTCGCGCATCCGCGGCATCGAGTCTGGTGGTGAAGTGGAAAACCTGCCGGCCCACACGTTCCCTACCGATGACGGTGGCGTGGACATGAAGTGCCCGACCGAAATCGCCATCAGTGACCGCCGTGAAGCGGAACTGGCGAAGAACGGTTTCATGCCGCTGCTGCACAAGAAAAACACCGACTTCGCCGCGTTCATCGGCGCCCAGTCGCTGCAGAAACCTGCCGAATACGACGACCCGGACGCTACCGCCAACGCCAACCTGGCCGCACGCCTGCCGTACCTGTTCGCCACCTGCCGTTTCGCCCACTACTTGAAGTGCATCGTGCGCGACAAGGTCGGTTCCTTCAAAGAGAAGGACGAAATGCAGCGCTGGTTGCAGGACTGGATCCTCAACTACGTCGACGGCGACCCGGCGCACTCCACCGAAACCACCAAGGCCCAGCACCCGTTGGCGGCGGCCGAAGTGATCGTGGAAGAAGTCGAAGGCAACCCGGGGTATTACAACTCCAAGTTCTACCTGCGCCCGCACTATCAGCTTGAAGGGCTGACGGTGTCGTTGCGCCTGGTATCGAAACTGCCTTCGGCAAAAAGCGCATAAGTAACGATTGAGCTAGCTCGTTCCCACGCTCCGCGTGGGAATGCCGCCCGGGACGCTCTGCGTCCCGGTGACGCGTAGCGTCACAGGATGCGTTACCACGCAGAGCGTGGGAACGATCACCCAATCAAGTGGCATGGGCCACACAGGGAGAAAACATGGCTGTTGATATTTTCATCAAGATCGGCGACATCAAGGGCGAGTCCATGGACAAGGCCCACAAGGACGAAATCGATGTGTTGAACTGGAGCTGGGGCATGTCCCAGTCCGGCAACATGCACGTCGGCGGTGGCGGTGGCGCGGGCAAGGTGAATATCCAGGACCTGTCGCTGACCAAGTACGTCGACAAGGCTTCGCCCAACCTGATGATGCACTGCGCCAGCGGCAAGCACATCGACAAGGTCAAGCTGACCGTGCGCAAGGCCGGTGGCGAGAGCCAGGTCGAGTACATGGTGATCAACCTGGAAGAAGTGCTGGTCACCTCCTTGAGCACCGGCGGTTCGGGCAGCGATGATCGCCTGACCGAAAACGTCACCCTGAACTTTGCCCAAGTGATGGTCGACTACCAGCCGCAGAAAGCCGACGGCACCAAAGACGGCGGCGCCATCAAGTTTGGCTGGAACATCCGTTCCAACACCAAACGCTGATAGCCCTTGTGGCCGTGGCCCGGTGCCACGGCCATTGTGTCCCTCTCGCAACCCGTCCGTGGAGCTGCTTTGGTGGTAACTGAAATCGCTTCCCGCGACCGTCTGCAACCGTCCCTGCTGGACCGGTTGACCGACGAAGACCCGACCAACCCCAAGGAAAGCGCCGACAAACGCGTGCTGTCCCTGACCCAATTGAAGGCCTCGGTGCTGCGTGACCTGGCGTGGTTGCTTAACACCACCTCGTTACTCGATACCGATGCCACGCTGCACACCCCGGCCGGCACTTCGGTGGTCAATTACGGCCTGCCGGCACTGGCGGGCAACAGCGCTTCGAGCGTCGATATCAAAGCCCTGGAAGCCTTGATTTACCAGGCCATCGCCACTTTCGAGCCGCGTATTTTGCGCCACACATTGCGAGTCAAGGCGCGCATGGGCCATGGCGAGATGAATCACAACGCCCTGAGTTTCGAGATTGAAGGCGACCTGTGGGCACAGCCGGTGCCGTTGCGTTTGCTGTTGCAGACCGACGTGGACCTGGAGTCCGGCCATGTGCGCGTGCTGAATGCCGACCAGCGGAGACGCCCATGAACCCGCGCCTGCTGGAGCTGTACAACCAGGAACTGCACCACGTGCGCGAAAGCGCTGCCGAGTTCGCCAAGGAATACCCGAAGATCGCCAGTCGGCTGACCCTGTCCGGTATGGACTGCGCCGACCCGTACGTCGAACGTTTGCTTGAAGGCTTCGCCTATCTCACGGCCCGCGTGCAGCTCAAGCTCGACGCCGAGTACCCGACCTTCACCCACAACTTGCTGGAAATCGCCTACCCGCACTACCTGGCACCGACGCCGTCGATGACCGTAGTGCAACTGCAGACCGACCCCGATGAAGGCTCCCTGGCCGGCGGTTTCCCGCTACCCCGTGACACGGTGCTGCGTGCCGCCCTGGGCCGTGAAACCCAGACCTGCTGCGAGTACCGCACCGCGCACCCGGTGACACTGTGGCCGTTGCAGGTCAGCAACGCCGAATATTTCGGCAACCCCGCCGCCGTGCTCGGGCGCCTGGCCGCCAGCGAACCGAAAGCCAAGGCCGGCCTGCGCCTGACCCTGCGCACCGGTGCCGAGCTGCCGTTCAACAGCCTCGACCTGGATACCTTGCCGCTGTACCTGAGCGGCGCTGATGAACAACCGTTTCGCCTTTACGAACAACTACTGGGCAACGCCTGCGCGGTGTTTGCGCGCGAGCCCGGTGGCGATTGGGTCGAGCGCCTGCCCCAGGGCGCGTTGCGCTCGCGGGGGTTCGATGATGCCGATGCGGCCATGCCGGTGGTAGCGCGGGCGTTCCAGGGCTATCGCCTGTTGCAGGAGTACTTCGCCCTGCCCCATCGCTTCCTGTTCGTTGAGTTCGCCGAGTTGAGCCGTGCGGTCAAACGGTGTGACGGCCAGGAGCTGGAACTGATCGTGCTGTTCGACCGCCACGAACCGAGCCTGGAAGGCAGTGTCGGCGCGGCGCAGTTCTTGCCGTTCTGCACGCCCGCCATCAACCTGTTCCCCAAGCGCGTGGACCGCATCCATTTGTCCGACCGGGTCAATGAACACCACGTGATCGCCGACCGTACGCGGCCGATGGATTTCGAGATTCACTCCTTGAGCGGCATTACTGGCCATGGCACCGGACCGGAGCAGCCGTTCTTGCCGTTCTATGCGGTGCGCGATCCGTCGCGCTATGGCCGCGACCAAGCGTATTACAGCGTGCGCCGCGAGCCGCGTGTGCTGTCCAGCGATCAGCGCCGCAATGGCCCGCGCTCCACTTATGTGGGCAGTGAAACCTTCGTCAGCCTGGTGGACAGCCGCCAGGCGCCGTATCGCCATGACCTGCGCCAGTTGGGCGTGACGGCACTGTGCACCAACCGGGACCTGCCGCTGTTCATGAGCGTGGGCAACGGCAAGACCGACTTCACCCTGGCCGACAGTGCACCGGTACTGGCCGTGCGGTGCGTCGCCGGGCCAAGCCGCCCGCGTGCCAGCCATGCGCATGACGCCAAGGCCTGGCGCCTGATCAGCCAGTTGTCGCTCAACTACCTGTCCTTGAGCGAAGAGGGCCAGGGCGCCGGCGCCTTGCGCGAACTGCTGCGCCTGTACGGCGACAGCAATGACGCCGCCCTGCAATTGCAGATCGAAGGCCTGCGCGAAGTCAGCAGCAAGGCGGTGACTCGACGCCTGCCGATGCCTGGCCCGATTGTGTTTGGCCGCGGCCTGGAAATCACCTTGGAGTTCGATGAAAACGCGTTTCGCGGCACCGGCGTGTTCCTGCTCGGTGCAGTGCTGGAGCGCTTCCTGGCACGCTACGTGTCGATCAACAGCTTTACCGAGACGGTAATCCGTACCACCGAACGCGGCGAGATCATGCGATGGAAAGCCAAGCCCGGACGGCGTCCGACCCTGTGAGAACCCTGGACGCGATGCACCAGGAGCCCTGGGAATATGACTTCTTCCAGGCATTGCGGCGCATCGAGTGCGAAACGCCCGAGCTGCCACGCCTGGGCCATTCCCTACGCCTGGCCGATGACCCGCTGCGCCTGGGGCAGCAGGCCGATTGCACCTTCGCACCCGCCACCCTCGCCTCGGTCGACCCCGGTGGCGACGGCAAGCCGGCGCGGTTGGAGCAGTTCTTTTTCGGCCTCGGCGGCCCCAACGGGCCGCTGCCGCTGCACATCACCGAGTACGTGCGCGAGCGCCAACGCAACAACGCCGACAGCACCAGCAAGCAGTTCCTGGATGTGTTCCACCATCGCTTGCTGACCCTGTTCTATCGGGCCTGGGCCGAGGCGCGGCCAACGGTCAGCCATGACCGCCCGGACGATGACTACTGGTCCGCCCGCCTCGCCGCCCTGAGTGGCCGCGGGATGCCGAGCCTGCTCAATCAAGGGCTGATCCCCGATACCGCGAAGCTGCATTACAGCGGCCATCTGTCGGCGCAAACCCGTTACCCGGATGGCTTGAAAGCGATCCTCAGCGAGTACTTCGGCCTGCCGGTAGAGATCGAGGAATACGTCGGCCAATGGCTGGAACTGCCCGAACGCAGCCGCGTGGGGGTCAGCGCCAACCAGTTGGGCGTGGACTTCTGCCTGGGTAGCCACGTGTGGGACCGCCAGCACAAATTCCGCATCCGCCTGGGCCCGCTCACGCTGGATGACTACATGGGCATGCTGCCCGGCCAACAGCCGTTCAACGAGCTGGTGGCGTGGGTGGCCGAGTACCTGGGCCATGAAATGGACTGGGACTTGAACCTGGTTTTGCAACAACCCGAAGTTCCGGCGCTGCAACTCAACGGCCAGTTCCGCCTGGGCTTCAACACCTGGCTCGGCCAACCTGCGCATGACGCCAACGACCTAATCCTGGCCCGGCATTACGCCGACCACGCCACCACCTCAAGGAATCCAGAGCATGGGTGAAATCAGTCGCGCCGCACTGTTCGGCAAACTCAACAGCGTGGCCTACAAAGCCATCGAAGCCGCCACCGTGTTCTGCAAGTTGCGGGGCAATCCGTATGTGGAACTGGCCCACTGGTTTCACCAGTTGCTGCAACTGCAGGACTCGGACCTGCACCGCATCATCCGCCAGTTCAACGTGGAGCCGGCGCGCCTGGCCCGTGACCTCACCGAAGCCCTGGATCGCCTGCCGCGTGGCTCGACGTCGATCACCGACCTGTCGTCCCACGTGGAAGAAGCCGTAGAACGCGGCTGGGTGTATGGCAGCCTGATGTTCGGCGAAAGCCAGGTGCGCACCGGTTATCTGGTGCTGGGCATCTTGAAGACACCGAGCCTGCGCCATGCGCTGCTGGGTTTGTCCGGCGAGTTCGACAAGATCAAGGCCGAGGCCCTGAGCGAGCGCTTTGATGAATACGTCGGTGACTCGCCGGAAAATGCCTTGAGCGCCAGCGATGGCTTCAATGCCGGCGTCCCTGGCGAGGCCAGCGGTGCCATGGCGCCCAGCGCGATGGGCAAGCAGGAAGCGCTCAAGCGCTTCACTGTGGACCTGACCGAACAGGCCCGCAGCGGCAAGCTCGACCCAATCGTGGGCCGTGACGAGGAGATTCGCCAACTGGTGGATATCCTCATGCGTCGGCGCCAGAACAACCCGATCCTCACTGGTGAGGCCGGGGTGGGCAAGACCGCCGTGGTCGAAGGTTTCGCCCTGCGTATCGTCGCCGGTGACGTACCGCCTGCGCTCAAGGACGTGGAACTGCGCAGCCTCGACGTGGGCCTGTTGCAAGCCGGCGCCAGCATGAAAGGCGAGTTCGAACAGCGCCTGCGCCAGGTCATCGAAGACGTGCAGGCTTCACCCAAGCCGATCATCCTGTTTATCGACGAAGCCCATACCCTGGTAGGTGCCGGTGGCGCCGCCGGCACCGGTGACGCGGCCAACCTGCTCAAGCCTGCCCTGGCCCGTGGCACCTTGCGTACCGTGGCGGCCACCACGTGGGCCGAGTACAAAAAGCACATCGAGAAAGACCCGGCCCTGACCCGCCGTTTCCAGGTGGTACAGGTTGCCGAGCCGTCGGAAGACAAGGCCCTGCTGATGATGCGCGGCGTGGCTTCCACAATGGAAAAACACCACCAGGTGCAGATCCTCGACGAAGCTCTGGAAGCCTCGGTGAAGCTCTCCCACCGCTACATTCCGGCGCGCCAGTTGCCGGACAAATCCGTGAGCCTGCTGGACACCGCCTGCGCGCGCGTCGCCATCAGCCTGCACGCGGTCCCCGCGGAAGTGGACGACAGCCGTCGCCGTATCGAAGCCCTGGAAACCGAGCTGCAAATCATCGCCCGTGAGCATGCGATCGGCATTGCCATTGGAGCGCGTCAAACCCATAGCGAAGCGCTGCTGACCGCCGAACGTGAGCGTCTGGCCACGCTGGAAAGCCGTTGGGCCGAAGAGAAAACCCTGGTGGATGAGCTGCTCGCCACCCGCGCAACCCTGCGCGAGAAGGCCGGGGTTGTGGACAGCGGCAACGATGAACTGCGTGCAAAACTGGTCGATCTGCAACAGCGCCTCACCGCTCTGCAAGGCGAAACCCCTTTGATCCTGCCGACCGTGGATTACCAGGCCGTGGCCTCGGTGGTCGCCGACTGGACCGGCATCCCGGTGGGCCGCATGGCCCGCAACGAACTGGAAACCGTGCTCAACCTCGACCAGCACCTGAAGAAACGCATCATCGGCCAGGACCATGCCCTGCAAATGATCGCCAAGCGCATCCAGACCTCCCGCGCCGGCCTCGACAACCCGAGCAAGCCGATTGGCGTGTTCATGCTGGCCGGCACCTCGGGTGTGGGCAAGACCGAAACAGCCCTGGCCCTGGCCGAAGCCATGTACGGCGGCGAGCAGAACGTCATCACCATCAACATGAGTGAGTTCCAGGAAGCCCACACCGTGTCCACACTCAAGGGCGCGCCACCGGGCTATATCGGCTACGGCGAAGGCGGTGTGCTGACCGAAGCGGTACGGCGCAAACCCTACAGCGTGGTACTGCTCGATGAGGTGGAGAAAGCTCACCCGGACGTGCACGAGATTTTCTTCCAGGTGTTCGACAAGGGCGTGATGGAAGACGGCGAAGGCCGGGTGATCGACTTCAAGAACACCCTGATCCTGCTGACCACCAATGCCGGTACCGAACTGATTTCCCACGTCTGCAAGGACCCGGCGAACATCCCCGAGCCCGAGGAAATCGCCAAGGCCCTGCGCCAGCCTCTGCTGGAGATTTTCCCACCGGCCTTGCTCGGTCGCCTGGTGACCATCCCGTACTACCCGCTCAGCGATGAGATGCTCAAGGCGATCACGCGCCTGCAACTGAACCGCATCAAGAAGCGTGTGGAGAACACCCATAAAGTCGCGTTCGAGTATGACGACGCAGTGGTCGACCTGATCGTCTCGCGCTGCACCGAAACCGAAAGTGGCGGGCGCATGATCGATACCATCCTCACCAACAGCCTGCTGCCGGACATGAGCCGCGAATTCCTCACGCGCATGTTGGAAGGCAAGGCACTGGCGGGGGTGCGGATCAGCAGTCGGGATAATGAATTGCACTACGACTTCAGCGACACCGAATAACTATTGTTGGAATACGGTCAGTGTGGGAGCTGGCTTGCCTGCGATAGCGGTCTGACATTCAGCATGGATGTTGACTGATCCACCGCTATCGCAGGCAAGCCAGCTCCCACAGTTGATCCGGTTCCGTCAGTGATGACGGTATTTACGGGACTACCGATGCTATTCAACCAAGCCTCACGCCTGGCCAAGATCAACAGCCCCCTCGGGCCGGATGTGCTGCTGCTCAACGAAATGGGCGGCGGTGAAGAGCTGGGCCGGCTGTTCAACTATGAGCTGCAACTGACGTCCCTGGACGCCAACATCGACCTCAACCAATTGCTGGGTAAACCGATGAGCGTCGGCCTGCAACTGGCGGACGGCGGCGAGCGGCATTTCCACGGGATCGTTGCGCGGTGCAGCCAGAACATCGACAAAGGCCAGTTCGCCAGTTACCAAGTCACCCTGCGCCCTTGGCTGTGGTTGCTCAGCCGGACCTCCGACTGCCGTATCTTCCAGAACCTGAGCATCCCGCAGATCATCAAGCAGGTGTTCCGTGACCTGGGTTTTTCCGACTTCGAAGACGCGCTCAGCCGGCCGTATCGCGAGTGGGAGTACTGCGTGCAGTACCGCGAGACCAGCTTCGATTTCGTCAGCCGGCTGATGGAACAGGAAGGCATCTACTACTTCTTCCGCCATGAACAGGACCGCCATGTGCTGGTGCTGGCCGACGCCTATGGCGCCCACACCAGCGTGCCCGGCTACGCGTCGATCCCCTACTACCCCAAGGACGAGCAGCAGCGCGAACGCGACCATATGCACAATTGGCACTTGGCGCAGGAGGTGCAGCCGGGCTCGCTGGAGCTCAACGACTACGACTTCCAGCGCCCCAGCGCGAGCATCGACGTGCGCTCGGCCATGCCGCGCCCGCACACCGCCGGCGACTACCCGCTGTACGACTACCCCGGTACCTACGTGCAAAGCGCCGACGGCGAACACTATGCGCGCACCCGCATCGAGGCCCTGCAAACCCTGCATGAACAGATCGAGTTCAGCGGCAATGCGCGCGGCCTGGGCTCGGGCCATCTGTTCAGCCTCACCGGCTTCAGCCGCCAGGACCAGAACCGCGAGTACCTGATCGTCGGTTGCCGTTACTTCGTCGTGCAAGAAAGCCTGGAAAGCGGTGGCGGTTCAGGCTCCGCGCAGTTCGAAAGCAGCCTGACCTGCATCGACGCCCAACAGAGTTTCCGCCCGCTGGCCAACACCCACCGTCCTATCGTCAAAGGCCCGCAGACCGCGCTGGTGGTAGGCCCCAAGGGCGAGGAAATCTGGACCGACCAGTACGGCCGCGTGAAGGTGCATTTCTACTGGGACCGCCACGACCAATCCAACGAGAACAGCTCGTGCTGGATTCGTGTGTCGCAATCCTGGGCCGGCAAGAACTGGGGCTCGATGCAGATTCCACGCATCGGCCAAGAGGTGATCGTCAGCTTCCTCGAAGGCGACCCCGACCGACCGATCATCACCGGGCGGGTTTACAACGCTGAGCAGACGGTGCCCTACGACTTGCCGGAAAACGCCACCCAGAGCGGCATGAAAAGCCGCTCCAGCAAAGGCGGCACGCCGGCCAACTTCAATGAAATCCGCATGGAGGACAAGAAGGGGTTGGAGCAGTTGTATATCCATGCCGAGCGTAACCAGGACATCGTGGTGGAGGTGGATGAAAGCCACTCGGTGGGGCATGACCGGAATAAGAGCATCGGGCATGACGAAATCGTGACCGTCGGCAACGACCGGGTACGCGCAGTCAAGCACGACGACATGCTCATGGTGGGGTTCAGCAAGACAGACGCCATCAGTAAAAGTTACCTGATTGAAGTGGGCGAAAACCTGCGTCTGGTTTGTGGCAAAAGCGTGCTGGAGCTCAATGCCAGCGGGCAGATCAATCTCACCGGTGTTCAGATCAATGTGTATTCCGAAGGCAGCTCCGAGATCAACACCGGAGGCAATCTGCATTTGAATATTGGCGGCAAAGGCGGCACCACACCCATGGGCCAAGGGGTCAAGGGCGACATTGACGCCGCCGTCAACGCCATGTTTCCCAAGCCGTCTTCCGGCCAATAACGAGACTCCGTTTCAATGACCTATCGACTCAATGAATTTGAATTCACCCTGCCCAGCGATGAGGTTCAGGATGCTTCCATCAATATTCTGAAGTTCGCCGCGCTGGGTACGTCGCTGATCGTTAGCCGCAGCCTGCTGGGTGATGGCGAGACGCTGCAGAGCAACTTCGAAGAGCAACTGGCGAAGCTGGAAAAGCAGGTACAGGACTTGCGCTATCAACCGGCCAAGGCTCTTCGTGTAGGCGCGGCGCAGGAGATAGACGCCATCGAAGTGCATAACCAGTTCAGCAAAGGCACCGAGCGCATCCATCAATACCAGTTAGCACTTGTGATACCCGGCACTCGGCAGATGCTTGCCCTGAGTTATGTCAAAGCCCAACCCCTGGGCGATGCTGAAAGCGCCCATTGGGCAACCATCAAAAGCACCCTGCAGCTGAATCCCAAACCTTGAAGCCCCTAATCCATGTCTGACGCTCTCTGGGCGGCACGCCTCGGCGACGGCCTGCTGCACACTTCGGCGATGGCCGACATCCTGGGCGGCGTGCTGGAAATTGCGGCCAACATCGCTATTACGGCCGTCGCCACGGCTGCGATTGTGGCCGCCACCGGTATTACGGTTGTAACCGGCGGGCTAGGCTGCTTTGTACTAGGCGCCGTGGTAGGCATCATCGTCGGCATTGGCATGAGCAAGACGGGGGCAGACAAGGGACTGACAAAAGTTTGTGACTGGATAGGCAATGCGTTATTCCCGCCGGTGGTGATGGCGACCATTGCCACCGGCTCACATAACACCTTCACCAACGGCATACCCGCTGCGCGTGCCGCAGGCGCAATCGGCCCGGTCAGCCCGCAACCTGCCGAAGGCGGCAATCCCGAGGAAGCCAGCTACCTGGACATGGCCAAGGGATTTTTCTCGCAGATGTGGCGCCCCACCGTGGCGGTTCCTGCGCCGGGCGCAGTCCCCAAACCGCTGGACATCGTCATCTGCACCAAGCATCCACCCATGCCACCGCAGTTTATTGCCGAAGGCTCCAGCAAGGTCACGATTAATGGTCAGCCGGCCGCCCGCAGCGGTGACCGAAGTACCTGCGACGCATCGATTGTCGAGTCGGGGATGATCTCCAGCAACGTGCGTATTGGCGGCAGCCCCGTGGTGGTGCGCGAGATCCGCAGCGGCAAGACCCCCGGTGTCGGGCTGGCGGTGACCGCGCTGTTGATGCTGCGCGGTGGGGGCTCCAAGTTTTTCAGCAAGCTGCCGTGCATGGTCGTTGGTGGACTGGTGTCGTGGGGCACCAGCCAAGTGACCAATGCCATTACCTCCGCGGTAGCAGGCTCGCCTAACCCGGTACACAGCTCCACGGGCGCGAAAATTCTTGATGGGGAAGACGATCTGGACTTCGCCCTGCCCGGCCTGCTCCCTATCGAGTGGCAGCGCTACTACAGCAGCCGGGACGAGCGTCGCGACGGTCTGTTCGGTGCCAGCTGGAGCGTGATCTACGAGGTCTGCGTCGAGATCGGCGTACACCCCGAAGGTGGGCAACGGCTGGTCTATACCGATGAGCAAGCGCGACAGATCGACATGGGCGTGATCCCGCTGGGCGGTGCCGTATTCAGCGCAGGAGAAGGCTTGAGCGTACGGCGCAATACCAATGGCCAACTACTGATCGAAAGCGTTGATGGGCTATATCGGCTATTCGAACCCACGCCAGGCAACGCCTCACACATGCGCCTTAGCCAATTGGGGGATCGCAACGACAACCGAATCTTCCTTGACTATGACATTCAGGGTCGGCTGAGCCACTTACGAGATACGTTCGACCATGTGCGTGTCGAACTTGTTTACAGCCAGCAATGGCCTGCGCGAGTGGAGCAAGTCAAACGGCTATACCCCGATCACAGCCGAGAAACCCTTGTCAGTTACGGCTACGATGCTCGCGGCGACCTGGCCGAAGTTCGCGATACCGACGCAAATGTGCAACGCCGCTTCACCTACGACAGCGGCCAGCGCATGGTCGAGCATCAGCTGCCCACCGGGCTGCGTTGTTACTACCAATGGGACTGTGTGGACGGTAGCGAATGGCGCGTGGTGCGGCACTGGACCGACGAAGGTGACGAGTACCGGTTCGACTATGACCTGCCGGGCGGTGTGACGCGCATTACTGATGGTTTGCAACGGGTCAGCACACGCCGCTGGAACCCGCAGTATCAGATAACCGAGTACACCGACAACCTGGGAAAAACCTGGCAGTTTGAATGGAATGACGAGCGTCAGCTGCTCAGCGCCACCGATCCGCAAGGCGGCAAATGGCAGTTCGGCTACGACGAGTCCGGCAACCTGTGCAGCACTCGGGATCCATTGGGGCGTATCGAGTCGACTTTATGGCTGGAGCATTGGTCGCTGCCGTTGGTGGAGACCGATGCGGCAGGCCACGCGTGGCAATATCAGTATGACCAGCGCGGCAATTGCGTCAGTGAAATCGATCCGTTGGGGCATGTCACACGGTATCGCTACGATACGTTTGGACAGGTGGTGGAGATCATCGATGCCACGGGCAAAAGCAAAACCCTGCGTTGGAATGAAACCGGACAGTTAATCCAGCATATCGACTGTTCGGGGTACCCCACAGCATTCGAGTACGACCGCCAGGGTCATTTGCAGGTGGTCATTGACGCCTTGGGTGAGCGCCAGCGCTATCAACACGACAGCCAAGGCCGGTTGCTACAGAGCGAAATGCCGGACGGCCGCATCGAGCAGTACCTGCGTGACACCAGCGGGTTGTTGATCGGCTATACCGATGCCGCAGGTCACATTACCCGCTACCAATACGGACGCCGCGGGCAAGTGCGCCAACGAATAGATGCCCATGGCCGGCAGATTGAGTTCCGCTACGACGCCTACGGACACCTCCAAACCCTGACCAATGAAAATGGTGAGAGTTACCGCTTTACCTGGGACCCGTGCGACCGTCTGGTAGAGCAGCAAGACCTCGACGGCAGCGCCCGACGTTATGCCTATGACCTTCTGGATAACGTAGCCGCCGTTGAGTACGTGCCCACGGGGCAGACACCTGAGCCTTCAATTGTGCATCGACTTGAACGCGATGCAGTGGGCCGCTTGCTGTTGAAACAAACCGATGATGGTCGCACCGAATACGCCTATGACCCGTTGGACCAACTCACCGCTGTCACCTTCATCGGCAATGACGAAACCACCCAGGCACTGGCCTTCGCCTACGACGCGCGCGGCCAATTGCTTATCGAACAAAGCGCCGCCGGCAGCCTGAACTACCACTACGATGAGCTCGGCAACCTGATCCAGACGCAATTGCCCGACGGCCGTTGGCTCAACCGCCTGTACTACGGCAGCGGCCACCTGCACCAGATCAACCTCGACGGGCGCGTCATCTGCGACTTCGAACGCGACCGCCTGCACCGTGAAGTCCTGCGTACCCAAGGCCAGATCACCACGCGCAGCGAATACGACCGCAGCGGCCGCCTGCGCTCACGGATACGCCGTTCCAACGGCCAGCCCACGCAACTGCCGGCCGCCCAGCAAAAACACTTTGACTATGACCCGGCCGATAACCTGATCGGCCGCCTGGAGCGTGACCGCGATAACCGTCGGGACCAGCGCCAACTGCTCCACTACGACGCCACCGGGCGCATTATCGCCAGCCAGGACAACGCTCAGGGCCAGCGAGAAACGTTTGCCTACGATGCCGCTGCCAACCTGCTGGACGGTCCGTCAGCCAGTGCGGGGCTGGTGGTGCATAACAAGCTGTTGACCTATCAGGACAAACGCTACCGTTACGACGGTTTCGGCCGAATGATCGAAAAGCGCAGTGCCCTACGCGGCGTACAGCTCTTTGCCTACGACGCAGAGCATCGCCTGATCGAAGTCCGTAGCCAGAAGGATGGACGCGAAACGGTCGTAAAAATGACCTATGACCCCCTCGGCCGGCGCATCGCTAAAACCGAACATGACAGCAACGGTTATCCGTTGGGTGAAACCCGCTTTGATTGGGAGGGGTTGCGCCTGCTGCAGGAGCATCGGCATAGCCAGACCAGCCTCTATCTCTATGAAGAAGACGGCTATGTACCGCTGGCTCGAGTGGACGGCACGGGTGAGCATCAAAGCGTGCGCTACTACCACAACGACCTGAATGGATTGCCTGAGCAACTGACCGAAGCTGATGGGAAAACGGTGTGGCAGGCGCGCTATCAGGTGTGGGGGAATGCGGACGAAGAAGTGCGTGAAGCGTACTTTATCGAAGAGCAGAATTTGCGGCTCCAGGGGCAGTATCTGGATCGGGAGATTGGGCTGCACTACAACACGTTTCGGTTTTATGATCCGGATGTGGGGAGGTTTACGACGCCGGATCCGATTGGGTTGATGGGTGGATTCAATCTTTACCAGTACGCGCCGAATCCCATTGGTTGGATTGACCCGTGGGGATGGGCAGGTGACCCTGCGAAAGCGACACACATCACTTACGTCGGCGTGAAAGACGGTAAACCTTATGTGGGTTACGCCAGCAAGCCTGGGTTGGGGCATTCCGCGCAAGCTGTGTTGGACTACCGCTATCCTAATAAGCAAATTTTTGACGTTGCACCAGAGGCAGTATTCAAAGGAGATGGGCAAAAAGGAAAAGACATTGCAAGGGGCCTGGAACAAAGAATATATGAAGACAAATTGAAAGAAGGCCCTGTCGCGAACAAACAAAGACCTGTCGGCCCGAATAACAAAAGACGGGATATTTATCTCGCGGCCGCAGATAAACATAGAGGCGTCAAACCTCAAAAATCAACTAAGAAATTCAAAGGTCCCGGAAGATGCTGAAGAAGATCACATGGCAAGAAGGCAAGATTCTAAGTTTAAAACTAAAAGATGACCTCTACACGCTTGTCCAGATGCGTGAAAACTACTACCTGCAGTTTTTCGACTTGACAAATACTCAGGATACCTGGACAGGTGTAAACCTCCAAAAAGTCGACCCGCTATTTTTTATCTTCGCGTCCACGAAGGCTTTGAAGGGCCTCGCCATAAGTGAGCCGTCATCGGATAAAGTCCGCATAGACATGCGCCCTCCCGAAAAAAAAATGCTGAGAGCTATTATTGGCGGCAATTACGGCGCGGATCTTATAGAACTGACTGATTCTTTTGAAACTCTTGATGCAATTACATTGAAAAGCAACTTAACATTAACCGACGACCTCGACACCATTTATAAATATGAATTATCAGGCATGATCGGCGATCCAGAAAAGCTACAAAATCGTTTAATAAACTATTTTGAAAACGGAGTGAATTGGGACAAATCCAAAGAATTCTTATTCAAAGGCATCTCAGCGCCACACGCCAAAAAATTGAGTACAACCAAATGAAAAACAAAGAGTTACAGGACTTTCAAAAGCATCACCTTAATCTAGAGGGTGAAAAAAAACTTATCGCCAAGATAACGAGGCTGCTCGAAGCACTTATCAGTGAATTGCAACAACTTCCTGAAAAAACAAATCAATCAACCATCTTGGAACACTTCAAAAAGTGCATACTTAACATTAATTATTTCGAGAATGAAATAGAAACTATCGAACGCGAATCTATATTTGAACACATTTATACCTTAGGAAAAATTGTCGGCCTTGACCCAACATCAGAGTATGCTGATGAGTGGCGAGGCGATTGGTAACGGATCAAATGGCTGAGGCAAAAAGGGATGGATGCATTTCGTTTTAATTAAAGTTATTCTCTTTATCTACAATGGATGCGGAAGATGAACATTCTTAATCTAATAGAAAACGCTGACTGCACGACAGCACCTTCTACTGGGTTGCCGAGTAATCCCGTCCCCGATGACTTGACCGATTTTTATAACCATTACAGCAGCGCTGTTTTCTATCCAAAGGCACAGTACAGCTTCATGATTCAGGCGCCAGAACTTGAACGCTCCGACTTTGTCGTTATGGACGAAGACTTGGAGGACCCAGACTCAGCTAACTGGTACGCGCTCGTTAAATGTGCGGATCAAATAATTTCAATTAACCTGAAACCTGGCCCGCAATTTGGCTACTGCTACGACTCGTTCTGGGACAGTTACCCGACCGCCGATGAGAGCACACTGATCGCAAAATCATTTACTGAGCTGATTGAGAAGATCATTAAATCCGGAGGTAAAAATTTATTCTGGATACCGGGCCACACTTGATAGTGAGACCAGACTATATGACCCGACGACCGTTGGCTCAACCGCCTGTACTACGGCAGCGGCCACCTGCACCAGATCAACCTCGACGGGCGCGTCATCTGCGACTTCGAACGCGACCGCCTGCACCGTGAAGTCCTGCGTACCCAAGGCCAGATCACTACGCGCAGCGAATATGACCGCAGCGGCCGCCTGCGCTCACGGATACGCCGTTCCAACGGCCAGCCCACGCAACTGCCGGCCGCCCAGCAAAAACACTTTGACTATGACCCGGCCGATAACCTGATCGGCCGCCTGGAGCGTGACCGCGATAACCGTCGGGATCAGCGCCAACTGCTCCACTACGACGCCACCGGGCGCATTATCGCCAACCAGGACAACGCTCAGGGCCAGCGAGAAACGTTTGCCTACGATGCCGCAGCAAACCTGCTGGACGGACCATCAGCCAGTGCGGGGCTGGTGGTGAATAACAAGCTGTTGACCTATCAGGACAAACGCTATCGTTACGACGGCTTTGGCCGAATGATCGAAAAGCGCAGTGCCCTACGCGGCGTACAGCTCTTTGCCTACGACGCAGAGCATCGCCTGATCAAAGTCCGTAGCCAGAAGGATGGACGCGAAACGGTCGTAAAAATGACCTATGACCCCCTCGGCCGGCGCATCGCTAAAACCGAACATGACAGCAACGGTTATCCGTTGGGTGAAACCCGCTTTGATTGGGAGGGGTTGCGCCTGCTGCAGGAGCATCGGCATAGCCAGACCAGCCTCTATATCTATGAAGAAGACGGCTATGTACCGCTGGCTCGAGTGGACGGCACGGGCGAGCATCAAAGCGTACGCTACTACCACAACGACCTGAATGGATTGCCTGAGCAACTGACCGAAGCTGATGGAAAAACGGTGTGGCAGGCGCGCTATCAGGTGTGGGGGAATGCGGACGAAGAAGTGCGTGAAGCGTACTTTATCGAAGAGCAGAATTTGCGGTTCCAGGGGCAGTATCTGGATCGGGAGATTGGGCTGCACTACAACACGTTTCGGTTTTATGATCCGGATGTGGGGAGGTTTACGACGCCGGATCCGATTGGGTTGGCGGGAGGCGGCAATCTTTACCAATACGCTCCTAACCCGACGGGTTGGATAGACCCCTGGGGCTGGGCCTGTTCCTCAGCACAAAGGAGGCAGAATAAAGTCAACGGTAAAGCCGCTGAAAACCTGGTGCATCAGAAGCTATTAAATAATCCCAAAGTGACCGTGCTCGGTACACAGGTTTATGTCAAAACTCCAGGTGCAGGGAGAGGCCGCTACGTAGACATTTTGATAAAAAATAACAAAACCGGGAAAGTCGTCGCAATTGAGGTCAAGTCAGGTGGTGCTGTACGGTCTAAAGCCCAGCTTGCAAAAGACAAAATCATCGCCGATGGGAAAGGCATATTTGGTAATTCTGGAAAGAGCACAAAAGGCGTAACCGTTAGCGAAGCCAGGGTCCCACTATGGAGGTTGCCGTAATGACTGAAACTGTAAAAGATATATTGAAGTTACTGACCTCATTCTTAGCAGAACCCTTTGCGAAACATGGGTACGCGCTAAAAAAAGGCAGAAATTTTGAAACGAATGGCGAGCGTGGTCGAGTTCGTCGCTACACGATAAATCTATCCAAGAGCAAGGGATGGTTTTCTCTCCACTTGACGCTTCAGATAGTGGACCCAGCGCTGATGACGTGCGTGAACAACGTCCTTAATAAAGCACTCCGAGACGAACGGTTTGAATATCCGGAAAACTGGTCCCAGTCTATTATCGAGAAGACTATTAAAACCCGGACTTCCAACCATGTTGTCGCCGAACTGACGGACTGGCGGCCACTAAAAAATCCCGGCGAAACGCTTGAGAACTTCAATGAGCGTTTTTCAATATGGTTGTATTCATTTGACAGCCTGGATGAAAAACCTGACTGGAAAGAGCAGTTGCTGACCAGTATTGGATTAGCCCAATGTTGGTTTGACGAAGCAGATTCGGAAGACTGGATTCGCACCAACACTGATTATCCTGCTCTTTATTTGCTATATAACGAAGGTCTAAATCAGAAACTTGAGGACAAATACAAAGCTGTGCTGAGGTCCTCTGAAGACCCAAATGAAGTGGAACTGTTTTACCTGCATCTGTCTTGATAGCCAGAACAACACCCAAGGTCAACGGGAACCTTCATCTACGATGCCGAGCATCGCTTGATCGAAATCCATAGCGAGAGGCGCTCTGCCACGTCATTCGCCAAACGAAAAGGTTGTTTCTAAAGGATCACCGGCTATGGGTATCAATCAAATTATCCTCTCAGAGCAAGACCATAACCTTGGACAAATAGGCGGAGGTGCTTGGCTTAGAGACCTTGAACTGTGGCCTAAAGATCCGCAAACCGGTCAGCTTATGCTGCCGGTGATTACGATGACCTCAACGTTCTTGGACGTCCCATTCATACCCTCCGGGATGGCGCTTACGGTGTTCGTCTCCGTTGAGCGAACTGACGAAACGTACACACGATCGTCTGTACGAAAGTTGACTGTCCATCAACAAAGCGAGATGGAAAAGCTTCAACTTGGCCATAGCCAGGTTCTGCTTCACGCGCTGGCGACTTCCGAACTCACACCCGCTACGTTGGTTGATCCAATTCCGCGAACGTATATTGCCCAGCAACCGTTCACTCCCGAACAAATGGAGGAGGAATTGGAAGACGTGGACAGTGGCGCGGGTATCAGCAAGGCCCTTGGGCGCCCCGCTTGGTTGCAAGACCCTTTGTATGAAAGCCCTCGCTACTATTTCTTGGCTCAACTCACCGACGCCGACATTGCAAAAATCAGCCCTAGTCACGAAGGAATATTCGGTGGAGGTATCGGCTATGTGTTCGCCGATAATCGAGCGAAAAAGCTGAAGGAAGGGGATGTGGGCGGCTATTTCCTAGTTCAATTCACCTGAAAATGCGATTAGGCGAGCTGGCTTAATCTGGCATACGCATCAGCACCCAACAAAAAATGGGCACCCGACCCAGTCGGCGTGCCCATCTTCTTTACCGCCCCGCCTCCCTTCGAGACGGTACCGCTTAACTTACGGGTTGACGCTGTCTTTGAGCGACTTGCCCGGCTTGAACGCTACGGTGTTGCTCGCCTTGATTTTCACTGGCTCACCGGTTTGCGGGTTTTTGCCGGTGCGGGCGCCGCGGTGGCGTTGCAGGAAAGTGCCGAAGCCGACCAGGGTGACGCTGTCCTTGCGGTGCAGGGCGCCGGTGATTTCTTCGAGGACGGCGTTGAGGACGCGGTTGGCCTGTTCTTTGGTGAGATCGGCTTTTTCAGCGATAGCGGCTGCGAGATCTGGTTTACGCATATGTGAAGCCTCTTTGACGGTTTTTTGTTGTTATGTCCGTGCTGCTCTCTGGTGGAGCAGCGCCAAGGCGCCGCAGGCTCTACTCTGCGGCAGACGGGAGTGAGGATGGCATGCCCTCGGGCGCCGCGCCAGTCTCGCGGCGGCCTTTCTCGGGGTATGAACGTGATGTTTGCGACAGAACGGGTGGTATTTACGCCAGTAACGGCGGAAGTTCTTTGTTCAGCGCCAGTTTTTCCATGACAGCGCTGCCAGTCAGTGCGTAACCCAGCAGGCGGCCGCTGGCATCGCGGCACAGGGCCTTGATGTCGGCACCCTGCCCTTCGACACTCCAGACGCCTTCAGTGCCTCGTGGCGCAGGTGATACCACCAGCGGGCACACCGGGGTTTTCACGGTGATGGGCATCGGTCCATAGCTCACCGCCGTGGCATTGCCGGCCAGGGTTTGCGCCAGGGCACGGGCGCAGCTCATCAGCGGCATCACGTACAACAGGTTCAGGCCATCCACCTCGGCGCAGTCGCCCAGGGCATAGATATTGGCGTGGGAGGTCTTGAGGTGGCGGTCCACCATGATCCCGCGGTTGATTTGCAGGCCGGCCGCTGCGGCCAGGTCTACACGCGGGCGCAGGCCAATGGCAGACACCACCAGGTCACAGTGGATCACTTCACCGTCCGACAGGTGCGCTTCAAGGCCATCAGCCGTGCGTTGCAGGCGATTGAGCACCGGGCCCAGGTGGAAACGCGCGCCGATGCCTTCCAGCCCGGCTTGCACCGCTGCGGCTGCCGCCGGGTGCAGCAGGGTCGGCATGACTTGCTCACACGGCGCGACCAGGTCGATTTCATAGCCGCCCAGGATCAGATCATTGGCAAACTCACAGCCGATCAGGCCAGCGCCAAGCAGCAGCACGCGCCGTTTGCCGGCAGCAGCGGCACGAAAGCGCGCGTAGTCTTCCAGGTCGTTGATCGGGAAAATCAGCTCAGCCGCATCGCCTTCGACCGGTACGCGCACGGTTTCTGCGCCCCAGGCCAGGACCAGGTCGCGGTAGCTCACCGCTTCCTCGCCGATCCACAGGCGCTTGTGGCCTGGGTCGATGCCGCTGATGCGCGTATGGGTGCGCACCTGGGCCTTGAGTTGCTCGGCCATGGCGCCAGGTTCGGCCATGCTCAGGCCATCGGCTTCCTTGTTCTTGCCAAAGCCGGTGGAGAGCATGGGCTTGGAGTAGGAGCGTCCGTCATCGGCAGTGATCAGCAGCAACGGGGTCTCGCTGTCGAGCTTGCGAAACTCCCGGGCGACGTTGTAACCGGCCAATCCTGTGCCGATGATCACGACAGGTGCGTTCATTCCTTTCTCCTTGTAGTACGTTTCTTAAATTCGGGATTACGCGATTTCGATCATTTCGAAGTCCGACTTACCCACGCCGCAGTCCGGGCACAGCCAGTCTTCCGGGACGTCCTGCCACAGAGTGCCTGGTGCAATACCGTCATCCGGCCAGCCGTCCGCTTCGTTATAGATAAGGCCACAGACGATACATTGCCACTTCTTCATTACATGCTTCCTCAGGTTCAGGCGTGTTGGCCGGCGGTCGATGGATCCAGCGTTGCCGCGCGGCTCAGGGCGTTTTGTACTGATCGGGGCCGGCAGATGCAAGCACGATCGACGCAAACGGCCGGTTTGGCGCGGCAAAAGTTCAGGGTGCCATGGTAAGCTCGCCGCCTCTTTTGCTGCCAATACTGACTCACCGTGCCGCACTCAATCGCCCTTTCCGATGCTTGCCAATGGCTGACCCAGAGCCTTCTGAGCCCCTTGCCCGCGCCCTTGACCCTCAACTGGCTGTTTGACGAAGGCTCGCTGACGCGACGGCTGACGTGGCTGTCCAACGAGGGTTTCAGCGTGACGCCGCTGTTCGAAGGCTGGCAACCGTTGCGCGACGACGAATGCGCCGCCCTGGACCTACCGCCGGCCAGTATCGGTTGGATACGCGAGGTGTATTTGCGCGGGCACGGCCAGCCTTGGGTGTTCGCCCGCAGCGTGGCGGCCCGCAGTGCCTTGCAGGGCGACGGGCTGCACATGGACGAACTGGGCAGCCGCTCGCTGGGCGAGTTGCTGTTCTGCGACCGCGCCTTTACCCGCCAGGCCATTGAAGTGTGTCACTACCCTCGTGCCTGGCTGCCGACAGCGGACCAGGCCGATAATCTGTGGGCGCGCCGCTCGCGCTTCGACCGCGGGGCGCTGAGCGTGCTGGTGGCGGAAGTCTTCCTGCCCAGTTTCTGGCACGCGCTGCAAGATCATCCGGAGAACTGCTGATGTACCAACGTCTGCTCAAGTCCTTGAACCGCCTGAACCCCAGGGCCTGGGATTTCATTCAGTTGACGCGCATGGACAAGCCGATCGGCATCTACCTGCTGCTGTGGCCGACGCTGTGGGCCCTGTGGATCGCCGGCAAGGGTTCGCCGTCACTGATCAATATCGTGATTTTCGTGCTGGGCGTGGTACTGACCCGGGCCGGCGGCTGCGTGATCAATGACTGGGCCGACCGCAAGGTCGATGGCCATGTGAAACGCACCGAGCAACGCCCGCTGGTGAGCGGCAAGATCAGTTCGAAGGAAGCGCTGGTGTTTTTTGCCGTGCTGATGGGCATCAGTTTCCTGCTGGTGCTGCTGACCAATGCCAGCACCATCCTGCTGTCCCTGGGCGGCCTCGCACTGGCGGCAAGCTACCCGTTCATGAAGCGCTACACCTATTACCCCCAAGTGGTGCTGGGCGCAGCGTTTTCCTGGGGCATGCCGATGGCGTTTACCGCCGAGACCGGCCATTTGCCTGCCACCGCGTGGCTGCTGTACATCGCCAACCTGTTGTGGACGGTGGGCTACGACACCTATTACGCCATGACCGACCGCGATGACGATTTGAAGATCGGGGTGAAATCCACCGCCATTCTGTTCGGTGACGCTGACCGCGTGATCATCCTCACCCTGCAAGGCCTGGCGCTGGCGTGCCTGTTGCTGGCCGGCGCACGGTTCGAGCTGGGCGGGTGGTTCCACCTCGGGTTGCTGGCGGCAGCGGGCTGTTTTGTCTGGGAATTCTGGTACACACGGGACAGGGACCGCATGAAGTGCTTCAAGGCGTTCTTGCATAATCACTGGGCGGGGTTGGCGATTTTTGTCGGGATCGTGGTGGATTACGCGGTTCGCTGAGGATTCTGTGGTGATTGTTGGGGCGCCATCGCAGGCAAGCCAGCTCCCACATTTTGATTGTATTCGCACATCAAAAAAATGTGGGAGGGGCTTGCCCTCGATGGACTCAGCAGCGCCGCAGACTTAAGGCTTGATGATGTGCCAGACGCTACCTTTGCCATCACCGGTCATGTCACCGGCTTTCTTGTCGTCCTTGTAGGTGTAGACAGGCTTGCCTTTGTAGGCCCACTGGCTGGTCTGGTCGTCGCGGGTGATCACCGTCCAATCGCCGGTCTTGGTGTCGGTGGACTCTGCCTTCAGCGGTGGCCAGTTGGTCGCGCACTGGTCCTTGCACACTGATTTGCCATCAGCGTCCTTGTCGAAGGTGTAGAGCGTCATGCCCTTGTGGTCCACCAACATCCCATCTTTAGTCATCGCCGGCTCTGCCGCAAACGCCAACCCTGGCAGCGTCAACACCGCAGATACCAGCAGGGTTTTCCAGGAAACAGTGCTGTAAGTCATCGGAACCTTCCTTTTGTGGTTGTCAGGATTCGGACCCAAAGGGTAGTTCAGAGTGCCGTTAATTGCCCAAGCGACTAAATTACTGTCACACGACTGCAATAATTCCGTTATCTAATGCGGCGCAAGACAGTTAAATGACAAGAGGATTGAGCATGGTTGGCAGGAGCATTCTGATCGTTGACGACGAAGCGCCCATTCGCGAAATGATCGCCGTCGCGTTGGAAATGGCCGGCTATGACTGCCTGGAGGCGGAGAACTCCCAGCAGGCCCACGCCATTATCGTCGACCGCAAGCCGGACCTGATCCTGCTCGACTGGATGCTGCCCGGCACCTCGGGCATCGAATTGGCCCGCCGTCTCAAGCGTGACGAGCTGACCGGGGATATCCCGATCATCATGCTCACCGCCAAGGGCGAAGAGGACAACAAGATCCAGGGCCTGGAAGTGGGCGCCGATGACTACATCACCAAGCCGTTTTCCCCACGGGAACTGGTGGCGCGCCTCAAAGCCGTGCTGCGCCGCGCCGGCCCGACCGATGGCGAAGCGCCTATCGAAGTCGACGGCTTGATCCTGGACCCGATCAGCCACCGCGTGACCATCGACGGCAAGCCCGCGGAGATGGGGCCGACCGAATACCGCCTGTTGCAATTCTTCATGACTCACCAGGAGCGCGCCTACACCCGTGGCCAACTGCTCGACCAGGTATGGGGGGGCAACGTCTATGTGGAAGAGCGCACTGTGGACGTGCATATCCGCCGCCTGCGCAAAGCCTTGGGCGACGCGTACGAGAATCTGGTACAAACCGTGCGCGGTACCGGCTATCGGTTTTCTACCAAAGGTTGAGCAATCAGCCACAAGCCGCAAGTTAAAAGCGGGACTGCTTAAGCTTGGAGCTTGCAGCTTGAAACTTGAAACTGCTCCGAAGGACGCACCTTGAACCAGAACTGGCATGGCACCCTGATCCGCCACATGCTTCTGTTGATCACTGCCTGCCTGCTGGTCGGGCTGATCAGTGGCTATTACGGCTGGAGCCTGGCCGCCGGCATCGCGTTGTACCTGGGCTGGACCCTCAAACAATTGCTGCGCCTGCATGAATGGCTGCGCCAGCACAAACCCGATGAGGCCCCCCCCGATGGCTATGGCCTGTGGGGCGAGGTGTTCGACAGCATCTACCACCTGCAGCGCCGCGACCAACGGGTACGCGGGCGCCTGCAAGCGGTGATCGACCGGGTGCAGGAGTCCACCGCCGCGCTCAAGGACGCGGTGATCATGCTCGACAGCGACGGCAACCTGGAATGGTGGAACCGTGCCGCCGAGACTCTGCTGGGCCTCAAGACGCCCCAGGACAGCGGCCAGCCGGTGACCAACCTGGTGCGTCACCC
Organism: Pseudomonas sp. SWRI22; assembly: GCF_014268395.2. Lineage (NCBI taxonomy): Bacteria > Pseudomonadati > Pseudomonadota > Gammaproteobacteria > Pseudomonadales > Pseudomonadaceae > Pseudomonas > Pseudomonas sp. SWRI22. The sequence goes on along the minus strand of NZ_JABWQK020000001.1, from coordinate 3,130,691 downwards.
GCGCTTCAAGGAATACTTCGAGCAGGACAACTACGAAGAAGCCCTGGAAATCCCCTCGCCCACCAACGACCGCGTGCGCATCCAGCTGTACCTGACTCGCTACGGCAACAACGAGCACTTGATGCTGGTACGTGATGTGACCCGTATTCACCAGCTGGAACAGATGCGCAAAGACTTCGTCGCCAACGTTTCCCATGAGCTGCGCACGCCCTTGACGGTGATTTGCGGCTACCTGGAGACGTTGCTGGACAATGTCGATGAGATCAACCCGCGCTGGAGCCGCGCCCTGCAGCAGATGCAAGTGCAAGGCTCGCGCATGCAAACCCTGCTTAACGACCTGCTGTTGCTGGCCAAGCTTGAAGCCACGGACTACCCCTCGGACAACCACCCCGTGGCGGTGCAGAGCCTGTTGCAGACGATCAAGAACGATGCCCAGGCCCTCTCGGGCGAACGCGGGCAGCAAATTACGCTGGAGGCCGACCCAACTGTATTGCTCAAGGGCAGTGAAGGCGAATTGCGCAGTGCATTCTCCAACCTGGTGTTCAACGCGGTGAAGTACACCCAGGACAAGGGCAATATCCGCATTCGCTGGTGGGCCGACGAGCACGGCGCGCACCTGAGTGTGCAGGACTCGGGTATCGGTATCGACGCCAAGCACCTGCCGCGCCTGACCGAGCGCTTCTACCGTGTCGACTCCAGCCGCAACTCCAACACCGGCGGCACCGGGCTGGGCCTGGCCATCGTCAAGCATGTGCTGCTGCGCCATCGGGCCCGCCTGGAAATCAGCAGCGTGCTGGGGCATGGCAGTACCTTTACCTGTCATTTTGCGCCGGCGCAGGTAAACCGTTCGCGAGCGGTCGAGGCCGATGATTAAGCGGAAGTGAGCACGGCCCACTGTGGGAGCTGGCTTGCCTGCGATGACGGCGGGTCAGCCAAATTATCGGTAGCAGGCAGACCGCCATCGCAGGCAAGCCAGCTCCCACACGGGTTCTGCGACACGACTTTGCAGCCCCGCCCGGCAGCGGGCACTAGGCAAGCGCCCCGTCAGCCGCTACATTGGCCGACTTGCGCCTGCCTTTCAGGCCTACCTGTCACCCCTTATTGAACACACGGAACCTGCAAAACCCCATCATGGACCCTTCCCCTGGCATTACCCTCGCTACACTCTTCGCCGATTTCGGCATGATTCTTTTTGCACTGATCCTGGTACTGCTCAACGGTTTCTTCGTTGCGGCGGAATTTGCCATGGTCAAACTGCGCGCCACCCGCGTCGAGGCCATCGCCCATAAGAACGGCTGGCGCGGGCAGATCCTGCGTACCGTGCACAGCCAGCTCGACGCCTACCTGTCGGCTTGCCAGCTGGGTATCACCCTGGCGTCCCTGGGCCTGGGCTGGGTCGGTGAGCCGGCCTTTGCGCACATCCTCGAGCCGATGCTGGGCGCGGTCGGCGTGCAGTCGCCGGAAGTGATCAAGGGCGTGTCGTTCTTTGCCGCCTTCTTCGTGATTTCCTACCTGCACATCGTGGTCGGCGAACTGGCCCCCAAATCCTGGGCGATTCGCAAACCCGAGTTGCTGTCGCTGTGGACGGCCGTGCCGCTGTACCTGTTCTACTGGGCGATGTACCCGGCCATCTACCTGCTCAACGCCAGTGCCAACGCCATCCTGCGTATCGCGGGCCAAGGCGAGCCTGGCCCCCACCATGAGCACCATTACAGCCGCGAAGAACTCAAGCTGATCCTGCACTCCAGCCGTGGCCAGGACCCCAGCGACCAAGGCATGCGCGTACTGGCCTCCGCCGTGGAAATGGGCGAGCTGGAAGTAGTGGACTGGGCCAACTCCCGGGAAGACCTGGTGACCCTGGACTTCAACGCCCCGCTCAAGGAAATTCTCGCGCTGTTCCGCCGCCATAAATTCAGCCGCTACCCAGTGTATGACGCGGTGCGCAACGAGTTTGTCGGCTTGCTGCACATCAAGGATTTGCTCCTGGAACTGGCTGCCCTGGACCATATCCCCGAATCGTTCAACCTGGCCGAATTGACCCGCCCGCTGGAACGCGTATCGCGGCATATGCCGTTGTCGCAACTGCTGGAGCAGTTCCGCAAAGGCGGCGCGCACTTCGCCCTGGTAGAGGAAGCTGACGGCAAGATCATCGGCTACTTGACCATGGAAGACGTGCTGGAAGTGTTGGTGGGCGATATCCAGGACGAACATCGCAAGGCCGAGCGCGGCATCCTCGCCTACCAGCCCGGCAAACTGCTGGTGCGTGGCGACACGCCGTTGTTCAAGGTGGAACGCCTGTTGGGCGTCGACCTGGACCACATCGAAGCCGAAACCCTGGCCGGCCTGATCTACGACACGCTCAAGCGCGTGCCGGAAGAAGAAGAAGTGCTGGAAGTTGAAGGCTTGCGGATCATCATCAAGAAGATGAAAGGGCCGAAGATCGTGTTGGCCAAGGTGCTGTTGCTGGACTGACTGTAGACCAGTCGCCCTCTGTAGGAGCGAGCTTGCTCGCGAAAAACTCACAGGCGCCGCGTTTATTCAGGAAGCACGCGTTATCGTTGGCGTTTTTCGCGAGCAAGCTCGCTCCTACAGGGGATAGGCGTCGCGGTGCTTCACGCACCCGGCACGAAATGCTTCTGCGCCGTGCCACGGGCGATCAGGCGGGATATGTAGTCCAGCTTCTGCGCATCCTGGTCGATAAAGCGGAAAGTCAGTTGCAACCAGTCGCTGTCGGGCTTGGGCTCGTAGGCGACGATGGCGTGCAGGTAGCCGTTGAGCCGTGCGACTTCGGCGTTGTCGCCCTGTTCAAGGTCGAGCACGGCGCTTTCCAGTACTTGTGGCAGGACCTCGCCACGCTTTACCACCAGCAACGCTTCCTTGATGCTCAGGGCCTTGATCACGCATTGCTGGGTGCCGCTTGCGAGGCGCAACTGGCCCTGACCGCGACTGCCCGTCGGCGCCGCTGCTGCGGGGGCCTTGGCTGGCGGTGTATTGAGCAGACCTTTGCTGGGCGCCGCCACCGGGGCCGGCTTGACCGCTTCGGGTTTGCCGCCGGTCAGGGCGCTCAGGGAGTCGTTGCCAAAGGCTGAGTTCATCTTGGTCGGCGCGCTGGCAATCAGCGCATCGAGGCGACCGATCTTGTGCAGGGCCTGCTTGACCTTGTTCAGCAACTGCTCGTTGGTGAACGGCTTGCTGACGTAGCCGGAAACCCCCGCCTGAATCGCCTGCACCACGTTTTCCTTGTCGCCACGGCTGGTCACCATCACGAACGGCATGGCCTTCAGGTGCGCTTGCTCGCGGCACCAGGTCAACAACTCAATGCCAGACATTTCCGGCATTTCCCAGTCACACAGCACCAGGTCGAAGGTTTCGCGCATGAGGATGGATTGCGCCTTTTTGCCGTTCACCGCATCTTCGATCTTGATCCCGGGGAAGTAATTACGCAGGCACTTCTTCACCAGGTCGCGAATAAACGAGGCGTCATCCACCACCAACACACTGACTTTACTCATCGACCCTTCATCCTATAAAAACGTCTGCAAAACGCCTGACTGATGGCATTTTGCCAAAACTCGCGGGTCACAGAAGGACTTTATGGCGCCTGCTGTGCAAAAAATTCACATGCCGCAAACGAAAACGCCCGGCCAGAGGCCGGGCGTTAATTTCTCGGGCAACCTTACTTATCGTCAGATTCGCCCGGAACATTAGGGATTAGATCAGCAGTGCCTTCAACTTCGGCCTTCATGCGCTTTAGGCCCATGTGCCGGACGTCGGTGCCCCGCACCAGATAAATCACCAATTCCGAGATATTGCGCGCGTGGTCGCCGATACGCTCCAGGGAGCGCAGCACCCAGATAATGTTCAAGACCCGCGAGATCGAACGCGGATCTTCCATCATGTAGGTGGCCAACTCGCGCAGCGCGGTCTTGTATTCGCGGTCGATGATCTTGTCGTACTGCGCCACCGACAACGCCAGTTCGGCGTCAAAGCGGGCGAAGGCGTCGAGGGCATCGCGCACCATATTGCGCACCTGATCGCCGATATGGCGCACCTCCACGTAGCCACGGGGGGCTTCACCCTCTTCGCACAGTTGGATGGCGCGGCGGGCAATCTTGGTGGCTTCATCGCCGATGCGCTCCAGGTCGATCACCGACTTGGAAATGCTGATGATCAAACGCAGGTCCGAGGCCGCTGGCTGGCGGCGGGCAAGAATGCGCAGGCACTCTTCGTCGATATTGCGTTCCATCTGGTTGATCTGCTCGTCAATCTCACGCACCTGCTGAGCCAGGCCCGAGTCGGCCTCGATCAGCGCGGTGACCGCATCATTGACTTGCTTCTCCACCAGCCCGCCCATCGCCAGGAGGTGGCTGCGCACTTCCTCAAGCTCGGCATTGAACTGCGCGGAGATGTGGTGGGTAAGGCCTTCTTTGCTAATCATGGGGTTGCTCCGCAAAAGCTGTAAGCCGCAAGCTACAAGCTGCAAGCTGATGTGTGTCGTTCCGTTGAACTGCTCTTACTTGCCGCTTGAAACTTGCGGCTTGCAGCTGCTCCAACTAGCCGTAGCGACCGGTGATGTAGTCTTCGGTCTGCTTCTTCGCCGGATTGGTGAACAGGGTGTCGGTATCGCCGAACTCCACCAGCTTGCCCATGTACATGAACGCGGTGTAGTCGGAAACCCGCGCCGCCTGTTGCATGTTGTGGGTCACGATGACGATGGTGAACTTGGACTTGAGCTCGTAGATCAGCTCTTCGACTTTCAAGGTGGAGATCGGGTCGAGCGCCGAGCACGGTTCGTCGAGCAGCAACACTTCCGGCTCTACGGCGATGGTACGGGCGATCACCAGGCGCTGCTGCTGGCCGCCGGACAAGCCGAGTGCCGATTCGTGCAGGCGGTCCTTGACCTCGTCCCACAATGCCGCGCCCTTGAGCGCCCACTCAACCGCTTCGTCGAGGATGCGTTTCTTGTTGATGCCCTGGATACGCAGGCCGTAGACCACGTTTTCGTAGATGGTCTTGGGGAACGGGTTGGGCTTCTGGAACACCATGCCCACGCGGCGACGCAGCTCGGCCACGTCTTCGCCCTTGCGGTAGATATTGGTGCCGTAGAGGTTGATTGCACCTTCTACACGGCAACCGTCCACCAGGTCATTCATGCGGTTGAAGGTACGCAACAACGTCGACTTGCCGCAGCCCGACGGGCCGATGAAGGCGGTCACACGCTGTTTGGGGATGTTCATGCTGACGTCGAACAGCGCCTGCTTGTCACCGTAGTACAGACTCAGGCCCGGTACTTCGATGGCCACGGTTTCCTGGGCCAGGCTCAGGCTCTGCTTGTCGCGACCCAGGGCAGACATGTTGATGCCGTGGGATTGGGTTTCGTGTTGCATGGGATGCTCCCTGTGCTACCAATTCATTTCGTTGAACCGCCGGGGCGGCTTACTCAAATTCTGTGCCTGACACCGAGCCCTGTGGGAGCTGGCTTGCCTGCGATGCGGGTGGCGCGGTATTGCAGTAAAACCGCGGTGATGCCATCGCAGGCAAGCCAGCTCCCACATTGGATCGCATTAGCTGTCCAGCGCTTTGTATTTTTCGCGCAGGTGGTTACGAATCCACACTGCCGACAGGTTGAGCGTGGCGATCACCAGTACCAGCAGCAAGGCGGTGGCGTACACCAACGGCCGTGCGGCTTCGACGTTGGGGCTCTGGAAGCCGACGTCATAAATATGGAAGCCCAGGTGCATGATCTTCTGGTCCAGGTGCAAGTACGGGTAGTTGCCATCCAGCGGCAGCGACGGCGCCAGCTTCACTACACCCACCAGCATCAGCGGTGCCACCTCACCCGCGGCACGGGCCACGGCGAGGATCATGCCGGTCATCATCGCCGGGCTGGCCATTGGCAGCACGATCTTCCACAACGTTTCCGCCTTGGTCGCGCCGAGCGCCAGGGAGCCTTCACGCACGGTGCGAGGAATCCGCGCCAAGCCTTCTTCGGTGGCCACGATCACCACGGGTACCGCCAGCAGCGCCAGGGTCAGCGAAGCCCAGAGCAACCCCGGCGTACCGAAGGTCGGCGCAGGCAGCGCTTCAGCGAAGAACAGACGGTCGACCGAGCCCCCCAGTACATACACGAAGAAGCCCAGGCCGAACACGCCGTAGACGATGGCCGGTACGCCGGCCAGGTTGTTCACGGCGATGCGGATGATGCGCGTCAAGGTGTTCTGCTTGGCGTACTCACGCAGGTACACCGCGGCCAGTACGCCAAACGGGGTCACGATCATTGCCATGATCAGGGTCATCATCACGGTGCCGAAGATGGCCGGGAAGATCCCGCCTTCGGTGTTGGCTTCCCGTGGGTCATCGCTGAGGAATTCCCAGACCTTGCTGAAGTAGAAGCCGATTTTGGTCATCGTGCCCATGGCGTTCGGCTGGTAGGCGTGCACCACTTTGCCGATGCCGATTTCCACTTCCTTGCCGTTGCCGTCACGCGCCGTCAGGGCGTCGCGGTTGAACTGGGCATGCAGGTCGGCCAGGCGCGCTTCGATGTCCTGGTAGCGGGCGTTCAGCTCGGCGCGGTCGGCGTCCATGTCGGCCTGGGCGGCAGCGTCGAGCTTGCCTTCAAGTTCCAGTTTGCGACCGTGCAGGCGGATGCGCTCCAGCCCGGCGTTGATCGCGCCAATGTCGGTTTTTTCCAGGCTCTTGAGCTGAGCGGCCAGCTTGTTCACGCGGTCCACGCGGGCTTGCAGCTCCGGCCACGCGGCCTCGCCTTCGGCAATCACCTTGCCGTCCTGCTTGACGTTGACCAGGGTGCCGTAGAAGTTGCCCCACTCACGACGCTCGATGGCCATCAGGTTCGCAGGCTTGGTCTGGTCCTTCAGCCACTCACCGACAATCCAGGTGAAGTCGTTACCGTTCAGGTCGCGGTTGCCGACCTTGATCAGCTCACGGGTCATGAATTCCGGGCCTTGGTCCGGCACCGGCAGGCCCGCGCTTTTCAGGCGCTCGCGCGGCACTTCTTCTTTCTGCACCACTTCGCCGATGACGATGTGGTTGGCCTGGCCTGGCACGTTGTAGTTCGCCTGGATCAGGTCGGCCGGCCAGAAATGGCCCAGGCCCCGCACCGCAATCACAGCCAGCAAACCAATGGTCATGATGACCGCGATGGACACCGCGCCACCGCTGATCCAGACGCCGGGGGCGCCGCTCTTGAACCATCCATTCAGGGAGTTCTGTTTCACAGACTTCTACCTTTCTTAAAGCGACGAGTATTTCTTGCGCAGACGCTGACGAATCAGCTCGGCGAGGGTGTTCATGATGAAGGTGAACAACAGCAGCACCAGCGCCGAGAGGAACAGCACGCGGTAATGACTGCCGCCCACTTCCGACTCGGGCATCTCCACCGCAACGTTGGCCGCCAGGGTGCGCAGGCCCTCGAACAGGTTCATCTCCATCACCGGGGTGTTACCGGTAGCCATCAGTACGATCATGGTCTCGCCCACAGCGCGGCCCATGCCGATCATCAGCGCCGAGAAGATGCCCGGGCTGGCGGTGAGGATGACCACGCGGGTCATGGTCTGCCACGGCGTGGCGCCCAGGGCCAGGGAACCCAGAGTCAGGCCGCGTGGCACGCTGAACACGGCGTCTTCGGCGATGGAGTAGATGTTCGGGATCACCGCAAAACCCATGGCCAGGCCGACCACCAACGCGTTGCGCTGGTCGTAGGTAATGCCCAGATCGTGGGAGATCCACATGCGCATGTCACCGCCGAAGAACCAGGTTTCCAGGTACGGGCTCATGTACAGCGAGAGCCAGCCCACCAACAGGATCACAGGAATCAGGATCGCGCTTTCCCAACCATCGGGAACGCGCAGGCGGATCGACTCAGGCAAGCGGCTGAAGACAAAGCCGGCGACCAGGATGCCAATCGGCAACAGCATCAACAGGCTGAAAATGCCCGGCAGGTGCCCTTCCACATACGGCGCCAGGAACAGGCCGGCGAAGAATCCGAGGATCACCGTCGGCATGGCTTCCATCAGCTCGATCACCGGCTTGACCTTGCGGCGCAGGCTCGGCGCCATGAAGTAAGCGGTGTAGATCGCTGCAGCAACCGCCAGTGGCGCCGCCAGCAACATGGCGTAGAACGCGGCCTTCAAGGTACCGAAGGTCAGCGGGGCCAGGCTCATCTTGGGTTCGAAGTCAGTGTTGGCGGCCGTGGATTGCCAGACGTATTTAGGCTCGTCGTAGTTCTCGTACCAGACCTTGCTCCACAACGCGCTCCACGACACTTCCGGGTGCGGGTTGTCGAGCAACAACGGTTGCAGCTTGCCACCCGCCTCGACAATCACACGGTTGGCCCGTGGCGACATGCCGAACAGACCCTGGCCGTCGACCACCGGGTCCACCAGCAAGGTGCGGTGGGCAGTGCTGTGGAACACGCCGAACTGGCCAGCAGCATCCAGGGCGGTGAAGCCTTTGCGGCGCTCTTCAGCGCTGATTTCGACGATGGGCGCGGTGCCCATCTGGAAGGTGCGGATCTGCTTCAGGCGCTGTTCGCCATCCGGGTCGCGGGCCATGAACCACTGGGCCAGGCCGCCTTTGGAGTTACCCAGGATCAGCGAGATGCCGCCGACCAACTGGGTGCTGGCGGTGATTTCCGTGTCGGCGTCTTCCAGCAGTTTGTAGCGACCGTTGAGGCTCTTGTCGCGCAGGCTGAACACGTCGGCCAGGGCACGACCGTTGATCACATACAACCACTGCTGGCGTGGGTCGATGAAGATCGCCTTCACCGGCTCGGTCATCTGCGGCAGCTCGACGCGCTTCTGCTCGCTGGTGACTTCACCGGTCATCATGTTTTCTTCGCGGCTCAGGGTCAGCACGTTCAAGTGCGAACCGGCGGAACCTGCCACCACCAGGGAGGTGTCGGTGGCGTTGAGCGCAACGTGTTCCAGCGGGCGACCGGCGTCATCCAGCATGATCGGCGTTTCGCCGTAGGGGTACTCGATCGCTGGACTGATGGTTTTGTTGCCGTCCGGATACGACACCTTATAGGTGTGGCGAAACACCAAAGACTGGCCATTGGACAAGCCGAGAATCACCAGCGGGCTGCCCGGCTGATCTTCACCAATGGAAGCAACGCTGGTACCGGCCGGAATCGGCAGGTCGACACGCTTGAGCTCGGCACCGGTGTCCACGGCAAAGAACAGCGCCTGGCCCTTGTCGGAAACCCGCATGGCGACCTGGTTCTGTTCTTCGAGGGAGATCATCAACGGCTTGCCGGCGTCCTGCATCCAAGCGGGCGTCAACGCGTCTTCCTTGGTCAACGAGGCGCCCTGGAACAATGGCGCAACCACATAGGCGAGGAAGAAGAAGATCAGGGTAATGGCGGCCAGCACGGCGAGGCCGCCGACCAGCACATACCAACGGGTGAAGCGATCCTTGAGCGCGCGGATGCGGCGCTTGCGTTGCAGCTCAGGCGTATTGAAATCAATGCGCTTGGGAGGGGAAGTCGTCGTCATGGTGGAATTGGCCAGATCATTCATGCGCACACCCTAGCGATCCTGTATGACAGAAAGATGACAGTGCAGTGACGCAACAAATCCGCCGCGAAGCAGGGCTGGCAGCGGATAAAAAATTAGGGATGCAGACTGCTTATGTGGGAGCGGGCTTGCCCGCGATGGCATCAACACGATTTCAACGCTAAACCGCGTCGCCAGCATCGCGGGCAAGCCCGCTCCCACAGAAAAGCATGCGTCTACATCAGGTATCGCAGGCTTAGTTGCCTTCTTTCAGACCCAGGTCAGCCAGGGCCTTGGCGGCGACTTTGGCTGGCAGTGGGATGTAGCCGTCTTTGACCACTACTTCCTGGCCCTGCTTGGACAGCACCAGTTTCACGAACTCAGCTTCCAGCGGCGCCAGTGGCTTGTTCGGGGCTTTGTTGACATACACGTAGAGGAAACGCGACAGCGGATACTTGCCGTTCAGGGCGTTTTCTTCGGAGTCTTCGATGTAGTCAGTGCTGCCTTTCTTGGCCAATGGCACGGTCTTCACGCTGGCGGTCTTGTAGCCGATGCCCGAGTAACCGATGCCGTTCAGCGAGGAGCTGATCGACTGCACGACCGAAGCCGAGCCCGGTTGTTCGTTCACGTTTGGCTTGTAGTCGCCTTTGCACAGGGCTTCTTCCTTGAAGTAGCCGTAGGTGCCGGATACCGAGTTACGCCCGAACAGTTGCACTGGCTTGTTGGCCAGGTCGCCGGTCACGCCCAGGTCACCCCAGGTTTTCACATCGGCTTTGGCGCCGCACAGACGCGTCGACGAGAAGATCGCATCGACCTGTTCCATGGTCAGGTGCTGGATCGGGTTGTCCTTGTGCACAAATACCGCCAGGGCATCCACGGCAACCGGGATTGCCGTTGGCTTGTAGCCGTACTTCTGCTCGAAGGCCGCCAGTTCGGTGTCCTTCATCTTGCGGCTCATCGGGCCCAGGTTGGAGGTGCCTTCAGTCAACGCAGGTGGCGCAGTGGCAGAGCCGGCAGCTTGAATCTGGATGTTGACGTTCGGGTATTCCTTTTTGTAACCCTCGGCCCACAGGGTCATCAGGTTAGCCAGGGTATCGGAACCGACGCTGGACAGGTTGCCCGACACACCAGTGGTCTTGACGTAAGCCGGGATTGCCGGATCAACACCAGCGGCCACCGCGTTGGCGGTCGCAACGCCAGCAGCGACAAAAGTCATTGCCGCCATCAAACGTTTCAGTTTCATGCCTTGCTCCTAGCAGATAGGGATAATTGGATCGGGGCCAAGTATCGGCAGGCCGTGTGAACACTCTATGTCTGAAATATGACAATTAGATGAAAGGCCACTATCTGAATGTGCAGGCTTCAGCGACCGCGTTTCCACAGATACCCGCCCACCAGCATCCCCATCACACACAGGACGGCCACATAGTAAGCCGGGCCCATCGGGCTCTCCTTCATCAGCAGCGACACCGCCAATGGCGTCAACCCGCCGAACACGGCATAAGCAACGTTGTAGGAGAACGACAGACCGCTGAAGCGCACCACCGGCGGGAAAGCTTTGACCATCACGTAGGGCACCACGCCGATGGTGCCGACAAACAGACCCGTCAAGGCATACAACGGGAACAGCCAGTCGGGGTGTGCCATCAGGCTGTGATACAGCGTCCAGGAAGTCGCCAGCAGCAGTGCGCAACCTGTGACCAGCACGCGACCGGCTCCAAAGCGGTCGGCCAGCGCACCCGAGGCGATGCAACCCAGGCTCAGGGTCACGATGGCCAGACTATTGGCTTGCAGCGCAACCGTAGGGCTGAAGTGGTAGATGGTTTGCAGCACGGTCGGGGTCATCAGGATGACTACCACCACGCCGGCCGACAATAGCCAGGTCAGCAGCATCGACAGCACAATGGCGCCACGGTGATCGCGCAACACGGCGCGCAAGGGCAGTTCAGCGGCCAGGCTCTTGCGTTGCTGCATCTCGGCGAAGATCGGGGTTTCATGCAGCCAACGACGCAGGTACACCGACAGCAGGCCGAATACGCCGCCGAGCAGGAAAGGAATCCGCCAGGCGTAATCAGAGACCTGTTCCGGTGTATAGGCGCTATTGATGGCGGTAGCCACCAACGAGCCCAGCAGAATACCGGCGGTGAGGCCGCTGGTCAGGGTGCCGCAGGCGTAGCCGATGTGGCGCGGCGGGACGTGTTCGGAGACGAACACCCAGGCGCCCGGTACTTCGCCGCCGATCGCCGCGCCCTGGATGATGCGCATCAGCAGCAACAGGACCGGCGCCCACAGGCCGATCTGCGCGTAGGTGGGCAGCAGACCCATGATCAGGGTGGGTACGGCCATCATGAAAATGCTCAGGGTGAACATCTTCTTGCGCCCCAGCAGGTCACCGAAGTGCGCCATGATGATGCCGCCCAAGGGGCGCGCCAGGTAGCCGGCGGCGAAGATGCCGAAGGTCTGCATCATGCGCAGCCATTCGGGCATGTCGACAGGGAAGAACAGTTTCCCGACCACGGTGGCGAAAAACACAAAGATGATGAAGTCGTAGAACTCCAGCGCTCCACCCAGGGCAGACAGCGACAGGGTTTTGTAGTCGTTGCGGGTCAGCGGGCGCGAGGGTTGCGCACTGCTTGCGGGCACGGAGGACATGGCAAGGCTTCTCTTATAGTAATCATCGTAAAGGACTGCACGCCCGTGACTTGCGGCGGGTTTGGCAAGATAGCAAATCGCCCGAAAAAGCACAGCGCCAGGAGCACAGTTGCGCGCAAAAGCCCCGATACAGCGTCTATTTACCGACCAAATGAGCGTCGGGAGGTCGTCGTGGCGCCAGGGTCTCGATATACTCGCCGGTGCAAGCGCCAGACCCGCTGTCTTGAGGGGCTGCTGTGCCAAAACGTTGTTGGGTGCCATCCAGCCGATTTGGCAGAGTTTCCCTTTAGTTCGCCTTACGAGAAACGCATCGAGCGGTGTATGTTGGTGCTGAAACGTTTTTCTAAGAAGACGGCTATCCACTTGAAATACCCATGAAGCGTCACGGGTCAGAGGCACCCTCGGCATGATCGAACTCGAACAAGAAGATCCTATCCCGCAAGGCGATCTCGCCCTGCAAATCACCGCGCTCCCGCGTGAAACCAACGGTTTTGGCGATATCTTCGGCGGCTGGCTGGTCGCGCAGATGGACCTCGCCGGCACGGCAATGGCCAGCAAGGTCGCCGGTGGGCGCGTGGCCACCGTGGCCATTGATCGCATGGCGTTTCTGGTGCCGGTGGCCGTGGGTGCGCAGCTTTCCTTCTATACCCAGGCCCTGGAAATCGGCCGCAGTTCGATCCAGATGATGGTCGAAGTGTGGAGCGACGATCCGTTGTCCAGCGAATGGCGCAAGGTGACCGAAGCCGTATTCGTGTTCGTCGCCATCGATGGCAGCGGCCGCACGCGCTCGGTACCGTCACGGGCGCGTTAAACCTCGCCGGGTTTTAACGGTCAATTGCCCCATTGCCTGCCACTAAGAGAGCTTTGTCATGCCTACGCCCCACGTTGAGACGGTAAAAATCGACGAGCTGGACTGCTGGTGCATCCGCCACAACGGCGCCGAGTTGATGGTGGCCCAACAGGGTGCGCATATCTTCAGTTACCAGCGCGAGGGCGAACAGCCGCTGATCTGGCCGAACCCTGAGGCCGTGTTCAAGCAGGGCAAAGGCATTCGTACTGGCGTACCGGTGTGCTGGCCGTGGTTCGGGGTGTTCGACCGCAACCCGCAAAGTGTCAAAGCCATGCGCCAGAGTAATCAGCCTGCCGGCGCCCACGGTTTTGTGCGCACCGCCCGCTGGGAATTGGCCACCACCGAACTCGACGGCCAGACGCTGCGAGTGGACCTGATATTGCCGGTGCCGGCTGGCGGCTTTCCAGGCTGGCCCCATCAGGTAGACCTGACGCTGAGCCTGCTGTTGGATGACCAACTGCACATCCGCCTGACCAGCCACAACCGCGGCGCCGACATCGTGACCCTCAGCCAGGCATTGCACACCTACTTCGCCGTGAGCGATGTGCGCAAGGTTCAGGTCGAGGGCCTGGATGGCGTGGCCTACATCGATACCGCCGACGGGTGGGCCGAGAAACAGCAAGCCGGGCTGCTGCACTTCAGCGCCGAAACAGACCGCATTTACCTGAATACGCCGGCACAGCTGAATATCGTCGATAGCGATTGGCAGCGCCGTATCCAGCTCACCAGCGAAGGCTCGAAATCCACCGTGGTCTGGAACCCCTGGACCGAACGCGCCAAGGCTTTCGACGATATGGCCGATGACGGCTGGCAGGGTATGTTGTGCATCGAGACGGCCAACGTGCTGGACGATGTGGTGAACCTGGCGCCCGGGGAAAGCCACACCTTGGGCGTGAGCATCACGGCCCAGGCCTTGTAAACCCAACCCAATGTGGGAGCTGGCTTGCCTGCGATGCAGGCAACTGGGTGTATCAGGAACACCGAGGCGCTGCTATCGCAGGCAAGCCAGCTCCCACAGGGGTTATGCTTTGGGCTTTAGAGATCAGACTCCTGCACCACCCGAACCTTCCCGGCCTCCAGCGCATACGCGGCATCCGCCAAGTCGTTATTGACCTTCTCCACCTTCAACGTGCCCGTGACCCACAGCGGCGTGTAGATATCATCCAGCTTCAACCCCTTGGGATAGCGCACCAGCACCAGTTGATTAGGCGGCGGTGGCGGCACGTGTATGCAGGCGCCCGGGTAAGGCACCAGGAAGAACAATGTGCTGCGGCCCTTGGCGTCCGTTTCAAGCGGCACCGGATAGCCGCCAATGCGGATATTCTTGCCGTTCATGGCCGCTACGGTCTTGGTGGAATACATCACCGCAGGCAGGCCCTTGCTCTGCTTCAAGCCACCCTTTTCGGTGAACGTGCCTTGAGCTTCGGGGGAGTTGTGGTCGATCTCGGGCATGGCTTCGAGAGCTTTCTGATCCGACAGCGGCATCAGGTCGAGCCAGTCGGTTTCCGGCAGTTCGCCAGCGTGCGCCAGGCCAGAGCCCAGCAGAAGAAGCGTTAACAGAAGACGGCGCATGGAGAGGCTCGGCAAATACAAGGGCCGAGCATTCTAGCCCTCTGCGCCTGCGCAGCGCAGAGGACTTTGTCGGCTGATTACTTCTTTTTAATCAGGCCGTAGATCACCAGCAACACGATGGCACCCACCAGCGCGCCGATGAAACCTGCGCCCTGGCCTGCCTGGTAGATCCCCAGGGCCTGACCGCCGTAGGTCGCGGCCAGGGAACCGGCGATACCCAGCAGGATGGTCATGATCCAGCCCATGCTGTCGTCGCCAGGCTTGAGGAAGCGCGCCAGCAGGCCGACGATCAAGCCGATAAAAATGGTTCCGATGATACCCATGGCATTTCCCTCTGATTGGTATGAGTCATGCCAAAGCCTAGTCAGCCTTTGGCATCCTGCAATCAGAGAGACGCAGAACCCCAATGGTTCCCGCCGTGGTCAGGCTTATTGTTCGGCGATCAGCGCTTCAACCTTGAGGATCTGCGCCTGCAGCGTCGCACGGTCCTTGCAACGCAGGTTGGCGTGGCCGACCTTGCGCCCGGCCTTGAAGGCCTTGCCGTAGTGATGCACGTGACAATCGTCGATCGCCATCACACGCTCCACCGGCGGTACAGAGCCGATGAAGTTGAGCATGGCGCTCTCGCCGACCTTGGCCGTGGAGCCCAACGGCAAGCCCGCCACCGCCCGCAGGTGGTTTTCGAACTGGCTGCACTCGGCGCCTTCGGTGGTCCAGTGCCCGGAGTTGTGCACACGCGGGGCGATTTCGTTGGCTTTGAGGCCGCCGTCGACTTCAAAGAACTCGAACGCCATTACACCAACGTAATCCAGCTGCTTGAGCACACGGCTGGAATAGTCTTCGGCCAGGGCCTGCAGCGGGTGGTCAGTACTGGCTACCGACACTTTCAGGATGCCGTTGACGTGGGTGTTGTGCACCAACGGGTAAAAGCGGGTTTCGCCATCACGGGCGCGTACGGCAATCAGCGAGACTTCGCCGGTGAACGGCACGAAGCCTTCCAGCAGGCAGGCAACGCTGCCGAGCTCGGCAAAAGTGCCGACCACATCGGCAGCGGTACGCAGGACTTTCTGGCCCTTGCCGTCGTAGCCCAGGGTGCGGGTTTTCAACACCGCCGGCAGGCCGATGCTGGCGACCGCCGCGTCCAGGTCCGCCTGGGACTGGATATCGGCGAAGGCCGGGGTCGGAATGCCCAGGTCCTTGAACATGCTCTTTTCGAACCAGCGATCGCGAGCGATGCGCAAGGCTTCGGCGCTCGGGTACACCGGCACGAACTGCGACAGGAAGGCCACGGTTTCGGCCGGGACGCTTTCGAATTCGAAGGTCACAAGGTCAACTTCATCGGCCAATTGGCGCAGGTGGTCCGGGTCGCTGTAGTCAGCGCGCAGGTGTTCACCCAGGGCCGCAGCGCAGGCGTCCGGCGCCGGGTCCAGGAAAGCGAAGTTCATCCCCAGCGGCGTACCCGCCAAAGCCAGCATGCGGCCCAGTTGGCCGCCACCGATTACACCGATTTTCATCGTCAACAACCTCAGGCGATGCGTGGGTCTGGATTGTCCAGCACGCTGTCTGTCTGCTCAGCACGGAATTTTTTCAGCACCGCATGAAACTGCGGGTGCTTGGCGCCCAGGATGCTGGCGGACAGCAAGGCTGCGTTGATCGCACCGGCCTTGCCGATCGCCAGGGTTGCCACCGGAATGCCAGCCGGCATCTGCACAATGGACAACAGCGAATCCACGCCCGAGAGCATCGACGACTGCACCGGCACGCCAAGCACGGGCAGGTGAGTCTTGGCCGCACACATGCCAGGCAAGTGCGCCGCGCCGCCGGCACCGGCGATGATCACCTCGATGCCACGGGATTCTGCTTCATCGGCATACTGGAACAGCAAATCCGGGGTGCGGTGGGCGGAGACCACCTTCACTTCGTACGGAATGCCGAGTTTTTCCAGCATATCGGCGGTGTGGCTAAGGGTGGACCAATCGGACTTGGAGCCCATGATCACGCCAACCAATGCACTCATCGTCGTGCCTCTTCTCTCTGGGCGCCCGCAGGCGCGTCAAAAAACAACAAGCCACGCGGGAAATCCAGCGTGGCTTGGTGTACGAATTAAGGCCGGTTTGGACCGGCCGAAGGCCGCGCAGTATACCGTAATAATCCAGATAAACAGCCCCTGGGATGACCATCTGTCTAGCGGCGCAAAGTGGCGGTTTTATTGACTTAAGAGTCAGGCAAAAGGTCCAGTCGATGGGTCTTGGCAATGGCATTGATCATCACCGACGAGACCCCCGTTTTTGCAGCGATCACGGGCCATTGCATCACCGCTTCATGCACCTCGCGGATGATCTGCTTGGCCTTCAGCCCTTTGATCTGGCTGCCCACACTGAGCAGGTCAGCCACCACAAAATGGTCGCGCCTACCGTTGATGCTCATCTGATGGCTGTCGACCCAGAAATTTCCAGGCATATAGGACCAGGTAACGTCATAGGCAGGCGACAAATACCAGGTACCGTCAGTGTCCAGCAAAAAGCTGATGTTCTTGGTGTGGTCGTCCTGATTTCGAGCGATAACGTTGAACACCATGCGCCTGAAAAACTGCTCCGCCTCCCGACGCCCCAGTTTCAGCGCCCTGAACACGTTCAGGGCCTCGGCGTAGGAGTACTCACCCGGTTTTTTGTAGTCGGCATGATCCAGCGCGCACAAGGTCGCGGTGTGAATGTTGTCACCTTCATCGGTGCGGTCGAATCGCTTGGTCATGAAGTGAGCAAGCCCTCTTCAAGCAGACGGCACTCCGTCATTACCACGCCGGCTTGCCTGGCCATCAAGTAGTAGGCGTACTCGATGCGACCAAACCCCTGGCTATCGGCAAGCACATCGGTGTTTTTTGCGACATCGAACTTGAGCAACCAGTAGCTATAGCCTTTGGGCGCCGGAACCTGCCCTGATCAGATATGCCCTTCGCGATTGATGGCAATGATCGCCTTTGCGCGAGCGCCACCAGCACTTGTGCCCATCTGGATCAAGCGCGGCAACGCGGCGTCGTCGACGCTAGGGTCATTGGATGTCAGCCGGTCCTCCAGGCTTTGGCGCCCCGAGAGCACCTCCCCAGCCAACTGGGTCAGCGCCGCTGATCTCGATGGTTTCGGCCTCATTGGCCTCAATGTTCATAAGTGATCGCGTATTGAAAAATACCTTTTGGTCAGAAAAATGATCAAAAAATGACAAAAAGCGATCTATTGAGCACTAAACCACTCAATGTCATTCAAGCGAAACCTTGATCTCCTTGCGCCGCCCCACCTTCCAGCTTGCGCCACAACAACCGCACATTGGCCTTACGCACCAACGCGCAGCGATACAAGCGAATCTCCAGCGGCACATGCCATTGCGGCCCGCCGCGCACCAGCCGTTCGCCACGGGCCAGTTCCGCACGCACGCTCAATTGTGGCACCCAGGCGATGCTCAGGCCTTTATTGCACAGTTGCGCGATCCAACGAGGGAAGAAGCCCGGCACCAGGGGGTGCGCCGCCACCTCTTGCATGCTTTCGCCCAGCCCGCCTTCGAGGTGATGTAAATGGCGCAGCACTTCACCGAGCTCTCCAGGCTGCGGATGCGTCGATTGGGTAACACAGCGCCGCTTCACCGTAACGTAGAGAGTTAATTACCGCCAGGCGGAAACCTTCATCAATAAACTCGCTGGCACCCTGACTCACTCTCTATAACTTGGAACTTCTTGAAAGGATTAAAGGATGACTAAGACAGTCGAACGCACACAAAAAAAAGACATTACCATTATCGCCGCCATTCATGATGACGTGACGCAGACAAAACGAAAGACCATTTACGCTGATTACTTTCACGCAGTCGTAAAAGAACTGGAAAGCTTCGCAGAGCGAAAAATCAATGTCGTCTTCGCCCAGGGCGAGCCCCAAAGCAACATGGAATACAAAGGCGATGTTATTGAGGTCGCTGCCACACGCTGGAGTGCGGTCGGCGCTCAACTTCTAGAAGATATGACGAAAGAAGGCCTAGAAACCAATGAGCTGACCAAAGTCCTTCTCGTCACCAACGACAAATTAAATGATACGGTTTTAGGCATCGCGAGCACATACGGGGAAACCCAAGGCGGAACATACGCCATCGCATCATTGGTCTCGCCAGAAGTCATCGCGCATGAGATCGGTCATTTATTAGGAGCCAAACATGACGACTCTGAAGTTCATGTCAAGCGCCGCTGGGCCAGTGGCCTTAAGCTCCTTGAGGCCTGGTGGCTATTCGGAACCTGGTACGAGGACATTAAGACTCATACCTATATGACACCCTACAGTAGCAGTTCCACTACTTACACTTTCAGCCCCGCCAATCGGCAAAATATTAAGAATTACCTAGCCAACAAAGATTAATACCGACACCTCTTTATACCGCTGTATTCCCATCGGTTCGATCATTGGCTTTCCTCCGCTTAGGCGGAGGAACTCACTGCAATGCCACTCTCGAGCTTCCTCCACAACAACCGCACATTCGCCTTGCGCACCAACGCGCAGCGATACAAGCGAATCTCCAGCGGCACATGCCATTGCGGCCCGCCGCACACCACCAGTTCGCCACGTGCCAACTCTGCACGTACGCTCAACTGCGGCACCCAGGCGATCCCCAAGCCTTCGAGCGCCATGCTCTTGAGGCTGTCGGCCATGGCGGTTTCATAGATGGTGGTAAAGCGCAGAGCCCTCTGGCGCAGCAGCAAATTCACCGAGCGGCCCAGGAACGCGCCGGCGCTGTAGGCCAGCAGCGGCACGCTGCCCTCGCCCTCCAGGTCGAACAGCGGCTTACCCTCGGCATCGGCGGCGCACACCGGGAGCATTTCGGTGTTGCCCAGATGCAGCGACGGGAAAATCTCGGCGTCCATTTGCATCGCCGCGTCCGGGTCGTAGAACGCCAGCATCAGGTCGCAACCGCCTTCGCGCAGGGCGTGCACGGCGTCGCCGACGTTGGTGGCCACCAGCCGCGTGGCGATATTCAAGCCCTCGTTGCGCAACTGAGCGATCCAGCGCGGGAAGAACCCCAAGGCCAGGGAGTGGGCGGCCGCCACTTGCATGACTTCGCCCTGCCCGCCTTCCAGGTGATGCAAATGGCGCAGTACTTCACCGAGCTGTTCGACCACGGTGCGCGCCGTCACCAGAAACAACTGCCCGGCCGCTGTCAGTTCCACCGGCGTGCGTGAACGGTTGACCAACGTCAGCCCCAGCGCGGCTTCCAGGCTGCGGATACGCCGACTGAACGCCGGCTGGGTGACAAAGCGCCGCTCAGCCGCCTGGGAAAAACTACGCGTCGCCGCCAGGGCGCTGAAGTCTTCCAACCACTTGCTCTCAAGGTTCATCACTGCCTCCCACGGAATGCACCATTTTGGCACACACGCCCGCCAAGATAACCGGGTCACATCCACATTATGCCGTTTGTGCATAGGCCAGTGTTTAACAGCATTGGCCCAAAAAGTTCTACAAGCCTAGCATTCGCAGCGTTCCGGCCAGTTCCGGGTCCATATTGAGATGATTTCCGTCATGTCCTCTGCTGCATCATTCCGTACCGAAAAAGACCTGCTTGGCGTACTCGAAGTACCGGCTCAAGCGTATTACGGCATCCAGACCCTGCGAGCGGTGAATAACTTCCGCCTCTCGGGCGTTCCGATTTCGCATTACCCGAAATTGGTGGTCGGTCTGGCAATGGTCAAGCAAGCGGCCGCTGACGCCAACCGCGAGTTGGGCCAGCTCAGCGAAGCCAAGCACGCTGCCATCAGCGAAGCCTGTGCTCGTCTGATCCGCGGCGATTTCCACGAAGAGTTCGTGGTGGACATGATTCAAGGCGGCGCCGGCACTTCAACCAACATGAATGCCAACGAAGTCATCGCCAACATCGCGCTGGAGGCCATGGGTCACCAGAAGGGCGAATACCAGTACCTGCACCCCAACAACGACGTGAACATGGCGCAGTCGACCAACGACGCCTACCCGACCGCGATCCGCCTGGGTCTGCTGTTGGGCCATGACGCGCTGCTGGCCAGCCTCGACAGCCTGATCCAGGCGTTCGCCGCCAAAGGCGCCGAGTTCAGCCATGTGCTGAAAATGGGCCGCACCCAGTTACAAGACGCCGTGCCGATGACCCTCGGCCAGGAATTCCGCGCTTTCGCCACTACCCTGGGCGAAGACCTGGCGCGCCTGAAGACCCTGGCACCGGAGCTGCTCACCGAAGTGAACCTGGGCGGCACCGCCATCGGCACCGGCATCAACGCCGACCCACGTTACCAGGCCCTGGCCGTACAACGCCTGGCCACCATCAGCGGCCAGCCGCTGGTACCGGCGGCCGACTTGATCGAAGCCACCTCCGACATGGGCGCCTTTGTACTGTTCTCCGGCATGCTCAAGCGTACCGCCGTGAAGCTGTCCAAGATCTGCAACGACTTGCGCCTGCTGTCCAGCGGCCCACGCACCGGCATCAACGAGATCAACCTGCCGGCACGCCAGCCAGGCAGCTCGATCATGCCCGGCAAGGTCAACCCGGTGATTCCGGAAGCGGTTAACCAGGTGGCATTCCAGGTGATCGGTAACGACCTGGCCCTGACCATGGCAGCCGAAGGCGGACAATTGCAGTTGAACGTGATGGAGCCGCTGATCGCCTTCAAGATCTTCGACTCGATCCGCCTGCTGCAACGCGCCATGGACATGCTGCGCGAGCACTGCATCGTCGGCATCACCGCCAACGAAGCACGCTGCCGCGAACTGGTGGAGCATTCCATCGGCCTGGTCACCGCGCTGAACCCGTATATCGGCTATGAAAACGCCACCCGCATTGCGCGTATCGCTCTTGAAAGCGGGCGCGGCGTGCTGGAACTGGTGCGTGAAGAAGGCTTGCTCGACGACACCATGCTCGACGACATCCTGCGCCCGGAAAACATGATCGCTCCACGCTTGGTCCCGCTGAAGGCCTAAGCGTTTGTTGCACCGCTCACCAGGTTGAGGGACTAGACACCTCTCACCTTTTGAGGGCCTGAAGGCTCGTTCTTCAGGCCCTTTTTTTTGCCTTGAGGTTGCTCCATGACGCCCATAAAAAATCTAATATCGCACCGCAAACCTTCCTCCCCTTCCGCGACCGCGCTGAAACCTTTAATCGCCCCGTGCAGACGGATCACGCTCGCCTAGGTATAGTGCCGCCCCTCTTCGCGTCTGCGGCTGTCGGTAACGAGGCCCGGGAACCACGCGAAAGCGCATGAATAACAACACCCGCAAAAGGATGGGGATCGAGCGTCGTGCACTGCCTGGTGCCGAGCGATGCGTCGGACCGTCCTGCGTTTGCCATTAGAAAAATCAGCGAGGAACACTCCATGCTCGAAGTCATCAACGACTTCCTCTCAGGGAAAGTACTGATCGTGCTCATAGTCGGGCTCGGCGGTTATTTCACGATCCGCTCGCGTTTCGTGCAGTTGCGTCACTTTTTCCACATGTTCTCGGTGTTTAAAGACAGCCTCAAGAGCAGCGCCGGCCAACTCAGCTCGTTCCAGGCGCTGATGCTCAGCCTGGCCGGCCGCGTGGGTGCCGGTAACATCGCCGGTGTCGGCATTGCCGTGACGTTGGGTGGCCCGGGTGCCGTGTTCTGGATGTGGGTCACCGCGCTGGTGGGCATGTCTTCGAGCTTTATCGAGTGCTCCCTCGGCCAGTTGTACAAGCGCACCGACGCTGAAGGCACCTACCGTGGCGGCCCGGCGTATTACATCCAGCACGGCCTGCACAAGCGCTGGCTGGGGATGGTCATGGCGTTCCTGCTGCTGGTGACCTTCGGCTTTGCCTTCAACGGCCTGCAAGCACACGCTGTCACCCACTCGCTGAACAACGCCTTCGGGCTCGACACCACCTACACCGGCCTCGCGCTGGCGGTGTTGCTGGGCCTGGTGTTCATCGGCGGGATCAAGCGTATCGCCTCGATCGCCGACCTGCTGGTGCCGGTCAAGACCCTGGTCTACATCGCCGTGACCCTGTACGTGATCGTGCTGCAATTCGACCACGTACCGGCCATGCTCGCGACCATCGTCAAGAGCGCGTTCGGCCTCGACCAAGCCTTCGGTGGCCTGGTGGGCAGCGCGATCATCATGGGTGTAAAGCGCGGCGTGTTCGCCAACGAAGCAGGCTTGGGCAGTGCGCCTAACGTGGCGGCAGTGGCGTCGGTAGAACACCCTATCGCCCAAGGCGTGGTGCAAGCGTTCAGCGTGTTCCTCGACACCTTCGTGATCTGCACCTGTACTGCGTTGCTGATCCTGCTGTCGGGTTTCTACACCCCAGGCTTTGAAGGCGACGGCATTGCCCTGACCCAGAACTCCCTGGCGGCAGTAGTGGGTGACTGGGGCCGCATGTTCATCTCGGTGGCCCTGGCGTTGTTCGTGTTCACGTCGATCATGTACAACTACTACCTGGGCGAGAGCAACCTGCGCTTCCTGGTCGGCAACAACCGCAAGGTGCTGATGGGTTATCGCGCTTTGGTGCTGGTGCTGATTTTCTGGGGCTCCATCGAGAACTTGAGCACGGTGTTTGCCTTCGCCGACATCACCATGACCATGCTCGCGTTCGTCAACCTGTTCGCCCTGGCGTTCCTGTTCAAGATTGCCATGCGCATCCTCAACGACTACGACAACCAGCGCGCGGCGGGTATCAAGACCCCGGTGTTCGATTCCAGCCAGTTCCCCGACCTGGACCTGGACCGCAAGGCCTGGCCGGCCAACCCGGTGAAAACCGAAGCGGCCCCGGCAGCTGAACTGAGCGCTCAAGCGCAACGTTAATCACGGCTAGATGACACGCCGCCCGGCCTTGGGCATGCTCTGGGCCCGGCGGCGTTTTTCGTTCAGGAGATTTTCGATGCAATCAGCTAATAACGTGATGGTGCTCTATACCGGCGGCACCATTGGCATGCAGGCCAGCGCCAATGGCCTGGCACCCGCGTCTGGTTTTGAAGTACGCATGCGTGAACAGTTCGCCGACGCAGACCTGCCCGCGTGGCGCTTCCGGGAAATGTCACCACTGATCGACAGCGCCAACATGAACCCCGCTTACTGGCAGCGCCTGCGCAGCGCCGTGGTCGAGGCGGTAGACGCCGGCTGCGATGCCGTGCTGATCCTGCACGGCACCGACACCCTGGCCTACAGCGCGGCGGCCATGAGCTTCCAACTGCTGGGCCTGCCGGCACCGGTGGTGTTCACCGGTTCGATGCTGCCCGCCGGTGTGCCCGACAGCGATGCCTGGGAAAACGTCAGCGGTGCGTTGACAGCCTTGGCCGAAGGGTTGGAGCCGGGTGTGCACCTGTACTTCCACGGCGCGCTGATGGCACCGACCCGCTGCGCGAAGATTCGCAGTTTTGGGCGCAATCCGTTTGCGGCCTTGCAACGCAAGGATGACTTCGCCCGTGCCGAAACCCTGCCGGCAGCGCTGGATTACCGTCAGCCCAAAGCCTTGGCGAACGTCGGCGTACTGCCGCTGATACCCGGTTTCGACGCTGCACAGCTAGACGCAATCATCAGCAGCGGCATTCAGGGCTTGGTGCTGGAGTGCTTCGGCAGCGGCACCGGGCCGAGCGATAATCCGCAGTTCCTCGCCAGCTTGCAGCGTGCGCAAGATCAAGGTGTGGTGGTGGTCGCCATCACTCAGTGCCATGAAGGCGGTGTAGAGCTGGATGTCTACGAGGCCGGCAGCCGCTTGCGGGGCGCCGGCGTGTTGTCCGGCGCAGGCATGACCCGCGAAGCCGCGTTCGGCAAGTTGCACGCCCTGCTCGGTGCCGGCCTTGCCGTCGAGGAAGTGCGGCGCCTGGTAGAGTTGGACCTGCGTACCAACCCAGCTTGAACGCCCAAGACAGCCCTACATAAGCACTGCTATTCCCTGCTTGCTGATACCTAACATGGAAAACCCGAGCCTGCTCTCGGCTTTTTCCATTGATCGGCAAGACAGGGATGCCCGCATGACAACCTCCAGCTCCACACCCTCGCAGCAAACGCCTCCAGACACTGAAACACACAAACTGGCCACTCAACTGTCCGTCGGACCTTCGTTCCGTGAAGCCGCTCGCGAACTGCTGCGCCAGTCTTTACTGGAGAAATACCCAGACCTGGACATCGACCCGGCCATGACACTGATGGGCACTCCCACCTGGGAGCTCATCGATGACCAGATCGTGCCAGGGCCAACACGCTATGAAACCTTGAGCAGCATCCTGGCCCGGCAGGCCATCCTCAAGGTGCCGACGCTGTGCGTCGAGGGCAATCACTTCCTGACCCTGAAGCCGTTGACCACCTCCCCGCTTCATTTGCCCGTGCGTATTGTCGAAATCGCCAATCTGATCAATACCCTGGCGCCGGTGGTCTACCGGGCCTTTCAGGAACAGTTGGTAACGTTCTGGAACCAGAGCAACGGCAACGGTCCTCGCTGGCAAACACTCACCCAGAGCCTGCGCGGGGCCTGGAATGTGCAACACGTCGATGCCTGGACCGACGAAGACTGCACGATGGCCCGAACGCTGTTTCATGCACCCACCCGCTCCGCTCGCCAAGACAATAACCCTTATGGCAGCCGCGCTTATCTGATTGATGCCGACCTGGTAAAAGGTTCCAAGACGCAGCACACCGACCAAGTATTCATGACCGTGCTCGAGGGCAAACTCGAAGACAAAACCCTGATCCTCTGTTACTCACCCTTCAAGGGATACGAGAAATACGACACCTACCAACAGCTAGGCGATTCGTTGAAGGATCACCTGGAGCAACCGGAGGCTTTTGATCGCCTGGAGTGGCGCCTTTATGAACCTGACGGCGATTTTTTCGAGCACGCTGCCTGCAAGCTGATCGCCCTGCAACTTGAGACTGTGGAAAACCTCAAAACCGGGGATTACAAACAGCCCAGCGCGAAACACCCGCCCCTGCAAACACTCCCGATGCCTGCCGAAAAAGCCATCGCCAAAGGGCCGGGCCCAGGCTGGTATCAAACCCAACTGCCGGACTGGCTGACCGATGCCTCTGCCAGCGATCAGTCGCTTTATTCACGCCACCTCAAGGACTTGGCCTCGCTCAATAGCCTGAATGCCGGCAAGACCTACGATGACGGTATTCCCAGCATTCATCAGTTCGCCTTGGACCAGTTGAAAATCGAGCTGCTCAAGGACCACCCGACGCTGCATTACCTGAAGCTCGACAAGCTGAAAATCCAGGTCAAGAGCCTTGTGGTATGGGGCCTTTTCACCGTGCCCGGGCAGTTCGAAACCACCACGTTCAGCCTTGCCGAACTGGCCCTGCAAAACCTGATTGCACTGCCCACCGGTAATAAAACGTTGCTGAGCGACATCCGCCAATCCATACCGGATCGGATAACCGTGGCTTACCTCGAAACACTGATCAGCCGCTGTAATATCGGTGTCACGTACCCTGCATTGATCCGCAGCAAACTGCTGGATGACCCGGCCGAGGCGTCACGTCGCAAAAAACTGTACCGCGATCACCTGCGAGTCCAATTGCCGATGCTGGCCTTACAGCACAAGATTCGCCGCATGGGCGGGATTGACGAGCGCGGCTACCGCTACGTTGTGGCTGTGATGCAGCCTGAAAGCGGCGACCATTACGTCGACGGCAAAGCCATCATGGTGCGACGCCTGAGCTTCAACCCCAAGCGCCGGCTCATCAACGGCAACGATGACGTCACCAATATGTACATCATCGGCCCAGAAAATGCTCAAGACGGCCCTTGCCTGCTATACCGCCCGTTGTTTGAACCCGCGTTGCTGCAATACCCATCACCGGCAAACTTGCTGTATGCCATCAGCCAGTCGCGCACGTTGCGCGATTCGGTGATTAGCTGGCTACCGGACGCGGTGCGTAACCACTACGCCAATTATGTCTTTACCAGTCATTGGCCGTCGCCGTGGGTCATCGCCGACTTTCTGGTAAACCCCATCGAGCTATGGACCTATAGCGGTCCCGTGAGTCTTGGTGAGGAGAGCCTCAACGGGGATATGTTCAAGACGCTGTTCGAGAGCAACGCCAAAGCGCTGATTGAACTGGCGGACCGCCAATCGGTATCGAATGCCGAAAGCCGCTGGGACACGCTAAAGCAGGCCGGTTGGGTGCTCTTCAATGCCGCACTGCCCTTTATGGGGCGCGTCGCAAGCACTAGCGCGTGGATCTGGCAAATCGTCGAACAGCTGGAAACTTTTGCCCAGGCCCATGAGGAGGGCGACAAGCCTGCACAATGGTCTGCGCTGACCGATGTGCTGCTTAACCTGGGTATGGCGATCACCTTACACAGCGCACAGCGCAGCAGACCTAAGTTCGAGCCGGCCAGGATCGAGCCCACCAAAGTCAAGACGACCGAGCTTGCGCCTGAAACGCCGGGCCCCTCCAGCACGATAAGCTTCACCGTCGAGCAACTGCCTGAGCGAACCTCGCTGGCCCCGCCTCCCGATCACGAGATCGCACTGAACACGAGCGGCGCAATCAACCGCACGCCAGCGCTGGAAACCTCGATGCTTGAAAGCTTTAAAACAGAAAAGCCCGCTGACCTCGGCGCCGTCATAGACCAGCCGGCTGCTGACCGCTACCTGTATCAGTCAGGAGAGCAGCACTACGCTCCCGTCGGCGAAAACTGGTTCATGGTGAAAGTGGACGACGATAAAAACATTGTTGTCATTGACCCCAACCAGGCCAACCGCATCGGCCCCATACTGATTCACAACGCTCAGGGCGAATGGTCCGTCGACCACCGGGTGCGCCTGCGCAAACCCAGTACCGATCGGTTGAAAAATACCGCCAAGGACCTTGCGATCACCGAAGCCGACGCATCGCGCAGAAAATTGAAAGCGTTTGAAAGCGCGAAGAAAACCCAGCAGCACCTACTGCAAGAAACCCGCAAAGCAATGGACGAGGCCCCCAGTACCAGTGCCCAAGCCAAACGCCAGGCCTACCTGGACACGCTCGATGGCCAATCGGAAGACTACGAACAAGCACGGCAACACCTGATGACCATCGCCGTCTTCACCTCGGAGCCTGAGTTCCAAGTAAAAGCCATTGGCTATCTACAGGCCCAACTGGCGCTCAATGAAGCAGGGGTAAACGAAGAACTCGTACCCTTTACTTCAAAACTTTCGCCCGTTCTGGAACAGCTCCCAATCCATGCACCGCCACCTCATACCAGCGATATCGCGGACTACCAACAGATCGTCGAGATGAGCGACAGCATGATCAAGCGCCTGGATTACGCTCAGTCACGCTTCACCGAACTACGCAAATTCGGCCCGGCCGGATTCGACGTGATCAGGGAGAGCAAGCGCAAACTGCCCCGCTATATGAGCGACGATCTCAGGGCCCTGCAGGTGACGTTGGCGCGTCACTTGTGCCTGGCCCCTGAATCCCTCGCAACCGAACCCCATGCCTGGGAGATGCTCAACGACACGCTCGACAGTGCCGACGTCGCGGTACAGACCCTGCGTGACACCCTGGATGAGCGAAGCGAATATCGCCTGGACGAGCGTATTGATGCCTTGAGCAATCTAGTGGAGCAGTTCAAGTTCATCGATGAGCGCTTGAAGGACTTTTCTCAAGAGTTCTCCGAACAGATCCAGGCCCAACCCCTGGAACGCCTGAGTCGATCGCTGCAAGGGTTCGCCAACCGCGCCAAGGCGGCACTTGTCCCTCTGCACGAGGAACAGAAACTGACGCGAATCAGGCCCACCCCTCCCCCTGCGCTACCCAGGCCGCTGAAAAAATTTATCCAGACACGCTACAACGGCGTGTTGATTGGCGAACCCCGCTTGGACCCCATAGGGACCGTATCAAGGTTCGTTGATATCAAGACCCCGATAACCGGCCAGGTCCTGGCCACCTTTCATGAGAAGACTCCGGGTATGTGGGTCGAACACATCGAAACGCCCCCGGCACAGGCCACATCCGCAACGCTCACGCTCCACGACGCCACCACCGCGGGCGAGAAACTACTGGCCCAATTGCCGAAGTTTCAAGAACGCGCCAGCCAACAAGCCAACGATACCTCGCGCACGGCCATCGGCATCGAGTACATGTTTCACCAGCACGCCTGGTTGCTCGAGCGCAGCGAGCAAGATATTGACGAGGCATTGATCAAAGCCAAAGTCACGGCACAAACCAAGCAATCCAGCGCAGACCTGCGCAAACGACTCAAGGCTGCCACAAAAGCACTTTACGCACGAGCCACTGAAACCGTGGCAAAGCTGATCAAGCAACAGCCGCCGACCATTGCCCATGTCGACTGGCTCATTAACCACCGCGAAATTGCGATCAAAAAGGTCACGACCCGGCAGCCTCTCAAGGGCGCCACTTGGAGCTATCAAGATGAGTATGCCGTCATTGATCTGTCTACCAGCAAACCCCTCTGGTATGCACATTTCCAATACTCGAGCGCCCACGCTTCACTTAACAGATTTCTCCATGCACGGTTGAAAACACCAGCAGAACAACAGCTCAAAGAGGTGGCTGACACGATCACCGACTTAAACGCAGAGGAACAACTCAACTACTACCGCAGCTCCATCAACCTGACGCAAGCCCAGCGCTTGTTTTTCCCGCCAGAGGTCTATTGACCTCCCCCTCGCGCAACGGCACATAACTTGCTCCAGCCTGGCAAACCCAGGCTGGAATCGATCATGCTGCATTCACACCTGACCACCCTCAATGCGGTCTCGCTGATACTGGAGACGTTCAAGCCTGACGGCATACCCAGCCAAACCCTGCTGGCCGGCAGTGGCATCAGCAGCGCCGACCTGGGCCGCGCCGATACGCGTATTATCACTCATCAGGAAATGCGCGTATGCGCCAACGCCGTGGCGTTGCGCCGGGGTATCGGCTTGGAACTGGGCCGGCGCATGCATGTGTCATCCTACGGCATGCTCGGTTATGCACTGCTCACCAGTGCCACCTTCGGTGACGCTTTGCGCCTGGCCCTGCGCTACCCGGCGCTGTTGGGAACACTTTTTGAACTGAGCCTGGAGGAGGACGGCCAGCGTGTCTGGTTCAGCGCCAGTGACTATCGCGAAGACCCAGCCCTGCACGCCTTCAATGTCGAGTTCTGCCTGCTCTCGCTGAAAGTCATCGGCGACGATCTGCTCGGCCAACCACTGCCATTACTCGGCGCGCGCTTTGAATACCCAGCGCCCGACTATCGAGCACGCTACGCCGAACGCTTCGACTGCCCGCTGCAATTTGGCGCCGCCAGCAATGCCTTTGCGTTCGACCGTGACTGGCTCGATCAACCCCTGCCGCTGGCCGACGCCGTCACCCACTGCGCCATGGTGGAACGCTGCCGGCGGCAGAATGCCGAGTTCACCGGTCGCCAGGCCTGGCTGGGGCGTGTGCGCCTGTTACTGGCCGCGCAACTGAATGCCGCTCCGGGCCTGGAGGGACTGGCAGGGCAGATGAACTGTTCAGCACGTACCCTGCGCCGGCATTTGCATGATTTGGGCTGCAGCTATCAGGAGTTGCTCGACGAACTACGCTTCGAACGCGCCAAACATTTGCTGGGGGAGGATGAACTGCCGATCTACCGGATCGCCGAGCAACTGGGCTTCAGCGAGACCGCGAGCTTCAGGCATGCGTTCGTGCGCTGGAGCGGTGTGGCACCGAGTCAGTTCAGGCCTTAGCAAGGGGCGAATAGCGGACAGACACATTGGCCATATCGATCCCCTTTTGGCCGCTCCTGCCGTTCTCCAAAACCCGGCGTCTGGCAACACTGCAAGGCATACCCCAGAGCCTTCGGAGAACAACAACATGCTGACGATCTACTCGGACGATCATCATTTGCACCATGGCCGCTGTGAACTGATGGACGGGCAACTGATGCCCTGCTTCGAAATGCCCTCGCGCGCCGACCATGTGCTGCAACGGGTCAAGGCGCGGGAGCTGGGGCCCGTGCAAGCACCGCTGGACTTCGGCCTGGCACCGCTGCAACGTATCCACAGCCGCGACTACCTCGACTTCTTCAAAGGCGCCTGGCAGCGCTGGACCGAATACGACCAGGACGGCGATCTGTTGCCCTACACCTGGCCTGCGCGCACGTTGCGCCGCGTGATGCCCACCAGCCTGCACGGCCAGTTGGGCTATTACAGCTTCGACGGTGGTGCGCCGATTACAGCCGGCACCTGGCAAGCGGCCTACAGCGCAGCACAAGTTGCCCTCACCGCCCAGGCCGCTATCGCCCAAGGCGCCCACAGTGCCTTCGCGCTGTGCCGCCCGCCGGGGCATCACGCCGCCAGCGATTTGATGGGCGGTTATTGCTACCTCAACAACGCGGCCATCGCAGCCCAGGCATTCCTTGATCAGGGCTGCAAAAAGATCGCGATCCTCGATGTGGACTACCACCACGGTAACGGCACGCAGTCCATTTTTTACGCGCGCAGCGACGTGCTGTTCACCTCGATTCACGGCCATCCGGAGGCAGAGTTTCCGTTCTTCCTCGGTTATGCCGATGAGCATGGCGAAGGCGAAGGCGCGGGTTTCAATTTCAACTATCCGTTGCCGGCCGGGTCCGGCTGGCAGGCCTGGAGCGCCGCGCTGGAACAGGCCTGCGCCGAAATCGAGCGCTACGCCGCCGACATCATCGTGGTGTCCCTGGGCGTGGACACGTTCAAGGACGACCCTATCTCGCAGTTCAAGCTCGACAGCCCGGACTACCTGACCATGGGCGCACGCATTGCCCGCCTGGGCAAACCCACGCTGTTCGTGATGGAGGGCGGCTACGCGGTGGAAGAAATCGGCATCAACGCCGTCAACGTGCTGGAAGGTTTCGAGGAAGCAGCCCAATGAACATACTCAAGTCGCTCGCCCTGTGCGCCGTGGTTGTCAGCGGCGCAGCCCAGGCCGAAGAAAAAACCCTGAAGGTCTACAACTGGTTCGACTACATCACGCCCAAGGCGCTGGAAGACTTCAAGGCCCAGCACCCGTCGATCAAGCTGGTGTACGACATCTTCGACACCAACGAAGCCCTGGAAGCCAAACTGCTCACCGGCAACTCCGGCTATGACGTGGTGGTGCCGTCCAACGTTTTCCTGGCCAAACAGATCGAAGCCGGCGTGTTCCAGCCCTTGGACCGCAGCCAGTTGCCGAACTGGAACCATCTTGACCCCAAACTGATGAAGCTGATCGAAGCCAACGACCCCGGCAATCAATACGCCGTGCCCTACATGTACGGCACCATCCTGATCGGCTTCAACCCAGCCAAGGTCAAGGCGGCCCTGGGCGACAACGCCCCCGTGGACAGCTGGGACCTGATCTTCAAGGA
Source organism: Pseudomonas sp. SWRI22 (assembly GCF_014268395.2). Classification (NCBI taxonomy): domain Bacteria; kingdom Pseudomonadati; phylum Pseudomonadota; class Gammaproteobacteria; order Pseudomonadales; family Pseudomonadaceae; genus Pseudomonas; species Pseudomonas sp. SWRI22. The sequence goes on along the minus strand of NZ_JABWQK020000001.1, from coordinate 3,098,793 downwards.
AGAGAACATCAGCAAGCTCAAGCAATGCGGCGTCGCACTGCTGGACTCGCCCTCGGAGATCCTGCCCCTGGCGTTGCAGCACTTGGGCCTGGACCCCAACAGCAGCAACCCCAAGGACTACGACAAGGCCGAAGCGCTGTTGATGAAGATCCGCCCGTACATCACCTACTTTCACTCTTCCAAATACATGGCGGACATCGCCAATGGCGACATCTGTGTCGCGGTGGGTTATTCCGGCAGTTTCTCCCAGGCCGCCAACCGTGCCAAAGAGGCAAAAAACGGCGTCACCGTGGACATGCGCCTGCCCAAAGAAGGCGCGCCGATCTGGTTCGACATGCTCGCCATCCCGAAGGGCGCGCAAAACCCACAGGACGCCTATACCTTTATCAACTACTTGCTACAGCCCGAGGTCATTGCGCTCATCAGCGATTTTGTCGGCTATCCCAACCCTAACAAGGATGCGACCGAACGGGTCGATCCGACCATTCGCAACAACCCCAACCTTTACCCGACCGAAGCGGCGATGGCGACGCTGTATACGTTAAAGCCTCTGGGACGTGATGCGGAGCGCGCCAGGACCAGAGCCTGGACCAAGATCAAATCCGGCACGTGAAACACTGGCGGGCGTAGATGCGCCTCGACGTATCTACCGCCCTCGACGCAACACAGCTCGCTACTTTGCTCATTTGCGAAGCCCGTCCGGGCCATCGAATGCAGAGGAGCTGCACATGCCCAATGACACCGCTAATAACCACCGTCCGCCCAGTACCTATGAACTGCTTACCCAGTTAACCACTGGCCCCACCGCCCGGGAAGTTGCCGCCGCCACCCTGCGCTCTGCACTCAAAGAGTTGTATCCCAACCTGAATATCGACCCCGATCTGGCCGTGGTAGTCAGCCCTCAATGGGAGGTGGTCGGTAACGCCGTCGAGCGCGCGCCGGCTGCTGTGGAATCGCTCACCTCAGTGCTTGCTCATCAGGCACTGTCCAGCGACAGGGTGACCTACCTCGACGGTCAACACTTCCTCACGCTACAACCCAACGCTACGGCTCCTGTACACCTCGCGGTGAAAATCGATGCCATTGCACGTTTGATCAACGAGTTATCCGACCTGCTGTTCGCCGCGTTCCAGGAACAGCAGCTGGACTTCTGGAACGCGTCCAATGGCGCCGCCGGCCCGCGCTGGCAGGCCTTCTCCAGCGCGTTGAGAAACGTGTGGAACATCACCGAAGAGCAAGGCCTGGATGAGCACGAATGCGCCATGGCCCGCACGGTTTTTCAGGAGCCAGACCGAGCCAGGCGTTCGCTGAAAGATCCCTATAAAAGCCATGCCTACCTGGTTGACGTGGATATTCTTGAAGATGGCCAGTCCACCCACCTCTACTTCCTGGACATTACCGTATTGGTAGGCGAACACGAGAACCGCCCAATGGTGCTGACGCACTCGCTTGTGAGCGGGTATGAGACGTTCGAGTCATTGGCCCAGTTCGGTGCTTCGCTGCCGGCAAGGCTGAATGCACCAGAGCGGGACACCACCTTGCAATGGCGCTTGTATGAGCCTGATGGCAACTTCTTCGATGCGCTGGCCTGCACACTGATCTCGCTGCAAATCCAGGTCATTGGCAGCCTCAGCGGGGCCGGTCTGCAGGATCAGCCACGCGCCCCAACTGTCGCCCGGATCGTGCCGAGCATCGAAGAGATGAGCGATCACCAGTTGTCGAATATTCGCCAGATTCACCAACAACTCCCGGACTGGCTAACCTCGGCGACGGACTCCGATACAGCCGCCTACAGCCGCTATATGATCGACCTGGCCCAACTGCACACCCATTACCACGGCGAAACATTCCAAGACGGCATTCCGTCTATTCGTGACTATGCCCGGACCCAGTTGCAAAGCCATATCCGCGACCCGGAAAAGGGCGTGCGTCTGAATCTGGATAAGGTCGAGGTTGTGATTGAAAGCCCGGTTCTGTGGGGCACATTTATCATTCCAGGTGCCGTCGACATCACTCGTCGTAACCTGATCGACCTGGCCTTGGAAAACCTTACCGGCTTGCCTACCGGCAACGCGACCGTGCACTACAACGGCAAGGACAACGGTGTACCCACCTGGCTGACTTACCGCTTTCTGAAAGACGTCATAGAAGACATTGATATAGGCCAGAACTACCCAGCCCTGGTCAAACAAAAACTGCTCGATGATCCGCAGCAATCGCGCCATCGACAGCAGATCTACACCCGCCACCTTCAGGTGCAACTGCCACTGCTGGCCTTGCAGATGAAAATCCGCGGCCAGGGCGGCATCGATGAACGCGGTTACCGCTACATCGCCGCGGTGATGCACAACGAAGAACAGGAGCGCAAAGTAGATGGGCAGCCCATTGTCATTCGCTGCCTGGCCTTTGTGCCCACCTTGCGTCCCGGCCATGAGCAAGACGTAGTCGCCAATATGTTCGTGATCGGCCCGAGGCATTCCGACGCCGGCCCCTGCGTGCTTTATCGGCCCCTGCTCGAACCAACGCTGATGCAATTTGCATCGAGGCAAAACCTGCTGTACGCCATCAAGCATGACCGTACCTTGCGCGAATCAGTGCTGGCCTGGCTGCCCGACGCACAACGCTTCAACTATGCCCAGTATGTGTTCCCAGACACCCTACCCTCGCCCTGGACCGTAGTGCGCGCACTGGTCGAGCCGCTTACCGTGCTGTACATGAGTGGCCCCGTGACGCTGACCAATGAGGAAATAGGCAATGACGCATTAGCGACGCTGTTCAACGCCAATGCCAATGCCATGGTTGAATTGGCGACACGCCAGTCGGTGTCCAACGTACAGAAACGGTGGGCGACCTTTCGACATGCAGGTTGGCAAATATTCAATGCCGCGCTGCCGTTCATGGGCCGCACCCTGGGAGTCGCCGCCTGGATCTGGCAAATCATGGACGACCTGCAAGCTGCCGAGGAGGCCGTGAACAAGGATGACGACTCAACAGCCTGGACAGCGTTGGTGGATGTATTCCTGAACCTGGGTATGGCGCTGACTCTGCATATAGCCCTGCGGCACCCGCGCCCTCGAAAGCAGTTCGATGCGGCCAGGATTGAGCCTGAATCCGAACGCACGACAATCGAAACGGTGAACAAACTGCCGGTTGCCGAGAAAAAATATACCTGCGTGCAGCAACCGGATATTCCCGACAATCAACTACCTGCCAAGCATCAAGGTGCCGTACACACTCGCGGCGCCCTGAGCCATAGTCGCCTGGGGCTGGCCAGAACCCTCGACAGTTTCAATGTTGCCAAACCCGATAAGCTTGGCGAGCAAAATAAAACCCCCGGCCGCCATCTCAATCTCTATCCACTCGCGGATCGGTGGTTTGCGCCCGTTGGTGAGCGCTGGTTCGAAGTCATCGTGGATGACAACGACAGTGTCATTATCATCGACTCCAAATCTCCCTTGCGTACAGGCCCGCCGCTGATCGGCAATCTGGCGGGCCAGTGGTTTGTCGACATACGCCTGCGACTGCGCGGCGGCGGTCTTCGAAACCGCCGGCGGGCGGTCAAGGTCGATCAGCCTGCGCGCATTGCAGCACTCAAGACCCAGCTCAACGCTTTTGACGCCGTCGCCGCCAGTCAACAACTGGACGTGCTTGAATCAAAGCCCGCGCTGGACGCTACCCCGGGGCCGTCCACGGACCTGCAGCGTACAGCGTTCATCGATAAGGTCGACAGGCGGCTGGCGGCGTACGACGAAGCGATCAGCCAGCTGAAGTCCTTGAGTATCATCGACACGGTACCCACCTACCAGAGCAACATGAGCGGTTACCTGAAACAACAGGTGCAACTGACACAGATAGCCATGGAGCAACAGGTGGAGAGCTACAGGAAAGCCTTGAAGGCGTCGTTGCCGGTTCTTGATGCCGAGGTAGACATTGACTATAAAAACCAGGCAAAAAGCGCACACACCCTGTCCACTCTGAACCTTGGCATCATCAGGCGGCTGGAATTCATCAACGACCGCTTCAACGAACTTAAAACCCTGGGAGATGAAGGCGCGGCGATCATTCGTAAAACCATGCGAGAGTTGCCGCAGCTCACGCTCATTGAACTCAAATCTCTCGAGATCGGCTTGGGCCGTTACCTGTGTATCGATGAAACGCAAAGCCAGATTCCAGCCACCGTGCGTGAGCGAATGGGCCAGATCGTCGATTCAGCCGAAATCAACGTTGAAAGTTTCAGTGAGATTGTTGAACGCGGTAATGGCGCCTCGCTGGATGATCGTATCGAGGTGCTCAACAGCCTCGTTGAGCAATTTTCCAGCGCCGACCAACGCCTGCTGGATCTGCACGCCGATTACCCACAGCACTTGCTCAAACCTCGCCTCGAACGTTTTCGCCTGCAAATAAGCGAGTTCAGCCAACGGGCCATCCACGACCTGGCCTACCTGCTGCGAGAGAAAAAAGCCCAGCAGCCCAAGCCCGGCAGCTCCAGGGCCGAGCCCGCCCCAAGGCGTAAAGTGATCAAGACACGTCATCACGGCTTGGTGATGGGTGAGCCCCGCCAAGCAGACAGTTCGTTGGTCGACGTCAAGGCACACATGACCGGCAAGGTGCTCGCCACGTTTCATGAGAAGGCACCGGGAGTCTGGGTTAAACGGCAGAAAGCCCCATCGCAGCCAAGCGCACCGGTAGCTGTGGATCTGGACACCAGCATCAACGCGGGGCAAGCGCTATTGGATGGCGAACAAGCTGAAACCCGTAAATACCAGGGTTTCTCCAGGAAACCCTGGCATGCGCCGCAGGATATTCAAGACATGTTCGATGATCATGCAAAGGCGCTGGAAAAAGCCTCAAACGATATCGAAGAAGCCCTGACCCAGCGCAATCTTACTGAAAGCGATCACGCTTCTGCCGCCTCAACCAAGCGCCAGCTCAACGACGCGGCGCAACGCCTCTATCGGCTTGGTAAAAAACACTACATCGACATGATCAAGCATCAAGCGCCAACCGCCGAACGGGTTGACTGGCTCAACAGCCAAGGGTTGATCCGCATCGTCAAGGTCATCAGCCGCCGCCCCCTCAAGGGGCCCAAAAAGGACTATCTGGACGAGTACGAGATTCGCGACAAAGAAAACGGCACTGTGCTGTGGTACGCGCACTTTCACTATGAAACAAAAGATGCCGCGCTGGAAAACTTCACCAAGGATCACCTCAAGACCCGCGAGCAACAACGTCTAGGCGGTGCCTATCAGCGCACCGGCCCCAGTGACTGGGACATGATTGAAATCCATCGCAGCAGCATCGGCGCCCAACTGGCCCAATCGCTGTTCTTCAACACCTGATCGGCTTATGGCAGCCAAGCCAGACGCAAACGCTCCAGCGCCTGCGCAATGCCCGACTCAGGCACGGCAGCAAACCCCAGCACCAGGCCGGCGCGTTGGTCCGGCGGTGTGCTGGAGTCTGGCAGCCAATAGGTGCTCAAGCCGTTGATCTCTACACCGACTGCATGAGCTTGCTTTAGCAATTGTTGCTCGCGGGACACGCTGTCGACACGCACCGTCAAGTGCAGTCCCGCTGCAACGTTGGGCAATGGGCCAACACCGGGTAATGCCTCTGGCCATCCAGCCAACAAGGCATTGCGTCGGCTCAACGCAGCACGGCGCATCCGGCGAATGTGGCGCTGGAAATGCCCCGCCGCCATGAACTCGGCCATCACCGCCTGGGTGCTGACTTCGGAGTGACGCACGTCCACCGCGCGGCGCCGGGTGAAGGCTTGCACCAGGCCCGGTGGCAACACCAGGTAACCCAGGCGCAACGCCGGGAACGCCACCTTGCCGAAGGTGCCCACGTACAGCACGCGGCCACTGCGATCCAGCGCGGCCAATGGTGACAGCGGCGCGCCGCTGTAGCGGTACTCGCCGTCATAATCGTCCTCCACGATCCAGCCGCCTGAACGCTCGGCCCAGGCCAGCAATTCCAGGCGGCGTGCCAGGCTCATCACCACGCCCAGCGGATACTGATGGGAAGGCGTGACATACGCCACGCGGCAATCATTGAGGGTACTGAGCACCTGGCAATCCATGCCCTCACCGTCCACCGGCACGCCGTGCAGTCGCCCCCCGGCCAAAGCGAATGCATGGCCGGCCGCGCGATAGCCAGGGTTTTCCACCGCCACGCCATCCCCAGGCTCCACCAGCAACTGTGCACAAAGGCTGATGGCCTGCTGTGCGCCGCTGGTGATCACAATTTGTTCAGCCGTGCATTGCATGCCACGCGAGCTGCGCAGGTACGCGGCGATCAAACCGCGCAGGCGGCCATCACCTGCCGGGTCGCCATAGCACAGCTGTTCCAGGTCGGGTTTGCGCCAGAACGCCCCATTCAGCTTGGCCCATACCTCAAACGGGAACAGATCGAAGGCGGGTACGCCCACGCGAAATGCCCGAGGCGGCCCCGAAGGCGGCTGAGGCAGGTGGTGGTCTTTTACCCGCGCCAACCCGGCACTGTGGATAACTTTGTCATCCAAATCCTCAGGTAAATTTGCGCATTTTGTGGATAACCCTGGGGATAAGCCTGTTGACAACCCTGTGGATACTTTTGTGGATAGTTTTTGGGGCATCGGCAATTGGGCAACATAGGTGCCATCACCCACCCGGCTCTCGATAAACCCTTCGGCATACAACTGGTCGTAGGCGCGCACCACGCTGTTGCGGGAAATCGACAAGGCTGTCGCCAAATCGCGGGTTGCGGGCAACCGCGTGCCGCTGACCAATCGCCCATCCAATACCCGCTGGCGCAGGGCCTCATAAAGCTGGCGCGTGAGGCCCTGGCGGCGGTCCAGCTCGATACCGGCGGGGTTGAAGGACAGCGGTGGCGAAACAGGCGGCATATTGGACCTATGAAAATAGCGCGAGATGGCTCTTACAACGAACCAATAGCCTGCCTAGGATGCAGGCATTCGCCAAGGAAAATCTCCATGTACACACCCCGAGCCTTTGCTCTCGATGACTTGCCCGAAATCCAGCAACTGATCCAGCACACCCGTCTGGCGCAGTTGGTAACCGTGGGTGAAAACGGCCTGCAAGCCAGCCACTTGCCTTTGCTGCTCAACCCCGATGAAGGGCCCAACGGCACGCTGTACGGTCACCTGGCCAAGGCCAACCCGCAATGGCGCGAGCTGCAAAATGGCGGTGAAGCGCTGGTGATCTTCGCCGGTGCCGACGCCTATATCAGCCCGGCGTTTTACCCCGCCAAGGCCGAGCACGGCAAAGTGGTCCCGACCTGGAACTACATCGCCGTGCACGCCTATGGCACGCCTGCGGTGTTCAGCGACGCCGAGCGCTTGCTCAAGGTGGTCACCGCCCTCACCGACCGCCATGAAAGCGCCCGCGCCCAACCCTGGCGTGTCAGCGACGCACCGGCGGACTACATCGACGGCATGCTCAAGGCCATTGTCGGCTTTGCCCTGCCGATCGAACGCCTGGTGGGCAAACGCAAACTCAGCCAGAACCGCAGCGCCGCCGACATAGCCGGTGTCCGTGACGGCCTGGCCGCCAGTGCCGATGTACGTGACCAGACCCTCGCCCGCTTTATTCCCCAAGGAGTTTCAGAATGAGCTTGATCGACATTCGCCAGGTCACAGCCGCCGACCAAGCCGCCTGGCTGCCGCTATGGCAGGCCTACTTGGCGTTCTACAACACCGAATTGCCGGACGCCGTCAGCCAAAGCACCTGGCAACGCCTGATCGACCCCAGCGAGCCGACCCATTCGGCACTGGCCTGGCAGGACGGCAAGGCGGTGGGCATGGTCAACTTCATCTACCATCGCTCCAACTGGAGCATCGAGAACTCCTGCTACCTGCAGGACTTGCTGGTTGACCCAGCCCAACGTGGCACGGGGGTCGGTCGCAAGCTGATCGAATTCGTCTACGCCACCGCCAAGGCCGATGGCTGCTGCAAGGTGCACTGGTTGACCCATGAGACCAACGCCACGGCGATCCAGCTCTATGAGCGCATCGCCGAACGCCCAGGCTTCATCCAATTTCGCAAAGGTCTTTAAGGAGCACTGCATGATCAATTCCCTCGCTGATTGGAAAGGCGTCCCGGCGCCGACTGCGCAACTGCTTGAAGGGCGTTTTATCCACCTGGAAAAGCTCGACCCGGCGCGCCATGCCGATCAACTGTGGCAAGCCCTTGACGGCCCAGGGGCCGATCCGAAGCTGTGGGATTACTTGCCCTACGGCCCGTTCACCGAGCGCAGTGCCTTCGACGCCTGGTTGAACAATCACGCCGCCCACAGCGACCCGTACTTTTTCAGCGTGATCGACCGTGCGACGGGCCAGGTTCAGGGCATCCTCAGCCTGATGTCCATCGTCCCGGCGCAAGGCCGTATCGAAATCGGCCACGTCACCTTCGGCGCACCCATGCAGCGCTCGCCGAAAAGCACCGAAGCGGTGTACCTGCTGGCCAAGTATGCGTTCGAGCAGGGCTACCGTCGGCTGGAGTGGAAGTGCAACAACGGCAACGCGCGGTCCAAGTACGCAGCCGAGCGCTTGGGGTTCAGTTTTGAAGGGGTGTTCCGCCAGCACATGGTGGTCAAGGGGCAGAACCGCGATACGGCGTGGTATTCGATCCTGGATTCGGAATGGCCGAAGGTCGGTGCCGGGTTTGAGGCGTGGTTGTCGGAGGCGAACCAGAGTGGTTCGGGCCAGTTGAAGACACTCACAGAGTGTCGGGATTAATACTCACATGTGTGGGAGCTGGCTTGCCTGCGATACAGACACCTCGGTGTATCAGGCAAACCAGTTGATGCCATCGCAGGCAAGCCAGCTCCCACATTGGAGGGTGGCGACTCTCGGAACTTAGGCTCAGCCAGCCAACTTCTGGGCCAGCACCGCAATATGCTCCGGTCCGATGCCGCAGCACCCACCCAAATGGCTAGCGCCGCGCGCTTGCCAATCGGCCGCCCATTGCAAGTAACCGGGCGGGTCGAGGTCGTCGCGCAACGGGTCCAGACCATCGTTGGCCGTGGCTTCCTTCGGTTGCGGTGGGAAAGCGTTGGCGTAGGCGCCGATCTGAATCGCTACACCCAATCGTTCGAAAGTTGCCCGCGCCGCATCAATGGCCGCGCCGATCACTTCCGGCTGGCTGCAGTTGAACAGCAATACCTGCACACCCAGTTGCGCCGCCGCCTCGGCTGCGTCCGCCACCGGTTCGCCGGAGCGCAAGCGCGGCACCTCGTCGGTGTCTTCGTCTTTCAAGGTAAACGACAGCCAGAACGGCTTGCCATCTTTCGGCAACCCGGCATGGATCGCACGCGCTTCAGCGATTGAGCTCTGGGTTTCCGCCAGCCACAGATCGACATGCGGCGCCAGGCCGTTCACCAAGCGGGTGAGCAACTCACTGACGCGCTCGGCCTGGAACAGATCTGGGCGATAAGAGCCAAACAGCGGTGGCAGTGAGCCGGCTACCTGCACGGCTTTACCGGAGGCCTGCACCGCCCGTCGCGCCAACTCACCAGCCAGGGCGGCGAGCGTCTGCCCTTCTTGGGCAAACCGCGCTTCGCCAATGTGGAACGGCACCACCGCGTAACTGTTGCTGGTGATCACATTGGCACCACTGTCGATGTAGGCCGCGTGCACCGCCTCCACCGCTTGCGGCGCTTCGCTCAAGGCCAGTGCCGACCATTCCGGCTGACGGAACGGCGCGCCACGGCGTTGCAGTTCACGGCCCATGCCACCATCGAGAATTACTGTGCTTACTGCGCCCATATGCTTTTTACTCATATGCTTATGAAAATAACTCACTATGAGAGTCGTTCTTATAACTATTTAATGCGTACCGTTCGGTTAATAACAACCTCTTTTTTATTCAGGTGTTCGATTTTGAAATTCAGACCGCTGTTGGCCCTGGGCCTGACGATGTTGGCTGCTTCAACCCAAGCCTTTGGCGGTGCCACGCTGGATCGTGTCGAGCAGAAGAAAGAGCTGGTCGGCGTGCTGATGGAAAGCTATCCACCGTTTTCATTTCTCAATGACCAGAATCAGCTCGACGGTTTCGACGTGGACGTGGCCAAGACCGTGGCGCAAAAACTGGGCGTGAAGTTGCGCCTGGAAACTCCGTCCTGGGACGTGATCGCCGCCGGCCGCTGGAGCGGACGCTACGACATCTGCATCTGCTCCATGACCCCGAGCAAGGCACGCGCCGAGGTGTTCGACTTCCCGGTGGAGTACTACGCTTCGCCCGCCGTGATCGTGGTCAATGCCAAGGACGACCGCATCCACGACGCCCGGGACCTGACCGGCAAAAAAGTCGGCCTCACCAGCGCCTCGAGCTACGAAAGCTACCTGAACAAGAACCTGGTGATCGAAGGCGCCGAAGACACGCAGTTGCAGTACCCGTTCGAGGAGGTGCAGATCGCCCCGTACGACACCGACAACGTGGCGTTCCAGGATCTGGGCCTGGGCGCTGGCGTGCGCCTGGATGCGATCCTCACCAACCTGGTCACCGCGCAGCCGCGCCTGACCCAGGACGAGCGTTTCAAGCTCGCCGGTGCGCCGCTGTACTCGGAGCCCAACTCGGTGGCCATCGAGAAAGGCGACCCGCAGTGGGACAGCAAAGTGCGTGAGGTCTTCGCCCAGCTCAAGCAGGACGGCACCTTGAGCGCGCTGTCGCAAAAATGGATCGGCGCCGATATAAGCCGATGAGTTTTCGCCTACGGCTTTACCTGACCTGGGCGGCGCTGTTCGCGCTGTTTGCGAGTTTCTTCCTTAGCTTTGACCTGAAGTTCTCGATCATCCTCGACAAGCTGCCCAACCTGGTCGGCCTGCACCTTGCGCCCAACGGCTTCCTGCAAGGCGCGGCGCTGACGCTGTTCTTGTGCCTGTGCGCCATTGTCGCGTCGTCGGTGCTGGGCTTTATCACCGCGTTGGGGCGCCTGTCCAAAAGTGCCGTGGCGTTCGGCATTGCCAGTTTCTACGCCTCGTTCTTTCGCGGCACGCCGCTACTGATCCAGATCCTGTTGATCTACCTGGGCCTGCCGCAATTGGGGCTGGTGCCAGGCGCCATCGTCGCCGGGATCATCGCGTTGTCACTGAATTACGGCGCCTACCTGAGCGAGATTTTCCGCGCTGGCATCCTCGGCGTGCCCCATGGTCAACGCGAGGCTGCGCTGGCCCTGGGCATGCGCGACAGGGCGATCTTCTGGCACGTGACCCTGCCCCAGGCCATGCGCACCATCATCCCGCCGGCCACTAACCAGTTCATCTCGATGCTCAAGGATTCGTCGCTGATCTCCGTGATGGGCGTGTGGGAAGTGATGTTTCTGGCGCAGTCCTATGGCCGCTCAAGCTACCGCTATATCGAGATGCTCACGACGGCGGCGATCATTTATTGGGTGATGTCCCTGGGGCTCGAATTGATCCAGGCGCGGATGGAGCGGCATTTCGGCAAGGGCTACGTGCGGCGCGGTTGACGTGCAGAATGTGCAATATATTGCAGCGCTCAGGCTGAATAGGCTCAAGGATCTGCAATAGATTGCATATTCATTGTCGTCATCTTTTCGACACATTCCTGCAACTCCCCTTCGCTATACAGGTCGACTCGCTTGCCATAACAAGGTCGCCCAGCATGCCCCCGTCTCCTCAACGCCTCGCGCTCGCCATCACCCTGTTGGCCAGCGGTGGTTTCATCGAAGCAGCCGCAGCCAAAACCCTGCAGATCGACACGCCTACTACCCAGGGGCAAACCTTGGGGGACAGTGATACGTTGACCACGTCGGCGCCTGGCAGCATTACAACCTCTGGGGTGGCGGTGACGCTCAAGGACGGCACCCGCGGTGCGGGGGTGGTGGTGACTAACGCGGGCAAGCTGGTCTCCAGTGGCGGTCGGGGTATCGACAGTTCAGGAAGTGTCAGCGGGGAGCGCAGGTACGGTATTTACAACCTTGCCGGCGGGGTGATCCAAGGCGCCAATGATGCGTTGCGCATCAACAGTAACGTTGCCAGCGGCAGCGTGCTGATCGACAACAGCGGCACCATTCGCTCGGCCACCGGCCAAGGGCTGGACCTGGATGCGCTGCGCAGCAGCAACGTCACCACCACCATCATCAACCGTGCCGGTGGCTTGATTCGCGGGGAGGCCAGCGACGGCATGAAGACCGGCGCCAACGCCACTATCACTAACTACGGCGAGATTTCCACCGGCAACACCTTCTCCCGCGATGACAAGTTCGATGGCGTGGACATCGACTCCGCCAGCGGCGTAACGGTCACCAATTACGGCCTGATTTCCGGTGGCCGCCATGGCATCACCACGGACGAGGGCGCCACGCTGACCAACTACGGCACGGTGATCGGCCGCAACGGCTCGGGCTTTGGTTCCGATGGCGACGGCACTGTGATCAACCACGGCACCATCACCGGCGCGTTCTCCGGGCTGCAACCGGATGGCGACGGTGACGGCGTGGACATCGACAAGATCGCCCATATCGAAAACTACGGCGTCATCCAGGGTGTCGGCGCCGGGGGTGTCGACAAGAACGGCTTTGCCAACGGCAGCGAAGGGATCGCCCTGGGCGGCGGCGCTATCTACAACGCCAAGGGCGCGCTGATCAGTGGAGCGAACAATGCCATCCTGGTGGACGACGGCAGCGACGGACCGGGGCTTGCGACTACCACCCTGGAGAACCACGGCACGATTCAGGGCCTGGATGGCTTTGGTGTGAAGTTCGTCGGCAACTACGCCGACACAGTCATCAATAGCGGCACGATCAGTGCCAGCAATGGCCTGGCCCTGGACTTGGGCGGCGGTGACGACCACGTGATCTTGCGCAATGGCAGCCGCTTTATCGGCACGGTGGACGGCGGCAGCGGTTACGACCGACTGACCCTGGACGACGTCGCAGGGGGCAGTTTTGGCGACAGCCGCAACCTTGAATGGCTGGAGGTCAAGCAAGGCATCTGGACGTTGACCGGCCAGGGTGATTTCAGCGACGGCGGCGAGATTTCCAGCGGTGCCAAGCTGGTCAACCAAGGCGGCATTGCCGGTAATGTGACGGTCGATGCAGGCGGTGTGTATGCCGGCGGCGGCTCGGTGGGCAGCCTGCTGATGAACGGCACCCTGCAGACCAACACCGCATTGGGTACCGCCAGCATCAGCCGTGACTTGCGCATGGGCAGCGGCTCGACCCTCGCCTATGGCGTCAACGCCGACGGCAGTAGCGCACCGATCAAGGTCGGCGGCACCGCTTACCTTAATGGCGCAACCCTGGCGGTCAACCCCGGCGAAGGCACCTACCCGTGGCAAAGCCATTACAGCGTGCTGCAAGCCGGCAGCATCAACGGCACGTTTGGCAAGGTCACCAGCGACTACGCCTTCCTGACCCCAACCCTGGATTACAGCGCCACTCAGGTCGGCCTCACGTACACACGTAACGACATCGCCTTCAACCAGTTCGCCAGCACCGCCAACGGTGCCAGCGCCGCCAGCAGCCTGGCGGGCCTGGGCACGAACAATCCGCTGTACAACGCCCTGCTCAATACCACCACCGCCACAGCCGGTGCAGCCATCGAGCAACTGGCGGGCAGCAGCACTGCCAGCCTCACCAGCGCCACCCTCAATGCCAGTGCTCAAGTTGGCAACAGCATGCTCGCCGCCATGCACCAGGTGGGCGGCGGTGCGGGACTGCTGGTGGGGCTGGACGGCAAAGACACACCCGCACTGGCGGCCACCGGCGTACCCGCCGAGGTGCGCAACCTCAATGACCCGAACGCCCGCGGCCGCCTGTGGCTGCAAGGTATCGGCAGCTACGGCAAGCTCGACGGCGAGCACGGCAGTAACGGTTTGACCCAACGCACCAAGGGCACAGTGCTCGGTGCCGATTGGGCGCTGGACGGCGACTGGCGCCTGGGTGTGCTGGGGGGTTATTCCAAGACCGACCTGGACACCGCCGGTGTGGACGGCAGCGTCGACAGCTGGCACGCCGGCGTCTATGCCCTGCGCCAGAGTGGCCCACTGGCCTTGCGCCTGGGTGCTGCTTACAGCGGGCACCAAGGCGACAGTAAACGCACGGTGGCCTTCAACGGTTTTAACGACCGCCCCAAAGGCGACTATGACGCCAACAGCCAGCAGGCTTTTGCTGAACTGGGCTACGCCCTTGGCACAGGTCGCTTGAGCGCAGAGCCGTTCGCCAACCTCGGCTACCAGCGCTACCAGCGCGACGGCTATAAAGAAAAAGGCGGCGCCGCTGCGTTACACGTCAAGGGCCAGACCCAGGACAACTTCAGCAGCACCTTCGGCCTGCGCCTGGCGCACCTGAGCCAGCTGGACAACGGCGTCAGCCTCACACCCCGCGCCAGCGTTGGCTGGAAGCACACCTATGGCGATGTCGACAGCACCACCGGCCAGGCTTTCCTGGCGGGGGGCACGGCGTTCAATGTGCAAGGCAGCGCCCTGGATCGGGACAGCCTGTTGCTGGAAGCGGGCCTGGACCTGGGCTTATCCGCCCGCCATCGCCTGGGCCTGGGCTATACAGGCGAAGTGGGCGGCAACAGCCGCAACCATGCACTGACCGGCCAATGGCAGATGAGTTTTTAATCGCACCGTACTAGAGACAACTCCCGCAAATCAGGGGTCGATGGCCTGACAGTTATCCCCCCCTCACCTCGCCTAAATTCCCGGCCTCATTAATCAAGAGGTTGGGACTGCATGCCATTCACCTTACAGCGACTCGTGCTCGTCATGTCCTTCGGGCTGGCCGCCAGCAGCATTCAATTTGCCCAAGCGCAGGGAAGCGTGGAACACGTGTTCGATCGGTCCGGGATCACAGAACTCACCGGGTCAATCAATCGTGACGGCGTCTTGCATCGCCTTTCGACAGACGCCCCCGTCGATTTTTACCTGGCCGAACACACAAACACTCGCAACGGCCAGCGCCTGGCCCTGGCCGTGGACGCGGCGGTCAAATCGCTACTTGAATCAGACAAACTCACCCCCTGGGACAGGTACGAACTGGGCAATATCGGCGAATACCTCAATAACCTCGCACCGGGGAAGGTCGCTCAGGCCCTCGAACAACTCGCGGGCAGCCAGAACGCCAACCTTGCCGCAGCCACCCAAATGAGCACGCAACAGGTCAGCGACACGCTGCTCTCGGTCCTGCGCGACCTGCCAGCAAACGTCGCAGACGATGCCGATGGCCGCATCTGGGTAAAAGGCCTCAGCCACAACGGCAAACTTGACGGCCAATATGGCAGCGTCGGGTTGCAGCAAAGCACCAAGGGCGTTGTTCTGGGCGCCGACTGGGCAGTCGATCACGCTTGGCGTGCCGGTGTGGTGGGAGGCAAATCCGAAAGCGAGTTTGAGCACAAGCGTTTCAAAGCAGCGCTCGACAGCTGGCATCTGGGCGCATACGCCGTACGCCAGGACGGCCCGCTGGCTCTGCGCCTGGGTGCCATCTACAGCAACCATGACGGGCAAAACAAACGCGGTGTCGATATCGACTTCTTGGGTTATCGCGAGCAACTCAAAGGCAAATACACGGCCCAAAGCCAAACCGTGTTTGGCGAAATGGGCTACCAGCTGGGCAAGGATACGTTAAGCGTCGAGCCGTTCGCAGGCTTGGGGTACCAGCGCTACCATCGTGAAGGCTTCAAGGAAAAAGGCGGCTTTGCGGCGTTGAATGTCGGTGCGCAAACCCAGCAAAACCTCAGCAGCACCCTGGGGCTTCGCTTGGGCAGCCTTTATCGTTTTGATAACAACATGAGCCTGTCCCCGCATTTGAGCACCCACTGGAAGCACCTCTACGGCGACGTGCAAAGCAGCGTGAAGCAATCTTCCCGACTGATTGACCTGACCGGAGAAAAGAGTGATTTCACCGTCGATGGCGTCTCGCTGAACCGCGACAGCCTGGCCCTGCGCACGGGGTTGGACATAGGCCTTTCTGCTCATCAGGCACTGAGCGTCGCGTACACCGCTGAGGTCGGCAGTAACAGCCGTAACCATGGGCTGGTAGGCGAATGGAAGATGGGGTTTTAAGACAGCAACTGAGGAAACTTCACGCTCAAGCCGGTTACAACGCCTGACATTAAGCCGGTGATTGTGCTCGCTACACTCCGGCCTCCTACACCGAAGAGGCCGGAAACCATGATCTCGCCATTCTCGTATATCCCTTCCATGGGCATGCTGTTTGCCCATGGCACCCAGTCCCTCGCCGCTGCCGTCACCCCGGCCACACCAGCAGAGCCACCTGCACACCCGCCAGCGTTGTCTGGCGAGCTCAAGACTGCCCATAGCCAACCGTCCAATGGCTTGCTCAATACCCATACCATCAAACTCATGACTACCCCAGGCTCAGCGAGCAGTCACGGTATGAATATCGACCACTTGGCCAAACTGACCCAAAGCGACGCCAACCTGGCTAACCCCCACCTCATGACAGCCGTTGAAATCGTCAACAGCCCGGATGTACAGATCAAGGCGCCTGTTCATGGCTTGGTCAGCTCCGGGCTCACCTCCGTCTGGCTGGATAACCGAGGGGGCATCACCGGTGCAACAGGCACGGGTGTGAAGCTGGACGGAAATAAAGCCGATGAAGTGACCAATCAGGGCGTTATCACCGGCGGCAACGGCGTAGCCCTCGACATGGGAGGCGGTGACGATCTGTTGATTATCAAGAAAGGCAGCCGTTTCAACGGCGAAGTGGATGGGGGCAGTGGCACCAATCAGGTGATTCTCGACGATGCTGAAGGAGGGACTTTTGAAGGGGCGACAAGAATGCAGCATCTGTGGGTCGGCAAAGGCTCCTGGGAGCTGACCGGTGCACTGCACGCCAACCGACAAGGCAAGGTGTACAGCGACGCGACGTTGATCAACCGTAGTGGGATCAAGGGCACAATGGATATCGAGCCGGGCGCGAGCTACTCCGGCGGTAACGTCGACAATCTTAACGTAGCCGGCACCCTGCTGCTCGACCCCGCGATTACGGCGCGGACAAGGATCACCAATGATCTGAATCTGAAACCAGGATCGAGCGTGAATTTCAAAATCGGCGTGGATCAACAGCACTCCGTGCTGAACGTCGGCAACACATTAACGTTGGGGAACCCCACCCTGCACCTTGACGTACAGCCAGAGAGCGACGAGTTGCTCAAGCGCCAGCTACCCATCGCCAAAGCAACCACCATTGATGGGAGGTTCGGCGCCATCAGCAGTAACCTGACCACCCTGGAACCTGAATTGATCTACACCCCGAAGGGCATTTTTGTCGAATTCAAACGCAAGGAGAGCCCGGCAATCACCGCCTGATGGTCAAAAAATCAGCAAAAAAAAGGGGGCACATGCCCCCCCGAGGTTTAAGCGGTAGTTGGAAGGCTGAGTAATCAGCCTTCGATCTCGATCAGGATTTCCCCAGGGTTCACCCGGTCGCCCTTGGCCACATGAACAGCGGCGACCTTGCCGGCAATCGCTGCCTGCACTTCGGTCTCCATCTTCATGGCTTCGGTAATCAACACGGCCTGGCCGGCCTTGACCACGTCGCCGACCTTGACCAGCACATCGACGATATTGCCCGGCATCGCCGTGCTGACATGGCCCGGTTCGGTCGCGTGCTTGCGCTTGCTGCCGCCGCTGCTGACAAATTCGTTTAGCGGCTCGAACACCACTTCTTCCGGCATGCCGTCGATGGACAGGTAGAAGTGACGCTTGCCTTCGGCCTTTACACCGACACCGGTGATATCCACACGGTAGCTTTCGCCGTGCACGTCGATAACGAATTCGGTCGGTACACCTTCACCGCCAGCACGGGCCACGCCGCCCGCTTCCGGGATCGGCAACAACACTTCAGGGGCCAGGGTGCCGGCATCGCGTTCTTCGAGGAACTTGCGCCCGATATCCGGGAACATGGCGTAGGTCAGCACGTCTTCTTCGGACTTGGCCAATGCGCCGATTTCGCCACGCAGCTTGGTCATCTCCGGCTTGAGCAAGTCCGCCGGGCGCACGTCGATCACGTCTTCGCTGCCGATGGCCTGGCGGCGCAGTTTTTCGTTCACCGTGCCCGGCGCCTTGCCGTAACCGCCTTGCAGGTAGAGCTTCACTTCGTTGGTGATGGTTTTGTAGCGCTCGCCGGCCAATACGTTGAAGAACGCCTGGGTGCCAACGATCTGCGAGGTCGGCGTTACCAGTGGCGGGAAGCCGAGGTCTTCACGCACTCGTGGAATCTCGGCCAGCACTTCGCTCATGCGGTTCAGAGCGCCCTGCTCTTTGAGCTGGTTGGCCAGGTTGGAGATCATCCCGCCCGGCACCTGGTTGACTTGCACACGGGTGTCGACGGCGGTGAATTCGCTCTCGAACTGGTGGTACTTCTTGCGCACGGCGTAGAAGTACAGGCCGATCTCTTGCAGCAGTTCCAGGTCGAGGCCGGTGTCGAACTCGCTGCCTTTAAGGGCTGCGACCATCGACTCGGTGCCCGGATGGCTGGTGCCCCAGGCAAAGCTGGAGATGGCCGTATCGATGTGGTCGGCACCGTTTTCGATGGCCTTGAGTTGGCACATCGCGGCCAGGCCGGCGGTGTCGTGTGAATGGATAAAGATCGGCAGGTTCTGCTCGGCTTTGAGTGCCTTGACCAGTTCGCCAGTGGCGTAGGGCGTGAGCAGGCCGGCCATGTCCTTGATCGCGATGGAGTCGCAGCCCATGGCTTCCAATTGCTTGGCCTGGGCCACGAACGCTTCCACGGTATGCACTGGGCTGGTGGTGTAGGCGATGGTGCCTTGTGCATGTTTGCCAGCGGCCTTGACCGCTTCAATGGCCACGCGCAGGTTACGCACGTCGTTCATCGCATCGAAAATGCGGAACACGTCGATACCGTTGACCGCCGCCTTGGCCACGAAGGCCTTGACCACGTCGTCGCTGTAATGGCGGTAGCCCAGCAGGTTCTGGCCGCGCAGCAGCATTTGCAGGCGCGTGTTAGGCAACGCGGCACGCAGTTGGCGCAGGCGCTCCCACGGGTCTTCCTTGAGGAAGCGCACACAGGCGTCGAAGGTTGCGCCGCCCCAGACTTCCAGGGACCAGTAGCCGACTTTGTCGAGCTTGTCGCAGATCGGCAGCATGTCGTCGGTACGCATGCGGGTGGCCAGCAACGATTGATGGGCGTCGCGCAGGATGGTGTCGGTTACGAAGATCTTCTTGCTCATTGTTATATTCCTCACAGGCCTGCGTGGGCGGCGATGGCGGCGGCGATGGCCAGGGCCAGCTCTTCGGGTTTGCGCTTGATCGAGTAGTTGGTCAGCTCAGGGTGGCTTTCCACAAAGCTTGTATTGAACTGGCCGCTACGGAATTCCGGGTTGCGCAGGATTTCCTGGTAATAGGCGGCAGTGGTCTTCACGCCTTGCAGGCGCATGTCGTCCAGGGCACGCAGGCCGCGGTCCATGGCTTCTTCCCAGGTCAACGCCCACACCACCAGTTTCAGGCACATGGAGTCATAGAACGGCGGGATGGTGTAGCCGGTGTAGATCGCCGTGTCGGTACGCACGCCGGGGCCGCCAGGGGCGTAGTAACGGGTGATCTTGCCGAAGCTTGGGAGGAAGTTGTTCTTCGGGTCTTCAGCGTTGATACGAAACTGCAACGCGAAACCACGGTGCTGGATATCTTCCTGCTTGACCGACAACGGCAGGCCGGAGGCGATGCGGATTTGCTCGCGAACGATATCGATGCCGGTGATTTCTTCGGTGATGGTGTGTTCCACCTGCACCCGCGTGTTCATCTCCATGAAGTACACCTCGCCCTCGGCGAGCAGGAACTCCACGGTGCCGGCGTTCTCGTAGCCCACAGCCTTGGCGGCGCGCACCGACAGATCGCCGATGTAGGCGCGCTGTTCGGGGGTCAGTTGCGGGCTGGGGGCGATTTCGATCAGCTTCTGGTTGCGACGCTGGATCGAGCAATCACGCTCGAACAGGTGCACCACGTTGCCAAAGCTGTCACCGAGGATCTGCGCTTCGATGTGCTTGGGGTTAACAATGCATTTTTCCAGGAACACTTCCGCCGAGCCGAAGGCCTTGGTGGCCTCGGAAATCACGCGGGGGAAGGCTTGCTCGAGTTCTTCGCGACTGTTGCAACGACGAATGCCACGGCCGCCACCACCGGAGGTGGCCTTGAGCATCACCGGGTAACCGATACGGTCGCCTTCAGTGAGGGCTTCGTGGATGTCGGCAACGTTGCCTTCGGTGCCCGGCGTGACCGGCACACCGGCCTTGATCATGCTGCGGCGCGCTTCGGTCTTGTCGCCCATGCGGCGAATCACTTCTGCCGAGGGGCCGATGAACTTGATGCCGCGCTCGGCACAGATATCTGCCAATTCGGCGTTTTCCGACAGGAAGCCGTAGCCGGGGTGCAGCGCATCGCAGCCGGTTTCCACCGCCAGGTTCACCAGCTTGCGCGGGTTCAAGTAACCGGCGAGCGGCTCGGCACCGATGCTGTGGGCTTCGTCGGCACGCTTGACGTGCAACGCATGGCGGTCGGCGTCCGAATAAACCGCGACCGAGCGAATGCCCATCTCGGCGCAGGCACGCACGATTCGTACGGCAATTTCACCACGGTTGGCGATCAGGATCTTTTTTATCACTTGGAAATTCCCTTGAGCCGATTGCTGCGTTCTTCGACCCGCTTGAGGCGGGTCGGCGCGTGACCAAATGTTTCATGACAGTCGCGAGACACACACTATGCGCACAGGAGAATTAACAAAAATCAATAATTATTGGGTTGTGTATAAGTAAAGACTTATAGTTGGCCGGACGACCGGAGAGCTAAGGGCTTATAAAATGCGTAAGTCATTGATGCGTATGACATTGCGTCAATTGCAGATCTTCAATGAAGTGTGTGATTTGCGTTCCTACAGCCGTGCCGCCGAGGAAATGTCACTCACCCAACCGGCGGTCAGCCTGCAAATTCGCCAGCTGGAAGAACTGGTCGGCCAGCCGCTGTTCGACTATGTCGGCAAAAAACTCTACATGACCGAGGCCGCCGAAGCCTTGCAACGGGCCAGCCGCGATATTTTCGGGCGCCTGGAAAACCTCGATATGCAGCTGTCGGACATGCAGGGTTCACTGCAAGGCCAACTGAAACTGGCGGTGGAGTCCAGCGCCAAGTATTTCGTGCCGCACCTGTTCGCCGCCTTCAAGCGCCAGCATCCGGAAGTGCAATTGCAGCTCACGGTGGTCAACCGTGCCCAGGTGATCCGCAGGCTCTCGGACAACCGCGACGACCTGGTAATCATGTCCATGGTGCCTCAGGACATGGGCCTGGAATTCCTGCCGTTTCTCAACAATCCGATTGTCGCCGTGGCGCTGCCAGATCATCCGTTGAGCCTGCAAGGGCCACTGCGCTTGCAGGACCTGGAGCCTTATACCCTGCTCATCCGCGAGCCGGGCTCTGGCACGCGACTGGCCTGCGAGGAATACTTCAAGGAAAAACGCGTGCACTTCACCCAGACGGTGGAAGTGGCCTCGGCCGAGGCGCAGCGTGAATGTGTGAGTGCAGGGTTGGGCGTGGCATTGCTGACGCGCCACGCCTTGAACCTGGAGCTGGCCACCGGCGGGCTCACGGAGCTGCCGGTGGAAGAACTGCCGCTGTACCGCAGTTGGTGCCTGGTACAGGCCAAGGCTAAACGCCTGTCACCGGTGGCCCATGCGTTCCTGGGCTTTATTCGCAGCGAACGGGTGCAGATCAGCGCGCTGGCTGAGCGTTTCGCTGGGCAGCCACGGGTGCCTGCCAATGCAGTTCCGGGTAGTCACTGATGCTCTGGAGCAACTGGCGCTCCTCGCAACGGTCTTCGATGGCGCGACGGAACGCCATGCGGCGCTGGTCTTCCTGCTGACGACGGGTCTTGACGGTGCTGTTGCTGTCTTCGTAGGGCCGGGTCATTTGGAGTCTCCCAATGCGAGTACGGGGAGTACAGGATGGGCGTGGGGGATGACGGTTTGGCGGCGCGGGGATTACAGGATGATGAATCTTGCGAAATTGACGCAAACTCCCTGTGGGAGCTGGTTCGCTGTGGCGAGCAAGCTTGCTTGCGCTGGGGTGCGAAGCGCCCCCAAAAAGCCGGAGACTGCTGCGCAGTCAGCGGGAGCAAGCTCCCTCGCCACAGCAAGCCAGCTCCCACACTTTGACCGAGTATGGCCTGGGCTTAGTCGTCGAGGGCTTTGACGGATTTTGGCGAGAGGCGAAGGCTACGCAAGCTGCGCTTCACGCTCTTGAGGTGGTTGACCAGGCTCGGGCCACGGGCCATGGCCACGCCCATCGCCAACACGTCGATAACCACCAGGTGGGCAATGCGCGAGGTCAGCGGCGTGTAGATTTCGGTGTCTTCATGCACGTCGATCGCCAGGTTCACCGTGGACAACTCGGCCAATGGCGTCTGGCTCGGGCACAGGGTAATCAACGACGCGCCGCTCTCACGCACCAGGTTGGCGGTGATCAGCAGGTCTTTGGAACGACCTGATTGGGAAATGCAGATGGCCACGTCAGTGGGCTTCAAGGTCACCGCCGACATCGCCTGCATGTGCGGGTCGCTGTAGGCCGCGGCGGTCAGCAGCAGGCGGAAGAACTTGTGCTGGGCATCGGCCGCCACCGCGCCGGACGCACCGAAGCCGTAGAACTCGACGCGCTGGGCCTGGGACATTGCGGTCACGGCCTTTTGCAGCTCCACCGGGTCGAGCTTCTCACGCACTTCCATCAAGGTGTGCAAGGTGGTGTCGAAGATTTTCAGGCTGTAGTCGGCAACGGAGTCGTCTTCATGGATTGCAAACTGGCCGAAGCTCGCACCGGCAGCCAGGCTTTGCGCCAGCTTGAGCTTGAGGTCCTGAAAGCCGGAGCAACCAATGGCGCGGCAGAAGCGCACGATGGTCGGCTCGCTGATGCCCACGCTGTGGGCCAGGTCGGCCATGGAACTGTGCATCACGGCCGCAGGGTCAAGCAGCACATGATCGGCAACCTTGAGTTCCGATTTGCGTAACAGGTGGCGCGACTGGGCGATATGTTGCAACAGGTTCAAAGGGCAGGACTCTTGTTATTGGCAGGCGCCAGGGATGTAGCAAGCTTGTAGTTATACTACAAGAATTGTCGTTTTGCCCGTTAGATGCATCACTAAATCGCCCTGCTCCCCTCTGATTCAGCGGGCAGCCGCTATGTAGCCATAAACGCGGCCTACGCTGCGTTAAGAAAAATCTGCGTTTTTGCGTAACAAATCCGCCAGCCCTTCGGCCCTCATGGGCGGGCTGATCAGGTAACCCTGTACCTCGTCACACTGCTCACCGCGCAGGAAATCCAGCTGCTGCTGATCCTCCACTCCTTCGGCCACTACCTTGAGCGCCAACCCGTGGGCCATGGCGATGATCGCACGGGTGATGGCCGCATCCTCGCGCCCCTGGCCAAGCCCCCGGATAAAGGCCTGGTCGATTTTTACGTAGTCCACCGGGATACGCTTGAGGTAGCTGAGGGACGAATAACCGGTGCCAAAGTCGTCGATGGCCAGCTTCACCCCCAGGTCGCGCAGTTGCTGGAAGGTGGCGATGATGTGTTCAACGCTGTCGAGCAACTGGCTTTCGGTCAGTTCCAGCTCCAGGTACTGCGGGTCCAGTGCGGTTTCCTCCAGCACTTGGCGCACCAGGCTGACCAGCTTGCCCTGGCGCAGCTGATGCACCGACAGGTTGACCGACACGCGAATCGGCGCCAGCCCCTGACGCTGCCATTCGCAGGCCTGCCAGCAGGCCTGGCGCAGCACAAATTCGCCCAACGGCACGATCAAGCCGGTTTCTTCCGCCAAACCGATAAAGTCACTCGGCGGCACCATGCCCCATTGCGGATGCTCCCAGCGGACCAACGCCTCGGCAGCCTTCAGCTTGCCAGTGACCAGGCACAGCTTGGGTTGGTAAAACACCGTGAGCTGACGCTCGTCGATGGCTTTGCGCAGGTGGTTTTCCAGCTGCAAACGCTCCAGGGTGCTGGCTTGCAGGCTGTCGGTGAAGAACTGGAAATTATTCCCGCCCAAATGCTTGGCGTGCTGCATCGCCATATTCGCCTGGCTGACCAGTGCAGAAATCTCCCGTGCGTTATCAGGCAGCAGGCTGACGCCCATAGAGGCGCTTACCACCAGCTCATGGCCCTCCACGTTCACCGGCACGCGCAGCTTCGCCAGCAACCGGGTCGCCACCCGCGCCAGGCTGGATAAGTTGCCATAGGCGTCAAACAGTACGGCGAACTCATCACCGGACAGGCGCGCAATGGTGTCGGCCTCCGGCAGCGCGTTGATCAAGCGCCGCGCCATTTTCTGCAGCAGTTGGTCGGCCACTTCATGGCCCAGGCTGTCATTGAGCAATTTGAAGCGGTCGAGGTTGATATGCAGCAGCGCGAGGCTGCGACCGCCTTGGCGCACCCGCTGGTGAGCTTCGCGCAGCCGTTCGCGAAACAGCGAGCGGTTGGCCAGGCCGGTCAACTCGTCGTAGTGGGTGAGGTAGCGCATGCGCTCTTCCGACTCGCGCCGGGCGGACAGATCGGCGAAGAATCCTACGATATGACTGACGTTCCCCCGTACATCACGCACCACATTCAGCTGTAGCCATTGCGGGTACAGTTCGCCGTTCTTGCGCGTCTCCACCAATTCGCCCTGCCAGGTGCCGTGGCTGAGCAATGCCTGGCGGATCAGCGGGAAGTGGCGCCGCGCATCGCGACTGCTGGGCAGTTCCACGACGTTGCGGCCAAGCATGTCGTCGATGTCGAAACCGGTGACGCGGCTGAACGCCTGGTTCACGGCGATCAGCGCGTAGTTCGGGTCGAGGATCACAATGCCTTCGCTGGCCGCCTCGAACACCGTCGAAGCCAGGCGTTGCTGCTCCTCCACCGCCTTGCCGGCGCTGATGTCGCGGCGCGTGCCCAGCATACGGATGACGCGGCCACTGGGCGCGCGCTCCACGGCGCGCCCGCGGTCTTCGATCCACACCCAATGCCCATCGCCATGACGTATCCGGTACTCCACCTGATAGTCCTCGCTGCGGCCTTTGAGATGCTCTACCAGCGCGTGCTTGAGCAGTGGCAGATCGTCGGGGTGCAGGCGCGGTTTGAGGTGGCTGAGCATCGCCGTGACGTATTCGGGCTCCAGGCCAAACAACTCCTTGAGTTGCGTGTGGTGGACCTCGTCGGTTTGCAGGTTCCAGTCCCACAGGCCCAGTTCACTGGCTTGCAGGGCCATGGCCAGGCGCGCTTCGCTTTTACTCAAGGCGAGGCTGGCAGCATCCAATTGCTGGCTGCGTTGCGCCACACGATCTTGCAGACCGACCTGGGCTTCACGCAAGTTCTGCTCCACCTCGCGGCGCTGCTCGACTTCGCGCACCAGGTCCTGGTTCAACTGCTCACTGCGTTGCTGCGCCTGCTGTAAATGCTCGATCAGGGCCTGGTTCTGGAAACGGCGCAACAACCCGCGCTGGATCAGGCGGTTGACCTGCCACGCGACCAGGCTCAGGGACGCCAGCAGGATCAGCCCGAGGACGCCCCAGCCTTTTTGCTGCGGGGTGCCATTCCAGAACAGGTAGACGATGGCCGGCACCAGGCACGGCAAGGCAAACGACAGGTAAGCCCAAAAGCTCACGGCATAGGCCACGCTGGCCGACAAGGTGGCGGCGCCGATCAGGCCAAACACCCAGGCCTGATGCATGAAGCTGTCCGTGGGCACCAGGGCAATGGCCGCAACGGAGAGGGTCAGGCCACTGACCGCCGAGCCGAGCATGAACATACGGCGCCACACGGGCTGGGCCTGCCGGCTGGGCATGGCCGAATCAAAGGCTGCCACTTGAATCACGCGCATCGCCACCAGGGCAAGCAGCCAGAGCAGCCAGACGCTGTCCAGCAGGTACTGATTGGGGTTCCACAGCAACCAGGCGCAGACCAGGCCGTTGACCAGCATCAGCAGCGTCGGCAGCAACGAACCTTGATACAGCAGGCGCGTGCGCTCAACCGCGATTTCGGTTGCATAGTGTTTACGGATGACCTGTGCCGGGGCCGGCGAGGGGCCAAACAGGTCGGTGCTAAGGGTCATAGGCGGTGTTCTTATAATGGTGAGCCCGAAACGTCGACGGAGCATACACAAGCAAGCGCCTGGGCCAAACTGCTACAAGTCATAAAAAACCTCCTGCGATTGGCCGCAAACCTTTGGCCCAGACCGCTTGAGCAAGACACGGCATGGGCTGCGGGCGATGACCAACCGGTCATCACCCCCGTCAGAATGTTCGCCCGTCGATAGCTTGCAGGCGTTTTGCATCGACCATCCGGCATTGGGATTTGCCCAGGCCCCCCAAGGCCCATAGAATGCGTCGATGCGCGATGATCTCTCTCTTTTGCTGAACTCCCTCAACGATGCCCAACGCCAGGCCGTAGCGGCCCCCGTTGGCCGTCAGTTGGTCCTGGCCGGTGCTGGCTCCGGTAAAACCCGAGTGCTGGTGCACCGTATCGCCTGGTTGATCCAGGTCGAAAACGCGTCCCCGCATTCCATCCTGTCGGTGACCTTCACCAACAAGGCCGCTGCCGAGATGCGTCATCGCATCGAGCAGTTGATGGGCATCAGCCCGGCGGGCATGTGGGTGGGCACCTTCCACGGCCTGGCGCACCGCCTGTTGCGGGCGCATTGGCAGGAAGCCGGCCTGAGCCAGACCTTCCAGATTCTCGACAGCGACGACCAGCAACGCCTGGTCAAGCGCGTGATCCGCGAACTGGGCCTGGACGAACAACGCTGGCCGGCGCGCCAGGCACAGTGGTTTATCAACGGCCAGAAAGACGAGGGCCTGCGCCCGCAACATATCCAAGCCAGCGGCGACCTGTTCCTGGCCACGATGCGTAGCATTTATGAGGCCTATGAAGCGGCCTGCGTGCGCGCCGGCGTCATCGACTTCTCCGAACTGCTGCTGCGTGCCCTCGACCTGTGGCGCGACAACCCCGGTTTGCTGGCCCATTACCAGAAACGCTTCCGCCATATCCTGGTGGACGAGTTCCAGGACACCAACGCCGTGCAGTACGCATGGTTGCGTCTGCTCGCCAAGGGCGGTGACAGCCTGATGGTGGTGGGCGATGACGACCAGTCGATCTACGGCTGGCGTGGCGCGAAAATCGAGAACATCTACCAGTATTCCGAAGACTTCCCGGACGCGGTGACCATCCGCCTGGAGCAGAATTACCGCTCCACCGCCGGGATCCTCAAGGCGGCCAACGCCTTGATCGCCAACAACACCGGGCGCCTGGGCAAAGAGCTGTGGACCGACGGCGGCGAAGGCGAAGCGATCAACCTATACGCGGCGTTCAATGAGCACGATGAAGCGCGCTACGTGGTCGAAACCATTGAAAGCGCACTGAAAACCGGCCTGGCCCGCAGCGATATCGCGATTCTGTACCGTTCCAACGCCCAATCACGGGTGCTGGAAGAGGCCTTGCTGCGCGAGCGCATCCCGTACCGCATCTATGGCGGCCAGCGCTTCTTCGAGCGCGCCGAAATCAAGAACGCCATGGCCTACCTGCGTTTGCTTGAAGGCCGTGGTAACGATGCAGCGCTGGAGCGGGTGATCAACATCCCGGCGCGTGGCATTGGCGAGAAAACCGTCGAAGCGATCCGCGACCATGCGCGCCATGCCGATGTGTCGATGTGGGAAGCCATGCGCTTGCTGATCGCCAACAAAGGCCTGACTGGCCGTGCTGCGGGGGCGTTGGGGGTGTTTGTCGAGCTGATCGAGAACCTGGCCGCCAAGTGCGCAGAGATGCCGCTGCACCTGATGACTCAGACCGTGATCGAGCAGTCCGGGCTGATCGCCTATCACGAAGCGGAAAAAGGCGAGAAAGGCCAGGCCCGGGTAGAAAACCTTGAGGAACTGGTCAGCGCCGCCCGCGCGTTCGAAAACACCGAGGACGACGAAGAGCTGACGCCGCTCGCCGCCTTCCTGGGCCACGCCTCGCTGGAAGCCGGCGATACCCAGGCCGACGAGCATGAAGACAGCATCCAGCTGATGACCTTGCACAGCGCCAAAGGCCTGGAATTCCCTTATGTGTTCCTGGTGGGCATGGAAGAAGGCCTGTTCCCTCACAAGATGAGCCTGGAAGAGCCCGGCCGCCTTGAAGAAGAACGCCGCCTGGCCTACGTGGGCATCACCCGGGCTATGCAGAACCTGGTGATGACCTACGCCGAGACCCGACGCCTATATGGCAGCGAAACCTACAACAAGGTGTCGCGCTTCGTACGTGAGGTGCCGAAAGGGCTGATCCAGGAAGTACGCTTGTCCAACAGCGTCAGCCGCCCGTTCGGCGGTGGCCAGCAACAGAACTCCAGCAGCATGTTTGCCGGTTCCGAAATACCGGAAACCCCGTTCAGCCTGGGCCAGCAGGTCAAGCATGCGATCTTCGGCGAAGGCGTGATCCTCAACTTCGAAGGCGCAGGCGCCCAGGCGCGGGTGCAGGTGAACTTCGCCGAGGGCAGCAAGTGGCTGATGATGGGTTACGCCAAGCTCGAAGCGGTCTGAGCTGATCACCTGTGACCATAGATTGCTTCCGCTGGCGTGCGCAGCGCGCCCGTTTTTTGGGGCTGCTGCGCAGCCCAGCGGGAGCAATCTCTGGCCACAATAAGCCCACCATCATGAAACACTGCGTAACATGAAGATTATTGGCCCAGCCTTGTTTTAGAGGCGTGCGGGCCAATATCTGTAATTGGTCCTACAGACCCTTCGGATTTGGTCTTACGCAAAAGCCCGAAACATTATGCCGCTAGCCTCTGCCACGACACCTGTGCAACATGGCGCGCGTGCAATCCACAAATGGGAATTCCCTATATGAAACGTTTTCTTAGCATCGCCATGGCGTTGTGCATCGGCCTGACGATGAGCCTCGACGCCAACGCCAAACGCTTCGGTGGCGGCAAAAGCTCGGGCGCGGCACCGACTCGCCAGACCAGCCAAATGGCTCCATCCGCCGGTGCCGGCGGTGCTGCGGCTACTGCAGGCGCAGCCGGTGCCGCTGGCGCTGCTGCCAAGGCCGGCGGTGCTTCGCGTTGGCTGGGCCCACTGGCCGGCATCGCCGCCGGTGGCCTGCTTGCGTCCATGTTCATGGGCGACGGCTTCCAGGGCATGCAGATCTTCGACATCCTGATCATGGGCGTCATCGCCTTCCTGGTCTTCCGTTTTATCGCCGCCCGTCGCCGCAAGCAGCAGGAGCATCTGGCTCCAGCCGGCGCGCCGATGCAGCGTGAAGCGTTCGAACAGAAGCCTGCCATGGGTTCGATCTTCGGTGGTTCGGCAGCCCCTGCCGCCCGTCCGGTGATCAACGCACCGGCCTGGTTCAACGAAGAGCGTTTCGTCGAGGCGGCCCGCAGCCACTTCCAGTCCCTGCAACAGCACTGGGACGCCAACGAAATGGACAAGATCTCCGAGTTCGTGACCCCGCAGCTGCTGGAATTTCTCAAGCGCGAACGTGCCGAGATCGGTGACGCCTTCCAGTCGACCTACATCGACGACCTGCGCGTACAGCTCGATGGCGTGGATGATCGTGCCGACAAGACTATCGCCACCCTGACCTTCAGCGGCGTGTCGAAGTCCTCGCGCTTCGACCAGGGCGAAGTGTTCAGCGAAAGCTGGAATATGGAACGCGCCCAGGGCGACGACCAGCCATGGCTGGTCGCCGGTATCCGCCAGAACGGCTAATACCTGCGCGTTTGAGCAAGCGGTAACAAAAACCCCGGACATGTCCGGGGTTTTCTATTTCACGGTTGCACTTATAGCGAGCTACTGTATAAAACGCCCCTATAAACCGCGCCATCTAGCAAGAGGATCCCGGCCGTGGAAGAAATCATCGAACAACTGCGTGAAGCCAACGAACCGGTCCCGGTTCCTTTGGAGCTGCCTGACGAAGACCTGCTGGTGGAAATCGAGGAACAACTGTTCATCGACATCCCCTTTGTCTTCCGTGAATTCCTGCTGACCGTCAGTGACGTGGTCTACGGCAGCCTGGAGCCGGTGACCGTCACCGACCCACAGTCCCACACTTACCTGCCAGACGTTGCCGCCAACGCCTGGGATGCCGGTGTTGATCGCAGCCTGATCCCTATCTGCCAGGACGGCGACGACTACTATTGCGTCGAAGAAGACGGCACCGTCGTGCTGTGGTCCGGTGAGGAAGAACTGGTTACTGAAGAAACCTGGGAATCGGTGTGGCACTGGGCACGGGACGTCTGGCTGGAAAGCTGAGTCCCCTGACCTCTGGCAACCGGCTTTTGTGGCGAGGGAGCTTGCTCCCGCTGGGCGGCAAAGCAGCCCCCGCCAACGCCAGTCAGTGTTCCGTATCCTTGTGGTTATCCAGCGTCTCCAGCAACGCAACCTGCATCCGCGTATGCACACGGATAAACCAGCGCCAGAGCACTGCAGCCACCGCCGCCGTGACCACGGCAATCAACACCAGCAACTTGTTGGTCGGCAGAATACTGGCCGACAAGGCTGCCAATAGCAGGAAGATCACCAGCAGCGACAAGAGGGGGATCAGCTCCGCAATCACCCTTCGCACACGTTGGGTATGCCTCCCGGCCATTTCTGGTTTCACGCTCATCTCCGCCAGCAGCATCGACAGCGCCTTGAGCTTGCGATACGCCGCAATCAGAAACGGCAACGACACCAGCAGCGCCCCGCCCCAGATCAACGCCTTCTGCCAACTCTGATCGCTGACCCAGCCCTCGAGATACCCACCGATGCGCTCCGCGAAAAAGCTGCCGGCAAAGAAGATCGCGATCACCAACGCCAGGTTTACCCCGACCTGCAGAATGATCTTGCGGATCATCGCGGCCAACATTGCCCCCTCGCCCTGAGGCTGAATGCTGCGCAGCCATTCGCCATACATGCCGAACACTCGGCTCATACGCTTGGGCATCACCGCCGCGATCTTCAATGACAGCGGGTCCGCGCCACGAATCAGGTAGGGCGTGAGCAGCGTGGTGATCGCCGAAACGGCCACCGCCACTGGGTACAGAAAGTCGCTGGTGACCTGCAGGGTCATCCCCAGCGCTGCGATGATGAAAGAAAACTCGCCAATTTGTGACAGCCCCATACCCACCCGCAGCGAGGTGCGACCATCATTGCCGGCGATAAACGCGCCCAGCCCGCAAGACAGCATCTTGCCCAACACCACGGCCACGGTGATCACCGCAATGGGCCAGGCGTATTGCAGCAGGATCTGCGGGTCGATCATCAAGCCAATCGCCACGAAGAAAATCGCGCTGAACATGTCGCGAACGGGTTCGATCAAGCGTTCGATCTTAATCAACTGCCGGGATTCAGCCATGATCGCGCCGATCAAAAAGGCCCCGAGCACCATGCTGTATTCCAACTTCACCACCAGCAGGCAGAAACCAAAGCACAGCCCCAATACCGTGATCAGCAGCATCTCGTTGCTTTCAAACTTCGCCACATAAGCCAGCAGGCGCGGCACCAGCAAAATACCAATCACCAGCGCAACGATCATGAACAGCGAGAGCTTGCCGACAGTGGAGAACACCTCGCCGGAGCTGACCGTGCCACTCACGGCGATGCTCGACAGCAAGGCAATGATGCCGATACCCAGGATGTCCTCCACAATCAGCACACCGAAAATCAGCTGGGCGAACCGCTGGTCTTTCATCTTCAGGTCGTTGAGAGCCTTGACGATAATGGTGGTCGAGGAGATTGCCAGGATCGCGCCGAGGAACAGCGAGTCCATGGTGCTCCAGTCGAACCAGCGGCCGATCTCGTAGCCGATCCAGATCATCAGTACGATTTCCAGGAACGCCGCGATAAACGCCGTGGCCCCGACTTTGAATAGCTTGCGCAGGCTGAATTCCAGGCCCAGGCAGAACATCAGGAAGATGACCCCCAGCTCCGCCAGGGTCTTGATCGTGTCTTCATCGTGGATCAGGCCAAACGGCGGAGTGTGGGGGCCGATAATGAAGCCGGCGACGATGTAGCCCAACACCACCGGCTGCTTGAAGCGGTGAAACAGGATGGTGACCACCCCTGCCACCAGCATGATCACGGCCAAGTCCTGGATAAAGCTGATGGCGTGCATGGCGAGGGGCTCCTTGAGGGTGCCGGCGCTTTTCCCACTTCCGGCCGCGCCTTTGAAGGGTCGGAAAAGTCTGCCTTGATCGTAAGAAAAGCCCTGAGAAGGGCTTTTGAAGGGTAACACCGCGACTTCTGCTGGAAAGCCGGTGCAATATATGGAAACAGATCGCTGCGCGCGTGACGGCAAGCCGCCTGACGGCGTCCCGTTAGGGATGGCGCTGCAAAGACTTTGAGTACCCGCAGAGGTGCCTCCCCCCAACCAATGCCTACAACCCGTGAGTGTGCTATGGAACCCGGAAACGCCCAGCTGTCGATGACGGTACTGATGACCCCTGACATGGCCAACTTCTCTGGCAATGTGCACGGCGGCACGCTGCTCAAGTACCTCGACGAAGTGGCCTATGCCTGCGCCAGCCGTTATGCCGGTCGTTATGTGGTCACGCTGTCAGTAGATCAGGTGATCTTTCGCGAGCCGATTCATGTCGGTGAGCTGGTGACCTTCCTCGCGTCAGTCAACTACACCGGCAATACGTCGATGGAAGTGGGCATCAAGGTGGTGACCGAGAATATCCGTGAACGCTCGGTGCGCCATACCAACAGCTGCTTCTTCACCATGGTGGCCGTGGACGACCAGCGCAAACCTGCCGCCGTACCGCCGTTGCAGCCGCAGAACAGCGAAGACAAGCGCCGCTTTGTGCAGGCTCAGCAGCGTCGGCAGATTCGTCAGGAACTGGAAAAGCGTTACCGGGAAATCAAAGCCGACGCGCCGTAATTTGTAAACCCAATCAAAATGTGGGAACGGGCTTGCTCGCTCCCACATTGGATTCTGTGTCATTACAGGCTGATCGGTGTGGCTTCGAAGCGCACACGAGGGTGGGCAATACGGTCCTGGGCCCGCACCAGTTCCAGTTCATAACTGGCGCAAGCCTGGGTTTCCAGCAGCACTTCATGCACGGCTGCGGCGGTGAATTCAAAGGCAGCCACCAGGCTATCACCCAACAGCACCCGCGCCAGAAACAGGCCCGACGTCAGGTCGCCCACGCCCACTGGCTGGCGCGGAAACGCCAGCAGGGGCCGGCGCAAGTGCCAACTGCCCTCAGCTGTCACCAGCAGCATTTCAAAACCTTCTGGCAGTTTGCCTGGGTAATCCAGGTGCTTGACCAACACCGCCTTGGGCCCGCGCGCCAGCAAGGCCTTGGCCATCGCCAGGCAATCGAACAGCGATTGCGGCTTGCGCCCGGCAAAACTATCCAGCTCCAGTTGGTTGGGGCACAGGAAGTCCGCCATGGCGGCGGCTTCATCCAAGAGGAAATCGCTGACCTCCTGCGGCACGATGCAACCCTTTTCCGGGTGGCCCATCACCGGGTCGCACAGGTACAGCGCCTTGGGGTTGATCGCCTTGATGCGCGCCACACCGCTGAGGATGGCGCGGCCCTGGTCGGCACTGCCCAGGTAACCGGACAGCACCGCATCACAGTTGCCCAGCTCGCCAATCGCGGCAATACCCTCCACCAGCGCAGGAATTTGCTGCGGCGCCAGCACTTCGCCCGCCCACTGTCCATACTGTGTGTGGTTGGAGAACTGCACCGTGTTGAGCGGCCAGACGTTCACCCCGACCCGCTGCATGGGGAACACGGCGGCGCTGTTTCCGGCGTGGCCGAAGACCACATGAGACTGGATCGCAAGCAGGTGAGGTGTACGTTTCATGCGGGAGATTTCCGTAAAACCGTTGAATTTCTGGCCGAGCAGTATGCGACTAAACGCAGCCTGTACGACAGACCGGCGACACAGTTAAGCTGCGCTCACTTTGTTGGAGTTCATGGAATGCTGACCCTGGGAAACATCTTCGTCTTGATGCTGCTGGCCACCGGCGCCGCCTGGGTTTGGCATAACCACGGCCTGCGTGAACGGGCGCTGGCGCGGGTCAAGCAGCATTGCGCCAAGCTCGATATCGAGCTGCTTGACGGTGCCGTGGCGCTCAAGCGCATCGGTTTCGTCAAGGATGCCAATGGCCGCCGACGCCTGGCGCGCATCTATAATTTCGAGTTCACGGTGACCGGCGAAACCCGGCATGCCGGGGTCATCACCCAATTCGGCGCCCACAGCGCGCAGATCGAACTGGCGCCCTACCCGTTCGAAACCAAGGAGCCGCTGCCCAGCGCCGAGATCATCGAATTGAGCCAGTGGCGCCAGGACCACGCCAGCAAGAAACATCAGTAACGGCAGGCTGCCAGGGCGCTTTGCAATGCGGCCACGTTCTGTGGTGCGCTGAAGATCAACTCAACACGTGAATCGCGCCGCCAAGCGCTGGGTTGCCAGTGCAGTGGGCTGTTATCTACAGCGTTGGCAGACACCCAACCCTCAACGCTGTGGATAACCAATTTGGCACGGCGCCAGCCCAAACTCGATAGCCACTGATGCAGACGGCTGACATCGAATCGCTGGCTTGGGTGCCAGCGCCAGCCGATGCTCCAGCCGCCCTCCTGGCTCTGACTCAGACAGATCGGCAGCCCCGGGTCGCTCCAGATCGCCGGCATTTGCCCCACCGCTTCAGGCACGCCGAGATTATCCACCGCTACGTGGGCCTGTGCTTTCAAACCGGGCAACCGGTCGAGTGGCAGTTGCGCCTGGCGTGTCCAATGGAGCGGGCAATCGGGTAATTGCGCTTCAATCGCCTGACGTTGCACCGCAGTCAGCGTCTCGTCCTTGTTCAACACCAGCAGACCGGCACTGGCTAACGCCTCCTGTTGTGCTTGCGGCAACGGCCTGCCCGCCGCCAACGCCTGGGCATCGAGTACCAGCACGCAAGGCTGCACGGCCAGCACGTTTTGCCATGGTGCGTGCCGCAGTTGCTTGAGCAATTGCGCCGGATGGCCCAAGCCTGAGGGCTCGATAAACAACCGGTCCGGCTTAGCCTTACGCAACAAGCGGCCCAGCCCTACCTGGAACGGTGCACCGTTCACACAGCACAAACAGCCGCCAGCCACCTCGCCCAAGGCGATGCCGTCATCGTCTTGTGTGAGTAGGGCTGCGTCCAGGCCGATCTGGCCGAACTCGTTGATCAGCACCGCCCAGCGCTCGTTGGCCTGGCGCTGGGCAAGCAGGTGCTTGATCAGGCTGGTCTTGCCGGCGCCCAATGGCCCTGCAATCACATGGGTAGGAATGTTCTGCAACATGAGAGGCATCGTTCAGGCCGTGTAGAGCGTTTGATCCTACGCGGTTATGCCAGCCAATCCAGTGTCAGGATCAACCGTCGCTCATCGGCCTTGAGCACTGGCGAGCGGTGGATCAGCCCATGTCCTTCATTGCCGTGCCATTTGGTGCCTTTAAGCAGCGCCACTTCACCGCAATGGATCTGCTCGATGCGCTCAGTGGGCTCGGCATCCGCCTGGCTCAATGTGCGCCGGTCCATAACGCCTTCGCGCAACCATTGGCTACCGATACCGGCGTAGGTGGTGATCAGCCGAACAGGCACGTGATCAACGTGAAAACGCGGACACATGGCCTTGTCCAATAGCCGTAAACGCACGCCGATGCGCTTGGCGCCCAGCAGGCAGGCGAATGCACTGACCAGCCACGACACATCGGCGATAAACCCATCGTAGCCTTCAAGATCGCGACAACTGGACGCCAAACCCTGCAAGTTCGGCACGGAGTCTTCGCTAACCAATTCGACCACCATGGACTCGGCCAACGGTTCATTGAGCGCCACCAGCAAAGCGCCAAACTCAGCGATATGCAGGGGCAGTTGGCGCTGCCAGATTGCCAGGTTGACGCCGTCGTTGAGGATATCGGACAGCGCCAGCGGCGTTTCTCCACAGCTTTGGCGGATGACAGGGCGTAGGGGAATGACCGGGGCCAGCATCAGGCGACCTGCTCGTACCAAGGGCCAAACGGGTCGGGTAGCTGGCGCCAACCTTCGACACCCAGGGCCATTTCTTCGTCGGTGAGCAAGCAGGCGTCCAACTCGGTACGCATCTGGGCAAAGTCGATGTTTTGCCCGATAAACACCAGTTCCTGACGGCAGTCACCCGTGCTCAACTGCCAGTTAGCCATGATCGCCGCCACGCTTTCTTCGTCCTGAGGCCACTGGCTTTTCGGCACAAAGCGCCACCAACGCCCGGCAAACCCATGGCGCATCAACCCGCCCGCCTGGGACCAACTGCCCGCATCCTGATGTTTGCTGGCCAACCAGAAGAAACCCTTGGAGCGCAACAGCTTGCCGTTGACCCAGGGGCGGTCGATAAAGTCGAAAAACCGCTGTGGATGGAACGGCCGGCGCGCACGGTAAGCCGTGGACGCTATGCCGTATTCTTCGGTTTCCGGCACATGCTCACCGCGCAATTCCTGCAACCAGCCCGGGGCCTGGGCGGCGCGTTCGAAGTCGAAACGGCCAGTGTTGAGGATTTTGTTCAGCGGCACTTCGCCCATAACCATCGGGATGATTTCCGCCTGGGCGTTGAGGCGCTCGAGGATGGCCATCAGTTCTTCGCGCTCACGGCTGCTGATCAGGTCGATCTTGCTGATCAGGATGACGTCGGCGAATTCGATCTGTTCGATCAACAGGTCGGTGATGGAACGTTCATCCTCCTCACCGAGGGTTTCGCCCCGTGAAGCCAGGCTTTCGGCGGCCTGGTAGTCGAGCAGGAAATTCATACCGTCGACCACAGTGACCATCGTGTCCAGGCGTGCAATGTCGGCCAGGCTTTGCTCGTTTTCATCGCGAAAAGTGAAGGTTTCGGCCACGGGCAAAGGTTCGGAAATACCGGTGGATTCGATCAGCAGGTAATCGAAACGACCTTCTTTGGCGAGTTTTCCCACCTCTTCAAGTAAGTCTTCACGCAAGGTGCAGCAGATGCAGCCATTGCTCATCTCCACCAGCTTTTCTTCCGAACGATTGAGCGTGACATCACGCTGCACCTCGCTGCCGTCGATGTTGATTTCGCTCATGTCGTTGACGATCACCGCCACCCGCAGGTTGTCGCGGTTGCGCAGGACATAGTTGAGCAGAGTGCTTTTACCGGCACCGAGAAAGCCGGACAACACGGTCACAGGGAGACGATTGGGCATCAGGTATTCCTCATCAAGGTTGGCCGGTCAAACTGCCCGTCTATGGCGTTCGCGCAGCTCTTCACGTTCTTTGGCTTCGATACATAAGGTGGCGGTGGGACGCAGCAGCAGGCGTTGCAGGCCGATGGGTTCGCCGGTTTCACGGCACCAGCCGTATTCGCCACGAGCCAGCAGCTCCAAGGCGTCGTCGATCTTGTCCAATAGCTTCTTTTCACGCTCCAGCAGGCGCAGTTGCCATTGGCGTTGCTCTTCGGCACTGCCGATATCCGCCAGATCGCTGTTGGTTTCCTGCTCGCGCAGCGCCTGGAACTCTGCGTCGATACGGGCTTGCAGGTCATCGCGCTGAGCCAGCAGCAGTTCGCGGAAGAAGCGCTGCTGGGCCTCATTCATGTAGTCGGCCGCTGGTTGGGCCAAAAGGTCGTGTTCGGTCATGGAAGCGGTTCGCGGGTCGGGCTGTGCATTTATGTTATAGTATAACAATACAAATAAGCCAATCCCTCTTGCTCGCCGCGACGAAGGGCGCAATGCTGGGTCACCTGCCTATGTTGAGAACCTCGATGAAATACCTGCTGTGCGCGCTGCTATTGGCAGTCGCCGGGCCTGCCTGCGCCCAGGCACCCAGCCTGTTGGCCAACTGCACACGCAGCGCCAACCTGCTGGCGTGTGTGGACCCGTTGGGCAATGCCTATAGCGTGGCAACCGTCGGCAGCACTACGTATCTGCGCGGTTTCGAAGTGATCGGCAAACGCTATTGGGCGCAGACCAACAGCCGTTATGGGCAACTGACGTTTTTTACCGGGTTGGCATCGGATGGCGAGGCGTGGGTCGGCTACACGCGGCGCGTGGGCTGGACCACCATCAACCGGTTTTCCAGCTCAGGGGGCGCCAGCGCCAAGTTCACTTGCAGCCGAATGACCGGCTGTTAGACCTGGCTGTTTTTCTGCGCCTGCACCCAGGCCATGTAGCTGTTCATGGGTGGGTTCTTCTGGAAGTAACGCTTGAGTCCTTCGAAAAGGCCATCCGCCACCGCCTGTTGATGGCGCGCCGTCACCAGCCGCTGGGCATCCCGAGGGTTGGAAATGAAACCCGTCTCCACCAGGATTGAAGGCACGTCCGGTGACTTGAGCACGGCGAACCCCGCCTGCTCCACACGTTTCTGATGCAGGCTGGTGATGTTTTGCAGACTGCCCAATACCGAGCTACCCAGTTGCAGGCTGGAGGCGATGGTCGCATTCATCGACATGTCGAGAATGACCCCGGCCAGCATCGGATCCTTGTCCTTCAGATTGAGCAAGGTGGTGGCGCCCAGCAAGTCGGCGCCATTTTCGCGTTGGGCCATGAAGCGGGCCGTGGCGGAGGTGGCGCCCCCTTCAGACAACGCATACACCGAAGCGCCCGACGCGGTCAGCCGTGGCGCGGCGTCGGCATGTACCGAAATAAACATATCGGCCTTGTGCTGACGGGCGATGTCCACGCGCTTGCGCAGCGGCACGAAGAAGTCGTCGTTGCGCACCAGTTTTACGTCAAAACCCTTTTCGCGCTTCAAGCGTTTAGCCAACAACTGGGCAATCGACAGCACCACATCTTTTTCGCGCTGGCCCTTGGAGCCAATGGCACCTGGGTCTTTGCCGCCATGGCCAGGGTCGACCACCACGATGATGTCGCGCTTGGGATGCGCCTTGTCTACCGGCGTCACCAAGGGTGCCGGCTCAGCGGCGATTTGACGGGGCGCACGGGTCGCGTTGGTCAAATCCAACACCAGGCGATGGCCTTGGCCATCCTGGGGCGGCAGCACGAAGCTGTTGAGCTGCATGGGCTCGACCAGGTCCAGCACGATGCGCGTATCGCTCTTGCCGAAATGCCCGGAACGGATCGAGGTGATCCCACTATTCTCCAACGCCAATTGGGAAAAGTCGCCGCTGAGCCCGGCGCCACTCAAGTCGATGATCAAGCGGTCCGGTGAGGTCAGGGAAAAGGTCTTGTATTGCACCGGGCCGCTGAGGTCGAACACCAGGCGCAGCTTGTCCTCCGAGCGCCACAGGCGTGCATTGCGAATCTGCGTGGCGTAAGCCCCCAAAGGCAAGGCGAACAAGGGGCTGACCAGCAGCAGGTTGAGGAGCTGACGTCGGTGCATGGCATATACCGCAGATAAAGGAGTGTCCCTACTCGATATGACTGAACAAAGGCTGGAGCAGAAAATTCATCGTAGCTCGTATTGTTATACTATAACATGTCGAATCATTTCCAACGATGGACCTGCTTATGAATGCGCTGACTCTGCCGGACATTGCCGCGCAGGCTTCACGCCAAGCCTTGCCACTCGACTGGGTGGGTATGTGCGGCATCGCCTTGCCGATCCTGATTGACGGTCAACACCTGGCCGCCACCGCTGACGCGGGCGTAAGCCTGGACGACGGCACGGCCCGTGGCATTCATATGTCACGCCTGTACCTGGCTCTGGAAATGCTCGATCAACAGCCGCTGACACCTGCACTGCTGCGTAATGTACTGCAGCGTTTTCTCGACACACATGAAGGTTTATCTAAGAACGCTTACCTGCGCATCCACACCCAGTTGTTGCTTAAACGACCCGCCCTGGTCAGTCCGCTAGCCGGCTGGAAGAGCTACCCGATGAGCATCGAAGCGCGTCTGGAAAACCAGATGTTCCACGTGGAACTAAAAATTGACGTTACTTATTCCTCAACCTGCCCTTGCTCCGCCGCACTCGCCAGGCAGTTGATTCAGCAGCAATTTGTGGATGATTTCGCCAACACGCCGTTGCAGCACGAAGCGCTGCTGACCTGGCTCGGCAGTGCCAACGGCATCGTCGCCACACCCCATAGCCAACGCAGCAGCGCGCAGTTGCACGTTCAGTTGCAAGGTACTGACCTGCCGATAATCGACTTGATCAACGCTGCCGAAGCCGCGCTCGGTACCGCCGTACAAACCGCGGTGAAACGCGCAGACGAACAAGCCTTCGCCCTGGCCAACGGGCAGAACCTGATGTTCTGCGAAGACGCCGCTCGCCGCCTGAACCTCGCCTTGAAACGCTCGGATGCCATCAAAGCCTTCCACCTCAAAGTGATCCACGCCGAAAGCCTGCACGCGCACGATGCCGTGGCTGAAAGCCGCTGGACGAGAGACTTTGCATGATCACCTGTAACTCTTTGCGCTGGGGTGCCCCTGGGCAACCGCTCACCCCGGCACTGGATTTGACCCTGGAAAAAGGCAGCCTCACCGGCATCATCGGCGCCAATGGCACAGGCAAGAGCAGCCTGCTCAAAGTCATCGCCGGCCTGCAAAAGCCGCTGGCGGGAAAGGTCATTGTGGATGTTCCACGCCGTGGCGGCCTGGCATTCCTGCCCCAGCAGCAACACTTGGACCGCCAGTTCCCCATCAGCCTGCAAGAGCTGGTCGCTGCCGGTTTCTGGGGCACCCAACACACCGCGCAACAACGCAGCCAACGCCTGCACGCGGTACTCGAAGACTGGTGCCTGACTGGCTTGGAACACCGACCGTTGATGGCATTGTCCGGAGGCGAATTGCAGCGCGCCCTGCTGGCACGCATGAGCCTGGCCGACGCATCCGTCCTGCTGCTCGACGAACCTCACGCAGCCCTCGATGAGGACGGTCAGGCGCTGTGCTGGAAACACATCCACGCTTGGCACAACGAAGGCCGCACCTTGGTGATCGTCTGCCATGACCTGGCCTCCGTGCGTCACCACACCCAGCACGCACTGCAGATCAAAAACACCGGCTGCGTATTCGGCTCCAGCAAAGAGCTGATCCGCCCGCAACCGCAGATGCAGGTGGCCTGAATGCACTTCACTGCCCACTTATGGATGCCGTTTCATGAGTTCGTCTTTATGCGCCGCGCACTCATCGGCGGTTTGGTACTGGCTTGCAGCACCGCGCCGCTAGGAGTGTTTCTGATCCTGCGGCGCATGAGCCTGATCGGTGATGCGGTGGCCCACGGCATCCTGCCCGGCGCTGCCCTAGGTTTCTGGTTCGCCGGCCTGAGCCTGCCCGCGCTGACCCTCGGCGGCCTGGGTGCAGGCCTGAGCATGGCCGGCCTGGCCGCGTGGATCACCCGCCGCACCGGGCTGCGCGAAGACGCCAGCCTCGCCGCCATCTACCCCATCTCTTTGGCCGCCGGCGTGCTGATCCTGGGCCTTGCCGGCAAGCGTCTGGACCTGCTGCACCTGCTGTTCGGCTCCGCCCTGGCCGTGGATCAAACCACACTGACCGGCATGCTCTGGGTCTCGGGTTTTAGCCTGATCGCTATGGCGCTGATCTACAAACCGCTGCTGCTGGACACCCTCGACCCGCTGTTCCTGCAAACCGTCAGCCGCCGCGGGCCCCTCGCCCATGGCGTGTTCCTGACCCTGGTGGTGCTGAACCTAGTGATCGGTTTCCAGGCCATCGGCGCGTTGATGGTGGTCGGCTTGATGATGTTGCCGGCCATCGCCTCACGCTTCTGGAGTCGACGCCTGCCAGTGCTGATCGGGGTATCGGCGCTGCTGGGATGCCTGTCGGTGTGGTTGGGCCTGCTGCTGTCGTTCTACTACTCACTGCCCAGCGGCCCGGCGATCGTGCTGGTGGCAGGCGCTGGGTATTTGTTGTCCGTGGTGTTCGGTCCGGTGCACGGCTTGTTGCGCCGCCCGCCTTTGCTCACATCCCAATGAGGTGTTTCCCGATGCGCGCTCTATTCGTGCTGTTCAGTCTGCTGCTGCCGCTTTCGATGGCCCACGCCGCCGACAAACTGCAAGTGGTCACCAGCTTCAGTATTCTCGATGACATCACCCACCAGATCGGTGGCGAGCATATCCAGATCAGCAACATGGTCGGTCCGGACGCCGACGCCCATACCTATGAACCCACGCCGGACGACGCCAAGGCACTGCTCAAGGCCAAGGTCATCATCAAGAACGGCCTCGGTTTCGAGCCGTGGCTGGACCGCCTGGTCACCAGCACCGAAACCAAGGCAACGGTGGTCACCGCCAGCAAAGGTGTGATTTCCCACACCATGGACGAGGATGGCGAAACTATTCCCGACCCGCACGCCTGGCACAACCTGGCCAACGCCGAAATTTATGTGAGCAATATCACCAAAGCGCTGGTAGCCGCCGACCCTGCCAACAAGACCGCCTACCTGAGCAACAGCCAGGCCTACCTCAAGCAAATCCATAGCCTGCTGGACGAGGCCAAGGCCAAGTTCGGCGCCCTGCCACCGGGTAACCGCCGCATCGTCACTTCCCACGACGCTTTCGGTTACCTGGGCCAAGCCTATGGCATCCAGTTCCTCGCACCCCAGGGCTTGTCCACCGAACGTGACCCTTCGGCCGCAGAAGTTGCCGCACTGATCACCCAGATTCGCAAGGACAAGGTCAAAGCCGTGTTCATGGAAAACATCAAAGACTCGCGCCTGCTCAAGCAGATCGCTGACGAAAGCGGCGCACAGATCGGCGGCACGCTGTACTCCGACGCCCTCGCCGCAGAAGGCCCGGCCAGCACCTTTATCGGGCTGTTCGAATACAACCTCAACACCCTGTGCGCCGCACTGAGCCAGCCATGATCCGCAAAAATCCTTCCGGCGACCTGCCGGTGATTGCCGAATCGGCCTACGTCGACAAGACCGCGATCATCTGCGGCAAAGTCATCATCGGTGAGAACGTGTTCGTTGGCCCTTACGCCGTGATCCGCGCCGACGAAGTGGATGCCAGCGGCGCCATGGACCCGATCACCATCGGTGCCAACTCCAACATCCAGGACGGCGTGGTCATCCACTCCAAATCCGGCGCAGCAGTGACCATCGGAGAATTCACCTCTATCGCTCACCGCTCCATCGTCCACGGCCCCTGCACAGTGGGCGACCGCGTGTTTATTGGCTTCAACAGTGTGCTGTTCAATTGCGCCGTGGGCGATGGGTGCGTGGTGCGCCACAACTCGGTGGTCGACGGCCGCGACCTGCCCGCCGCTTTCTACGTGCCCTCCACCACGCGTATCGGCCCCAACACCGACTTGTCGCACTTCCCGCCGGTGAGTGTCAGCGCCTCGGAGTTTTCCGAAGACGTGGCACGCACCAACGTCGACCTGGTGCGCGGCTACAAAGCCCTGCAAAACGAGTTCTGAACCATGAGCCGCCTGCTGATCCGCAACGCCCGCCTGGTCAACGAGGGCCAGGTATTCGACGCCGACGTACTGATCGCCAATGGTCGTATCGAGAAGATTGCCGCCAGCATTCAAGGCGATAACGAACCGGTGGAAATCGATGCCAACGGCCAGTGGCTACTGCCAGGGATGATCGACGACCAGGTGCATTTTCGCGAACCCGGCGCGCCGGAAAAAGGCAGCTTCTACAGCGAATCCCGCGCGGCGGTGGCCGGCGGTATCACCAGCTTCATGGACATGCCCAACACCCAACCGGCCACCCTGAACCTGGAAGCCCTTGCCGATAAAAAGCGTCGTGCCGCACTGCATTCAGTGGCCAACTACGGCTTTCATTTCGGCGTGAGCAACGACAACCTCGACATCGTCGCCAACCTAGACCCCCGTCAAGTGGCGGGGGTCAAGGTGTTCATGGGCGCCTCCACCGGCAATATGCTGGTGGACGACCCACGCATTCTGGAGCGCCTGTTTGCCGAGGTGCCAACCATTCTGCTCGCTCATTGCGAGCACACGCCCAGCATCCTGGCCAACGAGCAGCGCCTGCGCGAACGCTTCGGCGAGCATATTCCCGCCGTCGCCCACCCGCTGATCCGCGATGCCGAGGCCTGTTATCGCTCGTCATCGTTTGCCGTTGAATTGGCCAAACGCCATGGCACGCGTCTGCATGTGTTGCATCTGACCACCGCTCGCGAACTGGCGTTGTTCGAAGACAAGCCCCTGGCCGACAAGCACATCACCGCCGAGGTCTGCCTGCACCACCTGCTGTTCGATGACCGCGATTACCACCGCCTCGGCCACCAGATCAAATGCAACCCGGCGATCAAGACCCGCGCCGACCGCGACGCGCTGCGCCTGGCGTTATTGAGTGATCGTCTGGATGTGATTGGCACCGACCATGCGCCGCATACCTGGGCGCAAAAACTGTTGGGTTATCGGCAAGCGCCCTCGGGCATGCCTCTGGTGCAGCATGCCCTGCCGGCGTTACTGGAGTTGGTGGCCGACGGGCATTTGCCCCTGACCACTCTGGTAGCCAAGACCAGCCACCGCGTGGCCGACCTGTTTGCCATTGCTGATCGCGGCTACGTGCGCGAGGGCTACTGGGCCGACCTGGTACTGATCAAACCGGAGCCTGCTGGCAAGCCGGTCAACAGCCAGCCTATCCTCGCCCGCTGCGGCTGGACACCCTTTGCAGAACGCAGCTTTCGCCACAGCGTGAGTACCACACTGGTCAGCGGCCACTTGGCCTGGCACAACGGCCAAGTGGTCAACAGTTGCCAGGGCTTGCCCCTGCAGTTTGGGCGTTAAGCGCGGGGTTTGACCGAACCGCAATCGTTGCCCAGCCACTGGGCGTGGCTGTCCAGGCTACCCTTCTGCTGGATCCCGGTGGCATTGAAGGTACCGTTGACGCTGGTGGTGAATTCTTTCTGGCTCTGGAA
The DNA here is from genome assembly GCF_014268395.2 of Pseudomonas sp. SWRI22. Classification (NCBI taxonomy): domain Bacteria; kingdom Pseudomonadati; phylum Pseudomonadota; class Gammaproteobacteria; order Pseudomonadales; family Pseudomonadaceae; genus Pseudomonas; species Pseudomonas sp. SWRI22. The sequence continues at coordinate 3,054,033 of NZ_JABWQK020000001.1, read as the reverse complement.
CGTTGCCACGCCAGTGCCCTGGGCTTTCGGGCAACTGAAACGGAATTTCCACTGGTTGCCGCTCTTGTCGGTGACTTCCTGTTTGCAGCCCGATTGAGGGTCGGTCAGGGGGATCGAATCGGAGGCCACCTGAGCCGGGGTCAGGCACACCTGTACGCCTTTACCGGCCATGTTGATGCCTTGCTTTTCGAGCATGGCGCGCTGTTCAGGGGTCATCTGTTGCTTGAGTTGACCGAGGATCAGCGACAAGTCCGGCAGGTCCTGGTTATCGACTTTCATATTGCTGGTGGTCAATTCCCACAAGCCCGGCGCCAGCATCTGCGCCTGCGCCGCCACAGGCAGCGACAAACCAACAACCATGGCCAAACCAAGCAGACGAGCATTCATCGGGTAACTCCTGGGTAATTGTGGGCGTTAGACGTCGCAAAGCAGCCAGTGTTGCATGGCAAATAAAATAGCGACATTCACAGCCGTTCATGGTCTGTTACGCACTGGACTGCCTGGAGTTACGTCGTTCATGGATTTCTTTGGCCCGCACCTGCTCGCCTACGTCATTGCCACGCTGCACTTTCTCGGAACGCTCGCCGCGATCCACGCAGTACTGACCGTGCGCACCGCACAAGGCTCGATTGCCTGGGCGTTGTCACTGATGTTCATGCCCTACCTGACGCTGATCCCCTACCTGATTTTTGGCCGCAGCACCTTCGACGCGTACATCCAGGCCCGTCGCCAGGCCAACCAGGAAATGCACACGGCCATCACCGAACTGAACTGGCGCCCGTGGGTGGAGGAAGCGCTTGCGGCGCGCAACTCCAGCGCCTACGCCTCCTTGCGCGCCATGCCCAAGCTGGGCCGCATGCCCTGCCTGGCCAACAACGAAGTGCGCCTGTTGATCAATGGCGATGCCACCTTCGGCGCGATCTTCGAGGCTATTCGTAACGCAAAGACCGCCGTGCTGTTCCAGTTTTTCATCATTCACGATGATGAACTGGGCCGCCAATTGCAGGCCCTGTTGAAGGAAAAAGCCGCTCAGGGCGTGGCCATTTACGTCCTGTACGACCGCATCGGCAGCCACGCCCTGCCCCATCGTTATGTGCAAGCGCTGCGTGACGCAGGCGTGCAGGTCAAGGCATTCGCCACCCGCAGTGGCTGGCTCAATCGCTTCCAGGTCAACTTCCGTAACCATCGCAAGATCGTCGTGGTGGACGGCATCACCGGTTTTGTCGGCGGGCATAACGTAGGCGATGAATACCTGGGTAAAAAACCGCCCCTGGCGCCATGGCGCGATACCCATATGCAGGTCACAGGCCCGGTGGTGGCTTGCCTGCAGGAGTCGTTTGCGGAGGACTGGTTCTGGGCCGCACGGGAACTGCCGCCGCTGATCCTGCCGGATGCCTACCCGGAAGACGGCGTGCTCTGCCAGTTGCTCGCCAGTGGGCCAGCGGACCCTTATGAAACCTGCTCGCTGTTTTTCGTCGAGGCCATCCATGCGGCGACCGAGCGCGTGTGGATCACCAGCCCCTACTTCATCCCCGACGAGGCGGTATTTGCCGCCCTGCGCCTGGCGGTATTGCGCGGAGTCGATGTGCGCCTGCTGCTGCCGTCACGGCCCGACCACCGCATCGTATATGCCGCGTCCAGCCTGTATGCCAACGAAGCGGTGCGCGCGGGCGTGCGGGTGTTTCGCTACACGCCGGGCTTTTTGCATCAAAAGGTGGTGTTGGTGGACAGCGAAATCAGCGCAATTGGCAGTGCCAACATGGACAACCGTTCGTTCCGGCTGAATTTTGAAGTGATGCTGCTGACGGTGGATGAAGCCTTCGCCAGCCAGGTTGAGCAGATGCTGCTGGACGACTTTGCCCTGGCCCATGAAGTCAGCCAGGAAGAAAGCCGCGAGACCCGTCGCCTGCAACAACTGGGGATGCGCGTGGCGCGCTTGATCTCACCCATCCTCTAACCGCCAACACACAACCAATAATGTAGGAGCGAGCTTGCTCGCGAAAAACTCACAGGCGCCGCGTTCATTCAGCTAGTACGCGTTATCGTTGACGTTTTTCGCGAGCAAGCTCGCTCCTACGGTTTTGAGCGTGATCAGCGGTAGAGGTCTTCCCGCGTCCACGGCAGTTCATGCCCGCCATCGGCATGGGGTTTCACTGCCAGTATCTGGTGCAGATTGATCCAGCCTCGGGCAAACGCATAAGCGCAGCCAGCCAGGTACAGCCGCCAGATGCGTAGCGCCTGTTCCGGTACCATCTTCGCCGCTGCTTCCAGGTTGTCTTCCAGGCGTTCGCTCCAATGGTCCAATGTGCGGGCGTAATGCATACGCAGGCTTTCGACATCGACCACTTCCAGCCCTGCTTCACTGATCTCGGCGGTCATCATGGCCAGGTGCGGCAGTTCGCCGTTAGGGAACACGTAGCGCTCGATAAACTCGCCGGCGCCACGGCCTACGGGGCGGCCATCGGTGTGCTTGGCGGTAATGCCATGGTTCATCACCAGACCACCTTCACGCACTGCGCCGAACAGGGTCCGGCAGTACTGCGCCAGGTTGGCGTGGCCGACGTGTTCGAACATGCCCACGCTCACCACTTTGTCGAAACGGCCGTCCTGGGGCAGGTCGCGGTAGTCGAGTAATTGCAGGTCGACCTGGTCTTCCAGGCCTTCGGCTTTCACCCGCTCCTTGGCCAGCGCCAGTTGTTCCTTGCTCAAGGTGATGCCGAACACCTTGACCCCGAACTCCCGCGCGGCATAGCGCGCCAGCCCGCCCCAGCCGCAGCCCACATCCAGCAGATATTCACCCGGCTGCAGCCGCAACTTGCGGCACAGGTGGCGGAATTTGTCTTGTTGGGCCTGGTCGATCGACTCGCTGCCGGTTTCGAAATAACCGCAAGAGTAGGCCATGTCCTGGTCCAGCCATAGCTGGTAGAACTCGTTGGACAGGTCGTAATGGTAGGAAATGGCCGCCGCGTCGGTGGCCTTGTCGTGAATCGAGCGCACCGGACGACTCTCCTCGTCGTCATCGACCAAGGCGTGACTCAACTCGTCACATACCCTGATCACTTCGGTGATGGAGCCTTCCAGCTCCAGCTTGCCCTCGACGAAGGCTTCGCCCAGTGAGTCGAGCGTTGGATGGGTCAGCCTGGATACAACCGTGGGATCCTTGACCACGATGGTGACGCTGGGCTCAGGGCCCAAGTTGAATTCATGGCCGTCCCAGAGTCGAAGACGCAGCGGTAGCTGAAGATTCTGTAAGGCCGGTGGAAGTTGCGCGAGCATGAGTAGTCCCCCCTAGTTTCAGACGTCTGCTGTGAGGGTAGACCATGCCAAACAAAGTAGGAAGCTATCGAATGAATAGCTCCCCTTCTATGGCGCTCGGCGCTCGAGCAAACCTTCCTGGACCCACTGTTTCAGCCAAGTGGCCGCTTGCAGCGACGCCCCCTCTGAATAAGTGACCGCCAGCTCAATACACAGTTCTGAAAAATTCCAGCCCATGGTCACCATGCCCGACAGCGCACAGGCTTCAGCGGCTTCCAGGCTGCGGTAGTGGCAGCGGTTCTGGTTGCGCCACACCAGGCAGATTTGCGCCGGTTCCAGCGCCTGGCTGCCGGGGAAATCCGACTCATCCTTGCTGGCTCGCCAGATCGCCACCGTGTTGAAACGGCAAAGCAGCTGCTGCACCGAAGGCGCCAGCGCAACCTGCAAGGTGGGCCAGTCTTCAGGCGCCAAATGCGCCATGTCATTCAAGGTCAGCGGCTCCCCTTCGGCGGCGTCAAACGCCAAGGTGAACGCCCACTCCAGGCGTGCCAACTCAGCCAAAGGCGCACTTTGCGCAGCCATCAAATGCTCAACGATAAACATCGCAAAGCGCTCGCCCAACCAGCGCACGCTGTAATGGGCCGACGGATAACGGCGGATGTAGGCCTCGGTCAGTGAGCAAAACTGCTCATCTCCCAGCCAATACCAGATGGCACCGAAGTCATGGCGCAGTACCTCTTGCAGACGCGACAGGTAAGCGTTGTGGTAAATCGCCAGGCCGGTGTCCACATCCAATGTCGGCCCTCCCAGCAAGGTGGCGGCAAAGCCACTGCTGGCCGCGGGCGCTTCGGATAATAGATGCTGTTCAAACGCCAACTGCCAGTCGATCAGGCGCATAACGCTCTCCGGGCCAAGGCGCTGGCACCCAACTCACGGGCTTTGTTCAACTCGGTGAGCAACTCTTCGAAGGGCGGAAAATGGTCATCGCGTTCCAACAAGGTCGACACTGGGCCCAAATGCTCCAAAGTTTGCTGATAAAGCGCCCACACCGGGTCGCACACTGGATGGTCATGGGTATCGACCACATAGTCGCCATAATCCATATGCCCCGCCAAGTGTAGTTGGCGAATGCTTTCGGCTGGCAGGTTACGAATGAACGTCCAGGCATCAAAGCCATGGTTGCGTGCGCTGACGTAGACGTTGTTGACGTCCAGCAGCAACTGGCATCCGCTCAGGTGGGCCAAGGCGTTGAGGAACTCCCACTCGGTGAATTCATCCGCCTTGGAACGCACGTAGCTTGAGACATTTTCCAGCACCAGCGGGCGCTGCAACACGTCCTGCACCTGACGCACGCGGCCGGCCACGTGGTAGAGGCTTTCTTCGGTGTAAGGCAGGGGCAGCAAGTCATGTAACTGATGCGCGCTGCCACGGCTCCAGCACAGGTGATCGGAAATCCACGCCGGCTGAATGCGCTCTGCGAGCTGTTTGATGTCGTTCAGGTAATCCGTATCGAGGGCATGTGGCCCGCCGATGGACAACGACACACCGTGCATCACCAAGGGGTAACGTTCGGCTATCGCATCCAGGTAGTACAAGGCCTTGCCGCCCTGCACCAGGTAATTCTCGGAGATCACTTCGAACCAATCCACGGCCGGCGACTGTTCTAGGATCTGGTGGTAGTACTCACTGCGTAAACCCAGGCCGTAACCCAGACTTGGAAGGGACGCGGACATGACTCACTCCAGGGCAAAGTGTCCGCAGCGGTAGCAGGCAGCCGCCGCGGTTGCACTTGTTTGCCGGTTACTCGCCGACTTTACCGCCAGCAGCGTCGCAGGCCGATTTGGTCATGGCCTTGAAGCCCATCCCTTTACACTCGCCCTGGCCCTTGCACGCGTGGTCCTTGGTTTTGCAGTCGTTCATACCTTTGCAGGAGGTCACGCCGTAGCAGTGAACGGTGGCGTCTGCCGCTTGTACCTGGGTGGCCACACCCGCGAACAGAGAAGCAGCGGCCATTGCGAGGGCGGCACCAGCAGCAGCGGATTTAATGCTCATTGTTGTATTCCTCATGATCAGTAGTGGAGCCGGTCCGAACGGATTGTTCAGTCTCGACACAGCACTAGAGTGAGGCCTCCTGTCGGCGTTACAGCCGTGAGCAAATATTTCTGAAATTATTCGTCGAGTTTCAACAGCGGCTCCTGGAAGCGCAGTAAACGCCCGGCGTTCCCCAATACCAGCAAGGTGCTGAGGTTATGCAGCACCGCCGCGATCATCGCGCCCGCCGCCCCCAGCCAGCCAAATGCGGCGAACACCACAATGGCCAGTGTCCAGCCCAAGCCAATGATCACATTGACCTGCAACGTCTGCCGACACTGGCGACTCAAGCGCACACAGGTGCCCAGGCGGCGCAAGTCGCTGCCGATCAACACCACGTCCGCCGAGGCTAGGGCGATGTCCGCACCGCCCGCGCCCATGGCTACACCGACCACGCCGGCCTTGAGCGCCAGGGAGTCGTTGATGCCATCGCCCACCACCATTGGCCTGAAGCCACTGCTGATTTCGCCCAGTACGCGGTTGAGCTTGTCTTCCGGCAGCGCTTGGGCTTCGACATCACTGATGCCCACGTCCAGCGCCAGGCTGTCGGCCACGCTTTGGCGGTCGCCGGTCAGCAGCAGTTGGCGGCCCAGGCCCAAGTCACGCAGCTCTTGCAGGGCCTGGCGCGCTTCGGGTTTGACGCTGTCGGCCAACAGCAGCCAGGCGAGGAACTCGCCGTTCAACGCCAGCCCGGCAATCGGGCCATCATGGGTGGGCACGGCGGTGGTGACGATGCCCAACTGTTCAAACAACTCCGGCCGTCCCAGCGCCGCTTCGCCCTGCTCGGTCTGGGCGACCACGCCCAGGCCCTGACGCTCGCGGATGTCGCTAAGCACCAGCATCTGCTCCTGGGTCGCCAACCCCGCCAACGCTCGGCTGACCGGATGACTGCTTGCCGAACCGAGGCTGGCCGCCAGGTTCAGCAGCGCTTGGCGATCCGGCGCGGCGGTTTCGATGGACTGCAAACGCAGGGTGCCAAAGGTCAGGGTGCCGGTCTTGTCGACCACCAGTGATGTCAGGTCGGCCAGTTCTTCCAGGAACGCCGAGCTGCGAATCAGAATGCCATGGCGCGCCGCCACGGCGATCCCCGCAATCGCGGTGGCCGGCGCCGACAGCACCAAAGCGCACGGACACGCCGCCACCAACACCGCCAGCATCGCCTGCGCATCGTTGGTGACAAACCAGGTGACCGCCGCCAGCAACAGCACCAACACCATATAGCTGCCGGCGTAGCGCTCCAGCAGCCGGGTGATCGGCGGCTTGGAACGCTCGGCGTTCTGCATCAGCGCAATGACTTTGCCCAACGTCGATTCGTTGCCGGTACGCGTGACCTCAAGGCGCAGCAGGCCATCGAGGTTGATCGCCCCACCAAACACCTGCACGCCCACGCTGGCTTCCAACGGCACCGACTCGCCGGTGATCGGCGCCGTGTCCAGGCTCGCCTGGCCGGACAACACCACGCCATCGGCCGGCACGCGGTCACCGGCACGCACTTCGACGACATCGCCGGTGTTCAAGGTGCCGTTATCCACTTCGGTGATGCTGCCGTCCGCCTGCACCAGGCGGGCGTGGCTGCGGGTGAGTTTGCCCAGGGCATGGATCGCTTCCTGGGAGCCAATCACGCTGCGCTCTTCCAGCACATGGCCAAAGATCATGATGATCGGCAGCAACGCGGCGGTGAGCAGATCACCGGTGGCCCAGGCGCCGAGCATGGCCAGGGCGATCAATTGGTCGGTGATGCCGTGCAGGCTCGGAAAGCGCAGGCTGTACCAGGCCGAACGCATCACCGGCACCGCCACCAACAGGGATGCCACGCCAAGCAGCAACTGGCTGACGCCGCTCTGGTCGGGCGCGAGCCAGCGCCACACCAGGCCCAGCACGAGCAAGCCCAGGGCGAGCATCGCCAAGGTCAATTGCCGGGCAGCGCTGCGCTGTTCGGCAGAGGTCAGCATGGGTGCGCTCATTGTTCGGCTCCCTGGATGATCAAGCGGGAGTCGTCTTTGGGATCGACGGTGGTCACTGAACCGGCCTGGCCGAGAATCTTCGGCAAGCGTTCACGGTACAGGCGCAACAGCAAACCGGGGTCTTTGACCTGGGCCAGGCTGGCAACGGTAGCGGTCTGCGCCTGGGCATTGGCCAAGCGCTCACTGGCCTGGGCATGGGCGACTTGCACCTGGCGATCAGCTTCCTGGTTGGCGGTCTGGGTGAGTTTTTCCGCTTCAGTGCGGGCGTTGGCCACGGCTTTATCGGCTTGCTGGCTGGCGGTCAATACCGCGTTGAACGCATTCACCGCAGGCCCTGGCAGGCTCGATTGCACATCGACGCGGGTGGCTTCGATACCCAGCCCCAAGCCGCTGGCCGCCAACTCCGCCAGGCGTTTATTAATGCCTTGCACCAGGTCGCCGCGCAGCCGCTCACGGCGCTCGGCGGCGCCATTGTCGCTGCCGATCAGTTCCGGGCGTGCTACCAGGATGGTGTCCAGATCCCGCGCTGCGGTGAGGGCCACGGCGCTGCGTGTCACCAACCGATCCAGGGCCGGCAGCACGTGGTCGCCCTGCAACACAAAGGCGTAGGGTTCGGTCACCTTGTAGAACACCCGCACGTCCAACTGCACCACCCCGGCATCGCCGGTCAGCAGGTAGCCGGAGCCGGCCAGGGCATCGCTCAAGGGCGTGGCGAAACTGGCCACGCGATCGGCCTGCAGCGCCGCATCGGAACGCAGCAGGTTTTCCACCCGCCGTTCGATCACCCGGTCGGCCGCTGGCAGCAGGACGACTTGTTCGAAAGGCTGCGGCCAAGCCAGCAACAATCCGGCGTTCTGAATGCGATCGAGGGCGCCAAAATGCAGGACCACGGCGCGATTCTGCGGGTCGATCTGGCGCACATTGGAAAAGGCCCAGGCCAACGCCGCCAATACGGTGACCGCGTACAGTGCCAGGAACGTCAGGCGCCCGGCCTGGATCCACGGGCTGTCCGGGCTTTCAGGCTCGCTCATGGCTGCAGGTCCTTCGGCCCATCCACCAGGGCGCGAAACGGCGCGGCGTCGGTGCGCAGGATGATCTTGGTCCCCGGCGTGACCACCGTGCCCAAGGTATCCAGCGAACGCAGCAGGTTGTACAGCTGCGGATTGCCAGCGTAGGCGCGGCCATAAATCTGCGCGGCTTCAACCCGCGACTGCGCTTCGATGTCGGCGGCTTTCACGGTGGCATCGGCCTGCATGATGCGCGCATCACGCTCGGCAGCGGAGCGGATCTGCGCCGCTTCGCGCTTGCCCACGGCGGTGCGTTCGGTGGCGATGGTTTCACGCTCGGCGCGCATGCGGTCAACCGTGGCGGTGAGGGTCACCGATGGCAACGTCAAACGCTCGATACCGACCTGCGCCACGCGCACACCATAGGTGGTGAGCAATTGTTGATCAATCTGCTGGCGCAACTGCGCTTCAAAATCGGCGATGCGCACTTGGCTGGCGTCGGTATTGATCAAGCTGGACAGGTCAAAGCTGGCTGCCGTGGTTTCCAACGCAGAGCCGACGAAGGTACGAATCTGCCGCGCCGCCTCATCCGGCTGGTTCTGCACCGCACGCATAAAACGCTGCACGTTGTCGGCATCGCCCTGCACCTGCCACGCCACATAGGCCTGCACAATAATCCGCAAGCCATCGCGGGTGCCCACATCCTGCAAGCCGCTGGACGTAGTGCGCAGGCGCAGGTCCACCGGGATCGCTGCTTCGAACGGTGCCGGCCAGCGCCAGCCCAGGCCCGGCTCCAGCAGCACGCGCGCAGGGTTGCCGAAGCGGGTAATCACCGTGGCCTCGCCGGAACGCACTTGCACCAGGCTCGCCGCTGCCACGGCAAACAGCACCAGCAACACCGCCCACGCCATGCGCCGCCAGGGAAAAGGCCCGGTCGCCTGCTCATCGCCGTGATGGTGATGGTGGTGGCCGTGATGGTGGTGATGACCGTGATCATGATCGTGGGAATGAGCGCTCAACAGACGAACTCCTTATTGAACGGCTTTGCGCGGCGCCGACGGGTCGGCGGGCAAGGTAAAAGAACGTAGATCGATCGTCGGCGCACTGTCGGCACCCAAACGATGATCCAGAATAAGCAGCTTGGCCTGAGCCAGGCCCTGGCTCAGTTGGCCCAGGTACTGTTCCAGCACGAAGGCTTGGCCCGCAGCGGCGTAGGCTTTTTGTTCGGCGGCAAAGCGCAGGTTCGCTGCTTGGGCGCCGGCATTCACTTCGCGGGCACTGGCCTGGGCCTGATCGCGGGCGGTACTGGCTTGAAGCAGCGCCTGGTTGGTCTGTTCGCTGGCGGCACCGCGTTCACGGGCGATCAGCGCCTGGGCGCCAATCTGGGCGGCTTGCACACCGTGATAAGCGTTGGCGGCCCCGGCCGGCGGATGGATCGCCTCGACCACCGTGGCGAGGATTTCCACACCGCTGTCGAGGGTTTGCAGGTCGTCTTGCACGCTGCGACCAATCTCGTCGGCGAGGCTGGTGCGCTCCTCCCCGAGCAATTCATCCAGGGTGCGCGAGGCAAAATCGTGCACCAGGATGCGGCTGGCGGTGCTGCGGATCAGGGTCGGGATATCCGCGCTGTTGTAGGTGGCGGCAAGCGCAGCCTGATCGGTGAGGCCGATGCGGTAGACAAAGCGCACGTCCATGTTGACGATCTGGAAGCCCTGCTTGTTGCCACTGCTGCTGGCAATAACCTGGGATTTGTCATTCACATGGCTGGCGTCCCACAGGCGGTTGGCGATCAACGGCGCCGGGCCTTCGGCTGCGGCCAACTGCGGTGTGGCGGCGTCACTGACGCTGGTCGCCAGCTCATGCACCACGCCGTTTTCCACGTTCAGTACGCGGCCCAACGGCCACGGCAAACCCGCATGCAGCCCGGGGCCGAACACCTCAACCGGTTTACCAAAACGCTCATAAATCCCACGGCCTTGCAGGGGCACTTCATGCACACCGGTCAGCGCCCAACCTACCCCCAGCACCACCAGCAGCACCGGGAAAAACGCTCGGCGCATGTAAGTGAAGGCCCAGATCTGGCGCAGGTCGATGCCAAAACGGTTGTGCAGTTCATGCTGCAACGCCAGCAACGGCTGCGGCGGCCAACGCAGCAGGCCGGCAATGAAACTCTGCGCCATCAAGCGCGGTTCGAGGCGCGGCTGGCGCGGGCTGAACAGCGAGAGCACGCCCCGGAGCAGGAACTCCAGCGCCACCAGCGCCGGCAACAGGCCGACGAGTGTCGCCAGGCGCAGCGGCCACACCGACTCCGCATTGGCAAACAGCAGGCAGATCGCGCTGAGCACCAAGCAGATAATTGCCATCCGGCTCAACTGCGCCAGCTGCGAGGCTTCCGGCCATTGGGCGGCAGTTTCCTGGGCCAGGCGGCGTTCGAATACCAGCAGGCCAAACGCCAGGGCCAATGCGAGCGCTGCGCCAATACTTGCCGACTGCCCGATGGCGGCAGCGGGCAAGCCCAGGTTCCAGAACTGCAGGATGCTGACCAGCGCCAGCAACGACCAGCCGCCCAACCACAGCACCGGTGCGCCAATCTGCGCCAACAGGCCGTTGCCGAACCGGTTGATCAGGCCCTTATGCCAGGGTGTGGGCTCGATGGATTGTTCGACCGCTTCACCGCGCGGCACTTCCAGCGCCTGGGCACGCCAATCGGCCACCCACCAGGCCGACTGCAAGCCGGCCACCAGCAGCAGCAAGGCCGACGCGCAGTTGATCAAAACCACCGGCCAGATCGACACGGGTGCAAACAACGCTACGAACAGCGCCAATATCCAACCACTGAGGGCCAGGGTTGTCAGGCCGATACCGGCCTGGCGCAATCGACGGGCGTGGAACAGCCCCTGCTGAAAACGCGCGAGGCCTTCAACCGAAGCCCCATCAGCCTCTAGATCCACTTGCATCTGCTCAACGCCCATTTGCACACAATTCGTTACGATATAACACGAAGCGTGAAATTTTTGTTCTCAACCCCGTTCGCACATTTAGGTCGAGGAGCACTCGCAAAATATCCGTCGGCTGTCCGGCCTTCACAGAGTTACCTCAGGGCACGTCGGGCACTGCTACCTTGAATGACTCTACGCATGTTTCGCCAAACACGATGGGCAACCCGTGAGACAGGGTTGCGCGCCGCACGGCGCAAGTCTCGCTCTACTGCTCGAGTCAAAGCCTCCAGGGACGGGCTCCTAACCATCGGAGCGGGTTCGAGAACAGGCTGAGGCTCGACATGAACCTCTATGATGTCAACGTCCGCCCCCAGTTGATAATCGTAAACTTCCTGTCGCGTGATACCCGTAGCACGCAGGCCGAAAGCAGTCATGATTCTCTGAGTTGAACGGCCATTGCCCTCACTGGCCAAAAACCGCTCCAGCATGCCTTCCTGCTGCTGCGTAGCAAGCAGAGCCTCATTGTTTTGAACGTTCCAGCGCACAATGGCTTGCGGTAAAACACCGTAAAAATTGTTATGCCTTGAAATCACTTCATACTGATGCCAGGTAACGTCGGTAGCATTGGGCCCCTCTACTGGCGCACGGTAGTTTTCCATCAAGCGCCAGCGGCCGGGCAAGAATTCGTTTCTGAACCGATACCTGCCTGGGATTGAAGCAGACGTGTAAGTAGACTCAACGCGGTGCTCGCCATACATACGGTGAGTCATGCTCCTCTCCACGGCGTCCCGGCGCTCGGCGGCGACGTGAGCATCCACGTCACGACGCCGGAATGTCTCTGGATTCTGTCGATAAGCCGGAACATGGGCACTGGAGGAATTATCCGAATAGTCGTCGGCGACTTCCGGAGCCCTGCCATCGTGGTCTCGATACCGGAGCGGATTATTTCGGACCATTCGATACAGATTCAGCCCATCGATTTCGCCCGAGGGATCCGGGTTGATCCAGCGCATCAGCCATGGCGCATAGTAACGCGAACCGTAATAGTACAATCCGGTCGCATCCCGCTCTTGGCCTGAATAACGGATGGTCTTGCCATTAACATGAGTCTGACTTCTGACCGCCCACCACGCCGTACCACCGAAGGGGTAATACCCCTCATGACTGATCACGTCGCCATATTCATCGAGTTCCAACGCAACGCTGCCCAGATGGTCATCAACGTTGTAGCGCCACTGTGGGACAGGTAGTCTCTTGCGACCGTTCGCTCGCCAGTTTAACCGTCGAACTTGACTGCGCCCTAACGCCACGCTGATGACATGCAGGACTTCTCCCGTCGCCGTATCGCTGTGTATCTCCAAACCCGGCAGATACATGACCTGGGCCACATGCTCAACAGACTTTGCCTGCCACACTCGTACCTTGCGTCCACGCTGCCCAGTGCCATGGTAGAAATACCGTTCGTTATCCGCAGGCCCCGCCTTGCGCAGCACCTGGGTGACTTGGTGCAATTGATTACGGGCGTCCCATGTCATCCTCTGCGCGCCGTCCAACATCAACAAATTGCCGTTTGCATCAAACCCATTGGCTAAATCCGGTGGATTCATCTCATCGGCCATGTACATGCTTCGATTACTACGCTCGGCTGTCTTCATCATGCGCAAGGGTTCGCTGCCATGCTTGAGCGTGATTAGATTTCCGCCGAGGTCATAGGTGTAAACCTGCGTGTAGTTACGCAACCGACTCGCGTCACCTCCTCCTGGTAGTACAACACCGGGCAGGCCAGGCTGAATGCCGGCCAGGACGCTTTCCCGTCCGGTGGCCTCAATCAAATGGTAAAGCGTGTCGTAGCGATAAGTGCTAACGGGGACAATTCGTTGAGAATCAAACCATTGGGTTGGTTGTGCCCGGTCCTCCAAGCATTGCAGGTTACCCACGGGGTCCCACTGATAATGTAGGTCCTGGAGTACTTTATCCTGCCGGATTGTGTTCAGTCTTAATAGTCGCCCACTGCGGGCGTCGTAGCCGGGCCGGGAAATGACACCATTACCCGCCAGCTGGGATTCGACTTGACCACAAGCGTTATAGCGGACCGCGCTGAGCAGCAATTGCTCCGGTTTTCCATCCTCAGTCAGACTGGATTGAACCAGTTCACCCGCCACGTTGTAGCAATGGCTCTGCACATTCGCCAACGCATCGGTTTGGCGGAGCAACTGATTCAACGCATCGTGATGCCATTGCGTGAGATACCGCATTGCCGCGCCTTGGTGATCTGTCTCCAATAACGCGTCGCGCTCATCCAAAGACTCAGGCCAATCCGCGGGTACCAATGCCTTGAGAAACTGTTGAGTCTGGCCTGCAACGTGCCCCAGCAAACCGTAATCGACAAAAACCTGGCTGCCGACCCCATCGTCATGCCGAACCAGCCGACCGCAACGATTGCCCATTTCAGTCGATGATCCGTACGTCAGCCGCTCGACGAAGGTCTGGAGAGTGGTCGCTGACTCTTCGCTCACACTAACCTGACGTATTTGGGAGTCATAGCACACCCGCCGGACAGTACCCCGCCCATCCCAACTATGCAGCGTTTGAGCTGCGTCGCCCACAAGGTTGACACGCCAGCCCGCATCTACGCTTTCAACACGCAACAGCTGGCCCGACAGACTATGGGTCATAACTTGGTTGGGCTCCCCTGTTTCACCACCCGTTGCCCACAATCGCGTGTCCCATTGTGCATGCACTCGACCAAGGACATCGCGCGAATACCTTTCGGTACGTGCCTGCAGTGCCTCGTCTAATGTCTGTCGGTGATACGCAACGACCGCTACTTGCAACCTACGCGCGTCTGTCACCCTCAGAGTCGGTGTCTGTCGGTGCAAAGTCGAAGACATTTGCGACCCTCTGCGTGTGTAGAGATGTAACTATAGACACGAACTCGATCACCTGCTGTTGAGGCCCCATAGGACGCTCCCACAAGCGGTGATTGATTATGCTCAAGAGCGTGACTAATCCCCTATAAACACGAGCCATCACTGGTGTCGGCTGCGATTAGTCGGCACACTTCAAAACAGTTTTTCGCGGGTTCACGGACAAGGAAGCGCCACCCCCCATGATTTCCATCTACCAACTCAAACCGCGTTTTCAAAACCTGCTGCGGCCTCTCGTGCAGCGCCTTTATGACAACGGCACCACCGCCAACCAGATCACCGTGCTGGCCGGGGTTGTTTCCCTGCTGGTGGGGCTGTTGATCGCGGGCTTTGCCCAACACCTCTGGCTGTTTGCACTGATCCCGCTGTGGATGATTGTGCGCATGGCGCTCAATGCCATCGATGGCATGCTGGCCCGGGAATTCGGCCAACAGTCGCGCCTCGGTGCTTACCTCAATGAATTGTGCGATGTGATCGCCGACAGTGCGCTGATCCTGCCCTTTGCATTGATCCCCGATGTGAGCCTGGCGCCGGTGCTGCTGGTGACGCTGCTTGCGGTATTCAGCGAATACGCCGGAGTGCTGGGGCCGATGGTGGGCGCGTCGCGCCGTTATGACGGGCCCATGGGCAAGAGTGATCGGGCGTTCGTACTCGGGGTGCTGGCCACGGGTGTGGCGCTGGGATGGCTCGGCGCCGGTTGGGTGGAGGCGGTGATGTGGCTGGTCGCCGCCCTGCTCGCCTATACCTTGGTCAACCGGGTGCGTCAGGGCCTCAAAGAACAATAATCTCTCCCTTCTGCATAAGGATTTTGCGATGCGCGAACAGCAACAGCACACCTTCAGTACCCATGATGGTGTCGAGCTTTTCTATCGGCACTGGCCGGCCACGGCAGGTGTCGGGCCGCGCAAGGCGATCCTGTTGTTCCATCGCGGCCATGAGCACTCGGGGCGTATTGCCCACTTGGTGGATGAACTGGGCCTGCCTGAATTCGACTTCTTCGCCTGGGACGCCCGTGGCCACGGCCAATCCCCAGGCGAGCGCGGCGACAGCCCCAGCTTTGCCACCAGCGCCCGCGATGTGCAGACTTTCTGTGACCACATCAATGCCACCTACGGCATCGAGGAGGAAGACATCGCCGTCATCGCCCAAAGCGTCGGCGCGGTGATCGCGGCCACCTGGGTTCATGATTACGCGCCAAAAATCCGCGCCCTGGTGCTCGCCTCGCCAGCCTTCAAGGTCAAGCTGTACGTGCCCTTCGCCCGCCCCGGCCTGGCACTGATGCGCAAGTTTCGTGGCAACTTTTTCGTCAACAGCTACGTCAAGGCCAAGTTCCTCAGCCATGACCCCGAACGCGTGGCGTCCTACGACAGCGATCCACTGATCACCAAGGCCATTTCGGTGAATGTGCTGCTGGGCCTTTACGAAGCGGCCGACCGGGTTGTCGCCGACGCCCAGGCGATTCAGGTGCCGACCCAACTGCTTATTTCGGGCTCCGACTTTGTGGTGCACCGTAAACCCCAGCAGCAGTTCTTCGACCGCCTCGGTAGCCTGAAAAAAGAGCTGCATATCCTCCCCGGCTTTTTTCACGACACCCTCGGCGAACGTGATCGCGCCGTGGCTGTAACCAGCGCCAAGCGCTTTATCTTGCAGAACTTCGCCCACCCGCTGGACCGCGCTTCTTTACTGGATGCAGACAAACTTGGCGCCACGTGCGCCGAATCCGAATCCCTCGCCGCGCCGTTGCCACGCAATTCACTGCGCGACCTGTACTGGCGCATGACCCGCGCCAGCATGGGCTTGGGCAAGAACCTGTCGGATGGGGTGAAGCTGGGCTTCGACACCGGCTTCGATTCCGGCAGCACCCTGGACTACGTGTATCGCAATAAGCCTACCGGCAAGGGCGGGCTGGGGCGGATGATCGATACCAACTACCTCAATTCCATCGGCTGGCGCGGTATTCGCCAGCGCAAGCTTAATGTCGAGGAACTGCTGCGCCTGGCCATGGCCAAGCTGCGTGATGATCACCGCGAAGTCCGTATCGTCGATATCGCCGCCGGCCACGGCCGTTACATTCTTGAAGCCTTGCAGGGCGTCTCGCCGTTGCCGGAGTCGATCCTGCTGCGCGACTACAGCGATATCAATGTGCGCGACGGTGGCGCGCTGATTCGCGAAAAGGGTTTGGGGGACATCGCCCAGTTCGTCAAAGGCGACGCGTTCGACCGCGCCGACCTGGCCGCCCTCGACCCCAAGCCGTCCCTGGCCGTGGTGTCTGGCCTGTACGAATTGTTCGCCGATAACGCCATGGTCGGCGGTTCACTGGCGGGCCTGGCCGAAGCCGTGGAGCCAGGTGGTTACCTGGTCTACACCGGCCAACCTTGGCACCCGCAGTTGGAGCTGATTGCCCGTGCGCTTACCAGCCACCGTCAGGGTCAGGCTTGGGTGATGCGCCGGCGCAGCCAGCCGGAAATGGACCAACTCGTCGAAGCAGCGGGCTTTCGCAAGATCACCCAGCGCGTGGATGAGTGGGGCATTTTCACCGTGTCCCTGGCACAGAAGATCTGAACATGCGCGAAACCGGTTTATTGAAACCTGCGGTGCTTTGGCTGCTGCTGTTGGCGCCGCTGTTTTTCAGCACCTACGGCTTCGCCACCTGGGTCACCAGCCAGCGCAGCGACGTCGGCACCCTGGTGTTCGGCTGGGAAACACACATGCCGTTCTGGGCATGGACCATCGTGCCCTACTGGTCCATCGACCTGCTTTACGGCTTCTCGTTGCTGCTACCCAACACGCGTCATGAGCTCAAACAGCATGCGCTGCGCCTGCTGAGTGCGCAGGTGATAGCCGTGAGTTGCTTCCTGATCTGGCCACTGCGCTTCACGTTTGAGCGGCCGGAACTGGACGGTGTGTTCGGTTGGTTGTTTGCGGTGCTGGCCGGTTTTGACAAGCCCTTCAACCAGGCGCCTTCGCTGCATATCGCGCTGCTGGTGATCCTGTGGGTGATGTACCAACGGCATACTCAAGGATTCTGGCGTTGGGTGGTGCACGGCTGGTTCGCGCTAATCGGGGTTTCGGTGCTGACCACTTATCAACATCACTTTATCGACTTACCCACAGGCGCCCTCGCGGGGTGGTTGTGCGTGTGGTTATGGCCGATGGAGCACCCGAGCCCCTTACTGAATGCACGGCTGACGCGGGATAACCAACGATGGCGGCTAGGGATACGCTATGGGCTGGGCGCAGTGATACTGACAGTGCTGGCCTGCGTATGCGGTGGCGCTTGCCTGTGGCTGCTATGGCCTGCGGTTTCTCTGGGGTTGATCACGGCCAACTACCTCGTACTCGGCGCGTCGGGCTTTCAAAAACGTGAGGATGGCCACCTTACGCCTGCGGCACGCTGGTTATATGCACCTTATCTAGCGGGCGCCTGGATCAATTCGCGGCTGTGGACGCGCAAACATCCTCAGGCCGATCCGATTGTGGATAACGTCTGGCTCGGGCGTATTCCTGCCACCCGCGAGCTGGGTTCATTCAAGGCCATTGTCGACTTATGCGCCGAACTGCCGATTAATCCACAGGGCCGTGCTTACGCCCGCGTGCCCGTGCTGGACCTGATCGCCCCAACCCCCGACGAATGCTTGAAAGCGGCCCACACCATTGAACGCCTGCAAGCGAGCGGCCCCCTGTTGGTGTGCTGTGCCCTCGGTTACTCACGCAGCGCCACTGCCGTCGCCGCCTGGCTGTTGAACACGGGGCGAGCCACCACGGTTGAGCAAGCGCTGGCTATTATTCGTACAGCGCGGGCCGATGTGGTCCTGCACCCCGAACACCGTCAAGCATTGGAGGGTTTGCCAAATGCCTGCTGATATGGAACTCCAGGTCGTCGCCAGCCTGTTGCGCCGCGGCCGCTCCCTGGATCAGTTATCCACAGGCCTGACGTTGCTAGGCGTGCTGTTCGGCCTCGCCCAACTGCTGTTGGCCAGCATTTCCACCATTTGTCTGCTGTTGGCCCTGTGGATGATCGTGCTGGGCCTGCTGCAAAAGTATTGGGCGCTGCGGGTGGCCTTTGACGCCGACCTGTTCGCCCTGCTCGCTCGCGACACCACCCGCGCGCCAGACCTGGACCAGGCCCTGCAAACCCTTGGCCTGCAATCGCCCAAGCGAGCCGGTCGGCCATGGACTGAACGCCGTCGCGGCGCCCTCAAACTGCTGCGTAAACAAGCCTGGCTGCTGGGCGCGCAAGCGCTGTTGACCCTGGGCGTCATTCTCGCCAGCCCTTGGCTACCTTTCGCCGGATAAGGAATTCCCATGTTCGAACCCGTGGTCGCCACGCTGATTACTTCCATGGCCCGCACCGTCACTGGCGCCCGCAGCCTGTGGCTGGGGTGCGCGCCGGTCCCGGTGCAGCGGATCTACTTCGCCAACCACAGCAGCCACGGCGACTTCGTCCTGGTGTGGGCATCACTGCCGCAGAACCTGCGCAAATTCACACGCCCGGTGGCCGGCAGTGATTACTGGAACAAGAGTGCGCTGCGCCGCTACATCATCAATCGAGTGTTCAATGGCGTGCTGATCGACCGTGAGCGCAAGGACCCTGTGGACAACCCATTGCAGCCCATGCTTGCGGCGTTGGAGGGCGGCGATTCGCTGATCATTTTTCCCGAAGGCACGCGCAATCTGGAGGATGGCTTGCTGCCGTTCAAAAGCGGTTTGTACCACCTGGCAAAGAGTTACCCACAGGCCGAGCTGGTCCCGGTGTGGATAGCCAACCTGAACCGGGTTATGCCCAAGGGCCGCGTATTGCCACTGCCCTTGTTATGCACCACCAGCTTCGGTGCCCCCCTGCAACTGGAAGAAGGCGAAGACAAAGCCGACTTCCTTGCCCGCAGCCGCGACGCCCTGCTCGCCCTTGCCCCGGAGCATTCCTGAGATGGATAGCCAAACCCTGATGTTATTTGGCGGCATCGGCGCGATCCTGGTCATCGCGTCGCTGATCGGCCTGATCCTCAAGCTGCGCACCCGTGGCAGCCCGAATGCCGTGATCGACAACCTCAACGCCCGCATCAACGCCTGGTGGGTGATGGTGGTGGTGATCGGCATCGCGTTCTGGCTCGGCACCGGCGCGGTGATCCTGCTGTTCTACGCGGTGTCGTTCTACGCCCTGCGCGAGTTCCTCACCCTCACGCCCACCCGACGCAGCGACTACCCGGCCCTGGTGGCCGCGTTCTACCTGGCCCTGCCGCTGCAATACCTGCTGATCTACGCCGACTGGTACGGGCTGTTCTCGATCTTCATCCCGGTGTACGTGTTCCTGCTGCTGCCGATCCTCGCCTCCCTGGGCGGCGACAGTACGCACTTTCTGGAACGGGCATCGAAGGTGCAATGGGGGCTGATGATCGCCGTGTTCTGCGTGTCTTTCGTCCCGGCACTACTGACCTTGGACATACCGGGCTACGAAGGCCGTAACCTGCTGCTGATCGCCTACCTAGTGATCGTGGTGCAGCTGTCGGACGTGTTGCAGTACGTGTGCGGCAAGCTGTTCGGCAAACACAAGATCGCGCCCAACCTGTCGCCTTCGAAAACCGTGGAAGGCTTTGTCGGCGGGGTCCTGTTGTCATCCCTGATCGGCGCAGCACTGTGGTGGACCACACCATTCAATCCCTGGCAGTCGTTCCTGATCGCGCTGCTGATCAACTTGCTGGGGTTTGCCGGCGGGATCGTGATGTCGGCGATCAAGCGCGACCGCGGCGTGAAGGATTGGGGGCATATGATCGAAGGGCATGGCGGGATGCTGGATCGGCTGGATTCGGTGTGCTTTGCGGCGCCGATTTTCTTTCATCTCGTGCGCTACTGGTGGACCTGACCCACCCCTTTCTCAAACCCGATGGAGGTCAAAATGTGGCAGCTGGCTTGCCTGCGAAAGCGGTAGTGCAGTAACAGATGCAGCGACTGACACGCCGCCTTCGCGGGCAAGCCCGCTCCCACAGGGGATATGCGCCTACCTGTAGGTTTTATGGTGCTTTCAATACCTCTAGCCAGTGATCTCGATATAGCTCGACTCTCCGCCTCCGGTCGCACCCGATAGCCAGCCCCAAACGAAACTGAGGGTAGTGCGCCCGGCGTGACCAACACCTACCGTGCCTCGTGACCACCCTGCGAGCAGCTCCCCGTCCAGGGTGACACACTGATAAAGCAGTTCGATAGTGTCTGGGCCGGTCACCCGCCCGACCTGCGTTCCCAGGCGAATTCGGCCACCCTGATAAGTGCTCGAAATCACCCCGTCTTCGACTTTGTAATGAAACACGGTGCCGGTACCGGACAAGCCTTGCGCGTTATTCGCGACCACAAACCGACGATTGTGCAGACGTGCGTGGACGGTAGAAGAAGGGCTTTGCATCAATACGCATCCTTGAATTGAGCGAATCCAGAACGAAAAAAAGGGGCTGTTTAAAACAGCCCCTTTTGGGTACGCCAGTGAGGCTTATTCCACCGTCACCGACTTGGCCAGGTTACGCGGCTGGTCAACGTCGGTGCCTTTGAGCACGGCGACGTAGTACGACAGCAACTGCAGCGGGATGGTGTAGAGGATCGGCGACAGTGTGTCGTGGATGTGAGGCATGTTGATCACATGCGTGCCTTCACCATTGGTCATGCCGGCCTTCTCATCGGCGAAGACGATCAGTTGGCCGCCACGGGCGCGTACTTCCTGCAGGTTGGACTTGAGCTTCTCCAGCAGTTCATTGTTTGGCGCCACGGTAACCACTGGCATATCGTCATCCACCAGGGCCAATGGGCCGTGCTTCAGCTCGCCGGCCGGGTAGGCTTCGGCGTGGATGTACGAGATTTCCTTGAGTTTCAGCGAGCCTTCCATCGCCACCGGGTATTGCGCGCCACGGCCCAGGAACAGGGTGTGGTTCTTGTCAGCGAACAGCTCGGCGACTTTTTCCACGGTGCTGTCCATGGCCAAGGCTTCACCCAGGCGGGTCGGCAGGCGACGCAGTTCTTCCACCAGGGTGGCTTCGACACCTTCGGCGAGGGTGCCGCGCACTTGGCCCAAGGACAGGGTCAGCAGCAACAGGCCCACCAGTTGGGTGGTGAAGGCTTTGGTGGAGGCCACGCCGATTTCGCGACCGGCCTGGGTCAGCAGGGTCAGGTCGGATTCACGCACCAGGGAGCTGATGCTGACGTTGCAGATCGCCAGACTGCCGAGGAAGCCCAGCTCCTTGGCGTTGCGCAAGGCAGCCAGGGTATCGGCGGTTTCACCAGACTGGGAAATGGTCACGAACAGGGTGTCGGGCTGCACCACCACCTTGCGGTAGCGGAACTCGCTGGCGACTTCGACCTGGCACGGGATGCCGGCCAGTTCTTCCAGCCAGTAACGCGCCACCATACCGGCGTGGTAGCTGGTGCCACAGGCGACGATTTGCACATTGCGCACTTTGGCGAACAGTTCGGCGGCTTGCGGGCCGAAGGCGTTCACCAATACTTGGTTCTGGCTCAGGCGACCTTCCAGGGTGCGCTGTACCACGGACGGCTGCTCGTGGATTTCCTTGAGCATGAAGTGGCGGAACTCGCCTTTGTCGGCGGCTTCGGCGCCATCGCGGTATTGCACGGCTTCGCGCTCGACGGATTGACCATTCACATCCCAGATCTGCACGCTTTCACGGCGGATGTCGGCAATGTCGCCTTCTTCCAGGTACATGAAGCGGTCGGTCACTTGGCGCAGGGCCAGTTGGTCAGAGGCAAGGAAGTTCTCGCCCAGGCCCAGGCCGATCACCAATGGGCTGCCACTGCGTGCGGCAACCAGGCGGTCAGGCTGGCTGGCGCTGATCACGGCCAGGCCGTAGGCGCCATGCAGTTCCTTGACCGTGGCCTTGAGGGCGGTGGTCAGATCGCTGTGATCCTTGAGCTTGTGGTTGAGCAGGTGGGCGATCACTTCGGTGTCGGTGTCCGAGGTGAAGACGTAGCCCAGGCCCTTGAGTTGTTCACGCAGCACTTCATGGTTTTCGATGATGCCGTTGTGCACCACGGCCAGGTCGCCGGAGAAGTGCGGGTGAGCGTTACGCTCGCACGGTGCACCGTGGGTGGCCCAACGGGTGTGGGCAATGCCCAGGCGACCTACTAGCGGCTCACCGGCCAGGGCTTGGTCCAGTTCGCTGACCTTGCCCGGGCGGCGCATGCGCTCCAGCTTGCCGGCGTTGGTGAAGACGGCCACACCGGCGCTATCGTAACCGCGGTATTCGAGGCGCTTGAGGCCTTCGATCAGGATGGCAGTAACGTTACGTTCGGCGACTGCGCCAACAATTCCACACATGGTGCTTCTCCTAGATGATTGCCGCGCATATCAGCGTAATGCCGCGGGCTTGGATCTGGTCGCGGGCCTCGAGCGGCAGGCGATCATCGGTAATAAGGGTATGGACGCTGCTCCAGGGCAGTTCCAGGTTGGGAATCTTGCGGCCGATCTTGTCGGACTCGACCATCACCACCACTTCACGGGCGACCTCGGCCATGACGCGGCTCAAGCCCAGCAGTTCGTTGAAGGTGGTGGTGCCGCGCTGTAAATCGATGCCATCGGCACCGATGAACAGCTGGTCAAAGTCGTAAGAACGCAGGACCTGCTCGGCGACCTGGCCCTGGAACGAATCCGAATGCGGGTCCCAGGTACCCCCGGTCATCAACAGCACCGGTTCATGTTCCAGTTCGCTCAAGGCGCGGGCCACGTTCAGGGAGTTGGTCATCACCACCAGGCCCGGCTGATGGCCCAGTTCGGGGATCATCGCGGCGGTGGTGCTGCCGCTGTCGATGATGATGCGCGCATGTTCACGCAAACGCTTCACGGCCGCACGGGCGATGGCGCGCTTGTAGACCGAGATGGGCTGGGCAGCGTCACCCACCAGCTCTTGGGGCATAGTGATTGCACCGCCGTAGCGACGCAGGAGCAAGCCGTTACTTTCGAGGGCAGCAAGGTCCTTGCGGATGGTCACTTCCGAAGTTTCGAAATGTTTGGCCAATTCGTCCACGCTGACTTCGCCCTGTTCGTTGAGCAAGGTCAGGATATTGTGGCGTCGTTGGGGGGTGTTTCGTTTCGACATGGTAGTGATAAGTTTCGTTTCGAAAGATAACGAAGGCAATCAAAACCTATTGGTGAAAGATCGTCAAGAGGCGGAAGGCATTTTGTACAGCTTTCGGACATGCCACTAAACAACTATGGGAGCTGGCTTGCCTGCGATAGCTGCGTGTCAGGCGACATCATGATGAATGTCAGACCGCTATCGCAGGCAAGCCAGCTCCCACAGGAGTGAGTCTCAACCTATCGAGTTGTGGATAACTCAGCTCTTTTTGATTTTGACCGGGCGTTTCCAGCCGTCGATGTTGCGTTGGCGAGCGCGGGCAACGGCCAGTTGGGACTTATCCACATCCTGGTTGATGGTCGAGCCCGCTGCGGTGTTGGAACCATCGCCGATGGTCACGGGAGCAACCAGCGAGTTATTGGAGCCGATGAACACGTCTTCACCAATGGTGGTCTGGTACTTATTGGCACCGTCATAGTTGCAGGTGATGGTGCCAGCGCCGATGTTGGTGCGTGCGCCGATGACGGCATCGCCCAGATAAGTCAGGTGGCCGACTTTGGCGCCTTCGCCGAGGTGAGCGTTTTTCAGTTCGACAAAGTTACCCACATGGGCCTGGGCCCCCAGCTCACTACCCGGACGCAAGCGCGCAAACGGCCCGGCATCGCTGCCCTCGCCCATCACGGCACCGTCGATATGGCTGTTGGCCTTGACCACCACGCCTTTGCGCAAGGTGCTGTCCTTGATCACGCAGTTCGGGCCGATGACCACACCGTCTTCAATGATCACGCGGCCTTCGAGGATCACGTTGATATCGATCAAGATGTCGCGGCCCACCGTGACTTCGCCACGTACATCGAAACGCGCCGGGTCTCGCAGGGTCACGCCCTGGGCCATCAGGCGCAGGCCTTCGCGCAGTTGATAGTGACGTTCCAGCTCTGCCAGTTGTTTGCGGTCGTTGGCGCCCTGCACTTCCATCGGATGATGGGGCTGCTCGGTGGCGACCAGCAGGCCATCGCTGACGGCCATCTCGATGACGTCTGTGAGGTAATACTCGCCTTGGGCATTGTTGTTGGACAGGCGGCTCATCCAGTCGGCGAGCTTGTTGGCAGGCACGGCGAGAATGCCGGTATTGCCTTCAGTAATCGCGCGCTGGGCTTCGCTGGCATCCTTGTGTTCAACGATGGCAGCCACCTTGCCGTCGGCGTTGCGCACAATGCGGCCGTAGCCCGTAGGGTCATCCAGCTCAACGGTCAGCAGGCCCATCTGGCCAGGCACCACGTGCTTGAGCAGGCGTTGCAAGGTTTCCACTTCAATCAGCGGGACATCGCCGTAGAGGATCAATACCGTGTCCGCGGTGATGAAAGGCACAGCCTGCGCGGTCGCGTGGCCGGTGCCCAGTTGCTTGTCTTGCAATACGAAATTCAAATCGTCCGCGGCAAGGCGTTCCCGTACCACATCGGCACCGTGGCCAATCACCACATGAATACGTTGTGGGTCCAATTGGCGGGCGCTGTGGATAACATGGCCCAGCATGGAGTTGCCCGCGACCGGATGCAGTACCTTGGGCAGGGCTGAACGCATGCGGGTGCCCTGGCCTGCGGCGAGAATGACGATTTCAAGAGACATGAATGGCTACCAATCCTGGGCGGTCCGGGTTCAGACCAAAGAAGTGTTTTGCAAAAAAAGAAAAAGGGTAGCCGAGGCTACCCTTTTTAATCAATCACGCATCAAGCAAAACGGCGTGGCCGCTTACTTCTTGCGGATCTGCTGGAGAGTACGCAGCTGGGCTGCGGCCTCGGCCAGACGGACTGCAGCAGCGCTGTAGTCGAAGTCTGCGCCTTTTTCGTTCAGCGCCTTCTCGGCAGCCTTGACGGCTTCCTGAGCGGAGGCTTCATCCAGGTCGCCAGCACGTTGCACGGTGTCGGCAAGTACCTTGACCATGTTCGGCTGAACCTCGAGGAAACCACCAGAGATGTAAAACACCTCCTTTTCCCCGCCTTGCTTGGTCAGAGTGATCGGACCTGGCTTCAAGCTGGTGATCAATGGCGCGTGGCCCATGGCAATACCCAGGTCACCGAGTTCGCCGTGTGCAATCACCATTTCTACCAGACCGGAGAAGATTTCCCCTTCCGCGCTGACGATATCGCAATGGACTGTCATAGCCATCTGATTGCCTCAACCTGATGAGCGCCCGTTTCCGGGCGCCAGGATTACAGTTTCTTGGCTTTCTCGATCGCTTCTTCGATGCCGCCGACCATGTAGAACGCTTGTTCTGGCAGGTGGTCGTAGTCACCGTTGAGGATGCCTTTGAAGCCAGCAATGGTGTCTTTCAGGGAAACGTATTTACCCGAGGCACCGGTGAAGACTTCAGCCACGAAGAACGGCTGCGACAAGAAACGCTGGATCTTACGAGCACGGTTTACCAACTGCTTGTCGGCTTCCGACAGCTCGTCCATACCCAGGATCGCAATGATGTCCTTCAGTTCTTTGTAGCGCTGCAGCACGTACTGAACGCCGCGAGCGGTGTCGTAGTGCTCCTGGCCGATCACGTTCGGGTCCAGCTGGCGCGAAGTCGAGTCGAGTGGATCGACCGCTGGGTAGATACCCAGGGAAGCGATGTCACGGGACAGAACGACGGTGGCGTCCAAGTGGGCGAAGGTGGTGGCTGGCGACGGGTCGGTCAAGTCATCCGCAGGTACGTATACCGCCTGGATCGAGGTGATCGAACCTTCCTTGGTCGAAGTGATACGTTCTTGCAGAACGCCCATCTCTTCAGCCAGGGTCGGCTGGTAACCTACTGCAGAAGGCATACGGCCCAGCAGTGCGGATACTTCAGTACCGGCCAGGGTGTAACGGTAGATGTTGTCGACGAACAGCAGAACGTCGTTACCTTCGTCACGGAACTTCTCGGCCATGGTCAGGCCAGTCAGGGCTACGCGCAGACGGTTTCCCGGCGGCTCGTTCATCTGACCGTAAACCAGTGCCACTTTGTCCAGAACGTTGGAGTCCTTCATCTCGTGGTAGAAGTCGTTACCCTCACGAGTACGCTCACCCACACCTGCGAACACGGAATAACCGCTGTGCTCGATGGCGATGTTACGGATCAGTTCCATCATGTTTACGGTCTTGCCTACACCGGCACCACCGAACAGACCGACTTTACCGCCTTTGGCGAACGGGCAAACCAGGTCGATAACCTTGATGCCGGTTTCCAGCAGGTCGTTGCCGCCCGCTTGTTCTGCGAACGAAGGTGCTGCGCGGTGAATGCCCCAGCGCTCTTCGGTGGCAATCGGGCCAGCTTCGTCGATCGGGTTGCCCAGTACGTCCATGATCCGGCCCAGAGTCGCTTTACCGACCGGTACGGAGATGGCAGCGCCAGTGTCGACAACGTCCAGACCGCGCTTCAAGCCTTCGGTGGAACCCATCGCAATGGTACGAACTACGCCGTCGCCCAGCTGCTGCTGAACTTCCAGGGTAGTTTCCGCGCCTTGTACTTTCAGCGCGTTATAGATGCTCGGTACGCTGTCGCGTGGAAATTCCACGTCGATAACGGCGCCGATGATTTGAACGATACGTCCGCTACTCATAGCTGGATCCTCTGAATATTTGAACCGTTAAACCGCGGCAGCGCCGCCGACGATTTCCGAGATCTCTTGGGTGATCGCAGCCTGACGCGCCTTGTTGTAGATCAGCTGCAAATCGCTGATCAGATCACCGGCGTTATCGGTAGCGTTTTTCATCGCGATCATCCGCGCCGCTTGTTCAGCTGCGTTGTTCTCGACCACCGCCTGGTACACCTGCGACTCCACGTAGCGCACCATCAAGCCGTCAAGCAGCTCTTTGGCGTCTGGTTCGTAGAGGTAGTCCCAGTGGTGCTTGAGTTCCTGATCCGGAGTCGCCACCAGTGGAATCAATTGCTCCACGGTTGGCTGCTGGGTCATGGTGTTGATGAACTTGTTGGATACCACGGAGAGGCGATCAATACGGCCTTCCAGGTAAGCATCCAGCATCACCTTCACACTGCCGATCAAATCATTGATCGACGGCTCTTCACCCAGGTGGCTGATAGCTGCAACGACGTTACCGCCGAAGTTGCGGAAAAAGGCCGCACCCTTGCTACCAACAACACACAGATCAATCTCGACGCCGTTTTCGCGGTTTACCGCCATGTCCTTGACCAGGGCCTTGAACAGGTTGGTATTCAGACCACCGCACAAACCACGGTCACTGCTCACTACCACATAACCCACACGCTTGACGGCGCGGTCGATCATGAACGGGTGGCGGTATTCCGGGTTGGCGTTGGCCAGATGCCCAATTACCTGGCGGATACGCTCCGCATAAGGACGGCTAGCAGCCATGCGCATTTGTGCCTTGCGCATTTTGCTGACCGCCACTTTTTCCATGGCGCTGGTAATTTTTTGCGTGCTTTTGATGCTCGCAATCTTACTGCGAATCTCTTTTGCGCCTGCCATGTAACACCTATCAGGTTAGCAAGCGGGAGCCTTGCGGCTCCCGCTGCGGCTTACCAGGTTTGGGTGGCCTTGAACTTCTCGATACCGGCTTTCATGCCAGCGTCGATATCGTCATTGAAGTCACCCTTCACGTTGATCTTCGCCATCAATTCGGCGTGATCGCGGTTGAAGTAAGCAATCAGCGCTTGTTCAAAGCTGCCGACCTTGGCGATTTCAACGTCGGTCAGGAACCCACGCTCAGCGGCATACAGCGACAACGCCATGTCAGCGATCGACATTGGGGCGTATTGCTTCTGCTTCATCAGCTCGGTAACGCGCTGACCATGCTCAAGTTGCTTACGGGTCGCTTCGTCCAGGTCAGAAGCGAACTGGGCGAATGCCGCCAGTTCACGATACTGAGCCAGAGCGGTACGGATACCACCGGAGAGCTTCTTGATGATCTTGGTCTGAGCGGCACCACCCACACGGGATACCGAAACACCGGCGTTCACTGCAGGGCGGATGCCCGAGTTGAACATGGCCGATTCCAGGAAGATCTGACCGTCGGTGATGGAAATCACGTTGGTCGGAACGAACGCGGAAACGTCGCCAGCCTGGGTTTCGATGATCGGCAGTGCGGTCAGGGAACCGGTTTTGCCGGTCACTGCGCCGTTGGTGAACTTCTCTACGTACTCTTCGGAAACGCGGGATGCGCGCTCCAGCAGACGGGAGTGGAGATAGAACACGTCGCCTGGGTAAGCTTCACGGCCTGGTGGACGGCGCAGCAGCAGGGAAATCTGGCGATAAGCCACTGCTTGCTTGGACAGATCGTCATAAACGATCAGCGCGTCTTCACCGCGGTCGCGGAAGAATTCACCCATGGTGCAGCCGGAGTACGGTGCCAGGAATTGCAGCGCAGGAGATTCCGAAGCACTGGCAGCCACGATGATCGTGTTGGCCAGGGCGCCGTTTTCTTCCAGCTTGCGAACTACGTTGGCGATGGTCGATTGCTTCTGACCGATGGCTACGTAGACGCAGAAAATGCCGCTGTCTTTCTGGTTGATGATCGCGTCGATCGCCAGAGCGGTTTTACCGATCTGACGGTCACCGATGATCAGCTCACGCTGGCCACGGCCGACTGGGATCATGGCATCGACAGCCTTGTAGCCAGTCTGTACAGGCTGGTCTACCGACTTACGCCAGATCACGCCTGGAGCAACTTTCTCGACCGCGTCGGTCTCGGTGTTGCCCAGTGGACCTTTACCGTCAACAGGGTTACCCAGTGCGTCGACTACGCGACCCAGCAGTTCCTTACCAACCGGAACTTCCAGGATGCGGCCTGTGCACTTGGCGCTCATGCCTTCAGCCAGACTGGTGTACGCGCCCAATACAACGGCACCTACGGAGTCTTGCTCCAGGTTGAGGGCCATACCGTAGACGCCGCCCGGAAACTCGATCATCTCGCCGTACATTACGTCGGCCAGACCGTGAATCCGCACGATGCCGTCAGATACGCTGACGACAGTGCCTTCGTTACGGGCTTGGGAGGTCACATCGAGCTTGTCGATGCGGCCCTTGATAATTTCACTTATTTCGGAAGGATTGAGTTGCTGCATTGCTCTGCTGCCCCTTCAAACTCAAGATTTCAATGCTTCGGCAAGTTTCGCGATTTTGCCGCGAATCGAGCCATCGATAACCAGGTCGCCGGCACGGATAACAACACCACCAATAAGCGATGCGTCCTCCGAAGCTTGCAGGCGCACTTCCCGATTGAGTCGTGCACTGAGAACCTTGGCGAGTTTGTCTTGCTGTTCTTGGTTCAATGCGAAAGCACTGGTCACTTCAACGTCTACCGATTTCTCTGCTTCGGCCTTGTACAGGTCGAACAGAGCGGCGATCTCCGGCAATAGCGGGAGACGGTCGTTTTCGGCAATGACGTGGATGAAGTTCTGCACCTTCACATCAAACTTGTCGCCGCACACTTCAATAAAAGTGGCGGCCTTGTCTGCGCTCGTCAGGCGCGGGGCCTTGAGCACGCGCTGCATTGTGTCGTCTTGCGACACTGCTGCAGCCAGGCCGAGCATGGCTGACCAAGAGGCCAGCTGCTGGTGGGCCTGGGCGTGCTCGAAGGCTGCCTTAGCGTAAGGTCGGGCCAACGTGGTCAGTTCTGCCATGATCGCCCTCGCTTAAATTTCAGCAGCCAGTTTGTTAACCAGCTCCGCGTGCGCGTTTTGATCGATTGTGGCACCGAGGATCTTCTCAGCACCGCCAACGGCCAGAGCACCCAGTTGGGCACGCAGCGCGTCTTTGACACCGTTCAGTTCCTGTTCGATCTCGGCATGAGCCGAAGCCTTCACACGGTCAGCTTCGACGCGGGCTTTTTCAACAGCCTCTTCGACGATCTGGTTACCGCGTTTCTTGGCTTGCTCAATGATCTCGGCTGCCTGTGCTTTAGCTTCGCGCAGTTGCTGACCCACTTTCTCGTGGGCCAACTCCAGGTCGCGAGCTGCACGGCTGGCAGCGTCCAAACCATCCGCGATCTTCTTCTGACGTTCGTGCAAAGCCGCGATGACCGGAGGCCACACGAACTTCATGCAAAACACTACAAAAATGAAGAACGCAACGGATTGGCCAATCAGGGTTGCATTAATGTTCACGCCAACACCTCGCTCATTCGTTGTCCATCACCCCAATCACTCGAAAAGTCGAGTGATTAGCCAGCGAGTTGACCAACGAAGGGGTTCGCGAAGGTGAAGAACAGTGCGATACCAACGCCGATCATGGTCACGGCGTCGAGCAGGCCGGCGACGATGAACATTTTAACTTGCAGCATTGGGACCATTTCTGGCTGACGCGCTGCGCCTTCCAGGAATTTGCCGCCCAGCAGGCCGAAACCAATGGCAGTACCCAGGGCGCCCAGGCCGATCAACAGTGCAACAGCGATAGCGGTTAGACCAACTACAGTTTCCATCTTTCCTCCCGACTTTTACGTCGTATGG
This sequence comes from Pseudomonas sp. SWRI22, assembly GCF_014268395.2. Classification (NCBI taxonomy): domain Bacteria; kingdom Pseudomonadati; phylum Pseudomonadota; class Gammaproteobacteria; order Pseudomonadales; family Pseudomonadaceae; genus Pseudomonas; species Pseudomonas sp. SWRI22. Next base: position 3,023,329 of record NZ_JABWQK020000001.1, on the reverse strand, counting down.
TTTAGGTTTTTTAGATTTTAAAGCGGTAAAACAAATCGTTTCATAGCCCTGTTGGGCCACCTTCCCGTTTGACCGGGAAGGACATCAGACTAGTCGAGACTGGTCTTAATGGTTCTCTTCGTGCGCCATCGACAGGTAGACGATGGTCAGCATCATGAAGATGAAGGCCTGCAGGGTAATGATCAGGATGTGGAACACAGCCCACGCCCACTGCAGAACTACGCCCAGGCCGCTAAGCCAGAGCAGACCGCTGCCGAACATCACAGCGATCAGAATGAACACCAGCTCGCCGGCATACATGTTGCCGAACAGTCGCAGAGCCAGGGAAATCGGCTTGGCGATCAGGGTGACGAATTCCAGCAGGAAGTTCACCGGGATCAGCAGGGCTTGAACGAAGATGTTCTTGCTGCCGAACGGGTGCAGGGTCAGTTCGCCAATGAAGCCGCCGATGCCCTTGACCTTGATGCTGTAGAAAATGATCAGCGCGAATACCGACAGAGCCATGCCCAGTGTGGCGTTCGGGTCAGTGGTGGATACGGCGCGGAATGGAATGTGCGGGTCGCCGGAGATCGCCATGGCCAACTGAGGAATCCAGTCCACCGGAATCAGGTCGACGGCGTTCATCAGGAACACCCAGACGAAGATGGTCAGTGCCAGCGGTGCAATCACCGGGCTACGGCCATGGAAGCTGTCTTTCACGCTGCCATCGACGAATTCGACCAATACTTCAACGAAGTTCTGCAAAGCACCTGGCTGACCGGAAGTCGCCTTCTTTGCCGCCATGCGGAAAATCAGAACGAAGATCAGGCCCAATGCGACCGACCAACCCAGAGTATCCAGGTGGAAAGCCCAGAAACCCATTTCTTTGGCTTCTGCTGCGGTGTGGGCAAAGCCCCAGCCGCCATTAGGAAGCTGACCGAAGGTCAGGTTCTGCAAGTGGTGCTGGATATAGCCCGAAGCGGTTGTTTCTGCCATGGTTGCCTCAAACGCCCTAAGGTTTCGAAAGTCTTGTTTTCATTAGCAGGGGAGCGAACCAGCTGACCAGTTGGGTCAACACGAAGACGCCGAATACAGCCAGCGGCGCCAATGGCTTCACACCTGCAAAGGTCAGTGCAAACAGCACTGCCGTCAAAATCAGTTTCCCCGCCTCGCCGGCATAAAAAGACCGGACGATAGCCTGGGCTGCTCGGGCGCCGGAAAACCGAAAGGCCCTGTGAGCAAAATACATATTGGGCAGCAAGGCTATCAGGCCTCCGCAGAGTCCTGAATACCCGGCTACGACTCCATGCCAATACCAAAGCGCCAATGCGGCGATCAGCAAAATGACAAATTGAGCCAGTAGAACCGGAAAAACAGCCAAGCGATGGAACGGCAACGTGTTTGGCGTGCGGGTTTCCATCACTCTTGCTCCTCAATGGTCGGCTGCCGGAAATCAATAACTTGGCATAATTTGTGCCGACAAAATGCGCGCAGAGTATAGGGGCGGTTCAGCCCCTATTCAACTGTCGGGTAGTGATTTCCGATCACGCGCTACATAAGCAAATGTTTCAGCGGATGTGGGCAAGGACGCCTTGAAGCTCGTCAAGGGAGTTATATCCGATGACCAATTGCCCTTTGCCCTTCTTGCCGTGACGAATTTGCACCGCAGAGCCCAGGCGCTCAGCCAGGCGCTGCTCGAGTCGCGCGATATCCGGATCAGGTTTGGCGGTTTCGACCGGTGCAGGTTTGCCGCTGAGCCACTGGCGCACCAGCGCTTCAGTCTGACGCACGGTCAGGCCTCGTGCGACAACGTGTCGCGCCCCTTCAACCTGTTGATTTTCCGGCAAACCGAGCAACGCACGGGCATGGCCCATTTCCAGGTCGCCGTGGGACAACATGGTCTTGATCACTTCCGGCAGCGCGATCAAACGCAACAAGTTGGACACGGTGACGCGGGACTTGCCCACTGCCTCGGCCACTTGTTGCTGGGTGAGCTGGAATTCCTGCTGCAAACGCTGCAACGCAATCGCTTCTTCGATCGGGTTGAGGTCTTCACGCTGGATATTCTCGATCAACGCCATGGCGATCGCGGTTTCATCCGGTACATCGCGCACCATCGCCGGGATGGTTTCCTTGCCGGCCTGCTGGCTGGCACGCCAGCGGCGCTCCCCGGCGATGATCTCAAAGCGGCCACCGCCAATGGGGCGCACCACGATGGGCTGCATCACGCCCTGGGCCTTGATCGAGTTGGACAGTTCTTCCAGGGCCTGGGGGTCCATGTCCCGACGTGGCTGGTATTTGCCCCGCTGGATCAGGTCCAGCGGCAAGTGCTGCAGCTCGCGCTCGTCGGCCTGCACCGCTTGTTCTTCAAGCGATGTGACGGTCGGACCACTCAACAGTGCATCCAGTCCACGTCCGAGACCTCGTTTCTTGACGGCCATGGGGATTCCTTAAGTTGGCTGGGCTGCAGCGGTGCGTGAATTACGGCGTTGGCGGCGAACCATCTCGCCAGCCAATGCCAGGTAGGCAATGGCACCACGCGAGGATTTGTCGTACGCCAGCGCGGGCATGCCATAGCTTGGCGCTTCGGCCAGGCGGATGTTGCGTGGAATCACGGTGTCGTACAACTGATCGCCAAAGTGTTCCTTGAGCTGCGCCGACACATCGTTCATCAGGCTCAGGCGCGGGTCATACATCGTACGCAGCAGGCCTTCGACTTTCAGGTTCGGGTTGAGCAGCTCGGCAATTCGCTTGATGTTATCCACAAGGTCGCTCAAGCCTTCGAGAGCGAAGTACTCGCACTGCATGGGGATAATTACCCCATCGGCGGCAACCAGCGCGTTAAGCGTGAGCATCGACAGCGACGGTGGACAGTCGATCAAAATGTAATCGTAGTTTTCGCGAATGGGCGCCAGGGCGCTGCGCAGACGGCTTTCTTTCATCTGCATTTCCAGCAGCACCACTTCCGCCGCGGTCAGATCGCGGTTGGCCGGCAGCAGTTGGTAACCGCCGTGCTCGGAATAGTGCATGGCCTGGGCCAGGTCGCATTCGCCAATCAGCAAATCGTAGACCGAGTTTTCCAGGCCGTGTTTATCCACACCGCTACCCATGGTGGCGTTGCCCTGTGGATCGAGATCGATCAACAGCACCCGACGCTTGGTCGCGACCAGGGATGCTGCGAGGTTGATACAGGTGGTGGTTTTACCCACGCCACCTTTCTGGTTCGCTATCGCGAATACCTTAGCCATTCTTGCTTGTGTTCCCAATCATGCCGTGCGGCGCAGTATCAGCAGATGGCGTTGGCCTTGGCAACCAGGTACGGCCAAGGCGTGTTCGCTATCGAGGTGGAAGTCTGCCGGCAATGCTAACAGCTCGTCGCTTGGATGAACGCCCTTCATTGCCAACCAGCGGGTATCACGGTCGCCCAGGTGGCGTGTCCAGTTGCTGAAGTTCTCCATGCTGCTGAACGCCCGAGACACGATCCCGTTGAAAGGCAGTTCAGGCGTGAATGCTTCGACACGACTGTGGATAACTTGCAGGTTATCCAGCTTGAGTTCGAGTTTGACCTGGGTCAGGAAGCGGGTTTTCTTGCCGTTGCTGTCCAGGCAGGTCACGTGGGACTCGGGAAACAGGATCGCCAACGGGATGCCAGGCATGCCGCCGCCGCTGCCCACATCGAGCCAACGGCCATTTTCGATAAACGGCATCACGCTGAGGCTGTCGAGCAAATGCCGCGACACCATCTCGTCTGGGTCACGCACTGCTGTCAGGTTGTAAGCCTTGTTCCATTTGATCAACAGGGCCAGGTAGCCCAGCAGTAGCTCATGCTGGGCTTCGGTCAGGGCTACGCCCAACTGGCGCGCTCCTGTGGATAACTCTTCGGCGTGTTGCGAGGTGACCAACGAACTCAAGCGCTTTGCTCCAACTGACGGCCCGCGCCGCGTTTTTTCAAATGAATCATCAACAGCGAGATGGCTGCCGGAGTGACGCCAGGGATACGTGAAGCCTGCCCGAGGGTTTCCGGCCGAGTTATCCCCAACTTGCTTTGAATTTCTTTCGATAACCCGGAAATTCCGGTGTAGTCGATATCCACAGGCAGTTTGGTGTCTTCACTGGCGCGCAGCCGAGCGATCTCGTCCTGCTGGCGATCAATGTAGCCTGCGTATTTGGTCTTGATTTCAACCTGTTCGGCAACCTGTGGGTCTTCTGCGCCCTGGCCAGTCACTTCGACCAGACCAGCGTAGTCGATTTCCGGGCGGGAAAGCAGGTTGAGCAAGTTGTACTCATGGGTCAACGGCGTGCCGAATTTTTCTGCAATTGCGTCGCCTTGCTCCGTGCCCGGGCGAACCCAGGTACTTTTCAGACGCTGTTCTTCGAGCGCAATGCTTTCGCGTTTTTTGCAGAAGGCCGCCCAGCGGGCGTCATCGACCAGGCCCAGCTCGCGACCTTTTTCGGTCAAGCGCAGGTCGGCGTTGTCTTCGCGCAGGATCAGGCGGTATTCCGCCCGAGATGTGAACATCCGGTACGGTTCCTGGGTACCCAGGGTAATCAGGTCGTCGACCAATACGCCGATGTAGGCTTCATCGCGACGCGGGCACCAGCTGTCTTTGCCTTGTGCACGCAATGCTGCGTTGGTCCCGGCCAGCAAACCTTGGGCCCCGGCTTCTTCATAACCGGTAGTGCCGTTGATTTGGCCGGCGAAGAACAGGCCGCCGATCACTTTGGTTTCCAGGCTGTATTTCAGGTCGCGCGGGTCGAAGTAGTCGTACTCGATGGCGTAGCCCGGACGCACGATGTGCGCGTTTTCCATACCGCGAATCGACTGCACGATCTGGATTTGCACATCGAACGGCAGCGAAGTGGAAATTCCGTTGGGGTACAGCTCGTGGGTGGTCAAGCCTTCGGGTTCGATAAAGACCTGGTGGCTTTCCTTGTCGGCAAAGCGGTGGATCTTGTCTTCGATCGACGGGCAATAACGCGGGCCAATGCCTTCGATCACCCCGGAATACATCGGCGAACGATCAAGGTTCGCGGCAATGATTTCGTGGGTTTGGGCGTTGGTGTGGGTAATCCAGCAGCTGACCTGTTTCGGGTGCTGTTCTTTGGAACCCATGAACGACATGACCGGGATCGGCGTGTCGCCGGCTTGCTCGGTCATCATCGAGAAATCCACAGAACGCCCATCAATGCGTGGCGGGGTTCCGGTTTTCAAACGGCCGACGCGCAGCGGTAGTTCACGCAGACGTTTTGCCAAGGCAATCGACGGCGGGTCACCGGCACGACCACCGGAATAATTTTGCATACCGATGTGGATAAGTCCGCCGAGGAACGTGCCCGTGGTCAGTACGACCGAATCTGCATGAAAACGCAGACCCATTTGCGTAACGACACCGCGTACCTGGTCCTGCTCGACGATCAAGTCATCGGCGGCCTGCTGAAATATCCACAGGTTCGGCTGGTTTTCCAGGGTTTCGCGTACCGCTGCCTTGTACAGGATGCGGTCGGCCTGAGCCCGGGTAGCACGTACGGCCGGGCCTTTGCGGCTGTTGAGCACGCGAAATTGAATACCACCCTTGTCGGTGGCCATCGCCATTACCCCGCCAAGGGCATCGATTTCCTTGACCAGATGGCTTTTGCCAATCCCGCCAATTGCGGGGTTGCAACTCATGGCACCGAGGGTTTCCACGTTATGCGTCAGCAACAGGGTTTTTACGCCCATGCGTGCTGACGCCAGTGCTGCCTCGGTACCGGCATGACCGCCGCCGATGACGATCACTTCAAAACGGGAAGGGAAATCCACCACGCACCTCGTGCCTGCTTATGTAGGTAATCAGGAATTGTTTGTTGAAAGGGTTCTACAGCTTTGGCGGCAAGTATAGGGACTTCGCCCTCCCTAAAGAACCCTTTGCACAAAATTTAACCAGCTGTGGATGAATCACAGACAATAGAAATTAAAAGAGAGAAATTTATTAAATCTTTGTTTTTATGTTTATTTATACTGAGCAACATTTCTGTGGATAGATCTCTGAAGGCCTTTATTTTCAATGTGTACAGCGATTAAAAACGTTGTGGTCATCTGCCGATGAGGCCTTTGGATAAGTGCTTTAAGCCTGTGGATTAAACGACTGGTTATCCACAGGTGGGTTTTTACTCAGGTTTCAGGCCCTGTTATCAACTGGGCACAACCGCTGTTATTCACAGGGCTTAATCCACAGAAACGGCCGATTTCGTCCACGGCAAAGCTGGGAATTAATCCTGGGTGGGACAAAAACAGATCTATTGTGGGAAAACACTGGGCCAGTTAATAATAGCGATTATCATTAACCTACCTTGTCGCGCCTATGCCTTCCTCCTCACATACCGCAGCGGTCCAGCACATCTATGAACAGCACCATTCGTGGTTGCGCGGATGGCTCAAGGGAAAATTGCATAACGCCAGCGATGCAGCCGATGTGGCCCACGATACGTTCGTGCGCATGCTCGGTGGATGTCACGCAGCGCAGATCCGTGAACCACGGGACTATCTGGCCACCATCGCGAGGGGCCTGGTGATTGACCGCTATCGGCGGCACGCCATCGAGCAGGCCTACAGGCAAACCCTGGCAGAGCGTCCCGAAACCACAGCTATCAGTGAAGAAGACAAGGCAATCATCATCGAAACCCTGGTGGCTGTGGATAAAGCGCTGTCCGGCCTGGGTGAGCGGGCACGGCGAATTTTCGTGCTCGCACAGATTGAAGGGCTGACTTATCAACAGATCGCCGATCAACTGCAGGTATCGCTGACCACGGTGAAGAAACACATGATCCGCGCCCTCACCGAATGCTCCCTGATCATGGCCAGCCGGTAATGGTCAGCCCCGACCGCAAGACGTTCGAGGCCGCTGCCAGTTGGTACGTGCAATTTCAGTCGCAACCACCGACGCGCGCACAACATCAAGCCTGGCAGCAGTGGCTTAATCGTGACCCATCCCACCAGGCGGCTTGGAACCAGATGGAGCAGTTGCAGCGCAGCCTTGGTGCCCTGTCCCCTGACCTCACACGCCGCGCGTTGTCCACCACGCAACAGCGGCGCCAGGTCCTCAAGTGGATGCTGGTGCTCGGCGGCAGTGGCTATCTGGGGTGGAACGTCCAGCAACATACGTCGCTGGGCAACGTATGGGCTGATTACCGCACGTCGGTGGGCCAGAGGCGACGCATCGAGCTGGCGGATGGCACGCAGATCAATCTCAATACTCATACCGCTATCGATGTGGCATTTGATGGGCGACAACGTTTGATCCGTCTGCGCGAGGGTGAAGTACTTATCCACACCGGCACACGGGGTGGGCACTTACCGTTTTATGTCGAAACTCGCCAAGGCCGGGTCCAGGCGCTGGGCACTCGGTTTACTGTGCGCCAACTGCCGGACGCCACGCGGGTTGGTGTCTTGGAAGAACGGGTTGAGATATCCCCCGGCGACCAACCCGAACTTCGCCGCACTATTGGCGCGGGTGAGAGCGCAGAGTTTGATCGGCGCAATGTGCGCGCTGCCCAGCGATATGGCGGAGTACAGGCCGCCTGGGTCGATGGCCAACTGATCGTGCTCGATGCTCGGCTGGGAGAAGTTATCGATGAGTTGGCGCGCTATCGGCCGGGCGTACTGCACTGCGACCCAGCCTCTGCAGGCCTACGCGTTTCCGGAACCTTCCGTCTGGACTCAACCGATGCCGTCCTCACTAACCTGCAAGCGAGCCTGCCGATTCAAGTGAAATACTTTACGCGCTATTGGGTGTCGGTCACCCGGATCGGCTGATCGAAAAAATAATCCACAGAGGGTTATCTTTTTTTGACCTGGTGCGGCCCTACAGGTAATCACGACGCTACCTTCAGGGCTTACTCACCTATGCGCCTTCCCACCCCGCTTCGCAAACGACTTTCCTGCCACAGCATGACCTACGGTCTGCAGTTCATCACCGCTACCACCGGTGTGTTGTTAGCCACCGCCGTCACGGCCGCCAGCGCAACGCAACACTATGCAATTGCCGCTGGCCCGCTGGACAATGCGTTGAGCCAGTTTGCTGCCAAGGCCAATGTGATTCTGTCCTTCTCCCCCCAGCAAACCGCGCGTTTGAATACGCCGGGGCTGCAAGGTGACTATTCGGTGGACCAGGGCTTTGCGCTGCTGCTGCAGAACTCGGACCTGCAGGCGGTCGCACAAGCTCCCGGCAGCTATGTATTACAGGCGGCCCCTGCTGGCCGACTCACGTTGGCACCGACCACTGTGAGCACTTATCAACAGGGCGGCTTCAATCAAGAGATCGCCGGGGATGTAGGCTACAAGGCGCAGAACAGCCGGATCGGCACGAAGACCAGCACACCGCTGTCCGAGACTCCGCGTTCGGTGTCCGTTGTCACTGGCCAGCGTATCAAGGACCAGAAATCTCAAACCCTGACAGACGTGTTGGGCTACGTACCGGGAATCTTCGCCCCACCGTTCGCGGCGGGCGACGGCTTGGCAGGCGATCTGTTTTTCATTCGCGGTTTCAACGCCACGGATTACGGCTACGGCCTGCTGCGAGATGGCCTGCGGGTGCAAGGCAATCGATACGACACCACCAGCGAACCCTACGGCCTGGAACGGGTCGAGATTTTCCGCGGCCCGTCTTCCCTGCTCTACGGTGAAAACGCACCCGGTGGTTTGGTTAATCTGGTGAGTAAACACCCGACTGCAACCCCGCAAGGCGAGGTGCAGGTGAGTTATGGTTCGAATAATCGACGCCAGTTGGGTGTGGATATCTCGGGCCCGCTCAACGACAGTGACAATATTCTGGGCCGGGTGGTGATGCTGGGGCGTAAATCCGACACACAGACCGATCACGTCCCGGACGATCGTCTATATATCGCGCCATCCCTGACCCTGAACTTCGACGACTACAACACCCTGACGCTGCTGGCCAACTACCAGAAAGACCATACCAACCTGGAACTTGGCCTACCCGCCGCCGGTACGCTGCTTACAAATCCCAACGGGAAGCTGTCCAAACACACCCTGCTGGGCAATCCGGACTGGAACACATTTGAACGCGAAGCGTGGAGCACCGGCTATGAGTTCAGCCACAGCTTCAATGATGACTGGCAGTTCCGTCAGAACTCGCGCTATATGCAGTCACGCATCAACCGGCACGAAACCTGGCCTGGCTCATTGAATAACGGTGGCTTCGGCACCCGGCTGAACATGAACGCCTATGACCGCTACAACAAATCGATGGTCTATTCCCTGGATAACCAGCTCGAAGGCAAGTTCCAGGTGGGCGGCCTGGAAAACACAGTGCTATTGGGCGCCAGCTATGACCGAACCTCGTTCAATCAAGACTGGGATGCTGGTTTCGCCGGCACCATCGATGTGTATAACCCGGTGTACCTGCGCGACCCGCTCACTCCCCTGGCAGTGCAAAACACTTTGCTTGAACAGCAGATGAAAGGGGTTTATGCACAGATCCAAAGCAAATACGACCATTGGCTCTTTCTGCTCGGAGGCCGCCAGGATTGGGTCGACAGCAATTACCGAGACAAGGTCAAGCCATCGAGCAATATCAACTCACAGGATCGTAAATTCACTTACCAGGGCGGGGTGATGTACCAGTTCGACAACGGCCTTACGCCGTATGTCAGCTATTCCACCGCGTTTGTCCCCGTGCAGCAGATCTCCAACGCCGGCTCGCCGTTGAAACCGATCACCAGCAGCCAATATGAAGTGGGCGTTAAGTACGAACCGATCGGCTGGGATACGGCGATGACCGTGTCGGTGTATGACCTGCGCAAGCAGGACGATACCTACCTCGATGCCACCACCAACAGCTATCGCCAAGTCGGTGAAAGTCGCGCCAAGGGCGTGGAAGTCGAGGTCAACAGCAACATCAGCTCCAACTTCAACGTGACGGCGGCCTATACCTACACTGACGCCCGGATAACCGAGGATTCGGCCACTTCGCTGGTAGAAGGCCGTCAGATGACAGGCGTGCCGCGTAACCAGGCTTCGGTGTGGGGCAAATATCGCTTTCTCGACGGCCAACTCAAGGGTTTCTCCCTGGGCGGCGGGGTGCGCTATTTCGACAGTACCTTTTCCTACACCCCGCCTACGCTCTACGGGAAGCTGGACGCAGGAAGCGTCACCTTAGTGGATGCGGCACTGGGTTATCAGATCAACCCACACTGGTCGGTGGACCTGAACGCCAAGAACCTGTTCGACAAGGAATATGTATCCGGTTGCAACGATGCGGGGCGTTGCTATTGGGGTGACAGCCGTACCTTGCTCGGTACGGTGTCTTACAACTGGTAGACGAGGTGGATAACTCGGCTATTTGCCAATGCAAAAGCTGGAGAAAATCCGCCCCAGCAAATCATCCGAGCTGAAAGCGCCGGTGATTTCACCCAGCAGCTGCTGCGCCTGACGCAAATCTTCAGCCAGCAGCTCCCCAGCCCCCGCCAAGGTCAGCTGGGCCCGCCCGTGCTCCAGGGCCGCGCTGGCATGACGCAGCGCTTCCAGGTGCCTGCGCCGCGCACTGAAGCTGCTTTCCGAGGTCTGTTCGTAGCCCATGCATGCTTTAAGGTGCTCGCGCAGCAATTCCAGACCCTCGCCGGCCGATTTCGCGCTCAAGCTGATAGTGACGTGGCCATCTTCACTGGTTTCCAGGGCGATGGCTTCACCCGTAAGGTCGGCCTTGTTACGAATCAAGGTGACTTTGGCCGGGTCTGGCCGTTGTTCAAGAAATTCCGGCCACAAGGCAAAAGGATCCACAGCTTCAGGTGCAGTGGCATCCACCACCAGCAACACACGATCGGCTTCGCTGATCGCCTTGAGCGCACGTTCCACGCCGATCTTTTCCACCTGGTCGTCGGTATCGCGCAGACCTGCGGTGTCGACCACGTGCAGCGGCATACCGTCGATGTGGATATGTTCACGCAAGATATCCCGGGTAGTGCCGGCGATCTCGGTGACGATGGCCGCCTCGCGCCCTGCCAGAGCATTGAGTAGGCTGGATTTGCCGGCATTGGGCCGGCCGGCAATCACCACCGTCATACCATCGCGCAGCAAGGCGCCCTGCCCGGCTTCGCGCAGCACTGTGGATAACTCATCGCGGACTTTATCCAGCATCGCCAATACATGGCCATCCGCCAGGAAGTCTATTTCTTCTTCCGGAAAATCAATCGCGGCTTCGACGTAGATGCGCAGGCTGATCAGTTGCTCGGTCAAGTTATGCACACGCAGGGAAAAAGCCCCCTGCAATGAACGCAATGCGTTACGTGCAGCCTGTGCAGAACTGGCTTCGATCAAATCGGCGATGGCTTCGGCCTGGGCCAGGTCGAGCTTATCGTTCAAGAATGCGCGTTCGCTGAATTCCCCTGGTCTGGCCAGGCGGCAACCCAATTGCAAGCAGCGCTGCAGCAGCATGTCCAACACCACAGGACCACCGTGCCCTTGTAGTTCAAGGACATCTTCACCAGTGAACGAGTTAGGCCCTGGAAAATAGATGGCCAGCCCCTCGTCCACTACGCTGTGGTCGGCATCCAGGAACTGGCCGTAATGGGCATAACGGGGTTTCAGCTCCCGGCCGCTGATAGCCTTGGCTGCCACGCCCGCCAATGGCCCGGAAATTCGAACGATGCCGACACCGCCCCGACCTTGAGCGGTAGCGACAGCAGCAATGGTTTCACGAGGAGCGCTCATCAGCGGGTTCCAGAACAAAAGTGACGGAAAGCAAAACGCCCCACTAGGGGGCGTCTTGAGTGGTTATCCACAGAGTAAATTACGCCTCGGCTTTTTTGGTAGCCGCTTCGATTTTACGTGTGATGTACCACTGTTGAGAGATCGACAACACGTTGTTGACCACCCAGTACAGTACCAAGCCAGCAGGGAACCACAGGAAGAAGAAAGTGAAGATGATTGGCATCATTTTCATTACCTTGGCCTGCATCGGATCCGGCGGGGTTGGGTTCAGACGCTGCTGGATAAACATGGTCGCGCCCATGATGATCGGCAGGATAAAGAACGGGTCTTTGATCGACAGGTCAGTTATCCACAGCATGAACGGCGCCTGGCGCATTTCAACGCTTTCCAGCAATACCCAGTAAAGCGACAGGAACACCGGCATCTGTACCAGAATCGGCAAGCATCCACCCAGCGGGTTGATCTTCTCTTTCTTGTACAACTCCATCATGGCCTGCGACATTTTCTGCCGGTCATCACCATGTTGTTCTTTCAGCGCGGCCAGTTTCGGGGCCACGGCACGCATACGCGCCATCGACTTGTAGCTGGCTGCCGACAGAGGGAAGAAAAGCCCTTTGATCAGCATGGTCAGGAAGATGATCGACCAGCCCCAGTTACCCACGATGCTGTGGATATGTTGCAACAGCCAGAAGATCGGCTGGGCAATGAACCACAGGAAGCCGTAGTCCACAGTCAATTCCAGGCCTGGGGACAACTCTTTCAGTACCGCCTGGCTTTTAGGGCCGGCGTACAGGGTAGCGCTGGTTTCAGCCTTGGCACCTGGAGCGACGGTCAACGCCGGGCCAGTGAAGCCAATGATGTAATTGCCCTGGCTGTCCTTGCGGGTTTGAACCAGGTTCGCGTCACCCTTGTTCGGAATCCAGGCGGTCACGAAATAGTGCTGCAGCCACGCTACCCAGCCACCTTGGACGGTTTCTTTCAGCGTGCCCTTGTCGATATCTTTCATCGACACTTTTTTGTACGGCTCGTTACTTGTCCAAAGGGCGGCGCCCAGGTAAGTGGCGGTACCGGTGGCGGTGCTGGAAGACGGATCGGAGCTGGCGTCACGCTTGAGCTGGGCAAACAGGTTGCCGCTCCAGGCTTTGTCGCTGGTGTTGTCGATCAGGTAAGTGACCTTCAAATCGTACAAACCGCGGGTAAAGCTGAAACGCTTGATGTAGTTGACACCGTCGAGGCTGAATTTCAGGTCGACGTTCAACTGGTTCTGGCCGTCTGCCAGTTGATAAGTCTTTTGTTCGGTCGAATAAACCGGACGACCGGTAGCACGTGCATCCGGACCATTGGTACCGGTCAGGCCGCTTTGTGCCAGATAAGTACGTTCACCGCCGTTATCAAACAGTTGGAACGGCACATCCGGATGGTCTTGGCGACGTGGATACAGCGGCAGCTTCAGCTGTGCGATATCACCACCCTGTGGGTCGATAGCCAACTCGAGCACATCCGTTTTCACGTGGATGAGGTCTTTGTTGGTGACCACTGGCGTTTCTAACGGGGCACTTGTCTCGCCATTCGCGCTGGGTACATCGGCACTCGCGGACGCATTGTTACCCAGCGGGGTGTCCGGAATAGCCGGCGCAGCCTGATTGGTAGCAACATTCTGAGTCGGCAGGGCAGCCTGACCGTAGTCCTGGTTCCATTTAAGGACCATGACATAGGACACGATTGCCAGGGCGACGATCAGGATTGTGCGTTTAATATCCATGATTACTCGGCCATCGAAGAAGAACGGGAGGTAGGGATAGGTGGAACCGGGTCATAACCACCGGGATTCCACGGATGACAGCGACCTAAACGACGAAAGGTCAGCCAGCCACCGCGCAGAAGACCATGATTTTCTATGGCCTCTAACGCGTAGCAGGAACAACTGGGGTAGAAACGACAGTGACTGGCCATCAGAGGACTAATGGCATAGCGATAAAACTGGATCGGAACGATTGCCAGTTTACGCATCAAGGCTGTCTACCCCTACAGTTTCGGTGCTGACTGCTGGTGCTGGCTTGTGGGTACGCGCCAAACGTTTCCAGAGCTTGCCGAAATGCTGAATCAATTCGGGGTTTTCTACATCACCCAAGCCTTTGCGCGCGACGATAACAATATCCCAACCAACCAGAGTGTCCTGGTGGAGGCGAAACGATTCGCGCATCAGACGCTTGAGGCGATTGCGCTCAACGGAGAGCTTTACGCTCTTCTTGCCGATCACCAACCCGAGACGGGGGTGATCAAGATCGTTGTTGCGCGCAAGGAGCAGGAGATTTTTCCCCGGAACCTTGCCGGTGGGGGAGTCAAAGACTGCCTTGAAATGCCGGGGGGTTAGCAGACGCTTTTCCCGACTGAAGTCCTGACTCACCACCAGTACCGGATTATCAAACTGCCAGACGCGCACGACCTTTGGCGCGGCGACGCGACAGGACAGCACGGCCGTTCTTGGTAGCCATGCGAGCACGGAAGCCGTGAGTACGGGCGCGTTTGATGGTGCTTGGTTGGAAAGTACGTTTCATGGCGTTGTTACCTGGTTCGTCCACAACGGGCCGGAATGGCCCCCGTTTTAAGAGACCGGCGATTCTAGAGAAAGCAAGCCTCTAGGTCAATTTCCAACCAGCTTTTCCTTTAATTAGATGTCGACGGGGTTCTGACGACCTTCTCTCCGTTTGGCTTCCATCTGGCAGGCGATAGATATAAAAATAAAGAAGGAAGTTATTTAAAGCTTTTCTGTAAAGCTTATAAAAGCTAGGGACGCGATCATCTGTGGATAACTGCTTTGAGCCCTTGTTCCACGCGTTGTACAGAGAATGACAACACGGGGGAGAAGCGGTGCTCTGCCTGTGCTGCGCTATCGGATAAGCTGTGTGTGGAACGGGTAGTTATCCACAGGCCAGTTACCCACAGACTTTTGACCCCACTTGTGCAACGAGCTCAGGTGGGTTTATCCACAGAGCTTATGCACAGACCACTGGTCGCCTTTTTAGCGGTTAAGGCATTGATTTTGGCTGGCCTGTGAGCAACCTACATGTGGATAAGTGGACGGCTGGCCGCTACAATGGCGGCTGTTTTTGCCTCACCGGCTTTCAACTTAGGGGATATCCGTGTCAGTGGAACTTTGGCAGCAGTGCGTGGAGCTTTTGCGCGATGAGCTGCCTGCCCAGCAATTCAACACCTGGATCCGTCCGCTACAGGTCGAAGCCGAAGGCGACGAGTTGCGTGTCTATGCGCCCAATCGTTTTGTCCTCGACTGGGTCAACGAGAAGTACCTGGGCCGCGTTCTCGAATTGCTCGATGAACATGGCAACGGTCTGGCTCCTGCTCTCTCCCTATTAATAGGCAGCAAGCGCAGCTCGGCTCCCCGCGCCGCGCCGAATGCGCCATTGGCCGCCGCTGCGTCGCAAGCCCAGGCCGCTGTGGCGCCTGTCGCCGCAGCACCTGCACCGGCAGCTGCGCCGTCCAAGCCGTCCTCGCGCAAAAATGCGCCAGAGAATGAGGAGCCGTCCCGCGACAGCTTCGACCCGATGGCCGGTGCCAGCTCCCAACAGGCACCTGTGCGCTCCGAGCAACGTACTGTGCAGGTAGAAGGCGCGCTCAAGCACACCAGTTACCTGAACCGCACCTTTACCTTCGAGAACTTTGTCGAAGGCAAGTCCAACCAACTGGCCCGAGCGGCCGCCTGGCAGGTCGCCGATAATCCCAAGCATGGTTACAACCCGCTCTTCCTTTATGGCGGCGTGGGCTTGGGTAAGACGCACTTGATGCACGCCGTTGGTAACCACCTATTAAAGAAGAACCCGAATGCCAAGGTGGTTTACCTGCATTCGGAGCGCTTCGTGGCCGACATGGTCAAGGCCTTGCAGCTCAACGCAATCAACGAGTTCAAACGTTTCTACCGCTCCGTTGATGCCCTGTTGATCGATGACATTCAGTTCTTCGCCCGCAAGGAACGTTCCCAAGAGGAGTTCTTCCACACCTTCAACGCCCTGCTCGAAGGTGGCCAGCAGGTCATCTTGACCAGTGACCGTTATCCGAAGGAAATCGAAGGCCTGGAAGAACGTCTGAAGTCGCGTTTCGGCTGGGGCCTGACGGTTGCAGTCGAGCCACCGGAGCTGGAAACCCGTGTTGCGATCCTGATGAAGAAGGCCGACCAGGCTAAAGTCGATCTGCCGCACGATGCTGCGTTCTTCATCGCCCAACGCATCCGTTCCAACGTGCGTGAGCTGGAAGGCGCGCTCAAGCGGGTCATCGCTCACTCGCACTTCATGGGCCGCGATATCACCATCGAGCTGATTCGCGAGTCCTTGAAAGACTTGTTGGCCTTGCAGGACAAGCTGGTGAGTGTGGATAACATCCAGCGCACCGTGGCCGAGTACTACAAGATCAAGATTTCCGACCTGCTGTCCAAGCGCCGTTCGCGCTCGGTCGCACGTCCACGTCAGGTTGCCATGGCCCTCTCCAAGGAGTTGACCAACCACAGCCTGCCGGAAATCGGTGATGTGTTCGGCGGACGCGACCACACCACGGTCTTGCATGCATGCCGCAAGATCAATGAACTTAAGGAATCCGACGCGGATATTCGCGAGGACTACAAGAACCTGCTGCGTACACTGACTACGTGATGACACCAGCGCAGCTTATTAAGGCAAGGGACTAGACCATGCATTTCACCATTCAACGCGAAGCCCTGTTGAAACCCCTGCAACTGGTCGCAGGCGTCGTCGAGCGCCGACAGACCTTGCCGGTGCTTTCCAACGTATTACTGGTGGTCGAGGGGCAGCAGTTGTCCTTGACCGGTACCGACCTGGAAGTCGAACTGGTGGGTCGCGTCCAGCTCGAAGAGCCCGCGGAACCGGGCGAGATCACCGTGCCGGCGCGCAAGCTGATGGATATCTGCAAAAGCCTGCCCAACGATGCGCTGATCGACATCAAGGTGGATGAGCAGAAGTTGGTGGTCAAGGCAGGCCGTAGCCGTTTCACCCTGTCGACCTTGCCGGCCAATGACTTTCCAACCGTAGAAGAAGGCCCGGGCTCGCTGACGTGCAGCCTGGAGCAAAGCAAGCTGCGTCGTTTGATCGAGCGCACCAGCTTCGCTATGGCTCAGCAGGACGTGCGTTACTACCTCAACGGTATGCTGCTGGAAGTATCGGAAGGCATCATCCGCGCCGTGGCCACCGACGGTCACCGTCTGGCAATGTGCTCGATGCGTGCCGATATCGGTCAGCCGGATCGTCACCAGGTGATCGTTCCACGCAAAGGTATCCTTGAACTGGCGCGTTTGCTCACCGAGCCGGACGGCAACGTCAGCATCGTGTTGGGCCAGCACCACATTCGTGCCACCACCGGCGAGTTCACCTTCACCTCCAAGCTGGTCGACGGCAAGTTCCCAGACTACGAGCGTGTGTTGCCTAAAGGTGGCGACAAGCTGGTGGTCGGTGATCGTCAGGCCCTGCGTGAAGCCTTCAGCCGTACTGCGATTCTGTCCAACGAAAAGTACCGTGGTATTCGCCTGCAACTGGCCAACGGCCAACTGAAAATCCAGGCCAACAACCCGGAACAGGAAGAGGCGGAAGAAGAGGTGGGTGTCGACTACAACGGCGCATCGCTGGAAATCGGCTTTAACGTGAGCTACCTGTTGGACGTGCTGGGTGTCATGACCACCGAACAGGTTCGTCTGATCCTGTCGGACTCCAACAGCAGCGCCCTGGTGCAAGAATCTGACAACGACGACTCGGCTTACGTTGTCATGCCGATGCGCCTGTAATCATGCTCAGCAGAAGCTAGATGTCCCTTAGTCGCGTCTCGGTCACCGCGGTGCGCAATCTGCACCCGGTGACCTTCTCCCCTTCCCCCCGCATCAACATCCTCCATGGCGCCAACGGCAGTGGTAAAACCAGCGTGCTGGAAGCCATCCACCTGCTGGGGCTTGCGCGTTCCTTCCGCAGTGCCCGTTTGTTACCCGTGATTCAGTACGAACAATTGGCCTGTACCGTATTTGGCCAAGTGGAACTGGCTGAGGGCGGACATAGCAGCCTGGGGATATCGCGTGATCGCGGTGGCGAATTTCAGATCCGAATCGACGGGCAAAATGCGCGCAGCGCAGCGCAACTCGCCGAGATCCTACCGTTGCAACTGATCAACCCCGACAGCTTTCGATTGTTGGAGGGGGCCCCGAAAATTCGTCGGCAGTTTCTCGACTGGGGCGTGTTCCACGTGGAACCACGCTTCATGGCCACTTGGCAGCGCCTGCAGAAGGCCCTGCGGCAGCGGAACTCATGGCTGCGGCATGGTACACTTGACGCCGCTTCGCAAGCAGCCTGGGACCGTGAACTGTGCCTGGCCAGCGACGAAATAGATGAATACCGCCGCGCCTATATCAAAGCCTTGAAACCAGTCTTTGAGCAGACCTTGAGCGAGTTGTTGGACCTCGAGGGGCTGACGCTGAGTTATTACCGGGGTTGGGACAAAGAGCGTGAGCTGAGTGCAGTGCTCGCAACGTCCTTGCAACGGGATCAGCAAATCGGACACACCCAGGCCGGCCCCCAGCGCGCTGATTTGCGCCTTAGATTAGGTGCACACAATGCTGCGGATATCTTGTCCCGCGGCCAGCAGAAGTTGGTGGTCTGTGCATTGCGTATCGCGCAGGGCCATTTGGTTAGCCAGGCTCGACGCGGTCAGTGTATTTATTTGGTGGATGACTTGCCGTCAGAACTCGACGAGCAGCACCGCCGCTCGCTATGCCGCTTGTTGGAAGACTTACGCTGCCAGGTGTTTATCACCTGTGTAGACCACGAATTATTGAGGGAAGGCTGGCAGACGGAAACGCCAGTCGCTTTGTTCCACGTGGAACAAGGCCGTATCACCCAGACCCACGACCATCGGGAGTGAAGGCATGAGCGAAGAAAACACGTACGACTCGACCAGCATTAAAGTGCTGAAAGGTTTGGATGCCGTACGCAAACGTCCCGGTATGTACATTGGCGACACCGATGATGGTAGCGGTCTGCACCACATGGTGTTCGAGGTGGTCGATAACTCCATCGACGAAGCTCTGGCCGGTCACTGCGACGACATCAGCATTATCATCCACCCGGATGAATCCATCACCGTGCGTGATAACGGTCGTGGCATCCCGGTAGACGTGCACAAAGAAGAAGGCGTTTCGGCGGCAGAGGTCATCATGACCGTGCTCCACGCTGGCGGTAAGTTCGACGACAACTCCTATAAAGTATCCGGTGGTTTGCACGGTGTAGGTGTGTCGGTAGTGAACGCCCTGTCCGAAGAACTGATCCTCACTGTCCGCCGTAGCGGCAAGATTTGGGAGCAGACCTACGTCCACGGCGTACCACAGGAACCGATGAAAATTGTCGGCGACAGTGAAACCACCGGTACCCAGATCCACTTCAAGCCATCGGAAGAAACCTTCAAGAACATCCACTTCAGCTGGGACATCCTGGCCAAGCGGATTCGTGAACTGTCTTTCCTTAACTCCGGTGTCGGCATCGTCCTCAAGGATGAGCGCAGCGGCAAGGAAGAGCTGTTCAAGTACGAGGGTGGCCTGCGTGCGTTCGTTGAATACCTGAACACCAACAAGACCGCGGTCAACCAGGTGTTCCACTTCAACATTCAGCGCGAAGACGGCATCGGCGTGGAAATCGCCCTGCAGTGGAACGACAGCTTCAACGAGAACCTGTTGTGCTTCACCAACAACATTCCGCAACGCGATGGCGGTACTCACCTAGTGGGTTTCCGTTCCGCGCTGACGCGTAACCTGAACACCTACATCGAAGCGGAAGGCTTGGCGAAGAAACATAAAGTCGCCACCACCGGTGACGATGCCCGTGAAGGCCTGACGGCGATTATCTCGGTCAAGGTACCGGATCCGAAGTTCAGCTCCCAGACCAAAGACAAGCTGGTGTCTTCCGAAGTGAAGACCGCGGTTGAACAGGAAATGGGTAAATACTTCTCCGACTTCCTGTTGGAAAACCCGAACGAAGCCAAGCTGGTCGTCGGCAAGATGATCGATGCTGCACGCGCCCGTGAAGCCGCGCGTAAGGCCCGTGAGATGACCCGCCGTAAAGGTGCGCTGGATATCGCCGGGCTGCCAGGCAAACTGGCTGACTGCCAAGAGAAAGACCCTGCCCTCTCCGAACTGTATCTGGTGGAAGGTGACTCTGCAGGCGGTTCCGCCAAGCAGGGTCGTAACCGTCGCACCCAGGCCATCCTGCCGTTGAAGGGCAAGATCCTCAACGTTGAGAAGGCCCGCTTTGACAAGATGATTTCTTCCCAGGAAGTCGGCACCTTGATCACGGCATTGGGCTGCGGTATTGGCCGCGATGAGTACAACATCGACAAGCTGCGTTACCACAACATCATCATCATGACCGATGCTGACGTCGACGGTTCGCACATCCGCACTCTGCTGCTGACCTTCTTCTTCCGTCAGTTGCCGGAGCTGATCGAGCGTGGCTATATCTACATCGCCCAGCCGCCGTTGTACAAAGTGAAAAAGGGCAAGCAAGAGCAATACATCAAAGACGACGACGCCATGGAAGAGTACATGACGCAATCGGCCCTTGAAGATGCGAGCCTGCACCTGAATGACGAAGCGCCGGGCATCTCGGGTGAGTCGCTGGAGCGCCTGGTCAACGACTTCCGTATGGTCATGAAGACGCTCAAGCGTTTGTCGCGCCTGTACCCTCAGGAGCTGACCGAGCACTTCATCTACCTGCCAGCCGTGAGCCTGGAGCAGTTGGGCGATCACGCCGCCATGCAAGATTGGCTGGCCCAGTACGAAGTACGCCTGCGTACTGTGGAGAAGTCCGGCCTGGTATACAAAGCCAGCCTGCGTGAAGACCGTGAACGTAACGTATGGCTGCCAGAGGTCGAACTGATCTCCCACGGCCTGTCCAACTACGTCACCTTCAACCGCGACTTCTTCGGCAGCAACGACTACAAGACCGTAGTCACCCTCGGCGCTCAACTGAGCACCCTGCTGGACGACGGTGCTTACATTCAGCGTGGCGAACGCAAGAAGCAGGTCAAGGAGTTCAAGGAAGCCTTGGACTGGTTGATGGCGGAAAGCACCAAGCGTCATACCATCCAGCGCTATAAAGGTCTGGGCGAGATGAACCCTGATCAGCTGTGGGAAACCACCATGGACCCTGCTCAACGTCGCATGCTGCGCGTGACCATCGAAGACGCCATTGGCGCAGACCAGATCTTCAACACCCTGATGGGTGATGCGGTCGAGCCTCGTCGTGACTTCATTGAGAGCAATGCTTTGGCGGTGTCTAACCTGGACTTCTGATCAGGCACATCAGCTAAAAACAAAAGGCCAACGCTTAGCGTTGGCCTTTTTTATTGGTCTGCAGACTCGAATTCTTAAATGCTCCACGTGGAACATCGGCGTACTCAATTTTGCGCGGCGGGTGTCACACTCTCCAACCGATACCCGTACCCATAGATCGTCAACAGCTGCCAACCGCGATCAGCTGTCAGCCCTAGCTTGTTACGCAGGCGGTAGATATGCGTGTCCAACGGCCGCGACGACACCATTTCTTCGTGGCTCCAGAACCGCTCATACAGGTACTCGCGAGACAACGGTCGGGCCAGGTTGGCAAATAGACAACTTGCCAAACGGTATTCTCGTTCTGTCAGGTTGATGGGTTTGCCCGCTCGGGTGACGGTCAGTTCGGCATCGTCGAAAGTCAGATCGTTAAAGCTCTGCACTTCCTGGGTGGCCGACTTTTGCAAACCGTGGCGCCGCAGGACGGCGCTGACTCGGGCTTTGAGTTCGTTGGGCCGAAACGGCTTGCTGACATAATCATCCGCCCCACTATTCAACGCCGTTACGATGTCACTCTCGGCATCGCGACTGGTGAGCATGATGACGGCAGGGGGCGATTCCATGTGCTCGCGAGTCCAGCGCAATAACGCGATCCCGGAGATGTCCGGCAGTTGCCAGTCAAGAATCAGCAGGTCAAAGGTTTCCCGGCGTAGCTGGCGCAGCAGGTCTTCACCACGTTCGAAAAAATGCAGCGACCAAGGCTGTTCAGTCGGGCCGGGAATCTGTCGCAGTGTCTGTTCCACCCGTCGCAACTCCGCGGGTTCGTCATCCAGTATTGCGACACGCATGGGTGGGGTCCTTCCTACAAAAAACGAGAGCTTGGATAGGGGCACATGCTGTACAAATGCCGGCCTCTGAATCTGAATAATTATGGGCGGATTTTACGGTGCTCGTATCTCTCGATACGCTGAAAGCGCCGTAAACGCCACCCACTACGTCCTCAAAGAAAGATACCGGCTCCAGTCGGTCAAGAAAAGGGTCGGTGCCGATCGCCTCGCTGGTGCGTAATGCCTGCTTGAATGTGCGGTATCGTTCATTGCGCGGCCGCGGGAACTCCTCCAATGAGACCCAAATAAGCTTCACTGGTTTCAGAACACCGTATGCACTTCATCGCAACCCCATGGAGAGGGATCCTGGGCTTATGAAATCTTTACTCAATGACCATCGACTCCTTGGCACCCTTTTGGCGGTAGCCCTGTGAACCTATGGCGCAAAGCCGAGAAACGCCAACCTACCCAGGCGCAGCTTTTGTTTCATGGGCTGGTTCGTGAATGGCTGTTGATCGGTTTGGTGCTCCTGCCCTTCACCGCGTACTTATCCTTGAGTGCGGGGCTGGCACTCAACAATCCGCTCTATGACAGCCTGCGCCGCCTGACGCCGTTACCGGCAGATCCACGGATCGTTCTGGTGACCATTGATACGCCCAGCCTGGAAGCACTAGGCCCGTGGCCCTGGCCGCGCAGCGTGCATGCCGAGCTGATTGAACGCCTGAACGCCGCACAGCCAGCGGGCATTTTGTTTGACGTGATCTTCAGTGAGCCCGGCGACAATAATGACGACCAACAACTGGCCGATGCCGTCTGCAAAGCCGGCAATGTATTGCTGCCCATCGCCGGGGACAGCAGCGTCAGCCCCAGGGCCCAGATAACGCCGTTGTCGCCACTCCTCAAGTGCGCCAAGGGCGTCGGGCACATCAACGTCGAAGCGGATAACGACGGAGTGGTGCGCAGCGTGTATCTACGTGAAGGCCCTCCGGGAAGCACACTTCCTCAGTTGGCGTGGCTGGCATTCGCCATGAGCGAGCACGCCGAGACGATGCCGGGCCTGCCGCAAGAGCCTACTGGAGGTCACTGGCACCAGGAACATGAAATCCGTGTGCCGCTCACTTCGGAACCAGACCATTTTCCCAGTGTGTCCTACGTCAGCGTATTGCGCGGCGAGGTACCTCCCGAGTCGCTGCGTGGTCGCCTGGTTCTGATCGGCGCCTCAGCCTATGGCATGGCCGATCGTTTCGTGACGCCGCTCTCTTCCACCGTAGGTACTACAGCGGGCGTTGAGATCCAGGCGGACGTACTGAATGGTTTATTGCAGGGCCGCAGCATCGTCGATTTGCCCGGCTGGCTGGCGGCGTTGCTGGCAACGTCCCTGGTGGCCCTGCTGTTGGGCCTTCTGCTTGTGCGCCCACGCTACGCCCTGTGGATGACCTTGGCAGGCATGGCCGTGGCTTTGCTGGGCTCATGGGCCTTATTGCGCCTGGGCCACTGGTGGAGCCCCGCAGCGTGCCTGATCGGTTTGTTGCTGAGTTACCTGATCTGGAATTGGCGACGTCTGAGCGTGATCCTCGCCTACTTTGGCTGGGAACTGGCACGCCTGGATAACGAGCCCAAGGTGCTTCCGGAACGTCGTCGCGCGCCCGCCAGTAAGGGCGATGTGCTGCAAGGGCGGATCTTTGCCCTTGAACAAGCCGTCAGCCGTACCCGCGATACGCGGCGCTTTATGGCTGATGGCTTGGAGTGCCTGCCGGTAGCGACCCTGATTACCGATCCCCAGGGCAGTATCCTGTTGGCCAACCGCGTGGCCCGTGAAGTATTCGGCAATGATCTGGTCGGCGAAAACCTCGTCGAACAGCTCGCCGATCTGGGTTATCCCCCGCTGCATAATGGTGTACGCCCTGCCCTCTCGGCGCTGGAGCTGGTCGAGTTTCGCGATATCCACCAACGCAGTTTGCGCATGGAACTGGCCCCTTTGCTGCCTGCCGAAGGGGATTTCGCCCTCGGCTGGTTGTTGAGCCTGACGGACCTGAGCAAGGAGCGTGAAGCCCAGCAGCATCGCGAGACGATGCTGCGTTTCCTTTCCCACGACCTGCGTGCGCCACATTCAGCGATCCTCGCCCTGCTGGACGTGCACAACGGGGAGTCCCCGGTGTTTACTCAGATCGAACAGCAGGTACGGCGAGCCTTGAGTCTGACCGAATCCTTTGTGCAATTGGCCAAGGCTGAAGCGGACGGTTACCAGTTCCAGCCCACCCTGTTTGCCATGCTGGTGATGGACGCCTTTGATCAAGTGGCGGTGATTGCTCAGTTGAAGGGCATCCATTTGCTCCATGACCTGGATGAGGCGGATGAAGCCATGGTCTATGCCGACCAATCGCTGCTCACCCGGGCATTGTTCAATGTGCTGGAGAATGCGATCAAATACTCCCCATCTGGCACCACCGTCAGGTTAAGGCATGGCAGTGCGCAAGGCTGGTTGGAATGCGGGATAAGTGATCAGGGGCCGGGGATTGCGCCGAAGGATCTACCGGAGTTGTTCAACCAATACCGACGTTTCGATTCGGCCCAGGGCAGTGAAGGTCTTGGGTTGGGCCTGACTATGGTCAAGGCGGTAGTAGAACGGCATGGAGGGCGGATCGTGTGCGAAAGTGAGCTAGGCAAGGGCTCGACGTTTATCCTGCTGCTGCCGCTATTGGAGGACTGAAAAAGCGGCTTTTTTGCTGTGCATAAAAAACCGGTCACAAGGACCGGTTTTTTTATGAAGAAAAAACTTATGCACGTTTTTCTGAATTTTATGAGCTTCAGAAATATGTAAGTAAATCAGCTTGTTATGAAGCAAAAAAGCCAATTCGCCAACAAAGCGTACACAGGTTATCCACAGATCCTCAAACGGCCGGCGTCTCCACCACCACCGGTTCCGGAGGCAGGGAGCCCATGGCCCGTTGCTGCGCCTCATTCCACGCCGCAGCGCGGTCGTTCAGGGCGGCGATGGCACGTGGTCCTTCGCCTTCTGCATACATCGGTTCGCCGATCACTACGGTGATAGTCCCTGGGCGTTTAGCCCAGCCAGTCTTGGGCCAGAACTTGCCAGCGTTATGCGCAATCGGCAGCACAGGCAGGTTGGCGTTGACCGCCAGGGCGGTACCACCGCGTGAGAACTTGCCCACTGTGCCGTAGGGGACCCGCGTGCCCTCAGGGAAGATCAGCACCCAGACGCCGTCCTTGAGCAACTCATCGCCCTTCTTGGCGACATGCTTGAGCGCAGCCTTGGGGTTGTCCCGGTCGATGGCGATCGGACGCAACATGGCCATGGCCCAGCCGAAGAATGGCACATACAGCAACTCGCGCTTGAGCACCTGGCTCAACGGCGAGAAATACGCAGAGAGGAAGAACGTCTCCCAAGTGCTCTGGTGGTTCGAGAGAATCACGCACGGCTGATCAGGAACGTTTTCAGCGCCCTTGACCTCGAAACGAATATTCAGGAACACCTTGCTCAGCCACAAAGCGCAGCGGCACCAGTAGACATTGATAAAGCGATAGCGCGCCTTGAAGGGCAGGAAGGGTGCAATAAAAAAGCTCAGGGTGCACCAGAGAAACGAACTGGTGCCCAGCAGCAGGTAAAAGAAAAAGGTTCTGATGGCCTGCAAGATCGACATGGCGGCATTTACCGTTGCGGGACACGGCCCGCCTGTTAAAAGCGCACTCCCGAACAGTCCTTGGTCAGGAAGTCGAGGGCGGCTAGTTGTTGATAAGTTCTGCGGCAACGGCCGCCAGATCGTCAAAAATCAAGGTGCCTACCGGCAGGTTTTTAGCCTGGGTCTTTTCGCCTTTTCCGGTTTTAACCAAAACTGGCTGAGAGTCGACGGCTTTGGCCGCCTCCAGGTCACCGAGGCTGTCCCCGACGAACCATATCCCAGCCAAGGGCACCTTGTAATGTTCTGCAATAATTTTCAACATGCCAGGCTTGGGCTTGCGGCAATCGCAGCCTTCGTCCGGCCCGTGGGGGCAGTAGACCACCAGCCCTACCTCACCGCCCTGTTCGGCCACTAGCGTGCGCAACCGCGCGTGCATGGCGTCCAGGGTGGCGATGTCGTAGTAACCGCGGGCGATGCCGGACTGGTTGGTGGCGATGGCCACTGTCCAGCCGGCTTTGCTCAACTGCGCGATGGCCTCGATCGAACCGGGCAGCGGGATCCACTCCTCCACCGACTTGATGTAAGCGTCGGAGTCGTAGTTGATCACCCCGTCCCGATCGAGAATCAGCAGTTTCAACATGGTCAGCCCAGTACGGAGATGTCGGCGATATTGATGAACAAACCACGCAGACGCGCGAGCATGGCGTAACGGTTTTTCCGTACGCCGGCATCTTCGGCATTGATCATCACCGCTTCGAAGAACGCGTCTACCGGTTCACGCAGAGACGCCAGGCGCGCCAACGCTTGCGCGTAGTCACGCTCGGCGATCAGCGGCTTCACGGCGTTCTCTGCCTTGGCGATGGCCGAGTTCAGCGAGAACTCCTTGGCGTCGGCAAACAGGCCAGGGTCGACTTCGGCACTGCCGAGGTTATCGGCCTTGCTCAGCAGGTTCGACACGCGCTTGTTCACGGCGGCCAGGGCATCGGCTTCCGGCAGCTTGCGGAACGCTTGCACGGCTTGTACACGCTGGTCGAAGTCCAGTGCCGAACCCGGTTGCAGGGCACGTACCGACAGGTAGACGGAAACGTCCACGCCTTCGTCTTCGTAACGCGCACGCAGGCGGTCGAACACGAACTCCAGCACTTGCTCGGCCAGGCCGGCTTGCTTGACCTTGGTGCCGAACTGGCCGACGGCGAATACCACGGCCTGGGTCAGGTCGAGGTCCAGCTTCTTGTCGATCAGGATACGCAGCACGCCCAATGCCGCACGGCGCAGGGCATACGGGTCTTTGCTGCCGGTGGGCAGCATGCCGATACCGAAGATACCCACCAGCGTATCGAGCTTGTCGGCAATCGCCACAGCCGCACCCGTCAGGGTGGTCGGCAGTTCTGCACCGGCACCGCGTGGCATGTACTGCTCGTTCAGGGCCAGGGCGACATCGTCCGGCTCGCCGTCGTTGAGGGCGTAGTAGTAACCGGCAACACCTTGCATCTCAGGGAACTCGCCGACCATTTCGGTGGCCAGATCGCACTTGGACAGCAAGCCGGCACGCGCAGCCCATGCGGCATCACCGCCAATACGTGGGGCAATGTAGGCCGCCAGCTTGGACACACGCACGGCCTTGTCGTAGACGCTGCCGAGTTTTTCCTGGAACACCACGTTTTGCAGGCGCAGGTTGAAGTCTTCCAGCTTCTGCTTCTTGTCTTGCTTGAAGAAGAACTCGGCGTCGGTCAGGCGCGGGCGCACGACTTTTTCGTTACCGGCGATGATCTGCTGCGGGTCTTTGCTTTCGATGTTGGCGACGGTGATAAAACGCGGCAACAACTTACCGTCCACATCCAGCAGGCAGAAGTATTTCTGGTTGTCCTGCATGGTGGTGATCAAGGCTTCTTGCGGCACATCGAGGAAACGCTCTTCGAACGAGCACACCAGCGGCACCGGCCATTCCACCAGGGCGGTCACTTCGTCCAGCAGGCTTGGCGGCACGATGGCGGTGCCTTCCTGCAGGCGGGCCAATTCTTCGGTGCGCTTGCTGATCAGCTCGCGACGCTCATTGGCGTCGGCCAGCACATAAGCAGCGCGCAGGTCGTTGAGGTAGTTGGCCGGCGAAGTGATACGCACGCTTTCTGGATGATGGAAGCGGTGACCACGGGACTCACGACCGGCCTTCTGGGCGAGGATGGTGCAATCGATGACCTGGTCACCGAGCAGCATCACCAGCCATTGGGTCGGACGCACGAACTCTTCCTTGCGCGCACCCCAGCGCATGCGCTTGGGGATAGGCAGGTCGTTCAGGGAGTCTTCAACGATGGTCGGCAACAGGCTGGCGGTCGGCTTGCCGGTGATGACCTGGCTGAAACGCAGTTTCGGGCCACTTTGGTCGATCTCGCTCAGCTCTACGCCACACTTCTTGGCAAAGCCAAGGGCGGCCTGGGTCGGGTTGCCGTCGGCATCGAAAGCTGCCTGACGCGGTGGGCCGTCCAGGTTGATGTTGCGGTCCGGCTGCTGGGTTTCCAGCGCGGTCAGCAGCACAGCCAGACGGCGCGGCGCGGCGTAGACTTTTTTGGCTTCAAACTTCAGGCCGGCAGTCTGCAGGCCTTTTTCGATACCGGCCAGGAACGCATCGGCCAGGGTATTGAGTGCCTTGGGTGGCAGCTCTTCGGTGCCCAGTTCAACCAGGAAATCTTGAGCACTCATTGTGCAGCCTCCAGCTTAGCCAACACTTCATCACGCAAATCCGGGGTTGCCATCGGGAAGCCCAGCTTGGCGCGAGCCAGCAGGTAGGCTTGGGCGACGGAACGCGCCAGGGTGCGCACACGCAGGATGTATTGCTGGCGCGCAGTAACCGAAATAGCACGGCGGGCATCCAGCAGGTTGAAGGTATGGGACGCCTTCAACACCATTTCATAGCTTGGCAACGGCAGCGGCTGGTCGAGTTCGATCAGGCGCTTGGCTTCGCTTTCATAGAAGTCGAACAGTTCGAACAGCTTGTCGACGTTGGCGTGTTCGAAGTTGTAGGTGGACTGCTCCACCTCGTTCTGATGGAACACATCGCCGTAGGTCACCTTGCCGAACGGGCCGTCAGCCCATACCAGGTCGTAGACCGAGTCCACGCCTTGCAGGTACATGGCCAGGCGCTCAAGGCCATAGGTGATCTCGCCAGTGACCGGGTAGCACTCGATGCCGCCGGCTTGCTGGAAGTAAGTGAACTGCGTCACTTCCATGCCGTTGAGCCAGACTTCCCAGCCCAGGCCCCAGGCGCCCAGGGTTGGCGATTCCCAGTTGTCTTCGACGAAACGAATGTCGTGCACCAGTGGGTCCAGGCCCACATGCTTGAGCGAGCCCAGGTACAGCTCCTGGAAGTTGTCCGGGTTGGGCTTCAATACCACCTGGAACTGGTAGTAGTGCTGCAGACGGTTCGGGTTTTCGCCGTAGCGGCCGTCAGTCGGGCGACGACTGGGCTGCACATAAGCGGCGTTCCAGGTTTCCGGGCCGATGGCCCGCAGGAATGTAGCGGTGTGGAAAGTGCCGGCGCCTACTTCCATATCGTAGGGCTGAAGTACCACACAACCTTGCTCGGCCCAGTATTGCTGGAGGGCGAGGATCAAGTCTTGGAAGGTACGCACGGCTGGCGTAGGCTGGCTCACGAAATTCACCTGTTACTTGGGCTGCGATTTAAAGAGCGGGAGTATACCCGATTCGGCCCCGCCACCACTCCCTGGAGCCTTATGCCACGCTGCTTTTGGTGTTCTGAAGATCCGCTGTACATGGCTTATCACGATCAAGAGTGGGGAACGCCGCTGCGCGATGCGCAGGGTTTGTTCGAGTTGCTTTTGCTCGAAGGGTTCCAGGCAGGCCTGTCCTGGATCACCGTTTTACGCAAACGCGAGCATTATCGAAAGGTCTTGTTCGGGTTTGATGCGCAGCGCCTGGCCCAGTTGAGCGACGAAGAAATCGAGGCGCTGATGCAGGATCCCGGCATCGTGCGCAATCGCTTGAAGCTCAATGCCACCCGGCGCAACGCCGCGGCCTGGCTGGCGCTGGAAGACCCGGTGGGGTTGCTGTGGTCGTTTGTCGGCGGCAAACCCAAGGTCAATCACTTCAAGGATCGCAGCGACGTCCCGGCGATCACGCCCGAAGCCGAAGCCATGAGCAAAGCCTTGAAAAAGGCCGGCTTCACTTTCGTCGGGCCGACCATCTGCTACGCCTTCATGCAGGCCTCGGGCATGGTCATGGACCACACCCAGGACTGCGACCGTTACGCGGACTTGGTCAACGCCGGTTAGAATGCCGGCTTTGCGCACCACACACGATCAGGAGTGAACTGTGGAAAAGTTTAAAGGCGCCTTGCTGGTAGGCGCTCTTCGGTTGTTTGCCCTGCTGCCCTGGCGCGCTGTACAAGCCGTCGGCACAGGGATCGGCTGGATCATGTGGAAAACCCCCAACCGTTCCCGCGATACGGTGCGGATCAACCTCTCCAAATGCTTCCCGGACATGGACCCGGCAGAGCGCGAGCGCCTGGTGGGCCGCAGCCTGATGGACATCGGCAAGTCCCTCACCGAAAGCGCCTGCGCGTGGATCTGGCCGGCGCAGCGCTCCATCGACCTGGTCCGCGAAGTCGAGGGCCTGGAAGTGCTGCACGAGGCCCTGGCTTCTGGCAAAGGCGTGGTGGGCATCACCAGCCACCTGGGCAACTGGGAAGTGTTGAACCACTTCTACTGCAGCCAGTGCAAACCGATCATTTTCTATCGCCCGCCCAAGCTCAAGGCCGTGGACGAGTTGCTGCGCAAGCAGCGCGTGCAGTTGGGCAACCGCGTGGCGGCTTCCACCAAGGAAGGCATTCTCAGTGTGATCAAGGAAGTGCGCAAAGGCGGCCAGGTGGGTATTCCTGCCGACCCGGAGCCGGCTGAGTCCGCCGGGATCTTCGTACCGTTTTTTGCCACCCAGGCGCTCACCAGTAAATTCGTGCCGAACATGCTCGCGGGCCACAAGGCCGTTGGCGTATTCCTGCACGCCCTGCGCCTGCCGGACGGCTCGGGCTACAAGGTGATCCTGGAAGCGGCGCCGGAGGACATGTACAGCACCGACACCGCGACGTCCTGTGCGGCGATGAGCAAGGTAGTTGAGCGCTATGTAGGTGCTTACCCAAGCCAGTACATGTGGAGCATGAAGCGCTTCAAGAAGCGCCCGCCGGGTGAGGCGCGGTGGTATTGATTCACTACTGACTTAAATTCGCTGCGAAACCAATGTGGGAGCGGGCAAGCCCTAATGCCTGTAGGAGCGAGCTTGCTCGCGAAAAACTTCAGCGATAACGCGTGTTTCCTGAATAAACGCGGCGCCTATTGGTTTTTCGCGAGCAAGCTCGCTCCTACAGGTAGTAGGCAAGTCCCCTTCCAATCAAGCCTGGCGGTCGAGTTTCTTCAGGAACACTGCCATCTCTTTTTCGGCCTGCTTGTCGCCGTGGGCCTGGGCCGCTTCAATGCCTTTTTCCCACGCCTGTCGTGCGGAGGCACTGTCACCCTGGGCCTGGTGCGCCTTGCCCAACAACTTCCACGCCGCCGAATACTTCGGATCGAACTCGACGCATCGCTGCAAATGCTCGGCCGCCTTTGCGTTGTCCTTCAGGTCCAGATAACCCTTGCCCAGGCCAAAGCGCAGCAGCGAATTATCCACACCCTTGGCGAGCATTTTTTCCAGGGATTCGAGCATGACTGTGCGTCCTTTAGCTATATAGCGGTTTCGATATCGTCATCGCGGGCAAGCCCGCTCCCACACTTGAACGCGATCACATGTGGGAGCGGGCTTGCCCGCGATGGCGGCGGCAGGCTCACACAATTTTTTAATCAGAAAAAACTCAGCCCCACGTGGAACAGCTTCTCAACATCGCGAATATGTTTTTTATCCACAAGGAACAAAATCACGTGGTCTCCGGTGGCGATCACCGTATCGTCATGGGCAATGATCACTTCTTCATCGCGAATGATCGCGCCAATGGTGGTACCGGGCGGCAGGCCGATATCGCGGATCGCCTTGCCAATCACTTTGCTGGACTTGGAGTCACCGTGGGCAATCGCCTCGATGGCTTCCGCTGCGCCACGGCGCAACGAGTGCACGCTGACAATGTCGCCACGGCGCACGTGGGCGAGCAAGGTACCGATGGTCGCCAACTGCGGGCTGATGGCAATGTCGATATCGCCGCCCTGGATCAGGTCCACATAGGCCGGGTTGTTGATGATGGTCATCACCTTCTTCGCCCCCAGCCGCTTGGCCAGCAAGGACGACATGATATTGGCTTCGTCATCGTTGGTCAGGGCCAGGAAGATATCCGCGTCGGCGATGTTCTCTTCCATCAGGAGATCACGGTCCGAGGCGCTGCCTTGCAGTACGACAGTGCTGTCGAGGGTGTCGGACAAATGCCGACACCGCGTCGGGCTCATCTCGATGATCTTCACCTGATAGCGGCTTTCGATGGCTTCGGCCAAACGCTCGCCAATCTGCCCACCGCCGGCGATGACGATGCGTTTGTAGCTCTCGTCGAGCCTGCGCATTTCGCTCATGACCGCACGAATGTTCGCCTTGGCGGCGATGAAAAACACTTCGTCGTCAGCCTCGATCACCGTGTCGCCCTGGGGCAGGATCGGCCGGTCACGGCGGAAAATCGCGGCGACGCGGGTTTCCACGTTTGGCATGTGCTCACGCAGCTGGCGCAGTTGCTGGCCCACCAGCGGCCCGCCGTAATAGGCCTTCACTGCCACCAGTTGCGCTTTGCCTTCGGCGAAGTCGATGACTTGCAACGCACCTGGAATTTCGATCAGGCGCTTGATGTAGTGGGTCACCACCTGTTCCGGGCTGATCAGTACGTCCACCGGAATGGCGTCGTTGTCGAACAACCCGGCGCGGGTCAGGTAAGCCGCTTCCCGCACCCGAGCGATCTTGGTCGGGGTGTGGAACAGGGTGTGGGCGACCTGGCAGGCGACCATGTTGGTCTCGTCGCTGTTGGTCACAGCCACCAGCATGTCGGCATCGTCGGCACCGGCCTGACGCAGCACCGTCGGAAACGACGCGCGACCTTGCACCGTACGAATGTCCAGGCGGTCGCCCAGGTTGCGCAGGCGCTCGGCATCGGTGTCGACCACGGTGATGTCGTTGGCTTCACCGGCCAAATGTTCGGCCAGCGTGCCACCAACCTGCCCTGCTCCAAGGATGATGATTTTCATCCGGTCACTCCCTTAAAACCATTCAGCCGCGCGCGGCAGCGATCTTGATCAGTTTGGCGTAGTAGAAGCCATCGTGCCCGCCTTCCTGCGCGAGCAGTTGGCGACCGTGGGGCTGCTTGATACCGGCGCTAGTGGCGAGGTCCAGTTCGCGCGCGCCGCTGGTGCGGGCGAGGAAAGCTTGGATGACCTCGGTATTTTCGGTGGGCAGCGTGGAGCAGGTGGCGTAAAGCAGGATGCCGCCGACTTCCAGAGTCGGCCACAGCGCGTCGAGCAGTTCGCCTTGCAACACCGCCAGGGCGGCGATGTCGTCGGGCTGGCGGGTCAGCTTGATGTCCGGATGACGTCGGATCACGCCGGTGGCGGAGCAAGGAGCGTCCAGCAGGATGCGCTGGAATGGCTTGCCGTCCCACCAGGTGGCGGTGTCGCGGCCGTCGGCGGCGATCAGGTCGGCGTTGAGGCCCAGGCGTGCAAGGTTTTCCCGCACGCGCACCAGGCGCTTGGCCTCAAGGTCCACAGCCACCACACCGGCCAGGTCTTTTTCAACCTCAAGGATGTGACACGTCTTACCGCCTGGCGCGCAGCAGGCGTCGAGTACGCGCTGGCCTGGGGCCAAATCGAGCAGATCGGCAGCCAATTGCGCGGCCTCGTCCTGCACGCTGATCCAGCCTTCGGCAAAGCCCGGCAGGCTGCGTACATCGGCGGCGACTTCCAGCACGATACCGTCCGTGCTGTACACGCACGGGGTGGCGTTGATGGCCGCGCCGACTAGTAATTGCAGGTATGCATCCCGGCTGTGGTGGCGACGGTTGACCCGCAGGATCATCGGCGGGTGTGCGTTGTTGGCCGCGCAGATAGCCTCCCATTGCTCGGGCCAAAAGGCCTTCAGGGATTTTTGCAGCCAGCGCGGGTGGGCGGTGCGCACCACCGGATCATGTTCCAGCTCGGCCAACAGCGTTTCGCTTTCACGCTGGGCGCGGCGCAGCACGGCATTGAGCAGGGCCTTGGCCCAGGGCTTTTTCAGCTTGTCGGCGCAACCGACGGTTTCACCGATAGCGGCGTGGGCCGGCACGCGGGTGTAGAGCAACTGGTAGAGGCCCACCAGCAACAGCGCCTCGACATCCGCGTCCGCCGCTTTGAACGGTTTTTGCAGCAGCTTGGCGGCCAACGCAGACAACCGTGGCTGCCAACGGGCGGTGCCAAAGGCCAGGTCCTGGGTAAACCCGCGGTCGCGGTCTTCAACCTTATCCAACTGCGTCGGCAGAGAACTGTTGAGCGAAGCCTTGCCATTGAGCACAGCGGCGAGAGCCTTGGCGGCGGCCAGACGTGGGTTCATTGAGTGACCACTCCAAGCGTGGTGCCCAGGGCGAATTTCTCACGACGACTGTTGAACAAATCGCTGAAGTTCAGCGCCTTGCCGCCGGGCAATTGCAGACGCGTCAGGCACAGCGCCTGTTCACCGCAAGCCACCAACAGGCCGTCTTTGCTGGCGCCGATGATCTCACCGGGAGCGCCTACGCCATCGGCCAGGATCGCGGCCAACACTTTCAAGGCTTCGCCGTTCAGGGTGCTGTGGCAGATCGGCCATGGGTTGAAGGCACGTACCAGGCGCTCCAGCTCCACGGCTGGGCGGCTCCAGTCAATGCGCGCTTCGTCCTTGTTCAGCTTGTGGGCGTAGGTGGCCAGGCTGTCGTCTTGGATTTCACCTTGCAGGGTGCCGGCAGCCAGGCCAGCGATGGCCTGGATCACGGCGGGCGGCCCCAGCTCAGCCAGGCGGTCGTGCAGACTGCCGCCGGTGTCTTGGGCGGAGATCGGGGTGGTGACTTTGAGCAGCATCGGCCCGGTATCCAGGCCGGCTTCCATGCGCATCACGGTCACGCCGCTCTCCTGATCGCCCGCTTCAACGGCGCGCTGAATCGGCGCCGCACCACGCCAGCGTGGCAGCAGTGAAGCATGACTGTTGATGCAACCCAGGCGCGGTATATCCAGCACAGCCTGAGGCAGGATCAAACCGTAAGCCACCACCACCAGCAGGTCGGGCTTCAGCGCGGCCAGTTCGGCCTGGGCGTCGGCGTTACGCAGGGTCGGCGGCTGCAGCACAGGAATGTTGTGCTCCAGCGCCAACTGCTTGACCGGACTCGGCATCAGTTTTTGCCCGCGACCGGCCGGGCGATCCGGCTGGGTGTACACCGCGACGATGTCATAAGGGCTGGCAAGCAGCGCCTTGAGGTGTTCGGCGGCAAATTCAGGAGTGCCGGCAAAAACAATGCGCAATGGCTCGGTCATGGGAGTTCTCGGTTAAAAACAGTCACAAAAGAAAAAGGCTTGCCGCAGCAAGCCTTTGGAAGAAGGGCATCAGGCTTGCTGGCGATGCTTTTTTTCCAGCTTCTTCTTGATGCGGTCACGCTTGAGCGTGGACAGGTAATCGACAAACAGCTTGCCGTTGAGGTGGTCGCATTCATGCTGGATACACACCGCCAGCAGGCCTTCGGCAACCAGTTCGAAAGGCTTGCCGTCACGGTCCAGCGCCTTGATCTTCACGCGCAGCGGGCGTTCCACATTCTCGTAGAACTCCGGCACCGACAGGCAGCCTTCCTGGTATTCGCCCATCTCTTCGGTCAGCGGTTCGAACTCAGGGTTGATGTACACCCGAGGTTCGCTGCGATCTTCCGACAGGTCCATGACCACGACACGCAGATGCACGTTGACCTGGGTAGCGGCGAGGCCGATGCCCGGGGCTTCATACATTGTTTCAAACATGTCATCGACCAACTGACGAACCTTGTCGTCCACTACGGCCACCGGCTTGGCGATCGTGCGCAGGCGCGAGTCGGGAAATTCGAGGATGTTCAAAATAGCCATAAGCGTAATTGCTGCACATGTGAGGAAGAGACAAATCGGCGGTGGGATGGACCCATACGGCCGGTGTGAAACGCTCGGAAGCCGCGAAGGCCATGGCATTTCACGCGAACGCACATAATAAAGGAGATTCACCCCATGAGGAAATCGCTACTCGTCTTGCTGCTGTGGGCCCCGTTCGCCACGGCGTTGATTGCGCAACCCACTGAGCGCCTGGATCAGGCAGCGCAACAGGCCATCCAGCATTTTTTACTGCACAACCGTATTTTTGACTCGCCCGAGGACCTGGATAACGCGCCTTACATTATTGCGGCGCAAGGCGGGCGCGTGCTGGGTGCCAACGACGAGCGTGTGCATGCGCGCGGGCGTCTGGACCCGGCCCAGCCGAGCTACGGGATCTTTCGCCGAGGCAAGGCCTACACCGACCCCGTTACCCAGGAGTTACTCGGCATCAATGCCGACGACATCGGCACTGCGCGCTTTGTGCTTGCCGACAGCCTCACCACCCTCGCAGTGCAACGGGTGACCCAGGAAATCCGCCCAGGCGACCGCTTGTTGCGCGCCGAGCCTCCCGTTGCTTTGGCGAACCTGGAGCCGTGCAAACCTGCACCCTTGATTACAGGGCATATCATCGACATCCCCAAGGGCGTCACGCAGATTGGCGTGCTCGACGCTGTGACCCTGAACAAGGGCCGCCGCGATGGCCTGGTGGAGGGCCAACTGCTGACGGTGA
The DNA here is from genome assembly GCF_014268395.2 of Pseudomonas sp. SWRI22. Classification (NCBI taxonomy): domain Bacteria; kingdom Pseudomonadati; phylum Pseudomonadota; class Gammaproteobacteria; order Pseudomonadales; family Pseudomonadaceae; genus Pseudomonas; species Pseudomonas sp. SWRI22. The sequence continues at coordinate 2,987,041 of NZ_JABWQK020000001.1, read as the reverse complement.
TCAAGGCTGGCGCCACCGTGCGAGACGCCCTCACCGGCACGCCCACGCCACTCCCGGATGAGCGAGCCGGCACCCTTCTGGTGTTTCGTACCTATGAAAAGCTCAGCTATGCCCTGGTGCTCAGTGCTTCACGGTCGCTAGCCGTGCAAGACCGTTTCGAGACGGCTGATCAAGCGCAATAAATAGCCTGCTAAATAAGTTACCAACAGAGTTATCCACAGCTTGTTCCGGTCAAGGATGATCATATGAATCCGATAAACAGTAGCGATATTTCCCCGGCAGAGCTGGAAGCCCGGCTACGCTTGCACAGGCTGCCAGAACTGGGGCCCAAGCGTTTTCACGTATTGATCGAAGCCTTTGGTTGCGCTTCCAAGGCCCTGAGTGCTCCCGCCAGCGCCTGGCATTCCCTCGGTTTGCCCGCCGTCAGTGCCGAGGCCCGACGTAGCCCCAAAGTCCGTGACGGTGCCAGTGAAGCGTTGGCCTGGCTGGGGCGCCCGGCCCAGCATTTGCTGATGTGGGACCAACCTGATTACCCGGCGTTGCTCGCGCAGATCGACGATGCGCCGCCGTTGTTATTCGTGGCGGGCGACCCCGGTATTCTGGAAAAACCACAGTTGGCCATGGTGGGAAGTCGGCGTGCCTCTCGCCCGGGCATGGACACGGCAGCGGCCTTTTCCCGTAGCCTGGCGAGCGCCGGTTTTGTCATCACTAGTGGGCTGGCGGTGGGCATTGACGGCGCGGCGCACCAGGCGGCATTGGACGTAGGCGGCCATACCATCGGCGTGCTCGGCACTGGCCTGGAAAATTTTTATCCACAGCGCCATCGCAGGCTCGCCGCGGCGATGATTGCCCAAGGCAGCGCCGTGGTTTCCGAATTTCCGCTGGATGCCGCGCCCCAGGCCGGCAATTTCCCACGGCGCAACCGGATTATCAGCGGGCTGTCGTTAGGCGTGCTGGTGGTGGAGGCCAGTATGGCCAGCGGCTCGCTGATCACCGCACGCCTGGCGGCGGAGCAAGGGCGCGAGGTGTACGCGATTCCGGGTTCCATCCACCACCCCGCCGCCAAGGGCTGTCATCAGCTGATCCGTGATGGCGCGGTGCTTGTGGAAACCATCGAGCACATTCTTGAAAGCCTGCGCGGTTGGCAGCGGTTGTCCCATGCTGCGCCGGTGCCCGTGATCCATCCGTTGGTGGCGCTGCTGCACGCGGCACCGCATAGCAGCGAAGCCTTGGCGATTGCCAGCGGTCGGCCGTTGTCCCAAGTACTGGCCACCCTGACGGAACTGGAGTTGGAGGGCCAAGTGATTTGCGAAAGCGGGCGCTGGCTGGCGCGGTGCCCGCTTTTGTAGTGGCCCGTTTTTGGCGCTAGGTTTTGTAACGAAGATCGGTAAACTGCCCAGAGCTTTAGTCCGGAGAGTAAACAATGGTCAACAGGTGGCGTGTGCTGGAAGCCGCACGGGAAATTCGCGCAGGCGCAGTGATCGCCTATCCGACCGAAGCGGTTTGGGGCCTGGGCTGCGACCCGTGGAACGAAGAAGCAGTGGATCGACTGTTGGCGATCAAGAACCGTTCGGTCGACAAAGGCCTGATCCTGGTGGCGGATAATATTCGTCAGTTCGACTTTCTGTTTGAAGATTTCCCGCAAACGTGGATCGAACGCATGGCCAGCACTTGGCCAGGGCCGAATACCTGGCTGGTGCCCCATCAAGACTTGCTGCCTGAATGGGTCACGGGTGTGCATGACACCGTAGCGCTGCGGGTCAGTGATCATCCGTTGGTGAGAGATTTGTGCGCCCAGGTCGGCCCGTTGATTTCCACCTCGGCCAACCCTCAGGGCCGCCCGGCGGCCCGCACGCGGCTTCGCGTAGAGCAGTATTTTCGCGGGCAAGTGGACTTGGTGTTGGGCGGCGCCCTGGGTGGGCGCAAGAACCCGAGCCTGATTCGGGACCTGGTGACGGGTGATGTGGTGCGCCCCTCGTAAGGTGCAGCTCGTTCCCACGCTCTGCGTGGGAACTCCGCATTGGACGCTCTGCGTCCGCTTGTGACGCAGAGCGTCACGGTATGCATTCCCATGCAGAGCGTGGGAACGATCTTAAGGCAGCAGGATGGTTGAGCCAGTCGTGCGCCGCGCCGACAACTCCGTCTGCGCTTTGGCCGCCTCCGCCAGCGGGTAGCGCTGGTTGATATCAATGCGCACCTTGCCGCTCTTGATCATCGAAAACAGATCGTCCGCCATCGCCTGCAAGTTTGCCGCACTGTTGGCGTAGGTCGCCAACGTTGGCCGGGTTACGTACAGCGAGCCCTTCGCCGACAGAATCCCCAGGTTCACCCCATCCACCGCACCCGACGCGTTGCCGAAGCTCACCACCAAACCCCGCGGCGCCACGCTGTCCAGTGAGGTCAGCCAGGTGTCCTTACCGACGCCGTCGTACACCACCGGGCACTTCTTGCCGTCAGTCAATTCCAGTACACGTTGTGCGACATCTTCCTTGCTGTAGTCGATGGTTTCCCAGGCGCCGAGCGATTTGGCCAGGGCGGCTTTTTCCGGGGAGCTGACCGTGCCGATCAACTTCACCCCCAGGGCCTTGGCCCATTGGCAGGCCAGGGAACCCACTCCACCCGCAGCGGCGTGGAACAAAATGGTTTCACCGCCTTTGAGCTCATAGGTCTGGCGCAACAGGTACTGCACGGTCAGGCCTTTGAGCATGGCACCGGCGGCCTGTTCGAAGCTGATCTCATCCGGCAGGTGCACCAGGTTGGCCGCAGGCAACACATGCAGCTCGCTGTAGGCACCCAGCGGGCCGCTGCCGTAGGCCACGCGGTCGCCAACTTTGAATTGGCTGACTTCACTGCCCACCGCGTCCACCACGCCAGCGCCTTCCGCACCAAGGCCCGATGGCAGCGCGGGCGGCGCGTAGAGGCCACTGCGGAAGTAGGTGTCGATGAAGTTCAGGCCGATGGCCTCGTTGCGCACCCGAACCTGCTGTGGGCCAGGCTCCGCTGGCGTGTAGTCCACATATTCAAGTACTTCGGGGCCGCCATGGGCGCTGAACTGGATACGTTTGGCCATCTGCACTTCTCCTTGGGTTCGAATCTGCGTAGCCCCCTATCGGACTCCTAAGCTTGATCCTCGTCAACTGCTGTGCACCTAAGTGCAGTGGCATCTAGGCGCAGTGGTATCCTGTGCGCCCATTTGCCGCCGACGCCCCATGGGCCTCGCGTAGCTTTGCCCGATTCAAGGTGATGCCATGACTACCCGCACCGAGGCCGTTAAAGCCTACCTGCTTGACCTGCAAGACCGCATTTGCAGCGCCCTGGAAACCTTCGAGACGGACACTCGCTTTATCGAAGACGCCTGGACCCGGCCAGCCGGCGGTGGCGGTCGTACCCGTGTGATGGAAAACGGTTCGGTGATCGAAAAAGGCGGTGTCAACTTTTCCCACGTGTTTGGCAGCGGTCTGCCACCGTCTGCCAGTGCCCATCGCCCTGAACTGGCGGGCCGTGGGTTTGAGGCCCTGGGTGTGTCGCTGGTGATCCATCCGCATAACCCGCATGTACCGACTTCCCACGCCAATGTGCGGTTTTTCATCGCTGAAAAGGAAGGTGAAGAACCGGTGTGGTGGTTCGGTGGTGGCTTCGATCTCACCCCGTATTACGGCAATGAAGAAGACTGCATTCATTGGCACCGCGTGGCCGAGCAGGCCTGTGCACCGTTTGGCCCGGGCGTGTACTCACGCTACAAGGCCTGGTGTGACACCTACTTCCACATCAAGCACCGCAACGAGCCCCGTGGCATCGGTGGCCTGTTCTTCGATGACTTGAACGAGTGGGGCTTTGACACCTGCTTCGCCTTCATCCGCGCCATCGGCGATGCCTACATCGATGCCTACCTGCCGATTGTGCAGCGTCGCAAGGCCATGGCGTACACCGAGCAACAACGCCAGTTCCAGGAGTTCCGCCGGGGCCGCTACGTTGAGTTCAACCTGGTCTATGACCGTGGCACCCTGTTCGGCCTGCAATCGGGCGGGCGTACGGAGTCGATCCTGATGTCGCTGCCACCTCAGGTACGCTGGAGCTACGACTGGAAGGCCGAAGCCGGCAGCGAAGAGGCGCGCCTCACCGACTACTTCCTGCAAGACCGTGACTGGCTCGGCGTTGCCGCGCCCAAGGCGGCGGTGTGATGGACCGTTATGTTGTGTTCGGCAACCCCATCGGCCATAGCAAGTCGCCGCTGATTCACCGTCTGTTCGCTGCCCAGACCGGCGAGCAACTGGACTACAGCACGATGCTCGCGCCGTTGGAGGACTTCACCGCCTGTGCCCGTGAGTTCTTCCAACACGGCCGTGGCGCCAACGTGACCGTGCCGTTCAAGGAAGAGGCCTATCGCTTGGCCAATACCCTGACCGAACGGGCTCAGCGCGCCGGCGCCGTAAACACTTTGAGCAAATTGGCTGACGGCACGTTGTTGGGCGACAACACCGACGGCGCGGGCCTGGTGCGCGACTTGACGGTCAATGCCGGGCTGAGCCTGCAAGGCAAACGCATCCTGTTGTTGGGCGCCGGTGGCGCGGTACGCGGTGCGCTGGAGCCGTTGCTGGCGCAGCAACCCTCGTCGTTGATCATCGCCAACCGCACCGTGGAAAAGGCCGAGCGACTGGCTGAGCTGTTCGATGACCTGGGCCCGGTGTCTGCCAGTGGTTTCGACTGGTTGCGTGAGCCGGTGGATGTGATCATCAATGCCACGTCGGCCAGCCTGTCAGGCGATGTACCGCCGATTGCCGGCAGCCTGATCGAGCCGGGCAAGACCTTCTGCTACGACATGATGTACGCCAAGGAACCCACCGCATTCTGCCGCTGGGCGAGCGAGCAAGGCGCGGCGGTGGCGATGGATGGCCTGGGCATGCTGGTGGAACAAGCGGCGGAAGCCTTCTTGCTGTGGCGCGGTGTGCGTCCGGATTCGGCGCCCGTACTGGCCGAACTGCGCCGGCAATTGGCCTGATCCCACACGCTGATGTGGGCACACTTAATGTGGGAGCTGGCTTGCCTGCGATAGCAATAGGTCAGTTACCCATGTGCTGGCTGATCCACCGCTATCGCAGGCAAGCCAGCTCCCACAGTTGATCGGGTTTAGTCTTCGAAATGGAGGGGGCAGTTATCCGGCCCCTCCAGCTTCATCAGTTCCTCTACCACCTGCGGCCTGGCCCCACGCAACGTCAAGCTACGGCCCAACCCCGCCAACCGCCGCGCCTCCTGGTGCAGCATCTCCACCCCGGAATAGTCGATAAAGTTTATCTGCTGCGCCTCGATCACCACCCGCTCACCCTGCAGACGTTGCAGGCGCACTTGCAGGTAATGGCTGGCGCCAAAAAAGATCGAGCCGCCCACCCGCAACACATCCGCTTCACCGTCGCGCCAGTGTTGCACCCGTGGCTGCGAGGTGCGCTTGAGGTAGAAAAACAGCGACGCCAGTACCCCGGCATAGATCGCCGTTTGCAGCTCCAACAACAAGGTGGCGACACAGGTCAGGCTCATCACCACAAATTCGGCGCGGCTGACCCGGAACAGCGCACGAATGCCGCGGTGGTCCACCAGGCCCCAGCAGATCAGCAGGATACTCGCCGCCATGCTCGGGATCGGAATATGCGCAATCAACGCTGCGCCAAATAACGCGAATAACGCCACCCACAGGGCCGAAAACACCCCCGCCAATGGCGAACAGGCACCCGCCTCATAACTGAGGCCCGAGCGGGTGAACGATCCGGCTGACAGGTAGCCGGAAAAAAATCCGCCCACGATGTTGGATAAACCCTGGGCGCGTACTTCCTGGTTGGCGTCGAGCAGTTGTTGCGAGCGGGCGGACAGCGAACGGGCAATCGACAGGCTGGTCACCAACCCCAACATCCCCACCGCCACGGCACTGGGCAGCAGGCGCAGCACCAGATCCAGATCCATCGGCAACGGGCTGAACGGCGGCAGTTTGCCAATAAACGAACTGACCCGTGCCACATGCCCGAACATCGCCGGCCACAGCCATGCCGCCACGCTGCCCGACACCAAGGCGATCAACAGTGTCGGCCAGCGTGGCATCAGGTACTTGAGCAGCATACCTGTCAGCAACGTCCCCAGCCCCAGGGCCAGGGACGCGTGGTCCCACTCGCCACGATGGTCGATCAGCGCCAGCAGGCCATTGATAGCCGTGGCCTGGCTCGGTAAATCCAAGCCGAGCAGGTTGGGCAGTTGCCCCAAGGCGATCACTACGGCGGCGCCCAGGGTGAATCCCAGCACCACCGAATGGGAGACAAAGTTCACCAACGCGCCGAAGCGCAGCAGGCCGAGCAACCACTGGAATACACCGGCAAGGAAGGTCAGCAACAGGATGAGGGTGATGTAGTCCTGGGAGCCTGGCACGGCCAGTGGGCTGATGCTGGCGTAAAGCACAATGGAGATGGCGGCCGTGGGCCCGCAGATCAGGTGCCAGGACGAGCCCCACAGGCAAGCGATCAATACCGGGATGATGGCGGCATAGAGCCCGTATTCGGGTGGGAGACCGGCGATCAGTGCGTAGGCAATCGACTGCGGCAGCGCAAGCACCGCGCCGCTGAGGCCGACGATGGCATCCCGGCCGACGCTGGCGCGGGTTTGGCGCGGCAGCCAGCGCAGGAAGGGCAAAAGTGTATGGCGGTTGGGCCGGGGCATCGCAGGCTCGGGTAAAGGGTTTTGGCAAGAGTATCAATGCATGGGTACTTGTGGGAGCTGGCTTGCCTGCAATGCTGGCGCCTCGGTGTGACAGGCATACCGGGGTGATGCTATCGCAGGCAAGCCAGCTCCCACAGGGTCAGCGGCAAGCGTCAGAGTGATCGTTCCCACGCTCTGCGTGGGAATGCTGCTCGGGACGCTCTGCGTCCGATTTTAACGTCAGAGTTTGGCTTTTACCGCTGGCAACGCCTCCTGGCCATCCAGGGTTTTCACGCCCTCCAACCATTGGTCCAACACTGCCGGGTTGGCCTTGATCCACGCCTTCGCCGCCTGCGCATTGCTGACCTTGTTGTTGGCCACGTCAGCCATGATGCTGTTCTCCATGGCCTGGGTAAAACTCAGGTTGGTCAGCAGTTTGCCGACATTGGGGCACGCTTGTGCGTAACCCTTGCGAGTCAAGGTATAGACGCTGCCGGTGGCACCAAAGTACTGCTCGCCGCCCTTGAGGTAGCGCATTTTCAGTTGCACGTTCATCGGGTGCGGGGTCCAGCCGAGAAAGGTGATAAAACGCTGTTTTTTCACCGCTCGCGAGACCTCTGCGAGCATCGCCTGTTCGCTGGACTCGATCAGCTTCCACTGCCCAAGGTCGAAATCATTCTTCTTGATGATCTCCTGCAGCGAGATATTGGCTGGCGCGCCGGAGCCAATGCCGTAGATCTTCTTGTCGAACTTGTCGGCAAATTTATTCAGGTCGGCAAAGTCATGCACCCCGGCGTCCCACGCATAGTCCGGCACGGCGAGGGTGAACTCGGTGCCCTCCAGGTTCTTCGCCAGTTGCACCACATCGCCGTTGGCCACGAACTTGTCGTAGAAGCCTTGCTGCGCCGGCATCCAGTTGCCGAGGAAGACATCCACCTGGCCGTCCTTGAGCCCGCCGAAGGTAATCGGCACCGCCAGGGTGTCGACCTTGGGTTGATAGCCCATGCCCATCAGCAAGAAACTGGTGATAGCGTTGGTGGCGGCAATATCGCTCCAGCCTGGGTCGGCCATCTTTACCGTTTCGCAGCGAGTGTCTGCGTACACCTGGGCGCTGCTGAGCATCACCAAACTCAGTACCACGTTCAACTTTTGCATGGCCTTCCCTCTGTCTACTTATTGGTTTTGGCAGGGTTGTGGAAAACGTGCTTTGCGCTCCAGGTCATCAAGGTCGATATGGTTGCGCATGTACTGCTGACTGGCGTCTACCAGTGGCTGGTGATCCCAGCTCTTGAGCTTGCCATGGGTCAGCGCTTCAAACACCAGTCGGCGACGGCGTTGGCTGGCGAGCACCTGTTGATGGATCGCCGGGATATCCCATTTAGCCCGCGCTTCACGCAAGAACGCCTCGAACAATGGCCGATGTTCAGCTGACTGGCTGAGGTTTTCCTGCTCGCTCGGGTCGTTGTGCACATCGAACAATAGGCAAGGATCGTCCTCGCTGTAGATGAATTTGTAGGCGCCCCGGCGAATCATCATCAATGGGCTGACGGTGCCTTCGGCCATGTATTCGCCAAACACTTCGTCATGCCCGCCCTGCCCCTGCAAGTGCGGGACCAGTGAGCGGCCGTCCAGCGGCAAGTGCGGGTCCAGTTCCCCGCCGGCCAATTCCACCAGGGTGGGCAACAAGTCGGCGGTCGACACGGCCTGGGTGACGCGGCCAGCGGCGAACTGCCCCGGCGCACTGATCAGCAGCGGCACGCGGGCGGCCATTTCAAACCAGTGCATTTTGTACCAGAGGCCGCGCTCGCCAAGCATGTCGCCGTGGTCGCCAGAGAAAATGATCAGGGTGTCGTCGGCCAGGCCGGTGTCTTCCAGGGTCTGCAGCAGCTTGCCGACGTTGCTGTCGATGTAGCTGCAGGCACCGAAGTAGGCGCGGCGGGCGTCGCGGATCTTATCCACAGGCAGCGGTTTGTCCCACAAGTCATAAACCTTGAGCAGCCGCTGGGAATGCGGGTCGAGGTCGGCCTGGGGCGGCGTCGCGGGCATTGGGATGTCGGTGTCTGCGTACAAGTCCCAGAACGGCTTGGGAATGGTGTAAGGGTCGTGGGGATGGGTCATCGACACCGTCAGGCAAAACGGCTGGTCACCTTCCTCACGGATATGGTCGAACAGATATTGCTGGGCCTTGAACACCACCTCTTCGTCGAAATCCAGCTGGTTGGTGCGCACGCACGGGCCGGCTTGCAGCACCGAGGACATGTTGTGATACCAGGTAGGGCGTACGTCTGGCTCATCCCAGTTCACTGCCCAGCCGTAGTCGGCGGGATAGATGTCGCTGGTCAGGCGCTCCTCATAGCCGTGTAACTGGTCGGGGCCGCAGAAGTGCATCTTGCCCGACAGTGCGGTGCGGTAGCCCAGGCGGCGCAAGTAGTGGGCATAGGTCGGCACATCGGCGGGGAAATCGGCGGCGTTGTCGTAGGCGCCGATCTTGCTCGGCAACTGGCCGCTGACCAAGGTGAAGCGCGACGGTGCGCACAGCGGGCTGTTGCAATAGGCGGCGTCGAACACCACGCCTTGTGCCGCCAGGCGGCTGAGGTTGGGCAGCTTGATCGGGGAAGGCCCGTAGAACGGCAGCATCGGCGCGGCCATCTGATCGGCCATGATGAAAAGAATGTTCTTGCGCTTCATGGTTTCTCGGCATTCCATAGGCAGTGTTTATGCCAATGAGCATGCGGCCCATGAATTATGGGGTAAAGCCCATGAGCAGCAATGACTAGGATAAGTTGAGCTTATGTATGAAGCGCTGGGTGACCTCTCTCTCGATTTGCTGCGCGCCTTTGAGGCAGCGGCGCGTCATCGCAGTTTCACCGCGGCCGCGATGGAGCTGGGCACCACCCAACCGGCGGTCAGCCAGCAAATCAAACGCCTTGAAGAGCAACTGGCGATCCGCCTGTTTGATCGCATTTACCGCGGCATCGAACTGACTGACGCCGGTGCCCTGCTGTTCGAGCATGTGCAAGGCGGCCTGCAGAACATCAACCAGGGGCTCGGCGCCATCACTCAACAAAGCCAGCATGAAGTGCTGCAAGTCGCCACCGACTTTGCCTTCGCCGCCTATTGGCTGATGCCACGCCTGCATCGTTTTCACCAGGCCAACCCGCAGGTGGATGTCAGCCTGGTCACCAGTGAGCGCAACCCGGCCACCCTGCGCAGCGATATTGATGTGGCGGTGCTGTTCGGCGATGGCCGTTTCAAGCAGGGCGAGAGCCTGTGGTTGTTCAATGAGGAAGTGTTCCCGGTGTGCAGCCCACAGTGGCTCAAGGAGCAGGTCGCGCCCCTGACGGTGCAGACCTTGCAAGACTGCCCGTTGCTGCACCTGCGCCAGGAAAACAACAGCCAATGGTTTGACTGGAACGGCGTGTTCCGCGAACTGGGTATCACGGCTGCGCCGACCCCGGGGCAATTGCGCTTCGACAACTACACCTTGCTGATCCAGGCCGCGATTGCCGGCCAGGGCGTCGCCATCGGCTGGCGCCACCTGGTGGATAACCTGCTGGAGCAGAATTGGCTGTGCCGGCCGATCAGCTCCATGGTGATCTCGCGCTTGGGCTATTACGTGGTGCAACCCCAGCGCAAACGCCGCGGACAGTTGGTGGACCGCTTTGTCGAGTGGCTTGTGGCGGAACAGGCCAACAGTGCGCACTCGTTGACCGGGCTGGCCCTGCCGTCGATTGCGGTCTAGGATCGGCCCACAGTGGAACCGGAGTCAGTCATGCAACGTATCAAGGGCTACCACGCCCATATCTACTTCGACGCCAGCACGATTGAGCAGGCGCGCACGCTCTGTGAGGACGCCGCCAAGTTGTTCCCGCTGCGCATGGGCCGTGTGCACGAGCGGCCCGTGGGCCCGCACCCGGATTGGAGTTGCCAGCTGGCGTTCGAGCCGGAATATATCGGTGTGGTGTTGCCGTGGCTGGCGCTGCATCGCAATGGTCTGGTGGTGTTCCTGCACCCTGAAACCGGTGACGACCTCAAGGACCACACCGATTACGCCATCTGGATGGGCGCGATGCGCGAGCTGGACTTGTCGATTTTTTAACCTTCCTTACCCGATAAATCCGCGGCCTTCCCTAAGTAAAAACAAGAATGGTTGTAGGATTTATCTTGTCTTGTCTCATTATATGGGATTGATATTTATATATTGAGATATTCCGCTCCCTAGGTTTATATTCGCCCATCTGCTTTTTTCAGCACCCACTCATTTCAGGTGAAGCGATGCAGGCGCAATTGATCGCGCTCGATTGGGGGACCAGCTCCCTTCGTGCTTACAAACTCGGCCCCGCGGGCGTTGTGCTGGAACAGCGCTCGCAAGCCTGGGGCATCATGCATTTGCCCACAGAGCCCCGGGAAATAGCCGGTGTGCTATGCACTGACGGCTTTGAACTGGCGTTCGATAGCGCCTGCGGCGATTGGCTTGATGCCCAGCCCGGGCTGCCGGTAATCGCTTGCGGCATGGTCGGCAGCGCACAGGGTTGGAGCGAGGCGGCCTATCGCAGCACGCCGGTGGATGTCGCCAGTCTCGGCCAGGCGTTGCATGGCATACGCAGCCTGCGTGGGGTGCAGGTGCATATCGTGCCGGGGGTGATCGAGCAAGTGGGTCTGCCCAATGTCATGCGTGGCGAAGAAACCCAAGTACTCGGCGTACTGCAAGGCCTTGAGCCCCAGGTGTTGATCGGCCTGCCCGGCAGCCATTCCAAGTGGGTCGAGGTGGTGGAAGGCCGCATTACCCATTTCGATACCTTCATGACTGGCGAAGTGTTTGCGGTGTTGAGCAAGCACAGCATCTTGGGGCGTACCCAACAAGCGAGCGAGCAGTTCCAGGCCGAGGCGTTTGATCAAGGCGTGCGCGTGGCGCTGTCCAACGATGGCCAGCGTGGCGTGCTTTCAACCCTGTTCAGTGCCCGTACCCTTGGGCTCACTGCGCAGCTGGCGCCCGACCAGCAACCCGATTACCTCTCTGGCCTGCTCATCGGCCATGAGCTCGCCGGCTTGCCAGATTCGGCCAAACATCAGCCGATCATCCTGGTCGGCGCTGCTGCACTTTGCGCCCGCTATCAACGCGCCCTCGCCCTTTGCGGATTTGCCCACGTCAGCCTGGCGCAAGAAGCCACCGAGCGTGGCCTGTGGCAACTGGCGCAAGCCGCCGGGCTCATTCGACCTGTACTGGAGGCCTGACATGCTCAAGCAAGCACTCGCACAAAACGGTTTGATCGCCATCCTGCGCGGCCTACGCCCCGACGAAGCCCAGGCGGTCGGCCAGGTGCTGTACGACGCGGGTTTTCGCGTGATCGAAGTGCCGCTCAACTCGCCAGACCCTTACGCCAGCATTCGCACCCTGCGCGACAGCTTGCCCGCCGATTGCCTGATCGGTGCCGGCACGGTGTTGACGCCTGAGCAGGTCGAACAGGTCAAGGCGGCCGGAGGCCAGGTGATCGTCATGCCCCACAGCGATGCCAAGGTGCTGCGTGCCGCCAAAGCGGCGGGCCTGTACTTGTCGCCTGGGGTAGCCACGCCTACCGAAGCCTTTGCCGCACTGGCCGAAGGCGCCGATGTGTTGAAGCTGTTTCCGGCCGAGCAGATGGGCCCTTCAGTGATCAAGGCATGGCTGGCGGTATTGCCGGCGGGCACGTTGCTGCTGCCGGTGGGCGGCATTACCCCGGACAACATGCAGGTGTTTACCGACGCCGGCGCCAAGGGCTTCGGATTGGGTTCCGGGCTGTTCAAGCCGGGCATGACAGTGGATCAGGTTGCGAGCCGTGCCCAGGCTTATGTTGCCGCCTGGAAAGCCCTGAGCTGAGAGCATATTCCGCGCCCACAGGCGCTGCATCTATAAGAGAGACAAGAGATGAAAATCACCAAACTGACGACCTTTATCGTTCCGCCGCGCTGGTGCTTCCTCAAGGTCGAAACCGACCAGGGTGTGACCGGCTGGGGTGAGCCTGTGGTCGAGGGCCGCGCTCACACGGTGGCCGCCGCCGTCGAAGAACTGTCCGACTACCTGATCGGCAAAGACCCTCGCAATATCGAAGATATCTGGACCGTGCTCTATCGCGGCGGCTTCTACCGAGGCGGCGCGGTGCATATGAGCGCCCTCGCCGGCATCGACCAGGCGTTGTGGGACATCAAGGGCAAGGCCCTCGGTGTATCGGTCAGCGATCTGCTGGGCGGCCAGGTGCGTGACAAGATCCGTGTGTACTCATGGATCGGCGGTGACCGCCCCGCCGATACTGCCCGTGCCGCCAAAGAGGCGGTGGCCCGTGGCTTCACAGCCGTGAAAATGAATGGCACCGAAGAATTGCAGTTTGTCGACAGCTTCGAAAAAGTCGACCTGGCCCTGGCCAACGTCGCTGCTGTGCGCGATGCGGTCGGCCCTAACGTGGGTATTGGCGTCGACTTCCATGGCCGCGTGCACAAGCCGATGGCCAAGGTGCTGATGAAAGAGCTCGACCCGTACAAACTGATGTTCATTGAAGAGCCGGTGCTCAGCGAAAACTACGAAGCGCTGAAAGAACTGGCCCCGCTGACCAGTACGCCGATCGCCTTGGGTGAGCGCCTGTTCTCGCGCTGGGATTTCAAGCGGGTGCTCAGCGAAGGCTACGTCGACATCATCCAGCCGGACGCCTCCCACGCAGGTGGTATCACCGAAACCCGCAAGATCGCCAACATGGCCGAAGCCTACGACGTGGCCCTGGCCCTGCACTGTCCGCTGGGCCCGATTGCCTTGGCGGCATGCCTGCAGCTGGATGCGGTTTGCTACAACGCGTTTATCCAGGAGCAGAGCCTGGGTATTCATTACAACGAAAGCAACGATCTGCTCGACTATGTGCGTGATCCAGGCGTATTCGACTATGACCAGGGCTTTGTGAAGATCCCCAACGGCCCAGGACTGGGCATTGAGATCAACGAGGAGTATGTGGTTGAGCGCGCGGCCATCGGCCATCGCTGGCGCAATCCGATCTGGCGCCATGCCGATGGCAGTTTTGCCGAGTGGTGATTTCCACCTGATTGAAACGCGCTAAAAAATGTGGGAGCAGGCAAGCCAGCTCCCACATTGAGCGCGTTCCTTCCTCAACAAATATAAAAAGAGGCACCCCCATGCACCCTGAATCCCTCACCGGGCAGGCTTCTTTAGTCACGCCTAGCAGAAAGCGCTTTTTCATCATGGTGCTGCTGTTCATCACCGTGGTCATCAACTACCTCGACCGTAGCAACCTGTCGATTGCCGCGCCCGCGCTGACCAGCGAGCTGGGGATCGACCCGGTGCAAGTCGGGCTGATTTTCTCTGCCTTCGGTTGGACCTACGCCGCCATGCAAATCCCGGGTGGCTGGCTGGTAGACCGGGTGCCGCCGCGCATTCTCTACACGGCCGCCCTGCTGCTGTGGTCGATTGCCACCGTGATGCTCGGTTTCGCCGCCAGCTTTATCGCGCTGTTCGTGCTGCGCATGGCCGTGGGCGCGTTGGAGGCGCCGGCCTATCCCATCAACAGCCGTGTGGTCACCACCTGGTTTCCCGAGCGCGAGCGCGCCACGGCTATCGGCGTCTATACCTCCGGGCAATTCGTCGGCCTGGCGTTCCTCACTCCGGTACTGGCGTGGCTGCAGCACCAGTACGGCTGGCACATGGTGTTTGTGGTGACCGGGGGCGTCGGCATCCTGTGGGCCGCGATCTGGTACGCGGTGTACCGCGAGCCCAAAGATTTCAAAGGCGCCAACGAAGCCGAAATCCAACTGATCCGCGACGGTGGCGGGCTGGTGGACATGCAGGCTAAAACCGTCAAGGCACCCTTCAGCTGGACCGACCTCGGCATCGTGCTGAGCAAACGCAAGCTGTGGGGCATCTACCTGGGCCAGTTTTGCCTGAACTCCACGCTGTGGTTCTTCCTGACCTGGTTCCCGACGTACCTGGTGAAATATCGCGGCATGGACTTTATCCAGTCTGGCTTGCTGGCCTCCTTGCCGTTCCTGGCCGCGTTTGTGGGCGTGCTGTGTTCGGGGGTGTTTTCCGATTGGCTGATTCGCCGTGGGGCATCGGTGGGCTTTGCGCGCAAGTTGCCGATCATCAGTGGGCTGCTGATTTCCACGGCGATCATCGGGGCCAACTATGTGGACTCGACGGGGTGGGTCATCGCGTTTCTGGCGGTGGCGTTTTTCGGCAATGGCCTGGCGTCGATCACCTGGTCGCTGGTGTCGACCTTGGCGCCTGCCCGTCTGTTGGGGCTGACCGGCGGGGTGTTCAACTTCATCGGCAACCTGGCGGCAATTGCCACGCCTATCGTGATTGGCTTTCTGGCCAGTGGCTCGTCATTTGCGCCGGCCATTACCTACATTGCGGTCCTGGCGCTGCTCGGCGCGCTTTCCTACATATTGCTGGTCGGCAAAGTCGAGCGGATCGAGCTGTAAAAAGGGCGACCTTCGGGTCGCCCTTTTTTCGTTCTACGGCACCGACATCTCGTTGCGAAATATATTGTGCGGGTCCCAGCGCTGCTTGGTACGGCGCAAGCGGCTTTCGATCATCAGATCGGGAAAGAAGATTTTGTACCACTGGGGGTTTTTGCCGTTGGCCGGATTACCGCCTGTGTAGGTCATGTCGAGGTCGGGGTAATTGATGTAGCAGCCTTCGAACGCATTGTTGAGCGGTACGCCTTGCGCATCGGCAAACGCATTGACGTACAGCCCTCGGATCCAGTCGGCATGGGCTTGATCCGCGGCCGCGCTGTCGTCGTGCCAGTAACACTGGGGTTGCCACTTGAGGAAGGACGAACGCTGGGCGGCCGACGACTCCTTGCGCACGGGCGCGCTGGCGGCGTTGATCTGGCCGCCGAAGGACTGAATCTGGATCAGGCTTTGTGTCAGGTGGTTGTCAGGGTCCGGCCAGGTCAGGGTAGTCCAGATGGCCTGTAACACTTGGGGGCTGAACTCACCTTTCTGATAGGCCGATTTATAGCGCCCACGCTGATTGTCTCCCGAACCATTCAATGTTTGCTGGCACACCAGCCAGTCCAGGCGCCGCGCCGCAGCCTGGGCGGATGAGACTGAGTCGATGAGGCGCCCGCCGGCTGTGCCGGGCGGCAAATGGACCACATGAAACGGCACCAGCGACTCGGTGGCAGGTAAGCCGATGGCCGTGAGCATCTTGTCGACAAAATCATCGAAGGGCGCACGGTCGTTCAGCTCACCCTCCTTGTCCACATAATGGATGCCCAAGGTGATATTGCCTGTGTGCTCGTGGCGCATTTCCAGTTTGGTCGCCAGGCCCCAGGTGTCCGGGTTGCTCTGATGACTGGCGAACCATCGCTGGTAAGCCACCAGCAGGTTGTTAAGTGCATCCTGAGTCAGTGCTGACCAATCCCATTCCAACACCAGCCACAGTACTTCTTTGGGGGCCGGTGGCAGGTCCTTGAAGTAATAGCTGGTGATAATGCCGAATTGACCACCCCCCGCACCGCAGCACGCGGCGAACAGGTCCAATTCGTCCTGTTGGGTGCTGTCCCTGCTGACATGGCGCGGTTCTAGCCCTTTGCCTTGGCTGTCAGGCACCAGGATATCGACCCCGCTGAGCCAGTCACACACCAGTCCATACTTGCGAGACAGCAGCCCATAGCCGCCACCGCAAATGTGTCCGCCCAGGCCCACGCTATAGCATGAGCCGCCGGGCAAGGTTTTGTTGGCCAGCTTGTACAAAGCGCCATAGGTGTCCCAGTTCTGGCCGCCGGCCTCCAGGCGAAAGCGGTAGCGAAAGGGCTGCGTGGGGTTCAGCTCGGAACCGATCTGGCCGTTGGCATCGTAGATCACTCGGTTCAGCGCGCTGATATCCAGGATCGACAGCACCTCATTCGGGCTGTCGGGCATCTTGTTGGCGACAAACCCTTCGTAGCAATGACCGCCGCTGCGTACGGTGATGCGTCCATTGGGCAGGGCCAGTGCCTGGGCGGCGGCGTCCATGATGTCTTGCGGGCTGCGGCAAAGGTAAATCAGGTTGGCGCCATTGGGCGAAGACTGGCCCTGCACATTGCCCAAGGGCCAGCGTAGATTGAAACCCTTTTGCAGGGTTGAGTGACGACGGTCTGAAACGGTGACGAGATCAAATGCCATGATGTACTCCTAAGAGCCAAGAATGACTTCTGATGCGGCTAACTTAACGACCGAGGGGCAAGGACTGCGGGGCTTGCGAAGGTGGTTAGACGGCAAAGGGCACGAAGTGCATTAAAAAAGGAGGTGGGCGACATGCCCACCTCCTTTGAAGCCTAGCGTATAAGCTGCGGTCGTTGCGCCGTGCAACTTACTTGCGTGCGTTGCGCACACCTTCCGACAGCGCTGCGCACAGGGTCAGCACGCCATCAATGGCTTGCTGGTCGTTCTTGGCCGTGGCGATGTGATCGATCAGCGCCGAACCCACTACCACCCCGTCCGCCAAGCGTGCGATGGCCGCTGCCTGGTCGGGTGTGCGGATACCAAAGCCGATGCTGATCGGCAGGTCGGTATGGCGGCGCAGACGGGCCAAGGCTTCTTCGACGTGTTCCAGGGTGGCGGCACCCGCCCCGGTGACACCGGCGACCGACACGTAATACACAAACCCGGAGCTGCCATTGAGCACAGTAGGCAGGCGCACGTCATCGGTAGTCGGCGTGGTCAGGCGGATAAAGTCGATACCTGCGGCCTGGGCCGGGTCGCACAGCTCGCCGTTATGCTCGGGGGGCATGTCCACCACGATCAGGCCGTCGACGCCAGCTGCCTTGGCATCGGCAATGAACTGCGACACGCCGTATTTGTGGATCGGGTTGAAATAGCCCATCAACACCAGCGGCGTGTCGTCGTTGTCCTGGCGGAACTCGCGAACCATCTGCAGGGTTTTCAACAGGTTCTGCTTGGCGGCCAGTGCGCGGATATTGGCCAGCTGGATGGCCGGGCCATCGGCCATCGGGTCGGTGAAGGGCATGCCCAGCTCGATCACATCGGCGCCGGCGGCCGGCAAGCCCTTGAGGATCGCCAGCGAGGTGTCATAGCCGGGGTCGCCAGCGGTGACGAAGGTCACCAGGGCGGCGCGATTTTGTTCCTTGAGTTGCGCAAAGCGGGTTTGCAGGCGGCTCATCAGTGTTTCTCCTGCTTGGACTGTTCCATATGGTGCATCACGGTCTGCATGTCTTTGTCGCCACGACCCGAGAGGTTGACCACCATCAGGTGATCCTTGGGCAAGTTTGGCGCGCGCTTGAATACTTCAGCCAGGGCGTGGGCGCTTTCCAGTGCCGGAATGATCCCTTCCAGGCGGCAGCATTTGTGGAAGGCTTGCAGGGCTTCGTCGTCAGTCACCGAGGTGTACTGGACGCGGCCGATGTCATGCAACCAGGCGTGTTCCGGGCCGATGCCGGGGTAGTCCAGGCCTGCGGAAATCGAGTGGGCGTCAATGATCTGGCCGTCGTCGTCCTGCAGCAGGAAGGTGCGGTTGCCGTGCAGCACGCCCGGTACGCCGCCGTTGAGGCTGGCAGCGTGCTTGCCGGTTTCGATGCCATGGCCTGCGGCTTCAACACCGATGATTTCGACGCTGGTGTCATCCAGGAATGGGTGGAACAGGCCCATGGCGTTGGAACCGCCGCCGATGCACGCTACCAGGCTGTCCGGCAGGCGGCCTTCCTGGGCTTGCAGCTGGGTGCGGGTCTCCTTGCCGATCACGGCCTGGAAATCGCGCACCATCGCCGGGTATGGGTGTGGCCCGGCCACGGTACCGATCAGGTAGAAGGTGCTGTCGACATTGGTTACCCAGTCACGCAGGGCTTCGTTCATGGCGTCTTTGAGGGTGCCGGTGCCGGCGACCACGGGGATGACCTCGGCGCCCAGCAGCTTCATGCGGAACACGTTGGCCTGCTGGCGCTCGATGTCGGTGGTGCCCATGTAGATCACGCATTGCAGGCCAAAGCGCGCCGCCACGGTTGCGGTGGCCACGCCGTGCATGCCGGCGCCGGTCTCGGCGATGATGCGTTTCTTGCCCATGCGCCGGGCCAGCAGGATCTGGCCGATGCAGTTGTTGATCTTGTGCGCGCCGGTGTGGTTGAGCTCTTCGCGCTTGAGGTAGATTTTGGCGCCGCCGCAGAACTCGGTCAGGCGTTCGGCAAAATACAGCGGGCTTGGGCGCCCGACATAATCGCGCTGAAAGTAGGCCAATTCTTCGTTAAACGCCGGATCTACCTTCGCCGCTTCGTATTCACGGGCCAGGTCGAGAATCAACGGCATCAGGGTTTCAGCGACGTAGCGGCCGCCGAACGCACCAAACAGGCCGTTGGCGTCAGGGCCGTTGCGTAGATCGGTCTGGTACTGAGTCATGGGACGCTCCAGGAAAAATGTGTTTAAAGGCAATGACGGTCACTCTACTCGTGACGCTCTGGCCTGAAAACCGATAAGATCGCCGCAACCTGTCAGGAAAACTCACAGATGAGCCGCGACCTTCCTCCCCTCAACGCCCTGCGCGCTTTTGAAGCCACCGCTCGCCTTAACAGCGTCAGCCAGGCTGCGGAGCTATTGCACGTGACCCATGGTGCGGTCAGCCGCCAGTTGAAAGTGCTGGAGGAGCACTTGGGCGTGAGCCTATTCATCAAGGATGGGCGCGGCCTTAAACTCACAGATGCCGGCGTCAGGCTACGAGATGCCAGCAGCGAGGCTTTAGAGCGGTTGCGCGACGTGTGCGCCGAACTCACCCAACGCGGCGCTGACGCGCCCTTCGTTCTTGGTTGTTCAGGCAGCTTGCTGGCGCGTTGGTTTATCCCTCGGCTGGGGCGGTTGAATGTTGACTTGCCGGATTTACGCTTGCACCTGTCGGCAGGCGAAGGCGATCTGGACCCGCGCCGCCCGGGGCTGGATGCCTTGCTGGTATTCGCTGAGCCGCCGTGGCCGGCGGATATGCAGGTGTATGAGCTGGCCAGCGAGCGCATCGGCCCGGTCTTGAGCCCCCGCTTCGCCGGTTTTGAACAACTGCGTCAGGCCCCAGCGTCGGATCTGCTGGAGCAACCCTTGCTTCACACCACCTCACGTCCGCAAGCCTGGCCCAGTTGGGCACGGCAACACGGCCTAGAGCCCGGCGCGCTGAAACTCGGCCAGGGGTTTGAGCATTTGTATTATCTGCTGGAAGCGGCGGTTGCCGGCTTGGGAGTGGCAATTGCGCCAGAACCGCTGGTGGCAGAGGACCTGCGAGCGGGTCGCCTGGTGGCGCCTTGGGGGTTCAGTGAAACCCCGGCGCACCTGGCGTTGTGGCTACCCAAGCGCGCCGCAGACGGGCGCGCCGGGCAGTTGGCGCAATGGCTCAAGGCTGAGCTGTTGCGTCAACCGATGTAACCGGTCAATCAGTCACCGCGTTTGCACAGCAGATAAGCCGCCAGCAGGCCCAGCGCGCCAACGGCGACACCGGCGGTCGTCCAGGGGTGCTCTTGTGCGTAGTCACGGGTGGCAGCGCTGGTTTCGCGGATTTT
Source organism: Pseudomonas sp. SWRI22 (assembly GCF_014268395.2). Taxonomy (NCBI): domain Bacteria; kingdom Pseudomonadati; phylum Pseudomonadota; class Gammaproteobacteria; order Pseudomonadales; family Pseudomonadaceae; genus Pseudomonas; species Pseudomonas sp. SWRI22. The sequence continues at coordinate 2,966,852 of NZ_JABWQK020000001.1, read as the reverse complement.
GACTTTGCTTTCTTCGTAGGCGTCGCTGATCAGGTGGCGAGAGTGCTTGAGGGCGTTCTCGGCATTGCTTTTCAAGGCCTTCAGCGTTTTGCGCGACTCATCGGACGCGTCGTCCTTGAGGCTCTCCAGCGATTTGAGCAGGCTCGAAATCTCGGCTTCCATGCTTTCCAGCGACGCTTTGCGTAAAGAAGTGTTGGCCATGTGGACATCTCCTGAAGTGATTGAGTGGCGTGTGTAGATACCGACTGCGCCGGTTTCAGAAAGTGCAGTAATTCTGAACTTTCGCCTCCCAACGGTCGCCTGAAGCAGTACGCACATTCGCTGCTAGTCTTGATTGACGACCTAAAGGAGAAACGCCATGAGTGATCATCACACGTACAAGAAAGTCGAACTGGTAGGCTCTTCCACCACCAGCATCGAAGACGCGATCAACAATGCCCTGGCTGAAGCCAACAAAAGCATCAAGCATCTGGAGTGGTTTGAGGTGACCGAAACCCGTGGTCACATCAAAGATGGCAAGGCTGCGCACTTCCAGGTCACGCTCAAAGTGGGATTCCGCATTGCCAGTAGTTGATCGGCAGAGTTGAACTTTGCCCGCTGGCCGATTGCCATAACCTGCGCTACAAACAACGGGTGCCGACGCGATGAGCGTCGGCACGCTCTTTTTGATCAGCGCAAGGAAAGTAACGGATGAAGAAGTTTCTGTTAGCGGTAGGGTTGTTGAGCATTGCGGGTACCGCTATGGCGGCGGGCAAGCCTTGTGAAGAGCTGAAAAGCGAAATCGCAGCGAAAATCGACGCCAACGGCGCTTCGGGGTATTCGCTGGAAGTGGTGGACAAAGGTGCTACGCCAAGTGACCAGAAAGTAGTTGGCACCTGCGAAGGTGGCACCAAGGAAATTGCCTACAAGCGCGGCTAACCCCGTGCTGTATAAGCGACGCACCTGTGGCGAGGGAGCTTGCTCCCGCTGGGCTGCGTAGCGGCCCCAAAAAAATGGGAGCGCTGCGCACTCCAGCGGGAGCAAGCTCCCTCGCCACAGGTATATCGATTGACCATTCAGCCCTTCATTACTTGTGCAAGCAGCTCGTAGGAATGAATCCGGTCTGCGTGCTCATACAGGTCACTGGTAAAAATCAGCTCATCAGCACCGGTCTGCTCGATCAACACCTCCAACTTGCCGCGAATCTTCGCCGGGCTGCCCACCATGGCCAAGCCGAGGAAGCTACCGACCGCATCTTTTTCATGGGGCAACCACAGGCCGTCCATGGTTTTTACTGGAGGGCGCTGCACCAGGCTCTGGCCGCGCATCAACGCGAGAATACGCTGGTACACCGAGGTGGCCAGGTAATCGGCCTGCTCATCGGTGTCGGCCGCCACCAGCGGAATGCCGAGCATCACGTAGGGCTTGTCCAGCACCGCCGAAGGCTTGAAGTGATTGCGATACACGCGAATTGCCTCATGCATCAAGCGCGGTGCGAAATGGGAGGCGAAGGCGTAAGGCAAGCCACGCTCACCGGCCAATTGTGCGCTGAACAGGCTTGAACCCAGCAGCCACACCGGCACATTGGTGCCGGTGCCCGGTACCGCGATAACCCGTTGGTCGGGCATACGCGGGCCGAGGTAGGCCATCAGCTCGGCCACATCTTCGGGGAAGTCATCGGCACTGCCGGAGCGTTCACGGCGCAGGGCGCGGGCGGTCATCTGGTCGGAACCGGGCGCGCGCCCCAGGCCCAGGTCAATACGACCGGGGTAGAGGCTTTCCAGCGTACCGAACTGCTCGGCGATCACCAGTGGCGCGTGGTTTGGCAACATCACCCCGCCAGACCCCACGCGAATGGTCGAGGTGCCGCCTGCCAGGTAACCGAGCAGTACCGAGGTGGCCGAACTGGCGATGCCGTCCATATTGTGGTGCTCAGCTACCCAGAAACGGTGGTAGCCGAACTTCTCCACATGCTGGGCCAGGTCCAGGGAATTGCGCAGCGACTGCGCCGGGCTGCCGTTGGCGCGTACGGGCACCAGGTCGAGGGTCGAGAACTTTACGTCGGACAGCGATTTCATAAGCCTGCTTCTCCAATGGGGGCGCAGGCTTTCTAGACGAACCAAAACCTGCCGCTTCATGTGCATGCTCTATGCAATGAGGGCATATACCCGAGATTCAATAGGTAGCTCTGAAATTTCCTACTAGATTGCTAGGTTTCTCTTACGAATGAACTTTGTTTTGACGTCTATCCTCAGAACCCTTACCGACGCAAAACCACCGTTCGAGGAGAAAGCTATGAGTATCGTTAAAAAGGCATCCGCGCATTGGGAAGGCGACCTGAAGACTGGCCTGGGCTCCATTTCCACCGAAACCGGCGTGCTGCGCGAAGCGCCCTACGGCTTCAAGGCCCGCTTCGAGGGCGGCAAGGGTACCAACCCTGAAGAATTGATCGGCGCGGCTCACGCCGGCTGTTTCTCCATGGCGTTTTCCATGATTCTCGGCGACGCCGGGCTCAAGGCTGAAAGCATCGACACCCAGGCCGAAGTGACTCTGGACCAGGTCGAGGGCGGCTTTGCGATTACAGCAGTGCACCTGATCCTGAAGGCCAAAATCCCAGGCGCGAGCCAGGCACAGTTCGATGAACTGAGCAAAAAAGCCAAGGAAGGGTGCCCGGTCTCCAAGGTACTGAATGCAACCATCACCTTGGATGCCACGCTGGTCAACTGACACAGCAGGCATCTTATGTGGGAGCGGGCTTGCTCGCGAATGCGGTGGATCAGCCGATATCTTCGGTGACTGATACTCCGTATTCGCGAGCGAGCCCGCTCCCACATTTTTAGTCCTGCGTAAAATCAGAACTCGTGTTTGTAAAATGTGGTCGAATAGCCCATGCAGCCTAGGCGCACACTCGTGCGCAGCGCATTCAGGGAGCTCCACACATGAAACGTTTTGCCTTGGCAATCATCTGCGGTGTATTGGCCACTTCGGCCGTGGCCGCGCCAAAAGATTGTGAAGAGCTCAGGAAAGAAATCGAAGTGAAGATCCAGGCCAAGGCGATTCCGTCCTACACCCTGGAAATCATCACCGCCGAAGAAGCCAAGAACCATGACGAAGCCATGATTGTCGGCTCATGCGAAAACGGCACCAAGCGCATCATCTATCAAAAGAACAACGACTGACTCAGATGCAGTTCACGCTGCGCTCTTCGGCCAATAGTTGGCGGGTTGAGTCGTACAGCCGGATGTTGGGCGTGAACGCCAGTGAGCGCCCTTCCAACACATAGCGCTGGCCGGCCTGAAAGTTGTTGTACTGCAGCGTCATGAAGCAGGTGCGATACATCATCTGGCTGAGGCCACCCAGGCCGCCGCCAGCGGGCACTTCAAAGTCAAAGCGCACCATCAGCTCGTGAGGGCCGGGAGGCATTTGAAAAAAGCGCCCGTCGTCGAGGTTTTTCCCGTCCAGGCGCTGAGCCATTACCAACTTGGAACCCGGGGTGGGCGTGGTGAAATCGACCCAGGCCTGCTGCGGGTCCACGGGGGGGATGGGGGTCGAGGCGCAAGCGCTGAGGAATACAGCGGCGACGGGAAGCAAGAGCTGGCGCATGGCAGGTACTCAACACGAGAAGAGGCTTGAGTATAAACACGCCACGCCGTGGAAAAATCCCCGGCAAGCGCGATAGTCTGGCGAACCCATCACCCAGGAGCAGTCAGTGCATGATCAGGCGTTTTCTTCCAGGACTGATGGTTTTGCTGCTCAGCGGCTGTTCCAGTGTCAGTTATTACAGCCAGTTGGCGAGTGGCCAGTGGCACCTGTTGCGGGCCCGGGAGCCGGTTGCCGAGGTCATCGCCGACCCTGCTCGCCCGCCACTGCTGCGTGAGCATCTGGCTCAATCGCAGAAAGCTCGAACCTTCGCCAGTGAACACCTGCATCTGCCGGACAATCAAAGTTACCGGCTTTATGCCGATATTGGCCGACCCTATGTGGTCTGGAATGTCTTCGCCACGCAGGAATTTTCTCTGTCACCCCAGAACCATTGCTTTCCCATCGCCGGTTGCGTCGCCTATCGCGGCTACTACAACCAAGGTGCGGCCCGGGGCGAGGCGGCGCTGTTGCGGCAACAGGGCATGGATGTGTCGATCGGCGGCGTGGAGGCCTACTCCACCCTGGGCTGGTTCAACGACCCGATCATGAGCTCGATGATGAGCTGGGGCGATGAGCGCCTTGCCACGCTGATTTTCCATGAGCTGGCCCACCAGCGCTTCTACGTGAAGGATGACACCGAGTTCAACGAGTCCTATGCCAGTTTTGTCGAGCAGGAGGGCACGCGCCAATGGCGTGCGGCGCGGGGCCTGGCGCCTGTCGGCGATGCGGCGTTGAAGCAACGCGATCAATTTATCCGGCTGATTCTCGATACCCGTAGACGCCTGGAGGCGTTGTACGCGCAGCCGTTGGCAGCGGACGCGATGCGCCGTGCCAAAGCGGCGCAATTCGAGCAGTTGCGTAGTGAATACCGGCACCTGCGTGATAGCCAATGGGGTGGTGACAAGCGTTATGACGCCTGGATTAACCAGCCGATGAATAACGCGCGGCTTTTGCCGTTTGGGTTGTATGACCAATGGGTGCCGGCGTTTGCGGCGTTGTTTGCGCGGGAAGGCGGGGATTGGGTGAGGTTTTATGCGGCGGTGGAGCGGTTGGGCGGGTTGCCGGTGGAGCAGCGTAAAGCGGCGTTGAGGCAGTTGGAGACGGTTGGTCGTTAGGGCCTTATCGCAGGCAAGCCAGCTCCCACAGTTGACCGCATCCTCATGTTGAAAATCGGTCAACTGTGGGAGCTGGCTTGCCTGCGAAAGCGGTCTCAAGGACGCTGCAAAAACGCCTGATGCATCTGGTCCAACGTCTCGAAATGCCAGGTCGGTGCCTCGGCACTCAGCTCTTCAAAACTACCAAACCCATACCCCACGGCGGCCGAATCCAGCCCATTACTGCGTGCGCCGATCAGGTCATGCTTGCGATCACCGATCATCAAGGTGGTGGCCGGGTCCAGCCGTTCCTCACGCATCAAATGCGCGATCAACTCGACCTTGTTGGTACGCGTGCCGTCCAGTTCGCTGCCGTAGATCACCTTGAAGTACTTGGCAAAGTCGAAATGCCGCGCAATCTCGCGGGCAAATTCCCACGGTTTGGAGGTGGCTACGTACAGCTGACGCCCTTGGCTGTTCAACTCTTCCAATAACGGCATGACGCCGTCGAACACGCGGTTTTCGTACAGGCCGGTGACCTTGAAGCGCTCACGGTAGAAATTCACCGCCTCCCATGCCTTGGCCTCGTCGAAGGCGTAAAACTGCATGAACGCCTGCAGCAAGGGCGGGCCGATGAAGTGTTCGAGTTTGGTCAGGTCGGGCTCATCAATGCCCAGTTTGGCCAAGGCGTACTGGATCGAACGGGTAATGCCCTCGCGTGGGTCGGTGAGGGTGCCGTCCAGGTCGAACAGGACGGTGGGGTGATGCAGGGTCATTGATCGAATCCTTCAGCCAGGTGCAGGTCTTTGAGCTTCACGTAGTTCGCAGCGCTGTAGGTGAAAAAGGCGCGTTCTTTGTCAGTCAATGCGCGAACCTGTTTGACCGGGCTGCCCACATACAAAAAACCACTGTCGAGTTTCTTGCCTGGCGGCACCAGGCTGCCGGCGCCGATGATCACGTCGTCTTCGACCACGGCGCCATCCATCACGATACTGCCCATGCCGATCAGGATGCGGTTACCCACGGTGCAGCCATGCAGCATGACTTTGTGGGCGATGGTCACATCGTCGCCGATCAGCAACGGGAAACCCTCAGGATTGAACGGCCCCGCATGGGTAATGTGCAGCACGCAGCCGTCTTGCACGCTGGTGCGCGCACCGATGCGGATGCGATGCATGTCGCCACGGATCACTGTCAGCGGCCAAACCGAGCTGTCAGTGCCGATTTCGACATCGCCGATCACCACCGCCGAAATATCGACAAACGCCCCGGCGCCGAGGGTTGGCGTGTGGTTCTGATAGGTGCGAAGGGTCACGATAGCCTCTCTCTCTTCTGCTGATAGCTGCGGTGGGTGTTGATTGTAATTAAGATGGCCCCATCTTTGTTCTACATGTTTCTTCAGCCAAGGTGCCCACCGTGAGCGCGAACAACCCTCTTTTGCAGTCCTACGACCTGCCGCCGTTCTCGGCGATCCGTGCCGAGCACGTGCAGCCGGCCATCGAACAGATCCTCGCCGACAACCGCGTGGCAATCGCAGAGATCCTGCAAAGCCAGGGTAAAAATCCGACGTGGGCAGGCCTGGTCCTGGCCATGGATGAACTCAATGATCGCCTTGGCGCGGCCTGGAGCCCGGTCAGCCACCTCAATGCCGTGTGCAACAGCGCCGAACTGCGCGAAGCCTACGAGGCGTGCCTGCCGGCATTGAGCGCCTACTCCACCGAAATGGGCCAGAACCGTGAGCTGTTCCAGGCCTTCGAAGCCCTGGCCAACAGCCCGGAAGCTGCCGGTTTCGATGTGGCGCAAAAAACCATTCTGGAACACTCCCTGCGTGACTTCCGCCTGTCGGGTATTGATTTGCCGCCGGAGCAGCAAAAACGCTACGCCGAGGTGCAGAGCAAGCTGTCCGAGTTGGGCAGCAAATTCTCCAACCAGTTGCTGGACGCCACCCAGGCCTGGACCAAGCACGTCACTGATGAGGCGATACTTGCCGGCCTGACCGATTCGGCCAAGGCGCAAATGGCTGCCGCCGCCCAGGCCAAGGGCCTCGACGGCTGGCTGATCACGTTGGAATTCCCCAGCTACTACGCCGTCATGACCTACGCCCAGGACCGCGCCCTGCGTGAAGAGGTTTATGCCGCCTACTGCACCCGTGCGTCGGACCAGGGCCCGAATGCCGGTCAGAACGATAACGGCCATGTGATGGAGCAGATCCTCGACCTGCGTCAGGAACTGGCCCAATTGTTGGGTTATGCGTCGTTCTCGGAGCTGAGCCTGGCCACCAAGATGGCCGAATCCAGCGACCAGGTGCTGAGCTTCCTGCGCGACCTGGCCAAGCGCAGCAAGCCGTTCGCCGCCCAGGACCTGCAGCAACTCAAGGCCTACGCCGCCGAGCAAGGCTGCGCTGATCTGCAGAGCTGGGACAGCGGTTTCTACGGCGAAAAACTGCGTGAGCAGCGCTACAGCGTGTCCCAGGAAGCGCTGCGCGCCTACTTCCCCATCGACAAAGTGCTGGGCGGCCTGTTTGCCATTGTGCAGCGCCTGTACGGCATCGAGATCGCTGAGCTTAAAGGCTTCGACACCTGGCACCCGGATGTGCGCTTATTCGAGATCAAGGAGAACGGCGAGCACGTCGGACGCTTCTTCTTCGACCTGTATGCCCGCGCCAACAAGCGTGGCGGTGCCTGGATGGATGGTGCCCGTGACCGCCGCCGTACCCTTGATGGCGTGCTGCAAAGCCCCGTCGCCAACCTGGTGTGCAACTTCACCCCGGCCGACAGTGGCAAGCCTGCCCTGCTGACCCACGATGAAGTCACCACCCTGTTCCACGAATTCGGCCACGGCCTGCATCACCTGCTCACCCGCGTGGAGCACGCCGGCGTATCCGGTATCAACGGTGTGGCGTGGGACGCGGTGGAACTGCCGAGCCAATTCATGGAGAACTGGTGCTGGGAGCCTGAAGGCCTGGCGCTGATCTCCGGCCACTACGAAACCGGCGAGCCCCTGCCCCAGGACCTGCTGGAAAAAATGCTCGCGGCGAAAAATTTCCAGTCCGGCCTGATGATGGTGCGTCAGCTGGAGTTCTCGCTGTTCGACTTTGAACTGCACGCCACCCATGGCGATGGTCGCAGCGTGGCCCAGGTACTTGAAGGCGTGCGCGATGAAGTCTCGGTCATGCGCCCACCGGCCTACAACCGCTTCCCCAACAGCTTCGCTCACATCTTCGCCGGCGGTTATGCGGCGGGTTACTACAGCTACAAATGGGCGGAAGTGCTGTCGGCGGACGCGTTCTCCAAGTTTGAGGAAGACGGCGTGCTCAACGCCCAGACCGGGCGTGCCTTCCGTGAAGCCATCCTGGCCCGTGGCGGCTCCCAGGCGCCGATGGTGCTGTTCGTCGATTTCCGCGGACGCGCGCCGTCGATTGACGCACTCTTGCGCCACAGCGGCTTGAGTGAGGACGCGGCAGCATGAGTGAAGGGCCTGTGATTACCAAAAAGCAATTTATCGCCGGGGCGGTCTGCCCGGCGTGCAGCGAGCCGGACAAGTTGAAGATGTGGACCGAAGATAGCGTACCGCACCGCGAATGCGTGGCCTGCGGGTATACCGATACGCTGAATGATCAAGGCCTGTCGGTGCCCAAGGAATTGGGCACTAGGGTCAATACCACCGCGTTGAAAGCGCCGGCCGATCCTAAGGTGCAGGCAGTGCAGTTCTTCCCGAACCCGAAGCTGAAAAAAGACTAAGCCGGCACTCACTGTAGGAGCGAGCTTGCTCGCGAAGAACTCAACAGCGCGGCGTTTATCCAGGAAAACGCGCGTTATCGTTAACCTTCGCGAGCAAGCTCGCTCCTACAATTTTTTTTCTTCCTTACCCGTTGTGGTGATCCAGCCTTTCATTGAGCACAACGCAAAGGCGCTGGTGCTGCAATCCCCATTCGCCAAAGCTGTGCGCAACTTGTCGACATCGGCTTTCATCATGTAGCGAACGCCATCCTTGAAACCATTGCTGCTGCCAAAGCCGCCCAAGGTCATTTCGTTCAGCGCGTCCTCCTTGCTCCACCCTTGAACCACCACCCGATACATCGCTGCCATCAGGCCGGTGCGGTCGGCGCCGTGCTTGCAATGCATCAACACCGGGCCATCGGCCTCTGCTGCCTGAATCGCTCTGATTGCCGCCAGCACGTCGGCATCGTCGACGTGGTTGGTTCGATAGCTCAACTGCACCTGTTTGATATCAGAGGATTGGAGCCACTGCGTATCAGATTCTGGCAAGAAGTTGATGACCGTAACGATCTTGAGTTTTTGCAATAACGGCAGCGCATGTCCATCCGGCAATGCGCTGCGATAGAGCGTGGGTGTCATCTGGTGCAGGTTGTATTGGTTACCCACCGGCTGGGCCCACTCCGGCGAGCGGATCGACGCAGCCTCATCGGCTTGTACGGTGCTGAACAGGCTCATGAGCGCCAGGCCGAGAACGAGGAGTAAGCGTGTGTTGAACATGAACGTCGTGACCGAGCTAGGAAGTGGCTGATGGGCCGCAGATTCACTCAAAGCGGGTCAATACGGCGTGAGGTCCGTGTCAAAGAATCGTGATGCTTGCGATCTGATCCGGTGTTTTTGTCACCGAATCGACGCCTCTGAATTCTTAGCCTGCTATCATTTGTAACTAATGTTTGCCATTGTGCCGTGTCTGCTTGGATCCAATTAGCGGCAAAGCCTTCACGCTGCTCCCAGAAGCGGCGGATAAACCCGTGACCACATGATGAGGTGTACCTATGTCTGATCAAGATCAAGACAACCCCCGGCGTGACTTTTTACGCAAATCCTTGACCTTGATCCCGGTGGTCACGGTTGCCAGCACCGGCCTTGGCGGTTCGATGTTAATGGCCACTCCGGAACCGGCCCAGGCCGAGCCGGCCAAACCCGCGGTCAGCGACAAAGCCTACGAGCCAAGTTATTTCACGGCCGAGGAATGGGCGTTTATCAACGCCGCCGTCGAGCGCTTGATTCCCGCTGACGCCCAAGGCCCAGGTGCCCTGGAAGCTGGCGCGCCGGAATACATCGACCGCCAGATGAACACCCCTTACGCCAGTGGCGCCCTGTGGTTCATGCAAGGCCCGTTCAACGCTGATGCGGCGCCGGAGATGGGCTGGCAAAGTAAATTGGTACCCAAGGAGATCTATCGCCTCGGCATTGCTTCTACGGATGCGTGGTCGAAAGCGTTCAACGGTAAGGCTTTTGCTGCGCAAGACAGCGCTACCCGAGACGATATGCTGCGACGCCTGGAGGCTGGCGGCAGTGAAGTCGCTGCGCACTTCGACGCGGTGCCGCCCAAGATGTTCTTCAACCTTTTGCTGCAAAACACCAAGGAAGGCTTCTTCTGCGACCCTATCCACGGCGGTAATAAAGGCATGGTCGGCTGGACCATGATCGGCTTTCCCGGCGCCCGCGCCGATTTCATGGATTGGGTGGAACGCAACGAGCAATACCCCTTCCCGGCTGTTTCCATTCGCGGCGAGAGGGCGTAAACGTGGCGACCATCATGAAGAAAGTGGATGCAGTGATTGTGGGCTTCGGCTGGACGGGCGCGATCATGGCCAAAGAGCTGACAGAAGCGGGCCTCAACGTGGTAGCGCTGGAGCGCGGCCCGATGCAGGACACTTATCCAGACGGCAACTATCCCCAGGTCATCGACGAATTGACCTACAGCGTGCGTAAGAAGCTGTTCCAGGACATCTCCAAAGAAACGGTGACCATTCGCCACAGCGTGAATGACGTCGCCCTGCCCAATCGTCAGTTGGGCGCGTTCTTGCCGGGCAATGGCGTTGGTGGTGCGGGGCTGCACTGGTCGGGCGTGCATTTTCGCGTTGATCCAATTGAGCTGCGCATGCGCAGCCATTACGAAGAGCGCTACGGGAAGAACTTCATTCCCAAGGACATGACCATCCAGGACTTCGGCGTCAGCTACGAAGAGCTGGAGCCGTTTTTCGACTATGCGGAAAAAGTCTTTGGCACCTCCGGGCAAGCCTGGACGGTCAAGGGCCAACTGGTCGGTGAAGGCCGTGGCGGCAACCCCTACGCGCCGGATCGCTCCAACCCGTTCCCGCTGGAGGCGCAGAAAAATACTGTCTCCGCCCAGCTGTTTCAGAAAGCGGCGACCGACGTAGGTTACAAACCTTACAACCTGCCTTCGGCCAATACGTCGGGGCCGTACACCAACCCCTACGGTGCGCAGATGGGCCCGTGCAACTTCTGCGGGTTTTGCAGTGGCTACGTGTGCTACATGTACTCCAAGGCTTCGCCGAACGTGAACATCCTGCCGGCCTTGCGCCAGGTGCCCAACTTCGAGCTGCGGCCCAATTCCCACGTGCTCAAGGTCAACCTCGACAGCACCAAGAAGAAAGCCACCGGCGTGACCTACATCGACGCCCAGGGCCGCGAGTGTGAACAACCGGCTGACCTGGTGATTCTTGGCGCCTTCCAGTTCCATAACGTGCGCCTGATGCTGCTGTCCGGCATCGGCAAACCCTACGACCCGATTACCAACGAGGGTGTGGTAGGCCGCAACTTCGCCTACCAGAACATGGGCACCATCAAGGCGTTCTTCGACAAGGACACCCACACCAACAACTTTATCGGCGCGGGCGGCAATGGCGTGGCCATCGACGACTTCAACGCCGACAACTTTGACCATGGCCCCCACGGCTTCGTGGGTGGTTCGCCGATGTGGGTCAACCAGGCGGGCAGCCGGCCGATTGCCGGTACGTCCAACCCGCCGGGTACGCCAGCCTGGGGCAGTGCCTGGAAGCGCGCCACCGCCGATTATTACACCCATCAGGTCTCAATGGATTCTCACGGTGCCCATCAATCCTACCGGAGCAACTACCTGGATCTGGACCCGGTTTATCGCGATGCCTACGGCCTGCCGCTGCTGCGCATGACCTTCGACTGGCAAGAAAACGATATCAAGATGAACCGCTTCATGATGGAAAAAATGGGCAAAGTGGCCCAGGCCATGAACCCCAAGGCCATCGCCGTGCTGGGTAAAAAGGTTGGTGAGCATTTCAATACCGCCTCCTACCAGACCACCCACCTCAACGGCGGCGCGATCATGGGCACCGACCCGAAAACCAGTGCGTTGAACCGCTACTTGCAGAGCTGGGATGTGCACAACGTCTTTGTCCCTGGTGCTTCCGCTTTCCCACAAGGCTTGGGCTACAACCCTACCGGCCTGGTGGCAGCGTTGACCTACTGGTCGGCTCGCGCGATTCGCGAGCAGTACCTCAAAAACCCCGGCCCGCTGGTTCAGGCATAAGGAGCGATGACCATGAAAGCACTCGTTATCGCCTCCCTGGCGCTGTTCAGCAGCTGCTCGATCAGCGCCGCCGAAACCGATCTGATCAAGCAGGGTGAATACCTGGCGCGCGCCGGCGACTGTGTTGCCTGCCATACCGCCAAGGGTGGCAAGCCCTTCGCTGGCGGCCTGCCGATGGAAACGCCTATTGGCGTGATCTACTCCACCAACATCACCCCGGACAAGACCGGCCTGGGCGACTACAGCTTCGAGGATTTCGACAAGGCCGTGCGCCATGGTGTCGCCAAGAACGGTAGTACGCTTTACCCGGCGATGCCTTACCCGTCTTATGCACGTGTCAGCGACAGCGATATGCAAGCGCTGTATGCGTACTTTATGAAGGGGGTCGAACCGGTTGCCCAGGAAAACAAGGACAGCGATATTCCCTGGCCCTTGAGCATGCGTTGGCCGTTGGCGGCCTGGCGCTGGATGTTTGCCCCGGCAGTCGAGGCGCATCAGCCGCAAGCCGCTGCCGACCCGGTGATCGATCGCGGTGCCTACCTGGTGGAAGGTCTCGGACACTGCGGCGCCTGCCATACGCCGCGTGCCCTGACCATGCAGGAAAAAGCCCTGAGTGCCACGGACGGCAGCGCCTTCCTCTCTGGCAGTGCGCCGTTGGAAGGCTGGATTGCCAAAAGCCTGCGCGGCGACCACAAGGACGGCCTCGGCAGCTGGAGCGAAGAGCAACTGGTGCAGTTTCTCAAGACCGGCCGCAGTGACCGCAGTGCGGTGTTCGGCGGTATGAGCGATGTTGTCGTCCATAGCATGCAGTACATGTCGGAAGATGACCTGACCGCTATCGCGCGATACCTCAAGAGCCTGCCGGCAGTCGATCCGAAGGACCAGCCGCACCAATACGACAAGCAGGTAGCGCAAGCGCTCTGGAAAGGTGATGACAGCAAGCCGGGCGCCTCGGTGTATATCGACAACTGCGCGGCCTGCCACCGTACCGACGGCCATGGCTATACGCGGGTATTCCCGGCGCTGGCGGGCAACCCGGTGTTGCAGACGGCAGATGCCACGTCGTTGATCAACATTGTGTTGAACGGCGGCACCTTGCCGGCCACCCATGCGGCGCCATCAACCTTCACTATGCCAGCGTTCGCCTGGCGTCTGTCGGACCAGGAAGTGGCGGATGTGGTCAGTTTTATCCGTGGCAGCTGGGGCAACCAGGGCGCGCCGGTCAAGGCGAGCGATGTGGCGGACCTGCGCAAAAACGATCTGCACACCACCTCGGGCGATGACCTGGGGCAGGTGACGCAAAAGCACTGATAAGTTCGCTGGCCGCCCAACGGCACTGGTCAGAAACCTCGCGCCTCGATACTGTATATAAAAACAGTATAGAGGCGTTTTCATGTCTACTGCGCTGCCGCCCCGTGGCCGGGGTACGGCCACCAATCTGCATAATCGCTTTGCACCCACCGTCAGCGTGGCCGAGGACGACGGTTGGTACCAGGAAGTGCCGCCGACCCAAGGCACCGAAGTGCGTATCGAAACGGCCAAGACCATCATCACCCGCAACAACTCGCCGGACTTGCCGTTTGATCGGTCGATCAACCCGTATCGTGGTTGTGAACATGGTTGCATCTACTGCTATGCGCGGCCCAGCCATGCCTATTGGGACATGTCGCCCGGGCTGGACTTTGAAACCAGATTGATTGCCAAGAGCAATGCGGCCGATGTGCTGGAACAGCAGCTGTCCAAGCCGGGCTACGTGTGTGCGCCGATCAACCTGGGCTCCAATACCGATCCGTACCAGCCAATCGAGCGCGAATACCGGATCACCCGGCAAACCCTTGAAGTACTGCTGCGCTACCGCCACCCAGTGACGATCATCACCAAGGGCTCGCTGATCCTGCGCGACCTCGACCTGCTGACCGAGTTGGCCCGCCAGCGCCTGGTGGGGGTGATGATCAGCCTCACCAGCCTGGACGACGAACTCAAGCGCATCCTGGAACCGCGCACGGCGGCCCCCAAGGCACGGCTGCGGGCGATTCGGGTAATGCGCGACGCAGGCATCCCGGTGGGCGTGCTTTGTTCGCCAATGATCCCGATGATCAACGACAGCGAGCTGGAGAGCCTGCTTACCGAAGCTCACGCGGCCGGCGCACAAAGCGCGGCGTATATGATGCTTCGCCTGCCGTTGGAGGTGGCGCCGTTGTTCGAGGAGTGGCTGGCGGCCCATTACCCCCAGCGAGCAACCCATGTGATGAGCCTGGTGCGTCAAGTACGCGGGGGTGAGGTGTATGACAGCCGGTTTGGCGTGCGTATGCGCGGTGAAGGGCCGTTTGCCGATTTGCTGGCGCAGCGTTTCAGCAAGGCGATCAAGCGTCTGGGGCTGAATCGGCGGGAAGGGTTCAACCTTGATTGCACGGCGTTTTGCCCACCGGGCAGGCAGATGGCTTTGTTGTAGACTGAGGGAGAGACGTGCACCTTTGCTGTAGGAATAGTCGCGTTTTGACATCACTGAAACCCGCGTTCTAGAGCGGTTCATTCAGTTTGAGTTAAGTTTCGACGGTTACCTTGTTCAGCGAGTGACTGATGAGTCGGCGGCCTGGCCGGTGCTTGTTTTACAACTATTTCACCGCCATGGCGTCGAACTGACCTGAACCCTCCCCTGCATTGATCAAGAGGATGAATCATGAGTGACAAGGATAAACAGCCGTTGGCTGCGTCGGCTTCAGCCCCTCAGGTGGCGGAATCCGCCGATGCAGCGCTGCAGCATATCGTTGACGGCTTTTTGCATTTCCATCACGACGTCTTCCCCCAGCAGGAAGAACTCTTCAAGAAACTCGCCACCGCCCAGAGCCCACGGGCGATGTTCATCACCTGCGCCGACTCGCGCATCGTGCCCGAGCTGATCACCCAGAGCTCCCCAGGCGACCTGTTCGTGACCCGTAACGTCGGTAACGTGGTGCCGCCCTACGGCCAGATGAACGGCGGTGTTTCCACGGCTATCGAATACGCTGTGCTCGCCCTTGGCGTACAGCACATCATCGTGTGCGGGCATTCGGACTGCGGCGCCATGCGTGCCGTGCTCAACCCCGACAGTCTGGAAAAGATGCCGACGGTCAAGGCCTGGTTGCGTCACGCCGAGGTCGCCAAGACCATGGTCCATGACAACTGCGACTGCGCCAACGAAGGCGAGAGCATGGCGGTGCTGACCGAAGAAAACGTCATCGCCCAACTGCAACACTTGCGTACACACCCTTCCGTGGCTTCGCGCATGGCCAATGGTCATTTGTTTATCCATGGTTGGATCTACAACATCGAGACCAGCGAAATTCGGGCCTACGATGCGGACAAAGCGGCGTTCCGACCGCTGAACGGCACCGAGCCGATCCCTTCAGCGACGCCTAAAGCGCGCTTCTAAAACACTTCCCTGCCGGGTAATGCGGTGGCTGCCATGGATGCAGCCAGGCTTTACCGCGCCCGGCGAATGCCTCGGGAGAGTCATCATGCGTGCTGCTCAATTGAAAGCTGTATTGCCACGGGAGCTGCTCGCCTCGGTGGTTGTTTTTCTGGTCGCCTTGCCACTGTGCATGGGCATCGCGATTGCGTCCGGCATGCCGCCGGCCAAGGGCCTGATCACTGGCATCATCGGCGGCCTGGTGGTGGGCTGGTTGGCCGGCTCGCCGCTGCAGGTCAGCGGCCCGGCGGCGGGTCTGGCGGTGCTGGTGTTCGAGTTGGTGCGCCAGCACGGCATGCTGATGCTGGGGCCGATCCTGTTGCTGGCCGGCTTCCTGCAATTGGTTGCCGGGCGTTTGCGCCTGGGCTGCTGGTTTCGCGTCACCGCGCCGGCGGTGGTCTACGGCATGTTGGCCGGGATTGGCGTGTTGATCGTGCTGTCGCAGGTTCATGTGATGCTCGACGGCGCGCCCAAGCCTTCAGGGCTGGATAACCTGGCCGGCTTCCCGGCAGCGCTGGCTGCAGCAATTCCTACCTTCGGCGGCGGGCTCGGCTGGCAGGCTGGCGTACTTGGTTTGTCGACGATGTTGGTGATGTACCTGTGGGACAAATTCCGCCCGCAACAACTGCGGTTTGTGCCTGGTGCGTTGCTTGGCGTGGGCCTGGCGACTGTAGCCAGCCTGGTGCTGGCGTTGCAGGTCAAGCGCGTGGAGGTCCCGGAAAACCTTGCGGACGCTATCGACTGGCTGCGCCCCAGCGACTTGCTGAACCTGGCGGATCCACAGTTGCTGATCGCGGCATTCGCCGTGGCGTTTATTGCCAGTGCCGAAACCCTGCTGTCTGCCGCAGCGGTGGACCGCATGCACAGTGGTCAACGTTCGGATTTCGATAAGGAATTGTCGGCCCAAGGGGTGGGCAACATGCTCTGCGGTCTGGTTGGCGCTTTGCCCATGACCGGCGTGATCGTGCGCAGCTCGGCTAACGTCCAGGCCGGGGCAACCACGCGTCTGTCGGCGATGTTCCATGGCCTGTGGCTGCTGGGTTTCGTGCTCTTGCTGTCGAGCGTGCTGCAGAGCATTCCGGTCGCGAGCCTGGCGGGTGTGCTGGTGTACACCGGCATCAAGTTGGTAGACATCAAGGCGTTCAAGGCGCTGGGCCGCTATGGGCGGATGCCGATGTTCACCTATGCGGCCACGGCACTGGCAATCATCTTCACCGATTTGCTGACCGGTGTGCTGGTGGGGTTTGGGCTTACATTGGTGAAGCTGGCGTTCAAGGCGTCGCGCCTGAAAGTCAGTCTGATCGACCTGCCCCAGGAAGGTGAGATGGAGCTGCGTTTGACGGGGGCGGCGACCTTTCTGAAGGTGCCGGCGTTGACTCAAGTGTTGTCGGCGGTACCTGCGGGGACCACCCTGCATGTGCCGTTGAGCAACTTGAGTTACATCGACCACTCTTGCCTGGAGTTGCTGGAAGAATGGGGCCGGGCCAATGCGGCCAAGGGCTCGACGTTGGTGATCGAGGCTCGCGGTTTGAAGCGTCGGCTGGAAGGTCGGGTGAGAACGACAGTGGGGATCGGCTCAGCGCCTGCCTGAACACCCCCCCAAACTCTGGGTGTCACTGTTCTTTGTAGGAGCGAGCTTGCTCGCGAGAAACGCTAACGATAACGCGTGCTTGCTGAATAAACGCGGCGTCTGTGAGTTTTTCGCGAGCAAGCTCGCTCCTACAAAAAGCTTGTCCAGCTCCCCTGTTGGATCTGCGATTTATGCCGGCTGATCCAGCGACAGCTCAACCCCAAGCTGGCGCGACAGGCATGGCCAGCGCTTCCAGGACGCTTCGGTCTGCGGGCTCTTGAGCTGTTCGCGATAGGCCTCGACCGATTCCAGCGCAAAGCTTTCCTCGTTAAGCATCTCATCCACCGCCAGGTGCACGGCTTCATCCAATTGGTTGGCGAAGTCTTCACCGATCAGTTGATGGGCGATCACGTTGGCCACGGTGGTATCCGCTGGAATCAGCGGCTGGCCAAAATGCTTGATATACAGATCGTTCACTTCTTCGACCAGGCGATGCGCCAGGTAGGCCTCATCCAGCAGGCCATCAAGGCCGTCGTGGCCGGCCAGAATCGCTGGCGGCTGCAGGAAGAAATGTTCAGCGATTTTCAGTACCGGTTTGATCTGGCTTTCAATCCCGGCCTCACGGGCCACGTCATTGGCGGCGTCGAGCAAATCAGGAACCAGATCGATGTAAGCGGTCACAAAACGGGTCATGACCATGTTGCGATCACCGTCAGCCAAGGCGATGGACGAATGCAGGTGCGGCACTTGTTTTTTCAGCTGGCTGACGAGCTGGCCAGTGCTGGCTTCGTGTTGATGGGCACGGGAAATCTGCTCGCGCAATGCGGCGGTGTTCATGAGGGCTCCAGTGAAGCAGGCGTAGGAAAAGGGAGAAGATAAGGTAGTTCGTTTATACGAGCGCCTAAGACGCATTTGTCATAATTATTTCATGGTTATAGGTACGGGTTATATCGAAATGCCATCGTTCGTCGGATAAACGATTCCGCCGCCCATTTTACGGGCTCCGTCTGTCTGTTTCTATTCATTTGCCCCCACACATTGCGGGGTTGCTAGGGCTGTCTATACTCGGTTTTGTACGCAATTAGCTGATGACGCCCAACTGCATGACGCAGGCAAGGCTTGGCGGTTGTAAGCAGTATGGAAGCCGCTCCCTTCGCCGCAGGTGCAAACCGGCGGGATAACAAGAAACATAAAGGGGAACCCGCAATGACGCGACATCCACACGTTTGGATGGGCCTCCTGTTGTGGTCGGTATTCGGCCAGGCGAACGCCGCCTGGACTACGAATATGGCGCCAGGGGCTACTGAAGTCAGCCACGCTGTGTTTGACCTGCACATGACCATTTTCTGGATCTGTGTGGTGATCGGCATCGTCGTGTTTGGCGCGATGTTCTGGTCGATGATCCTGCACCGCCGGTCTACGGGCCAGGTAGCGGCGAAGTTCCACGAAAGTACCACCGTGGAAATCCTCTGGACCGTGGTGCCCTTGCTGATCCTGGTGGCCATGGCCATTCCGGCCACCAAGACCCTGATCAACATCTACGACAGCAGTGAGTCGGATATCGATATCCAGGTCACCGGCTATCAGTGGAAGTGGCACTACAAATACCTGGGCCAGGATGTGGAGTTCTTCAGCAACCTGGCCACCCCCGCCGAGCAGATCCATAACCAGGCCACCAAGGGTGAGCACTACCTGTTGGAAGTCGACCAGCCGCTGGTATTGCCGGTGGGCGCCAAGGTGCGCTTTCTGGTGACCGCTGCCGATGTGATCCACTCCTGGTGGGTGCCGGCCTTTGCGGTCAAGCGCGATGCTATCCCTGGCTTCGTCAACGAAGCCTGGACCCGCGTCGAGAAGCCCGGCATCTACCGTGGTCAGTGCGCCGAACTGTGTGGCAAGGACCATGGCTTCATGCCTATCGTGGTGGAGGTCAAGTCCAAGGCCGACTACGACACCTGGCTGGGCGAGCGCAAGGAGGAGGCCGCCAAGCTCAAGGAGCTGACCTCCAAGGAGTGGACGCTGGACGAACTGGTGGCCCGTGGCGACAAGGTCTATCACACCACTTGCGTGGCCTGTCACCAGGCTGAGGGCCAAGGCTTGCCACCGATGTTCCCGGCGCTCAAGGGCTCGAAAATCGCCACGGGGCCGGCCAAAGACCATCTGAGCATCGTGTATCACGGCAAGCCCGGCACCGCGATGGCAGCTTTCGGCAAGCAGCTCTCGGAAGTGGATATCGCCGCTGTGGTGACCTATGAGCGTAACGCCTGGGGCAATAACAAAGGCGACATGGTCACTCCCAAAGACGTGCTGGCTCTGAAACAGGCGGAAAGCAAATGACGACTTTCATTGCCAATGCCCTGAATCGTCCCGCTCACTCGCTTGCAGGAGAACGGCCATGAGCACTGTGATCGACCATGGTCATGCCGACCACGCCCACGGCCCCGCCAAGGGCCTGATGCGCTGGGTGCTGACCACCAACCACAAAGACATCGGCACCATGTACCTGTGGTTCGCCTTCACCATGTTCCTGCTCGGCGGCTCGTTCGCCATGGTGATCCGCGCCGAGTTGTTCCAGCCGGGCCTGCAGATCGTGCAGCCGGCATTCTTCAACCAGATGACCACCATGCACGGCTTGATCATGGTATTCGGCGCGGTGATGCCGGCGTTTGTCGGCCTGGCCAACTGGATGATCCCGTTGATGATCGGCGCGCCGGACATGGCCCTGCCGCGCATGAACAATTTCAGCTTCTGGCTGCTGCCGGCGGCGTTCCTGCTGCTGGTGTCCACCTTGTTCACACCCGGCGGCGGGCCGAATTTCGGCTGGACCTTCTACGCCCCGCTCTCCACCACCTATGCCCCGGAAAGCGTGACGTTCTTTATCTTTGCCATCCACCTGATGGGCATCAGTTCGATCATGGGCGCGATCAACGTGGTCGCCACCATCCTCAACTTGCGTGCGCCGGGCATGACCCTGATGAAAATGCCGCTGTTCGTATGGACCTGGCTGATCACCGCGTTCCTGCTGATCGCGGTGATGCCGGTACTGGCGGGCTGCGTGACCATGATGCTGATGGATATCCACTTCGGCACCAGCTTCTTCAGCGCGGCCGGTGGTGGCGATCCCGTGCTGTTCCAGCATGTGTTCTGGTTCTTTGGGCATCCCGAGGTGTACATCATGATCCTGCCGGCCTTTGGCGCGGTCAGCTCGATCATCCCCACCTTCTCGCGCAAGCCGCTGTTCGGCTACACCTCGATGGTCTACGCCACCGCGAGCATCGCGTTCCTGTCGTTCATCGTGTGGGCGCACCACATGTTTGTGGTGGGCATTCCGCTGGTGGGTGAGCTGTTCTTCATGTACGCCACCTTGCTGATCGCCGTGCCTACGGGCGTGAAGGTGTTCAACTGGGTCAGCACCATGTGGCAAGGCTCACTGACGTTCGAGACGCCGATGTTGTTTGCGGTGGCCTTTGTGATCCTGTTCACCATCGGCGGCTTCTCCGGGCTGATGCTGGCGATTGCCCCGGCGGACTTCCAGTACCACGACACCTACTTTGTGGTGGCGCATTTCCATTACGTACTGGTGCCCGGCGCGATCTTCGGGATCTTCGCTTCGGCCTACTACTGGCTGCCGAAATGGACCGGCCACATGTACGACGAAACCTTGGGCAAGCTGCACTTCTGGTTGTCTTTCGTGGGCATGAACATGGCGTTCTTCCCCATGCACTTTGTGGGGCTGGCTGGTATGCCGCGCCGGGTGCCGGACTACAACCTGCAGTTCGCTGACTTCAATATGGTCTCGTCCATTGGTGCCTTCATGTTCGGCGCCACGCAGATCTTCTTTCTGTTCATTGTCATCAAGTGCATCCGTGGCGGCCCGCCTGCGCCGGCCAAACCGTGGGATGGCGCCGAAGGCCTGGAGTGGAGCGTGCCCTCGCCGGCGCCGTATCACACCTTCACGACGCCGCCGGAGGTCAAATGAAGCCCTCCCTATACTCCCCCTGTGGGAGCGGGCTTGCCCGCGATGGCGGTAGGTCAGGCGCTGAATCTACCAGCCCTCAGGCCCTCATCGCAGGCAAGCCAGCTCCCACAGAAAGTCCAAAGCCAGGTGGGCGCCATGGCTGACTCCGTACCGCTCAAGCGCCTGGTCACCCGCCTGCTGATCCTGGTGCTGGCAATGTTCGCCTTCGGCTTCGCCCTCGTGCCGATCTACGACGTGATGTGCAAGGCGTTCGGCATCAACGGCAAGACCGCCGGGCAGTACGAGGGTGAGCAAATGGTTGACCCCTCGCGCCAGGTGCGGGTGCAGTTTCTGTCCACCAACGCCATCGACATGGTCTGGGAATTCCACTCCAAGGCCGATGAGATTGTGGTCAACCCCGGTGCAGTCAACGAGATGCTGTTCGTGGCCTACAACCCCACTGATAAGCCGATGACCGCCCAGGCGATACCCAGTATTTCCCCGGCCGAAGCGGCGATGTACTTCCACAAGACCGAATGCTTTTGCTTCACCCAGCAAGTGTTGCAGCCCGGTGAGCGCATTGAGATGCCCGTACGTTTCATCGTCGACCGAGCGATGCCCACGGATGTGAAGCATTTGACCCTGGCGTACACGTTGTTCGATATCACTGCACGCCAGCCGCCCGTGGCCGTCAGGACCGGGGGCTAGCTACTGTTTGCCCCCTCAATCAGGAGAGCGAATACATGTCGACTCATGATACGTACTACGTACCAGCGCAAAGCAAATGGCCAATAATTGCCACGATTGGCCTGCTGGTCACCGTGTATGGCCTGGCCGTGTGGTTCAACGACTTGAAGGCCGCGCGCCCTGAATCCCACGGGCCGTGGATCTTTTTCGTCGGCGGTTTGCTGCTGGCCTACATGCTGTTTGGCTGGTTTGGCGCGGTGATCAAGGAAAGTCGTGCTGGGCTGTACAGCGCCCAGATGGACCGCTCGTTCCGCTGGGGCATGACCTGGTTCATCTTTTCGGAGGTGATGTTCTTCATCGCCTTTTTCGGTGCGCTGTTCTACGTGCGCGTCTGGGCTGGGCCTTGGTTGGCGGGCGAGGGGCCCAAGGGCATTGCGCACATGCTGTGGCCGAACTTCGAGTTTGCCTGGCCCCTGCTGAACAACCCCGACCCCGAGCTCTACCCTGCGCCCAAAGGCACCATCAGCCCCTGGGGCCTGCCATTGGTCAATACCATCCTGCTGGTGAGTTCCAGCGTGACCATCACCATTGCCCACCATGCCCTGCGCAAAGGCCATCGTGGTGCACTGAAACTCTGGCTGGCGATCACCGTGCTGCTGGGCTTGGCGTTTCTTGGATTCCAGGCCGAGGAATACATCCACGCCTACAAAGAGTTGGGCCTCACCCTGGGTTCAGGCGTGTACGGCGCGACGTTCTTCATGCTCACGGGCTTTCACGGCGCCCACGTGACTATCGGCACCATCATTCTGTTTGTGATGCTGATGCGCATCCTGCGCGGGCATTTCAATGCCGAGCACCAGTTCGGTTTCGAGGCGGCCAGTTGGTATTGGCACTTTGTGGACGTGGTGTGGATCGGGCTGTTTTTCTTTGTCTATGTGCTGTGACGCCGCTTACCACGGCGCATGAGAGACCAATTGGCCGCTGAAAAAGCCCCAGGCGATCAAGCCCACGGTGATCACGGCCAGCGTGACACGCACGGTCAAGGCAGTGACGAGGCGGTTGGAGTTGCCCTCGTCCTTGACCAGGAAGAGCAAGCCACTGAACAGGCTCACGACGGTCGCGATCAGCATCAGGGCAATGGCGGCTTTGAGCATGGTCTGGCTCCGGGCTAATTGGGGAGGGGCGATGAGATCGAGTATAGCCAGTGCCATGCAACGCTTTCGTCCGGGCATCGCGCCGACGCTGGTGGTACTGGTGTTGCTGCCATTGATGGTGGGCCTGGGGTTTTGGCAATTGTCCCGCGGGCACGAAAAGCAACTGTTGGTAGGCCGTTATGCCGAGCGCCGCGCCGCCGAGCCGGTCAGCAGTGCGCAGCTCAATGACATGGCTGATCCAGCCTTCCGTCGTGTTCACCTTCGCGGGCAACTGGATGGTGAACACAGCGTATTGCTGGATAACCGCATGCGTGACGGCAAGGCCGGTGTCGAGTTGCTGCAACCCTTTCATGACCAGGCCAGCGGCCTGTGGCTGTTGCTCAATCGCGGCTGGCTGCCCTGGCCGGACCGGCGTATCGCGCCCGCCTTTACTACTCCTGAACAGACGCTGAACCTCGACGCCTGGGTGTACGTCGCCCCCGGCGAGACCTTCCAACTGCATGCCGACCCGGCCAGCACGCAATGGCCGCGCCTGCTTACCGCACTGCACCCCGCCGCGCTGTGGGACGAACTGGGGCGCAGCGGTTTTGACTATGAACTGCGTGCCGAAGCGGGCCCCGGTACCTACGAAACCACCTGGCCCGTCGTCGCCATGGGCCCGGAAAAACACCTGGCCTACGCTGTGCAATGGTTCGCCATGGCCATGGCGTTGCTGGCGCTTTACCTCTACCTCGGATGGCATAACAAAAAGGAGAAGCCCCATGGGAGCGGCCATGAATCCACCCAGCACATCTGACACGCCTGATCGGCGCAAGGGGCGCTGGCAGCTGATTTTGATCTTGATGATGGTGATCGGCCCGATGGCGCTGGCCACCTTCATGTACAAATTGCAGTTCTGGGTGCCGGACAGCCGCAGCTATCACGGCGAACTGATCGGCAACGGCCAAACCCGCGCCGACATTGGCGTGCAGGCCGATGAACAGCGCTGGCAACTGCTGGTCACCGCCCCCGCCGCCTGTGCCGCTGATTGCCAGCAACTGGTGTACCTGGCGCGCCAGCTGCAGATCAGCCTTGGCCGGGATGCATCCCGTGCCAGCCATGCCCTGGCCGGCGCGCAACCGTTGAGCAGCGAATACGAGGCCAAGCTCAAGGCCGAATATCCACAGCTGCAGCGCTACCCGCTGGATGTGTCGACCTTTACCAGGAACGCTGCTGCGCCCGGCGATGCGCAACTGTGGATCGTCGACCCCCACGGCAATCTGGTGCTGCGCTACGACGCCAAGGTCAAAGGCAAGGACTTGCTCAACGACCTGCGCTTGCTGCTGAAACTGTCGAACATCGGATAAGGGCACCCTCATGGCCAAGCCTGGATTTCGCCTCGCGCTGTTTGCCACGCTTCTGGCGTTGTTTGTCGTGCTGCTCGGCGCCTATACCCGCCTGACTCACGCCGGTCTCGGCTGCCCGGACTGGCCGGGCTGCTATGGCTTTATCAGCGTGCCGCAAAGCGAAGCCCAACTGGCCCATGCCGAGTTGCACTTTCCCGACACGCCGGTGGAGGCCGACAAAGGCTGGGCCGAGATGACCCATCGCTACTTCGCGGGCAGCCTGGGCCTGTTGATCGCGCTGCTGGCGGCGCGTTCGTGGCGTCATCGACGTGATCCGGGCCAGCCCGTGAAGCTGCCGCTGTTCCTGCTGGCGGTGGTGTTCGCCCAAGCGGCGTTTGGCATGTGGACCGTGACCTTGAAGCTCTGGCCGCAAGTGGTCACAGGGCACCTTTTGGGCGGCTTTGCGACCTTGAGCCTGCTGTTTCTGCTGACCCTGCGGCTGTCCGGCGTACTACCGGCGCTGGTCGTGCCCAAGCGCCTGCAATATTGGGCGACGGCGGGCCTGGTGCTGGTGATCGGGCAGATCGCCCTGGGCGGCTGGGTCAGTTCCAACTACGCGGCGGTGGCCTGTGTCGATTTGCCCACCTGTCATGGCCAATGGTGGCCGACGGCAGACTTCGCCAATGGTTTTCACCTGACCCAGCACATCGGCCCCAATTACCTGGGCGGGCAGCTCGACAGCGAGGCGCGCACTGCTATCCACCTGACGCATCGCATCGGCGCCGTGCTGGTCACGCTCGTGCTGCTCGGTTTGGCTTGGCAACTGCGAGCAGTAGGGATGACGCGCCTGGCCGGCCTGCTGTTGATCGCCCTGGCTGCGCAGATCTGCCTGGGGCTGAGCAATGTGGCGTTCGGCTTGCCCCTGCCGGTGGCGGTCGCACACAACGCCGGCGGGGCAGCGTTGTTGTTGACGCTGGTGCTGGTCAATTATCACGCGCGCACCAGCCTGGTTCGGGTGCGTCACCCGCGCCTGTTCGGCTGGCGTTTTATCCCGCGCAAACAGGTGTCGGGCCTTATCACCCTTAAAGGAGAGCTGCCATGGCGACCGTGATCGGCGCACGTCGCGACCGGGCGATCTGGCGTGACTATTTGGAGCTGACCAAGCCCAAAGTAGTGGTGCTGATGTTGATTACTTCGCTGGTGGGCATGTTCCTCGCCACCCGCGCCGGGGTGCCCTGGACAGTGCTGGTGTTCGGCAACCTCGGCATTGCCCTGTGTGCCGGCGGCGCGGCGGCGGTGAACCATGTGGTCGATCGACGGATTGATGCCGTGATGGCGCGCACTCACAAGCGGCCGATGGCTGAGGGGCGTGTCTCGCCGATGGCGGCGTTAGCGTTTGCGTTGTTCCTGGCTATTGCAGGATTAGCCCTGCTGCTCGCGTACACCAACCCGCTGGCGGCCTGGCTGACCTTGGCTTCGCTGCTGGGTTATGCGGTGATCTATACCGGCTTTCTCAAGCGAGCAACGCCGCAGAATATCGTCATCGGCGGTCTGGCCGGTGCGGCGCCGCCGCTGTTGGGTTGGGTGGCTGTTACTGGGCATGTGAGTGCCGAACCCTTGCTGCTGGTGCTGATCATCTTTGCCTGGACTCCGCCACATTTCTGGGCCCTGGCCATTCACCGCAAAGAGGAATACGCCAAGGCCGACATCCCGATGCTGCCGGTCACCCATGGCGAACACTACACCAAGGTGCATATCCTGCTGTACACCTTCGCCCTGCTGGCGGTGAGCCTGATGCCCTACGTTATCCACATGAGCGGGCTGCTCTACCTGGGCTGTGCGCTGGTATTGGGTGCGCGCTTTCTGCAATGGGCTTGGGTGTTGTACCGTGGCAGCCAGCCGCACGCGGCGATTCACACGTTCAAGTACTCTATCTGGTACTTGCTGCTGCTGTTTATCGCCCTGCTCGTAGACCACTACTTATTGTTGAACCTATGACTCGAACTCAAAAAACCGTCTTCATCCTCGTGGCCCTGGTGGCGTTGATCATGGGCCTGACCGTCAACAAAGTGCTCTCGGGCAAAGGCCAGGGCGATCCCACTGCGCTGATCGACGCCGGCATCATTCTGCTGCCGCAAAGCCGCCAGTTGCCAACGGTGACCATGACCGACCAGGAAGGTCAGCCGGTGGTGGTCAATGAGTTGAAGGGCAAGTGGAGCCTGCTGTTTTTCGGTTACACCTTCTGCCCGGATATCTGCCCGACCACCCTCGCCCAGCTTCGCCAGATCAAGAGTGAGCTGCCCAAAGAGGCTGTGGACAAGTTGCAGGTGATCCTGGTCAGCGTCGATCCACACCGCGATACCCCGGCGCAGCTCAAGCAGTACCTGGGTTACTTCGACCCACAGTTCCAAGGCCTGACTGGCGCTAACGTGGAGGATGTGCAGAAGGTCTCGAATGCGGTGAGCATTCCCTTCATTCCGGCGGATACCAGCAAGCCGAACTATACAGTCGACCACAGCGGTAACCTGGCACTGATCGGCCCGGATGGTACTCAGCGTGGGTTTATTCGTGCGCCGTTGAACAACCAGAAACTGGTGGCGCAGTTGCCGGGGTTGCTACAGCGCAAGTGAGCACCTGATGATCGTTCCCACGCTCTGCGTGGGAATGCAGTTAGGGACGCTCTGCGTCCCCAAGCGTGACGCAGAGCGTCACAAGAGGCGTTCCCACGCGGAGCGTGGGAACGATCAGGTCAGGAGAGATCAGAACGCTGGCTTGATCGCGCCTTTGTACTTCTCTTCGATGAATTTCTTCACTTCAGGCGTGTGCAGGGCTGCAACCAGCTTCTTCACCGCGTCCGCATCCTTGTTGTCTTCGCGGGTCACCAGGATGTTCACGTAAGGCGAATCGCTGCCTTCTATCACCAGGGCATCCTTGGATGGGTCCAGCTTGGCTTCCAGGGCGTAGTTGGTGTTGATCAGCGCCAGGTCGACCTGGGTCAGCACGCGCGGCAGGGTGGCGGCTTCCAGTTCGCGGAATTTCAGGTTTTTATCGTTGCCGGTGATGTCCTTGATGGTCGACAGGATGTTGGTCGGGTCCTTCAGGGTGATCAGGCCGTTCTTGGCCAGCAGCAACAGCGCACGGCCGCCGTTGGTGGCGTCGTTCGGGATCACCACGTTGGCGCCGTCAGGCAGGTCGGCCAGTTTTTTGTACTTGCTGGAGTAAGCGCCCAGAGGTTCGAGGTGCACAGCGCCGACGCTCACCAGGTGAGTGCCTTTGGCCTTGTTGAATTCATCCAGGTACGGCTGGTGCTGGAAGAAGTTGGCATCCAGGCGCTTTTCAGCCACCTGTACGTTCGGCTGCACGTAGTCGGTGAAGACTTTGACCTTCAGATCCACGCCTTCTTTGGCCAGGGCAGGCTTCACGAATTCGAGGATTTCGGCGTGAGGCACCGGCGAAGCAGCGACCGTAATGGTCTCGGCGTGGGCGGAAAACGCAGCCACGGCGGCGAAAGCAACCAGTAGTTTTTTCATCCAGCAAGCTCCTTGTTCGGGCATCTGCCGGCTATGTGCCGGCAATGGCCGTTATTTACGAGAAAAGTGCACCACCAGCCGGTCGCCGACGGTTTGCAGAATTTGCACCAGAATCAACAGCATCACCACAGTGACCACCATCACATCGGTCTGGAAACGCTGGTAGCCAAAACGGATTGCCAGGTCGCCCAGGCCGCCAGCACCGACCACACCAGCCATCGCGGTGTAGGAAACCAGTGTAATCGCCGTCACCGTAATCGCCGCGAAGATGCCAGGGCGGGCCTCGGGCAATAGGGCATTGGTGATGATCTGGCGGGTGGTGGCACCCATGGCCTGGGTGGCTTCGATGATGCCACGGTCCACTTCGCGCAGGGCGGTTTCCACCAGGCGCGCAAAGAATGGCGTGGCACCGACGACCAGTGGTGGGATCGCGCCGGCGACACCCAGCGACGTGCCGGTGATCAGTACCGTGAACGGAATCATCACGATCAACAGGATGATGAACGGCAGCGAGCGCAAGATATTCACGATCAGCGACAACAGCGCGTACAGGCCTTTTTGTTCGAACAGCTGGCGCGGGCTGGTCAGGAACAACAGCACGCCCAGGGGCAGCCCCAGTAGCACGGTGAAGAACAGCGAGCCGAACAGCATGGTCATGGTGTCGCCGGTGGCGAGCCAGATTTCAGACCAGTCGATATTGGCGAAGAAACTCAGGAAAACGTCCATCAGCGCAGCACCTCCATGTGAACGTCGGCGGCGGTGAAGCGTGCGAACGCGGCTTCCATGTCACCGCCGGTGACGGCGAGGGTCAGTTGCCCGTAAGGGATGTCTTTGATGCGGTCGATACGACCGGCAAGAATGCTGTAGTCCACACCGGTTTCCCGTGCAACGGTACCCAGCAGTGGCGCGTAGGTCGCATCCCCTTGGAATGTCAGGCGCACGATACGGCCTGGCACATGGGCAAAGTCGTCGCGCTGCTCGCCTTCGTCCACCTGTTCGGCTTCTTGTACGAAGCGTTTGGTGGTCGGATGCTTGGGGTGCAGGAACACGTCGGCCACCGAGCCTTGCTCGACGATCACGCCGGCGTCCATCACGGCGACCTGGTCGCATACGCGGCGGATCACGTCCATTTCATGGGTGATCAACACGATGGTCAGGTTCAGCTCGCGGTTGATCTCGGCCAGCAGTTGCAGGACCGATGCCGTGGTTTGCGGGTCGAGGGCGCTGGTGGCTTCGTCGCACAGCAGGATTTTTGGCTTGGTCGCCAGGGCTCGGGCGATGCCGACGCGCTGTTTCTGGCCGCCGGACAACTGCGCCGGGTACTTCTTGGCGTGGTCCGACAAGCCGACGCGGGCGAGCAGCTCAGCCACACGTTGGTCGATTTCCTTGCGCGACAGTTCACCGGCCAGGGTCAGCGGCAGCGCGACGTTGTCAGCGACTGTCTTGGACGCAAGCAAGTTGAAGTGCTGGAAGATCATCCCGACCTGCTGACGGAAGCGGCGCAGGCCGTTGGCATCCAGGGCGGTGACTTCTTCACCGTCGACCGTGATCTGCCCGCCGCTGGGTTCTTCCAGGCGGTTGATCAGGCGCAGCAGTGTGCTTTTACCCGCACCCGAGTGGCCAATCAGGCCAAACACCTGGCCGTTGGCGACGCGCAGGCTGGTGGGGTGCAGGGCGGGGATATCCTTACCGGCGACGCGGTAGGTTTTATGGACGTTTTGAAACTCGATCACGTAGCGAACCTTGTGGGGCGCATTGAAAAGGGATCAGCGGTTAGCCGGGCGCGCATTTTAGCCTGTCCGTATAGCGTTTCTTAGCATTTATTTCGTATTCATCCAGTCATTTGGCAATAACGCGATCAAAGGTCATAAAAAAGGAACGGTGCAAAACCCAGTCAGTCACTACTTAAGCAACTCGATTTCCCAGGTGCCGTGCCTGGGGTTTTGCTCAAACGAGCCGGGGACCGCTCTGGCCACTTTGAATAAGGAGTTTTGACTGATGAGTACCAAGAAGCCAGCCACCCCGCCGAAGAGTGAACTCGCGGGCACTGATACCCTGGACCGTGGCAACACCAACGCCAAGCTGCAGGCGTTGGAAGAATTCCGTTCCGATGCAACCGGCCAGGCCCTGCGCACCAACCAGGGCGTGAAAATTTCCGATAACCAGAACAGCCTGAAAGTCGGCGCTCGCGGCCCGTCGCTGCTGGAAGACTTCATCATGCGTGAAAAGATCACGCACTTCGACCATGAGCGCATCCCTGAGCGCATCGTGCATGCCCGTGGTACGGGGGCCCATGGCTATTTCCAGAGTTACGGCGACCATTCGGCGCTGACCAAGGCAGGTTTCCTGCGCACGCCTGAGCATAAAACCCCGGTGTTCGCACGTTTTTCCACGGTGCAGGGCCCGCGTGGTTCCGGCGACACCGTGCGTGACGTGCGCGGTTTTGCCGTGAAGTTCTTCACCGACGAAGGCAACTTCGACCTGGTGGGCAACAACATGCCGGTGTTCTTCATCCAGGATGCGATCAAATTTCCTGACTTCGTCCACGCGGTGAAACCCGAGCCTCATAACGAAATTCCTACCGGCGGTTCGGCCCACGATACGTTCTGGGACTTTGTTTCGCTGCAACCGGAATCCGCGCACATGGTGATCTGGGCCATGTCCGACCGCGCCATTCCAAAAAGCTTGCGCGCCATGCAGGGCTTTGGGGTGCACACCTTCCGTTTGATCAATACCGAAGGTAAGTCCAGCTTCGTGAAATTCCACTGGCGTCCAACAGTCGGGACCTGCTCGTTGGTATGGGATGAGGCGCAAAAGCTGGCCGGTAAAGATACGGACTACCACCGTCGTGACCTGTGGGAAGCGATTGAAAGCGGCGATTACCCCGAGTGGGAGCTGGGCGTACAGATCGTGGCCGAAGAAGACGAGCACACGTTTGATTTCGACTTGCTCGACCCGACCAAGATCATTCCAGAAGAACTGGTACCGATCACGCCGCTGGGCAAAATGGTGCTCAACCGTAATCCGGACAACTTCTTCGCTGAAGTCGAGCAGGTTGCGTTCTGCCCGGGCCACATCGTGCCGGGCATCGATTTTACCAACGACCCATTGCTGCAGGGCCGGCTGTTTTCCTACACCGATACCCAGATCAGCCGACTGGGCGGGCCGAACTTTCATGAGATTCCAATCAACCGGCCTGTCGTGCCTTTCCATAACGGCCAGCGCGACGCTCAGCATCGCACCGTGATTGATAAGGGGCGTGCGTCCTACGAGCCAAACTCTATTGATGGTGGTTGGCCGAAAGAAACCCCTGCCGGTCCTACCGATGGTGGCTTTGAGTCCTACTACGAGCGCGTCGATGCCAACAAAGTGCGTGAGCGCAGCGAATCCTTCGGTGACCATTTCTCCCAGGCGACGCTGTTCTACAACAGCATGAGCCACCACGAGAAAGAGCACATCATCGCGGCCTATAGCTTCGAACTGGGCAAGGTGGAGCGCGAGTTCATCCGTGCGCGCCAGGTCAACGAGATTCTGGCCAATATCGACTTGGAGCTGGCCAAGCGCGTTGCGCAGAACCTGGGCTTGCCGGCGCCGACCAAGGGCACCGTGCCAGCCCGTGAAACGTCGTTGAAAGAATCGCCTGCCTTGAGCCAGGTGAACTTGCTGTCGGGCGATATCAAAACGCGCAAAGTGGCGATTCTGGCAGCCAACGGCGTTGATGGTGCGGCCATTGACGCGTTAAAAGCCGCGCTTGAAGCTGAAGGCGCCCATGCCAAGTTGCTGGGGCCTACTTCGGCGCCGGTGACCACCGCGCAGGGCAAGACGCTGCCGGTCGACGCCTCGATGGAAGGCATGCCGTCCATTGCCTTCGACGCAGTGTTTATCCCGGGTGGCAAAGAGTCCGTGAAGGCGCTGAGCGGTGATGGCGTGGCGTTGCATTACGTACTGGAAGCCTACAAACACCTGAAGGCGATTGCGGTAGCCAGCGATGTGAAGCCGTTGCTGGACCTGCTGAAACTGGAGGAGGATGCGGGGTTGATCGTGGGCGCGGATGCCAAGGCGTTCAAAGCGTTTTTTGCGGCGATTGCCCAGCATCGAGTGTGGGCGCGTGAGCCGAAATCCAAGGCGATTCCGGCTTAACTTATCGGTTGTTTGTTAGATCGTCATCGCAGGCAAGCCAGCTCCCACACTGTTCAAATGTGCGAGCTGGCTTGCCTGCGATGCTTTTAGTCCGTCTTGCGCGGAATCAGCACAACCTGCGCCGGAATATGTTTCAGGATTTGCCGGTGAATCTTCAGGTCATACCCCGAATCAATCCGCTTGACCCGCTTGGTCAGTAACGTGGCCAGCCACGGGTAATCCTGGGTGCGTGGCACCTGGATGCTGACGTCGCACTGGTAATTCACCACATCGGTGGCGATGGCGTCCAACTGATGGCGCATGTCTTCAACATCCGCAAGGTTCAGCGCCACGGTGGTGCTCGGCGCTGCCGGGTCGATGACCTTGGCGGCAGGCTTGGCCTCAGCGGCTTTCAACGCAGCTTCTGCCTGGTCCAATTCGGCTTTGCGCGCATGGCTGATGGCGCTGTTGACGCCACCGGTCAGCGCAGGGGCCTTGGGCATCAAGGCGCGGGCGCGGCTCAGGGCCGTGGCTGCCGCGTTGACGTCGCCTTTTTGCAGCACGATCTGGCTGCGCTGCAGGTAGGCTTCGGCCAATTGACGCTGGTAGGCCTCAAGTGCCGGGTCATTGGGCGATTGGGCCTGCAATGCAGCCAGTTGGTCTTCG
The DNA here is from genome assembly GCF_014268395.2 of Pseudomonas sp. SWRI22. Taxonomy (NCBI): domain Bacteria; kingdom Pseudomonadati; phylum Pseudomonadota; class Gammaproteobacteria; order Pseudomonadales; family Pseudomonadaceae; genus Pseudomonas; species Pseudomonas sp. SWRI22. The sequence goes on along the minus strand of NZ_JABWQK020000001.1, from coordinate 2,934,372 downwards.
GCGGTGGCCAATTCGCTGCTGGCCAGGTTTTGTTCCAGCTGCGCGATGGCCGCAGCCCGCGGATCCGGAGCCTGGGGGGCAGCGGGCGGCGTACTTTGGCAGGCGCCCAGCAGCAGTGAAAATGCGGCAAGGAGCAGATAACGGGAGGTGAACGGCTTCATTCCTGCGACTCTCTATTTGCGCAAAAAGCGAGCAAGTCTACACCCCTCGACGGGGCAGGACAAAACTCAGCAGAAACAGGGCGGCCGCCGTAACCACAATCGACGGCCCGGCCGGTGTGTCCTTGAACCAGGACAGCGCCAGGCCACCACACACTGCAAGCATCCCCAGGAGGCTGGCGCCAATTGCCATCTGCTCCGGAGAGCGAGCGTGGCGCTGGGCAGCGGCGGCTGGAATGATCAGCAGCGACGTGATCAACAATACGCCGACAATCTTCATCGCGACAGCAATCACCACGGCGATGAGCAACATCAAGGCCATACGCAGGCCTGCGACGGGCAAGCCTTCTACCTTGGCCAGTTCTTCATGCACGGTGATCGCCAGCAACGGGCGCCACAGGGCCACCAGCAACACCAGCACCGCAGCGCTGCCGCCGAGGATCCAGGCCAGGTCGGTCGGGCTGATCGCCAGCAGGTCACCGAACAGGTAGGCCATCAGGTCGATGCGCACTTCATGCATGAAGCTCAGCACCACCAGGCCCAGGGACAAGGTGCTGGGTGCGAGGATGCCCAGCAGGGTGTCGGAGGCCAGTGGCTGGCGTTGCTGCAGGGTCACCAGCAGCACGGCCAGCAGCAGGCAGCCGACGGTCACGGCGATGGCCGGGCTTACATCCAGCAGAAAGCCCATGGCCACGCCCAGCAAGGCGGCATGGGACAAGGTGTCGCCGAAATAGGCCATGCGTCGCCAGACCACGAACGAGCCCAATGGGCCCGCCACCAGTGCCAAAGCCAAGCCTGCCAGCAGGGCGTAGAGCAGAAAATCAGCCATGCTTGCAGCTATCTCCATGAACGTGGGGGGTATCGACGACGGCGCCATGCAGGTCATGGGCGTGGTCATGGTGGTGATGGTAGATCGCCAGGCTCTGGGCGTTCTTGCCGAACAGCTCCACGAACGCCGGGTCGCCACTGACCTGTTCCGGGTGGCCGGAGCAGCACACGTGGCGGTTGAGGCAGACCACTTGGTCGGTGGTGCTCATGACCAGGTGCAAGTCGTGGGAGACCATCAGTACGCCGCAACCATGGCGGTCGCGCAGGCGGGTGATCAGGCTGTACAGCTCGGCCTGGCCGGCGACATCGACGCCTTGCACGGGCTCATCGAGTACCAGCAGCTCGGGCTCGCGCAGCAAGGCACGGGCCAGCAGCACGCGCTGCATTTCGCCGCCGGAAATACTTTGCACCGGGTTGTCGATGACGTGTTCGGCGCCGACTTCCTTAAGCGCGGCCTGGGCGCGGGCGCGGTCTACGCCAGGCACCAAGCGCAGGAAGCGCAATACGGAGAGCGGCAATGTCGGGTCCACATGCAGCTTTTGCGGCATATAGCCCACGCGCAGCTTGGGCTTGCGCCAAACCGTGCCGCTGTGGGGCTTGAGCAGCCCGAGCACGGCGCGCACCAAGGTGGTCTTGCCAGCGCCGTTGGGGCCGATCAGGGTGACGATTTGCCCCGGTTCCACGCTCAGTGCGATGTTCTCCAGCACGTTTTGCCCGGCGAACGTGACCCCGACCTGCTCCAGGCGGATTAACGCATTGCTCATCAAACCCCCTGGCAGCCTGCGCACAGGCCGACCACTTCGACCGTTTGCCCTTCGACCTTGAAGCCGACGTCGGCAGAGCTTTTGATAATGGCGTCGCTGATGCTTTTTTGTTCAAGCTCAATGGCGGCGTGGCACTCGCGGCAGATCAGGAACTGGCCCTGATGCGCGTGCTCCGGGTGGTTGCAACCGACAAAGGCGTTAAGCGAGGCGATACGGTGCACCAGGCCGTTTTCCAGCAGGAAATCCAACGCACGGTAAACGGTGGGCGGCGCGGCGCGGCGGCCGTCCTGCTCGCTGAGGACGCCGAGAATGTCGTACGCGCCCAAAGGCTTGTGGCTCTGCCACACCAGCTCCAGCACCCGGCGACGCAAGGCGGTCAGGCGCAAGCCTTTCTTTGCGCACAGGGTGTCGGCCTCTGACAATGCGGTGTGCACGCAGTGAGAGTGGTCGTGGGGACGGCTGGCAAGCGGTGTTTTAGGCATGAGCGGCGACAGATATTTGATAGAGACGTTATTATGTTACCCGTTCCTACGCCATCGAGTGGTCATCGTGTCCCGACTTTTTCCCGTTTTTGTCGTATTTGTCACCAGTTTGTTCGTTGCCGGTGCCGCTCAGGCCGAGGTCAAGGTGCTGACAAGCATCAAGCCCTTGCAACTGATTGCCGCTGCCGTGCAGGACGGCGTGGCCGTTCCAGAGGTGTTGCTGCCGCCGGGGGCGTCGCCGCACAACTTCGCTTTGCGCCCATCCGACGTACGGCGTGTGCAGTCGGTGGACCTGCTGTACTGGATCGGGCCGGACATGGAAACGTTTTTGCCGCGTGTGCTCAAAGGTCGTACGGCGCCAACGGTGGCCGTGCAGGATCTGCCAGGCATGAAACTGCGCATCTTCGGCGAAGATAGCCACTCTCATGCCGATGAAGCCGACGAACATGATCACGATCACCGCCCAGGCAGTGTGGATGCGCACCTGTGGCTATCCACGGTCAATGCACGTGTGATCGCCGCTCGGATGGCGGCCGATCTGAGCGCTGCCGACCCAGCCAATGCCGAGCGTTATCAGAGCAATGCGAAGGCCTTCGAAGAACGCCTGAACGCGCTGGATGCGCGCCTGAAGCAGCGTTTGGCGGGCGTTGATGGCAAACCTTATTTCGTGTTCCACGAAGCCTTTGATTACTTCGAAGAGGCGTACGGTTTGAAGCATGCTGGCGTGTTCAGCGTGGCCGCCGAAGTGCAGCCGGGCGCGCAGCACGTAGCGGCGATGCGCGCTCGTTTGCAGGAAGTGGGCAAGACTTGCGTGTTCAGCGAGCCGCCGTTGCGACCTCGCTTGGCCGAAACCCTGGTGGCCGGGTTGCCGGTGAAGTTGGCGGAATTGGATGCATTGGGTGGCTATACGCCAGCTACCGCGCAGGGTTATGAGCAGGTACTGGAAAAGCTTGGCAATGACCTGGCCGGTTGCCTGGAGTCGCTCTAACACGCAACACAAAACCCCTGTGGGAGTGGGCTTGCCCGCGATAGCGCAGTGTCAGTCGATACTGCTATTGCAGGCAAGCCAGCTCCCACATTGACCGAGTGGGTCTTTTAAAGTGCGAACGGCAGGTGGACCGTGACCTGTTGACGCTGCGCCAAGCGGTGCTCGAACTCAGCCGGGTCATGAATCAACACATCCTGCCCTGCAAATGATTCGGCCGCGATCAGCCGGGACAGCCAGAACCGTACGCACGCCACGCGCAGCATGGTCGGCCATAGCTCGGCTTCCTTCGCGGTAAACGCCCGTAGCCCCGCGTAAGCGCCCAGCAGCGCCCGGGCACGGTGACCGTCAATCACGCCATCGGCATCCGAGCACCAATCATTCAAGGCGATTGCCACGTCGTAGAGCATCGGCCCCGAACAGGCGTTGTAGAAGTCGATCAGGCCTGTCAGGTGCGTGCCTTCAAACATCGCGTTATCGCGAAACAGATCGGCGTGCACATTCGCCCGCGGCAGGCCGAGGATGTCGGCCTTGTGGGCGTCGATCTCGGCCAGCGCATCGCGCAACAGGCGTTGCTGGGCCTCGTTCAGGTGCGAAATGAGTTGCGCGCCCTCGCAGAGCATCCAATCCAGGCCGCGGTCGGTCTTGCGTTCAAGTACCTTTTCGCCCTGGGTGGCCAAGTGCAGGTGGCCGAGCAGTTCGCCAACCTGGGTGCAATGCTGTGCATTGGCCTCCTTGATGTGCTTGCCCGCCAGGCGCGGTTGCAGCAAGGCCGGTTTGCCCTTGAGTTCGCGCAAAGCGATGCCGTCGGTGGTACGCAGGGCGTACGGCACAGGCAGGTCGGCGTCATGGAGCACGTCGAGCAGTTCGATGAAGAACGGCATTTCTGCCACCGGGCCACGCTCAACCAGGGTCAGGACGAACTCGCCCTGCTCCAGGCTGATAAAGAAATTGGTGTTTTCGCTGCCGGCGGCAATCCCCTGGAAATCAAGCAGGCGGCCGAGCCCATAAGGGGCGAGAAAGGTTTCCAGCTCAGGCCGAGCCAGGGGGGTGAACACAGACATGGTTAAAACTGCCGTTACGGGCGCTGCGGTGGGCAGCGCCGGTTAAAATTAAGAAATCATTTCCATTCGAAGATCTTCCATGACGGGATCAGCATATCCGGCTGGTCAGAGCGGATGAAGTTCGCGTCGGTGCCGTCCGCACGTACCAGAAAGTACGGTGGTGCGCCCTTCGGGGTGACCTTGATCGCGTACAGAAAGCCGTTTTGGCGGTATTCCTGGATGGTTTTGTCGCCTTCCGTGCGAATGGTAACTTCCGGATCACCTCCAGGGGCACTGTCTGCCGCCATGGCAGCCATCGGAGCGAGTGCAATCAAACCGGTCAACAGCAGGCGATTGAATGTACGCATGATAACCTTGTCCCTTTGTTTTCATTGGTCCGGCTATTCTAGCGCCTGACCCGCCGAAAAGGTTGATCCTGCTCATGAGCCAAGCGCCCCTCGTCCTGGTGGACGGTTCTTCTTATCTGTATCGCGCCTTCCACGCGCTGCCACCGCTGACCACCTCCAAAGGCCTGCCCACCGGTGCGGTGAAGGGCGTGTTGAACATGCTCAAAAGCCTGCGCAAGCAGTACCCGGACAGCCCATTTGCGGTGGTTTTCGACGCCAAGGGTGGGACTTTTCGCGATGAGATGTACGCCGAATACAAAGCCAACCGCCCGAGCATGCCTGATGACATGCGCCTGCAGATCGAGCCGCTGCATCAAAGCGTGATCGCTCTTGGCTTCCCGTTGCTGTGCGTCGAGGGCGTCGAGGCCGATGACGTGATCGGCACCCTGGCTCGCAGCAGCGCGGCCGCCAGCCGCCCGGTGGTGATCTCGACCGGTGACAAAGACATGGCGCAGCTGGTGGACGGCCACATTACCTTGGTCAACACCATGACCGGTAGCTCGATGGACATCGAGGGCGTTAAGGAGAAATTCGGCGTCGCTCCGGAGCAGATCATCGACTATCTGGCGTTGATGGGTGACTCGTCCGACAACATTCCCGGCGTTCCGGGCATTGGCCCCAAGACCGCCTCCGGCTTGCTGGTGGGAGTCAATGGCGGCCTCAAAGAGCTTTATGAGCAGCTGGATATTGTGCCGACCCTGCCTATCCGTGGGGCCAAGACCCTGCCGGCCAAGCTGGAGGAGCACAAGGAGATGGCATTCCTGTCCTATCAGTTGGCGACGATCAAGATCGATGTGCCGCTGGATATCGGGTTGGATGATTTGCACCTGATCGAACCGGATCGCGAAAAGCTGCTGGAGCTGTACACGCTGCTTGAGTTCAAGAGCTGGTACGACGAAATCCAGCGCGATGCCAAGCGTGTCGAGCTCAAGTCGGCGAGCGAGGTTGCGCCTGCCGCCGAGATGCCGGTCGAGGCTGTTATATCAGTACCAGTAGAGGCGGTTTACACCACTATTCTGGATCTGGCCACCTTCGACGTGTGGCTGAAAAAACTCCACGATGCGCCGTTGTTTGCTTTCGACACCGAAACCACCGGCATCGACGCCCAGCAGGCGCAATTGGTCGGGGTCTCGTTTGCTGTGCAGCCCCATGAAGCCGCCTACATCCCGCTGACCCATTCCTATATCGGCGCGCCGGATCAATTGGACCGCGACACCGTGCTGCTGGCCCTGAAACCGCTGCTGGAAGACCCGACCAAACTCAAGGTGGGCCAGCACGCCAAGTTCGATATGAACATCCTGGCCAACTGCGCCATTGGTGGCGACCCTGCACAGGGCATTACCGTGCGCGGCATCGCCTTCGACACCATGCTCGAATCCTACGTGCTCAATTCCACCGCGACCCGGCACGATATGGACAGTCTGGCGAAGAAGTACCTGGACCACGACACGGTCAGCTTCCAGGACATCGCCGGCAAAGGGGCCAAGCAACTCACGTTCGATCAGATCGCCCTTGAGCAAGCCGGCCCCTATGCGGCCGAAGATGCCGACGTGACCTTGCGCCTGCATCAGCACTTGTACGCGCAACTGGCGGCGATCCCGAGCCTGGCCAGTGTGCTGACGGACATCGAGATGCCGCTGGTGCCGGTGCTGGCACGCATCGAGCGCCAGGGCGCACTGGTAGACAAGGACCTGCTCGGCATCCAGAGCATCGAACTGGGTAACAAGATGGTCGAGCTGGAGCGCCAGGCGTACGAGATCGCCGGTGAAGAATTCAACCTGGGTTCGCCCAAGCAGCTTGGGGCGATCCTGTACGAGAAGCTCGGCATGCCGGTGCTGAAAAAAACCGGCAAGGGCCAGGCATCCACGGCTGAGGAAGTGCTGGCCAAACTGGCCGAAGATGATTTTCCGCTGCCCAAGGTACTGATGCAGTACCGCAGCATGAGCAAGCTCAAAAGTACTTATACCGACCGCCTGCCGGAACAGATCAACCCACGCACCGGGCGTATTCATACGTCTTACCATCAGGCCGTCGCGGCGACCGGGCGCTTGTCCTCCAGTGATCCGAACTTGCAGAACATCCCGGTGCGCACCGCCGAGGGGCGGCGCATTCGTCAGGCGTTTGTCGCGCCCAAGGGCTACAAGCTGCTGGCGGCGGACTATTCGCAGATCGAGCTGCGGATCATGGCGCATTTGTCCAAGGACGAAGGCCTGATGAACGCCTTCCGCAATGACCTGGACGTGCACACGGCCACGGCGGCCGAAGTGTTCAAGGTCGAGTTGAATGAGGTCACGTCCAACCAGCGCCGCAGCGCCAAGGCGATCAACTTTGGCCTGATTTACGGCATGGGCGCCCAGAAGCTGGGCAAGGACATCGGCGTCGATACCAAGACCGCCAAGGCTTACATCGATGTGTACTTCGCTCGCTATCCAGGGGTGCGCGAATATATGGAGCGAACCCGCGCCCAGGCGGCGGATCAGGGGTATGTCGAAACCTTCTTCGGGCGGCGCCTGTACTTGCCGGATATCAACTCCAACAAGCCCCAGGAGCGCGCGGCGGCCGAGCGCACAGCGATCAACGCGCCGATGCAGGGTACGGCGGCGGACATTATCAAGAAAGCCATGGTGCAGGTGGATAACTGGCTGGCCGAGTCGGGCCTGGATGCCAAAGTCATCCTTCAAGTGCACGACGAATTGGTGCTGGAGGTGCGTGAAGACCTGGTCGCGCAGGTCAGCGAGAAGATTCGCGAGCATATGAGCGCGGCGGCTCAGTTGGACGTGCCTTTGGTGGTGGACGTAGGCGTAGGCGATAACTGGGACGAGGCGCACTGATTCCGCGGCTTTGCCATCACCGTCAGTGGTGGCGAAGCGGTTTAGATCGGAAACCGTCGTCAGTTATTTCCAATAGTTTTTTGAGCCTGTCGGAACTTAACCTGTGAACTGCCACTCAGAGTTACTGAATGGGTGGTGAAGCCCTTCAATGCTCCTATGTTGTGTTAAGTGTTGGCAGATAATTCCAGACCCCGCCCTAGCGGTCCGGAACTTGAACCCCGAACTTCCCCTCCCCAAAAGAAGTCCGGGGTTTTTTTTGCCCGCAGAAAAGTTACTCGGCGATTTCTGCGCCCTTGTCCGCCAATTCCATCCAGCCGGCCAGTACGGTGTAGGCCTCTTCAAGGCCCATGCGCTTGGGGGCGGAGAACAGCTGAATCGTGATGGTATCGCCCCAGCCCTTACGGATTTCGGACTGCACTTTGAGCAGGGTGTTCTTGGCTGCGCCGTAGGTGAGTTTGTCGGCCTTGGTCAGCAAAATGTGCATCGGCATGCCGCTGGCGACAGCCCAGTCGAGCATCAGCAAGTCGAAGTCGGTCATTGGATGGCGGATGTCCATCATCAGGATCAAACCCTTCAAACTCTCGCGACCGCCCAGGTAAGCCTCAAGGTGACGCTGCCAGTGCAGCTTCAGCGGGATAGGTACTTTTGCATAACCGTAGCCCGGCAGGTCGACCAGACGCCGATCATCGTCTAGCTTGAAGAAATTGAGTAGTTGCGTGCGGCCCGGGGTTTTCGAGGTGCGCGCCAGGCTGGCGTGAGTCAGGGTGTTCAGTGCGCTGGATTTACCGGCGTTGGAACGGCCGGCAAAGGCGACTTCAAAGCCCTCGTCATCGGGGCATTGGTCCACTTTGGCGGCGCTGAGCATGAAGGTGGACTGTTGGCACAGGCCGAGGATGGGGTTCTTGAGTTGCATGAGATTTCCGATGTGGGCGGTGCCGAGAAAGGGTGCGGCAAGCGGTGTCGTTTCCGTTTCAGTAGCGCCAGTATATAATGCCGCAGATTTTGTGTGTGCTTTGTCCCAGCGAAGGATGAGGTTCACGGGAGCGAAAGACCTTTATTGCGCATTAGAACGCAAAACGCTCTCAAACCCTGAATAGGTCGATGTATGGACCGACGGTTGCTCGCTTCTGCTGCCCTGATTCCGCTTTACGGCGCTCAGGCTACACAGGATCAACCGAGTTTGCATGGTCAGGCTGACGCAGTGCGTGACCCAGGGTTTCAAGGCAATGCCGCCGCGTGGTTTGTGCATGGACTGCAGTACTGAGGATTACCAGGCCGTCATTGATTTGATGGTGAGTAAACCCGGTAGATAACTCTTAAACCCTTAGCCGTAGTTGGATTAGCTGATGAACAAACTGATCGTGAGTCTGCTGTTGACCTTGGGCATCACAGGCGCTGCCGTCGCTGCAGAGGGCCCCGTCAAAGGTGATGCCACTGCCGGTCAAGCGAAGGCCGCCGTGTGTGGTGCCTGCCACGGCCCGGATGGTAACAGCCCGGCGCCGAACTTCCCCAAACTGGCCGGCCAGGGTGAACGCTACCTGAGCAAGCAGATGCACGACATCAAGGACGGCAAGCGCACGGTGCTGGAAATGACCGGCCTGCTGACCAATCTCAACGATCAGGACCTTGCGGACCTCGCGGCGTATTTTGCCAGCCAGAAGGGTAGCGTGGGAGCTGCCGATCCTAAATTGGTCGCCCGCGGAGAGCAGTTGTTCCGTGGCGGTAACCTGGAAAAAGGCTTGCCCGCCTGCACTGGTTGCCACTCGCCCAATGGCGCAGGCAACGCTGCCGCAGGCTTCCCGCACCTGAGCGGCCAGCATGCCACCTACATCGCCAAACAGTTGACCGACTTCCGCAAAGAAGAAGCCGGCCGGGCCAACGATGGGGACGCCATGACCATGCGCACTATCGCTCGCAAGCTGAGCGACGAAGATATCGCAGCCCTCTCCAGTTATATCCAGGGCCTGCACTGACGGGGCTGGGCGTTAACGCTCGATTAATCCCGCGATGCAAGCATAAAAAGGGTGGCTCAGGCCGCCCTTTTTTGTGGCCGCTGCCGTTACACTAACGAACTCATGTCCGCGTAGACCTGTCACAACAAAGGTCGCGTGAGGCGACTTTATTTGTCCAGGAGTAAAGCATGCGTAATCTGATCCTCAGCGCCGCTCTCGTCACTGCCAGCCTCTTCGGCATGACCGCACAAGCTGCCGATGTGCCGCTTGAAGCCGGTAAAACCTATGTTGAGCTGTCTAATCCGGTTCCGGTTGCGGTACCCGGCAAGATCGAGGTGGTGGAGCTGTTCTGGTACGGCTGCCCGCATTGCTACGCCTTCGAGCCGACTATCAACCCATGGGCTGAAAAGCTGCCCAAGGACGTTAACTTCCGTCGCATTCCTGCCATGTTCGGTGGCCCATGGGACGCCCACGGCCAACTGTTCCTGACCCTGGAAGCCATGGGTGTTGAGCACAAGGTCCACAACGCTGTCTTCGAAGCGATCCAGAAACAAGGCAAGCGCCTGACCAAGCCGGACGAAATGGCTGACTTCGTTGCTACTCAAGGTGTCGACAAGGACAAGTTCCTCGCGACCTTTAACTCCTTCGCTATCCAGGGCCAAATCAAACAGGCCAAGGAACTCGCGCAGAAGTACGGCGTGCAAGGCGTTCCAACTCTGATCGTCAACGGCAAATACCGTTTCGACCTGGGCAGCACCGGTGGTCCTGAAGCGACCCTGAACGTTGCCGACCAACTGATTGCCAAAGAACGCGCTGCCAAGTAAGGGGCTCGCCATGCGCCGCTGGGGTACCGAGCGTGTCGTTGGCCTGCATGAACCGCAGGTCAACGAGCATCACCTGGAGTCCACAGGCCTGCCGGCAGACAGCCGCTTGCGCCTGCTCAGCTTCAATATCCAGGTGGGCAACAGTACCGAGAAGTATCGGCACTACCTCACGCGTGGCTGGCAGCACCTGCTGCCCCACAAGGGGCGTACCGGTAACCTGCAGAAAATCGGCGACCTGCTAAGCGACTTCGACTTGGTCGCCCTGCAGGAAGCCGACGGCGGCAGCCTGCGCTCCGGCTATATCAACCAGGTGGAACACCTGGCTCAGCTGGGCGCCTTCCCGTACTGGTATCAGCAACTCAACCGCAACCTGGGGCGCCTGGCGCAGCACAGCAATGGCGTACTCAGCCGCCTCAAACCCACTGCCATTGAAGATCACCCCCTGCCAGGCCCCAAAGGGCGCGGGGCGATCCTTGTGCGTTTTGGCGAAGGCCCGGAAGCCTTGGTGGTGGTGATGATGCACCTGGCCCTCGGGGGGCGTACGCGCAACCTGCAACTGGCCTACGTGCGTGAATTGATTGGTAACTACAAGCACCAGGTGCTCATGGGTGACATGAACACCCATGCCAACGACCTGCTGCAGAATTCTCCGCTGCGCGACCTGGGGTTACTGGCCCCGCAAGTCGAAGCCACGTTTCCCAGCTGGCGCCCGCAGCGCTGTCTTGACCATATCCTGCTCAGCCCAAGCCTCACACTGGAAAGTGTGCAGGTGCTAGCGCAGCCCATTTCCGATCACCTGCCGGTCGCGGTAGAGATTCGTCTGCCGGGTTCGCTCACGGCTGATGCATTACCCGCGTTGAGCCCAGGCCCTCGCGGATCCCTTGCATGAGCGACGACGCCCAGCGCTGGAAAGAGAAATACCTCCAGAGCATCGAGCAACAAGACAAACTCGAACGCCGCTGGGCTGCCCGCCTCGATTTGCTGCGCCGCGGGCTGGTGCGCAGCACGCTGGCCGCTGAAGGCACCGACCGCGCCGTCGATCAATGCATGAAGGAAATGCGCGATGTCGTGCGCACGGACGACATGGACGCTGCCCTCGCCGCTTTACTGCCACGCCTGGAAAAGGCCGTGCTGGATTCGGAGCAGCGCCGCGAAACCCGTGTCGACCAGATCAGCACCGCGCTCACCGCCTTGGTCACCCAGTTGCAAAAGCTGCCGTTGCCCCGCGAGGTGGCTCGCCCGCTGAAAACCTTCGCCAAGCAACTCGATGGTCGCGTGGCACAAGCGCGGGAGATACCCCTGCTACTCAGTGAGCTGAGCAGCCTGCAGGGGCAGGCGCTGAATAATCTGGAGCCTGAAGGCGATACCGCACGCACAGGCCCGGGCCTGTTGCAACGCCTGTTCGGTAGTAAGGAGGCCGCCAGTGAAGCATTGCCGGTTGACGCTGAGCCACTGCCGGCAATGCAATTGGCAGCGCCAAAGCCTGCAGCGCCCAAACCCGCACCCGAACCGGAAGAACTTGCGCAATCGGAAGAGCTGACCCAAGCCTTGCGTGCCTTTGCACCGCTGTCACCCACACCCGTGGCCTTGAAGGCTGCGCCTGTTGCCGCGGCCGAAGGGCAAGAGGTCGCCAGAGAAACGCCGGTATTCGACGCTCCAGAGCTGCCGTCGATTGCGCCTGCGCAATTACCGGAGCCCGACGTGCAGGCGCCACCGGTTGCGGAGCCTGCTCACGAAAGCGCACTCGCTGCCTTTATCGAACCGCCGCCGGCTCCAGTCGAAACGCCGGATGAGACCACCATCGGCAGCCTGTCGCTGCCCCCCGTGCTGGAAAGCCCCGAGCCTGACGAGCTGCAACCGGACGGCACCTACGCCCTGCCCGATTCGCCTGAACCGTCCTACAGTTCGGTGGCCAAGCACATTGAAGGCACTTTGCTCGGCCTGCTGGAAGACCTTTCCCTGCCCGAACGTCACCAGCCCCAGGCCGAGGCGATGCGTGAGCGTCTCGCCCATGGTTTGAATTGGTACGAACTGCTGCCGATCCTGGATGACCTGGCCGTGCTGATGCTGGCGGTCACCGACAGTGGCCAGCATGAGTTCGAGGCTTATCTCAAGCAGCTCAACGAGCGTCTCGAGGCATTCCAGGGGCATTTGCAGGTCGCCAGCGACGGCCACGCCGACAGCAGCCTGGCCGCGCGGGAGTTGGACACACAGATTCGCGAGCAGGTGGACGGCCTGCAAAGCAGCGTGCAGGACGCCGCCGACCTGGACAGCCTCAAGCAGGTGCTCGAAAGCCACCTTGAAGGCTTGCTCGGCACCATGGATGAACACCAGCAACAGCGTGACCTGCGCGAACAGGAAGTGGCCGCACGCCTCAAAGGCCTGGCTGAACGCGTGGCCCATATGGAGCAGGAGGCCCAGGGATACCGCGAGCACCTGGAGGTGCAGCGCCAGAAGGCCTTGATCGATCCGCTCACCGGGCTGCCCAACCGTGCGGCGTGGAGCGAACGCCTCGATTACGAAGTCAACGCCTGGCATCAGCGCGGTAACAGCCTGTCGCTGGCCATGCTCGACCTGGACCACTTCAAGCGCATCAACGACGGCTACGGTCACCTGGCAGGGGACAAGGTCTTGAAGATCATCGCCAACGTGCTGAGCAAACGCCTGCGGCCGACTGACTTCATCGCGCGGTTTGGTGGTGAAGAGTTCGTGCTGCTCATGCCCGACTCAGCCTTGGCGGATGCCCTGGCCGTAGGTGAAGTATTGCGTGAGGCCATTGCAGCGTGCCCGTTCCACTTCAAGGGCGAGCCGGTAACGATCACGGTGTCCATGGGCGTGGCGCAGTTTCAACCCGGCGAGCGCAGTGACCTGGCGCTCAAGCGTGCCGACGAGGCACTCTACAGGGCAAAGGCTGCGGGGCGTAATCAGGTGCAGGCGGCATAAAAGATGTTCCATTTTGTGATTTGACCGCCTAGCCATGAACCTTACGTTACACTGTTGCATTATCGTCTTTCAGTGTAATGCCTCTCGCCATGAAATCCTTGTATATCGCTTTAGCGTTTCTTCTGCTCGCCGGCTGCGCCAGTGGCCCGCGCCTGAACACCAGCCATCCTTCGGTTAACCACGACAACCGCGTGCAGTTCGTTGTGGTGCATTACACCTCGACCAACCTTGAACGTTCCCTGGCGCTGTTGACCCATGGCCAGGTCAGCAGCCATTACCTGATCGGCGACGACGCCTCCGGCACCATCTACAAGCTGGTGGATGAAAGCCAGCGCGCCTGGCACGCCGGGCAAAGCGAGTGGATGGGGCGCACCTGGCTCAACTCCAGCTCCATCGGCATCGAGATCGTCAACCCAGGGTTCAGTGATACGCCGACTGGGCGTGTGTGGTACCCGTATTCCGAAGCGCAGGTGCAGTCGCTGATCGTGCTGCTCAAGGACATCAGCAAGCGCAATGGCATCGACCCCAAGAACATCATCGGGCACAGCGACATTGCCCCACTGCGCAAGCTGGACCCAGGCCCGTTGTTCCCTTGGAAACGCTTGGCGGCAGAAGGTCTGGCCGTGTGGCCGGATGCCCAGGCAGTGGCCCGGTTCCAGGTGCAGTACGCCGCGCAGTTGCCGAGCATTACCTGGTTCCAGGAAGAGCTGGCGCGCCTGGGCTACCAGACGCCGCAGACCGGTGAGCTGGATGTGGCCACAAGGCACGTCATCGCTGCGTTCCAGATGCGCTTCCGGCCATCGCTGTTTGATGGCACCCCGGATGCTGAAAGCGCCGCGATCCTGCGAGCCTTGAATCACCGCTGAAGGTGTAACAATGTTGGAGCGAGCTTGCTGTGGTGAGGGAGCTTGCTCCCGTTCGACAGCGAAGCTGGAGCCGGCTTTTTTGAGGGGCGCTTCGCACCCCAGCGCAAGCAAGCTTGCTCGCCACAGGGTTCTCGCTCCTACAGGGGTAATGCCATATAGAACTGCGTACCCTGCCCCGGTCGTGAGTACACACCCATGCGGCCGCCGTGCAATTGCACGATTTCCTTGCACAGTGCCAAGCCCAGGCCCGCACCGCCCTTCTTGCGGCCCACCTGTACAAAGGGTTCGAAGATTCGCCCTTGCTGGCCGTAGGCAATGCCTTCGCCGTTATCCTCGACGCTGATAATCACCCGCTCGCCATGCCGTCGTGCCTGCAGGCGAATCTGCCCGCCTTCGGCGGTGTGGCGCAGGGCATTGCCCAACAGGTTGTCGAGCACCCGCTCCAGTTGCACTTGGTCGGCATACAGCCGTGGCAACTCAGGCTGAGCTTCTACCAGCAACTCAATGTGCTGGGCGTTCGCAGGCTCAGCAAACCGAGCCCGTGCGTGCTCCAGCAAGTCGGTGACATCGCACGTGCCCAGGGTGAGTTTTTGCAGGCCGTTCTGGTAGCGCGAGAAGTTGAGCAGGTCGTTGATCAACTGCATCAGGCGCTGCATTTCTTCATTCACCGTATCCAGCAGGTCCGCCTCGCGGGAGTCCGGTGGGAACTTGGCCCGCTCACGGAACAAGCCGAAGGCCATGTGCATGCCGGTAACCGGCGTGCGCAGCTCATGGGAGGCGCGCAATACGAACTCGCTGCGCACCCGTTCGAAGGCGCGCTGTTCAGTCACATCATGCAGCACCATCACGGCCCCGAGAATGTGCCCCTGTGTATGGCTAACCGGGGTCAGGCTGTAGGTCAGCAGGCGCAACTCACCCTCGACTTCCACCTCCAGATCGTCCGGGGCCCGCTCCAGGTTGCCGCCGCGCAGCACCAGTTGCAGCTGTTCATCCATTTCCGCACGACCCATGGCTTCACCAAGGCCTTGACCCAGCCGCTCCTCATCCCAGCCCAATTGGCGCTGCGCTACAGGGTTGAGATGCTCCAGGCAGCCTTGGCGATCAATCATCAACAGGCCGTCATCGATACTGTCGAGCACCGCTTGCAGGCGCTGTTGGCCGGCCAGCAGCTCATCGATGTTAGTGGCCTGATGTTGGCGCAACGCTTCGGCCATGATGCCGAAACGTCGGGTCAACAGGTTCATTTCCGCTGCGGAGGAGATCGGCAGCGTGACTTCAAAGTCGCCCTGCCCGATCTTGTCGGCGGCCTTGGCCAAGGCTTCGATGGGACCACCGAAACGCCGGGCGATGCCATGGGCCGTGACGAAACCGATGATCAGCACCGCGAGCCCTACCAGCCCGAGCAGGCCCGCTATCAACAGGGCGCGCTCACGGGATTTATGTTCACTGGTACTGATATTTTCCAGGGCTCGCTTGTGTTCGGCGATCAAGCCGTTGCGCAGTATGTTGAAGGTCTCGGTGAGCTTTTCCTTGCTGCCCGCAGGCGGTGATGTCTGCTGGGATTGGTCAAACGCCTTGAGCAGATTCTGGTAATCCGAGCGTGCCTGGCTGAAACCATGGTTTTTGCCGTCGACCTGCTCATGGGCGATGCCCTGGTCCAACAGATCGAAATAATGCTGCTTGGAGGCTTGCAGGGCGTCTGGGTCGGGACGCTTCTCCAGCATCATGATCAACTGGTCGCCCAGGCTCTGACGCAATTTGAGCCCCAGGTCCAGGGTGATGAAATTACTGCGGATCAGCGATTCCTGGGTCTTGGCCATTTGCATGACGCTGACCAAGCCCAGGACCAACCCCAGCAAAGCCACGGTAATCAAGGCTGAGATGCTCAGGAATAACCGGGTGCGCAGTTTCATCGCGAGCTTCATAAGGTCCTGTTCAAAGGTTGTACTGCTTGCGTTTGCGGTACAGCGTCGACGCATCGATGCCGAGTGTGCGGGCCGCTTGGTCCAGTGTGTCGCTGGTCGCAAGTACGGCGCCGATATGGGCTTTCTCCAGCTCGTCAAGGCTCAAAGCCGACCCGATACGCGGTGCATTGTTGGCCGGTTGCTCAGCCATCCCCAGGTGGCTGATCTCAACCTTCTCCTGGGGGCAGATGATGCTGGCGCGTTCCACTACGTTGCGCAGTTCACGAATATTGCCGGGCCAGCGGTAGTTCAGTAGCGCTTCGCGGGCATTATCGCTGAAGCCGCGCGCCGGGGTGCGTATTCCTTGACGAAGCGGGCAAGGAAGCGGTCAGCCAGGGTCAGGATGTCTTCACTGCGTTCGCGCAGCGGGGGCAAGTGCAAGGTGATGACATTCAGACGGTAGAGCAAGTCTTCACGGAAACGGCCATCGCGCACCATGTCTTCCAGGTTCAGGTTGGTGGCTGCGAGGATGCGCACGTCAGCGCGGCGGGTGACCGGGTCGCCCACGCGCTCATACTCTTTGTCTTGGATAAACCGCAGCAACTTGGGTTGCAACGTGAGGGGGAAATCGCCGATCTCGTCGAGAAACAGCGTACCGCCGTCCGCCTGGTTCACTCGGCCCAGGGTGCTTTCACTGGCGCCGGTGAATGCGCCGCGGCTATGGCCGAACAGTTCGCTTTCCATCAGTTCGGCGGTCAGTGACGGGCAGTTGATGGTCACGCAGGACTTCTTCGAGCGTTTGCTCCATCCGTGTATCGCCCGGGCCAACTCACCTTTACCGGTGCCGGACTCGCCGAGAATCAAGATATTGGCGTCCGTCCCGGCCACCTGCCGCGCGGTTTCCAACACCACCATCATGGCCGGGCTATGGGAGTCCAGGCCGTCTTTGGGCTGGCGCACCTCGCCTTCCAGCGCTTCCAGCCGCGCAGAGAGCTGACGCACCTCCAGTTGCTTGGCCGTGGCCAGGCGCAGTTGGTCGGGGCTGCAAGGCTTGACCAGGTAGTCGGCGGCGCCAGCCTGGATGGCGTCCACGGCGGTATCCACGGCCGAATGGGCGGTCACAATCACCACGCGCATCCACGGAGCCTGCACGCGCATCTGGGCCAGCACGTCCAGGCCATTGTCCTCGCCCAGGCGCAGGTCGAGGAAGCACAGGTCGAACACCTGACGCTGCATCAGGGCATCGGCCTGTGCGGCACTGTTCGCGGTGGCGACGGTGTAGCCCTCATCTTCCAGGCAATAGCGGAAGGTGCGCAGGATCGCGGATTCGTCATCCACTAAAAGAATGCGGCCTTGAAGTTCCTTGGCTGAATCCATCTGTCCCGCACTCCTTAACTATAAATGTGATGGTGTTTAGTCCCGGAATAATCGGGCAAGTTGCATGGTTTATTCTGATTCATAAAAGGCTTCTTCGTGCAGCTATCTGCGCGCCTTCCTACAGACGACGTCTGAGGGCATTTTCCCTTCCTTTCACCCTTCGATCCTTCGATGTGTGCGCTGGGTGTCTGGTTCCGACCCCCGACCATCGTGCATTTCGCACGGCCTGCAAGGAGGCATCGTGCAGGATGCTAGGCGACGAATCTATCGAGCAAGTGTAAATGCTTGATTTTATTGTGTTTTATTTTGCAATAAAGCTGGCATGCACTCTGCAATATCTCCCCCAAGAGCGTCATGAACGAATAATCAGAATGCGGGAGTAATGCAGCATGACTCGCCAAAGCCTCAGCCAATTGCGTGTATCGCCGCTGCGCTTGCAGCAGGGCCTGTTCGCCAGCCTGGCCTTGATGGTTACGTTGATTGCCGGCCAGCAGTTGCAGCATTGGCAGGAGCGTGCGCAGCCAGCCCCGCAATTTGAACGTCCCGTCATGACTCAGACCCATTTCCGTTCCATTGGCAGCGCCAGCGCCGATGTGACTGCCCCGCAATTGAGCCTGGTAGACCAGGGTTCCACCCTGGACGAACTGCCGGCCCATGACCGTTGGGTGTTCTAGGCAAAAAATGTCGCTCGTGTTGAGCGGCTGCACGGTATCACCGCTGTTACCCCTATAGAAGCATAAGGAGAATCACCATGTTGAGTTGGGCAATCACATTTCTGATCATCGCCATTGTGGCCGCAGTCCTGGGCTTCGGTGGTATCGCTGGCACCGCCACCGGCATCGCCAAGATCCTGTTTGTGGTCTTCCTGGTGATGTTTATCGCTTCGTTCTTCTTTGGTCGCAAAGGCCGAGGTTGAATATGGTCAGCCTGCCTTTTAAAGCCCTTGCTGCCGCCCTGCTGTTGGGCGGCAGCGGCCTGGCCATGGCCGCCAACGACGGTCAATCCCGGGCTAACGAATTGCTCAGCGCGGATCCGCAGTACCGTGAAACCTGGCAAGACGTGGTGAAGAAAGAGGAACGCCTGCCCGAATGGGTGATGAACCTGTCGGGCACGGCCGAGCAAATGAATGCCGTTGAGGAAGATGGCGACAAGTACTTGGTCGGGCCGCTTTGTGAAACCGCAGACACCTGCCTGAACAAGCGCCTGATCGTTGCCTTCAGCCTCGACAAGGAAGATGCCTATGCCATGTTAGTGGAAGTCCCGGCGGGTTTGCCAGCGGACAAGTCCCCGACACGGCACGCCGATTACCGTTTCCTCGGTAAGCCGGACGAGGGTATGCAAAAGCTGCTGATGGAACAGCTCAAGAAAGATCCGAATTGGTACTAGGTTCCGTGTGACGGAGCCGGCGTCCATAGAAGGAAGCCCTTGTGCTTCTTTCTGTTTGCATCGCTCCTTGAGTGATGCATGACCAGGGGGCCGGGTTGCTCTGATCGATCAGGATCGGCGTGACCTACGGGTACAGGGAGTACCTGCGCAAGGGCCGGGTCAGGCGAAAAGCTGCGACGCAAGTTCACAAGACCTCAAGCTTGCTGAACTTGCGGCGGGCTTATGACTCTCATTCCCGCGTTTCATGCCGCCTATAGCCGTAGTTTTGTTTTTTTGCGTGTGGCCAACCATTACTGGGTATGTCGGCGTGACCATCTATCGAGAATTTTTCAATCGCGCTATAGGATCTTTCCGGCCCTAGGTGATGGATTTCTCAGACATTTCTGTCAGCCAATCGAAGTCGTCCAGTATCTCTGCGCGAGCCTGATTTGGCTGCTTAACGGCATATTCACCCGCTCGAATGGCGGATACGAACTGACCGTTTGGACAAATATTTTCAAAAAAAGCCATGCCGATTCGGCATAGGGTAGGCGTTTACGGCATTAGACGTCGCTCCCTTGCATGGGAATAGTTGCGCCTTTTTTCGCCTGCCAGTAAGCCATTTCGGCCACGCTGCGGTGACCTTCCATGGAGGCAGATGCACACACTTTTTCGCTTTCGAGCGTTGCAGCTGGCGCATTTGCCGTAAGTCCACTTGAAGCAAGGGTAATGACATGAAGAAGGCAAAGCTAAGCCTCGCCTGGCAGATCCTCATCGGTTTGGTACTGGGCATTGCAATCGGTGCCGTGCTCAACCATTTCAGTGCTGAAAAGGCCTGGTGGATCAGCAATGTGTTGCAGCCGGCGGGCGATATCTTTATCCGCCTGATCAAGATGATCGTGATCCCGATTGTGATTTCTTCGCTGATCGTCGGCATTGCCGGTGTAGGCGACGCGAAAAAGCTCGGTCGTATCGGCGTCAAAACCATCCTCTACTTCGAAATTGTCACCACCATCGCCATCGTGGTGGGCCTGTTGCTCGCCAACCTGTTCCACCCAGGCGCGGGCATCGACATGAGTACCCTGGGTACCGTCGATATCTCCAAGTACCAGGCGACTGCCGCCGAAGTGCAGCATGAACATGCGTTCATCGAGACCATCCTCAACCTGATCCCCTCGAACATCTTCGCCGCAGTCGCCCGAGGCGAGATGCTGCCGATCATCTTCTTCTCGGTGTTGTTCGGCCTGGGCCTGTCGAGCCTCAAGCCTGAACTGCGCGAACCGCTGGTGACCATGTTCCAGGGCGTGTCCGAGAGCATGTTCAAAGTCACCCACATGATCATGAAGTACGCCCCTATCGGTGTATTTGCACTGATCGCGGTGACGGTCGCCAACTTCGGCTTCGCCTCGCTGCTGCCGCTGGCCAAGCTGGTGATCCTGGTTTACGTCGCGATCCTGTTCTTCGCCTTCGCGGTCCTGGGTTTGATCGCACGCCTGTTTGGCTTCTCGATCCTCAAGCTGATCCGCATCTTCAAAGATGAGTTGGTATTGGCTTACTCCACCGCCAGCTCCGAAACCGTGCTGCCGCGTGTGATCGAGAAGATGGAAGCCTACGGCGCGCCGAAAGCGATCTGCAGCTTCGTGGTGCCGACCGGCTATTCGTTCAACCTTGACGGTTCGACCCTGTACCAGAGCATCGCGGCCATCTTCATTGCCCAGCTGTATGGCATCGACCTGTCGATCGGCCAGCAACTGATGCTGGTACTGACCCTGATGGTGACCTCCAAAGGTATCGCCGGCGTGCCGGGCGTGTCCTTCGTGGTGTTGTTGGCGACTCTGGGCAGCGTGGGCATCCCACTGGAAGGCTTGGCGTTTATCGCCGGTGTCGACCGTGTGATGGACATGGCGCGTACCGCCCTGAACGTGATCGGCAATGCCTTGGCCGTACTGGTTATCTCCCGTTGGGAAGGCATGTACGACGACGCCAAGGGCGAGCGCTACTGGAATTCCCTGCCGCACTGGCGCAGCAAGGAAGCCCTGCCTACGGCACAAGCCACCCGTAGCTGATTGCAGATTGATCGAAAACAAACCCCGGAAAATTCCGGGGTTTGTCGTTTCTGCCAGCCCCGTTATCATTCGCCCCATCTTTCGGGGGACTTATCTGATGCTCAATGGCCTGTGGCTTGGCTTCTTTGTCGTGGCAATGGTGTCAGCACTGGCGCAATGGCTGGTGGGCGGTAACGCCGGGATCTTCGCGGCGATGGTCGAAAGCATTTTCGCCATGGCCAAATTGTCGGTGGAAGTCATGGTGCTGCTGTTCGGTACCCTGACGTTATGGCTGGGCTTTCTGCGGATTGCGGAAAAAGCCGGGATCGTCGATTGGCTGGCCAAGGCCCTCGGCCCGCTGTTTCGCCGCCTGATGCCTGAAGTGCCCGCCGGGCACCCCGCGATAGGTTTGATCACCCTCAACTTTGCCGCCAACGGCCTGGGCCTGGATAACGCCGCCACGCCCATCGGCCTGAAAGCCATGAAGGCGCTGCAAGAGCTCAACCCCATCCCCAATACGGCGACCAACGCTCAGATCCTGTTCCTGGTGCTCAACGCGTCCTCGCTGACGCTGTTGCCGGTGACCATTTTCATGTACCGCGCCCAGCAAGGCGCCGCGGACCCGACGCTGGTGTTCCTGCCGATCCTGCTGGCCACCAGCGCCTCGACCCTCGTGGGCCTGCTGTCGGTGGCGGTGATGCAGCGTCTGCGGCTGTGGGACCCTGTGGTGCTGGCCTATCTGGTCCCCGGCGCGTTGATGCTTGGTGGCTTCATGGCGCTGCTGGCGACCCTGTCTGCCACAGCGCTGGCCGGTTTGTCGTCGATCCTGGGCAACCTCACGCTGTTTGGCCTGATCATGCTGTTCCTGGTGATCGGTGCGTTGCGCAAGGTCAAGGTGTACGAGGCCTTTGTCGAAGGCGCCAAGGAAGGCTTCGACGTGGCCAAGAACCTACTGCCCTATCTGGTGGCGATGCTGTGTGCGGTTGGCGTGTTGCGTGCCTCGGGCGCCTTGGAGTTCGGCCTGGAAGGGATTCGCCATGTGGTGGCCTGGACTGGCCTGGATACGCGCTTTGTCGACGCTCTGCCGACCGCAATGGTCAAGCCGTTCTCCGGCAGTGCGGCACGGGCGATGCTGATCGAGACCATGCAGACCCAGGGTGTGGACAGCTTTGCGGCGTTGGTGGCGGCGACGATACAGGGCAGTACTGAAACCACGTTTTATGTGCTGGCCGTGTACTTCGGCTCGGTAGGCATCCAGCGGGCGCGGCATGCGGTGGGATGTGCGTTGTTCGCGGAGTTTGCTGGTGTGGTCGCGGCTATTTCGGTGTGCTACTGGTTTTTTGGTTAAGGCCACAATCGTTATCGCAGGCAAGCCAGCTCCCACAGTTTGATGTGTGAACGCAGTAAAATGTGGGAGCTGGCTTGCCTGCGATGAGGCCTTCAAGGTTTCAGAGCGGTATTGCCCTGGCTGACTACCCAATCCACCACCTGCTTATTCAACTGATCCCCAGCCTGGCCAAAAGCAGCCACCACCGCTGGCACCTTGGCGTCACTCACCGGCTGCCTCACTTCAAACCGGCGGCTGGCGATAATCCTTTGATCACGCCCACGCACCAATCGCGCGTCGAGGCGAATCACCACTTCCACCGCTTTGCCTCGATACTCACTCTGAAACGCCTGCAACTGCCCGCCCAGTTCATAGTCGGCTTGCAGGTTGGTCTCGTCGGTACTCAACAACGTCACGCGCCCGTCGCGCTGGAAGCCATCCAGCAGGCGATTACGCAGCAGCACCGGCGCCGGGTCGCTCCAGCGTGAATTCGCGTAGTTGCTGATCAAGTTGCCATCTGGCACTACGGCGATGCGCGGGCTATCGAGAAACTCGCTGGTCTGCGGCTTGGTCACGCGCAGCGACCAACTCACCGGCGTGCCTTGGCTGGCCGGTTGGGCGGACGCCAGGCGGTACACGTCCGAAGGGTCCGGCTTGGGCAGGATCGAGCACGCGCTGACCAGTGCCAGGGCCATGGGGACGATCATGTGGTAAGCACGCTTCATGGCGTGAACTCCTTGTTCTTGTCACTGCCCAGCAGGTAACCGCTGGGGTTGGCTTCCAGGCGGCGAGAGATGGCGCGCAGCGAGCCGAGGGTTTCACGCAGCTCGCGCACGGCTGGCGCCAGCTCGTTAAGGCCCTGCATGCCGCTGTTCACCGAGTCCTGGTTATTGGTCAGCAAGGTATTGATGGTGGCGGTGCTTTGCTCCAGGGATTTCATCGCCTGCTCGGCGCTCCCGAAGGCTTGCTTGCCTTGTTCACTGAGCAAACCATTGGCGCTGCGCATCAGCACGGTGGTTTGCTCCAGCGCCGCGCCCGCCTGTTTGCTCACCTGCATCAATTGCTGCATCACCACCTTGATGTCGCCGCGTTGCTCGGCAATGGCGCCGGTGGTTTGTTGCAGGTTATCCAAGGTGTTGCTCAGGCGTTCGACGTTTTCCCGCGAGAACAGGTGGTTGGCGTTGTGCAGCAGCAGGTTGACGCTGGTCATCAGGTCGTTGCTGTTATTGAGCAGGCGTGCGATAGGCGATGGCGACGCGATGATTTCCGGCAGGTTGCCGTCCTTGCCCTTGAGCTCCGGGCTCTGCGGGGTGCCCCCACTGAGCTGGATGATCGAGGTGCCGGTGATACCGGTCAGGGCCAGTTTGGCCTGGGTGTCTTCCTTGATTGGCGTTTGCCCGGCCAGGCGGATGCGCGCCAGGACGCGGCGTGGGTCTTTGGGGTCCAGACGCAGGCTGATGACATCGCCCACCTTGATGCCGCTGTACTGAACCGCACTGCCCTGGGACAGGCCGCTGACCGCTTCGTTGAAGATCACTTCGTAATCCTGGAAGGCGGTATCGACGCTGGACTTGGCCAGCCACAGGCCAAACAGCATCGCGCCGACCACCACAATTACGCTGAACAGTCCGATCATCACATGATGGGCTCGGGTTTCCATGTCATACCTCGTTGAGCGATTGAGCGGCATCCAATGCCGCGCGGCCCCGGGGGCCGTGGAAATATTCGTGAATCCAGACGTCGTCCGTTTCCGAAACGACATCGATGGCGTCGGCCACCAGCACTTTCTTCTGCGCCAGCACCGCCACACGGTCGGTGATGGTGTACAGCGTGTCGAGGTCGTGGGTGACCAGGAACACACTCAAGCCCAACGCATCGCGCAGGGTGAGGATCAGTTGGTCGAATTGCGCCGCGCCAATGGGGTCGAGACCGGCGGTGGGTTCGTCCAGGAACAGGATGTCCGGGTCCAAGGCCAGTGCGCGGGCCAGGGCGGCACGTTTGATCATGCCGCCGGACAACGAGGCCGGGTATTTATCGGCCGCCGACAGCGGCAACCCTGCCAGGGCCAGCTTGACCGCCGCCAAGTGCTCGGCATCGGCGCGGCTGAGGCCGGCGTGCTCGATCAATGGCAGAGCCACGTTCTCGGTCACCGTCAGCGAGGAAAACAGCGCGCCCTTCTGGAACAGTACGCCAAAGCGGCGTTCTACCAGTGAGCGTTCATGTTCAGGCAGGCTCGGCAGGTTTTTGCCGAACACCCGTACTTCGCCTTCGCTGGGGCGCCGCAGGCCAACGATGCTGCGCAACAACACGGATTTACCGCTGCCAGAGCCCCCCACCACCGCCAGGATCTCGCCTTTGTACAAATCCAGGTCGAGGTTCTCATGCACGCTTTGGCTGCCAAAGCGATTGCACAAGCCACGCACTTCAATCACCGCCTCAGTGGGCGCACGGTGTAGACGACTCACCAGCCCATCTCCATGAAAAACATCGCCGCGACCGCATCCAGCACGATCACTACAAAGATCGATTGCACCACGCTCGATGTGGTATGCGCGCCGACTGACTCGGCACTGCCGCTGACTTTGAAACCTTCCAGGCAGCCAATGGCCGCGATCAAAAAGGCAAAGATCGGCGCCTTCACCATGCCCACCAGAAAGTGCTGCACGCCAATGTCCGATTGCAGCAGCGAAAGAAACATCGCCGGCGAAATATCCAGGGCCACCGCACACACCACGCCACCGCCGACGATCCCCGAGAGCATCGCCAGGAAAGTCAGCATCGGCAACGCCACCAGCAGCGCCAGCACGCGCGGCAATACCAACAGCTCCATGGGGTCCAGGCCCAGGGTACGGATGGCGTCGATTTCTTCGTTGGCTTTCATGGAGCCGATTTGCGCGGTGAATGCACTGGCGGTACGGCCGGCGATGAGGATTGCGGTGAGCAACACGCCGAATTCACGCAGGAAGGAGAACGCCACCAGGTCCACGGTAAAGATCGTCGCGCCGAAGCTCTTGAGCACGGTGGCGCCGAGAAAGGCCACGACGGCGCCGACCAGAAAGGTCAGCAGCGCGACGATAGGCGCCGCATCCAGGCCCGTCTGTTCGATGTGGGCGACCATGGGCGTCAGGCGCCAGCGCTTGGGCCGCCAAATACCGCGAGCGAAGGTTTCGAGGATCAGGCCGATAAAGCCCAACAGCTTCATTGCGTCTTGCCAGACCGTGTCTACTGCGCGGCCGATGCGAGCCAACACTTGAATGCCGGCGGCCTCTTCCGGCTCTTTGATCGGTACGCAAAAGTCATTCAGGGAGCGGTAGACGGTCTTGAGCAGTGCACGGTCGGCGGCTGCCAGGGTGCAATCAGTCTGTTCGGCAGAATGTTCGATGCGTGCAGGACCCAGCAGCTCCACCAGCAGTGAGGCGCCGGCGGTATCCAGCGCACCGAGACCGTTGAGGTCAATGCGGGCGCCGGCGTCGTATTGGCCGTCGAGTGTGGCCGACAGCTTCTTCAGGTGGGCGTAGTGGGCCAGCGTCCAGTCGCCGGTAATCCGTAGCGAAGGCGGGGTGCTGGACGTATCAAGATGGGCCGCGCCGGCCGTCGTGCGAGTGGTCATAAGCTCCGAGCTTGTTTGGCTATCCACAATTGCTACGTAATAGCACGATCCGGCTTACTTTGGGTTGTCCGCTTGTGCTGTGTCTATCACCTTGAAGCGCAGAACGCCTATGACTTGGCCGTCTTCGGTGAGCACCTGCACTTGCCAGCGCCCCACGGCGTCACCCGGGAAATTCTGCTTGTGGGTCCAGGCGCGATAGCCCTCCTTGCGCCCACCATGGATGTCCAGGGCAATGCGGTCGACTTCCTGGCCGTTGAATTTCCACACATGGTAGATCCGCTCATCCAGCCCGCGTGGTGCGTTGATGGCGGTGTACGCATACAGCCCACCGCTGCGCAATTGGGCGGCGGTGACTTGCTTGAGGTCGTCGCCCGGCGTGCGGTCTTGCAGTTGGGTGCTGATGGCGACTTCGGTCATCCACAGGGTGGCGGGCGGTACCCAGCTGCGCAGGAACCAGCCGGCGCAGCCGATGGCGGCCGTTACCCCCAGCAGCATCGCCCAGCCCTTGAGGCTACGCAGCGGCAGGCTGACGGCCAGGCTCGGGATCGACAGGACCATGGCCACGCCCAACGCCAGTTTGTAACTCTGGGCGGTGGTCAGGTGCATGATGATCGGCAGTGCGGTCAGCAACGCGGCGAATAGGGTCAGGGTGTGCAGGGCCAGGAACAGCGAGCGTTTGGGCGCCAGCCATTTGTAATACAGCGGGTCGATGATCGACACCAGCGCCGCTGCGCCGAGCAGGCCAGTGAACAACGATTGGCCGCTGTTCCAGGCGGTGGTGACGAAAAAGAACGGCAGGACGAAAAACAGACTTTCCTGGTGGATCATCTGGGTGGCGTAGCGCAGCAGCGGTTCAGGGATCTCGCGATTGAAGACTTTGGTGAACAGTTGCGTAAAGCTGTTCTCCAGCATCAGCCACAACCAGCTCACCAGCATGATCACCGCGATCCAGCTGGCCATGCCCTGCTGGCGGTCTACCAAGATGAAGCTGCCCACCCCCGAGATGAAACCGCCGAGTGCGATCACCCCTGGGTAGCGCTTGATCAGTTCTATAACGCGCTGGATGAGGGGCGGCAAGTTCGGCATGGGCGGTTCACTGGTTGTGGGAAAAATCTCAGACAGAATAACGCCTTGGCCCGATATTCTGCGCCTCATTACTCAACAGGTTTGCGATAAAGCCTCAGGCCGATCAAACCAAGGATGATCAGGCCCAGTACGCCCGCACCGATCCAGGTCAAGGCGTCATAACTCAACAGCGGTTTTTCGATGCGCCAGTAGCCCGGCTGCTGGAACGCTTCGCGCATGGCCTGGTTGGTTTGCGCCAGGCTCACGGCCTTGATGCGTTTGACCGGGTCGCTGAAACGTCCATTGGAGTAGTCGCCGGCCGCACTCCAGTAATAGTCGGCCAGTGCGCTGTTGCCTTGCACTGCCCAGGCTTGGCGGGCAATGGCGGCTTGTTGCAGGCGTGTGAATACCGTTGGGTCGAGGCCATCCTTGAGCAACTGGGCCTTGAGGTCTTGCAAGACCTGCTCGGCTTCAGGGAGGTTTTCTCGCTCAAGGTCGGCATTCAGGCTGAGGAACCCAACGCCGCCGAGCACTTCGCGTTCCACCCACGGGCCGTAGGACAAACCGTGCTTGAGGCGCAGTTGCCGGTAAAGCGCCCAGTCGAGGTAGTCCTTGAGCAGGTTGTAGGTTTCATCATGCTGGTCGTCCAGCACCGGCTCTGGGAACAGCCAGTGCAGCTTGGCGCCATCGCCCACCCAGCCGCGGATCAGGTCGCGGTGGCCGGCGGCGGTATGCTGGATTTCCGGGAGGGGGCGATGTTCGCTCGGCTCCACTGGGTCGAGTTGACCATAGGTGCGTTCCAGGTAGGCGGGCAGCAGTTTGTCGAGATCGCCCACGACGATCAGGGTCATGTTGTTCGGCGCGTACCATTCTTTGCGCAGCTTCTCCAACTGGTCGCGGGTGAGGTGGCTGACCTCGGCGCGTTCGGCGCACTTGAGGCCCAACTCCACGGCCAGTTGGTTGCTGGCGCTGTGACCGAGGTCCTGGCGATCCAGCAGGCGTTGCAAGTGTGAATAATGGCCACCGTCTTCGCGCTCCACCACTTGCTTGGCGGCATTGATATGGGCGTCGGTCAGTTGCGTGCGCGTGAGGATTGCCAGCAGCAGGTCCAGCACCTTGCGTTGGTTCTGCGCGGGCGCCTCGATCACGAAGGTGGTGTCGGCGTTGCTGGTGTAGGCGTTCCACTCGCCGCCCAGGGCTTGCATGCGGTCTTCGAGGTCGCCTTCGCCGCCGCCGTCGATACCGCTGAACAGCAAGTGCTCGAACAAGTGCGGCAGCTCTTTTTCTTCGCAACCGAAGTCGTCCAGGCCCACACCAACCACCAGGCGAATAGCGACATGCCCACGCTCGGTGCCGGGTTTGAGCAGCAGTTGCAGGCCGTTGGGCAAGGTGTAGCCCTCGACTTGCAGGCGGTCAAAGGCAAAGGCGTGTACCGAGCCCAAGAGCAGGCAGGCGAGTAACAGGCGACGCATAGCAAGCTTCCTGGCGAATGAGGTCCACTGTTTACTGACTTCGCTCGCGGGCGTACGTTCAGGGCGAATGGGTAATGTCGGCAATACTTTCAGCCGAGAGCGCGCCAGTGTCGGACGTTTCCAACACTACATAAGCACTGCTGCAGAACAACGAGTTCAAGCGTTTCATGTCGGCAATCAGTTCCAAGTGCAGGGAACTGGTTTCCAGGCTCTGCACGATCTTGCGCTGCAGGCGGCTGACATGGGCGTGGGCCAGGCGGCGTTCCTGGGCGCGGAAGCGGCGCTTTTCGCGCAGTAATTGGCGGGCGCTTTCCGGGTCGCCGCTGAGAAACACCGACAGGCCCAGGCGCAGGTTGGCGATCAACTGGCTGTGCAGGCCACTGAGTTCCTCCAGGCCCACTTCGGAAAATTGCCGGCGTTGCGAAGTCTTCTGTTGCTGGACTTTGCGCAGCATGCGTTCGATCAGGTCACCGGCCAATTTCAAGTTGATTGATAGCTCGATGATTTCGGCCCAGCGGCGGTTGTCCTGTTCACTCAGGTCTTCACGGGGCATTTGCGCCAGGTAGAGTTTGATCGCGCTGTAGAGCGCTTCGACATCATCGCTCAGGCTGCGCATTTCTTGGGTAACGGCGGTTTGATTGCCGCGCAGCACTTCCTGCATCGAAGTGAGCATATTGTCGATCAAGTCACCCAGGCGCAGGGTTTCGCGGGCGGCGTTCGCCAGGGCCAGGCTTGGGGTATTCAATGAGGCCAGGTCCAGATGGCGTGGCTTGGCCTTGCCATTGGTTTCGGGGCGTTCCGGCAGCAGCCATTCGCACAGGCGTGCCATGGGCCCGATGGTGGGTAACAGGATCAGGCAGCGGCTGACGTTGTAGAGCAGGTGGAAGGTGATGACCATGCCCTGGACGCTGTAGTCCAGGCCGTCCATCCAGCCTACGAGCGGGTCGAGCACCGGAATGATCAGCAACAGACCGATCAATTTGTACAACAGGCTGCCCAGGGCCACTTGACGACCGGCAGTGTTTTGCATGCTGGTGCTGAGAAAAGCCAGTACACCGCTGCCGATGTTGGCGCCGATCACCAAGCCGATGGCCACGTGCAAGCCGATCACGCCGGCACCGGCCAGTGTGGCCGTGAGCAACACCGCAGCAAGGCTGGAGTAGGAAATCATGGCGAACAGCGCGCCGACCAGGGCGTCCAGCAAGATATCGCCGGTCAGCGAAGCGAAGATGACTTTGACGCCCTGGGCATGGGTAATTGGCCCGGCGGCTTCGACGATCAATTGCAGCGCGAGGATGATCAGGCCCAGGCCGATCCCGACCCGGCCCAACTGCCCTGCCCGCGTCTGCTTGCGCGACAGGAAGAAAATCACCCCGAGGAATATCAGCAGCGGCGACAGCCAGGACAAATCGAACGTCAGCACCCGCGCCATCAAGGCCGTACCGACGTCGGCGCCAAGCATGGTGGCCAAGGCCGGCGTGAGGCTCATCAGCCCCTGGCCGACGAACGAAGTCACCAGCATCGCGGTGGCGTTACTGCTTTGCACCATGGCCGTCACCAGGATACCGGCGACAAATGCCAGCCAGCGCTTGGACATGTTCTGCCCGATGACTTGGCGCAAATTGGAACCGTAGACCCGCAGGATGCCGGTTCGGACGATATGCGTGCCCCAGATAAGCAGGGTCACGGCGGAAAGCAGATTGAGCAAGGTCAGCATGCTCGGCCCCCCGTGTGGGTGCGCTCCAGCAGGAGCGAAGGAAAGTTACCGCGTGCCGCTCTACGTCTTGTACCTAAGCTGTAGTTGGCGAATGGGCTCTGCGCCAGCATCGCATAGCTAAACTCGGGATTGAAACAAAACTGTCATGAAGATCGTTCCCCACGCTCGGCGTGGGAACGCATCCTGTGACGCTCTGCGTCACTTTGCGGACGCGGAGCGTCCGAGAGGGCATTCCCACGCGGAGCGTGGGAACGATCACTCGCGGGTCAAATTTACTGACCCGGAATGTCCTTGCGCAGTTTCACTGGGTCCTGCTGTTTCTTCTTTTTCGCGATGGCGGTACGCATCTTGATGTTCACCGCTTCCACCGCCAGCGAGAACGCCATGGCGAAGTAGACGTAGCCTTTTGGCACGTGTACGTCGAATGATTCAGCGATCAGCACGGTACCCACGACCAGCAGGAACGACAGCGCCAGCATTTTCAGCGACGGGTGCTTGTCGATGAACTCGCTGATAGTGCCGGCAGCCAGCATCATCACCAATACCGCAACGACGATGGCGGCAACCATCACCGGCACGTGGGAAACCATGCCGACGGCGGTAATCACCGAGTCCAGGGAGAACACGATGTCGATGATGGCGATCTGGATAATGGTGTAGATGAACTTGCCACCGGCGCCTTTGGGCTCGTCTTGGGTTTCATCTTCACCCTCCAGCGCGTGGTACATCTCCTGGGAGCTTTTCCACAGCAGGAACAGACCACCGAAGAACAGGATCAGGTCACGACCGGAGATGCCCTGGCCAAACACCACGAACAGGTCGGCGGTCAGTTGCATGACCCAGGTGATCGACAGCAGCAACAGGATGCGCGTGACCATGGCCAACGCCAAGCCGAAGATCCGAGTGCGTGCGTGCATATGCTTGGGCATGCGGCTGACCAGGATCGAAATCATGATGATGTTATCGATGCCCAGGACGATCTCAAGGGCCGTCAGGGTGAAGAAGGCAATCCAGATTTCCGGATTGGTCAGCCATTCCATGTGTATTCCTTTGAGCAAGTGTTAACCGCGCAAGCCGTAGCGCCGCGCGGTGAGTGAGTCGGTACGATTATAGAGTGCTGAACAGCGGAAAAATCCCCATCAGCAATGCGGCGAACATTATGCACAGGCACACCAACACTGCCCACTTGAGCGTGAAGCGCTGGTGATCGCCGAATTCGATACCCGCCAGAGCAACCAGCAAGTACGTCGAGGGTACCAGTGGGCTGAGCAAATGCACGGGTTGCCCGACGATCGACGCCCGCGCCATTTCCACCGCGGTGATGCCGTAATGGCTGGCAGCTTCGGCCAGTACCGGCAGTACGCCGTAGTAGAACGCATCGTTGGACATGAAGAAGGTGAACGGCATGCTCACCAGCGCGGTGATCACCGCCAGGTAAGGGCCCATCGCTTCGGGGATGACCGCCAACAGGCTCTTGGACATGGCGTCGACCATGCCGGTGCCCGACAGGATGCCTGTGAAGATACCGGCGGCGAAGATCAAGCCCACCACCGCCAATACGCTACCGGCGTGAGCCGCGACGCGGTCTTTCTGCTGCTGCAGGCATGGGTAGTTGACGATCATGGCGATACTGAACGCCACCATGAACAGCACCGGCAGCGGCAACAGGCCGGCAATCAGGGTGCACATCAACGCCAGGGTCAGGGCGCCGTTGAACCAGATCAGTTTCGGACGGCGAGCGTCGGGGAATTGCGACACGCTGATTTCGCTGTGGTCGATCTCGTCGCCCTGCAGGTGCAATTCACCCAGGCGCGCACGTTCGCGCTTGCCGTACATGTAGGCAATCACCAGGATCGCCACCACACCGGCGGCCATGGCCGGGATCATCGGTACGAAGATGTCCGACGGGTCTACATGCAGCGCACTGGCGGCGCGTGCCGTCGGGCCGCCCCAGGGGGTCATGTTCATGACGCCACCGGCGAGAATGATCAGGCCCGCCATGATCCTTGGGCTCATGCCGATGCGCTGGTACAGCGGCAGCATGGCCGCGACGCAGATCATGTAGGTGGTGGCACCGTCACCGTCCAGAGAGACCACCAGGGCCAGTACCGCGGTGCCGACCGACACCTTGAGCGGGTCGCCCTTGACCATCTTGAGGATCTTGCGCACGGCCGGGTCGAACAGGCCGGAGTCGATCATCAAGGCAAAATAGAGAATGGCGAACATCAGCATCACGCCGGTCGGCGCAAGCTTGGTGATGCCTTCGAGCATCATCGGGCCGATCTTCGGTGCGAAACCGCCGAACAGCGCGAACAGGATCGGCACGATGATTAAGGCGATCAGCGCGGACAGGCGCTTGGTCATGATCAGGAACATGAACGTGATGACCATGGCAAAGCCAAGGAAAGTCAGCATAGGAATACTCCAGGCGTAGCGCGGCTAGGGAATGGCGGACCGAGTGGCGGTCAGCGCAGAACGAAAGGCACGAGGCGTACGGGTGGAGTTGGAGCGAACAGGCGGGTACGAGCGGACATCGGGAATCACCATTGTTGTTGTTAACAGCCGGTCTGTTGCCGGCAGTGAGGGCGATCCTAGACGGGGAAGCTTTCAGCCAGCTTTCGCTGAGAAAACAGCTGATGAAGGGCAGGCACTCGTTCTTCAGGTTGACGCAGAACAAAATGTGGCTGGCTTGCTTTTGTAGGAGCGAGCTTGCTCGCGAAAAACGTCAACGATAACGCGCGCTTCCTATAGAAACGCGGCGCCTGTTAGTTTTTCGCGAGCAAGCTCGCTCCTACAAGGGCAAGCCAGCTTACACAGTGGTGTTCAGGGCAGTTCGAGGCCACCGGCGGCTTTATGCAGCGCTCGTAGGTGTTCACCTACTTGTTTGAGGTTGGCTTCACAGGCGGCAATCTCGGCGGCGCGGGATGGATCGAGCAGCGCCCTCACCTCTTTATCCAGCTCGCCGGTCAACGACTGCAACTGCTTCTGGCGTTCGGCGCTCTCCGATTCCAGGCGTTTGGCTTCTGAGGGTTGCGGCAGGCCATAACCTCCACTGTCCAGCAACTCGGCCGGGCGACTCAGGAAGCCGCTGTTGGCGAGAATTTGCTGCAGCGTGTTGTTGGCTTTCTCCATGCCGCCGTATTTCAGCTCGCGGGCATTGAGATAGCGTTGTTTGACCTCATCCTGGGCGAGCATCAGTTGTTTGCGATAGCTGGCCTGCTCCAGCAGCAACAGCGCGGCGCTGGTACGCAGGTCGGCCTGGCTGAACCATTGGCGACGCGCTTGCGCATCCAGGGACAACCAGTCTTCGACCTGGGTCTGCTTGATCGGCAGTTGCTTGCGCAGCACATCGAACATGGCCTGGTAGCGCTCGCGGAACGAGTCGAAGTGATACCCCAGCCGCAGTGCCTCGCGCTTGTCATTCAATACGCTGGTATCGGCCATGCCGCGGGCGCTGAGCACTTCCAGCAAACCGTTGGGGGTGATGTTGTCCAGGCCAGTCAATTGCGGGTTGGCGCTGCCGCTGCGCAACAGTTTCAGGCTTTCGACCGCACAGTTGTTGGAGATAAAGAAGTAGTTGCCGTCATAGCTCCAGTGCATCTCAGCCGCATGTTCGACGGTGTCGTTGATTTCCTGGCGGCTGAGCTTCAGCGGCACCGACGCCAGGCCACGCAGTTCGGTTTTGGTGTACTCATCAATGACCTGGGCCAGCGGCAGTACGAACAGCCGCGACGGGTATTTGCCCACCAGGCCATCCCAGCTCGACAGCTGGACGTCACCGACGAAGGCACGGTAAGACAGCACCAGATGCCGGTCCAGATCCAGCCGGCAATCCGGGCCACGCGGGCGGCCTGGAGCGCAAATCACCAGGCGCAACATGCTATGGCCCCAACGGCTCACCAGGTTCTGGTTGGCTTCGGCAAGCAGATAGTCGATTTCATACACGCGTTCCGGATCGATCTGGCCCAAGGGCGTCTTGGCGAAATCGTTGCCCGCGTTCAGGAAGGCATAGGTGCTGGCGCAGGTGTCCTGTCCGGGCGGTGCCCAGCCGAAGTGATCCTTGTAATAACGGAACAGCGCGGGGCGGCGACAGGCGTAGCTGGGGTCCAGGAGGAAGTACTCCATGTTGACTGCTACGAATTCCAGCGGGCTGGTGGTTTCGTAGATGTCCGGGCTGCGTACCACCTGATGGTTGTGCTGCTCACGCTCGCCGCGGCGACCGACATATTGTGGCCAGCCGGCGAGGTCCAGCAGGCGCGGGTCGTCACTGAGGGTAAAGCGGCGGTCGTTCTGGCCACGGCACTGGTCGGGCAAGCCGATCAAGCCGGTGATGTTGTTCTGACGGCTGCAGCGCTGGATCAGCGTGCGCTCGTCCTGGGACCACAGGCGCGCACGGTCATAGATGTGGGTCAGTTCATGCAGCACGGTGGCGAGCATTTCCCGGCGCACAGTACCGTGGGGGCGATTGGTTTTCTGGGTGGCGGCGCTGCCGTCAGTCAGGCTGGCGAGCAGGTTCTGGTTGAGGTCCAACTCGGACACCAGGGACGCCTGGCCGTAGGCGTTGTCAGGCATCTTGTCGGTCCAGCCGACATCAATACGTCGGTCCAATTGCTCGACAAAGCGCGGCGGCAAGGAGCGCAGCGCTTCATCCAGCAATGCCTGGCTGGCCTGCTGTTCGGCCGGGCTCAAGCCTTCGGTCTTGAGCCGCAGTTGCAGGCCGGCCTGGGCTGTACTTGCACACAGCAGCACGGCCCCGGCCAGGAGCCAGGTTTTGAGACGCCTCACAGAGCGAGGATAGCTTCGGCGAGGGTCTGGTCGCTGGCATTACGGGCTTCTGGCACGCGGGTGCGAAGGGTATCGAACGCGGCTTCCAGCTGGGCGCCACGGATCTCGCCATTGGTGGCGACGAAACTGGCGGCGTCATCGTGGGCTTCGCGCACGATCTTGGAGTCGCGGATGGAGGTGGTGGTGTCCGAGGTGAAGTCAATGGTGCGCGCCGAGGCGCGCACGACGATGTTGCTGGTGGCCTTCAAGGTTTGCGCCTGGGCGACATCGGCCAAAAACAGCAGGCCGAGGGCGGCGACGATCAGCGGGCTACGCATGGGGTGACTCCAATGACAAAGATAGAAATACAACGATGATTATTGGACGAGAATTGCCTGCGCCAGTTCAAGGTCGCTTGCATGAAGTTTTGGCTGGGTACGGCGTAGATAGTCCAGCGCGGACTCCAGGCGTGCGCCCCGCCATTGGCCGTCAGTGGCAATGAAAGCGGCAGCATCATCCCGAGCGGCCATGACCAACTTATTGTCGAACGGCGCAGAGGTCACTTTGCTGGTGGCATACCCGCTGACAACAGTGCTCTGGGTGGACACATCCAACGCTGAAGCCAGGGGTGACCAGCAGGCGCAAAACAGTACAGGAACAATCAATAAACGGTATGAAAAAGCCATGGGACTCGACAACTGAAAGCGAGCGCCAAGGCTAGCGCAACGGCCGGGCGAGAGCCAGCACCGAGCCAGACGGGAGCGGCGGGCGCCCCGTCTGGTTGCCGTGGATCAGATAGCCAGGATGGCCTGTGCCAGCTGTGCATCGGTAGCGGTATTCAATTGCGGCGCTTGTTGACGGATCTGGGCCAGGGCGCTTTCCAGTTTCACGCCACGGATGGCGCCTTCGCTGGCGACAAAGCTGGCGGCGTCATCTCGGGCGGCTTGTACGACCTTGTTGTCGCGCAGGGATGAAGTGGCATCAGACGTGGCATCGGAGGTTGCCTTCAGAGCGCCGACGATCGAGTCGGTCGTCATGATCAGGCTGCTCGCGTTGGCATTGGCAGCCAGGGTCAGCACAGCGGCAGTGCACAGCAGGCGAAGACGGGTCATGGGGTAACTCCTGTAGACGAATAATAAGGTGGCGCGAAACGGCCACAATGAAACGGACTGGGACTGTCGAGCATCAGACGCACGCTCTACAGGGTTCGCCACGTGGTGAGTGGATATTAGGCGTGTACCGGGCTATTCGGAAGCCTGCAATTAAACTGTACCTGTCATATTCTTCTAATTTTAAACTGTATCTGTAGGTTTGGATTGAGCCATTCCAATGCGCTGTCGCAGATACAACAAAGCCCGCCTCCGGTTACCCGGGGCGGGCTTTGCTTTGACAAATCAGGGTGCTGGCAGTGGACCCGTGAGGTCAGGGCCAGCGGGCGCCACTTAGCGCCAGAACGGCTTGCTCAGCTCTTCGTAGCGTTGAGCTTCGCTGATACCGGCGTCAGCCAGCAGACGCGAATCCAGGCGAGCCAGTTGGTGGCGGCTGGAGATGCGGCGCTGCCACAACATCAGGTTGGCGAGAACGCGCAAAGGCAGGGAAGCCTGGGTGTTTACAGCTTTTTCTTCGAAGAACAGTTCGGAACTGAGTGTACGTTCCATGATGACATCCTTCCGCTTGTGGCGGGATTAGGTAGTGGTTTAACTGATGCCAATGATCCTCTTCCGAGGCAAGACTCTCTAGATACAGTTCACCTGTATTGTGAGAGGCCAGTTAACTGTTTAACGAGGCTGTACGGTACGAAATTGGGGCAACTGTACCTGTGCGCACTTAAAGGGTGCGAAATTGCTATTTTTGAGCATGGGTGTGGGATATTTCGGTAGGAAATGACCGGTACAGCAGTACAGTTTTTTTCATAAGTGTGTGTGGGTTCACCGAGCTGATCAAACTGTCTTTGCATCAGCCCGGATCTGTACTCATCAAGCCTTGAGCATGTGCCCGGTTTCTTCCAGATTGATGTGCCAACTCAGTGCTTCGCGCAGGATGTGCGGCGTATGCCCGCCGATGGCGCAGGCCGCATCGAAGTAAGTGTTGAGCGCATCGCGATAGGCAGGATGCACGCAGTTATCGATGATGACCCGGGCGCGCTCCCGTGGCGCCAGGCCCCGCAGATCGGCAAGGCCTACTTCGGTGACGAGAATGTCCACGTCATGTTCGGTGTGGTCCACATGGCTGACCATCGGTACCACGCTGGAAATCGCGCCGCCTTTGGCAATGGACTTGGTAACGAAGATCGCCAGGTGCGCATTGCGGGCGAAATCCCCGGAGCCACCGATGCCGTTCATCATCCGCGTGCCGCAGACATGGGTGGAGTTGACGTTGCCGTAGATATCGAACTCCAGCGCGGTATTGATGCCGATGATGCCCAGGCGGCGTACCA
This sequence comes from Pseudomonas sp. SWRI22, assembly GCF_014268395.2. Classification (NCBI taxonomy): domain Bacteria; kingdom Pseudomonadati; phylum Pseudomonadota; class Gammaproteobacteria; order Pseudomonadales; family Pseudomonadaceae; genus Pseudomonas; species Pseudomonas sp. SWRI22. The sequence goes on along the minus strand of NZ_JABWQK020000001.1, from coordinate 2,897,206 downwards.
CTTCAGGGTGGTTGGAAATTTCCTGCGGGCGCAGCACCAATTTGTCTTTGTAGTGCTCCAGGTTGCCGAACACATCGGCATTACGCCGCTCCGACAAGGTAATCGAACTGCCGGAGGCAAAGCTCAGCTTGCCGGCGTCGATCAGGTCAAAGGTCGAATCCTGCAACACTTCCGAGTACATGGTCAGGTCTTCGAACGGCGACTCGATCAATCCGCACATCACTGCGTTGGCAATATTGCCGATGCCGGCTTGCAGCGGGCCGAGTTTGTTGGTCATGCGCCCGGCATCGACTTCTTGCTTGAGGAAGTTGATCAGGTGATTGGCGATGCCTTGGGTGTCGCTGTCAGGCGGCGTTACCGTAGAGGCGGAGTCCGCCTGGTTGGTGATGACGATGGCGACGATCTTCTCGGGCGGGATCGGAATCGCGGTGCTGCCAATACGGTCGTCGACTTTCACCAGCGGGATTGGCGTGCGCGTCGGCCGGTAGGTCGGGATGTAGATGTCGTGCAGCCCTTCCAGGTTCGGGTTGTGCGCCAGGTTGATCTCGACGATCACCTGTTTGGCAAAAATCGCGAAGCTGGCCGAGTTGCCTACGGAAGTGGTGGGCACGATATGCCCCTGCTCAGTGATCGCGACGGCTTCGATCACGGCGATGTCTGGCAATTTGAGCTGATTGTTGCGCAGTTGCTCGACGGTTTCCGACAGGTGCTGGTCGATAAACATCACCTCGCCGGCATTGATCGCCTTGCGCAGGGTGCTGTCGACTTGAAAGGGCATGCGTCGTGACAGTACGCCGGCTTCGGTCAACTGCTTGTCCAGGTCATTGCCCAGGCTGGCGCCGGTCATCAGGGTAATTTTGAGCGGCGAAGTCTTGGCGCGTTCGGCCAGGGCGTGGGGGACGGCCTTGGCTTCACCGGCACGGGTGAAGCCGCTCATGCCGACGGTCATGCCGTCCTCGATCAGTGCAGCGGCGTCTGCCGCGCTCATGACCTTGTTCAACAACGAAGGCAAGCGGATACGATCACGGTACATGAATTGTTATCTCTGGCTACGGAAAGCAAGGTGGGCAGTGTAGTGATTTCAAAAAGTTTCGGCCCGCTACCATGGTCGAATGCCAGGTCGCGATTTAGAGCCTTTGGTCGGGTTTCATGTGTGTGCAAAGCGGGACGCGGAACACCCCGTTTCCACGCAGAACGGGGGAACCATAAAAAAACCCCAGCCTACGTGAGGCCAGGGTTTCGGGTATTGCGCTGGCGCAGTGTTATTCGACGGCTTTGACCATGTCTTCGATGACCTTCTTGGCATCACCGAACACCATCATGGTCTTGTCCAGGTAGAACAACTCGTTATCCAGGCCCGCATAGCCGCTGGCCATCGAGCGCTTGTTGACGATGATGGTCTTGGCCTTGAACGCCTCGAGGATCGGCATGCCGGCGATGGGTGAGTTCGGGTCGTTCTTGGCGGCCGGGTTGACCACGTCGTTGGCGCCCAATACCAGCACCACGTCGGCCTGGCCGAACTCGGAGTTGATGTCTTCCATCTCGAACACCTGGTCGTAAGGCACTTCGGCCTCGGCCAGCAATACGTTCATGTGCCCTGGCATACGGCCCGCCACCGGGTGGATCGCGTACTTTACGGTGACGCCGTGGTGGGTCAGCTTCTCAGTCAGCTCCTTGAGCGCGTGTTGTGCCCGCGCGACCGCAAGGCCGTAGCCTGGGACGATAATCACGGTGTCCGCGTTGGTCAGCAGGAAGGTGGCGTCATCAGCGGAGCCGGACTTCACCGGGCGTGCTTCTTTGGAGCCCGTCGCAGCGCCAGCATCCGGCGCATTGCCGAAACCGCCCAACAGCACATTAAAGAAGGAGCGGTTCATCGCTTTGCACATGATGTACGACAGGATCGCGCCGCTGGAGCCCACCAGGGAACCGGCGATGATCAGCATCGAGTTGTTCAGCGAGAAACCGATGCCCGCCGCTGCCCAGCCGGAGTAGCTGTTGAGCATCGACACCACCACGGGCATGTCGGCGCCGCCAATCGGGATGATGATCAGCACACCCAGCACGAAGGCCAAGGCCAGCATCAGCGCGAACGCAGTGAGGTTGCCGGTGAACATGAACGCCAAGCCCAGGCCCAGGGTTGCGAGGCCGAGCACCAGGTTCAGTTTGTGTTGGCCGCCGAACTGTACCGGTGCGCCTTGGAACAGGCGGAACTTGTACTTGCCCGACAGCTTGCCGAATGCGATCACCGAGCCGGAGAAGGTGATTGCACCGATAGCGGCACCGAGGAACAGTTCCAGGCGGTTACCGGCCGGTATCGAATCGCCCAAGTGCTTGACGATGCCCAGGGACTGCGGCTCGACCACGGCGGCAATGGCGATGAACACCGCTGCCAGGCCGATCATGCTGTGCATGAAGGCGACCAGCTCGGGCATCTTGGTCATTTCAACACGCTTGGCCATGATCGAGCCGGCGGTACCGCCAACCAATAGGCCAACGATGACGTAGCCGATACCGGCAGTCGCCAGTTCAGCCCCCAGCTTATAGATGAGGCCGACGGTAGTGAGTACCGCCAGCGCCATGCCGAGCATGCCGAACAGGTTGCCGCGCCGCGAAGTGGTCGGGTGCGAGAGGCCTTTGAGGGCCTGGATGAAACAGATCGACGCGATCAGGTAGAGCGTCGTCACGAGATTCATGCTCATTACTTGGGCGCCTCTTCTTTTACTTTCGGGGCTTTCTTCTTGAACATTTCAAGCATTCTGCGGGTGACCAGGAAGCCACCGAAGACATTTACCGCCGCCAGGGCCACGGCCAGTGTGCCCATAGTCTTGCCCAACGGGGTGACGGTCAGCGCGGCAGCCAGCATGGCGCCGACGATGACAATCGCGGAAATGGCGTTGGTCACGGCCATCAGCGGCGTGTGCAATGCGGGTGTTACGTTCCAGACCACGTGATAACCGACATAAATCGCCAGCACAAAGATGATCAGGTTGTAGATACCGGGGGAGATAAGCTCTTCCATCGTCTGAATCCCTGCTTAGGCGTTTTTGCGGATGACTTGGCCGTCGCGGCACATCAGGCACGCGGCGACGATGTCGTCTTCGAGGTTGATTTCAAACTGCCCTTCCTTGGTGAAGACCAGCTTCAGGAAGTCCAGCAGGTTGCGCGCATACAAGGCCGACGCATCGGCGGCGACAGCGCCCGCCAGGTTGGTCGGGCCGCAGATGATCACGCCGTTTTCCACCACGACCTGGTCGGCCACTGTCAGCGGGCAGTTGCCACCTTGGGCTGCAGCGAGGTCAATGACCACCGAGCCGGGTTTCATCTGCGCTACGGTATCGGCGCTGAGCAGGGTCGGAGCCTTGCGGCCCGGGATCAGGGCGGTGGTGATGACGATATCGGCCTGTTTGGCGCGTTCGTGCACGGCCAGGGCCTGGCGCTGCATCCAACTGGTGGGCATCGGGCGTGCGTAGCCCCCGACACCGACGGCGCATTCACGCTCTTCATCGGTTTCGTAGGGAACGTCGACAAACTTGGCGCCCAGGGATTCGATCTGCTCCTTAACCGCCGGGCGTACGTCGGACGCTTCGATCACCGCGCCCAGGCGCTTGGCCGTGGCGATGGCTTGCAGGCCCGCCACGCCGGCGCCAAGGATCAGTACGCGTGCGGCTTTTACAGTGCCGGCAGCAGTCATCAGCATCGGCATGAAGCGCGGGTAGTGGTGAGCGGCCAGCAACACGGCCTTGTAACCGGCGATGTTGGCTTGCGAAGACAGCACATCAAGGCTTTGAGCGCGTGAAGTGCGCGGCGCGGCTTCCAGGGCGAAGGCGGTGATGCCGCGCTCGGCGAGCTTGGCGATGGTTTCGTTGCTGAACGGATTGAGCATGCCCACCAATACGGTGCCACTTTTGATCAGCGCAAGTTCGCTGTCGCTGGGGGCAACCACTTTGAGAATCAGCTCGGCGCCAAATGCGTCGTTGGCGCTGCCAATGGTGGCGCCTGCCGTTTCATAGGCACTGTCGACGATGCTGGCATTGATGCCTGCGCCGCTTTGTACAGTGACCTTATGGCCCTGGCCGATCAGCTTCTTGATGGTTTCCGGGGTGGCAGCCACCCGCGTTTCACCGGTCTGGGTTTCGAGAGGAACACCAATGTGCACGTCAAATCTCCTGCATGATCTTTTTGCTTTTGATCTTTTTGTAAAAAGGCCAGTGCACCGCGAGTGGTGCAACTGGGGCGGCCGATCAGCACGATCCCGCTGAAATGACAGCGGGGCGCGGCATTTTGCAGGCGAACTTTACGGCCATCAAGGGATTATGACGGGTGACGAAAAATTAACTACAAGTCACCCTGTGACTGATTGTCGCAACAGGCTGAAATAACCTCTTTAAATACAGGTCTTTAAAGGCGTTCAGGCGTTTTCGGTCCGTTTTTCCATTGCCAGTGTGAATAGTCGTGCATTGACCGGTAAGAGTCGCTACGAGCCATGAAATACATGGCTTTTAGCCTTATTTTTGGCTGACAAGTACAGTCTGTTTAAATGCGACATATACGTACATCTGTAGGCTCTTAATTTATTTGACTACAAAGTCAGTAATTGCGCTTTGTCCTTCATTTACTTGGGTTGTAGCGTCTTGACTGGTCGACCAGCCAGTCCCTGAATGCATGCAGAGAGGCAGATTCGACCTTTCTGTCAGGAATCATCAGGTAATAAGCCTTTTCGCTGGTCAGTGCTTCAGTGCTGGCGATTACCAATTGTTGCTCCTTCAGCTCCTGCTGGATGAGGAAAGGAGGGATCAGTGCGATGCCCATGTCATGTATGGCCGCTTGAGACAGCATCGAGAATAGCTCGTATCGAGGGCCTGTCATGTCGCGAGGGATGCTCAGTTGTTGGGCGTTGAACCATTGGCGCCAGGCGTAGGGGCGTGTGGTCTGCTGCAGCAGTGGCAGCTCGGCGATCTGTTGAGGGGTGAAGTGCGTGCGGTCGCCGAGTAAGCGCGGGCTGCAGACCGGTACTGGGTTTTCGCCCATCAGCCTGTGGGATTGCGTACCCGACCAATCGGCATCTCCGAAGTAGATCGCCGCATCGAACTCGGTATCGGCGAACAGGAAGGGGCGTGTGCGGTTCGTCAGGTTCACCGTGACTTCCGGGTGCTGATGTTGAAAGTCCTTCAGGCGTGGGATCAGCCACTGCGTGCCGAAGGTGGGCACCACCGCCAGTTCGATCACATTGGCGCCTTGCTGGCCCATTACCGACAAGGTGTCGCGCTCCACGGCGTCCAGCTGTGTTGCAACCCTACGGCTATAAGACAGCCCCGCCTCCGTCAGCTTCACGCCGCGGCGTGAGCGGCGAAACAGCTCGACACTCAAAAACTCCTCCAGGCTGGCGATCTGTCGGCAAATCGCGCCTTGGGTGATGGAAAGCTCCATTGCTGCCTTGGTGAAGCTCTCATGGCGGGCTGCTGCCTCAAAGCTGATGAGTGCGGTGGTACTGGGGATTTTCCGGCGCATGTACATTGCCCTCACAGATAAAGCGCATTTATGGGCTTTTTGAGTGTTACGAAGTGAGAAATTAGCACAAGCCTATGCAAAAACCTCGTTTGCCCTCTGCGCAGACCGCGCCTAGTCTGGATCCACGACTTCTGATTTTTTCGCGAGGACTTATTCATGGCTGGCAAGGCAAGCTTCAACTGGATCGATCCACTGCTGCTGGATCAACAGCTCACCGAAGAAGAGCGCATGGTGCGTGACAGCGCCGAGCAATTTGCGCAGGACAAGCTGGCTCCTCGTGTGCTCGAAGCCTTCCGCCATGAAAAGACAGACCCCGCTATTTTCCGTGAGATGGGCGAAACCGGTTTGCTGGGGGCAATGATCCCCGAGCAATACGGCGGCAGCGGGTTGAACTACGTCAGCTACGGTTTGATTGCTCGTGAGGTCGAGCGTGTCGACTCCGGCTATCGCTCGATGATGAGTGTGCAGTCTTCCCTGGTCATGGTGCCGATCAATGAGTTTGGTACCGAGGCGCAAAAACAGAAGTATTTGCCCAAACTGGCCTCTGGTGAATGGATCGGTTGCTTTGGGCTGACCGAGCCCAACCATGGTTCCGATCCGGGCGCGATGATTACCCGTGCACGCAAAGTGGATGGCGGCTACAGCCTGACCGGCGCGAAGATGTGGATCACCAACAGTCCGATTGCGGATGTGTTTGTGGTGTGGGGTAAAGACGATGCGGGAGATATCCGTGGCTTTGTCCTGGAAAAAGGCTGGAAAGGTCTGAGCGCTCCGGCTATCCACGGCAAGGTGGGGTTGCGGGCTTCCATTACCGGTGAAATCGTCATGGATAACGTATTTGTGCCGGAAGAAAATATCTTCCCGGATGTACGTGGTTTGAAAGGGCCGTTTACCTGCCTTAACTCGGCACGGTACGGGATCTCCTGGGGTGCGCTGGGGGCTGCTGAGTTCTGCTGGCATACCGCGCGCCAGTACACACTCGATCGCCAGCAGTTTGGTCGCCCATTGGCTGCCACTCAGCTGATCCAGAAGAAGCTGGCAGACATGCAGACCGAGATTACCTTGGCCCTGCAAGGTTGCCTGCGCCTGGGGCGGATGAAGGATGAGGGTACGGCGGCGGTGGAGATCACTTCGATCATGAAGCGTAACTCGTGTGGCAAGTCATTGGACATCGCGCGCATGGCCCGGGACATGCTGGGCGGTAACGGCATCTCTGACGAGTTCGGGGTGGCACGCCACCTGGTCAACCTGGAAGTGGTCAATACCTATGAAGGGACCCATGACGTGCATGCCTTGATCCTGGGGCGCGCGCAAACCGGTCTTCAAGCGTTCTATTAATGGGAGCATGGGCATGGGCGCGCTTTCGCATCTGCGAGTGCTGGATTTGTCGAGAGTACTCGCGGGCCCTTGGTCCGGGCAGATTCTTGCAGACCTTGGGGCCGAGGTGATCAAAGTCGAAAGGCCGGGCAGCGGCGATGACACGCGCGCTTGGGGCCCTCCCTTCCTTAAGGATGCGGATGGCGAGAACACCAGTGAGGCGGCGTACTACCTGTCGGCCAACCGTAATAAAGAGTCGGTGACCATCGACTTTACGCGACCTGAAGGCCAGAAACTGGTACGCGACCTGGCTGCCAAGTCGGACATCCTGATCGAAAACTTCAAGGTGGGTGGCCTTGCGGCGTATGGGCTGGACTACGAGTCCCTCAAAGAGGTTAACCCGGAGCTGATTTACTGCTCCATCACGGGGTTTGGCCAGACGGGCCCCTATGCGATGCGCGCCGGTTACGACTTCATGATCCAGGGTTTGGGTGGGCTCATGAGCCTGACGGGGCGGTCTGAAGGGGATGAAGGCGCCGGGCCGGTAAAGGTTGGCGTAGCCTTGACCGATATCTTGACCGGGCTCTATTCGACCGTGGCGATTTTGGCTGCGCTAGCTCATCGCGATCACGATGGTGGTGGGCAGCACATCGACATGGCTTTGCTGGATGTGCAGGTGGCTTGCCTGGCGAATCAGGCGATGAATTACCTGACCACCGGGACGCCGCCGAAGCGCCTGGGCAACGCTCACCCTAATATTGTGCCCTATCAGGATTTCCCCACTGCCGATGGAGATTTCATTCTCACCGTAGGCAATGACGGGCAGTTCCGTAAATTCGCTGAAGTCGCTGGGCAACCACAATGGGCGGATGACGTGCGTTTCGCCACCAATCGCGCACGGGTGGCTAATCGCGCGGAGCTGATTCCCTTGATTCGCCAGGCGACGGTCTTCAAGACTACCGCTGAGTGGGTGTCGCAGCTGGAGCGAGTGGGCGTGCCGTGTGGGCCGATTAATGATCTGGCGCAGGTGTTTTCCGATCCTCAGGTCAAGGCGCGTGGCTTGGCGGTGGAGTTGCCTCATGCATTGGCGGGGATGGTGCCTCAGGTTGCGAGCCCGATACGCTTATCCAAGACGCCTGTGGAGTATCGGAGTGCGCCTCCTCTATTGGGGGAGCATACGCTTGAGGTGCTGCAGGGAGTTCTGGGGCTGGGAGCTGCTCATGTGGCTGCGTTGAAGGAGGCGGGTGTTATTTGAGTTTTCCCTTCTATATAGAGGCGCAGTGGGGGAGTTGGTTGTTTTTTAACCGAAGCTAACTTATTGATAGAAAAGCAAAATTAAGAGTTGACGGCGAATTATATCTGTCTATAATTCGCCCCACTTCCGGCGCAGTCGAAACGGAAAACTCTTTGGTAAACAATGAGTTATGCAGTTTTCGGCAGCAAGTTGCTTCAGTTCATCGAAGCCGAAAGGAAGTTGAAAAAGAGGTGTTGACAGCAGCGTGTAACGCTGTAGAATTCGCCTCCCGCTTACGAGAGATCGCAAGCGCAAGTGGTTGAAGTTGTTGAAGAAATCTTCGAAAACTTCTGAAAATAACCACTTGACAGCAAATGAGGCTGCTGTAGAATGCGCGCCTCGGTTGAGACGAAAGATCTTAACCAACCGCTCTTTAACAACTGAATCAAGCAATTCGTGTGGGTGCTTGTGGAGTCAGACTGATAGTCAACAAGATTATCAGCATCACAAGTTACTCCGCGAGAAATCAAAGATGTAACCAACGATTGCTGAGCCAAGTTTAGGGTTTCTTAAAAACCCAAAGATGTTTGAACTGAAGAGTTTGATCATGGCTCAGATTGAACGCTGGCGGCAGGCCTAACACATGCAAGTCGAGCGGTAGAGAGAAGCTTGCTTCTCTTGAGAGCGGCGGACGGGTGAGTAATGCCTAGGAATCTGCCTGGTAGTGGGGGATAACGTTCGGAAACGGACGCTAATACCGCATACGTCCTACGGGAGAAAGCAGGGGACCTTCGGGCCTTGCGCTATCAGATGAGCCTAGGTCGGATTAGCTAGTTGGTGGGGTAATGGCTCACCAAGGCGACGATCCGTAACTGGTCTGAGAGGATGATCAGTCACACTGGAACTGAGACACGGTCCAGACTCCTACGGGAGGCAGCAGTGGGGAATATTGGACAATGGGCGAAAGCCTGATCCAGCCATGCCGCGTGTGTGAAGAAGGTCTTCGGATTGTAAAGCACTTTAAGTTGGGAGGAAGGGTTGTAGATTAATACTCTGCAATTTTGACGTTACCGACAGAATAAGCACCGGCTAACTCTGTGCCAGCAGCCGCGGTAATACAGAGGGTGCAAGCGTTAATCGGAATTACTGGGCGTAAAGCGCGCGTAGGTGGTTTGTTAAGTTGGATGTGAAATCCCCGGGCTCAACCTGGGAACTGCATTCAAAACTGACTGACTAGAGTATGGTAGAGGGTGGTGGAATTTCCTGTGTAGCGGTGAAATGCGTAGATATAGGAAGGAACACCAGTGGCGAAGGCGACCACCTGGACTAATACTGACACTGAGGTGCGAAAGCGTGGGGAGCAAACAGGATTAGATACCCTGGTAGTCCACGCCGTAAACGATGTCAACTAGCCGTTGGAAGCCTTGAGCTTTTAGTGGCGCAGCTAACGCATTAAGTTGACCGCCTGGGGAGTACGGCCGCAAGGTTAAAACTCAAATGAATTGACGGGGGCCCGCACAAGCGGTGGAGCATGTGGTTTAATTCGAAGCAACGCGAAGAACCTTACCAGGCCTTGACATCCAATGAACTTTCTAGAGATAGATTGGTGCCTTCGGGAACATTGAGACAGGTGCTGCATGGCTGTCGTCAGCTCGTGTCGTGAGATGTTGGGTTAAGTCCCGTAACGAGCGCAACCCTTGTCCTTAGTTACCAGCACGTAATGGTGGGCACTCTAAGGAGACTGCCGGTGACAAACCGGAGGAAGGTGGGGATGACGTCAAGTCATCATGGCCCTTACGGCCTGGGCTACACACGTGCTACAATGGTCGGTACAGAGGGTTGCCAAGCCGCGAGGTGGAGCTAATCCCATAAAACCGATCGTAGTCCGGATCGCAGTCTGCAACTCGACTGCGTGAAGTCGGAATCGCTAGTAATCGCGAATCAGAATGTCGCGGTGAATACGTTCCCGGGCCTTGTACACACCGCCCGTCACACCATGGGAGTGGGTTGCACCAGAAGTAGCTAGTCTAACCTTCGGGAGGACGGTTACCACGGTGTGATTCATGACTGGGGTGAAGTCGTAACAAGGTAGCCGTAGGGGAACCTGCGGCTGGATCACCTCCTTAATCGACGACATCAGCTGCTCCATAAGTTCCCACACGAATTGCTTGATTCATTGAAGAAGACGATAGAAGCAGCTTTAAGCTCCAAGCTGATAGCTCTTAGCTAATCAGTTACGCGCTCGAAATTGGGTCTGTAGCTCAGTTGGTTAGAGCGCACCCCTGATAAGGGTGAGGTCGGCAGTTCGAATCTGCCCAGACCCACCAATTTTGTTATGGGGCCATAGCTCAGCTGGGAGAGCGCCTGCCTTGCACGCAGGAGGTCAACGGTTCGATCCCGTTTGGCTCCACCATTAACTGCTTCTACTTGTTAGAGTTTAGAAATGAATATTCTGAAGTGAATATTGATTTCTAGTCTTTGATTAGATCGTTCTTTAAAAATTTGGGTATGTGATAGAAAGATAGACTGAACGTTACTTTCACTGGTAACGGATCAGGCTAAGGTAAAATTTGTGAGTTCTCTTAATTGAGAAATTCGAATTTTCGGCGAATGTCGTCTTCACAGTATAACCAGATTGCTTGGGGTTATATGGTCAAGTGAAGAAGCGCATACGGTGGATGCCTTGGCAGTCAGAGGCGATGAAAGACGTGGTAGCCTGCGAAAAGCTTCGGGGAGTCGGCAAACAGACTTTGATCCGGAGATGTCTGAATGGGGGAACCCAGCCATCATAAGATGGTTATCTTGTACTGAATACATAGGTGCAAGAGGCGAACCAGGGGAACTGAAACATCTAAGTACCCTGAGGAAAAGAAATCAACCGAGATTCCCTTAGTAGTGGCGAGCGAACGGGGACTAGCCCTTAAGTGGCTTTGAGATTAGCGGAACGCTCTGGAAAGTGCGGCCATAGTGGGTGATAGCCCTGTACGCGAAAATCTCTTAGTCATGAAATCGAGTAGGACGGAGCACGAGAAACTTTGTCTGAATATGGGGGGACCATCCTCCAAGGCTAAATACTACTGACTGACCGATAGTGAACTAGTACCGTGAGGGAAAGGCGAAAAGAACCCCGGAGAGGGGAGTGAAATAGATCCTGAAACCGTATGCGTACAAGCAGTGGGAGCCCACTTTGTTGGGTGACTGCGTACCTTTTGTATAATGGGTCAGCGACTTATTTTCAGTGGCGAGCTTAACCGAATAGGGGAGGCGTAGCGAAAGCGAGTCTTAATAGGGCGTCTAGTCGCTGGGAATAGACCCGAAACCGGGCGATCTATCCATGGGCAGGTTGAAGGTTGGGTAACACTAACTGGAGGACCGAACCGACTACCGTTGAAAAGTTAGCGGATGACCTGTGGATCGGAGTGAAAGGCTAATCAAGCTCGGAGATAGCTGGTTCTCCTCGAAAGCTATTTAGGTAGCGCCTCATGTATCACTGTAGGGGGTAGAGCACTGTTTCGGCTAGGGGGTCATCCCGACTTACCAAACCGATGCAAACTCCGAATACCTACAAGTGCCGAGCATGGGAGACACACGGCGGGTGCTAACGTCCGTCGTGAAAAGGGAAACAACCCAGACCGTCAGCTAAGGTCCCAAAGTTATGGTTAAGTGGGAAACGATGTGGGAAGGCTTAGACAGCTAGGAGGTTGGCTTAGAAGCAGCCACCCTTTAAAGAAAGCGTAATAGCTCACTAGTCGAGTCGGCCTGCGCGGAAGATGTAACGGGGCTCAAACCATACACCGAAGCTACGGGTATCACGTAAGTGATGCGGTAGAGGAGCGTTCTGTAAGCCTGTGAAGGTGAGTTGAGAAGCTTGCTGGAGGTATCAGAAGTGCGAATGCTGACATGAGTAACGATAATGGGTGTGAAAAACACCCACGCCGAAAGACCAAGGTTTCCTGCGCAACGTTAATCGACGCAGGGTTAGTCGGTCCCTAAGGCGAGGCTGAAAAGCGTAGTCGATGGAAAACAGGTTAATATTCCTGTACTTCTGGTTATTGCGATGGAGGGACGGAGAAGGCTAGGCCAGCTTGGCGTTGGTTGTCCAAGTTTAAGGTGGTAGGCTGGAATCTTAGGTAAATCCGGGATTCTAAGGCCGAGAGCTGATGACGAGTTACCTTTTAGGTAACGAAGTGGTTGATGCCATGCTTCCAAGAAAAGCTTCTAAGCTTCAGGTAACCAGGAACCGTACCCCAAACCGACACAGGTGGTTGGGTAGAGAATACCAAGGCGCTTGAGAGAACTCGGGTGAAGGAACTAGGCAAAATGGCACCGTAACTTCGGGAGAAGGTGCGCCGGTGAGGGTGAAGGACTTGCTCCGTAAGCTCATGCCGGTCGAAGATACCAGGCCGCTGCGACTGTTTATTAAAAACACAGCACTCTGCAAACACGAAAGTGGACGTATAGGGTGTGACGCCTGCCCGGTGCCGGAAGGTTAATTGATGGGGTTAGCTAACGCGAAGCTCTTGATCGAAGCCCCGGTAAACGGCGGCCGTAACTATAACGGTCCTAAGGTAGCGAAATTCCTTGTCGGGTAAGTTCCGACCTGCACGAATGGCGTAACGATGGCGGCGCTGTCTCCACCCGAGACTCAGTGAAATTGAAATCGCTGTGAAGATGCAGTGTATCCGCGGCTAGACGGAAAGACCCCGTGAACCTTTACTATAGCTTTGCACTGGACTTTGAATTTGCTTGTGTAGGATAGGTGGGAGGCTTTGAAGCGTGGACGCCAGTCTGCGTGGAGCCATCCTTGAAATACCACCCTGGCAACTTTGAGGTTCTAACTCAGGTCCGTTATCCGGATCGAGGACAGTGTATGGTGGGTAGTTTGACTGGGGCGGTCTCCTCCTAAAGAGTAACGGAGGAGTACGAAGGTGCGCTCAGACCGGTCGGAAATCGGTCGTAGAGTATAAAGGCAAAAGCGCGCTTGACTGCGAGACAGACACGTCGAGCAGGTACGAAAGTAGGTCTTAGTGATCCGGTGGTTCTGTATGGAAGGGCCATCGCTCAACGGATAAAAGGTACTCCGGGGATAACAGGCTGATACCGCCCAAGAGTTCATATCGACGGCGGTGTTTGGCACCTCGATGTCGGCTCATCACATCCTGGGGCTGAAGCCGGTCCCAAGGGTATGGCTGTTCGCCATTTAAAGTGGTACGCGAGCTGGGTTTAGAACGTCGTGAGACAGTTCGGTCCCTATCTGCCGTGGACGTTTGAGATTTGAGAGGGGCTGCTCCTAGTACGAGAGGACCGGAGTGGACGAACCTCTGGTGTTCCGGTTGTCACGCCAGTGGCATTGCCGGGTAGCTATGTTCGGAATAGATAACCGCTGAAAGCATCTAAGCGGGAAACTAGCCTCAAGATGAGATCTCACTGGAACCTTGAGTTCCCTGAAGGGCCGTCGAAGACTACGACGTTGATAGGTTGGGTGTGTAAGCGCTGTGAGGCGTTGAGCTAACCAATACTAATTGCCCGTGAGGCTTGACCATATAACACCCAAGCAATTTGAGTCGAAAGGCCAGATTGCGGTGTGTGAAGACGCAATGAACCGAAAGTTCGACGCTCACAAAATACCACGATCTATCACATACCCAATTTGCTGAAGCGAGGCCAGCTGGCCACGACTCAGTACCCGAATTTCTTGACGACCATAGAGCATTGGAACCACCTGATCCCATCCCGAACTCAGCAGTGAAACGATGCATCGCCGATGGTAGTGTGGGGTTTCCCCATGTGAGAGTAGGTCATCGTCAAGATTAAATTCCAAAACCCCTGTCTGCTAACGCAGACAGGGGTTTTGTTTATGTAGAAGCTCATGAATTTCACCGGCACGTTGCCAACGCAACGGTCTGGTACACAGAATTTCTTGACGACCATAGAGCATTGGAACCACCTGATCCCATCCCGAACTCAGCAGTGAAACGATGCATCGCCGATGGTAGTGTGGGGTTTCCCCATGTGAGAGTAGGTCATCGTCAAGATTGAATTCCGAAACCCCTGTCTGCTAACGCAGACAGGGGTTTTGTCGTTTAGGGCGGCCCACCGCAGCAAATCTGCCTTACGGCTACCGCCTGTCGGTTTCCTACGTTAAAAGAAGATGCTTCTCACAAATTCCTAAGATTTGTCGAAGTTTGGCCGAAAGCCTGACGAGCCATGCGTGCACCGAAATAGAGCGACCGCAGAGTCCGCCTATCCCGTTACATGGAATGTTCCACTCGGCACGCTCACCCCCCTTTGGCAAAAGAAGTCGATGAAATGAATCTCAAGTTCAGTCATAAAATTCTGTTGGCCGCGTCAGGCGTCGTGGTTTTAGCCTTCGCGTTATTTACCCTCTACAACGACTACCTGCAGCGCAGCACCATCAGGCAAAACCTTACGTCGTCCATCCAGCAATCCGGCGAGCTTACCGCCAGCAGTGTGCAGAACTGGCTCAGTGGTCGCATCCTGGTCCTCGAGAACCTGGCGCAGAACGTTGCCCACCAGGGCAGCGCCGCCGACCTCCCAGGTTTGGTCGATCAGCCAGCATTCACCACCAATTTCCAGTTCACCTATGTAGGTCAAACCAATGGGGTATTCACACAGCGCCCTGACGCGAAGATGCCTGACGACTACGACCCCCGTCAGCGCCCTTGGTACAAGCAAGCAGTAGTGGCGGACAAAACCATGCTTACTCCGCCTTATATGGCGGCTGTGGGCGGTCAGATCGTGACAATTGCCATGCCGGTGAAAAAGAATGGCGAGTTGTTGGGTGTTGTCGGTGGTGACCTGAGCCTGCAGACACTGGTGAAGATCATCAACTCGGTAGATTTCGGTGGTATCGGCCATGCGTTCCTGGTCAGCGGTGATGGCCAGGTCATCGTCAGTCCGGACCAGGACCAGGTGATGAAGAATCTCAAGGACATCTATCCCGGCACCAACGTGCGCATTGAGAAGCTCAATCAGGACGTTGTCCTCAACGGTCAGGATCGCATCCTTTCCTTCACGCCTATCAGCGGCTTGCCTGGCGCTGACTGGTACATCGGCCTTTCGATCGACAAAGAAAAAGCCTATGCCCCGCTGGGCAAATTCCGTACTTCGGCCTTGATTGCGATGTTGATTGCCGTTGTGGCTATTGCGGTGCTCCTGAGCCTGTTGATTCAAGTACTGTTGCGCCCGTTGACCACCATGGGCGTGGCCATGCAGGACATTGCCCAAGGCGAAGGTGATTTGACCCGACGTCTCGACGTGACCAGCAAAGACGAGTTCGGCGAGGTCGGCAGCGCATTCAACCAGTTCGTCGAGCGAATTCACGCGTCGATTTCCGAGGTGTCTTCGGCAACGCGCCAGGTGCACGATTTGTCCCAGCGTGTGATGGCTTCATCCAATGCGTCGATCATCGGTTCTGACGAGCAGAGCGCGCGTACCAACAGCGTGGCCGCAGCCATCAACGAGCTAGGGGCCGCCACCCAGGAAATCGCGCGCAACGCTGCTGACGCGTCCCAGCATGCCAGTGGTGCCAGCGAACAAGCTGACGATGGTCGTAAAGTGGTGGAGCAAACCATTCAGGCGATGTCGGAGCTTTCGCAAAAGATCAGCCTGTCCTGCACTCAGATCGAAACCCTTAATGCCAGTACCGATAACATCGGACACATCCTGGATGTGATCAAAGGCATTTCCCAGCAAACCAACTTGCTCGCCCTAAACGCGGCGATCGAAGCGGCCCGTGCGGGCGAAGCAGGGCGTGGTTTTGCCGTCGTGGCGGATGAAGTGCGTAATTTGGCGCACCGTACCCAGGAGTCGGCAGAAGAAATCCACAAGATGATCACTTCGCTGCAAGTGGGTTCGCGCGAAGCCGTGACCACCATGAACGCCAGCCAGGCTTCCAGCGAAGAAAGCGTCGAAGTCGCCAACCAGGCAGGTGAGCGTCTGGTCAGCGTGACGCAACGTATCGTTGAGATCGATGGGATGAACCAATCCGTCGCGGCCGCCACTGAAGAGCAGACTGCAGTGGTTGAAACCCTCAATGTCGATATCAACCAGATCAACTTGCTGAACCAGCAGGGTGTGGCCAACCTCAACGAGACGCTCAAGGACTGCGATGCGCTGTCCCAGCAGGCCAGCCGACTGAAGCAATTGGTCGATAGCTTCAAGATCTGATCCTGACCGCATCGGAGCGAGGCCTCTCGCTCCGATCGCTTGGTCTCACGTCCAGGGTGCTATTCAGAGGAAGCTGATAGCGCGCAGATAGTCGCAGCCTTTGCGTAACAGCGCCTGGCTCTTGGGTGGATAGCACATGCCCATTTTTTCCACGCCCCACCGGGCATTGTCGTAACGGATCATCGACGTGTCACCGATGTCCTCGCCCAGTCCGTCCAGGTAAAAGCCCAGCACTCCGAACAACGCGTTATTGCGGCTCACTTTGCGCAGCGCCCGTTGCCAGTGTTCAATGCTTACTCGGTCAAAAGCGTGCCCAGCCTCGCTGAAGGCGTCGAGGTACTGGTCCCAACTCAAGGGCAGCGGGTTGTGCAGGTTGAACACGTTTCGCCCAGGGTCAAAGCGCACGCTGTGGTAGGCGATGAAACGCGCCAGGAAGTCCACCGGCATCAGATCGAAATTGGCGTCCAGTCGCGGGACCATCCCTAATTGCAGAGACCCCTTGAGCATCAACATCAAGCGGTTTTTCTGTGGCTGGCAAACGCCGTTCTGGCTGTTGAAGCTGATATTTCCCGGCCGATGAATATTGACCCAGGCCCCTTGCTCGACTGCCCGTCCTAATAGCCGCTCGGCTACCCACTTGGAGAGGTTGTAGCCATTTTTCACATAGAGCGGCAGTGCGCGTCGGGCAGGCGCTTCAAGCACGGACCCGTCGACGTCCACGCTGCTGCAGGCTGACAGCGTCGAGATGAAATTGAGGACCTTCTTGCAATGGGTCTCGCAAAGACGCAGGCATTCCAGCACCGGCTCGACGTTGTCCTTGGCGAGTGAGGCGTAATCCATCACATGATTGACCTGCGCGGCGTTATGCACCAACACGCCGTAATGACGGGCGAGGTGCTCGTACACGTCGTCGGCCAAGCCCAGGCGAGGTTTACGAATATCGGCGGCGTATACCTGTACTCGGCTCAGGTCCAGATGTTCCAAGCGGTATTCGCGCAATGCCTGGGCGAACCTTGCCGCTGCCGAATGGCCGGGCAACTCGCGCACCAGGCACGCCACGTCCTGCGCCCCGCCAGCCAGCAGTGCCTGGACAATATGAACCCCGACAAAGCTGTTCGCGCCGGTGACGATGGCTTTGCGCGAGTCTCCCGCAAGGGTCTCGGGCAGCACCTCGACCTCCAGTGCTCGCGTCGCATCTTGTTCCATCTGGTCGGCTGGTGTATCCGGCAGCGCACTGCCATCCATGAGTGCGGCCAATGTGCGGATGGTCGGCGTCTCAAAAAAGGGGCTCAGGCAGAAGCTGCGGCCAAACTGCTCGCGCAGGCGTAGCAACAGGGTCGACAACAGAATGGAGTGGCCACCGAGGTTGAAAAAACTCTCATCAATCGAGAGTTCGCCTGCGGGTAATCCCAGCAGCTCACCCCACACGTCAGCCAGTTGTGCCTGCAAAGGGTCTTGTATGCGACAGCGATCCATCCCGATGGGTATGGGTATTGGCATGGCCAGCAAGGCCTTGCGATCGATCTTGCCGTTATTCGAATGGGGCATGCATGCCAGTTCGCTCCAAGCGCTGGGCTGCATATGCACGGGCAACCACTGCAGAGCATGTTCCTTCAGGCTTGCCAGCGTAGCGCCAGATTCCGGCTGGGCCGCAAAGCCGATGACTCTGTGTGCCGTATCGATCACCACTGCCACTTGGCGAAACAAGCGACTATCGCGCAAGCACTGTTCAATATCCTGAGGCTGAACTCGAAACCCGCGGATCTTGACTTGCTCATCCCTGCGGCCGCCCAGTTCGATGCCCTCTTGCGTCCATTTTGCCAAGTCGCCGCTGCGATAAGCCTGTAGCACTTGGCCATTTGGCAGTGTCAGCGTCACGAACGGATTGTCGGCCCGCGAGAGTGTATTCGAATAACCCAGGCTTACTCCGGGACCGACAATGTACAAGTCGCCCATTACCTGTTCATCCACGGGCTGCAGGTTCTCGTCGAGAATCAGTACCTGGCTGTTAGCGATGGGGAGGCCGATATTGCGATGGCTGTCACCTCGTTGGAATATCCGATGGGTCGCCAACACAGTGGCCTCGGTCGGCCCATAGAGGTTATGCAACTGGCATTGACTGGCCAGTTGTTCGATCACGCAGGGCTCGCAGAAATCACCTCCGGTCAGTAAATGAGTCATGCCCAACGGCTGATCCAGCGGCAGGATGCTGAGCAGTGCCGGTGGCACAAACCCATGAGTGACGCGTTGCTTGCGAATCAGCTCTACCAGTTGCTGAGGGTCGTGACGTTGGTCTGGGCTGGGCACAATCAACTCGGCGCCGGCGATCAATGCAGGGAAAATATCGATCAGTGAAGAATCGAAGCCCAGTGGCGAGAATTGCAGGACGCGACTGTGTTGATCCAACGCCACGCAACTGACGAGCCAGGCCGTGAAATGCGCCAGGTTGTATTGGCTCAGCAGTACCCCCTTGGGCTTGCCCGTCGTACCCGAGGTGAACAGTGCTACGCACGGCTCGTCGGCACGGGGGTGACGGTGCATCAGCGGTTGCGTCATGTCGGCGCTGTGCGCGGCCACCTGGCTCACATCAAGTGAAACGAAACGCTCTCGCAATGGGTGCTGGCCATTCTCCAGCAGCACACAGGCCTTGAGGCTGGTCAGCATGCAGTGCTGGCGTTGCTCCGGGTGGTCAGGCACCAGCGGCAAATACACGGCGCCACAGCCAAGCACCGCGAGAATGCTGGCGTACAACTCGGCAGATTTCTCCAGGCATACGCCGACCACTTGTGGAGCCTCGGCATCCTCCAGCAAGGGAAGCAGGCGTTGTTGAATAGCCATGGCTTGTTGCTGGAGCTGCCGATAAGTCAGCGCATGACCGGCGATGTTCAGCGCTGTTCGATGCGCGAAGGTATTGAGGCTGGCCTGCAGCCGTTCGATCATGGGCGTTCGGGCCGCGTGCAGTAAGGCAGGGTCCGCCGTGTGGTTGAACCGGTGCATGAAAGCCAAGGCATCCAGCGCTTGCAGGCCCTGTTCAGGCCAGGCGTTAGCAGCGGCCGTTGCCGAGAAATAAGCGGGGTCTCTTGAAAAACCGCAGACCAACAAAGCAGCCCACTCCACCACTGCATTCGTTGCCTGCTGACGCAACCGCTGCCCATTGCCGCTGGGTTCCTGGGCAACGTCGTGCACCGTCAGCAGGCTCCGCTCCCGGTCGTAGCAGCGTAACTGTAATGAGGGCAGCCCGTGTTCGCAGAGCGGGCCGATACCCACGCGCAAGCTTAACCATGGCGCACTGGCGGGCGAGGGCGGCAGCGGCTGACTCCCGTCTTCAATAACCAGATCCACAGACCCCGTTCCTGCCACATGCCCATATTGCTCCAGCTCCTGCCTGAGCGCCGCCAGAGCGTTACCGGTACCACGCCACTCGATCTGCAAGCGCCTCATGCCAACCTCCTCGATACGGGCAGGTAGTCGCGCAGGGCTCGTGCCACGCTGGGGGTTTGCAGTACGCCGCTGTGGTGCAGTAGGCCCATGATATTGGCCAGCAGCGGATGTTGGGGGGTGATGGGAAAGTCCAGCGCCTGGATTTCGTCGCGCAGTGTCCGGCGCGTATCGGCACTGATAGCCAAGTGTTCGATCAGTTGCAGATCGAAGTCTTTCTGTAGGTCGTTGGTCAGGTAGTGCGTCAGGAACACGGGCAGGGCTTGAGCAATGTGGTCGCGATCTTCAGAGCTTGCCGATTGCCAGTAGAGGTGCACCAACTGTGTCCAGAACCGCGCATGCCGCCCTTCATCAAACAGATGATCGGCCATCAGGCCGCGGACAGAGGATTTGACGCTGCCATCTTTGGAAAACGCTGCGACGTCATGGGTGACGGTGTTCTCAGCGATGGCGACGCCGATCAACTCTACGGCATCGTGCAAGTATGCCGGTACCTGTGCCTGGGCTGCCGGCAGCGCGCGGCCCAATTCAATTTGCCCGGGTAGATCGAGCGGTTGGATTCCGGTCATCTCCACGGCTTGCTGCAGGAAATCCAGCGCGACCAGCGCGTGGTAATCCTCGTCGACAACGACCGTCATCGCATCGTAGCGGCAGGCGAGCGGGAAGGGCAGGGAGAAGCGATTTTTAGCGATGCTGCGCGCGGTTTTGTCGACGATCTCTGTTTCGAAAATCACCACGTCATTGATGAATTTATAGAAGCTTTGCACCAGCACGAAGTCGCGCCATTGCGGGCAGTGCTTGAGAAAGGTTGCACTCAGCACCAGAGGCTGACGGCACAGGGGGAAGATGAGTTTGTCGTCGTCTTCCAACATCCGCCGGGGGCGTGTGCGGATGGTTGCGCGACGCTCCCAGTCGTCGGCAAAGGATTGGTAATGAGCGGCGTTCACGGACGTACCTCTTGCATCGAGGCCAGTACGTCGTCCCAGAGGGTAATACGACTCTGCACGGCGCCCAGGGCGGCGTTATCGGCCTGTTGCTGACGGCTGGGGTCTGCGTCGACCAGGCGCTGTAGCAACTGTTGCGCCGCGGGCTCGTGATCATCGCTGTCTATTTCGATATGGCGGCTGAGGTAGTGACATAGCGTAGGGGCCTGCCGACCTATGAAAGCATGGCTATGCAAAAGCCTTTCGAACATTGACGGAATCACACACTCTCGGCCATGCAGGAACGCCGCCGCCACACAGTGGGTCGGAGCGCTCAGGGCAATTTGTAAGGTGCTGTCGACGAAGCGGACCACGCCCTGGGGCGCATCGATCATCTGCAAGGCTGCGCTTACCTCCACTCCCTGGCGCTGCAGGTCGATAAAGCGAGTGATTGCGATCGTGCTGGCGCCCACTTCCGTCATTGCGTCCAGGTACAGCTCGAAGTGGCTGCAATAGCCCCGCGTCGGGTGCTCGTCCGACTCTTCCGCCAGCACGATTTCATTAATCAAGCGGGCAGCGTGCGGGTCAGTGGAGGGGAGCCAGGGCAACTGCATGCAAGTGAGGTCCTGTTGCAGGCGTTTGGTCAGGCTCATGAAATCCCAGACAGCAAAAACATGGTGTTTCATGAAGTGTTGTAACTTGCCGAGGCTGGTTATTTCTATAAATAACGGATGATCAAAAAGTTGTCGTTTTTTTTGCGCGAGTGAATGTGGGTACATGGTTGACGCCTATGAGTTGTTGCGAGTGCTCTAAAAGCAGTGTTGAAATATTATAGTTGTGAGTGCGAGAGTAACTTGAGCGCGGCCACGCGCACGGCGAGGCCCTTGCACTAGGCAGACGCAGTGGATGGAAAGGTGTGTGTTGCTGGGAAAAGATAATAAGCTGGTTGAATGTTTGAACCGGTATACAAATGTATTAGATGTTTTTCCCGATATTTATGTGTGTGGTGATTACCCAGCTATACGTGGGATTTTGCTGCGCACTGAGTCGGCTTTAATTATGATTGGGTTCTTTGTTTTTTCTGATGGAGCAACAATCCCTGATAAGAAAGTTGCTACATCACCTAAGGATCAAGGGCAAAAGCGAAAAAACCTACTGAGTGGGGTTTTTTTCGGCGCTATCAAGGCCGCTGAGGTAGGTCGCGATCACCTCCATGCCTCGCATCAAGTGGTTACGCAGCGTCAGGATGCTCTCCTCGACCTTCCTCTGCGCTACCAGGCTCAGCAGTTCGCGGTGATCCTCCTGGGAAGTCTCCCCCAGCCCCATCGCCTCAAGGTTGAAGCGCAGGAAGCGCTCCTCCTCATTCAATCCGTGTTCGACCAAAGTGAGCAGCCGCTGGTTGGGCGCCTTGCCGTACAACACCATGTGAAACAGGCGATTGAGCCGACCAATCTCGGTGTAGTCTTTCTCGCTTTCCAGTGCGTTGATACAGGCCTCAGCTTGAGCAAGGTCCGCGTCGGTGAGCAACGGAATCGACAGGCGCAGGGCCTCGGACTCCAGCAACATGCGCAGGGCATAGGTCTCGGCCGAATTGTCCTCGATCAAGGGAGCAACGACGGCACCCTTGTGAGTCACCACATGCAACAAGGATTGCGCCTCCAGCTGGCGCAACGCTTCGCGTACCGGCATGCGACTGACGCCGAACAGGCTGGCCAGTTCTTGCTGGCGCATGGCGGTGCCACAGGGCAATCGCCCATCAAGGATGGCATTACGCAACGTTTCTTCGATAACGGAGCGCGCAAGATGGGCGGGAATAGGCCCGCTGATTTTGATGCTGCTTAATGGGTTCGGCTTCTGCGTCACGGTTGCGCTATCCTCCTTTCTTGAATAATAGTCTGGCTAATTGGATCCAAAGAACACTAAAGATGGGCCAGGTGCTTGTCAAATAGCCAAAGTTTCCGTTTGTAAGGGCTTACACAGCATACTTTGTGTCTCTCACAAGGGCGGTTATAAAAACGCCGCCTCCTGCGATGATTGCACTGTGCCATTGTTTTTTGTAGGGCCAGGCTTCACCATCCCTGTAAATTCCGTCTCTTTCACGGACTGAACATTTTGGCGGTAAGTTTTAATCCCTATCGACTGCTTTGCTGGCTTTTATCAGCAACTTTACTGGCCGGCCTGATGCTCGGCGGGCTGCGTGCCGATTGGGATTTCTCGCAAATCAGCCGCAAGGCTACCGCCGTCTACGGGCCTTTGGGTCAAGGCCAGCAGCGTATCGACGCCTGGCAGCGGTTATTGGTGAGCGAAAAACAGGTCAGCGAGCAGGAGCAGCTCAAGGTCGTCAATTTGTTCTTCAACAAGCAAATGACCTACGTGGAAGACATCGATCTCTGGCACGTTGTGGATTACTGGGAGACGCCCGTCGAGGCACTCTGGAAAGGTGCTGGTGACTGTGAAGACTACGCCATCGCAAAATATTTCAGTTTGCGTCACCTGGGCGTGTCCAGCGACAAATTGCGCATTACCTACGTCAAGGCCCTGCGGCAGAATCGGGCGCACATGGTCCTGACTTATTATTCGAGCCCCGACGCCGTCCCACTGGTGCTCGACAGCCTGATGGATGAGATCCTGCCGGCTACCCGTCGCACCGATCTGGTCCCGGTGTACTCATTCAACGCCGAGGGGTTGTACTTGCCTGGTGCCAAAGGCAACAAAAAAGTCGGTGATACCAAACGCTTGTCGCGCTGGCAGGATGTGTTGAGAAAAATGCGTGCGGAAGGCTTCCCAGCCGAGCCTGCCAACTAGGAGTAACTGATCGGATGTCTCTGTTCAAACAGCTATTGATCGCAATCTGTCTGTTCCTGGTGGTCGCCTTCAGCGGCAGCTTCATGGTCAGCCTGGAAAGCTCGCGCACCCAATACGTCAACCAATTGCGCTCCCACGCCCAGGATGCCGCGACGGCATTGGCGCTGTCGCTCACCCCGAATATCGATGACCCAGCCATGGTGGAGCTGTTGGTCAGCTCGATCTTCGACAGCGGTTACTATGCCAGCATCCGCGTCGTGGACCTGGCCACCGACAAAACCATCGTCGAGCGCAGCGGTATTCCCGACAACAACGGCGTGCCCAACTGGTTCGTCAAGCTGATCGGACTGGAGCCGGCGGGCGGTGATGCCCTGGTCAGCCGTGGCTGGGAACAGGCCGCACGGGTAGAAGTGGTCAGCCATCCGATGTTCGCCCTGGCCAAGCTCTGGCAAAGCGCCCTGGGTAGCCTGGGCTGGTTGCTCTTGTGCGGTGCGGTCAGCGTGGTGCTCGGTGGGCTGTTGCTGCGCCGGCAATTGAAGCCGTTGGACTATATGGTCAAACAGTCCCACGCCATTGCCCGCCGTGAGTTCCTCAGCCTGCCTGACTTGCCCCGCACACCTGAACTGCGGCGGGTGGTGCAGGCCATGAACCAGATGGTGGAAAAGCTCAAGGCGCTGTTCCAGGAGCAGGCCGAGCGTAGCGAAAAACTGCGCACCGAATCCTATCAGGACAACCTCACCGGCCTCGCCAACCGCCGTTATTTCGAGATGCAGCTCAACGCCCGCGTCAGTAACCCGGAAGAGACCAACTCCGGCTACCTGCTGCTGCTGCGGGTCAAGGACCTGGTCGGCCTCAACCAGCGCCTGGGTGGTCAGCGCACCGACCAGTTACTGCAAGCGGTTGGCGAACAACTACTGCGCCAGTGCGCGCCGTACCCGGAAACCCATAACCTCGTCACCCGTATTCGTGGCGGTGAGTTCGCCGTGCTGGCGCCGGGGTTGATGCGTGAAGAAGCGGTGCAGCTGGCGCAAAACCTGGAAAGTACCTTGCTCAGTCTGCAAGCGACCGGCGCCAGTGACGTTACGCCGGTCGCCTATATCGGCCTGGCGCCGTTCAGCCATGGCGACGCGCCCCAAGCCCTGCTGACCCTGGCCGACCAGGCCCTGGCCCAGGCCCAAGCGCAGGGCGACACCAGTTGGGTGTGCCTGGACCGCAGCGCCGCCGCCAGCGTGGGAGACGATCACCATGCCTGGCACACCTTGTTGGACCAGGCCCTGACCCAGCAGCGCTTCCAGCTGTACTTCCAGCCGGTTGTCGCCAGCCAGGACCCACAATTGGTCTTGCATTACAAAGTACTGTCGCGCTTGCAGGACGAAGACGGCCACACCATACCGGCCGGGCGCTTCCTGCCGTGGCTTGAGCGCTTTGGTTGGTCAGCCCGCCTGGACCGCCTGATGCTGGAGCAGGTGCTCAAGCAGATGGCCAGCCACACCGAGAACCTGGCGCTGAATCTTTCGGCCGCGACCTTGCAAGATACCCAGGCCCTGAACCGCGTTTATGACCTGCTACGCCAGCACAGCAACCTGGGCCCGCGCCTCACCCTGGAGATTGGTGAGGAGCAACTGCCTGAGCAGCCCGTGCTGGAACAGATGACCCAGCGCCTGCGCGAACTGGGCTTCTCCCTCAGCCTGCAACGTTTCGGTGGGCGGTTCAGCATCATCGGCAACCTGGCGCGCCTGGGCTTGGCGTACCTGAAGATCGACGGCAGCTACATTCGCGCCATCGACCAGGAAAGCGACAAGCGCCTGTTTATCGAGGCCATCCAGCGAGCGGCCCATAGCATCGACCTGCCGTTGATTGTCGAACGTGTAGAGACCGAGGGCGAACTGAAGGTGATTCGTGAGATGGGGATTTTCGGCGTGCAGGGCCAACTGTTTGGCGAGCCCGCCCCCTGGAAATAATTCACCTGTAGGAGCGGTTGGATTAAATCAATCCTTTCTCGTCATCATCGATCAACTGGCTCAACCCACCCAACGCTTCCCTCGCCTGGTTACGGTCCATCAACTTGGCCTGGGCTGCCGGCGGCAGGTCGGTCACACTGATCACCCCCTTGCGGGTCAGCACCTGGATCAAGTCATCCAGCACCCGGATCATCTCCAAGTCGCTCTGCTTGAGCTGGGCCAGGCTGGTTTCCACCACTTCGTTGGCGTACCAGGCCTGTATCTCATGATGATCGGCCGGCAGGGTTTCAGTGGATTCGGTAAAGGCAGCAGCCTCTACGCGAACCAGCGCGCCCTGTGCATCACGTTGCACGTAAAACATAACAACCCCTCGAAAATGCGCCACAGGCGTTCAACAGCATAGGTCAACGCTGCGTGTATGGGCGTGAGTATGCGATGCGCCGTCCGCCAGGGCCAGCGACCCGTAGGCCAAAAAATCGGCCGCCTGGAAGGGCGGCCGATCAATCGCGTCTTAGGTGTGATCGATCTTGATGGTCGGGTCGGCACCACTGATCAGCGAGTTGATGCTGGTGTGGGACCAATCGTTGCCTTCCAGTTTGATCGTCACATCAGCATTGGCCAGGCCACCGGCGGCGTTGAGCTTGCCTTCACTGCTCACTTGCAGGGTCGACACACCTTCTACCGTGGTGATCTTGAGGTAATTGTCGATGGTGCTGTCGGTTTCACCTTTCAACAAATCGCGCAGGTCAATGCGGTCGCCTTCGGACGCCTTGAAGTCCTTGATCACATCGTTGCCGATGTCGCCCGCCTTCCACACGAAGGTGTCGGCCCCCGAGCCACCGATCAGGATGTCGTTGCCCTGGCCGCCAATCAACGTGTCGTTACCCGTGCCACCCAGCAGGATGTCATTGCCTTTGCCGCCGTCCAGAAGGTCGTTGCCGCCCTGGCCGAACAGGATGTCATCGCCAGCCCCGCCCAACAGTGTATCGCCGGCATCTTTGGCGCCGGAGACGTCGAAGTCCACATAGTGCTCGGTGACGTACTGGTGAACGTTAGAGGCAGTCACTGCCGAGACAGCCACGCCGGTCTTCTGTGCGACAAAGGCCTGCAGCGCGTTGTAACCCTCGCCATTGATCCCGCTGAAGCTCACCAGGTCGCCGAAGAGGATGTCGTTGCCGTCGCCACCGCTGACGGTGTCCGCGCCCGGCAACGTCGCCTCTGTGTGGCCGAGGATAGCGTTGGCCAGGTCCTTCGGATCGATGTTGGCCTGTGGCTTGCCATCGCTGTCGTACGGTGCCAACTGATTCAGGCTGACCCCACTGTTGAGGCCGATGGCTTCTACGCCACCTGTGGACAGACCTTTAAGCAGTGCGAACGCGCTGTTGGAGTTGAGGGTGGTGGAGTAGTCGGTATCGTAGCCGAGGCCGCCTTGCACCGATATTTCATAGGTGCCATCCCCTTGGGCGTGGATGATTCCCTTGTTGTACCCCCAGCCGTAAGACCAGAGGGTTACCTTGCCGGCAGAGTTGATATCAAGGTAGTTATTCGAATCGATGTTGATCCGGGTGGCGGTACCTATGGTGTAGTTGTTCATGGTGACGACATCATCGAGCCTGACGTTGCCGTACAAGTATGGGTTGGTCTGCTCGGACGCTTGGTAAAACGTCGGCTGACCATCGGTGATGAAGTACGTTGTATTGATAGCGCCAGTGTTGCCAGTCGCCTGGGCACTCTTGAAGAAGTTGGCCGCGGCCTTGAACACGTCTTCGTAGTTGGTCCCGCCGGTAGACACCATGGAATCCAGGACTTTCTGCAGCGAGTCCAATGCACCTGGGTCTTTCAGGTTGACTGTCACCGTGCGATTGACCTGGTCGCTGAAATCCGCCAGGAAGATATTCACAGTGCCAGAAGTGCTGGCGCCGATACTGTTTTTCAGCGAGTTGAACGTGGTGGTCAGCGAGGTTTTTGCCGCTGCTATCGAGTCCGCACCCATACTGCCCGATGTATCGATCATGAACGCGATGTTGTAGTTCTTGCCCTGCACCACGTTCAAGCCGGCGACGTCGGCCACGACAATGTCGTTGCCATCGCTGCCATTGATGGTGTCGCTGCCCGAGGTGCCGGTGACCGAATTGTAGGTCGCTGGATGCACCGTGACGGGCAATTGCGCGGTGGTGGTCGCTGAACCGCCGATGCTCTCGGTGGAAGTCGAAGTGACCGTCAGGTTGAACTGGCCGCTGTAGTAGGTCGGCGGCTTGATGGTCAGGGTGTTCAGGTCCCAGCCGGTGACATTCACTTCGCCCACGGTTTTACCCGCAGTAAAGGTGTGCCCAGACGCGTCGGTAAGCACCGAGCCTGCCGGAATGCCACTGATCTTCACGCTCAGGGTTTCGGAGCCGTCGGTATCGGTCAGCGCAGTGGTGACTTTGGACAGTTTGACCGTGCCGTTTTCCTGGCCTTCGTTGAGCTTGTAGCCCACGTAGTAACCGTCGCCGTTGCTGCCATGCAGGTCGGATACGGTGACGCCGGCGTTGGTCAGGTCGGTAAGGCCGGTGTACAACGGCACGGTGCTGGTGCTCAGGTTCTGCACCGCCCCGCCGTTGACCGACAGGTTGACGTCAAAGCTGCCAGGCCCCGCTTGGTTGGCCTGGTAGATCTCAAGGCTGTAGTAACCAGTGGTCGTTGGCGTGAACGAGCCGCTGAACTTGCCGCTGTTGGTACCCCACAAACCGCTCGCAACGTCTTTACCGCCAACGTTGACCACCACGCTGTCATCGGCGATACCGCTGAAGGTGTAGCTCTTGCCCGCTTCCATGTAGATCAGGCCGGAGATCTTGGAACCAGAGCCAGCGGCCACGTTGTCGACGGACTCGACGTTGGTCACCACAGAGGTGCTGTTGGGTGTGCCCGCGTTATCGATGGCTTTTTTCAGCACGTCCGGTGCAGCACCGTTGCCGTTGTTGCCGAGGCCGGCGATGCTGTTCCAGCCCTGTTTGACCAGGCCGGTCGAGGCAACGCTGTTGTCGGCCACGCTCAGGGTCGGTGCGTCGGCCACTGGGGTGATATCGACTTTCACCGTAGCGCTGGTGCCCAGGTCCTTGCCATCGGTTGGCTGGAACTTGAACTGCGCGTAATCCGCCTGCTTGTTACCCACGCCAGTGCCGCCGTAACCGTCGGCGCCGGACTCGTTGGCGTTCGGCATAAAGCGCAGTTGGCCGCCATCGATCTGAGCCTTGGTAAAGGTCTGGCCGCTGGTCACGTTGGTCCAGGTGCTGCCGTCCGCCGCCAGATACTGCAGCTTGCCGGCTACCGGCAGCTCGGTGATTTTCACCCCGAGGCTGGCTTGTGGCGAGTCCACATCGCTCACGCCGAAGTTGGCCCAGGTCAGGGCCAGCGCCGTGTCTTCCGTACCGGTCACAGCACCGCCAGTGGCCACTGGTGCATCGTTGACCGCTACCACGTTGACTGTGGTGGTGGCCACGTTGGAGTAGTTGCCGCCATCGGTCACCGTCACGGTGATGGTGCGCGGTGTGGTGCTCGGGTCGTGGCTGTTGTTGGTGAACGTGATGTTCTGGATACGTTGCATGTAGTCAGCCAGCGTTGCGCTGCCGGACAACGTCAGGGTAATAGTGCCCGTCTGGTTGTTGGTGCTGACGCTGATGCCATTCACGCTATTGCCCAGGTTCAGGGCATCACCGGCCTGTGCGTTGGTCAGCGTGACCGTCGCGCCCGTCAGCAGTGTGCTGTCTGGGTCAGTGATCTTGATATCCGTATCGGCGATCGACACGCCCGGCCCGGCGGTACCCTCGGTAAATGTCGTCTTGTAATCGGCACCCGTGGCGCCGCTGGAGTTGTTGGCATCCAGGTCGATCACCGGCGGCGCATCGTTGTCGAGGATGTTGGTGGTGACGGTGCCTTTGTCGATCACCAGGTTCTCGAAGTTGCCTCCGGTGACCTTGTCGATGGTGATAACGATCTGTTCCGTAGGCTCGGTGATCTTGTCGTCGAGCGTGCGGATATCAAACGGCACGCTGCTGGAGCCTGCCGGGATCTTCACGGTGTACACGCCGGTGAAGTCCGAACCGTCAGTGGCGGTGCCGCTGTATTTGAGCGTCACGGTTACGTCGGTTTGCGGCGGGTTGGTCAAGGTCAGGGTGTAGTGGGCTGTGCCACCTTCAGTGACCGAGCCGTCGCCCGTTATGCTGATTTTGGTATCTGTCACTACATCCGTGACCTTGGTGACCGCGGGGCTGGCGTCAACAATCAGATGCTCGTACTTGTCGCCACCGCTGACCACGCCGGTGATCTTGGCGCTGACATCATTGGCGCCGACATAGGCATCGTTCGGTGCGGTAGCTGTCGTGAAGCTGGTGGACTTGCCACTGCCGATGGTGATGGTCGAGCCATTATCCAGCCTTACCACCAAGTCGGAGCCCACGTTGTTCACGGCCGCGCCGTTCTTGTCGACCAGGGACGCGGTGTAGACGATCTGCCCGCCTTCGCTGACCGAACCGGTGGCCTTGAGTACCACGGTCACGTCATCGATGGTGTCGTTGATGGTGGTCGTGGCGCCCGCAGGTGTGATGGTCACACCCTCGAAATTGCCGCCGGTGGTGCCGGTGATCTTGACGGTCTGGGTGCTCTTGTCGATGAACACGTCATCGGTAGGCGCCGGGACGGTCACCGTGCCCACGGTCTCACCTTGCTTGATGGTGATGCTCGAACCGTTGTCGAGCTGGACCAGCATGTCGCTGCCGGCCTTGTTGCTCAAGGTGGCGGTGTAGGTGATCTGGCCGCCTTCGTTGACCGCGGTCGGGGCAGTCAAGGTGACGGTGGTCAGGTCGGTGGAGCCTGGTGTGTCGGTGACGGTGGTGTTCACCGCCGTCGTGCCCGGCACGAGGTTCTCGAAATGCTCGCCACCGGTCACGCCTTTGATGGCGGTGGTGACGGTTTGGTCGCCTTTGTAGACGTCGTTTGGCGCTACGGTGGTGATGGAACCGCTCGACTGATTCACACCGATGGTGATCGTTTTGCCATTGTCCAAGGTGACGGTCAGCGGATTGGTGATGTTGGTCACCGCTGCGCCGTTTTTATCCACAAGGCTGGCGGTGTAGACGATGTTGCCGCCTTCGCCAACGGTGGTGGTGGCGGTCAGAACTACATCCACCTTGTCGATGGTGTCGTTGATCGTGGTGGTTGCGCCGTTGCCTGCCACTTCCAGTTTTTCGAAGTTGCCGCCGGAAGCGTCGGTGATCTTGACGGTCTGAGTGCTCTTGTCGATGAACACGTCATCGGTAGGCGCAGGCACAGTTACGGTGCCCACGGTCTCGCCAGCCTTGATTGTGATCGACGAGCCGTTGTCCAACTTCAGCGTGACGTCGGTCCCCGCCTTGTTGGACAGCGTGGCGGTGTACGTAATCTGGCCACCTTCGTTAACAGCGTTAGGCGCTGTCAGCGTCACAGTAGTGGTGTTGTCGGTACCCGGTGTGTCCGTGACGGTGGTATTCACCGCCGTCGTGCCAGGCACTAAATTTTCAAAGTGCTCGCCACCGGTTACGCCTTTGATGGCGGTGGTGACAGTTTGGTCGCCTTTGTACACGTCATCAGGAGCAACAACCGAAACGCTACCGCTCGATTGGTTTACGCCGATGGTGATGGTTTTGCCGTTATCCAGGGTCACGGTCAGCGGATTGGTGATGTTGGTCACCGGTGCGCCATTTTTATCCACAAGGCTGGCCGTGTAGACGATGTTGCCGCCTTCACCCACGGTAGTGGTGGCGGTCAGAACTACATCCACCTTGTCGATGGTGTCGTTGATCGTGGTAGTTGCGCCGTTGCCTGCGACTTCGAGTTTTTCGAAGTTGCCGCCGGAAGCGTCAGTAATCTTGACGGTCTGAGTGCTCTTATCGATGAACACGTCATCGGTCGGCGCGGGCACGGTTACGGTGCCAACAGTGTCGCCAGCCTTGATCGTGATCGACGAACCGTTATCGAGCTTCAGGGTGACGTCGGTACCGGCCTTGTTGCTCAAAGTCGCGGTATAGGTGATCTGACCACCTTCGTTTGCTTCGGATGGAGCGGTCAGCGTCACCGTGGTGGTGTTATCGGTACCCGGTGTGTCCGTAACGGTGGTGTTCACCGCTGTAGTACCCGGCACCAGGTTTTCAAAGTGCTCGCCACCAGTGACGCCTTTGATAGCAGTGGTGACGGTTTGATCGCCCTTATACACGTCATCAGGAGCAATAACCGAAACGCTACCGCTCGATTGGTTTACGCCGATGGTGATGGTTTTACCGTTGTCCAAGGTTACGGTGAGCGGATTGGTGATGTTGGTCACCGGCGCGCCGTTCTTATCCACAAGGCTGGCGGTGTAAACGATGTTGCCGCCTTCGCCAACGGTGGTGGTGGCGGTCAGGACCACATCGACTTTGTCGATGGTGTCGTTGATCGTGGTGGTGGCGCCGTTGCCTGCAACTTCCAGTTTTTCGAAGTTGCCGCCGGAAGCGTCAGTGATTTTGACGGTCTGCGTGCTCTTATCGATAAACACGTCATCGGTCGGCGCAGGCACGGTTACGGTACCAACAGTTTCGCCAGCCTTGATGGTGATGCTTGAACCGTTGTCGAGTTTCAGCGTGACGTCGGTCCCCGCCTTGTTGGACAGCGTGGCGGTGTACGTGATCTGGCCACCTTCGTTAACAGCGTTAGGCGCTGTCAGCGTCACAGTAGTGGTGTTGTCGGTACCCGGAGTGTCCGTAACGGTGGTGTTCACCGCGGTAGTGCCAGGGACCAGATTCTCGAAATGCTCGCCGCCGGTCACGCCTTTGATAGCAGTGGTGACGGTCTGGTCGCCCCTGTACACGTCATCAGGAGCAACAACCGAAACGCTACCGCTCGATTGGTTTACGCCGATGGTGATGGTTTTGCCGTTATCCAGGGTCACGGTCAGCGGATTGGTGATGTTGGTCACCGATGCGCCATTTTTATCCACAAGGCTGGCCGTGTAGACGATGTTGCCGCCTTCACCCACGGTAGTGGTGGCGGTCAGAACTACATCCACCTTGTCGATGGTGTCGTTGATCGTGGTAGTTGCGCCGTT
This sequence comes from Pseudomonas sp. SWRI22, assembly GCF_014268395.2. Taxonomy (NCBI): domain Bacteria; kingdom Pseudomonadati; phylum Pseudomonadota; class Gammaproteobacteria; order Pseudomonadales; family Pseudomonadaceae; genus Pseudomonas; species Pseudomonas sp. SWRI22. The sequence goes on along the minus strand of NZ_JABWQK020000001.1, from coordinate 2,864,734 downwards.
GCCTGCGACTTCGAGTTTTTCGAAGTTGCCGCCGGAAGCGTCAGTAATCTTGACGGTCTGGCTGCTCTTGTCGATGAACACGTCATCGGTCGGCGCAGGCGCGGTTACGGTACCAACAGTGTCGCCAGCCTTAATGGTGATGCTTGAACCATTGTCGAGTTTCAGCGTGACGTCGGTGCCGGCCTTATTGCTCAAGGTCGCGGTGTAGGTGATCTGGCCGCCTTCGTTAACGGCACTTGGCGCAGTCAGCGTAACCGTGGTGGTGTTATCGGTACCCGGTGTGTCCGTAACGGTGGTGTTCACCGCGGTAGTGCCAGGGACCAGATTCTCGAAATGCTCGCCGCCGGTCACGCCTTTGATAGCAGTGGTGACGGTCTGGTCGCCCTTGTACACGTCATCAGGAGCAACAACCGAAACGCTACCGCTCGATTGGTTTACGCCGATGGTGATGGTTTTGCCGTTATCCAGGGTCACGGTCAGCGGATTGGTGATGTTGGTCACCGCTGCGCCGTTTTTATCCACAAGGCTGGCGGTGTAGACGATGTTGCCGCCTTCGCCAACGGTGGTGGTGGCGGTCAGAAACACATCGACTTTGTCGATGGTGTCGTTGATCGTGGTGGTGGCGCCGTTGCCTGCCACTTCCAGTTTTTCGAAGTTGCCGCCGGAAGCGTCGGTGATCTTGACGGTCTCAGTGCTCTTGTCGATGAACACGTCATCGGTAGGCGCAGGCACAGTTACGGTGCCCACGGTCTCGCCAGCCTTGATCGTGATCGACGAACCGTTATCCAGCTTCAGGGTGACGTCAGTGCCCGCTTTGTTGGACAGCGTGGCGGTGTACGTGATCTGGCCACCTTCGTTAACAGCACTTGGCGCAGTCAAGGTGACAGTCGTGGTGTTGTCGGTACCCGGTGTATCGGTAACGGTCGTGTTAACTGGGGTAGTACCTGGAACCAGATTTTCAAAGTGCTCGCCGCCGGTCACGCCTTTGATAGCGGTGGTGACAGTTTGATCGCCTTTGTACACATCATCCGGCGCGATGGTTGTAATAGAGCCACTCGACTGATTCACACCAATGGTGATGGTCTTGCCGTTGTCCAAGGTAACGGTGAGCGGGTTGGTGATGTTGGTCACCGGCGCGCCGTTCTTATCCACAAGGCTGGCGGTATAGACGATATTGCCGCCTTCACCCACGGTAGTGGTGGCGGTCAGAACTACATCCACCTTGTCGATGGTGTCGTTGATCGTGGTGGTTGCGCCGTTACCTGCGACTTCGAGTTTTTCGAAGTTGCCGCCGGAAGCGTCGGTGATCTGGACGGTCTGAGTGCTCTTGTCGATGAACACGTCATCGGTAGGCGCAGGCACAGTTACGGTGCCCACGGTCTCGCCAGCCTTGATTGTGATCGACGAGCCGTTATCCAACTTCAGCGTGACGTCAGTGCCCGCTTTGTTGGACAGCGTGGCGGTGTACGTGATCTGGCCACCTTCGTTAACAGCGTTAGGCGCTGTCAGCGTCACAGTAGTGGTGTTGTCGGTACCCGGTGTGTCCGTGACGGTGGTATTCACCGCCGTCGTGCCAGGCACTAGATTTTCAAAGTGCTCGCCACCGGTTACGCCTTTGATGGCGGTGGTGACAGTTTGGTCGCCTTTGTACACATCATCCGGCGCGATGGTTGTAATAGAGCCACTCGACTGATTCACACCAATGGTGATGGTCTTGCCGTTGTCCAAGGTAACGGTCAACGGGTTGGTGATGTTGGTCACCGGTGCGCCGTTTTTATCCACAAGGCTGGCGGTGTAGACGATATTGCCGCCTTCGCCGACGGTAGTGGTAGCAGTTAGAACTACATCCACCTTGTCGATGGTGTCGTTGATCGTGGTGGTTGCGCCGTTACCTGCGACTTCGAGTTTTTCGAAGTTGCCGCCGGAAGCGTCGGTGATCTGGACGGTCTGAGTGCTCTTGTCGATGAACACGTCATCGGTAGGCGCAGGCACAGTTACGGTGCCCACGGTCTCGCCAGCCTTGATTGTGATCGACGAGCCGTTATCCAACTTCAGCGTGACGTCAGTGCCCGCTTTGTTGGACAGCGTGGCGGTGTACGTGATCTGGCCACCTTCGTTAACAGCGTTAGGCGCTGTCAGCGTCACAGTAGTGGTGTTGTCGGTACCCGGTGTGTCCGTGACGGTGGTATTCACCGCCGTCGTGCCAGGCACTAGATTTTCAAAGTGCTCGCCACCGGTTACGCCTTTGATGGCGGTGGTGACAGTTTGGTCGCCTTTGTACACATCATCCGGCGCGATGGTTGTAATAGAGCCACTCGACTGATTCACACCAATGGTGATGGTCTTGCCGTTGTCCAAGGTAACGGTCAACGGGTTGGTGATGTTGGTCACCGGTGCGCCGTTTTTATCCACAAGGCTGGCGGTGTAGACGATATTGCCGCCTTCGCCGACGGTAGTGGTAGCAGTTAGAACTACATCCACCTTGTCGATGGTGTCGTTGATCGTGGTGGTTGCGCCGTTACCTGCGACTTCGAGTTTTTCGAAGTTGCCGCCGGAAGCGTCGGTGATCTGGACGGTCTGAGTGCTCTTGTCGATGAACACGTCATCGGTAGGCGCAGGCACAGTTACGGTGCCCACGGTCTCGCCAGCCTTGATTGTGATCGACGAGCCGTTATCCAACTTCAGCGTGACGTCAGTGCCCGCTTTGTTGGACAGCGTGGCGGTGTACGTGATCTGGCCACCTTCGTTAACAGCACTTGGCGCAGTCAAGGTGACAGTCGTGGTGTTGTCGGTACCCGGTGTATCGGTAACGGTCGTGTTAACTGGGGTAGTGCCCGGCACCAGGTTCTCGAAATGCTCGCCGCCGGTCACGCCTTTGATAGCGGTGGTGACAGTTTGGTCGCCCTTGTACACATCATCAGGAGCAAGAACCGAAACGCTACCGCTCGATTGGTTTACGCCGATGGTGATGGTCTTGCCGTTGTCCAAGGTAACGGTCAACGGGTTGGTGATGTTGGTCACCGGTGCGCCGTTTTTATCCACAAGGCTGGCGGTGTAGACGATATTGCCGCCTTCGCCGACGGTGGTAGTAGCGGTCAGGACCACATCTACCTTGTCGATGGTGTCATTGATGGTGGTGATTGCGCCGTCGCCTGCCACTTCGAGTTTTTCGAAATTGCCGCCGGTGGTCTCGGCGATCTTAACGGTCTGGGTGCTTTTATCGATAAACACGTCATCGGTAGGCGCAGGGACAGTGACGGTGCCAACAGTGTCGCCAGCCTTGATGGTGATGCTTGAACCGTTGTCGAGCTTCAGTGTTACGTCAGTGCCCGCTTTGTTGGACAGCGTGGCGGTGTACGTAATCTGCCCACCTTCGTTTGCCTCAGCCGGAGCCGTCAACGTAACGGTGGTGGTGTTATCGGTGCCAGGGTTATCGGTGACAGTAGTGTTCACTGCCGTCGTGCCAGGGACCAGGTTTTCGAAGTGCTCGCCGCCGGTCACGCTTTTGATGGCGGTAGTGACAGTTTGATCGCCTTTGTACACATCATCCGGCGCGATGGTGGTGATAGAGCCACTCGACTGATTCACACCAATGGTGATGGTCTTGCCGTTATCGAGGGTGACGGTCAGCGGATTGATGATGTTAGTCACCGGTGCGCCGTTTTTATCCACAAGGCTGGCGGTGTAGACGATGTTGCCGCCTTCACCAACGGTGGTGGTGGCCGTCAGGACCACATCGACCTTGTCGATGGTGTCGTTGATCGTGGTCGTTGCGCCGCTGCCTGCAACTTCCAGTTTTTCGAAGTTGCCGCCGGAAGCGTCGGTGATCTTGACGGTCTGAGTGCTCTTATCGATGAACACGTCATCGCTAGGAGCGGGCACGGTCACAGTGCCAACCGTGTCGCCAGCCTTGATGGTGATCGAAGAGCCGTTATCCAACTTCAGCGTGACGTCGGTACCGGCCTTATTGCTCAAGGTCGCGGTATAGGTGATCTGGCCACCCTCATTCGCTTCGGTCGGAGCTGTCAGCGTTACGGTAGTGGTGTTATCGGTGCCCGGTGTATCAGTAACGGTGGTGTTAACCGGGGTAGTACCTGGAACCAGATTTTCGAAGTGCTCGCCGCCGGTAACACCCTTGATAGCGGTGGTGACGGTTTGATCGCCTTTATAGACATCATCAGGAGCAAGAACCGAAACGCTACCGCTAGTCTGGTTTACGCCGATGGTGATGGTCTGGCCATTATCCAAGGTGACGGTCAACGGGTTGGTGATGTTAGTCACCGGCGCACCGTTTTTATCCACAAGGCTGGCGGTGTAGACGATGTTGCCGCCTTCGCCAACGGTGGTGGTGGCCGTCAGGACCACATCAACTTTGTCGATGGTGTCGTTGATCGTGGTCGTTGCGCCGTTGCCTGCCACTTCGAGTTTTTCGAAGTTGCCGCCGGTGGTTTCGGTGATCTTGACCGTCTGCGTGCTCTTGTCGATGAACACATCATCGTTAGGCGCAGGGACGGTCACAGTACCAACGGTTTCGCCAGCCTTGATGGTGATCGACGAGCCGTTATCCAACTTGAGCGTGACATCAGTGCCCGCTTTGTTGGAAAGCGTGGCGGTGTACGTAATCTGCCCACCCTCGTTTGCCTCGGACGGAGCCGTCAGCGTCACGGTGGTGGTGTTATCGGTGCCTGGGGTATCGGTGACAGTGGTGTTCACTGCCGTCGTGCCAGGAACCAAGTTTTCAAAGTGCTCGCCACCGGTCACGCCTTTGATAGCGGTGGTGACGGTCTGGTCGCCTTTGTACACGTCATCCGGCGCGATGGTGGTGATGGAGCCGCTCGACTGATTCACACCGATGGTGATGGTTTTGCCGTTATCCAAAGTCACCGTCAGCGGATTGGTGATGTTAGTCACCGGTGCGCCGTTTTTATCCACAAGGCTGGCGGTGTAAACGATGTTGCCACCTTCGCCAACGGTGGTGGTGGCCGTCAGGACCACATCAACTTTGTCGATGGTGTCGTTGATCGTGGTCGTTGCGCCGTTGCCTGCCACTTCGAGTTTTTCGAAGTTGCCGCCGGTGGTTTCGGTGATCTTGACCGTCTGCGTGCTCTTGTCGATGAACACATCATCGTTAGGCGCAGGGACGGTCACAGTACCAACGGTTTCGCCAGCCTTGATGGTGATCGACGAGCCGTTATCCAACTTGAGCGTGACATCAGTGCCCGCTTTGTTGGAAAGCGTGGCGGTGTACGTAATCTGCCCACCCTCGTTTGCCTCGGACGGAGCCGTCAGCGTCACGGTGGTGGTGTTATCGGTGCCTGGGGTATCGGTGACAGTGGTGTTCACTGCCGTCGTGCCAGGAACCAAGTTTTCAAAGTGCTCGCCACCGGTCACGCCTTTGATGGCGGTGGTGACGGTCTGGTCGCCTTTGTACACGTCATCCGGCGCGATGGTGGTGATGGAGCCGCTCGACTGATTCACACCGATGGTGATGGTTTTGCCGTTATCCAAAGTCACCGTCAGCGGATTGGTGATGTTAGTCACCGGTGCGCCGTTTTTATCCACAAGGCTGGCGGTGTAAACGATGTTGCCGCCTTCGCCAACGGTGGTGGTGGCGGTCAGGACCACATCGACCTTGTCGATGGTGTCGTTGATCGTGGTCGTTGCGCCGTTGCCTGCTACTTCGAGTTTTTCGAAGTTGCCGCCGGTGGTTTCGGTGATCTTGACCGTCTGCGTGCTCTTGTCGATGAACACGTCATCGGTAGGCGCAGGGACAGTCACGGTGCCAACAGTGTCGCCAGCCTTGATCGTGATCGACGAGCCGTTATCCAGCTTCAGGGTGACGTCAGTGCCAGCCTTGTTGCTCAAGGTCGCGGTGTAGGTGATCTGACCACCTTCGCTCGCCTCGGTGGGAGCTGTCAGCGTTACGGTCGTGGTGTTATCGGTGCCCGGTGTATCAGTAACGGTGGTGTTAACCGGGGTAGTACCTGGAACCAGATTTTCGAAGTGCTCGCCGCCGGTCACGCCTTTGATGGCGGTGGTGACGGTTTGATCGCCTTTATAGACATCATCAGGAGCAACAACCGAAACGCTACCGCTCGATTGGTTTACGCCGATGGTGATGGTTTTACCGTTGTCCAAGGTAACGGTCAGCGGGTTGGTGATGTTGGTCACCGGCGCGCCGTTCTTATCCACAAGGCTAGCGGTGTAGACGATATTGCCGCCTTCACCAACAGTGGTAGTGGCGGTCAGAACTACATCAACCTTGTCGATGGTGTCGTTGATCGTAGTGGTCGCGCCGCTGCCTGCCACTTCGAGCTTTTCGAAGTTGCCACCACTGGTTTCGGTGATCTTGACGGTCTGGGTGCTCTTATCGATGAACACGTCATCGGTAGGGGCGGGCACGGTCACAGTGCCAACAGTGTCGCCGGCCTTGATGGTGATGCTTGAACCGTTGTCGAGTTTCAGTGTTACGTCAGTGCCCGCTTTGTTGGAAAGCGTGGCGGTGTACGTAATCTGTCCACCTTCGTTAACAGCGTTAGGCGCTGTCAGCGTCACAGTAGTGATGTTGTCTGTACCTGGTGTATCAGTAACGGTGGTGTTAACCGGGGTAGTACCTGGAGCCAGATTTTCGAAGTGCTCGCCGCCGGTCACGCCTTTGATAGCAGTGGTAACGGTCTGGTCGCCTTTGTACACATCATCAGGAGCTAGAACCGAAACGCTACCGCTCGATTGGTTTACGCCAATAGTGATGGTCTGGCCGTTATCCAAAGTCACAGTCAGCGGATTGTTGATGTTGGTCACCGGCGCGCCGTTTTTATCCACAAGGCTGGCGGTGTAGACGATGTTGCCGCCTTCGCCGACAGTGGTAGTGGCCGTCAGAACTACATCGACCTTGTCGATGGTGTCGTTGATCGTGGTGGTTGCGCCGTTGCCTGCGACTTCTAACTTCTCGAAGTTGCCGCCAGTGGTCTCGGTTATCTTGACGGTCTGCGTGCTCTTGTCGATGAACACGTCATCGGTAGGGGCGGGCACGGTGACGGTCCCAACAGTTTCGCCAGCCTTGATGGTGATCGACGAGCCGTTGTCCAACTTCAGCGTGACGTCAGTGCCCGCTTTGTTGGAAAGCGTGGCGGTGTACGTAATCTGCCCACCCTCATTCGCCTCGGTGGGAGCTGTCAGCGTTACGGTCGTGGTGTTATCGGTGCCCGGTGTATCAGTAACGGTGGTGTTAACCGGGGTAGTACCTGGAACCAGATTTTCGAAGTGCTCGCCGCCGGTCACGCCTTTGATGGCGGTGGTGACGGTTTGGTCGCCCTTGTACACATCATCAGGAGCAACAACCGAAACGCTACCGCTCGATTGGTTTACGCCGATGGTGATGGTTTTACCGTTGTCCAAGGTAACGGTCAGCGGGTTGGTGATGTTGGTCACCGGCGCGCCGTTCTTATCCACAAGGCTGGCGGTATAGACGATATTGCCGCCTTCACCAATGGTGGTGGTGGCGGTCAGGACCACATCGACTTTGTCGATGGTGTCGTTGATCGTGGTGGTTGCGCCGTTGCCTGCGACTTCTAACTTCTCGAAGTTGCCGCCAGTGGTCTCGGTGATCTTGACGGTCTGCGTGCTCTTGTCGATGAACACGTCATCGGTAGGCGCAGGGACAGTGACGGTGCCTACGGTTTCGCCAGCCTTGATGGTGATGCTTGAGCCGTTGTCGAGTTTCAGCGTGACGTCGGTGCCGGCCTTGTTGCTCAAGGTCGCGGTGTACGTGATCTGGCCACCTTCGTTAACTGCATTTGGCGCAGTCAGGATGACAGTCGTTGTGTTGTCGGTACCGGGGGTGTCGGTGACAGTGGTGTTCACTGCCGTCGTGCCAGGGACCAAGTTTTCAAAGTGCTCGCCACCAGTGACGCCTTTGATAGCGGTAGTGACGGTCTGGTCGCCTTTATAAACGTCATCCGGCGCGATAGTGGTGACAGAGCCACTCGACTGGTTCACACCGATGGTGATTGTCTTGCCGTTATCCAAGGTCACGGTCAGCGGGTTAGTGATGTTAGTCACCGGTGCGCCGTTTTTATCCACAAGGCTGGCGGTGTAGACGATGTTGCCGCCTTCGCCGACAGTGGTAGTGGCCGTCAGAACTACATCCACCTTGTCGATGGTGTCGTTGATCGTGGTGGTCGCGCCGTTGCCTGCCACTTCGAGTTTTTCGAAGTTGCCGCCAGTGGCCTCGGTGATCTGAACGGTCTGAGTGCTCTTATCGATGAATACATCATCGGTAGGCGCAGGGACGGTGACGGTGCCAACAGTTTCGCCAGCCTTGATGGTGATCGACGAACCGTTATCCAACTTCAGCGTGACGTCAGTGCCCGCTTTGTTGGAAAGCGTGGCGGTGTAAGTGATCTCGCCACCCTCATTCGCCTCGGTCGGAGCCGTCAGTGTCACGGTAGTGGTGTTATCGGTGCCCGGTGTATCGGTAACGGTCGTGTTAACTGGGGTAGTACCTGGAACCAGATTTTCAAAATGCTCGCCGCCGGTCACACCCTTGATAGCAGCGGTGACGGTCTGATCGCCTTTATAAATATCGTCTGGCGCCACGGTGGTAACGGTGCCGCTGGATTGGTTAACACCGATAGTAATGGTCTGACCGTTATCCAAAGTGACGGTCAACGGGTTAGTGATGTTAGTCACCGGCGCGCCGTTTTTATCCACAAGGCTAGCGGTGTAGACGATGTTGCCGCCTTCGCCAACGGTGGTGGTAGCGGTCAGAACCACATCAACTTTGTCGATGGTGTCGTTGATCGTGGTGGTCGCGCCGTTACCTGCAACTTCCAGTTTTTCGAAGTTGCCGCCGGTGGTTTCGGTGATCTTGACCGTTTGGGTGCTCTTGTCGATGAACACGTCATCGGTAGGGGCGGGCACGGTCACGGTGCCAACGGTTTCGCCAGCTTTGATGGTGATGCTTGAGCCGTTGTCCAACTTCAACGTGACATCAGTGCCCGCTTTATTGGAAAGCGTGGCGGTATACGTCACCTGACCACCTTCGTTCGCCTCGGTTGGGGCTGTCAGCGTCACAGTGGTGGTGTCGATCGAATCGGTAATGGTGGTAACCGCTGGCGTGGTGCTCGGCACCAGGCTCTCGAAATTGCCGCCAGTCGCGCCCGTAATCGTCGTACTGACGGTGCTGCCGTTGACGTAGACGTCATTAGCTGGCGTATCAACGACAATGCTGCCTATCGACTCACCCGCTTTGATGGTGATCACCGAGCCATTGCTCAAGGTGACATTCACAGGCGTCTGCGCCGGGTTGGTCAAGGTGGCGGTGTAGGTGATCTGACCGCCTTCGGTCACGGTCGAACCAGCGGTCAGGGTGACCGTGGTGGTGTCGATCGAATCGGTAATGGTGGTGACCGCTGGCGTTGTATTCGGTACCAGGTTCTCGAAGTTACCGCCCGTTGCGCCCGTGATGGTGGTGCTGACGGTAGAGCCATTGTTGTAAACGTCGTTGGCCGGCGTATCAACGACAACGCTGCCTGTCGACTCACCCGCTTTAATGGTGATCACCGAGCCATTGCTCAAGGTGACATTCACAGGCGTCTGCGCCGGGTTGGTCAAGGTGGCGGTGTAGGTGATCTGGCCGCCTTCGGTCACGGTCGAACCCGCGGTCAGGGTGACCGTGGTGGTGTCGATCGAATCGGTAATGGTGGTGACCGCTGGCGTGGTATTCGGTACCAGGTTCTCGAAGTTACCGCCCGTTGCGCCCGTGATCGTGGTGCTGACCGTCGAACCATTGTTGTAGACGTCGTTGACCGGTGTATCGACCACAACGGTACCCGTCGATTCGCCCGCCTTGATGGTGATCACCGAGCCATTGCTCAAAGTGACGTTCACCGGGGTCTGCGCTGGATTGGTCAGGGTGGCGGTGTAGGTGATCTGGCCGCCTTCGGTCACGGTCGAACCAGCGGTCAGGGTGACCGTGGTGGTGTCGATCGAATCGGTAATGGCGGTGACCGCTGGCGTGGTATTCGGTACCAGGTTCTCGAAGTTACCGCCCGTTGCGCCCGTGATCGTGGTGCTGACCGTCGAACCGTTGTTGTAGACGTCGTTAGCTGGCGTATCTACGACAACGCTGCCCGTCGATTCACCGGCCTTGATCGTGATCACCGAGCCATTGCTCAAGGTGACATTCACCGGCGTCTGCGCCGGGTTGGTCAAGGTGGCGGTGTAGGTGATTTGACCGCCTTCGGTCACGGTCGAACCAGCCGTTAGAGTGACCGTGGTGGTGTCGATGGTGTCGGTGATCTGCGTCACGGCCGGGTTAGGGTCGATGGTCAATACCAGGTTGCCGCCACCGGTGGTGCCCGTAACGCCCACGCTGATCTGGCTCGGGTCGTTGTACGGGGTGTCGTTGGGCGCCAGGGGTACGTTGACCGTACCGGTCAGTTGGCCTGACGGGATAGTAATCACCGCGCCATTGGACAAGGTGACGGTAAGGTCGCTGCTGGATGGCCGCGTCACGGTCGCGGTGTAGGTCAGCACACCACCGGCTTCGGTGATGGTGGGGGTTGCGCTCAGGGACAGGGTCGAAGGCTGCAGCACCAGGTTGCCCGCGTCAGCGGAGCCTGGGGCACCGGTCAGCGCGTTGAGAGCCGAAGTGCCCTGACCAAGCGTACCGGTGGGGAAGCCGATGGTCGGATCAACACGGCCGGCGGTCGCATCCAGCACCACGAAGCTGTGGCCACCCCCGGCTGCGCCGTTACCGGCAGCGTTTGCGCCGGCGGCGGTGGCTTCCAGGTCGGTGGTCGGGTCGGCGCCAGCGGCGATGGCTTGTTGCAGCTCGGCAACCGATGGCGCGGCTTGCTCGCTGGCAGCGGCGAGGTCGAGGCTGGAGTCCGGCAGGTCGGCGCTCCACTGGGTGTCACGGCCCAGGTCCAGAATGCGACCGTCGGCCAGCTCCAGGCTCACGGCGCCCGACATACCGGTGTCGATCTGGTCGCCCGCGAACAAGCGATCACCTTCAACGAGGACGCGCCGAGCACCTTCCGGAGAAATAACGAAAACTTGACCAACAATGCTTTTGACGATGGCAACAACACTGCTCATTAAAATTTTCTCCGGCGATCCGTTTCGACAAATTCCATTTCGCAGCGCGCTATTAGGGCTGCCAATTGGGAGGGCGTAGTCTATATATGCATTGACGTCAAATAATTGGCTAGATTTTTTAGCTATCTAGTTAGTGCCAAACTATTGACCTTAGGGCCGCCATCCTAAACAATCGGCCCCGTAATGTCACATTGATATTTATGCGGCGAACCGTCCTACATGTGTGTGAAGCAGTTCCGCTTTTTGAACTTTCCGACGTACGGTCATTACGGCAGCCATTATCCGACGCAGCGGTGCCACTCGCTGTGATTTGAGACAAGAAGTCCTAGGGAATTTTAAATGCGTCTGCACCTGTTTAAGGCAATACCGTTCGTTCTCGCCGCCAGTTTCGTACAAGCCCAGACACTGCCCCAAGCCATGCAACAGGCATTGGATGTACACCCGGAAATCCAGGCAGGTGTTAACAGCCGCATCGCTGCCGATTACCAATTGCGCGCCGCACAAGGCGGCTACCTGCCGCGTGTCGACCTGAACGCCGGTTACGGCCGCCAAGGAACCGACAACGCCACCACCCGCGCCAACAACCCTGGCGGCAATCACTGGGACACGCTCAACCGCGGTGAATCCAGCCTGCGCCTGCAGCAAATGATTTTTGACGGTTTCGCCACCTCCAGCGAAGTCGGGCGTCAACAAGCCAACGTTAATTCCCGCGCTTACTCTTTGCTCGGGACTTCGGAGCGCACCGCGCTGACCGTTGCCCAGGTTTACCTGGAAGTATTGACCCGTCGTGAGTTCGTACGCCTGGCCGAAGATAACCTGCGCAACCACGAACGCATCTACGACCAGATCAAGTTGCGCACCGAGCGCGGCGTCGGCAACGGTGCCGACCAGGACCAGGCCGAAGCGCGCCTGGCCCAGGCCCGTAACAACTTGATCACCGAGCAGACCAACCTGGCCGATGCGCAGGTCAACTACCTCAGCGCCGTCGGCCAGATGCCCGACGAACTCGAGCGCCCGGCCCCATTCATGGCCATGCTGCCGGCAGACCTGAATGAAGCGCGTCGCCAGATGCTCGACAACAGCCCGATCCTGCGTTCGGCCGAGTCGGATATCTCTGCCGCCGAGAAGCAGTACGACGCCGCCAAGTCCAACTTCTATCCGCGTTTTGACGCTGAATTGGGTACCAACGCCGACAACAACGTCTCCGGTGATCCCAACCACAGCAATGGTTGGGAAGCCATGGTGCGCATGCGCTTCAACCTGTTCGCCGGTGGTAGCAACAAGGCCGACCTGCAATCGAAGTCCTACCAGGCCAACCAGGCGCTGGACATCCGTAACAATGCCTTGCGCCAACTCAATGAAGAACTAGGCTTGGCCTGGAACGCCCTGAACAACGCCAATGCGCAATTGCCGGTCGCCCAGCAGTACGTGGATCACAGCACCCGCGTACGCACGTCCTACCAGCAACAGTTCAGCCTTGGTCAACGTACTCTGTTGGATTTGCTCGACAGCGAAAATGAATTGTTCACCGCTTCCCGTCGCCTGGAAGAAATCAAGAACATTCAGTTATTTACTCAGTACCGAATCAAGGCGACCATGGGCGAATTGCTCAAGAGCCAGGGAGTGGTTGCACCAATGGCCTCCGTCGTGCAGAACGACGTGAAACCTAAAGTCCAACTGCCTGGGATGAATTGAGCCACCCCAATAGCCCCATCTGTTAGTCGAGAGTGCCCCGCGTGGAACCTGAAGTCAGTCGAGTCCATCTCAGTCATGATCCACGCGCACTGCACGACGACCCGTTACTTGACGGGTTGTTGGCGCTCTGCGCCCTGCATCAAAAACCGGCCAGTGCGGCCATGCTCACCACCGGCCTGCCGCTGCCTTCGCAACGCTTGAGTGCCGAACTGCTACCGCGTGCCGCTGCGCGGGCCGGGTTGCAAGGCCGGCTGCTGCAACGCAAGTTGGAACAGATCCCGACCATTGCACTGCCGGCGCTGCTGTTGCTCAAGGACGGTCGCAGTACCGTGCTGGTGGGCTGGGAGGGCGAAGATGAAGCGCGGATCCTGCTCAGCGAAAGCGACGGCGGTGAAGTGCTGATCAAGCGCGAAGCACTGGCCGACGACTACATCGGCAAAGTCTTCTTTGCACAGCCGCAGCACAAGTTCGACGTCAACCACGGCAGCCTGATTCCGCGGGCGCGCTCGTGGTTCCGTGACACCCTCATGCGTTCACGCTGGCTCTACACCGACGCCATCGCCGCCAGTTTCCTGATCAACATCATCGCCATGGCCGCGCCGCTGTTCGTGATGAACGTGTACGACCGCGTTGTGCCGAACCAGGCCACCGCCACCCTGTGGGTGCTGGCCGTGGGCATCTGCGGTGCCTACCTGTTCGACCTGATCCTCAAAAGCCTGCGCAGCCTGTGCCTGGACCTGGCCGGTAAAAAGACCGACCTGATCATCTCGGCCACGCTGTTCGAGCGCATCGTCGGCATGTCCATGAAATACCGCCCGGCGCGGGTCGGCAGCTTCGCGCAGAACATCCATGAGTTTCAAAGCCTGCGCGACTTCCTCGCGTCGCTGACCCTCACCAGCCTGATCGACCTGCCGTTTACGCTGCTGATCTTCCTGGTCATCGCCATTCTCGGCGGGCACCTGGTGTGGATCCCGGTGCTGGCGTTCCCACTGGCCCTGGGCATCGGCTACGCCTTGCAAAAGCCCCTGGTCGCGACCATGGAACGCACCATGGCGCTGGCCGCCGAGCGCCAGTCGAGCCTGATCGAAACCCTCGCCGGGCTCGATGCGGTCAAGGTCAACAATGCCGAGAGCGAGCGTCAGTACGGCTGGGAACAGACCATCGGCACCCTGAGCCGGCTTGAGCTGCGGGTGAAGTTGCTGTCGGGCCTGTCGATGAACATGACCCTGCTGATCCAGCAACTGGCCGGCGTGATCATGATCGTGTTCGGCGTGTACCAGATCATCGACGGCAACCTCAGCATGGGCGGCCTGATTGCCTGCTACATGCTCAGTGGTCGTGCCTTGAGCCCGTTGGCCTCGCTGTCGGGCCTGCTGACGCGCTATCAGCAAGCCAAGGTCACCATGACCTCGGTGGACCAGATGATGGAGCTGCCCCAGGAGCGCAACTTCGAAGAGCGCCCCATGAGCCGTCGCACCCTGCAAGGCGCCATCGAGTGCCGGGGCCTGAACTTCACTTACCCGAACCAGCAGAACCTGGCGCTGAAAAACATCAACCTGGTGATCAAGCCAGGTGAAAAAATCGGCATCATCGGCCGCAGCGGCTCGGGCAAAAGCTCCCTGGCCAAGCTGATCGTTGGCCTTTACCAACCCGACTCCGGCTCCTTGCTGGTGGACGGCGTGGACGTGCGCCAGATCGACGTGAGCGAACTGCGCCACAACATCGGCTATGTCGCCCAAGACATTCAATTGCTGGCCGGCACCCTGCGCGACAACCTGGTCAGCGGTGCGCGCTACGTCGAGGATGAAATGGTCCTGCAAGCCGCCGAACTGGCTGGCGTGCACGAATTTGCCCGCCTGCATCCCCAAGGCTACGAGCTGCAAGTCGGCGAGCGTGGGCAGAACCTGTCCGGCGGCCAGCGCCAGAACGTTGCACTGGCCCGTGCGCTGCTGCTCAACCCGCCCATGCTGCTGCTGGACGAACCCACCAGCGCCATGGACAACACCGGTGAAGAACGCTTGAAGCAACGCCTGCAAGCCGTGGTGCAAAACAAAACCGTGGTGCTGGTCACGCACCGAGCCTCACTGCTCTCCCTGGTTGATCGCCTGCTGGTGGTCGACCGTGGGCAGATTCTCGCGGACGGCCCGAAAGCCGTGGTCATGGAAGCGTTGAAGAAGGGGCAGATCAGTGTTGCTTAACTCCATCAAGAGTGCGGTCGGCCGCTACTTCAAAGGCTCCGATTCGCTGCAGGGCCAGCCGCTGCCCGAGGTCAACAAGGCGCTGATCGAAGATGCGCCACGGGTCATCCGCCTGACCATCTGGGCAATCATCGCGTTCTTTGTATTTCTGGTGGTGTGGGCCGGTTTCTCCCAGATCGACGAAGTGACCCGTGGCGACGGCAAGGCGATTCCGTCGTCCAAGCTGCAGAAAATCCAGAACCTTGAAGGCGGCATCGTCGCCGAGCTGTACGTCAAGGAAGGCCAGATCGTAGAGGCTGGCGCGCCGTTGATTCGTCTCGACGACACGCGGTTTGTCTCCAACGCCGGGGAAACCGAAGCCCTGCGCCTGGCCATGCAACTGCGTGTCGAGCGTTTGAGCGCCCAGGTGGATGACCGCCCGCTGAACATCCCTGACGAGGTGCTCAAGGCCGCGCCGAGCCAGGCCGCCAACGAGCGCTCCTTGTATGAAAGCCGCCGCCAGCAGTTGAAAGACGAAGTCGGCGGCTTGCAGGAACAACTCGTGCAACGCCAACAGGAACTGCGCGAGTTCACCTCCAAGCAGGGCCAATACCGCAGCCAGTTGTCCCTGCAACGCCAGGAAATCAACATGTCCGAGCCGCTGGTGGCCCAGGGCGCGGTGTCGCCGGTAGAAGTGCTGCGCCTCAAGCGCGCCGAAATGGAAACCCGCGGACAGTTGGACGCTACCACCCTGGCGATCCCGCGTGCTGAATCGGCGATCAAGGAGGTGCAACGCAAGATCGATGAAACCCGCGGCAAATTCCGCAGCGAAGCCCTGACCCAACTCAACGAAGCCCGTACAGAACTGAACAAGGCCGAGTCCACCGGCCGCGCGCTGGAAGACCGGGTCAGCCGCACCCTGGTCACCTCGCCCGTGCGCGGGATCGTCAAGCAGTTGCTGGTCAACACCGTTGGGGGTGTGATCCAGCCGGGCAGCGATATGGTTGAAATCGTGCCGCTGGACGACACCCTGCTGGTAGAAGCCAAGATCCGCCCGCAAGACATCGCCTTCCTGCACCCAGGGCAGGAAGCGGTGGTCAAGTTCACCGCTTACGACTACACGGTCTACGGTGGCCTGAAGGCCAAGCTCGAACGCATCGGCGCCGACACCATCACGGATGAAGACAAGAAGACCACCTACTACATGATCACTCTGCGCACCGACCGCAGCCACTTGGGCACCGATGAGAAGCCGCTGCTGATCATCCCCGGCATGGTTGCTTCGGTGGATATCATCACCGGCAAGAAAAGCATCCTAAGCTACCTGCTCAAGCCGATCATCAAGGCGCGGGCCGAGGCGTTGCACGAGCGTTGATCTTCAGCGCCTGTCCGACCTCATCGCAGGCAAGCCAGCTCCCACATTTGAATGTGTTCACCAATCAGAATGTGGGAGGGGGCTTGCCCCCGGTGAGCCGTCAGCATCACGCTACAGCTCAAACCAAACGCCATATCCATATGCGCTAACGGTATTTAAGCTTCCATCCTTATGCCTATAAATTCACTCCCCTGTCCGCCGGGAATGAATCAAATGTCTGCCACCACCGCCCTCCAAACCTTTGACATCCACCCCTTCCCCGGCAGTGTCGGCGCCGAGATCATCGGCCTGGACTTATCCCGCCCAGTCAACGACCAGGACTTCGCCCGCATCCATCGCGCACACTTGGACTACCACGTCATCGTGTTCCGCGACCAACGCATCACCCCCGAACAACAGATCGCCTTCAGCCGCCGTTTCGGCGTGTTGCAGATCCATGTGCTCAAGCAGTTCCTGTTGGCCAACCACCCCGAGATCCTGATCGTTTCCAACATCATCGAGAACGGCCAATCCATCGGCCTGGGGGATGCAGGCAAGTTCTGGCATTCGGACCTGTCATACAAAGAACTGCCCAGCCTGGGTTCGATGCTGCATGCCCAGGAACTGCCATCTGAAGGCGGCGACACTCTGTTCGCCGATATGCACAAAGCCTGGGAGCACTTGCCAGGTCACCTGCGCAACGCGGTCGAAGGCCGCAGCGCCGCGCATTCCTACACGGCGCGCTACAGCGAGACCAAATTCGAAGGCAACTGGCGCCCAACCCTTACCCCCGAACAGCTCGCCCAGGTTGCCGAAGTGGTGCACCCCGTTGTGCGCACCCACTCGGAAAACGGCCGTAAGGCGCTGTTCGTCAGCGAGGGCTTCACCACCCGTATCGTCGGCCTGCCCGATGACGAAAGCCGTGACCTGCTGGCCCAGCTCTACGCCCACAGCGTGCTGCCGGAAAACATCTACCGCCATCAGTGGCAGCCCCACGACCTGGTGTTCTGGGACAACCGCTCGCTGATCCACCTGGCCGCCGGGTGCCCAAGCCATCTGCGGCGCAAGTTGTACCGCACCACCATTCAGGGTGATGCGCCTTTCTAACGCGATAAAGCCTGCTAGGATTGCGCCCAGTTCACTCCCAACCGATTACGAGTGCTTGGCATGCAACTACCGGACATGAACCTGCTGGTCGCCCTCGACGCGTTGCTCGACGAGGGCAGTGTGGTGGGCGCCGCGCGGCGGATGAACCTTAGCCCGGCCGCCATGAGCCGCACCCTCACGCGTATCCGTGAAGCGGTCGGTGACCCTATCCTGGTGCGTGCCGGCCGTGGCCTGGTGCCGACGCCCAAGGCGCTCGAGCTGCAAGGCCAGGTGCGCAATGTGGTGGAGCAGGCTGCGTTGCTGTTCCGTTCGGCGGACCAAGTCGATTTGAGCACCTTGCGCCGCCGCTTCAGCGTGCGCGCCAATGACTTTTTCATCGGCGTGTATGGCGGGCGACTGTTCGACACCATGGAGCGTGTGGCGCCGTTGTGTGAGCTGCGCTTTGTGCCCGAAGGCGACACTGACGATGAAGCCCTGCGGGAAGGGCGGTTGGACTTGCGGGTGAGCAACACCATGCCTGCCAGCCCGGAAGTGAAGGTGCAAAACCTGTTCTCCACCACCTTTGTCGGCCTGGCACGACAAGACCACCCGCTGTTCGACGAAGAAATCACGGCGGCACGCTTTGCCAGCTACTCCCACATCAGCATCTCCCGGCGCGGCATCGCCCGTGGGCCCATCGATACGGCGTTGAATGCCCAAGGCCTGGAGCGCCGTGTGGCCATGATCGCCCCAGGCTTTCACGGTGCGATGTTCATGCTGCCCGATTCCGACCTGCTGCTGCCGGTGCCCAAGGAAGCCCTCCTGAGCGCCAAGCGTCTGAACCTGCCACTGCGTGCATTTGCCTTGCCGATTCCACTGCCAACCCTGGTCCTGGCCCAATCCTGGCACCCACGTTTCGACAAAGACCCGGCGCACAAATGGCTGCGTGAAACCATGCGCGAAAGCTGTCATGCCACCTGGCTAGAAGCCCAGCCGGTATAAAGCGAACGCGGATGAATGTGGGAGCTGGCTTGCCTGCGAAGGCGGCGTGTCAGTCACTGAATCTCTTACTGAACTGGCGCTATCGCAGGCAAGCCAGCTCCCACAGGGTTCAGTGTTGATGTTCAAAGTTGCGCCTGGCGCACTTATAACCTGCCAACAAGTAACTTTTTGTCATGAGAGTGCCTGATTAAACTGCTCGGGTATTTCTCATTCCGAGTTACCTGTTCATGACGTCCCTCGCTGCCCCCGTCCTCCAGGCCGCAGCCAAACCTACGGCCCCGAGCCCACCCGTGTTCGGCCCGCGCATCATCATCGGCTTGCTCGGCGTGTTGCTGGCGGTGCTGGTCTCCGGTCTCAACGAGATGGTCACCAAGGTTGCTCTCGCCGATATCCGTGGCGCGCTGTACATCGGCTTTGATGAAGGCACGTGGTTGGTCGCCGCCTATACCGCCACCTCCGTGGCAGCCATGGCCTTCGCGCCGTGGTGTTCGGTGACGTTTTCCCTGCGTCGCTTCACCCTGTGCGCTATCGGTTTGTTCACCGTGCTGGGCATCCTTTGCCCGTTTGCGCCGAACTACGAAAGCCTGCTGCTGCTGCGTACCGTGCAAGGCCTGGCCGGTGGCGCGCTGCCGCCGATGCTGATGACCGTGGCGCTGCGTTTTTTGCCGGCCAACGTCAAGTTGTACGGGTTGGCCGGTTACGCACTGACCGCCACCTTCGGGCCCAGCCTGGGCACGCCGCTGGCGGCGTTGTGGACCGAATACGTCGGTTGGCAGTGGGCGTTCTGGCAGATCGTCGCGCCGTGCCTGCTGGCCATGGCGGCCGTGGCCTATGGCTTGCCACAAGACCCGCTGCGCCTGGAGCGCTTCAAGCAGTTCAACTGGCGTGGTTTGCTGTTGGGCTTCCCGGCGATTTGCATGCTGGTGATCGGCCTGTTGCAAGGCAATCGCCTGGACTGGTTCGAGTCGGGCCTGATTACCTTCCTGCTGTGTGGCGGCACAGTGTTGCTGGTGCTGTTCATGCTCAACGAATGGTCACAGCCGCTGCCCTTCTTCAACCTGCAGATGCTCGGCCTGCGCAACCTGGCCTTCGCCCTGATCGTGCTGGCCGGCGTGCTGATGGTGCTGACCTCGGTGATCATCATCCCGTCCAGTTTCCTCGCCCAGGTCCAGGGTTACCGGCCGCTGCAAACTGCGCCGGTGATGCTGCTGATGGCGCTGCCGCAGTTGATTGCGCTGCCGCTGGTGGCGGCGCTGTGCAACCTGCGCTGGGTCGATTGCCGCTGGGTGCTGGGCATTGGCCTGAGCATGTTGGTGCTGTGCTGCATCGGCAGTTCTCACCTGACTTCGGCGTGGATTCGTGACGACTTTTACGGCTGGTACCTGCTGCAGATTTTCGGTCAGCCGATGGCCGTGTTGCCTCTGCTGATGCTGTCCACCGGCAGTATCCAGCCCATCGAAGGGCCGTTTGCCTCGGCCTGGTTCAATACCGTCAAAGGCCTGGCTGCTGTGATCGCCACTGCGGTGCTGGATACATTGACCACCCAGCGCGGGCATTTCCATTCAACCATGTTGGTGGACCGCCTGGGCAATTCGCCCCTGGCCGACGCTGACGCGCCGGGCCTCGCCCACCGCTTGCACGAGCAGACCGTGGTGCTGACCTCTTCGGATCTTTACGTCGTCATGGCCGGTGTCGCGGTGGCGTTGATCCTGCTGATTTTCTGGATGCCCACGCGGATCTATCCGCCTCGCGCTCCGGCCTGACCTCAAGGACTTTCCATGAAACGCAAAGACAAAATTGCCGTCTCCGTTATTGCTGTATTTGCCGTCGGCGTGTTGGTTTACCTGGTTGCGCCGGGCGTACTGGGCAGCAAGC
This sequence comes from Pseudomonas sp. SWRI22, assembly GCF_014268395.2. Classification (NCBI taxonomy): domain Bacteria; kingdom Pseudomonadati; phylum Pseudomonadota; class Gammaproteobacteria; order Pseudomonadales; family Pseudomonadaceae; genus Pseudomonas; species Pseudomonas sp. SWRI22. Next base: position 2,844,442 of record NZ_JABWQK020000001.1, on the reverse strand, counting down.
ACCAGACCACCAACGACGCCTTTGTCGCCGCCGACTTCACTCTGGTGGCGCCGCGGGTGGCAGGCTTCATCAAGGAAGTGCTGGTAGAAGACAACCAGCGCGTCAAGGCTGGCCAACTGTTGGCGTTGATCGACGACCGCGATTTTCGCGCCGCCGCCCAGGCCGCCGATGCCGACACCCTGGTCGCCCAGGCCCAGCTGAAAAACGCCAGCGCGACCCTGGAGCGCCAGAGCTCGGTGATCGCCCAGGCCCAGGCCACCGTGGCAGCAGATCGCGCAGAAGTGGCGTTTGCCGAGCATGAACTGAATCGCTACAACCACCTCGCTGGCGTCGGTGCGGGCACCGTGCAGAACGCCCAGCAAGCCAAGACCCGCATCGACCAGGCTACCGCGCGCCTGGCCAAATCCACCGCCGTGCTGGCCGCCGAACGCAAGCAGGTGGAAATCCTCACCGCCCAGCGCGACGCCGCCGAAGGTGGGCTCAAACGCGCCCAGGCCGCGCTGGAAATGGCCAGTTATCAGCTGTCTTACACGCGCATTGTCGCACCGGTGGATGGCATGGTCGGTGAGCGTGCGGTGCGGGTCGGCGCCTATGTGACACCGGGCAGCAAGATCCTCGCGGTGGTGCCACTGGCCGAAGCCTACGTGGTGGCCAATTTCCAAGAGACCCAACTGTCGCATATGCACGCGGGGCAAGCGGTGCAAGTCAGCGTCGACAGCCTTGACGGCGAACTGCTCAAAGGCCATCTGGAAAGCCTGGCGCCTGCCACCGGGGTGACCTTCGCCTCGGTCAAGCCCGACAACGCCACCGGCAACTTCACCAAGGTGGTGCAGCGTATTCCGGTGAAGATCGTCCTCGAACCGAACCAGCCACTGACCGAGCGTTTGCGCGTCGGCATGTCGGTGGAAGCCAGCGTCGACACCCGGCCGGTCGCGCAACAGCGTGAGGTGGCCCAGCAATGAAACACCTCGCCTGGCTCACCTTGAGCCTGATCAGCCTGAGTGCCTGCACGGTCGGTCCCGACTTCCAGCGGCCCGAGAGCCCGCAGATCAATCAATGGAGCGAACCTCAGGGCCGACAAGCTGCCGGCCGTGCCGTCAGCGATCCCTTGCAGGAGCGCTGGTGGGACGTGTTCCACGACGCGCAGCTCTCAGCCCTGACACGCCGCGCCCTCAGCGATAACCTCGACCTGAAGTTGGCCAGCAGCCGCCTGCAACAGAGCCGCGCGGTACGTCAGGTAACCACCGCCGAGCGCTACCCGAATGTCGATGCGGGCGGCGGCTACCAGCGCAAACGTAACAGTGGCAAAGGCTTGAACGACCCCTCCGGCGAGAATGGCCGCGCAGCCTTCAACCAATGGGACATGGGCTTCTCGGCCTCTTGGGAGCTGGATTTCTGGGGCCGGGTCAAGCGTGAAACCGAAGCAGCCGACGCCACGCTGGAAGTTGCCGAAAACGACCGTCGCGCCGTGTTGTTATCGGTGCTGGCCGAGACTGCCCAGGACTATATCCAACTGCGCGGCGTCCAAAACACCCGTGCCGTCACCGAGCAAAACCTTGATGTTGCGCGCCACAGCCTCAAGCTCTCGCAATTGCGGTTGGCCGACGGCGTGGCCACCGACCTGGATGTGGCCGAAGCCGCCGCCCAGGTCGCGGCTATCGAAGCGCGCCTGCCGGATTTACAACAGCGCCAGGACCAATTGATCAACGCCCTTAGCCTGCTGATGGGCGAGCCGCCTCAGGCCTTGCACGCGCAGTTGTCCAAAGACGCTCCCGTGCCGCAAACCCAACGCCAGGTCGCGATCGGCCTGCCATCGGAACTCGCCGAGCGTCGCCCCGACATCCGCCAAGCCGAAGCCCGCCTGCACGCTGCCACTGCCAGCATCGGCGTGGCCAAGGGCGACTTCTACCCGCGCATCACCCTGTCTGGCAGCCTCGGCTCCCAAGCCATGCAGCTCTCGGATTTCGGCTCCTGGGGTTCCCGTGCCTTTGCCTTCGGCCCGCAATTGAGCCTGCCGCTGTTCAACGGCGGGCGCCTGCAAGGCATGGTCGATTTGCGTGAAGCCCAGCAACAGGAAGCGGCGCTGGCCTACCAGCAAACCGTGCTACGCGCCTGGCATGAAATCGATGATCAACTGTCCCGCTACAACGCCAGCCAACTGCGTCGCGACAGCCTGGCCGAAGCGGTGCGCCAGAACCAGATCGCACTGACCACTGCGCAACATCAGTACGTCGAAGGCGTGGCGGATTTCGTCAACGTACTCACCGTGCAAAGCGCATTGCTGGCGACGCAGGAGCAGTGGGTGGAAAGCTCCACCGGCGTGTCGTTGGCCATGGTCGGGCTGTACAAAGCGCTGGGAGGAGGGTGGGAGTCGGTGTACCCGTTGCAGACCGCTGTGCGCTGAGCGAGAAAGAGTTTTTGTCAGTCGCCAAATAAGATGTAATGATAATTGCTCTCAATAACACTTCTGAGCTTTTCATGGGCATCGCGACTGACGGCCAGCAACAGCTTCACATCCTGTACCGCGACCATCATGGCTGGCTGCAAGGCTGGTTGCGCAAGCGCCTGGGCGACCGGGAACAGGCCGCCGATGTGGCTCAGGACACCTTCCTGCGCCTGCTGGTGGCCGGGCGCTTCCCGGGTGACAAAGAAAGCCGCAGCTACTTGGCGCAGATCGCCCGCAACCTGGTGATCGACCAATGGCGCCGCCTGCGCATCGAGCGTGCGTACCTGGAAAGCATCGCGCACCTGCCCGAGCCCGAGTCGCCTTCCCTGGAAACCCGCGCGCTGATCCTCGAAACCCTGATGCAGATCGACGCCATGCTCGACCGCATGCCCGACAATGTACGCCGTGCGTTTTTACTTTCGCAGTTCGAAGGCTTGAGCTATGCGCAAATCGCCGTACGCCTGGGCGTCACCGTCAGCTCGGTGCAGAAGTACATGACCCGCGCCATTGTCGCCTGCTACCAGGTGGTGTACGAAGAATGAAACACGACGCGCCTATCGCCCCCGCGATTGTCGAGCAAGCCAGCGAGTGGTTGATGCTGCAATGGGGCGACGAGCTCAAGGGCGAGCAGCGCCAGGCGTTTGCCCGCTGGCAGGCCGCTGACCCGGAACACCGCCGCGCCTGGCAGCGCTTGCAGCAGCTGCAACACACCCTGGGCGGCGTACCTGCCGACAGCGCTCGCGCAGTATTGCGCGACACCCCGGATACCCAACGCCGGGCCGCGCTCAAACTGCTCGGCCTGCTGTTGGTGGCCGGTGGCAGCGGCTACCTGGTGCAACGCGGTGAAACCTGGCAAGCGGCCTTTGCAGAGCTGCGTACCGCCACGGGCGAAATTCGCCATATGACCTTGAGCGACGGCACGCAACTGGACCTTAACAGTGACAGCGCCGTAGACCTGCGTTTCAGTGCTACCGAGCGGCGTATTCGGCTGATCCGAGGCGAGGTCCTGCTGACCAGCGGCCACGACGCCTCGCGCCCGTTGATCGTCGAAACGCCAGCCGGTGATGTGCAGGCGTTGGGCACGCGCTTTGCGGTGCGTGAACTGCCCGACGGCAGCCGCGTGGATTTGTACGAAGGTCGCCTGCGGGTCACGCCGTTGCAGGGTGCGCCGGTGCATATGCAGGCAGGGGACAGCCTGTGGTTCAACGCGCGTCAAAGCACCGCGTTGCCGGCAGTGAGCGCCAATGCCGGCAGTTGGACCGAGCACCGTCTGGTTGCCGAGCGCCAGCCGTTGGGTGAGTTCGTGGCGCAACTGAGCCGCTACCGCCCGGGCCTGTTGCGCTGTGATCAGGCGGTGTCAAAGCTGCTGTTGACCGGCGTGTTCCCGCTGAACGACACCGACGCGATCCTGGCGGCCTTGGAGCGTTCATTGCCCGTGCACGTGCAGGCGGTGACCCGTTACTGGGTAACGATCAAGGCGCGGGTCTGAAAATACTTTGTACAGGGCTTGTCGGTTTCTGCGGCCCGTTCGGGATACCTCTTGAAAGCCAATCAAGAAGCGTTCTCACGGGGAGTCCTGCCATGTCGCACCACCCAATCCAACCTTTGGCCCGCGCGCTGCGTCGTGGCCTGTTTGCCGGCCTGCTGGCAACGGCGCCTGTACTGCCGAGCATGGTTCAAGCCGAAGAAAGCACCGAAGCGCTGCGCAGCTATGACATTCCCGCGGGCAGCCTCGACCAGGCGTTGAACCGTTTCGCCAGTGCCTCAGGCATCTTGCTGTCGGTTGACGCATCGCTCACCGACGGCAAGCGCAGCGCCGGCTTGAAAGGGCGTTACGGCGTAGGTTCGGGGTTGCAGCGCTTGCTGGCGGGCAGCGGTTTGGCGGCGGTGCAATCCCAGGGCGGTTGGTCGTTGCAGGCCCTTTCCGGCGACGGAGCCTTGCAGTTGGGCGCGACCCAGATAAGTGGCCGGCAGGAGCAGGAAAGCGCCTGGGGCCCGGTGGACGGTATTGTCGCCAAGCGCAGCGCCTCGGGCAGCAAGACCGACTCGGCGCTGGTGGAAATTCCCCAGACGATCAACGTGATCACCGCCGCCGAGATCAAGGCACGTGGCGCCCAGAGTGTCACCCAGGCGTTGCTCTATACCCCCGGCATGACGGCCGGCGGCTTTGCCGACCGAGTCAAACTGTTCGACGAGCCGACGTCACGCGGCTTCTCGCCCACGCCGCTGTACCTGGACGGTCTGCACCTGCCTTATGGCGGTGGCAGCACCGGGGGCGCGTTGCAGATCGAACCGTATTCCTTGGAACGCATCGAAGTGCTCAAAGGCCCGGCGTCCGTGCTTTACGGCCAGAACCAGCCGGGCGGTATCGTCAATATGGTCAGCAAGCGCCCCAGCGAAACGCCGATACACCAAGTGGTACTGGAAGCCGGCACCTACGAACACAAAAGCGCGGCCATCGACCTGAGCGGCCCGTTGGACGAGGAGGGGCAGTTTCTCTACCGCCTGACTGGCCTGGCGAATGACGCGCAAGACGAAATCAACTACGTCGAAAACAAGCGCCAGTTCATCGCCCCCAGCCTCACCTGGCGCCCCAACGACGACACCAGCCTGACCCTGTTCGCCCAGTACCAGAAAGATAAAGGCGTGCCCGAAGCCCAAGGCCTGCCGGCGTCCGGCACGCTGTGGGACAACCCCAACGGCAAGATCAAGCGCGATGTGTTTATCGGCGAGCCGGGCGTCAACCAGTACAACCGCGAGCAATACGTGCTGGGTTACGAAGTTTCCCATCGCCTCAACGACATCTGGACCCTTAAGCAAAACGCCCGTTACGCCGAGGTCGACGACCGCTACACCGCGCCCTTGCACGGCTACCGCTTTGTCGCCAACCCCAATACCGGCGTGCAGGACCAACGCTACCTGCAACGCTTCGGCGTGGACTGGTCGCAGACCAACAAAGTGTTCGGCGTGGACAGCATCGCCCAGGCTGAATTCGACACGGGCGCACTGTCCCACACCTTCATCGTTGGCCTGGACTACTACCATTCCAACTCGCAGTTCCATGGCCTGTATGACCGCAACCCGCCGATCATCGACCTGTTCAAACCGGTGTACGGCCAGCCCTTGAACTTCGGCCAACCGTACCGCTGGGACCGCACCATTACCCAGACCGGCCTGTATCTGCAGGACCAGATCAAGCTGGATAAATGGGTGCTGGTACTCGGTGGCCGCTATGACTGGGCGAATGTGGTGAACAAGGAGCCGATACAGGACACCCGCTTTGCCAGCAAAGACCAGGCATTCACCGGCCGTGCGGGCCTGGTGTACCTGTTCGATAACGGCGTATCGCCCTTCGTCAGTTATTCGGAATCCTTCTTGCCGCTGGCCGGCACTGATGCGAACCGAAAACCCTTCGAACCCTCCACCGGCAAACAATACGAAGTCGGCGTGAAGTTCCAGCCACCGGGCCAGAAGAGCTTCATCCAGGCCTCGGTGTACAAACTGGATCAGGAAAACGTGCTGACCACCAACCCGGTGGACACCACCTTCAGCACCCAAAGCGGCGCCCTGCGCTCGCGGGGTGTTGAGCTGGAAGCCAAGGCCGTCTTGAGCGACGCCTGGGAAGTGGTCGCCTCGGCTGCGCGCAATGACGTCAAATACACCAAGGACAACGATGGCCGCCAAGGTCGCCACCCGGCCGGCATCTCCCCACTCACCGCCTCGATGTGGGTCAACTACACCGTGCTCGGCGACACGCACACGCCCTTGGCAGGGTTGGGCGCGGGCTTAGGCGTGCGTTATGCCCGTCAAAGCCTGGGCGACGACTACGAAGGCGCTTTTAATGTACCGTCCTACAGCGTCTACGATGCAAGCCTGAGCTACGACCTGGGCGCCTCGCCGCTCAAGCTCAAGGGCGTGAAACTGGCGATGAACGTGCAGAACCTCAGCAACAAGACCTACGTCTCGCAGTGCACCAGTGATTTGGATTGCTACTACGGGGAAGGACGCACGGTGGTGTCGAGCCTGACGTACGATTGGTAACTTAGCGTTTAGGTGATATTTGCTGCGGCGCGCACCCTTCAAGGGTGCGCTCTGTTGCCGCCCTACACCAGGTCCGCTGCAAATCGTGTACACACATTGGAAAGCATGCGTACCTCGGCACCGCTACAGCCTGCCGCTTCGAAAAAGCCGGAGGCTTCTCGCACGACGGCATACATATCCGTGACGATGGACCTTGCTTCATCCGCCCCCAACCCAAAGCGTTCAGGCGTACTCAGCAAATTACTGACAGACGATACCCGGCCTTCATTGCCGATGATGAGCGCCTGCAAGCCTAGTTGGGTAGGGTGGGGCAACACGTCAAATACTGGCGCAAGGGAATAGCCCGAGGCGCTGGTCAGCAGCAGCCCGGTTTGTTTCAGGTGGTCGTCGCTATTGCCGATGAGCACATTGAAGGCCATGCGCTTGTAAAGCTCACGCATGTCAAAGGTGGCATCGTCGCTGACCTTCTTCAATACGTCGGCGATCCTGGAGTAGGAAACGGCACCGTCAGCCGCATCAACCCGCATTCTCGGCTTCTCAGTGCTTACCAGAGAGTTGCAGCTGACATAGTGCTCGCGACCAGCGGCTTCATGTCGGTCAAAACGCTCGACCATCAAGACCGGTTTGCCGGCGACCTCTACCAACTTGTGCTTGGCTGCGGGTAGACCTGCTGCATCCGCCATTTGAAGGCTGGCGAATTCCGCCCGTGGCTGGTCGAACACATCGTCGCTACGGCCGAGTTTAGCTATCCATTCCTTGCCTTCATGGGTCACGGTGACCTTCGGCCTGGCGCCGCCCATGGAACTCCCAAACTCGAATAACCGTGCGATTTCCGCAGGCAGGTCGACGTCACCCTTCTCGACTCGATCAAGGCCCACCATGATTTTCTCAAGGTCTTCAAATTGCGGGGGTTGGTGCAGGGTTGGCAACTGACTTCTTGACGCACTGAACAGTAGGCAACCCACTCCTGCTCCCCGCGAGGCAAGTAGCCATTCAACTTCGTTTTGTGGATGCTGTTTGTGGGTCGCCAGCAGAACACGCCGGCCCCAATTGTCGGGCGTTGCGTCGTCGAGCACACCAAACATGCGCGTCGAGGAATACTGGTTGGGGGTCAGTGGCAAACTCAGCGGGTCAATCGCAAATGCGTCGGGCCGCGCGAGCCAACTGTTGGCGTAGCGAAAAACGAATCCATTCCCATGCATGGCCACCTCGCCAACAGGAACCGGGTCACCGACTAAGTGAGCTGAAAAAACAAAGGCATTACCAATCGGCTTCCAGGACATCGGGTTCTCCTTCAGTGCGAATTCGCTCAGGCTCACGGGCGAGGCTCATGGTAATGCCAACCTGGTCAAGTTCTGGTGACGCAATGCTCGCCATACCTTCTTCCAAGTCCATCGCGCTAAGTACATTCATCAGCACGCCGAGGGATACGCCGGCCTCGCCCTGCCTCAGCCGCTGATACGTCTGCCGCGTAATGCCCGCGCGGCTGCATATGGTGGAGATTTTCAACCGGCGACGAATGCGGGCTACTTCGATACCGTTCCCGATACCTCTCATTAGCTCAGCGCTTCTCTCTGAGATGTACCCTTTGTGCGGGTAGGGTTTCGCTGTTTCTTGCATGATATATCACTCTTTAAAGCAATAAAGGTAACTTATATCATCCAAGCCTCTAAGACTACCTGCAAAAAACCGGCTCGATGCTAAGGTTTTTTGTAGGAGCGAGCTTGATCGCGAAAAACTCACAGGCGCCGCGTTCAATCAGGAAACACGCGTTGTCGTTGACGTTTTTCGCGAGCAAGCTCGCTCCTACAGGTGTTACCAAACTTCAAAGGTTTTGCAAAAACACCACATACCCCCGAAACCACTCATTGCCCCGCAGATACCCCGGCTCTTGCCACTCCCCGCCCTGAATCAAGCCAATCTTGAACGGCACCCCCAGCCGATTCATCCGCGGCAAATACGCCGCGTAATCCGGGATGCTGTGACGCCCTTGATAGGTCTGCACCACCACTTCATCCACTACACCCTTGAGCTGGGCGATGGCGGCCGGGTCGGCGTTGCTGCTCCAGTCCATCAGGCCGGTGATGCTCAGGCGCAGGCCGGCGGGCAGGCGTTGGCGCAGGTCGCGCAGGAAGTCGGCGTATTCATGCAGGTATTGGGTGCGGGCATCGAAGTCGATCTGGATACCGACCACCGGGTTGCCGGCGTCACGCCAGCGTTGCACCTGGCCCAGCACCTGGGTGTAGACCCGTTCCGGCCAGCGCAGGGTGTGGGCGCGGTACACCACCCAGACGTCGCCTTGAGTAATGCGCGGCACGCTCATGCCCTGGGCGATCAGTTGTACACCGCGCTGGGGTGCGCGGCGCGTGGCGTTGATCTGGCCTTGCAGGATGTACAGGGTTTTTGCCTGCTTGATGACCGGCTGGGGCGTGACGCCACTCCACAGCCAGAAGGCGTCGTAGTCGCCTGCGTCAACGGCGCCAAAAGCCGGGCTTGCCAGCAACAGCAAGCCTAGCCACAGCGATTTCACCAGTAGTACTGCAGCGATTTGCCCCACTGGGTATCGGCAAAACTGCTCTTGAGTTGGCGGAACCAGGCTTTGCGCACTGCCGGCGCAACGTCTTCGCCGCCGCAGCTGTTGTAGCCGGCCGGCGCGTAGCAGTTGATGGCGCGGAACAACGCATAGGCCTTGTCGGTTTTCGGCGCCTTGGCGTTGGCGATCACCTGTTTGTAGCCGTCCAGGCGCGAGAAGGTTTCACCCTTGAAGTCCGAGGCGGTACTGCCCAGGCTGCCGGCGGCGCGGGGTTGTTCCAGGGGCATGCCGTCCAGACCGTTGCGCAGGATGAACTCGCCGAAGCAGTTCAAGGCGTGCGGGTTTTTGGCCTCGTCCTGCAAGGTCGCGGCGGTTTGCGCGATGCTTGGGCAGGCGTAGCCGGATTCGGCCTTGTCGCCGTTCCACTGGAACAGCTTCAAGGTCTGGCCGCTGGTATAGGTGTAGCCCAGGCTGGTGCCGAGTTTGTCGCCAGAGAGCGAGGCCTGCTTGAGATCATCGGCGAAGGTGGCGTACTGGCCGCGCAGCAGGTCTTTGTAGAGCAGCACGAATTGCGCACTCTGGCGCTCGGTCGGGTCGCTGGCGTTGGCGATCTGCTGACGCAGCAGGTCGGGGCCGGCGACGTTGCGCAGCAGGATGTAGCGCACTTGCTTGGCGCTGATCGGTGAGTCGGCGGCGAACACCTTGGCCAGTTGGCCGCTGCGCTCGTAGTTCATGGCCAATGCCAGCTCCAGATGGTCACGTTGCAGCGGTTGCTTGGCCAGCGGCAGCAGTTGCAGCCACAGGGCTTCGGCGCCGTTCCAGTCCTGCTTGGCCTCCAGGGCGAGGGCGCGCAGGGTCTGTTGGCTGAAGGCGAAGTAATCCAGGCTCGATGGCACATCCGCAGGCAGGTGCTTCAAGGCCGTGTCGGGTTGGTGCTCGACATACAGGGCATAGCTGGCTTGCAGGAAGTCAAACAGCGCCGGCTCAGTGGCGAAGGTGCTCTTTTGCTTATCCAGGTCTTCGCGGCTCAACAGCGGCGGGGTGTGGGCGCGCATCGCCATCAGGTCGCTGACCACTTGCAGCATCGGGCTGTTCGCGGCTTTGTTGCCGACCATCAGTAACTTGAGGTCGGCCTCTTCCACCAGTTCGTCCACGCTCACATTGCGCTGGGCGTCGGTGGCCTCGGTGAATTGCCAGGTGAAGTCTTCGGCAAGCTTGGCGTCGTCGTTCGCCAGCCAGTGCACACGGCGCAAGAGCCCACGGGCGGAGGCGACGTAATCGCCCTGTGGGTAAGTTTTCAGGTAACCGAGAAAGCCTTGCTCGGCATCGCTCAGGGCCGACTTATCCACATGCTCGCGTTGCGGCATGCCGTATTCGTCGAAGGCTTCAGCCTGGGCCTGATTCAGCGACGTACGCGCAGTCATGTACAGCGCCGTTTCCTTCAGCCACGGCACATCGCTGGTGGCGGCGGCGGCGAACCCGCGCTCGGCGTAATCGAAGCGCCCGCTGTAGAAGTCGCCAGCGGCCTGCAAATAGGTGCGAAACAACTGGGCGTTGGCCGAGGAGGTCAACTGCGCGTCCACGACTTGGCGGCTCCAGTCACAGGTTGTCAGCAGCTGCAGGCGTGCTTTTACCAACACATCGCGCTCGGCGGGCGGCATCTGGGCCTTGATCACCTGGCTGATAAACGCCGTGGCGCTGTCATCGTCATTGCTGCGGCAACGGCTGCCTTCGCCATTCAGGAAGGCCTGGCCTGCGGTCTTGTACTCCTCGCGCTTGATACCCAGGGGCTGGAGCAAAGTGTCGAGTTCGGCTGTGCGTGAATCGTCAGCCTTGTTGTCAGGCTCCTCATTCGTGGCCGGAACCGGCACCAGGCGGTACACCGGAAACGGCACCGGGCCAAAGCCTTGCGCCAAATCGTCTTCGCCCAAGGCATTCGGAGCCAGGGGCGCAGCTTTTTTGTCGGCCAGCAACAGGCGCAGGTTGACCCGGCTGTCGTTGCCCGGGCTGAGAAAGGGCTGGTTGCTGCACGGCTCGTAGCTGTCACGCGATACCCGCCAATCGGGGTAACACGAGTCGTCAGAGCTGGCCTGGGCCGGTAGGGAAAAACCGGCCAACAGGGCCAGGGCCAGAGGTGACAGCAAACCGATGCGCATAACGTTTCCTTGATCCTGAGTCCTTGGAGAAGGGCCAATAATAGCCTGATCCGACACGTGCTTCGGTGAAGGCCTACACAAATTGCTGATTTGTCCGATTCCAGCGGCGAGGCCAGGGCTTTTGGCCTAGAGTGGCGGTGTTTGCGCATGCGCAGTGTTTGTCCTGTAAGAGGGCAGTAGTAGCGGAGTCGATATGCGTCGGTCTGTGGTAGAGCAACACGAAAAAGTCGGGGCATTGCCTGCCTTTCATCGCTTGAGCTGGGAAGGTGCCGGCTGGCTCAGCCGCCTGTGGTGGGTGCCGATCCTGGCGCTGGCCATGGCCCTGCGGTTTTACCACCTCACCTCGGCGGCGATCTGGGGCGACGAAGGCTCCAGCCTGTTACTGAGCGAATACGCCCTGGCCGACCTGTGGTTTCACGCGGCCCATGATGTGCACCCGCCGCTGTACTTCTTGCTGCTGCGCGGTTGGATCGAGGTGTTCGGCGACAGCATCGGCTCGATTCGCAGCCTGAGTGCGATCCCCGGTATTGCCGTAGTGGGCCTGGGCATCTGGCTGACACGGCAACTGTCCACCCGCCGCGCGGCCGTGCTGGCGGGGATCCTGTTGGCGCTGCTGCCCACGGCGGTGCGCTACAGCCAGGAAGTGCGCATGTATTCGCTGCTGGGCGTGTGGCTGCTGGGCGCCACGCTGGCGCTGGTGTACTGGGTGAGGCAGCCCGAGCGCGCACGTTATTTGGCTGTGTATGTGCTGCTGATGAGCGCCGGGTTCTATACCCACTACTTCACCGCGCTGTGCGTGCTGGTGCATTGGGCGTACCTGGGGTCGCAGGCGCCGGGTCAGCGCTTGATCACGCGACCTGCCTGGTGGGTCGCCAACGTGGCGATAGTGTTGCTGTATCTACCCTGGCTGCCCAACCTGCTGGACCTGGTGCAGCACGTCGAACAGCTCAAAGTCGGCGGCGACATTGGTTGGGAAGAGCCAGTCAATCTACTGTCGCTGCCATCGATGGTCTGGCAGTTCCTGTTGCAGGATGACGGTCTCGGCCTGTGGCCGCCGCTGTTCTGGCTGTTCCCCCTGCTGCTCGCCGGGGTGGTTGTATCGACGGCCTGGCGCAATAACGCGGCGCGCCTACCGGCACTGTTTTGCCTGCTACCGCTGCTGCTGGTCTATGGCGTGTCCTTTATCTCGCCCGTGTTTATCGAGCGATACCTCACGGTGTATGCGTTAGGTCTGCCGATAGTCCTGGCGCTTGCCATCGACCGTTTGCCGTCCCGTTTGTCCTGGCTGGGCGTGGCGTTGTTCGCACTGTTTGTTGGCGTAGAACTGCTGGGGTTAAAGAACAACTTCGAGGTGGATGAACACGACCAGTTCAACGTGCCGGTGGAGTTCGTCAATCGCAACTACCAGGAAGGCGACCGCATCGTCCTCAGCGACATGATGTGGTACCTCAGCTACGTGTATTACGACCAGACCGACGCCCAACTTCAGCTCTACACACCCCCCAAACCCGACGGGACTGCCACTCGCCCGAACGCCTATGGTTTCGGCACACTGGTGGACCAGGACGGTGGCCGCATCTATCTGGACCGCCTCTCAGCACTGCCTGCTCAAACGCGACGGGTATGGTTGATCAGCAGCAACGAAGCCCCGGATGAATTCGCGCCACTGCCCAACGGCTGGCGCGAACTCAGTCGCCAGGACGGCGGTGGCGCCAGGGCGCGGTTGTTCGTGCTATGCAACGCACCGGCGCCGCAACCTGAAGGCTGCCGCTAGACTCACTTCAACCTACTTATGAGGAACCCTCCATGGAATCGCCAGTGCACAGCCTACCGGCTTTGTTCAAACAGCTTGGCTTACCGCACGACCCGGTCAGTATCGAGCAATTTGTCGCCTCTCATTCGCCGCTCAAGCCGGAGTTGAAACTGGCGGATGCGTTTTTTTGGAGCGACGCCCAGAAGGCATTTTTGCGTGAAGAGATTCTGGATGATGCGGATTGGGCGGTGGTGGTGGATGAGTTGAACTTGATGTTGCGGAGTGGGCGAGAGGTGTAAAAAAATATCCAAATAAGGGCGAGTATGTAAAAAAAAATGGTGAGCGGTAAAAAAAACTGGGCTTTAATCGCCTAAGTGAATTTTTTCTGGAAAGCTCGCCATGCCAACAGTCGGATACGCTCATCTGTGTGATGCGCTGGATCTAAAGGTTATCGCACCCTTGAGGACTGCGATGATCAAGCCGGTGACCAGGATTACCTTGATCGGCGACTGCCTGGCAGTTCCCCATTCGGTGGCGCCCGCCCAACATGCGCTGTTTGAGCATGTGTTATTTGCGCTTAAGCATGAAGGCGTGAACCTGGCGATACTTGCCCAGGTGTTTGAACAGCTCGGCCCAGAACCGTTTTTGAACGCGCTGGCCGACTCGCCTAACGGTGCGTTTATCCGAAAAGCCTGTTTTCTGTGGGAAGGCTTTACCGGGAAAATGCTGGATCACACCCTTCCTGTTCGTGGTCGCGTTGTTCCCTTGTTCGATCCCCAGCGCTATGTAACCGGCCCGAGCATTCGCAACAGTCGTTGGCGAGTGGATTTTAACGGTTTGGGCTCTTTACATTATTGCGCCACCGTAGAGCGAACGCCTGAGCTGGAAGCGTTGTTGGCGCTTGATGTATTGGCTCGTGCCAAATCCTTCATGGCCACCCTCCCTCCCGAAATGATGGACCGCGCCATCCAGTGGGCATACCTGCACGAAACCCGCGACTCATTTGCCATCGAAAAAGAACAACCCAGCGAAGAAAAATCCCGCCGCTTCGTCCAACTCCTGCGCCAGGCCCACGAAGGCCGGTTGCTCACCGAGGACTACTTGGTCGAGCTGCAAAACAGCACCATCTCCAATCCGTTTGACAAAGCCGTCGCGTTTCGCCACGAACAGAACCATCTGCACAACGGGCTACGCGGCGCAGCCGGTGTGAGCTACGTGCCGCCAGCTCCCGCGCTTTGCCAGGAATTAATGGAAGAGCTGATGGCCTTCGCCAACCAGCCCGTGCGAGACGTCGATCCTTTAGTGGCGGCCGCGGTCACCGCTTTTGGTTTCGTCTTCCTGCACCCGTTCATGGACGGTAATGGGCGCCTGTCTCGCTTCCTGATTCACCAGACGCTCTGCCACTACGGCGCACTGGAAAATGGTTTGCTGCTACCGGTCTCTGTCGCCATGAAACACGAGGAACAAGCCTATCTGGAGGCACTCAAGACCTTCTCCCAGCCGACTCGGGAATTCTGGAACGTCACCTGGCTGGACGCCGACCACATGGCGATCGACTTCATCGGCCACCCCTCGATCTATCGCTACTGGGATGCGACCCGTTGCGTCGAATTCACCCTGCAAATGGCCCGCCGCGCACTGGAAGTGGAACTGCGCGAAGAAACCGAATTCCTCGACCGTTATGACCAAGTGATCAAAGCGGTGAACCAACGCTACGACGTGCGCGGCAGCGATCTGTCGAAGCTGGTGATGATGTGCCTGGATAACGGTGGGAAGCTTTCCAAGCATCGGCGTAAGCAGTTTCAGTACAGTGTGGCGGAGGAGGTGTTTGAGTTTATTGAGGAGGACAGCTTGAGGTTGATGGGCGAGTAAGAGGTCATCCAGTCACGCCAGATGAGGCGTATGAAAAAAAGGAATTCCGTATCTGAGTGATGTGATAAGCGCCTCAGATGTTTTGCGAGAGCACAGTGATGTGCAAGTTGTCATGTTTATGGGGGCGTTGGTTTTACAGGCCTCAATTTTTGCATCCTGTGCCATGTTTTTTCTTCAGAAAAAATCAGTCAGGTGGCTTGTCTTTTTTCAAACCCCCTTACGACTTGTGCACATTATTCCGTCCGTTTCGCTCCTGTTGATTGGCGCTCGAGTTTTCCCGCATTACAACGTACTGGCAATGGCTGGATTGATCGGTGCGTCGGAGATTTTAAAAGTCTGGAGCGTGTGGCGATGGAGCAAAAAATGCTGACGCTGACCTAATGTGGGAGCGGGCTTGCCCGCGAAAGCGGCGTGTCAGTCACTGAATATTCAACTGAACCACCGCTTTCGCAGGCAAGCCAGCTCCCACATTTTGTTTGTCGTATGGCGAATATCAGCGATTTGCTGATGCCTACCCTAAAACCCGCTTTACTCAAGCCACATCCCACCACTCATCTGCGAAATTGTTTCAAAACTTGACGATGCTCCATGCATCGACCATATTGATAGTTAGCAAACTAACTGTATGCGAACTATCCAGTGCCTCAATCCCTCGAACAACTCCAGATGAGCCTCAGCAGCAGCATGGTGGTGGGCGCCCGTAATTGGCGCAAAATCTGCCAGACCACGCTGGTGAGCTATGGCATCTCCGAAGCCTGCGCCGTGCCGTTGTTGATGATCGGTCGCTTGGGCGACGGGGTACACCAGGTCAAAGTAGCCCAGGCTTCCGGTATGGAAAGCCCATCACTGGTGCGCCTGCTCGACCGGCTGTGCGGTGACGGTTACGTCTGCCGCACCGAAGACATCCACGACCGCCGCGCCAAGGCCTTGAGCCTTACCGAGCGTGGCCGTGAGCTGGTGCAGGCGGTGGAGGCGCAACTGGTGCGCCTGCGCAAGGACGTGTTGGCGGATATCGCCCGCGACGATCTGCAAGCGGCACTGCGTGTATTGCGCGCCTTCGAAGCGGCCGAGGCTGTGTCGCCTTGAACGGATTTTTTACCGGCTTCCCGCCTGCCCGCGATTGGTTCTACGGGGTGCGTACTTTCGCCGCGTCGATGATCGCGCTGTATATCGCCATGCTCATGCAGATGCCGCGTCCGTACTGGGCGATGGCCACGGTGTATATCGTATCCAGCCCGTTTGTCGGCCCTACCAGTTCCAAAGCCCTGTACCGCGCCATCGGCACCTTGATGGGCGCGGCGGCGGCGGTGCTGTTTGTGCCGATGTTCGTGCAGTCACCCTACATTCTGGTGGTGGTGATTGCGTTGTGGACCGGCACCTTGCTGTTTCTGTCCATGCACCTGCGCACCGCCAATAACTACGCCCTGATGCTGGCCGGCTACACCTTGCCGCTGATTGCCTTGCCGGTGGTGGATAACCCCTTGGCGGTCTGGGATGTGGCGGAGGCGCGTACCGAAGAAATCTTCCTCGGCATCGCAGTCGCAGCGGTGGTGGGCGCGATGTTCTGGCCTCGGCGGCTGATGCCGGTGTTCGATGGCTCGGTGGCCAAGTGGTTCAGCGACGCGCAGGTCTATAGCCAGCGCTTTCTCAGCCGCAAGGTCGACCCGCAAGAAGTCAGCAACCTGCGCGGCGGCATGGTCGCCACCTTCAACACCCTTGAATTGATGATCGGCCAGCTGCCCCACGAAGGCGCACGCCCGCAGACGGTACGCAACACCAAGGAACTGCGCGGGCGCATGATTCACCTGCTGCCAGTGATCGACGCTTTGGACGATGCGGTGTACGCCATTGAGCACCGTGCGCCAGAGTTTCTCGATCAGCTCACGCCGCTGCTGGAAGATGCCAGCGCCTGGCTGCAAAGCACCACCGAAGCCGCGCCACTGGAAAGCTGGCGCCTGCTGCGCGACAAGATCGACGCCGCTCAACCCCAGGGCGAAGCGCTGGATGACCGTCATACGTTGCTGTTCTCCAACGCCCTGTACCGCCTGGGCGAATGGGTCGACCTGTGGCAAGACTGTCGTAGCCTGCAAGCCGCCATCCAGTGTGAAAGCCAGGACACCTGGCGCGCCGTCTACCGCCACTGGCGCCTGGGACGGCTCACGCCGTTCCTCGACCGTGGGCTGATGTTCTACTCGGCGTTCTCCACCGTGACCGCGATCATCGTCGCCTCGGTGCTGTGGATTCTGCTGGGCTGGACCGACGGCGGCAGCGCGGTGATCCTTGCCGCCGTCGCCTGCAGCTTTTTCGCCTCGATGGACGATCCGGCACCGCAGATCTACCGGTTCTTTTTCTGGACCGCCATGTCGGTGCTGTTCGCCAGCTTGTATCTGTTTCTGGTGCTGCCCAACCTGCATGACTTCCCCATGCTGGTGCTGGCCTTCGCCGTGCCGTTTATCTGCATCGGCACCCTTACGGTTCAGCCACGCTTCTACCTGGGCATGTTGCTGACGCTGGTGAACACCTCGTCGTTCATCAGCATCCAGGGCGCCTATGACGCGGACTTTCTCAACTTCGCCAACGTCAACCTGGCCGGGCCCGTTGGCCTGCTGTTCGCGTTCGTGTGGACGTTGATCGCCCGACCCTTCGGCGCTGAATTGGCGGCCAAGCGCCTCACCCGTTTCAGCTGGCGCGACATCGTCAGCCTCACCGAGCCCGCCACCCTGGCCGAGCACCGGCACATGGCCGTACAAATGCTCGACCGCCTGATGCAACACCTGCCGCGCCTGGCCCTCACCGGCCAGGACACGGGCATCGCTCTGCGTGACCTGCGCGTGGCGCTGAACCTGCTCGACCTGCTGGCCTACTCGCCACGCATCCTCGGTGTGCCACGGGTGTTGCTCAACCAGGTGGTGGAAGGCGTGGGCGGTTACTTCAAGGCCTGCCTCAAGGCGGGTGAACGCTTGCCCGCGCCCAGCGGTCTGCTGATGACCCTGGACCGCACGCGTCGCGCCCTCAATGGCCAGGGTCTGCAAGACGAAGACGACACGCGCCTGCATCTGCTGCACGCCTTGGCCGGCCTGCGTCTGGCGCTGTTGCCCGGTGTGGAGTTCATTGGCGGTACAGAGATGGAAGCGCCGTTACCTGATGGAGCGCCTTTATGATCGGTGACCTGGATATCAGTGGGGTGTTCCTGCCTACGCTGCTGGTGCTGATGGGCATTACTTATGTGTTGTTTCTGGTGGTGCACGGGCTGTTGACGCGCATGCACTTCTATCGCCTGGTCTGGCACCGGGCATTGTTCAATGTGGGGCTCTACGCGCTGTTGCTGGGCGCGGTGGACTCACTCAGTCGATATTTGATGACATGAAAAACCCTTTTTTGACTATCGGCCGTGTCGTCCTGACGTTGTTGATCGTGAGTTTCGCGGTCGTCGTTGTGTGGCGCATGGTCATGTACTACATGTTTGCGCCCTGGACCCGTGACGGCCACATCCGTGCCGACATCGTGCAGATCGCCCCGGACGTTTCCGGGCTGATCCAGCGCGTTGACGTGCGCGACAACCAGTTGGTGACCAAGGGCCAGGTGCTCTTCGCCGTCGACCAGGACCGCTTCAAGCTGGCCCTGCGCCAAGCCCAGGCCGCCGTGGCCGACCGCCAGGAAACCCTGGCCCAGGCCCAGCGCGAGTACAAGCGTAACCGTGGCCTGGGCAACCTGGTGCCCAGCGAGCAACTGGAAGAGAGCCAGTCCCGCGTCGCCCGCGCCCAATCGGCACTGGCCGAAGCGCAAGTGACGGTGGACTCCGCCCAACTCAACCTCGACCGCTCGGTGATCCGCAGCCCTGTGGACGGCTACGTCAACGACCGCGCACCGCGTACCCAGGAGTTCGTCACCGCCGGGCGCCCGGTGCTGTCGGTGGTAGACAGCAACTCCTTCCACATCGACGGCTATTTCGAAGAGACCAAACTCGACGGTATCCACGTCGGCATGGGCGTGGATATCCGTGTGATCGGCGACAACGCGCGCCTGCATGGCCACGTGCAGAGCATCGTCGCCGGTATCGAAGACCGCGACCGCAGCAGCGGCTCCAACCTGTTGCCCAACGTCAACCCGGCGTTCAGCTGGGTGCGCCTGGCCCAGCGGATCCCGGTGCGTATCGCCTTTGATGACGTGCCGGCGGACTTTCGCATGATCGCCGGGCGCACGGCGACGGTGTCGATCATTGACGACAAAGTTAAAGACGGGGACAAACCATGAAGCGGCTTCTGGCAACCGCTTCCCTGGGGTTGTTGCTGTCGGCCTGCCAAGTTGTAGGCCCGGATTACAAACTGCCGGAACAGGCCGCAGTCAACCGTGGCGACCTGCAAGGGCCGATCATGGGTGAAGGCAAAAACGTGGTGTCGGCACCGGTGCCGGCGGATTGGTGGAAGCTGTACAAAGACCCGCGCCTGGACGAACTGGTACGCCAGGCCATGGCCTCCAACACCGACCTGCGCGTGGCCGCCGCCAACCTGCAGCGCTCGCGTTATCAGGTGCAGCAGGCCGAATCCGCTGGCGGCTGGAGTGCCGGCGTCAAGGCCGAGGCCCAGCGTTTGCAGGAATCTGGCGAGGCCTTCTTGCTGCCGGACAAAGTCCCGGTAGGCAATATCGGTAGCGTCGGGATTACCACGTCCTATCAATTCGACCTGTTCGGCACCTTGCAGCGCGGCATCGAAAGCGCCCAGGCCAGCGCCGATGCCACCCAGGCCGCGGCGGATATCGCCCGCATCACCCTGGTGGCCGATGTGGTGCGCTCCTATACCCAGGTGTGCGCGGCCAACGAAGAACTGGCGATTGCCAACGAGTCCCTCGACCTGCAAGCCCAGAGCACCAAACTGACCCAGCGCTTGCGAGATGCCGGGCGTGGCGATGAGACCCAGGTGACTCGTTCGCAAACCCAATACAAATCCCTGCGCGCCGATATACCGCGTTATGAAGCCTCGCGTCAGGCGGCGCTGTTCCGGCTGTCGATGTTGCTGGCCAAACCTGTCGACCAACTGCCAGCCGGCACGGGCACCTGTGCCGAGCTGCCACATATTGCTCAACTGCTGCCGGTAGGCGATGGCGCCACGCTGCTCAAGCGCCGCCCGGACGTGCGCCAGGCCGAACGCCAACTGGCCGCCGCCACGGCACGCATCGGTGTGGCGACCGGCGCGTTGTACCCGGATATCAGCATCGGCGCCACGGTCGGCACCGTCGGCTTGTTGGAGAACCTCGGCACGCCTGCCACCAACCGCTGGGGCTTTGGCCCGATGATCAGCTGGACTGTACCGACCAACGGCGCTCGCGCCCGCGTGCATGAAGCTGAAGCCGCGACCCAGGGTGCCCTGGCCCACTTCGACGGCGTGGTGCTCAACGCCATCCGCGAAACCCAGACCGGCCTGGCCCAATACACCGCCGTGTTGCAACGCCGCGACGCCCTGGCCGACGCCGAACAGTCGGCGCGAGAAGCCGCCGGCCAGACCCATCGCTTCTTCCAGGCCGGCCGCGAATCCTTCCTGGCCGACCTGCAAGCCACGCGCACCTACACCGATATGCGTGCGCAACTGGCGGCGGCCAACACCCAGGTTGCCATGAGCCAGATCGACCTGTTCCTGGCCCTGGGCGGCGGTTGGGAAAGCGGACGAACGCAAGGGGAAAAACCCGGCAAACCGTGAGGTGATTGCTATGCTTTCTTGGGTGAGGCCCGCTGGCGCCTCACCCGACAAAGCTCGCGTTTGCTCATGGGGATTCCAAGAATGAAAAACCCTTATGCTCCCGCTTTCTGGTGCGTGCTCTTCGCACTGGTTTTGTTATCGGCCGCGTATTTTTACGGCGTCATGCTCGCCCATCAACTCGACAAGGCCATGGTGTTCCTCGACAGCGCCTGCCTGGTGATCGGCACCTTATCCATCGGCGTGGTGGCCTGGGCGTCGTATCAAAACCAGCGGGTGAAGAAAAAACTCCTCGAACAGGGCAAGACCCGCGTGGCGATCTGGGACACCAAGGTCGCCCTGCGCCGTGTCGAAACCGTGTTCGATCGCTATTTCTGGGGCAGTTACTGGCAGCCGGGGCGCACGTTCCAGGAAGTCATGGGCGACCTCACCGGCACGCCGCTGGAAAAAAGCCTCGAAGTCCTGAAAAAACAATGTGTGCTGCTGGATCGGCAAGTTGCTGACGGTAGGCACTGGCTGGATAACGCGCGGGAATTGTCCGACGTGGCCACGCAAATGGCCCGGGAGCGCTACCAGCTGGACTTTTGCGACCCCAAGGCCGACACCCCCGGCAATGCCGTGATACATCGTGAGTTCGAGGTGCTGGTGTACACCTGGACCGCACGCTTGAAGAGTTTTGATCACCAACTGGATGAAGTCGAACAGGAGTACTCCTGAACTCCTGCTGAACTGATCCCTCTGAAAGGTTGGGCCGTTTACGCCTGCCAGTGCTAATCTTCCCCAGCCTTTGGCCACACGGGCCACGACTGTAGGAGCGAGCTTGCTCGCGAAAGACGCCAACGATAACGCGTGCATTCTGAATGAACGCGATGCCTATGCGTTGTTCGCGAGCACGCTCGCTCCTACAGGAACCCCTACAGGGTTCAAGGAAGACAGCCCACTTCTCACAGGATTTGATCAGGTCACTTCATGAATAAGCCAGCCGTTGTTTTCTTGGGTTTTGTTGTCGCCGTCGGCGCCGTCAGTGCGGGCGGTGCCTGGTACACCGGTAAACAACTGGAGCCGGTCCTGCAAACCGCTATCCAGAGCGCCAATAAAGAACTGCAGACCTCCATGGCCGGCGTCGATGGCAGCGTGACCCTGGAGCTGGTGTCCCTGGACCGTGGCGTGTTCAGCAGCACCGCGCACTATCGCCTCAAGGGCCAAGGCAGCGTGTTCGGCGAAGACAACCCGAACCCCGAATTGCTGTTCGTCGACCACATCGAACACGGCCCGCTGCCGTTCTCGCGCCTGGTGACCCTCAAGTGGTTGCCGGTCATGGCCACCAGTCACTACGAACTGGAAAAGAACCCCACCACCGAAAAATGGTTCGCCGCCAGCAAAGACGTGTCGCCGCTCAAAGGCGTGGCGAATATCGGCTATAGCCGTTCGGTCAGCGGCAACATCGAATTGCTGCCCCTGGAGTTCAAGGACGCCACTTCCTCGGTGAGCTTCTCCGGCGCCAACCTCAACTTCGACAGCAGCGCCGAAGGCCAGAAGGTCAAGGCCGAAGGCTTCATGAACAGCCTCAAGGTTGCCGCAGTGGACGCCGAAGGCACACCGTTCGAAGCGGAGCTGGCCGGCTTGACCGTCGCCAGCAACCTGGAAAAAACCACCTTCGGTTTCTACACCGGCCAGAACACCGTGGAGCTGACCGACACCAAGGTCACCTTCGGCCCGCAGAAAGCCGTGCTGACCCTCAAGGGTTTCGAGCAGAAAGACTCCAGCGAAACCAAGGACAACAACCTGGCTGGCCGCGTCGACTACAAGATCGACGAGATCGGCTACCAGGGCAAAGCAGTCGGTTCGGCCGCCATGGCCGTGAGCATGAAGAACGTCGACATTCCGGCGATGCTGGTGCTGACCAAGCTCTACCAGGACAAGATGCAACCGGTGCAAGCTGCCGCTGCTGCCGGTCAACCGGTGCCGGAGCTGCAAATGACCGAAGCCGAGCAAGCCCTTGCGGAAGCCAACGTCAACCAGGTGCTGGCCGCCAAGCCGCAACTGGCCGTGGAAAACCTGTCGCTCAAAACCACCCGTGGCGAAAGCAAGTTCAACCTGGTGGTGGACCTGGCCAAGCCAACGTCCATGGAGCTGCCGCCGGTTGAACTGGGCAAGCAAATGGTCTCGCTGCTGGATGCCAACCTGACCCTGTCCAAGCCGATGATCAGCGACGTGGCGGCCCTTCAAGCCCAGGTGGGCGGCGTGACCGACCCGCAAGCCATCGAACAGCAATCGCAGATGGCGGCCGAGATGGTCAGCAGCATGGCGGTCGGTACTCAACTGGCGACCCTGGTGGGCACCGACGTGGTTTCCAAGCTGCACTACGCCAACAACGAGGTGACCTTCAACGGCCAGAAGATGACCGTTGAGCAGTTCCTCAGCTTTGTGATGTCCAAAGCCGGTGCGGTCAGCGGCGCCCAATAAACCTGAAATGCGATAAAAAAATGTGGGAGCTGGCTTGTGTGGGAGCTGGCTTGCCTGCGATAGCATCGCCCCGGTCTGGCTGAACGACCGAGGTGCCTGCATCGCGGGCAAGCCCGGCTCCCACACAAACCCGGCTCCCACTTTTGTTTTGTGTGAGGGCAAAAAATCGCGGTCGTACAATTCTGAACAATTGTTCTGAATTGTGCTTCCCCCTACTTCCCTAAGGGATAGTTCCTACAGGAAAGCTAGGTCGGGTCCCGAGACGCCGACACCCTGAAGCGTTTCGCTCAGGACCATCTATCGTTAGAGCTTTCCGTGTGTAAGGAAGCTCACGACATGCTGCGAAACCACCCCTACAGTGCCTCAGGCCGGTTGCGTCTGCTTATCGGAGCCGCACTGTGCAGCCAATTGCTGGTCCCAGGCCTTGCATTTGCCGACCCTGCCTACGACGCCCTGATCATCCAGGCCCGCAACGGTCACTTCACGCCGGCGCTGACCCAACTTCGCCAACTCTCCGCCGAACGCCAGACCCCAGGCCAGGTCAGCGACCACCTGGTGATCGCCGGCTGGGCCGGGCAAGACGCCGAAGTGCTCAAGGTGTACGAGGCGCAAGGCAAGCATCGCAACCTCACCACCCAGGCACTCGCCACGGTGGCGCGCACTTATCGCAATCAAAAGCAGTGGGCTCAGGCCGAAGCGGTCTATCGCCAGGCGCTGCTGCGTGAACCCAATAACGTCGACCTGCAACTGGGCCAGGCCCTCACCCAGGCCGATGGCGGCAAAGCCAACGAAGCGGTACAACGCCTGCGCACGCTGGTGGCGGCGCAACCCAATGACCCCAATCGCCGCATGGCCCTGGGATATGCGCTGACACGTGCCGGCCTGAACTACGACGCGCTGTTCGAATTCGACCAAGCCTTTATCCGCGCCGGTGACAAACCCGAAGTGGCCCGTGAATACATCGTTGCCCTGCAAAAGGCGCGGCTGCCGGAGCCGGCACTGCGCCTCTCGGCCAAGCGCCCGGGGCTGGTGGACGCAGTCACCCAGCGCCGCCTCGAAGGTGACCTTGCCGCCGAGCGTGTGCGCATGGCTGAGTTCGCCACACGCAGCGAGAAGGAACGCTACGTCATCGCAGACCGTGCCCTGCAGGACTACGACAAACTGATCAGTCGCTGGGCGCCGGACGCCACAGCCAAGGACGACGTCATCCGCTGGCGCATTGACCGCCTGGGCGCGCTCAAAGCGCGAGCACGGCATGCCGAGGTGATCCGCGATTACCAGACCCTCACCGGCGAAGGCGTGCAACTACCTACCTACGCGTTGCGTTGGGTTGCCGGCTCTTACCTGGAACAGCGCCAGCCGGAAAAGGCCGAGCCGTTGTACCGCCAGGTACTCACCGCCCCCGACACCGATGCCAGCTATCGGGTCGATGACAGCACGGCGCTGTTCTACGCCTTGTTGGAAAGCGACAAGGTCGAAGAGGCTCGCCAGGTCGCTAACAACCTGGCCAAGGAGCAAAACCCCCGCGTTGAGCTCAAGGGCTTGCCCATTGGTAACCCCAATGACAACTGGATGGACGCGCAACAATTATCCGCCCAGGCCGGTACCTATGGCGGTGACCTGCCCGGCAGCGAAGCCAGCCTGGAAGCGCTGGTGGCCAAGGCACCGGGCAATGTGGGCCTGCGCCTGGCCCAGGCCGACATGTACCGCGCCCGCGACTGGCCGCGTCGCGCCGAAGGCACGCTCAAGGAAACTGAAACCCAGGCTCCCCGCGATATCGGCCTGGAAGTCTCCCAGGCCTATACCGCCATGGACTTGCAAGAATGGCGGCAGATGGACGCGCTCACCGACGACGTGCTCGCCCGTAACCCGGACAACCGTCAGGTGCAGCGCCTGAGCCGCCTGCGCGATGTGCACGACATGGCCGAGTTGCGTGTCGAGGCCTACACCGGCAAGAGCTACGGTGGCGGCAATAACAACGACGCTGGTGCCGTCTCCGGCAGCCGAGACTGGGGTATTGAAAGCGTGATCTACACGCCTCCCATCGACGAAGATTGGCGCCTGTTCGCCGGTGCCGGCTATGCCACCGCCGACTTCCAGGAGGGCACTGGCCAACATCGCTGGCAGCGCGTGGGCGTGGAGCGTCGCACCCGTGACATGACCATCGAAGCCGAAGTGTCCAACCATTCCTATGGCGACGGTTCCAAGCAAGGCGCCAGCGTGTCGATTGCCCGCGACATCAACGACCACTGGCAATACGGCGGCAGCCTTGGTTATTTGCTCAGCACCACGCCGTTGCGGGCCCTGAATGACGGTGTCACAGCCAACGGCGGCAGCGGTTTTATCCGCTGGCGCGCCAACGAAAGCCGCGAGTGGAAACTGACCCTCAGCCCGTCCCATTTCAGCGACGGCAACGACCGCTTCGAAGCCTTGCTCACCGGCCGCGAGGGCCTCTACAGCTCGCCCCATGTGCAAGTGGACCTGGGCCTGGAAGTGGGCGCCAGCCGCAACAGCAAGGAAGACACCGTGTACTTCAACCCGAAGTCGGACTTCACGGTGTTGCCCATGATCAACGTCAATCACGTGCTCTATCACCGCTATGAAACCCAGTGGAGTCAGCAGTTCCAAATCGGCGCGGGTACCTACAGCCAGCGTGACTACTCCACCGGCGGTATTGGCCTGATTGGCTACGGCCAACGCTATCGCTGGAATGACGTACTGGAAATGGGCGCCAACCTCAGCCTGATCAGCCGACCTTATGACGGTGATCGCGAACGCGATCTGCGCCTGCTCGTCGACCTCACTTACCGTTTCTAAAAGAGCCTGACCATGACCGTCCTCAGCCGTTGCTTGTTGGTCCTGGGTGTAATGCTGGCCGCCGCCTGCGCCCAACAACCCGCGCCCTACACTCCACCCGCCGAACGGCCGATAGCGCCCAACGAAGCGCCGTGGCCGAAGAACCACTTCCTGGGCATTGCCTATCACGACGTAGAAGATCGCGACCCCGATCAAGCCGTGGTGGCGGTGCGCACCGAGCGTTTGATCGAGCAGCTGGCGTGGCTGCGTGAAAACGGCTACCAGGCGGTCAGCGTCGACCAGATTCTGGCAGCCCGGCGCGGCGGCCCGGCATTGCCGCCCAAGGCGGTGATGCTCAGCTTCGATGACGGTTATTCCAGCTTCTACACCCGCGTGATGCCGATTCTGCGTGCCTACCACTGGCCTGCATTGCTGGCACCGGTGGGGTCTTGGATCGACACGCCGTTGAACAAACCGGTGGATTTTGCCGGTACGCCACGACCACGGGGAGAGTTCCTGACGTGGCAGCAGATTCGCGAGGTGTCGCAGTCTGGCCTGGTGGAAATCGCCGCCCACACCGACGCCAATCACAAAGGCATCCTGGCCAACCCCCAGGGCAACCTGGAACCGGCCGCCACCACGCGAAGCTTTGACCCCAAAACCAACGGCTACGAAAGCGAAGCGCAGTTCCAGGCGCGTATGCGGGCTGACGTCGCCGCGATTTCGAACAAAATCCGAACCGTCACCGGCAAGGCGCCGCGTGTATGGGTGTGGCCGTACGGGGCCGCCGATGGCACCTCGTTGGCGGTGGTCAGCGAGCACGGCTACGAGATGGCGCTGACCCTGGAGGACGGGCTCGACGACCTCGGCAACCTGATGAACAGCCCACGCTTTCTGGTGGCCTCAGACCCGGACGGCGAGCATTTTGCCAACAGCATGGTCGCCGTGCAGACCAAAGCGCCGATGCGCGTGCTGCACGTAGACCTGGACAACGTGTACGACCCCGACCCGGCCCAGCAGGCACGCAACCTCGACGTGCTGGTTCAGCGCGTGGTGGACATGGGCGCTGGCACCGTCTTCCTGCAAGCCTTTGCCGACCCCAAGGGCGACGGCCTGGTGCATTCGCTGTACTTCCCCAACCGCCATCTGCCGATGCGTGCTGACCTGTTCAACCGGGTTGCCTGGCAATTGCACACCCGTGCCCATGCCAGTGTGTACGCCTGGATGCCGGTGCTGAGTTTTGCCCTGGACCCCAAGCTGCCGCGTGTGACCCGCTGGGACCCGAAAACCGGCCAGGTCGGCCCCGACCCGGATCAATACAAACGCCTGTCGCCATTTGATCCCAAGGTGCGGCAGGTCATCGGTGAGATCTACCAAGACCTGGCGCGTGTAGGGCCGATTGACGGCATCCTTTACCACGATGATGCGGTGTTCAACGACTTCGAAGACGCCAGCCCCGCAGCACTCAAGGCCTATGCGGCCCAAGGCCTGCCGGACAGCATCGCTGCCCTGCGTGCCGACCCGGCCGTGATGCAGCGCTGGACCCGTTTCAAAAGCCGCTACCTGATCGACTTCACCCATGAGCTCACCGCCAAGGTTCGCGCCATCCGTGGGCCGCAGGTACTCACCGCGCGCAATATCTTCGCCGAGCCGATGCTCAACCCCGGCAGCGAAACCTGGTTCGCGCAGAACCTCGATGACTTCCTCCAGGCCTATGACTGGACCGCGCCGATGGCCATGCCGTTGATGGAAGGCCAGGAAGTGAAAACCTCCAACGCCTGGCTGGAAAAACTCATCGCCACGGTCAAGACGCGCCCCGGCGCGATGCAAAAAACCATCTTCGAATTGCAAGCCAAAGACTGGCGCACCCAGGCCGCACCGGATATCAGCGCTGAGCAACTGGCAGAGTGGATGGGTGTACTCAAACGCCAGGGCGTCACCAGTTTCGGCTACTACCCGGACAACTTCCTGGAAAACTCCCCGGACTTGAAGACCATCCGTCCGGCCCTCTCCAACCAATGGAACCCTTGATCATGGTTGACAGAATCCTGGCTCTATTCGTGTTGGCACTGGTACTGGGCTTGCCCCTGGGCCTGATCTTCCTGGTGACCGGGCAGTTCCTGATGGACTTCGTGTTCTTCTACCCGTTGTTCATGTCGGCGCTGTGGATCGCCGGTGGCCTTTACTTCTGGCTGCATTGGGAACGCCACTGGCCGTGGAAAGAAGACACGCCGGCGCCGACCCTGGCCGGCGAGCCGCTGATCTCGATCATCATCCCTTGCTACAACGAGGGCGATAACGTCGCTGACACCATTGGCGCGGCCCTCGGCCAGTTGTACCCGAACATCGAAGTGATCGCGGTCAACGACGGCTCCAGCGACAACACCGCCGCAGTTCTCGATGCCCTGGCGTTGCAACACCCGCGCTTGCGCGTGCTGCACCTGGCGCAGAACCAGGGCAAAGCCGTGGCCCTGCGCATGGGCGCCGTGGCCGCCCGCAGCGAATACCTGGTGTGCATCGACGGCGATGCCTTGCTCGACAAAAACGCGGCCGCCTACATGGTCGCGCCGATGCTCGACAACCCGCGCCTGGGGGCCGTCACCGGCAACCCGCGCATTCGT
Organism: Pseudomonas sp. SWRI22; assembly: GCF_014268395.2. NCBI lineage: Bacteria > Pseudomonadati > Pseudomonadota > Gammaproteobacteria > Pseudomonadales > Pseudomonadaceae > Pseudomonas > Pseudomonas sp. SWRI22. Next base: position 2,816,068 of record NZ_JABWQK020000001.1, on the reverse strand, counting down.
ACCCGCTCGACCCTGATCGGCCGGGTGCAGGTGGGCGAGTTCTCCTCGATCATCGGTTTGATCAAGCGTACCCAGCGGGTATTCGGTCGGATCTTCACGGTCTCCGGTGTGGTGGTGGCGTTTCGCAAGAAGGCCCTGGACCGCATCGACTACTGGAGCACCGACATGATCACCGAGGACATCGATGTCAGTTGGAAGCTGCAACTCGATCACTGGGCGATCTTCTACGAGCCGCGCGCGCTGTGCTGGATCCTCATGCCCGAAACCGTCGGCGGCCTGTGGAAACAACGCCTGCGTTGGGCCCAGGGCGGCGCTGAAGTGCTGTTCAAGAACATCCGTGGCATCTGGCAATGGCGCCACCGCTACCTGTGGCCGCTGCTGTTCGAGTACTGCCTGTCTACCGGTTGGGCCTTTACCTTCCTGCTGTCGGTGATCTTCTGGGCCGTGGGTAAATTCGTCTCGCTGCCGGCGGCGATCACCGTGAGCTCTTTGGTGCCGCCCGCGTTCACCGGGCTGGTGCTGGCGATGGTGTGCCTGCTGCAGTTTGCGGTGAGCATCCTGATCGACCGACGCTACGAAAAAGACCTGTGGAAAACCCTGTTCTGGACCGTGTGGTACCCGATGGTGTTCTGGCTGGTCAGCCTGCTCACCACCCTGGTCAGCTTTCCCAAGGTGTTGTTCAACCAGCATCAGAAACGCGCCCGCTGGGTCAGCCCGGACCGCGGTATCAAACCTGCACAAGAGGAGGCGTGATCATGAAACTGGTCAGAACTCGCCAAAACACACTGATGTGGATCGTCGATGTGCTGCTGACCCTGCTGGCCTGGGGTGGGTTGATCTGGCTGCTGGCGCGAGGCATCAGCGCTATGCTTGAAACCCACGGCGGCCCACGCATCGAGGCGCCTATCTTTGCTGCGCTCAACACCTTGCAGGTTTACCTGTGGATCGCGCTGTTCAATGCGGTGATCCTGATCAGCTGGGCACGTTATCAGCAGCATCGCGGGCGCAAATTCGCCCAGCGCCGTGCCGAGGCCAATGCGCTGAGCGACCAGCACCTGAGTGAAAGTTTCAACTTGGGCGACGGCGACCTCGAACAACTGCGCCGCCCCGGCGTGCTGGTGATTCACAACGATGAAGAGGGCGGCGTCGAAGAAGTGAAGTCCCACGTCTCCCGCGACGTCGAACGCCCCGGCCTGACCCTGGTACCCGACAAAGACAAGGGCATTATGTAGGAGCGAGCTTGCTCGCGAAAAACGCCAGCGATAACGCGTGCTTTCTGAATAAACGCGGCGCCTGTGAGTTTTTCGCGAGCGAGCTCGCTCCTACAAAATGGCGCGAGTGCTCCCCACCTGATTCAACGCACGTGTCGCAATTCCGATAAATGGGATCCAATTCACAAAACCCCCGCGAACTTTTCCCCCTTCTCCGGTACTAACCTAACTCGGCGAACATCTGATGGCTAAGTAATGGCAGTCGGAAAGTCATTCGTCGAATCGCCATCAAAACAGTTGCCACTTGTCGGAATAATCACTGCAAGTGCCCGACTTAAACTCTTTTGATGAAAAATTATCATTAATAATCAACAGGTTAGAAAACTAATCAGTCGAACGGCTCCACGTCGCCCGTTTCTAGGCGGGCTGGAAGTTCGATGTTAGTTTCGCGGCCCTTGATTTTCGATGGATCGAACATGTCTTCGTTATTGCCACGGACCCGGTTACTGCTCTGCACCCTCCTGCTCACCTGCATGGGCCTGAACAGTGCATCCGCCGCCCCCACGCCTGGCGATCAAGACTTGATCCGCGACCGGCAGAACCGCTTGCTTGAAGAGCAACAGCGGCGCCTCCAGGAGCTGCAGGATCTGCCCGGCAAAGCGGACAAGCCCCAAGCCCCGGCAACCCCGGCCGACACCCGTTGCTTCCCGATCAAAACCATCGAACTCAAAGGCGCCGACAGCCTGCCGGCGCCCGACCGCGAGCGCTTGCTCAAGCCCTACATCGGCCAGTGCCTGGGCGTGTCCCAACTGAACGACCTGCTCAAAACCATCACCGACTACTACCTCGGCAAAGGCCGCGTCACCAGCCGTGCCTACCTGCCGCAGCAAGACCTCTCCACCGGCCATCTGCAAGTGCTGGTGGTGGAAGGCAAACTCGAAGCGTTGCGCAGCGCCGAAGGCAGCACGGTGACCGACCGCGAACTGGCCATGGCCTTTCCCGGCAAAGTTGGCGAAGCACTTAACCTGCGTGAAATCGAGCAACTGGTGGACCAGCTCAACCGCCTGCCGTCCAAACAGGCGCAGATGGAACTCACCCCCGGCAAGCAAATCGGCGGCAGCGACGTGGTGGTCAAGAACACCGCGCAAAAGCCCTGGCGCGCCAGCCTGTCGCGCAACAACGATGGGCAGAAAAGCACCGGCGAACAGCAATGGGGCGCTGGCCTTGAGTGGGACAGCCCACTCGGCCTGGGCGACCAACTGATGCTGCGCGGCGGCCACGACGCCATCAGCGACCACCAGAAAACCTCGAAAAACACCATGCTCTACTACAACCTGCCCTGGGGCTGGTGGAACTTCAGCTACACCTACAGCGAAAGCGACTACCGCACCTACGGCGTGACCGACGGCTTCAAATTCAAGCAGGACGGCGACAACCAGAACCACCAACTGCGCGCCGAGCGGGTGATCCATCGCGACGATGTGAGCAAGACCTCGGTCAACGTCGGCCTGGCGCACCTGCGCACCAACAACTACATCCTCGACGCACGCACCGAGGCCAGCAGCAACCGCCTCAGCGAACTGCAACTGGGCGTCAACCACGGTCGGCGCATCGGCAGTGCCTTCGTCAACCTGGACCTTGGCATGCAAAGCGGCATCGGCCTGCTCGACGCCCAGTCTCAAGACGAGCGTGACCCGCTCGGTCGGCGCCAGCCCAATTCGCGCTACCGCAAATACACCGCCACCGTCAGCTACCTGCAACCGTTCAGCCTGTGGGGCGAGTCGTTCAGCTTCAGCAGTTTGGCCACCGGCCAACGCAGCGAAGACATTCTGTTTTCGCCCCAGCGCATGAGCCTCGGCGGCTCGGCCTCGGTGCGCGGTTTCAAGGACCAGTTGCTGACCGGCGACAGCGGCGGCTACTGGCGCAACGAAGTGCGCTGGGCACGCCCGGTGACCCTCGACTGGATGCGCCCGGCCTTCGCCGAGTACGGCGCCAGTGTCGGCTACGACCAAGGCGTGATCCGCAACGACCGCTACAACGGCAACGTGCATGGCCGGGTGTCCAGCAACTCCCTGGAGCTGTTCGCCCGTGGCAAACACGTCAGCACCAGCGTGACCTTTGCTCATTCGTTAGAAAGACCCGGTGTAGTCACCGAGCGCGAAGCGCCGATCTACTTCCGCATGGATTTTTTCCTGTAATTCAACGCCCCGCTGCATGAGAGCCTGACAATGGATGTTCGCCAATTCGCCTTCCTGGCCCGCCAACCTTCTGCCGCCCTGAAGCGCAGGGACGCGTTCTTCGGCCTGCCCAAGCGCGGGCTGGCGTTGATCCTTGCCAACGCACTGTTCTGGCAGCCGCTGCTGGCCCAGGCCGAGGGCATTGTGGTCAGTGCGCCGGGCACGACGGTCGGCCAGGCGGGCAATGGCGTGCCGGTGGTAAACATCGCTACCCCCAATGGCGCGGGCTTATCCCATAACCAGTTCAAGGACTACAACGTCGGCCCCAACGGCGTGATCCTCAACAACGCCAACGGCACCATGACTAACACCCAACTGGGCGGGATCATTGTCGGCAACCCCAACCTCAAGGGCGGCGCGGCGAACGTCATCCTCAACGAAGTCAACGGCGGCAGCCCCAGCCAGTTGCGCGGCTATACCGAAGTGGCGGGGCAGTCGGCCAAGGTCATCGTCGCCAACCCGTACGGCGTGACGTGCAGCGGTTGCGGCTTTATCAACACCCCCAACGTCACCCTCACCACCGGCAAACCGGTGCTCGACGCCAGCGGCCAATTGCAGCGCTATGAAGTGGATGGCGGCGCCGTGACCATCGACGGCCAGGGCTTGAACGCCAGCAACGTCGAACGCTTCGACATCATCACCCGCTCGGCCAAGATCAACGCACAAATCAACGCCCGCGAACTCAACGTGATCGCCGGGCGCAACGACGTCGATGCGCAAAGCCTGAAAACCACCCCCCGCGCCGATGACGGCAGCGCCAAGCCGGAGCTGGCGATCGACTCCTCGGCCCTGGGTGGCATGTATGCCGGCGCGATCAAACTGGTGGGCACCGAAGCCGGTGTGGGCGTGAAGCTCGACGGCACCCTGGCCGCCAGTGGCGGCGATATTCAGCTCGACGCCAACGGGCGCCTGAGCATGGCGCAGGCGGCGGCCACCGGTAACGTCAAGATCACCGCGCAAAACATCGACCTCACCGACAAGGTCTACGCCAACGGCAACGTGCAGGTCACCAGCGCCCAGGCTTTGGTCAACCGCAAGAGCATCGCCGCCGACCAGCGCATCGAGATCAACGCGGCCAGCGTGAACAACCCCGGCATCATCGAAGCCGGCGTCGCCGCCGATAACAGCCGCAACACCACCGGCGATCTGGTGGTAAACGCGCAAACCGTCACCACCAGCGGCAACCTGTTGGCCAGCCGCGCACTGGCGATTACCGCCGCGCAGGCGCTGACCAACCAGGGCGCGATCATCCAGGCGAAGACCGTCGAGGTCAGCAGCGCCAAACTCACCAACCAGGGCGCCAGCGCTCGCCTGTTTGGCGAGCAGAGCCTGGCGATCAACTCGCCGGCCATCGTCAACCTCGGCGGCTTGATCCGCTTCGGCGAAGGCCAGGCCGCCACGCTCAACAGCGCCTCCCTGGACAACCGCCAGGGCCGTATCGAAATGGCCGGTGGCAGCCTAGTGCTCACCAGCGCCGACCTGAACAACAGCGGTGGGCAAGTCATCGCCAACGACCTGACCGTCAACGCCGGCAGCCTGAACAACCAGAACGGCGTACTAGTGGCCAAGACCGCGACCGTCACTGCCAGCAACCTCGACAACAGCCTCAAGGGCCTGATCCAGGCCGACGGCGGCGCGCTCAACCTCGCCGTTTCCAACACCTTCAACAACAATCAGGGTTTCGCCCAGGCCAGCACCGATCTGAACGTTACGGCCGGCACCCTCAGCAGCAACGCAGGCGGCGTACTGAGCGCCGACACCGGCAAGCTCACCCTCACCGCCGCACAACAGCTCAACAACGCCCAGGGCCGCTTGCAGGCCGGGCAGGGCGATATCGAACTGCACGCCGCCAACCTGGATAACCAGGGCGGCACGATCGTCGGCAAGCAACTGCTGCTCGACGTGGCCGGCGGCGACATCGACAACCGCGCCGGGCGCGTGTTGGGTGACCACCTCGACGTGCGCGCCTCGGGCCTCGACAACCGCAACGCCGGCCTGCTGGCCGGTGGTGCCCTGGGCGTAAGCCTGCTGCTCAAAGGCCCGGGCCAGTTGCTCAACGCCCAGGGCCGCATCCAGAGCGAGGGCCTGCTGCAACTGCAAGGCGAGCGCTTGGACAACAGCGCCGGCATCCTGCTGGGCCAGACCGTCGACGTCACCGCGCAGACCTTCACCAACAGCAACAAAGGCGCGCTGGTCAGCAACGGCGGCGACGTGGTGCTCAAGGTCAGCGACCTGCTCACCAACGTCGGCGGCCAGATCGACGCGGGCGAACGCAGCGTGCTGGTCAAGCAGCTCACCACCCTCAACAACGACGGCGGCACCCTGCGCGGCAAGCGCCTGGACATCGCCGCCCAGCACCTGAACAACGACAACGGCCAACTGCTGGCCGGCGCCGAAGGCCTGAGCTACAGCGGCCAGGATGTAAGCAACCGCAAAGGCCTGATCCTCAGCGGCGGCGCCCTCACCGAACTGAACACCACCCGCCTGGATAACCAGGGCGGCACCGTGCAGGGCGACAGCCTGAGCGTCACCGCCAACAGCGTCGACAACGCCAGCGGCGGCCTGATGGCCAGCCTGGTCGGCAACCTGCAACTCACCGTAGAAGCCCTGGCCAACCGTGGCGGCAAGCTGTTCGGCAAAGAACAAGTGACCGTCAGCGGCGCCAGCCTCGACAACAGCGCGGGCGGCCAGGTCAGCGGCAATCAGATCAACCTGACCTCACGCGACACCCTCACCAACCAGGGCGGCCTGATCGAAGCCAACCAGGGCCTGACCCTTACCGGCGGCAACCTGGATAACAGCGCCAACGGCCAACTGCGTGCATTGGGCGGCGCCAGCAGCAAACTCAACCTCAGCGGCGCGCTGAACAACCAGAATGGCACCCTCGAATTCGGCAGCCAGGCCTTCAGCCTTGACGCTGCCAGCCTCAACAACCAGAACGGCATGCTGCAACACGCCGGCACCGGCCTGTTCCACCTCAACACCGCCAGCCTCGAAGGCAGCCAGGGCAATATCCAGGGCATGGGCAGCGCCGACTGGGCATTCGGTAAAGTCGATGGCCTGGGCCGCGTGCAACTCAACGACGTGCTCACCTACAAGAGCGACCAAGGGCTGGCCCTCAAGGCCGGCGACCGCATGGCCAGCGCCAAGGGCTTGATCCTCAACGTGGCCAGCCTGGACAACGGCGGCGAACTGCTCAGCGATGGCGACATCAGCATCACCACCGGCGATATCACCAACAGCGGCCGCGTCTCGGCCCTGCAAACACTCACCGTCGCCGCCAACAACCTCAGCCAGAACGGCGGCCGCCTGGCAGCCACCAATACGCGCCTGACCCTGGGCGGCACCCTGGACAACCTCGGCTTCCTCACCGCCCGCCAGCAACTGGACATCGCCGCCGCGCAAATCAACAACCGTGGCACCCTCGGTGCCCAGGGCGCAGTGAACCTCACCGCAGTCAACGGCATCACCAATGCCGCCGACACGCTGCTGTTCAGCGGCGGCGACATGACCTTGCGCAGCAATGGCTTCAGCAACAGCTATGGCGATGTCTACAGCAAAGGCAACCTGAGCTTCGCCGCCCGCGATGGCGGGCGTGCCGTGCTGTTCAGCAACCGCTCCGGCACCGTGGAAAGCGAAGGCTCGATCGCCATCAATGCGGGCTTTATCGAAAACGCCAAAGACGCATTCGAACTCGGGCAAACGCTGACCACCGGCAGCTTGAGTTGGATCTGTGGCCAGCACTGCGGCGAGAGCGACAACTGGGAACGCGGCGAGATCACCATCTACGAGACGTACCTTGAGGCGGCGACCAAGGACTCGGTAGCGGCACGCCTGGTGGCGGGCAAAAACATGCTGCTGCAAGGCGACAACGTGCAGAACCGCTACAGCCTGATGGCCGCCAATGGCGACCTGAGCATCACCGCCGGTGACCTGCTCAACCAGGGCGCCGCCACGCGCACGGGCCAGCGCAAGCTTGTCATCGGCACGCCAGGTCACGTCTCCGACGATTTGTTTGAACGCATGCAATACGTCGACGTGCCCGCGTTCAATGCGGCCACGGCGGCCGGGAATTTCGACAAGGCGCGCTTCGAAGAACTGAAAAGCCGCTCACCCAATAGCCTGCCGTTCGCCTACGCAAGTGACGTGACCACCTGGACCAACAACAGCGGCCCCGGCTACGACGCCACCCTGCAAGCGGGCGGCACGGTCAACCTCAACGTCGCCCGCACCCTGCAAAACGGCACGCTGCACAACAACACCTTGGCCCAGTTGACCGGCACCCTCGGCGACGACCAGACCGGCATCCCCGTCGGCGGCATCAATATCAACCTGAGCAAACACGTCAACGACCCGAGCGCCCAGGCGCCCGGCAGCGTATTGCCCGTGGTAGGCGTGGCCCCTGGTGGCGGCTTCGTGCCCGTGGACTACACCGGCACCGCGTTTGCCCCGGTCGACCCCACCACCTCGCCCACCTTCCAACTGCCCAAGGGCGAGTACGGCCTGTTCGTCAAAAACGCCGACCCCGCCAGCCACTACCTGATCGAAACCAACCCCGAGTTCACTTCCGTATCGGGCTTCCTCAGCTCCGACTACCTGCTCGGCAAGCTCGGCTTCAACGCCGACAACGCCTGGCGCCGCCTCGGTGACGGCCAGTACGAAACCCGCTTGATCCGCGACGCCGTGCTCGCGCAAACCGGCCAGCGCTTCCTCGCCGGCGGCCTGTACAGCGACGCCGACCAGTTCCGCTACCTGATGGACAACGGCCTTGCCAGCAAAGACGCCCTGCGCCTGAGCCTGGGCGTGGCCCTCACCGACCAGCAAGTCGGCGCCCTGACCCACGACATCGTGTGGATGGAAAACCGCGTCATCGACGGCCAGACCGTGCTCGTACCGGTGCTGTACCTGGCCCAGGCCGACTCGCGCAACGTGCGCGGCAACAGCCTTATCCAGGGCCGCGACCTCAACCTGGTCACCGGCGGTGACCTGATCAACGTCGGCACCCTGCGCGCCAGCAACAACCTCTCCGCCATCAGCAGCGGCAGCATCTACACCGGCGGCCTGGTCGAAGCCGGCAACAACCTCAACCTGCTCGCCCAAGACAGCATCCGCAACGCCATGGCCGGCGAAATCCGCGGCAAACAAGTCAGCCTCACGGCGCTCAAAGGCGACATCACCAACGAGACCACCGCCATCCAGGTACGTGACGGCGCCGGCATGCGCACCCTCACCGACACCAGCGCCGGCACCATCGTCGCCCGCGAAAACCTCGCCATCGACGCCGGCCGCGACCTCACCAACCGAGGCGCTCTCACCGCTGGCAACGACGCCAACCTCACCGCCGGCCGCGACCTCAACCTCATCGCCGCCAGCGACACCCGCGTCAAACACGAAACCCGCGACGGCGGCGAGAAATCCAGCATCACCACCGACGTCAAAAACCTCGCCGCCAGCGTCACGGCGGGCGGCAACCTCAACATGCAGGCCGGGCAAGACGTCAACATCATTGGCAGCACCGCCACCGCCGGCAAAGACCTCAACATCGCCGCCGGCCGCGACCTCAACGTCGCCTCGGTCAGCGACATGCACAACGTCGAGGGCAAGGAAAAGGACGGCAAAAAGCGCATCAAGACCTCGGACGACCAGACCACTCAAGTGGCGAGCGTACTGACGGCGGGTGGGGATTTTGTCAGCCAGGCGGGGCGTGATACCACGATTGTGGCGAGCAGGATCAGTGCGGGGAATGAGGCTTATCTGTATAGCGGGGATAAGTTGAGTTTGTTGGCTGCGCAGAACAGCACCTACAGCCTTTACGACATGAAGGAGAAGGGGGGCTGGGGCGCGAAGAAGACCAAGCGTGATGAGGTGACCCACGTCACGAATGTGGGGACTGAGATCAAGACTGGTGGTGATCTGTCACTGGTCAGTGGCGGTGATCAGTTGTATCAGCGGGCCAAGCTTGAGAGTGGTAACGACCTGGCGATCACCAGTGGCGGTGCGGTGACGTTCGAGGCAGTCAAAGACCTGCACCAGGAGAGTCACGAGAAAAGCAAGGGTGACCTGGCTTGGACCAGCGCCAAGGGCAAGGGTAATACCGACGAGACGTTGCGCCAAAGTGAGTTGAAGGCACAGGGTGAGTTGGCGATCAAGGCGGTTAACGGGCTGAAGATCGACATTAAACAGATTGATCAGAACACGGTTAGCCAGACGATTGATGTGATGGCCAAAGCAGACCCACAGTTGGCTTGGTTGAAAGAAGCCGAGAAGCGTGGGGATGTGGATTGGCGGCAAGTGCAGGAACTGCATGATTCGTTCAAGTACAGCCATTCCAGCTTAGGCCAAGGAGCCATGCTGGCGATCATCATCGTAGTGACAGTTTTGACGGCTGGGGCCGCAAGTAGCGTCGCGGGCGCTGCTGCGGGTGCCAGTGCCGGGTCTGGTACGGCAATGGCTGCGGCAGGCAGTTCGGCTATGGTCTCAGCTGGTACGGCGGTTGGGACCGCAGCAGCCGGTTGGGGCAACGTTATGGCAACTGCTGCGTTAACTTCAGTTGCCAGTGGAAGCACCGTCAGCTTCATCAATAACGGCGGAAACATCGGTGCAACTTTTCAAGACATTACGTCAAGCAAAGCCTTGAAGGGGTATGCAACTGGGGCGTTAGCTGCAGGTTTTACCGCTGGCGTGCTTGATCCTGCGTTTGGTGTAACTGGCGACAACGTCAATCACATTACAAAAGGGTTTGACCTCAGTTCCGCGTCTGACATCGGTAGGTTTGCCGTCTATTCGGGGGCGCAAGGAGTTGCCCAAGCAAGTTTAAGCACTGCTATTCAAGGCGGTAGTTTTGGAGACAATCTCGGTAGTTCCCTACGGTCGCAGTTGCAGAGCACGTTGCAAGCGGTCGCCTTTAACGCTGTAGGCGATTACTCGAAAGGCCAAAAATGGTCAGAATCAGGGCCTCAAAAAATCGCTCTGCATGCTTTGGTTGGCGGGCTTTTGAGTGAAGCTGGCGGCGGCAGTTTTGCTACGGGCGCTCTCGCTGCTGGAGCTAACGAAGCACTGGTAACCTCACTGGCGAAAGTGGTAGATGGCGATCCAGCGTTGTTGCTAGCCGCTTCGCAATTGGTCGGAATTGCGGCCGCTGGTGCGACTGACGGTGACGTGCAGAAAGGTGCTGAAATCGCGAAAAATGCCACGGCCTATAACTACCTAAATCACCATGAAGTTGATGATTTAGTTAAGGATTTGAAAGGGTGCCGTGGGGCAGCCAGCCCTTCATCCTGCCGTAGCGATGTGGCTACTAAGTACGCAGGAATCAGCGATAAGAAAACTGGCATTACGCTGCTGAAGTGTGATGATCCTACGAGTTGTAATGCGCAGCGCCTAGACGTGGAGGCGGGTAATGCAGCGCTGGATAAATATGATCAGAGCGGCGGGCTCAACAAAGCAGAACAGTCTATCGTTCGGGGCTTCCAAGATAAGAATCAGGACGACACGCGCCTCGCGGTGCAGCAAACTATGAAGGGTGATCATGCCGAAATGGTTGGCATGATGTTCGGCGGTGGGTTAGGAGGGGCAGGTAAGGTTGCTGGGCGAGTCGTTGAAGGAGCAGAGTTAGGAGCAGCCAAAGGCGCTGCGTCTAAGAATGCAAACGCAACAAGCATGTTTACGGATTCCGAAACCGCTGCACTGGCCGAGAGGAATGTTATAGAAGGGGCGGCTAAGGGCGCGGCTCCGAAAGTAGCCGCAGAGGGAAAGGTAGGTGGACAAACCTTCCAAGACGTCAATCAGACCTCTCGTCCGCTCAACGAGGCAGACCCGAAAATACCTTCGTTGATCACGGATAGGATTGCAGATAAAGCTGCTACGAATCCTGGCAAGCTTTATCCAAACGGAAATATGAAAGATGCCCACGCAGAAATAGGTGTGATTCAGCAAGCATATAGCTCTGGTAAAACTGCGGGGGCGGACATGTCCATGACGGTCGCAGGAAAAGATGTATGCGGTTTCTGCAAAGGTGACATTGCTGCTGCCGCAGAAAAAGCTGAGTTGAAATCGCTCACCGTGAAAGCTATAGATGATAAAACGGGACTTCCGAAAAACTATTACTGGGAGTCAGGCATGAAGTCCATTAAGGAGAAAAATAGATGATAATTGGAGGGTATACACTTAATCCTGAACACGGTAGATTGCAAATCCCTCTTGTTCGCCAACCGTCCCTGGAAGATGTGAAGTCCATTATAAGCAAGTATAGAAAATTTGACGGTGTCGCTTCGTTGTCTATTTCACCGACGCCTGAATATGGACCGTATGAAATCAATCTTTACGCTGATTCTGGAAATTATCTTTTGATGCTAAATCAATACCTTGAAGATGGTGAGCACGTCGTGCGTACTCTTAATAATACGTCGATGGGGACAAGTTCAGTTGAGATTTTGGGCGACTATTACCCGGCGAGTTTCATAACTAGAGATATAGGTGTCGTTACTTCTTGTTTTCAAGAGTTTTTGAATTTTGGTGATGTGAGTTCGTTCGTCTTGAGTGCATAGAAATAATAGAAATGTAATAAAAGAGTAAAAGGGGACAGATTTATTTTAATTCGAGATGGCGGTAAAGCCCTATTAAATAAATCTGTCCCCTTTATTCCAGTCACGGTACTCCAGTCAGCAATATATTAAACCAAATTCCAGGGTTTAATGGGTTTGCTACATTGCACGATGGTTGGATGATTAACTTGAAAGCTCACAAACAAGCTGATATGTCGTTTTTTGAAAATTTGGGCAGCATGCCGCCTGCTCTGCTTGTAAATTATGGAGCACTGTACGATAAGTACCGCCCAGCAATTGAGTCGCAGAAAAAGCGTGAAAATTAATAAATGGCTTTTGGTAGTATTATTGTCGGCCTTGGCTGGCTGCGCACCTTCCCATTCCAATTGGGAAAATGGAATGAATCTATGGGTAGGTACTCATTTCGATTCCCACCTTTACAAAGACTGCACTCGAGGATGTGGCGACTCATATTGGTCGCCTGTAAATAAAAATAAGACCTTTGATAAGGTTGTTGATGAAAACGGAGGCAGGCGGTATTACATAAGTTGGATTAGAGATTGCCGATATTCGGTTTTTGTCGCTGCGGATCGGCTAATAAAGTCATGGAGATACGAAACTTCTAACGTAAAAGGATGTTATGTCTTTTAACTGTTGTTTTAAGGGAAAAGAAAAGAGAGAAAAGGGGGCGAGAGAAAAGGAAGAGAAAAGGGGGCGGATTTATTTAAATGGCTAAGTAAAAAATAAATCTGTTTCGAATGGAGCTGCGATCGAAGGGGACAGATCTATTTGCATGGAGCCGTTTCGGTGAAGAGTCGAATATAGGATATATTTTTTTTAGAGCAGAAAAGGGGGCAGATTTATTTAAATTAGAGTTGAAGAGCATATTAAATAAATCTGTCCCCTTTTGTTCCTTTTGTTCTTTTGTTCGCAACGGCCCGTGAGAACTCTTATCCAGGACGAATCAGGCCGGTATTGGTTGCAAGGGCAAGGTGGGGGAAAATTACCCCTTCAGGTTCTTACGATTTTGTCACATTGCCGGATGGGACTATCAAGGTAAGCCGCCCAAATGTGAATGAGCAATTTTCAACCCATCTGGGGTAGCGTGGGGGGGAAGTTAAATATGCCGGCTCTATACGCTTTGGTAATAATGACGGTCCAGAGCGAGGAAAAATAACAAGATGGGATAATAGTTCCGGTCATTATCAGCCACCTGCTACTCTAAAGGCTAACTCTGGGTTACCGGAAAACTCATTTAATCCAAGGGAATAGTTTGGTATGGATTCAAGATTGATATCACTCTGTAAAGAGTTGGCGAAAATGACTTCTGATCAGGCGGCAGCTTGGATATTGAGCCGGTACCCGCTTACTTCAGATAATTGGGGTGAAGCTTTATTACTCCTTCCTCATAGATCTTGGAAAAAACCAGGGCAGAAACGTTTAGCGGATTATTATTTTAAGAAAATTCCGTTCTCTAGCGCTAGAGGATATGAAACCTTCGCGTCAATTATGCCAGTTAAGTTAATGGTTGCATGCATTAACGATGCATTGCCCAAAGATCCTAGCAGGCTCGAGTTATTGTTTTATCATCTTGTCCCAGTGCTTAAGCGTTTTGCGAAGAATGATGCAGATCGAAAAATTATTGAGACTTTACTTTCGGCTTTTTCGATAAATTTTCCAAAAGATAATTGAGAACAAAAGGAGGCGGTTTGTTTGATCTTGCTAGAGAAGTGAAAAAAGGGAGCGGAAAAAAAGGGAGCAGATTTATTTGAATTAGGGTTGAAAAATCTATTAAAAAAATCTGTCCCCTTTTTCTGATTTCCGGATCAGCATCAGGGTGGAATACATCGTGCTGGAGGTGTGCCCAGAGAGATTTTTTCAGATAAAAAGTAGGGGGTGAAGGTGGATATTAAAACTTTTTTGAAGAGTAAGAAAGAAGAGCATTTGCTTGATGGCTTGGCTGCTGTAGATGATGTCAGTCTTAATGCAATAAAGGTAGGGCAGAAAAATGCTCCTGATGATTACTTGGAGTTTTTGCAGGAGTTCGGAAGTGGGGAAATTGAAACAGCCGGATTTATGCTTTATAACGGCCTCCTAGAGGCAAGTGATATTTTTGATGATGAGACTGCGGCGCAATTCGAAAGTGTTATGATTTTTGGTGATGATATGCAGGGGCGATGTGTCGGTTTTGATAAAAATGATAAATGGGCTGTAGTGAAAATAGACTCTGCAGATATGAGTGTTAAGAAGTTATGTGAAACATTTTCTTTGTTTGTTTATAGTTTGTTGAGGTGACTCTGGGAGAAAAGGGAAGGAAATGGGAAGGGAAAGTGATTAAGCCTAGATCAAGGTGGCAGGCGTTTTTGTTATTGTTGATTTATCTGTTTTTATTGTTTTTGTTGGTGGGGGTTATCGCAAAGCTCATGGGGGCGCTGGTTAATTATTCAAAGATTGGTGTATGGGACTTTAGTTGGGCTGAAATCGTAGATATGTTACCCGGTGTTTTTGCCTATGCAATACCTACTGGGGTAGGCGTTTGGATACAGTCCTGGTTGAAAAATCGTAAAGAGAGTGGCCAAGGGAATTGAGCGCAAAGCGGGCGACACAAAGGCCGCCCGATTTTCACTCAGGACGGATCGGCATTAAGCCTGCGACTGATGACATCCAGCAAATCACACCCATCGCGCAGCGGAATGGCCAGCAAATGGGCGAAGTCTGAAAGTACTACGGCATCGCTGCTGAGTTGTTCGCGGAAGGCCAGGTTTTCCAGCAGTTGGGTGACGGCCCGAATGCGGTGCACGGCGGCGTCGTGAAGGACGTCGAGAGGTGCCTGGGTGTCGATGATCAGGGCTGGGACGGTGCAGTCGTGGCCGGTTAGGGGAATGTATCGATTCATCATTAAGCTCTCTGGATTATTGAGGGCTCGTTCTTCGGGTCGCCAAACCCGGTCGCTTTTTGAGCGACGGCCGGACTATAAGCCGCACCACCAAGCCCGCGCAAGGCATCAAAATGCCGCTGCTTCGGAGCGTGCCCGCAGCCGCTAACGTCTTGCCACCTATTGCCGACATACTGCCCACGAACAAACGCACTACGACTATGCAAATCCGAAAGCCTCACCCCAAACATTAAAGGACCAATGTGAAAAACCTCCTCCTCATTCTCTTCGCCACCCTCATCCTCGGCGGCTGCGTCAGCCACCCCCTCACTCCCGAAAACCGCGCGCAGATCAAGACCGTCAAAGTCCTGCCCGTGAAGTGGGAAAAGAACATGGTGTACTTCGGCCGCGAACAGGCCTGGGGCGCGGCCCTGGGTGCCGGGGTTGGCGCAGGTGTTGGCATGGCCAGCGGGGCGTCCAAGCTGGGTACTGCGGCGTTGAGTGGCGCCGGGTTTGCCGGCGGCATGAAGCTTGGGCAGTTGGCCGAGATGCCGACGCCGGTGGCTATTCTGACGGTGATGGAGGCGGAAAAACTCGATGTAGGCGTGTTGCTCAAGCAGGGCTTTGTCGATGAGTTGGGTAAGACTTCGACGCTCAAGGTGGTCGGCGATGATGAGCCCGCCGATGCGCAGATTCAGCTGACCGTGTCCGAGTGGGGCTTTCGCCTGACCCAGGGTTTCAGCAGTGTGATTTATCCGACCCTTAACGTGTTAGCGCAGATGGATCGCGGCGATGAGATGATCTGGCGCACCTTTGAAGCGGTTACGCCGTTCAATGGCCAGAACGTCTATGGCTACACGCCGCTCACTTACCGCACTGACCCTGAAGCCTTGCGCCGGGCGTTGACCGGGATTACGCAGATCTCTGCGCAGTATCTGGTGAAGGAGCTCAAGTAGGGCTGTGCGAAGGCTGGCGGCTGTTGGTGGGCGGGCTTGGGCTAATGCCAGTGAGTTAAGGATTTTTTTGTAGGAGCGAGCTTGCTCGCGAAAAACCTACAGGCGCCGCGTTTATTCAGAAAGCACGCTTTATCGTTGACGTTTTTCGCGAGCAAGCTCGCTCCTACAGTAGACGTGTGCTTATGAAGGCCGTGTGTCTGTTGCTGCACTACCGTTTTCGCAGGCAAGCCAGCTCCCACATTTGATCTTCGTTGCTTCGAGTATTGCGGTCGGCAGTAGGCTAAGCCCCCCGACCTATGGCCGAAACAACTTGAGAACCGCTCTCAACCCCGTAAAATGCCGCAGCCGTTGCATCACCGTCTTTCAGGGAAGAATTCAGGCCAGTGCGTTTTCAGGCTGCCTTTCTCCTTGGAAAACCCAGCAACGCTGATTTCCTCACCCAAGGAGCACTCTGTGAAGACACTGTCCAAAATCCTGCTGTCGGGCCTCACCGCCGCGGCGCTGTTGACCGTGGCCGGTTGCGCCACCGAGAGCAACCGCGCGATGCCGGTGGAGCAAGTCGCCAGCGCCCACGTGGCCTATTCCGGCGTGCGTGTGCCGATTGCCGTGGGCAAGTTCGATAACCGCTCCAGCTACATGCGCGGCATCTTCTCCGATGGCGTTGACCGTCTCGGCGGCCAGGCCAAGACCATCCTCATCACCCACTTGCAGCAGACCAACCGCTTCAGCGTGCTGGACCGCGACAACATGGGCGAAATCTCCCAGGAAGCCAAAATCAAAGGCACCGTGCAGAAGCTCAAGGGCGCTGACTATGTGGTGACTGGCGATGTGACCGAGTTCGGCCGCAAAGAAACCGGCGACCGCCAGCTGTTCGGCATTCTCGGCCGTGGCAAGACACAAGTGGCCTACGCCAAAGTCGCGTTGAATATCGTCAACATCAACACCTCCGAAGTGGTGTATTCCACCCAGGGCGCCGGTGAGTACGCGCTGTCCAACCGTGAAGTGATCGGCTTCGGCGGCACCGCCAGCTATGACTCCACCCTCAATGGCAAGGTGCTGGACCTGGCCATGCGCGAAGCGATCAACCGCCTGGTCGACGGCATCAACGCTGGCGCCTGGAACCCGCGTAACTGATCAGCCACACCACAAGGAGCAGTACACGGATGAGCAAGGCAGTGAAATTGGCGCTGACGTTGGCAGCAGTCGCGACGGTAGCCGGGTGCCAGACGGCGCCCCAGCCCCTGTATCAATGGGAGAGCTACCAGCCGCAGGTTTACGAGTACTTTAAGGGCGAGCCCAAGGAAGCGCAGGTGGAAGCACTGGAGCGCGATCTGCAGAAGATCAACGCCAGTGGCCGCAAGGCACCGCCGGGTTACCACGCGCACCTGGGCATGCTGTACATGAACATGGGCAAGGATGACCAGATGGTGCAGGAGTTTCGCACCGAGAAGGCGCTGTTCCCCGAGTCTGCTGCGTACATGGACTTTCTGTTGAAAAACGCCAAAGCCGGAGTCGCCACTAAATGAGCCTGTTAAAACTCACCGGCGCCTTGCTGGCCCTGGCGTTACTCGGCGGTTGCGCCGCGCCCAAGACGGTTGATTATTCGGCGTACAAACAGGCGCGGCCCAAGTCGATCCTGGTACTGCCGCCGATCAACGAATCGCCCGAAGTGCAGGCGTCCTACAGCCTGGTGTCGCAAGTCACCTACCCGCTGGCCGAAGCCGGCTACTACGTGTTGCCGATTGCCCTGGTGGACGAAACCTTCCGCCAGAACGGCCTCACCACCGCCAACGATATCCAGGCCGTACAACCGGCCAAGCTGCATGACATCTTTGGCGCGGACGCGGCGCTGTACATCACCATCAGCGAGTACGGCACTCAGTACATGCTGATCTCCAGCGACACCTCGGTGACGGCCTCGGCCAAACTGGTGGACCTGCGCACCGGCACCACCCTGTGGACAGGTTCGGCGCGCGCGTCGAGCGAGGAGGGCAACAACAACGGTGGCGGCCTGGTGGGCATGCTGATCACGGCGGCGGTCAAGCAGGTGATCAACAGCTCCACCGATGCGGCACACCCGATTGCCGGTATCACCAGTGCGCGGTTGCTGTCGGCAGGGCAACGCACCGGCATCTTGTACGGCCCGCGTAACCCCAAGTACGGCACGGACTAAGAGAACACCGCCACACAACTGTGGGAGCTGGCTTGCCTGCGATAGCGGTGGGCCAGTGCTGGAAAGGCTGCCTGACACACCGCTATCGCAGGCAAGCCAGCTCCCACATTGATCGAGGTGAATTTCGAGGGTTTAACCCGAACCCAACCTACCTCGCGTCTGACCTTGTGAACGGCTCATTCATTCACGAGGTTCAGCCCCATGTCCCGCCCTCTGCTTTACCTGCGTCCCGCTGCCCAAGGCTTCACCGTTACCCTGCTGGTGGCGCTGGCCGGGTGTGGGCTGTCTTCCTCTCCCGAGGTGGCCAAACCCGCACAACCCATCGCCGAGTTGCACAGCGCGCCGGTTGAGGGCGCGATGGCCAAACGCATGGCCATGCCCGCACCCATGAGGGTGCGTGAAATGGCGATGATGAATGACCGCAGCGAACCCCGAGAGCAATACGCCAACCTGCCCGACAACCCTGTGCACCGCGTTACCGAAACCCCCGTCTCCACCTTCAGCGTGGATGTCGACACCGGCAGCTACGCCAACGTAAGGCGCTTCCTCAACCAAGGCCGCCTGCCGCCCGAAGGCGCGGTTCGGTTGGAGGAAATGGTCAATTACTTTCCCTATGACTACGCACTGCCCACCGACGGCTCACCCTTTGGCGTCACCACCGAAGTGGCCGCCACACCGTGGAACCCGCGCACAAAACTGCTGCGCATTGGCATCAAGGCTTCCGATAAAACCGTGGCAGAACTGGCGCCCGCCAACCTGGTGTTCCTGGTGGACGTGTCCGGCTCCATGGACCGCCGCGAAGGCTTGCCGCTGGTCAAAAGCACGCTGAAATTACTGGTGGATCAACTGCGCGATCAGGACCGTGTGTCGTTGGTGGTGTATGCCGGTGAATCCCGGGTGGTGCTCAAGCCCACCTCGGGCAGTGAAAAAGCCAAGATCCGCAACGCCATCGAGCAACTCACCGCCGGCGGCTCCACGGCGGGCGCGTCCGGCATCGAACTGGCCTACCAGATGGCCCGCGAAGGCTTTATCGATCAAGGCATCAACCGCATCCTGCTGGCCACCGACGGCGACTTCAACGTGGGCATCAGCGATTTTGATAGCCTCAAGCAAATGGCCGTGGCCCAGCGCAAAAGCGGCGTATCGCTGACCACCCTCGGCTTTGGTGTGTACAACTACAACGAACACCTGATGGAACAACTGGCCGACGCGGGCGACGGTAACTACGCCTACATCGACAACCTGCGCGAAGCGCGCAAGGTGCTGGTGGAGCAACTCAGTTCGACCCTGGCCGTGGTGGCGCGGGATGTGAAATTGCAGGTGGAATTCAACCCGGCCCAGGTCAGCGAATACCGCCTGCTGGGTTATGAAAACCGCGCCTTGAAACGTGAGGATTTCAACAACGACAAGGTCGATGCCGGCGAGATTGGCGCAGGGCACACGGTGACCGCGCTGTATGAAATCGTACCCAAGGGCGAGAAGGGCTGGTTGGAGCCTCTGCGTTACGCCGCGGCGCCTGCGACCGAAGGCAAATCCGATGAGCTGGCGATGCTGCGGGTGCGCTACAAACCAGCTGCGGGCGGTAACAGCCAGTTGATCGAACGCCCTATCGCCAACCAGGCCACCCCAGCCAGCGACGACCTGCGCTTCGCGTCTGCCGTGGCCGCCTTCGCCCAACAGCTCAAGGGCGATGGCCGCTACACTGGCACCATGAGCTTGCAAGACACCGCCAAATTGGCGCGCTCGGCCCGCGGCGATGACCCTTTCGGGCTGCGCAACGAATTCGTGCAACTGGTGGAGTTGGCCCAAAGCCTCAAACCCTGACCTCGCTCACAACCGAGATCAAATGTGGGAGGGGGCTTGCTGCTAAAGCTTTTTGTAGGAGCGAGCTTGCTCGCGAAAAACTCACAGGCACCGCGTTTATCCAGGAAGCACCCGTTATCGTTGACGTTCTTCGCGAGCAAGCTCGCTCCTACAGTAATCCTGCTTCGGCTGACAAAAAGGAGTTCGCCCATTACATGGCCGTTCCAGATGACTCACCCAGCGACGAATCGCTGCTGGCCCGCTACCGAACCGGTGACGCTGGCGCCTTCCAAACCTTGTACACGCGCCACCGCCAGGGCCTGTACCGCTTCCTCGTGTCCCTGTGCAACAAAGCCGAACTGGCCGAAGAAATCTACCAGGACACCTGGCTCAGCCTGATCCGCAGCACCACCCAGCCACAAGGCCGGGCGAGTTTTCGCACCTGGTTGTTCCAGATCGCCCGCAACCGCCTGATCGACCACTGGCGCAAGCACGGCATCCACAACCCCCTGCACGACAGCTACGATGAACAGCTCCACGCCCAGGCCGATGACAGCGACGGCCCCGAGCAACAACTGACCCTCAGCCGCGACCAGGCGCGCCTCGACGCGGCCCTGCAAGCGTTGCCCGAAGACCAGCGCGAAGTGTTTCTGCTACGCCTGCACGGCGACCTCGAAGTACCGCAAATCGCCACCCTCACCGGCGCCCCGCTGGAAACCGTAAAAAGCCGCTTGCGCTACGCCATGCAAAAATTGCGGCGCCTGCTGGCCGAGGAGGTACCCGTATGACTGACTCCCGACACACCCCAGACGACGCGCTGCTCCAGCACTATCGTCAACACAGCACGGGCGAGCCGCCCGCGTCCCTCGACGCCTTCATCCTCAACGCTGCCCGTCGCGAAGCCCCGCAGCCGCAACCCAGCCTGTGGCAACGCTGGCTGCAAGCCTGCCAACGCCCGCGCTGGCAAATGGCATTTGCCACCGTCGCCGGGTTGGCACTGATGATCGGCGTGGTCATGCGCTCCCCCGTGCCGCAACCCGAAATCTCCACCGCGACATTCTCTGCGCCGCACCACGAAGAAGCCGCCCAGCCAGCGCCGCAAGCCTTCTCCGCCCCCGCGCCAATGGCCCGGATGGCGATAGCGCCACGGGTTGAAAGTGCGCCTGCTCAAGCCGAAAGCGCAGTGGCGGATCAGCCAGCGCTGAAACTCAGCAAACGGGCGCTGCCTACGTTGGAAGCAGGTCTGCAGGAAATTGTGAACCTGCGCCGAGCGGGTGAAGCCAGGGCCGCGGATGAAAAACTGCTGGCGCTGTACCAACGCTTTCCCGAGGAGGACTTGCCGGCACGGCTAGAGGCGTTGAAACAGCATTGAACCTGCCGCCACGAACCAGCCCCAGGCCTGTCGACCTGGGGCTTTTTATTACAACCCGCCGTAGGCCCGGGACCACGCCACGGTGTCTGTGAGGGTCTGCTCCAGCACACGAAAACTCAGCCCCAGTTCCTCTTCACTTTTACGGTGGTCAAAGCGGGTACGGTGCTCCTCGCGTATCAACAACCGCAATGTCGCCATACTCAGCAAGATGGGCTTTCCAGTCAGGTACGCATAGGCCTCTTGCACCGCTGCCAACAGGTACAGCGCCGGCAGCGGCAGTTGGCGCGAGGGCACCTTGACCCCGGCAATACGCCCCAGCGCCGGAATCAGCTGGCGCATGGTCAAGTTGCGACCGGCCGCGAGATAACGCTCGCCCCGTCGCCCGCTCTGGGCGGCAGCAATGTGCGCCCAGGCCACATCGCGGGCATCGACCAGCGAAAAGGTGCCAGGAATCAGCCCCGGCAACTTGCCGTTGATCACGTCCCGGACCAACTGCCCCGAAGACGTCGGCCCACGGTCACCCGGCCCCCACATCCAACCGGGCAAAACCATGCAAGCGTGCATCTGCGGGTGGCTTTCAAGAAACCTCAGCACCTCCCGCTCAGCCAGGATCTTGCTGCGGTAGTAGTCATCCGCATCGGCTTCGGCCCGTAGGCACGTCTCGTCGATCGGCGTACCGGGGGCGCCGTCGAGCACGGCAATCGACGAGGTATGCACAAACCGTCGCACACCGGCGTCATAGGCCTGTTGCAGCAGAGCTCGCGTACCGACGACATTGATCTTCTCCAGTTCCTCCCAATGGCTGCCGCCCTTGTAGTTATCCCGAAAAAACGCCGCGCAGTGAAACACCGTATCGCAGCCTTGCAACGCGGCCGCGAAGGCATCCACATCCGCCATGTCCCCCACCACCTGTTCCACACCCGGCAAATCGCCGAACTGCTGCGCACCCTTGGCCGCCGAGCGCACCAGCGCCTTCACCGCATAACCCCGTGCGACCAGCTCCCGTACCAGGTTATTGCCCAGCAAGCCGGTGGCACCGGTCACAAAGGTGCTGCGCAAGCGATTGGGGTTCGTGTTCATACAGGCCATTCCATTTATTGAGAAGGCCAGTAGATATACCGGTCAGCCCGCGCCGTAAAAACAGCGCCTGCGGCATAATGGCTTTGCACATCTGCACACCAGGGAAGCGCGGAGATATGGCATTGCAGGCAAATTGGGACGATCTTCGACTGCTGCTGGCAGTCTCACGGCGCGGCAGCTTTTTACAGGCAGGCCAATTACTGGGTATCGCGGCCTCTACCGTCTCCCGCCGCCTCACCCAACTGGAAACCGCCCTGGGCGAACCACTGGTGGAACGCGGCGTGGAAGGCTGCCGGCTCACCTCCCGAGGCCAAGCCCTGGTAGACGTCGCCCTGGCAGCCGAATCCGGCCTACGACGCCAGGCCCCCGCCGACGGCACGCCAGCAACCCTCAGCGGCACCGTGCTGGTGAGCGCCGGCGAAGGCTTTTCTGCCAGCGTGCTCGAAGCCGCCAGCCGCTTCACCGCGCAGCACCCAGGCTGCTCCGTAGAGCTGCAGGTCACCACCGACTTCCACAAAATCGTACGAGGCGTGGCCGACATCGCCATACGCACCGCACACTTGGGCGAACCTTCCCTGATCTACCGAGGGCTGGGCAAACTCGCTTACGGCGTGTTCGCAACCGCCGAATACCTGCAACGGTTTCCTGCGCTAACGCCAGCCACTGCCGCCAGTATCGCCTTGCTGCCACCGCTGGACTTGCTACCGCAAATGCGCGCCGCGAAAGCTGCCGGGCTGGACCATGCGCCGATTAGGGTGAGTTCGTTTGCGGTGCAGCTTGAATCGGTGAGGCGGGGGATGGGGGTGGCGGTGTTGCCGCGTATTTTGGCGACGGGGTTGAGTGAGGTTTTCCAGGAGATAGAACTGCCGGCGATGGAGGTTTATTTGGTTACGCGACCGCAGGCGTTGAAGCAGGGGCATATTCAGGGGTTTTTTGGGGTGTTGGAGGGGGTGTTGCGCGGTGAAATCTCTAACTTGGATAAGTAGAATTTCAGGAGCTCATGAGAGTTTCACAATACTCAGCCAATACTTCATTGGTATATAGACCCTCAGCCGCGCTTAGCGCCATCGAGTTGCGCGTGCAACTGATAACAAAAAGTCCCGAAGGACGTTCAATAGGTTCTCCATTTGCTTCATCGTTGAAGGAGCTTCTTTCTCGCATCGTTAAACTCTTGCTCAGTGATATGACCGTCCTCTTTTAGTTTTGCCCATTTAATCAGTTCGTCAGCGACAGAGAACGTACGAAGCCTTTCGCCTTTGATAATATCAACCTCATTGGTGTCAGTGGGTGTTTTCGTTTTACCGGAAAAAATACCGTTCGCTTCAACCCATTGTGCGTGGCAACGCAGCGGGCTTAGAAAGAGGATGTTCAGAAAGATGATGTACAGCAAGGCGATACCTGCCAAGGCAGTCGAAAGAATAAACTCCTCGAACTGACGATGCCATCTGTCAGATAAGCTAAGCGTTGTTGCGAAATACAAGGCGAATAGCCCGCTGCCCATTACTGCGAGATATAGGTAACCTTTGTAAATCCGCGCTGCGGTTTCGATGTGACTGAAATCGCCGTTCTTCTTCATCATCACCAAGCCAAAAATCAAAAATATGGCGGGAATGATTCCGACGATAAAAAATAATGAAGGGAGCAATAGGAGTACAAAAATCAGAAGCTTGCTTTGTTCGGTGCTAGACAGAGGTGTGTTGGTGATTTTTTCGTCAGCGTTTATCAAGTTATATTCCAAAGGCTTTGATTGTTATTGAAGTAGGGGCGGGCCACCATTATTGAGAATATGGTCTGCCCCTTATTTTTACTGGATTAAATCGCTTGTCCAGAACGTGTGGGAATAAATACGTTCATTCTTCCTCGCGCAGTTCGGCGGGCGCGCGCTTTTCCAGGTTCGCCAAAACGACTTTCTTGAAGCTCGATGAGAGGCGGCTTAATCGTCTATGCATCATGATCGAGTAAACGAATGCGACGAAGCAGAAAGTCGTTGTCAGAGTTTTGTATTCAGGCGACGCATAAAGATAAGCGACAACCGTACCTGCCAAAGCATTGAATGCCGTGCCGCGAGCAATTCGGTCCCTGCTGACATAGCCTTCCATAGTTCTTACAGCATCCGCAGGAGAGTATGCCATGATCGCGGCGGTGTTCTTGTAGGGCTCTCTTTTGGGAGTACCTACAATAAAATGATATATCCATGCGAGAGTATTCAGTGTTTTCGGCGAAATACTCACCTGCTTATTAACCCATCCCGTCAGTTCTCTGGTTCTACGTATAATATATGAGGATGTGGCGTCGACATAAATTCCCAAGATATACGCAATGGGCAGGTAGATCAGAATTAATGTTTCTCTATGATCGTTGATCGTGTGTAACAGCAGTGGGTAGTAGTTCAGAACAACCGCTGTCAGCCAAGCCGATGCGACGACGCCAGAAATCAAGTACTCGATCAGTGCTACTGCAAATTGCATTACGCCTCCATTGAAAAAGTGTTCATTGTTCTAGTGACAAGCTTTGTGTGCGCCGGGTTATTTTAGTAGCTTGTGAGTTTTATATGTAGGGTAGTAGCTTGAATGGTGTTGTGTTGGGTTGTTCATAGTTGTTTCGTTTGATAGAGTTTTTAGTTATTTTTCTAAGCTGAGCGATCCTCTGTTCTACCTTGTTGTGTTCAGCCATGAATCGTGATTTATTATCGTGGTACACCAGCGTCGTGAGCCGTTTTTTTTCTTTATGTCAGGTAAAAGTATTTTCAAATGGTAAGGCCGATAATGCTCATCGCATCGTGCAAGCCAACCGACTTGCAGGTATGCGGCAGGTAGTTTTTCCTCATCCATCGCGAGGTTTGTTATAGAGCTAATTTCTCCCCATGTTGCGTCGTTGTGTTTTTCCATGACCCTTACGGAGTCATACGCGATTCCATGATGCGCATCATACTTGAGGTATTCATTGTATATGCGGGTTATGACGGGGTAAAAGTTTTCATCTTTACTTTTGAGTAATGAATTTATTAGTTTTGTGTATTTTGAGGCGTTAGGTGGGGTGTATATAAAATGCGTATCGGTTTTGAGTATAAAATAACTATAAAGAAAATGCTCGCCGGGCTCTATTCCACACTCTTTCAGTGCCACAAATGCATGGTCGGCCAAATACAGCGTGCGTTCTCCTGCGGCATTGAAGCGGCCAATACGGGTTTGTGCAACTTCGCCCTCTGGAGGGAAAAAATCGCTAACCGTTAGAGGGTTTTTTAATAGTGTTCTCAGCTTTTCATCTCGTACTCTGCGAACCCTTGAAAAAATTGACCCTTTACAGTAAGTACGTAATTCCAAGGGCAATACCCCGGAACTGAATGTGTCGGGCATCGAATCGGGTATTAGGTACTTGCGTATGGCGGCGCAGTAACCGTCAACACCTATAGTGGGATCGAATTTTTCGAATTTTGGGGCGGGCGGCGAACCAAATTTAAGTTCGAAGTACAAAGAAGGCGTTTTTCTTAAGTCCATTTAATGATTGACCAACGTCCGAGGCGTGCATTTGTGTGATGGGTAAAGAGTAGTCACTGGGACAGTGCCCAAACAGTATGACTGACTCCGCCTGCCTGCAACACACTGCGTCAACAGGCGACAGATTTATTTTTCAAACCATCGTGAAGCCGCACAAAGCTGGAAACATCATGACAGCTGATGGAAAGCTGCTGGCGCAGCATAAGCGCTTTCCGAACGAGGACTTGCCAGCGCGGTTGAAAGTGCTGCAAAAGCACCGAATCAACACCCACAAAAAAAGCCCCAGATCTCCCGACCTGAGGCTCTTCCATTTCACATCTGGTGCACCCGGCGGGATTCGAACCCACGACCCCTGCCTTCGGAGGGCAGTACTCTATCCAGCTGAGCTACGGATGCTTGTGCGGGCGACATCATACCCATGTCGACCTGATGCGTCCATTCCGGCATTTGCCCCGCCCCCTGTCGTCCATTTCCGACAAAAAATGGCTAATTGCCACCCTCATTCACAACTCCCCGCGCCGCACGTCCCTTTGTTTGCTTTGCTCTTGTGGCTTTACACCGCTTCCACGCCGCAATTCCTCAGGTGAACGCATGCATTCCAAAGGAACCGTGATGCTCGATCTCCCGCTCAGACAAACCCTGCTGGCTCGCTCCGATTTGTTTCGAGGTATGCCGGAGCATCTCTTGCGCTACGTCGCCACCCATATGGTGGAGCGCACGCTGGATGATCGTGAGCTGTTGTATTTCAAGGATGACACCCTCGAATTCATTGCGTTGGTGGTGGAGGGGCGGATTTATTCGGTGGTGCATGGGCCGGATGGGCGCGAGCAGATTATCGGCAGTACCGGGGCCGGGCAGGTGGTGGGGGAGACGGCGTTGATCAAGGATCATGGGCGCGAGTCTTCCACCTTTGCCAGCGGGCCCACGCGGTTGTTGCAGTTGGGTAGCCGGCATTTTGCTGTGTTGTTTGAGGAGCCTGTGTTTCTGCGGCGTTTGTTGATGTTGATGATGCTGCGTTTGCTGCACGCCATCGAGTTGCTGGAGTTGGTGTGTTTGCATCGGCTGGAGTCGCGGTTGGCGCGGTTTTTATTGGCGAACCTGGGCGAGATCGACCTGGCGTTGGCCTTGCCCAGTGTGTCGTTGCCCGCAAGCCAAGGGGTGTTGGCGTCGATGCTGAATACCAGCCGGCCCAAGCTGAATGTGCAGCTGCAAGTGTGGCGGCGCAGTGGGGTGATCAGCGGCGATCTGGAGCGCATGGTGATCAACGATGTCGAGCATTTGCGGCGCAAGGCTTTTGCGCTGAATTAGTTGTGGCGGTGTTCCCCAGGTAACAGCGTACCCCCGTCGAGCCCTCGCAGACTGGCCCTTCATCAAGGATGCACAGGAGTGCTGGCGATGGGGATGACTGTTCAGTTCAAGGATCAATGGGCCGCCGATGACCGTTTGTTCGAAGCGAGTTGGCGCGCTGTGCAGGGTGAGCTCAGGCGCCGGGCGTTGCGGCGGGCCAAGGGCAATCTGGATCAGGGCCAGGAGTGGTTGGCGGCCACGGCGATCAAGGCCCTGTTGTTTTTTCGGCGTTCGCCGGAGCGCATTCGTGACCCCGAGGGGTTTCTGTTTCTGGTGCTCGATCATGTGTTTCTCGACAGCCTGCGGCGCAGCAAGCGCGAGGGGCGGTTGTTCGATGATTCGGTGGACCTTGAACACGATCACCTGGCCGCGCTCGCCGCGCCCTGCGCTTCGGTGCTGGAGCGGGTGGAATGTTATGAACGCCTGGAGCAGCTCGAGGCGCACGTCGCACGGTTACCGCTGTTGCAGCAGCGCTTGTTCGAGATGCGCTTTGTCGACGACCTGCCTTACCCGCAAATCGCCGCCGAGTTGCACGTGAAGCTGCCGCTGGTGCGCAAGCGTGTGCAACTGCTGCGCAGTGCCTTGCGCTGAAGGTGATTCACACATGTTGGCGTGGGGCGTTCTAGTGGTATGAGCGCAGCACGCCGCCGCTATCCACACCCAAACCTGGGTGAATGCCATCAAGGAGAGATGTATGACAGAGGTCAACAGCCAGATCACCGACGCGGTCACTCAAACCAACGTCAAGGTGGTGGCCGAGGCGCCAGCCCAGGCCATCGCGTCCCTGTACCAGGTGGCCAGCAGCGCGGCGGGCCTGTCGTTGCAGAACGCGGTCAACAGCCAGCAGGCGATGAATCAGATTTCCAACGCGGTGATCTCCAAGGCCGTGGCGCTGATCATGCAGATTGGCGAGAAGGGCTGAGCCCTCGGGAGATTGATTATGTCGTGGTTCAGCAGAAAGAAACCCGCCGCCTCCCAAGCAACGCCCGCCGCCGACCCGACTGCGTCGGCGCACGCCGCACCGGCCTCGCGCTCGATCATGGCGCGCATGAACGAGCACCTGCTCAACCAGGTGAGCACGCCGTCATCCGACAGCACGGCGGCGCTCAATAGCCAGATTGTGCAGGCGGTGCAGTTCACCAATTCGCAGAACTTTGCCTACGCCCCGGCGCAGATCGCGGTGCCGGCCGACATGATGATCAGCCAGGCAGCCGGGCTGGTGGCGCAAGCGGCGGCGGGGTACTTCGATGGGGTCAGCAAGATCGCCCTGGCGGCCCAGGCCGTGCTGCTCCAGCAAATGACCGAGAACATCGTCAAGGACAACCTGCCGGCCGCTGCCGAAGACGCCTTGGGCGCCTTGGCCACCGACCTGCTGGTAGGCGCCGCTGCCGCCGTGGCTGCCGCTGCCGGTGCGATGGAAGCCGAAGCCGCCAGCGTGGCGATCGACAAGATCGACCAGAGCATCGCCAAGTACGCCGACACCTTGGCCAACCGGGCCGCGCCCACGGCCTGAACCGAGCACAGCGCTTCGGCGTTCTGCTGGGGCGGTGCAACAGCAACTTGAAAGCAACTTTTCTTGAATGAGGAGCGACATCATGGACGTTGGAGATCTTATTTTTTCGGTGAAGCAAGAAGATGACAGTACGACGCGGGCTTTCATCAAAGCCGGTCAGTTGGTCAAAGCCAAGGTGTTCTCACAGGACACGACGTATTTGAATGTGGTCCACCCGGCAATTGCGGTGAGCAAGACCATGGTGATCGAAAGCGTCGGCACTGGCCTGGCGTTGACTGACGTGAGCCTGGAAAAACCCCCTCGCACCGCCATGGTGTTTTCCTGCCGTGACACTGAGCTGGGGTTTGCGGCGGCGCTGGCGGCCAAGCAGTTTTATTTCGACAAGCTCGGCGATGAAATCGACGGCAGTTATAGCGCGTGGAACGCGATGCTTTCTGCATTCAAGAACTGGAAGGCCAACGACACCCTGCAGGCTCGGATCAATGAGTCGATAGCGATAGGCAGCGGTTCCTTTTGCTCACAATTCGCGGCCAACGCTTATGAGGTCGGCAACCTCTACAACGCGGCCAATCTGGTTCCGCCACCGCCGGCCATCTTCAATCGGCAACCCTCAGCGATGACACCGGCAGAGCTCGCGACGTTCTGTGCTGCGTCGCCGCGTTTTTTCTTTGCCGGTTTCTGGGAAGACGGCAGAGAGGTGCGGCTTTAGCGGCCCTTTTGCAGGCGACGTAAAACCCAAGGAGATCGACATGGCACCCCCTTCCACACCCTCGGTCCTGTCCACCGACGACCGCCAACGGCTCGAAGCGATGCTGCGCAACCCGCAGATTTTCGCCGGAACGCCCCAGGCCATCGTCGACGAAACCCTCAAGCGCGCCACCCAGGTGCTTGAGCAATCGAAGGCCAACGAACAAGCGCTCAAGACCGCTGCCCTGCAACGTGAAGCGGCCCTGCGCCAGGTGTTGGACGGCGCAGCTCCCGACCAGGATGCGCAACGCAAGGAAGTGCGGGCATTGATCCAAGGGTTGATCGCCCAGATTGAAGCGGCGCTGGGCCCCACTACGAAACCTTGACCCTGCGTTTCACAGCGCCTGTTTCGCAACGTTCATTGATGAACACGGAATGCACCGTGTACTAAATAAGGAAATTGATCATGCCATTAGTCAACGAGCAAATTACCGACGCGGTCACCCAGACCAATGTCAAAGTGGTGGCCGAATCGCCTGCGATGGCGATGAGCACTATCTATCAATCCATGGCGCAGGCCACGGCGATTCTGTTCCAGAACGCGGTGTCGGCCCAGCAGCAGCAAAACACCCTGGCCCAGGCGGCCACCAACCAGGGCGTGATGCAGATCTACAGCGTCGATACCACCGCAGGTGCGGCGGCCACCGAGAAAGTCGCCCAGGGCGGCGTGTCGGATAACCTCACCAGCCTGTTGACCGTGCTCAAGTCGTTCCAGCCTTAAGCACTGAGCAATAACGGATGTTGTTCTTTCTCAACCCAGGAGTTTCAACCATGAGTACAGTCAGCCCGCAAATCACCGATGCCGTCACCCAGACCAACGTCAAGGTGGTTGCCGAATCACCCGCGATGGCCATGAGCACCATCTATCAATCCATGGGCCAGGCCACGGCGATCCTGTTCCAGAACTCGGTCTCGGCCCAACAGCAACAAAACACCCTGGCTCAGGCGGCCACCAACCAGGGCGTGATGCAGATCTACAGTGTCGACACCACCGCTGGCGCCGCCGCCACCGAAAAAGTCGCCCAGGGCGGCGTGGCCGACAACTTGACCAGCCTGCTGGCCGTGCTCAAGTCGTTCCAACCTTAAGCTGCAAGGCCCCCAACAGCCCCGGCGCCCACAAGGCTCCGGGGCTGTTGTCGTGTGTGCGTTTGATCCGAAAGATGAATCGGATGCGCCATATTCGTTCTTTTTTTCGAACATCCTATTGCCCTGTACCCCCATTGATCCTAGGATTCGTTTGAGATTTCAAACGCTCTGTCTCCCGTGCGCTCTTTCATTTTTTCTGCGCGCTGGGGCTGATTTCCCTGACGGCAGCCCACAAGGCGCCTTTCAACAACTCTAATTCGCTCCGCGTGCGCGCGGTGCTGTTAAGGAAAGCCGACATGCAGCTTAAAGACACCCAGTTGTTCCGCCAGCAAGCCTTTATCGATGGCGCTTGGGTCGATGCGGACAATGGTCAAACCATCAAGGTCAACAACCCGGCCACGGGCGAGATTCTCGGCACCGTGCCGAAGATGGGCGCCGCGGAAACCCGCCGCGCCATCGAAGCCGCCGACAAGGCCCTGCCAGCCTGGCGTGCACTCACCGCCAAGGAGCGCGCCAACAAGCTGCGCCGCTGGTTCGAACTGCTGATCGAAAACCAGGACGACCTCGGCCGCCTGATGACCCTCGAACAAGGCAAGCCGCTGGCCGAAGCCAAGGGCGAAATCGTCTACGCCGCCTCGTTTATCGAGTGGTTCGCTGAAGAAGCCAAGCGCATTTACGGTGACGTGATCCCCGGCCACCAGCCCGACAAGCGCCTGATCGTGATCAAGCAGCCTATCGGCGTGACCGCCGCCATCACCCCGTGGAACTTCCCTGCGGCGATGATCACCCGCAAAGCCGGCCCAGCCCTGGCCGCCGGTTGCACCATGGTGATCAAGCCGGCCTCGCAAACCCCGTTCTCGGCCCTGGCCCTGGTTGAGCTGGCGCACCGCGCCGGTATCCCCAAAGGCGTGCTCAGCGTAGTCACCGGCAGCGCTGGCGACATCGGCGGCGAGCTGACCAGCAACCCCATCGTGCGTAAATTGTCCTTCACCGGCTCGACCGAAATTGGTCGCCAACTGATGGCCGAATGCGCCAAGGACATCAAGAAAGTCTCCCTGGAGCTGGGCGGTAACGCACCGTTCATCGTGTTCGACGACGCTGACCTGGATAAGGCCGTCGAAGGCGCGATCATCTCCAAGTACCGCAACAACGGCCAGACCTGCGTCTGCGCCAACCGCCTGTACATCCAGGATTCGGTGTACGACGCCTTCGCTGAAAAGCTCAAGGTGGCGGTGACCAAATTGAAGATCGGTAACGGCCTGGAGGACGGCACTACCACCGGCCCGCTGATCGACGAAAAAGCCGTGGCCAAGGTGCAGGAACATATCGCTGATGCCCTGAGCAAAGGCGCCAAGTTGTTGGCCGGTGGCAAGGTCATGGAAGGCAACTTCTTCGAGCCGACCATCCTGGTCGACGTGCCGAAAAACGCCGCCGTGGCCAAGGAAGAAACCTTCGGCCCGCTGGCGCCACTGTTCCGCTTCAAAGACGAAGCCGAAGTGATCGCCATGTCCAACGACACCGAGTTCGGCCTGGCTTCCTACTTCTACGCCCGCGACCTGGGCCGTGTGTTCCGCGTGGCCGAGGCCCTGGAATACGGTATGGTCGGCGTCAACACCGGGTTGATCTCCAACGAAGTGGCGCCGTTCGGCGGCATCAAGGCCTCCGGCCTGGGCCGTGAAGGCTCCAAGTACGGGATCGAGGACTACCTGGAAATCAAATACCTCTGCCTGGGTATCTAAGGCACGGGATTGCAGTAAACGCAGAGGGCACGAGAGCGCTGCCCCTTTGCGTGTTTCACATGGTTATTCGCAGTGGCCGGGAAAGCTGTGGCAGTCGATCATCGCATGCTGCCGTAGTTGCCTCCCCGCCACCTATCCTTGAGCCACGCCGCCCGATGAGCGGCGAATGAGGACTTTATGAGCAAGACCAACGCATCCCTGATGAAACGCCGCGAAGCCGCTGTACCGCGCGGTGTTGGCCAGATTCACCCGATCTTCGCCGACTCTGCGAAGAACGCCACCGTGACCGACGTTGAAGGTCGCGAGTTCATCGACTTCGCCGGCGGTATCGCCGTGCTGAACACCGGCCACGTGCACCCGAAAATCATCGCGGCCGTGACCGAGCAACTCAACAAGCTGACCCACACCTGCTTCCAGGTATTGGCCTACGAGCCCTACGTAGAAGTGTGCGAAAAAGTCGCCGCCAAGGTGCCAGGTGATTTCGCCAAGAAAACCCTGTTGGTCACCACCGGTTCCGAAGCGGTGGAGAACGCCGTGAAGATCGCCCGCGCCGCCACAGGCCGTGCCGGTGTGATCGCCTTCACCGGCGCCTACCACGGCCGCACCATGATGACCCTGGGCCTCACCGGTAAGGTCGTGCCTTACTCGGCCGGCATGGGCTTGATGCCGGGCGGCGTGTTCCGTGCGCTGTACCCGAACGAACTGCACGGTGTGAGCGTCGACGACTCCATCGCCAGCATCGAGCGCATCTTCAAGAACGATGCCGAGCCGCGTGATATCGCCGCCATCATCATCGAGCCGGTGCAGGGCGAGGGCGGCTTCTACGTCGCGCCGAAAGCCTTCATGAAGCGCCTGCGCGAACTGTGCGACAAGCACGGCATCCTGCTGATCGCCGACGAAGTGCAAACCGGTGCCGGCCGTACCGGTACCTTCTTCGCCATGGAACAGATGGGCGTTGCCGCCGACCTGACCACCTTCGCCAAATCCATCGCGGGCGGCTTCCCGCTGGCCGGTGTGTGCGGCAAGGCCGAGTACATGGACGCCATCGCTCCAGGCGGCCTGGGCGGCACCTATGCCGGTAGCCCGATTGCCTGCGCAGCAGCCCTGGCCGTGATGGAAGTGTTCGAAGAAGAGCACCTGCTGGACCGCTGCAAGGCCGTGGGCGAGCGCCTGGTGACTGGTCTCAAGGCCATCCAGGCCAAGTACCCGGTGATCGGCGAAGTGCGTGCCCTGGGCGCGATGATCGCGGTCGAGCTGTTTGAAGACGGCGACACCCACAAGCCAAACGCTGCCGCCGTTGCCTCCGTGGTAGCCAAGGCACGTGACAAGGGCCTGATCCTGCTGTCCTGCGGTACCTACGGCAACGTATTGCGCGTACTGGTGCCGCTCACCTCGCCGGACGAGCAGTTGGACAAAGGCCTGTCGATCATCGAAGAGTGTTTCTCCGAACTCTGACCAACCTTAGTCACTGTGGCGAGGGAGCTTGCTCCCGCTGGGGCGCGAAGCGGCCCCGCTCTTTGATTTGGGACTGCTGCGCAGTCCAGCGGGAGCAAGCTCCCTCGCCACAGGTTACAGCCCGTACAAAAAAACCGCTTCGGCGGTTTTTTTGTGCCTGCTTCATTGTACGCACGCGCCTGCATTGTCTAAGGTGCAAGCATTGCCGATGGAGCGTGCTGGATGACTGCTGTTGATTTACCCGCTGTACCCCGAGTGTTAATCGCCGAAGCAGACCCTTGGTCGCGGGATCTGCTCAAGCAAGTGCTGTTGAATGTGCGCTGTGACGCACGGCTGGATGTGTGCGCCGATGGGCAGCACGCCGCCACGCTGTTGGGCGAAAAAACCTATGACCTGATCCTGGCGGATTGGGAGTTGCCGGGCGTGGATGGCTTGAGTCTGCTGCGCAGCGTGCGCCAGAAGCGCCGTTCGCTGCCGTTTATCTTGCTGAGCAGTCGTAACGACAGCGCCAGCGTGCGCGAAGCCTTGCCCCTGGCGCCCACCGCCTACCTGACCCGCCCGCTGAACATGGAAAGCCTGACCCAGCGCTTGCAAGACCTGCTGCTCAACGAAGGCGAAAGCGTGTACTGCGAAATCCCACCGCTGGCGCCGGGCATGACCTTGCCAGCCTTCCTCGAGCGGCGCCGCGAGGTCTGCGATGGGGCGCCGTTGCGTGTGGATGTGAAAACCGCCGTGCAACGCAGCCTGGGGCCCGAAGGCCTGGACCTCAAGCAGTTGGAAGACCAGGTGCACAGCGACCCGCAAATCACGGCCGTATTGATCGCCGCCGCCAACAGCGCCGGCTACCACGGCACGCCAGTGCAGACCCTGTCAGAGGCCCTGCATAAGTTGGTGCCCGGCCAGAGCATGAACCTCATCCTGGGCCTGGCGCTCAAGCACAACGTGGTGTTGGGCGACCCTGGGCTGGTGGCCTATGCCGAGCGGCACTGGCAATTGTCCCAGGACAGCGCCGACTACGCCCGGCGCCTGGCGCGCATGCTGGAGCTCGACCACCAGCGCTGCTACAGCGCCTGCATCCTGCATCGCTTGGGCGACCTGGCCTTGTTGCGCTGCCTGGAAGACTGGCGCCAGGGCGGCGGCGCCCTGGATGATGAAGCCATCGGCGAATCTCTCGACGCCTTTGGCGCTGCCTACGGTTCGGCGTTGCGCACGCGTTGGCGCTTGCCGCTGGAGTTGCGGCAGTTGATCGCAGGGATCTATTCACTGGAAGGCGGGGTGTATTCGCGCGAAGCCCTGGTGGTGAACCTGGCGGTGCAAATGGCGCGGCTGACCGAGCACGAAGGGCTGGAAGAACTGGCGGGCAGCAAGACGGCGCGGCTGCTCAAGGTCGGCTTGTCGGAACTGACCCGAGTGCGCAAAACCTGAAACACACACCGAACGCATGTAGGAGCGAGCTTGCTCGCGAAAAACGTCAACGATGACGCGGGCTTCCTGGATAAACGCGGCGCCTGTGAGTTTTTCGCGAGCAAGCTCGCTCCTACAAAAAGGCATAAATGCCAAGCGGTGTTACCCGGCGATAACACGGTTCTTGCCTTGGCGCTTGGCCTCGTACATCGCCGCATCCGCCCGAGCAAACAGGCTGTCGAGGGTGGAGTCATCTTCACGCAGGCCGGCCAGGCCCTGGCTGACGGTCACATTGAATTCATGCCCCTCGTAGCTGAACACCAACGCCTGGATTTCCTTGCCCAACCGCTCGGCCACCTGCAGGGCCATCTCCGGTGGGCAACCCGGCAGGACGGCGGCGAATTCTTCGCCGCCAATGCGCCCGAACAGGTCGCCACGGCGCAATACCCCGCGACCGCTTTCCGCGATGCGCCGCAGCACCTGGTCGCCCTCCAGGTGGCCGTAGGTGTCGTTGATGTCTTTGAAATCATCGATGTCCAGCAACAGGAACGCCAGCGGGGTGCCCTGCACGCAGGCGTTGTCGAAGGCCTGGTTGGCGAGTTCGAAGAAGTGTCGGCGGTTGCTGCTTTGGGTCAGTACGTCGGTGGTGGCGAGGCGATGGAGTTCCAGCTCAAGTTGCTTCTTTTCGGTGATGTCTTCGGCGATGCCCACCACGATCAGCGCTTCACCGGGCACCACCTGCTGGTTGATGTAGCACTTGTCACTCAACCAGCGGATCTGCCCGTCAGCGGTGATGATGCGGTACTCGCGGTCCTCCACGGCGCCCTGTTCCAGCACACGGGCCAGGCTGTGTTCGGCGTAGTCGAGGTCTTCGGGGTGGACGCTGTTGCGCCATTCACGGTGGTCGGCCAGCAGCAGGCCGGCGGAGCGGCCAAACAGGCGCTCGTACGCCGGGCTCACATACAGCACACGGCGTGTTTCCCAATCGATGGCCCACAGCACGGCGTTCACGCTGACCAGCAGGGAACTGAGCAGTTGCTCACGCTCACTCAGCCGCTCGACTTCACCTTGAGCATGCATAAGCGCCAACAGGGTCGCCGCCGCGGCCGGGCGCGGCGGCTCTGCGGTGGGCACATCGGGCAGGCTGGGCTTTTCGTGAACCATCGGTACAACTCTCTCTGGGCGCGCCGCAGGGTGCAAAAGCGGTCACTACAAGGGGTCACCATGATGGCGAAGTGTTCTTTGAGAGAGGGGAATTGCGGTGAAGTTCCGTGATCAGCATGCATTGTCGGTGCCCGGAAAATGGCGCCAAAAAGCCAGTGCGTGGGAGGGCGAGCCCTCCCACGGCGCCCTCACGCCGCTGTAGGACGCAACGAGTAAGTCTTCAACTGGTGGGCAAAATCGCGCAGGGATTGGATGCCGCTGGCCTCGGCTTCATGCACCCATTCCTTGATCGCTGCCAGCATGTCGTGGCCGTTGGAACTGGTCTTGAGCCAGATCTGCTGCAGCGCCAGGCGCTTCTCGTAGATCACCGTGAGGGCATGGCTGTGTTCCAGCATGCTCTGGATGCGCAAGTGGTGGCGGTCTTCCAGCAGACTGGTTTCCCGCGACAGCAGGCGCTTGGCGCGGTGGAACTGGTGGCGCACCGAATGATCGACCTTCTCCAGCTCCTGCTTGACCAACGGGCCAATCACCAACTTGCGGTATTGGGCCATGATCTGGAAGCGGTTGTTGAGGATCGCCATGGCGGTGTCCATGTCCAGGCTGCCCTTGCCTTCGACGCGGTGGGCGATGGGGGCCACGCGCTGCACCTTGGCCAGGCGCAGGAAGCTGAACACTTTGATCCAGGCCCAACCCAGGTCGAACTCCCACTTCTTCACCGACAGCTTGGCCGAGTTAGGGTAGGTGTGGTGGTTGTTGTGCAGCTCTTCGCCGCCGACGATGATGCCCCACGGAACCAGGTTGGTGGCGGCGTCACGGCATTCGAAGTTGCGATAGCCCACGGCGTGGCCCAGGCCGTTGATGACGCCGGCGGCCCAGAACGGAATCCACATCATCTGGATCGCCCAGATGGTGATACCGATGGTGCCGAACAGCAGCAGGTCGATTACGCCCATGAGCGCCACGCCCAGCAGCGGGTAGCGCGTGTAAAGCTTGCGTTCGATCCAGTCGTCCGGGCAGTTTTTGCCGTAGATACGCAGGGTCTCGGGGTTTTCCGCCTCGGCGCGGTACAGCTCGGCACCTTTGCGCAGCACGGTGGACAAGCCCTTGATCACCGGGCTGTGCGGGTCATCGACGGTTTCGCACTTGGCGTGGTGCTTGCGGTGAATGGCGGTCCATTCGCGGGTGTTCTGCGCCGTGGTCAGCCACAGCCAGAAGCGGAAGAAGTGTTTAAGGCCGGCATTGAGCTCGAGCGAGCGATGGGCCGAATAACGGTGCAGATAGACAGTGACCCCAATAATGGTCACGTGGGTCATCAACAGCGTGACTGCCACCAGTTGCCAGGCGGACAGATCAAGAAAACCGTTGTACCACATAGGCTGTATGGCCCTCAGATAAAGAAAAAAACAGCACCCGCATTATCACTTCCTTTGCAGATAAAACCAGTCACCGTTTCAGATAAGACTTACAAAGTGTTTCCTACTCTATAATCCTGATCCTTTGTAGGGCGATTCTGGTTATTTAGTAAGGATTACTAAGCATATGCTGTTTTCATACCGAGGTGCCCTACGTGCGGGGTTGGTGTACCTGCTGGTTTCCATTCTTTGGCTCCAGCTCAGCCATTACCTATTAATCAACTTTATCGATGAACCCCTGGAGCTGGGACGTTGGCTGCAAGCGCGTGGTTATGTGTGGGTCAGCCTCAGCGCCTTGCTCATCTACTGGATAGGCCGGCGTTTTGCCCGTGCCCATGCGTTGCAACAACCCCTGAAAGAGAACCGCGAGCGCCTGCGCCAGGCCGCTGCGGTGTTCGATTGCACCCGCGAAGGGGTGCTGGTCACCGATACCCAAGGGCTGATCGTGCACGTTAACCGCGCTTTCATGGAGATCACCGGCTACCAGTGCGAAGACGTCATGGGCCAACGGCCAAGCCTGTTCAAGTCCGGGCGCCACTCGGCGCATTTCTACCAGCAAATGTTCCAGGCCCTGGAAAGCACCGGCGAATGGAGCGGCGAAATCTGGAACCGCCGTAAAAGCGGCGAGGTTTACCCCCAGTGGCAAACCATACGGGTGATTCACGACGACCAGGGCCAGGTCAGCCACTACGTGGCGGTGTTTTCGGACATCAGCGCCATGAAGAACTCCGAGCACGAATTGGCGCACCTTGCCCATCACGACCCGCTCACCGACCTGCCCAACCGCCTGCTGTTCACCGATCGCGCCGAGCAGGCCCTGGCTTCCGCGCAGGTGCATAAGCGTGGCTGCGCTCTGCTGTTGATGGACCTGGACCACTTCAAGATCATCAACGACAGCCTCGGCCATAACGTTGGCGATCAGTTGCTCAAACTGGTGGCCGAACGCCTCAGCGGCCTGTTTGGGCCGGGGGTTACCCTGGCGCGCCTGGGGGGCGACGAATTTGCCGTGCTGGCAGAAAGCTGCCCGCAGGTGGTGCAAGCGGCGGCCTTGGCGCAGCGCATGCTCAACGCCATGAAGGATCCGTTCATTTTTGACGGCAACCAGCTGTTTATCAGCGCCAGTATCGGTATCAGCCTGTTCCCCAGTGACGCCCTGAGCGCCGAGCAACTGCTGCGTAACGCCGATTCCGCGTTGTTCAAGGCCAAGAGCGCCGGGCGCGAGAGCTACGCGTTGTATACCGAAGAACTGACCGCCCACGCCCAGCATCGGGTGGAAATCGCTGGCGAGCTGCGTCGCGCCCTCGACCAACATGAGCTGCGCGTCTATTACCAGCCGGTGCACGACCTGCATGACAGCCGTTTGGTCGGCGTTGAAGCACTGGTGCGCTGGCAGCACCCGGAGCGCGGCCTGGTATCCCCGGGCGAGTTCATCCCCATCGCCGAACGCACCGGGCTGATTGCCGAGATCGATGCGTGGGTGATGGACCAGGCCTGCCGCCAAATGTGCCAGTGGCTGGCCGACGGCGCGCCGCTGAGCTTTATCGCAATCAATGTCTCCAGCCGCCTGTTTGCCCGGCGCGAGCTGTATGAGCAAGTGGCCCAAGTGCTGCACGCCACTGGGCTGGATCCGGCCTTCCTGGAGCTGGAGGTCACCGAGAGCGCAGTGATGGACGACCCGGAAGTCGCACTGGAGCAACTGCACCGCCTGCGCGAACTGGGCCTGCGCCTGGCGATCGACGACTTTGGCACCGGCTATTCCTCGTTGTTGCGCCTCAAACGCCTGCCGGTGCAGAAGCTCAAGATCGACCAGGGCTTTGTGGCGGGCTTGCCGTGGGACGAAGACGACGCCGCGATTGTGCGCGTGGTGATCGCCCTGGCCAAAAGCATGGGCATGCAGGTGCACGCTGAAGGGATCGAGCAGGTGGAACAGGCACGGTTCCTGCTGGATCAGGAATGCGACATGGGCCAGGGGTACTGGTTTGGACGGCCCATGCCGGCTGATGAAATCGACTGGACCCGAGCACCTCTGATCCGCCAGGACTGACGCGGTCAATGTGGGAGCCGGGCTTGCCCGCGAAGGCGGTGTGTCAGTCACTGTATCTGTAACTGCACCACCGCTTTCGCAGGCAAGCCAGCTCCCACAGGGGTTCTGCGGCGCCTGTGTGTGAGCGTTTTTTCTGCCGAAACCCTTGCAACCCCATGCCCTATCAGAAAATTCTTTCTGGTTATATAAACATTCTTAAATAGTATTTTTAAGAATATCCGCGCTTATCTACTATCGCCCTCACGCCGCAAGCAGTGCCGCCACTGCCAGGCACTACTCATTTTCAGGAGCGAGACCATGAGCGCATCTCTACGTAGCGTTGACGGCCAGGACGAAGCAGCCATTTTGCGTGAAATCCAGAGCGCCCTGCGCGATCTGCGGTTTGGCGCGGTGGAAATCACCGTACACAACGCCCAAGTGGTACAGATCGAACGCAAGGAAAAATTCCGTCTGCAGAACCCCGGTAACAAACCGAGCTGAGCAAGAACGGCGATAGACCCGCAATTAAAAGAAAAGCCAACACCCAAGAATTTCAGGAGCTTCTATGTCGTCGATTCGCCGTTATGCCTTGGCCGCATTGGCCAGTGCCGTGTTTGCCGGTTCCGCCGTTGCCAAGGACTACGAGTTGCTCAACGTCTCGTACGACCCCACCCGTGAGCTGTACCAGGATTACAACGCTGAGTTCACCAGCTTCTGGAAACAGTCCCACCCCGGCGACAACGTGAAGATCCAGCAGTCCCACGGTGGCTCGGGCAAGCAAGCACGCGCAGTGATTGACGGCCTGCGCGCCGACGTAGTGACCCTGGCCCTGGCCGGTGACATTGATGAAGTCGCCAAGCTGGGCAAGACCCTGCCGGAGAACTGGCAGACCCGCCTGCCGGACGCCAGCACGCCCTACACCTCCACCATTGTGTTCCTGGTGCGCAAGGGCAATCCCAAGGGCATCAAGGACTGGGGAGACCTGATCAAGAAAGACGTGTCGGTGATCACGCCCAACCCGAAAACCTCCGGCGGTGCACGCTGGAACTTCCTCGCCGCCTGGGCCTACGGCCTCAAGGCAGGCGGCAGCGAAGCCAAGGCCCAGGAATACGTCAAAGAGCTGTTCAAGCACGTGCCGATACTGGACACCGGCGCACGCGGTTCTACCATTACCTTCGTCAACAACGGCCAGGGTGACGTGCTGCTGGCGTGGGAAAACGAGGCGTTCCTGGCCTTGAAGGAAGACGGCGGCGCCGACAAGTTCGACATCGTCGTGCCGTCCCTGTCGATCCTGGCGGAACCGCCGGTGGCTGTGGTCGACAAGAACGCCGAGAAAAAGGGCAACACCGAGATCGCCACTGCGTACCTCAACCACCTGTACAGCCCGGCGGGCCAGGAGATTGCGGCGAAGAACTTCTACCGTCCACGGGATGAAAAAGTCGCCGCCAAATACGCCCAGCAGTTCCCGAAACTGGACCTGGTGACTATCGACAAAGACTTCGGCGGCTGGAAAACTGCCCAACCGAAATTCTTCAATGATGGTGGTGTGTTCGACCAGATCTACACGGCGCAATAATCAACACCGACTATTGCGCGGGGCTTGTTGTGGCGAGGGAGCTTGCTCCCGCTAGAGTGCGAAGCACTCCCAAAACCGGTACTCACGGTACATCGTGGTTGCCTGGTTCTGGGGCTGCTTCGCAGCCCAGCGGGAGCAAGCTCCCTCGCCACAGTGGGCCGCACGCATATCCGTTCCGCTAACCAAGGACTCTTATGTCGCGTCGTATCTCCCCCGTCATACCCGGCTTCGGGCTGACGCTGGGCTACACCGTGGTGTACCTCAGCCTGATTGTACTCATCCCCCTGGCGGCGATGTTTGTACACGCCGCTCAACTCACCTGGGATCAGTTCTGGAACATCATCTCCGCGCCTCGCGTGCTGGCGGCCTTGAAGCTGAGCTTCAGTACCGCGCTGTACGCCGCACTCATCAACGGTGTGATTGGCACTTTGTTGGCCTGGGTGCTGGTGCGCTACACCTTCCCCGGGCGCAAGGTCATTGATGCGATGATCGACCTGCCGTTCGCCTTGCCCACTGCCGTCGCCGGTATTGCGCTGACCGCGCTGTACGCACCCAACGGCCTGGTTGGCCAGTTTGCCACCGACCTGGGTTTCAAAATCGCCTACACCCCCCTGGGTATCACCCTGGCGCTGACCTTCGTCACGTTGCCCTTCGTGGTGCGCACGGTGCAGCCGGTACTGGCCGATATCCCCCGGGAAATCGAAGAGGCCGCCGCCTGCCTCGGCGCCAAGCCGTTGCAAGTGTTCCGCTACATCCTAGTGCCGGCATTGCTGCCCGCCTGGCTGACCGGCTTCGCCCTGGCCTTTGCCCGAGGCGTGGGTGAGTACGGTTCGGTGATCTTCATCGCCGGCAATATGCCGATGAAAACCGAAATCCTGCCATTGCTGATCATGGTCAAGCTCGACCAATACGACTACCGCGGCGCCACCTCCATTGGTGTGCTGATGCTGGTGGTGTCCTTCGTCTTGCTGCTGCTGATCAACCTGTTGCAGCGGCGCATCGAACGTCCATAAGGAGGCGCGGAACATGTCCCAATCGTCTATTTCCGTCGCGTCCTCGGCCAACGCCGCCCGCCGTGGCAGCGCGACCTCGCGACGTATCCTGATCGGCCTTGGCTGGCTGGTATTCGTGCTGTTCCTGCTGCTGCCATTGCTGGTGGTGGTGTCCCAGGGCTTGAAGAACGGCCTCGGCACGTTCTTCAGCGCAATCCTTGAGCCCGACGCGCTGTCGGCGCTGAAACTCACGGTGATCGCCGTGCTGATTTCGGTGCCGCTCAACCTGGTGTTCGGCGTCAGCGCCGCCTGGTGCGTGAGCAAGTACTCGTTCCGTGGCAAGAGCATCCTGGTCACGCTGATCGACCTGCCGTTCTCGGTGTCGCCGGTGATCGCAGGCCTGGTATATGTGTTGATGTTCGGCGCCCAGGGCTTCTTCGGGCCGTGGCTGCAAGACCACGACATCCAGATCGTGTTCGCCCTGCCGGGCATCGTGCTGGCGACCATCTTCGTCACCGTGCCGTTCGTGGCCCGTGAGCTGATCCCGCTGATGCAGGAGCAGGGCACCCAGGAAGAAGAAGCCGCACGCCTGCTGGGCGCCAATGGCTGGCAGATGTTCTGGCATGTCACCGTGCCGAACATCAAGTGGGGCCTGATCTACGGCGTGGTGCTGTGTACGGCGCGGGCCATGGGCGAGTTCGGCGCGGTGTCGGTGGTGTCCGGCCACATTCGCGGCGTCACCAACACGCTGCCGCTGCATGTCGAGATTCTCTACAACGAATACAACCACGTTGCCGCGTTTGCGGTGGCCAGCCTGTTGCTGATCCTGGCGCTCTTCATCCTGCTGCTCAAGCAGTGGAGCGAGAACCGAATCAACCGCCTGCGCAACAGCGCGGGTGAGGAATAAGTCATGTCGATCGAAGTCCGTAATGTCAGCAAAAACTTCAATGCCTTCAAGGCCCTGGACAGCATCAACCTGGATATCCAGAGTGGCGAGCTGGTGGCGTTGCTGGGCCCGTCCGGCTGCGGCAAGACCACGCTGCTGCGCATCATTGCCGGCCTGGAAACCCCGGATACCGGCAGTATTGTGTTCCACGGCGAAGACGTCTCCGGCCACGATGTGCGTGATCGCAACGTGGGCTTTGTGTTTCAGCACTACGCGCTGTTTCGCCACATGACCGTGTTCGACAACGTCGCTTTCGGCCTGCGCATGAAGCCGAAAAACCAACGCCCCACCGAAAGCCAGATTGCCAGCAAGGTTCACGAGCTGCTGAACATGGTGCAGCTTGATTGGTTGTCGGACCGTTACCCGGAACAACTCTCCGGTGGCCAGCGCCAGCGTATCGCCCTGGCCCGCGCCCTGGCGGTGGAGCCCAAGGTGTTGCTGCTCGACGAACCCTTCGGCGCCCTCGACGCCAAGGTGCGTAAAGAACTGCGCCGCTGGCTGGCGCGCCTGCACGAGGACATCAACCTGACCTCGGTCTTCGTGACCCACGACCAGGAAGAGGCCATGGAAGTCGCCGACCGTATCGTGGTGATGAACAAGGGGGTGATCGAGCAGATCGGTTCACCGGGCGACGTCTACGAAAACCCGGCAAGCGACTTTGTCTATCACTTCCTGGGGGACTCCAACCGCCTGCATTTGGGCGAAGACAAGCACCTGCTGTTCCGCCCCCACGAAGTGTCGTTGTCACGCCATGAACTGGAAGATCACCATGCGGCGCAAGTGCGGGATATTCGGCCGTTGGGCGCGACCACTCGCGTGACCTTGAAGGTTGAAGGCCAGAGTGAATTGATCGAGGCCGAAGTGGTGAAAGACCATGACAGCCTCACCGGCCTGGCGCGGGGCGAGACCCTGTTCTTCAAACCCAAAACCTGAGCCTCACGTGATCGTTCCCACGCTCTGCGTGGGAACGCCTCTGGTGACGCTCTGCGTCACGCTTTTGGACGCGGAGCGTCCTGGCCTGCATTCCCACGCAGAGCATGGGAACGATCAAGACCGCGCCGC
The DNA here is from genome assembly GCF_014268395.2 of Pseudomonas sp. SWRI22. Lineage (NCBI taxonomy): Bacteria > Pseudomonadati > Pseudomonadota > Gammaproteobacteria > Pseudomonadales > Pseudomonadaceae > Pseudomonas > Pseudomonas sp. SWRI22. The sequence goes on along the minus strand of NZ_JABWQK020000001.1, from coordinate 2,771,855 downwards.
GCCACCGGCCCAGAGCGCTCTTCAATCTGGTGCTTGAGGTCCTGCCGCAACCCCAGCAAAAACGCCAACTCCGCCACCACAAACAACGGCCCCACGATCAGCCCGGACACATCGTCCACAAAGGCAGGCTTCCTGCCTTCGTAGTAATGCCCGATGAACTGAATCACCCAGCCCACCACAAACATCCCCACGCCGCTGCTCAGCCACACCGCCGTGCTTTGCGCCGCCAGCACATGCCCGGCCCACACCGACAAGCCCATCAGCATAGTCATCAACACGCCCAGGGCCAGTTCCAGGCGCAGATAAAACCACGCCGAAAACAGCGCCAACAGCACCGCAGGTGATAGCCACAGCCCGCCCACCGACCATTCGGGGCGCGACAGCAGCACGGCTACGGCCACCACAATCAACGGAATACCGATGAAGTGGCTGGCGATGTTGCGTGGGTCGCGGTGGTACGCGGCGTATTGACTGAGGTGGTCGACGAGGCTTTTCATTGTTGTTCCTCCTGTAGGATGTTTGATCATGCCCTGTCAGTCGGTGCCTAACTGTCAACTGGGCGACAATCTTCGGAGTTCGCATGGACACAGGGACATGGCACGCGCAATTGGCTCGCGGTCATTGGTTCAGCCATTTGCCGCCAGACTTGCAGCGTAGCCTGCTGGGGGCGGCGCGGTTGCGTGTGCTGACGGCGGGGCAGTACCTGTTCAAGCGCGGTGACCCGCCGTGCGGCGTGTATGCGGTGCTGGAAGGCACGGTGCGCATCAGTGCGGTCAGTGCTCAGGGCAAGGAAGCGGTGTTGAGCCTGGTGGAAACGCCCTACTGGTTCGGCGAGATCTGCCTGTTCGACAACTTGCCGCGCACCCACGATGCCTTGGCCACGGGTGCTTGCAGGCTGCTGCAGGTGCCGCAGTCGGCGATGCTCGGCATTCTCGAACGGCATCCGCTGTTCTGGCGGGAGATGGCGCTGTTGATGAGCCATAAACTGCGGCTGTCGTTGATCAATATCGAACAGATAAGCCTGATGCCCGCCTCAGAGCGGCTGGCCCATCGGTTGTTGATGATTGCCCAAGGCTACGGCGAAGTGGATCAGGCGCGCCGCGTGCTGCAACTGCCCCAGGAGGATCTGGCGGCGATGCTGGGCCTGTCGCGCCAGACCATCAACAGTCTGCTCAAGGCGCTGGAGCAACAGGGCATTATCGGCTTGAGTTACGGTGCCATCGAGATACGCGACCTCAATGGGCTGCGGCTGGCCGCGGGCCTATGAACCGCGATAGGTAGAGAAACCGTAAGGGCTGAGCAACAGCGGGATGTGGTAGTGCTGGTCGGCCTGCTTGACCTGGAATATCACCGGTACCTCAGGGAAAAACGTCTCGCGGTTAGCCTTCTTGTAGTAATCGCCGGTCTTGAACACCACGCGGTACTCGCCCGGCTGCATGCTGCGGTTGGCCGGGAACAGCTCGGCGATGCGGCCTTGCTGGTTGGTGACACCTTCAGACAGCGACTGCCACTTATCGCCCACATGCTGTTCAAGGGTGACATTGACCCCGGCGCTTGGCAGGCCATTTTCCAGGTTGAGTACGTGCACGCTCAGGGGGTTGCCGTCGGCCAGGGCCAGGTTGCACAGGCCACTCAGGCTCAGTGCGGCGAGGGTCATGCTCAAGGTTTTCATCGCGAAGTCCTTTTGAGGGAAGTGGAATCAAGGGGTGATTTTCAAGCCCAGTTGCTCGGCGGCCTGTACGGCGCAGGCTTCATCCTGCGCGGCGCCACCGGCACCGGCGATGCCTAGGGCACCGACCAGTTCGGCGTCGGCAAACAGCGGCACGCCACCGCCGAGCAACAGCAGCTCGGGCAAGCTGTTGAGGTTGGCGGCTTCCGGGTTATTACGCGCCCGTTCGGCAAACAGCCGGGTCGGGGTTTTTGTCGACAGCGCCGTGTACGCCTTGCGTTGGCTGGCGAGGCTGTTGTGCGGGCCGACACCGTCAGCGCGCAGGCCCAGCAACAGGTTGCCACCGCGGTCGAGTACGGTCAGCGCAGCGGTGCAGTGGGCCAGGCTGGCGTCTGCCAGTTGGCGAGCGGTGTGCAGATCCAGCTCGGCATGGCGTGGTAATTGTGGCGCCGCCTGGGCGACGGTGGCCACGGCGAGGCTCAGGAACAAGGCAGTGCGGTACATAGTGAGGGCTCCAGAAAGCAGGCCGTCACGGTAACCAGCGGACGCGGACAAAAGCCGCACAATTGGATGACAGGTTTGTAATCAAACTCAGGGATTTGTGGTGGTTGTACTGGCCTCATCGCAGGCAAGCCAGCTCCCACATGATGTGAACCCCATTCCCCAGTGGGAGCTGGTTTGCCTGCGATGAGGCCCTTCCTACTGCAACCCGTCGCGAAACTGCCCCGGCGTCATCCCCGTCCAGCGCTTGAACGCACGATTGAAACTGCTGGTATCGGCAAACCCCAGCAAATGGCTGATCTCGGCCAATGAGCACTGCGGGTCGCGCAGGTGCAATAACGCCAGGTTTTGCCGACACTCATTGAGCAAGGCGTCAAACCGACACCCTTCATCGGCCAGATGCCGCTGCAGGCTGCGCAAGCTCAAATGCAGCGCTTGAGCAATGTGTTCGGCGCTTGGCTCGCCGTCTGGCAATTGCGCCTCGATGGCGGCGCGCACCTTGCGTTCCCAGGTCAGCGGTTGCAGTTGGGCGAGGGTGCGCTTGAGCACGGTTTCGTTGTGTTCGGCCAGCTCCGGGTTGGCGTCGTCCAGATGGCTGTCGAAGTCGCTGGCGGCGAATTCCAGGCGGTCTTCGTCGGCGGCAAACCGTACCGGCGCGCGAAATACCCTGTGCCACGGCTCGGGGTCGGCGGGTTCCGGGCGCCGCAGGTAAACGGCCAACGGCGCATAGTCGCGACCCAGGCGGTTGCGACACGTGCGCACGTAGATCGCCGCAAAGGCATCAATCGCTTCCGGCGCGGGCGCAGGGCTGCCTGGGGGTTGGAGCAGGCGAAAACGGTAGACGTCGCCGTGGCGGCTCAGCTCCAGGTCCAAGGCATCACTGACCACTTGGTGATAGCGCACGATGCGCTCGAACACCTCGCGCAAGCTGCCGCTGGCCACCAATGCGTAACCCAGCGCATGAAAGGTGGTGGGGCTGACAAACCGCGACACTCGCAGCCCAATCGCCGGGTCGCCACTGGCCTGTACCGCCAGCGCCCATAGGCGCGTGGTGGCCGACAACCGGTAGCGGGCGTTGGGGTCGTCCATCTGCTGCGGGTCGAGCCCGGCCTCGGCGCACAGCGCGGCGCTGTCGAAGCCCAGGGCGTCGAGCTGCTTGCGCAGGGCACGGGTCCAGCTGGCGAGGGAAGTGGGTTCGGTCATGGCAATTGGCGCTTGTGGTCAACAGATTGGCGTGCGCGGCTAGCGTCCTGCGCTAGGGTTGGGTGCAGGATGCAGGCATCACTTCACAAGAGAATGGAAGCATGGACGGTACTTCTGCAAGCCCCCAGCCGTTGAACGCACAACAGCGTTCGGCGCATATCCGCGAGGTGGTGATGGCCGAAGGCGTGCGCTTGCGCCAGCGGCACCCCTGGTTGTTGCATCAGGACGCGCTGGGCGCAGGCATCCTGGCCTTTGCCCTGCTGGGCATGTTCGGCTCGGCAGCGCTCTATATCAGCGGTCATATGGCCTGGTGGGTGTGTCTGCTGCTCAATGCCTTCTTCGCCTCGCTCACTCACGAGTTGGAACACGACCTGATCCACAGCATGTACTTTCGCAAGCAACGCGTGCCCCACAACCTGATGATGGGCCTAGTATGGCTGGCGCGGCCAAGCACCATCAACCCATGGATACGCCGGCACCTGCACCTCAACCATCACAAGGTCTCGGGCACCGAAGCCGACATGGAAGAGCGCGCGATCACCAATGGCGAACCCTGGGGCATCGCACGGTTGCTGATGGTGGGGGACAACATGATGTCGGCCTTGATCCGCCTGTTGCGCGCCAAGACCTGGCCGCACAGGTTCAGCATCCTCAAGCGCGTGCTGCTGGTGTACGCACCGCTGGCCTTGCTGCATTGGGGCGCGTGGTACGTCTTCCTGGGCTTTCATGCCGCCAATGGGATTGCCAGTTTGATGGGCGCGCCCATTCAGTGGTCAGCCGGTACCTTGCAAATGATGCAGGTGATCGATATCGCTGCGGTGGTGATCATCGGCCCGAACGTGTTGCGCACCTTCTGCCTGCACTTTGTCAGCTCCAACATGCATTACTACGGCGATGTGGAACTGGGCAATGTGATGCAGCAAACCCAAGTGCTGAACCCTTGGTGGCTGTGGCCGTTGCAGGCGTTCTGCTTCAACTTCGGCAGCACCCACGGCATCCATCACTTTGTGGTGAAAGAACCGTTCTACATCCGCCAGATGACCGCCAAGGTGGCGCACAAGGTCATGGCCGAGATGGGGGTGCGCTTCAATGATTTGGGCACGTTTGCGCGAGCCAATCGCCTGGAGCCCCAGGAACACCCGCGCACTGAGCTCTCTTTCAGCAAGCAATAAACGCCAATGGCAGGTCGCGGATCTGTTCGCGCACCGGCGGTTGGTAATGGTCGTCGCTGGTTAATTCGTGCAACAGCTCTTCGCGTAGCTGGTGGAATTCAAAACTGCTGCGCTGGCGCGGATGAGGCAGGGCGATCTCGACGACCTGCTTGATTCGCCCCGGACGCGGCTCCATCACCACCACGCGATCGGCGAGGAAAATCGCCTCTTCCACATCGTGGGTCACCAGTACCGTGGTGATCCTGGCGCGGGCACGAATCGCCAGCAGTTCGTCCTGCATCTGCTGGCGCGTCAGTGCATCCAGGGCGCCGAAGGGTTCGTCCAGCAACAGGATGCGCGGGCTGGCCACCAGGCCGCGGGCAATCGCCACCCGTTGCGCCATGCCGCCGGAGAGTTGGTGGGGGTAGGCGCGAGTGAAATCGGTGAGGCCCACCAGTTCGATAAAGTCGCTGATGCGCCGGTTGCGCTCGGCCTCGTTCAGGGGCTCGTTGACCAGGCCCAGGCCGATGTTTTGCGCCACGGTCAGCCACGGGAACAGGCGGTGCTCCTGGAACACAATGCCGCGTTCGCCGCCGATCCCGCTGACGGCTTTGCCATCGACCTGGATCTCGCCGCGAAACTGCGTATCCAAGCCCACCAGCAAGCGCAGCAGTGTGGATTTCCCGCATCCGCTGGAGCCGACAATCGCAACAAATTCCCCTTCGGCCACCTCCAGGTTGAATTCACGGATGGCTTCCAGTTCGAAGCCATCGACGTCGAAGGACTTACCCACGTGGTTGAAGCTGACAATCGGTGCGTTCATGCGTGTCTCCAGCGGGTGGCACGGGTTTCGATGCGTTGGCCGATCAGGTTCAGAGCGGCGCCGGTGAGGCCGACCAGCAGCATGCTGCTCATGATCAAATCCATGCGCAGCAACTGTTGGGCGCCGATCATCAGGCTGCCGATGCCGCCATCTGAGGGCATGAAATATTCGGCGCCGAGGGTGCCCATCCAGGCGTAGATCAGGCTCAGGCGCAGGCCGGCGAAAATCCCCGACGCGGCGCCCGGCAGTACCAGGCGGCGCAAGCGTTGCCAGAGGTTCAGGCGCAGCACCTGCGCGGCTTCGCGCAGCTGGGGCGACAAGTTGAGCACGCTGCGCTGGGTGGCAATAAACAACGGGAAGAAGGCGGCGAGGGCGATAAACACCCACTTGGCCAGTTCACCCAGGCCGAACCAGGCGGTGAGCAGCGGCACCCAGGCGAAAATCGCGATCTGGCGCAGCGCGGACAAAGTGGGGCCAAGTAGCCGCTCACTGCGCCGCGACAGCCCCAGCCACAGGCCCATGGCAAAGCCCAGGCTACCGCCCAGCAGCAACCCGCCCAGGGCCCGGCCAAGGCTTTTGCCCAGCGCCGTAGTCAGGCTGCCATCCAGCACGCCCGCCACGCTGGTTTGCAGCACCGCCCAGGGGCTGACCAGAATGTTTGGATCGACCCAATCCTGCTGAGTCGCTACTTGCCATAACGCCAATAGCAGCAGCGGCAACAGCCAGGGTTGCAAGCGCTGCCAGCCTTCGTAGCGTGTCCCGCGTCGAATCTGCGCAGTGGCCGGATGGGGCCAGTGCACCCACTTGCGGTCCAGCCAGCCGATGCCGCGGTCCATCACCACACCCAGCACGCCAATGACCACGATGCACACGAAGACGATATCGAGCATGAACAACTGGCGCGCCCACACCATCAGGTAACCGATGCCTTCGCTGGAGGCCAGCAGCTCCACGGCCAGCAGGGAGGTCCAGCCCGCCGCCAGGGCCAGGCGTACACCGGCCATGAACGCAGGCAGTGCGGCGGGCAGGACCAGACGGCGGATCAGCAAGTGGCCAGGCAGGCGCAGTACACGGGCGGCTTCGCGCAGGTTGGGCTGGGCGTCGCGAACGCCTACCAGGGTATGCAGGGTCACGGGCACCACGATGGCTTTGACCAACACCACCAGCTTGAGGGTTTCGCCAATGCCGAAAAACACCATGAACAGCGGGATCCAGGCCAGGGTCGGCACTTGCGCCAGCGCGCTGAACGTCGGGAACACCAAGCGCTCGGCGCGCGCACTGAAACCCAGGAACGCGCCCAGTATCGCGCCGGCACTGACACCGGCCAGCAGGCCCCAGAACAAGCGCTGCAAGCTGATGGCCAGATGGCTCCATAACTCGCCGCCGGCCAATTCCACCGCGCTGCTCCACACCAGGGCGGGAGTGGGCAGAATCTGCTCGCTCATCCAATGATTGCGGCTGGCCAGCCACCATAAGGCAAACAGCGTGAGCGGCAGCAGCCACGGCAATAGACGCTGGCCCAGCTGCGGCCAGCGCGGCGCGATGCCTTTGGGCAGGGCCGCCAGCGGCAGGCTAAGAAGTGAAATTCGGGCCATGGAAGACCTCCGAATGCGTTATGTGATTTCGATCTTACAAAAGCGCGATCAAGATGATTGTGAGATAAGAAAAGTCATTTAAAGCTTCACGCCGCCACGCATCCAATGCATTCGAAGAATATTTTCGATGCTGTTTATGCATATGCCTCTGGAGGCTGCGGCTTAGCCTGCATATTTCTAAAAGCTATTAAATTGTGAATTTATAGTATTTAAAGTTTTGTTCAGTCTGTGCCTACTTTTTGCTCCCAGGCGACCGTCGCCCACCAGGAGCTGCGCTTATGAAACTGCCCTTTAAACGTCTGATCAGCCTGTTCGCCGGCACCGCCCTGGCCGGGTTGGTGCATGCCGCCGACCTCAAGGAAATCCGCATCGCAGTGCCCGACCTCAGTGCCGGCAGCCAGCACAGCGGCGGTGGCATCACCGACGTGTTGCGTGAACAGCAGATCTTTGAAAAAGCCTTTGCCGACCAAGGCATCAAGATCCAATGGAATTACTTCAAGGGCGCCGGCCCGGTGATCAATGAAGCGTTCGCCAACGGCCAGGTGGACCTGGCCTATCTGGGCGACCTGGCAGCGATCATCGGCCGCTCCAATGGCCTGGATACGCGGCTGCTCAGCGCCTCTGCACGGGGAGTGAAACACTACCTCGGCGTGGTGCCGGGCTCCGGCATCAAGACCCTGCAAGACCTCAAGGGCAAGCGCGTGGCGGTGTTCCGTGGCACGGCCAGCCAGTTGTCGTTCGACAGCGCATTGGCCAGCCAGGGCTTGAGCGAGAAGGACCTGAAGGTGATCAACCTGGACTTCAACGCGGCCGCTGCCGCCCTGGCGGCCAAGCAGATTGACGCCACCTGGGGCGGGTCCACCCTGACGGCGTTGCAGGCCAAAGGTTTGGCAGAGATACCGCTGACCACCAAGGACCTGGGCGATGCCGGCAGCATCCAGGCCGTGCTGGTGGGCAGCTCCAAATTCGTCGATGAACACCCAGACGCCGTGGCCACGTTGCTCAAGGCCCAGCAGCAAGCGGTGCAGTGGTTGACCGATGACAACAACAAACAGGCGTACATAGCGCTGGTATCAGGGCTGGCCAGTTACCCCCCGGTGATCCTCACCAATGATTTGAAAGACCAGAAACTCAGCGAAGTTTTCCCCTCGACCCTAGACCCGGTGTTCCTGGGCAAATTGCAGGATGCGGTGGACCTGGCGTCCAGGGAGAAGTTGATTCGCAAGTCGTTTCAGGTGAGTGATTGGGTGGCGCCTGGGCTGGTGGCGGCAGGGCTCTGAGCTTGTCGGTGCCTGGGCTATCGCCATCGCAGGCAAGCCAGCTCCCACACTTGAACGTGTTCACCGCTCAATGTGGGAGCTGGCTTGCCTGCGATGAGGCCCTTCAAACCGCCACACTGACCTGCTGGCTATCCACCTCCACCAAGGTCTCGATCATCGCCTTCGCCGCCGGCGACAACCGCGACCCCGTGCGGCTGACGATCCCGCAGCGTGCGCTCAGGGTATCCATGTGCTGCGGCAAGTTGCGCCAGTGCAGCAGCACCAGCGCCCCCCTGGCAATGTCCTCGGCAAAGGCTTCTTCAGTGCCGACGCCGATGGCATTGGTTTGCAGCACGATGCTCACCAGTGCCGGGAAGTGCTCGGTCTGGATGCTCGGTGAAAAATCCATGCGCCCACTCAGGTTCGCCAGCAGTTTGCGAATGCCTTGGGAGATCAGCGGCGCCGCCAGCGGGTAATCGAACATATCGTTGGTGGACAGGCTGTCCTTGGCCAGCAAAGGATGCCCAGGGCGGCAGAAAAACACCCCGCGTTTGGGGGTGAGTGCGCGGGTCTGGAAATTCGGGTCGGCTTCGAACTGGCGGATGTCGGCGATAAAGAATTCAATCTCTTCACGGCTCAGACGGCGGCTGAGGGTTTCCCAGTTATCCACCTGAAACGTGGTGCGGATTTTCGGGTGGGCGTTGATAAACCGCGCCACCGCATCCGGCACCAGTTTCACGGCTGGCGCCGGGCCGCAGCCGAAGCGCAGGTCGCCGGCGTCGAGCTTGGTCATGCGCGTTACTTCACTGCTCAGCAGCGCTGCGCCATGCACCAGGCTCAGGGCGTGCTGCAACACCACCTGGCCTTCCGGCGTGGGGCGCAAGTCCTTGTGACCGCGGTCTACCAACACGCAACCGAACTCCTGTTCCAGCCCCTGGATGCTGCGGCTGAACGCTGGTTGGGTGATGCCCATGGCGTCCGCGGCACGCACGAAACTGCGGTGTTCGTTGAGGGCGATGAAGTAGCGCAGTTGGCGAAGATCCATATGCTTTTCCGGCATTTTAAAAATAGGTCGAAGGCATTTGCGACCGAGCAAGCTGAGGTTTTAAATGCAAGCTCTTATTCCGTCAACGAAGCATTCATTCATTTGCTAGACCTAAATTGCATATGGATAGAGCGTTGCTGGAAGCGTCCCCCCACCGTTTCGCAGGCACATGAGGGTCATCACAATGAGCAACGCCGCATTAGCCGTTCAATCCATCGCCCAACCACTCGATATTCACCCGGTAGCCGGGCGGATCGGCGCCGAAATCCGTGGCATCAAATTGTCCGGTGAGCTGGATGCCGCCACCGTCGAGGCCATCCAGCAGGCGCTGGTGCAGTACAAGGTGATTTTTTTTCGCGAGCAGACCCACCTCGATGACCAGAGCCAGGAAGCCTTTGCTCACCTGCTCGGCGAGCCAATTGCCCACCCGACGGTGCCGGTGCGGGACGGCACGCGGTTCTTGATGGAGTTGGATGGCACCCGTGGCCAGCGCGCCAATTCCTGGCACACCGACGTGACGTTCGTCGATGCCTACCCTAAGGCCTCGATCCTGCGTTCGGTGCTGGCGCCTGTGTCCGGCGGCGACACCGTATGGGCCAACACAGCCGCTGCCTACAATGACCTCAGCGTGGAACTGCGCGCACTGGCTGATCACCTGTGGGCGGTGCACAGCAACGAATACGACTACGCCGCACGCAAGCCGGATGTGGCGGTGGAGAAGCTGGAGGAATACCGCAAAGTATTCACTTCCACGGTGTATGAAACCGAACACCCGGTGGTGCGCGTGCATCCGGTCAGCGGTGAGAAAACCCTGCTGTTGGGGCACTTCGTCAAACGCCTGAAAGGCTACTCCCAGGCAGAGTCGGCGCAGTTGTTCAACCTGCTGCAAGGCCATGTCACCCGCCTGGAAAACACCGTGCGCTGGCGCTGGAACACCGGTGACGTGGCGATCTGGGATAACCGCGCCACCCAGCATTACGCGGTGGACGACTACGGCACCCAGGAGCGCATCGTGCGCCGGGTTACGCTCAAGGGCGATGTGCCGGTGGGGGTGCAGGGGCAATCAAGCAAAACCACTAAAGGTCTTTAAGCCGGGTGAGGATAAAAAATATGGGAGCGGGCTTGCTCGCGGATGCAGTGGGTCAGTTGATGAATACGTCGACTGACGCTGCGCATTCGCGAGCAAGCCCGCTCCCACATTTGGATTTGTGGTGTTTACCAGACTCCGATCTTCACCACTTTCTCTGCCTCTGGCTCACCATAACGAAACCATTGCCCGCGCACCTCAACCTCCGTGTGGCTGATGGTGGTGCGCCGTTTCAACCCGCGCAACCAGTCGAACAGATAACCCAAGTGCGTCTCGCGCACCTCGGCATAGGCAGGATCGCTGCCCAGGTCGTGCAGTTCTTGCGGGTCGTTTTCCAGGTCGAACAGTTGCGGGCGAAAGCCGTCGTACGCCAGGTACTTCCAGCGCTCGCTGCGCACCATGGTCATGCGGCAACGGTCGATGGGTTGCTCCAGACGCTCGCGAGCCGGGGCCTGGAAGGCGTAGTCGTATTCGGCAATGGCATAGCGGCGCCAAGTGGGTTGCTCGCCCTGCAGCAATGGAATCAATGAGCGGCCTTCCAGGCGATGGTCGGCGGGGGGCAAGCCCAAGGCGTCGAGGAAGGTGGGCAGGGCGTCGATGGTTTCCACCAGACGCTCATCCACGGTGCCGCGGCTGACATCGGCGCTGGCACGTGGGTCGCGCACGATCAGCGGTACACCCACCGCAGGCTCAAGCAAGAATTCTTTTTCACCGAGGAAATGATCGCCGAGGAAGTCGCCGTGGTCGCTGGTAAACACGATCAGCGTGTCGTCCCAGCGGCCAGCGCTTTGCAGAAAGTCGAACAGCCGCCCGAGTTGATCGTCAATCTGTTTGATCAGGCCCATGTAGGTCGGAATCACCGTGAGGCGCACCTCGTCACGGGAAAAGTTCAGGCTCTCCTGGTGTTGGCGAAATGCCTGGTACACCGGGTGATCGCTGGTGTGTTCAGGTTGAATCGGCGCCTGCACATGCTCGGTTCCGTACAGGGCGTGATACGGCGCCGGCGCGATGTAGGGCCAGTGCGGCTTGATATACGACAGGTGCAGGCACCAGGGCTGTTCACCTTGTTCGTCGATAAAATCGATGGCGCGGTCGGTGGTGTAGACGGTCTCCGAATGTTCTTCGGCCACCCGTGCGGGTTTGCCGGCGTTGCGCATATGCCAGCCGCTGAGCACTTCGCCGTTCTCACCTTCGGCGGCGTTGGCCCATTCGTGCCAAGGGTTGCTGCCGTGGTAGCCGTGATCACGCAAGTATTGGGTGTAGGGCGCGGATTCGCGCTTATCCTCGAACAGCGGGCTGTCGGGGTAGATGCCGTCGTGACGCAGATATGCATCGAAACCGACCTCATTGAGTGGCTCGGCCTGGGCACTGTCGGGGTCTATCTGCAGGCGCTGCAAGGCCTCAAGGTTCGGCGTGGCGTGGGTCTTGCCCACCAGGGCGGTGCGGATGCCGTGGGGGCGCAGGTAGTCGCCGATCGTCAGCTCCTCGAGCGGCAGCGGCACTGCGTTCCACGCCACCTGATGGCTGCTGACATAGCGCCCGGTGTAGGCCGACATGCGCGACGGGCCGCAGATGGTGCCTTGTGTATAGGCCCCACTGAAACGCACACCGGCGGCGGCCAGGCGGTCGATATTCGGCGTATGCAGATGGGCATGGCCGTAGCAGGATAGGTAGTCGCGGCGCAGTTGGTCGCACATGATGTAGAGCACGTTGCGCACGGGTTTTGGTTCAGACATAGGAATTTACCGAACGGAGGACAGGTGGGTTTTTTCGCCGTTCGAGGGGCGCTCTGGCAAGTGCATTTGGGGACTGGGTTCTATGCATTGAGTGCATGGGTGTGGCTGCTGGCGTCATCGCAGGCAAGCCAGCTCCCACAGTTGAAATGCATTTCCCTGTGGGAGCTGGCTTGCCTGCGATGACGGCCTGACAGCAGATACATATCTACCTGACTCCCCGCGATCAAATGGTGGGAGCAGGCTTACCCGGCGAAGGACCTGATGTGAGCGGCCAGTCCTGCCAGCGCTTTATCATCTGCCCTGGAAGCGTCATGGGAGGAGAAATAGCCTTCATAACGCTCAAAATATTTGTCCTGGGTCGAACTGATTTTTTTGAAGGCGCTATCTTCCCCGGTCCCATGCATCGGGAATAATTTGGCGTGCAGATGATCGACGCCATAACCCTCCAGAATCATGCCCGTTCTAGCCACACCTATTAGCGCTTTGTCCAAAAGCGTCGCCGTCTTCTTGGCTGCGATGACCAAGTCACACAGCACGGTGTCCGGTTCGGCAAACGCATAGCTGCCGTGATGGGTTTTGGGGATAACCACACTGAACCCCGGCGTATTGGGAAATATGGAGAGAAATGCCATGTGGGTCTGGTCTTCCCACAGGAGGTGGGAGGGTGCAGTACCGCGGGCAATGCTGCAAAAGATACAGTCCATCAAACGCGCTTCCTCGTGCGGGTCAAAAGGTAGACTCTCTTGTATGTGATCTTTGTTATCTAATGATGACTTCACTGACGTTGCGGGCCGCTTTCACCGCTTAGTCAGACCGCAATATTTTCCAACGCATAAGCATCCTCGTCTCTCTCATCAATCTCCTTGATCTGCTCAATCATCGCCTGCGCCAGCGGCGACAACCGATACCCTGCACGGCTGACGATCCCGTAGCGGGTGTAGCGCTCCTCCAGGTTTTCGTCCAATCCCTCAATCTGCAAACACACCAGTTCACCGCGGGCCATGTGCAGCACGTCACTGTTGGCGCTGACGATGCCAATGGCGTCCGAGCGCAGTACCACGCCCATCAGGCTGTAACCGTTTTCGCACTCCACATTGGGCTGGTAATCCGGCCGGCCGCTAAGGTCGACGATGACTTTGCGCAGGTTCGGCGGGCGGATGGTCACTGCCAGTGGGTAGCTCATCAGTTCGGCGGCGCTGACGCTGTTACGCGCGGCCAGGGGGTGCCCGGCGCGGCAGCAGAAGTGCCAACGGCGCGGGCGCAGGCGGTGGGTGTGGTAGTCGGGGTTGGCTTCGAAGTGGCGGGTGTCGGCGACGAAGAATTCGAACTCTTCGCTGAGCAGGCGCTTGCCCAGGCTTTGCCAGTCATCCACCTGGAACTGCACGCGGGCCTTGGGGTAGCGCCCGATAAAACTGCCGATGGCACGTGGTACTAACCCAGCTGCCGGCGCGGGGCCGCAACCGAAGCGCAGTTCACCGGCTTCCAGGCCATTGAACTGGCTGATTTCGTTGGCCAGTTGTTGTGCGCCACTGACCAGGCGCCGTGCATGTTCGAGCAGCACCAGGCCTTGTTTGGTGGGGGCCAGGTCTTTGCGTCCACGGTCCACCAGTTGGCAACCGGCACTGTGTTCCAGGGCCTGGATGCTGCGGCTGAACGCCGACTGCGACAGGTTCACCGCTGCGGCTGCCGCGACGAAACTGCGCTGTTCGGCGAGGGCGATGAAGTGGCGAAGCTGGCGCAGATCGATATGCATTTTTCACATCAAAAATATCCGGGAAATGCATTGGCTATGCATTACGTCGACTCCTTATAAAGGCTATCTCTTATGCAGTAAATGTTCGTAAAAACATAAATAAATAACCTTCAGGAATATGAGGCGACGAGTATTCCGGGGTTTTGGAGCCGCTTATGAGTTTGTTCAAGTCCTTGCCCCTGGCTGTTCTAGTGGCCGGTAGCAGCAGTTGGTCGCCGGCCCAGGCCGCTGAAACACCCGCGCCTGCCGGCAAGGGCGAAAGCGTCAGTGGCCAACTGGAAACTGTCACGGTCACTGCCCGGCGGCGTACCGAAAGTGCCCAGGCCGTGCCGACGCCCATGAGCGTGCTCGGCGGCCAGGCCCTGGAAACCCAGCGGGTGTACCGCATCCAGGATTTGCAGCAACTGGTGCCCAGCGTCAACGTCGCCTATATGCATGCGCGCCAGTCCAGCGTGTCGATCCGCGGCCTGGGCAACAACCCGGCCAGCGATGGCCTGGAAGGCAGCGTGGGGCTGTATATCGACAATGTCTACCTCGGGCGCCCGGGCATGGCGGTGTTCGACCTGATGGACATTGAGCAGCTTGAAGTTTTGCGCGGCCCCCAGGGCACGTTGTTCGGCAAGAACACCACTGCCGGGGTCATCAACATCAGCACCCGCGCACCGAGCTTTACCCCGGAGCGCAGCATCGAAACCTCCCTGGGCGAGGACGGTTATTTCCAGACCAAGGGCACGATTTCCGGCCCCCTGACCGATGATCTGGCAGGGCGTTTCTCGGCCTATCGCACCCGCAGCGACGGCGACATCAAGAATGAACACGACGGCCATGATCTGAACGGCGGTTCACGCCAGGGCTTTCGCGGGCAACTGCTGTACAAGCCCAACGAAGCGTTCAACCTGCGCTGGATCGGCGACTACAACGAAGAAGACTCCAGCGCCGGCACCCGCGTGCTGTACAGCACCGGGCCGACCATCAATGGCACCAACCTGTATCAATCCCGGGCCAACGCGGCAGGCGCCACCCTGGTGGACGGCACCCATCGCAAGGTCAACCTGGACAACGACCAGCACGTCACGGTGTTCCAGGGCGGTACCTCGCTGGAAGCCAATTGGACGCTGCCCAGCGACTTCACCCTGACCTCGGTGAGTGCTTACCGCTGGTGGAATTTCACCCCGCGCAACGATGATGGCCTCAACGTACCGGCGTCGTATAACGCCGGGGTTTCGGTGGAAGATAAGCAGTGGTCCCAGGAATTCCGCTTGGCGTCGCCCAGCGGTGGTTTCTTCGATTACGTGCTCGGCGCCTACTACTTCGGCTCCGACCTGGATAACAAATCCTTTGCCTACTACGGGCCCAAGGCCGATATCTGGAACGGCACGCCCGCCGGTGCGTTGAGCAATGTGAGCAGTGTGGGCAACGGGCATATCCGCACCGACAGTTTCGCGCTGTTCGCCCAAGGCACCTGGCACCTGACCGAGCGCCTGGATTTCACCGCCGGTGTACGCGGCACCTACGAAGAAAAAAGCGCCTGGGTCACGCGCAATGCGCCCGTCGGTGGCGCGGCGGTCAGCGGGGCCGCCGCCATGGCGCGGCGTGGGCGTACCGGGGCCTATGACTCGGGCGACCTGTCGCAATACAGCGCTACGCCGTCGGGGCTGCTCAATCTCAGTTATCACTTCAATGAAAACCTGCTGGGCTACGCGACGCTGTCCCATGGCGAGAAGTCCGGCGGTGTGAACCTGGCGGTGGGGTCTGCGCCGACGGCCGGTGCCGACTCGTTGCTGATCGGCACCGAGCGCGCCAACAACGCCGAGCTAGGCTTCAAGAGCACGTTGTGGGACCGCCGCCTGCAGCTCAATGCCAACCTGTTCTGGACCCAGGTCAACGGCTACCAAACCAACGCCTACGACCAGGACAACCGCGTGCAGTACCTGACCAACGCCGGCTCGGTACGCTCGCGGGGGGTGGAAGTCGAAAGCACCCTGGTGCCGATCAAGGGCCTGACCCTGAACATCAACGGTTCCTTCAATGACGTGACGTACCTGTCTTACAAGGATGCGCCATGCCCGCCGGAAACCAGCCTGCGTCCCGGTGCGCCTGCGTCCTGCGACTTGAGCGGCCACCAGGTGGTGGGCGCGTCCAAGTGGATTGCCAACGCCAACGGCGAATACAAGTGGAACCTGGCGAACGGCTTCGAACCCTATGTCACCGCCAGCTATGCGTTCCGTTCCAAGGCGGTGGGCACGGTGGAGGATTCCGACTACGGGCAGATCCCGGCGTATGCGGTGGTCAACCTGTCTACCGGTTTGCGCGGCGACTATGACCAGGGGCAGTGGGATGTGTCGCTGTGGCTGAAAAACGCCTTCGACAAAACCTACTACACCACCCTGTGGACCGGTGGTAACGGCGGTTACGAGGGCCTGCTGGGCACGCCGCGCACCCTAGGCGTGACTGGGCGCTACGACTTCTAGGTCGGTGCGATAGGTGGCCGGGCTGAACACCCGCGTCACCAGCAGCATCGCCACCACCGTCACCGTCAGCACCACCCAGGCACTGACAAAGTTGCCGGTAAGCTCGCGCAGCCAGCCGGTCAGCCACGGCGAAATCGCATTGATCAAAAAGCCCACGCCTTGCACGAACGCAGCCAGTTGCCCCGCTTGGCGTGGGTCGCGATGGTGGTCGAGGGTCAGCAGCAGGCTCAGGGCAAAGCACGCCCCTAACCCGAAGCCGCACAAGGCCACCCACAGGTGGGGATATTCCTGCGGCGCAATGATCAGGCCGAGGTAGCCGATGGTTTGGGCCAGCAGGCTGATGCTGAGCAATGGACGGCGGTCGATACCGCGTTGCGCCAGCACCGGCATCAGCAGGGCGGCCGCCACCTGAAAGATCGTCATGAATGCCAGCAACGACCCGCTGGGCAGCACGCCCCAGCCCAGTTGCTGATAGTAGGCCGGCAGCCACGCGACCATGCTCATGTAGCCGCAATTGACCAGGCCGAAATACAGCGCCAGCAGCCAGGCGCGGCGGTTGCGCAACCCTTTGAACGCAGGCGCCTGCAGTGGATTGCGCGCTGCGCCCAGCGGTAGCCAGGCCCACAGCAGCAATGCCCCCAGCGCCGGCAATAACCACACACCCAGGCCTGCCTGCCATTGCTGGAAATGCGTGGCTATCAACGGGCTGAGCAGCGCCGCCAGCCCACCGCCGGCCATCAGCGACGCCGAGTACACCCCCATCGCTACGGGCACACGGTGATGGAATTCACGCTTGATCATTGCCGGCACCAGCGCCTGGATCAGCGCAACACCCGCACCGCCAAGCAGCGCGGTAACCAGCAGTGCCGAAGCCTGGCCCATCAGCCAGCGCGCCAGGCACGCCAGCAGAATCATCAACAAGCCCAGGGCGATGCCGCGACGCTCGCCCAAGCGAGCCTCCACGCGCACGCCCACCAGTGCCACCAACCCCATGCAGATCACCGGCAGGCTGGTGAGCAGGGCACTGCTCTGAAAGCTCAGGCCGGTGGCCTGGCGAATCTCGCCGAGCAGTGGGCTGATGGAACTGAGGATCGGGCGCAGGTTCAGGCCGAGCACCACCAGCAGGCCCCAGCCGGCGAGGGATTTATTCAGGGTCATGCAGGGTTTTCCACTGGTGATACAGCGCAGTCATTGCGGCATCGGGCAGGTGCTGAATGGGCAGGCGTTGCGCGTCGATGGGCAAGCCAACCTGTTGGCTGATGGCTGCCGTCGACAGGCCGAATGGCTCGGCTATTTCGTTGCTTGCGGCAAACACCACGCGCTCGACGCCGCACAGGTACATGGCGCTCAGGCACATCGGGCAAGGCTGGCCGCTGGCGTAGATCACGCACCCCTCCAGGCGTGCACCCAGCTGCCGGCTCGCTGCGCGAATTGCCAGCAGCTCGGCATGGGCGGTGGGGTCCCGGGTCAGGTGGATCTCATTCACGGCTTCCACCAACACCTCATCGTTGCGCGTCAGCACCGCGCCGAAGGGGCGGCCACCTTGGGCGACGTTGGCGCGGGCCAAGGCAATAGCGCGTTGCAGGTGTGGTTGATCGTTGGTCATACAAGGCCCCGGAGTGCGATGAAAGGTGAAGTATGGTCAGCCAGCAAGGTATGCTGAAATTAAATATAAACATGCCAATCAGTGGCAAACACAATGGTGATGACGTTGTTCGATCCCGTGTTGTTGCGCAGCTTTGTCGCCGTGGTGGACTGCGGCAATTTCACCCGCGCCGCCGAGCGCCTGCACCTGACCCAGTCCACCGTCAGCCAACAGATCCGCCGCTTGGAAGACGCAGTGGCGTGTCAGTTACTCGACCGCGACCAGCGCCGGGTAGTGGCAACCGCCGAGGGTGAGCGCCTGCTCGCGTATGCGCGCCGCATCCTCGCGCTGCACGAAGAAGCCGCCGATGTGCTGATCAACCAGCAAAGCGACGGCGTGTTGCGTCTCGGCGTGCCGGAGGACTTTGCCGCCGAGCGCCTGATGCCGCTGCTTTCGGCGTTTGTGGTGGCGTACCCACGGGTGCGGCTGGAAGTCACCAGTGGCCTTGGCCCCGAATTGCAGCGCCAGTACCGGGGCGGTGAGTTCGATGTGTTGCTGGTCAAGCAGATGGGCGACAGCGACGACTGCGTGGCGTCGTGGCCCGAGCCCTTGTATTGGGTCGACAGCCTGAGCACCCCGGCCCTGGGCCGCGACCCGCTGCCGCTGGTGGCTTTCCCCGTGGGCGGCCTGTATCGCAACGACATGCTGCACCATCTGGAACGGGCCGGCTGGCGTTGGCGCATCGGCTATTCCAGCGCCAGCCTGGCCAGTGTGTGCTCGGCGGTGGCGGCAGGCTTGGGCATCAGTTTATTGCCAGAACGGGTATTGCAACCGGGCCATCGCATACTCGGCCCAGAGAGTGGCTTGCCACCTGTTCATGGCGTGCGATTGGCCCTGTATGGCCGCAGTGGTTTGGGCGCAGCGGGCCAGAGTTTGCTGGGTGAATTGCTGGCCTTGTGCAGTGGAAACCCGCACTGAGCCCATACCTTTGCCGAATATTTTGTATGCCTTTAAGGCATTGAAAGACAACGGCTTGAAGCCAGGCCACGGACCCCGTGGCTTTGGCGTGATCGGCTGTTTTATTTATGCGTTTCTGTTCTATATATAACTTTAAAGATTACTTTAAGAGATAAGTGTCTGGCACCGATGATTCAGCCCTCGACGGGCCTTCACGCTGGCCCGTCGGTTTTTCAAAACCGCAGGGAGTGAATCAATGGGCAAAGTCCAGGCCGCCGCCAGTGCATCTGAGGCGCAGTGGCGTCAGGCACCGAGTGGTGAGTTGGTCGACCTTGGCCGGCCGCATCGCGCGCCGTTGGGTCAATTACGCCTGCAGAAGACCCCGAAGCGTTTTTCCAGCCGCCGCGAAGGGGTTTTGCTCGGGTTGCTGGTGTTGGCGCTGCACGGTGCAGTGATCTATTGGGTGAGCCAGAAACCCACGCCGGTGCTGCCGATTGTGCCGCCGGAAATTCCACCGATGACCATCGAATTTTCCCAGCCGGCGCCGCCGGTGGTTGAGCCGCCACCGCCTGTACCGCCACCACCGCCTCCGCCTGTGGTCGAGCCCCCGCCGCCGCTGGTGGATGAGTTGGCGGCCAAGCCGGCGCCGCCCAAACCCATTGCGAAACCCAAGCCCAAGCCCGTGCCTAAACCTGAGCCCAAGCCGGCCCCCAAGGCCGTCGAGCAGCCACCTGCACCACCGACGCCAGCGCTACCTGCACCGCCCGTACCTGCGGCGCCAGCGCCGGTGACGCCTGCTTCGGCCAACGCCGCGTACCTGAAAAACCCGGCGCCGGAATACCCGTCACTGGCTCAGCGTCGCGGTTGGGAAGGCACGGTGTTGCTGCGGGTGCAGGTGCTGGCCAGCGGTAAACCGGGTGAGATCCAGGTGCAAAAAAGCAGTGGTCGCCAGCAGTTGGATGACGCGGCATTGGCGGCGGTGAAGCGCTGGAGTTTCGTGCCTGCCAAGCAGGGCGATGTGGCCCAGAACGGCTGGGTGAGCGTGCCCATCGATTTCAAGATTCATTAATTATTCAGCGGCGCAGAGGGAAAACATCATGGCATTGGCATCTCCACTTGAATCCATCGAAAGCGCGGTGATCTGGCTGCTGGTGGCCTTTTCGGTCGCCACTTGGGGCCTGGCCTTGCTCAAGGGCGTGCAGTTCGGTCGCCTCAAGGCCCAGGATCGCAAGTTTCACAAACAGTTCTGGGCGGCATCGAGCCTCGACTCGGCCGCCGAACTCGCCGAAACCCAGCCTGGCGCCGCCGCCCGTGTAGCCCAGGCCGGTTATGCCGCGATCCAGGTGGGCGATACCACCCACGCTGCGGATTTGAGCCAGGCGATCAATCACCAGGACCGCCTCGAACGCGCTCTGCGCCAGCAAATTGTGCGTGAGCGCCGCTCCCTGGAAACCGGTCTGGCTGTAGTCGCCAGTATCGGCAGCACCTCGCCGTTTATCGGCCTGTTTGGCACCGTGTGGGGGATCATGGAAGCGCTGAAGGGGATCAGTGCTGCCGGGTCCGCCAGCCTGGAAACCGTGGCCGGGCCCATCGGCGCGGCACTGGTGGCGACCGGCGTGGGGATCGCCGTCGCGGTGCCTGCGGTGCTGGTCTACAACTACTTTTTGCGCCGCCTGAAGCTGACGGCGGCAGACCTGGATGACTTTGCCCACGACTTCTACAGCCTGGCGCAGAAAAACGCGTTCCGCGTGCTGCTGCACCCGGCGCTGACCAAGGCCGGCGCCGGTAGCCCGCAGAAAGTGAAGGAGGCGTCCTGACATGGCCTTCTCCACGCAAGACAGTGATGAGGTGCTGAGCGAGATCAACGTCACGCCGCTGGTGGACGTGATGCTGGTGCTGCTGGTGGTGTTTATCGTCACCGCGCCGCTGTTGACCAACTCGATCCCGATCAACCTGCCCAAGACCCAGGCCGTGGCGCCGGTTGAGCAAAAGGACCCGCTGGTGGTGAGCATCGACGGCGCCGGCAAATTGTTTATCAACAAGGACGAAATCCAGCCGGATCTGCTGGAGTTCAACCTGCAGGCGGCGAAGGCCAAGGACCCCGATGTGCGGGTGCAACTGCAGGCTGACGATGGAGTGAACTACGGCGAAGTGGCACGAGCCATGGCGTCGATTGAGCGTGCGGGCATCACCAAGTTGTCGGTGATCACTGCACGTTAGTTTCAAAAAGTCTCGACAGTTTTTGGGCCGCTTTCCTTGGCAGGGTGCGGCCCTTTTTTTATCTAAGCATTGCATGTTTACAGATGTTGCACAGGAAAAGAATTTACATGCATCCGAGCGTGCAATTCTCGGCTGCATGCTTATTCTGGTCGGCGCATAGAGTGATTTAATTAATGGAGTAATTGCATGTCTATACGCGTTCCTGTCCAAGTCGTGAATACGTTCGTTAATCCCCATTTAACGGTTGAAAAGCCTGAAGAAAAGCCTGCGGTAATGGCATCTTCGAACGATCGTATGGCCGGCCTGAGACATCCATCAGCCTGTATTTTGCCCACGCTGGCTGACTATAAGAGAAAACAGAGTTTACTGCAGGGCGCTGAAGCAAGCCCTACGCCAGGAGGTGGGAGCAACTCGGCATTCAAAAAAAATACTCGTTTAGAATCTTATATCAGCAAGCAAACCGCCGACTTTGTAACGCCCGAAAAAGAAATTTCCACTATTTTATCTGCAAAGATAAAGCAGCAATGGGGTGTGGATATTGATCCAGATAAAACCTATCTGGTGACATTTAAAGATGACAGTGAGGATGAAAAAGAGGTGGTAGAAAAAATCACCCTGACACAAGCGGCATTGAAAAACAGGCAAGATGTAACAATTAAGAAAGATGAAAGCTGGTTCGTAAAGATTGGCAAGTACTTTTCGCCAGCGATATATATTTACAACCAGATTGACGGTTGGGTGCAGGAAGCAAACACTCGACAAGGTATTTATCGGGAGCCCAGTGCGCCGGGCGATGCCCCCTATAACGACGACACCCGCGTTTCCATACCGGTGGATGACTTCAAGGCATTAGTCTGGGATACAGACCGGACCCAACTGTATAAGAAGACCCTTGATGGGTTTTGGGACAAGCACAGCGAATCTTATACGGCATTGAGTAAAATCTCGTTTGTCAAAGCCATCAATCTGCAGCGCCTGGAAGGGAGCCTTGGCCCTGCCGAGACGGCACTCGCCCAGCGAGCGTTGGGGCCTGTTGCGCAAAAGGATTGGTCCAAGCTGACGGTCCAGGATTTTGAAGGGCCTGCCGTGAAGGACCCGGATCTGGACATCGGCCTGCTGAGCATCAATGGGTTTGAGTCGACCGACTTGATGTGTGTGACCGATCGGAAAACCCAGTTGACGTTGCTTTACATCCCTGGCAACTCCTCGCCAATACATCGCTTCGATAATCCGCAGCAAATGACAACGTGGCTGGCCGGGCAAGCCTCGGACCCCGTAAAGCGCGCGTCCTTGTTGACGCACTTTTCCCTCAAGGATCAAGCTGACAGAACGTTTTCAGACGGCGTACGTCAGACCCTGCAGGGGATGGGAAACTGGTCCGATGCGCAGGCATCAGGCAATGCTTTCCTTGCGAGCCTCAACGGTTGGGTGCCGGATCGTTTCATCGCTGTTGAGCAGTTGCACGGCGATCCTTTCGAAGCGGTCAAGGTTCGGCAAAAAGCACGGTCCTATTCGGACGCCGACAATGCGATTGTCAGTGACGGGGACTACACCAAGAACCAGGTGCTGCATGTCGTGGAAGAGGCTACCAAGGTCGCTATGTTCATGACGCCGCTGGCGCTGGTGATGCCCGAAGTCGCTATAGGGCTGGATGTTTTCTTCCTCGCCGCCGGTGCTGCCCAGACAGGTATCGGTATTGATGACGCCGTCCAGGGAAAAGCAACGGCTTCCGACCGCATTGTGTTTGGCGTGTTGAACGCCGTACCGCCGTTGGCCACTCACGCGGGGGCACCACTGGCGAAAGCGCTGACAGAGAGGGTGTCCGGCGGTGGCGTTGCAGCAGGGGTTGATGCTGCAACCCGCACACCCACCCAAGTGACTGAACAAGCGCGCCCATTCTTCAGGCCACCACAACGTGTCAATGGGCATATCGGATACCCGATGGGGCCCGTCTCACCTCCAGTGATCCTTGAGGAGGTCAGGGTTCCCATGGATGACGTAAGGCGCATGATCGGGAAAGACTATATGGTTTATGTCGGTCAATACGGTACCAAAGTTACGTATGACGTCGAAGCGGGTCTTTGGCGCGGGCTCCAAGCCAATGGTCAGGTGAACGACATCTTTTATTGGCGTAAAGGTCAAGGACGGTGGCTGGGTGGCACTCAAGCCGAAGCGATTGAGGCCAGTAAAAATGCGCCTGCTTCGATGACAACCAAAGTACTGAAACTACCGAGAATGCCGGTACTGCCGTCCGGTGCTACAGACGTGCCGAAAGTGATCCACTATTTTTGGGCCGGCAATGAAATGCCGGAAAATCTACTCAATAATATTATGGAAAATTCCCGGAAAAGCCCCGGGTATAAATCGATTGTTCACGTTGATGCCAATGACGCGGATACTTTTCAGAAAATACATTCAGCGTTGGATCATAAAGTGGGCGGGCTTGAAGTTCATGATTTAAAGGCCGATGAAAGTTTTCAGGCTCTGAATGCAGGTCAATACGGCGAGATGTATCAGTTTTTCCGTTCAGGGCGTGGGCAGAATTTAGCGGCGTCATCGGACGTCATGCGCGCTGTGCTAATGAAAAAGTACGGTGGCATCTATCTGGATACGGATGATGCGCTGACCTTTAATGTGGGCGAGGTCACATTGAAAGCCACGCCTAATGATATCTTGATGAACGTGCCGGTTACGTACGAACCTACGGACTTCAATGGCTTCAACACCAGTAATTTTGCCAGTCATCCAGACAACCCTGTATTTGACGAGATTCTGGAGACGGCGTATGAGCGATACAAGGCAAACGAAGAATGGCTAAACGCTAATCGTCCCTTTCTGAAGGAAAACTCGACAGCCGCAGAGCGTCAAATTTATAACGAGTATGAAAAGAAAATTTTCGAAATCACTGGGCCGAGAATGTTTGGTGATGTATTGGCGCAAAAAGAGTATGGATTTTTTTCAGAAGTTGAGGAACTGACGGATCTGATGAATGCGCGTATTTTACTTCCGCAAGCGTATGCGGAAAAACTTACACAAGTGCGTGATTATTATATGGCGATGAATCATAAGCTCGGAGTTGCTATCGGCTCGGAACACTCTATGCATCATTCTCGCTGAGGTTGGCTCGGTCATTGCGCCGCGGTGGCAGGGGCGCAATGGCCGGTTTTAATGAAGGGCTTGGTAAAAGCAAGTTCTGAAAAGGGTGCAAATTCCTTTTGGTTATTAATAAATTCTTTTTTATTCCTTATTGGTGCGTGAGCCTCACCCTATACTGACCAGCAACGTTAAACGCTGCAGGAGGGCACACCCATGCACAGCGAGTCGATTCGTTATCTGATCGTGCCGGGCTGGCAAGGATCGCCAGAAGATCATTGGCAAACCCATTGGCAAAACAGCTTGCCCAACAGCGCACGGGTGGAACAGGCCGATTGGCTGACGCCGCGTCGCGAGGATTGGGTCGCCGCACTGGCCGAGGCCATCGCTGCCGACAGCACGCCGGTCATCCTGATCGCTCATAGCCTGGGTTGCATCACCGTGGCCCACTGGGCCGCCACTGCCCCCGTGCACTTCTTGCGGCAGGTACGCGGCGCATTGCTGGTGGCACCGGCGGATGTCGAGCGTCCTGCGTGTGCCCCTGCACTGCGCAATTTCGCCCCTATTCCAACTGACCTGCTGCCATTTCCCAGCCAGGTGGTCAGCTCCGACAACGACAGTGCCGTAAGCGCCCCCAGGGCTCTGGAACTGGCGCGTCAGTGGGGCGCCGAAGCCGGCATCTTGTCGGGCGCCGGCCATATCAATGTGAAGTCCGGCCACCGGCGCTGGGAGCAAGGGTTTGCTTACCTCTATCGCCTGCAACATCGCCTCGAGCACCACGCTCGGCGCAGCGCCTAATATTTTCAACGCCCCGTCCCTGTGTGGATTGGGGCGGGAGCCTGCCATGAGTCTGCATGAAACCTTCGGCCAGCCATTGCTGACCTTCCCGGACGCGGAAAAGAGTCCGCTGAGTATTCGCGCCAAAGCTCTGGTGTTTGTCGATCCACGCTCACGCCAACTGCGCGAAGAGCTGGAAAGCCTCGCACCGCGAGCCTTGCCTGTGCTGATCCGCGGCGAGACCGGTAGCGGTAAAGAACTGCTGGCACGGCATATCCACCGTGGCAGTGACCGTACTGGCCTGTTTGTCTCGGTCAATTGTGGCGCAATCAGCCCCACCTATGCCGATGCCGAGTTGTTTGGCTATGCCGCCGGCAGCCACAGTGGCGCGGCCAGTAGCCGCGCGGGTTGGTTCGGCTCGGCCAATGGCGGCACCTTGTACCTGGATGAGATCGGCGACTTGCCGCTGCCGATCCAGGTGAAATTGCTCGCGGCTTTGGAAAACCACGAAGTCACCCGCGTCGGTGCCCCCCAGCCCAGCCCGGTGGATGTGCGCTTGGTGGCCGCCACCAGCATCGACCTGGCCCAGGCCGTGGCCGTGGGCAAGTTTCACGAGCGTCTGTTCCATTATTTGAGTGAGGGCCGGTTGGACCTGCCGGCGTTGCGCGAGCGGGTGGGGGATATCTTGTCCCTGGCCGAATATTTCCTCGGCATCTACAGCCAGCGCCTGGACCTGCCGGTGCCACTGATCAGCGACGCCGCCCAGCAGGTGCTGGAACACCACACTTGGCCGGGTAATACCCGCGAACTGGAAAACGTCATTCACTTTGCCTTGCTGGTGAGTAGTGGCGATGAAATCTTGCCCGAGCATTTGAACTTGCCAGCCGCGGGTTCGCCGCTGGAGCAAGTGCGACGAATTTTGGCCAGCGCCAGCCCGGCCGAGCAGGAATCGGTGCGTAAATTCCTGTATGAGCAAAATGGAATATCAACGTGAATAAAAGATATTGTTCGGGAATAAAAAATCTAGGTATTGTCCTTTCCACGCCTCGATAGCACTTCGCTGGCACCTCACATAAAAACGGTCGTTAGAAGGACATTGCATGAAAAAGGTTCTGTTGTTTACCGCTCTGGCGGCTGCCCTGACTGCTGGCTTTGCCCAGGCCAGCGAGAAACTGGTGGTGGCTGCTACGCCGATTCCCCACGCCGAAATCCTCGAGCTGATCAAGCCGACCCTGGCCAAGGAAGGTGTGGACCTGCAGATCAAAGTCTTTACCGACTACGTACAGCCGAACGTGCAAGTCGCTGAGAAACGCCTGGACGCCAACTACTTCCAGACCCTGCCGTACCTGGAAAACTTCAACAAGGGTAAAGGCACCAATCTGATTACCGTGGTGGGCGTGCACGTTGAACCCTTCGGCGGCTACTCGAAAAAGATCAAGAAAATCGAAGATCTGAAAGATGGCGCCACCGTGGCGATTCCGAACGAAGGCTCCAACAGCGGCCGCGCCCTGTTGCTGCTGCAAAAGGCCGGTGTGATCACCCTCAAAGACCCGACCAACGCCCTGGCCACGCCGAAAGACATCGCCAGCAACCCGAAGAACCTGAAGTTCAAAGAGCTGGAATCGGCCCTGCTGCCACGGGTGCTGGACCAGGTTGACCTCGACCTGATCAACACCAACTACGCCCTGGAAGCTGGCCTGAACCCGGCCAAGGACGCGCTGATCATCGAAGACGCCAAATCACCTTACGTAAACTTCCTGGTGGCCCGCCCGGACAACAAGGACAGCGATGCTATCCAGAAGTTGGCCAAGGCCCTGACCAGCCCGGAAGTCAAAGCTTTCATCGAGAAGAAGTACAACGGCGCGGTGGTGCCAGCGTTCTGATGTAAGCCAAAACCCCCTTCAAGGTTTCAACGCCGACGGCTACTACAGCGTCGGCGTTTTTTTATCTGAAATACAGTCAAAACTGTGCGATTGCTCGTTCCCACGCTCCGCGTGGGAACGTCTCCTGTGACGCTCTGCGTCACGACTTTAGAGCGGACGCAGAGCGTCCTGGGGCTGCATTCCCACGCAGAGCGTGGGAACGATCGACAGCTCCCACAGAGGTTAGGTTTTTGGGTGATATCAATATGCTATTTCGGTATTTAAACTTTGATTTTTATACCTTTAAAGTTCGCGCTAGCTGACGTTATCCACGTCGGCACGGACTGCGCTCGCGGCATTACCCATGCGGCGATATGGACTGCACATGACCTTCGATTTCGCTTTTATCCTCAGCACCCTGCCGGCGTTTCTCAAGGCCGTGGGTGTGACGCTGCAAGTCGGCCTGATCGCCATTGCCACGTCCTTGCTGGTGGCGCTGATCAACGCTGCGCTGCTGGTGTTTCGTACGCCTTACCTGTCGCGCCTGGTGACGCTCTATGTGGAGCTGGCGCGTAACACGCCGCTGTTGATCCAACTGTTCTTCGTCTACTTCGCGCTGCCGGCCCTGGGTTTCAATATTTCCGGGTTCTGGGCGGCGATCATCACCATGACCTTTCTGGGCGGCGCCTACCTCACCGAGGTGCTGCGCGCCGGCGTGGAAGCGGTGCCGCAAGCGCAAATCGAGTCGGGCAAGTCCATTGGCCTGTCCGACTGGCAACTGTTGCGCCATGTGATCCTGCCCCAGGCCGGCATCCTCAGCCTGCCGGCGCTGTTCGCCAACTTCATTTTTCTGCTCAAGGAAACCACCGTGGTGTCGGCGGTGGCGGTGCCGGAGATTCTCTATACCACCAAGAGCTATATCGCCCTCTACTATAAAACCTACGAAATGCTCGCTGTGCTGACGCTGATTTGCGTGCTGTTGTTCTTGCCGTTGTCGCTGTTGCTCAGCCGCCTGGAAAGGAGGCTCCAACATGGCCAGTTCGGGTCTTGAGTTGCTCTGGGTGTCGTTGCCGCAACTGGGCAAGGGCGCTGCGCAAACCCTGTCAATTTCGTTTTTGAGCATCGCCTTCAGTACGGTTGGCGGCGTGCTCTACGGCGTGCTGCGCACTTTGAATAACAAGGCGATCAACGGCGTGTTGCGGGTCTACCTGGAACTGTTCCGCGCCATTCCGGTGCTGGTGTGGTTGTACCTGCTGTTTTTTGGCGTGCCGATCTTCTTCGGCCTGAGCATCCCGAGTTTCTGGTGCGCGGTGCTGGTGCTGTCGTTGTGGGGCGCCAGCGAGGTGGGCGAAGTGGTGCGTGGCGCGCTGCATTCGCTGCCCCGTGGCCAGCGCGAAGCGGGCTTGTCGATTGGCCTGTCCGGCCCACAGTTGTACGGCTATGTACTGCTGCCCCAGGCCCTCAAGCGCATGACGCCGCCGACCATCAATGTGTACACGCGCATCATCAAGACCAGCTCCCTGGCGGTGCTGATCGGCGTGGTGGATGTGATCAAGGTCGGCCAGCAAATCATCGAGCGCACCTATGAGTCGGTATTGATCTACGGTGCGCTGTTCCTGTTTTTCTTCTTTATCTGCTACCCGTTGTCAGCCGCCTCCAAGGTGCTGGAACGGCGCTGGGCCCAAGCATGAGCGCATTGATCGAGTTCCAGGGTTTCAACAAATTCTTCGGCGAGGCGCAGGTGCTCAAGGGTATCGACCTGAGCGTGCAACGCGGCGAAGTGGTGGTGATCCTCGGCCCCAGCGGCTGTGGCAAAAGCACCTTGCTGCGTTGTTTGAACGGGTTGGAAGTGGCACACAGCGGCAGTCTGCGGTTCGCCGGCAAAGAGCTGCTGGATAAAACCACCGACTGGCGCCAGGTACGCCAGGACATCGGCATGGTGTTCCAGAGCTACCACCTGTTCCCGCACATGAGCGTGCTCGACAACATCCTGCTCGGCCCGCTCAAAGTGCAAAAGCGCGACCCCCGGGAGGCCCGTGAGCAGGCGGAAAAATTGCTGGAGCGCGTGGGCCTTGCCGACAAGCGCGACGCCTTCCCACGCCAGCTTTCCGGCGGCCAGCAGCAACGCATCGCCATCGTCCGCTCGTTGTGCATGAACCCCCAGGTCATGCTGTTTGACGAAGTCACCGCGGCCCTCGACCCGGAGATGGTCAAGGAAGTGCTGGAAGTGATCCAGGACCTGGCCCGCGATGGCATGACCCTGCTGATCGTTACCCACGAAATGGCCTTCGCCCGCGCCGTCGCCGACCGCGTGGTGTTCATGGAGGCCGGTCGCATCCTCGAACACAACACCCCCGAGGCATTCTTTACGAACCCGCAGACCGCGCGCGCGCAGCAGTTCCTGGAGAAGTTCTCCTTTGTTTCAACACTGCCCAAAAAGATCAAGGAACTGGAGCTGATATGAAAAAGTTACTGCTGCCACTGTTTGCCGTCGCCTTGCTGGCCGGCTGCGATAAAAAGGCCGAAGAGCCGGTAAAACCCGCGGCTGTGAGCTACATCGACAAAATCAAAGCGCGGGACAAGCTGATTGTCGGCGTGTTTACCGACAAGCCGCCATTCGGTTTTGTGGACGAAGCGGGTCGTTATGTCGGCTTCGATACCGACATCGGCCGTCAATTCGCCAAGGACCTGTTGGGCGACGAAAACAAGGTGGAATTTGTCGCCGTGGAACCGGCCAGCCGCATTCCGTTCCTGCAAAGCGACAAGGTCGACCTGATTCTCGCCAACATGACCGTGACGCCTGAACGCAAGGACGCGGTGGACTTCACCAACCCCAACCTGAAAGTCGCGGTGCAGGCTCTGGTGCCGAATGACAGCGCCGTCAAAAGCCTGGATGACCTGGCAACCCGCACGACCATCGTCACCACCGGCACCACGGCGGATATCTGGCTGACCAAGAACCATCCGGACTGGAAGCTGCTCAAGTTCGAGAAGAACTCCGAGTCGCTGCAAGCTCTGTCGGCCGGCCGTGGTGATGCCTATGCCCAGGACAACCTGGTGCTGTTCAGCTGGGCCAAGCAGAACCCGGGTTACCGCGTGCTGGAAGAGAAGCTGGGTGATGAGGCGCCGATTGCCCCGGCGGTGAAGAAGGGCAATACCGAGCTGCGTGACTGGGTGAATGCCGAGCTGGCGAAGTTGGGCGAGGAGAAGTTTCTGCTCAAGCTTTATGACCAATATGTGCGAAAAGAACTGAGCGATGACACCAAGCCTGAGAGTGTGATTGTCGAAGGCGGTAAGTGGCAGGGCTGATTGATCACCCCGTCCTTGTAGGAGCGAGCTTGCTCGCGAAGAACGCACAGGCAACGCGGGCTACCAGATAGCGCTGCGTTATCGTTGACGTTTTTCGCGAGCAAGCTCGCTCCTACTCCGGCCAATGCCACGCCGGCGCATCCAAAATGCCCTGCCCTACAATTCGCGTTTCCCCCATCACCTTCTCCAACACAATCGAGTTACACCCCTCATCCTGCTGCAACGCTGCAATCAAGCGGCTGGCATGGCTCACCACCCACACCTGGCACTGCTTCGACGCCTGGATAATCAAGCGCGCCAGTGCCGGCAACAGGTCGGGATGCAGGCTGGTCTCCGGCTCGTTCAGCACCATCATGGTCGGCGGGCGTGGGGTCAGCAGTGCTGCGATCAGCAGCAGGTAACGCAGGGTGCCGTCCGACAGCTCCGCCGCCGACAACGGGCGCAGTAAGCCTTCCTGATAGAACTCAATGGCAAAGCGTCCGCCCTGCAACGGTTCGATATGCAACCGTGCGCCGGGGAAGGCATCACTGACCGCGTGCTGCAACGCCTCGACATCGCCCACTTCGCGAATCGTCTGTAACGCGGCCGCCAAATCCCGACCGTCGTGATGCAGCACCGGCGTGCGCGTGCCTAATTGCGGCTGGCGTACCGGCGCATCCACATCGCTGCGAAAGTGATCATAAAAGCGCCAGCCACGGATGCTTTCGCGCAGCAGCAACACTTCCGGCGAACCGCGCAGGCTGCCGACCTGATCGAACAGGCTGTGATAGTTGGGCGTGTGTTGGGCCAGCACGTCCCAGGCGCGGCCATCACGGGCGCGTACCATCGGTCCCGAGCGCTGAACCAGCAGGCTGGCCGGGCGATAGAGAGGGCCGGCCCAGATACATTCCTTTTTAATCTCCGGGTCCAGTTTGAACTCGCTGCCGGGAACCGGGATGGGCATGCCCAGGGAGATGGCGTAGCTGAAGTCCTCCCCGGCAAAGCCCAGGCGCAAGCGTTTGACGCCTTGGGCGACCACGGCCTCCACCGGTACTTCGCCATTGCGCATGCGCCGGCTGATGTTTTCCGGCCCGGCCCAGAATGTGGAATCCAGCCCGCCTTCGCGGGCCAGCGCATTGATCACCCCACCCTGGGCAGTTTCGGCCAGCAGGCGCAGGGCGCGATACAGGTTGGACTTGCCGCTGCCATTGGGCCCTGTCACCAGGTTCAGCCGGTCCAGGGGCACCACCAATTTGTTGATCGAGCGGTAATTGGCCACCGCGAGGGTTTTAAGCATGTGTATTTAGTCAGCATGGGAACCATTGGAGTATGGGATCCTCCATGCAGATAAGGAACCCTGATCTAAGCTCACAGTCGCATACACACTTGAACGTCGGCATCACGCAAAAGGAGCCTGCATGGGCGGTCGCACCTCGACATTTATTTTCAGCCTTGGCCTCCTGGCGCTGCTCAGCGGCTGTGGCCAGGACAAAGCCGAGCCCAAGCAGCATTCACGGGTGTTCGTGCAAACCGTGCAGTCGGCGGATTTCGCCGCGGCGGTGACGCTGACCGGTGATATCCAGGCGCGGGTGCAAACCGATCTGTCCTTTCGCGTGGGCGGCAAGATCATCCAGCGCATGGTCGACGTGGGCGACCGCGTCACAGCCAGGCAAGTCCTGGCCAAGCTCGACCCCAAGGACCTGCAAACCAACGTCGATTCGGCCCAGGCCCAGGTCGTGGCCGAACAGGCGCGGGTCAAGCAGACCGCCGCCGCCTTTGTGCGCCAGGAAAAACTCCTGCCCAAAGGCTATACCAGCCGCAGCGAATATGACGCCGCCCAGGCCGCGCTGCGCAGCAGCCAAAGTGCCCTGGCCGCCGCCCAGGCGCAGTTGGCCAATGCCCGCGAACAATTGGGCTACACCTCGCTGATTGCCGATGCCCCGGGGATCATCACGGCGCGCCAGGCCGAAGTCGGCCAAGTGGTACAGGCCACCGTGCCGATCTTCAGCCTCGCCCGCGATGGCGAACGTGACGCCGTGTTCAACGTGTATGAGTCCTTGCTGGTGGAGCCGCCGCCCGACGCGCCGATTACGGTGAGCCTGCTGGACAACCCGAGCATCAAGGCCGTGGGCAAAGTCCGCGAAGTCACGCCCGCCGTGGCCGCCAATACCGGCACCGTCCAAGTGAAGATCGCCCTGCAAAGCCTGCCCAAGGGCATGGAACTGGGGTCGGTGGTCAGCGCCACCGCCAATGGCCCGGCCAAGGCGAGCATCGAGCTGCCTTGGTCAGCGCTGACCAAAGACCTCAACGAGCCAGCCGTGTGGCTGGTGGACGGCGAAGGCAAGGCGCAGTTGCACAAGGTCACCGTGGCGCGCTACCTCACCGGCAAAGTGATCATCGGCGAGGGCCTCAAAGGCGGTGAAAAAGTCGTGATAGCCGGTGGGCAATTGCTGCACCCCGGCATGGTCGTCGAGATCGCCCAACCCGGAGCGCAGCCATGAAGCAATTGACGCTCATTGTCGCCGCCAGCCTGTTGCTGATGGCCTGCTCCAAGGAAGAGGCGCCGCCCGAACCCATACGCCCGGTGCTGTCCATGGAAGTGAAGGCTGAAGACCAGGAAAACCTGGGCCGTTTCGCCGGCACCATCCAGGCCCGCTATGAAAGCAACCTGGGTTTCCGTGTGCCGGGCCGCATCGCCCGTCGCGCTGTGGATGTCGGCGCCGAAGTGGAGAAGGGCGCCCTGCTCGCCGTGCTTGACCCCACCGACCAGCAGAACCAATTGCGCGCTGCCCAGGGCGACCTGGCGCGCGTACAGGCGCAGTTCATCAACGCCCAGGCCAACGCTCGGCGGCAACAGGAGCTGTTCAACCGTGGCGTCGGCGCCCAGGCCCAGCTGGATGTGGCCCAGACCGACCTGAAAACCACCCAGGCGACCCTCGACCAGGCCCGTGCTTCGGTCAACCAGGCCAAGGATCAGCTCAACTACGCCGAACTGCGTACCGACCATGCCGGCATCGTCACCGCCTGGAATGCCGAAGCCGGCCAGGTGGTCAGCGCCGGCCAGCAAGTGGTGACCCTGGCCCGTCCGGACATCAAGGAAGCGGTGATCGACCTGCCCGCCGGCCTGGCTGAACGCTTGCCTGCCGATGTAGTGTTCCTCGTCGCCGGCCAACTGGACCCCAGCGTGCACACCACTGCCGTGGTGCGTGAGATCGAGCCTCAGGCCCAAAGTGCCACGCGCACCCGTCGCGCACGCCTGAGCCTGGCCGAAACCCCGCCGGCGTTCCGCCTGGGCACGGCAATCAGCGTGACTTTGAGCACCGCCATCGCCCCGCGTATCGAACTGCCCCTGAGCGCCTTGCAGGAAGTCGACGGCAAGACCCGTATCTGGCTGCTCGACACCCAGAGCCAGACCGTGCAACCCCGCGAGGTCACGGTTATCAGCCGTGATGCTCACAGCGCCTTGCTCAATGGCAGCGTCAAACCCGGCGAGCACATTGTCACCGCCGGCGTGAACAGCCTGAAACCTGGGCAAAAAGTCAAAATCGACGAGGACAGCCCGCGATGAAAGGGAGCTTCAACTTATCCGACTGGGCCCTCAAGCATCAGTCCTTCGTCTGGTACCTCATGTTCGTCGCGCTGCTGATGGGCGTGTTCTCGTACATGAACCTGGGCCGTGAAGAAGACCCGTCGTTCACCATCAAGACCATGGTGATCCAGACCCGCTGGCCGGGCGCGACCCAGGAAGAAACCCTCAAGCAGGTCACCGACCGCATCGAGAAAAAACTCGAGGAACTCGACTCCCTCGACTACGTGAAAAGCTACACCCGGCCGGGCGAGTCCACGGTGTTCGTGTTCCTCAAGGACACCACCAGTGCCAAGGCCATCCCGGAGATCTGGTACCAGGTTCGCAAGAAGATCGATGATATCCGCGGCACCTTCCCCCAGGGTTTGCAGGGGCCGTCGTTCAACGATGAATTCGGTGACGTGTTCGGCTCGGTGTATGCCTTTACCGGCGATGGCCTGTCGATGCGTCAGCTGCGTGATTACGTGGAGCAGGTGCGCGCCGAAATCCGTTCGGTACCAGGGCTGGGCAAGGTCGAAATGATCGGCCAGCAGGACGAAGTGATCTACCTGAATTTCTCCACGCGCAAACTCGCGGCACTGGGGATTGATCAGCGCCAGGTCGTGCAAAGCCTGCAATCGCAGAATGCGGTAACGCCGGCCGGGGTGATCGAGGCTGGGCCGGAGCGGATTTCGGTGCGCACCTCCGGGCAGTTCGCCTCGGAGAAAGACCTGGCCAACGTCAACCTGCGCCTCAATGACCGTTTCTACCGGCTGGCGGATATTGCCGACATCAGCCGTGGCTATGTGGACCCGGCGCGGCCGATGTTCCGCTTCAACGGCAAACCGGCGATTGGCTTGGCCATCGCCATGCAGAAGGGCGGCAATATCCAGTCGTTCGGCAAGGCCCTGCACGGGCGCATGGACGAGCTGACCGCCGACCTGCCGGTGGGCGTCGGCGTGCACAAGGTGTCCGACCAGGCCGAAGTGGTGGAAGAAGCCGTCGGCGGGTTTACCAGCGCGTTGTTCGAGGCGGTGATCATCGTGTTGGTGGTGAGCTTTATCAGCCTCGGCATGCGCGCCGGGTTGGTGGTGGCGTGCTCGATTCCGTTGGTGCTGGCGCTGGTGTTCGTGTTCATGGAATACAGCGGCATCACCATGCAGCGCGTGTCGCTGGGCGCATTGATCATCGCCCTCGGCCTGCTGGTGGATGACGCGATGATCACCGTGGAGATGATGATCACGCGCCTGGAAAAAGGCGAAACCAAGGAACAGGCGGCGACATACGCCTATACCTCCACGGCCTTCCCGATGCTCACCGGCACGCTGGTGACCGTGGCCGGCTTCGTGCCGATTGGCCTCAACGCCAGTTCGGCGGGCGAGTACACCTTTACCTTGTTCGCGGTGATTGCCGTGGCGATGCTGGTGTCGTGGGTGGTGGCGGTGCTGTTTGCGCCGGTGATCGGCGTGCATATCCTCAGCGCCAATGTGAAACCGCACAACGCCGAGCCGGGGCGCATTGGCCGTGCCTTCAATGGCGGCATGCTGTGGGCCATGCGCAACCGTTGGTGGGCGATTGGTATCACCGTGGCGCTGTTCGTGGCCTCGGTGTTTTCCATGCAATTTGTGCAGAACCAGTTCTTCCCGTCGTCGGACCGTCCGGAAATTCTCGTCGACCTGAACCTGCCGCAAAACGCCTCGATCAACGAGACGCGCAAGGCCGTTGACCGCCTCGAAGCGATCATCAAGGACGACCCGGACATCGCCCGGTGGAGCACCTACATCGGCCAGGGCGCGATCCGTTTCTACCTGCCGCTGGACCAGCAGTTGGAAAACCCCTACTACGCGCAACTGGTGATTGTGAGCAAGGGCCTGGAAGAGCGTGGCGCCCTGATCGCCCGCCTGCAACAACGCTTGCGCGATGATTTTGTCGGTATCGGCAGCTACGTGCAGCCGCTGGAAATGGGCCCGCCGGTAGGGCGGCCGATCCAGTACCGCGTGTCCGGCAAAGACATCGACCAGGTGCGCAAACACGCCATTGAACTGGCGACCTTGCTGGATCAGAACACCCACCTGGGCGAGATCATCTACGACTGGAACGAGCCGGGCAAAGTGCTGCGCGTCGACATCGCCCAGGACAAGGCGCGGCAACTGGGGCTTTCGTCGGAAGACGTGGCGCAGTTGATGAACAGCGTGGTCAGCGGCGCGGCGGTGACCCAGGTGCACGACGATATCTACCTGATCAACGTGGTCGGCCGCGCCGAGGATGCCGAGCGCGGTACGCCGGAAACCTTGCAGAACCTGCAGATCGTTACGCCCAACGGCACCTCGATTCCATTGCTGGCGTTCGCCACCGTGCGTTACGAGCTGGAGCAGCCGCTGGTCTGGCGTCGTGACCGCAAGCCGACGATTACCATCAAGGCCGCGGTGCGCGATGAGATGCAGCCGACCGACCTGGTCAAGCAGTTGGCGCCGACCATCGAGAAATTCAGCGAAGGCTTGCCGGTGGGCTACAAAGTCGCCACCGGTGGCACTGTGGAAGAAAGTGGCAAGGCTCAGGGACCTATCGCCAAGGTGGTGCCGTTGATGCTGTTCCTGATGGCCACCTTCCTGATGATCCAGTTGCACAGCGTGCAGAAGATGTTCCTGGTAGCCAGCGTCGCGCCACTGGGGCTGATCGGCGTGGTGCTGGCGTTGATTCCCACGGGCACGCCCATGGGCTTTGTGGCGATCCTGGGTATCCTGGCGCTGATCGGCATCATCATCCGCAACTCGGTGATTCTGGTCACACAGATCCACGAGTACGAAGAGGCCGGCTACACGCCGTGGGATGCGGTGGTGGAAGCCACAGAGCACAGGCGCCGGCCGATTCTGCTAACGGCTGCGGCGGCGAGCCTGGGCATGATCCCGATTGCACGAGAGGTGTTCTGGGGGCCGATGGCCTACGCGATGATCGGCGGGATCATCATTGCGACGTTGCTGACGTTGCTGTTTCTGCCGGCGCTGTATGTGGCCTGGTACAAGATTCGCGAGCCGAAACAGGAACATCAGCCACAACAGGATTAATTCTGTAGGAGCGAGCTTGCTCGCGAAAAACGTCAACGATAACGCGTGCTTCCTGAGTAAACGCGGCGCCTGTGAGTTTTTCGCGAGCAAGCTCGCTCCTACAAAAGAGCCTTAACTGACTGAGGCTGTGTGAAGCTTCTGAAAAATCCCGACGTCATCCTGGCT
This sequence comes from Pseudomonas sp. SWRI22, assembly GCF_014268395.2. Classification (NCBI taxonomy): domain Bacteria; kingdom Pseudomonadati; phylum Pseudomonadota; class Gammaproteobacteria; order Pseudomonadales; family Pseudomonadaceae; genus Pseudomonas; species Pseudomonas sp. SWRI22. The sequence continues at coordinate 2,734,985 of NZ_JABWQK020000001.1, read as the reverse complement.
GACCCTTGCATGTTGTACCCTCTGGTCCTCATTCCAAACCCAGGTCGGTCCTCATGCAGTGCCTGCGTATCACCTTGCTGTTTTGCGCGTTGCTCCTCGCACCGCCTGCCTTCGCCGCCACCGTACTGGAAAACGCCTTGTGGCGCGTCGAACTCGACCCCGCCACCCTGGCGCTGCGCGTGACACCCGCAGGCCAGACTTCGGTGCAGGCATCCAGCGGTGTGGCCACGCATGCCGTCAGCCAATTGCAGAACACGCCTGATCAAGCCACTTGGCAATGGGACAACGGCGCCTATCGCCTGACCGCCCGCCTGCAACAGCGCGACCTGGCCTTGACCATCAACGCCCGCGAGCCCGGTGAGCTGGCCCTGCTGCGCCAGCCTGCCGAGGCCATGGGGCGAGGGTTGATCTGGCCCTTGGCCGAGGGGCATTACGTGCCTGCCAATGCCATCTGGAAGACGTTTCTGCTGGAGCGGGGTGAGTTCAATACCACCCAGGACCTGAGCCTGCCGCTGTGGGGCGTGGATCACGGTGGCTTCACGTTGAACTGGCTGTTGACCAACCCCTACAACAACCGCCTGCAATGGCAAGCCGACGGCAACGGCCTGGCCCTCTCCGCGGCCCATGAATTCACCTCGCTGGCGCCTGATGCGCCGATGACGCTGCGGCTGTACCTGGGCGATGCCGACCCATTGGCTGGCGCCAAGCGCTATCGCCAGTGGCTGGTGGAGCAGGGCCGCTATGAACCGTTGGCGGACAAGCTGCGGCAAACACCTGAAGCCCAGAAGCTGCTGGGCGCCAGCCATGTGTACCTCTGGGACAACGGCCTGCTGGCTTTGGGCGATGTGCGTGATTGGCCCAAACTGATCAAACGGCTGCGCAGCCATGAACTCAAGACGCTGATGGACAAGGAGAGCGCACAGCTGCTGGCGCAGCCCACTCCCTTGAATCGCTATGAGCAAACCGTGCTGCTGCGCGGTGTCAACGCGGCGATCAACACCAAGGCCCGGCAGGCCTGGCAAGTCGAAGACCCAGACATGACCCGCCTTGCCGCCCGCTACGGTGAGCTGCGCAGTGAACTGGCCGTGGACTTTGCGGGGGCCTTGAGTGACAGCCCGCAAACCTGGGGCAGTAGCGCCATTCAAACCCTGCGCGACGCCGGGTTGCAGCGTCTGTTACTGACCTTGGGCGAAGGTTGGGAGGGTGGCCTCTGGCATCCCGAAGCGATTCGCGCGGGGGTGGAAGCCGGTTTTCTGATGGCGCCTTACGACTCCTATGAAACGGCCCTGTCCGCCACCGAAAACCCCGATTGGACCACTGCCCACTTGGGCACCAAGGCCTATCGCGACTGCGCGATCGTGTTGAAAGACGGCAAGCTGAAAACCGGTTTCCAGAAGTCCGGCCATTACACCGACCCGCGGTGTGTCCGGCCGCTGCTGGAGGCGCGGGTGAAGGCGGTACACGCCAAGGCTGGCTTCAATGCCTGGTTTCTCGATGCTTACGCCACCAGCATGCTGTTCGACAGCTATCGCAGCAACGCCAGCATGACCCAGGCACAAAACGCCGAAGGCAATATCGACGCCTCCCGCTGGATCAACACCGTGCCGAAGCTGGTCACAGGCTCTGAAGACGGTAACGCGATCACCGCCCAGGGCATCCTGTTTGCCCACGGCATGCAGACCCCGGTGATCGGCTGGGGTGACCGCGAGATGACCCATGACCCGCAGTCGCCGTACTTCGTAGGCAACTGGTACCCCACGGAGCAACCGGCGGTGTTCTTCAAATCGGTGCCGTTGAAGGAGCCGTTTCGCACGCTGTATTTCGAACCGACGATGCGCCTGCCGTTGTATCAGGCGGTGTTCCACGGCTCGGTGATCACCACCCATCATTGGCTGTTCGACAGCCTCAAACTGAGCAATGTGCAGGGCGACAATGAACTGACCCAACTGCTCTACAACGTGCCGCCGCTGTACCACCTCAGTGCTGCGACGCTCAAGGCGCGGCTGCCGATTATTCAGCGCCAGGACCGCTTCTTCCGGCCGTTGCACCAGCGCTTGGCGACCCAGGAAATGACTGGTTTCCGTTGGCTGACGGTGGACAAACAGCTGCAGCAAACCACCTTCGCCGATGGAACGCGGCTGGTGGCGAATTTCTCGGCGGTGGAAAAACAGGGGTATGCCGGGCGCAGTGTGACGGTGCTTGTGGCGGGGGAGGAGCCGGTGGTGTATCAGGTGAAATAACGCTGCCCGTTACGGCGCCATCGCGGGCAAGCCCGCTCCCACAGGGGAATGCATTCCAAAGGTGGGAGCTGGCTTGCCTGCGATGAAGCATGTACAGGCGATGCAGCACTAAATCTTACGCCACACACTCGCCAACCAAGGCTGCTGTTCCCGCGGCAACCCGGCCGGCCGGTAGTAATGCTCCAACTCTTCAAACCCTGCCGCGGTCAGCAAGGCCTGCCACGCCCGCAGGTCGTGATAAGAGCCATACCGCGGCCCATTCCAGCCCTCTTGGTTCTCACCCCGAGGGTTGGAGCTGAACAGCACGCCCCCAGGCTTCAACGCGCCGTGCAGCTCTTTGAGCACTCGGGGCAACTCCTGCTTGGGAATATGAAACAGCACCGCATTGGCAAACACCCCATCGAAGCGTTCGGCGGGCAGGTCCAGCTTGAGAAAGTCCTGCTGCAACACCTCACAGCCACTGTCTTCGCGGGCCATCTGCGCAAAACGCTCGGAGCCATCCAGGCCCACGGCGATATGCCCCATGCGCGTAAACGTCTGCAAATCCCGCCCTGGCCCACAGCCGAAATCCAGCACGGTGAACGGCGGCGTGCCCTGGATATGCCGCAACAGCGCGTCGATGTTCTGGCTCACATCGTGATCGCGGGTGCCTTCACGGAAGTCTTCGGCCACCTTGTTGTAGTGGCCCAGGGTGGTGGAGGTGATCTGGTTGAGGTCGTCGGGAGCAAGTTTCATGGCATGGCGCACGGCTGCGGCTGAGGTAGGGGGACTATACCCCGGCCCATTCATCAGTTGAAAACCGTGTATCCGCTGTAGGGCGCTTCACGGCGGTCGCAGTGCGCGCATCCGACAGACCGCCACGGGAAATTGTGGGTAAGATTCGGCCCTCATTTGCAGAGGGCTACACATCCATGGAAGAGGAAAAATGTTCACCCGTTGGCAACGACACCGCACCGAACAAGGTCGACCAATACGCCACGAGATTGAGCAATGGCCTGTTGTGGCTCAATGAGCGTGCCTGGCCGCTGACGGTGGGGATTCTCTCGGTGGCAGGCCTGTACCTGTACCAGTACATCCAGATTGAAAAGGTGCCGCTGAGTATCTTGTCGGCGTCGGCGTTCACCGCATTGCCAGCGATGTTCGCCATGTTGGTATTTGTGATCGGCATGATGGGTGCATCGATCCTGGTGCCCACGTTCATCTTATTCACGCGCCTGAACGGCACCGGTGTGCGCCTGAGTGATCAACTCAATCTCAGCCCGCAGTCGCCGCAAGAGACGGCCCAGCACAGGAGGTTACTGGGACATTGGGCGGCCAGCCTGTTGGTGATGTTTGTGTTCTGGATGTGCGCCGTATACCTGTCCGTGAACGCCGAAAGTGGGCTTTTGCTGACGCTCAGTTGGATCGTGGCGATCATGGCGGCGGTAGTGGCCTATGTCGGCATCATCATTCGTGCGCGCCCCGCCGATGTTGCCCTGCGTGAGTTGTCCGGCGAGTTCTGGCTGGCCAGTGCTGGCGCCGGGGTCGTTCAAATGGTGGTCATTCTGATGGTGACGGTGCCGGTCTCCCGCGCCTTCAGCGAGTACTCCGACAGCGCCGTGTTCTTTGCGCCGTTCATGGCCGCCGAAATGGCCGTGCTGTTCCTGATCCAGGGGAGCGCCGCCTGCTTGGTGGTGCGCATGCGCGTCCAGAAAAACCCGGTGGCGTTCGCCTCATTGGTGGCCTTTGCGCTCATCGTTTTACTCGGGCTGATCCCGGCGAGCGGGGCCAAGTTGGGTGGCCTGCCGCTGCAAGGCTCCGCCTCGGGAGGGCGCGTTTGTACGTTGATGACCTGGGCGGCAGAGGCCAAGGTCCCCGGCGCGCTGGTAGACACCGACAACCCCAAGCGCAGCGTAAAACTGCGAGTGATGGCCGACTCGGATGGCAGCTACATCGTGCGGCCCTGGCAGGCCAAGGAAAAAACCATCACCTTCGTGCCCCGTGCCAGCGTTGCCCAACTGGATGAGTGCCCGTGACGTCAGCGCTTGTTCAATACCCGCGCCAATCGGTCCCCGCTCAGCTGGATCACCGCTACCAGCACCACCAGCAGCACAATCACCGTGAGCATGATCTGCGTATCGAAGCGCTGGTAGCCATAGCGGTAGGCAATATCGCCCAGGCCACCGGCGCCGATCGCCCCGGCCATGGCCGATGAGTTGATCATGGTCACCAGGGTGATGGTGAAGCCGCCGACGATGCCGGGTAACGCCTCTGGCAACAGCACATGCCAGATGATGTGCCAGCGACGGCAACCCATGGCCTGCGCGGCTTCGATCAGGCCATGGTCGACCTCGCGCAAGCTCACTTCAGCGATGCGTGCAAAGAACGGCGTGGCGGCGATGGTCAGCGGTACCACTGCCGCCCAGACGCCATAGGTGGTGCCGACGATCAGGCGCGTGAACGGGATCAGCGCCACCATCAGGATCAGAAACGGAATGGAGCGGAACAGATTCACGAACGCTCCCAGCACGCGGTTAAGGGCCGGTGCCTGGTAGATGCCGCCCTTGTCGCTGGTGACCAGGAAGACCGCCAGCGGAATGCCCACCAGCAGCGCGATCAGCGACGACACCCCCACCATCAACAAGGTGTCGATGGCGCCCTGCACTAAACGATCAAACCACATAGCCCAGCACCTCCACCTGTTGTGCCCAATTGGCCGCGCGTTTGCGCAGTTCTTCGGCGTTGTGCGGCGATCCATTCACCGCCAGCAGCAGTTGCCCCAAGGCATGCCCCTGGATGCGTTCCACGCCGCCTTGCAGTAAACGCACACGGCCGCCGAGGGCACTGAACAGTGCCGCGAGGTCTGGCTCCAGGGTGTCGCTGCCGGTGAACTGCAGGCGCAGTACCAGTGCGGCGTCGGCCGAGGCTGGCGTGGGTTGCAGGCGGCTTTGCAACTCTGGCGGCAAGCCGTGTTGCAGCGGTGCGAGCAGGGTCTTGCTGACCTCATGTTGCGGATCGCCAAACACCTGCCACACCGGGCCTTGCTCGACGATACGCCCGTGCTCCAGCACCACCACGCGGTCGCAGATGTCGCGGATCACCGCCATCTCATGGGTGATCAGCACGATGGTCAGGCCCAGGCGCTGGTTGATCTCGCGCAGCAGGCCGAGGATCGACTGGGTGGTTTCCGGGTCGAGGGCCGAGGTGGCTTCGTCGCACAGCAGAATCTCGGGGTCGTGCACCAGCGCGCGGGCGATGCCGACGCGCTGCTTCTGCCCGCCGGACAGCTGCGCCGGGTACGCCTTGTGTTTGTCTTGCAGGCCTACCAGCTCCAGCAGTTCATGCACCTTTCGCGCGCGTTGTGCCTGGGGTACACCGGCGACCTTGAGCGGCAACTCGACGTTCTGCCACACGGTCTTGGCCGACATCAGGTTGAAGTGCTGGAAGATCATGCCGATGCGTCGCCGCAGCGCCACCAGGTGGTCTTCATCGAAGCTGCCGATGTCTACCTGGTCGATCAGCACCCGTCCGCTGCTGGGTTGTTCCAGGCGGTTGATGGTGCGGATCAGCGATGACTTGCCGGCGCCGCTGCGGCCGATGATGCCGAACACTTCGCCACGCTGGATCGCCAGGTCAATGCCTTGCAGCGCGTGCACCGTGCCGTCATAGGTTTTGCCCAGGTTGATGAACCGCACATGGGCGCGGTTCAAGTCCGGGTGCAGTTCAGTCTGTTCGGCGTGGCTGGGCGCAGGGGCCAGATCGTGCAATCGGGCGTTGGCGGCACTCATGGTTTAGCTTCCCAGCCGACCTGGTAGAGTTTGCCGAGGGACTTGTCCAAAGCCGCACGCACCACCGGCGAGTGCTGGTAGATATCGACGAACTTGATTACCCGTGGGTCAGTTTTGCTCTTGGGCTGGATGACGAACTGAATCACGTATTCCGGGTGGTCGAGGCCGTCGAACAGCAGCGCCGACTCGGCATCGAAGGTCTTGGACAGGCGGATGTACGCCGGGTAGCCCTGCACCAGATCGGCGTCGTCATAGGCGCGCACCAGTTGCACCGCTTCCACTTGCAGGATCTTGATGTTTTTCGGGTTGGCGACGATGTCTTCTTCGGTGGCTTTGTAGCCCACACCCGGCTTGAGGGTGATCAGCCCGGCCTTGGCCAGCAGTTGCAGGCCGCGACCGCTGTTGATCGGGTCGTTGGCAATCGCCACGCTGGCGCCTGCGGGCAGCTCGTTGAAGTCTTTGTACTTTTTCGAATACAGCCCGACGTTATTGATGATGCCTGGCGCATACGGCACCAGGTCAAACCCGGCGGCGGCCTTGGCGTTTTCCAGGAAGGGGATGTGCTGGAAGTAGTTCACGTCGATATCGCCGGCGGCGAGGCTGACGTTGGGCGCGATCCAGTCGGTGAACTCCACCAGTTCGACCTTCAGGCCCTGCTTGCCGGCCTCTTCTACGGCGGCTTCCAGCGGAATGGCGAAGGCAGCGGTGGTGCCGATTTTCAGCGGGGCGTCGGCGGCAAATACCGCCGAGCTGAATAAGCCGAAGGCCAGGGCCAGTGCTTTGACTGGGTGGTTTAGGAATGTCTTTTTCATAGTGGTTTTCCAGTCATAAGGTCTTAGGTAGCTAGATCGTTCCCACGCTCCGCGTGGTAATGCCGCCAGGGACGCTCCGCGTCCCACAAGCGAACGCAGAGCGTCCAAGAGGCATTCCCACGCGGAGCGTGGGAACGATCAAACAATGTGGCGGTAGGTAGAGCCGGTGTGTTGGTTGGGTAAGCGAGCCGTGTCGTGGAAGACTTTTTCCCGCAGCGTTCCCTGCGCATATTCCGTCTTGTACGAGCCCCGTCGTTGTAGCTCCGGTATCACCAGCTCAATGAAATCCACATAGCTCTCCGGCGTCACAATGCGCGTCAGGTTGAAACCATCCAGCCCGGTTTCGCTGATCCAGGATTCCAGCTCATCGGCCACCTGTTCAGGCGAGCCCACCAGGGTGATATAGCGCCCGCCCAAGGCGTGCTGTTCAAGCAATTTGCGCCGGGTCCAGTCGTTGTTCTGCAGGTTCTGGGTGGCCGACTGGATCGCGTTGCTTTTGACGTACTGGATGGGTTCGTCCAACGCGTACTGGGCAAAATCAATCCCGGTCGAGGCCGAGAAGTGCGCCACGCCGGCTTCCGCGCTGGCGTAGCTGAGGTACTCGGCGTGCTTGTTCCAGGCCAACGCTTCAGTGGCGCCAACGATGACGTTAAGGCCCATGAACACCTTGATGTCGTCCGGGTTGCGCCCAGCCTCCACTGCGCTGGCGCGCACCTTGTCCACCTGGCGCTTGGTCGCGGCTTTGTTCTGCCCGCTGATAAACACGCACTCGGCATGCCGCCCGGCGAACAGCAAGCCGCGCTCGGAACTGCCAGCCTGGAACAGCACCGGCGTGCGCTGCGGCGAGGGCTCGCACAGGTGGTAACCCTCCACCTGATAGAACTCGCCGTGGTGCTCTACCTTGTGCACCTTGCCCGGTTGCGCATACACCCGCGCTTGGCGATCGTTGCGCACCGCGTCGTCTTCCCAGCTGCCTTCCCAGAGCTTGTACAACACCTGCAGGTATTCATCGGCCTGGTCGTAGCGCCGGTCATGCTCGACCTGTTCGGTAAGGCCCATGGCCTTGGCGGCGCTGTCGAGGTAGCCGGTGACAATGTTCCAACCCACCCGGCCACGGCTCAGGTGATCCAGCGTCGACATGCGCCGGGCGAACAGGTACGGCGGTTCGTAGGTGAGGTTGGCGGTAAGGCCGAAGCCAAGGTGCTGGGTGACGGCGGCCATGGCCGACACCAGCAGCAACGGGTCGTTGACCGGTAGCTGGATCGACTCCTTGAGGGGCACGTCAATGGAGTCCTGATAGACGTCATACACGCCGACGATATCAGCGATGAACAAACCGTCGAACAACCCGCGCTCCAGGATCTTCGCCAGTTCAGTCCAGTATTCGAGGGTCTTGTACTCGGTCGAGTTGTCTCGTGGATGAGCCCACAAACCGTGATTGATGTGCCCGATGCAGTTCATGTTGAAAGCATTGAGCAGGATCTTTTTTTTGCTAATCAGATGGTCCCCCGCAGCGGCGGGTTTTCATCGTTGAGGTAGTAGTTGCCGACCGCATGGTATTTCCAACGCACCGGGTCGTGCAGGGTGTGCACCCGGGCGTTGCGCCAGTGGCGGTCCAGGCCGTGTTCGGCCAGGGTCGCCTGGCTGCCAGCCAGTTCGAACAGGGTGCTGCCGGCCGCCAGGGAGATTTCGGTGCTCAGGGCGCGTATTTCGGCAACGGCGATGGAGGCTGCGGCGACGGTCTGGGCATTGCTGTCGGCCTGGGCGCGGTCGAGGAATTCACCCGAGCGTTCCAGCAAGGCTTCGGCGGCGTGCAGCCGGCTGCTCAGGTGGCCGAAGCTCTTGAGTGTCAGCGGGTCTTCGGTGGCGTTGTCGTTGCCGGCGTCGATCCATGGGCGGGTCTTGGTGCGCACAAAATGCAAGGCGTCCTCAAAGGCCGCACGGGCGATGCCGGTGTCGATGGCTGCGTGGAGGATCTGCGCCAGCGGGCCGACGGTGGTCGGGCGTTCGAAAGCGCTCTGGAACGGCACCACGTCTTGCGCCGCGACCCATACGTTGTCGAACACTACCGAGCCGCTGCCGGTAGTGCGCTGGCCGAACCCGCTCCAGTCGTCGATCACCGTCAGTCCCTCGCTGTCACGCGGTACGAAGGCCAGTTGCTGCACGCCATTTGCATCCACTACCGAAGTGGGGATGCGCTGGGCGTAGATCGCGCCGGTGGCGTAGAACTTGCGCCCGTTGATGCGAAAGCCGTCGCCGTCACGGGTGAGGCTGGTAATGCGGTCGTGGGCGGTCTTGGTGCCCAGCTCCGCCAAGGCGTTGCCAAAGCGTTGGCCGGCCAACACCTCGGCGTACAGGCGTTGCTGCTGTTCGGGGCTGCCGTTCACGCGCAGTACTTCGAGGGCATAGAAATGGTTTTGCGGAATCTGGCCCAACGAGCCATCGGCCTGGGCGATCAGTGCGATGACCTTGGCCAGGGTGACGTTGGACACGCCCGCGCCACCGTAGGCCTTGGGCACGCTGATGCCCCACAGGCCAGAGCGGGAAAACACGTCCAGTTCGGGCAATGGCAGGCGGCGTTCGCGGTCGCGCTGGGCGCTGTCGCGGCGCAAGTCTTCAGCAAGATCGCTGGCGACAATAAGCGCTTGTTCGTCGCTGGTGATGACCGCGACGGGGTGAGAAAGGGTCATGAGTTTCTCCAGAAGCTCGTGGAAAAGTGTTCTGGTTGGTTAAATCCAGGAATGACGAGCCGGCAAGGTGCCGTTGAGCCGATAGGCGCCGATGGCGTGGTACTTCCAGCGCACCGGGTCGTGCAGGGTGTGCACCCGGGCGTTGCGCCAGTGACGGTCAAGGTTGAATTCGGCCAGGGTGGCGCGGCTGCCGGCCAGTTCAAAGAGCTTCTCGGTGACTTGTAACGCCACTTCGGTGGTCAGCACCTTGGCCTCGGCCACGGCAATCGAGGCGTGGGCGGCGGACTGCGCGGTGATCGGTGCGGCGCTGACCTGGTCAAGCACCTGGCCGGCCTTGCGCAGCAGGGCTTCGGCGGCGTGCAGTTCGATCTTCAGCTTGCCGATATCAGCGATCACATACAGGTCGTCGCTGGCCCGTTCGACCTTGGCGTCGATCCACGGGCGTGAGCGTTCACGCACGAAGGCAATGGCATCGTCGAGGGCGCCTCGGGCGATGCCAGCGTCGATGGCGGCCTGGATCAGTTGCGACACGGCCCCCTGGATATTCGGGCTTTCGCCCAGGCGCCAGTTGTCGATGACCAGTTCCGGCTCCACGGCCACGCGATCAAGCAAGACGGTACCGCTGGCGGTGGTGCGTTGGCCAAAGCCCGACCAGTCATCGACGATGCGCAGCCCCTCGCTGCCGCGCCGCACAAAGGCCATGACCTGCTTGCCGTCATCGTTCAACGCTTTTATGGCGACCCAGTGAGCAAAGAGTGCGCCGGTGGAGTAGAACTTCTGGCCGCTGACCACGTACCCATCACCTTCGGCCGTAATGCGTGCCTTGAGCTCCAGGGTATTTTTGGTGCCGCGTTCCGGGCCGCCGTTGCCGATGCGCCAGCCGTCGAGCACGCTCTGGAACAGCTGCTTTTTCTGACGCTCGGTCGCGGTGCCCTGCAATACGTACAAGATGCCGAAATGGTTCTGCGGGATCTGCCCGAGTGCCGGGTCGGCTGCGCTGATGATCGCGAAGACTTCGGCCAGGGTCACAAACGACACCTGTGGGCCGCCGTATTCCCGGGGAATGGAAATACTGCCTAAGCCGCTGCGGGTGAACTGTTCGAGCTGCGCCCAGGGCAGTTTGCGTTGCTGGTCGCGCTGGGCGGCGTGCAGGCGTGCAGCCTGGGCCAGTTCGTGGGCTGCACTCAGTGCCTGAGCGTCGTTGCGCAATACCGTGGCGGGCGACAGTAGGGGGGCTACGTCCAGATCACTCTGGGGGGGTGTTAGAGCCAAGTTAGACATCAGCGCCGCTCCTTGGCTGCACGCAATGCCCTGGCGTTGCGCACCGGGGTAATTCTGACCATACCGACCTCGCATTCAATGAAATAAACAGAAAAATCAGGAATGTCCGGTGGTCCGGTGCATATACCCTAAGCGTGTTAATTATTTAAATAAACTAACTTTTAGGAATATGCATAGAAGGGCTGTCACCCCGGTTCACAGGGTGAACCGAAGCGACGCGGTTGATAGCCCGGTGCGGGCGAGGCAGGGCGGGGCGGTGTGCAGGCGGCGATGCGCAGCGTGCGTGCGGGCGCCCAGCGGGAGTTGTTACCCACGCGGTCGAGAATGCAGTAGGTGACTTCCAACCGGCAGTCGTCGCCGGCTTCGACAATCACGTGGGGCGGCACCCACACCTGCACCGCCAGGCCGACGCTGTTGGCTTGGATGCGGGGCAGGTCCAAGCGTACATCGCCCCAGCGCAACGTAATGGCATCGCCCGTGCTCATGTTCAGGTAAGGCTCGATGGTCAGCGGAATGCCGCGCCTTACCTGGCTGCTGTTGACGCCGTGGCGGCGAATCGTCTCGGGCAAGTTCACGGGCGCCAGATTCTGGTTTTCAGTGTCGCCTTCAGGGTTCAGGCGCGGCGAAGGCTGACCGCCGGGATAGCTGGTCTTGACCCGCACCAGCGTGACCGCCGAGCGCATCGGGCCATGGCCGATCTGCAAGACCTGGTAATGGACGCGTGCCGGTCCGTCCTGCACAAAGCTCTGCGGTACGCACAGGTGGGTGCACGTGCCGATCCTGCAGGCCGTCACCTTGCGCGAGGCGGCGAAGCAGTTGTTCCAGAAGAGTTCGATCAGGTCGCCTTCTTCCATGCTCGGGTAGGGTGAAATGTCGACCTGCAAGTGGGCGGAGGCCAGGGCGCTGATGCCGTTTCCAATAGCCTGGGGAAGCTTTGGGGCACTGAGCGTGGCCGGGGTTTGAGTGTGTGTCATAAGTAATCTCCTTGATGCAGCCAGCAGCAATCGTTCCGAAACCTGGACGCACAGGCGCAAGGGGGTTCGAAAGGCACGATTCAGTCAGTAGCCGGGATAGGATCCAATCCTCAAGGCGCTAGATAAGAGGGTTGACCAAGGAGCGTCAATGGAGGCAAAGGGCTAAACGGCGGGTTTGGCGAGATTCAGAAGGGGCTGACGGGGAGGGGGATTTTAAGGCGCTTGCGACGGGGGCTTTTACACGCTCAACCTGCAACCCGTTGTAGGAGCGAGCTTGCTCGCGAAGAACGCCCAGGCAACTCGGTCAATCTGATTCACCGCGTTATCGTTAACGTTCTTCGCGAGCAAGCTCGCTCCTACACTGGGAGGCGTCAGTGGGCGAGGAATTTGCTCAGGAACTGCTTGGTACGTTCTTCCCTGGGGTTGGCAAACAGCGCCTTGGCTTCGCCCTGTTCGACGATCACGCCCTTGTCGAAAAAGATCACCCGGTTGGCCACATCACGGGCAAAGCTCATCTCGTGGGTGACGATGACCATGGTGCGGTTTTCTTCGGCCAGGCTGCGAATGGTCGCCAGGACTTCGCCCACCAGTTCCGGGTCGAGGGCCGAGGTGGGTTCGTCGAACAGGATCACCTCCGGCTCCATGGCCAATGCGCGGGCAATCGCCACACGCTGTTGCTGGCCGCCGGACAGCCGCCGCGGGTACGACGCTTCCTTGCCCGCCAGGCCGACCCTGGCCAACAGCTTGCGCCCCAGTTCGGCCGCCGCTTCCCGTGGCATCTTCTTGACCACAATCGGGCCTTCGATGACGTTTTCCAGCGCGGTGCGGTGGGGGAACAGGTTGAAGTTCTGGAACACAAAGCCCACATGCTGGCGCAGGCGCCGCACCAGGCCCTGTTGCTGGTTGAGCGGCCTGCTGCTGTCGATCTCGATGTCACCCACCTTGATACGGCCGCTGGTGGGTTCTTCGAGGAAGTTCAGGCAGCGCAGGAAGGTGGTCTTGCCCGAACCGCTGGGGCCGATGATGGCGACCACTTCGCCTTCCTTGACCTCCAGGTCGATGCCGTTGAGCACCACCTGGCCGTTGAATTGCTTGGTCAATTTTTCAACCACGATCATGCTTCAAGACTCCAGGTCATGCCGGTTGACCCGGTCTTCCAGACGATTTTGCAGATGCGCCAGGATGCTCGCCAGGATCCAGTAGATCAGGGCCGCGGACAGATACATGGTGAAAATTTCGAAGGTACGTGCCGACACCAGTTGGGCCTGGCGGAACAGCTCGGGCACCTGGATGGTGGCGGCCAGCGCCGTGTCCTTGACCAGTGAAATAAAGCTGTTACCCAAAGGCGGCAACGCCGTGCGCATCGCCTGGGGCAGGATGGCCCTGCGCAACGTCTGCGCACGGGTCATACCGATACTGGCAGCAGCTTCCCACTGGCCACGCTCGATGGAGGCGATGGCGGCCCGCAGGATTTCACACGCATAGGCAGCCATGTTCAGCGAAAAGCCGATCATGGCGGCCGGGATCGGGTCCAGCTCGATGCCCACTTGTGGCAAGCCGTAGTAGATCAGGAACAGCTGCACCAGTAACGGCGTGCCGCGAAAGAACGACACGTAGACCCGGGCGGTCCAGCTCAAGAGCTTGAAGCGCGAGAGGCGCATCAAGGCCAGGCCGAAGCCCAGCAGCAGGCCGAAAAACATCCCGCCCAGGCTGAGGATTACCGTGTAGTACGCGCCCTTGAGCAGAAAGGGCGCGGAGTCCAGCGCGAGTTGGAAACCTGCTTCCATTATTGCGTGACGTCAGCGTTGAAGTACTTCTCGGACAGCGTCTTCAAGGTGCCGTCGGCGCGCAGTTTGTCCAGAGCCTTGTTCACCGCATCGAGCAGCTCGGGCTCACCTTTGCGCAGGGCGATACCGGATTCCTGACGGGAGAAGGCGTCGCCGGCAGCGGCGGTGTCGGGGGCTTTCTTGGCGTATTCCAGGGCGGCCAGGCGGTCGATCAGGATGGCGTCGATACGGCCGATGCGCAGGTCCTGGAACTTGGTCGGATCGTCGTTGTAGGTCTTGATAATGGCTTTTGGTTGGTTGTCCTTGAGCCATTGTTCGTAGTTGGTGCCCAGGCCCACACCGACTTTCTTGCCGGCCAGGTCGTCGGCTTTCTTGATCGAGTCGACGTTCTTTTTCAGCACCAGCGCCTGGATGCCGGACACGGTGTAAGGCTTGGAGAAGTCATACTTTTTCTTGCGCTCTTCGGAGATGGTCACCTGGTTGACCACGGCGTCCAGGCGCTTGGATTCCAGCGCGGCGAGGATGCCGTCCCAAGGGGTGGCTTGCAGCTTGACCTTGACACCCAGCTCCTTGGCCAGCGCCTCGGACAGTTCCACTTCGAAACCGCTGAGCTTGCCGCTTTCATCGACAAAGCTGAACGGCGGGTAGGTGCCTTCCAGGCCGATCTTGATCTCGCCGGCCTTCTTGATGGTGTTCAATTGCTCGCCGGCAACGGCCTGGCCCAGCCAGCCAGCGCCAAGCGCGAGGCCCAAAGTGCCAACCAACAGCGTGCGACGAAATGCAGAAATAGTCATGGAAAGCCCCTGTGTTTTTATGGTGAGCGAAGCAGGTGACGCGGTAGTCGTATCCTGCCCTAAAGCGCGAAGCGCGTCTTCGCCTTCGGCGCGATGATAAGGTGGGTTTTTAAGTCTTGAAAATAATAAAAATACAATTTCATATTCTTTTAAGAAATATGTACAGCTCCCACATCGACAGTATTCAATCAGTTGAATACTGAGTCATAGGCAAACAATGCCGGCGCGCCACCGGTATGCAGGAAAATGATCGGCCCCTCTTCAAAGCGCTGGCGCCCGATGCCGTCGAGCAAACCGGCCATGGCCTTGCCGGTATACACCGGGTCCAGCAACAGACCTTCCTGGCTGGCCAAAAGTTTGATCGCCGAGAGGGTGCCAGCGTTTGGCTCGCCATACCGCGGCCCGAAATACTCGTCCCACAGGATGACCTTGAAGGCGTCGGGAATAGCCACACCGAGCAACTCGGCGGTGCGTTCGGCCAGGCCCTGCACTTTCGGGAATTGCGCTTGCTCGGTGCGCGACACGGTGATGCCGATCACTGGCAACTGCGGCAGTGCTTCGCTCAAGGCCAGGGCCAGGCCGCTGTGGGTACCCGCACTGCCAGAGGCGAGCACCACGGCGGCGAATTGAATGCCGCTGTCTTCAATTTGCGCGGCCAACTCCAGCCCGGCGCGCACGTAGCCCAGCGCGCCGAGTGCATTGGAACCGCCGATAGGCACCAGGTACGGCTTCTTGCCGTTACTGCGCAGGCGGTCGGCGAGGGCGTTGAGTTGGTCGTCGGCGTTGTCGAGGTTTTCCACCAACTCCACTTTGGCGTCGAACAGCTCCAGCAGCAGGCGATTGCCGTTGCCCAGGTAGTTGGGGTCGTCGGTGCCGGTAGGGTTTTCCAGCAGGGCAACACAGCCCAGGCCAAGCCTGGCGGCGAGCGCGGCGGTCTGGCGCACATGGTTGGACTGGATCGCGCCGGCGGTGACCAGGGTGTCGGCGCCCTGGGCGATGGCGTCGGCGGCCAGGTATTCGAGTTTGCGCAGCTTGTTGCCGCCCATGGCCAGCGGCGTGGTGTCATCACGTTTGACGTAGATGTCCCTGCCCAGCCAAGCCGACAGCCGCTCGAGCTTTTCCAGGGCCGTGGCACTGCCCAGTAGTTCCAGACGGTTAAAACGGTCGAGCTGTTGTTTGATCATGGTTACGCACGGTGGCTGAGTGATTGGGGGACTATAGGCAGGCACTTTTCATCGGGCAACCGCCAATCGCTTATGACTAAAGGTTCTTAGCTCCACACCATTGGTTCTTAAGAGCTGCCTAGGTGCATACCGTAAAGTGATGGCCATTTCGTCAGGAGTGAATACCGTGAGTGAGCGTTCCAGTCATTGGCAATTGCAGACCATCGTCAGCCAACTGCGCGGCGCCCGCGACCAGTGGCGAACGCGCAATGGGCGCTTGAGTGGCGAGCATGGTGGCCGCGAGTTGCCGTCCCGCGAGGCGGTGGCACAGATTCTTGAAGCCTTGTGCGGCGCCCTGTTTCCGATGCGCCTGGGCCCGGCGGACTTGCGCGAAGAAAGCGAAGACTTCTACGTGGGCCATACCCTCGACGTCGCGCTAAACGCCTTGCTCGCCCAGGCGCGCCTGGAGTTGCGCTATGCCGCGCGCCAGAGCGGTGAGGACGACAGCGAAGTCAACGCCCACGCCATTCGCCTGATCCAGGATTTCGCCCTGGCGTTGCCATCCTTGCGCAGCCTGCTGGACACCGACGTACTGGCCGCTTACCACGGCGACCCGGCTGCGCGCAGTGTGGATGAGGTGCTGTTGTGCTACCCGGGCATCCTGGCCGTGATCCACCATCGCCTGGCCCACCACCTGTACCGCGCCGGCCTGCCGCTGTTGGCGCGGATCAGTGCGGAAATCGCCCACTCGGCCACCGGTATCGATATCCACCCCGGCGCACAGATCGGCCCGAGTTTCTTTATCGACCACGGCACAGGCGTGGTGATTGGCGAGACCGCGATCATCGGCGAGCGCGTGCGCATCTACCAGGCCGTGACATTGGGCGCCAAACGCTTTCCGGCGGATGAAGATGGGCAATTGCAGAAAGGCCACCCGCGTCACCCTATTGTTGAAGATGATGTGGTGATTTACGCCGGGGCGACGATCCTGGGGCGGATCACCATTGGCCAGGGTTCGACCATCGGCGGCAATGTGTGGCTGACCCGCAGCGTGCCGGCCGGGGCGAATATCACCCAGGCGAACTTGCAGCATGATGATGGGGCGCAGAAGTAATACCTGAGTCAAACGCCGGTCAGTGTGGGAGCTGGCTTGCCTGCGATAGCGGTGTATCAGTCAACAGATGGGTGGCTGACCCAGCGCTATCGCAGGCAAGCCAGCTCCCACATTTCGTATGTATTTCACCGTCGGGTTGCTGAACGATTCGTCTCCTCCACGCGTCATACCAATCCCTGAGCTAGTGTAGGAAACACCTACCACTCAGCCCTGCGATTAGTCCAAGACCGCCTATTCATGTTTAACTTGAACGTTCGTTCAAGTTAAACCGGTGGTTCGCTGCCCGCTCACAACAGGAGGCTTACCTTTGCTGAGTCCGTTTTTTACAGCCATATCCCGCAACCTTGAGGTGCATCGTTCATGAGTGCATCGTCCACCCCTTCCAGCGGCATGGTGCGCATGAATGCGCCCGTGTTCTATTTTGCCGCCACCGTCATCCTGCTGTTCGGCATCACGGTCATCGCTATCCCGCAACAGGCCGGTGCCTGGCTGCTGGCGGCGCAGAACTGGGCGGCCAACACGGTCGGCTGGTACTACATGCTGGCGATGACGCTGTATCTGGTCTTCGTGGTGGTCACCGCGCTATCGGGCTACGGCAAGATAAAACTCGGTGCCGACCACGACGAGCCCGAATTCAGTTACCTTTCCTGGGCCGGCATGTTGTTCGCCGCCGGGATCAGCATCACGCTGTTTTTCTTTTGCGTCTCGGAGCCGTTGACGCACTTGGTGCAGCCGCCCCAGGGCGAAGCAATGAACGCCGATGCGGCGCGCCAGGCCATGCAGGTGTTGTTCCTGCACTGGGGCCTGCATGGCTGGGGCGTGTTCGCGTTTGTCGGCATGGCCCTGGCGTATTTCGCCTACCGGCATAACCTGCCGCTGGCGTTGCGCTCGGCGCTGTACCCGCTGATCGGCAAGCGCATCAATGGCCCTATCGGTTACGCGGTGGATGGCTTTGGCATCATTGCCACGGTGTTCGGCCTGGGCGCCGACATGGGCTTTGGCGTACTGCACCTCAACTCTGGCCTGGACTACCTGTTTGGCATTGCCCACACCCAGTGGATCCAGGTGGGCCTGATCACCCTGATGATGGGCGCGGCGATCATCGTGGCCGTGGCCGGCGTCGACAAGGGCGTGCGGGTGATGTCCGACATCAACATGCTGCTGGCCTGTGCGCTGCTGCTGTTCGTGTTGTTCGCCGGGCCTACCCAGCACCTGCTCAACACCTTGATCCAGAACATCGGTGACTATCTGGGGGCGTTGCCCACCAAGAGTTTTGATGTGTACGCCTACAACAAGCCGAGCGACTGGCTGGGCGGCTGGACGGTGTTCTACTGGGCCTGGTGGATCGCATGGTCGCCGTTCGTGGGCCTGTTTATCGCGCGCATTTCCCGTGGCCGCACCATCCGCGAATTCGTGTTTGGCGTGCTGCTGATTCCGCTGGGCTTCACCCTGGCGTGGATGTCGATCTTCGGTAACAGCGCCATCGATCAGGTGCTCAACCATGGCATGGCTGCACTGGGCCAGTCGGCGATCGATGACCCATCGATGAGCCTCTACCTGCTGCTGGAAACCTACCCGTGGAGCAAGACGGTGATCGCGGTCACGGTGTTCATCAGCTTTGTGTTCTTCGTGACCTCGGCTGACTCCGGCACTGTGGTGCTGTCCACCCTCTCGTCCAAAGGCGGCAACGCGGATGAAGACGGGCCGAAGTGGCTGCGTGTGTTCTGGGGCGCGATGACCGCCCTGGTCACCAGTGCGTTGCTGTTCGCCGGCAGTATCGACTCGCTCAAGTCTGCGGTGGTACTGACCTCGCTGCCGTTCTCGCTGATCCTGCTGCTGATGATGTGGGGGCTGCACAAGGCGTTCTACCTGGAGTCGCAAAAGCAGATCGCGCAGTTGCATTCCCTGGCACCGATCTCCGCTTCGCGCAAAGGCCGAGGTGGCTGGCGCCAGCGTTTGAGCCAGGCGGTGCATTTCCCATCCCGCGATGAGGTATACCGTTTCCTCGACACCACGGTGCGCCCGGCGATTGAAGAAGTGACCGCAGTGTTTGTCGAGAAGGGCCTTACGGTGGTGACCCAGCCCGACCCGTCCAACGACAGCGTCAGCCTCGAAATCGGCCATGGTGAAGAACGTCCGTTCATCTACCAGGTGCAGATGCGTGGCTATTTCACACCGTCGTTCGCCTTGGGCGGCATTGGCAAGAAAGAGATCAACAACCGCCGCTACTATCGGGCCGAAGTGCACTTGAGTGAGGGCAGCCAGGACTATGACCTGGTGGGCTACACCAAGGAGCAGATCATCAATGACATCCTCGACCAGTACGAGCGCCATCTGCAGTTCTTGCACATGGTGCGCTGATAGCGTTCCTCTCAAGTAGCTCTTTGCTGTAAAAGGAAGAGGCAGACTTAAGCGATTCAGCTGCTTAAAAGGCCCGGGAATATGCCTATTCCCGGGCCTTATTTGCCCTAGATCAAGAGAGGATTCGATGACGTACATTGCTGCCGAAAACCGCTATGAATCTATTCCTTATCGCCGCGTAGGCCGCAGTGGATTGGTGCTGCCGGCACTGTCCCTGGGGTTGTGGCACAACTTTGGTGACAGCACCCCGATCGACACCCAGCGCGCATTGCTGCGCACGGCGTTCGACCTGGGTATCAACCACTTCGACCTGGCCAACAACTACGGCCCACCCTACGGCAGCGCCGAGATCAATTTCGGTCGGTTGCTGCGCGAAGACTTCAAGCACTATCGCGACGAGTTGATCATCTCCAGCAAAGCCGGGTGGGACATGTGGCCCGGCCCTTACGGCCAGGGTGGCGGGTCGCGTAAATACGTATTGGCGAGCCTGGACCAGAGCCTGCAACGCCTGGGCGTCGATTATGTGGATATTTTCTACTCGCACCGTTTCGACCCCGACACGCCCCTGGAAGAGACCGCCAGCGCCCTGGCCACCGCCGTGCAGCAAGGCAAGGCGTTGTACATCGGTATCTCGTCTTACTCCGGGGTTAAAACCCGCGAAATCGCAGCGTTGCTCAACGAGTGGAAAGTGCCGTTGTTGATCCACCAGCCGGCCTACAACCTGCTCAACCGTTGGGTGGAAAAAGACCTACTGGACACCACTGAAGAACTCGGCGCCGGGGTGATCGCCTTCACGCCGCTGGCCCAGGGTTTGTTGACCGATAAATACCTCAACGGGGTACCGGCCGATGCGCGGGTCAATCGTCCGGGTGGTGGCTCGTTGCAGGCCCAACACCTGTCCGAAGCCAACATCGCCCATGTACGCGGCCTGAATGAAATCGCCAAACGCCGTGGCCAGAGCCTGGCCCAGTTGGCGCTGGCGTGGACGTTACGTGATCCACGGGTAACCAGTGCGCTGATCGGCGCAAGCCGGCCGGAGCAGATTATCGAGAACGTCGGGGCGTTGAAAAACTTGAGCTTCAGTGCAGAAGAACTGGCGGAGATTGATCGGTTTGCGCAGGAAGGTGGGATCAACCTGTGGGAAAAACCGTCCACCGCTGAATAACCTTACACCACTGGGTGATCGTTCCCACGCTCTGCGTGGGAATGCAGCCCCGGACGCTCGGCGTCCGCTTTAAAGTCGTGACGCAGAGCGTCACAGGGGGCATTCCCACGCAGAGCGTGGGAACGATCTCTCGCCAAGCGTTAGAACGGCACATCCCCAAGAATCGTCGCCCGGTGCATCACCCGCCGCTGCGGCCGGTAGTCATCCACGGCGTAATGCTGGGTGACGCGGTTATCCCAGAACGCCACATCATTCTCGTGCCAGCGCCAGCGAATGGTGAATTCCGGGCGGGTGGCGTGGGCGAACAGCAGCTTGAGAATGGCCTCGCTTTCGGCCGGTTCCAGTTCATTTATTCGGGTGGTGAAGCCGTCGCTGACGAACAGCGATTTACGTCCACTCACCGGATGCGTGCGCACGACTGGGTGCGATAGCGGCGGGTTTTTCTTGCGGGTTGCTTCCCAGCGCACAAGGTCCTCGGCGGTGTTGCCAAAGCGCTCCAGCGGGAACGACTTGGTGAAGTCGTGTGTGGCGGTGAGGCCATCGAGCAAGCGCTTTAGCGGGTCAGACAGTGCTTCATAAGCCGCAATCCCACTGGCCCACAAGGTATCGCCGCCGAACGCTGGCAACAGCTTGGCGCTGAGCACTGCGCCCAGAGCAGGCGTGGGCAGGAACGTCACGTCGGTATGCCACACCGCGTTATCACGCACATCCGTGACGGCGGTGTCGAGGATCAGCACTTCGGGCTGTTCCGGCACGTTGGGGTAGATCGGGTGGATGTGCAGGTCGCCAAAGTTTGCCGCGAACCGTGCCTGTTGCGCAGGGGTGATCGGCTGGTCACGGAAGAACAGCACCGAATAGTCGAGCAACGCCTGTTCAATGGCGTCGCGCTGTTCGGGAGTCAGCGGCTGGGTGATATCGACGCCGCCGATCTGGGCGCCCAGGGCGGAGCTTAATGGGGTAACGGTCAGGCTGCTCATTGTGGGTTCTTCACTCAGTGTGCTTGGCCATGCCAGGGCACTAATTTACGCTGCAGGGCGCGCAGGCCCATTTCCATGGCGAAGGCGATCAGGGCGATGACCAGGATGCCCAGCACCACCACATCAGTGACCAGAAACTGCGCCGCCGACTGCACCATGAAGCCCAGGCCGCTGGTGGCGGCAATCAACTCGGCCGCCACCAGGGTCGACCAGCCCACGCCCAGGCCGATGCGCACACCGGTGAGGATATCGGGCAGGGCGCTGGGCAGGATCACATGGCGAATCAGTTGCGCGCGGCTGGCGCCCAACGACTGCGCCGCGCGTAATTTGGCCGGGTCGACGGTGCGCACCCCAGTGGCGGTGGCGATGGCAATCGGGGCGAAGATAGCGAGGTAGATCAGCAGCACCTTGGACAGCTCGCCAATGCCGCACCAGATCACGATCAACGGCAGGTAGGCCAGGGGCGGAATCGGCCGGTAGAACTCGATCAGCGGATCGAGAATGCCACGGGCGATACGGTTGGCACCGATGGCGATCCCCACCGGCACGGCGGTCAGTACTGCAAAGCCCAGGCCCAGGCCGATGCGACTGAGGCTCGCGCCCAGGTGCTGCCACAAAGTGGAATCCATGTAGCCGGTGGTTGCCAGCAGCCAGCCTTTTTGCAACACGGCGGACGGTGGCGGCAGGAACAAAGGTTCGATCAAACCGGTGGCGGTCACCGCCCACCACAGGGCAAGCAAGGCCGCCAGGGTCAGCAGGCTGATCCAGCGCGTGCTCAGGCGACGGCGCAGCGGGATCACGGCATGTGTCGCAGGCTCGGTGGCCGTGGCGGGAAGTTCGTAGCTGCTCATGCGTACACCTGCCGTTGGGAGAACACTTTGCCCAGCACATGCTCACGGGTTTCGATAAAGCGCGGGTCGGATTTGATTGCGCGGGCTGATTCACCGGCGGCGTAACGTTGGCCGAAATCCAGCTGCAAGCGTTCGACGATCTGGCCGGGGTTGGGCGCCAGCAAGATCAAGTCGGTGGCCAGAAACACCGCTTCTTCAATGTCGTGGGTAATCAGGAATACCGGCTTGGCCGTGCGCCGCCACACTTGCAGCAGCAACTCCTGCATCTGTTCACGGGTGAAGGCATCCAGGGCGCCGAAGGGTTCGTCCATCAGCAGTACACGCGGGTCGGCCGCCAGCGCACGCGCCAGGCCGACGCGTTGCTTCTGGCCACCGGAGAGTTGCCAGATGCGGCGGTTGTCGAAACCGGCCAGGTCCACCAGCGCGAGCATTTCACGCGCCCGCACGTCGCGCTGCGCCTTGGGCACGCCGGCCAGTTCCAGGCCGAAAGCCACATTGGCCAGCACGTCCTGCCAGGGCAGCAGGGCATCGTCCTGGAACACCACGCCGCGCTCGGCGCTGGGGCCTTTGACCGGCACGCCATCGAGGGTGATACGCCCGGCAGACGGTTCGACGAAGCCGGCAATCAGGTTCAACAACGAGGTCTTGCCGCTGCCGGACGGGCCCAGGGCGACCAGCAATTGCTGGGGCCCAAGCTCCAGTGAAATATCGGACAGTACCGGTTCCGGGGCGCCTGGGTACTGTGCGCTGATGCGCTCCAGTTGTAGCAAGGCCATCGCAGTGAACTCCTGAGTCAGTTGGTAATGAACTTGGCGCTGACATAAGGGGCGTAGTCGGGCAGCACGGCCTCGACCTTGCCTTGCTCCTTGAGGAACGCAGCGGTGTCGGTGACGGCCTTGGTGGTCGGTGCGCCCAGCAGCGTTACCTGGTCGGCGGCCAACGGGTAGACGTTGCCTTGCAGCAGCAACGGGATATCGCTGGCCTTGGCGCCGGAGAGTTTCACCAGTTTGTCGACGTTGCCGGAATCGGCGAGCCAGGCTTGTGGGTCTTTGCGGTAGGCGGCGTAGGCATCCAGAGTGACCTTGGCGAAGGCGGTGACAATCTCTGGGTGCTTCTCGGCGAAGTCCTTGCGCACGATCCAGGCATCGAACGTCGGCGCGCCGAACTTGGCCAGCTCCCCGGAGGTGATCAGCACCTTGCCGGTTTCCTTGGCCACGCCCAGGGCTGGGTCCCAGACATAGGTGGCGTCGATATCACCGCGCTTCCAGGCGGCAATGATGGCCGGCGGGGCGAGGTTGAGAATGGTGACTTTGGCCGGGTCGATGTTCCAGTGTTTAAGGGCGGCGAGCAGGCTGTAGTGGCCGGTGGAAACGAAGGGCACAGCGATTTTTTTGCCGACCAGGTCCTGAGGGCTGTTGATCCCCGAACCGTTACGCGCCACCAGGGCTTCGGCGCCGCCGATCTGGGTGGCGACGAGGAAGGTTTGCACCGGGACTTTACGGGTTATCGCGGCGGTGAGCGGGCTGGAACCGAGGTAGCCGATCTGCACGTCGCCGGACGCGATGGCGGCGATGATGTCGGCGCCATTGTCGAATTTGCGCCAGTCGATCTTGGCGTTGGTGGCTTTTTCATAGGCGCCGTCGGCTTGGGCGACTTTGGCCGGGTCCACGGTGGTCTGATACGCAATGGTCACGTCCGCCGCCTGGGCAAACAGGCTGGCACCGGCCAGGGACAATGCGGCCAACAGGCGCAGAGGGGTCAGCAGTTTCAAAGGGAAGCTCCTCAATCAGGCGGCCGAGGGTCGGCGTGAGAGGAGACTAAATGATCTAAGAATTCGAAAATAAATAACTTTTTCGAATTAGCTTATGAGGGTAAATGGCGAAGCCTGTTTTCAGGCTGGCAGAATAATGTGGGAGCTGGCTTGCCTGCGATAGCGGTGTATCAGTCAACAGGTGGGTTGCTGACCCACCGATATCGCAGGCAAGCCAGCTCCCACACAAGCCAGCTCCCACAGGGGAGCGAGCCTGAGGTTAGTTGCTGATGGCGAGGATGCTTGCCTGGTACGAACCGACAAACACATCGAAATCGCCTACTTCGTTCTGCTCCAGCTCTGCCTGTTGCGCCAGCGACGCACGGGCCAGTTCTTCAAAGTGCGCTTGTTCCTCAGGCGCCAAAGGTTCTTTGCGGAAGTATTCGGCATGGACTTCGCTTTGATGCAGGGAGAACTGCGCAAAGCTTTCCTTGCGCTCAGCCATGGCTGCCAATACCTGAGCCGACGGCGTCAGGGATGGGTCCTTGACCTTGGCCAACTGGGCGTCCAATGCCTCGCTGTGCTCGGAGATGCCATGGCTCTGATCGAGCAGGGCGGCCAGCGGGGCAATCTTCTCCAGCAACTCGGCCGCCCACTCCTTCATGTCAACCGGCTGGCCGTCACGCTGCAATTGCAGGCCCGGACGGCGGCCTTCCTTGACCACGCTGAGGAAGTTGGAGGTGGCGTTGCCGCACTCGTTGTTGGCGAACAGTGGGCTGTCGTTCAGCGCGCAGTACAGCAGGAATGCGTCGAGGAACCGCGACTCTGGCAGGTCGATACCCATCGGCAGGAACGGGTTGATGTCCAGGCAGCGTACTTCGATGTACTGGATGCCGCGGGCCATCAACGCCTGGATCGGCCGCTCGCCGGTGTAGGTCACGCGCTTGGGACGGATGTTGGAGTAGTACTCGTTTTCGATCTGCAGGATGTTGGTATTGAGCTGTACCCACTCGCCATCCTTGTGCGTGCCGACTTCTACATAGGGCGCGTAGGGTGTTGCCACCGCTTCGCGCAGGCTGTCGGTGTAGCTGGCCAAATCGTTGTAGCACGGCGTCAGGCCGGCCTGGGCGTTGCTCTGGTACCCCAGGTCGCTCATGCGCAGGCTGGTGGCGTAGGGCAGGTACAGCGTGTCGGCGTCGAGGACTTCAAGCTGATGCGAGCGTCCGCGCAGGAAGCCGGCATCCAGGGCTGGCGAGGCACCGAACAGGTACATCAACAGCCAGCTGTAGCGCCGGAAATTACGGATCAGCGCGATGTAGGCCGTGGATTGATAGTCACGGTCGGTGCCGACAAACCCTTCTGTTTCCTTGAGCAACGGCCATAACGCTTCCGGCAGGGAAAAGTTGTAGTGGATGCCGGCGATGCACTGCATGGTCTTGCCGTAACGCAGGGCCAGGCCCTTGCGGTACACGTACTTGAGCTGGCCGATGTTGGAGGTGCCGTAGTAGGCAATCGGAATATCTTCCTCGGCCGGCAACGGGCACGGCATCGAGGGGCTCCACAGGTATTCGCTGCCCAGCTTGGTGTAGGCAAAGCGATGGATCTTGTCCAGGCTGCTCAGAGTATCGGCCGGGTTTGGCAGGGCAGGGGTGATGAACTCCAGCAGCGATTCCGAGTAGTCGGTGGTGATCTGTTCATTGGTCAGCGCGGCGCCCAGGGCTTCGGGGTGCGGCGTTTGCGCCAGTCGACCTTCGTTGGTGACGCGCAGACATTCGCGCTCGATGCCGTGCAAGCATTGCTCTAGCAGGGAGAGGTGTTCGCGCTTGCCGAGCAGGGCCAGGCGGCGGTTGAGAAGTTCGCTCAAGTTGGATTCCTTCACGCGTCAGTCGCCCCAATATGGGGGTGGGCAGGACGGTCTACAAGGGTGAAGTTGAAACTGGCGTGATCGCCTGGTTTTGAGTCGATTTGACCCGCTCTGAATTTGCCGACTTCACTCCATGAATTGGGCTACAGCGCAGCGAGAAAATTCCGACGCTGTTATCGCAGCGCCGAAATTAACTCAAATCGGGGGTGGGGAGCTATAGGACAGCGAACGTGCCCTGTGCTTTTGCGACAAGTCTTTCGCTCTGATACACGTCGGCCTCGACCACCAGGGTGCGGCGACCGGCGTGGATCACCCGGCTGGTGCACAGCACCTCACCGTCTTCCACGGCGCGGATATAGTTGATCTTGCATTCGATGGTGGCGCTCTGCTGGTCGAAACCATGGGCGCTGGAACAGGCCAGGCCCATGGTTATATCCACCAGGCTGAAAATCGCCCCGCCATGGAGCTTGCCCGCGCGGTTGCGCAGATGCGGCTCCAGGGTCAGGGCCACCTCGGCAACGCCCTCTTCCAGGCGTTGCAGGCGGCAGCCGATCAGTTCGCTGAATGCGCTCTGGGTCAAACCGGCCGGAATTTCCATCAGCGCTTCTTCAACTGTTTAGCGTTGGCAAACAGCGACGCCATGGCGTTGTTGCTTGGCGCGGCGGTGGTGGTTTCCTTGCGCGGGGCGTTGTTCTGCGACTGGCGCGGCGCCGAACCGGGGCGAGCGCCACGGGCACCATCGATTTTCTCGCCGGGGGTATCGCTCATGCGCATCGACAGGCCGACGCGTTTGCGTGGGATGTCGACTTCCATGACCTTGACCTTGACCACGTCACCGGCTTTCACCGCCTCACGTGGGTCCTTGATGAACTTCTCCGAAAGCGCGGAGATATGCACCAAACCGTCCTGATGCACGCCGATGTCCACGAACGCGCCGAAGTTGGTCACGTTGGTCACCACGCCTTCGAGGATCATGCCCGGTTGCAGGTCCTTGAGGTCTTCGACGCCGTCCTGGAACTCGGCGGTCTTGAACTCGGGACGCGGGTCGCGGCCAGGCTTTTCCAGCTCTTGCAGAATGTCGGTGATGGTCGGCACACCGAAGGTTTCGTCGGTGTACTTCTTCGGGTCCAGGCGCTTGAGGAACGCGGCATCA
Organism: Pseudomonas sp. SWRI22; assembly: GCF_014268395.2. Lineage (NCBI taxonomy): Bacteria > Pseudomonadati > Pseudomonadota > Gammaproteobacteria > Pseudomonadales > Pseudomonadaceae > Pseudomonas > Pseudomonas sp. SWRI22. Next base: position 2,708,242 of record NZ_JABWQK020000001.1, on the reverse strand, counting down.
CCAATCAACGAACGGATATCGCGGTCGGTTTCGGCGGCAATGCGTTGCACCAGCGGGTAGGCCTCCGGGTGAACTGCCGAGGCGTCCAGGGGGTTATCGCCGTTCATGACGCGCAGGAAGCCGGCCGCTTGTTCAAAGGTTTTTTCACCCAGGCGTGCGACTTTTTTCAGCGCAGCACGGGTTTTGAACGCGCCGTTTTCGTCGCGATGGCTGACGATGTTCTGCGCCAGGGTCGCGTTGAGGCCCGAGATTCGCGCCAGCAGTGCCACCGAAGCGGTGTTCACGTCTACGCCCACGGCGTTTACGCAGTCTTCCACCACCGCATCCAGGCCGCGTGCCAGTTTCAGCTGCGATACGTCGTGCTGGTACTGGCCGACGCCGATGGATTTAGGGTCGATTTTCACCAGTTCGGCCAACGGGTCTTGCAGGCGACGAGCGATGGACACCGCGCCACGGATCGACACGTCGAGGTCCGGGAATTCCTTGGAGGCCAGCTCCGACGCCGAGTACACCGAAGCGCCTGCTTCGGAGACCATGACCTTGGTCATCTTCATGGCTGGGTATTTTTTGATCAGCTCGGCGGCCAGCTTGTCGGTTTCGCGGCTGGCGGTGCCGTTGCCGATGGCGATCAGGTCCACCGCGTGCTTGGCGCACAAGGCGGCCAGGATCGCCAGGGTCTGGTCCCACTTGTTGTGCGGTACGTGTGGGTACACGGTGGCGTGGTCCAGCAGCTTGCCGGTGGCGTCGACCACCGCGACCTTGCAACCGGTGCGCAGCCCCGGGTCGAGGCCCAGGGTGGCACGCGGGCCAGCCGGTGCGGCCAACAGCAGGTCGTGTAGGTTATGGGCGAACACGTTGATCGCTTCGGTTTCGGCGCCGTCGCGCAACTCGCCCAGCAGGTCGGTTTCCAGATGAGTGTAGAGCTTGACCTTCCAGGTCCAGCGCACCACTTCGCCGAGCCACTTGTCTGCCGGGCGGTTCTGGTTCTGGATGCCGAATTGTTGACCGATCATGCCTTCGCACGGGTGCATGGTGCCCGGCAGCTCGTCACCGACTTTCAGCGCGGAGCTGAGAATGCCTTCGTTACGGCCGCGGAAAATCGCCAGGGCGCGGTGGGACGGCATGCTTTTGAGCGGCTCGTCGTGTTCGAAGTAGTCGCGGAACTTGGCGCCTTCTTCCTCTTTGCCGGCGATGACGCGGGCGCTGAGGATGGCTTCCTGCTTGAGGTAGGTACGCAGTTTTTCCAGGAGGCTGGCGTTTTCGGCGAAGCGCTCCATCAGGATGTACTTGGCGCCTTCGAGGGCGGCCTTGACGTCGGCGACGCCTTTTTCCGCGTCGATGAAGCGCGCGGCTTCGGTTTCCGGGGTCAACGATGGGTCGTTGAACAAGCCATCGGCCAAATCACCCAGGCCGGCTTCCAGGGCGATCTGGCCCTTTGTACGACGTTTCTGTTTGTACGGCAGGTAAAGGTCTTCGAGGCGGGTCTTGGTGTCCGCGAGTTTGATGTCGCGTTCCAGTTGAGGGGTCAACTTGCCCTGTTCCTCGATGCTGGCGAGAATGCTGATACGCCGTTCGTCGAGTTCTCGCAGGTAGCGCAGGCGCTCTTCCAGGTGACGCAGTTGGGTGTCGTCGAGGCTGCCGGTCACTTCTTTTCGGTAACGGGCGATGAAGGGCACGGTGGAGCCTTCATCCAGTAGAGCGACGGCCGCTTCGACCTGTTGTGGGCGTACACCGAGTTCCTCGGCGATGCGGCTGTTGATGCTGTCCATAAAACCACCTGAAATTCTTAAAATCAGCGCGCCGGCCCGTAAAAACAAGGCTCGGCGAGGCTGGTTGAGCGGCCCGACTGGCGCCGCTGCCTGGGTCAAGAGGCTGGCTATTGACCCTCGAAATCGAAAAAGTCACGACAAGCGGGTAAAAAAAGCCCGGCAGCAAACGGTAACGATCTGACGTTGCCCTGCACGGAGGCGCCGCATTATAACCAGCGTTCTGCCCTTGGGGGCTACTGCGCCGCAGCTTGTAGGGCGCGGGTTCGCTGGCAGTAGATGAAAAATCTGCTAACAATGCACACGGTGCGTATAACGGCAGCTACGCCATAATGCGCGCCGAGATAAGAGGAGCATCCAATGAGCAGCACCGCACAAACTGCTGAAGGCGAAAAAATTCTCATCGTTGATGACGATCCGGGGCTGAGCAGCCTGCTGGAGCGTTTTTTCAACTCCAAGGGCTATCGTGCCCGCGCGGTGCCGAACACCGAACAGATGGATCGTCTGTTAGGGCGTGAAGTTTTCAACCTGGTCGTACTCGACCTGATGTTGCCCGGTGAAGACGGCCTCACTGCCTGCAAGCGCCTGCGCGGTGCGAACAATCAGATCCCGATCATCATGCTCACCGCCAAGGGCGATGAACTGAGCCGCATCAAGGGCCTGGAGCTGGGCGCTGATGACTACCTGGCCAAGCCGTTCAACCCCGATGAGCTGATGGCGCGGGTCAAGGCCGTGTTGCGTCGCCAGGCACCGGCGGTACCGGGTGCACCGGGCAGCGAAGACGAAAGCGTCACCTTTGGCGATTACGAATTGTCGCTGGCCACCCGTGAGCTCAAGCGCGGTGAAGAAGTGCACATGCTCACCACCGGCGAATTCGCAGTGCTCAAGGCCCTGGTGATGAACGCTCGCCAGCCGCTGACCCGTGACAAGCTGATGAACCTGGCCCGTGGCCGGGAATGGGACGCCCTCGAGCGCTCCATCGACGTGCAGATTTCCCGATTGCGCCGGATGATCGAGCCAGACCCGTCCAAGCCGCGGTATATCCAGACGGTGTGGGGTGTGGGTTATGTGTTTGTGCCGGATGGCACCGCAACCAAGTGACCGATGATTTGCAGGGGCGGGTATCCTGGCGTTTGACTCCATGAGGGTCGACGGGATGCCCGGCGTCTGCAATTCTGCGAGCGCCGCTCGTTCCTGCAAGGTGTGCAGCTTTCATCTATGAAAACCCCGCTGTGGTTCCCACAAAGTTTCTTCTCCCGCACCCTCTGGCTGGTGCTTATTGTCGTTCTGTTTTCCAAGGCGCTCACGCTGGTTTATCTGTTGATGAACGAAGACGTGCTGGTGGACCGGCAGTACAGCCATGGTGTCGCCCTGACGTTGCGTGGTTATTGGGCGGTAGACCCTGAGAACCGCGAAAAAGTAGCCAAGGCGTCGACGCTGACGCGGGTTGACGGCGCTGGTGTGCCTGAAGGCGAGCAGCATTGGCCTTACAGCGAGATCTACCAGCGCCAGATGCAGGCCGAGTTGGGTGCCGACACCGAGGTGCGGCTGCGTATGCATGTTTCGCCTGCGCTGTGGGTGCGAGCGCCAAGCCTGGGGGATGCCTGGATCAAGGTTCCGCTTTATCCGCACCCGCTGAGGGGGCAAAAAATCTGGAACGTGTTGGGCTGGTTCCTGGCCATTGGCTTGCTTTCAACGGCGTCCGCGTGGATTTTCGTCCGCCAGCTCAACCAACCCCTCAAGCGCCTGGTGTTTGCCGCTCGCCAACTGGGCCAGGGGCGCAGTGTGCGCTTGCCGGTCAGCGACACGCCCAGTGAGATGACCGAGGTGTACGGCGCCTTCAACCAGATGGCAGAAGATGTCGAACAGGCCGGGCGCGAACGCGAGTTGATGCTGGCGGGGGTGTCCCATGACTTGCGCACGCCACTGACGCGATTACGGTTGTCCCTGGAGTTGATGGGGGACCATACCGACCTCACCGATGACATGGTGCGCGACATCGAGGACATGGACGCTATTCTGGACCAGTTCCTGGCGTTCATCCGTGACGGGCGGGATGAAGTGGTCGAGGAGGTCGACCTCACCGACCTCGTGCGTGAGGTGGTTGCGCCCTATAACCAGAATGGTGAGCAGGTGCGCACGCGCCTGGAGCCGATCCAGCCGTTCGCATTACGCCGGGTGTCGATGAAGCGCCTGCTGAACAACTTGATTGGCAACGCCTTGCACCATGCCGGTTCCGATGTGGAAGTGGCGGCGTACGTTTCTGGCGACAGTGCCGCGCCTTACGTGGTGCTGAGCGTGATGGACCGTGGCACAGGAATCGACCCGGCTGAGCTGGAGGGTATCTTCAACCCCTTCACCCGTGGTGACCGCGCCCGAGGAGGCAAGGGCACGGGGTTGGGGTTGGCGATTGTGCGGCGTATTGCGTCGATGCATGGCGGCAATGTCGAGTTGCGCAACCGGGAAGGCGGCGGGTTGGAAGCACGGGTGCGGCTGCCGCTGGGGTTGATGCTGCCTAGAGACGCTGTCTAACAAGCAATATGAATGCAAATGTGGGAGCTGGCTTGCCTGCGATAGCGGTAGTTCATTCAACGACGATGTTGAATGTACCGGCGTCATCGTAGGCAAGCCAGCTCCCACAGTGGTTTGCGGCGTGTGGCAGATGTGGGTATTCAGCCCTTTCCCTTGGTCCGAGTCATATTCGGCCCGCCATTCTTCTCCAGATGCTGAATGATGATCCCCGCCACATCCTTACCGGTGGTGGTTTCGATCCCTTCCAGGCCCGGCGATGAGTTTACTTCCATCACCAGGGGGCCATGGTTGGAGCGCAGGATGTCCACACCCGCTACGCTCAGCCCCATCACCTTTGCCGCCCGCAGCGCGGTCATGCGCTCTTCCGGGGTGATCTTGATCAGGCTGGCGCTGCCGCCACGGTGCAGGTTGGAGCGGAACTCACCGGGCTTGGCCTGGCGCTTCATGGCTGCGATCACCTTGTCGCCCACCACGAAGCAGCGAATGTCCGCGCCGCCCGCTTCCTTGATGTATTCCTGCACCATGATGTTCTGCTTGAGGCCCATGAACGCCTCAATCACCGACTCCGCCGCCGTTGCTGTTTCACACAGCACCACCCCGATGCCCTGGGTGCCTTCCAGTACCTTGATCACCAGCGGTGCGCCATTGACCATCTCGATCAGGTCGGGAATGTCGTCCGGAGAGTGGGCAAAACCGGTGACCGGCAGACCGATACCCCGGCGCGACAGCAGTTGCAGGGCGCGCAGCTTGTCCCGCGAGCGCGCAATGGCCACGGATTCATTCAGCGGAAACACCCCCATCATTTCAAACTGGCGCAATACCGCGCAGCCATAGAACGTCACCGAAGCGCCGATACGCGGGATCACCGCATCAAAGCCTTCCAGGGGCTTGCCCCGGTAGTGGATCTGCGGCTTGTGGCTGGCAATATTCATGTAGGCACGCAACGTGTCGATCACCACCATTTCATGGCCACGTTCAGTGCCGGCCTCGACCAGGCGGCGGGTGGAATACAGACGCGGGTTTCGCGACAGCACAGCAATCTTCATGCAGCACCTGGGGCAGAAATAGTGGAGACCGGGAACACCGGCTTGTCTTGAACGTACTTGAGGCCCGGATTGACCACCAACTGGCCGTCAATCAGCGCCTTGGAGCCCAGCAGCAGGCGGTAACGCATGGCTTTGCGACAGGCGAGGGTGAACTCCACCCGCCATACCCGATCACCCAGGGCCAGGGTGGTGCTGATCACGTAGCGCACCTGTGCATGGCCGTTGGAGCTCTTGATGGTTTTCATCGTCACCAGGGGCGCTTCACAGCGGCGGTGACGCAGTTGCACCACGCTGCCCAAGTGCGCGGTAAAACGCACCCACTTTTCACCGTCGCGCTCAAAGGGCTCGATATCGGTGGCGTGCAGGCTTGAGGTACTGGCACCGGTGTCGATCTTCGCCCGCAGGCCCGCCACTCCCAAGTCGGGAAGTGCCACCCACTCACGCAGACCCACAACGGTCAAATGGTCAAATGTCTTCAATATGGTTAACCGGTCAATTCGCCCAGGCTTGAGGAGATACCTCAGCCAACGCTTTGAATGCAGGCTTGGCGAACCAGAAGCCCTGCATCAGAAATATTCCGCAGTCGGACAGGAAGTCGCGCTCGCCGGCACTTTCGATGCCCTCGGCGATGACAGTAACCCCCAACTGCTCACAGATTGTGACAATCCCCCGGACGATCACCTGACGGACACGATCCTGGTCGACATCGCGAATCAGCGCCATGTCGAGCTTGATCAAGTCAGGTTGGAAATCGGCCAGCAGGTTCAGCCCCGAATAGCCCGCGCCGAAATCGTCGATGGCGGTCTTGAAGCCGAATTCGCGGTATTCACGCAGAATATTCGTCAAATGGCGATAGTTATCTACGTGCTCGCTTTCCAGGGTCTCGAAAATCAGCCGGTCCAGCGGGAAATTGTGCGCCCGGGCGGCCTCCAGAGTGCTGCGGATACACAGTTCCGGACGATATACAGCATTGGGCATGAAGTTGATGGAAAGGTGAGTCTGCATGCCCAGGGCTGCGGCACCGGCGATGGCCTTGGTCCGGCAGCGCTGGTCGAAGCGGTAGCGATTGGTTTCGTTGACCTGAGCCAGCACCGACAGCGCGCCTTCTCCCTGGGGACCGCGCACCAGGGCTTCGTTGGCGAAGATCGAATGGTCACGCAGGTCTACGATAGGCTGGTAGGCGAACGCAAAGTCGAACCCCAGAGGCTCGCTTTGCTGGCAACCCACGCACCGCTGGTTGGGCGAGGTGAGTGAGAGGGGAAAGTCGGTCACGGCGTATCCTCGCGAAAACAGGGTGCTACCTGGCGTATCTTAGGTGAGCCTTGGGGTTTATGCGTCGAAGGGTTTCAACGGTAAAGTTGCGACATTTTTCAGAGCGAGGAATTCAAGTGGCTCAAAAGCAGGAAGAGGAAGAGAAGGTCCGGCTGGACAAGTGGTTGTGGGCAGCGCGGTTCTACAAGACCCGCGCTCTGGCCAAGGCCGCTATCGAGAGCGGCAAGGTGCATCATCGCGGCGAGCGCTGCAAGCCGGGAAAGGAGCCGCGCGTCGGCGACGAGTTTCAGATTCGTACAGGCTTTGATGAAAAAACCATCGTAGTACAGGCGCTTTCCATCGTCCGCCGGGGCGCGCCTGAAGCGCAGGCACTGTATGCCGAGACCGAAGCCAGCATCGCCAAGCGCGAAAACGCTGCGGCCATGCGCAAGGCAGGGGCTTCAGGCCTGACCACTGACGGCAAGCCGAGCAAGAAGCAGCGCCGCGATCTGTTCAAGTTTCGCGGCAGCGGCAATGACGATTGATTGCACGAGTCGCCCATGCAAACTCGATCAAATGTGGAAGCGGGCTTGCCCGCGAATACGGTGGGTCAGGCACAGATGCATTGATTGACACCCCGCGTTCGCGAGCAAGCCCGCTCCCACTTTTAGTAGCCCTGGGGGTTACGGAGTTGTGCGCATGACACTCAACCGCCCAATAACGGGCAACTTGCTCAGTAGCCCGAAAAGCGGCGCCGTCATCCGCAACAAAGCGCCCGACACCTTCGCCGCAAACGGCGTGTAATACCCCCACCCCAGCGCCAACAGCGCCAGCAGTACGCCACCGATATAATCGTCCTGGCCCCAGTGCGCGCCGGCTACCAGCCGCGGCATCATGAACAGCAGCGCCAGGCCCCAGATCACCAGCACCTGGCCGATGCGCCGGGCGAACACGCTCATGAACATCGCCCAGATCAATAGCACCGAAGCATGGTCGCCGGGGAAGCTCTGGCTCGAGCGGTCCTTCAATTCCCAGGTTTTCTCCAACCCTGGGAAAAAGTCGCTCATTTGAATCGCGCCGCTGATGACCATCGACGGGCTACTGTGCTGCCAGCCCATGTGCGCCGCGAGTTTTGAGAACAGCATGCGGATAAACAGCAATAGCAGCAGAATGCCGAGGAAGCCAAAAAACGCCTGGCGCACCTGTACGGCCTTGAACACCCAGTCGCCGCGGATCAACAGCGCCAGCAAAATCACGCCGACCACTGCATCAAACGGCCGCAGGCTGGCCACGGCCCACACATGTAGCCAGGTCGAGTTCGTGGCCAATGGGCCATTGAGCAGATGAAACAGCCACTCGTCGAAAATCACACAGAGCATCTGGCCCGTGGGCCACAGCCAAAAACACAGCAGTCCGATAGCGAGTAGATTGCAAAGAGCCCATCGCCGGAGGTTCCAGTTGGCTTGGAACAAACCCGGATTGTTCATAAACTGTCCCTCATCGCTCTATTCAGCTCCTTGAATTCAGGAGAAGTCGCACCAAGATGGTGCTAAAGCGTTTAATTTTATAAACCTTGTAATCATTTTGTCATCACTTCAGATACCCAGACCTATGACTGATCTACCGGATACCGACTTCACCCAACGCTTCATCTTCGATGAGAGCGATGCCCGCGGCGAGATGGTTTCGTTGGAGCTCAGCTATGCCGAAGTCCTTGCCAAACACGCCTATCCGGAGCCGGTCGCGCAATTGCTCGGCGAGTTGATGGCCGCCGCGGCGCTGCTGGTGGGCACCATGAAGTTCGACGGTTTGCTGATCTTGCAGGCTCGTTCCGAAGGGCCAGTGCCCATGTTGATGATCGAGTGCTCGAGCGAGCGCGAGATCCGTGGCCTGGCCCGTTACGAGGCTGACCAGATTGCCGCAGATGCCACCTTGGCCGACCTGATGCCCAACGGCGTCCTGGCACTGACTGTCGACCCGACTGAAGGCCAGCGGTACCAGGGTATTGTCGACCTCGACGGCCAGACCCTGTCGGAATGCTTCACCAACTACTTCGTTATGTCCCAGCAAGTGGGCACCAAGTTCTGGCTTAACGCCGACGGCAAGCGCGCCCGTGGTTTGCTGGTGCAACAACTGCCGGCCGATCGCATCAAGGATGAGGATGATCGTGCCGAAAGCTGGCGGCATATCATCGCCTTGGCCGACACCTTGAAGGCCGAAGAACTGCTGGGCCTGGACAACGAAACCATCCTGCACCGCCTCTACCACGAAGAGGCCGTGCGCCTGTTCGACGCACAGGGCCTGCATTTTCACTGCAGTTGCTCGCGCGAGCGTTCCGGTAACGCGCTGGTCAGCCTGGGCCTGGAAGATGCGCAAAATCTGGTGGTGGAACATGGCGGCCATATCGAGATCGACTGCCAGTTCTGCAACCAGCGCTACCTGTTCGACGCGGCTGATGTAGCGCAATTGTTCGCCGGCGCAGGCAGCGACACCCCTTCCGACACCCGCCACTAAAACGTTTAAGCACAGGTAAATCACCTGACAAACGCCGGATTAGAGGTGTTCTGACGGGAGGGCCCTACTCTTTTTGGGCTTTTCTGGCATAATCCGGCCCACTTTTTTCGCGGTAGTAGTGCGCAACTTTCTACTACAAAACGTTTGGAGCACTCGGCCATAGGCCGACGGGGAACCTCATGACGCAAGCCAATAACGCCGTATACACCGATCTGAGTGTTGACGATCTGGTCAAAGAAGCCCTGCAGCGCGGTGAAGGCGTGCTTGCCGATACTGGCGCGCTGGTCGTAGAAACCGGTCACCGCACCGGTCGTTCGCCGGTTGACCGTTTCATCGTTGAAGAGCCGTCCACCCAGGACGCCATTGCCTGGGGCCCGATCAACCGCAAGTTCCCGGCTGACAAGTTCGATGCCCTGTGGGCTCGCGTCGAGGCGTTCAATAACGCGCAAGAGCATTTCGTTTCCCATGTTCACGTAGGGGCTGCAGAAGACCACTACCTGGCCGTGAAAATGACCACCCAGACTGCCTGGCAGAACCTGTTCGGTCGTTGCCTGTTCATCAACCCGGCCCAGTACAACCCGGCCGGTCGTGAAGAGTGGCAAGTGCTCAACGTGGCCAACTTCGAGTGCGTGCCAGAGCGTGACGGCACTAACTCCGACGGTTGCGTGATCCTCAACTTCGCCCAGAAAAAAGTACTGATTGCCGGCATGCGTTACGCCGGTGAAATGAAAAAAGCCATGTTCTCGGTGCAGAACTTCCTGCTGCCGGCTGCCGACGTGCTGCCGATGCACTGCGCCGCCAACATCGGCGAAGCAGGCGACGTGACCCTGTTCTTCGGCCTGTCCGGCACTGGCAAGACCACCCTGTCCGCCGACGAAAGCCGTTACCTGATCGGTGACGACGAGCACGGCTGGGGCGAAGGCGTGGTGTTCAACATCGAAGGCGGTTGCTATGCCAAGTGCATCGACTTGTCCGAGAAGAACGAGCCGGTTATCTGGAAAGCCATCAAGCATGGCGCGGTGCTGGAAAACGTCGTGATCGACGAGGCCAAGCACGCCGACTACGCCGATGTCAGCCTGACCCAGAACAGCCGTGCCGCCTACCCGCTGGAGCACGTTGCCAAGCGTTCCGAGAAGAACCTGGGCGGCGAGCCAAACGCGGTGATCTTCCTGACTTGCGACCTGACTGGCGTACTGCCGCCTGTGTCGATCCTCAGCGAAGAACAGGCGGCCTACCACTTCCTGTCCGGCTACACCGCTCTGGTGGGCTCGACCGAAATGGGTTCGGGCAGCGGCATCAAGTCGACCTTCTCCACCTGCTTCGGCGCGCCGTTCTTCCCACGCCCGGCTGGCGAATACGCAGAGCTTCTGATCAAGCGTATCCGTGGTTTCGGCTCCAAGGTCTACCTGGTCAACACCGGCTGGACCGGCGGCGGTTACGGCGTTGGTAAACGCTTCAACATTCCGACCACTCGCGGCGTGATTGCAGCGATCCAGAGCGGTGCGTTGATCGGTGCGCAAACCGAACACCTGGACACCATCAACCTCGACGTGCCATTGGCCGTACCGGGCGTTGAAACCGGCCTGTTGAACCCACGCAACACCTGGGCTGACAAGGCTGCCTACGACGAAGCAGCGAAGGCGCTGGCTGGCCTGTTCATCGAGAATTTCAAGAAGTTTGAAGTCAGCGATGCGATCAAGGCGGCGGGTCCTAAGTTGTAAGATTCGCTGGTTGTAAAAAAGCCGCCTCTTAAGTAGGCGGCTTTTTTGTGCGCGACGTTAGCCGGCGATATGCAGTACCACTGCACCGACCAGCACCAGTACGACGCCTGTCACCTGCACCGCTGACAACCGCTCCTTGAAAAATACAAACCCCAGGATCGCCGCGATCCCTCCAGAGAGCGTACTGATCACCGTCACCACCGACACCGAGCCGGCCATTGCGCCCCACGAAAACGCCGAGAAACCGCCGAGGTTCATCAAGCTCGCTCCGGTCAACGTCGCGCAGTTTTTCAGTGGCGGGATCTTCAGGCCATCCTTGATCTTCAGCACCATCACCACCAGCACGCACAGGCCTACCAGGTAACCCAGCCACAACATGGTGATTGGCCCCAGCGCTGGCAGTGTGTAGCGGCCTTGCAGCCAGAAACTGGTGCCGTACAAGGTTGCGGCGAACATGGCGTAGGCAATGGACAGGCGCGGGTTGTTGTGAGGCGTACCGTTGTCCTTGTGAATGCTGGACAGCAAAACGCCGATCACGCACAGGGCGATGCAGCCCAGTTGTATCAGGCTGATGTGTTCACCGCTGGCCCAGGACAGCAAGGTGGTCACGACCCCATAGGACGTCACCAATGGCGCGACGATGGCCGCTTTGCCCAAGGCAAAGGCTTTGGACAGCGCAAGGGCGCCGGACACCGTCAGCAGAGCGGCGGCGACGCCCAGGAGCCAAACGCTTAACGGTGCATCAAGGGATTTGAAAAGGAAGGCTGGGAAAATGACCAGCAGGAGGGTCATGATCAAAAAACCGAGGGCTTGGCCGAAATACACCGCGCGTTTAACGCCAACGGCTCGGGCGTTGAGGCCCACCAGAAAGTCCGTGCCGCCCCAGAGCAGGGCGGCCAGCAGGCCCATTGTTACGTCCATGTAAGGTCCTTGTTATTTATACGGCTCGCCAGATTAGCGCAGATCCAGTGTGGGAGCAGGCTTGCCCTAATACTGTAGGAGCGAGCTTGCTCGCGAAAAACGTCAACGATAACGCGTGCTTGCTGAATGAACGCGGCGCCTGTGAGTTTTTCGCGAGCAAGCTCGCTCCTACAAAAAATCCTTCATTGGATTCAGCTCAGGTTTTCCAGCGTCTGCGTGTCCCAGCGGTGGGTCTTGATCGCCAGGTAGAGCATGCCGATGGTCAGCGGAATTTTGTCACCACGGCCTTTGGCGCGACGCTTCAGGAACACGTCGAACACCGGCGGCTGGAAGTAACGATAAGCGTCGTAGTCGCTCAGGTCGACACCAAAATCCTGCTCCAGCGCCTCCATGAATTGCTTGGCCTCAGCACCATCGCACCCGAGGTCGAAGTTCAGTGAGGTGTGCAAGCCAATGGTCTTGTGTGTTGGCAAGCCGATTTCTTCATGCAGCAATTGCAGGAGCTGCTGCATGACAGGGTCTTCGGGGAAGTTGGGGGCCAGGTTCATAGTGGGGGTGCGTAGGAGTGGGTGAGGGGGCCTTTTACGTTGCAGGCGGTATTTGTTTCGCGTGACGAAGAGAGCCAAGCCTATCAAGAACAAGGCCAGGGGAAGAAGTTGAATGTTCAGGACAATGGCGATGTAGGGTAACCAGAACAACAGAAGCAGTCCCGTTACGATGAAGGTAACGGCGAAACGCGTTCTTAACGTGCCGTCAGTGATTTTGTAATACAGCAGTAGATGGAGAGCGAACAATAGCGCTGTTTGTAGGTAAAGCCATTGACTAAAGTTCATCTGGAGTACACATGCATTGAGACGCTTGAGCGCTGCGGGCCTATGCCACCGCTGACCTGAGCATCCAGGCCAATGACGATGTCTGCGCTGTGAAAGTTGCGGATCCTGCGAGAAATCAAATCGCTGATAGCGTTCTCGACTATCGATTCTGCTTTACTGGATATGATCCCGACAGGGGCTGCAACTGCGCCAGAAATGATTTCTTTTATGAGGTTGTTCCGATTGTTCAAGCTATCTGCCTGCTTCCTGGTCAGTGGCTTTGAGACGGCCACTGTCATGACGCAGGGTAGATCTCGGGCAAGCATCTTTTCGTACAACTTCTGAAGCCGCAAGCGGACCCCTATCGCTGAAGCTTTTGCTTCCAGCAAGCAAAGTGTGGCTAGCTCTTGTCGATTGTTTAGCATCACGATGAGTCGAATTACCGTGAAAGTGATGCCATAGTGGCCGATATATTGAGTCCTTTCGATGTTCACGGTTTTTTCCGAGACAGTTGATAGGAGGTTATGTTCAGTCGGCTACGCGTAACTGGTATAGAGGGTTGAACGGGTATTTGAAGCAGTTTGGGAAATGGATGGCGTGACGTTTGGCGGTGTCTTACAAAAGCCTCCGGCATTTATGGCTTGCAACGATGTAATGGGTAAAGCTGATCAGTGTAGGAGCGAGCTTGCTCGCGAAAAACTCAAGGGCGCCGCGTTTTTTCTGATTTACCGCGTCATCGTTGGCGATTTTCGCGAGCAAGCTCGCTCCTACACAGGTGTTGCTTAGACTTGCGCTTGTTCAGGTTGCAGCTGAATGTGTTGCGTGGCTTCCAACAAATCACGGCCGTCCTGAACGAGCAGGTACAGCGCATTAATGATGTGGGAAATGTCTTTGAAGTCAGCGTGTTCGAAGGTCAGGCAAGAGAAAGTTTCCAATCAGTCGCTGACGGCGCGGATACGCTGGTGGGCGGCGGATTGGATGTCTTTGGCTGATGCTTGAGTGTCGATGAGAAGCGGGTGACAGGCGATCAAGGTCGTAGGGCGGCGGAAAGAGTGGAAGGTTGCCTACGGCGATTTCGGATAATTCCCGCTCGGCCTGGTGCAGGCGTGCCTCATCGAGCAAATGGAGGCGGTTGCGCAGAGTGCTGCTACCGGGGTAGCAGTATGGGGCCTGGCCCACCCCGTATTTGTCGAGCATCAGCTAGAGGTGTTGCGGTACTTGGCAAGGACGGCTTCGCGTGTCGGCAGGGGTTTGTCGACGTCGGTCGGTTGGGTATCCAACCCTTCCAGGCGCAGGCTGGCCAAGTAATTGGAACGCCGGATCTTGTGATAGTGATCCTGTTTTTGCTCAAACGTCAGTTCGCTCATCGCTGCGTCCTCTTGGGGAGCAAGGCTTGAATGTAGCGCAATGCGTAGCTCGGTAGGCGGGATAAAGCGCCCGTCACAACTTGTATAAAAAATCTGCCAGCGAGCTCATTTCAGCGTATGTTTCACCGCAAAATCTTGTAGGGCGATTCCGCCCACTACTTAAAGGGAGTTAAGCATGGGTTTGCTTCGTGTCGCCTCGGCGATATCTTTGTGTGCGGTGGCGTTTTCTGCCCAGGCCGAGCAGTTGCCGATTGAAGTGCTCAGCGCGGTGGTCAAGGACCAGAAAATCGCCGATGCCGAAGTGCTGCTGCAACGTAACGGCGCGCAGAACGTGGTGGGCCGTACCAACGCGCAAGGCCAGGTGACGCTGACCAGTGAAGCGGCTGACGATGCCAGCAACCTGCTGATCATCAAGAAGCCTGGCTATTCCAACCTGGTGGTGAAGTGCCCGTGCAAAGGCATGACCTATGCCATCAGCCCGGTGATGGAAAATCTCGACGGCCTGCGTGTGGTGTTGACCTGGGGCAAGGCTCCGCGCGACCTCGACTCCCATATGATCTTCCCCGGCAATAACATCTTCTTCAACAATAAAAAGGGCACCGACGCCGAACTGGACGTGGATGACACCGATAGCTATGGCCCGGAGACCATCACCCTGCAGAAAAAGCATTACGGCGAAAGCTACGTCTATGCCGTGCACGACTATTCCAACAGCGGCTCTCCCACCTCCAGCGAGTTGTCCAACAGTGAGGCCAAGGTGTTCGTGTACATGGGGCAATCCCTGGTACGCACCTACTATGTGCCGCAGAACCGCACGGGCAACCTGTGGACTGTGTTCCGCATGACCGGCAGTGGCGACTTCCAGGACATCAACACCTTCACCGGCGTGAGAGTTGGCGCCGAAGATGTACTCAACGAGGTCAAGCCGTTGCTGGACGACAGTGTGGCCGTCACTGCCGTGACGGCGAGCACGTCGGCACAGGCCGATGCGAAGAAGCTGAACCTCAAGGGCGAAGCGGCCTACCAGGCCGGTAACCTGGATCAGGCCATCGACTTCTTCCGTCAAGCCATCGAGCTGGATAACAGCTTCGGCAAGGCTTACGGCAACCTTGGCCTGGCGTATCAGAAAGCCGGCAATACCGCGGAGTCGATCTGGGCCAACCGCAAGGCTATCGCCCTGGCCACCGGTACCAATGCCGCGACTGTGCGCGCCGGTGCTTACTACAACATTGCACGCATCTACGAAGCGGCCGGGCAGTTCCCGGATGCGCTGCGTCATTACCAGTTGGCCAAGGAGCAAAAGGCCAACCCGGTGTATGACACTGCGATCGAGCGGGTGCAGAACCGCTGATTCAGCAGTAGCTCGGTTGTGAAATGTGGGGGAGGGTTTGCCAGCTCCCACATTTTTAATCTGCTGCTTCCTGTTACTTTCTCAGAAAACTCCCACTTCGGCCCTGAGCCATCCCTCCCCCTGTGTATCATCCTGTCTCTTTTTTCCTTGCGACCTTTCTCGATTCGCTGAGATTCCCGGGCTATGTTTTTGAGCCAACTCAGCGGTCAATGGAGTGACAGCCTTATGCACGACACCCTCCAGCAGGTCTTTGGTTACCCACACTTTCGCTTGGGCCAGGAAGAGACGGTCAGCGCCGTGCTGGCTGGGCGATCTGCCGCCGCCATTTTCCCTACGGGCTCGGGCAAATCCTTGTGTTACCAGTTGTCGGCCGTGTTGCTGCCGCACCTGACGCTGGTGGTGTCGCCGTTGCTGGCGTTGATGCAGGACCAATTGGGTTTCCTGCAGCGCCATGGCATTTCGGCGGGCAGTATCGACTCGGCCCAGAGCCGTGATGAGGCCAATGATGTAATGGCCCGTGCGCGATCGGGCGAGCTCAAGATTCTGATGATTTCCGTGGAGCGTTTGAAGAACGAGCGTTTCCGTAATTTCCTGAACAGCGTGCAGATCTCGTTGCTGGTGGTAGACGAGGCGCACTGTATCTCCGAATGGGGCCACAACTTCCGTCCGGATTATTTGAAGCTGCCGGACTACCAGCGCCAGTTCAACATCCCTCAGGCGCTGTTGCTGACGGCCACGGCCACGCCCAAGGTGATCGCTGACATGCAGGCCAAGTTCGCCATTGCTGCCGAAGATGTAGTGACCACGGGCTTCTATCGGCCCAACCTCAACCTGCTGGTGGAACCAGTCAGCGGCCATGACAAGCGCCGCAGGCTGGTGGAGTGGATGAAAGCGCGGGCCAACCAGCCGAGTATCGTCTACGTCACCTTGCAGAAAACCGCCGAGCAGATTGCCGAGCATCTGAACCGCCACGGCATTCAGGCCGAGGCGTATCACGCGGGGCTGCCCCATGAAAAACGCGAAGGTATCCAGCAGCGTTTCATGGGCGGGCGTTCCAATTGCATTGTCGCAACCATCGCGTTTGGCATGGGCATCGACAAGAGTGACATCCGCAATGTCGTGCACTTCGACCTGCCCAAGTCCATCGAGAACTACAGCCAGGAAATCGGCCGCGCAGGGCGTGACGGGCAGCCGTCGGATTGCCTGGTGTTGGCCAACCGCGACAGCCTCAATGTGCTGGAAAACTTCGTGTACGGTGATACGCCGGAGCAGCAAGGCATTTTGCGCGTACTGGAGGAGTTGCAGGCCGCGCGTAGTGAAGGGCAGTGGGAGTTCCTGCTCAGGTCGCTGTCGGACCACAGCAATATTCGCGAGTTGCCGCTCAAGACGCTCCTGGTGCAGTTGGAGCTCAAGGGCGTGATCGCGCCGCGCTATGCGTTTTATGCGGAATACCGTTTCAAATACCTGATCGAGCCCGAGGCCTTGCTGGCGCGTTTTACCGGCGAGCGGCAGCAGTTTGTCGCGGCGATCATCCAGGTGTGCAAGCGCGCTAAAACCTGGGCGACGGTCGATTTCGATGCGCTTTATCAACAGCACAATGCCGAGCGTAGTCGGGTGGTGAAGGCACTGGATTATTTTCAGGAGCAGGGCCTGATCGAGCTCGAAAGCAAGCAGATGACTGAGGTCTACAGTTTGCTCGACACCCATTTCGACCCCCACGCGTTAAGCGCCGAGTTATACACAGGCTTCAAGCAGCATGAGGTGACGGAGGTCGCGCGGATTCACGCCATGCTCGACCTGTTCGCCACCGACCACTGCCTGGGGCAACGTCTGGCGCACTACTTTGGTGATGATAATGCGCCCCGGCGTTGCGGGCATTGTTCGGTATGCCACGGCCAGGTCGCCCATCTGCCGGCGCCGCCGAGCCTGCCGCCGCTTGTGGATAAAAACTTTATGGGGCTGTGCGGTGATTTTATCCACAGGCATCATGAGCACACGGGGCACTTGCCGAATGCGGAGCGTTTGACGCGGTTCCTTGGCGGTATCAGCGTACCGTTGTTTACCAAGTTGAAGGCGCGGGGCATTCCCGGTTTTGCTGCGCTGGAAGACTACCCCTACGCCGAGGTGCGCGACTGGGCCCATGCTCAATTGGATCAACTTTGATGAGACTTGCCGATGCCTGACTCAACGCCTGTGCGCGACGATTACCGCCACTTCCAACCGATCACCACGCGTTGGCACGACAACGATGCCTACGGCCATGTGAATAACGTCACTTACTACAGCTTCTTCGATACAGCCGTTAATACTTACCTGATCGAACAGGGCGGGCTGGATATTCATGACGGTGAGGTGGTGGGGTTTGTGGTGAGTTCCGCCTGCGATTACTTCGCCTCGATTGCTTTTCCCGAGCGCATTGAAATCGGCCTGCGGGTAGGCAAGCTGGGCAATAGTTCGGTGCAGTATGAGCTGGCAGTATTCAAGGCGGGCGAGCAGGAGGCGTGTGCGGCGGGGCGCTTTGTCCATGTGTTTGTGGACCGAGCCTCGAACCAGCCAGTGCCGATTCCGGCAATGTTGCGCGAAGCGATGCAGCGGCTGCTGGTTTGACGCACCTACAAGCAATACAGACCAAATGTGGGAGCCGGGCTTGCCCGCGATGGCGCAGTATCAGGCAGTACGTCTAAACCTGTTTCACTGCTATCGCGGGCAAGCCCGGCTCCCACATCGGATGTGTTCGTCGGAGCGCGGGTTTATCAGTCGCGATAACGATGCTTGTTCTTGCGATGCCCATAGGCATGGCCGCGACCTGGGTGGCCATCGCGGTAGTAGCGACGATCATCACGGTCGCGATCGCGGTAATGGCGGCTGTCGCGATCACTTTCGTTACCCATGTAGTTGCCTAGCGCGCCGCCCGCGCCACCGCCGGCTGCGGAGCCGATCAGTGCGCCGGTGCTGCCGCCAACGCTGCGCCCTACGACGTTACCGCCGGCTGCGCCCAGTGCGCCACCAATGGCGGCTTCGCCACGGCTACGTTTGTCGGCGCCGACTGCACTACCGCCTGCGCCGCCCAGGGCCGCGCCAATGGTCGAACCGGTGTTGCCGCCCAACTGCTGGCCGACAACAGAACCTAGTACCCCACCCAATGCGCCGCCTACACCGGCTTCGGTGGTGCCGCCTGCCATGGCTGCGCCACTGACCAGGCCAAGGGACAACAAGAGAATCGAGGAGAACTTCATTCAGGGAAACCTCAAGGGATGACGGCGCGATCCTGAGGTTGTATCGAGGCGCTGACAATCGAAATCCGACCGGCGGCAGAGGTTGTATACAATTTGCTAAGTTGCTGTTTTGTATGGGGAACTTAAGTCGTTTTTACGGGTCTTTAGCTACTTCGGAAGGGCCGCTTTTATGCAAAAGCGGCCTTTTTTTGTGCCTGCCGAATGTGTGTTGCTTGTGCTGGCCTCTCGCGGGCAAGCCCGCTCCCACATTCGATCGGTCCACACAGTCCCAATGGTGAACCCATCCCAGTGTGGGAGCGGGCTTATCCGCGAAAGCGGTAGTTCAAGCAACACATATCTCGGATCAAGTCAGGCCGAGCGCGCCATGATCAACCCATTGTCACTCGCCGCTTCCAAGCGAATCGCAACAAACTTGGACGTTGGCGTATGGCTACCATCGCCAGTGCTTTCCAATGGCACCAATGGGTTCACTTCCGGGTAGTAAGCCGCCGCCTGCCCCGCCGGAATATCAAATGCCAGCAGCGTAAAGCCCTTCACGCGGCGCTCACGGCCGTCTTCCCACAGCGACACGATGTCTGCCTTCTGCCCCGGCTTGAAGCCCAGGCGGATGATGTCGGCTTCGTTGACGAACAGCACGTCACGCTGGCCTTTGACCCCGCGATAACGGTCGTCCAGGCCGTAGATGGTGGTGTTGTACTGATCATGGGAGCGCATTGACTGCATGATCAGGTCCGGCACTCGGCCCGTGGCGTGGGTGCGCTCGTGGATCAGGTCTTTAGGCAAGATGTTCGGGCGGAAGTTGGCTCGACCTGATGGAGTGTTCCAGCGGCGTGCGCCGGCGGAGTTGCCCAGATAGAAGCCGCCTGGATGTTTGATCTTCTCGTTGAAGTCCTTGAAGCCTGGGATGGTGTCGGCGATCAGGTCGCGGATGCGCCCGTAGTCGGCCACCAGCCAGTTCCAATCCACGGGCTTGCTGCCCAGGGTGGCGGCAGCAATGCCCGCCAGGATCGCCGGCTCGGACTTCATCAGTTTCGACAGCGGTTGCAGTTGGCCGTTGGAGCCGTGGACCATGCTGAACGAGTCTTCCACCGTCACCGCTTGCGGGCCGTCGGCCTGGATGTCTATGTCGGTGCGGCCCAGGCACGGCAGGATCAACGCATCTTTACCGTGCATCAGGTGGCTGCGGTTGAGCTTGGTGCTGATCTGCACGGTCAGGTCGCAATTTCGCAGCGCTTCAAAGGTACGCGTGCTGTCTGGCGTGGCTTGGGCAAAGTTGCCGCCCAGGCCGATAAAGACTTTGGAGCGGCCTTCAAGCATGGCGTGAATCGCTTCCACCACGTTATGGCCATTGTCGCGAGGCACCTGGAACTGGAAACGACGCTCCAGCGCGTCCAGAAACGCCACCGGTGGGCGTTCGTTGATGCCCATGGTGCGGTCGCCCTGTACGTTACTGTGGCCACGCACCGGGCACAGCCCGGCACCTGGGCGGCCGATATTGCCGCGCAGCAGCATCAGGTTGGCGATTTCCTGGATGGTCGGCACCGAGTGGCGGTGCTGGGTAATCCCCATCGCCCAGCACATGATTACATTCTTGCCTTTGGCGTACATGCGTGCCGCTTGCTCGATCTCCACCAAGGTCAGGCCGGACTGCTCGACGATCTCCTCCCACGAGGTGTCGTCGATCTGACCCAGGTATTCCAGGACGTTGGCAGTGTGCTCATTGAGGAAGTCGTGGTCGAACACCGCTTCCTTGCCTTCGGCCAGGGCTTGGCGTTCCCACAGCAGCAGGAACTTGGCCATGCCACGCAAGATAGCCATATCGCCACCCAGCGCCGGGCGGAAGTAGGCGGTGTTGGTCGGCTTGTCGCCGTTGGTGAGCATTTCCAGCGGATGTTGCGGGTGCTGGAAGCGCTCCAGTCCGCGCTCTTTCAGCGGGTTGATACACACCACCTGAGCGCCGCGTTTCACCGCTTCGCGCAACGGCTCGAGCATGCGTGGGTGGTTGGTGCCGGGGTTCTGGCCCCAGACGAAAATGGCATCGGCATGTTCGAAGTCATCAAAGGTTACGGTACCTTTGCCCACGCCGACACTCTGCGCCAGGGCTACGCCGCTGGCTTCGTGGCACATGTTCGAGCAGTCCGGGAAGTTGTTGGTGCCAAAGGCGCGTACGAACAACTGGTACAGGTAGGCGGCTTCGTTGCTGGCGCGGCCCGAGGTGTAGAACTCGGCCATGTTCGGGCTGGGCAGCGCGTTGAGGTGCTTGCCGATCAGATCGAACGCTGCATCCCAACTGATGGGCAGGTAGCGATCGCTCTCGGCGTCATAGCGCATGGGCTCCGTCAGGCGGCCCTGATACTCCAGCCAGTAGTCACTTTGCTCCAGCAACGCCGTGACGCTGTGCTTGGCGAAGAAGGCCGCATCGACACGGCGCTTGGTGGCTTCCCAGTTGACCGCCTTGGCGCCGTTTTCGCAGAACTTGACCATGCCGCTTTCCGGCGAGTCGCCCCAGGCGCAGCCCGGGCAGTCGAAGCCGCCGTTCTGATTGGTCTTGAGCATCATGCGCAGGTTTTTGAGGGCGTTGTCACTGGTCAGCCAGGCTTGCGCCACACTGATCAGGGCGCCCCAGCCACCGGCTGGGCCTTTATAGGGCTTGTAGCGTGGGGTGGGGGTCTGGTCGGCTTGGTGGTGAAGGCTCATGGCTGGTGCTCCATCGCAGGGCTATAGACCCGTGGCGCGCTTTTTTGCGGCAGGTGGATGAGGTTGAGGTTGTGCCGGCGTGCCCATTGCAGGGCTAGGCCGGTGGGCGACGACAGGCTGACCAGGGTCTGGATGCCCGCGCGCAAGACTTTCTGAATCAATTCGAGGCTGCAGCGGCTGGTAACAATCGCCAGGCCGCCGTCGGTCGGAATCTTTTGGCGGATCAACGCGCCAATCAGTTTATCCAGGGCGTTATGCCGGCCGATGTCTTCGCGACCCATCAGCAATTCGCCCTGGCTGTTCATAAAAACCGCCGCATGCACGGCGCCGCTGTGCTGGCCCAGGGGTTGGAATGCGCTGATACGCTGGCGCAGGCCGTCGAGCCACTGCGCCGGCGGCAAGGGCGCGCCGGGCAGTACCTGGAGGTCGGGCAATGCTTGCTCTACCGCTTCCACGCCACACAGGCCGCAGCCGCTGGTGCCCGCCAATTGGCGGCGTTGCTGCTTGAGGTTCCAGAACGCACGGCTGGAAACCTGTACCTGGGCGTACTGGGCTGCGCCTGAACCGCTGATTTTCAGGTCATAAATGTCGTTAACGTCGGTGATAATGCCGCTGCCTAGGCTGAAACCTACAATGAAGTCTTCCAGGTCCGTAGGCGTCACCAGCATCACCGCCTGGCTGATATCGTTATAGGCAATCGCCAACGCCACCTCTTCGGCCAGCGCAGTGCTGGCGAATTCAGTGTGTTCAAGATTGCAATAGTGATAGCTCTGGCTGGCGACGGGCGCGGTCGATTCGAGAGCGGGCGCCGCGCAGTGAGGGCGCTTGGCGTTCATGGGGCAGTACCACCGGCGGATTGATCAGTGATTAGACTAGGCGCGACAAAGGGTCGCGTCTAATCGCCTGTATTGATCTATTGATAGAGGGCGTCGATCAAGGTTCACCCGCGTTTTAGTTGGGCTTATTCCAGGCAGGGGTGATTGCGATACTTTTGAGTCTTTAGCCAGTCTGGAACCCAAGTCGGCAGGACTGGTCTAGTCTTGGGCATCTGGAAATTAAATCCCAAGGAGAGCGCACCATGAGTATTTTTAGCTTTATCAAAGAAGCCGGCGAAAAGATTGTCGACCTGTTGACGCCGGGTAATGCGAACGCTAGTGAGCAGTTGAAGGAGCATGTGAGCAAGGTGGGCCTGGGTAATCCAAACGTGCAAACCACGGTGGATGGCGACAAGGTCACAGTGACCGGTGAAGTGGCCACGCAGGAAGAGAAAGAAAAGATCCTGTTGGCGCTGGGCAACATTGCCGGCGTGGCAAGTGTGGATGACCAGATTACTGTCAGTGGTCCAGTCGTGGTGGCTTCACGCTTTGTTGTTGTGAAAAGCGGTGACACTCTCAGCGCAATCTCTAAAACGGTCTACGGCGACGCGAATAAGTACAACAAGATTTTCGAGGCTAACAAGCCACTGTTGTCGCACCCGGACAAGATCTACCCAGGTCAAACACTGCGCATCCCTGAGTAATACGCAGGATAAAATGAGCAAGCTCGCCCTTTTGTAGGAGCGAGCTTGCTCGCGAAAAACTCACAGGCACCGCGTTTATCCAGGAAGCACGCGTTATCGTTGACGTTTTTCGCGAGCAAGCTCGCTCCTACATAAGCCCGGCGATGAGTTCTCGATAATCCCCGACGGCCGCAAATTCTGCGGTGTCCTTTGAGCCTTTTTTGCTATCAGGTTCTTTCACTGCCAGTAAATGTCCCACGCCGAAATCCCGGGCACTGCGCAGGATCGGCAAAGTGTCATCTATAAACAGGCTACGGGCCGGGTCAAAGTGGATATCCGCTTGTAAGGCCTCCCAAAATTGCGGGTTTTCCTTGGGGAAACCGTAGTCGTGAGAGCTGATCAATCGCTCGAAATACGGCGCCAGTTCAATGCGCTCCAACTTCAATGACAGCGAATCACGATGAGCGTTGGTGATCATGATCACGCGCTTGCCGGCCTGTTTGATCGCCGCCAGGAAGGTATCGGCATCCGGACGCAGGGCAATCAGGTGGGCGGTTTCCAACTTGAGTTCGCGCACCGGGATCTTGAGCTCGGCGCTCCAGAAATCCAGGCAATACCATTGCAACTGTCCGGCGTTACGCTCGAACAGTGGCTGCAACTCCATCTCGGCCATGGCTCGGCTTACGCCGTGCAGGTCGGCATAGCGTTGCGGCAGGTGTTCCATCCAGAAGTGGTTGTCGTAATGCAGGTCGAGCAGGGTGCCGTCCATGTCCAGCAGGACGGTGTCGATGGCGTGCCAGGGCAGAGAGGGCATGGTGGGGTCTCATGTAAGTAAAAATATCCGACACAGACAATCGGAAAAGCCACGGTATAGTAACCCGATCACGCCAAGGAGCCGTTTATGCGCCAGAAACCCACTGTCCTCGCCCGCGAAATAGTCGCCAGTAGCCGTTTGTTCCGCGTGGAGGAAGTGCAATTGCGCTTTTCCAATGGCGTTGAGCGGACCTATGAGCGTCTTGTCGGGCGTGGCACGGGCTATGGCGCCGTGATGATTGTGGCGATGATCGATGAAGATCATGCAGTGCTGGTGGAAGAATACTGCGGCGGCACTGACGAATATGAATTGTCGTTGCCCAAAGGCCTGATCGAGCCCGGCGAAGACGTGCTTGCAGCGGCAGACCGCGAACTCAAGGAAGAGGCCGGCTACGGTGCACGGCAGTTGGAGCACATCACCGAGCTGTCATTGTCGCCCGGCTATATGAGCCAGAAGATCCAGGTGGTGTTGGCTACCGATCTCTACGAAGAGCGTCTTGAAGGTGATGAGCCCGAACCAATGCGGGTAGACCGGGTCAACCTGCGTGAGCTGTCGGCGCTGGCGCAAAACGAGCAGTTCAGCGAAGGTCGCGCCCTGGCTGCGCTGTATCTGGTGAGAGACCTGTTGACCCAGCGTGGAGCGTTCACCGCATGAGCGAACTGTTTTTAGGCCACCCGTTTATCGCACCGGTCATTGAACTGGCTCGGCAGGCGGGTGAAGCCATCCTGCCGTACTGGCTTGCCGAGGTAGCCGTGACGTCCAAGGCGGATGATTCTCCCGTGACGGCTGCCGACCTGGCTGCCCATCATCTCATTCTCGCAGGCCTCACCGCGCTGGACCCAAGCATTCCAGTGCTGTCTGAAGAGGACGCCGATATCGATCAGAGCGTGCGTGCCGGCTGGCAGCGTTGGTGGTTGGTGGACCCTCTGGATGGCACCAAGGAATTCATTTCTGGCAGTGAAGAGTTCACCGTCAATATTGCATTGATCGAACAGGGCCGCGTGGTGTTCGGCGTGGTGTCGATACCGACCACTGGCCGTTGCTACTTCGGCGGCGCGGGCCTGGGGGCTTGGCGGTCGGACGTCAATGCAGCGCCCAAGCAGATTCAAGTACGCCAGGCTCCGGCCTCGGGTGAGGCCTTTACGGTGGTGGCCAGCCGTCGTCATACCAGCCCTGAGCAGGAGCGCCTGCTCAATGGCCTCAGTGAAGGCTTGGGCGAGTTGAAACTGGCGAATATCGGCAGCTCCTTGAAGTTTTGCTTATTAGCCGAGGGCAGTGCCGATTGTTATCCGCGCCTGGCGCCGACCTCGCAGTGGGATACCGCAGCGGCCCAGGGTGTATTGGAAGGAGCTGGGGGTGAAGTATTGGAGTTGAATGGCAAGCCGTTCAGTTACCCGGCGCGGGAGTCGTTGCTGAACCCGTTCTTTCTGGCGTTGCCGGCCAAGGCGGCGTGGCGTGAGCGGCTGTTGACCCTGGCCAGATCTTAAGGCCACTGCAGAGCAAAATGTGGGAGCGGGCTTTCCCGCGATGGCGGAGTGTCAGTCATACAGGTATTGGCTGATCCACCGCTATCGCAGGCAAGCCCGCTCCCACAGTTGTTTTTTGTCATGGCTGCTAGCGATGCAGGACGTATTGGCCGGTAAAGACGACGGCACGCTCTGCACTGCCCTCATTCACAATCCACGTCTCCAGCGCCAACCGCGCCCGCCCATAGCGCTGATAGGTCGCCACGAAGCGCTTCCAAATCTTTTCATCCGGCGCCGCGCAAATGGCTGTCGCGTCCTGGGTCACCGGCAGTGGGTAGCTGATCTGCCCTTCTTGAATCACGATGTGCCCGTCTTCAATCCCGGCTTCACGCAGCTTCAGGTGCAGCCAACCCCAACCCGCCAGCACCGCGCCGCAGTAGAGGCTGCCGCCGAACATGGTGCTCTTGTGGTTGATATTGGCTTGCAAGGGCAGGTGCAGTTGCAGTTGGTCGTGTTGCAAGTCGAGCACCCTGAGGCCCATTTCCCGGGTGAGTGGGATGTCGTGGTGGAGGATGGATTCCAGGTAACGGCTATCACGGCTCATGGCGGCCTCTTTGTAGGTGGACGATGTCATTCGTCATCGGCGCTCTGGCCGGCACTGTCGGCGAAGTTCAGGCCGTGTTTGCGCAGTTTGTCGTGCAAGGTTTTGCGCGGTACGCCCAGGGCTTCGGCGAGGCTGCGCACAGAGCTGTGGGGGCGGGTCAGTTCGGCGGCGATCAGGCTTTTTTCGAACTGTTCGACTTGCTCGCTCAGGCCTCCGGGTGTGGAGGTCAGCACACCGGCCGCGGGATGGTCCTGGGTGTTATCCAGGGCCAACTCCAGGCCGAGGGCGAAACGCTCCGCGGCGTTTTGCAGTTCCCGCACATTGCCTGGCCAGCTGTGGCGCAGCAACAGCGCGCGCTGGCCCGGTTGCAGTTCGTGCAAGGGCAGGCCGTGGCGGCTGCTGGCCTCGTCGGCGAAGTGCTGGAACAGCATCAGCGCATCTTCGCCCCGTTCTCGTAGCGGGGGGATGCGCAGCGGCGCCACATTGAGGCGGTAATACAAGTCGGCACGGAAGCGGCCCTGGTCGGCGGCCTGGCGCAGGTCTTCCTTGGTGGCGGCGATAATGCGGATATCCAGCGGGATCAGCTGATTGCCACCCAGGCGTTCCACGACGCGCTCCTGTAAAAGGCGCAGCAACTTGACCTGTACATCCAGGCTCATGCTTTCAATTTCATCCAGAAACAGCGTGCCGCCATTGGCAAACTCGAACTTGCCGATACGGCGCTTTTGCGCGCCGGTAAACGCGCCGGGTTCATGGCCGAACAGTTCGCTTTCCACCACCGATTCCGCCAGTGCTCCGGCGTTGATCGCCACAAACGGGCCGCTGCGTCGGCTTGAGAGGTCGTGCAGGGCGCGAGCGACGACCTCCTTGCCTGCCCCGGTTTCGCCGAGGATCAGCACATCGGCCTTGGTCGCGGCCAGTGCACCGATTTGCTCGCGCAGGCGCAACATCTGTGGCGAGTGCCCTACCAGGCGCGTACTGAGTTGCTGGCGGTCGCTGAGAGCCAGGCGCAGGCTGCGGTTGTCCAGCACCAGCCGGCGCAGGGCCAGGGCACGGCGCACGCTGTCGAGCAGCGCGTCGCTGGCGAAGGGTTTCTCCAGGAAGTCATAGGCGCCGGCACGCATGGCTTGCACCGCCAGCGGTACGTCGCCGTGGCCGGTGATCAGCAGCACCGGCAGGTCGGGGTCCTGGCCGTGCAGTTCAGCCAGCAGTTCCAGGCCGCCCATGCCGGGCATGCGAATGTCGCTGACTACCACGCCCGGCCAGTCGCGGGACAGGCGTGCGGTGAGCCCGTTGGCTTCTCCCAGGGGCAGGACTTTCAGGCCTGCCAGGTCCAGGGTCTGGCACAGGGCCTGACGCAGGTGTGGATCGTCGTCGATCAATACCACCTGAATCGAGTTGTCGATACTCATACACTGCGGTCCTCGGACGGTTGCAGACTGACGCCCGGCGAGCCGGCGCGCAATTTCAAGGTTAACAGCGCGCCGCCCTCCTTGTGGTTGGCGAACAACAGTTCGCCGCCGAAGGCGCGCATCAGGGTGTCGCAGATCGCCAGGCCCAGGCCCAGGCCCTGGGTGCGCGTCTTGGTGGTGTAGAACGGCTCGCTGGCGCGGCCCAGGGCTTCCATGCAAAAGCCCGGGCCATTGTCGCGAATGTACAGGTTGACGCCCTGGGGCGTGGTTTCGGCACTCAGCCAGAGTCTGCGTGGCGGGCCTTTTTCGGTGAGGGCGTCCAGAGCATTGGCCAGCAAGTTACCCAGCACCTGGCGCAGACGGGTTTCACCGGCCTGCACCCACAAGGTCGCCTCTGGCAAGTCGCGAATCAACTCCACCTCCATCGAACGCCGACGCTTGGCCAGTAATGCCAGGGCGTCATCCAGTGCCGGTTGCAGGGCCACGCTCTCCGGCGCGTGACGGTCACGGCGGGCGAAGGCACGCAAGTGGGCGATGATCGAGGCCATGCGCCCGGTCAATTCACTGATCAGCTTGAGGTTGCCGCGGGCATCGTTGGTGCGCTCATGGTCGAGCAGGATCTCGGCGTTTTCGGCATAGCTGCGAATCGCCGCCAGTGGCTGATTCAATTCATGGCTGATACTCGCCGACATGGTGCCCAGCGCCGAGAGTTTACCGGCCTGGACCAGATCATCCTGGGCGCGCACCAGTTCTTGCTGGGCATGCTCGCGCTCCAGCACTTCCTGTTTAAGGCGCCGGTTAAGGCCCTCCAGGTCGCTGGTACGCTCGGCCACGCGCATTTCCAACTCGCGGCGGGCCTTGGCTTCGAAGGCGATGCGTTCCAGATAGTGCCGGCGGCGCTGCATCAGCAACCCCAGCAACAGCATCAGCACCAACAACGTGGCACCGCCCACGGCGACGACCGTGCGCACCGGGCGGTTGATCAGCGAGCGCGGCGCGAGGATTTCCACGTTCCAGCCGGTCTCGGCGATAGCCGTGGACTGGCGCAGCCAAGCGCTGCTGCTGAGGCTCAACGGCTGCGGGTCGCGGGTGGGGTAGGGCTGGATAGCAATGATGGCCTGGCGTTCTTCGGCGGTCAGTGGCCGCGTGGCGCGGAATCGCCATTGCGGGCGCGAAGTGAGGATCACCACGCCGTTGTGGTCGGTGACCAGCAATTGTTCCGGGGTATTGCCCCACAGGCTTTCGGTGTGGTCCAGGTCGACCTTCACCACCAGCACGCCGATGATGGTATCGCCGTCACGCACCGCGGCGGCGAAGAAGTAGCCGCGCTTGGCCGAGGTGGTGCCCAGGCCGAAGAACCGTCCGAGGCGCCCGGCCATGGCTTCGCTGAAATACGGACGGAAGGAAAAGTTGCGCCCCACAAAGCTGTCTTGTTTGTCCCAGTTGGACGCGGCGAGGGTCTTGCCGGTGGTGTCCATCAGATACATCACCTCTACCCCGGCCTGGGCGGCGACGTCCTTGAGCAACTGGTTGGCATTGACCAGGTGGGTGCTGACGTGGGGCGCGCCCAATGCAGTGCGCAGGGCCGGTAAGTCCCCGAGGATCTGCGGCAGTATTTCGTAGCGGTGCAGGGTGCCCAGCAAGTTGGCGACGTAGAGGTCGAGGGTCTGGCGGTTTTGCCCGGCCAGCTCGCTGCGGTAATAGCGCTCGGCCAAATGCTCCAGCGGCCACAACAGCGGTGCCAGGCACAGAGCCAGCAGGGCGAGGCTGCGCCAGCGGGGTCTTCGCGGAAGGGGTGGGGTCATGGAAGTCGCGCCTGTGGGTACAGGCGCATTATGCCTAGTGCTGCTGTGCAAGACACTCGTGCAATGCGTCTTGCCACTGGGGCTGGCTGACGTGCCATTGCTGTTGCAGGCGGGTGCAGTCCAGGCGCGAGTTCAGCGGGCGCTTGGCGGGGGTCGGGTAGGCGCTGGAAGGGATCGGCTCCAGCTCGGCGCAGGCCTTGCCCTCGGCGCGCAGTTGCTCGCCAATGGCTTGGGCAAAGCCGAACCATGAAGTCTCACCCTGGGCAGTGAGGTGGTAAACACCCCAATCCCCTGCCTTACCGGCCTGCCACTGCTCGATCAGCACGCGGGTGCTGTTGGCGATAGTCCCGGCCCAGGTCGGCGCACCGATCTGGTCGGCCACGATGCGCATCTGCGGTTTTTCCTGCAGGAGGCGCTGCATGGTCAGCAGGAAGTTCTTGCCGTGGCTCGAATAGACCCAACTGGTGCGCAAGATCAGGTACTCGCCGCCTGCAGCCGCAATCGCCTGCTCGCCCGCCAGCTTGCTCTGGCCGTACACACCCAATGGGTTCGGCGTGTCGCTTTCGGTGTACGGGGCAGGTTTGGTGCCGTCGAACACGTAGTCGGTCGAGTAGTGAATCAGCGGGATACCCAACGCCTTGGCCTCTTCGGCGAGGATGCCGGGGGCGATGGCATTGATGGCGAACGCAGCGTCCGGCTCGCTCTCGGCCAGATCGACGGCGGTGTGGGCCGCCGCGTTGATGATCAGGTCAGGGCGATGGGTGCGTACTTGCTGGCGGATAAGGTCTGCGTCTGCCAGGTCAAGCTGGTCGCGGCCCAGGATGAGGAGTTCGCCCAGGCCCTTGAGCCGCTGTTGCAGCTCCTGGGAGACTTGGCCGTGTTGGCCGGTGATGAGGATTTTCATGGGAACAAGTCAGCTTCCATCAGCAGTTTGCCGACCTGATCCTTGGCGGAGAGTTGCGGCGGTTCGGCCAGCTCCCAGTCGATGGCCAGCGTCGGGTCATTCCAGAGAATGCTGCGCTCGGCGCTTGGCTGGTAGTAGTCGGTGGTTTTGTACAGGAACTCTGCGTACTCACTCAACACCACGAAACCATGGGCGAAGCCTTCCGGCACCCAGAGTTGGCGATGGTTCTGTGCCGACAAGCGGACACCCACCCACTGGCCAAAGTTGGGTGAGCTGCGACGGATGTCGACCGCTACGTCCAACACTTCACCGTAGGTAACACGTACCAGCTTGCCCTGAGTGTGTTCAAGCTGATAGTGCAAACCTCGCAGCACGCCTTTTTGCGAGCGTGAGTGATTGTCCTGTACGAAATTACGCTTGAGCCCGGTGGCCGTTTCAAAGGCGCGCGCATTGAAACTTTCGTAGAAGAAACCGCGTTCGTCGCCGAATACCTTTGGCTCGAGGATCAGTACGCCGGGTAGTGTGGTTTCAACTACATTCACTGGGTCTCTCCGGCAAGCGAGTAGAGGTATTGGCCGTAGCCGGTCTTGCCAAAGTACTTGGCGCGCTCCAGCAGATAATCACGATCGATCCAGCCATTTTCATAGGCGATCTCTTCCAGGCATGCCACTTTCAAGCCCTGGCGGTGCTCGATGGTCTGAACGTAGGTCGAGGCTTCCAGCAGGCTGTCATGGGTGCCGGTGTCGAGCCAGGCGAACCCACGGCCGAAGCGTTCAACGTGAAGATCGCCACGCTGAAGGTAGGCATTGTTGACGTCGGTGATCTCCAGCTCGCCGCGTGGCGAAGGCTTGACCGCCTTGGCGATCTTGATCACGTCGTTGTCGTAGAAGTACAGGCCGGTCACGGCATACGGTGACTTGGGCTTTGCCGGTTTTTCTTCGATGGAAAGGGCGCGGCCCTCTTTATCGAAATCAATCACACCGAAGCGCTCCGGGTCTTTCACCCAATAGCCGAAAACAGTAGCGCCCGAGGAGCGCTCGGCTGCGGTGCGTAACTGATCGCCAAAATGCTGGCCGTGGAAGATGTTGTCCCCCAGAATCAGGCACACCGCGTCATCACCGATGAACTCTTCGCCAATGATAAATGCTTGAGCCAGCCCGTCCGGGGAAGGCTGTTCGGCATACGTGAAACGCACGCCAAACTGGCTGCCGTCTCCCAGCAGGTTTCGGTACTGCGGTAGGTCTACCGGAGTGGAGATCACCAGAATGTCCTTGATGCCTGCGAGCATCAGCACGGATATCGGGTAGTAGATCATCGGCTTGTCATACACCGGCAACAGCTGTTTGGACACTCCCAACGTAATGGGGTGTAGGCGAGTGCCGGAGCCGCCAGCCAATACAATTCCCTTCATCATGCGATTAGATCCTTCAAGTCGGTGTTGCCCAATCGTTCTCCCTGATAACTGCCGTCCTGGACCCTGCTGCACCATTCCAGATTATCGAGGTACCACTGTACGGTTTTGCGCAGGCCGGTCTCGAAGGTTTCTTCCGGGACCCAGCCCAGTTCGCGTTCGATCTTGCTGGCGTCGATGGCGTAGCGTTGGTCGTGGCCTGGGCGATCCTTGACAAAGGTGATCAGGTCAGTGAATTTCTCCACACCGGCTGGGCGTTGCGGCGCCAGTTCTTCCAGCAGGGCGCAGATGCCACGTACCACGTCGATGTTCTTCTGTTCGTTGTGGCCGCCGATATTGTAGGTTTCGCCCACAACCCCAGTGGTGACCACTGTGAGCAGCGCACGGGCATGATCCTCGACGAATAGCCAGTCACGCACCTGCAGACCATCGCCATACACCGGCAGTGGCTTGCCCGCCAGGGCGTTGAGAATCACCAGCGGGATCAATTTTTCGGGGAAATGGAACGGCCCGTAATTGTTCGAGCAGTTGGTCAACAGCACCGGCAGGCCATAGGTGCGCTGCCAGGCGCGTACCAGGTGGTCGGACGCTGCCTTGCTCGCGGAATACGGCGAGCTCGGTGCGTAAGGCGTGGTCTCGGTGAAGAGGTCGTCCACGCCGTGCAGGTCGCCATACACCTCATCAGTGGAGATGTGGTGGAAACGGAATGCGCTTTTTGCCGGCTCTGCCAGCTTCTGCCAATAGGCTCGCGTGGCTTCCAGCAGGCTGTAGGTGCCAACGATGTTGGTCTGGATAAAATCCGACGGGCCGTCAATGGAGCGGTCGACATGGGACTCGGCCGCCAAGTGCATGATCGCATCGGGTTCGAAGCGTGCGAGCAAGGCGCTGACGGTGGCCTGGTCGATGATATCGGCCTGGACAAACTCATAGCGGCTGTTGGACGCGATGCTGGTCAGCGACTCGAGGTTGCCGGCGTAAGTCAGCTTGTCCAGGTTGAGCACCTCGTGCTCGGTGTGCTGGATCAGGTGGCGGATCAGGGCTGAGCCGATAAAGCCAGCGCCGCCAGTAACGAGAATGCGCATATCGGAGGGCCCTTTCCTTAGATAGACATTATGCGGATGAAGCATAGCTTGAGTGGTGCGAGCCGGGTGGTGCAAGCGCTGTATTACTGGGGGGTTGCCTTGTGCCCCTGAACAATGGCGATATAGACGCCTGAAAAAACAAAGGTCGTCACAATGTCGTTAGCCACGTTGACCCACCGTGCCAGCTTGTCTTGCCCACAAGTAACCCCCGAGCAAGCAGCATGCCTGCTCGAGCGACACTATGGAATAACGGGCAAATTACACTCATTGGGCAGTCAGCAAGACCTCAACTATAGAATTGACAGCACGCGGGGCCGCTTCGTTCTGAAAATCTGCCGGGGTGACTACGCCGCGGTTGAACTCCAGGCCCAGCACGCAGCGCTCAACAGTCTGGGTACGCACCCCGGCCTGCGTGTGCCCAAGGTCGTCCAGACCTTGGCGGGTGAGGAGTTGCTGACGGTCAATGTCGATGACCAAACCCTGCACCTGCGGCTATTGGACTACATCGACGGCCAGCCCCTGACGCATTTACCCCACCTGAGCCGCACCGTGATCGAAGGCTTTGGTGAGCTGTGCGGGCAGATGAGCCTCGCGCTGGCAGGTTTCGAGCACCCTGGCCTGGAGCGCACCCTGCAATGGGACCCGCGCCACGCGCAAGCATTGATCACCCACCTGCTGGCAACCTTGCCCGACCTGCCGCAGCGTGCTGCTTTGGAGCAGGCAGCCAGGCAGGTCGAGGCGCATGTCCAGCCGTTGGCGGCACACCTGCCTTGGCAAGCGGTGCACATGGACATCACCGACGACAACGTGATGTGGCAGCGTGATGCCCAGCGGCACTGGCGCATACAAGGCGTGATCGATTTCGGCGATCTGGTGCACACCTGGCGAATTGCCGATCTGTCGGTGACCTGCGCGGCGCTGTTGCACCATGCCGACGGTGATCCGTTTGCTCTCTTGCCGGCGATCCAGGCCTGCCACGCGGTCACGCCGTTGCAGCGTGAAGAGCTGGAGGTGTTGTGGCCGTTGATCGTCGCCCGCGCGGCGGTGTTGGTGCTCAGCAGTGAGCAGCAGCAACGCTTGGACCCGGACAACGTTTATCTAAAGAAAAACGCCGAACACGAGTGGGAAATCTTCCATATCGCCACGTCGGTGCCCTTCGAACTCATGCAAGCGGCGATTCTGCGCAGCGTCGGCAAAACATTACCGCCCGTCGCCAACCAAGACTTCGCGCCTTTATTGCCAGGCTTGGTGGGCCGCGAGTTTGCGCTGATCGACCTGGGCGTACTCAGCCCGCATTTCGAGGCTGGCAATTGGGAGACTCCCGGCATCGATCGGCGCTTGCTGGATCAAGCGGCGACGGTGCATGGGCTGGCGGCCAGTCGTTATGGGCAATACCGCTTGTCGCGCACCCGCCCCGACAGTGCGCTAGAGCCCGAGACCTTCCCCCTGCATGTCGAACTGCATCTGCCCCACGGCACGGTGCTGGAAGCACCCTTTGCGGGAATGCTGCGTGAAGGTACCGACGGCTTGCTGTGTTTGCACGACGGCGGTCTGAGCCTGCGCCTGTGGGGCGTGCGCACATCACTCAAGCCGGGCGCAACCTTGGTCA
This sequence comes from Pseudomonas sp. SWRI22, assembly GCF_014268395.2. Lineage (NCBI taxonomy): Bacteria > Pseudomonadati > Pseudomonadota > Gammaproteobacteria > Pseudomonadales > Pseudomonadaceae > Pseudomonas > Pseudomonas sp. SWRI22. Next base: position 2,674,423 of record NZ_JABWQK020000001.1, on the reverse strand, counting down.
AAGGGCAGGTGCTGGGCGAGGTTCATGCGCCGTTGACTGTGCAGTTGTGCCGCGCCGACCTTGAGCCACCGCTGTTCTGCACACCTTCCCGGGCGTTGGCGTGGCAGGCGTTGTGCCCGTCACCCGCAGCTCTATTGGGCCTGGCCTGTGATGCGGAGCCGGAACTGGACCCAGAAGCCTTGCTGGCCCGGCGTGATGCCAGCTTTGCCCGCTCCCAGAAGCACTACTACGCCGACCCACCGCGTATCGAGCGCGGCTGGCGTAACCACCTGATCGATATGCAGGGCCGATCGTACCTCGACATGCTCAACAACGTGGCCGTGCTGGGCCATGGCCACCCGCGCATGGCTGAAGTGGCGGCTCGGCAGTGGTCGTTGCTCAACACCAACTCGCGGTTTCACTACGCGGCGGTTGCCGAGTTCTCCGAGCGCCTGCTGGCGTTGGCGCCGGAGGGCATGGACCGGGTGTTCCTGGTCAACAGCGGCACCGAGGCCAATGACCTGGCGATTCGTTTGGCCTGGGCCTACAGCGGCGGGCGCGACATGCTCAGTGTGCTGGAGGCCTATCACGGCTGGTCGGTGGCGGCGGATGCTGTGTCCACGTCGATTGCCGATAACCCCCAGGCCTTGAGCAGCCGCCCGGATTGGGTACACCCCGTGACCGCGCCCAATACCTACCGCGGTGAATTCCGCGGGCCGGACAGCGCGCCGGACTATGTACGAAGCGTGGAGCATAACCTAGCGAAAATCGCCGCGAGCCAGCGTCAATTAGCCGGGTTCATCTGTGAGCCGGTGTACGGCAATGCCGGCGGCATCTCCCTGCCACCGGGTTACCTGCAACAGGTGTATGGCCTGGTCCGTGCCCAGGGAGGCGTGTGCATCGCCGATGAAGTGCAGGTGGGTTACGGCCGCATGGGGCATTTCTTCTGGGGGTTTGAACAGCAAGGTGTGGTGCCTGACATCATCACCATGGCCAAAGGCATGGGCAACGGCCAGCCGTTGGGTGCAGTGATCACCCGCCGAGAAATTGCCGAGGCGCTGGAAGCCGAGGGTTACTTCTTCTCCTCATCAGGAGGCAGTCCGGTCAGTTGCCGGATCGGCATGGCGGTGCTGGATGTGATGGAAGAGGAAAAGCTGTGGGAAAACGCCCAACTGGTAGGTGGGCATTTCAAGGCACGGTTGGAGGAATTGATCGATCGCCATCCGCTCGTCGGTGCCGTGCACGGTTCGGGCTTCTATCTGGGCCTTGAACTGGTGCGCGATCGCCAGACCCTCGAACCTGCGACTGCAGAAACCGCCTTGTTGTGTGACCGGCTGCGGGAGCTGGGGATTTTCATGCAGCCTACCGGTGATTATCTGAATATCCTCAAAATCAAGCCGCCGATGGTGACGTCCAGACGCAGTGTGGACTTCTTTGTGGACATGCTGTCGAAAGTGCTGGATGAGCAACTGTGATTTATCGATTGTTATCGGCTATTTTTTGCAGGCGCGAGCACCTATCATGTTTTTAGTCTGTTAAAGCCGATTTTTATCCATTATAAAGTTGCCCTTGACCCCATTCGGAGCCCTGATCGCCATGACCACCTTGCACAGCACACCTCGCGCCGATGGCTTTCACATGCCTGCCGAATGGGCGCCCCAGACCCAGACCTGGATGATCTGGCCCGAGCGCCCAGACAACTGGCGCCTGGGCGGTAAGCCTGCTCAGGCGGCCCATGTGGCGGTGGCCAAGGCCATCGCACGTTTTGAGCCGGTGACCGTCGCGGTCTCCGCCAGCCAGTACGAAAACGCCCGTGCCCGCCTGGACGTACCCAATATCCGCCTGGTGGAAATGTCCAATGACGACGCCTGGGTTCGCGACACCGGCCCCACTTTCGTGATCAACGGCAGTGGTGAAGTACGGGGTGTGAACTGGGACTTCAACGCCTGGGGTGGTTTTGACGGCGGCCTGTATGCACCGTGGAACCGCGATTCCCAGGTGGGAGGCAAGATCCTCGAGATGGAGCGCGCACCGCGTTACCGCACTGAAGGCTTTGTGCTTGAAGGCGGTTCGATTCATGTCGACGGCGAAGGCACCCTGATCACTACCGAAGAATGTCTGTTGAACCGCAACCGCAACCCGCACCTTGATCGTGCGGCCATTGAGGCGGTGCTCAGCGATAACCTGGCGGTAGACAAGATCATCTGGTTGCCGGATGGCCTGTTCAACGACGAAACCGACGGCCATGTGGATAACTTCTGCTGCTACGTGCGCCCGGGCGAAGTGCTGTTGGCCTGGACCGATGACCCGCAAGACCCGAACTACCCACGCTGCCACGCAGCCATGGACGTGCTGCAAAGCAGCACCGATGCCCAGGGCCGCTCGTTCATCGTGCATAAAATGCCGATTCCGGGTCCGCTGTATGCCACTGAGGAGGAATGCGCCGGGGTAGACCTGGTTGACGGTAGCCAGGAGCGTAATCCGACCGTGCGGTTGGCCGGTTCCTACGTCAACTTCCTGATCGTCAATGGCGGCATCATCGCGCCGAGTTTCGATGACCCGTTGGACGATCAGGCCAAGCAAATCCTGCAGAACCTGTTCCCACAACATGAAGTGGTGATGGTGCCGGGCCGCGAATTGTTACTGGGTGGGGGCAATATCCATTGCCTGACCCAACAGCAGCCAGCTCCGCAGCGAAAGTGAGTGCAGTTGTAACAGCGCCTTGATGGCGTACGAGCACCGCGCGTTTGCAGTGTTCCCCGCAAGCCCGCGACCCAGCCCGGTCGCGGGCTTTTTCATGCCTGCATGCTGGTGAACAGGGCACATTGGCATAGCTCTTGTATCGCTGTGGTTACAGTGGCCCAAGGGGGATGACCGTGCAGTTCTGTCACAAACCTTGAGTAAGTTAGCCGCTCACGCAGCAGGAGAGAGCGCTGAAATGAATGCCGATGTCCACCTGATGAACACGCGTACGTTCCACCCTTTGCGGGTCGACGCAGACGCCATCCATGCGTTGGCCCTTTGGTTGAAGGCGAACGGCTCGCCACAGGTCAGGCAATTGCCTGATTTGCGCAGCGTGATGAGTGAGCGCTACCCGGTTGGGTTGTTTACGGAGGACGAAGTGCAGGCGTTGTGCGAGTTGATGAGCAACTAAAGAACACCTGAAACCGACTGTGGGAGCTGGCTTGCCTGCGATGGCGGTGGCTCAGTTGAAGATTGGGTGACTGGCACACCGCTATCGCGGGCAAGCCAGCTCCCACAGGGATCTGTGCCAGGCGCTGATGTTGTGGGCACTACCTAGCCAGTGTGGGAGCTGGCTCGCCTGCGATGGCGGTGGCTCAGTTGAAGATTGGCTGACTGGCACACCGCTTTCGCGAGCAAGCCCGCTCCCACAGGGATCTGTGCCAGGCGCTGATGTTGTGGGCACTACCTAGCCAGTGTGGGAGCTGGCTTGCCTGCGATGGCGGTGGCTCAGTTGAAGATTGGCTGACTGGCACACCGCTATCGCGAGCAAGCCCGCTCCCACAGGGATCTGCGCCAGGCGCTGATGTTGTGGGCAATACCTAACCAGTGTGGGAACAGGCTTTGGTTCCCATGAGGTGTGTCAGAAGCTGTAGGTACCGGTGACTACCAGGCTTCGCGGCTCGCCTGGTTGAATCTGCGCCGCACTGGTCGCCGAGGCGTAGTAGTTTTTATCAGCGATATTGTTCAGTGCTGCCCGCACGTCCCATTCTTTCTGACGGAACCCGGCCAGCGCGTCCCAGCGGCCATAACCAGGCAACACCACGGTGTTGAGGTTGTCGGCGTAACGATCGCCCACCAGGGTCAAACCGGTTTCCGCGTACCAGCCCATCTCAGGCTTCCAGGTGATGAACAGGCTGGCGTTGCGCTTGGCCACGTCGCTGATCCGTTTGCCCTCAAACCCGTTGTTGTCCTTCTCGACCTTGGCATCTTGCAGGCCTACGCCGCCGCGCACATACCAGTTGTCGACGATCTTGCCGGTGGCGGTCAGCTCCACGCCGCGTGAGCGTTGTTCGCCGGTGAGCAGGGTAATGGTACGGTCCAGCGGGTCGCTGGTGCGGCGGTTGTAGAGTTCCAGCTCGTACACAGCCAGGGTGGTGCTCAGGCGCTCATCGAACCAGTCGCTCTTCACGCCGATTTCTTTTTGCTTGGTCAACTCCGGGCTCAGGTCGTTGACGTTGCCGGTGGCGTTCGGCGTGATGCCGATCAGGCCGCCGCCTGCTGGGGTGAAAGTCTTGCTCCACGAGGCGTAGAACGAGTGGTGCTCCAGGGGCGTCCACACCAGGCCGACGCGCGGGCTGGTGCTGTGGCTTTTCACGTTCTGTTGGATGTCGAGCAGCTTGTTGGCGGTGTCCACTTCGAAGCGGTCGTAACGCAGCCCGCCCAGCAGTTGCCACTGGTCATTCAGGCGCAGTTGGTCCTGTATGTAGAGGGCGCGGCTTTCGACTTCGGTGTGGTTGTTACTCGACAGTCGCATGCTCCCGGTGTGGCTCAGGCGGCGGTTGGGCTGGTTGAGGTCCAGGCTCGGCACCGTCTTGCCATCCCGAGCGGAGTACAGCTTCGGATCGCGGCGCTGGCTGCCCAGCTCAATACCGGTGAGCAGGCGGTGTTCCAGGCCAAAGGTGTCGAAACCGCCTTCCAGCTCCAGGTTGTTGAACACGTTGCGGGTGGTCAGGTCCTGCTGCCAGTGTTGGCGGCTGACGGTGTTGGTTTTCGGGTCATAGCCGGTCTGGTAAGTATTGTCGAAATCGCTGTCGAGCTTGAACACGCCGAGGGTGTGGCGCAGCTGCCAGTCGGCGTTGAGCTCGTAGGCAAGTCTGGAACGCAGCGACTGGGACTTATCGTCTATGTAATCGCCGTGATCAAAGTAAGTGGTGCTGCGGCTCACATCCGCCGGGCGCCCGTTGACACCAGGAATGCCACGGTCTGGGGTGCGGTTGTAGCGGCTGTATTCGTATTGCACCAGCCAGTTCAGCTCTGGAGTGAGCTGCCAGCTCATCGACGGCGCGAACAACTGGCGGTTGCCGCTGATGCCATCGCGAAAGCTGTTGTTGTCCTGGTTGCCCATGTTCAGGCGCAGGCTGATGTTATCGGTGGGGTCGGTACTCAGGTCGGCATACAGGCTGCGCAGATCGTTGCTGCCGCCTTGGGCTTCGATGCTGGACTTTTGCCCTGGGCTTGGCAGTTTGCTCACCCGGTTGACGATCCCGCCCTGGCCGCCTCGCCCGTAAAGCACGGCGGCCGGTCCCTTGAGCACTTCGATACGCTCGATGTTATGCAGGTCACGTACGTACTGGCTGTCGTCGCGAATGCCATCCAGATAGAAGTCATTGCTGGCGTCGAAACCGCGTATGCGCAGGCTGTCGAAGCGTGTATCGGCGCCGCTGCTGACGTTGGGGATACCGCTCAATGCCTGGCCCAGATCGTTGGTGCCATAGGAGCGCAGGCTCTCGGTTTTGACTGAGTCGATCGCCTGGGGCACATAGCGAACAGCCGTCGCGGTGCGTGTGGCGGTGCTGGTCTCTTTGACCCGTGGGTCGTCTTCGTCTGCTTCCACGCTGATCGAGGTTTCGGGCAGGACCGTGGCCGCACCGGCAAAACTAGCAGACAGCAGGACAGAGAGCCCAAGGGAGAGAGGCGTCAGGCGAGGGGCAGGCATGGGAGTGTATCCAAATGACATGGCAGGAAAATTGTGCGCGAATGGTAATGCTTTGCATTTGCGCGCGTTATCTATTCCCTAACGCATTGCATTCGAATTTGTTACTTAATGTGTTTCCAAAGGCTGATCAAGGTGTTTTCAACGCTTTCATCCCGCCGCTTTAGCCCGCCGCTTAGACGAATATCGCCTAAATACAGACGATTCACGAAATTGACACATAGTTCAACGCCCGCATAGGATTGCGCCCAACGCCTGTGGCTAACCACCATGACTAAATCCAATAAAAAAGGCCCGCGGCAGTTCAGTCGTCCGCGGGCCTTCTTTTTGCTGGCAAGGTCGACACCAGAAAAGCAACAGGAGCCTGGTGTCACAGCGCGTACTCAACCCGTAATAAGGAATATAAGAAAATGTTGAAGCAACGGATGAGTCTGATCGCTCTGGGGATTTTGAGCGCATCGACAGCAATGGCAAACGACCAGGAGCAATCCAAGGGTTTCGTTGAAGACAGCCACCTGAACATCGCAGCACGTAACGCCTACATCAGCCGTGACTACAAAAACGGCAAGCAGGACAAAGCTGAATGGGGCCAAGGCTTCATCGGCAAGTTCGAGTCCGGCTTCACCCAAGGCACTGTCGGTGTGGGTGTGGATGTGATTGGCCAATACGCTATCCGCCTGGATGGTGGTAAAGGTCGCAGCGGCGCTGGCGGTATCGACTTCTTCAAGCAAGGTGACAGCGGAGAAGCCGCCAACGACCTGGCCAAAGGCGGCGCAGCCGTCAAGGCGCGTATCTCCAACACCGTGATCAAATACGGTCAGCAGATGCCGGCCGTGCCGGTCCTGCAATACGACAACTCGCGTCTGCTGTCGGAAACCTACGAGGGCACCTCGATCGTTTCCAAAGAAATTGCCGGCCTGCAACTGGATGCTGGTCACTTCACCAAGGAAGCTCGCAAGAGCGCCGAGGGCAGCGACAGCGGCCGTTTGAAGAGCATCAACTACATCGGTGGTAGCTACAAATTCACCGAAAGCCTGTCGGCTGCTTTGTACGCCTCCGACATGCAGGACGTGCTGAAGAAGCAATACGTCAACGTCAACTACGTGCTGGCCCTGCCAGAACAACAGTCGCTGACATTTGACTTCAATGGCTACAAAACCAAGCTGGACCGCAGCTTCGCCCTGGAAAACCAAGGTGATGCGGACGCTCGCGACAACAAGATCTGGAGCCTGGGCGCTACCTGGGCCGTTGGCGCGCACAGCTTCACCCTCGCTCACCAGCGCAGCACCGGTGACACCGGCTACCTGTACGGTGGCTACCGCAACGCTGGCGGCATTGGCGACGGCGGCAATACCATCCTGCTGGCCAACTCCTACTGGTCCGACTTCAACGGCAAGGACGAGCGCTCCTGGCAAGCAGGTTATGGCATCGACTTCGCCACCTTCGGCGTACCGGGCCTGACCTACAACATTGCCTACGTGCGCGGCACCAACATCGACGACGGCACTGGCCGTGGCGATGGCACCGAGCGTGAAATCTGGAACCAGTTCAAGTACGTGGTACAGAGCGGCCCAGCCAAAGACCTGAGCCTGCGTGCCCGTGCCTCGTGGTTGCGCGTTTCCAACAACGCCAGCAACTACAACGTAGGCGGTAACGAAATCCGTCTGTTCGCCGACTACCCGATCAACGTTTTCTAATTGATCGAATGTCGTGCCTGATGCCAGGCGATAAAAAACCCCGACTGGTTCGGGGTTTTTTATTGTCCGCTCGCGGGGGCGTCAGGCTTTGACCGGTGCGAGCTTTTTGCAGTTCTCTTTGCGCGTCGGGTACTGCTCGCATTTGCGCAGCACGCTTTGCACCTGCTGCGCATTCTGCAGTTGCTGGTTGGCCAACAGCTTCTCGGTAATAAACAGTTCCTCCGAGCCCAGGTTGCGTTCCGCCTTGTCGATCATCGCCAGGGCCGATTGCCCGTCACCGCGCTTGAGGTGGTAGCTGATCATCAAGTCATAGGTGGAAGGCCCTGCCAGGGACCAGTCCTTGATCGCCTGCAACTCTTTCACCGCTTCGCTGTTTTTGCCCTGGGCCAGGCGCACGGTATAGGCGGTGCGCCGAATGCTCGGCTGGTCTTTTACCGACGAGGCCAGAGCCTTGCGAATGAAAGCGTCAGCCTGCGGCACCTTGTTTTTCTCCAGGGCATCAATTGCGAAGTACGCGTCTTTATAGCCCTGCAAAGCCTTCGCCACCTGGGGCGTATTCTTCATTTTCGACCAGCTTTGCGGGTTGACCCGGGCGCGGCGTTCCTGGCGGTATTCGCGTTGCAAGTACTGGCGCAGCTCGGTGTCGCGGTCCATCGCCGACATATGTGAGCGGTTGAAGTATTGGCTGGTCGCGGTGATGCCGGTGGTCAAGCCATCCTTGACCAGCACGTCCAGCTCTTTGGTGAACTGGTTGAGATTGAACTGCTGCAGCGAATCCTGCATGGCATTCTTGCGCGCCGTGAGGAACCCCGTGAGCAAGGGCTTCTGCTTGCCCTGGAAGTCGTTGAGGCGCTCCAGACTATGGGTGGCGGCTCGCGGCGCGTAACCGGCACGGATCATCAAGTCGGTGCCCAGCAAGTCGGCCTGGTCTTCCTGGCTGCGGCCCCAGGCGGTGCTCCATACCTGATCGGAAAAGGTATTGGCCAGGGCGGTATACAGCACGGTGTTGCCGATGGTCTTCTGGGTGCCGGCTGGGTCTTTACTGAACAGTTTCATCGTACCGGAGCTGCGGTCCACGCCCGTATCGGCAGCCATGGTGGCCAAGGCGACCGTGGAGGCGACGGTGGTGAACATGTCTTTCTGTTGCTGGAAAGCGGCCATGCGGTCATGGTGATGCAGCAATACGTGGCTCATTTCATGGCCCAGCATCGCGGCGATTTCGTCTTCGCTGGCGACGTTGTCCAGCATGCCCAGCGGCACGAACAGGTTGCCGTAGGGGTCTGCCGACGGCCCGAAGCCATAGCTGTCGGTGATCTTCACCTGCAGCGGCGGCAACTCCCCCGGCCAGCCCTTGGACAAGCGCGTGACGATGCCCTGCAAGTAGCCTTGCAGCATCGGGATATCCACCAGGTTCTGCTGGCGCGCTTCAGCGGCCGGTACCGCACGCCCGTCGTAGCTCAAACGCTGCTGGCTCTGGCGCTGTGGGTCGAGCTTGTAATACTGGCGTACGTCGCTGTTATCCACGTAATGGCCCTGAACCCGGGACTGGGTCGAGGGCCCCACCAGGTTCATAAACGCCTGGTCTGCGCCTTTCAAGGTGGCGCAACCACTGAGCACCGAACTGGCCAACAGGCTGGCTGCTACTAGATATCCCTTCACCGCAACGCTCCTTTTATTGATTGCAGCCGGCACCAAAACCGATGGTGGAGTTGTTGCGGCTGTCCTTGGCCTGGCTTTTGGTCAGGCCCTGGCAGGGCAGGTCGACGACGTTCAGCGGGGGCTCGATGCGCAAATCCATGGTGTCCAGCCACACCTTCTGGCCTGCCAGTTCTACCTGCACCAGGTCCAGTGCCTGGTTGTACTGCAACACCGGCAGGGGCTGGGTGGGCGCGTCCTTTTTCGCCAGCTCACGTTGTTGCTTGCCCTGCTCGTCCAGCACTGTCACCGGGTCGGCGAGGAACGCCTTGATACTGTGGGTTTCTGCCCAGGCGCCCTGGGTGAAGAGGGCGGCGAGCAAGACGATGAGGCTTCTGTTCATCCTTGGTTTCCTTGAGTCAGATAGCAGAGCGGTGCACTCGGCGATCGCGGTCGAAGAAGGCTTCGATCCGCTCGCTGAACAGCACCAACGACAGCAACACAATGCCCAGCACGTTGACCGGGGTGATGTCATTGAGGCTCAGCAACACACTAACCCCCGCCAACATCGACATCACCAACAGCCACGACGGGCACGGCGAGGTAAAAAACCAGATTTCCTGGCGCCGCCACCGGCTCCAGGTGCGATGGCCCGCCAGGCGACGTGCGTGCAGCGCCTTGAGCACTGCGATCAACGCCAGCAGCCCGAGCTCCAGCAGGTCCAGCCAATTGAACGGCAGGTGGGGGAAATTGGCCGGTTCATGGTCGTAGTCCATGCCCGCATTGATCAGGTTGTCCAGCGCCATGGCGTGCAGGTAAACGCCAGGGAGTTGGCCGTGTACCGGCGACTCCACCAAGTCCCCGGTGGAAGCGATATTGGCGCCCACCAACACCAGGCGGTCGCGCAGTAAGTCGGCGACCAGTGCCTGGTCATCGGGGTCGCTGACCTCCAGGTCACTGGCCGACAACGTCAGCGTATAAGGGCAGCGCGCCTGGGCCGAGTCGTCGAGCTTCCAGAACACCGCCTGAAATAACTGCGCCACCCCATCCAGCAAAAAATGCCGTGCCGGCGCGCAGTGGCGGATATCGGCAATACGTGCCTGTTCGGGCGCCAGCTTCAGCCCCCACTGCACCGCGATGGGCTGGCGCTGCGCAGCGGCTTGCACATCCACCGGCGGCTGCTTGCAGTGCTGCGTGGCACAGAACACTCGATACAGCGACAGGGCGGGAGTTTCCATCAGCCCTGCCTGTGTGCGCATCGCCAGTGGATACTTGTCATCCACCCCTTCCCATACAACCAGCGCCGGCTGGCTCACCTGCATGAACGGCGCCAGCGTATTCGCCTGGCCCGCCTCTGCGCGAGTCAACCCAGTATTGGCCAGCCACAACGGGATGCCTTGGCGTTGATAACGCTCAAACACATTCGCCAGCAACTGGCTGCCCCGCGTCGGGTCGCCAAACGAGTGGTCGTGGCTATAAAGCAAATCCACAAACACCGCCTGGGGCTTGTACGCCAGCAAGCGCTTGAACAACTTGCTCTGCTCGCCATAGGGCATGGGCCACGAACTGTTATTGCGCATCAGGTAGGCATCATCGATCAACACCACCGCCACCCGCTGCTGCCCAAGGCTCGGGTAGTGACTGGCGAACATACGATTGAGCCACTGCGCCGACGCCTTGTCGCTGGAACTGGCCAGGCCGAAAGGATCAAGAATCGCCAGCAACACGATGATGACCGCCAGCCAATAGCGGCGGTATTTGAACAGCGGGGGTTTGGACAACATCCATGTCTCGATAAAAACGCAAGCAAGGCGGGGTTTTTAACGGAGTGGGGAGGGGGTGTCAATTGGAAAAGTGGCTATGTGCCATATCGCTATGGGCGCATGGGTCGTCATTCGTAAAAAGCCCTGGCCTATCCAGGCCAGGGCTTTGCGCTGTGGGCGCCGGGCTTGCCCGCGATGAAATCAGCCCGCGTCCCGCACGAGTTTTTGCCGATGACTCGTCGCATCTCCCCTGAGCGCTCGCGGGAGTGGCACCGGGTTCTCTGACTCAGGCATGATGTGAACCTGAGCCAACGGAGAGGCGCTATGGGCAGTCACGATAACCCAGCGGTTTCACTGGCCCTTCGTTCGTATTCGGGCCAAGTCGAATTGCACGATCACGACTTTCATCAGCTCGTGCTGCCGCAGTCCGGCTCCATGGACATCGAAGTCGACGGTCGGGCCGGCAAGGTCGACTGGAGTCAGGGCGTGGTAATTCCTGCCGGTGCTCGCCATGCGTTTCTGGCGCAAAAGGCCAATACCTTTCTGGTACTCGACGTGCCGGCCACGACGTTCGGCGGGCCCAAGAATCTCGACCTGTCGACCAGACTCCAGGCCGACAAACGCTTTTTCCCAGTAGGCCCGGAAATCCGCCATTTACTTGAATACGCCAGCCGCAGCGCGCCCTTGCTGACCAGTTCACCTCAGGTGGCGGAGTCCTGGAGTACTTTGCTGCTGTCTTCGCTGACGCTGCCGCCCGGAATCATCCCTGAGCATGGTCAGTTCACCCTGGCACGGGCACTCGCTTACATCGAAAGCCATCTGGACAGCCGGCTTAGCGCCACCGAGATTGCACGGGTGGCAGGCACCAGCGAGCGGCAACTCTACGTGCTGTTCGCTCGGCATTTGAATAGCACGCCTTTTGCGCATATCGCCACCTTGCGTCTCAACCGTGCCATCGACTTGCTGTGCGAAACCGCGCTGTCGATCACCGAGATCGCCCACCGCGTCGGTTATGCCGATCAAAGTGCACTCACCCACGCCCTGAAAAAGAACCGCGACCTGACCCCGGCCACGGTGCGACGAAGTTCGCGGGTAAGGTGAATCCGGCAGGCCTGAACAAATCTTCAGCAGTGCTCATCAATACCCGCCCGGCCGGACCTTTCTATGATTGCCCCACCGACAAGGATAAATCAGACGGGGCGTAGATGACCGAAGTGACGCGCATTGCCAAAACACAGGTGTCTGTCAGAGCCGCAGCCTCGGCCACCGCCATCGGCGTGATCGCGGTGTTCCTGTGGTCATGCCTGGCGTTGCTGACCAGCCTCACCGAAGGCATTCCACCCTTCCAACTGCTGACCCTGAGTTTTGCCGTCGCGTTTGTAGCGAGCCTGTGCATCCTTGGCCGCAACGGCATGGCGGGGTTTCGCAGCTGGCGTCAGCCCTGGTCGGTATGGGCGGTCGGTTTTCTAGGGATATTCGCCTACCACGCGCTGTATTTTTTCGCCCTCAAGGCTGCCCCGGTTGCCGAGGCGAGCCTGATTGCCTACCTGTGGCCACTGTTGATTGTGCTGCTCTCGGCCTTCAGCGCGAGGGAACGGCTGCGCAAACGCCAGTTACTCGGCGCGCTGCTGGGGTTGGCCGGTACGGCGTTTATCATGCAACAGCGCGCCTCGGATGAAGCCGCCGCCATGCCGGTAGCCGGCTACCTGGCCGCCTTCGCCTGCGCGCTGGTCTGGTCGTCCTATTCGGTGATCAACCGCCGTTTCAGTGACGTGCCAAGCAGCATCATTGGTGGCATCTGTGGCCTCGTCGCAGTGGCCGGCCTGGTCTGCCATCTGGCGTTTGAAACCGCGGTCATTCCAAGCGCCGGGCAATGGGCGGCCATCGTCGGCCTTGGCCTGGGGCCGGTGGGCCTGGCGTTTTTCGCCTGGGACCACGCCACCAAGCACGGCAGCCTGGCGATGCTCGGCGCTCTCTCCTATCTGGCCCCCCTGATCTCGACCCTGCTGCTGGTGGCCATAGGGCAAAGCCATGCCAGCCCGATCCTGATTATTCCCACACTGCTGATTATCGTCGGCGCCGTTATCGCCACCTCGAAAACAGGCCAGCCCAACGCCGACATCACTGTTGTAAAGGAGCTTTGAGATGGACCTGATTGCCTCTGAAGGCGCCACAAGAATTGAACGCGACCTGCCACGATTCAGCGTGGCGCCCACTCGTCCTGCGCTCCAGCATCTGGGACTACCGTCATTGAAGTCCAGCCGCAGCGGCATTCGCCGCCGCGCAAATGGCGAAGCGCCACGTGTGTTGCTGTTCGTGCCGCCTTACACGCGGCTGATTGAGCCGGTACCGCTGGGCAGCGCATTTGCCGACATCGGCATCGACACGTTCGAAGTAATGAAACGCGCCGGCACGCCCATTGGCCTGTTGCGCATCGCCACGGTGGCCAAGCGCGCCGGCTACGACGTGCAGATCGTCGACGCGCCATTCGCCGGCTGGTCCCAGGAAAACACTCTGGTGAACGTCGATCAGGGCCATTTGGTCCGCTATGGCCTCACCGATGTGCAAATGCGCAAGATCATCGAAGATGCACAACCGGACATCGTCGGCATCCAGTGCAACTACACCGTGCAATGGGGCAACGCCCGGGCGCTGGCCGACCTGGTGAAATCCATCGATCCAAATTTGCTGCTGGTGACGGGCGGTGCCCATTCCAGCGGTGACTGGCAGAATGCCTTGCTGGACTCGCCTTTCGATTTCACCCTGATCAACGAAGCGGATCGCGCCTTCACGCTGCTGCTCGACGCGGTCACCCATGAAGGCGGCAATGTCGACGCGGTGCCGGGCATTGCCTATCGCAGCTACAGTGGCCAACTAGTTCGACCGACGCGCAAATCCAGCTACTTGAGCATTGTCCCGGCCCGGCAGGATCTGGATGAGCGGCTGGGCGTCATGCCGTTGCCGGATTTCAGTTTCCTGAACATGAACAACTACTTGCAGCCCTATCATTCCTCCGGTGCGCGGGTGCGCAAGACCGGCGCCTGGGCGCAGATCTTTTCCACCATAGGCTGCAACGTCAATTGCAACTTCTGCTATATCCCCAAAATCAACGGCCCCTGGCGGGCATTGGGGCTGGACTGGTTCGACCTGCATCTGGCGGATTTGGTCAAACAAGGCGTGACCGAGGTGTTGATCGAAGACGATCACTTGATGCATGACCCGCTGTACGCTATGGAGGTCGGCAAGCTGTTGAAGAAACACCATTTGCCGTGGGTCGAGGAAGGTGGGCTGAGCCTGTTCAATCTGGTGCTGCTGCACAAGGGCGAGCGATTTCTGGCGGAACTTGATGAGCAGGAACTCAAAAGCCCGCACTACCGCAACGTCATCGCTGCCATTCGCGGCGGTCTCACGGCGAAGACGTTTATCCGTTCAATCGCCGACAACGGTTGCTACAACATTTACCTTGCGGTGGAGAGCGCCAACGAAGAGAGCCTGGTGAACTCCAACAAGTCGCGTTTCAACGCGATTCAGCAGGCAACCTTTGAGATCATCCAGATGTTTACCGAGTGCGGAATTCAGGTGACGGGCGGCTTCATGCTCGGCTTCGTCAACCCGCCGGCCTCGGCTGCCGAACAGCCGTTCATCGAAAGCCTGGGGCAAATCGGTAATACCATTGATTATGCCGTCAGCCTTATGGGCGCAGGCATGGCCTACGCCAACCCGTTTATCGTGACCCCGATTCCGGGCACCGAGATGTGGGCATACCAACAGCAGTATGTGGTCCGTCACTACGACAATGGCTGGTCTCACGAAAAAGCCACCATGGCCACCGAGCAATGGAGTGCCGAGGACATCGAAAAAGCCCGTATGGAATTGCTGGTACGCGCCAATGGTGCTGATCGGGTGCGGGAAATGGTGCGGCGCGGAACGTGGCCAGTGGATGTCTGATTTTTTACACAGCCCTACTCGTTCAATGACTTCGAGCGAGTAGCCAAACAACCTCACACGTCAATTGAGCCACTTACACCATCAGCCTGCTTCTGACCGGTTTTTGACCTTCATCTATAGGTTGAATTTTCCTAAGCGAAGAGTGAGCAAATGCGCGGTCAGTAGCCAGTAATAGCGCGTCGATTCAGCGTATTGGTTCACGTGACGGTTTAGAAACCATGCGGGATGCTTTCGCTGCCAGGTCCATGGATTATCTTTGTGCAAGCGATTAGAAATCTCCGCTTGAATGGTCTTGGCTTGGCGTAGGTGACGTTCGCGAATGCATGCTAGCCGGTGAGAAGATCCGCCAGGAACAGCTCCATGTCGAATGTTTTGCTCGTGCTCGATCATCGTTATAAGCCGATACCACGTCGAGACGACCATGCCCCAGTTCGTCGCTGATTTGTGTGCAGGCCTGCTGATGAAGGATGGGGCGGGCAGGGCGGACGATTGCCCGGGAAAATCGAGGTGATTTTCGGCTGGTATCCATAAGATTTTGGCGGAATCCGACGGAACGCCAAAACGAAAAAACCCGCCAGAAGGCGGGTTTTTCGGGGGTTCCAGAGATTTTGAAAGCTTTCTATGGAACCTTGTATGGTGCGGCACCAGGAGTCGAATCTCATTACTATTATATTAAAAATCAATGGCTTAAGGGGATAGCTTTTGAGGCGCTACCTCTATTTATACCCTGATCGTGGATCAAATAATGGAGGGTGTTCGTTATTGATATGAACGACTATTCGTGATCTGAAAGAGGAATGAGCTAAAAATCCTTAAATTTCGCATATGGCATATTGACAGCCTCAATGCCGTTTGGGATATTCGATCCGTTCTTTACGCGTACAAGCTCGGTCTTGGTACCGATGCTTAGTCGGGCGATTAGCCAGACTCTAGAAAATTGCTTGGATTTATTCCGCAGAGAATATCTGCGGCCCTCCAATCGCGGGCTCATTACGGTCCACAGATATTCTCTGCGGCTGTTTCTTGGTAAAGAACCTCTTCTAAATGACAGATCCTCGACTTGCTGCTCTATCATCGATAAAAATAGAGTCATCAAGAGTCGAGTACTGTAAGTCTCATATCGTTCTTCTGTGTGGTGGCCGGTCCCCTGAAAAGGGGCATCCGGACGATCCCACCCCTTCGGTACAGTCGCTACGTCATGCGCTTGAGACAGACCTAAATAATAGAATTGAGTTCTTCAAGCCTGAGGATGTAACTAATTGGCAAGTTGACGCCATCTTTAGAAATCTGATTGATCTCGAGGTGGAGTTGGCTGCAATGTGCTCTCTGGTGGTTATCATACTAGAGAGTCCCGGAGCAATAGCTGAGCTTGGTGCGTTTTCTCAGTTGAAGGAGTTCAACGACAAAATTGTTGCTGTTTGCTCGGAAGGTCACTTTCAGAATGACTCATTCATAAAATTAGGAATTTTTCGACATATCTCAAACGATAAGCGAACTGCAGTAAAAAGTTATCCATTTGAAGTCGGATTTCCACTTACTATAACTGCTGAGATCATAGAGGATGTCGTAGTTGATGTTCAACATGAATTGGATGAACTGCCGAAATCGCAGCTTCTTAAAGTATCCAACAGCTCCCATATTTTTGTCCTCTTGTATGAGCTTATAAAGCTATTTGTTGCCGTTAAAGAGAGCGAGCTATTGGATTATCTTTCCAAGCTAGGAGTTGAAGCTGGCAGGGATCAACTAAGGGGTAAGCTTTTTCTGCTTCAGCGATTCAGGCTCATTAGTCTTGAGGTCTATAGTGATTCCCAGTTTTACGTCGCAAGAAACTCTGAGTTCCACAGGGTTAATTTTTCTGCGAACTCTTCTGTACCGATAGATAAGCTACGTATTTCTACAGAGTGTAAAGAGTTCTATAATACTTCGGGAAAAGATAATCACCGGCTTAGAGTTATTCGTCGGCTTTTTGGGGGTGGGAAGTGATCGCCCATAAAACGCTTGAGAAAATGTTGGCTGATTTGTCATTGTCAAGCGAACAGTTAGTGCGTGTGGTTTCGAGAGCTCCTTATTCTTATAAAACGTATAGTATTCCAAAAAAGAATGGCGGGGTACGGATAATCTCTCAACCTGCCAGGGAAACAAAGTATGTTCAACATTGGTTGATCCATAACGTTTTTCATCTGTTGCCAATTCATGAGGCGGCATCGGCATATGTAAAAGGTGCAAGCATTAAAAAGAATGCCGAGGCGCACAGAACAAACGAGTACATGGTTAAGCTGGATTTTAAAGACTTCTTCCCGTCTATTAAAATTGATGACCTGATAGCGCACTTTCAGAAAAGCTTGCCTTTTCTTGATTTGCTAGAAACTAGATATATTGCAAGACTGTCATGTATTAATAGAGGGAATGGCGGTGCTCTGAGTATCGGTTCTCCAGCTTCACCAATATTATCGAATTCCATCATGTATGAGTTTGATAGTCTAGTAGCAGAGTGGGCATCTCAAAACAGATTTGTTTATACTCGCTATGCTGACGATTTGACATTTTCCACGGCGTTACCTTACGCTACTGAAACAGTCGTGCCTATAATAAAAAATCTGTTGTCTAGTTTGAAATACCCACGCTTAAGCTTGAATGTTGATAAGACGATACATTTGTCTAAGCGAGGAAGCCGCAGGATTACCGGATTAGTAATCACAAACGATGATAAAGTTTCTCTAGGTCGTGATAGAAAACGAGAAATTAGCGCTCTTGTCCATAAATATGGTCTGGGACTGCTTGAACAAAAAGACGTGTTTAGGCTTCAGGGATTGCTCGGTTTCGCTGCTGATGTAGAACCGTTGTTTTTATCGCGTTTAGGTAAAAAATATGGGATGAAAACTATATTGAATCTTCTGAGAAAGCGCCAGTGAGACTCGCGGGCATTATTGGTCAATCTCCGTGAAAGCGATTCATGGTCTTTCTATTTTGGCGGCGGCTGATATTTTTACGGAGTAACCTCGCTGAGAGAGACTATCATATGCCCTAACAAGGTTCACTTTACTGAAGAAGGGCAGATTGCTTTTCACGTTTGCGACAACGTCGCCCAATATTAGAAAAATCACTTCATATTCTGCGCTTCGAAAGTTGTCGAGTGGAATGATTTCGCGTGCAGCGTTACTGAAAGTACCCAATACCTTTCTGGCTGACTTTCTAAATTCTCGGTCTCCGAGCAATATCTCTGCGGCGACGCTCCCTTGTGCGAAAAGATGGCTTAGTCCAGCAGATCCCCCTTTGCGATGTTTGACGTGTATGAATTGCTTCTCAGTTGAAAGAAGATCGCACAGTTCAACTGAACTAGTTGATTTGTTGCTTTTGATCAGCCTCTTGTCTAATAGGTGATATCCGTGCATCTGAGAGGCCCTAATATTGTAATCACCTTCAGCCTCTATTTTTGCCTTCTCACCTTCTTGCCACACGTAGACCGCTGGAAATTGAAGGTCAGAAATACCTATATTCGCTAAGCTAGAATTGATTCTCCCTATGAATGAGTTGTCAATTTCATACCAGGTTCCTCCAAATATTATGTTGGTTTTGTTCGCGTTTATTATTTCATAATAAATGCATTTGTATATTGAGTGATCAAATTCGTTTTCATGTATATCGAAAACATACAAATGATCTCTTTTGACTGACTCGATAGATATCTTTGCGTTGTCAATCGTAGATAGATATTTTTCCGACGATACAGTCGGTGATCGATCACTTTTCGCTCGGGTAAAACTGAAGCCGGTTATCGAGTCCCATTTTTCTATTTCTGGTAGTGTTATAACTATACTCGGATCACGGTCTTTAATTGCTTCAAGCAGAACCCGGTCTAACTGGTCTATATGTGATTTTTCCTTGATTCTTCTGACGTTGTCTACCCATAGGAAGTCTGTTTTATAGTCATCTTTTAGGTAATGGGTTTTTAAATTTTCAGTTATGGTTGGTAAATCGCTGATCTCCATTTCAATACCAAATGAAAACATTGCGTCACCGCCAGAGATATTTTTGAAGTCTATACCTGGTTTAGGTGTTCCAGTCACAGCTCTCAATATATCTCTAGATATATCAATGCCAAACACACTTATTTCTGAGTCGCGTGCGGCCTGTGATCTTTTTTGAACCGGTTGGTCTTCTAATGTGTGAATATCTACGCTTCTTAAGCTTTCGTGATTAAGAGTATTTAAGGCGGTTTTTAGCCCGAAGTCTTGAGCGAAGTTTGCAAGATTTACTAAGTGTCGGCCATAACCAAAGGTTATTGCGAATATGTCGGTATTTGTTTTTATGAATAATACCGCAGAGCTTGATTTGTTTCCGATCTGTATTACGTTGGTTCCGGTAATTGTGTCAACCAATTCGCTCCAACTCGGCCTTTTTTCAACTGTGCGCTTTACATATAAAACCCCTTCTAAGCCAAAATTTGTATCGAGTTCATATGGGACTACGTCCTTATCCAAAACTAGCAGATCCGAGAAACTGTTGATAACAGTATCTGGTTTCATCATGAACACATTTAAGTGACGATATTTCATTCCTGGCATCCTCCCTTCCCTAGGTGATATCTCTTACATGGCATAACGCTACTCCACCTCTCTAGAAATTGCTATAGTTGAAAGAGCTTAGCAATTGTTTTGGGAGGCTGAGTTTTCCAGTGTGGAAAATGTCCATGGTCGTTGAGAGCTGGCTCGTTAATGATAGGTGTTCGCGTCTGATGGCGCGGGATTTTTCGATCGGTCACGCCGCTGTGTTCGGCATTACGTATTAAGGAAAAAATATGAATAAGCCAGATGTTGCACTAATCTACGAAGAGGGCCTGCCAGGTGAATTGTATGTTGATTTCGAGAAGGCGTTGCACAATCCAAATATCCGAATAGCGATCGAGTCTAGGCCCCCTAGTGGACCTCAAGCATGTCTTGAGTGGTTTATTTTTCCGATTGTCGCGGCTTACATAACAAAACCTTACTTTAAGGCACTTTTTGGGGAAATGGGTAAGGACCATTACTTGCTTCTGAAGGAAAAGCTTTCCGAAACAGCAGGCAAGGTGATGTCTCAGCCTAAAATAGAGCCAGTCCTCTTAGGATCAGCAGGTAAGCTGAGCACGGAAAATCCGTACTCCCTCGCTTTCTCCATATATGCGGAGGCAAATGATGGCAAACGATTTAAACTACTTCTCCCAAAGAAAACGTCAGTAAAAAATGATTACAACGAAATAGTTAATGTTTTTTTGGATTTCCTATCTGAGTATCATGCAGGAATAAAGCAGCTTGACGAAATTGGTTTTGACTCTAACTCCAATTCGCCAAGTGGACTTATATTTGTGCACGTTGATCCAATAACTAAGAGTGTCGAATGGCTAGATCACAGACGCAATGGATAATGTAGGGAGGGCGAGCTCGCAAAAAAGATCGGGCATCGTCAAAAAACCTTCTAATTTCCGATAGGCGAGTTTATTTTTGCGATTGCTATGACAAGGATTAGACCTTTTAAAGGTTTGGCAACCAACTATGGGATTGAGTTTTTAAAAACTTATGCGCACAAATTTTTTATTCTTTATCGGAGTGGTTCGATATGTTTGAGATATTTAACTCTTTGATCGGTCAAGTTGGTGGTGCGGCAATCGTCATTACTGGGCTTTCGGCTTGGCTGGGGAGTATCTGGAAGGATCGCATCAGCTTGAGAGAGAAGGCGACTTTTGATGTTCTTATAGAAAAACTCAAATCAGAGCACTCTCGCCAGACACAGAATCTGGAAAGCGCATTGCAAACCGAGCGTCACCTGGTTCAATTGGGGCATGCAAATCTGATCGAAAAAAGAGCTGTATTTATCGACGAAAGCTACAAGCTTCTCGTTGATCTGCACGAAGCGATATATGAAACTATTCGACCCGATTACTTTGGGAGACAACGACCTTCAATCGCGCAGGCATATGAATCGGCATTGCCAAAGTTCGATGCCTTCGTTGAGGCTTATGAGAAAAATAAAATTTATTTTTCTAAGGCAACGTCAGAAAGAATTTCAGACTTCTATGTTTCGGCTGCTCAGACATTGGATCAGGCTAGAGTAGCCATGCGGTCAGGGGAGGCGCTGGGGCACGGTGAGACGCCTCACCTTCAAAAATTGTTCGAGAAAGTGAATTACGAAATGTATGAGACTCGGACGGCCGTCGAACAGGAATTCAGACAACTAATGCACGTGCAATGAGTAATATCTATTTTTATAGAGATAGACTTATGTCAGTCTTTTCACAACTATACGGATTGAAAACTTCCAGCCAGAAATGGCAAGGTGTGACCGTTGGTCAGTCGGCCACTTTTGGCCGATTCTGTTGAAAAAGTCGGCTTCGATTTCCACGGTAGAAAAATACGCGTCTGAGATTGAAATCCGTGTGTTTAGCAGAAGGTTCAGGGCTCAGATTTGACCTAGCAATATGCAAAAGCGGCGTTTTCACCGCTCGATGTTTGGCTGGCCAAGCCGGATCGACTTTTTCAACACAATCGGCCGATTGCTAATCTTCGCCTAACCCTTGAACTGCCAGGATTTCCCTATACGAAGAGTGAGCAAATGGATGGTCAGGAGATAGTAATAGCGCGTCGATTCAGCGTGCCGATTCAGGTGGTGATTTAGAAACCAGTCGAGATGCTTTTGCTGCCAGGTCCATGGATTGTCACGGTGCCAGCGATTAGACATCGCCGCTTGAATGGCCTTTGCTTGGCGTAGGTGACGCTCGCGTGTGGCATGCGACCCGGTCAGTACGCTTGCCAGGAACAGCTCCATATCGAATGGCTTGCTCATGCTCGTCCCCCGATATACGCCGATACTACGTCGATACGACCATGCCCGAGTTCATAGCTGATTTGGTCTCGGGCCGCCTGATCGAGGCGTCGGTCGAGCTGGTAGCAACTGCCACCGTTGATGGGCGCAGGATGCTGGGTGATTTGCTCATATCGTTCGCACGCATAGGCTGCCCGCAGTTCGTGGAAGCCTTTTAGGAAGCCTTTTAGGTTGTGCGCATGAAGGGTGTCCCGGGCTGGACGGACGATTCGCTTTTGGAAATCGAGGTAGCTTTCGTTCGGTGCAAGCAGGTTGCGGCTGCCGTCGGGCGAGACCTGATCGGCAAACTTCAGCGCGTCACGAATCTGATCATCTACCGTAATCCAACGAGGAGCTGATGCGCCCGAGCGGCCACCTTTGGTGCCGTCCTGAATGTTGATCTTACCGAATTGCTTGGCTTCACGTTTTAGACGGGGTAGGTCCGCCAAAATGGCCTCACGTAAGCGCATGCCGGTGGCTCGCGCTAACTGAGCGATGGCCGCGACGCGCGGCTTCTGGTGTTCGCAAAGCATGTCGACGATCCGCTGCACGTGTTCGCGGTCTTGGCCTTGTGGAACTGTCGTGCGGATGGTGGTGCGCTGCATTTCCAACGCCTTGCTCGGACTCGGCACCTTCACATACTGATCACCGCGAAGTGCCGCCATGGTTCGGTTGACGCTGGACAATCGGTTTTGTGCGGTGGCGATAGCGAGGTCGCCGCGCTCGACTAAGTGGCGTAGATGCGCCGCGTAATCCGACAAGATCTGGCGATCTATCTGCCGTGCATCATTGAGTCTTGGTCCATCATCGGAGCGACACCAGCGCACAAACGATTGCCATCGATCACTGTGCGCCTTGACCGTGCCGTAATGCCCGCCGCCAAATAGATCTTTCAGCGCCTGCGGCCCGGCATAACTCAGTTGTCGGCCATAGCCAAAATTGCGGCCACCTCGCCTACCCACCAGTGCCATGATCGAACTCCTCTCGAAGCCAAAACTTTTAAAACTTTCCCCACATCATCCCGCCAAGAATGTTGAGTGTTATCAGGGATCAAGGCCCCTGCGACTCGTGAGGGGTGTCCACTAACGCGGGATTGGCGGCTCTTTACGACCGGGAGCTTGGGCATCTCATGATCTGGCCTCCTGAGCACTTCCTAGGAAGTGGGCGGGTGGAGGCTGCACTGGCTGACGAGACCAGCGCCGCGAGATCCTGAGTCGGGTGAAGCCAATGAAGCATTGACCGGTGCATGCCTGACTGTCAGTCAGGTGCAGTCCATTCCGTGGGCTGCGGACCATCATCTGCATCGCTGTTGCTGGTGACTTCGGTGTTTGTCACGCCGATTGTCACGAGAGGGAATGCCGCAAAGCCTTGTACGAGTTGGGCTGCAGCAGCGGTAGGAGCGCCCGTCTCTTTCCGGAAGAAAGAGACGGGCGCAGGTTGGCGCAAGGAAATGGCCAAGCGGATAGGTTGCTGCAGGGCAGCTATGAAAGGGAATGAGTTGCCGCAGTGGGCACGCAGGGAAAAGTAGGCATCCATCACATCGCTGTGACTGTGCGAGCCGCCGGACGCTAATTGCACTTTGGGTGAACCACCATGGTGTGGCGTAGCCTTAAAGGTTCTGGCTACCTGGGTTGCTGTCAACGACAGCGCTTTGCCAGATCTTTTCTACGCCTGTGGATAATTCGGGTCAAGGTTCGAATTTTCGGGAATTCTGCGGCTGTGGATGAAATTATCCACCGGTGGAAATCAGTGGTTTTCCACAAACAGTTGCGTGGGCTTTAGATTTTTTAAGTGAGGTCCATCCAAGCAGGGCGGCTTTGCAGCCCCGCTTGGATGGACCCGCGTGGACAAGCGGATCATCGAGATTTCGAGAACGTACGCTTACTTTGCTGCGCCGCGATTGGCTTTTGGCCGTGTGACATTCGTGCAGAGTCGTGAGGAGTGACATCCTCCTGCTGATGGGTGACTGGGAATCGGCTCCACCAGTTCATGATCAGTCTCCGCTCGTCGAGTTGCGTGCGACTATGGAAGACTGAGTACAATCCCCGCACGTATGTCTTTTCTTCGACCTTTTGCAGCTACGTGAAGCCGGCTGATCATTTAGGAAGCCTTTGATGTCACTCAATCCCCACACCCTTGAAGACCTGCCCTCGCTGGTTGAATCTGTCGAGCTCGAATGCAAGCTCGCTCAGGGGCAGGATGGGAAGGGAGAGTTGCCTAAGGATTTCTGGTTAACCTACTCCGCTTTTGCTAACACTCAGGGTGGGGTAGTACTGCTTGGCGTGCGCGAGAAGGATGGGCAGTTCAGCGTCGCAGGCCTATCAAATATCGAGAAAGTACGTACTGACCTGTTCAATACCCTCAACAATCCGGCCAAGGTCAGTGTCAATCTGCTGACTGACCGGGAGGTGGTCGTCAGAGAGCTAGAGGGCAAGCAGGTACTTGAAGTGAAAATCCCGGCGGCTTCGCGTAAGCAGAAGCCGGTATTTCTCAATGGTCAGCCGCTAGGTAACACTTATCGTCGATTACATGAGGGTGATCGGCGTTGCTCTGAGGAAGATGTTCGCCGCATGTTCGCAGAGCAAGTGGAGGACTGTCGGGACGAGCGGATTTTGCCGAATTACGACTTCGCGGACATTGATCCGGACAGTCTGCGTATCTACCGCCAGATGCTTAGCGACATAAAGCCAGGCCATCCAGCGCTGGAGCACCAAGGGATTGAGTTTCTCCGACAGATAGGAGGTTGGCGTAAGGACCGCGCGAACGGAGTCGAAGGGCTGACTCTGGCAGGTTTACTAATGTTCGGACGCTGGCTTTCGATCCAAGAGAGTGTGCCGCATTACTTTGTGGACTATCAGGAGCGGCCGCACGCCAAAACAGAACTACGTTGGGTGGATAGGCTCGTCCCTGATGGAACCTGGTCAGGAAATCTGTTTGATTTCTACCGGCGGGTTTATCGCAAGCTGGTTGAGGACTTAAAGGTACCGTTCGCTCTCAAAGGTGATCAGCGCCAGGATGACACGCCGGTACATGAAGCTCTGCGCGAGGCCTTGGTTAATACCTTGGTCCATGCCGACTATACCGGGCGGGTTTCTGTGTTAGTCGTGAAGCGTCCTGACTTGTTTGGCTTTCGCAATCCTGGCGGCTTACGTCTACCCCTTGAGCAGGTGTTGCAAGGTGGTACCAGCGATTGCCGGAACAGGCTAATGCACCAAATGTTTCTTCTTATCGGCCTTGGCGAGC
Source organism: Pseudomonas sp. SWRI22 (assembly GCF_014268395.2). Classification (NCBI taxonomy): domain Bacteria; kingdom Pseudomonadati; phylum Pseudomonadota; class Gammaproteobacteria; order Pseudomonadales; family Pseudomonadaceae; genus Pseudomonas; species Pseudomonas sp. SWRI22. The sequence continues at coordinate 2,649,647 of NZ_JABWQK020000001.1, read as the reverse complement.
GTGGTGGTTCTGGGGTTCCGAAAATCTACAGCGGGTGGCGCAGCCAGCATTGGCGACCGCCAGCCCTTTATGAAAAGCCCGAGCCCGAGCAGACCCTTCTTGAGCTTCGCATGTTGGACTTGCTTCCAGAAGGGGTGGTGGAGCAGTTACGAGAGCGATTTGGGGTTCGTTTCGAGAGCTTGGAACATACTGCCAGGTTGATTTTGGCCACAGCCGCGATTGAGCGGGTGGTCAGCCATAATCGTCTCCTTGAGATTTGTGATACTCATGCTCATGACTTGAGCCAACTGCTTGCACGGTTGGTACGCGAGGGATTCCTTGTGCCCGACGGGCGCTCACGGGGCATGATTTATCACCTGCCGGGTGAGCAACTGCCTACGCCGGAGCAAGTGTTCGCAGGTCCGCTACAGAGCTCCGAACATTACGCCGGCAGCTCCGAACATAACGGGGCTAGCTCCGAACATAACGCAGGTAGCTCCGAACATAAGGTCGAGCTGGATATGCAGCGAAACGATGATGGCTGCTTGTTGAGCGATCATATTGACGCGCCGCTGATCGATGCTTTGGACAGGCTTGATGCAGGGTTTCGAGAAAAGCTCGAAATACTGGCTGAGGAGCCGCGCAATCGAGAGCGCATGCAAAAGGATCGTATGCAACAGGTGATTATCACCCTATGCAAGGAGCACTATCTGACGCTCAACGTTTTGGCTAATTTGGTAAAGCGCAGTCCAGATGCCCTCCGTCAGCAGTACCTGAATGGAATGGTGAAAAGTAGGCAGATTCAGTTGGCATTTCCGTCCAAGCCGACTCATGAAAGGCAGGCGTACAAAGCGGACGTTGGTGGGCAGGACGAGGAGTAGGCTAAGGGCCTACTCCCTCAAGCGGCTTTTCGCCTTGAGCCGCATGACGTTCGTCCCGGTCTGGTTTGCAAATTCGTGCGGGGTGACATGCTCCTGCCGGTTGGCCTCCAGATACCGGCTCCACCAGTTCATGATCAGCCTGCGCTCCTCGATGAACTCTGCCTTGTGGATGTAGGCGGCGCGGACGTTGTTCCGCTCCTTGTGGCTCATCTGCCTTTCAATGGCGGTCTCGGACCACAGTCCTGACTCGATCAATGCGCTGCAGGCCATCGATCGAAAGCCATGGCCGCAGATTTCAGTTTTGGTGTCGTAGCCAATCTTTCTGAGTGCGCTGTTCACCGTGTTTTCAGACATGGGCTTCCAGGGCTTGGCATCGCCTGCAAACACCAGGTCGAATTTGCCGGTGAGGACGTGGATCTGTTCAAGCAGAGTCACGACTTGCGGCGATAAGGGTACAAGGTGGATGTCCCCAGCCATCTTCGTACCCCTTGTTGAAAAGGGTACTCCGTCCAACGCGGCTCGAGTGTCCGGTATCTCCCAGGTGCCGCGCTTGAGGTCGAACTCGTTCCAGCGGGCGAAGCGCAGTTCGCTGGAGCGGACGAACACATGCAGCGAGAGCATGACCGTCAGCCGGGTAAGCGCGCGACCTTTGTAGGTGTCGATACGCTCCTGCAATTCAGGCAGACGCGATAAGGGTAGAGCGGGGCGGTGAACCACTCTCGGGGCTTTGATCAAGCCTTCAAGGTCGTAGGCAGGGTTTGCGGTGATCTGCCGAGAACGCTTTGCCTCGCGCATGATGCTCTGCAGGTAGTTTTGTACCCTTAAAGCGATGTCAATCGTGCCGCGCTTCTGGATCGCTTCCAGAGGTTGCATCAGGTCATGGGTGTCCAGATCGACAATGGAGCGAGCGCCGATCAGCGGGAAGACGTGGGTTTTTAGGCGGCTCAGAACCGTCTTGGCGTGGCCCGGTGCCCATTTGGCAGACATCGCTTTGTGCCAGTCCAGTGCGGCGCTTTCAAAGGTTCGACCCTTGATTGCGGCCTGCGTCTTGGTTTGGTGTTTGGTCTCTATGGGGTCGATGCCATTCGCCAGCATCCGCTTGACCTCCAGGCGCTTGTTGCGCGCATCGGCGAGGCCGACCACGGGATAGCTGCCGAACGAGGTCAGTCCTTCGCGTCCATCAGGCTTGATATACCTGAGACGCCAGCCTTTACGGCCATTGGGTTGGACTAGAAGGTAGAGGCCGTCGCCGTCGAAAAGTTTGTAAGCGCGGTCGGTGGGCTTGGCTGAGCGGCAAGCCGAATCGGAGAGTGGAGCAGTGGTGCGCGACATAAGGGTACTCCCCCTTTATCGAATTACCTTACCCCTAACACTACCCCTAAAACGGTTGGATCCACCAGTTTCTGACGGAAATCGATGGAACGCCAAAACGAAAAAACCCGCCAGAAGGCGGGTTTTTTGGGGGTTTCAGAGATTTTGAAAGCCTTCTCTGGAACCTTGTATGGTGCCGGCACCAGGAGTCGAACCCGGGACCTACTGATTACAAGTCAGTTGCTCTACCAACTGAGCTATACCGGCGTGTTAGGGCGACGATTATAGCGATTGGAAAGGTTCTGTAAACCCCTGAATTCTGACTATTTTTGCAAAGTCGGAGGTTTCTTGCGATTAGGCTGTCTTGGGCTCGTTTTCACAGGTTGCAAGCCTGTGGAAAAACACACGCTGAAAAGCCATTAAATTGACTATCTACCGTCCATCTAAAAAATCGAGCATAAAAACAGCAAAATAATGACACTTTCAATCCTTTGTCACAGAATGCCCCCAACAAGGGCGCCTATAAAAAGACCTGCGGCAAGTGCCCGCACTTGCTGACCTTCACGTCTTTAAGCTGCGTCGTGAGGAGCAGGCTATGAGCCTAAGCAAAGAAATTCTGGCGTTGTTTGGTAAAGACGTCACTCATGATGCCGACGGCATCAATGCAAGAATGCACTTTTTCGGCAGTGTTCCTGACGAAAGTATCCACCAACAGCCCATCAATGCCCCGGAGCTGCGCCCTAAAATAGTGGCGTTGGTGTCTATCAATGGCGGTGTGGGCCGCAGCACGCTGGTCACGGCCTTGAGCAGTGGGTTGCAGCGCCTGGGCGAGTCGGTGGTGGCGCTGGACCTGGACCCGCAGAATGCCTTGCATCATCACTTTGGGGTCAGTTCCACCTTGCCCGGAATCGGCCGCACCAGTCTGGAGCATGGGCAATGGGCGCCCTTGCAGCAGTTGGGCTTTGCCGGTTGCCAGGTGATGACCTTCGGCGATATCGATATCCAGCAGCAGGAGAGCCTCGAGCGCTGGCTCAAGCAGGAGCCCGGTTGGCTGGCGCAGCGTCTTGGATGCCTGGGGTTCAGCGAGCGGCACACGGTGATCATCGATACGCCCGCGGGTAATAACGTCTATTTCCATCAAGCGTTGAGCGTTGCCGATGTGGTGCTGGTCATCGTGCAGGCGGACGCTGCTTGCCTTGGGACCCTGGATCATTTGGACCTGCTGCTCGCTCCGCATCTTGAGGGCGAGCGCCCGCCGGTTGTGCAGGTGGTGATTAACCAGGTGGATGAGAGCAACCCCTTCAGCCTGGACATGGTCGAGGCGTTCAAGCATCGCTTGGGCAAAGACCCGTTGGAAGTTCATCGCGATATGGCCATCAACGAGGCGTTGGCCTACTCATCCGACCCGCTGGATAACGTGGCGAAACGGCTGGCCAGTGATGATATCAACGAGGTTTGCCTGTGGCTGAAGGCGCCAAAACAGACCGCATAAAGCGCCCGTTATGCGCGTGGCGCCAGATGCTTATGCACAATCGGTTGGTAACGGGTGTCACGAAACAGCCATTTTGTGCAGCAGTTCTCAGCACGCTGCAACTGCCTGTTTTGTGTGCACTTTATTTTGTGAACAAAAAATGACCAGGCCGGCTTTGGGTGTGAAGTGCCGATATCTAGGGCCTCTGCAAAGTATTCATCAACAGAGTTATCCACAGGGCGCTTGTAGGATTTTTTGCCCTTTATTCGCGCTCGGCCAGCACCATCAGGTTGCGAGGGGTCAACGATGGTTCGCAGAAGCTGCCGACCTCGACGTTGTAGCCCTGTTCCACCATGAACAGTGCCCGGTCCAATACCAGCCACAGTTCCAATGGGCGTCGAAACAAGCCTCTCACTAACTCAAGGTTGCGCACCTCGGCCAGGCGTTGCCAGCCGTGGGCTTCCAGGGCCGGCCAGTTCTGCTCGCCTGTGGATAAGCCCTTGAGGCTTGCCAGTTCCTGGCAATAGTCGGCAAAGGGTTTATCCAGCCAACTGGCGGGCAGGGAAGGTGTTGGCAGGTAGTCGTCGCAGCCACGCAGTTGCCGTTGCAGTTGGTCAAAGCCCAGGCGGCGGGCCATGGAGGTGTCCCGTTGTTGGCGTATACGGTTGCCGGCGGTGACGGTTTCGCTCAGGGGCAGGCCCAGGTCATCAATCGACAGTTGCAGCAAGGAGGCGCGCCCGGCGGCGGAGAGGGCTTGATAACGGTCGGCGGTGATGCGGTTGTAGCAGCAGGGCGCCAGGGCCAGTTGTTTGCAGCCGGCGGCGCTGGCCAGTTGTAGCAGGCGCACATGCAGGTCGCCGCAGGCATGCAGGGCGACCGGCGTGTGTTCGGGCTGGATCGCGACATCCGCCATCACGTCTTGCAGATGATGGGTTGCGGGCAGGTCGTGGCGATCACTCAAGGCTTGGCCGGAGGCGATCAGGGCGGGGTCATACTCCAGGCAAGTCAACCGTTGGCCGGGTTGCAGCAGGCGGCGGCCTAGGTGGCCTTTGCCGGCGCACCAGTCCAGCCAGTGGGCAGGCGTTTGGGTAAAGGTCAGCGCGGCGCCGAAGGCTTCGATCTGTTGCCATTTGCGCCCTGGCACGTCGACATTCAAACGATGGCGAGCGGGCTCAAGGGTGTGCGTGGGTAACTTATCCACAGTAGCGAGGCGCAGCGCGTGAGCGGCCAGCTGTGGAAAAGGTGTGGGCGCGGGCAGGTCGTGGGGTTGGTTGTGACTGGCTTCAGCTTCGGCCAACGAACGCTTGCGCAGCCACTGGGATAACTCGGGATGCTCGGTTTCCCAGGGCAGCTGCAACTGAGTAAAGGGCCGTGGTCGCCACAGCCCTTGGTGTTCGGTCAGGAATGCATCCAGTGCCTGGAAGCGTGCCTCAACGTCCTTGGCATGCATCGACGCGCAGCCATTTTTCCAGCAGTTTGAAGCCGCGCACCAGCACGTAGGCCATCAGCAGGTAGAACAACCCTGCAGCGAAGAAAATCTCCACCGGCAGGTAAGTGCGAGCAATGATGGTGCGCGCCATGCCGGTCAGTTCCAGCAGGGTCACGGTACTGGCCAGGGCGCTGGCCTTGAGCATCAGGATCACTTCGTTGCTGTAGGCCGGCAGGCCGATGCGCGAGGCGCGTGGCAGGATAATGTAGAACAGCGTCTTGGGCTTGGACATGCCCAGGGCCCGCGCTGCTTCGATTTCGCCCGGCGGAATGGCCTGGATCGCACCGCGCAGGATCTCGGCAATGTAGGCGGCGGTGTGCAGGGTCATGGTGGCGGTGGCGCACCAGAACGGGTCGCGCAGGTACGGCCACATGAAGCTGTTGCGCACGGCGTCGAACTGCGCCAGGCCGTAATACACCAGGAACAACTGCACCAGCAGCGGCGTGCCACGGAAGAAGAAAATGTAGCCGTAGGGCAGGGCGCTCACGTACCAGCGGCGCGAAGAGCGGGCGATGCCCAGAGGGATCGCCAGCAGCAGGCCGGCGATCACGGCGATTGCCACCAGCTCCAGGGTCAGGGTTGCGCCCTGGGCCAACTTCGGCAGCCACTTGATGATCACGGCCCAGTTCAGGCCCAGGTCAAAGTGCGATAGCCAGCTGTAGTCGCCGCTCATTGGGTGCTCCTCGCAAAGCCGCGGGCGGCGCGTTTTTCCAGGAAGTGCATGCTGGTCATCGCCAGTACGGTCAGGCCCAGGTACATGAAGGCGGCGACCATGAAGAAGGTGAAGGGTTGCTTGGTCACGGTCACGCCGATCTGCGCGTGGCGCATGATTTCTTCCAGGCCGATCACCGACACCAGCGCGGTGTCTTTCATCAGGATCATGAACAGGTTACCCAGGCCCGGCAGGGCGATGCGCCACATCTGCGGCATGATCAGCCGGGTGAAAATCCGAAACTTCGACAGCCCCAACGCCACACCGGCTTCGCGGTGGCCCTTGGGAATGGCGAGGATCGCGCCGCGGAACACTTCCGTTGCATAGGCGCCGAAGCACAGGCCCAGGGCGATGACGCCGGCGGCGAAGGCACTCAGCGACAGGTCGGGGTTGCCGAAGAACTCACCGAGCGCACGCATCAGGTTGACGGTGCCAAAGTAAATCAGCAGCACCCACAGTAATTCGGGAATACCGCGAACGATGGTCGAATACGCACCGCCCAGCCATTGCAGTGGCTTGTACGGGGAGGTCTTGGCCAAGGCGCCGGCAAGGCCGAGCACCAGCCCCAGGCACAGGGCCGTGAGCGCCAGTTTGACGGTCATCAGCGCGCCGGCGGCAAGGGCCGGGCCGAATCCGTAGAGATCGAAATTCATGGTGTTTTCATATCGCGGCAGGCATTGCTAAAAGCCAGCGCGCTCGCAGGAGCGCGCCGGGCAGGCCGTTCAGATCATTCGATGCTGAACGGGAAGTACTTGTCGTTGATCTTCTTGTAGGTGCCGTCTGCCTTGATCTCTGCCAGGGCTTTGTTCAGGCGCTCGCGCAGCGGGTCGCCTTTGCGTACGGCGATACCAATCTTGTCGCTTTCTACCACCGGGTCGCCTTTGAATTCATAGGCCGAACCGTCTTTGCTCTTGAGCCATTCGTACTGCACGTACTTGTCAGCCAGGATGCCGTCGAGGCGACCGGAGGTCAGGTCGAGGTAGGCGTTTTCCTGCGTGTCGTAGAGCTTGGCTTCGGTGTCCGGCAGCTTGTCTTCCAGATAGGTACCGGCCAGCGTTGCGCGCTGTGCACCGATCACCTTGCCTTTGAGGTAAGTGGCGTCGGTCTTGAAATCCGCAGTGGCTTTGGGCGCAATGAACTGCAGCTTGTTGGAGTAGTACGGGTCGGTGAAGTCAACCGCCTGCTTGCGCTCGTCGGTGATCGACAGCGAGGACACCAGGAAGTCGAACTTCTTGGCGTTCAGGGCAGGGATGATGCCGTCCCAGTCGGACACATACACTTCGCACTTCTCGACTTTCATCTTGGCGCACAGGGCGTCGCCGATGTCCTTGTCGAAGCCGACAACGTTGCCGCTGGCGTCTTTATTGTTGAACGGCGGGTAGGCCGCTTCGATCCCCATCTTCAAGGTTTCTGCCATGGCCGTGGCGCTGAATGCCATCGAGACGGCCGCGGCCAGAAGGAATTTCTTATAGGTCTGCATGCATGTTGCTCCGTTAGCGGTTGCTGGACATGAATTGTTTGCAGCGCGCCGAAAGCGGGTTTTCAAATACCTGCTGTGGCGATCCTTGCTCTTCGACCAGGCCCTGGTGCAAAAACACCACTTCGCTGGATACCTGGCGGGCGAAGCCCATTTCGTGGGTGACCAGCAGCATGGTGCGGCCTTCTTCGGCCAGCGCGCGGATCACATTAAGTACTTCCTGGACCATTTCCGGGTCAAGCGCCGACGTCGGTTCGTCGAACAGGATGACTTTAGGCTGCATCGCCAGGGTACGCGCAATCGCCGCGCGTTGTTGTTGGCCACCAGAGAGTTGCGCAGGGTAGGCGTGGCGCTTGTCGGCGATACCAACCTTGGCCAGCAGGGCCTCGGCCACTTCTATCGCTTCGGCCTTGCTCTGGCCGAGCACGCGCCGAGGAGCCTCGATGATGTTGTCGAGGATGCTCATGTGCGGCCACAGGTTAAAGTTTTGAAACACAAACCCGATTTCGCTGCGCAGGCGGTTGATCTGCTTGCCGTCGGCGGCCATCAGTTCGCCGTTTTTCGCGGCCTTTAGCTTGAGTTCTTCGCCGGCCACCAGGATCTGGCCCTGGTGCGGGTTTTCCAGCAGGTTGATGCAGCGCAGGAAGGTGGACTTGCCGGAACCGGAGGAACCCAGGATCGAGATCACATCGCCGTCGCGAGCGGTCAGCGAGATACCTTTGAGTACCTCAAGCTCACCATAGCGTTTATGCAAGTTGCGGATTTCAAGCGCGGGCGTGGCCTCGGCCATGTGCGGTCCTCATTGTGTTCGTTGCGATCTTCGCTGTTGGGCCGCCTTCCTGGCGAGGCGCCAAGCTAGCATAGCGTTTGGATGACAGCCAACAGCGCTGCGGACGGTTAACCGGTGGTCTGCGGCAGGGTGTCGCATCGGCGCAGCAGTGTGTCGCGCCATCAACAACCTACAGACGTTTGACCCGGAAAGATCCACAGGCTTCGCGTAAAAAAGGGCGCGATGGTGCCAGCTTTGGCCGGGTGTTGGAAGGGTTAACCGGGCAAACGGTCCATATCAGCCCGGTTATGGGGCGTCACGTACTTTTTGTGTGTGTTTTTGGTGCGTCGCAATGCCATGAATGTGAGTCGCACGGTAACGCTATAGCGGAATGCCATTGTTCTCAATGACTTGCGATGAGTAGTGAATTGTCCTACAGCCCCCGCCAACTGTGGTTCTGAAATATTTTGGCGCAAATCTTGCGTAAAAAATAAAGAACGCCCTGTTGGATTCTTTTCACGAGAAAGGCTGCAAGCCGGGCGAACCGTTTTCGCAATTCCTCGCAAAGGTGTGTCAATGAGTAGTACGCAAAGCTCCAATGACCTCGAACAGGGGCTCAAACCGCGTCACGTCACCATGCTGTCGATTGCCGGTGTCATCGGCGCCGGTTTGTTTGTCGGCTCCGGCCATGCGATCGCTGCTGCCGGCCCGGCTGTGCTGTTGGCCTATGCAGCCGCCGGTACGCTGGTAGTCCTGGTGATGCGCATGCTGGCCGAGATGGCCGTTGCGTCACCGGATACCGGTTCGTTCTCTACCTATGCCGACCGGGCAATCGGCCACTGGGCCGGTTTCACCATTGGCTGGCTCTACTGGTGGTTCTGGGTGCTGGTGATTCCACTGGAAGCCAACGCGGCGGCGACCATCCTGCACGCCTGGTTCCCCGACGTGGCGATCTGGGTGTTCACCCTGGTCATTACCTTGCTGCTCACCGCAACCAACTTGTTCAGCGTGAAGAACTACGGCGAGTTTGAGTTCTGGTTTGCGCTGATCAAGGTCGTGGCGATCGTGGGCTTTGTGATCCTCGGCCTGGCCGCGATCTTCGGCTTCTTGCCCACCAGCCAGGTCAGCGGTGTTTCGCACCTGTTCGATACCCAAGGGTTCATGCCCAACGGCATGGGTGCCGTATTGGCGGCGATCCTGACCACCATGTTCTCGTTCATGGGCACCGAGATTGTCACCATCGCCGCAGCCGAGTCGAAGAACCCGGGCCAGCAAATCACCAAGGCCACCAACTCGGTGATCTGGCGGATTGGTTTGTTCTACCTGTTGTCGATCTTCATCGTGGTGTCCCTGGTGCCTTGGAACGATCCGACCCTGGCTGCCGTAGGTTCCTACCAGACCGTGCTGGAGCGCATGGGCATTCCGAACGCCAAGCTGATTGTCGACCTGGTGGTGCTGGTTGCCGTGACCAGCTGCCTCAACTCGGCGCTGTACACCGCGTCGCGCATGCTGTTCTCCCTGGGCCGTCGCGGTGACGCACCGGCCGTGGCCAAGCGCACCAACAAGAGCGGCACGCCTTACTGGGCGGTGTTGCTGTCTACCGGCGCCGCGTTCCTGGCGGTATTCGCCAACTACGTCGCTCCGGCGGCGGTGTTCGAATTCCTGCTGGCCAGCTCCGGCGCCATTGCGTTGCTGGTGTACCTGGTGATTGCGGTGTCGCAACTGCGCATGCGCCAGAAGCGTGCGGCAGCGGGCGAGAAGATCGTCTTCAAGATGTGGCTGTTCCCAGGCCTGACGTACGCAGTGATGGTGTTTATCGTCGGTACGTTGACCATCATGCTGTTCCAGGAAGCGCACCGGGTCGAGATCATCGCCACCGGGGTTCTGAGCTTGCTGGTGGTATTGGCGGGGTTGGTGGTGGCGAGCCGTCGCAAGGCCCAAAGAGTAGGGGCTGCGGCGCTTAACTGACGAGAGACGGTGGTAGCGCACCGCGCAACAATGTGGGAGCCGGGCTTGCCCGCGATGACGGACTGCCAGTCGATATATTCGTCGACTGACACACCGCCATCTCAAGCAAGCCCTAATGCCAGTCAGTTAAGACAGAATCGGTAACTGTGGTGAGGGAGCTTGCTCCCGCTGGGGCGCGAAGCGGCCCCAAAAATGGTACTGCTACGCAGTCCAGCGGGAGCAAGCTCCCTCGCCACAAGTCACTGGTTGTCTGCTCGAGCTCTTAACTGACTGGCATTAGGGCAAGCCCGCTCCCACATTTTTATTTTGTGTCAGTCGGGGGCGTTGGCCAGCGCCTGGGACGCCGCCACGTAATCGGCCTGGAACTGCGGCGACTCAATCCACGCTAACGCCGCGGCTTCGTCATCGCTGTCCGTCGCCCACTGCCGATACTCGATCAGCGCCGCCAGGATAAAGTCGGTCGCTTCTTCTTCGCCTTCCTGCTCCAGCACCAGCGCCAGCAACGGGTGCGCCAGGAACACCGCACACAGCGCCTGCTGGCTGATCTCGCCAGCGGCACGCATTTCGACGAACAGTTCAGTCAAATCCACCGACTCAAGGTCGATGCGGCTGTCGTCGCCAGCAAAAGCATCCGGCTTGTGCGCCACGGCGCGCTGGGTGCGGTTTTGCTTGGCCTTGGCTTTTGCCCGGTGGGCGCGTTTTTGCTGCTTGTTTGGCGAGGCCATGGGCTCAACGTCCTTGGGGGTCTGGTCTGGAGGGTGTATTGAAGCGCAGGTTGGGGTAAATCCCAAGGGTTTCTCGGGCGGCAATGATTGCTGTAGTGCTCGACCTTATCTGCGCGGGTACTTAGGCTGACAGTCTATTGACCCACCAGAGCCCGCCCATGACCCGTGACACCCTGGAACACCATCAGGTCCCGATCTACTTTGTTGCCGTCTTTGTTGCCGTCACGTTTGGCCTGTTCTGGCCCTTGTCGGCGCAGGGCTTCAGCCTTTGGGTGACACCTGCCATCGCCGTGCTGATGTATGCGATGTTTTTGCAGATACCCTTTCTTGAGCTGCGCCAAGGCTTGGGCAACAAGCGATTCATGGCGGCCTTGCTGCTGGCCAATTTCATTCTGGTGCCTTTGCTGGTGTGGGGGTTGACCCGCGGCCTGGTGGAGCGTCCGGCGTTGCTGGTGGGCGCTCTGCTGGTGTTGCTGACGCCCTGTATCGACTACGTGGTGGTGTTTACCCATATCGGCAAGGGCGATTCGCGTTCGATGCTGGCGGCAACCCCGCTGTTGCTTTTGCTGCAACTGCTGCTGTTGCCGGTATACCTGGGGCTGATGTTGGGCGAGCAATCCAGCGTGGTGGTAGCGGCGGGGCCATTTGTAGAGGCGTTCGTGGGGCTGATTGTGGTGCCGATGCTTCTGGCTGTCCTCACCAGCGCGCTTGCGCGTCGTTCGAGCGCTATCGGTCTTTGGAGCAGCGCCTGGGCGTGGTTGCCGGTGCCGGCGATGGCGCTGGTGTTGTTTGTCGTGCTCGCTTCGCACATCACTGCGGTGGTGCGAGATATCAACTTGTTGTTGCCGGTCATTCCAATCTACGTGGCATTTGTACTGTTGGCACCGTTGATGGGCATTGGGGCTGCGCGGCTGTTCGCACTGCCAGCGGTGACGGCGCGGGCGGTGACGTTCAGTGCGTCGACCCGTAACTCGCTGGTGGTTTTGCCATTGGCGCTGGCCCTGCCGGAGGATGTGCGCGGTTTGGCCGCAACGGTGGTGATCCTGCAGACCCTGATCGAGCTGGTTGCCGAACTGCTCTACGTTCGCCTGATCCCGGCAGTGGTGTGGCCCACCAGTCGGTAACCGCGTGAATGTTCAGGTCTGTTCAGGCGCCATTCAGGGGCGCGTTCGGCACCATACGCCAGCGCTTCCCACCTGACAGGTCACCCGATGGATCACCGCAACCGTTTTCGCCTGGAGTCACTGGGTATTTTCCTGGTCGCTCTCTTGTTGTTCACAGTAGGTATCTGGGATCAGCAGCCCCAGGGTTTTGACGGGCGTTGGGCGCTGTTCCTGCAGGAAATGTATCGCCATGGCGCGAGTCTTTTCCCCACCACCTACGGCCAGCCCTATGCGGATTACCCCGGCACCGCGACCTTCTTCAGTTATCTATTCGCGCGCTTGTTTGACGCGCCGAACCACTTGGCGAATGTGCTGCCCACAGCGCTCGCGTCGGCGGGGGTGATCGCGCTGATGTATCGCCTGCTGGCGCCCTACAGCCGTGCCTGGTCGCTGCTGACGGTGCTGCTCACGCTGCTCACCGCCCAGTTGCTCGAGAAGTCGCGCTCGGTGTGCCTGGACCAGATGGTTGCATTGTTATGCGTGGGCAGTTTCTACCTGCTGCACACCGGCGAACGCCTCGGGTCACGGTTGAGGCAACTGGCGGTGTTCCCGCTGTTCATCCTGGGTTTCGCCTTACGTGGGCCGCTGGGGTTGATTGAAGTCTGCGCGGTGGTGTGTGTGTATTGGGCGTTGAGCAAGCCGGGGGAGCGTGTCCGACAGGTGCTGATCCACGGCGTTGTCGGCCTGGTGTTGCTCGCCGCGTGCTGGTGGCTGCTGATGAAGCTTGCGCGGTTCAGTGGTGGCGATGCGTTTGCCGATGAAGTCTTCAAGATGCAAGTCGGCGGGCGTCTGGATGAGTCGGGTGAGCCGTTTTACTTTTATTTCCAACTGAGCTTGTACCGCTACTTCCCGGTGGTGCCGCTGGCGTTCGCGACCCTGTTTGCGTTGCGCCATCGCTGGCCCGAGCGTTGGGCCAATGAGCACCTGCAATTGCTGGTGCGGTTCGGGGGCTGCGGCTTGATGATTCTGCTCGGCCTGTCGGTACCGCATTTCAAGCGCGCTTATTACATTCTGCCGATGGTGCCGATGTTTGCGGCTGTCGCTGCCTATGGGCTGCTTCACGCGCAAGGCTGGCTGGTGGGTGTGCGCCGTTGCTATGAATGGCTCGTCGCGGCGCTGCCGGCGTTGTGCGTGGTTGTGTTGTTTGTGTGTCGACACGCCTGGCATAAACAGGGCTACTGGCCGGAGATTTCCTTGCCGTTGATGATCGGCGTGTTGGTGGTGCTGCAAGCCGCAGCGTTGATTGCCTGGCAGCGAGCATGGCGGTTGGTGTGGCTCAGTCTGATCGCGCTGGTGGCGCAATGGCTGTTGCTTGTGACAGTGATAGAGCCGGCCAAGGACCTGCAATTCGACACCCGGCGGTTTGTCAGCCAGGTGGAGGCGTTGCGCCAGGCGCAGCCAGGTCCCTTGGTGTTTGTCGATCTGGCCCGGGATACCTGGGCGGTGCGCTACATGATGAACCTGGATCACGATGAACAGCCGCTGTTTGTCGGGCGTCACGAGCTTGAGAAGTTGGCGGCGCTGCCCCGGCCCTCCTGGGTGATCGTGTCGCGCAAGGAGACCGCGCTGTTGAAGGGGTCGCCGGTGGAGCACCTGGCGCCGAGCTATCAAGGGCGCTTGAATGACAACCCGTTGATGGTGTTCTTGCTCAAGTAAGGAGGCCCTTGAGCCAAGGGCCTGTCGAGCAGATGATTATTTGCAACGGAAGCTTTCAGGCATCGTGACCGTGTAATTGCGCTGCACGCGGTCCTGGAAATTCAGGTTCTGCAAACCCTGCTGCACCAGGAAGGCTTCGACCTTGGCGGCTTGGCAGTCGTCGTTATAGGACGACGCCCTTAGCAGGTAGACAGCGCGCCTGCTCACTTCATCCCGAGCGGTGACCCGGAAGGTGGTGAGCGTGGTGTAGCCGGTGCGCTCCGAGGTCCCTACCGGGCCGTAGGAGGTGTTTGGAGTGCTGGTGCAGGTCAGTTGGTCGGTCTTTTTCTTGTTCTTCTTGCATTGGGTGGTGGTGCTTTTTGCCACCTGCCCGTATTCGGTGGCGGTATAGCGATACGTCACCTGCTTGCTGTCGACGTCCAGGGTGACGGTCATTTTGATCGGCGCGTGGTTCTTGGGCAGGGTGGTGTCGGTGAAGACATTGCGAAAGCCCTGGTCCTGCATGGCGCGGACCATGTCACGCAGGTAGTAGCGAGCATTGAGTGAGTTTTCATCACTTCCGCCAGTGGAGGTCACCAGCACGGTTGCCTGCCGGTCGAAGTGATAGTCGGGATCAGGCGTCGCGTTGATCGCTACGTCCAGCTGCGTGGCACACCCACTGAGCAGGGCGGTCAGTATTAATAGGGTGCAAAGCAAGAAGCGGGTCATGAAAAAACCTTACAACTGAGATTTGGGTAAAGGCTGAACGATTGAGTCCAGCCAAAAATAACCCTCAATCGTCCTGCTGCGACATCGTGTCCGTAAATGCGTGAGTCGCATTAAATCGCAGGCAATAAAAAACCCCAAGGAACGCATTGTTCCTTGGGGTTTCTCGGTATTTTGGTGCCCAGAGACGGAATCGAACCGCCGACACGGGGATTTTCAATCCCCTGCTCTACCGACTGAGCTATCTGGGCAACGGGGCGCATTAAACGGGTTTTTCAGGGGGTCGTCAAGCAAGTTTTCAAAAAATATTTAATTATTACCGTCGCTTACGTGCAGACCCTGGTTTTTGATCAATTATTGAGCAGGCGGCACGTAGCCGTCGGCCTTGGCGTATTCCTCGCCGGAAAAGAACTTGTCCATTTCGCCGGCCAGGTATTTACGGTCTTCGGCGTTCATCATGTTCAGGCGTTTTTCGTTGATCAGCAGGGTCTGGTGTTTCAACCAGTCGCCCCAGGCTTTGGCGGAGACGTGCTCGTAGATGTCCTGGCCCTTGGCACCTGGGTACGGAGGGCGCTCCAGGGCTGGCAGTTCTTCTTTGTACTTGCGGCACATGATGGTGCGGGTCATGACGAAACTCCTGCGTTCAATACGTCGGCCGCGCGCTTCAGCAGTTTTTTCACCGGGGCGGCAAGGCCCAGGCGCGGCGGGGTGGCGAGGTTATACCAGAGCCAGTCGGCCTCGGCCACGTGATGGGCGGTTTCCTCGACCTGGACCAGCCAGGGTTCGATGGCCAGCTGGAAGTGGCTGAAGGTGTGGACCAGCCCGGGCAGTTCCTGATGCTTGCCCAGCGCCAGCGCGTGCTGGTTGGCGAGGTGATCCAGGTCTTGCAGGTCGTCCAGCTCCGGCAAGCTCCACAAGCCGCCCCACAAGCCCGTAGACGGGCGACGGTAAAGCAGGATCGCGCCCTCGGCGTTGGCCAGCATCGGCATCAGCGTGCGCTTTTGCGGGATGGTCTTGCGCGGCTTCGGGATCGGGTAGCGTGTTTCCAGGCCCAGCATGTGGGCTTCGCAGCCTTTTTCCAGCGGGCACAGCAGGCAACTGGGTTTGCTGCGCGTGCACAGGGTGGCGCCCATGTCCATCATGGCCTGGGTGTAGGCGTTGACGCGCTCAAAGGGCGTGAAGCGCTCTGCGGTGGCCCACAGCTGTTTGGCGACCTTGGGCTCGCCCGGGTAACCCTCTTGCGCGGTAAAGCGCGCCAGCACGCGTTTGACGTTGCCGTCGAGGATCGGCGCGCGCAGGCCCATGCTCAGGCTGGCAATCGCACCCGCGGTGGACAGGCCGATGCCCGGCAGCTCGGTGAGCTTTTCCACGTCGCGGGGGAATTCGCCGCCGTGTTCGGCCACCACGATCCTGGCGGTCTTCTGCAGGTTGCGCGCCCGTGTGTAGTAGCCCAGACCCGTCCACAGGTGCAGCACTTCATCTTCCGGCGCGGCGGCCAGGGCTTCGACCGTCGGCAGGGACGCCATGAACCGGTCGAAGTAGTTGAGCACGGTGCTGACCTGGGTCTGTTGCAGCATGATCTCCGACACCCACACCCGGTAAGGGGTGATGTCCTGTTGCCAAGGCAGGTCGTGGCGGCCATGGCGGTCGTACCAGTCCAGCACCGCTTGTGAAAACTGCTCGTTTCTCATCGGTTGAACAGGCCTTTCAATGCGTCTTTGAGCTTGGGGTTAACCTTGTCGAGTTTCTCTTCCAGCTTCTCGTTGAGGCGGTTGCCGGCAGCCTTGAGGGCGACCTGGCCCAGGCCGTCCTTGTCCAGGCGGCAGGCCTTGGCGCCAAGCTCAAGCGGGCCTCGGCAGCGCAGTGGCACCTCAATGCCCTGGAAGTTGGCGCCGACCTGGCAGGCCGGGTCCGGCACGTCGCGCTTGTCGCCTTCGACGATGATGCCGACGCGGTAGTCCATGCCCAGCACGCGTAAATCCACATCACCGTTGCCGTTGAGCGTCAGGCCAGGAATGCGTACTTTCAGGTCGGGGTTGCTGGCCACGCCGTTACGGAACGTGAGGTTGCCGCGCAGTTCCTGGAAGGGCGTGTCCTTGCCGCCTGGTGTGGCGCTCAGGGTCTTGCGGTTGAGCAGGGCGATGCCGGTGCACAGTTGCTGCTCGATGTTGGCATTGAGCAGCACACCGTTGTTGATCACGATGCTGGTGGTGCCGTTGAGGCTGTCGATCAAGGCCTTCTGGCTATTGCCACGGCCGTTGAGGTTACTGTCGAGGGTGAGCTGGCCTTTGACCGGCGGGTTTTTCCCTTGGGCCTGCAGGATGCGCTCAACGGGCACCTGCTTGATGTGGCTTTGCAGGGCCAGCACTGGCGTGTCCTGGCGTACGTCGAGTGTGCCGTTGGCCTGGAACGTGCCGTTGTAGAGACCGCCGCTAAGGGTGTCGAGCTTGAGTTGCCCGTCAATGCCAGAGGCTTTGAGCACCGCGTTCTGAATGGGCAACTGGCTCAGGGTCAGTTCGCCAAAGGCCAGGTCTGCATTCACGTCCAGGCTGCGCAGGCGCGTCAGCGGTAGCAGTTTGTCGTTGCTCCAGGCACCTTTGGTCGGCGCCTCCGGCAATGGCGTGTTGCCGCCTGCGGCCATGGCGCCGGCTTCGCTGCTCTGTACTTCGGCCTGGCGTGCAGCGGTTGCACCTTTGGCCGCTTCGGATTTGGCCGGCAAGTAGTTGTCGGCATTGAAGGTATCGGCCTTGAGCTGTACCCGCAGTGACTGCTTGGCGAAGTCCTCGACAGCGACACGGCCGCTGAAGGTGCTTGCATCGAGTTTCAGGTTCAGGTTTTCCAGGGCCACACTGGTGGGCGTGCCCTTGAGGCGGCTGACCAGCTCGACCTTGCTCAGGCTGCCCGGGGCCATCGCAGGCAATGGGTGGCCGACGCTCTCAAGAAACTTGGCCAAGTCAAACTGGGCGACCGACAGCGCGCCGCTGATCTGCGGGGTTTTGTCCAGGTCATTGGCCTTCAGTTCGCCCAAGGCGCGCAACTGGTTGGCCGCCAGTTTCAGGTTGGTCCACTCGGCGACGTTGGCGGCGAGGTCCACCAGCAATTGGCCCTGGGTGGAGAAGCTCACCGTCTTGCCTTGCAACGGCTCGCCGGTGGCCTCGCCACTCAAGCGCATGTCTTCGAACTGATAACGCTTGAGCGCGCGCTGGATGCGCAAGTTGCCGTTCAGTTCGGTCTTGACCCGCATCAGCGGTTGGTTGCTGCCCAGGAATGCCGTGAGTTTCAGCGGGATGCTGGCGCCTTCGTGGATGGCACCGGCACTCAACTGGATACTTTCGGCACTCAATTGCTTGCCGGTCTGTTCATCGGTGTATTCGACGCGGGCGTTGTTGATGGTCAGGCTGTCGATGTCCAGGCGGATCGGCTGCGGCGGTTTTTCCGGCTTGGTTTCAGCCACCGGTTCGACCGGCGCGGGAGCGGGGGCACCGGCGGTTTCGTCGGGCAGGTTCTTTCCGATGTCTTCCCAGTTGCCGTGGCCTTGCTTATCGCGGTTCAGGCGCAGGTTCAGGCCCTCGACACGCACATCGCTCATCTGCACTTCGCGGCGCAGCAGCGGCAGTACGCGCACCGACAGGCCGAGCATCTGCAAGTCGGCAAACGGTTGAGTCGGTGCGGTCAGGGTTGCGACGCTGGCTTCATGAAGCTCCAGGCCCAGCCAGGGGAACAGGCTCCAGCCGATATCGCCATTGAGCGTCAGCTCGATGTGGGCCTTGTCGCGGGCTATCTGGCGAATTTCTTCTTTGTAGTCGTTGGGATCGAAAAGGTGGGTCAGGGCAAAGCCGAGCGCCACAATGATCAGCAACAGCCCGAGAAGTACCAGACCCAGGATTTTGCCGAACGCTTTCATGGGCGAGTCCTTGTATGTCGATTTCAAAATTTAGCCGCAGAGTATAACGCCCGAAGGCCGGCGTCAGTTCACGGATCGTTACATTGTATCCACCGGTGCGGAAATGGGATTTTGACGTCAAGAAAATACAGATAATCGAAAAAAGGTAGTGGCAGTTTGATTTTTCCGTCATCCACTGGTGCTAATCTCTGCACGTTCGTCCGCCTTCTGCGACTTAACGTCGCGCCTAAAAGGGAGCTTCACTCAACAAAACGGCCACGCTTTGCGTGCAAGGCCGAGGGAGAGAGCGCCTGACGGACGCATACCAATAACTGGGGGAAACACCAATGAGCACTAGCACTGTGGCCGGCAATGCCGCCGCACAGCCTGCGTTCCTGTCCAAGGAGCGCATCATCGCCAAGCCGGGCTTCAACCGCTGGCTGGTTCCACCGGCCGCACTGGCCATCCACTTGTGCATCGGCATGGCCTACGGCTTCTCGGTGTTCTGGCTGCCCTTGTCCAAGGCGCTGGGTATCACCGCGCCGGTGGCCTGCGCGCCGGACATGAGCTTTATCGCCCAAGTCTTTTCGTCCCAATGCGACTGGCCCATCTCCATGCTGGGCTGGATCTACACCCTGTTCTTCATCTTCCTGGGCTGCTCCGCAGCGATCTGGGGCGGTTGGCTGGAACACGCCGGGCCGCGTAAGGCTGGTGTTGTCTCGGCGCTGTGCTGGTGTGGTGGCCTGCTGATCTCGGCCTTGGGTATCTATACCCACCAGATCTGGCTGATGTGGATCGGCTCCGGGGTCATTGGCGGTATTGGCCTGGGCCTGGGCTATATCTCTCCCGTCTCGACCTTGATCAAGTGGTTCCCGGACAAGCGCGGCATGGCGACCGGCATGGCGATCATGGGCTTTGGCGGCGGCGCGATGGTGGGTGCACCTTTGGCCGCGGCGCTGATGGGCCATTTCTCTTCACCGACCAGCGTCGGTGTATGGCAGAGCTTTGTAGTCATGGCGGCGATTTACTTCGTGTTCATGATCGGTGGTGCACTGCTGTATCGCGTGCCGCCAACCGGCTGGAAGCCTGAGGGTTGGACTGCTCCGGCGAAAAAAGCCAGCAATGCGATGATCACTCACCGCCATGTGCATGTGAATGTCGCGTGGAAAACCCCGCAGTTCCGCCTGGTATGGCTGGTGCTGTGCCTGAACGTGTCGGCCGGTATCGGCATCCTGGGCATGGCTTCGCCACTGCTGCAGGAAGTGTTCGGCGGCAAGTTGCTGGGTGTTGATGTGCCATTTGGTCAATTGGATGCGGGCCAGTTGGCCTCCATTGCAGCCATTGCCGCTGGTTTTACCGGCCTGTTGAGCCTGTTCAACATCGGTGGCCGGTTCTTCTGGGCGTCGTTCTCCGACTACCTGGGGCGTAAAAACACCTATTTTGTGTTCTTCGCCCTGGGCTTTGCCCTGTACGCGCTGATCCCGAACCTGGGGCACCTGGGTAACGTGGCGCTGTTCGTGGCCGCGTTCTGCATCATTCTGTCGATGTACGGCGGTGGTTTTGCCACGGTTCCGGCCTACCTGGCGGACTTGTTCGGCACTCAGATGGTTGGCGCGATTCACGGTCGCCTGTTGACCGCCTGGGCCGCTGCGGGCGTATTGGGCCCGGTGCTGGTGAACTACCTGCGTGAATACCAGTTGAGCATCGGCGTTGAACGCGCCGCGGCCTACGACATCACCTTGTACATCCTCGCCGGCCTGCTGGTGCTGGGCTTCATCTGCAACCTGCTGGTGCGCCCGGTGGCCGACAAGTACTTCATGACTGATGCAGAACTTGCCGCCGAACAGGCGCTGGGCCATGACAAAGGTGCCGATGCCACCACCGTGCTGGAGTGGAAGGCCTCCGCCGCCAGCAAGCCGCTGGCGATTGCTGCGTGGCTGGTAGTGGGTATTCCGCTGGCGTGGGGTGTGTGGGTGACCCTGCAGAAGACGGCGGTACTGTTCCACTGACACCGCAATAAGGGTGGGCCCGGCTCCTGTGGGGCCGGGCTTGTGTGGGAGCTGGCTTGCCTGCGATAGCATCACTGCGGTGTAACTGATACCCCGAGGTGTCTGCATCGCAGGCAAGCCAGCTCCCACATAAGCCCATGCTCACATGTATGCACATGTCTATCCCCGACATTCCTCGCTCCAACTCGTCAGTCTTATCCCCTTCGTTGTTTCTGTTTAGCGCCTGCGCCCCTATAATGGCTGCCTTTTTCGCCCAATGATTTTGCGGAGCTGGTGATGGCCGAACGTAAGGCATCTGTCGAGCGCGACACTCTGGAAACCCAGATCAAAGCCTCGATCAACCTGGATGGCACCGGAAAGGCCCGATTTGATATCGGTGTACCTTTTCTTGAGCACATGCTGGACCAGATCGCCCGTCACGGGCTGATCGACCTGGATATCGTCGGCAAAGGCGACCTGCATATCGACGACCACCACATGGTGGAAGACGTGGGCATCACCCTCGGCCAGGCGTTTGCCAAGGCCATCGGCGACAAAAAAGGCATCCGTCGCTACGGCCATGCTTATGTCCCGTTGGATGAAGCGCTGTCCCGTGTGGTCATCGACTTCTCCGGTCGCCCGGGTTTGCAGATGCACGTGCCGTACACCCGCGCTAACGTGGGCCGTGGCTTTGACGTCGACCTGTTCCAGGAATTCTTCCAGGGCTTTGTCAACCACGCACTGGTCAGCCTGCACATCGACAACCTGCGCGGCACCAACACTCACCACCAGATCGAAACCGTGTTCAAGGCTTTCGGCCGCGCACTGCGCATGGCCGTGGAAGTCGATGAGCGCATGGGCGGGCAAATGCCGTCGACCAAGGGCGTCCTGTAATGCAGACGGTCGCGGTTATCGATTACGGCATGGGTAACCTGCACTCGGTGGCCAAGGCCCTTGAGCATGTAGGCGCTGGCAAGGTGCTGATCACCAGCGATGCCAACGTGATTCGCGAAGCCGACCGTGTGGTGTTCCCCGGCGTCGGCGCGATTCGCGATTGCATGGCCGAGATCCGTCGCCTGGGCTTTGATAGCCTGGTGCGCGAAGTCAGCCAGGACCGCCCCTTCCTCGGTATCTGCGTGGGCATGCAAGCCTTGCTCGACAGCAGTGAAGAGAACGGCGGTGTCGACTGCATTGGCCTGTTTCCAGGGCAGGTGAAGTTCTTCGGCAAAGACCTGCATGAAGATGGCGAGCACCTCAAAGTCCCGCACATGGGCTGGAACGAAGTGCGCCGCACCGTCGATCACCCGCTGTGGCACGACATCCCGGACATGGCGCGTTTCTACTTCGTGCACAGCTACTACATCGCCGCCGGTAACCCGCGCCAGGTGGTGGGTGGCGGGCATTACGGCGTCGATTTTGCCGCCGCACTGGCCGATGGTTCGCGCTTTGCCGTGCAGTTTCACCCGGAGAAAAGCCATACCCATGGCCTGCAATTGCTGCAGAACTTCGCCGCGTGGGATGGTCGCTGGTAAATGGCCAGGAAGCCGAAGCCGCCGATCTTGAACCTCGCGCCCGAGCAGGAGCGTGAGGCTACCGACAAGATCAAGCGGTTCATGGAAGACCGCTTCGAGCTCAAGCTGGGCTCGTTCGAGGTCGCCGAAATTCTGGAGCTGTTCACCACCGAAGTGGCTCCGCATTATTACAACAGGGCGATTTTCGACACGCAGACGCTCCTTAAAGAAAGGTTCGAAAGCATCGAAAGCGACTTGTGGTCGCTTGAGAAACCCTGATTTCCCAAGCATTGCTGAATATCGAATAAGGTTTGCCAGATGCTGATTATCCCCGCTATCGATCTCAAGGACGGCGCTTGTGTCCGCCTGCGCCAAGGCCGCATGGAAGATTCCACCGTGTTCTCCGATGACCCGGTGAGCATGGCTGCCAAATGGGTAGAAGGGGGCTGCCGTCGTCTGCATCTGGTGGACCTGAACGGCGCCTTCGAAGGCCAGCCGGTCAATGGCGAGGTGGTCACCGCCATCGCCAAGCGCTACCCGACCCTGCCGATCCAGATCGGCGGCGGTATCCGCTCCCTGGAGACCATCGAGCACTACGTGAAAGCGGGCGTGAGCTACGTGATCATCGGCACCAAGGCTGTGAAAGACCCAGCCTTCGTCGCCGAAGCCTGCCGCGCGTTCCCGGGCAAGGTGATCGTCGGCCTGGATGCCAAGGACGGCTTCGTCGCCACCGACGGCTGGGCTGAAATCAGCACCGTGCAAGTGATCGACCTGGCCAAGCAGTTCGAAGCCGACGGCGTGTCCGCCATCGTTTATACCGACATCGCCAAAGACGGCATGATGCAGGGCTGCAACGTACCTTTCACCGCAGCCCTGGCAGCGGCCACCAAGATTCCGGTGATCGCTTCCGGCGGCATCCACAACCTGGGCGACATCAAGTCGCTGCTGGACGCCAAGGCGCCTGGGATCATCGGCGCCATCACCGGCCGTGCGATCTATGAAGGCACTCTGGACGTCGCCGAAGCCCAGGCTTACTGCGACGCCTACAACGGCTGAGGACTGACCATGGCGCTGGCCAAACGCATCATCCCTTGCCTGGACGTCGACAACGGTCGCGTGGTCAAGGGCGTCAAGTTCGAGAACATCCGTGACGCCGGCGACCCGGTGGAAATTGCCCGTCGCTACGATGAGCAAGGTGCCGACGAGATTACCTTTCTCGACATCACCGCCAGCGTCGATGGCCGCGATACCACGCTGCATACCGTCGAGCGCATGGCCAGCCAGGTGTTTATCCCGCTGACCGTGGGTGGCGGCGTGCGCACAGTGCAAGACATCCGCAACCTGCTCAATGCCGGTGCGGACAAGGTCTCGATCAACACCGCCGCGGTGTTCAACCCCGAGTTTGTCGGCGAAGCCGCGCAGCACTTCGGTTCGCAATGCATCGTGGTGGCTATCGACGCCAAGAAGGTCTCCGGCCCGGGCGAAACCCCGCGCTGGGAGATCTTCACCCACGGCGGGCGCAAGCCTACCGGGCTGGACGCGGTGGAGTGGGCGATGAAGATGGAAGGCCTGGGCGCCGGTGAGATCCTGCTGACCAGCATGGACCAGGACGGCATGAAAAACGGTTTCGACCTGGGTGTCACCCGCGCCATCAGCGATGCACTGGGCATCCCGGTGATCGCGTCGGGCGGCGTCGGCAACCTGCAACACCTGGCCGATGGCGTGCTTGAAGGCCATGCCAGCGCGGTGCTGGCGGCGAGTATTTTCCACTTTGGCGAATACACCGTGCCCGAGGCCAAGGCCTACATGGCAGCGCGCGGTATCGTCGTGCGCTAAACGCTGCTGGACACCATGGCAGGCTCGCGGCACTCTCTGCGCTTGCCATGGATTCCGGTAGCCTTCATGTTCAAACACCTGCTGCTCGCCCTCGCCAGTTCCTCCATGTTCATGGTGGCTACGGCACACGCCGAACAACCGTCTGACGCCTCCCTGGTGTTGCTGACGGAAAATTTCCCGCCCTACAACATGGCGAAAAACGGCAAGAACTTCGCCAAGGACGAGAACATCGAAGGCATTGCCGTGGACATCGTGCGCGAAACCTTCAAGCGCGCTGGCATTTCCTACAACCTCACTCTGCGTTTTCCTTGGGAGCGAATCTACAAGCTCGCCCTGGAACAGCCAGGTTACGGCGTGTTTGTAATGGCGCGGTTGCCAGATCGTGAAGCCTTGTTCAAATGGGTCGGCCCTATCGGCCCGGACGATTGGGTGTTGCTGGCCAAGGCAGACAGCAAGATCGAGTTGGAAAATCTGGAGCAAGCGCGCCGCTACAAGATTGGCGCCTACAAAGGCGATGCCATTGCCGAAAGCCTGGACAAGCAGGGGCTCAAGCCGATAGTCGCCCTGCGTGACCAGGATAATGCGCAAAAGCTTATGGAAGGCCAGATCGACCTCTGGGCCACAGGCGACCCTGCTGGGCGTTACCTGGCGCGGCAGGTGGGAGTGAACGGGCTCAAGACGGTATTGCGCTTCAACAGTGCGCAGCTTTACCTGGCGTTGAACAAAGACGTGCCGGATGAGCTGGTGGCCAGGCTCCAGGCCGCATTGGATGAGTTACGCAACAGCGGCCGTATAGACGAAATCATGGCGCAATATCTGTAAGTGAGCTGTTGTGGCGAGGGAGCTTGCTCCCGCTGGGCTGCATAGCGGCCCTGAAATCGTGGGAGCGCTTCGCACTCCAGCGGGAGCAAGCTCCCTCGCCACAGTGATTGTCAGCGATAGATGCCGTTTTTGCCGTGGGCACTCATCGCCCGATTACTGCGCACGCTGATCATCAACTTGATATCGATCCACTCCACGCCCTGCGCCTTGAGCTTGGGCAACTCGCGCTCCAGCACCGCCAGCGTCTGTGGGTAAGGATGCCCGATCATGACTGCCGAACCCTGTTTATGCGCCAGTTTGATCGCGGTCTGCAGTTGCGTGGTAATCGCCGCCTCGATGCGTTCGTCATCGAGAAATACATCCCGCGACACATGGGCCAAACCGATCTTCTGCGCCTCGGCGGCGGCGACGGTTTGCGCACTGGTGCGGCTGTCGACGAAGAACTTGTGACGCCGTTGCAACTCACCCATCAGCCAGGCCATCGCTGCCGGTTGTGCGGTCATGCGGCTGCCCATGTGGTTGTTGATGCCGGCGGTGTAGGGCACGGCTTCAAATGCCGCGTCCAGGCGTTTGCCCAGTTCTTCGATGGACAGCTCCGGGTGCCAGGCGAATGGGCCGGTGGCCGGGTCCATGGGCATGTGCAGGATCACGATCTTGCCAGCCTTGTGGGCCTCACGGGCAAATTCGGCGGCGTGGGGCGTGTCCGGCATGATGGCGGCGGTCACCGGGCCGGGTAGCGCAAGCACGCGACGATCCCGAGGCAGGTTTTGCCCCAGGTCGTCGATGATAAGCGTCAGGTAGGCTTTGTGCGGTTCGCTGGCAGTGGCCGCTTGAGCGACCCCTGCCAGGCTGCACAGCACAGCGAAGATCAGGGCAAGACGCATGATCAACGGCTGCGGGTGATGCTCAAGCCCTTGAGCAGGCTGAGCGCCTGGGCCAGTTGGTAGTCATCGTCCTGCGGCATCGGCTTGGCCTTGGCGCGGCTGCCGGTTGGCTGGTCGGCACCGCCGTTGCCATTGCCCAGGTGGCCTTGCAGGTCGGCCTCTTTGTAGTATTCGCCATCGATCTCGTTGGTGATCTTGGCGCGGCGTACTTCGATGTCCGGCACGATGCCCTGGGCCTGGATCGAGCGGCCGTTCGGCGTGTAATACAGCGCCGTGGTGATCTTCAGTGCACGGTCGTTGTTCAGCGGCAATACGGTCTGCACCGAGCCTTTGCCGAAGCTGGTGGTGCCCATCAGCACGCCGCGCTTGAGGTCTTGCAGGGCGCCGGCGACGATTTCCGAGGCCGAGGCGCTGCCGCCGTTGATCAATACCGCCAGTGGCACGTTCTCGCTGAGGTCGTTGCCGGTGGCCGAGAAGCGCAACTCGGAGTTGGCGATACGGCCCTTGGTGTAGACGATCAGGCCCTTGGTGACGAAGTGGTCGACCACCTCGACCGCCGACTGCAACACGCCGCCTGGGTTGTTGCGCAGGTCAAGCACGATGCCGTTGAGCTTCTTGCCGTTGTCCTTGCGCAGCTTGGCCAGGGCCTTGGCCACTTCGTCGCCGGTCTTGACCTGGAACTGGGTGATACGGATGTAGCCGTAGCCCGACTCCAGCAACTGGCTTTTCACGCTCTTGACCGTGATGGTTGCACGGGCCAGGGTCACGTCAAACGGGTTGCCGCCGTCGCGTACCAGGGTCAGGGTGATCTTCTGGCCGAGCTTGCCGCGCATCTTGTCGACGGCTTCGGTCATGGTCTGGCCACGGGTCGGCTGGCCGTTGATCTTCACGATCAGGTCGCCGGCCTGGATGCCGGCCTTGGACGCCGGGGTGTCGTCGATAGGCGAGACCACTTTTATCTGGCCGTCTTCGGAGCCCACTTCGATGCCCAGGCCGCCGAACTCACCGCTGGTGCTTTCCTGCAGCTCGGCGAAATCTTCCGGGCCCAGGTAGGCGGAGTGCGGGTCGAGGTTGCTGAGCATGCCCTTGATGGCATTTTCCAGCAGGGCCTTGTCGTCTACGGGTTCGACATACGCTGCCTTGATCCGGTCCATGACCTCGGCAAAGGTGCGCAGCTCGTCCAGCGGCAATGGCGCCTTGGTCGTCGCAGCCATGGCAGGTGCAGCCGGTGCGGCCTGGTCGGCAAAAGCCAGAGGCGCGCCGATCACCAGGGCGATCGTCAGGGCCAGCGAAGTGAGGCGGGACAAATGCAGCATGTCGAACGAACTCCTAATGTAGATGCGACCCTATCCTTGGGACCGGCACCATTGTGCAGGGTCGCTCGGGCGGCCCTGCTGACGAATAGCGAAGTACAGCGCCGGGGTATCCTGGCCGCCACTGTTACCGACAGTGGAGATGGATTCACCGGCTTTTACAACATCACCTGCCGACTTGAGTAATGTCTGATTGTGGCCGTAAAGGCTCAAATAGCCATTACCGTGGTCAAGAATCACCAGCAAGCCGGCGCCCCGCAACCAATCGGCGAACACCACGCGCCCACCGTGCACCGCGTGGACCTGGCTGCCGGCAGAGGCGCTGATCATCACGCCATCCCACTTGGCGCGGGTGTCATCGCCACGGGTTTCCCCAAAGCGTGCCAGTAATCGACCATCAACCGGCCATGGAAGTTTGCCTCGTGCTGAAGCAAAAGGGCCACCGAACGACTCGCCGCTGCTGGAAACCAGCGGGCCAGGGGCTGCACGCGCCGGTTTGCGCGGCGCCGGAGCGTCGGTGGTGGCAGCCAGTTCGGCCTCACGCTGACGCTTTTTTTCGGCTTCCTGCTGGGCGATCAGCGCTTTTTGCCGCGCTTCTTCGGCCTCGCGTGCCTGGCGGGCCAGGGTTTCTTCAATGGTCTTGAGGACTTTGGCCAGGTCGGCCTGATCTTGCTCGCGGGCCTGCAACTTGGCGTCGCGGACTTTTACGTCGCTGTTGAGCTTGGCCAGGGCCTGCTGGCGTTCCTTGCGTACTTTATCGAGCTGGTCGCGCTGGGTGTCGAGGGCAGTTTTCTGGTCGAGAAGCTGCGATTGCTGGTCGGCGATTTCCTGTTCGACATTGGCCAATTGGCGCAGGGTTTCGTTAAACCCCTTCAATTGCGCCAGGCGCGCCTGGCTCAGGTAGTCGTAATAGGTGAGGGTACGGGCGAATTTTTCCGGGTTCTGCTGGTTGAGCAGCAGCTTGAGGTATTCCTGGCGGCCGCTCTGGTACGCGGCACGGGCCTGGATCGCGATCAGGCGTTGCTGTTCAACGCGTGCGCTCTGGAGTTTTTTTTTCTCAGCGTCGAGTCGCTCCAGTTCCGACTCGCTCTTCTTTAGTTCTTTTTGCAGCTCCTGGACCTGCTTCTCCAGCTTGCCCATTTCGGTTTCCGTGCCGCGCAGGTCTTTCTGCACCCCGGATTTTTCTTCCTGGAGCTTGCCGAGCAGCTTTTTCAGCTCGGTAATGTCCTGACGCGTAGCGTCCAACTGTTGTTGGGTTTGTGCGCGCTCATCGGCAAACGCCGGTTGGAGCAGGCAGACAAGAGCAAGGGTTATCAAGGCGCGAAGCATAGAGGCGGGCGACACCAGGGGAAAAGGACGGCCTAGTATGCCCGCCAAGCGCTGCAAAAAAAACGCCCAATTGGGGCTGGTGGGCAAGATAGGTGCCGAGTGGTGCTGGTATGGCAAAAAGATATCTCTCAAAGCGCCGCAAACCAATGTGGGAGCGGGCTTGCCCGCGATTGCGGTGGGTCAGCGACATAGATGTCGACTGATTAGCCGCTATCGCGGGCAAGCCCGCTCCCACACTGTTTTGTGGCGTACTTTGGATCAGACCAGGATCGGGGTCCCGGTCATCTCCTTCGGCTGCTCCAGCCCCATCAGCTTGAGCATGGTCGGCGCCACATCCGCCAGCACGCCACCTTCACGCACTTTCAGGTCACGTTTGCCGACATAGACGAACGGTACCGGTTCGGTGGTGTGCGCGGTGTGCGCCTGGCCGGTGGATTCGTCGGACATCTGTTCGCAGTTGCCGTGGTCGGCGGTGATCAGCGCTTCGCCGCCGACTTTTTCCAGCGCGTCGACGATGCGGCCAACACATTTATCCAGGCATTCCACGGCCTTGACCGCCGCTTCCAGGTTGCCGCTGTGGCCAACCATGTCGCCGTTGGCGTAGTTGACGACGATCACGTCATAACGCTGGTGATCAATGGCGTCGACGATCTTGTCGGTGACTTCCGGTGCGCTCATTTCCGGCTGCAAGTCGTAGGTAGCGACTTTTGGCGACGGGATCAGGATGCGCTCTTCGCCGGGGAACGGCTCCTCGCGGCCACCGGAGAAGAAGAACGTCACGTGGGCGTATTTCTCGGTTTCGGCGATGCGCAGTTGGGTCTTGCCGTTCTTGGCCAGGTAGTCGCCCAGCACGTTCTCCAGGCTGCCCGGGGCGAACGCCGACGGGGCCGGGATGTTGGCGGCGTATTGGGTGAGCATGACGAACTCGACCTTCGGCTGGCGCGCGCGTTCGAAGTCCTTGAAGCCTTCATCGACGAACACATGGCTCAGTTCACGGGCGCGGTCGGCGCGGAAGTTCATGAACACCACGGCGTCGCCGTCTTCGACTTTCACCGGCTCGCCGATGGTGGTGGCTTTGACGAATTCATCGCTTTCACCGCGGGCGTAGGCCGCTTCCAGACCTTCCTGGGCGGTGGCCGCGTTGAATTCGGCCTGGCCGTCGACGATCAGGTTGTAGGCCTGGGCGACACGGTCCCAGCGGTTGTCGCGGTCCATGGCGAAGTAACGGCCCACCAGGCTGGCGATACGGCCCTTGCCCAGGGCGGCGAAGGTGGTATCCAGCAGTTCGATGGAGGATTGCGCGCTTTTAGGTGGCGTGTCGCGGCCGTCGAGGAAGGCGTGCAGATAGATTTTGTCAGCGCCGCGCTTGAACGCCAGTTCGGCCATGGCGACCAAGTGATCCTGATGGCTGTGTACGCCGCCGTCCGACAACAGGCCCATGAAGTGCACGGCCTTGCCGGCGGCAACGGCT
Source organism: Pseudomonas sp. SWRI22 (assembly GCF_014268395.2). Lineage (NCBI taxonomy): Bacteria > Pseudomonadati > Pseudomonadota > Gammaproteobacteria > Pseudomonadales > Pseudomonadaceae > Pseudomonas > Pseudomonas sp. SWRI22. Next base: position 2,620,304 of record NZ_JABWQK020000001.1, on the reverse strand, counting down.
TTATCGACCGCCGCGCAGATGGTCGGGTTCTCGAAGAACTCGCCATCGCGGATCGCCTTGGTGACACGAGTGAAGTCCTGGTACACCACTCGTCCGGCACCTAGGTTCATGTGGCCGACTTCCGAGTTGCCCATCTGGCCGTCCGGCAGGCCCACGTCCATGCCGGAACCTGAGATCAGGCCGTTGGGCACGGTGGCGGTCAGGCGGTCCAGTACCGGCTTGTTGGCCGAGTACACCGCGTTGTCGTGGTGGCTTTCACTGTGTCCGAAGCCATCGAGAATTATCAGGACCAAAGGTTTAGGCGTGGTAGTCATAGATCCTCTCGCGGCGCTAATAAAGGAAGACAATTGAAAAGGGAGTGGCAGTTTAAAGCGAAGTTCCAACCACGTCACCGCTTTACGGGGGTTGGCCCCCCCTGGCGGCTGTGTATACTTACCGCCATTTTAACGCCCTGGAACCTCCTTGATGGTTGATCACCTGATTGCATTTGCCACTGCCCACTACCTGCTTGTGGGCGCCTTCGTCATCCTGCTGGCGCTGCTGATCGCTCACGAACTGAGCCGCGGTGGTCGCAGCCTGAGCACGTCGGAGCTGACCGCGCTGGTCAACAAGGATGAGGCCGTCGTCGTCGATATTCGCCCGGCCAAGGATTATGCCGCCGGCCATATCGTTGGCGCCCTGAACATTCCCCAGGACAAGCTGATTGCGCGTCTGGGCGAACTGGAAAAGCACAAGGCCAAGACCATCATCCTGGTCGATGCCCAGGGCCAGCACTCCGGCACCCACGCCCGTGAGATGCTCAAGTCCGGCTTCACCGCCGCCAAGCTGTCGGGTGGTATCAGCAGCTGGCGTGGCGATAACCTGCCGTTGGTGAAGTGATATGAGCCAGGTTGTCGTGTATTCCAGCGATTGGTGCCCTTACTGCATGCGGGCCAAGGCCTTGCTTGAGAAAAAGGGTGTTGCCTTTGAAGAGATCAAGGTCGATGGCAAGCCCCAGGTGCGCGCCGAAATGGCCCAGAAGGCTGGCCGCACGTCGGTCCCGCAGATCTGGATCGGCACCCGGCATATCGGTGGTTGCGACGACCTGTTCGCTCTGGAGCGCGCCGGTAAACTTGATGCGCTGCTGTCCGCCTGACGCCTAAACCCTCAAGAACCCAAGATAAAGAAGGATCTGCGATGACTGATCAACAGAACACCGAAGCAGCAGAAGCTCAAGGCCCACAGTTCTCGCTGCAGCGGATCTACGTGCGTGACCTGTCGTTCGAAGCGCCAAAAAGCCCGGCCATCTTCCGTCAGGAGTGGACCCCAAGCGTTGCGCTGGACCTGAACACCCGTCAGAAATCCCTGGAAGGTGACTTCCACGAAGTCGTGCTGACCCTGTCGGTCACCGTCAAGAATGGTGAAGAAGTCGCTTTTATCGCTGAAGTGCAACAGGCCGGTATCTTCCTGATCCAGGGCCTGGACGAAGCGTCCATGAGCCACACCCTGGGTGCGTTCTGCCCGAACATCCTGTTCCCGTATGCCCGTGAGACCCTGGACAGCCTGGTCACCCGTGGTTCGTTCCCGGCCCTGATGCTGGCCCCGGTGAACTTCGATGCCCTGTACGCCCAAGAGCTGCAGCGCATGCAACAGGAAGGCGCGCCAACCGTTCAGTAATTTGCTGAGCGATGCCGTTCTAAAATGTGGGAGCGGGCTTGTGTGGGAGCTGGCTTACCTGCGATAGCATCACTGCGGTGTGACTGACACACCGAGGTGCCTGCATCGCGGGCAAGCCCGGCTCCCACACAAGCCCGCTCCCACATTTGTTATGCGGTGTTATTTAAAGCCCAGTTGGCGCCAGCCTTCATAGACGGCAACGGCTACGGTGTTCGACAGGTTCAGGCTGCGGCAGCCTTCACGCATCGGCAAGCGCAGGCGATGGCCATCGGGCAATGCGTCAAGCACCTCGGCCGGCAGGCCTCGGCTCTCCGGGCCGAACAGGAACGCGTCGCCCTCGGCAAAGCTGGCATCATGAAACGGCCGCGAGCCCTTGGTGGTGAACGCGAACAGCCGAGGGTGGCCCAGGCTCTCCAGGCAACTGGCCAGGTCGGCATGGCGCTTGAGGGTGGCGTACTCGTGGTAGTCCAGCCCGGCACGGCGCAGGCGCTTGTCGTCCATGTCAAAGCCCAACGGCTCGATCAAATGCAGGTGGCAGCCACTGTTGGCGCACAGCCTGATAACGTTGCCGGTATTCGGCGGAATTTCTGGTTGAAAAAGGATGACGTGAAACATGCACGGCTCCGAAGGCAAAGATGCGCTGCATTCTACCCCCGAAGACGACCCGAGACCGAAGCTATTGCCGAGGGTGTTGGGCTCATTGGCGATTGTCGGCTTGATGATTGGCTTGATGATCGGTCGCTTGACCACCCCCGAGCCGCTTGAGCTGCAACAGGTAGAACCTGCGGCGGATGGTTTGGTGGTGTGGTTCAACGACGAACCCAAGCTGCACGGCGAGCATATCGACGGCACCGTGGCGTTGCTGTTTGACGCCCAGGGCAAGGCTGCCAGCGGGCAGCTCAAGGTCAACGGCAAGGACGTAAATTGGCGCATACGCAAGACCGACGCTGGCCTGCTGCTCAACCTGGTGGCGGCTCGGCCGTTGCGTGGGGAATGGAGCGGTGCAGAGGTCGATGGCCGCTGGCGGCTGGAGATCCATCTCCAAGAGCAATAAAAGAGGGAGTTCCCGGCCTGCCTGTACCAGGGCTCCCAAAACGGGGTGAAGCCTGAGGCTTCGGTGTTAAAGAGGGGATTCTCGGCCTGCCTGTACCAAGGTCCCCGAAACTGGGTAGTACTGGGGCTATTGCAGGGGGCGTGCCAAAACTTGCATTTGCCGTTGGAAAAAAATGCCAAAAAGCGCAAAGCCCCGGAATACGGGGCTTTGTCTATTTCTACTGCCAAGAAATTTGTAGCGAAAGCGATATGCGAGTTTTCTGGTCTGTGCTCAATGCCGGTTCATCGTGCATTGAAGCGGTGCACAGTCTGCAGGCATTGCACAAAACCAATGTGGGAGCTGGCTTGCCTGCGATGACGGCGTGTCAGCCCTATACAGGGTGGCTGACACACCGTCATCGCGGGCAAGCCCGGCTCCCACACTGGGCCTTCAGCGGTCTTGGGGTTCAGGCCTCATCACCTTCATCATCATCCCCACCATCCACCTTCATCCCCAATTCCTTGATCTTGCGCGTCAGGGTATTGCGCCCCCAGCCCAGCAGCACGGCCGCATCGCGACGACGGCCTGCAGTGTGCTTCAGGGCAGTCTCGATCATGATCCGCTCGAACGCCGGCACCGCGCTGTCCAGCAGGTTCGACTGGCCGCGTGCCAAGGCCTGGTCCGCCCATTGGCGCAGCGCCTGTTCCCAGTTGGTCACGGGAGCCGAGTCCTGCGGCAGGCTCAGCAGCTCCGGCGGCAGGTCGCTGATGTGCACTTCACGCCCGGACGCCATCACGGTGATCCAGCGGCAGGTGTTCTCCAGCTGGCGCACGTTGCCGGGCCACGGCAGGTTCTTTAGGTATTCCTCGGTCTCGCTTTTGAGCAGCTTGGGCTCCACCGCCAGCTCCAGGGCGGCGCGGCTGAGGAAGTGGCGGGCGAGGGTGGGGATATCTTCGCGACGGTCCGACATGCGCGGGATGTGGATGCGGATCACATTGAGGCGGTGGAACAAGTCCTCACGGAATTTACCCGCATGCACCAGGGTTTCCAGGTTCTGGTGGGTGGCCGCGATGATGCGCACATCCACCTTCACCGGCGTATGCCCGCCCACACGGTAGAACTCGCCGTCAGCCAGCACGCGCAGCAAGCGAGTCTGGGTATCGGCCGGCATGTCGCCGATTTCGTCGAGGAACAGCGTGCCGCCGTCCGCCTGTTCAAAGCGTCCGCGACGCAGGTTGGCCGCGCCCGTGAAGGCGCCTTTCTCATGGCCGAACAACTCGGACTCCATCAGGTCCTTGGGGATCGCCGCCATGTTCAGCGCGATAAACGGCGAGGCCGCCCGTGGGCTGTGGCGGTGCAGGGCGTGGGCCACCAGTTCTTTACCGGTCCCCGATTCGCCGTTGATCAGCACAGTGATGTTGGAGTGGCTCAAGCGCCCGATGGCGCGAAACACTTCCTGCATCGCCGGCGCTTCCCCGATGATTTCCGGGGTGCGGGTCAGGGTCGGCGGCGCTTCCTGGTTCTGTTGTTCCTGGGCGTGCTGGTTGGCGCGCTTGACCAGCGCCACCGCTTCATCCACATCGAATGGTTTGGGCAGGTATTCAAAGGCGCCGCCCTGATAGGACGCGACAGCGCTGTCCAGGTCCGAGTGGGCGGTCATGATGATCACCGGCAGGCGCGGGTGCTGCTCGCGAATGCGCGCCAGCAAGTCCAGGCCACTGGCGCCAGGCATGCGGATATCGGAAATGATCACGTCCGGCTGCTGACGTGCCAGGCGGCTCATCACCCCATCGGCGCTGTCGAAGCTCTGGGTGGTCATGCCTTCTTGTTGCAAGGCTTTCTCGAGGACCCAGCGGATAGAACGGTCGTCATCGACGATCCAGACAGTTTCACTACGGCTCATGTCGTGGGGGCTCCTTGTTCCAATGGCAGGAAGATCGAGAACGTGGTGTGGCCAGGGTGGCTCTCACATTCGATCAGGCCCTGGTGCTGGCTGATGATGTTCTGGGTGATGGCCAGGCCCAGCCCGGTACCGTCCGGGCGGCCGCTGACCATGGGAAAGAAGATGGTTTCCTGCAGCTCCGCAGGAATGCCGGGGCCGTTGTCGATGATCTCGACCTTGGTCACCAGGCGGTGGCGCACATGGCCGATGGTGAACTGGCGCAGGGCGCGGGTGCGCAGGCTGATGCGGCCCAGGCGTAGCTCATTCTGGCTGCTGATGGCCTGCATGGCGTTGCGCACGATGTTGAGCACCGCCTGGATCATCTGTTCGCGGTCGATCAACACGTCGGGAATACTTGGGTCGTAGTCGCGCACCAAGGTGATGCAGCCTTGGCTTTCGGCCTCGACCAATTGGCAGACCCGCTCCAGCACCTCATGCACGTTGGTCATCGCCAGGGACGGCAGCTTGTTGGAGCCGAGCATGCGGTCTACCAGGTTACGCAGACGGTCGGCTTCTTCGATGATGACGTTGGTGTAGTCCTTGAGGTGCTCGTCCGGCAGCTCACGGGACAACAACTGTGCCGCGCCGCGAATGCCGCCCAACGGGTTCTTGATCTCGTGGGCGAGGCCACGCACCAGCATCTTGCTGGTTTCCTGCTTGGACAGCTGTGCTTCCTCCTTGGTGATGCGCAGCAGGCGGTCGCGAGGGTGGACTTCGAGTAGCAGCAGGGTCGCGCCATTGCTCAGGATCGGGGTCACGGCGTAGTCGACGGTCAACGTTTGTCCGGTGAGCGCGGTGAGCATCGCTTCGCGCTTGGTGAACGGATGTGCCTGCTCCACGGCCTGGCGCAACGAACTCAAGGCTTCGGCCGACTCAGTGAACAATTCGCTGATGAACTGCCCATGGCTGCGCTGGCCGCTGATCGCCAGGAGCATCTCCGCCGCCGGGTTCATGTACTCAAGGCGCAGGTCGGCATTGAGCAGGATGGTCGCGGTGGTCAGGTTGTCGAGTAACAAACGGTGCAGTGCATCGCTGATGGTCATCGGGACCTCTTTTGGAGCAAGGCGTGGGCTTGAGGCACACGCTGATACAAGGAAAATGCAAAAACCAAACCAAGGCTCCGAAAAGAAGCGCTAATGCCCTGAAATAAGGGTTTCAGGCGCGAAACTGTGGCGTTCTGCCAGCCTCAACGGGAAGTTTCGAACCAAAATGGGCTGGGCAATTGAGAAGGGTGCAGGCTATCGCACCAATATAGTGCGGTTTTGTGAAGGTTGTTCAGCAACTGAAGATTTAAGGCGAATCGCAGTCAGTGTGGGAGCTGGCTTGCCTGCGATAGCGGTGGTGCATTCAACAACGCTATCGCAGGCAAGCCAGCTCCCACATGTTTGAATGGGGTTGCAGTCACTCGCCTTTGTAGATGCACAGCTCGGCGGTGGCGCGGATCATCGCCAGTTGGCGCAGCGGATCATTCAGCGGTTCGTGCACGGCCTCGGCCAGCCATTGGGGGCATTTGGGGTCTGTGCGCAGGGGGGTGAAGTCGGCCAACTGCTGCAGCAGCCTTTTTTGCAGATCGTCCAGTTGCGGGCGGATCTGCTGGACCAGGTCCGGGCGCGGGTCGTCGGGCGCTTTGCCCTGGAACTGCCAATCGGACAGATGGGTGTATTGCACCAGTTTGTTGGCTTCGATCTGGGCGGCGAAGAACTGCTCGGCAGCGGCCGGGTCCAGCTTGTAGCGCGGCGCCTGGGCAGTGACGCTGGCGATCACCTCTTGCTCGCGCTTCTTGTCCTCCACGGGTTTGTGGCTGTCCCATTTGCTCAGTGCTACCTGGTCGGCAATCTCCAGGCGTTCGGCGATGCTGTTGAGCAGGGGTTCCAGCGTAGGCGGCGCTGCGCTCGCACTGGCACTGATGAACAGCAGGGCAAATACAAGTCGATATTTCAAGGGCGATCCTCTGTAGGAGCGAGCTTGCTCGCGAAGGTCGCTAACGATAACGCGCCAATGTTGAAAAAATGCGGTGTCTTTGCGTTTTTCGCGAGCAAGCTCGCTCCTACAGGAGGGGGACGTAAATAATCTCAGGCAAAAAAAAGACCTCCCGAAGGAGGTCTTTCTCATCACGCTACCTCAAGCAGCGCTACCGGATTAGCAGCTGTAGTACAGCTCGTATTCCAGTGGGTGTACGAAGGTGCGTACTTTGATTTCTTCTTCGCTTTTCAGGGCGATGTAAGCGTCGATGAAGTCGTCGCTGAAAACGCCGCCCTTGGTCAGGAACGCACGGCCCTTGTCCAGCTCTTCCAGGGCTTCTTTCAGGCTGCCGCACACTTGTGGGATCTCTTTGGCCTCTTCAGGCGGCAGGTCGTACAAGTTTTTGTCGGCGGCGTCGCCAGGGTGGATCTTGTTCTGGATACCGTCCAGGCCGGCCATCATCAGGGCGGCGAAGGCCAGGTAAGGGTTGGCAGCCGGGTCTGGGAAGCGCGCTTCGATACGACGGCCTTTAGGGCTGTTGACGTAAGGAATACGGATCGAAGCGGAGCGGTTGCGTGCCGAGTAGGCCAGCATCACCGGCGCTTCAAAACCTGGGACCAGACGCTTGTAGGAGTTGGTCGACGGGTTGGTGAAGCCGTTCAGGGCCTTGCCGTGCTTGATGATGCCGCCGATGAAGTACAGAGCGGTGTCGGACAGGCCGGCATAGCCTTCGCCGGCGAAGGTGTTCTTGCCGTCTTTGGAAATCGATACGTGAACGTGCATGCCCGAGCCGTTATCGCCGTACAGCGGCTTAGGCATGAAGGTAGCGGTGCGGCCATAGGCATCGGCAACGTTGTGCACGCAGTATTTCAGGGTTTGAACTTCGTCAGCCTTCTTCACCAGCGTGTTGAATTTCACGCCGATTTCGTTCTGGCCGGCAGTCGCCACTTCGTGGTGGTGAACTTCAACGGTCTGGCCCATTTCTTCCAGTGCGTTGCACATGGAAGTACGGATTTCATGGTCGAAGTCGAACGGTGGTACTGGGAAGTAGCCGCCTTTCACGCCTGGACGGTGGCCTTTGTTGCCGCCTTCCACGTCCTGGTCGGACATCCACGAGCCTTGCTCGGAGAAAATCTTGAACATGGAGCCGGAGATGTCGGATTTGAACTTCACCGAGTCGAAGATGAAGAACTCTGGCTCAGGGCCGAAGAATGCGGTGTCGCCGATACCGGTGGACTTCAGGTATTCCTCGGCACGGTGGGCGATGGCGCGTGGGTCGCGGTCATAGCCTTGCATGGTCGAAGGTTCGATGATGTCGCACACCAGGATCAGGGTCGGCTCTTCGGTGAATGGGTCGAGTACGGCGGTGCTGTCGTCTGGCAGCAGGATCATGTCGGAGGCTTCGATGCCTTTCCAGCCGGCGATGGAGGAACCGTCGAACATCTTGCCGACTTCGAAGAAGTCATCTTCCAGCGCATCGCGAGCCGGCATGGTCACGTGGTGCTGAGTGCCTTTTGTGTCCGTGAAGCGCAGATCAATCCATTTAACGTCATGATCTTTGATGAGTTGAACCGACTTCGACATGGTGTCCTCCGGGTGGCTTCGGGCTTGGGTAGTGGAGTTAGCCCTTAGAATTTGGGTGATGCCGGCGCGGATACTCCGCCAAGGCAACCTGCCTCACAAGAGAGCAAATTGCATGCCAGTGCGCCAACATGGCCGTTTTGCCTCAAAATGGCCCCTATAACGGTGCAATCGGCAAAAACGGCATAAATCGCGCACTGCAATGTAGCGTTTATTTGTGTAAATGACCCGTTTTGGTGCATTGCGTATGCAATGCATATTAACTGGTTAAACCTTGAGCGATTTCCGCTATAATCCGCGCCCCCCTTTTTCAGCAGGCCCGGCGCGCGCTGTTTCCATGAAATTAATCGTTAAAGTCTTCCCCGAGATCACCATCAAAAGCCGACCGGTACGGACGCGTTTCATCCGTCAGTTGGCCAAGAACATCCGTGCCGTGCTCCGTGACCTGGACCCGGCTGTGGTGGTGAACGGCGTGTGGGACAACCTCGAGCTGGAAACCCGCATTACCGACGCCAAAGCCTTGAAGGACATGACCGAGCGCCTGAGTTGCATGCCGGGCATCGCGCATTTCCTGCAGGTGGATGAGTACCCGCTGGGCGACTTCGACGACATCACCGAAAAGTGCAAGCAGCACTACGGTAGTGCGCTTGAAGGCAAGATTTTTTCGGTGCGCTGCAAGCGTGCCGGCAAGCATCCGTTCAGCTCCATGGACGTCGAGAAATACGTCGGCAGCAAGCTGCGTCGTGAGTGCGGCGCCGCTGGAATTTCCCTCAAAGCGCCACAAATTGAAGTGCGCATGGAAATTCGCGACCAACGGTTGTTTGTGATCCACAGCCAGCACAACAGCATCGGCGGCTACCCGCTGGGTGCCCTGGAACAAACCCTGGTATTGATGTCCGGCGGTTTCGATTCCACGGTGGCGGCCTACCAGATCATGCGTCGCGGCCTGATGAGCCACTTCTGCTTCTTCAACCTGGGCGGGCGTGCACATGAATTGGGCGTGATGGAAGTCGCGCACTTTATCTGGAAGAAATACGGCAGCTCCCAGCGCGTGCTATTTGTAAGCGTACCGTTCGAGGAAGTGCTGGGCGAAATTCTCGGCAAAGTCGATAACAGTCATATGGGCGTAGTATTGAAGCGTATGATGTTGCGCGCTGCGTCCCGAATCGCCGATCAATTGCAGATCGACGCTCTGGTGACCGGCGAAGCGATTTCCCAGGTTTCCAGCCAGACGCTGCCTAACCTGTCGATCATTGACTGCGTGACCGAGAAGCTGGTGCTACGCCCGCTGATCGCCAGCCACAAGCAGGACATCATCGACCTGGCAGAGCAAATCGGCACCGCCGACTTTGCCAAGCATATGCCTGAATACTGCGGGGTCATTTCGGTGAACCCCAAGACCCACGCCAAGCGTCACCGCGTGGAGCATGAAGAAAAAGAATTCGACATGGCGATTCTGGAGCGTGCGCTCGAGAACGCCAAGCTGGTGCCAATCGATCGAGTGATCGACGAATTGGGCCAGGATGTGCAAATCGAAGAAGTCAGCGAAGCCCTGGCCGGCCAGATCGTCATCGACATCCGTCATCCGGATGCCGCCGAGGATGAGCCGCTGGAAATCGCTGGCATCGACGTGCAAACGCTGCCGTTCTACGCATTGAACGCGCGTTTCAAGGAACTGGATAACAGCCGTCAGTACCTGTTGTATTGCGACAAAGGCGTGATGAGTCGCCTGCATGCCCACCATTTGCTCAGTGAGGGGCATGCCAATGTGCGCGTTTATCGACCGAGCTAAGAGCCCGGGGCTGTTTGCCTGTGGCCTGCGTCACCGGCCCCCCGACTCTGCCGTCAAGCTGTAACGGCAAGGCCTGACTCTACTGTTAATCGCTGCCACGACCTGTCAGCACACCGAATCCTCTGATCGAGATACACAAGTGATCGAAAATCTACGTAACATCGCCATCATTGCTCACGTTGACCATGGTAAAACCACCCTGGTAGACAAACTCCTGCGTCAATCTGGCACCCTGGAGCGCAACGAGCTCAACGACGAGCGCGTGATGGACTCCAACGACCAGGAAAAAGAGCGCGGTATTACCATCCTGGCAAAAAACACCGCTATCAACTGGAACGGCTACCACATCAACATCGTGGATACCCCGGGCCACGCCGACTTCGGCGGCGAAGTAGAACGCGTAATGTCGATGGTTGACTCCGTTCTGCTGCTGGTTGACGCTCAAGACGGCCCTATGCCGCAAACCCGTTTCGTGACCAAGAAGGCTTTCGAAGCCGGCCTGCGTCCGATCGTGTGCATCAACAAGGTTGACCGTCCAGGCGCGCGTCCGGACTGGGTTCTGGACCAGATCTTCGATCTGTTCGACAACCTGGGTGCCACCGAAGAACAGCTGGACTTCCAAGTCATCTACGCTTCGGCCCTGAACGGTATTGCTGGTCTTGACCACACCGACATGGCTGAAGACATGACTCCGCTGTACCAGTCGATCGTCGACAACGTACCAGCACCGAAAGTCGACCGTGAAGGCCCGTTCCAGATGCAAATCTCGGCACTGGACTACAACAGCTTCCTGGGTGTTATCGGCGTTGGCCGTATCGCTCGTGGTAGCGTCAAGCCGAACACCCCGGTTGTCGCTATCGGCGCCGACGGCAAGAAGCGTAACGGTCGTATCCTGAAGCTGATGGGTCACCACGGCCTGCACCGCATCGACGTTGAAGAAGCTTTCGCTGGCGACATCGTATGCGTGAGCGGTATGGACTCGCTGTTCATCTCCGACACCCTGTGCCAGCCGGACAACGTCGAGGCGATGAAGCCTCTGACCGTTGACGAGCCAACCGTTTCCATGACCTTCCAGGTAAACGACTCGCCTTTCTGCGGTAAAGAAGGCAAGTTCGTGACCTCCCGTAACATCAAGGAGCGTCTGGACAAGGAGCTGCTGTATAACGTTGCTCTGCGCGTTGAAGAAGGCGACTCGGCTGACAAGTTCAAGGTCTCCGGCCGTGGTGAGCTGCACCTCTCGGTACTGATCGAAACCATGCGTCGCGAAGGCTTCGAAATGGGTGTTGGTCGTCCGGAAGTGATCATCCGTCAAGTTGACGGCGTGAAGCAGGAACCGTTCGAAAACGTCACCATCGACACCCCGGAAGAGTCCCAGGGCAAGGTCATGGAAGAGATGGGCCTGCGTAAGGGCGACCTGACCAACATGGTGCCGGATGGCAAAGGCCGTGTGCGTCTGGAATACAACATCCCTGCTCGTGGTCTGATCGGTTTCCGTAACCAGTTCCTGACCCTGACCAACGGTGCTGGCATCCTGACCTCGATCTTCGATCGCTACGACACCATGAAGTCCGGCGACATGTCCGGCCGTCAGAACGGTGTTCTGGTATCGGTAGAAACCGGCAAGGCGCTGACCTACTCCCTGGAAACCCTCCAGGCGCGTGGCAAGCTGTTCGTTGAACACGGTCAAGAGATCTACAACGGCCAGATCGTTGGTCTGAACAGCCGCGACAACGACATGGGCGTGAACCCAACCAAAGGCAAGAAGCTCGACAACATGCGTGCTTCGGGCAAAGACGAAACCATCGCTCTGGTTCCACCTGTTCGCTTCACCCTGGAACAGGCCCTGGAATTCATCCAGGACGACGAGCTGTGCGAAGTCACGCCTAAGTCGATCCGCCTGCGTAAGAAGATCCTGGACGAAGGCGAGCGTACCCGCGCTGCCAAGAAAGCCAAGAACTGAGTTAACTCAGGCTGAATGAAAAACGCCCCCGGTCGAAAGGCCGGGGGCGTTTTTTTATGCCTGCAGTTTGTGTGTTGTGATCGTTCCCACGCAGAGCGTGGGAACGATCAAAAACTTAGAACTTGTCGAGGGTCTTGAAGTTGGTCTCGCGCACCACTTCCTTGGGCTTATACGCGCAATACCCCGGCCGCGGCCCGATTTTCGGGTGGTTGCGGCACGTATCCGGGCGCTTGTCATAAATAGTGCAAAAGCGCGTCTTACGATCCAGGTACAGGCAGTCGTTGTTGCTCATGCGCTGCAGGGTAAAAATTTCGGACTTGTTGTTGTACCGCTCGACGATGCCTTCTTTCTGCAAACGCTTGGCGATGTTCTTCGGCGGATCGCCGCGCTCGAACTCATCGACGATGCCAATGCGGATCAGGTCCTTGATCTTCACCTCCACCGGCAGCGTGCAGCAGCTGGACACGCAGCCGCCGCACATATGGGCGGAATATTTCTGCCAGGTCTCTAGACGGTCGAGTTCCGCGGCGGCGATCAGTTGAGGCTTCATCAAGGTTCCAAGGTGGGGCGTTATCCGGGCGCGCGATCATACCGGGATTGGTGGTTTTTTGAACAATATTTTGCAGGTTTCAGCTCAAAGGTTTAGCCACGGTCTGATCGGGCACGACCCCTGCATCAAATTCAGCCCATGGCGAATGAGTTAAAAAACTGCCGAACCAGCACGTCTACCGTCTGTCAGACCGACTAGGCTCTAGCAACTCCTTCAATCTCGCCCGAGGTCGCACCGATGTCTCAGGAACCGCTTGCACGAGAAGCAGAGGTAGCCGCATTCCGCGATGCTGTCTTGACCAAACTCACCTACGCGGTGGGCAAGGACCCGGATCACGCCTTCGACCATGATTGGTTCGAAGCCATTGCGCTGGCCGCCCGCGACCAGATGGTCGATCACTGGATGGACCACACGCGACGTATTTATCGCAAAGGCCAGAAGCGCGTTTATTACCTGTCCCTGGAATTTCTCATTGGCCGGTTGCTCTACGACAGCCTGAGCAACCTGGGTGTGCTGGAGATCGCTCGTGAAGCGCTGTCGGAGCTGGGCGTGGATCTGGAACGCATCCGCCTGCTGGAGCCCGACGCGGCGCTCGGCAACGGTGGCCTGGGCCGGCTGGCGGCGTGCTTTATGGAAAGCATGTCGACCCTCGGCATTGCTGGCCACGGCTATGGCATTCGTTATGAACACGGCCTGTTCCGCCAGGCCATTGTCGACGGTTGGCAGCAGGAACAGACCGAACGCTGGCTGGATTTCGGTAACCCTTGGGAATTCGAGCGCGCCGAAGTGATTTACCCGATTGGCTTTGGCGGCAGCGTCGAAACCGTTGCGGACGCCTCCGGCAAGATGATCCAGGTATGGTCGCCCAACGAAACCGTACGTGCTGTTGCCTATGACACGCCGGTCGTCGGTTGGCGCGGCGCCAGCGTCAACACCCTGCGCCTATGGCGTGCGCGGGCTGTAGAAGACCTGCATCTGGAGCGCTTCAACGCCGGTGACCACTTGGGCGCCGTCGCCGAGGTGGCCCGTGCCGAAAGCATCTCCCGAGTGCTTTACCCGGCCGACAGCACCGAAGCAGGGCAGGAGCTGCGCCTGCGCCAGGAATATTTCTTCGTCTCCGCGTCCCTGCAGGATTTGCTGCGCCGCCACAAGAACATGCACGGTTCGGTGCTCAGCCTGGGCGAGCACGCCGCCATCCAGCTCAACGACACCCACCCGTCCATCGCCGTGGCCGAGTTGATGCGCCAACTGGTCGACCTGCACGATGTACCGTGGGAAGCCGCGTGGGATGTCACCGTCGAGACCCTTTCGTACACCAACCACACCTTGCTGCCCGAGGCCCTGGAAACCTGGCCTGTCGGTTTGATGGAGCGCATGCTGCCGCGGCACATGCAGATCATCTACCTGATCAACGCCCAGCACATCGACTCGCTGCGTGCCAAAGGCATCCACGACTTTGATGTCTTGCGCGCTGTGTCGCTGATCGAAGAAGACAACGGCCGCCGCGTGCGCATGGGCAACCTGGCATTCCTGGGCTCCCATAGCGTCAACGGCGTGTCCGGTTTGCATACCCAGCTAATGCGCAGCACGGTGTTCTCCGAACTGCACAAGCTCTACCCCGAGCGCATCAACAACAAAACCAACGGCATTACCTTCCGTCGCTGGTTGTACCAGGCCAACCCCAAGTTGACCGATATGCTGGTGGAAGCCCTGGGCCCGGATATTCTGGACCAGCCCGAGCAGCGTCTTATCGAGTTGGAACCCTTTGCCGAGAAACCGGCCTTCCGCAAAGCGTTCGCTGAACAGCGCCTGCACAGCAAGCGCGCACTGGCGCAGATCATCCATGAGCGCCTGGGCATTGCGATCAACCCGGCGGCGATGTTCGACGTGCAGGTCAAGCGCATCCACGAATACAAGCGCCAACTGCTCAACCTGCTGCACACCGTGGCGCTGTACCAGGCGATCCGTGCCGAGCCGGGCATCGATTGGGTGCCGCGGGTGAAAATCTTCGCGGGTAAGGCAGCGGCCAGTTATCACCAGGCCAAGCTGATCATCAAGCTGACCAACGACATCGCCCGCACCGTCAACAACGACCCGACCGTACGCGGCCTGCTCAAGGTGGTGTTCCTGCCCAACTACAACGTCAGCCTGGCGGAAAGCATCATTCCGGCAGCGGATTTGTCGGAGCAGATTTCCACGGCCGGCTTCGAAGCGTCCGGCACCAGCAACATGAAGTTCGGCCTCAACGGCGCGCTGACCATTGGCACCATGGACGGCGCCAATGTGGAGATGCACGAGCGGGTCGGCGCCGAGCACATGTTTATCTTTGGCCTCAGCGCCCAGCAGGTAGAAGCCCGCAAGCACGCCGGCGAGTTCAGCGCCGGGCCGGACATCGCCGCGTCCCATCGCTTGAACGACGTGCTGCAAGCGATCCGTGGTGGGGTATTTTCGCCGGATGACCCGGGCCGCTATGTGGGCCTGATCGATGGGCTGATCGACTACGATCGCTTCCTGGTGTGTGCCGACTTTGACGCCTACTGGGACGCCCAGGCGCGGGTCGAAGCGCATTGGCACGACTCCAAGGCCTGGTGGCGCTCGGCGGTGCTCAACACGGCGCGCATGGGCTGGTTCAGCTCTGACCGCACCATCCGCGAGTACGCCACCGAGATCTGGAAAGCCCTCGACTAACTGATACCCCTGTAGGAGCGAGCTTGCTCGCGAAGAGCTCCAACGATAACGCGTGCTTGCTGAATGAACGCGGCGCGTGTGAGTTTTTCGCGAGCAAGCTCGCTCCTACAGAGGGCTATTGCATTGGGTCGTGAACTCTATTGGCGTTAAATCCTCTGATTAGAGGAAATCAGCCCCGACTCGCGCTAAACTGCGCGGGTTTTTAGCCCCCCATTCTCCGGAGCCTTCCATGTCCCGCGTTACCTTGAGTCGCTATTTGATCGAGCAGACCCGCAGCAACAACACGCCTGCCGATCTGCGCTTCCTTATCGAAGTGGTGGCGCGTGCTTGCAAGGAAATCAGCCACGCCGTTTCCAAAGGCGCACTGGGCGGTGTCCTGGGCAGCATGGGCACTGAAAACGTGCAGGGCGAAGTGCAGAAGAAACTGGACGTTCTGTCCAACGAAATCCTGCTCGAAGCCAACGAATGGGGCGGCCACCTGGCCGGCATGGCGTCCGAAGAAATGGACAATGCCTACCAGATCCCAGGCAAATACCCGAAGGGCGCATACCTGCTGGTGTTCGACCCACTGGACGGTTCGTCCAACATCGACATCAACGCACCGGTCGGCACCATCTTCTCGGTACTGCGTTGCCCCAACGAATACCTGAGCCAGAACGAAGCCCTGAACGAAAAGGCTTTCCTGCAGCCAGGCACCGAGCAGGTTGCTGCCGGCTACGCGATCTACGGCCCACAGACCATGCTGGTGCTGACCCTGGGCGACGGCGTCAAGGGCTTCACCCTGGACCGTGAAATGGGCAGCTTCGTGCTGACCCACGAAGACATTTCGATTCCTGCCTCTACCCAGGAATTTGCCATCAACATGTCCAACCAGCGCCACTGGGAAGAACCGGTGAAGCGCTACGTCAACGAGCTGATGGAAGGCGAAGAAGGCCCGCTGAAGAAGAACTTCAACATGCGCTGGGTGGCCGCGATGGTTGCCGACGTACACCGCATCCTGACCCGTGGTGGGCTGTTCATGTACCCACGCGACAGCCGCGAGCCGTCCAAGCCAGGCAAGCTGCGCCTGATGTACGAAGCCAACCCGATGTCGTTTTTGGTTGAACAGGCAGGCGGTGCGTCCACCGACGGCCACCAGCGCATCCTCGACATTCAGCCTGAAGGCCTGCACCAGCGTGTGGCGGTATTCCTGGGTTCGAAGGAAGAAGTTGAGCGCGTGACGGCCTATCACAAGAAGTAAGCCGTAACGAGCGGTGAGCCGCTGTATTGTGAGATGGATCACCGTTAAAGAAGCCCCGAAACGTTTCAGCGTTTTCGGGGCTTTTTTGTTTTCGCTCGTCGGGAACCAGACACCCCTTTTCCCTTCTAAGCTTCTGGCAGATACCCCAGCTGCTTTGTCTCTCCAGGAGCTTTTCCATGTCTATACGCCGTCTCGCCCTGCTGGCTTTTTGCGTGCTCTTAGCCGCTTGCAGCAAGGTCACCCAAGAAAACTACCAAAAGCTCTCGGCCGGCATGGCCAAGGCCGAGGTGGAGTCGTTGCTGGGTAAGCCAACCGATTGTTCCGGCGCACTGGGCATGTCCAGCTGCACCTGGGGCGATAAAAACAGCTTTATCAGCGTGCAGTACGCCGGTGACAAAGTTCTGATGTTTTCCGGGCAAGGCCTGAAGTAAACCGGGGCGCGAGCCTGCGGGAGAAGAAGAATGATGCGTTTTGTTTTGTTCCTTTGCGCCAGCCTGTTTTTGGCGGGCTGCGCCAGCCATTCTGGCGATGATCTGCAACCCAAGACTGCGAGCAACGTCAACCTCAAGCGTTACCAGGGCACCTGGTATGAGTTGGCCCGGTTGCCGATGTACTTCCAGCGCAACTGTGCGCAATCGGAAGCCCGCTACACCTTGCTGCCTGATGGTGACATGTCGGTTTTCAACCGCTGCCTGACGCCTGAGTGGAAGTGGCAAGAGGCCAAAGGCACGGCAACGCCGCAGGTGCCAGGCAAGACCGACAAACTGTGGGTGGAATTCAATAACTGGTTTACATCGCTGTTGCCGGGCGTTGCCAAGGGCGACTACTGGGTGCTGTATGTCAGCGATGACTACAAGACCGCCATCGTCGGCAGCCCGAGCCGTCGCTATATGTGGATCCTGTCGCGCACGCCGACGGTGAGTGCCGATACCCGCGAAGACCTGCTGAGCAGGGCGCGACAGCAAGGCTATGACACCACGCGGTTGATCTGGCGCACGTCGGATAAGCAGATGGCGAAGACGTCTCAGTAATTTGCGGCCCCTCAATCAAATGTGGGAGCTGGCTTGCCTGCGATAGCATCAACCCGGTGTAACTGAAGCGCCGAGGTGTCTGTATCGCAGGCAAGCCAGCTCCCACAGTTGTTATGGGTTGGTCGTCAGTTCAGCAAGTCCTTCAGGACCTGGGTGAATGCCCGACTGCTGTCTTCTTCGCCAGCATGATGCCCATCTCGCACCACCCATTTGCCATTGACCAGTACATCGCGCACTTGCCGATCACCACCGGCAAAAAGCCAGCGGTTGAGAATTCCATCCTCACTGGCCGTCGCCAAGTACGGGTCGCTACCGTCCAGCACTATCCAGTCCGCACGCTTGCCCACTTGCAGTCGACCAATCGGCTGGCCCAGCGCTTGTGCGCCACCGTCCAGCGCAGCATCGAACAGCGGGCGACCCACCATCGGCTGATCGCTGCGATACAGGCGGTTGCGCCGTTGATCGCGCAGGCGCTGGCCGTATTCCAGCCAACGCAGTTCTTCCACCACGCTCAGTGACACATGGCTGTCGGAACCGATGCCTATGCGGCCGCCCTGAGCGAGGAAGTCCACCGCCGGAAAAATCCCATCGCCCAGGTTGGCTTCGGTGGTCAGGCACAAACCGGCAATCGCTCGGCTGTTGGCCATGCGCGTGACTTCGTCGGCATCGGCATGGGTGGCATGCACCAGGCACCAGCGATCATCCACCTCGACATTGTCATACAGCCACTGCAACGGGCGCTTGCCGCTCCAGGCCAGGCAGTCGTCGACTTCTTTTTGCTGTTCGGCGATGTGGATATGCACGGGGCAGTTTTTGTCACTGGCGCCCAGCACGGTATGGATTTGTTCGGGGGTTACGGCGCGCAGGGAGTGGAAGCACAGGCCCAGTTGCTGCGCCGGTTGTGCCGCCAGAATGGGCTGCAGGCGTGCTTGCAGGTCCAGGTAGTGTTCCGTGCTGTTGATAAACCGTCGCTGGCCTTCATTCGGCGCTTGGCCACCAAAACCCGCGTGGGTGTAGAGCACCGGCAGCAAGGTCAGGCCGATCCCGCTGCTGGCGGCCGCCTGGCTGATCTGGCGGGACAGCTCCGTACGGTCGGCATAGGGCTGGCCGCTGACATCGTGGTGCACGTAATGAAACTCGGCCACCGAGGTGTAGCCGGCCTTGAGCATTTCGATATACAGCTGACGGGCGATGACCTGTAACTGCTCGGGGTTGATCTTGCCGACCATGCGGTACATCAAGTCGCGCCAGGTCCAGAAACTGTCGTTGGGGTTGCCGGCCACTTCGGCCAAGCCCGCCATGGCGCGTTGGAAGGCATGGGAGTGCAGGTTCGGCATGCCCGCCAACACCGGGCCCCTGAGCCGTTCCGCGCCTTCTGCACTGGCATTGGGCTCAACCTTTGTCAGCAGGCCATCGGCGCCGACTTCAAGACGTACATCATTGGCCCATCCATTAGGCAGCAGTGCGCGTTCGGCAAAGAAAGCGGACATGATCAAGGCACCCCGGTCGTGTGTTTATTTGTATATACATATACAGACGTTTGCCTGCTCGGTAAACTCCGGCAATCTATGCATCTTTTTCCCCTGCAAGGATTCCCTGTGCCGACTCCGCCCGCCAACTCTTCGCTGGCTGCCCACATGGACGAAAGTCCGGCGCCCTTGTATGCCCGCGTCAAACAGATGATCAGCCAGCAGATCCTCAACGGCAACTGGCCGCCCCATTACCGCGTGCCGTCGGAAAGCGAGCTGGTCAGCGAGTTGGGCTTCAGCCGCATGACCATCAACCGTGCCCTGCGCGAGCTGACCGCCGAAGGCTTGTTGGTGCGTATGCAGGGTGTGGGTACGTTTGTTGCCGAGCCGAAAAGCCAGTCGGCCCTGTTTGAAGTGCACAACATCGCCGATGAAATCGCCTCCCGCGGGCATCGGCACACTTGCCAGGTCATCACCCTGGGCGAAGAAGCTGCTGGTTCCGAGCGCGCCGTCGCCTTGGAAATGCGCGAAGGCGGGCGGGTGTTCCACTCGTTGATCGTGCATTACGAGAACGACATTCCTGTGCAAATCGAAGACCGTTTCGTCAACGCTCTGGTCGCGCCGGAATACCTGCAGCAGGACTTCACCCAGCAAACCCCGTATGCCTATTTGAACCAGGTCGCGCCGTTGACTGAGGGTGAGCATGTGGTTGAGGCGATTCTCGCCGATGCCGCCGAGTGCAAGTTGTTGCAGATCGAGCCGAGCGAGCCGTGCCTGTTGATTCGCCGACGCACCTGGTCGGGTCGCCAGCCGGTGACTGCGGCGCGGTTGATCCACCCCGGTTCCCGTCACAGCCTCGAAGGACGCTTCAGTAAATGAGTGAGATCAACGTCTGGCGCGCCGCCGACTACGTACGCATGCCGTGGAAGAACGGCGGCGGCAGTACCGAAGAAGTCAGTCGCGACGCCGGCACCGGCCTGGATGGATTTGGCTGGCGTTTGTCGATTGCCGATATCGCCGAGTCGGGTGGGTTCTCCACCTTCGCCGGTTACCAGCGCGTGATTACGGTGATCAAAGGCGCCGGCATGGTGCTGACCGTAGACGGTGAGGAGCAGCGCGGGTTATTACCGTTGCAGCCGTTCGCGTTCAAGGGCGAAAGCCAGGTGTCATGCCGTTTGATCACCGGGCCAATCCGCGACTTCAATCTTATCTATTCGCCCGAGCGTTACCATGCACGCTTGCAGTGGATGGATGGCGTGCAGCAGTTTTTCAGTACTGCGCAGACGGTGCTGGTTTTCAGCGTGGCGGACGAAGTGAAGGTGCTGGGCGAGAAGCTCGGCCACCACGATTGCCTGCAAGTGGACGGTAACACTGAACTGCTGGAAATATCGGTCACAGGCCGCTGCTGCATCATCGAACTGACCGCACGCGGTTAAAAACTGTGGGAGCTGGCTTGCCTGCGATAGCGGTGTATCAGCCTAGGATGTGCTGACTGACACACCGCTATCGCAGGCAAGCCAGCTCCCACATTTGTTTGTGCGCTGTTCCCAAGACCGCGCACCAATTTGTTACCGAACGCCCCAGCGTGACGCAAAGCCACGCTGTCGTGACAAGTCCTCATTCCTGTAAAACGCCTCCGTAAGAAATTTCATCAAACCTCCAAGCCTTGATTATCAAGGCTTGCGCGCGCCTTCGGAAAAAATCTGCAAGGCTCATTTCAAAAGTTGGCCGCTCGATTGCATATGCTTGTACATACAAGTAAAGATGTGTGCGTAAGACTTCGCACCATCCATGTTCGCGCATCGATCGCCGAGGAGTCCTAGCTGTGACCAAGCCTACAAAATACCGTGACGTCGAAATCCGCGCCGCCCGCGGTAACAAGCTCACCGCCAAAAGCTGGCTGACCGAAGCGCCGCTGCGCATGCTGATGAACAACCTCGACCCGCAAGTGGCCGAGAATCCCAAAGAATTGGTGGTGTACGGCGGTATCGGCCGTGCGGCGCGCAACTGGGAGTGCTACGACCAGATCGTCGAGAGCCTCACCAATCTGAACGACGACGAAACCCTGCTGGTGCAATCCGGTAAGCCAGTCGGCGTGTTCAAGACCCACAGCAACGCCCCGCGCGTGCTGATTGCCAACTCCAACCTGGTACCGCACTGGGCCAGTTGGGAGCATTTCAACGAACTGGATGCCAAGGGCCTGGCCATGTACGGCCAGATGACCGCCGGCAGCTGGATCTACATCGGCAGCCAGGGCATCGTTCAAGGCACCTACGAAACCTTCGTGGAAGCCGGCCGCCAGCATTACAACAGCGACCTGACCGGCCGTTGGGTGCTCACCGCCGGCCTCGGCGGCATGGGCGGCGCGCAGCCACTGGCCGCGACCCTGGCCGGCGCCTGCTCGCTGAACATCGAGTGCCAGCAAGTCAGCATCGACTTCCGCCTGAACAGCCGCTACGTCGACGAGCAGGCCACCGACCTCGACGACGCCCTGGCCCGTATCGCCAAGTACACCAAGGAAGGCAAGGCCATCTCCATCGCCCTGCTGGGCAACGCCGCAGAGATCCTGCCGGAACTGGTCAAGCGCGGCGTGCGCCCGGACATGGTCACCGACCAGACCAGCGCCCACGACCCACTCAACGGCTACCTGCCGGCGGGCTGGACCTGGGACGAATACCGCGCTCGCGCCAAGACCGAGCCGGCCGCCGTGATCAAGGCCGCCAAGCAGTCGATGGCCGTCCACGTCAAAGCCATGCTGGAATTCCAGAAGCAAGGCATCCCGACCTTCGACTACGGCAACAACATCCGCCAGATGGCCCAGGAAGAGGGCGTGGAAAACGCGTTCGACTTCCCAGGTTTCGTACCGGCTTACATCCGCCCACTGTTCTGCCGTGGCATCGGCCCGTTCCGTTGGGCGGCGCTGTCCGGCGACCCGCAAGACATCTACAAGACCGACGCCAAAGTCAAAGAACTGATCCCGGACGATGCCCACCTGCACAACTGGCTGGACATGGCCCGCGAGCGCATCAGCTTCCAGGGCCTGCCGGCACGTATCTGCTGGGTCGGCCTGGGCCAGCGTGCCAAGTTGGGCCTGGCGTTCAACGAAATGGTGCGCAGCGGCGAGCTGTCCGCGCCGGTCGTGATCGGCCGTGATCACCTGGACTCCGGCTCGGTCGCCAGCCCGAACCGCGAAACCGAAGCCATGCAGGACGGCTCCGACGCTGTGTCCGACTGGCCACTGCTCAACGCCTTGCTCAACACCGCGAGCGGCGCCACCTGGGTCTCGCTGCACCACGGTGGCGGCGTGGGCATGGGCTTCTCCCAGCACTCGGGGATGGTGATTGTGTGCGACGGTACTGACGAAGCGGCCGAGCGGATTGCCCGCGTGCTGCACAACGACCCGGCGACCGGGGTGATGCGTCATGCGGATGCGGGTTACCAGATCGCTGTCGACTGCGCCAAGGAACAAGGCCTGAACCTGCCGATGATCAAGTAACTCAATGTGGGGTGGGCTTGTGTGGCGAGCAAGCTTGCTTGCGCTGGGGTGCGAAGCAGCCCCAAAAAGCCGGCTCCAGCTTCGCTGTCGAACGGGAGCAAGCTCCCTCGCCACAGCAAGCCAGCGCCCACAGAAGAGCAAGATGCATACAAAACAATCCATCAGAGGTTGAACAACATGGCTGCAAACGACACCACCCCGTTGATCGAGAAACGTTCGATCGACTACATCCCGGAAGCGGAAAGACATGGTCGTCTATTCAGTCAATTCACCCTGTGGATGGGTGCCAACCTGCAGATCACTGCGATTGTCACCGGGGCGTTGGCCGTGGTGCTGGGCGGTGATGTGTTCTGGTCGTTGATCGGCTTGCTCATCGGTCAATTGATCGGCGGTTGCGTCATGGCGCTGCATGCGGCGCAAGGCCCCAAGCTTGGCCTGCCGCAGATGATTTCCAGCCGGGTGCAGTTCGGCGTGTATGGGGCGGCCATTCCGATTGTGCTGGTGTGCTTGATGTACCTGGGTTTCACCGCCACCGGTACCGTGCTGTCGGGCCAGGCGCTGGGCCAGTTGTTCGGGGTCAGCGACAGCGTCGGCATCCTGATCTTCGCCAGTGTCATCGTGCTGGTCACGGTGCTGGGTTACCGAGTGATCCACTTCATCGGCCGGGTCGCCAGCCTGATTGGCGTGGTTGCCTTTGTGTACCTGTTCAGCCGCCTGATGAGCCAGACCGACGTTGGCGCGCTCCTGCAGATCCGCCACTTCAGCTGGAGCAGTTTCCTGCTGGCCGTGTCGCTGGCGGCCTCTTGGCAGATTGCGTTCGGCCCTTACGTGGCGGATTACTCGCGTTACCTGCCGAGCCACACCTCATCGGTCAAAACCTTTCTCGCTGCTGGCGCAGGTTCGGTCATCGGGGCCCAAGTGGCGATGGTCCTCGGCGTGTTTGCCGCGGCCATGTCCAACGGGCAGTTTGCCGGTCACGAGGTGGCGTACATCGTTGGCTTGAGCGGCACGGGGGCCACCGCTGCGTTGCTGTATTTCAGCATCGCGTTCGGCAAGGTCACCATCTCGACGCTCAATTCCTACGGCAGCTTCATGTGCATCGCCACTATCATCAGCGGCTTTCGTGGGCGTCTGGAGGTCACGCGTCTGCAGCGTCTGGTATTCGTGTTGATGATCGTCGGCACGGCCACGCTGATCGCGTTGCTCGGCCAGCATTCGTTCCTCGGTGCATTCAAGTCGTTCATCCTGTTCCTGTTGGCGTTCTTTACGCCTTGGAGCGCGATCAACCTGGTGGATTACTACTGCATCACCCGCGAGCGTTATGACGTGCCGGCGCTGGCCGATCCGAACGGTCGCTACGGCCGCTGGAACCTGCTGGGCATCAGCGTCTATGTGTTCGGCGTACTGGTGCAGCTGCCGTTCATCTCCACCAAGTTCTACACCGGTCCCCTGGTGGCCGCGCTGGGTGATGTGGATATCTCCTGGATCATCGGCCTGGTACTGCCGGCGGCCCTGTATTACGTGTGTGCGAAAAAATGGCACGGCACGGTACCCGATCACCTGATCCTGCCAAAAGAGCAGGGCGCTTCACCCATAACAAACGAGCTGGCTGCACAAGCCTGATGGGACGTGGACAGGGCAGGACGCCTACTGACTGCCGTAATCCATTTCAAGATTGGGAGCGTCACAACAATGACTATGAATAAGACCTTGCTGGCTACTTTGTTCGCGGCCGGCGTGCTGGCAAGTGCCGGCGCCCAGGCGGCCGGTTGGTGCGAGTCGGGTAAACCGGTGAAATTCGCCGGACTGAATTGGGAAAGCGGCATGTTGCTCACCGACATCCTGCAAACCGTGCTCGAAAAAGGCTACGACTGCAAAACCGACAGCTTGCCGGGCAATTCCATCACCATGGAAAACGCCCTGGGCAGCAACGATATCCAAGTGTTCGCCGAGGAGTGGGTAGGCCGCAGCGAGGTCTGGAACAAAGCCGAGAAGGCCGGCAAAGTCGTTGGCGTCGGTGCCCCGGTGGTGGGCGCGGTCGAAGGCTGGTACGTGCCGCGCTATGTGATCGAAGGTGACGCCAAGCGCAAGCTGGAAGCCAAGGCGCCGGACCTGAAAAACATCGCCGACCTGGCCAAGTACGCCTCGGTGTTCAAGGACCAGGAAGAGCCGTCCAAGGGCCGTTTCTACAACTGCCCGGCCGGCTGGACCTGCGAGCTGGACAACAGCGAAATGCTCAAGAGCTACGGCCTGGAAAGCACCTATACCAACTTCCGCCCGGGCACCGGCCCGGCGCTGGATGCGGCGGTACTGTCGAGCTACAAGCGCGGCGAGCCGATCCTGTTCTACTACTGGTCACCGACACCGCTGATGGGCCAGGTCGATCTGGTCAAGTTGGAAGAGAAGCCCGGCGTGGACAAAACCGTGAGCATCAAGGTCGGCCTCTCCAAGACTTTCCACGAGCAAGCCCCGGAACTGGTGGCCGTGCTGGAAAAGGTCAACCTGCCCATCGACCTGCTGAACCAGAACCTGGGCCGCATGGCCAAGGAGCGGATCGAGTCGCCGAAACTGGCGAAAATATTCCTCAAGGAACATCCTGAAGTCTGGCACGCCTGGGTGAGCGAAGACGCAGCCAAGAAAATCGACGCGGCCTTGTAGGTCAAGTGTGCACGGCTACCCTCAAGGGTGGCCGGGCGGCTGGCCACAACCCACTGGATCGAGAGCACGATATGTTTCCTGAGAGCTTTACCTTTTCCATCGCCGACTGGGTCAACGGTTGGGTGGACGCACTGGTCACCAACTACGGCGATGTGTTCCGGCACATCTCCGATACGCTGCTGTGGGCCATCGTCAACCTGGAAGGCCTGCTGCGCGCAGCGCCCTGGTGGCTGATGCTGGCCATCGTCGGGGGCATCGCCTGGCACGCCACACGCAAGGTGGTGACCACGGCGGTGATCGTCGGTTTGCTGTTCCTGGTGGGCGCCGTTGGCCTGTGGGACAAGCTGATGCAAACCCTGGCATTGATGATGGTGGCCACGGTGATTTCGGTGTTGATCGGCATCCCCCTGGGTATCTTGTCGGCGCGCAGTAATCGCCTGCGTTCGGTGCTGATGCCGCTGCTGGACATCATGCAAACCATGCCCAGCTTCGTGTACCTGATCCCGGTGCTGATGCTGTTCGGCCTGGGCAAGGTCCCGGCGATTTTCGCTACGGTGATCTACGCCGCGCCGCCGCTGATTCGCCTGACAGACCTGGGTATTCGCCAGGTCGATGGCGAAGTCATGGAAGCCATCAACGCCTTCGGCGCCAACCGCTGGCAGCAACTGTTCGGCGTGCAATTGCCGCTGGCGCTGCCAAGCATCATGGCCGGGATCAACCAGACCACCATGATGGCGCTGTCGATGGTGGTGATCGCCTCGATGATCGGTGCCCGTGGCTTGGGTGAAGACGTGCTCGTCGGCATCCAGACCCTCAACGTCGGCCGCGGCCTTGAAGCCGGGCTGGCGATCGTGATTCTCGCAGTGGTCATCGACCGCATTACCCAGGCTTATGGCCGCCCACGGCATGAGGCGAGCAAATGACGACTGTCAGCAAAATCGAAGTCAAAAACGTCTTCAAAATTTTCGGCGCACGCGCCAAGGATGCGCTGGCCATGGTCGGCCAGGGCAAGACCAAGGACCAGGTACTGGCCGAGACCGGTTGCGTGGTCGGCGTCAATGACTTGTCCCTGAACATCGGCACCGGTGAGATCTTTGTGATCATGGGCTTGTCGGGTTCGGGCAAATCCACCCTGGTGCGCCACTTCAACCGCCTGATCGACCCCACCAGCGGCGCGATCCTGGTGGATGGCGAAGACATCCTGCAACTGGACATGGAAGCCCTGCGCCAATTCCGTCGGCACAAGATCAGCATGGTGTTCCAGAGCTTCGGCCTGCTGCCGCACAAGAGCGTGCTCGACAACGTTGCCTACGGCCTGAAAGTGCGTGGCGAAACCAAGCAAGTCTGCGCCGAACGTGCGTTGCACTGGATCGAAACCGTGGGCCTCAAAGGCTACGAAAACAAATACCCGCACCAGCTGTCCGGCGGCATGCGCCAGCGCGTGGGCCTGGCCCGCGCCTTGGCGGCCGACACCGACATCATCCTGATGGACGAAGCCTTCAGCGCCCTCGACCCGTTGATCCGCGCCGAGATGCAGGATCAGTTGCTCGAGCTGCAAAAGACCCTGCACAAGACCATCGTGTTTATCACCCACGATCTCGACGAGGCCGTGCGCATCGGCAACCGCATTGCGATCCTCAAGGACGGCAAGCTGATCCAGGTCGGCACGCCGCGAGAGATTCTGCACTCGCCGGCGGATGAGTATGTGGACCGCTTTGTTCAGCGGCGGGCGGCGGTGGTCTGATCCGGGCTTGATCGTTCTCACGCTCCGCGTGGGAACGCATTTCGTGACGCTCCGCGTCACTTGGGGGGACGCAGAGCGTCCCAGGCGGCGTACCCACGCAGAGCGTGGGAACGATCAATGCTGCCTAAGAATTGAAGAAGGTATGAAGATGTCCCAGGCAACCAAAATCATCATCGCCGACACCCCCATGCGCTGGCAGGACGTCACCGCCGTCGCCCGCCACGGCGCCATGCTCGAACTGTCGGGCCACGCCTGGGCGCGTATCGACAATGCCCAGGCCATCGTGCAGCGCATCGTCACCAGCGGCGAGCGTGCCTATGGTGTCAACACCGGCCTGGGCGCGTTGTGCAACGTCTCGCTCAAGACCGAGCAACTGAGCCAACTGTCGCGCAATACGCTGTTGAGCCACGCCTGCGGCGTCGGCCCGGTGCTCAGCGATGAGCAAACCCGTGCGATCATCTGCGCGGCGATCATCAACTACAGCCACGGCAAATCCGGCCTGCATCCGCAGGTGGTGCACGCGCTGCTGGCGCTGCTCAACCACGGCATCACCCCGCAAGTACCGTCCCAAGGCTCGGTGGGGTATCTGACCCACATGGCCCATATCGGCGTGGCCCTGCTGGGCGTTGGTAATGTGAGTTATCGCGGCCAGATCGTCACGGCGCAACACGCGTTGCAGGCTGAAGGCTTGCAGCCGGTGGTGCTCGGCGCCAAAGACGGCCTGTGCCTGGTCAATGGCACGCCGTGCATGACCGGCCTGAGCTGCCTGGCCCTGGCCGACGCGCATCACTTGCTGCAGTGGGCCGACGTGATCGGTGCCATGAGCTTCGAAGCCCAGCGCGGCCAGATTGACGCCTTTGACGAAGCCATCATCGCCCTCAAGCCGCACCCGGGCATGCAGCACGTAGGTATCAACCTGCGTGCCCTGCTCGACGGCAGTGAGGTGATTGCCAGCAGCAAAGGTATTCGCACCCAGGACGCCTTGAGCATTCGCTCGATTCCGCAGATTCACGGCGCGGCCCGCGACCAGGTAGAACACGCCACGCGCCAGATCGAGACCGAACTCAACAGCGCCACCGACAACCCGCTGGTGCTGGGCACGCCGGATAATTACCGCGTGGTGTCCCAGGCCAACCCTCACGGGCAGTCCGTCGCGTTGGCGGCCGACATGCTCGCCATCGCCATGGCCGAGATCGGTTCGGTGGCCGAGCGTCGCCTGGATCGCCTGGTCAACCCGCATGTCAGCGGCCTGCCAGCCTTCCTGGTGAGCAACCCGGGCGTCAACTCCGGAATGATGATCGTGCAGTACGTCGCCGCGTCCTTGTGCGGGCAGAACCGCCAGTTGGCGCAACCGGCGGTGCTCGACAATTTCGTCACCTCAGGCCTGCAGGAAGACCACTTGAGCATGGGCACCAACGCCGCGCTCAAGTTGCACCAGGTGCTGGCCAACGTCACCCAGATTCTTGCCATCGAGTACCTGCTGGCGGCCCAGGCTTTCGAGTTTCTCAAGGACCAGCGCTTCGGCGCCGGTACCGACCGCGCCTGGCGTTTGCTGCGCGAAGTGGTCCCTGCTTATGAACAGGACCGCTGGCTGGCGCCGGATATTGCCGCCGCTGCCCAATTGCTTAAAGACACTGCTTTACCGAATTTGCACTGAACACCTAAGAACAATTCACAAGGAGTATGAATGTGACTGCGCTAAACCTGATTCCAGGCCAACTGAGCCTCGCCCAACTGCGTGCCATCTACCAGCAGCCAGTAACCCTCAGCCTGGATGACAGCGCCTCGGCCCAGATCGAAGCCAGCGTTGCCTGCGTGGAGCAGATTCTCGCCGAGAACCGCACCGCCTACGGCATCAACACCGGTTTTGGCCTGTTGGCATCGACCCGCATCGCCAGCGAAGATCTGGAAAACCTCCAGCGTTCGCTGGTGCTGTCCCACGCCGCCGGCGTCGGTGAGCCGATCAGCGATGCACTGGTGCGACTGGTCATGGTGCTCAAGGTCAACAGCCTGAGCCGTGGCTTCTCCGGGATTCGTCGCCAGGTGATCGACGCGCTGATCGCGCTGATCAACGCCGAGGTGTACCCGCACATTCCGCTCAAGGGGTCAGTGGGTGCTTCCGGTGACCTGGCGCCGCTGGCGCACATGTCCCTGGTACTGCTTGGCGAAGGCAAGGCGCGTTACAAGGGCGAATGGCTGGAAGCCACCGAGGCACTGAAAATCGCCGGCCTCACGCCGCTGACCCTGGCCGCCAAAGAAGGCCTGGCGCTGCTCAACGGCACCCAGGTGTCCACGGCCTATGCCCTGCGTGGCCTGTTCGAAGGCGAAGACCTGTTCGCCGCTGCCCTCGCTTGCGGCGGCCTCACTGTGGAAGCGGTACTGGGTTCGCGTTCGCCGTTCGATGCACGTATTCATGCGGCGCGTGGCCAGCGCGGCCAGATCGACTCGGCAGCGGCCTATCGTGACCTGCTCGGTGAGAGCAGCCAGGTGTCCCAATCGCACCAGAACTGCGACAAGGTTCAAGACCCGTATTCCCTGCGTTGCCAGCCACAGGTCATGGGCGCGTGCCTGACTCAATTGCGCCAGGCCGCCGAGGTGCTGGTGGTAGAAGCCAACGCAGTGTCGGATAACCCGCTGGTCTTTGCCGCCGAGGGTGACGTGATTTCCGGTGGCAACTTCCACGCCGAACCCGTGGCCATGGCCGCCGATAACATGGCGCTGGCCATTGCCGAAATCGGCTCCCTGAGCGAGCGTCGGATCTCGTTGATGATGGACAAGCACATGTCGCAACTGCCGCCGTTTCTGGTGGGCAATGGCGGGGTGAACTCCGGTTTCATGATCGCCCAGGTGACCGCTGCCGCGCTCGCCAGCGAGAACAAGGCGCTGGCCCATCCCCATAGCGTCGACAGCTTGCCGACTTCGGCCAACCAGGAAGACCACGTGTCCATGGCCCCGGCTGCGGGCAAGCGTTTGTGGGAAATGGCCGAGAACACCCGGGGCATCCTCGCGGTGGAATGGCTCGCGGCGTGCCAGGGCCTGGACCTGCGCGACGGCCTGAAGACCTCGCCCAAGCTGGAAAAAGCCCGTGGCATCCTGCGCGACAAAGTGGCGTTCTATGACAAGGACCGCTTCTTCGCCCCGGACATCAACGCCGCCAGCGAGCTGCTCGCCAGCCGCTGCCTGAATGAGCTGGTGCCGGCCAAGTTGCTGCCAAGCCTCTGACCGGGACTCGGTCTGTGCCTGATCATTCCCACGCTCCGCGTGGGAATGCATCCTGTGACGCTCTGCGTCACCGCTCTAAAAGCGGACGCGGAGCGTCCAGGTCGGAGTTCCCACGCCGAGCGTGGGAACGATCTTCTCCTCATAAGAATAATTAGGGACGAGAAATGCACCAGCCAGAAAAAGGTTTGAAACGCGGGCTCAACGCCCGACATATTCGATTCATGGCCCTCGGTTCCGCGATCGGCACCGGGCTGTTCTATGGCTCTGCCTCCGCCATCCAAATGGCCGGTCCTGCCGTGCTGCTGGCCTACCTGATCGGCGGCGCTGCTGTATTCATGGTGATGCGCGCCCTCGGTGAGATGGCCGTGCACAACCCGGTGTCTGGCTCCTTCGGCCACTACGCCAGCACCTACCTGGGGCCCATGGCCGGGTTTATCCTCGGCTGGACCTACGCCTTTGAAATGATCATCGTCTGCCTCGCCGACGTCACCGCGTTCGGCATCTACATGGGCTTCTGGTTTCCCGAAGTGGCCCGTTGGGTCTGGGTGCTGGGCATCGTGTTTTTGATCGGCGGCCTGAACCTGTGCAACGTCAAAGTCTTTGGCGAGATGGAGTTCTGGCTGTCGTTGCTCAAGGTCGGTGCCATTGTGGCGATGATCCTCGGCGGCTTTGGCATCATGTTGTTCGGCATTCACTCGGCGGGCGAAACCCAGGCCAGCGGCCTGAGCAACCTGTGGGCCCACGGCGGCTTCATGCCCAACGGCATTGGTGGG
This sequence comes from Pseudomonas sp. SWRI22, assembly GCF_014268395.2. Taxonomy (NCBI): domain Bacteria; kingdom Pseudomonadati; phylum Pseudomonadota; class Gammaproteobacteria; order Pseudomonadales; family Pseudomonadaceae; genus Pseudomonas; species Pseudomonas sp. SWRI22. The sequence continues at coordinate 2,589,507 of NZ_JABWQK020000001.1, read as the reverse complement.
CTGATCGCCTCGTTTGCGGTGGTGATGTTTGCCTTTGGTGGCATCGAAATCATCGGCATCACCGCCGGTGAAGCCAAGGACCCACAGCGGGTGATCCCCAAGGCGATCAACGCGGTGCCGCTGCGTATCCTGCTGTTCTACGTGCTCACCCTGTTCGTGTTGATGGCCATCTACCCGTGGCCGCAGATCGGCAGCCAGGGCAGCCCGTTCGTGCAGATCTTCAGCAACCTGGGGATTGGCTCGGCGGCGACCATTCTCAACATCGTGGTGATCTCGGCGGCGGTGTCGGCGATCAACAGCGACATTTTCGGCGCCGGGCGCATGATGTACGGCCTGGCTCAACAAGGGCAGGCGCCCAAGGGCTTCGCGCAATTGTCCAAACAAGGCGTGCCATGGATGACCGTGGTGGTCATGGGCGCCGCCTTGCTCGGCGGTGTGGTGCTCAACTACCTGATCCCGGAAAGCGTGTTCTTGCTGATCGCCTCGATTGCCACCTTCGCCACCGTGTGGGTATGGCTGATGATCCTGTTTACCCAGGTCGCCATGCGCCGCTCGATGACCAAGGCGCAGATCGCCGAACTGAAATTCCCGGTGCCGTTCTGGCCTTATGCGCCGGCGGCGGCCATTGTGTTCATGCTGTTTGTGTTTGGTGTACTCGGTTACTTCCCGGATACCCAGGCGGCGTTAATGGTAGGCGCCGTGTGGATCGTGCTGCTGATCATCGCCTACTGGCTGTGGGTCAAGCCTGCCGCCGGGCAAACGGCCAAGGTCGATTACGACCCGGTTTTGTCTCATCGATAACTTAGGGAGGCGTTGATGAAAACGCTTTGGCAACACTGCCACCTCGTAACCATGGCCAACGGCAAATACTCGATCATCGAGGATGCCGCCATGGTGACTGCCGGCTCGCTCATCGAGTGGGTCGGCCCCCGCAGCCAGGCGCCAACCACGGATTACGCCCAGGTGCATGACCTGCAAGGCGCGTGGGTCACTCCCGGGCTGATCGATTGCCACACCCATACGGTGTTCGGTGGCAATCGCAGCGGCGAATTCGAGCAGCGCCTCGAAGGTGTCAGCTACGCCGAGATCGCGGCCAAGGGCGGCGGCATTGCCAGCACTGTGCGCGCAACCCGTGCGGCGAGCGAAGATGAGCTGTTCTTGTGCGCTGAAAAGCGCCTGCGCAGTTTGCTGCGTGACGGCGTGACCACGGTGGAGATCAAGTCCGGCTACGGCCTGGACCTGGCCAACGAACGCAAGATGCTGCGCGTGGCTCGGCGCCTGGGTGAAGCGCTGCCGGTCAGCGTGCGCGCCACGTGCCTGGCCGCCCACGCGTTGCCGCCGGAGTACAAGGACCGCGCCGACGATTACATCGAGCACATCTGCAGCCAGATGCTGCCGGCCCTGGCCGCCGAGGGGTTGGTGGATGCGGTCGATGCCTTCTGTGAATACCTGGCATTTTCCCCCGAGCAGGTTGAGCGGGTATTCAAGGTCGCCCAGCAACTTGGCTTGCCGGTGAAGCTGCACGCCGAGCAACTCTCGTCGTTGCATGGCTCAAGCCTGGCGGCGCGCTACCACGCGTTGTCGGCCGACCACCTGGAATTCATGACTGAAGAAGACGCCATCGCCATGGCTGCGGCCGGTACCGTCGCCGTGCTATTGCCGGGCGCGTTCTACTTCCTGCGTGAAACCCAGTTGCCGCCCATGGACGCCCTGCGCAAACACGGCGTGAAGATCGCCATCGCCAGCGACCTCAACCCCGGCACTTCACCGGCGCTGTCGGTGCGGCTGATGCTGAACATGGCCTGCACCCTGTTCCGCATGACCCCGGAAGAAGCCCTGGCCGGCGCCACGCAACACGCGGCCACCGCGTTGGGCCTGGGCGATACCCATGGTTCCCTGGAAGTGGGCAAGGTCGCGGATTTTGTCGCCTGGCAGATCGATCGCCCCGCCGACCTGGCCTACTGGTTGGGTGGCGAACTGGATAAACGCGTCGTGCGCCACGGCGTCGACGTCACTGTTTGAGAGGATGCAGTTGTGGATAAGGTTCTGACATTCAAACAAGGCCGCGTGCCGCTGCTGATCAGCATGCCCCACGCCGGCCTGCGGCTCACCCCAGCGGTGGAGGCCGGGTTGATACCCGAGGCGCAAAGCCTGCCGGATACCGATTGGCATATCCCGCTGTTGTATGACTTTGCCGAAGAGCTGGGCGCCAGCACCCTGGCGGCGGAGTACTCGCGGTTTGTCATCGACCTCAACCGGCCCTCCGACAACACGCCGCTGTATGCCGGTGCTACTACCGGCCTGTACCCAGAGACGCTGTTCGATGGCGTGCCGTTGTTCCGTGAAGGGCAAACGCCCTCCGAGGAGGAGCGGGCCAGTTACCTGCAAAAAATCTGGGGTCCGTACCACCGTCAACTGCAGGAAGAACTGGCACGCCTCAAGGCCGAGTTCGGCTACGCGCTGCTGTTCGACGCGCACTCGATCCGCTCGGTGATCCCGCACCTGTTTGACGGCAAATTGCCGGACTTCAATTTGGGTACCTTCAACGGCGCTGCGTGCGACCCGCAGCTGGCCAGCCAGCTGGAAGCCATCTGCGCTCAGCATCCGCAATATACCCATGTGCTGAACGGGCGCTTCAAGGGCGGCCATATCACCCGTCACTACGGCAACCCGGCGCAGGATATTCATGCGGTGCAGCTGGAGTTGTGCCAGAGCACCTATATGGAGGAGTTCGAGCCGTTCCGTTATCGCCATGATTTGGCCGAGCCGACGCAGGTGGTGTTGAGGCAGTTGCTGGAAGGGCTGTTGGCTTGGGGGCAGAAGCACTACCGGTAATTGTTGGTGCTGCTGCAATAGCTTTCGCGAGCAAGCCCGCTTGACCGCGCTCTATCATGAGAATGCGCTCGAAATGTGGGAGCTGGCTTGCCTGCGATAACGGGGGTTCAGCAACACTTTTATCAACTGACACACCGCCATCCCGGCAAAGGGCTGGCCCACGGTTGTTTGCGGGCACGCGGCCAGGTGCCGGAGGTGGATCGGCTGTATGACTATCTGCTTGGTTACCTGAGGCGCGAACTGCTGACACAGGTCTAAGTGCTCAAGGACATGCTCATTGCACAATTCGGGTTTATGATGCCAGACGGCAAAATAATAGACGTCCCCCCAGGGATGAACCCGACACCCTACGGAGCACGCAATGCAGACTTGGTACCCGCAGATCAAACCCTACGCCCGGCACGATCTGGCTGTCGATGACACCCACACCCTGTACGTCGATGAAAGTGGCTCCCCCGAAGGCTTGCCTGTCGTGTTCATCCATGGAGGCCCCGGCTCCGGTTGCGACGCCCAGAGCCGCTGCTATTTCGACCCGAACCTCTACCATATTGTCACCTTCGACCAGCGTGGCTGCGGCCGCTCTACGCCAAGGGCCAGTCTCGAGAACAACACCACCTGGGATCTGGTCGCCGACCTTGAGCGCATCCGCGAGCACCTGGGCATCGACAAATGGGTGCTGTTCGGCGGCTCCTGGGGTTCGACCCTGGCCCTGGCCTACGCGCAAACCCACCCCGAGCGCGTGCATGGCCTGATCGTGCGCGGCATCTTCCTCGCCCGCCCGCAGGATATTCGCTGGTTCTACCAGGAGGGCGCGAGCCGCCTGTTCCCGGACTACTGGCAGGACTATGTGGCACCCATCCCGGTGGAAGAGCGCCACGATATGATTGCCGCTTACCACAAGCGCCTGACCGGCAACGACCAGATCGCCCAGATGCATGCGGCCAAAGCCTGGTCGGGCTGGGAAGGCCGTATGTTGGGCCTGTGCCCGAGCCCGCAGCATGTGGAACGGTTTTCCGAGCCGCAGCGCGCCTTGTCCATCGCACGTATCGAATGCCATTACTTCACCAACAACTCCTTCCTGGAACCCAACCAGCTGATTCGCGATATGCACAAGATCGCCCATCTGCCTGGCGTCATCATCCATGGCCGCTACGATATGATCTGCACGCTGGATAACGCTTGGGAGCTGCATCAGGCCTGGCCCAACAGCGAGTTGCAGGTGATTCGCGAAGCAGGGCACGCGGCGTCCGAGCCGGGCATCACCGACGCACTGGTGCGTGCGACCGGCGAAATGGCCCGGCGCCTGCTCGACCTGCCGCCTGAAGAAGCATGAAGGGCTTGTTGCAGCGGGTGCGTGGCGCCCGGGTTGAGGTCGCAGGGGAGGTGATAGGCTCGATTGACCAGGGTTTGCTGGTGCTGGTGGCCGTCGAGCCTTCAGATACGCCCGAAAGCGCCGACAAACTGCTGCACAAGCTGCTTAACTATCGGGTGTTCAGTGACGAGGAGGGCAAGATGAACCTGTCCCTCAAGGACATCGGCGGCGGTTTGCTGCTGGTGTCGCAGTTCACCCTGGCGGCGGATACCAAAAGCGGGCTACGGCCCAGCTTCTCCACAGCGGCTCCTCCGGCCCTGGGAGCGGCGCTTTTTGAGCACTTGTTGTTACAAGCGCAACAATTGCATGGCAAGGTGGCGTCGGGGCGTTTTGGCGCGGATATGCAGGTGCACTTGGTCAATGATGGCCCTGTGACCTTCCTCTTACAGACATGAATGTATGAAAAACGACGTTAATGCCTAAAAACGCAGGGTTTCGCTACAAATACTTCACTGTCCCTGATGCGTTGTCTCGCGGGCTACTAGATAATCGCGCGCTACGGGGATCAGCGTTGTTTGGTCCATTTTTGACTTAGGTAGAGCCTTGTCCGACAACCGCATGGGGAATCATTTCGCCCCAGAGGAGTCGGAACATTGCTCGCCAACCTGGCATATAGATAGCTGGCCGTTGGTTTTTTGATCTGTTTTCGGCGAGGGTTGCTCGTGATTGTTAGTCCCTGTAATGCACCAAAATTGTCTGCCAAACGGTTACGAAACGCACTGGTGACGGGCTCTGCCCTGTTTTGCCTGTTCGGCGCGGGTCAACTGTGGGCGTTCAGTCTGGATGATGTGTCGGCCAAGGCAAAAGAGCTGGCTGGGCAGAAATACGAAGCTCCGCGCAGCAATTTGCCGAACGAATTCCGCGAAATGAAATTCGCTGACTACCAGAAGATTCGTTTCCGTAATGAAAAAGCCGAGTGGGCCGATCAGAACACCCCGTTCAAGCTGTCCTTCTATCACCAGGGGATGCATTTCGACACCCCGGTGAAAATCAACGAAGTCACCGCCGACAGCGTGCATGAAATCAAGTACGACCCGACGCGTTTCGATTTCGGCGACGTGAAATTTGATCCTAAAGCCACCGAACAGCTGGGTTACGCCGGTTTCCGTGTGCTTTTCCCGATCAACAAGGCCGACAAGCAAGACGAAATCATGACCATGCTCGGCGCCAGCTATTTCCGCGTCGTGGGCAAGGATCAGGTGTATGGCTTGTCTGCCCGTGGCATGGCGATCGACACCGCGTTGCCGTCTGGCGAAGAATTCCCGCGTTTCACCGAGTTCTGGATCGAGCGTCCAAAGCCGGGTGACAAGCACCTGGTGATTTTCGCGCTGCTGGATTCGCCACGCGCCACTGGCGCTTATCGCCTGATCCTGCGTCCTGGCACCGACACCGTAGTGGACGTCAAATCCCAGATGTTCCTGCGTGACAAGGTCAGCAAGCTGGGCGTTGCGCCGTTGACCTCGATGTTCCTGTTCGGCGCCAACCAGCCGTCCAAGGTCCTCAACTACCGCCGCGAGCTCCACGATTCCAGCGGCCTGTCGATTCACGCCGGCAATGGCGAGTGGATCTGGCGTCCGCTGAACAACCCTAAACACCTGTCGGTCAGCAACTTCAGCGTCGAGAACCCGCGTGGGTTCGGCCTGCTGCAACGTGGCCGCAACTTCAGCCACTACGAAGACCTGGACGACAACTACGACAAGCGCCCAAGCGCCTGGATCGAGCCTGAAGGTGACTGGGGCAAAGGCTCTGTCGACCTGGTCGAGATCCCGACCGCCGATGAAACCAACGACAACATCGTGGCGTTCTGGAGCCCGGCCGAACTGCCGGAAGTCGGCAAGCCGCTGGACGTGGCCTACCGCCTGCACTGGACACTGGACGACGCGGCCTTCCATTCGCCGGACAGTGCCTGGGTCAAGCAGACCCTGCGCTCCACGGGTGATGTGAAGCAATCGAACCTGATCCGTCAGCCGGATGGCAGCGTGGCCTACCTGGTGGACTTCGAGGGCCCGTCCCTGAAGAAACTGCTGCCGGACGCCCCGGTGCGTAGCCAGGTGAGTGTGGGTGATAACGCTGAACTGGTTGAAAACAGCGTGCGCTACAACGAACACACCAAAGGCTGGCGCCTGACCCTGCGTATGAAGATCAAGGACGCAAGCAAGCCGACCGAAATGCGCGCGGCACTGGTGCAGGATATCGTGCAGCCTGAGGCTGAGTCGGTTTCCAACCATGTGCTCAAGGCCGATAAAGTCTTGGCCAAGCAGCATGAGAAACAGGCCAAGAAAGACGCCAAGGACAAGGAAGCCAAACAGCCTGAGGCTGCCCCAGCCACGCCGGAGCCGATCAAGACCGAGCAAGTCCTGACCGAAACCTGGAGCTATCAGTTGCCTGCCGATGAGTAATTCTCAAGTCAAGCCAGAGACTCTGTCCGAGTATCTGGCGCATCTACCCATGACGGCTGAGCAGCGCGCCGAGCTGGCGGGCTGCAAGTCCTTCAGCGAGCTGCACGAACGTCTGTCGTCCAAGACCTTCGACGCACCGACCGACGCTGCCCAAGCGTCGGTTGGCCGCCGCTTGACCCTCAACAGCGCCGAAGAGCTGCAAGACGCCGAGATGCTGGCGCTCGATGCCAGCGGTCGTGTGTGCCTAAAGGCCACGCCGCCGATCCGTCGGACCAAAGTGGTGCCCGAGCCTTGGCGCACCAACATCCTGGTGCGCGGTTGGCGCCGGATGACCGGGCGCACCAACCCGCCCAAGCCACCGAAAGACGAGCGGGTACTGCCGGCTGCGCGCTGGCGTACCGTGGGCTCGATCCGTCGTTACATCCTGTTGGTGCTGATGCTGGGCCAGACCATCGTGGCCGGCTGGTACATGAAAGGCATCATGCCGTACCAAGGCTGGTCGCTGGTCGACTTCGACGAGATCCGCAACCAGACCCTGCTGCAAACCGCTACCCAGGTACTGCCTTACGCGCTGCAAACCAGCATCCTGATCATGTTCGGGATTCTGTTCTGCTGGGTGTCGGCCGGTTTCTGGACTGCGCTCATGGGCTTCCTGGAGCTGCTGACCGGTCACGATAAATACCGTATCTCCGGTAAAAGCGCCGGTGACGAGCCGATTCCAAAGGATGCGCGCACCGCCCTGGTGATGCCGATCTGTAACGAAGACGTGCCGCGTGTATTCGCCGGTTTGCGTGCGACGTTCGAATCGGTGGCCGCAACCGGTGACCTGGACCGCTTCGATTTCTTCGTGCTCAGCGACAGTAACGACGCCGACATCTGCATCGCCGAACAGCAAGCCTGGCTCGACGTATGCCGCGAAGCGGGTGGTTTCGGCAAGATCTTCTATCGCCGTCGTCGCCGTCGCGTAAAGCGCAAGAGCGGCAACCTCGACGACTTCTGCCGTCGTTGGGGCGGTGACTACAAGTACATGGTCGTTCTTGACGCTGACTCTGTGATGAGCGGCGAGTGCCTGACCAGCCTGGTGCGCCTGATGGAAGCCACGCCGGATGCCGGGATTATCCAGACTGCGCCGCGTGCGTCGGGCATGGACACCCTGTATGCGCGCATGCAGCAGTTCGCCACTCGCGTCTATGGCCCGTTGTTTACCGCCGGCCTGCACTTCTGGCAGTTGGGTGAATCCCACTACTGGGGCCACAACGCCATTATCCGTATGAAGCCGTTTATCGAGCACTGCGCCCTGGCGCCGCTGCCCGGTAAAGGCGCGTTTGCCGGTGCGATCCTCTCCCACGACTTCGTTGAAGCCGCGCTGATGCGCCGTGCCGGCTGGGGCGTGTGGATTGCCTACGACCTGCCGGGCAGCTACGAAGAACTGCCGCCGAACCTGCTGGACGAACTCAAGCGTGACCGTCGCTGGTGCCACGGTAACCTGATGAACTTCCGCCTGTTCCTGGTCAAAGGCATGCACCCGGTGCACCGTGCGGTGTTCCTCACCGGCGTGATGTCCTACCTGTCGGCGCCGTTGTGGTTCTTCTTCCTGGTGTTGTCCACGGCCTTGCTGGCGGTGAACACCCTGATGGAACCGCAATACTTCATGGCGCCGCGCCAGTTGTACCCGCTGTGGCCACAATGGCACCCGGACAAGGCGGTAGCGCTGTTCTCCACCACCATCGTGCTGTTGTTCCTGCCTAAACTGCTCAGCATCATCTTGATCTGGGCCAAGGGCGCCAAAGAGTTCGGTGGCAAGTTCAAGGTGACCCTGTCGATGCTGCTGGAGATGTTGTTCTCCATGCTGCTGGCGCCGGTGCGGATGATCTTCCACACCCGTTTCGTCCTCGCCGCCTTCCTCGGCTGGGCCGCAACCTGGAACTCGCCGCAACGTGACGATGACTCCACACCATGGAGCGAAGCGGTCAAGCGTCATGGTCCGCAAACCCTGCTGGGCTTCCTGTGGGCCCTGCTGGTGGTGTGGCTGAACCCGAGCTTCCTGTGGTGGTTGGTGCCGATCGTCGGTTCGCTGATGCTGTCGATCCCGGTGTCGGTGATTTCCAGCCGGGTCAAGCTGGGCCTCAAGTCCCGCGACGAGAGCCTGTTCCTGATCCCTGAGGAATACAATCCGCCGCAAGCCTTGCTCTCGACCGAGAAGTACACCCACGAAAACCGTTGGCACGCCCTCAACGACGGCTTTGTGCGTTCGGTGGTAGACCCGCAGCAGAACGCCCTGGCCTGCGCCTTGGCGACCTCGCGGCACCGTGAGGCCGAGCCCATCGAGTACCTGCGCATGGAACGGGTTCGCCACGCGTTGAAAGTCGGCCCGGCCGGCCTCAACAACAGCGAACGCCTGGCCTTGCTCAGCGACCCGGTGGCCCTGGCTCGCCTGCATGAGCAGGTGTGGAGCGAAGGCCACGCCGAGTGGCTAGGCGCTTGGCGTGCCTCGATCAAGGCCGATCCGCACGCGCCGTTGCTGCCCCTGCAACCACAGTCGTCCCAGGCCCAACCGGCCTGATTCAGGCACCCCCGAAGGCTCACTTCGGGGGTGTTTCAAACGTTGGTCCTACAGCGTTTTTCGCTTCTTCCTTTTTATCGCTAACTCCTTGTTATTTCGAAACAAAAGACCTTTGATCGAGGCGTATTGCCGTGCCCGCGGCTGGGTTAGGATCGCCCCCCAAATTGGACTCGCCACGGGGGCATTCATGATCAAAAGGTATTGTTTGGCATTGCTGATGGGCTTTTTCCTGGGGGGGCACGCAGGCTTGCTTTACGCGGGCGCACTGGACAACGCTGTGCGCCGTGGGGTGCTTAAGGTCGGCACAACCCCCAATAACGTCCCTTTCGAAATGCTCGATAAGCAGGGGCGCATCGTCGGCTTTGAAATTGACTTGCTCCATACCATGAGCCGCGCACTTGGCGTAGAGCTTGAATTGGTGGCAGTGCCTTACACGGATCTGTTGCCGGGGCTGACGACGAACAAGTTTGATCTGATTGGCAGCGGCATGACGGTCACTCAAGAGCGCAACCTCAAACTCAACTTCAGTGATTCATTTGTCGTGGTGGGCCAGACGGTGCTGCTGCACCCACGCATGGCGGGGAAGGTTTCCAGTATTGAAGAACTGGACGACGCCAGTTACCGCGTGGTTACCACCCAAGGCACCACCGGTGAAGCCGCAGCACAGCGCTTTCTTGTATCTGCGCGGCTCAGCAGTGTGCCCAACCCGGAAGAAGGCGTGCGGCAGGTCGTTGAAGGCAAGGCCGATGCTTTTATCCATGATGCGCCCTACAACCTGATCGCGATGAGTCGGCCACAGAACAGTACATTGTTGGCACTTGAGCAACCCTTCACCTTTGAGCCCTTGGCGTTCGGCCTGAAAAAAGGGGATTACGACAGCCTCAATTGGATCAACCATTTTCTCAACCAGATCGCCCAGGACGGCACCTACGATCGCCTGCATGACAAGTGGTTCAGGGATACGGCCTGGATAGCCGAGATCGACTGATCGTCATAACTGCTTACACATCAATCCCTGATCGAGAGGCCGCGCTGAAGCGTCTGCGCCTGTGTTTGGCCGGGTCGCTGTCAGGGTTTTCCGACACACGCCGATAACATTTACCGGTGAAACCTTTGTGGCGGACAACGAGTGGGTTAGGATCGCACCCCGAAATGGCGCAGCCCTCTTGTGCGCCAACCTTATAAGAATCGTTCAGGGGTCTTGATGATGAAAAAGTATCTTTCGATGCTGATGCTCGGCGTCACTGCGCTGGTCGCTGCCACTGCGGCCCAGGCCGGCGCCATTGATGAGGCTGTCAAGCGCGGCACGTTGAAAGTTGGCATGGACCCCACCTACATGCCGTTCGAAATGACCGACAAGCGCGGTGAAATCATCGGTTTCGAAGTCGACATCCTCAAGGCTATGGCCAAGTCCATGGGCGTCAAGCTGGAGCTGGTGTCCACCGGTTACGACGGCATCATCCCGGCCTTCCTGACCGGCAAGTTCGATATGATCGGCAGCGGCATGACCCTGACCCAGGAACGCAACCTGCGCCTGAATTTCAGCGAACCCTTCATCGTGGTCGGCCAGACGTTGCTGATCCGCAAGGAACTGGAAGGCACCATCAAGTCCTACAAAGACCTGAACGACGAGAAATACCGCCTGACCTCCAAGCTCGGCACCACCGGTGAGATGGTCGCCAAGAAGCTGATCTCCAAAGCCAAGTACCACGGCTACGACAACGAGCAGGAAGGCGTGCTCGACGTGGTCAACGGCAAGGCTGACGCGTTCGTCTACGACGCACCGTACAACGTGGTGGCCGAGAAGAAAGTCGGTAACGGCAAACTGGTGTTCCTGGAAGAACCCTTCACCTTTGAGCCCCTGGCGTTCGGTTTGAAGAAAGGCGATTACGACAGCATCAACTTCATCAACAACTTCCTGCACCAGATCCGTAACGACGGCACCTACGATCGCATCCATGACAAGTGGTTCAAGAGCTCCGAGTGGCTCAAGGACATGGAATAAGGCCTGACACCGAGTTGCCTGTATCGCAGGCAAGCCAGCTCCCACATTTGACTGTATTCACACATCAACCTGTGGGAGTGGGCTTGCCCGCGATGGCGGCCTATCAGGCGACACCTATGCGGAAAGTGAAATGAAACAGAAAAAAGCCCAATGGCCCTGGCACCTGCTGACGGTGGTCGTGCTGGTCGGCCTGGCGGGTGCCTTGTACTACGCCACGTCGTTGATGTCTTACGAATGGCGCTGGAATCGCGTCCCCCAATACTTCGCCTATCAAGCCGAGACCTCCCAGCGCGCCGCGGATATTTCCACCGTGGTCGAGTTGGTGCGCAAAGGCGATACGGCCGAAGTCACCCTGCGCAACGACGCCGGAGTCGAGCAAAAGCTCACAGTCGCCGATAACAGCCTGCAAGTGGCGCGCGGCGACGATGTGGCTGAAGGCGATGTGGTCGGCGTGACCCGGCAATGGGCATTGGGACCATTGATGTGGGGCTTGTGGACCACGCTGTGGCTGTCGGTGGTGTCCGGCATCCTGGGTTTGGCGATTGGCTTGGCGACCGGGCTGTGCAGGCTGTCGAAAAATCCCACCTTGCGCGATCTGTCGACAATCTATGTCGAGCTGGTGCGGGGCACGCCGCTGCTGGTGCAGATCTTCATTTTCTATTTCTTTATCGGCACGGTGCTCAACCTGTCCCGGGAGTTTGCCGGGATTGCCGCACTGTCGTTGTTCACGGGTGCCTACGTGGCAGAAATCGTGCGCGCCGGCGTGCAGTCCATCACCCGTGGCCAGGACGAAGCGGCGCGCTCACTGGGCTTGAGTGCCAGCCAGTCGATGCGCCACGTGGTACTGCCGCAGGCCTTCAAGCGTGTGCTGCCGCCCCTGGCCGGGCAATTTATCAGCCTGGTCAAGGATACGTCTCTGGTGTCGGTGATCGCGATTACCGAGTTGCTCAAGAGCGGCCGCGAAGTGATCACCACCTCCTTCTCGCCGTTTGAAATCCTGTTTTGTGTGGCGGGCTTGTACCTGCTGATCAACCTGCCGCTGTCGAAGATGGCCAGCCGGCTTGAGCGGAGGCTTGCCCAAAGTGATTGAAGTACGCGATCTGGTAAAAGTCTTCGATACCCGTGGGCAGCTGGTGCGCGCGGTGGATCACGTCACCACCCAAGTGGCCAAGGGCGAGGTGCTGGTGGTGATCGGTCCTTCGGGTTCCGGCAAGTCCACCTTCTTGCGCTGCCTGAATGGGTTGGAGGCGTTCGATTCGGGTTCGGTGAGCATCGACGGCCTGCAACTGGCCGACCCTAAGACCGACGTGAATGCCTACCGCCGTGAAGTCGGCATGGTGTTCCAGCACTTCAACCTGTTCCCCCACATGACCGTGCTGGAAAACCTGTGCCTGGCGCAAAAGGTCGTGCGCAAGCGCGGAAAGCAAGAGCGGGAGGCCAAGGCCCTGGCGCTGTTGGAAAAGGTCGGTATTGCGCAGAAGGCCCACGAGTTTCCATCGCGCCTGTCTGGCGGCCAGCAGCAGCGAGTCGCCATTGCCCGAGCCCTGGCCATGGAGCCCAAGGTGATGCTGTTTGACGAGCCCACCTCGGCCCTCGACCCGGAAATGGTCGGTGAAGTGCTCGACGTGATGAAGACCCTGGCCCTGGAAGGCATGACCATGGTGTGCGTCACCCACGAGATGGGCTTTGCCCGGGAAGTGGCAGACCGGGTGTTGTTTTTCGATCACGGCAAACTGCTGGAAGACGCCGCCCCGGCCGAGTTCTTCAATGCGCCAAAAGACCCGCGTGCCCAGGCCTTCCTGCGCCAAGTCCTGTAGAAATATTTGCCTCTGTGGCGAGCGAGCTTGCTCGCGCTGGAGTGCGAAGCGCTCCCAAGATTTTGGGCCGCTGCGCAGCCCAGCGGGAGCAAGCTCCCTCGCCACAGGTCAGAGCTTGAATTTGTCGACCAGCGTCTGCAAGTCCAGGCTCAACCTTGTCAACTGAACACTCGCGGCCGCCGTTTCCTCGCTGGCGGTGGCGGTTTGTTCCGACACGTCCCGCACCTTCAACACACTGCGGTTGATCTCCTCGGCCACAGCGCTTTGCTGTTCCGCTGCGGCGGCGATCTGCGGGTTCATTTCCTGGATGATCGACACCGTGCGGGCAATGGCGCTCAGGGCGTCGCCGGCGTCGCGGGTCAGGGCGACGCTGTTGTCGGTCAGGTTGCGGCTGCTGTCCATGATGTCTGCCACCTGCTGAGTACCATTGTGCAGGCCGAGGATAAGCCCTTCGATCTCCTCGGCCGATTCCTGAGTGCGTTGGGCCAGGCTGCGCACTTCGTCGGCGACCACCGCAAAGCCTTGGCCGGCAGTGCCCGCACGTGCCGCTTCAATGGCGGCGTTCAGGGCCAGCAGGTTGGTCTGCTGAGAAACAGACTTGATCACGTCCAGCACACTGGCGATCTTCTGGCTCTCCTGTTGCAGCGCGAGCATCGCACGGCCTGACAGCGCCATTTCACTGGCCAGGTTGCCAATCTGCTCCACGGCCTGGGTGACCACCTGCTCACCGGCGCCGGCCTGATGGTCGGCTTCTTGGGCCGCCACCGAGGCGCGTTCGGCGTGGCGCGCCACTTCCTGGGCAGTGGCGAGCATTTCATTCATTGCCGTCGCCACCTGGTCGGTTTCATCTTTCTGCTCGTTGAGCCCGCTGCGGGTCTGCTCGGTGACGGTGGATAACTGCGTGGCCGCTCCGGCGATCTGCCGGGCACTGTCACCGATACTACTGATCAGGCTACGCAGGCTGCGGGTCATTTGCCCGATGCTTTGCTGCAACTGGCCGAGTTCGTCGCGACGGTCGACCGCCATGTCATGGCTGAGGTCGCCCTCGGCAACACGGTGGGCGGCGCCGAGAATTTCTCGCAGTGGCGCCGCAATCTGCCGGGCGATCCACCAGGCGGCCAGCGTGCCCAGTGCCAGGGCGGCCACTGTCACGCTGATCAGCAACGCACGGGTTTGGTCCGCCTCGTTGTTGCGCCTGGCATTCTGGCTCTGGCTCAGCAGATTGCTCTTGTCCCGCAGCTCGTTGAGTTGCTGTTCGAAGCTGTTTTGCACGGTTTCGGTATCGAGCTGGGCTTGCTCGAGCTTTAGCAGTTGTTCACGGTAGTTGGCCAAATCGGTCTTGAGCAGCGTCGAGTCCACCGGGAGCGCGGTGACGGAAGCCAGCGCGGCCTGCAGTTCATCAAGCGACTGGTCGAACGCATCGGCGTAGGCCTTTAAGGTAACGGCCGCCCAGGCGGGGCTCTGCGCTCGATCTTCGGCTTGCTCCATGGCCTGGCGCAGGTTCTCGATGGCGTCGAGGGCCTTCTCGTCATTTTGATCGGGCAAGTCACTGGCCAGTTGAGCGAGGGTGTCGCTGGCCTGCAGGGCGGACTTCTTGAGCGCCGGACGGATCTGCTCGCGCGCGGCCAGCAACGGTGGCAACTGTACGAGCGCGGCTTTCGAGCCCGACACCAACAGAGCCGCTTCTTCCAGCCATTGTCGGTCGGTGGCGGCTCGCAAGCGGCTCGAAAGGCCGGTCAGATACTGGTCGATCTGTTCAATCCTTTGGTTCATCTTGTCCAGGCTGTTGCTGTCCATCAGCGTGCGGTACACGATGCGGTCGGCGCGCATGGCCTCGGCTTCGACAGCCAGATGGCCCAGGACCGTCAGGCTGTCGGATCGGTAAAGCACGGCGCTCAAGGCTTGCCAGCCGGTGGCTGCGATCAGGAAACTGAGGATCAGCACTTGGCCAAAACCCAGGGCTAGCTTGAGGCGGACGCTGGCATTGACCAGCACGCGGGTCAGCCGAAGAAACATGGTGAACCTCCGAATGAGAGAAAGCGTTTCGCGACACATGAAACGCTAATTCGATTCGGGACCGTGGAGGGCTGATAACTGTGTAGGAGATTTCACAAGTTGCGGCGGCTTTGGTAAGCCGCCGTGTAGGGTAATTCAGACTCGGAAGCGCCCGACGAGGGTCTGCAGGTAGATCCCCAGGCGCGCCAGTTCGGCACTGGAGGACGCAGTTTCTTCGCTGGCCGACGAGGTTTGCTCGGAGATGTCGCGCACATTCAGCACGCTGCGGTTGATCTCTTCAGCCACGGCGCTTTGCTGCTCGGCGGCGGTGGCGATCTGTGAGTTCATGGCCTGGATGGTCGAGACGGTACGGGTGATATTGCCCAGCGCGTGGCCGGCCCGGCGCGTCAGCTCAACACTGCTCTCGGTCAGCCCGCGGCTGTTGTCCATGATGGTTGCCACCTGCTGGGTACCACTTTGCAGGCCGACGATCAGCTCTTCGATCTCTTCAGTGGACTTCTGCGTGCGCTGGGCCAGGCTGCGCACCTCGTCGGCCACCACGGCAAAGCCGCGCCCGGCCTCACCGGCACGCGCCGCCTCAATGGCGGCGTTAAGGGCCAGCAGGTTGGTTTGCTGGGCCACGGATTTGATCACGTCGAGCACACTGCCGATCTTGTCGCTTTCGCGCTTGAGTTCACCCATGGCCACCGTGGAATTACCCACTTCGGTGGCCAAGCGCTCGATCTGGGCGATGGCTTCACCCACCACCTGGTCGCCTTCACGGGCTTGCTGGTCGGCAGCCACGGCGGCTTCCGAGGCCTCTTCGGCATTGCGCGCCACTTCCTGCACGGTGGCCGCCATCTCGTTCATGGCGGTGGCCACCTGGTCGGTCTCGACCTTCTGGCTGTTGACCCCGGCGCTGGTTTGTTCGGTCACGGCCGACAACTGCTCAGCGGCGCTGGCGATCTGGGTGACCCCGTCGCTGATCCCGCCGATCAATTCGCGCAGGCCCACGGTCATGCTTTGCATGGCACGCTGCAATTGACCCAGTTCGTCCTGGCGGCCCGATTCCAGGTTGTGGCTCAGATCGCCGGAGGCCACACGCTCGGCGACTTCGAGGGTCTGGTTCAGCGGGATGACGATCTGGCGGGTGATGGCCCAGGCCGCGAAGACGCCGACGATCAGCGCCAGTACGGTGGCAAGCAGCAACAGGTATTTGGCCTGCGCGGCATCTGCGTCACGCACGGCGGTCTGGGAGACGGTGAGTTTTTCACTGTGGCCCAGCAGGATGTCGCCTTGGGCGATCATGGTTTTCAGCGCTGCTGCGCTGGCGACCTGGGAATCGCGATACTGGCTGACGGCAGCGCGGTAGGCTTGCAGTGAAGCCCCGGCTTCTTGCAGGTTGGCCTGGTATTGCGCAGGCAACTGGCCTTGCAGTTCGGTGATTTTTTTCAGGGCGTTGTCGATGGCATCCAGGGCCGGTTGCTCGGCTTCGACCTTGCCGCTGTAGGTGTAGCCGCGTACCTGGAAGCGCGATTGCTGGATCAGCTTGCTCTGCTCGACCACGCTGTTGAACTGGGCGACGCTGTCACCTTGCAGCAGGGCTTTTTCGATTTCGTTGATCTTGGCGACGGCATTGTCGGCGGTGTCTCCGAGCTTGCTGCGGGCGCCCTCACGTTTGAGGCCCGCCTGGACCATGGCGGCGAAGGCCTTTTTGTATTGGTTCAAGGCTTCCTGCTGTTGCTCGACCAGGGCTTTGTCGTCAGGTTGCTCGATCAGCTCGGCGGCGGTCTTCAGGCCGCTGTCGAGGTGGGCGAGCAGGCCGTCGACCTTGTCCGTGCCTTGCTCGCCACGGCGCATATCGAAGTCCAGGCGCGCCAGGCGCAGGTCTTTGGTCAGGCCATTGAGGCTGGAAATGAAGCCCAGCTTGTCGCCGCGACTGATCACATCGCCCAGTCCGGTCCAGCCGGTAAAGGTGATCAACAGCGTCAGGAGCAACACCAGGCCAAAGCCCACGCTCAGCTTGCGGTTGACGCTTACATTCCCCAACTTCTCGGCTAACCAACGATACATGCTGCGAACTCCCCTGGAACAAGGCTTGGACTTATTCAAAGGCTATCGGCAACGCACGGGGATACTTGATCGTTCCCACGCTCTGGCGATCATTCCCACGCTCTGGTGATCGTTCCCACGCTCTGGTGATCGTTCCCACGCTCTGCGTGGGAATGAATGGCGTGACGCTCTGCGTCACAAGGGCGGACGCAGAGCGTCCTGAGCGGCATTCCCACGCAGAGCATGGGAACGATCAGTCGGGGGGTTAGAACAGGCGGGCGAGCAGGGCCGTTACGGCGGTTTCGACGCGTAAAATACGTGCACCCAGTTGCACCGGCTGTAAACCGGCCTTGGTCAGCAGGTCCACTTCATAGGGAATCCAGCCGCCTTCCGGGCCGATCGCGAGGGTCACCGGTTCATCGAGGGCTCGGGGGCAGGACGGGTAATCGCCCGGATGGCCGATCAGGCCCAAGGTGCCAGCCGCCATGGCCGGCAGACGATCTTCCACAAACGGCTTGAAGCGTTTCTCGATAACGATCTCGGGCAGCACCGTGTCCCGCGCTTGTTCCAGGCCGAGAATCAGTTGCTCGCGCACCGCTTCCGGCTCCAGGAACGGGGTTTGCCAGAAGCTTTTTTCCACGCGGTAGCTGTTGACCAGTACCACCTTGGGCACGCCCATGGCCGCCACGGTTTGCAGCACCCGGCGCAGCATCTTCGGGCGGGGCAGGGCCAGCAGCAAGGTCAGGGGTAGTTTGCTCGGTGGCGGTTGGTCGAAGCTCACTTGCAGTTCGGCTTCAGTGGCTTCCAGGCGCAGCAGTTGGGCATTGCCCATCAGCCCGCCAATGCGGCCCACACGCAGGGTGTCACCGACGGCGGCGCGGTGAACCTCCTGCATATGCACCAGGCGACGATCACGCAGCACTACGCGGTCGGCCGCGATAAAGTCGGCCTCTTCGAGCAGCAGCAGGTTCACGGCTGGGTCGCTGGCGGTTGGTCGTCGTCGGCAGGTGCGTCATCCGGGTGTTCGCCACGCTTGCTGATCAGGCCGCTGAACAGGATGCCCACCTCGAACAGCATCCACATCGGCACGGCCAGCAAGGTCTGGGAGAAGATGTCCGGTGGCGTGAGAATCATGCCGACCACGAAGCAGCCGATGATCACGTACGGGCGGATCTTTTTCAGGTACTTGACGTCGACCACGCCGATCCACACCAGCAACACTACCGCTACCGGAATTTCGAATGCCACGCCAAAGGCGAAGAACAGCGTCATCACGAAATCGAGGTAGCTGGTGATATCGGTCATCATTTCCACGCCGGCCGGGGTGGCGGCGGCGAAGAACTTGAAGATCAGCGGGAACACCAGGAAGTAGGCGAAGGCCATGCCGGTGTAGAACAGCAGGATGCTCGATACCAGCAATGGCACAGCGATGCGCTTCTCGTGCTTGTACAGGCCCGGCGCGATAAAGCCCCAGATCTGATGCAGGATCACCGGGATCGCCAGGAACAGCGAGACCATCATGGTCAGCTTCAAGGGGGTCAGGAACGGCGACGATACATCGGTGGCGATCATCGTCGCGCCGGCCGGCAGGTACTGGCGCAGAGGCGTCGAGACGAAGGTGTAGATCTGCTGGGTAAAGGCGAACAGCCCGGCAAAGATGATGAAGATCGCCGCCACGCAACGCAGCAGGCGGGTTCGCAACTCGGTGAGGTGCGAGACCAGCGGCATGTGCTGGTCGTTTTCCGGTTTATCAGCGCTCATGGGGCTCGCGGCGGCAATGTAGGGTCATGGGGCGCGGGCGACGCGACGGGCGTCGGCGCAGGCGTCGGTGGGGCGGGCGCTGCCGGTGTGGCGTCGGCCACAGGGGCTGGCGCGATGCTGTGCTCGGCCACCGGCGTTAGCGGCTTGGCCGGCTCTTGCACCGGGGAAAGAATCTTGCGGGCTTCCTGCTCCAACGAGAGGATGTGCTCGTTGTGCAATTGCCGACGGATTTCGTCGGCACCGATTTCCCGTTCAACTTCCTGTTTGATCGCGTTGAAACTGCGCTTGAGGCGCCCGATCCACAAGCCGGCGGTGCGTGCGGCACCGGGCAGGCGTTCCGGCCCCAGTACCAGCAGGGCCACCAGGCCGACGAGCAGCAGTTCAGAGAAGCTGATACCAAACATTAGTCAGTGCTCACGAGTCTTTGCGGGTCGGCTCTTGGACCTTTTCAGCCTGCACGTCGAAGGTACGGCGCTCGGTGATCGGCTGGGTGGCCTGCGGGTGAACAGGCTGGGCCGGTGGCACCGGGTTGGCGCTTGGCTCGGCCGGCTTTTCATCATCGTTCATGGCTTTGCGAAAGCCCTTGATCGACTCGCCCACATCGGTGCCCAGGTTCTTGAGCTTCTTGGTGCCGAACACCAATACCACCACCACCAGAATGACGATCCAGTGTTTCCAGTCAAAAATGCCCATGCTTCAAATCCTCAAGTCTCAGTTATTCAGGCGGACGGGCGCGAGGCCTTCTCGGCGTGCCCGGACAAGCCGAAGCGACGGTCCAGTTCATCCAGCACGGCCTGTGGGTGCTGCCCCAGTTGGGCGAGCATCACCAGGCTATGGAACCACAAGTCTGCGGTCTCATAGATTACATCGCTGTAATCACCGCTGATTTGCGCGTCCTTGGCCGCAATGATGGTCTCGACGGATTCTTCGCCGAGTTTTTCCAGAATCTTGTTCAGGCCCTTGTGGTACAGGCTGGCGACGTAGGAGCTGTCAGCATCCGCGCCTTTGCGGTCTTCCAGCACCTGGGCCACACGGTTCAGGGTATCGCTCATGTTCAGTGTCCTGCTGGGTAGATGGCGTGCGGGTCTTTGAGCACCGGCTCCACAACCTTCCATTCGCCATTCTCGAACACGCGATAGAAGCAACTGTGGCGGCCAGTGTGGCAGGCAATGCCGCCGATCTGCTCGACCTTGAGGATTACCACGTCGGCATCGCAGTCCAGGCGCAGCTCGTGCAGGGTTTGCACGTGCCCGGACTCTTCGCCCTTGCGCCACAGTTTGCCACGCGAACGTGACCAGTAGATGGCGCGCTGCTCGGCGGCGGTGAGGCTCAGGGCCTCGCGGTTCATCCAGGCCATCATCAGCACGCGCCCGGTCTTGTAGTCCTGGGCAATGGCCGGCACCAGGCCGTCACTGTCCCACTTGATCTCATCCAGCCAGTCTTTCATGTTCGGCTCCGGCAATTTGCGACAGTGTATAACCGGATGGGCTATCGACGCACGATCAGATAAACGCCCACGGCGACCATGATGCCCGCTGGCCAGTGGCCTAGTTGGTTCAATGGCCCACCAATCGCCAGCATCACGCCGCCCACCAGGTGCGCGGCGCCGAGCAGGCGCAGGAACCAGTCGTCCTTGCGCTTGCGCCACGGTGGCTCAGGGTCCTTGGCATGGGGCTGGGACATGCGCTCCAGCAGGTCGCGGGTCATGTTGGCCAGGTGCGGCAGTTGCTCGAACTGGCTGTGCAGGTTGCCCAGCATGGTTTTCGGGCTCATGCGCTCGCGCATCCAGCGTTCCAGGAAGGGTTGCGCAGTGTTCCACAAGTCGAGGTCCGGGTAGAGCTGGCGGCCCAGGCCTTCGATGTTCAGCAGGGTCTTCTGCAACAGCACCAGTTGCGGCTGCACTTCCATATTGAAGCGCCGCGCGGTCTGGAACAGGCGCATCAGCACTTGGCCGAACGAAATATCCTTTAACGGTTTTTCGAAGATCGGCTCGCACACGGTGCGGATCGCCGCTTCGAACTCGTTGAGTTTGGTTTCCGCTGGCACCCAACCCGAATCAATGTGCAACTGCGCCACACGGCGATAGTCGCGCTTGAAGAAGGCAAACAGGTTGCGCGCCAGGTAATCCTGGTCTTCCGGGGTGAGGCTGCCGACGATACCGCAGTCGATGGCGATGTACTGCGGGCTCCACGGGTTGACGGTGCTGACGAAGATGTTGCCCGGGTGCATGTCGGCGTGGAAGAAACTGTCGCGGAACACTTGGGTGAAGAAAATCTCCACACCGCGTTCTGCCAACATCTTCATGTCGGTGCGCTGGTCGGCCAGGGTCGCGAGGTCGGTGACCTGCACGCCGTAGATGCGCTCCATCACCAGCACTTTTGGCCGGCACCAGTCCCAATACACCTGCGGCACATACAGCAGTTGCGAGCCTTCGAAGTTGCGTCGCAATTGGCTGGCATTGGCCGCTTCGCGCAGCAGGTCGAGTTCGTCGTAGATGGTTTTTTCGTAGTCGGCGACCACGTCCACCGGGTGCAGCAGGCGCGCATCGGCGGAGAAGCGTTCGGCGGCGCGGGCGAGGATAAACAGCCATGCCAGGTCCTGGCCGATGATCGGCTTGAGGCCTGGGCGAATGACTTTCACCACCACTTCTTCGCCGGTCTTGAGCTGCGCGGCGTGCACTTGCGCCACTGACGCCGAGGCCAGGGGCTCGACGTCGAAGCGGCTGAACACCTCGCTGATCTTCTGGCCCAGCTGTTCTTCGATCAGCGCCATCGACTGCTGCGAATCGAACGGCGGCACGCGGTCCTGCAGCAGCATCAGCTCGTCGGCGATGTCTTCGGGCAACAGGTCGCGGCGGGTGGAGAGGATCTGCCCGAACTTGATGAAGATAGGCCCCAAATCCTGCAACGCCAAGCGCAGGCTGGCGCCACGGCTCAACGGCGACGGCTTGCGGGGCAACCAGCGCCACGGCAGCACATAACGCACCGCTAGCAGGAACCACGGCAAGGGCAGGGCAAACAGCAGGTCATCAAGACGGTAGCGGATTACGACGCGCTGGATACGAAACAAACGGCGGACGGCGAGCAGCTTCATGCGTTATCGCTTGGATCAAGGGAACGGCTCAAGCGCTCGAAGCGGGCCTCGAGGCGTTCCAGGTCGATTTTGGCCTTGTCGAGCTCGCGAAAGCGCGCTTGCGCTTCCCGTTGCCCGACCAGGGTGCGCGATTCTTCGCTCAGGTATTCGGCAAGGTTCTGGTTGAGGCTGGCGAACCCTTGCTGGTACCAGCGCGAGCGGCTGCGCAGGTGCCCGCTGATCAACTGGGTGGCGACGGGGCCGATCCAGCGCGACAGTTCGTATTCCCAGTCCAGCTCCAGGTCTTGCAGTACGGCGGCCAGGTCCATCAGCACGGCGCTGTCGCCTTCCAGCTCCACCTCGGGGCTGTGGAGGATGGCAGTCTTGTTGCGGCTCAGCGCCAGGTGCAACAGGCTTGAGGCTGGTGCACGCAGGGTGCAGTCGGCTTCAGCGGCCCATTGGGTGGCGAGCAGCAGGCCTTCATCGCTGGGCAGGATAAACAGCTGTACGGCGGGGCTGCGGCAATCAACGGCAATGACTTTGCCGGTCAGGTGCGCGAGCCGCGCCAGGGCGGTGCTGTCCAGGCGCAGTACACGGTTGAGACCGTGCTCAACGCTGGCGAGAAGACCTTGCAGCAGCATCAGGGCTTGATGCCGCGGTGCAGGGCGACGATGCCGGACGTCATGTTGTGGTAGGTCACGCGGTCGAAACCGGCCTCCACCATCATCGACTTCAGGGTTTCCTGGTCCGGGTGCATGCGGATCGACTCGGCCAGGTAGCGGTAGCTCTCGGCGTCGTTGGTGATCAGCTTGCCCATCAGTGGCATGAAGGCGAACGAATAGGTGTCGTAGACCTTAGACATCAGCGCGTTGGTCGGCTTGGAGAATTCCAGCACCAGCAGGCGGCCACCCGGCTTGAGTACGCGCAGCATCGAGCGGATCGCGTCTTCCTTGTGAGTCACGTTACGCAGGCCGAACGCGATGGTCACGCAGTCGAAATGGTTGTCGGGGAACGGCAGCT
Source organism: Pseudomonas sp. SWRI22 (assembly GCF_014268395.2). NCBI lineage: Bacteria > Pseudomonadati > Pseudomonadota > Gammaproteobacteria > Pseudomonadales > Pseudomonadaceae > Pseudomonas > Pseudomonas sp. SWRI22. Next base: position 2,566,616 of record NZ_JABWQK020000001.1, on the reverse strand, counting down.
TCTCGGCATCGGCCTGGACGAACTCGATATTGCCGGCCACGCCTTTGTCGAGCAGGCGGTCGCGGCCAACCTTGAGCATCGAGCCGTTGATATCGGCCAATACCACCTGGCCGGTCGGGCCAACCAGCTTGGAGAACTTGGCCGCCAGGTCGCCTGTGCCACCGGCGATGTCCAGCACCCGGTTGCCGGTGCGTACGCCCGACAACTCGATGGTGAAGCGCTTCCACAGGCGGTGCATGCCGCCGGAGAGCACGTCGTTCATCAGGTCGTACTTGGCTGCCACGGAGTGGAACACCTCAGCGACTTTTTCCGCCTTTTGGCTTTCCGGGACGTTCTTGAAGCCGAAGTGAGTGGTGGGTTCGGCATCGCTGCCTTTGCGCTGATCAGTCATATCGCTGTCACCAAAAGAGAATGCGGGACATGATAATCCCCAAGGCCTGCTTTGTCTTGGCAAGGCTGCAGGTAAGATAGACGCTCATCGAGACCTTTTGCCGCATGGCGGGTGTTCTGAGTCGTTATAAAGAGGAGTCATTGCAATGGCCCGTATTACCGTTGAGCGTGAACATACCCTGGGAAAAGAACAGGCGCGGGCCAAGGCGGAGCAATTGGCGCGCAAACTCGAGGATAAATATGGGGTGGAGTCTTCGTGGGCTGGCGACACCCTGAAGCTCAAGCGCTCCGGGGTTAAAGGCACGGTATTGGTGGCCGATGATTCGCTGCGCATTGATGTGGAACTTGGCCTGCTGATGTCGGCCATGAGTGGCACGATCAAGTCCGAAATCGAAAAGGCCCTGGATAAGGCCCTGGCTTGATACGGCTGTGCTTAGGGTGCCGATTCTAATTTTAAACCTTACTTTGTGCCCAAGCCCTCAACTCTTGCGGGCCGTCCGCCACCCAATTCTGTGTGAGGTGCACCATGGCCAAAGTTATTTTGAAGAAAAAAATCGACGTTCAGACCACCCCCCTGAGTGAGGTTAAAAGCTACGCCCGCAAGATCTGGCTGGCGGGTCTTGGCGCCTATGCCAAGGTCGGCAGCGAAGGCGGCGAGTACTTCAAAGAACTCGTTAGAAGCGGTCAACGTGTTGAAAGTAAAGGTAAAAAAGTTGTAGTTGAACAACTTGATGCCGCCAACAGTCAGATTGACCAAGTAAAGAGTAACGTCTCCGGCGTCAAAGGCCTGGTCGAAGTTCAACTGGATAAAGTTGAAAAAGCTTTTGATACTCGTGTCGGCAGTGCCTTGAATCGGATCGGCATTGCGTCTAAACATGACGTGGAGACACTCTCTGCTAAGCTCGAAGAGCTGACGGCATTGCTCGAACGTGTCGCGCGTAAACACTAAGGAGACATCGGGATGGCTGTTAAAAAGACTACTCAGAAAGAAGGCAGCTCGTGGGTCGGGAAAGTTGAAGAATATTCCCGCAAAATCTGGCTCGCTGGTTTAGGCGTGTACTCGAAGATCGACAGTGACGGCAGCAAACTCTTCGAGACCTTGGTCAAAGACGGCGAGAAGGCCGAGAAGTTGACCAAGAGCACGGTCGGTAAAAAAGTCGACGCTGCCAAGGCGAGTGCGGGTTCCGCCAAATCGAGTATTTCGGATACCTGGGGCAAGTTGGAAGAAACGTTCGACAAGCGCCTCAACAGTGCTATTTCGCGACTGGGCGTACCGAGCAAGGCTGAGTTGAAGGCGCTGCATAGCAAGGTTGATACCTTGACCAAGCAAATCGAAAAGCTCACCGGCGCCAAAGCGGCTCCCGCCAAGACCGCCGCGGCCAAGCCTGCAGCAAAACCGGCGGCCAAACCTGCGGCTAAAACCGCCGCTGCAAAACCCACCGCCAAAACTGCCGCCAAGCCTCTGGTTAAAGCCGCCGCCAAGCCAGCTGCCAAACCCGCTGCCAAAGCGCCGGCCAAAGCCGCGGCGAAACCTGCGGCCAAGCCAGCGGCTAAAACTGCTGCCGCCAAACCGGCTACCAAGCCTGCCGCTAAGCCAGTGGCCGCTAAAGCCGCCGCGAAACCTGCGGCTAAACCGGCTGCCAAACCTGCGGCTAAAACCGCTGCCGCTAAACCTGCTGCCAAGCCCGCCGCTGCGAAACCAGCTGCCAAGCCTGCAGCGGCCAAAAAGCCTGCGGTAGCGAAAAAACCGGCAGCCGCAAAGCCAGCCACGGCACCAGCACCGGCCGCTTCTACCGCCAATTCGGTGTCCGCGCCGACGCATGCGGCTGCTACCCCGACTGCAACGCCGGTTACCCCGACGCCATCCAGTCAGTCCTGATTTTTACGGGACACATAAAACGCCCGGTCTGCGAAGATTGGGCGTTTTTTATGCAAGCCTCAAAAACGCCGCATTCCCCATTTTGTAGGAGCGAGCTTGCTCGCGAAAAACTCAAAGACGCCGCGTTTATTCAGGAGGCACTCGTTATCGTTGACGTTTTTCGCGAGCAAGCTCGCTCCTACATGTTTAATCGGTGTCATCCAGGTACTTCAAGGCGAACCGCTCGGTCGCCTGCCGCGCCGTTGGCAGCAGATGCGGCGCCACCAGCATCATGATCTGGTACACCACCACCCGTACCTCACCTTCACGGTCCAGAATCCGTTGGTAATCCAACGAAAACAGCAATGTCAGGGTGATCTGCTCCACCAGTTGCCCCAACGCCTGGGTATCACTGACCAGTTGCCCCGCCGCCTTCAAGCGCGCGAGCAATGACGCCAGTGTGCGCTTGAGCGCCGTGAGCAAGTGGCGGATCCCCTTGGCCAGCTTCGGTAGGCGCCCCGCCAGGTTCGACAAGTCCTGGAACAGGAACCGGTAGTGGGCCATGCGCTCGACAATCAGGTGCAAAAACAGCCAGTAGTCCTCAGCTCCCAGTTGCGCATCCGCAGGAGGGTCCAGCAGTGGCGCCAGCTCACACTGAAAGCGCTCGAACAGCCCCAGCACCAACGGCTCCTTGCCATGGAAGTGATAGTAGAGGTTGCCGGGGCTGATCCCCATTTCATTGGCCACCTCCATGGTCGATACGTTCGGTTCGCCCTTGTGGTTGAACAACTGCAGGGCGCATTCAAGGATACGGTCGCGGGTCTTCATCCAGTCTTCTTAAAGTTGATTGCTGAGCTCAGCGCACACGCACGTAAGTACCCGGCGCCGCTTCCATCGGTGGGTAATTCTGGTTGCCCAGGGCGGTGAGGGTTTCGCGTTGTACGCCGGAGCGTTTTTGTACCCACTCCAGCCATTGTGGCCACCAACTGCCTTCGACGTGCTGGGCGTCGTAATACCAGGCCCGTGGGTCGCTGCTCAGCTTGAGGTTCTCGACATAGTTGGCCTTGGGGTTGCCCGGTGGGTTGAGGATGCTCTGGATATGCCCGCTGTTGGAGAGCACAAAGCGTCGCTCGCCGCCCAGCAGTTGCGTGGAGCGGTACACCGCGTCCCACGGCGTAATGTGGTCATTGATGCCGGCCACGCTGAAGCTGTCCACCGAGACCTTGCGCAAGTCGATGGGCGTGCCGCATACCTCCAGGCCACCGGGATGGCTCAGGGGGTTGTGCTTGAAGAAGTCCAGCAGGTCGCCGTGCAGGGCGGCGGGCAGACGCGTGTTGTCGTTGTTCCAGTACAGGATGTCGAACGCCGGCGGTTCCTTGCCCAGCAGGTAATTATTGATCCAGTAATTCCAGATCAGGTCGTTGGGGCGCATCCAGGCAAATATCTTGGCCATGTCGCGGCCATCCAGCACGCCTTGCTGGTAGGAGCGGCGCTTGGCGGCTTCCAGGGTTTGTTCATCAGCGAACAATGTTGCGGGGCTGTCGATTTGGCTGTCCAGCAGGCTTACCAGGTAACTGGCGCTGGAGATGCGCCGCAACTGGCGCTTGGCTTGCAGGTGGCCTTGCAGCGCGGCGATGGTCAGGCCGCCGGCGCAGGCGCCCATCAGGTTGACCTCGCGGGCGCCAGTGATGGCCCGGCATACGTTGAGCGCTTCTTCCAGCGCCGCGACGTAGGTGGACAGGCCCCATTCGCGATGCCGCACGTCCGGGTTGCGCCAGCTGACCATAAAGGCCTGCAGGCCGTTTTTCAGTGCGTATTGCACAAAGCTGTTGGCCGGGCTCAGGTCGAAGATGTAGTACTTGTTGATCTGCGGCGGCACCACCAGCAGCGGCTTGGCGTACTGTTTTTCGCTCATGGGCTTGTACTGGATCAGCTCCAGCAGCTCGTTGCGAAACACCACCGAGCCGGGCGTGGTCGCCACGGTCTTGCCCACTTCAAAGGCGTGCTTGCTGACCTGGCGCGGCAAACCGTTGTTGTGCAGCAGATCTTCGAACAGGTTACTCACGCCGCGTACCACGCTGTTGCCGCCGGAGTTGAGCAACTCCTTGATCGCCAGCGGGTTGAGCAGCGTGTTGGAAGGGGACACGGCATCGTTGAGCAGGGCGAAGGCGAACTGCGCGCGGGCGCGATCATCGTCACTGAGGTTGCTGTCATCGATCCAGTGGCGCGTCTGTTTCTGCCAGCTCAGATACGCTTGCAAGCTGCGCCGGTACAGCGGGTTGAGCTTCCAGGTGGGGTCGCTGAAGCGATGGTCCCTGGGGTTGGGTTCGTGCACGGTCTCACCCAGCAGCACGCGGCCCAGCTGGCCGCCCAGGGCCAGGGCGTGGCGGGCGGTGTGCACCGGGTTGCGCAGGCCGTGCGCGGCGACGGTACGCAGGGTCGACAGCAAGTCCCGGCCGCGCAGGCCGGTGATCGCATTTTGCGCGTTGATGAACGCAGCGGGGGTGGGCGCCGGGTTCGTCACGGGTCTTTCTCGCATGAGCCAACACTCCTTCGTCAAGTCATCAAGCAGGCACGCCAATCCAGAACCATAGTAGGTTCCTGGCAAGTTGCGCGGTGGTGTGTTCCTTCACACCGCCGGTCGCGGATGTATCACGGCGCGCAGGCGCTCCTCCTCCAGAAACTTCATGATGATCGGCGCCACGGCTTCGGCCCGGGTGATCAGGAACAGGTGGCCGTCATCGATGATGTGCAACTGTGCATTGGGGATGCGCCAGGCGAGCATGCGCATGTTGACCAGCGGGATCAGCGGGTCATCGTCCCCGGCCAGCACCAGGGTGGGCTGGCGGATCTTGTGCAGCCAATGAATGCTGGTCCAGCCCAGCCCGGCAAACAGTTGCCAGTAGTAGCCCAGCTTGCCGGCCGAGCGCACTTTGCTGGCGTGCTCGGCGGCCAGTTTGGAATCACGGCGGAACGAACCGCCATAAATCATCGGTGCAATGCGCACCACGTGGGACGGCTGGATATAACGCCTGGGGCTTGCCATCAGCCACAAGACCTTCGGTTTGCCCGGCACCATGAAGGCCCCGGCCGCGGTGGCCGCGAGGATCAATTTCTTGCAGCGCTCGGGGTAGTCATACGCAAATTGCTGGGCCAGCGCTCCGCCCCAGGACACGCCCACGGCGTTCACTTGGCCATAGTCGAGGTAATCGAGCATACGCGCGGTGAGTTTGGCCAGACCGGGGAAGCGATAGGGTCGGTTCGGCGTCGAGGAGCCGCCCACGCCGGGCACGTCGAAGGCGATCACTTCCAGGTCCGGGTCCAGGGCCTGGACGAACGGAAACACCAGCTCAAGGTTGGCGCCGATGCCGTTGAAGATCAGCAGCGGGGTCAAGTGCGGCTTGCCCGGGCGTACCGCCGTGCGGATGGTCTGGCCATCCAGGTCGATGGTGCGGAAGATGAACGGTTGCGCCATGCTCAAGCCCTGTGAAGTGGTGCTATTGGTCTGTAGGAACTCGGTCAGTGTGGGAGCTGGCTTGCCTGCGATGGCATTCTTTCAGGCCGCGATTAGTGAGCAGGCCCATCGCTATCGCAGGCAAGCCAGCTCCCACATCTGATCTCATTTCAATCACAAGAATGCCTAGCGTTCATGTACATAGGTACCCGGCGCCGCTTCAGCGGCTGCATAGGTTTTATTGCCTAATGTCGTCGGGGCTTTTTTCAGTTTTCCCGCCCGCTCCGCCTGCCACACCTGCCAGTGCAGCCACCACGAATCGGTGTGCTTGGTCGCATTCTCCTGCCACTCCAACGCACTGCCGGCCAGGCCCTCACTGGTCTGGTAGCGTGCCTTGGGGTTGCCCGGCGGGTTGAGGATGCTCTGGATATGCCCACTGCTGGACAGTACAAACTCGACCTTGCCGCCGAACAACTGCGCTGACTTGTAGCAGGACTGCCACGGCGTGATGTGGTCGTTGGTGCCGGCCAGGGAGTAGATATCGGCGGTGACCTGCTTGAGGTCGATGGGCGTGCCGCACACTTCCAGGGCGTTGGCGCGTACCAGTGGGTTGTTCTTGAACAGTTCGATCAGGTCGCCATGGAACGCGGCCGGCAAGCGTGTGGTGTCGTTGTTCCAGAACAGGATGTCGAACACCGGTGGCTCGTTGCCCAGCAGGTAGTTGTTGACCCAATAGTTCCAGATCAGATCGTTGGGGCGCATCCAGGCGAATACCTTGGCCATGTCGCGGCCTTCCAGCACGCCGGCCTGGTAAGAATGGCGCTTGGCCGCTTCCAGGGTCTGTTCATCCACAAACAGCGCCACCTGGGTGTCCAGGGTGGTATCCAGCACGCTCACTAGCAGCGTCAGGGCGTTGACCTTCTTCTCGCCCAGCGCCGCGTAGTGGCCCAACAGTGCGGTGCAGGTGATGCCGCCGGAGCAGGCACCGAGCATATTCACATCCTTGCTACCCGTAATCGCCGTGACCACATCCACTGCTTCCTTGAGCGCCTCGATATAAGTCGACAGGCCCCATTCGCGTTGGGCCTTGGTGGGGTTGCGCCAACTGACGATAAAGGTCTGCTGGCCATTGCGCAGGCAGAAGCGCGCCAGGCTCTTATCCGGGCACAGGTCGAAGACATAGAATTTGTTGATCTGCGGCGGTACCACCAGCAGCGGGCGTTCGTGTACCTGTTCGGTGATGGGCTTGTATTGGATCAGCTCCAGTACATCGTTGCGAAACACCACCGCGCCTTCGCTGGTGCCCAGGGTCTTGCCGACTTCAAAGGCGCCCATGTTGACCTGGCTGGGCATACCGCCGTTGTGCACCATGTCCTTGGCCAGGTGGGAAAGGCCGTCGAGCAGGCTTTTGCCGCCGGTTTCAAAGAAGCGTTTGACCGCCGCCGGGTTGGCCGCGCTGTTGGTGGGGGCCATGGCTTCGGTCATCAGGTTGATCACGAAGTGGCCGCGGCTGATGTCTTGTGCCGACAGGTTGCTGTCGTCGATCCAGTCGTGAAGCTCCTTGCGCCACGCCAGGTAAGTCTGCAAATAACGTTTGTAGAGCGGGTTCTGGCTCCAGGCTGGGTCGTTGAAGCGACGGTCGTCGCCCTCGGGCACCAGCGCGGATTTGCCGAACATCACATTCTTCAATTCAACGCCAAAGTGGGCGACGTGCTTGACGCTGTGCAACGGTTGCTTGATGGCTTGGGTCAGCACCATCTTGGCCGAGGCCAATAAATCCTTTTTGCGTAACGCGATGATCGGGTTCAACCCCAGGGTGTTTTCCGAGGCTTGGCGTTTCAAGTCATCGTTATTCTTGTTACTCATCTACGACGCTCCATTGTCCGAAAGACGAGTACCGGCGATTGCTGCGCACCCAATTTCGATACACGACACCAGCCTGGTACTGCGACTCGGGTGACCGTTGATACCGCATCGTCAAATGCAGGGAACTTGCCAGCTCCATTGGTTACCCGAGTTTATTTTTTTTCGCAAGCGGGCCAATCGTTGGCCACGCGACAGGGCATTCAAGCAGATGAAATTAGAAAATGCGCTCTAAACAGCAAGACCCCTGTGCTAGAGCATCAGCCGCACGACCGACTCACTCGGATCGCGGGTTTTTCCAGCGGCTTTGAGCTCGGCCAGGTAGTCGGCCCATAGAGCGTCCTGACGTACGGCCAGCTGATAGAGATAGTCCCAGGTGAACAGTCCGCTGTCATGACCGTCGTCGAAGGTCAATTTCAGTGCGTACTGGCCGGCGGGTTCCAGCTTGATCAACCGGACGTTGAGCTTGCCGAATTGCAGGATGGGTTTGCCGTGGCCCTGGACCTCGGCAGAAGGGGAGTGCACCCGCAGGAATTCGGCGGGCAACTGGTAGGTTTCGTCTGGCCCGTAGGTCAGGCCGAGGGTATTGGAGGTTTTATGCAGGTTTACAGCAGTAGGAAATTTCGACATTGGAGAAAACCCTGTAGGAACCGGCTCAAAATGTGGGAGGGACCAATGTGGGAGCCGGGCTTGCCCGCGATGCAGGCACCTCGGTGTTTCAGGAACACTGAAGTGATGCTATCGCAGGCAAGCCAGCTCCCACACAAGCCACTCCCACATTGAGTGAGGCTTACAGGATATAACGAGACAAGTCTTCGTTCTGCGCCAATTCGCCCAGGTGACCGTTCACATACTCGGCATCGATCTTGATCGCTTCGCCATTCTGCGCACCGGCCATGTCGCCGGCGCTGAAAGACACTTCCTCAAGCAGGCGCTCAAGCAAGGTATGCAGGCGACGGGCACCGATGTTCTCGGTCTTCTCGTTGACCTGCCAGGCGATCTCCGCCAGGCGCTTGATACCGTCAGCCTGGAATTCGATACCCAGCCCTTCGGTTTTCAGCAGCTCGCGGTACTGCTCGGTGAGCGAGGCATGCGGTTCGCTGAGGATGCGCTCGAAGTCGCCCGGCGTCAGTGCCTTGAGCTCCACCCGAATCGGCAGGCGGCCTTGCAGCTCGGGCACCAGGTCGCTGGGCTTGCTCAGGTGGAAGGCACCGGAGGCGATAAACAGGATGTGGTCAGTCTTGACCATGCCCAGCTTGGTGTTGACCGTGCACCCTTCGATCAGCGGCAGCAGATCGCGCTGCACGCCTTCGCGGGAGACATCCACGCCGCCGGAGTTGCCACGCTTGGCCACCTTGTCGATCTCATCGATAAACACAATGCCATGTTGCTCGACCGCTTCCAGGGCCTTGGCCTTGAGTTCTTCCTCATTGACCAGGCGCCCGGCTTCTTCGTCGCGCACCAGCTTGAGCGCATCCTTGACCTTGAGCTTGCGGCTTTTCTTCTTGCCCTTGCCCATGTTGGCGAACAGGTTTTGCAACTGGCTGGTCATTTCTTCCATGCCAGGCGGGGCAGAGATATCCACGCCGGACACTTCGGCCACTTCGATCTCGATTTCCTTGTCATCCAACTGGCCTTCACGCAGGCGCTTGCGGAACAGCTGACGGGTGTTGGAATCCGACGAAGGTGCGGCGTCTTCGTTGAAACCCATGCGTGCCGGTGGCAGCAGGGCGTCGAGGATGCGCTCTTCAGCGGCGTCTTCCGCGCGATGGCTGACCTTGGTCACTTCCTGTTCGCGCAGCATCTTCAGGGCGGCGTCAGCCAGGTCGCGAATGATCGACTCGACATCGCGGCCCACATAACCGACTTCGGTGAATTTGGTCGCTTCGACCTTGATGAACGGTGCATTGGCCAATTTGGCCAGGCGTCGGGCGATCTCGGTTTTGCCGACGCCGGTAGGGCCGATCATCAGGATGTTCTTGGGCGTTACTTCAACGCGCAGTTCTTCCGGCAGTTGCATCCGGCGCCAGCGGTTACGCAGCGCAATGGCAACGGCGCGCTTGGCATCGTCCTGGCCGATGATATGGCGGTTGAGTTCATGGACGATTTCGCGGGGAGTCATGGACATAGTGTTTGGCGGCCTCAAGCCTGAATAAGCCCAGGGCTTATTCGGCGAGGTCCTGCTCCTCAATGGTCTGATTGTGGTTGGTGAACACGCAGATATCGCCAGCGATACCCAGGGCGGTCTCGACGATTTCACGGGCCGACAGGTCGGTTTTCTTCAGCAGCGCGCTGGCCGCAGCCTGGGCGTAGCCGCCACCTGAACCCATGGCGATCAGGCCATGCTCGGGTTCAACCACATCGCCGTTGCCGGTGATGATCAGGGAAGCGTCTTTGTTCGCAACCGCGAGCATGGCCTCCAGGCGGCTGAGGGAGCGGTCGGTGCGCCATTCTTTGGCAAGTTCCACAGCGGCGCGCACTAGGTGGCCCTGGTGTTTCTCAAGCTGGCCTTCGAAACGCTCGAACAGGGTAAAGGCGTCGGCGGTTGCGCCTGCGAAGCCGGCAAGTACCTGGCCGTGGTACAGGCGGCGCACTTTCTTGGCGTTGCCTTTCATCACGGTGTTGCCCAGGGAAACCTGGCCGTCGCCGCCCATGACAACTTTGCCGTGGCGACGTACTGAAACGATGGTGGTCAAGGGGAGAGTCTCCACGCAGCGGGGCGAAAATGCCCTGATGGAAACTCATATGGGGGTGGCGAGGGGGATTTCAACCGTAGGAAGGCAGGGCAGACGAGTGGTGATCGTTCCCACGCTCCGCGTGGTAATGCCGCCTTGACGCTCTGCGCCTGCTCTGTGACGCAGAGCGTCAAGGGACACGTTCCCACGCGGAGCGTGGGAACGATCAGTGAGTATGAGTCAGCGGCTCTGGCGTTGTTGTAACAACAGGTTGCTAAACCCGGCGCCGGCCAATTGCTTTTGCGCCACGGTCAGCTGTTCGCGGTTGCTGAACGGCCCCACCAATACGCGATACCAGGTCGCGTCCTTCACCGTGCCGGACTCAACCGATACCGATTGGCCCAACAGAATGATCTGTGCGCGTACACGGTCCGCATCCGCCTGTTTCGGGAACGAGCCCGCTTGCAGGAAGAACTTGGTCACCGGCGCAGCCTTGGTGGCTGCCACTGGCGGTGCTGGCGGCGGCGTGATACCGGCCAGCGCGGCCTGGGCGCGCGCCGTGTCGATTTTTGCCGCTTCCGCTGGGGTTACCGGCGTGGTCGGCACTTGTGGCGTCGGCAGGGTTTTTTCCGGCACGGCGTCAGGCGGCACGATCACTTCCGATTCCGGCAGCAGCGTGTAGAAGTCGTACTTGGGCTTTACCGGTGCGGTCGGGCTTGGCGCGGTCTTGTTGGCTTCGGCGATTTTCGTGGCCTTTTGCTGCTCCTGTTTGACGCGCTTGACGTCATCGCCCTGGCCGGGCTCCAGCTTCATCAGAAACACGATAAATGCGCCGACCGTAAGGCCGATGGCCATCCACAGCCAACCCGGAATCGGTTGCTTCGCCGGGGCCTGGTAGCGGCTGGCGCCGCGCTTGGGTGCAGGTTTTTTCTTGGCAGCCAACTTACATACGCTCCAGAGTTTCCAGGCCCAAGAGTTCCAGGCCTTGCTTGAGGGTGCGTCCAGCCAATGCGGCAAGGCGCAGGCGACTTTGTTTCTGGGCTTCGTCGTCGGCGGTCAGGATCGGGCAGTTCTCGTAGAAACTGGAGAACAGGCCGGCCACTTCGTACAAATAGGTGCACAGGATGTGCGGCGTGCCTTTTTCGCCAACGCTGTTGAGCACCTCGCCAAATTGCGCGAGCTTGGCCGCCAGTTCCTGTTCATGGACGGCGTCCAGCGCGATCTGGCCTTCGACTTCGCTGAAGTCCTTGCCCAGCTTGCGGAATACCCCGGCCACGCGAGTGTAGGCGTACAGCAGGTACGGCGCGGTGTTGCCTTCGAAGTTGAGCATCAGGTCGAAGTTGAAGCTGTAGTCGCTGGTGCGGTGCTTGGACAGATCGGCGTATTTCACCGCGCCAATGCCCACCACGCGGGCGATGTTGCGCAGGTCGGCCTCGGCCAGCTCCGGGTTCTTTTCCTTCACCAGGTTGTAGGCACGTTCCTGGGCTTCGGTCAGCAGGTCGATCAGCTTCACGGTGCCGCCGTCGCGGGTCTTGAAGGGGCGGCCATCGGCGCCGTTCATGGTGCCAAAGCCCATGTGCTCCATGTGCATCGGGTGGGTGACGAAACCGGCGCGACGCGCCACTTCGAACACCTGCTGGAAGTGCAGGGCCTGGCGCTGGTCGACGAAGTACAGCGCACGGTCAGCCTTGAGCACGCCACTGCGGTAACGCACGGCGGCCAGGTCAGTGGTGGCGTAGAGGTAGCCGCCATCGGCCTTGACGATGATCACCGGCAGCGGCTCGCCGTCGGCGGTCTTGAATTCTTCGAGGAACACGCACTGGGCGCCGTTGCTTTCGACCAGCAGGCCCTTGGCCTTGAGGTCGTTGACCACGTTGATCAGGTCGTCGTTGTAGGCGCTTTCGCCCATCACGTCGGCCATGGTCAGTTTCACATTGAGCAGCTCGTAGATTTCCTGGCAATGAGACAGGGAAATTTCACGGAAGCGGTTCCACAGCGCCAGGCATTCTTCGTCGCCGGCTTGCAGCTTGACCACCAGGCCGCGGGCGCGGTCAGCGAACTCTTCGGATTCATCGAAACGCTTTTTGGCAGCACGGTAGAAATTTTCCAGGTCGGCCAGCTCGTTGCTGGTGATCGGGTTTTCCTGCAGATAGGCCATCAGCATGCCGAACTGGGTACCCCAGTCGCCCACGTGGTTCTGGCGGATCACGGTGTCGCCGAGGAATTCCAGCACGCGTGCCACGCCATCGCCAATGATAGTGGAGCGCAGGTGGCCCACGTGCATTTCCTTGGCCAGGTTCGGTGCCGACAGGTCGATGACCACGCGCTGGCTGTCGCCGGCCTTGCGTGCACCGATGCGCGCATCGGCCAGGGCGGCATCCAGGCGTGACGCCAGGGCCTGGGTGTTCTGGAAGAAGTTGATAAAGCCTGGGCCGGCGATTTCGGCCTTGGTGACATTGGCGTCAGCCGGCAGGGCTGCGATGATTTTTTCTGCCAGGTCACGCGGCTTCATGCCGGCCGGCTTGGACAGCATCATCGCGATGTTGCTGGCGAAGTCGCCATGGGTCTTGTCGCGGGTGTTCTCCACCTGGATCGCCGGCGACAGGCCTTCAGGCAACACACCTTCGTGGACGAGTTGGGTGAGGGCTTGTTGGATCAGCTGGCGAATGGTGTCTTTCATGGTGTTCTCTTTCGACCGCAAGCGGCGGCGCGCGATGCGCAGGTGGAAAAACTGGGCATTATCCGTGGCGAGGGCGGGCTTGCCAACCGTTCAGACTATATGGCGGACCTGCGGCCTCTTCGCGGGCAAGCCCGCTCCCACATTTAAAGGTATTCACATTTCATAATGTGCGAGCTGGCTTGCCTGCGATGACGTAATTACCCTCAATACAAATCTACCGGGTCTACATCCAACGACCATCGCACCTGCCGACCGCTGGGCAGTTGCTCCAGCTCAAGCATCCAGCGACTTAATAGCCGATGCAGCGGGGCGCGGGAGGTTGCCTGCAAGAGTAGCTGAGCGCGATAACGTCCGGCGCGCCGCTCCATGGGCGCTGGCACCGGGCCGAGTAGTTCGATGCCACTGAGGGTCAGTTCGCCCAATAAACGTTCGGCGGCGCTGCAGGCCTCATCAAGAAAGCCTTCGGCCTGCCCGGGTTTGTGGGCTTCGGCACGCAGCAGCGCCAGGTGCGCAAAGGGCGGGAGGCCGGCGGCGCGGCGTTCGCTCAAGGCCTGTTCGGCGAAGGCAAAGTAGCCTTGTTCCGTCAGTTGAATCAGCAGCGGGTGGTCGGCCAGGTGCGTCTGGATAATCACCCTGCCTGGCTCTTCGGCTCGCCCGGCGCGTCCTGCCACCTGCACGATCAACTGCGCCATGCGTTCGCTGGCGCGAAAATCCCCGGAGAACAGCCCGCCATCGGCATCCAGGATCGACACCAGGGTCACCCGTGGGAAGTGATGCCCCTTGGCAAGCATCTGCGTGCCCACCAGGATGCACGGTTGGCCTTTGTGGATGGTGGCGAACAGTTGGTTCATGGCGTCTTTGCGCGACGTGCTGTCGCGGTCCACCCGTAGCACCGGGTAGTCCGGGAACAGAATGCCGAGGCGTTCTTCGGCGCGCTCGGTGCCGGCGCCCACGGGCCGCAGGTCCACCTTGCCGCACTGCGGGCAATGGCGCGGTACCCGTTCCACATGGCCGCAGTGATGGCAGCGTAACTCGCCGTGGCGCTGATGCACCGTCATGCGCGCATCGCAGCGCTCGCACCCGGACATCCAGCCGCAGTCATGGCACAGCAACGTCGGGGCAAAGCCGCGGCGGTTGAGAAATACCAATACTTGCTGGCCGGCGGCCAGGGTCTGGCCAATGGCCTGTTGCATCGGGCCGGAAATACCGCTGTCCAGCGGGCGGCTTTTCACGTCCAGGCGCAGGAAGCGCGGTTGTTTGGCGCCGCCAGCACGCTCGTTCAGGCGCAGCAGCCCGTAACGGCCGGTGTAGGCGTTGTGCAGGCTTTCCAGGGACGGCGTGGCCGAGCCCAGCACAATCGGGATGTCTTCCTGGCGGGCGCGTACCAGCGCGAGGTCGCGGGCGTGGTAGCGCAAACCTTCCTGCTGTTTATAGGAGCCATCGTGCTCCTCGTCGACGATGATCAGCCCGGGGTTTTTCATCGGCGTGAACAGTGCTGAGCGCGTGCCGATAATAATGTCGGCCTCGCCATCCCGCGCCGCCAGCCACGACTCCAGGCGTTCACGGTCATTGACTGCCGAGTGCACCAAGGCGATCCGGGCATTGAAGCGTTGCTCGAAACGCGCCACGGTCTGCGGGCCCAGGTTGATCTCGGGGATCAGCACCAGTGCCTGCTTGCCCGCCTGCAGGGTTTCGCGGATCAGCTGCAAATAGACTTCGGTCTTGCCGCTGCCGGTGACGCCGGCCAGCAGGAATGCATGGAAACTGTCGAAACCGGCGCGAATCGCCTCATACGCGGCGCGTTGCTCGGGGTTCAGCGGCAACTCCGGCTGGGCCAGCCAGTGTTCGTGGCGCGGGTCCGGGGCGTGCTTGCGGATTTCCACCTGCACCAGGCCCTTGGCCAGCAGCAGGTCGAGGCTGTCTTTGCTCAGCATCAGTTTGCTTAATAGCTGATGGGCCACGCCGTGTGGGTGCTGTGCCAAGGTGGCCAGGGCCTCACGCTGGCGCGGGGCGCGGGCGATGCGCGGGTCGTCGAGGCGTGCGCCCGGCACCATCGACCAGAAACGCTCCTGGCGCGCTTCGGCCAGTTCGCCCTGGCGCAGCAGCACCGGCAGCGCCCAGCTCAAGGTATCGCCCAGGCTGTGTTGGTAATACTGCGCGGTCCACAGGCACAGCTTGAACAGCGCGGGCGGCAGCGGTGGTGTGGCGTCGAGCAGGGCAATTGCCGGCTTGAGCTTTTCGGCAGGCACTTCGCTGTGGTCGGTGACTTCCACCAGAATGCCGATCATTTCCCGGCGTCCGAACGGCACGCGCACGCGCATGCCCGGTTGCAACTGCGCACGCGACACGCCGGGCGGGGCCCGGTAATCGAACAGGCGGCGCAGGGGTGAGGGCAGGGCTAGGCGCAAAATGGCGTCGGGCACGCGAGGAGTCTCATCAATAAAGGCAAGCGGTGGCGCAGGGGCGCGAGCCTAGCAGACCGGGGGTGTCCCGTCTTCAGTACTGGAATCGGATCTTGCGGGAGCTGGCTTGCCTGCGAAAGCGCTAGTGCAGTAACAGATGCAGTGACTGACACACCGCCTTCGCGGGCAAGCCCGGCTCCCACATTGACGGCGGTGTGTGAGGAATATCTGATGAAAGGAAGTTTTCGACCACTACCGCCGCTTGCGTGATTAAAAAGGTCTGGTAGAATCCGCGGCCTAATTACGTGCGGTATTCGACAATAGTGTCGAGTGGCGGCACGCTAGCCCGAGGAAGTGCCATGAAAGCCGATATCCATCCAGCGTACGAAACCATCGAAGTCACCTGCAGCTGCGGCAACAAGTTCGAAACTCGTTCGAACCTGTGCAAGCCACTGGGTACTGACGTATGCAACGAGTGCCACCCGTTCTACACCGGTAAGCAGAAAACTCTGGACACCGGCGGCCGCGTACAGCGCTTCGCAGATCGCTTTGGTGCTTTCGGCAAGAAGCCTGCTGCTACTCCAGCAGAGTAAGGTTCAAGAGCCTTATGGGCTTTTACCTGCTGTTGAAAAAGGCGTCCCTTGTGGGCGCCTTTTTTGTGCCTGGAATTTGGCTGGCAACCGCTCAGGCCGATGCATTCTGCCCCGCGCCGGCAGCCGTCGTCCGCGTCGATGTGCAGCGCGTGGTGGATGGCGACACGGTGCGCCTCAAGGACGGTCGCAGCGTGCGCATGATCGGCCTCAACGCGCCGGAAACCGGCAAGAAGGGCCGCCCTGACGAGCCATTCGCTGTCGCCGCCCGCCAGCGCCTGCAGGCGTTGGTCAAGGCCAGCGATGGGCGTGTCGGCCTGGTGGCGGGGCGCGAAGCCAAAGACCATTACGGGCGCACCCTGGCTCACCTCTACGGAGCCAATGGCGAGAACCTGGAGGCGCAACTGCTGGCCGAGGGCCTGGGGTACCAAGTGGGCGTGGCGCCGAATGTGGACCTGGTTCCCTGCCAGCAGGCGGCCGAAAACAGCGCCCGCCAGGCACGGCTCGGCCTGTGGCGCCAATCGCCAGTGCAAAGCGTGGCGAATCTCAAGCGCTCCGGGTTTGCCCTGGTGGCCGGTCGGGTCAGCAAGATCGAGCGCAATCGCGGTGGAATTTGGATTGAACTGCAGGGTTCACTGGTATTGCGTATTGCGCCCGAGCTGATCAGCCAGTTCGATACGGCCATGCTCGATGGTCTGCTATTGCGTATTGCGCCCGAGCTGATCAGCCAGTTCGATACGGCCATGCTCGATGGTCTGCAAGGCCGCACCATTGAGGCGCGCGGTTGGGTGCAGGATCGAGCCCGCCGTGGCGGCCTGAAAAAAGGCCAAGCGCGCTGGCTGTTGCCAATAACCGACCCCGGCATGCTGAAATCGGCGCTTTGAATAAAAAATTGTAGACATTTTTTATTTCGATTGTGAACAGTTGAGCCCTTGTATCCCGTGGCTCTTGGCCAAAAGTCGTAGCGCAGGGCCCTTGACACCTGTGACTGCCCAGTCTTGTAGGGACTTTACGACACGCGTATCCTCGGCGGTCCGTCGACCAACAGTAAAAGCGGAATGCCGATATGTCTGATTTGAAAACTGCCGCTCTCGAATACCATGCCCATCCTCGTCCAGGAAAGCTGAGTGTAGAGCTCACCAAAGCCACTGCCACTGCCCGCGACCTGTCGCTGGCCTACAGCCCTGGTGTTGCCGAACCCGTACGTGAAATCGCCCGTGACCCAGAGCTGGCGTACAAGTACACCGGCAAAGGCAACCTGGTTGCAGTGATTTCCGATGGCACCGCGATTCTGGGCCTGGGTAACCTCGGCCCATTGGCTTCCAAGCCAGTCATGGAAGGCAAGGGCGTGCTGTTCAAGCGCTTTGCCGGCATCGACGTCTTCGACATCGAAGTCGATTCCGAAAGCCCGCAGGCGTTCATCGACACCGTCAAGCGCATTTCCATCACGTTCGGTGGCATCAACCTGGAAGACATCAAGGCACCTGAGTGCTTCGAGATCGAAAAGGCCCTGATCGAGCAGTGCGACATTCCGGTATTCCACGATGACCAACACGGCACCGCGATCGTTACCGCAGCCGGCATGATCAACGCCCTGGAAATTGCTGGCAAAACCCTGGGCGAGGCGAAAATTGTCTGCCTGGGCGCCGGTGCCGCGGCCATTTCCTGCATGAAGCTGATCATCAGCATGGGCGCCAAGCTGGAAAACATCTACATGGTGGACAGCAAGGGCGTGATTCAGTCCGAGCGCACCGACCTGAACCAGTACAAGGCGATGTTCGCCCATCCGTCCTCCAAGCGCACCCTGGCTGACGCCCTCGACGGTGCCGACGTGTTCGTTGGCCTGTCCGGCCCGAACCTGCTGAGCGCGGAAGGCCTCAAATCCATGGCGCCGAACCCTATCGTGTTCGCCTGCTCCAACCCGGATCCGGAAATCTCTCCAGAACTGGCCCACGCCACTCGCAGCGACGTGATCATGGCCACCGGCCGTTCGGACTACCCGAACCAGGTCAACAACGTATTGGGCTTCCCGTTCATCTTCCGTGGTGCCCTGGACGTTCGCGCCAAGCGCATCAACGAAGAAATGAAAGTGGCCGCTGCCAACGCCCTGCGTGAACTGGCCAAACTGCCGGTACCTCAGGACGTGTGCGACGCCTACGGTGGTGCCAAGCTGGAATTCGGTCGTGAGTACATCATTCCGAAACCAATGGACAAGCGCCTGATCACCCTGATCTCCGATGCCGTGGCCAAGGCCGCTATCGAGACTGGTGTGGCTACCCTGCCGTATCCAAAGAACTACCCGCTGCAAAGCGTGGATGATGTGTTCAACGGCTAAGCCGTTGTAGACACACCCGCAAAAAAAGCCCCGCCTGAGTGATCAGTCGGGGCTTTTTTGTGGCTGATGTCCCGTGGCTGATCTTTCCCACGCTCTGCGTGGGAATGCCCACCTGGACGCTCCGCGTCTGCTTTTAAGATCGTGACGCAGAGCGTCACAGGATGCATTCCCACGCGGAGCGTGGGAATGATCGGCCGATCAGCGTGATCAGGTCAGAACAAATCGATCGGCGCGCCTTCATCCGCCGGCAGTGGGCTGCCCGGCACTGCGCCGTTGCCCAGTTCGTTGACCGATGGCGGTGTGTCTTCGCTCTTGAACAGCTCGAAGTACGCATTCGGCGTGCTCGGTGAAGCTGCGCGGCCACTGATCGGGTCGATGCGCAGGCTGAGGATGCCTTCTGGCTCTGGCTGGGTGTGCAGCGGCTTGTCCTTGAGCGCTGCGCCCATGTAGCTCATCCAGATCGGCAGGGCGACGGTGCCACCAAACTCGCGGCGGCCCAGGCTTTCAGGCTGGTCATAGCCGGTCCACACGGTGGTCACGTAGTCGCCGTTGTAGCCGGAGAACCACGCGTCCTTGGACTCGTTGGTGGTACCGGTCTTGCCAGCGATATCCGCACGGCCCAGAGCCAGTGCGCGGCGGCCGGTGCCCTTCTTGATCACGTCTTGCAGGATGCTGTTGAGGATGTAGGTAGTGCGGCCGTCCACGATGCGCTCGGCAACCGCTGGCGCTTGCGGTTCGGCCGGTGCGCCGGCGTTTGCGGCCGGCGGTGTGCCTGGCGTCGCCTCGATGGTGATACCGCCGTTGCTCGGTACCGCAAGCCCGTCGGTCGCGGCCACACCATTGACCACGTCGCCGGGTACCCGTGGCGGGTTGGCGGTGAACAGGGTGTCGCCATTGCGGCTTTCGATCTTGTCGATCAGGTACGGCGCGATCTTGTAGCCGCCGTTGGCAAAGGTGCTCCAGCCGGTGGCGATTTCCATCGGCGTGAGGGTCGCGGTACCCAGGGCCAGGGACAGGTTTGGCGGCAGGTCCGACTTGGCGAAGCCAAAGCGCGTCATGTAGTCGATGGTCTTGCCTACGCCCATCGCCTGCAACAGGCGGATCGACACCAGGTTGCGTGACTTGTACAGCGCCTCGCGGATACGGATCGGGCCGAGGAACGTGTTGGTGTCATTCTTGGGGCGCCAGACCTTGTCCAGATATTCATCGACAAACACGATTGGCGCGTCGTTGACCAGGCTGGCGGCGGTGTAGCCGTTGTCCAGCGCGGCACTGTAGACAAACGGCTTGAAACTGGAGCCCGGCTGGCGCTTGGCCTGGGTAGCGCGGTTGTAGTTGCTCTGCTCGAAGGCAAAGCCGCCGACCAGTGCGCGGATCGCACCGTTCTGCGGGTCCAGGGACACCAGGGCGCCCTGGGCGAGCGGCACCTGGCTGAATTTGAGGCTGTCATCCTTTTGGCGTTGCACGCGGATCAAATCACCCACCTGGGCCACGTCGGATGGCTGCTTGGGCATCGGGCCCATGCTGTTGGTGTTCAGGAACGGGCGTGCCCACTTCATGCTGTCCCAGGCTACATGGGCTTCGCCAGAGCGGGTCAGCACTTGGATGCCGTCCTTGGTTACCTGGGTGACGATGGCCGGGTCCAGGCCGCTGATCGAACGCTGTTTGCCCAATTCGGTGGTCCAGGCACTCAGGGTCTTGCCCGGCAGGCGCGACTCGGGGCCACGGTAGCCGTGACGCTGGTCATAAGTGATCAGACCTTCATGTACCGAGTGGTTGGCGATTTCCTGCAAGTTGCTCGGCACCGTCGTGGTGACGCGGAAACCTTCGGTGTAGGCCTCGCTGCCATAACGGCCAACCATCTCGGCGCGGGCCATTTCGGCGATATAGGGTGCATTCACTTCTGGGGTCGGCACGTGATAGCTGGCGTTCAGCGGCTCGGCTACGGCACTTTCATAAGCGGCCTGGTCGATCTTGCCCAGTTTGTACATGCGGCCCAGGATCCAGTCACGGCGTTCTTTACTGCGCGCCGGGTTGGCCAGCGGGTTGAAGCGCGACGGTGCCTTGGGCAGGCCGGCGATCATCGCCATTTGCGCCAGGCTGGCGTCACGAATCGACTTGCCGTAGTAGACCTGGGACGCGGCCTCGATGCCGTAGGCGCGGTTGCCCAAGTAGATCTTGTTGACGTACAGCTCGAGGATTTCATCCTTGGTCAACTGGCGTTCGATCTGCAGCGCCAGCAGGATTTCGGTGGCCTTGCGGGAAAAGCTGCGTTCGCTGGTGAGGAAGAAGTTCTTCGCCACCTGCATGGTGATGGTGCTGCCACCCGATTGAATGTGTCCACTTTTTACCAATTGCGTGGCTGCACGCACCAGGCTGCTGGGGTCTACGCCGTAGTGGTTGGCGAAATTATCGTCTTCGGCAGACAGCAAAGCGCTGATGAAATTGGGTGGAATGTCGGCGAAACGGATCGGTGTGCGGCGCATTTCGCCGAACTCCGCGATCAGTTTTTCATCGCTGCTGTAGACCCGCAAAGGAATCTGCAACTGGATACTTCTGAGGGCCTCTACGGAGGGCAAACCCGGACTAAGGTAGAGGTAGGCCCCGCTGAGTACGAGCAGCAGCCCGCAAACGATGGCGACAATGGAGTACCCGAAAAACTTCAGCAGACGAATCAAGGCTTTTGGATTTCCAGAGAAAAGAATGAGTTACGCGTCGGGGATGCATGGCAAACGATGGATCGACCCGGGCAGCAGATAAAAAGCGGGAAAAAACGCTGGGCATTAAAGCATTTTTCAGCTTGGGGCGTCATTCGCGAGCCTTGAACAAGCCGACCGAATGCAAGGTGCCTGGCAGCAATCAGGCGAGATGACAGCCGGTATGACAGGGAAAGTTTTGGGGAGTTTTATGGGAAAGGGATTTTTCAGGCGAAAAGTCGACACGGTGTTGGGGGTCGATATCAATGACAGCGGCATCAAGCTGATCGAACTGGGCCGTTCATCAGGCGGTTTCAGCGTCCAGGGCTACGTTATGCAAATGCTGCCGCCCCAGGCGGTGGTGGACGGCACCTTGCTGGACCTTGAGGGAGTGGGCCGTATGCTGCAACAGGCACTGTCGCGCCTGGGTACCTCGGCCCGGTACGCCGCCGTGGCGGTTGCGGGCCCGTCGGTAATTACCCGGCTGATTGACATGGACGCCGGCCTCAGTGATGAGGAAATGGCCTGGAAGATCCAGATGGAAGCCGACCAGTTCATCCCCTATCCATTGGACGAGGTGGCCATCGACTTTCAGGTTCAAGGGCCATCGGCTCAAGGCCCGCAGTGGGTAGAGGTGATGCTGGCGGCGTGCCTGCGTGAGCAGGTCGAAGCGCGCGAGGCGGTTTTGGCCTTGGCGGGGCTGGTGCCGCGGGTGGTCGATGTAGAAGGGTTTGCATTGGAGCGCGCTTGCCTTCAGGATTTTGCCAGCTTCACGCCGGGTCATAGAGTCGATGGTGCACAATGGGCCTTGGATGCCCAAGGGATGGGAGTGGCTTGCGGGCTGGCCCTTAGGAGTTTCGCTGGATGACACGAATCAATCTTTTGCCTTGGCGCCAGGCCCTCGCGGAGCGCAGGCGCAAATACCTGTTGGTGCTATTGCTGGCGTTTGCCTGCGTGGCGCTCGCGGCACTGTGGTTGGCTGATCAAGTGATCGACCAGGCGATAGACCGGCAGGTAAGCCGCAACAGCCGCCTGGAAGAGCACATCGCTACCCAGGACTCGCGGATCAGGACTATCGACGACTTGCAGGCGCGAAGCCAGCAACTGGCCGAACGCATGAAGGTGGTTCAGGACCTGCACGATGCCCGCTCTTCCGGTGCCCGATTGTTCGAGCAATTGGCTCGCTCGGTGCCTGAAGGTGTCCATCTGCATGAGGTGGTTGCGAACGGCGACACCATCAGCATTCGCGGCACGGCAGAAAGCAACCAGGATATCGCCCGTTTGATGCAGCAACTCAAGCCAATCCACGGCTCCAGTTCGACCCGTCTGCAGCGCGTGCAAGCCGAAGGTGCACGCGGCGAAAGTGAATTCCAGCTGATGGTGCGCCAGGGAGAGTCCAGCGAGGGGCAACCATGAGCCTGCCCAGGCTCGATTTTTCCACGCTCTCTTACAACGCTGCCAAATGGTCCCTGCCGGGCAAGGTGCTGCTTGGCTGTGCGCTGGCCGGCATGGTGTTAGTGCTAGGCGAGGTTTCGCATGGGGGGCCGCAGCGGGAGCGATTGCACGGGCTTGAGGCGCGGGAGCAGGCGCTGCAGCAGCAACTCACAGAAAAGACCGGCCTGGCCGCGAGCCTTGAGCTGCGCACCCGGCAAGTCCGGAGCATGGAAGACAATCTTGCCAGCCTTCTAGGGCAATTGCCCGGCGAGTCCGAGGTGCCTGCCGTGCTGGAAGACATCGCCCGGCTGGCGTCTGCCCATGGGGTGTGGGTCGAAGGCATCACCGTGCTGGATGAAGCGCCTCGGCAGCTTTATATCGAACAACCCATGCAGATAAGCGCGTCCGGGGTTTACCACGACCTGGCGACGTTTGTCAGTGCCTTGGGTGGGTTGCCACGGGTCGTTACCGTGCAGGATATTGCGCTCGGGCATCAGGGCGCCTTGTTGCGTCTGAACATGCTCGCCAAGACCTATCGCAGCACCCTGCAAAACGGCAAGGCCCGTCAGGTGCTCGACCCAGGGCCGCAATTTGTCTACGAACCCTCGTCCTTGCGCGACCCGTTCACGCCGCCCGCCTTGCAGGCACCGCACGTTCCGGGCCGCCCGGCCTTTGCCCCGGATTTCACCCGGTCACGGGGACTGTTGGAGGGTATGCGCCTCGATCAGTTCGAAATGGTCGGTACGTTGTCCCGTGGTGCGCAGGCCTTTGCCTTGTTGCGGGCTGGGGCCAGGGTGTATCGGCTGGCGGTGGGTGATTACCTGGGGCCGGACCATGGCCAGGTCACGGCCATTCAAGACGCTGCTGTCGAGCTGGTGGAGCTGTTTCCCGATGGACAGGGCGCCTGGCTGGAACGCCCGCGAACCCTTGTGCTGAACGTCAACTCATAACGGAATCAAACAATGAAAAGGACCTTCTCGTCCTTCGGTGTGGCGCTATGGATAGCGTTTACGGCACCGATGGCTGCTGCTGTGCCCAATCGCCTGGACCTTATCCAACTGCCGCCGCCCGACAGTGCCCAGCCGGTCAGCTATACAGGCGCCAAGCTGACCCTGAATTTCCAGGACATCGACCTGCGCGCGGTCTTGCAGCAAATTGCCGATGTCGCCGGGCTCAACCTGGTGACCAGCGATGAGGTGCAGGGCTCGATCACCCTGCGGCTCAAGGATGTGCCCTGGGACCAGGCTCTGGACCTGGTACTGCAAACCAAGGGCTTGGACAAGCGAGTCAAGGCGGGCGTGTTGCTGGTGGCGCCCGCCGATGAATTGGCTGCTCGCGAGCTGTTGATGCTGGAGTCGCGCAAGCAGATGGCCGAGCTGGCGCCCTTGCGTCGGGAGCTGCTGCAGGTCAATTACGCCAAGGCCGCCGACCTGGCCAAGCTGTTTCAGTCGGTGACCGGCTTTGAGGGCGCCACCGATGAGCGCGGTTCGGTGGCGGTGGATGACCGCACCAACAACATCATCGCCTACCAGACTGGCGAGCGGCTCGAAGAGCTGCGGCGCATCGTGGCGCAACTGGATATCCCGGTACGCCAGGTCATGATCGAGGCGCGGATTGTGGAGGCCAATGTCGACTACGACAAAAGCCTGGGTGTGCGCTGGGGTGGGCGGCTCACCCGCGGCAACAGCGGCGTTGGCGGTATTGGCAAGCCGCTGGCGGAGGGTGCCGAGCCGCCGCAAAACCCACCCAGTTCACCCTTTGTCGACTTGGGGTCGCTGGCCGGAACCTCGGGCCTGGGGATCGCCTATATCACCGACAACCTGTTGCTGGACCTTGAGCTGACCGCCATGGAAAAAACCGGCAACGGTGAGATCGTCTCGCAGCCCAAGGTCGTCACCTCCGACAAAGAGACTGCACGCATCCTCAAAGGCACCGAGATTCCTTATCAGGAATCCACCTCCCAGGGTGCCACCTCGGTGTCGTTCAAAGAGGCCTCGCTGTCGCTTGAAGTCACGCCGCAAATCACTCCCGACGACCATGTGATCATGGCGGTCAAGGTCACCAAGGATGAGCCCGACTACCTGAACCGACTCAATGACGTGCCGCCGATCAAGAAAAACGAGGTCAACGCCAAGGTTCTGGTCAGGGATGGCGAGACCATCGTCATTGGCGGGGTTTTCTCCAACACCCAAAGCAAAGTGGTAGATAAAGTGCCATTTTTGGGCGATGTGCCGTATCTTGGCCGCCTTTTCCGGCGCGATGTGCTGGCGGAGAAAAAATCCGAGCTGCTGGTATTCCTGACTCCGCGTATCATGAATAACCAGGCGATTGCTGTGAGTCGTTGATTCTGTGCGAAATTTGATTCTTGTAGGGCCGATGGGGGCTGGAAAAAGCACCATCGGCCGTTTGCTGGCCAAAGAGCTGCGCCTGCCGTTCAAAGATTCCGACAAGGAAATTGAATTGCGCACGGGTGCCAATATCCCATGGATCTTCGATAAAGAAGGCGAGCTGGGCTTTCGTGACCGCGAGCAGGCGATGATTGCCGAGCTGTGCGGCTGCGATGGCGTGGTATTGGCGACCGGCGGTGGCGCCGTCATGCGCGATGAAAACCGTCGGGCGCTGCATGCCGGTGGTCGGGTGGTGTATTTGCACGCGTCGGTCGAACAGCAGGTGGGCCGTACCGCCCGTGATCGCAATCGCCCGTTGCTGCGCACCGCCGACCCGGCGAAAACCCTGCGGGACCTGCTGGCGCTGCGCGATCCGCTGTATCGGGAAATCGCCGATCTGGTGGTGGAAACCGATGAGCGGCCACCTCGGATGGTCGTACTTGACATCCTTGAGCGCCTGCAACGGTTGCCACCCCGTTAAAGCCTGGCCCGAAATGCGCTATTCTCGGGGGCGCGCCATGACCTTATAAGGTATGGCGTAGAGCCACCAGGCGGTGTCGAGATGTCGACAGTGCCGGTCGTTAATACATCTTCAACGCGGGGACACATGCAGACACTTAAGGTCGATCTAGGCGAGCGCAGCTACCCGATCCACATTGGCGCAGGTCTGTTGGACCAGCCCGAACTGCTTGCGCCGCATATTGCCGGCCGACAGGTGGCAATCATCTCCAACGAAACGGTCGCGCCGCTGTACCTTGAGCGTCTGAGCCGCAGCCTGGCGGCGTACTCGGTGATCTCCGTGGTGTTGCCTGACGGCGAAGCCCACAAAAACTGGGAAACCCTGCAACTGATCTTTGATGGCCTGCTGACTGCGCGCCATGACCGTCGAACCACTGTGGTCGCCCTGGGCGGCGGTGTGATTGGCGACATGGCCGGGTTTGCCGCGGCCTGCTACCAGCGCGGCGTGGATTTTATCCAGGTGCCGACCACCTTGCTGTCCCAGGTCGATTCGTCGGTGGGGGGCAAGACCGGTATCAACCACCCGCTGGGCAAGAACATGGTCGGCGCGTTCTACCAGCCTCAGGCTGTGCTGATCGACACCGCTACCCTCAACACCTTGCCGCCGCGCGAGCTGTCGGCGGGCCTGGCGGAAGTCATCAAGTACGGGCTGATCTGCGATGAGCCGTTCCTGACCTGGCTGGAAGAACACATGGACGCCTTGCGCGGCCTCGATCAGGTAGCCCTGACCGAAGCGATCTCCCGCTCTTGCGCGGCCAAGGCGCTGGTGGTCAATGCCGACGAGCGCGAGTCCGGCGTGCGGGCCACGCTGAACCTGGGCCACACCTTCGGCCATGCGATCGAAACTCACATGGGCTATGGTGTGTGGTTGCATGGGGAGGCCGTGGCGGCTGGTACGGTGATGGCATTGGATATGTCGCAGCGCCTGGGCTGGATCAGCGCCCAAGAGCGTGATCGCGGTATCCGCCTGTTCCAGCGTGCCGGTTTGCCGGTCGTTCCGCCCACGGAGATGACCGAGGCGGATTTCCTTGAACATATGGCGATAGACAAGAAAGTGATCGACGGTCGACTTCGACTGGTACTGCTGCGCCACATCGGCGAAGCCGTGGTGACCGACGATTATCCAAAAGAGATTCTACAGGCCACGCTGGGAGCGGATTACCGCGCCCTGGCCCAGCTCAAAGGTTAATAAGACCCGATGACTAGTTTGCATGCCGACGAGGCGTTCCTCGGCCATTATCACTTGAGCCACGACCCCTTCGCACCACGGGTGCCGGGTTTCAAGTTCTTCCCCGCCCAGCGCAAGCCGGTACTTGGGCAGTTGCATCACCTTGCGCGCTACAGCCAGTTGCTGCTGGTGGTGACCGGCCCTCTGGGCAGCGGCAAGACCTTGCTGCGCCAGGCGCTGGTGGCCAGCACCAACAAACAATCGGTGCAGAGCGTGGTGGTGTCTGCCCGCGGTGCCGGTGATGCGGCTGGCGTACTGCGCGAGGTGGCGCAAGCGTTGAACGTCTCCAACGCCGAGCCGAACGCGATTCTCAAGCAGGTGGTGCAATTGGGCCTGACCGGCCAGGAAGTCTACCTGCTGGTAGACGATGCCGAGCAGCTCGACGAATCGGCCCTGGAAGCCTTGCTGGCCCTGGCAGCGGGTACGCCGGAAGGTCGCCCGCATGTGTTCCTGTTCGGTGAGTCGTCGTTGATCGCCGATCTGGAGCAGATCAGCGGTGAGCAGGAGCTGTTTCACGTCATCGAGTTGCAGCCGTACGAAGAGGAAGAAACCCGCGAATACCTTGCACAACGTCTTGAAGGCGCAGGGGCGGGTATCGAACTTTTCACCGCTGCGCAGATCTCTGATATTCACGAAAGCTCCGATGGCTGGCCTGGAAACATCAACCAGGTTGCCCGCGATGCCATGATCGAAGCCATGATTGCCAGCCGCTCTGCGGTCAAGCGTCCAAAGATGGGGTTCACTATGCCTAAGAAGCACGTATTGGCTATTTCCGCCGTTGTCGTGGTCGCTGTTGCCGCCGCCTGGTTGATCCCGGGCCGCAACAAAGCACCGACAACCACTGGCGCGCCAACCGAACAGGCGCAGTTGCCACTGGGCAAGCCCACGCCAAACGTCGAATTTGCCAACTCCGGCCAACCGACCAACCTGCCGATGGTCGGCCAACCTGTGATGCGCGGCCCTCTTGCCGAAGAAGCCGGTGGCATCTCCGAAGGTGACGACGGTGTGCCGGTGGAAGGCTCCAGCGCCACGCCGCCGACCGTGACCACCACCGCGCCACCTGCAGGCGTACCGGCCGGTGTGCCAGCGACGCCGGTTGCTCCGGTCGCCAAGCCGACTCCGACGCCGGCGCCCACCGTTGCTACCGCCAAGCCTGCTCCGGTGACCAAGCCTGTCGCACCAGCGCCAGCCGCCAAACCAGCCCCTGCCGCCAAGCCAGCGGAAAAACCAGCCGCCACCGTTGCCAAAGCCGACGCTGCTGGCAGCAGCTGGTACAGCAGCCAGCCTACCGGTAACTTTGTGGTGCAGATCCTCGGCACCAGCTCCGAAGCCAATGCCCAGGCATTCGTCAAAGAGCAGGGCGGCCAGTACCGTTATTTCAAGAAAGTGCTCAACGGCAAGCCTCTCTATGTGATCACCTACGGCAGCTTCCCAAGCCGCGCCGCAGCCGATTCTGCCATCAAGGCCTTGCCAGCGAAGGTTCAGGCTGGTAAACCTTGGCCTCGCACTGTTGCCAGCGTTCAACAAGAACTGGCAGCAACTCGCTGAAGATCCGGCGGCCTTACCCAGGCCGCCCTCCCGGCACCTCAAAAAATCCGCAAGTGCGTGCAGTCTCCCGAGACCGCGCGCTTTGTGGTGTCTGCGTCACAGTGGCTTTTGAGTCGTAGCGGTCAGAATTAAAAAAGTTTTGACTAGCACAGCATATCGCTTTAAACCTTTCATAAATGCGACATAGATTTGCGACATTTCGTCGCTAAATTTGTGAGCGTCTGTGTCGGTGTGTACAATGACCTCCCTTTTGCCCCCGCTAAGCCGGCGTACGTTCGGCGTGGAAGGTAACCGGTTGAATTGAAAAGAAATTTGCCTCGGTAAAAGAGGCAGCCTGGTGAGAAAGTGTCTATGAAAGCAGGTCTGTACCAACCCGATGAATTCAAGGATAACTGCGGTTTCGGCCTGATAGCCCACATGCAGGGCGAACCCAGTCATACCCTTTTGCAAACGGCCATCGAGGCCCTGACCTGCATGACCCACCGCGGTGGGATCAACGCCGACGGCAAGACCGGTGACGGCTGTGGCTTGCTGATTCAAAAGCCCGACCAGTTCCTGCGCGCTGTCGCCAAAGAGCAATTCGCGGTCGAACTGCCCAAGCAGTACGCCGTGGGCATGGTGTTTTTCAACCAGGACCCGGTAAAAGCCGAAGCCGCTCGCGAGAACATGAACCGCGAGATCGCCGCCGCCGGCCTGCAAATTGTCGGATGGCGCAAAGTGCCCATCGACACCAGCGTACTCGGCCGCCTGGCCCTGGAGCGCCTGCCGCAGATCGAACAAGTGTTCATCGCCGGCGATGGCCTGAGCGACCAGGACATGGCGATCAAGCTGTTCACGTCCCGTCGTCGTTCGTCGGTGCTCAACGCCGCCGACACCGACCATTACATCTGCAGCTTTTCCCACAAGACCATCATTTATAAAGGCCTGATGATGCCGGCGGACCTCACCGCCTTCTATCCAGACCTGAGCGATGAGCGCCTGCAAACCGCAATCTGCGTGTTCCACCAGCGCTTTTCCACCAATACCCTGCCGAAATGGCCGCTGGCCCAGCCATTCCGCTTCCTCGCCCACAACGGCGAGATCAATACCATCACTGGCAACCGCAACTGGGCCCAGGCCCGTCGCACCAAGTTCGCCAACGATTTGATGGACCTCGAAGAGCTCGGCCCGCTAGTCAATCGCGTGGGTTCCGACTCCTCCAGCATGGACAACATGCTCGAACTGATGGTCACCGGCGGCATCGACCTGTTCCGTGGCGTGCGCATGATCATTCCGCCAGCGTGGCAGAACGTCGAGACGATGGACCCGGACCTGCGTGCGTTCTACGAGTACAACTCGATGCACATGGAACCGTGGGACGGCCCGGCCGGCGTGGTCATGACCGACGGCCGCTATGCGGTGTGCCTGCTCGACCGTAACGGCCTGCGCCCGGCGCGTTGGGTGACCACCACCAACGGTTTCATCACCCTCGCCTCGGAAATCGGCGTGTGGGACTACAAGCCTGAAGACGTGATCGCCAAAGGCCGTGTGGGCCCTGGCCAGATCCTGGCCGTGGACACCGAGACCGGGCAGATCCTCGATACCGACGCCATCGACAACCGCTTGAAGTCCCGTCACCCGTACAAGCAATGGCTGCGCAAGAACGCCCTGCGCATCCAGGCGACCATGGAAGACAACGACCACGGTTCGGCTTTCTATGACGTGGACCAGCTCAAGCAGTACATGAAGATGTACCAGGTCACGTTCGAAGAGCGCGACCAGGTGCTGCGTCCGCTCGGTGAGCAAGGCTACGAGGCCGTCGGCTCCATGGGCGATGACACGCCAATGGCCGTGCTGTCCCAGCGCGTACGCACGCCGTACGACTACTTCCGCCAGCAGTTCGCCCAGGTGACCAACCCGCCGATCGACCCGCTGCGTGAAGCCATCGTGATGTCCCTGGAAGTGTGCCTCGGCGCCGAGCGCAACATCTTCCAGGAATCGCCTGAGCATGCCTCCCGTGTGATCCTCAGCTCGCCGGTCATTTCCCCGGCCAAATGGCGCTCGCTGATGACCCTTGAGCGTCCGGGCTTCGATCGTCAGATCATCGACCTGAACTACGACGAGAGCCTGGGCCTTGAAGCCGCAGTGCGTAACGTTGCTGACCAGGCTGAAGAAGCCGTGCGTGCCGGTCGTACCCAGATCGTACTGACCGACCGCCATATCGCGCCTGGCAAGTTGCCGATCCACGCGTCCCTGGCGACCGGTGCGGTGCACCACCGCCTGACCGAAAAAGGCCTGCGCTGCGACTCCAACATCCTCGTGGAAACCGCCACTGCCCGCGACCCGCATCACTTTGCGGTGCTGATCGGTTTCGGCGCTTCGGCGGTGTACCCGTTCCTCGCGTACGAAGTGCTGGGTGACCTGATCCGTACCGGTGAAGTGCTGGGCGACCTCTATGAGGTGTTCAAGAACTACCGCAAGGGCATCACCAAGGGCCTGCTGAAGATCCTGTCGAAGATGGGTATCTCCACCGTCACCTCCTACCGTGGCGCGCAGTTGTTCGAAGCCATCGGTCTGTCCGAAGAAGTCTGCGAGCTGAGTTTCCGTGGCGTACCGAGCCGCATCAAGGGTGCGCGTTTCGTCGACATCGAAGCCGAGCAGAAAGCCCTGGCCGCCGAAGCCTGGAGCGCGCGTAAGCCGATCCAGCAAGGTGGCCTGCTCAAGTTCGTGCACGGTGGCGAATACCATGCCTACAACCCGGACGTGGTCAACACCCTGCAAGCCGCTGTGCAGCAGGGCGACTACGCCAAGTTCAAGGAATACACGAGCCTGGTGGATAACCGCCCGGTGTCGATGATCCGCGACCTGTTCAAGGTGAAGACCCTGGACACGCCGATGGACATCGCCGAAGTCGAGCCGCTGGAATCGATCCTCAAGCGCTTCGACTCCGCCGGTATTTCCCTGGGCGCCTTGTCGCCCGAGGCTCACGAAGCCCTGGCCGAAGCCATGAACCGCCTGGGTGCGCGTTCCAACTCCGGCGAAGGCGGTGAAGACCCGGCGCGCTACGGCACGCTCAAAAGCTCGAAGATCAAGCAGGTGGCCACCGGCCGTTTCGGGGTGACCCCGGAGTACCTGGTGAATGCCGAGGTGCTGCAGATCAAGGTGGCCCAAGGCGCCAAGCCGGGTGAGGGTGGTCAATTGCCAGGCGGTAAGGTCAACGGTCTGATCGCCAAGCTGCGTTACGCCGTACCGGGCGTGACCTTGATTTCGCCACCGCCGCACCACGACATCTACTCGATTGAAGACTTGTCGCAGTTGATCTTCGACCTCAAACAAGTCAACCCCCAGGCCCTGGTCTCGGTGAAACTGGTGGCAGAAGCCGGCGTCGGCACCATCGCAGCCGGTGTGGCCAAGGCCTATGCCGACCTGATCACCATCTCCGGCTACGACGGCGGCACCGGCGCTTCGCCGCTGACCTCGATCAAGTACGCCGGTGCACCGTGGGAACTCGGCCTGGCCGAAACCCACCAGACCCTGCGCGGCAACGACCTGCGCGGCAAGGTGCGAGTACAGACCGACGGCGGCCTGAAAACCGGCCTCGATGTGATCAAGGCCGCGATCCTCGGAGCCGAAAGTTTCGGCTTCGGCACTGCGCCCATGATCGCCCTGGGCTGCAAATACCTGCGCATCTGCCACCTGAACAACTGCGCCACCGGCGTGGCGACTCAGAACGAAAAACTGCGCAAGGATCACTACATCGGCACCGTCGACATGGTGGTGAATTTCTTCACCTACGTCGCCGAAGAAACCCGTGAGTGGCTGGCCAAATTGGGCGTGCGTTCGCTGGAAGAGCTGATCGGTCGCACCGACCTGTTGGACATCCTCGAAGGCCAGACCGCCAAGCAACAACATCTGGACCTCACGCCGCTGTTGGGCAGCGATCACATCCCGGCAGACAAGCCACAATTCTGCCAGGTGGACCGCAACCCACCGTTCGACAAAGGCCTGCTGGCCGAGAAAATGGTCGAAATGGCCGGCTCCTCGATCAACGACGCCAGCGGTGGCGAATTCGCCCTGGATATTTGCAACTGCGACCGTTCCATCGGCGCACGCATCTCCGGCGAAATCGCACGCAAGCACGGCAACCAGGGCATGGCGAAAGCGCCGATCACCTTCCGCTTCAAGGGCACTGCGGGCCAGAGCTTCGGCGTGTGGAACGCCGGCGGCCTGCACATGTACCTGGAAGGCGACGCCAACGACTACGTGGGCAAGGGCATGACTGGCGGCAAACTGGTCATCGTTCCGCCGGCTGGCAGCGTGTACAAGACCCAGGACAGTGCCATCATCGGCAACACCTGCCTGTACGGCGCCACCGGTGGCAAGCTGTTTGCCGCAGGTACTGCCGGTGAGCGTTTCGCCGTGCGTAACTCCGGTGCCCACACCGTGGTGGAAGGCACTGGCGATCACTGCTGCGAGTACATGACCGGAGGCTTTGTCGCGGTACTGGGCAAGACCGGTTACAACTTCGGTTCGGGCATGACCGGCGGTTTCGCCTACGTGCTCGACCAGGACAACACCTTCGTCGACAAGGTCAACCACGAGTTGGTCGAGATCCAGCGTATCAGCGGCGAAGCCATGGAATCCTACCGGAACCACTTGCAGCACGTGCTGGACGAGTACGTCGAGGAAACCGGCAGCGAATGGGGTCGTAACCTCGCCGAAAACCTCGATGATTACCTGCGTCGTTTCTGGCTGGTCAAGCCCAAGGCTGCCAACCTGAAATCGTTGCTTTCCAGCATCCGTGCCAACCCGCAGTGATATGCGCCTGAACAGTTTGATGAGGTTTTAACATGGCTGAACGTCTGAATAACGACTTCCAGTTCATCGATGTCGGGCGCAAAGATCCGAAGAAGAAACTGTTGCGTCAACGCAAGAAAGAGTTCGTGGAAATCTACGAACCCTTCAAACCCCAGCACTCGGCCGACCAGGCCCACCGCTGCCTGGGGTGCGGTAACCCGTATTGCGAATGGAAGTGCCCGGTGCACAATTTCATTCCCAACTGGCTCAAACTGGTGGCCGAGGGCAACATCCTCGCCGCCGCCGAGCTGTCGCACCAGACCAACACCCTGCCGGAAGTCTGCGGCCGGGTGTGCCCGCAAGACCGTCTGTGTGAAGGTGCCTGCACCCTCAACGACGGCTTCGGCGCGGTGACCATCGGTTCGGTGGAGAAGTACATCACCGATACGGCGTTCGCCATGGGCTGGCGCCCGGACATGTCCAAGGTCAAGCCAACAGGCAAGCGCGTCGCGATCATCGGCGCGGGCCCTGCTGGCCTGGGGTGTGCCGACGTGCTGGTGCGTGGCGGCGTGACTCCGGTGGTGTTCGACAAGAACCCAGAAATCGGTGGCCTGCTGACCTTCGGTATCCCTGAGTTCAAGCTGGAAAAAACCGTACTCAGCCACCGTCGTGAAGTGTTCACTGGCATGGGTATCGAGTTCCGCCTCAATACCGAAATCGGCAAAGACATCACCATGGAGCAACTGCTCGCCGAATACGATGCG
This sequence comes from Pseudomonas sp. SWRI22, assembly GCF_014268395.2. Classification (NCBI taxonomy): domain Bacteria; kingdom Pseudomonadati; phylum Pseudomonadota; class Gammaproteobacteria; order Pseudomonadales; family Pseudomonadaceae; genus Pseudomonas; species Pseudomonas sp. SWRI22. The sequence continues at coordinate 2,533,017 of NZ_JABWQK020000001.1, read as the reverse complement.
GTGTTCATGGGCATGGGCACCTACACCTACATGAAGGGCGGCTTTGCCGGTGAGGACTTGCCCGGCGTGTATGACGCGCTCGACTTCCTGATCGCCAACGTCAACCGCAACCTGGGCTTTGAAAAGTCGCCGGAAGATTTCGTCGACATGAAGGGCAAGAAGGTCGTGGTGCTGGGCGGTGGCGACACCGCGATGGATTGCAACCGCACCTCGATCCGCCAGGGCGCCAAGTCGGTGACCTGCGCTTATCGCCGTGACGAAGCCAACATGCCCGGCTCGCGCAAAGAGGTGAAGAACGCCAAGGAAGAAGGCGTGAAATTCCTCTACAACCGCCAGCCGATCGCCATCGTCGGTGAAGACCGTGTGGAAGGTGTGAAGGTGGTCGAGACCCGTCTCGGCGAACCGGACGCCCGTGGCCGTCGCAGCCCCGAGCCGATCCCGGGTTCCGAAGAAATCATCCCGGCTGACGCCGTGGTCATCGCCTTCGGTTTCCGCCCAAGCCCGGCGTCGTGGTTCGAGCAGTTCGAAATCCAGACCGACAGCCAGGGCCGCGTCGTGGCCCCGGAACAAGGCCAGTACAAGCACCAGACCAGCAACCCGAAGATCTTCGCCGGTGGCGACATGGTGCGCGGGTCGGACCTGGTGGTCACCGCGATCTTCGAAGGCCGTAACGCCGCCGAAGGCATCCTGGACTACCTGCAAGTCTGATGATCGTTCCCACGCTCTGCGTGGGAATGCCGCCAGGGACGCTCCGCGTCCCGAACAGCATGACGCGGAGCGTGGGAGCGATCCTGCGGCGGCATTGCCGCGACAAATTGACCCGATAGACAAAAGGCACGGTGCATTCCGTGCCTTTTGCGTCGCGCTCTGAGAAAATGCCCGCACTTTTTTTGCGGATGCCGACATGACTGCCCTCAAGAACGACCGTTTCCTTCGTGCCCTGCTCAAGCAACCCGTAGACGTCACCCCGGTGTGGATGATGCGTCAAGCCGGTCGCTATCTGCCGGAATACCGCGCCAGTCGCGCCAACGCCGGTGATTTCATGAGCCTGTGCATGAACCCGGAGTTCGCCTGCGAAGTCACGATGCAGCCGCTGGACCGCTACCCACAACTGGATGCGGCCATCCTCTTCTCCGATATCCTCACCATCCCGGACGCCATGGGCCAAGGCCTGTACTTCGAAACCGGTGAAGGCCCGCGCTTCAAGAAAGTCGTCAGCACCCTGGCCGATATCGAAGCCCTGCCGATCCCTGACCCACACAAAGACCTGGGCTACGTGATGGATGCTGTGAGCACCATCCGCCGCGAGCTCAACGGCCGCGTGCCGCTGATCGGTTTCTCCGGCAGCCCCTGGACCCTGGCCACCTACATGGTTGAAGGCGGCTCGTCGAAAGACTTCCGCAAGACCAAAGCCATGCTCTACGACAACCCGCAAGCCATGCACCTGTTGCTGGACAAGCTGGCGCAGTCGGTCACGTCCTACCTCAACGGCCAGATCATGGCAGGCGCCCAAGCGGTACAGATTTTCGACACCTGGGGTGGCAACCTGTCGTCGGCGGCGTACCAGGAGTTCTCCCTGGCCTACATGCGCAAGATCGTCAGCGGCCTGATCCGTGAACACGAAGGCCGCAAGGTTCCGGTGATCATGTTCACCAAAGGCGGCGGCCTGTGGCTGGAAAGCATCGCTGACGCGGGCGCCGATGCATTGGGCCTGGACTGGACCTGCGACCTCGGCGAAGCGCGCCGTCGCGTCGGCAACCAGGTTGCCCTGCAAGGCAACATGGACCCGACCGTGCTGTACGCCAAGCCAGAAGCGATCCGCGCCGAAGTCGGACGCATCCTGGCCAGCTATGGCAAGGGCAGTGGCCACGTGTTCAACCTTGGCCACGGCATCACACCGGAAGTGAACCCGGAGCACGCGGGTGCGTTCTTGCGCGCAGTGCACGAACTGTCGGCGCAATACCACGAGTAAAACGCAAAACAAAATGTGGGAGCTGGCTTGTCGGGTCGCCGCATCGCTGCGATGGCGGCGGCGAATTCAACACCGCTATCGCAGGCAAGCCAGCTCCCACATAAAGCCAGTCGCCTCAGGCTTTCACATGGCCCAGTGGCGGCAACTTCGCCAGCTTCAACGCCACCAGCAACGCGCCAATCAGCAGCGCGACGATAAACCCGCCAATCCCGTTCCACCCGGCAAAGTGCCAGAAAAACCCACCCGCAGTCCCGGCAATGCTCGACCCCACGTAATAGCAGAACAGGTACAGCGACGACGCCTGCCCCTTGGCTTTCACTGCGCGGCGGCCGATCCAGCTGCTGGCGACCGAGTGGGCGCCGAAGAAGCCGAAGGTGAACACCAGCATGCCTGGCACCACCAACCACAGCGGGGTGAACAGCGTCAGGGCCATGCCGGCGAGCATCAGCACGATGGTGCCCCATAGCACGCGGCGGCGGCCGAGGCGGTCGGCCAGTGAGCCGATCTTGGCCGAGCTGTAGATGCCCGAGAGGTACACCACTGACAGCAAACCGACCACCGCCTGGCTCAGATCGTAGGGGGAGGCCAGCAGGCGATAGCCGATGTAGTTGAACATTGTCACGAAGGCGCCCATCAGCAGGAAGGCTTCGAGAAACAGCCACGGCAGGCCGGCGTCCTTGAAGTGCATGACAAAGCCGTCCACCAGGCTGCGTGGCTTGAGGCTGGTGGCGCGGAAGTTGCGCGATTCGGGGAGGATCTTCCAGAACACCGTGGCAGCGATCAACGCCAGGGCGCCGATGATCAGCATTGCAGTGTGCCAACTGACGAAGTCGATCAACACGCCGATGATCAGGCGCCCGCTCATGCCCCCAATCGCGTTGCCGCCGATGTACAGGCCCATGGCCAGGCCGATGTGCTGCGGGTGGATCTCTTCGCTGAGGTAGGTCATGGCCACGGCGGCCAGGCCGCTCAAGGACAAGCCCACCAGTGCACGCATCAACAGGATGCCCTCCCAGCTCGGCATCAAGCCGCTGGCGATGGTGGCCAGCGCCGCACAGAACAACGCAGCGACCATCACCGGCTTGCGCCCCAGCCTGTCGGATATCGGCCCGGTGATCAGCAGGCCGCAGGCGAGCATGGCGGTCGCGACGGACAAAATCAGGCTGCTTTGCGCCGCATTGATGGAAAACTCGTGGGACAGCGCCGGCATCATCGGCTGCACGCAATACAACAGCGCAAAGGTGGCGAAGCCGCCGGAGAACAGTGCCAGCACGGTGCGCATGAACATCGGCGTGCCTTTTTCGATGTACGCGTCGTTGAGCTGCGCCACCACGTCATCAAGGGCTGAGGGCGGGGTGTGTTGGGCAAGTGGAGCAACAGCAGGATTCACGAGGGACCTCGGGGAGGAAAGTCTGCCAGGACTGACAATACGAAAAAGCATATAGCTGGCTAATGATTCTTTCCAATATATTGTTCGACCTGTTTGATAGCTTTTACGACCTAATGAGGCTTGCATGGAATTTCGCCATTTGCGCTACTTCATCGCCGTTGCCGAAGAACTGCACTTCGGCCGCGCCGCGCAGGTGCTGGGCATCTCGCAGCCGCCCCTGAGCCAGCAGATCCAGGCGCTGGAACACGAGCTGGGCGCACGCTTGTTCGAGCGTACCAATCGTCGGGTCGAGCTGAGCGAGGCCGGGCGCTTGTTCTTGCAAGAGGCACGGCTGGTGCTGGCCCAGGTCGACAAGGCGGCAGATGTGGCGCGGCGTGCGCAGTTGGGGGAACTGGGTGAATTGAAGATCGGCTTCACCTCGTCTGCGCCGTTCAACGCCAGCATTCCCCAGGCGATCTTTGCCTTCCGCCAGGCATTCCCGGCGGTGCATCTGAACCTGCAAGAAATGAGCAGCACCCAAGTAGCCGAGTCGCTGGTGGACGAGTCGATTCAGGTTGGGTTGATGCGGCCTTTGCCCTTGCCCGACTCACTGAACGTGATCGAGTTGATGCGCGAACCCTTGGTCGCGGTATTGAGCGCCGGCCACCCGTTGGCGCAAGGCAGTGAGCGCGGCTTGCATCTGGAGCAATTGGCCGAGGAGCCTTTCGTGTTCTTCCCGCGCAGTTACGGCAGCGGCTTGTACGCGCAGTTGCTCAACCTCGCTCGCGACGCCGGGTTCAGCCCGCACTTTGCTCAGGAAGCAGGGGAAGCAATGACCATCATCGGCCTTGTGGCGGCGGGGTTGGGGGTGTCGGTGCTGCCGGCGTCTTACCAGCGCATCCGCATTGATGGCGTGGTCTATCGCACCTTGCTCGACCCGCAGGCAGTGACGGCGGTGTGGCTGGTGCAGCGCAAGGGCGCGCAAACGCCAATGGCGAAAGGGTTTGTGGAGTTGTTGACGCGTAAGGCCGCTCAATAACCTGTGGCGAGGGGAGCTTGCTCCCGCTGGGTCGCGTAGCGGCCCTAAAAAATGGGCCTGCTGCGCAGTCCAGCGGGAGCAAGCTCCCTCGCCACAAGGGGGTCAGTTTTGGGGCGAAGTATTTGCTTCATTCACGCTGTAAGTACGCAACCCCGCCAGAATATCCCGATCCAGCATGCTCACCCAACGGTTGTAGTTGCGATGGATCTTACCGTCCTTGTAGCCCAGGTCGCGGCTGTCGCGGTAGGTGATGGCGTAGCTGTTGCGGGTGTAGCGGATGTCGATTGCGGCGTAGAACTGGCCGCGCACGGTGATCTCGGCCTGCACCAGTTGCGGGCTCAGGCGTTGTACCGTCCACTCGCGTTTTTGCAGGGCGGCGACGATCACCTGTTTCATTTTTTCTTCGCTGACCTGGCTCGTGGCCGGCAACTCGTGCTGGGTGTTGAGCACCGGTTTGCTGGTGCAGCCAGCCGTGGTCAGCAGGGCCAGCGTGATCAGGGTAGCGCGTAGCAGGGAAGACATTCCGTTTTCTCCAGTCGATTAAAAAGTCAGCTCCAGCGGCGGAAGATCAACGAGGTGTTGACGCCGCCGAAGGCAAAGTTGTTGTTCATCACGTAGTCGTTGTGCATCTGGCGAAAGCCACCTTGCAGGTAGTCCAGCTCGCCGCATTGCGGGTCGACCGCGTCCAGGTTGAAGGTGTGCACGTACTGGTCGCGGTTCATCATCTCGATGCTGAACCACGATTCCAGCGCGCCGCAGGCACCCAGGGTGTGGCCGAGGAAACTCTTCTGTGAACTGATCGGCATGCGGCTGCCAAACAGGCTGCTGGTGGCCAGGGTTTCGGCGATGTCGCCCTGATCGGTAGCCGTGCCATGGCCGTTCACGTAGCCGATGGCGGACGGTTCAAGACCTGCGTCTTCCAGGGCCAGCTCCATGGCGCGGCGCATGGTTTTCTGTTCCGGGCGGGTGGTGTGCTGGCCGTCGGCGTTGCTGCCGAAGCCAACCAGTTCAGCGTGAATATGCGCGCCTCGCGCCAACGCGTGCTCCAACTCTTCGAGCACCAACATTCCGCCACCTTCACCGATCACCAGGCCATCGCGGCCGCTGTCGTAGGGGCGCGGGCTGGTTTGCGGCGCATCGTTTTTCAGGCTGGTGGCGTACAACGCATCGAAGACCATAGCTTCGGTGGGGCACAGTTCTTCTGCGCCGCCCGCGAGCATCAACGGCAGGCGCCCGAACTTGATTGCCTCATAGGCGTAGCCGATGCCCTGGCTGCCGCTGGTGCAGGCGCTGGAGGTAGGAATCAGCCGGCCCGTGAGACCAAAGAAGATGCTGATATTTGCCGCCGTGGTGTGGGGCATCATGCGCACATAGGAGTTGGCATTGAGCCCCTCGGCCACCGAGTTGAGCAGCATATTGCCAAACGCCTTGATCTCATCGGTGCTGCCGGTGGACGAGCCACAGGCCACGCCCATGCGTCCGTCCTTGATCGACTCGTCACCGAGCAGGCCGGCGTCTTGCAAGGCCTGCTCCGCCGCCCACACGGCCAGGCGCGAGACGCGGCCCATGCTGCGCAGTTGTTTGCGCGTCCAGTGAGCAGGCACGACGAAATCGTCGATAGGGCCGGCCAGGCGCGTGTTCAGTTCGGTGAAACGGTCCCACTCATCCATGCGCCGAATGCCGCTGCGGTTGGCGCGAAAGTTGGCGGCGATGGTGTCCCAGTCGCTGCCCAGGGAGGTCACGCCGGCCATGCCGGTGACGACAACGCGCTTCATCAGCACAGGCCCCCGTTCACGGCCAGCACCTGGCGCGTGATATAGCCGGCTTCGGCCGACATCAGGAAGTTCACGGCGCCGGCGACTTCTTCCGGCGTGCCCATGCGTTGGGCCGGGATCATTTTCATCAGTTCTTCTACCGGCACGTTTTCATCCAGCATCGCGGTGTCGATCAGGCCCGGCGCCACGCAGTTGACGGTGATCTTGCGCTTGCCCAGCTCGATGGCCAGCGCCTTGGCCGCGCCGATCAAGCCGGCTTTGGAGGCGCTGTAGTTGACCTGGCCGCGGTTGCCGATCAGCCCGGACACCGAGGTGATGCACACGATACGCCCGGCGGCGCGGCGCCGAATCATCGGCATCATCACCGGGTGCAGCACGTTGTAGAAACCATCCAGGTTGGTGCGCATCACCACATCCCAATCGTCTTCCGACAGAGCAGGAAAGGCGCCGTCGCGGGTCAGGCCGGCATTGAGCACCACGCCGTAATAGGCGCCATGCTGCTCCACATCGGCCTCAAGGATCTCTTTGCACGCAGCGCGATCCGCCACGTCGAACTGCAGCACGCGTGCCTCGCGCCCCAGGGCTTGGACCTCGAGCTGTACCGCGTCGGCTTCGGCACGACCGCTGCGGCAATGCAGCACAATGTCATGGCCGGCCTGGGCCAGGCGCAGGGCAATGGCGCGGCCGATACCACGGCTGGAGCCGGTGACCAGTACGGATTCAGTCATGGCGTTTCGTCCTTCGATTCATCTAAATAGTTGGCCGCCTGGGGCGGTCGAAATACGTTCAAGCGCGCGCTGGCCTGGATACCGTCGCCGGTGAGGTGGCATTCGAACACGCCCATGCCGTTGTCGTCTTCCAGGGAGCGCAGGCCGTGGATATGCAGCTCGGCACCGACCGGAAAGTGCTCCACGTTGCACTCGAACTTACGTGTGCCCAACAGGAAACCGAGTTCCACGGCCTTGCCTTGCTGGCGTGCATGGCAACCGGCATACGCGGCGACGCTTTGCGCCATCAGCTCGATGCCGACCCAGGCTGGCAGGCTGCCGTCAGCACGGTTGAACAGGCCGCCGGGCTTGACGGTGACGCGGGTGTGGATCTGCTCTTCATCGAACGACAGCACCTGGTCGATCAGGATCATGTCGCCCGCATGGGGCAGCAGTTCGGCGAGTGGCCAATCGATCATGGGGCCTCTGCGATTATCAGGCTGACATTGTTACCGCCGAAGGCAAACGAGTTGCTCATCAGGCAGGGTTTTTTCAAGCTGTCGCCGCTGCGCACCCATTGCAAGGCGGGCAGCGCCGGGTCGGGATGGCCGTCCCATACGTGGGGTGGCAGCAGGCGATGGGTCAGGCTCAGCCAGCAGAACGCGGCTTCCAGTGCCCCGGCAGCGCCGAGGGTGTGGCCGGTCATGGGCTTGGTCGATGAGCAGGCGACGCCGCCTGGAAAGAGGCTGGCGACCGCCAGGCTTTCCATGGCGTCGTTGTGTTGGGTCGCGGTGCCGTGCAGGTTCAGGTAGCCGATCTGCTCGGGCGAAAGCTTCGCGCAGGCTAAGGCCTTGCGCATGGCCAGCAACGCGCCCTTGCCGCTGGGCTCGGGCGCGGAGATATGGTGCGCGTCGCAACTGGCGCCGCTGCCCAGCAAGGCGATGGGGGCCGGCTCGCGGCTCATCAGGAACAGCACCGCCGCTTCACCGATATTGATGCCGTTGCGGTTCACCGAGAACGGATTACAGCGCTCGGCAGACACTGCTTCCAGCGCGGTAAACCCGTTCAGCGTCAGCTTGCACAGGCTGTCCACGCCGCCGCAGATCACCGCATCGCACACCCCCAGGTCCAACAGGCGCTGGGCGCTCATCAATGCTCGGGCGCTGGAGGTGCAGGCGGTGGAAATCACATAGGCCGGGCCGCTCACGTTCAACCAGTCGGCGAGGAAGTTGGCCGGGGCGCTGAGTTCCTGTTGCTGGTAATCGTAGTCAGCGGGGAACTGCGTGTTCTGCAGGTAATGGGCAATGCCACGGCTGGCTTCGTCAATGCCCGAGGTGCTGGTGCCCAGCACAACCCCGACCCGGTCAGCGCCGTAGGTTTGGATGGCCTGACGAATCTGATCTTCGATCTGCAGCGCCGCTTCCAACAGCAACTGGTTATTGCGACTGCTTTGCTGGGCCAGTTCCGGGGGCAGGCTCGCCAGTTCGCCGTGTACGGCGGCCACCGGCACGACGCGCTCCGGCACCCAGCCGCTTTCGGCACGCATGCCCGAGCAGTCGCCGGCAAACAGCTTGCGGCTGACTTGCGCCTGGCCACGGCCAAGGGCGCAGATCACGCCAAGGGCGTTGAGGTAGGCGGTCATCGGCTCACACCCAGCGGGCTGATGCGGTAACTCAGCGGCGGGTCGGCCATGTTCACGCTGAACACCTCGGAAGACTGATAGACGATCTGCCAGTGGCCCGGCAGCGTGCGCGTCAGGTCCATCGCCTGGGCAGTGGGATACAACGCCGGTACGTCACCGGGCGCGGTCAGGGCAAACAGCAGCGCGGCAAATAGCGTGCGCGCCTGGGGGTTGGGCGGCAGCAAGCCGTCTGCCTGCCACTGCCCATCAAGCAGTTTTTGCCGGGCCAGGGGAATGCCCAGCGGGTCCATCATCGACCAGCGAATCGCGCGGCCTTCGCGCTGGATCACCAGCAGCCAGTCCTGGCTCTGGCTGTCCGCCAGGCGCTGCACATGCAATTGCATCGGCAAGGCCAGGGCCGGTATTTTTTCCGGCAGCGGCGCCTGGCTGGCACAGGCGCTGAGCAGCAACAGGCAACTTATCAACAGCAGGCGCATCATGGGGCCGTATTCTCCACAGGTTTACGGGCCACGCAGTTGACCAGGGTTTCCTCGCGCTGGCCCACCGGCGGTGCCTTGCGCAGGCCCCAACGTTCCAGCAGGCCGAAGTCACTGGAACGGCTCCACCACAAGTAAGGGTACGAAATGTTCTGAGCAGCGAACTCAAAGCCCTGCTCGCGCAGCATCTCCAGGTACTCTTCGGCGCTTTTCTGCACATGCATCGGGTGGCGGAACAGCCAGCGAATCACCCAGGTGTCGATGTAGGCTTCGGTGGATTCGGCAAACAGCAGATAGCCGCCCGGCTTGAGCACCCGATAGAACTCCTTGAGTGCGCGATGTTGTTCCACCAGATGATGGAAGGTCTGGTGGCAGAACAGGATATCGACGCTGGCATCCGCTAGGTTGAGGGTCGCGCAGTCGCTGCCGATCAGCTCGACGTCCAGGCCCAGCCGCGCGGCTTCTTCACGGCTCAGTGCCAGGCTGTGAGGGTCGGCATCCAGGCCGATCAGGCGCGAAGGCGCGAACACCTGATGCAGCAACTGGAAGGATTTGCCCTGGCCGCAACCGGCATCCAGCAACACCGGCGCCACCGGCAGCGGCTCGCTGAACAGGCTGCGCAGGTCATTGATCGCCACGCGCAATACGTGATGCTGCCAGGTATGGCTGCGCAGGAACCAGAAGCCGAACTTGGTTTCTTCGACGTAGTTTTGACTCAGGTAGTTTTTTTCAACGCCAGGGCTGCTCATACCGCTTCACTCGCACAAATATCCGACAACATCCGCAAGCGCCGTTTCGGCTCGCTGACAAACGGGTTGCGTTCATCCCAGGCGTAACCGGCCAGGATAGAGCTGATCATGCGGCGAATCTCCGGTGAACTGCCAGGATGGAAAATCACGTCCTGGAACGTGCCCGCGTACCAGCCCTCGACGTAGCAACGGAAGGTATCGACACCGCGCTTGAGCGGTTCGGCGAACTCGGTTTGCCAGTCCACCGTTTCTCCGCTCAATTGGCGGTGCAGCACTCCTGCGGCCATGCTGGCCGAACGCATGGCAATGGTCACGCCGGAAGAGAACACCGGGTCGAGGAATTCCGCCGCATTGCCCAGTAGCGCAAAGCCTGGACCGTGCAGGGTTTTGACGTTGGCCGAGTAGCCGCCGATGGTGCGCGCCGGGGTATCCCAGACGGCATTTTGCAGCACGGCGGACAGGCTTGGGGTTTGCTCGATAAAGCCGCGCAGGCAGGCGTCGAGGTCGCTGTCGGCACCCTCGAAATGCTCTTTGGCTGCGACCACGCCTACCGAGCAACGGCCGTTACTGAACGGGATGGTCCAGAACCAGATATCGCGCTTGGTCGGGTGAGTGGTCACCAGGATTTTGCTGCGGTCAAAGCCTGGGTGTTCGATACGGTCTTCGACGTGGGTGAATACGGCCTGGCGCTGCGGGAAATTCGACGGTGCTTCCAGGTCCAGCAGGCGTGGCAACACACGGCCGTAGCCGCTGGCATCGAGCACGAACCTGGCCTTGAGGTGGTACTCGCTGCCATTCTGGCGGCGCACATGCAAATACCGGCTCTCGGCAGAAAAATCCACGCCGACAATGGTTTGGCCGTAGCGGATTTCCACGCCTTGCAACGCCGCCTGGTCGGCCAGCAATTTGTCGAACTCGCCGCGCTGCACCTGGAAGGTGGTGGGCTTGCCGTTGCTGAAGGTGTCGCTGAAATCAAAGGCACTGTAGCGCTCGCCCCAGGCGAAGGCCGCGCCGGTTTTTACCTGGGAGCCTGCAGCTTGCACAGCGTCGAGCATGCCGGCTTCTTCGATGAAGTCGATGCAGTGCGACAGCAGGCTTTCGCCAATCGAGAAACGCGGGAAATGCTCGCGCTCGATGATCAATACATCATGCCCTTTGCGCTTTAACAGCGCGGCCGCGATGGCACCTGAAGGCCCGGCACCGATCACCACCACCTGGCGACGTTCCATTTCAACTGTGGGCACGAGGGCTCCTTGCCGCATGGGCGCTAATCACATTCATAAGGCGTGTTTCTGGCGGCTGGCCCAGGGTGCCAGCATAAAGCTGAACGCCAGGCCCAGGCTGACAGACAAGCCGAAATTGCTCACGGCCGGTGTACTGGAGACCGCCAGCAGGCCGAACGACAACCAGGTCGTCAGTGCCGCCAGCAGTGTTCCCAACAGGCTGACGGCAGGGCCGCCGATCTGCTCGCGCATCAAAATCGCATAGTCGACGCTGATGGCCGTGACCAGCAGCAGGCCAAACAGGCTGAACAAAGTCAGCGGCTGGCCCAGCCAACCGAGGCTGGCCAGGCTGCACAACGCAGCCAGCAGCGGCAAGGCAACGATACGTAAGGCGCCGCCAAAGCCGAAGGGCGCAATCAGCAATAGCACGATCAGCACGCAAGACAGCAACTTCAATTCGGCAGCGCTGATCTGCGTGTCGGCAAACACCCGGTTCAAGTCACCCAAGCGGTCCACCAACTGCACGCCTGGCAAGTCCAGTGCCTGCACCCGCAGCAGCGCCGGGTTGTTCAAGCCTTGCAGGCTGACCATGGCCGCCACGCCGCCATCCACCGGGCCCAGCCACAGCGTGCGCCACGGCTCGGCCAGCGGGCCTTGCAGTGCGGCGTCGATGTCTGCGGTAGGCAGCGCCTGCAATTGCGCCACTTCGGCTTGCAGGGCACTGAGGGGCACGCCGAGGTCCAGCAGCGGTTGCCAGTGTGGCGCCAGGTTGTTCAGCGCCTCGCGCAACTGTTGTTGTTCGGCGGGGAGGTTGACCAGTTGATTGAGCGCCAGGTAGCCCTGGAGCTTGTCCATCTGCACCAACTGGTCCAAGCGTTTGCCCAGGGCGGCCTGGCGCTCCAGCAACTGCTGCTGATTGTCCGCTCGCACCAGGAAAAACTGGCTGGTGGGCTGGAACCCGGTGATGCGCGCCACGGCCTGGGCTCCCTGCAGCAACTGCGGCGGCGCACCGATCCATTGGCGGATATCGTTTTTAGTGTTCAGTTGCCACAGGCCCGCCGCGCAGAACAGCAGCACCCACACCAGCAGAACCGAACTGGGTACGCGTTTGAGCAGTGCCGTGCGCAGCTGCCATAGCCTTTGGGCGACACGCAGCGGCCATTGCGCCGGGCGCAGTTCCACGCCCTTGAGCAGCGCGGGCAACAGGCACACGGCACACAAATAGGCACCGACCAAACCGGCAGCCGAAAACACCGCAATCTGGGTCAGCGCCGGGAACGGCGTCCAGGCCAGCGCCAGGTAGCCGATAGCGCTGGTGGCCAGGCTCAGGCTCAGCCCTGGCAGGGTCAGGCGCAACGCCGGCCAACTGCGCCAGGGTTGCAGGCTCCAGCTTTTGGACAGGTAGTGCAGTGGGTAATCCACCGCCACGCCGATCAGGCTGGAACCCAGCACCAGGGTCATCACATGCATATGCCCAAACAGCGCCACACATGCCACCGCGCCAAACAGCATGCCTACCAGTACCGGCACGAATGCCAGCAACACCCGCCAGCGTCGGAACGCCAGCAGCAGTAATAACAGGATGCCCAGGGTGGCGCCGCCGCCGACCCAGGTCATTTCCCGAGTGGCCTGCTGTTGCCCGTTGGCCGCATAGAGCAAACCGCTGGCGGCGAGCAGTTGCGCGTCGTGTGCGCTGGCTTGCTCGCGGCTGGCCTTCAGCAAGTCCGCCACTTGCAGCGGCAGCTTCATGTCGAAGGCGTTGCCGGTAGTGCGGGCCCGCAGCAGCACCCAGCTTTTGCCGTCGGCATCGGCGATCAAGGCGCCGCTGCCGATGTCCATTTGCACCACACCGTGTTGCGGTTGGCTGTTCTGGATGCGCCCGGTGAGGCCAAGCCAATCGTCCTGGCTTGGCACCAGGCTGAAACCGGTGAAGGGGTCGAACAGCGATTGCACGCGTTGCTGGATGAACGCCTCAGGCTGCTGGATCAGTTGTTCGCGGTCCTTGGACGAGAGCATCGACAAACGCCCACGCAGCAGTTGCTCGCGCAACGCTGGCAAGTCGGCTTGCAGGTTCCACTGCACTTTTTCAAACAGGCCGCTGGCCTGCCAACGCTCACCCAGTTGCTGCGCCACGGCCACCGCTTGCTGGCGGTCGGCATGCCCCACCAGTACCAGCATTTCGCGGTTGAGCGGCTCTTGCATGCGCTGTTCGGCTTGCAGTTCCAAGGCGTCCGGCGTGCTGCCGGGCACCAGTTCCATCAGGTTGGCCGACAACGGCGCGCCGTCACGCCACTGCCAGCCTGCCAGGGCCAGCACGGCCACCAGCAAGGTCAGGAACAGGCGCGGCAGCAGGCGCTCACTGGGCAAAGTCGTGTTGCTCCGCATTGCTCAACGGCTGGTCGGCGGTACTGTCCTGCATGCGCAACAGCGTGCTGTCGCCTTGGGTTTCCAGCAGTTCAATGGTGCGCACCAGTGCGCCACCGTCGATATTGATCTGGGTGAACACTTGCTTGAGCAGCAGCGAACGCGGGGTCAGCGTGAGCTTCCATTGTTGGGCCTCGCCTTGCAGTTGCAGGTCGAAGTCGCGCTGCAGGCCACTGCTGTCGCCCTGCAGTACCGCCAGGAACAAACGATTCTGTTCGGCGCCGGCACTCTTGTTTGGCAGTAGTTGCCAGCCATTGGCGTCACGGCGGGCAATGCCTTGGGAGGTGATGCGGTAGTCCTGTTGCAGCGGAGTTTTCAACAGCCACAGCAGGCCGTGGTCCTTGGCGAGCACGAAGGTGCCTTTGCTCACCAATGGCTGGGGCAGGGCGCGCAGGTGTTTTTCCTGGGTGAAGTTGCCGTGGATCACGGAGGGTTTGGCAAGCTGATCGCTCAACTGCTGCAAGTCAAAAGCCTGGGCGCTGAAGCTCAGCAACAACGCAGCCACCGTAGGAGCGAGCTTGCTCGCGAAAAACCTGAGGGCCCCACGGGGTGTCAGGCGCCCCGCGTTATCGTTGGCGATCTTCGCGAGCAAGCTCGCTCCTACAGGGGGTCTCATTCCAGGGCTCTCTCTACGGCGTCGGTAAAGACTTTGGGCGAGGCAAGCTGCATTTCGCGACTGGCGATTTGCACCGCCACTTGCACGGTGCTGGCGCGGGTCAAACGCTCGCCGCTGGCCAGGTCGGTGATCAAATAATTGACCTTCAAACGATTCTCCCACTCCACCAGGCTGGCGCGCACATTGATGGTCTGGCCGAAGGTCGCGCCACGCACATAGCGTAGCTGCATGTCGATCACTGGCCAGGCGTAGCCGGCTTCGAGCATCGCCGTGTAGTTATGGCCGATCTTGTCCAGCAATGCACAGCGCGCCACTTCCAGGTACTTCACGTAATGCCCGTGCCACACCACGTTCATGGTGTCGATGTCGAAAAAAGGCACAAGGATTTCAGTGTCGCTGTGCAACACGCCGGGGCTACGCATGCAGCCTCCAGTGTTGCGCAGCGATGCGTTGCAGGCACAGGCGCAGTTCGCCTTCCAGGGCGCGGTCTTCGATGACCGGCGCAAAGTCCTGGGCCAGTTCGGCGTGCATCGCGGCCAGTGCCGGTGGCAGTGGGCGGGCATCCTCGGCCTGGGCGCGCAGCCACACGCCTTGGTTGGCGGCGAGCAAGGTCGCGGCGGCAACCTGTTCGGTCAACTCCAGCACGCGGATCGCATCGCGGGCAGCGATGGTGCCCATGCTCACCTTGTCCTGGTTATGGCACTCGGTGGAGCGCGAGAACACGCTGGCCGGCATGGTGTTTTTCAGCGCTTCGGCGGTCCAGGCGCTGGTGCCGATCTGCACGGCCTTGAAGCCGTGGTTGATCATGGCGCGGTCAGCCGGGGCGCCTGAGAGGTTGCTCGGCAGGCCATGGTTGTAGCGCACGTCCACCAACAGTGCGAGCTGGCGGTCGAGCAGGTCGGCAACGTTGGCGACCAGGGTCTTGAGGCTGTCCATGGCGAAGGCGATATGCCCGCCGTAGAAGTGCCCGCCATGCAGCACACGTTCTTCTTCGGCGTCGATGATCGGGTTGTCGTTGGCGCTGTTCAGTTCGATCTCGATGAACGAGCGCAGCCAGTTCAGGCTGTCCGCCAATACACCGAGCACATGGGGCGCGCAGCGCAACGAATAACGGTCTTGCAGGCGATGCAGGGGGGCGGTGGGCGCGTCGATGGCCAGGTCCTTGCGCAGCCACGCGGCGACTTGCATCTGCCCAGGGTGCGGCTTGGCGGCGAACAGGCGTTCGTCGAAGTGTTCCGGGTTACCTTGCAGCGCCACTACGTTGAGCGCGGTGATGCGCGTGGCCAGTTGCAACAGGTAGTCGGCGCGGGCAAAGGCCAGGCAGGCCAGGCCAGTCATCACCGCGGTGCCGTTCATCAGTGCCAGGGCTTCCTTGGGCCGCAATACCAGCGGCTCCCAGCCCAGCTCGCGGTGTACGTCGGCCGCCGGGCGGCGTTTGCCACGGAACAGCACTTCACGTTCGCCGGACAAGGTCGCAGCCACATAGGACAGCGGCGTCAGATCACCACTGGCGCCCACCGAGCCTTCTTCCGGGATCAGTGGCAACACATCGTTTTCGAGGAAGGCATGCAGGCGTTCCAGCAGTTCCACACGCACCCCGGACACGCCATGGCACAGCGACTGCAAACGCGCCGCCAGTACGGCGCGAGTAGCCTGGGCATCAAGCAATTTGCCCAGGCCGCAACCGTGAAAGGTGTACAGATGACGCGGCAAGGCTTCGACGTGCTCCAGCGGCACCGCCACTACGCAGGAGTCGCCGTAGCCGGTGGTCACGCCGTAGATCACGCCTTCCTTGTCCAGCAGCGAGTCGAGGAACTGCGCGCCCTTGGCGATGCGTTGGCGGTACGCGGCATCGTCCTGCAGGCGAGTGGGCACCTGGCGGTTGGCCAGGGCCAGCACGTCTTCGATGCGCAGGGGGCGTTCACCAAAGGTGATGGGCTCAAGAGGCGTCGTCATCGGTCTTCCAGAAAGGGTAAAAGTTGAACCATTGTTGGGGCGCTTGCAGGCAGAACTGGCCCAGGCGTACGGCGTAGCGGGTGGTCCATTCGGCAATGACTTGCTCACGGGTGCTGCGCTTCCATTCGATCAAATCGGCAAAGGGCTCGATAGTCAGGCGATAGCGACCCTGGTGCTTGAGACACATCAGCAGATTGACCGGGCACTTGAGCAAGCCCGCCAGCAGCCATGGGCCTTGGGGAAATGCCGCCGTGTGTCCGAGGAAGTCCACGCGCACCGTGCGCCCGCCGTGCAGCGGGATGCGGTCGCCGGCAATCGCCAGCCACTCGCCATCGTCCAGGCGCTGGCTGAGCAGCAGCATGGTGGCCGGGTCCAATTCGCTGACCTGGATCAGGCGCAAATGGGTCGCGCCGGCCTCGCCCAGCAGACGGTTGAAACGCTCGGCGTGCTTGGTGTGCACCAGCACATTCATGGTGACCTGCTCACCAATCTCCGCGAGGGCGCGGCACACTTCCAGGTTACCCAGGTGCGCACCCACCAGCATCTGCCCGCGCTCGCCACGCAGTTGACTGCGCAACTGCGCCGGGTCGTTGATCTCGATTTGCTCCAGGCGCAGCTTGCCGTTCCACACGTCCAGCTTGTCGAGCAGCGAATCGGCGAAGGCCATGAACTGGGCAAAGACTGTGCGGTGGCTCGGCAGCAAGTCATTGCGCCCGCTCCATTGCGCCAGCCGCTGCTGGTATTGCCAGGCGCTGTGGCGTGCGGTGCGGCCGAACAGGAAGAAGTAAAAGACGATGCTGTAGAGCAACGGGCTCAATAGGCGACGGCCGAGGACTTTGACCGCGACCGCGGTGAATTTCATCAGCCAGAAGCTGCCGCGTTCCTCGCGGTCGGCCCAATGCTTGGTGCTGTCGTTCATGCTTGCCACCGTCGCCACAGGATCATCGGCGCGCGCACGAGCATGCCGAAGAACAATCGCGTGTGCATGGCGCTGATGCGTAGGTTGTCACGCAACAAGCGAAAGTGCGACAGGCCGTCGGTGGGGTAGTGCACCTGGGTGGGCAGCCAGCGCATAGGCTGGTTGCGCCAGGCCAGGCGTACCAGGATGTCCGAGTCGAAATCCATGTGCGTGCCAATGTAGGCCGAGTCCATCAGCGCCAGGGTCGGCGCCAGTGGGTACACGCGAAAGCCGCACATCGAGTCGCGAATCTCAAGCGACAGGGTATTGATCCACACCCACACGTGGGTCAGGTAACGTGCGTACAGGCGACCCTTGGGCACGCTGTCGTCGTATTCGGGGTAGCCGCAGATGACGGCCTCGGGGTGCTGGCGTGAGGTGTGGATAAAGGTCTGGACTTCGCGCAGGTCGTGCTGGCCATCGGCGTCCACTTGCAGGGCGTGGGTATAGCCCTGCCGTGCTGCTTCGCGAAAACCGGCCATCACGGCGGCGCCCTTGCCCTGGTTGCTGGGCAGGGTCAGCAGGGTGACGTTATCCAGCGTCGCCAACTGCGCCAGCACGGCTGCGCACGCGGCGCTGCTGCCATCGTCCACCAAGAGGCAGGGCAGGCCGCTCTTCAGCACACTGTGGACCACGGCCGGCACGGCGGCTTCGTGGTTGTATACTGGGATCAAAGCGCAGGGGTTATGCATATTCAAAGCCTGCGCAAACCCCGTGGCGAGGGAGCTTGCTCCCGCTGGGCTGCGAAGCAGCCCCAATGGAGGCGACCGAGATCATCCTGGGAGTGGGTGATGCCTGGGTTGGGAGCGCTTCGCACTCCAGCGGGAGCAAGCTCCCTCGCCACAAGAACAGGTTATGCATACGCGGCCTCCAGCACGATCCGCCCGCTTGAGCACGCTGCAACCCCATTGCGATAGGCGAAGTACAGTTTGCTACGCTCCCGATCAAAGCGCAGGTGCAGTTCGATGTGATCGCCCGGGCGCACCAGTTGTTGGAACTTGAGCACTTCCATGCCGGCGAACCTGGTTGGCAGGTCAAGCAGTTGCTGGCCCAGGTTGAAGGCCCATTCCACTTGCACCACGCCGGGCAATACCGGCGTGACCGGGAAGTGCCCGCTGAAATAGGCCAGGTCCGGCGGAACGCTCAGTTGCAAGGTCCATTCACCCTCTGTTTCGACTTGCGCCAACACTTCTGGGCTCTTGGGGCGAGGCGCCAGTAGCAGAGCTTCGACATCGGCCTGGGGCAGCTTGCCCTGGCTGTTCAGCGGCAGTTGGCGCAACAAGCGCCAGCGGCGTGGCAAGGCCAGGGCTTCGCAGTGTTGGCTCAGGTGCTGGCGCAGGGTCTGGGTGAGCGTGCGGCGTCCCTGGTTGCGCAGGGCATGCAGCCCCGCGTCGGTGAGCACCACCACGGCACCCAGGGACGCACGGTTTTCCTGCACCACGCCCAGGCGGGTGTCGGCCACCCATTCATGGGCGATCAGCGCTTGTTCCAACATCGGCAGGGAGATGCGTTTTTCTTCCAGCTTGACGATACGGTCCAGGCGGCCCAGCAACTCAAAACGGCCATCGGCATGAATGCGTGCAGCGTCGGCAGTCTGTTCGATGTGCCCTTCGGGCAGGTATTTTGATGCGATACGCAGAGCGCCGTCGGCATCCTGGCTCAGTTGCACATCGGCAAACGGCTGCCAGGGTTGCGCGCCCTGGCGCCAGGCGATGCCGCCGGTTTCCGAGCTGCCGAGGATTTCTGTGGGCCATTGCTGTAAACGGTCGTAGAGGCTGCCGGCCGCATCAACCGGCAACGCGCCACCGGAGGAAAATACCCTTGCAACCTGGCTCAGTGCCGGCCAGTCGAGGTTGCCGCCCATACGCTTGAGCAGCGCCGGGCTGGCCACCCAGGCGAATTGCGGGTGCTCACGGCTGGCGCGCTGCATGTCTTCGGGGAACGCCAGTTGCTTGCGCACAAAGGTGCGGCCGGCACACAGCGGCCACAGCACGCGAAACAACAAGCCGTAGATATGCTGGGTGGCGACACTGCCGATGATGCAGGCGTCCTTGAGGTCTTTGCCCCACAGGGCTTCCAGCGCCTCCACCTCATTGGCCAGCTGGCGCAGGGACTTGTCGATGCGCTTGGGCTCGCCGCTGGAGCCGGAGGTGCAGAGGCTCAGTTGGCAGTTGTCCAGGTTGAGGGCGGCGGCGCTCAAGGGCGTTTGATACAACGCGTCCAGGTCGCTGGCATCGACCAGCCAGGCGTCCACGGCAGTGGCCCAGCGTTGGCGCGTCTGGGGTTGCAGGTCGGCGGGCAGCAGCACGCTCGCACCGGCGCGCCAGGCGCCCAGCAGTGCAATCGCCAGCAGGCCGGCGTCTTCCAGGTGCACGGCCAGGCGCCGGATACCCCGGGCCTTGAGGCCTGCGGCGAGGCTCAGGGAGTGCTCGCACAGTTGCGCGTGATTCATGAGGGGCTCGGCGGTCACCCCGCGATCTTGCAGTGGCTCAAGCAGCAAGTGCTCAAGTTTCAACCCTTTCATACGCGGCCTCGAACCCTTTGTCGTACCAGCCATTCCACGGCAAACAACAGGCCCATCAACCCGTAGGCGATCAGGCCGTTGTACAACGTCCACCAGCTCAGCGGCGCCCACAGGGTGAGCGCGGCGGCGAGCAGGCCATTACAGAGAAAAAACACACTCCACACCAGGGTGACCCGGCGGGTATACACCACCGCGTGGGGCGGCAGGTGCGGGTCGGTCATGCGTGCCAGGCGCTCGACCATCGGCGGGCCGTACTTCAGGCTCAGGCCGAACAGCGCCAGCATGAATCCGCTGACCAGGCTCGGGTACCAGCGCAGCCACTGGGGGTTATCGAACCATGCCAGTGCCAGGCAAAACACGATCACCACCACCGCCATCCAACGGCTGCCCGGGCGCCGCGCAGCGGTGAGCGCGCGCAACAGCCACAGGCTGCCCAGCAGCAAGCCGAACTGCCAAGGTGCAAAGTGCTCGGTGCCGTAATACACCGCGAAGGGGTACAGCAGCCCCGCCAATAACAGGCCAAGGCCGATCAGCCGGCTCATGCGGCGGGCTGGACCAGACGGTACACCGCCTCTACCACGTCGTTCACCGTGCGTACCGCCTTGAACTCTTCGGCGGCGATTTTCTTGCCGGTCTGGCGCTTGATGTGGTCGATCAGGTCCACGGCGTCGATGCTGTCGATTTCCAGGTCCTGGTACAGGTTGGCGTCGAGGGTGACGCGTTCCGGGGGCAGTTCAAACAGTTCCACCAAGGCGTCGCGCAGGGTGTTGAAGATATCGTCACGAGTTTGCATGGTACGGTCTCAAGCTGCCTGTCGGGCCGTGACGAACGCCGCAAGGCTGGCCACGTTGGTGAAGTGATTGCGGGTGTCCTTGGCGTCGGCATCGATTTTGATGCCGTATTTTTTCTGGATCGCCAGGCCCAATTCCAGCGCATCGACCGAATCCAGGCCCAGGCCTTCGCCAAACAGGGTCTGGTCGCTGCCAATATCGTCGGGGCTGATGTCTTCCAGGCCCAGGGCCTCGATGATCAGCGTCTTTATGTCGTGCTCAAGGCGGTGTTGGTCGCTCATCTTCGGCGAGCTCCTTAATGAAATAGTGATGCAGGTGATCGTTGAGCTTGCGTGAAGCCTGGGGCGCGGGCCCGACTGCGGCAAACGCTTGTGGCTCTATATCGGCGCCCACGCGCAAACTGAAGTGAAATCGACGGTGGGGGATGCGATACCAGGGTTCGGCCTTGGTCAGGGTGGTGGGGCTGACCTTGATCACCACTGGCGTGATGATTGTCGCACCGCGCAGCGCAATGGCCGCGCCGCCGCGATGAAAGGCCGGCGCTGCGCCCGGCGTGGTGCGTGTGCCTTCGGGAAAGATGATCAGCGTCTGGCCGGCGCGCAGGGCGTCGGCTGCGGCATCGAGCATGTCGGCACTGCCGTCGTTGCTGATATAGCCGGCATCGCGCACCGGGCTGCGGGTGAACGGGTTCTGGAACAGGCTCTGCTTGACCACGCAGTTGGTCTGGCGCATCAGGCCGATCAGGAACACCACGTCGATCAGTGACGGGTGGTTGGCGACGATCATCTGGCCAGGGCGGCCAAGCTTTTCGGCACCCTCGACGCTGTAGGTGAGAATGCCCAGGCCCTTCATCAGGCGAATGAAAAACCAGAACAGGCAACTGATGGTGTGGCGTGCGCGCCGTTGGTGCTGGGTGGCGTCGCCCGGCAGGCAACTGAGCAGCGGAAACACCAGCAAACGCAGGCACAGCCCGCCGATGCCGAACAGGCAAAAGCTGAGGGCCGTGGCGAACAGGCGCCAATAATAGGCCTGCCGTGGCTTGTGGGTCAGGGCTTGCGTTGCCAGTTCCATACTCGGTTCTTCCAGGCATGTTGGCAGGCGCCCTGTTCGGTCAGCAGGGTGCGCAGCAGGTTCAGGGCGTGGGGCCACTGGGTTTGAGTGAGTTGGACAGTGCTGGTGGTGAGTTCCAGTTGCCACTCGTCGCCCGGCGTGAGCAACAGGCCGAGGGCATAGGGGAAGGGCACATCTGTAATCCAGCTGGCGTAGGCGTGGGGCGGTTGTTCTTCGGTGATCACCAGCAATACGGCGGCGGCGCCTTCGTTGAGCAGAGCGGCGGCTTCGAGCAGGCCGTGTTCGAGGCCATCGCCGGCGGCGGCGAGGGCGGTCATCTCGCTGGTTTCATTGCGCAGGATCGACCACAGGCCAATTACCGCGTTATGCACCGACAGGCTGAACTGAGTCGGCGACAGCGGCTGCTCGTTGGCCAGGTCGCTGAGAATGTCCAAGGTGCGCGGGGTTTCACCGTGGCGGGAAATAAACACCATTGGCAGGTCTTCAAGGCCCTCGGCCAACGGCCAGCCGACGCTGAACGCCATGCGCGCCAGCCGGCTCAGACGACGGCGCTGCATGGCTGGCAAAAATGACACATCGGGGGACGCTTCGCTGACAGGCGGCAACACCGGGTCCCGGCACCAGGCGTACCAGTCGTCCGCACTCGCAAGGCCAGGAGCCCAGGCGCGCCATTGGGCGATGTTGAAGTTGATCACTGAGAAGTTATCCCGCCCCTGCGGGCTTCCATGTGCGGCCAATGGCCCCGGATTCCGGGACAGGGAGCAATGGCCGTATGGCGCGCATTATCCCGGTGCCGTGGGGTTCTAGCAAATAGTGGTGAAAGTTTGTTCACTATTGATCACAAATAAGTTGGAAGAATTTACAGATTATCGGCGAGCGAAGGCCGGACTCGATCGTTGCGCGGTTTCCATTCATTTGTGAGCCAGGCAGCGCGTAAGGATGAACGAGGTAGCTAACCGGCGCTTTTGCGCTCTACACTCGGGGGATTCATTGATACACGGAGGTTTTTCCATGCGGCGCGTGGTGTTCAATCAAAAAGGCGGTGTGGGCAAGTCCAGCATCGCCTGCAACCTGGCGGCGGTCAGCGCCAGCGAAGGTTATCGAACCCTGTTGGTGGACCTCGATGCACAGGCCAACTCAACTCAGTACCTCACCGGGCTGACGGGCGACGACATCCCCATGGGAATCGCGGATTTTTTCAAGCAAACCCTGTCGACGGGGCCGTTTTCGAAGAAAAACAGGGTAGATATCTACGAAACCCCGTTCGATAACCTGCATGTGATCACCGCCACCCCGGAACTGGCCGACCTGCAGCCCAAGCTTGAGGCCAAGCACAAGATCAACAAGTTGCGAAAGCTGCTGGATGAACTGAGCGAAGATTACGACCGAATCTACCTGGATACGCCTCCAGCGCTGAATTTTTACGCGGTTTCAGCGCTGATTGCCGCCGATCGCGTACTGATCCCTTTCGATTGCGACAGCTTTTCCCGCCAGGCCCTGTATGGCCTGCTGGCTGAGATCGAAGAATTGAAGGACGACCATAACGAAGGCCTGGAAGTGGAAGGCATCGTGGTCAACCAATTCCAGGCACGGGCGAGCCTGCCGCAACAGATTCTCGATGAGTTGATTGCCGAAGGGCTCCCGGTACTGCCGGTGTACCTGGCCAGCTCCGTGCGTATGCGCGAGTCGCACCAGGAGAGCAAGCCGCTGATCCACCTGGACCCACGGCATAAGCTGACGCAGCAGTTTGTGGACCTGCATAACCTGCTGGAAAACGCCTGACCCAACAGGCAACACCGAACACTGTGGGAGCTGGCTTGCCGGTTACGGCCTGACAGCCCACGCTGATCGAGATGAGGCACCGCGATCCAAATGTGGGAGCTGGCTTGCCTGCGAAGATATCGACTCGATGTGCCTGAATCACCGAGTCGCCTGAATCGCAGGCAAGCCAGCTCCCACATTGACCGAGTTGATTGAGGGGGATGTTTACACCCCCTGGCTGCTCAACCAACTCATCAACTGAGGCAACGAGAATGCCCCGCTCTGGCGCGCCACTTCGCGGCCGTTCTTGAACAGAATCAAACTGGGAATCGAGCGAATCCCCAACTGCGCCGACAGCTGCTGGTTAGCCTCGCTGTCCAGCTTCGCCAGCCGGCACTTGCCTTCCAACTGCCCGGCTGCCTGTTCGAATACCGGCGCAAACGACTTGCACGGCCCGCACCAGTCGGCCCACACATCGACCAGCAGCGGCAGGTCGCCCTTGATCTGGTTGGCATAGTCACCCTGTTTCAAATCAAAGGGTTTGTTCAGCAACACCGACTGCTTGCAGCGCCCGCACTTGGGCGCATCACCCAGGCGTTCGCCGGGGATGCGGTTGAGGCCGTTGCAATGAGGGCAGGGGATGACAAGAGGTTCGGACATCGGAGGCTCCTGGGGTTTGGCCAGTTGGGTATTTGGTGTCGAGACAGAGGTTTATCAAGGATATAGATACTTATTCGCTAACATTTTCGTCCTCGCCAGCGTGAACGGTGTGGCTAGGCTTTTTGTTGTGCACCACCGGTCTGTTTGCGGCTATAGCAAATTGCGATAGTTCGAATTCAGGTTTAACCTTCATAGCAAGATGCTATAAGGACGTTGCATGCGAGTCATCAGTGAAAGCAGGATCTGGGAAGCAAAAGGAAAATGGCCGCGCTCTGCAACAGCTCTGGATCAGTGGTATCGCGTGATCAAGCGCAACGCCCCCAAGGACTTTGCCGCAATGAAAGCCATGTTTCCCGCTACCGACAAGGTAGGTGAATTTCATGTATTTGATATTGGCGGTAACAAGCTGAGGTTGATTGCGTCGGTGCAGTATCGAATGCAGCGCGTTTACATCAAACACCTGCTTGACCACCGTGATTATGAGAAAAACAAATGGAAGGAAAAAATCAGATGAGCGCACTTATGCGAGTGGCGGCAGAGCACTGGCAGTTCGTTTCGCCTGTGCTGCGCAAGCCGGAAAACGAGGCAGACTACGACGCATTGGTATGCGGTTTGGATGAGCTATTGAGTCTGGTGGGTGAAGACGAGGATAGCCCGCTGATGAGCCTGGTCGACATTCTGAGCGACTGGATCGAAGCTTATGATCGTGAGCATCGCCCAATGCCCGTCGCCAGCGGGGTCGATGTGCTGCGCTACATGATGCGCGAGCACAATCTTACCCAGAGTGACCTTCCTGGCGTTGGGGCGCAATCGGTTGTCTCGGAGATACTGAGCGGAAAACGCCAGCTCAACGTGCGCCAGATTCGTTGGCTGGCCGAGCGTTTCGGTGTGTCGGTGGAGACCTTTATCTAAGGGGTCACGACGAACAACTAATCTCCAAATGCTTACCCCAATCCGGCGGCCGTTGCGCGTACTGCTCCATGCCCGCTTGTTCCTCAAACGGCCTGGTCAGCACGTCATGCAGCCGCCGCACTTCGCTGTAGTCGCCTGATTCGGCGGCGGCGATGGCGTTTTGGGCCAAGTAGTTGCGCAGGATGTACAGCGGGTTGACCGCGTGCATGCGCTCACGGCGCTGTTCCTGGGTGTAATCCCCATCCCGTGCAACACGGGCCTTGTACCGCTCGGCCCAGGCATCAAACCCGGCCATGTCGACAAAGTCATCACGCAACCGCGCCACGGCTAACGTCGCCGATTCGTCGCCCAGGCGGCGGAAGAACAGCGTGTAGTCCACACCGCTGTTCTGCATCAGCTTGAGCAAACCCTCCACCAGCGTCTGGTCGTCTTCTTCGGCGGTGGTCAGCCCCAGCCGGCGGCGCATCAGGTCCAGGTAGTGCGCTTGATACAGCGGCAGGTACAGGCCGAGGGCTTCCTTCAGTGCCTCAACGCTGATGAATGGCGTGAGCGCCTGGGCCAAGGCGCTGAGGTTCCACTGCCCGATCGGCACCTGGTTGCTGAAGGAGTAGCGGCCTTCATGGTCGGAGTGGTTGCAGATGAAGTGCGCGTCAAAATCATCGAGAAACGCGAAGGGTCCGAAGTCGAAGGTAATGCCCAGGATCGACATGTTGTCGGTGTTCATCACGCCGTGGCAAAAACCATAAGCCTGCCATTTGGCGATCATTTCGGCGTTGCGCTCGACGATTTCGCGGAACATCGCCAGGTAAGGCTCGGGTTGCTCGCGGCATTCGAGGTAGTGCAGGTTCAGCACGTGCTCGGCGAGTTCGGCCTGCTGCTCAGGCTTCTTGGTGTAGTAGAAATATTCGAAGTGCCCGAAGCGAATATGGCTGTGGGCCAGGCGTAAAACCATCGCCCCGCGTTCCTGTTTCTCCCGCCATACCGGCGTGCTGGAACCGATCACGCACAGGGCGCGGCTGGTGGGGATGCCTAGCGCATGCAGGGCCTCGGAGGCGAGGAATTCACGAATCGAAGAGCGCAACACGGCACGCCCGTCGCCCATGCGCGAGTAAGGCGTCATCCCGGCGCCCTTGAGGTGTAAATCCCAATGCTCGCCGGCCTCGTTATAGACCTCGCCCAGCAATAACCCGCGGCCATCGCCCAACTGCGGGGTGTAGCCGCCGAATTGATGCCCGGAATACACCATCGCCCGTGGTTCTGCCTCGGCCCACAGCTTGTGGCCGCCGAACAGCTCGGCAAATACCGGGGTTTCGGCCACGGCCGGGTCGAGGTCGAGCAGGGCCATGGCGGCCTTGCTCGCGACGACCAAGCGCGGCTCGTCGAGGGGCTCGGGCAGTACGTGGGTCGAGAATGCGTCGCCCAGGCGTGCGAAGCGGTTGTCGAAGGTCAGTTCGTCGAGGGCTTTCACCGGCCATCTCCAGCAGAATGTCCGAGCATTCTGCTGGGGATAGGGCGTTTAGTCGAGTTTGCTGGGTGGCGGCTCTGGCGCATCCGCCACTTTGCCTGCGGGAGGCTCCGGGGCGTCGGGCTTGTCGATGGGCTCGGCGATGGTCTTGCGCTCGTCTTCGGCCGGCACCAATTTGTATTCCTGGCCGTGAAGATTCTTCAGGTAGATTTCCATCTGCCGGAA
The DNA here is from genome assembly GCF_014268395.2 of Pseudomonas sp. SWRI22. NCBI lineage: Bacteria > Pseudomonadati > Pseudomonadota > Gammaproteobacteria > Pseudomonadales > Pseudomonadaceae > Pseudomonas > Pseudomonas sp. SWRI22. The sequence continues at coordinate 2,506,702 of NZ_JABWQK020000001.1, read as the reverse complement.
CGAGATGTTGATGTGCTGTTTCTTGAATTCACGATTGATATAGCGGTTGACCTCGTCCAACACCGGGTTGCGGTCGCCCAGGTCGCGAACATGCATGCGCAGCTCGTGGTCGAGGGTGCTTTCGCCGAAGTTGAGGAAGTACACGTGGGGTTCCGGCTCTTTGAGTACCCGTGGGTTCTCTCGCGCCGCCTTGAGTAGCAATTCCTTCACCAGGTCCAGGTCGGAGCCGTAGTCCACGCCGAGTTTGAGGGTCACCCGAGTGATGGTGTCGGTCAGCGACCAGTTGATCAGTTGCCCGGTGATGAAGGTCTTGTTGGGGACGATGATGTCCTTGTTGTCGAAGTCGGTGATGGTGGTGGCACGAATGCGGATCTTGCTTACCGTACCCGACAGGTTGCCGATGGTAATGGTGTCGCCGATGCGCACCGGGCGTTCGAACAAAATCATGATGCCGGAGATGAAGTTGGCGAAGATCTCCTGCATGCCGAAACCCAGGCCCACCGACAGCGCGGCCACCAGCCATTGCAGTTTGTCCCAGCTCACACCGAGGGTGGAAAGGGTGGTGACAAAGCCCACGCCGGCAATGATGTAGGACAGCAAGGTGGTGGTGGCGTAGGCGCTGCCTTGGGCCAAGTCCAGCTTGGACAGCACCAGCACTTCCAGCAGGCCGGGCAGGTTGCGCGCCAGGGCGAAGGTGATACCGATGATAATCGACGCGCCCAGAAGGTCGCCGATGCTGATGGGCACCATGCTGATATTCGCACCGGTACCGCTGGTGTATTCGTACAGCGTGACGTTGTCCAGGTAGGAAAATACCGAGATCAGGTCCGACCACACCCAATACAACGCCGCGATAAAGCCGCCGAGCAGGGCCAGGCGGATCAGGCGCATGGACTGTTCGTTGACCTGCTCGATGTCCAGGGTCGGCTCTTCGATCACCGCTTCGCCGTCACCGGCCTCCTTGGCTGCCTGGCGTTTGGCCAGGGCGCGGGCGTAGGCCAGGCGCCGTGCGGCAACACCCAGGCCGCGCACGAAGGTGGCTTCGATCACCAGCCAGAACATCAGCAGGTACAGGGTATTGATCAGCCGGTCGCTGAGTTTCAGCGCGGTGTAGTAATAGCCAAAGCACACGGCAATAAACAGAGCGATGGGCAGCGCGGTGAACACCACCCCGATAGCTTTGCGAAACAACGAGGCCTTTTCGTGGGTTGGGCTGTTCAGCAGCAGGCGGCCCAGCAGCCAGGCCATCAGCCCGTAGCAGGTCAGTACCACGGCGATACCCAACACGTCGTCAGCCAGCGCCGCCGGTTGATGTTCGGCAATTGCGACCACGGCCACCAACGCCAGTACCACCAGCCCGAGCTTGCGTATCCAGCCTTGCAGGAATTCGACCTGCGGCCTTTCCCAGCGAAAGTGCAGCTCCGCCACGCCGCCCGGCGCGAGGATGCGGTAGGCGGTGTAGAACACCAGCCAGGCTTGGGCGATCTGCAGCAAGGCCGCGCCCAGGTTGGCGTTTTGCCCGCGGGCGTCGATCTGCAACGCGTAGCCGCACAGCGCCAGGCCAAGGGCCACGGGCATCGCCAGCAGGATGTTGATCAGGATGGCCTGCGGCGTATGCCACTGGCTGTCGCGCTTGAAGTGGCCGATGTCCTGGTGAACCTTTTTCAGGCGCACATACAGCGCATTGCGTCGCCACAACAGCGCGCCGATCAGCAACAGCAACGGCAGGAACAGCAGTGGGCGTTGGGTCAGGCCGTCATACAGCTCACTGACGCTGGACGCCCAAGGCAGGGTGGTGACCTGTTTGCTCAGATGCGCCGGTACGGTTTCCAGCCATTCAGTGTCCAGCGGCTTGTTGCTGGGGATCCAGAACATTTGCTCGTCGAGCGTGGCCCGCAGGGTGCTGGCGGTGCTGAGCAGTTGTTTCTGGTTCAGTTGCAGGGTGATGGATTCGTTGAGCAGTGCACTCAGCTCGCGGCTCAGACGCTCCAACAGGTCGCTGCGGGTGATCGCCACTTCCAGCAAGGTGCGGCGCAGTTGCGGGGTGACCTCATCCGGTGGCTGGTTCGCCAGCAGGTTGTCCACATAGGCGCTTGGGGAACTGATCAGCTCACGCTGTTGGTTGACCTCGAACTGATACAGGCGAATGTTGGCGATGTCGTCGGCCAGGTCTTTGTCCACGGTGAGACGCGGCAGGGCCTGCTTTTGTTTATAGAGAATCTTGGACAGCAGCAGGCTGCCCTTGAGCACGTTGATCTGCTCGTCCAGGGCCGAATCGCTTTGGGTCACGGTGTCCAGTTGCTGCTTGGTCTGCAGGTTTTTCTGGGTCAGGTCGTTGAGGCGGTCGGTGCTTTTGAGCAGGTAGTCGGACAGCTTCAGGTTGTCTGCGCTTTCCTTGGCAAGGATGCTACTGCCGCCGGCTTTCTGCGCTTCGATGGACTGTTGGGTCACCGTCTGCTGGGACTGGGCCAGGCGTTTCTGGTTGATCAGGGTTTGCAGGTCCTGAATTTCTTGCTCCAGGCGTGCGGTTTTTTCCTGGATCAGGTCGTGCTGGCTGTTGCCCAGGTCTTGCAGCTGGCTGTTGCCGGCCAATTCCTGGCGGCGCAGGGGAATCAAGGCATTCAGGGCCGCCAGTTCGGCGTTGAGCTGGTTGCGCTGGTCGCCGCTGAGAGGTTTGCCATTGTCTTTGCCAAGCTTGAGCGTCGCGTTGATTTGCTGGATGCGCGTCTGGCTGCTGCTGATCTCGGTCTGGGCGCGCTCGGGGCGGGTCTGGGCGGCGATGGTCAGGCTGTTGGCGTCGGCCAGTTCTTTTTGCAGGTCGCCTTGCTGGGTGCTGCGTTGCACCAATAACTGCTCAAGCTGCGGCACCGGCAGGCTGGCGTAGCGTTGGGCCACCGGAATGATTTTGGTGGCCTTGAGGCGCGCCAGCTCACGCTGGTTCTCATTGGTCTGGCGCGGGGCCTCTTCCAGCTGGCGCTTGAGGTCGGCCAGGCGCTGCTCGTAGTCCTGCTGATTGCCCAGGTAGGTCAGGGTCTGTTGCAGGGTCGCCTGCAGCGCCTTCATGTCGGCGTCAGGCAGCTTGCGGTCGGGCAGTTTATCCAGGCTTTGCTGGACGGCTTCGGCGCTGGGCGGGTCGGCGGCGTATACGCTGCCAACACAAAGGGTCAGGCCCAGCAGGGCAGTGGCGAGAAAAGTACGCAGGGTTGGCATAGAGACCGGTCTTGCAAAGTGAAGAATCGGGGCGTCGTTGTCCCGCAGTTTAGAGGAAGAGTCCGGGGCCCGGGCGACTTCCTTCGGGGAATCTGACGCCGACTTTGCCAATCTTGTTCCCGTCCATGACGGCGACGGTCCAGATGGTGTTGTTCCACTCCACCTGGTCGCCGACTACCGGTGCACCGCCAACCTTTTGGGTAATGAAGCGGCTCAATGGCATGTCCGGGTCGATACCTTCAAGCTTGAGCCCGTACAAGGCGGAAACCGCGCCCAGCTGGGCGTCGCCTTCGAGTACGAAGTCGCCGAAGAAGCGCAAATCGAGTCCCCGTTGCGGCGCCTGGCTGAACAATTTGCCCAGGGCCGGCAGGTTGTGTTCGTGGCCGATCACACAGAGCAAATCGCCGACTTCCAGCACCGTACTACCCGACGGATGGAGCAGTTGCTGGCCACGAAACAGCGCGGCGATGCGCGTGCCTTCGGGCATTTTCAGCTCGCGCAGGGCCGCGCCGATGCACCATTTTTCGGCGCCCAGGCGGTAGACGAACAGCTCCCACTCGCTGGTAACGTGCACTTCCAGGGCCGCGCGGGAGATCGGTGCCGGGTCTGGCGGTACGGTGACTTTGAGCAATTTGGCCACCCACGGCAGGCTGGTGCCCTGCACCAACAGCGAGACCAGCACGATAAAGAATGCCAGGTTGAAGTACAGCTGCGCATGGGGCAGGCCGGCCATCAGCGGGAACACCGCGAGGATGATCGGTACCGCGCCGCGCAGGCCCACCCAGGCTATAAAGGCTTTTTCGCGACCGTGGAACGCCTTGAATGGCAGCAGGCCAACCATCACCGACAGCGGTCGGGCAAACAGGATCATCCACAGCGCCAGGCCCAGGGCGGGCACGGCGATGGGCAGCAAATCGTGAGGCGTGACCAGCAGGCCCAGCACCAAAAACATCCCGATCTGCGCCAGCCAGGCCATGCCGTCGAGCATATGCAAAATGCCATGGCGGCTGCGCACCGGGCGGTTGCCGATCACCAGCCCGCACAGGTACACGGCGAGGAAGCCGCTGCCGTGCAGGGCGTTGGTCAGGGCGAATACGAACAGGCCACCGGCGATCACCAGGATCGGGTACAGGCCGTTGGCCAGGTTGATGCGGTTGACCAGTTGCAGCATCAGCCAGCCGCCGCCCAGGCCTACCAGGCCACCGATGCCGAATTCGCGGATCAGGTGCGTGAGCAGGCTCCAGTGCAGGCCGGTCTGGCCGCTGGCGAGCATGTCGATCAGGGTGACGGTGAGGAACACCGCCATCGGATCGTTGCTGCCGGATTCGATTTCCAGGCTGGCGCTGACCCGTTCGTTGAGGCCCTTGCCGCCAAGCAGCGAGAACACCGCTGCGGCGTCCGTGGAGCCGACGATGGCACCGATCAGCAAGCCTTGGATGATGTTGAGGTTAAACAGCCAGGCCGCGGCCATCCCCGTGAGGCCGGTGGTAATCAACACCCCCACCGTGGCCAGGGACAAGGCCGGCCACAGCGCCACGCGGAAACTCGCCACCCGGGTGCGCAAACCGCCGTCGAGCAGGATCACGGCGAGGGCGAGGTTGCCCACCAGGTAGGCGGTCGGGTAGTTATCGAAAATGATGCCACCGCCATCGACACCGGCGGTCATGCCCACGGCCAGGATAATCACCAGGATGGGGATACCCAGGCGTGACGAAAGCGAACTCACCAGAATGCTCGCAGTCACCAGCAACGCGCCGATCAAGAACAGGCTGTTGATGGTCGTCGCATTCAAAGGCAGTACTCCAGGGCAGGGGGAAGACAGGACGCAAACTGACCATGCAGTCTGCGTGCCAGGGATTCTAACCTGTTGAATTGCTGCGCTGTCAAAAAGCTTTTGTGGCTGCACATCGCTCAAATGTAGGAGCTGGCTTGCCTGCGATTGCGGTGTGCCAGGCGCTATGGGCGTTAGCTGACAGATTGCTATCGCAGGCAAGCCAGCTCCCACAAGCTATGCGGTGTGAGCAAAGGCTTATGTCAGAGGCGGAACCTTCCGACCATCCCATTCAGATCCACCGCCAAGCGCGACAACTCACCGCTCGCCGCACTGGTCTGGCTAGCGCCCGTGGCCGATTGCACCGACAGGTCACGGATATTCACCAGGTTGCGGTCCACTTCCCGCGCCACCTGGGCCTGTTCTTCCGCCGCACTGGCGATCACCAGGTTGCGCTCGTTGATCTCCACAATCGCCGTGTTGATAGTGTCCAGCGACAGGCCCGCGCCTCGGGCGATGTTGAGTGTCGATTCGGCGCGCTCGGTGCTGTTGCGCATCGAATCCACCGCGTGTTCAGTGCCTGTCTGGATGCTGCCGATCATGCGCTCGATTTCGCTGGTGGACTGCTGGGTGCGATGGGCCAGCGCCCGCACTTCATCGGCCACCACGGCGAAACCACGCCCGGCTTCCCCGGCTCGAGCTGCTTCGATCGCGGCGTTCAGGGCCAGCAGGTTGGTCTGGTCAGCCAGGCCACGGATCACGTCCAGCACTTTACCGATATCCCGCGATTCATTGGCCAGGTCGCCAATCAGGGAAGCGGTGGCCTGCACGTCGGTACTCATGCGTTCGATAGCGCTAACGGTTTCCTGCACCAGGTCGCGACCGTCACCGGCAGAGGTGGTGGCATTGCGCGAGGCTTCGGAGGTGCTCACCGCGTTGCGTGCGACTTCTTCTACCGCACTGGTCATCTCGTTGACGGCAGTGGCGGCCTGTTCGATTTCGTTGTTCTGCTGGGTCAGGCCACGGGCGCTTTCGTCGGTGACCGCATTCAGCTCTTCAGCGGCAGACGCCAGCTGGGTAGCGGAGCCGGCGATACGTTGCAGGGTGTCGCGCAGTTTGTGTTGCATCTTGGCCATGGCCGCGAGCAGGCGCCCGGCTTCGTCGTTGCCGTCCACACTGATCGGGCGCGTCAGGTTGCCTTCGGCCACTTCTTCGGCGGCTTCTAGCGCCTGGGCGATGGGCAGGGTGATGCTGCGGGTCAGCAACCAGGCAAACAGCAAGGTCAGCGCCGTGGCAATCACCAGCAGGCCTACCACCAGGTCAAAGGCCATGTCGTATTGGTCTTTGGCGCGCTGGTTGGTGGCGTTGGCGTCGTCGTTATTGATATCCAGCAAGCGGGTCAAGACCGCATTGACCTGCTCGGAGTTGTCCAGCAACTCGGTGTTGAGCAGGCTGCGCAGCTCGTTGACCTGATTGGCGCGAGACAGGCTCTTCATGCGCTCTTCAATCTGGCGGTACTGGCCCAGCAAGCGGACGTACTCGTTGTAGACGTTGCGCTCTTCGGTGCTGGTGATCAGTTTTTCGTAGATGTCCTGGGCTGTGCGAATCTGCTGATTGCGCAGTTCAAAGGCTTCCAGGGTCTTTTGCTGTACATCCGGCTCGCGGTTGGTCAGCAAGCGGTACGACAGCACGCGCAGGCGCAGGGTCAGTTGGGTGAATTCATCCAGGGCGCGAATGCTGGGCACGCTGGCCGAGGTGATGTCTTCGGTGGCTGCACGAATTTTGCTCATCTGGTTCAGAGCGAACACACCGAGCAACAACATCAAGGCGCCAATAAACGCGAAGCCGAGGAAGGCCCTCGGGGCGATATTCATATTACGAAGAGACATGCTGGAGTCCTGGGGGAGGCGCTATCCATGCGGCCATGAGACGAGGTGTGCCCGCCTTATCGGCCATGCGACTAAAGTCTTAAGGGGGCGCGCGCTTTTGTCGCATCGGACCAGGGGATGGGTGAGTTCAGGAACCAGATCGGGTAAATGCAGTCACTAAGGCTCGAAAGTGCGGCCCGGCCTTGCATCATCTGGCTGCGCGGCCAGGGATAACCCTGGCATCCGAGGTGAATTTTCTTTATCGTCACCGCCCTTTTTAAAAGCCCGAGAAATCAAAATGTTAGAAGCATCCCTCAGCCAATTGGAACAACTGGTCAGCGACCTCGTACAGCAGAATCAAGAATTGCTGGGCAGCAACGAATCCCTCAAGGCCGAGTTGGCCCGCGCCAAGGACGAAAACGACAGCCTGCAACTGAACCTGATGGAACAGGAAGAAAAGCACGGCGCCACCGCCGCCCGCATCCAGGCGCTGGTTGAGCGTGTAAGTGCAGGGCCTGTCAGCGCATGAGTGAGGGCATAAAGGTCGTTTCGATTCTCGGAGAGGATTACTCGATCAAGGCACCGGCCGGCGAAGATCAGACCTTGATGCATGCCGTGACCATGCTCAAGGCCTCCCTGGCGGTTACCAAGAAAAAGTACCCGACCCTGATCGGTGACAAACTATTGGTACTGGCCGCGCTGAACCTGTGCGCCGAGCAGATTGAAATGCAACAGGCTCACCAGCAGGAACTCGACCGTTACCAAGAGCAAGTCAGCGCCACGGTCGATGTGATCTCCAAGGTGATCGGTCAGCCCTGAGGGCTAGGGGGCGCTCTCAATTAGTTTCCCCACCGCGTTGTCGCCTTAAAGCGGGCCAGGCAAGGCGCAGGCCGCTGGGAATGGTTGTTCCCTTTCCAAGGCCTGCAACGCAGCATGGCCCGCTTTAAGGCACAACCCGAAGGGCCGGGCCTGCTGCTGTGCAGGGCTGCGTTGCTCGAAGCTTATTTGGAATGACCAAACCACGCTTCTCGCGCCTTGCCCTGCACAGCAGCAGACCCGGCGCGGTGGGGAAACTAATTGAGAACGCCCCCTAGAACCACTCGTCTTGCATGCCCAGGCACGTATCGTCGCGTGCCTCCAGAATCGCCAGTTCATGATGGCAGCTCGGTACTTCCCAGGTCAGGAAGTACCGGGCGGCCTGGAGCTTGCCCTTATAAAAGGCCGCGTCAGCCGCGTCACCCTTGGCCAGCCCTTCTTCGGCGCGGATCGCCTGTTCCAGCCAGCGCCAGCCAATCACCGTGTGCCCGAACACTTTCAAGTACAGCGCCGAGTTCGCCAGGCTGCTGTTGACCTTGCCTTGGGCGAGATCGGTCAGCAGGCCAATCGTGACGCTTTGCAGCCGGTTTACCAGTTGCTCCAGAGGCTCTCGCAGTGCCGTGAGTGAAGGGTGCTTTTGCGCCCGGGCTCCGGTTTCGGCGATCAGGCGGATCAATTGCTTTAAGCCGGCGCCGCCGTTCTGCGCCAATTTGCGCCCGAGCAGGTCCAGGGACTGGATGCCGTGGGTGCCTTCATGGATGGGGTTCAGGCGGTTGTCGCGGTAGTACTGCTCCACCGGGTATTCGCGGGTGTAGCCGTGGCCGCCGAGAATCTGGATCGCCAGCTCGTTGGCCTTGAGGCAGAACTCCGACGGCCAGGATTTGACGATGGGCGTGAGCAGGTCGAGCAGTTCGTGGGCTTGCTTGCGCTCGGTGTCGGTTTGCAGGGTGGTGGTGTCGTCGAATAGCCGCGCCGCGTAGAGGCCGAGGTCAAAGGCGCCTTCCACATAGGCTTTCTGGGTCAGCAGCATGCGCTTGATGTCGGCATGCTGGATGATCGCCACCGGTGCGGTGCTCGGGTCTTTGCTATCCGGCAGGCGCCCCTGGGGCCGTTCGCGGGCGTAGTCCAGCGAGTAAAGGTAGCCGGCGTAACCGAGCATCACCGCGCCCATGCCTACGCCGATGCGTGCCTCGTTCATCATCTGGAACATGCAGCTCAGCCCCTGGTGCGGCTTGCCCACCAGGTAGCCGACACAGTTGCCGTTATCGCCAAAGTTAAGCGCCGTGGACGTGGTGCCGCGCCAGCCCATCTTGTGGAACAGCCCCGCCAGCAGCACATCGTTGCGAGCGCCCAGGCTGCCGTCATCGTTGACCAGGAACTTGGGCACGATAAACAGCGAAATGCCCTTCACGCCTGCGGGAGCGTCCGGCAATTTGGCCAGCACCATGTGCACGATGTTTTCCGACAGCGAATGGTCGCCACCGGAGATAAAGATCTTGTTGCCCTTGAGCCGATAACTGCCGTCAGCCGCGGGTTCTGCACGGGTCCGAATGTCCGACAGGGAGGAACCGGCATGGGGCTCGGTCAGGGCCATGGTGCCGAAGAAGCGCCCGTCGATCATTGGCTGCAGGAAGCGTTGTTTCTGCTCCTCGGTGCCGAAGCTCTCAATGAGGTTGGCGGCGCCCATGGTCAGGAACGGGTAGGACGTCGAGGCGGCGTTGGCCGATTGGAAGTGCGCGAAACAAGCCTGGGACAACAGGGTCGGCAGTTGCATGCCGCCTGCTTCAAAGCTACGTGCTGCGTTGAGGAAGCCGGCTTCAAGGAAGGCGTCCACGGCGGGTTTGACCTCCGGGATCAGGATCGCCTGGCCGTTTTCATAGCGTGGCTCGTTTTCGTCGTTCTTGCGGTTGTGAGGGGCGAAGTACTTTTCTGCGATGTTGCGCGCCGTGCTGATCGCGGCATCGAAGGTTTCGCGGTTGTGTTCGGTAAACCGCTCGCGCTGGGTCAGGCCCTCGGCATCGAGGACTTCGTACAGCTCGAAAGCCAGATTGCGGGAACTGAGCAGCGTCTCGGACATGGCGGCGTACCTTTGAAGGAATTGGCCTGAGTCTAAGTCCGCGAATGGATGGTGGATAGCAAGATTGATTTAAGTGATAGAAGGGCAGAACGCTGGCGAGGCATCGAGATCGTTCCCACGCTCTGCATGGGAACGCCTCTTTTGACGCTCCGCGTCACGCTTCTGGACGCAGAGCGTCCTTGAGCTGCATTCCCACGCGGAGCGTGGGAACGATCAGCCGCGTTGTATCAGTTAGCCGATGGTCATCAGGCTGGCGTTACCACCCGCTGCAGCGGTGTTGACGCTCAACGCACGCTCGATCACCAGACGCTCCAGCGCAATCGCCGTTTCGCCTTGCGACATGCCATGCACCCCAACAATCGCCCCACCGCGCTGCGCCACTTGCTGGCACACCGCACGCAGTTGGTCGGAATCACCGTGATGCAGCACAGCGTCAAACACCACGTCGTCCTTGGACCAGTCGGCCACGCGCTTGATCTTCGCCTGAATCTCTTTAGGCAGGCGTGGGAACAAGGCCTTGGTCAGCTCGGTTTCCGGCCATACCGCCGAACCACCGACGGCCAATACCGCCGCCAGTTGGGTCAGCAGGTCGCCTTCCACTTCGGCCAGGCACAGCACGTGCTCGCGCGGCAGGATGGCGTAGCTGTTGCGCTCGCCGGTCGGGCCGGCCAGTTGGCGGGTGATACCGCTCTGCGATTGGGCGGCGAACTGCGTGCACAACGCGCTCAGTTCGCTGAACTTATTGCCGTCGGCCCAGGTTTTCAGGGCGGTCAGCGATTGGCTCATGGCATCACGCAGGCGCACGTCCGGCGCGGCCAGCTTGTCGCCCCGTACGAAGGATTGCTCGATCGCATCGGTAGGACGAGTCGACAGCAAGCGGTACAGGTACAGCGGGCCACCGGCTTTGGGGCCAGTGCCGGACAGGCCTTCACCGCCGAACGGCTGCACGCCGACCACGGCGCCAACAATGTTGCGGTTGACGTAGACGTTACCGGCATTGACGTTGTCGATCACCTTGGCGATGGTCTCGTCGATGCGGGTGTGCACGCCCAGGGTCAGGCCGTAGCCGGAAGCGTTGATCTGGCCGATGAGCTGGTCGATCTCTTTGCGCTTGTAGCGCACTACGTGCAATACCGGGCCGAAGATCTCGCGTTGCAGCTCGTCGAAGCTTTCCAGCTCGATCAGGGTCGGCATCACGAAGGTGCCGCGCTTGATCTCTTCACCGTCGGCAATCGCCACCTGGTAAACGTTGCGGCCTTTGTCACGCATGGCCTGGATGTGTTTCTCGATGCCGGCCTTGGCTTCGGCGTCGATCACCGGGCCGATGTCGACCGACAGGCGTTCCGGGTTACCCAGGCGGCATTCAGCCATGGCACCCTTGAGCATTTCGACCACACGGTCTGCCGAATCTTCCTGCAGGCACAGTACGCGCAGGGCCGAGCAACGTTGACCGGCGCTGTCGAAGGCCGACGATACGACGTCGATCACCACTTGTTCGGTCAGCGCCGAGGAATCGACGATCATCGCGTTCTGGCCACCGGTTTCGGCGATCAGCGGAATCGGGCGACCCTGGGCATCCAGGCGACCGGCGACATTGCGTTGCAGCAGGCGCGCCACTTCGGTGGAGCCGGTGAACATCACGCCTTTGACGCGATCATCACCCACCAGACGGGCACCGACGCTTTCGCCCTGGCCTGGCAGCAATTGCAGCACACCTTCCGGAATGCCGGCTTCAAGCAGGATGCGTACGGCCTGGGCAGCCACCAGCGGCGTCTGCTCGGCAGGCTTGGCCAACACCGGGTTACCGGCAGCCAGCGCTGCAGCTACCTGGCCGCTGAAGATGGCGAGCGGGAAGTTCCACGGGCTGATGCACACCACCGGGCCCAATGGGCGGTGGGCGTCATTGGTGAAGTCGTTGCGCGCCTGCACTGCGTAGTAGCGCAGGAAGTCCACGGCTTCACGCACTTCGGCGATGGCGTTGGCGAAGGTCTTGCCTGCTTCGCGGGCCAGCAGGCCCATCAGCGGCTGGATCTCGCCTTCCATCAGGTCGGCGGCGCGTTCGAGGATGGCAGCGCGTTCGGCGGGCGGGGTGGCCTGCCAGATCGGTGCGGCGCTGATGGCGCACTGGATGGCGTTGTCGACGTCTTCGACGGTGGCTTCCTGTACCTGGCCGACCACATCACGCAGGTCGGACGGGTTCAGCACCGGTTGAGCCGCTTCATTGCTGGCGGCGCAACCGAGCATCGGTGCGGCTTTCCAGTTGTTGTGAGCAGTGGCGAGCAGGGCGCAGGACAGCGAGGCCAGACGATGTTCGTTGGCCAGGTCGATACCGGCCGAGTTGGCGCGGTCGCTGCCGTACAGGTCACGCGGCAAAGGGATGCGCGGGTGCGGCAGGCCGAAACCGCCTTCCTGGGTTGCCATTTGCTCGATACTGGCCACCGGGTCGGCTACCAATTCCTGGATCGAGATGGACTGGTCAGCGATACGGTTGACGAACGAGGTGTTGGCGCCGTTTTCCAGCAGGCGGCGTACCAGATAGGCCAGCAGTGTTTCGTGGGTACCAACCGGTGCGTATACACGGCACGGACGGTTCAGCTTGCCTTCGGAAACCTTGCCTACAACCTGTTCGTACAGCGGTTCACCCATGCCGTGCAGGCACTGGAACTCGTACTGGCCGGGGTAATAGTTCTGACCGGCGATGTGGTAGATAGCCGACAGGGTGTGGGCGTTGTGCGTGGCGAACTGCGGGTAGATGACTTCCGGCACCGACAGCAGTTTGCGTGCGCAGGCAATGTAGGAAACGTCGGTGTATACCTTGCGGGTGTAGACCGGGTAGCCTTCCAGGCCTTCGACCTGGGCGCGCTTGATTTCGCTGTCCCAGTACGCGCCTTTTACCAGGCGGATCATCAGGCGATGGCGGCTGCGGCGGGCCAGGTCGATGACGTAGTCGATCACATACGGGCAACGCTTCTGGTACGCCTGGATCACAAAGCCGATGCCGTTCCAGCCAGTCAATTGCGGCTCGAAGCACAGGCGCTCGAGCAGGTCCAGGGACAGCTCCAGGCGGTCGGCTTCTTCGGCGTCGATGTTCAGGCCGATGTCGTACTGCTTGGCCAGCAAAGTCAGCGACAGCAGGCGCGGGTACAGCTCATCCATCACACGCTCGTACTGCGCACGGCTGTAGCGCGGGTGCAGGGCGGAGAGTTTGATGGAGATGCCCGGGCCTTCATAGATCCCACGGCCATGGGAGGCTTTGCCGATGGAATGAATGGCTTGTTCGTACGAGGCCAGGTACTTCTGGGCGTCGTGTTCGGTGAGTGCGGCTTCACCGAGCATGTCGTAGGAATAGCGGAAGCCCTTGGCTTCGAATTTGCTCGCATTGGCCAAGGCTTCGGCGATGGTTTCGCCGGTGACGAACTGCTCGCCCATCAGGCGCATGGCCATGTCGACGCCCTTGCGGATCATCGGCTCGCCGCTCTTGCCGATGATGCGGCTCAGGGACGAGGTCAGGCCTGCTTCGTTGTGGGTGGACACCAGCTTGCCAGTCAGCAGCAGGCCCCAGGTAGCGGCGTTGACGAACAGCGATGGGCTGTTGCCCAGGTGGGGCTGCCAGTTGCCGGTGCTGATCTTGTCGCGGATCAGCGCATCGCGGGTGCCTTTGTCCGGGATACGCAGCAGCGCTTCGGCCAGGCACATCAGCGCCACGCCTTCCTGGGACGACAAGGAGAATTCTTGCAGCAGGCCCTGAACAATACCGGCACGGCCGCCGGCACTCTTCTGATTGCGCAGTTTTTCGGCAATGCTCGCGGCCAGCTTGTTGGTGGCTTCGGCCATCGGTGCCGGCAGGCGCGCCTGTTCGATCAGCATCGGTACCACTTCCGGCTCGGGGCGGCGGTAAGCGGCGGTGATTGCGGCACGCAATACCGATTGCGGCAGGATGCTCTCGGCGAACTCAAGGAAGCACTGATGGGCGTGGTCGGCCTGGACCTCGCCGGCATCATCGGCCTCCTTGGTGCTCAAGCCATTGAGCTCGGACAGGGTTGCACCACCCTCGAGTTTCTCCAGGTAATTGAAAATCGCCTGCTTGATCAGCCAGTGCGGCGTGCGATCAATGGAGGTCGCGGCGGCCTTCAGGCGTTCGCGGGTCGGGTCGTCGAGTTTGACCCCAAGGGTGGTCGTTGCCATTTTTTTATCCTCATGGGTGCCACTACCGAGTGGCATCTGCTGGCGGCAAGATTAGCTTTGCCCATCCTGAGGTGCAACCGGGTGCAACCCTTTTGTTGGTTAAATATTCGACGCTTGATCGGAAAAAAATAAACACACGACCGAATCCGCTTCGCGTTGGTGCATTTGCTTCTGAGATCGGCTGTTCTTGCTCCGAAAAGGAGCAAAAAAAGCGCGTTTGTCCTAAAACATACTTGGGTGCAACTTAAACGGCAGAAACTGGTTGCACCTTATTTGCTTTGTTGAATAGCATTCGCGCACCAAGGTGCAACCAACCCTCTGGGTGGGTTCATCGGCTGGCGGCTTTCCTGGGGAAACGCCAGTCATAAATGCGCGGCATGCAGGTTCGTCTATCCGGTTATCCACGGGTGGCCGTCCCCATGACCGTCGCTACATAAAAACAAAGCCAGGGCGTCACTCCTATGAGCGTTAGTAATCCAACCCTGATCACGTTCGTGATCTACATCGCAGCAATGGTGCTGATCGGCCTTATGGCCTATCGCTCTACCAACAACCTTTCCGATTACATCCTGGGCGGTCGCAGCCTCGGTAGCGTGGTGACAGCCTTGTCCGCCGGTGCTTCCGACATGAGCGGCTGGCTGTTGATGGGCTTGCCGGGCGCGATCTACATGTCCGGTCTGTCGGAAAGCTGGATTGCCATCGGCCTGATCGTCGGTGCCTACCTCAACTGGTTGTTCGTGGCCGGTCGCCTGCGCGTGCAGACCGAACACAACGGCGACGCCCTGACCCTGCCGGATTACTTCTCCAGCCGCTTCGAAGATAAAAGCGGCCTGCTGCGGATCATCTCCGCCGTGGTGATCCTGGTGTTCTTCACCATCTACTGCGCCTCCGGCATCGTCGCCGGCGCCCGCCTGTTCGAAAGCACCTTCGGCATGTCCTACGAGACCGCGCTGTGGGCCGGTGCTGCGGCGACTATTGCCTACACCTTCATCGGTGGTTTCCTGGCAGTCAGCTGGACCGACACCGTGCAAGCCACGCTGATGATCTTCGCGCTGATCCTCACGCCGATTATCGTGCTGCTGGCCACCGGCGGCGTAGACACCACCTTCCTGGCCATTGAAGCCAAGGACCCGA
The DNA here is from genome assembly GCF_014268395.2 of Pseudomonas sp. SWRI22. NCBI lineage: Bacteria > Pseudomonadati > Pseudomonadota > Gammaproteobacteria > Pseudomonadales > Pseudomonadaceae > Pseudomonas > Pseudomonas sp. SWRI22. The sequence goes on along the minus strand of NZ_JABWQK020000001.1, from coordinate 2,491,641 downwards.
CCAGCTTCGACATGCTGAAAAACACCACCTTCATCGGCGTTATCTCGTTGATGGGCTGGGGCCTGGGCTACTTCGGCCAGCCGCACATCCTCGCGCGCTTCATGGCGGCGGACTCGGTTAAGTCGATCGCCAAGGCGCGTCGCATCTCCATGACCTGGATGATCCTGTGCCTGGGCGGCACCGTGGCGGTGGGCTTCTTCGGTATCGCTTACTTCTCGGCGCACCCGGAAGTGGCAGGCCCGGTGACTGAAAACCCAGAGCGTGTGTTTATCGAGCTGGCCAAAATCCTGTTCAACCCATGGGTTGCTGGTGTGTTGCTGTCGGCCATTCTGGCGGCTGTGATGAGCACCCTGAGCTGCCAACTGCTGGTGTGCTCCAGCGCCCTGACCGAAGACTTCTACAAGGCGTTCCTGCGCAAAGGCGCTTCCCAGCTTGAGCTGGTATGGGTCGGTCGCATCATGGTGCTGGTAGTGGCCTTGATCGCCATCGCCATGGCCGCCAACCCAGAAAACCGTGTACTGGGCCTGGTCAGCTACGCCTGGGCCGGTTTCGGTGCAGCCTTCGGCCCTGTGGTACTGATCTCGGTCATCTGGAAACACATGACCCGCAATGGCGCCCTGGCCGGCATCCTGGTCGGCGCGATCACCGTGATCGTGTGGAAGCACTTCGAATTGCTGGGCCTGTACGAAATCATCCCAGGCTTCATCTTCGCCAGCCTGGCGATCTACTTCGTGAGCAAGATGGGCGCACCGACGGTGGGCATGGTCGAGCGTTTTGATGCTGCGGAAAAAGATTACAACTTGAACAAGTAATTCGCTGGGCGTTTAACGCCTACTGAACGAACAAGAAAGGCCCACGTCCGAAGGACACTGGGCCTTTTTTTGTGTGGGCTGATTGGTGCAATTGCCGTCGATGCCCGTGGGTTCCAGCGGCGCTCACGTAGGACCTTACTTATTTGCCGAGGCAGCGCTCGGCGAGGCGAACGGCTGGTGCAGAATCGACCGCCCACCCTTCGCAGAGAAACACCGGATGTTCGCTCCTGCCAACCAACCTGCATTTACCCTGGCCCTGGATGGGGCGCCGAGTGATTTCGAGGTGTTCGCGTTCGACGGCACCGAGGCCATCAGCCAGCCCTATCGTTTTGAACTTGAGTTGGTCAGCGAGCAGCCGGATATCGACCTGGAGGGCTTGCTGCATCGCCAGGTGTACTTGGGCTTCGACGATCAGGGGCATGGCGTTCACGGCCTGGTGTATCGGGTTGCCCAGGGCGACTCGGGCCGGCGCCTGACGCGCTACCAGCTCAGCCTTGCGCCGCATCTGGCGTACCTGGCACACAGCAGCCACCAGCGCATTTTTCAGCATAAGACGGTGCCGCAGATTGTTGCCCAAGTGCTGGCCGGGCAGGGGATTCACAGTGACCGCTTCGAGTTCCGGTTGAGCGGTGATTACCCTGAGCGTGAATATTGCGTGCAGTTCGGCGAGAGCGACCTGGCGTTCATCCAGCGCCTGTGTGCCGAGCTGGGGATTCACTATCACTTCCAGCATTCCCCCGCAGGGCACCTGCTGGTGTTTGGCGATGACCAGACCGTATTTGCCCAGGCAGATCAGCCCACGCCGTACCGGCCTGGTTCGGGAATGGTTGCTGCTACCACTGCGATCAAGCGCTTCACCTTGCAATTGGCGACCTGCACCACGGCGTTGAATCTTCGCGATTACGACTTTCGCAAACCCCATGTCGAGCTGGAAAGCGCAGCCGTCGACAAGTCATTGCCCAAGCTTGAAGCGCAGCACTACCCCGGCAACTTTTCCGACCGAGCCCAAGGCAGATGCCTCGCCCAGCGTGGCCTGGAGCGGTACCGCAGCGACTATCGTAGTGCCCATGGCCAGGGCGATGAGCCGGCGTTGGCCAGTGGCCGGTTTCTGCAGTTGCGTGAGCACCCCCGCGAGGACTGGAACGACCTGTGGCTGGTGACGCAGGTGCGCCATGAAGGCAAGCAGCCTCAGGTGCTGGAGGAGGCGGTCACCGAGGAGGACGGAGGGGAACTGCGCCAAGGGTATCGCAACGCATTTGTCGCCGCGCCATGGGATGCGGTGTTTCGTCCGCCCTTGCCGGAGCAGCCGCGCCCGACGGTATCGGGATATCAAAGTGCAGTGGTCACCGGCCCGGTTGACAGTGAGGTTCACTGTGACGAATACGGCCGGGTCAAGGTGCAACTGGCCTGGGATCGTGTCGGCGAGCACAACGACCATTCCAGTTGCTGGCTGCGGGTCGCCAGTGGCTGGGCCCATGACCGTTATGGCGTGGTGCTGATACCCCGGGTGGGCATGGAAGTGCTGGTGGGGTTCGTCAATGGCGACATGGATATGCCGCTGGTGGTGGGGTGCCTGCCCAACGCCGCCACGCCTGTGCCCCTCGACCTGCCCGCGGACAAGACCCGTAGTCTCTGGCGTAGCCAGAGCAGCCCTGGCGGTGGTGGCTACAACGAACTGCGTATCGAGGACCGCAAGGGCGCCGAAGAAATCTACCTGCGCGCCCAGCGGGACTGGACCCAGCATGTGCTGCATGATCAACAGGTACAGGTCGATAACCAGCGTCGCGTGCAGGTGGGCGGCGAGTCGCGCCATGAGTTGCAGGGCCAGGAGCAGCGCATCACCCACGGCAACCGTTTGACCGAGCTCAAGCAGGATGACCATCTGGTGGTTGGCGGTTCGCAGCACATGCGTGCCGGGCAAATCATTGCGCTGGGGGCCGGGCAAAGCATCATCATTGATGCGGGTGCCAGCGTGACGATCCAGGCGGGCGGGCAGTCGATCACATTGTCAGCGGGCGGGATTTTCAGCAGTGTGCCGATCCAGCTCGGCAGCGCGCCTGCCCCGACGCCGGCGCCGTTAATGCCTGGGTTGAAAGAGGCTGTATTGGCAGCGGTTCCCGCGCCGTTAAGCCGTGCACAAGTGTTCAGCCTCAAACGCAGCGCGCCGTTCTGCGAAGAATGCGAGCGCTGCAAGAACGGCCAGTGCGACATCGACGCCCATACACGGAGTGCGTCCTGATGCCCGCGCTCTTGACGCCCAATGCCTGGCTGGCGCAATACCCGTTGCAGCCTGATGAACAGCTGTACGCCGTGCTGGGCAATGCCAGCGACGCCAAGCCGCTCGCCGCCTGGCAAGCCACGGCCGCTGCAAAGATGCCGCGACCGATCTGGGCGGGCACGGCCTACGCTGACTGGGATGAGGTCATGCCCTACGTTGGCGTCGTTGAGCCGAGCAGTGCCTTTCTCGATTGGATAGCCACCACCCAAGCGTCGGATTGGGGCTGGCTGGCGGTCTCGTCCAGCCCGCTGGAGGTGGTGATCGCGCATTTTAAGGGTTTGACCCAGGTGTACCTCTCTGAAAACCAGCCGGTGTTTTTGCGTTTCTGGGATGGCGCGCACCTTTTGCCGATGTTGCAGTCATTAGGCGACGAGGCCGGGCGCGTGTTGCCAGTGTTCCAGCGCTACTTGATCAACGGCCAGCCGCTGTCGGTGGCGGCCAAACCAGTCACTGCGGCCCCAGCCAGCCCCTGGTGGCAGGTGCCGGAATCGTTGCTCAAGCATATGGCGCAGCAGTCACCGCAGGTGCTGGTCGACAACCTGCTGCAATGGCTCCAAGAGCAGCGTCCTGACCTCTATACCGCGTTTACGCCAGCAACCTTGCAGCATAAAGTCGCCTACTTCGCACGCAGGCCGCAAATCAGCCATGGTGCACTGGCTGATTACCTTGCCTCGCAGCTCAGTTGAGCCCCTGGCGATAGCGTCACTTCCGTGCCGCCCGCCATGCGGCCCTGCACCTTTGCATCGGTAGAAGGTAAACTTCGCCCCCTGCGCAGGAGCAACCATGAATTATCGTCACGCCTTTCACGCCGGCAACCATGCCGATGTCTTCAAACACCTGACCTTGACCCGCCTCATCGCCCTGATGTCGCGCAAGGAACAGCCGTTCGCCTACCTCGACACTCACGCAGGCATTGGCTTGTATGACTTGCAGGGCGACCAGGCCAACCGCACCGGTGAGTACCTGGAAGGCATCGCCCGCCTGTGGGGCGCAAGCGACCTGCCGCCGCTCACCGCCGACTACATGCGCGTGTTGCACGAGATGAACCCGGATGGCCAGTTACGCTACTACCCGGGCTCGCCGGAACTGGCGCGCCGCCTCACGCGGCCCCAGGACCGTGTGTTGCTCAACGAGAAGCACCCTGAAGATGGCGTGCTGCTCAAGGACAACATGAAGGGTGATCGCCGCGTCAAAGTGCACCTGGGCGAAGGCTGGCACGTGCCACGGGCCTTGCTGCCGGTACCGGAAAAGCGCGCGCTGATGCTGATCGACCCGCCGTTTGAAAAACTCGACGAAATGCAGCGTTGCGCCGCGTCCCTCAAGGAGGCTGTTAGCCGTATGCGCCAGACGGTGGCGGCGATCTGGTACCCGGTGAAAGACCAGCGCATGTTGCGCCGTTTCTACCAGGACCTGGCCGGTACCGGTGCGCCGAAGCTGCTGCGTGTGGAGTTGCTGGTGCATCCGCTGGACACGCCCAATACCCTCACCGGCTCGGGCCTGGCGATTGCCAACCCGCCGTGGGGCCTGGAAGAGGAATTGCGTGAGTTGCTGCCATGGTTGTCCAAGCAACTGGGCCAGACCCAGGGTGGCTGGCAGATGGATTGGCTGATCGCCGAGTAACCGATCGTTCCCGCGCTCCGCGTGGTAACGCAGCCTGTGACGCTCCGCGTCACGATGTTAAAAGCGGACGCGGAGCGTCCAGTACGGCATTCCCACGCGGAGCGTGGGAATGATCATGGCACAAGGGTCAGATCGGGCAGGTCACGCCCGTGCCGCCGATCCCGCAGTAGCCCTGGGGGTTCTTCGCCAGGTACTGCTGGTGATACGCCTCGGCGAAGTACACCGTCGGGGCCTCTTCGATTTCCGTGGTGATCTCACTCAGGCCGGCCTTGCTCAGCTCTTGCTGATACGCCTCGGCACTGGCCTTGGCTGCCGCCAGTTGCTCAGGCGTGGTGGCGTAGATCACCGAACGGTACTGGCTGCCGATGTCGTTGCCCTGGCGCATGCCCTGGGTCGGGTTGTGTAGTTCCCAGAACATTTTCAGCAGGTCTTCGTATTTCACCTTGGCCTGGTCATACACCACCAGCACCACTTCGCTATGGCCGGTCAGGCCCGAGCAGACTTCTTCATAAGTGGGGTTAGGCGTAAAGCCGCCAGCGTAGCCGACCACGGTGCTGACCACGCCGTCGCGCTGCCAGAACTTGCGTTCTGCGCCCCAGAAGCAGCCCAGGCCGAAGATCGCAAAGCCGACGTCATCCAGGAACGGGCCCAGCAGTGGGTTGCCGTTGACGAAGTGCGTTTCCGGTAACTTCATCGGGGTTTCACGACCAGGCAACGCTTGTTCTTGAGTAGGCAGCACGTTTTTGTTCACCAGAATTTCCGAGCGCAAGACCATGATCAGTCCTCTCGTCAGGTTGAGTAACAGTAAATTGTCAGACAGCCAGTGTGCCCGAGTGTTACAGCGCTGTCAGGCGATTGGCCCGCGCGGGTAGCGTTTAAGCCTCTGCATCAGCTCGGCACCCGGGATCGGGCGGTCGAACAGGTAGCCCTGGCCCACGTCGCAACGGTGCCGGCGCAGGAACGCCAACTGCTCAGCGGTTTCGATGCCTTCGGCCACGACCTTGAGTTTGAGGTTGTGGGCCATGGCGATCACCGCCGAGGTGATTTCCATGTCGTCCTGGTTGTCCGGGATTTCATGGATAAAGCTGCGATCAATCTTAATGATGTCGATGGGGAATTTTTTCAAGTAGCTCAGCGACGAGTAACCGGTGCCGAAGTCGTCCATCGCCAGGGTCAGGCCAAAGCTCTTGAGCTGGTCCAGTTGCAGGCGCGTATCTTCAGTGGCTTCCAGCAGCAAGCCTTCGGTCAGCTCCAGCTCCAGCAGGTTGGCCGGCAGCTGTTCCTCCTTGAGGATGGTGGCAATCGAGGCCACCAGGTCCGGGTCGGAAAATTGCTTGGGCGACAGGTTGATGGCCACCTGCAAGTTGCCCAGGCCTGCGGCCGTCAATTGCCGGCTCATGCGGCAGGCCTGGCGCGCGATCCATTTGCCGATGGGGATAATCAGCCCGGTTTCTTCAGCCACGCTGATGAACTGGTCGGGGCGGATCATGCCTTTTTCCGGGTGGTTCCAGCGCAACAGCGCTTCCATGCCCAGCAGACGACCGCTGCGCAGGCATAGCTTGGGCTGGTAGAACACGTCCAGCTCGTTCTGGGTCAGGGCACGGCGCAGGTTGTTTTCCACGAACAGCTTGTAGCTGGCCTCGGCATTCAGCGCTTCGGTAAACACTTGCACCTGGTGCTTACCGTTGGCTTTGGCCTTGTGCAGGGCCAGGCCTGCGTTGCGCATCAGGGTCTGCGGGTCGCGGCCATGCAGCGGCGCGCAGGCCAGGCCCACGGAACCGGTGACGCTGATCAACTGGTTGTCGACGAACATCGGCTTGTCGAGGGTGGTCAGCAACTGGCTGGCCACCTGCTGGCCGGTCTCAAGGTCGGCATCGTCCAACAGCACCGCGAATTCGTTACTGGCAAAACGCGCCAGGCTGCCGCCGCTGCTCAAGCTGTTGCGCAGGCGGCGCGCCAGGCTGATCAGCAACTTGTCGCCAGTCTGGTGGCCGAGGCTGTCGTTGATGCGCTTGAAGTTGTCGATGTCCACCAACAGCAGGCTGATCGGGCTGTCGCTGTCGCGGGCAAAGCGCTCGTCGAGGTTGCGAATGAACGCCGGGCGATTGCCCAGGTTGGTCAGGTTGTCGGTGTAGGCCAGGCGTTCGATGCGCTGTTGCGCCAGCTTGGTCTGGGTGATGTCTTCGTAGATGCCGATGTAGTGGGTCAGCTCGCGGTTGTCGCCATACACCTTGGAAATCGACAGCTGGCCCCAGTACGGTTCCAGGTTCTTGCGGCGGCTCTTGAACTCGCCTTGCCAGCTGTTGCTTTTGGCCAAGGCCGAAGGCGCGTCGAACAGCAATTCGCTGAGGTTTTCCAGGGCTGGCAGTTGGGCCAGGCGATGGCCGTGGACTTCTTCGGCGCTGTACTGGGTGATCGCGGTGAAGCTGGGGTTGACGTACTCCACCACGCCGTCGCAATTGACCAGCAAGAACGCGTTGGCGCTTTGCTCCACGGCGCGCTGGAACAGGTGCAGGGCGCTGGTGGCAGTGCGGCGGTTGTGGTTGTTGATGACTTGGGCGAACTGGTCTGCCAGCTCGCCGGCGAACGCGATTTCATCGGACTGCCAGGCGCGTGGGCTGCCACCTTGCTCCAGGCACAGCACGCCGACGACCTGGCCGTCGACACGGATGCTGGCGTCGAGCATCGCGTGGATGTCCTTGGCGCGCAGGCTTTCGGCCATTTCCCGGGTGCGTGGGTCGCGCAGGGCGTGGGTGGCGTCGATGGCGCGGCTGGAGTGCAGGGCCTCCAGATAATCCGGGAAGCCGCTGGCATCAATGGCTTCAGGCAGATGGTGTTGTTGATCGGCGCGGTGATAGGCGGAGATCGGTACCAGATGATGGCCTTCGAGGTTCCAGATGCTGGCGCAGTCGATCTGGTAAATGTCGCAGGCGCTGCGCGTGATCAGTTCAGCGGCTTCTTGCAGGGAATTTGGCGTTGTGTAGCGTTGGCGCGCCAGCAGCAGGATCAATTCCTGCTGGGCGCGCACTCGTTCCAGATGTTGCAACTGCTCCTGCTGCGCTCGCTGGTTGAGCTCCAGGGCGATTTGCAGGCGGCTGTTCTGGTTTTCCAGGTCGACCGTCGGGGCGGGTGCGCTGGTCTCGCTGAACAGCCCCTCGACCACCATCAGGTAGCCGCGCACCAGGTGGCGGTTATGTTGTTTGTAGGCCTCGCCCATCTCCAGCACGCTCAGCGGGCCGTCATGGGTGTGCAGGTTGTAGCGCACCAGATAATGGGGGCTGTGGGCCAGTTGCTGCTGGATCGCATCGTGCAACTGGTAGCGCGCCTGGGGTTCCATCAGGCTGGCGTAGGGCGTGCCGATCAAGGCGCAGAGTTCAACCGCCGGCAGGCCGAACTGGCGTTCGCAATTGGGATCGAGGTAGAGCAGGGCCCAGCTTGCCTCATTAAGCCGCTCGAAACGCAGCATACCGAGGCGCGAAGGCACCGGTAATTGCGTCACTACCTCGGCCGCCATACGGGCGACATCGGGTTGGCTTTTCATGGGGAAACTCGCTTGGGAAAATGCGCACTGCGCTGGGCTCACGCCCTCTTGACTGTCGACTGCGGCAAGGTTGCATCATGCAGGACGCAGTGACAAGAGAGGATGAAGGCTAAGTGCTATAAGCCTGTTATCGGCCGCGCGAGGGATTTCTGTAATTGGGGTGATCGATGGTGCGTTGACGCAGGTAGGGTGCTTGCGTGTGGCGAGCAAGCTTGCTTGCGCTGGGCTGCGCAGCGGCCCCAAAATCTTGGGAGCGCTTCGCACTCCAGCGGGAGCAAGCTCCCTCGCCACAGCAAGCTCGCTCCTACAAAATACAGGCAAAAAAAGCCCCGCCAAGTGGCGGGGTTGAGGTACGAGCGTGGCGCTCGGAAATCGGTGTGGCAAGGGCCTTCCAGGTAAAAGGAAGGCCCTGCGACTTACAGCAGGATGGTGCGGATGTCGTTCAGCAGCTGGCTCAGGCGCTGGGTGAAGCGCGCAGCCGCAGCACCGTTGATCACACGGTGATCGTAGGACAGCGACAGTGGCAGCATCAGCTTGGGTTGGAACGCTTTACCGTCCCACACAGGCTGGATGGTGCCCTTGGACACACCCAGGATCGCCACTTCCGGCGCGTTGACGATTGGCGTGAAGCCAGTGCCGCCAATGTGGCCGAGGCTGGAGATGGTGAAGCAGGCGCCCTGCATGTCGTCCGGGGTGAGCTTCTTGTCGCGGGCCTTGGCAGCCAGCGCAGCCGCTTCGCCAGCGAGTTGCAGGAGGCTCTTCTGATCGACGTTCTTGATGACCGGTACCAGCAGGCCATCCGGGGTGTCGACCGCAAAGCCGATGTGCACGTACTTCTTGCGAATGATCGCCTTGCCGCTTGGCGCCAGCGAGCTGTTGAAGTCCGGCAGTTCCTTGAGCAGGTGCGCGCAGGCCTTGAGCAGCAGTGGCAGCACGGTCAGCTTCACGCCGGCCTTCTCGGCCACGGCTTTCTGCGCAACGCGGAACGCTTCCAGGTCGGTGATATCGGCCTGGTCGAATTGAGTCACGTGCGGGATGTTCAGCCAGCTGGCGTGCAGGCCTGCCGCGCCGATTTGCATCAGGCGGGTCATCGGCACTTCTTCGATTTCGCCGAAGCGGCTGAAATCTACGGTACGGATCGGCGGAATGCCCGAACCACCGGTAGCGCCGCCGGCAGCCGGAGCTTCCTTGGCTTTTTGCATCATGGCTTTGACGTAAACCTGCACGTCTTCCTTCAGCACACGGCCGTGAGGGCCGCTGGCTGCAACAGCGCTCAGCTCGACGCCAAATTCACGGGCCAGCTGACGCACGGCTGGGCCGGCGTGAACCTTGGCACCGCTTGGCGCAGGTGCGGCAGCCGCAGGGGCGGGCGCAGCTTCGGCTTTTGCGGCCGGTGCAGGGGTAGCAGCGGCAGGTGCCGCTTCAGCCTTGGCAGCCGGAGCAGCAGCCGGTGCTGGTGCTGGTGCGGCGGCTGGCGCAGCACCTTGTACTTTAAGCTTGAGGATGAAGTCACCGGTGCCGACTTCGTCTTCCAGCTTGACCGCGATGCTTTCCACCACGCCGGCAGCCGGCGACGGGATTTCCATGGAAGCCTTGTCGGACTCCAGGGTGATCAGCGACTGGTCGGCTTCGACGGTGTCGCCGACCTTGACCAGCAGCTCGATGATCTTGGCCTTGCCCGACGAACCGATGTCCGGGACGTGAATGTCCTGGACGGTCGCGGCGGCCGGTGCAGCGGCCGGGGCTGGAGCAGCCTCGGCAGCGGCAGGCTTTTCAGCAGCAGGTGCAGGTGCAGCGGCGGCCGGAGCAGCGGCCGCAGGGGCTGCATCAGCAGCGCCTTCGATTTCCAGCTCCAGCAGTTCGTCGCCTTCCTTCAGACGGTCGCCCAGCTTCACTTTCAGGCTTTTGACCACGCCGGCCTTGGGAGCAGGGATTTCCATGCTCGCCTTGTCCGACTCGAGGGTCAGGATGCTCTGGTCGGCTTCGACGGTGTCGCCGACCTTCACAAACAGCTCGATTACTTCACCTTCACCGCTGCCGATGTCAGGTACGCGAATGAGTTCGCTCACAAAAAATCTCCTCAGCAGTCCAGTGGGTTGCGTTTTTCCGGGTTGATCCCGAACTTGACGATAGCGTCAGCCACCACCTTGGGTTCGATCTCACCACGGTCAGCCAAGGCTTCCAGGGCTGCCAACACCACGAAGTGACGGTCGACTTCGAAGAAGTGACGCAGCTTCTTGCGGCTGTCACTGCGGCCGAAACCATCGGTGCCCAGGACTTTGAATTCCTTGGACGGGACCCACTGGCGAATTTGTTCAGCAAACAGTTTCATGTAGTCGGTAGAGGCAATGACTGGACCCTTACGGCCGGCCAGGCACTCTTCGACGTAGCTCTTGGCTGGTTTCTGGCCAGGGTGCAGGCGGTTGCTGCGCTCCACGGCCAGGCCGTCGCGGCGCAGTTCGTTGAAGCTGGTAACGCTCCACACGTCGGCACCGACGTTGAACTCGTCGCGCAGGATCTTCGCCGCTTCACGCACTTCACGCAGGATGGTGCCGGAGCCCATCAGCTGTACGTGGTGCGCCGCTTCCTTGGTGTCTTCTTCGAGCAGGTACATGCCCTTGATGATGCCTTCTTCCACACCGGCCGGCATGGCTGGCTGCTGGTAGGACTCGTTCATCACGGTGATGTAGTAGAAAACGTCCTGCTGCTCTTCGGTCATCTTCTTCATGCCGTCCTGGATGATCACCGCCAGCTCATAGCCGTAGGTTGGATCAAAGGTGCGGCAGTTCGGGATGGTGGCAGCCAGGATGTGGCTGTGACCGTCTTCGTGTTGCAGGCCTTCGCCGTTCAGCGTGGTGCGGCCGGCGGTGCCGCCGATCAGGAAGCCACGGGTGCGGCTGTCGCCAGCGGCCCAGGCCAGGTCGCCGATACGCTGGAAGCCGAACATCGAGTAGAAGATGTAGAACGGCAGCATTGGCTGGTTGTGGCTGGAGTACGAAGTACCGGCAGCGATGAAGGAGCTCATGGCGCCCGCTTCGTTGATGCCTTCTTCGAGGATCTGGCCCTTCTTGTCTTCCTTGTAGAACATCACCTGGTCTTTATCGACTGGCTCGTAGAGCTGGCCGACGGAGGAGTAGATGCCCAACTGACGGAACATGCCTTCCATACCGAAGGTACGGGCTTCGTCCGGAATGATCGGGACGATGCGCGGGCCGATGTCCTTGTCCTTGACCAGCTGCGCCAGGATGCGCACGAAGGCCATGGTGGTGGAGATTTCACGGTCGCCCGAGCCGTCAAGGATAGCCTTGAGGGTGCTCAGGTCTGGCGTCGGTACGCTGAAGCTGTTGGCGCGGCGCTGTGGTACGAAACCGCCCAGTGCGCTGCGACGCTCGCTCAGGTAGCGGGCTTCGGCGCTGTTTGACTCTGGCTTGAAGAACGGCAGGTTCTCCAGCTCTTCGTCCTTGACCGGGATGTCGAAGCGGTCGCGGAACAACTTCAGGCTGTCGACATCGACTTTCTTGGTGTTGTGCGCGGTGTTCTTCGCTTCGCCGGCACCGGTGCCATAACCCTTGATGGTCTTGGCCAGGATGACGGTGGGTTGTTCTTTGTGGTTGACCGCTTCGTGGTACGCCGCGTAGACCTTGTACGGGTCGTGGCCGCCACGGTTGAGCTTCCAGATCTCGTCGTCGGACAGGTCGGCAACCATGGCCTTGAGTTCAGGCGTGTTGAAAAAGTGCTCGCGAACGAACGCGCCGTCTTTGGCCTTGTAGTTCTGGTACTCGCCGTCGATGACTTCGTCCATGCGACGTTGCAGGATACCGTCGACGTCCTTGGCCAGCAGTGGGTCCCAGAAACGGCCCCAGATGACTTTGGTCACGTTCCACTGAGCACCGCGGAACACGCCTTCGAGTTCCTGGATGATCTTGCCGTTGCCGCGAACCGGGCCGTCGAGGCGCTGCAGGTTGCAGTTGATGACGAAGATCAGGTTGTCGAGCTTCTCGCGGCCGGCCAGGGAGATGGCGCCCAGGGATTCCGGTTCGTCGCACTCGCCGTCGCCGAGGAAGCACCAGACTTTCTGCTTGCCTTCAGGGATGAAGCCACGGGCTTCCAGGTACTTCATGAAGCGTGCCTGGTAGATCGCCTGGATCGGGCCAAGGCCCATGGAAACGGTCGGGAACTGCCAGAAATCAGGCATCAGCCAAGGGTGCGGGTAGGACGACAGGCCCTGACCGTCGACTTCCTGGCGGAAGTTGTTCATTTGTTCTTCGCTGATGCGACCTTCCATGAACGCACGGGCGTAGACGCCTGGCGAGGTGTGGCCCTGGAAGTAGATCAGGTCGCCGCCGTGTTCGTCGGTCGGGGCCTGGAAGAAGTAGTTGAAGCCGATGTCATACAGGGTTGCGCTGGAAGCGAAGCTGGAGATGTGACCGCCCAGGTCCGAATCTTTCAAGTTCGTGCGCATTACCATCGCCATGGCGTTCCAACGTACCAGCGAGCGAATGCGGCGTTCCATGAACAGGTCGCCAGGCATGCGTGCTTCGTGGGTAACGGGGATGGTGTTGCGGTATGGCGTAGTGATGGCGTAAGGCAGTTGCGAGCCGCTGCGGGTCGCGAGTTCGCCCATACGGGTCATCAGGTAGTGAGCACGGTCTTCGCCTTCTTTGTCGAGAACCGATTCCAGGGCGTCCAGCCATTCCTGGGTTTCGACGGGATCGAGGTCTTGCATGGCTTGCTCCAGGGCGGAAAGGCTACCAGAATCGGTTGCCTGAAGTTTGCGACTGGCCTTGTGGGCAGACGACATAAATTCTTGGATGGCCGAAGGTTGCTTCGGCGTCCTGTAGTTTTACTACAAATCGTCGGCCATTTCAGCCTTTCGAATGTATATACGAGTAGTAAAACTACACAAGACTGAGCGTATGGCTCGGTCTTGCTGGTGAGCATAATCGTTATTGTTGGTCTATTGCGAACAAGAAAAGGTGAAACTTTGATGTTGCCTGCCAAGATTAATTTAATTTCAGCTATTTCTAACCTTTGTTCGACAGTCCTTCACCGGGCATGGCTCTTGCCTTCACAACTACACGCCATTTACACGCCGATCAAGGATAGACCATGAGCCTTCCAACGCTGGCCGAACTGCCGGCCATTCTGTTGCCTTACGCCAACCGGGCCGAGCAGTCATTTCGTGACGCGGTGGCCGCGCTGGATGACGATCATGGCCTTTCTGCGTGGGCGCCGCAACGGTGGGCCGACTTCGCCCGCGTGTGCGCCGCCAGTGATTTCGTCATTGAACAGAGTGTTCGTGACCCTTTGATGTTGCTGGAGCTGGTGGCCTGGGGCGAGCTGGACCGCGGCTTTGCGCCCGGCGAGCTATGCAGCCAGATAGCCGGTGCCGTGCAACAGGCCGAAACAGAAGATGAACTGGGCCGCGTGCTGCGCCGCCAACGCACGCGCCAGCAGGTGCGCATCATCTGGCGCGATCTCACACGCCAGGCCGACTTGGTGCAAACCTGTCGCGATCTGTCCGACATGGCCGACGCCTGCATCGACCAGGCCTATCAATGGCTGTACCAGCGCCACTGCGCCCAGTTCGGCACGCCGACCGGCGCACGCAGCGGCGAGGCGCAGCACATGGTCATCCTCGGCATGGGCAAGCTCGGTGCAGTGGAGCTGAACCTGTCGTCGGATATCGACCTGATCTTCGCCTACCCCGAGGGCGGCGAGACGGTGGGCGTGAAGCGCGCCCTGGATAATCAGGAGTTCTTTATTCGCCTGGGTCAAAAACTGATCAAGGCCCTGGACCCGATGACCGTCGACGGTTTTGTCTTCCGCGTCGACATGCGCCTGCGCCCCTACGGTTCGGCCGGCGCCCTGGTGCTGAGCTTCAACGCGCTGGAGCAGTACTACCAGGACCAGGGCCGGGACTGGGAGCGCTACGCCATGATCAAGGCGCGGGTGGTGGCCGGCGACCAGGCGGCTGGCGCGCAACTGCTCGACATGCTGCGCCCGTTTGTCTACCGCCGTTATCTGGACTTCTCGGCCATCGAAGCGCTGCGCACCATGAAGCAACTGATCCAGCAGGAAGTACGGCGCAAGGGCATGGCCGACAATATCAAGCTGGGCGCGGGCGGCATTCGTGAGGTGGAATTTATCGCGCAGGCATTCCAGCTGATCCATGGCGGCCGCGACCTCAGCCTGCAGCAACGCCCGCTGTTGAACGTGCTGGGCACGCTGGAAGGCCAGGGTTATTTGCCCGCAGCGGTGATCAGCGAGCTGCGCAGCGGTTACGAGTTCCTGCGCTACACCGAGCATGCGATCCAGGCGATTGCCGACCGCCAGACGCAAATGCTGCCGGACAGCCCCGAAGACCAGGCGCGCATTGCCTTTATGCTTGGCTTCAGTGACTGGGCCGCGTTCCACGAGCGCCTGATGTACTGGCGTGGTCGCGTGGACTGGCACTTTCGCCAGGTGATTGCCGACCCTGATGAGGAAGAAGGCGAAGAAAGCGAATTGGTGGTCGGTGGTGAATGGTTGCCACTGTGGGAGGAATCCCAGGATGACGACGCGGCGTGCCGTCAACTGAGTGAAGGTGGTTTCACCGATGCCCCCAAGGCCCTCAAGGCGTTGGCCAGCCTGCGTGCCAGCCCGCAGTTGCGCGCCATGCAGCGCCTGGGGCGTGAGCGCCTGGATGCGTTTATCCCGCGCCTGCTGGCCCAGGCCGTTGAACATGCCAACCCCGACCTGGTACTGGAGCGCGTGTTGCCGCTGGTGGAAGCCGTGGCCCGGCGTTCGGCCTACCTGGTGTTGCTGACCGAGAACCCCGACGCCTTGCGCCGCCTGTTGACCTTGTGTGCAGCCAGCCCGTGGATCGCCGAGCAGATCACCCGTTTCCCGCTGTTGCTGGATGAATTGCTCAACGAAGGCCGCTTGTTCAAGCCGCCGCTGGCGCCGGAGCTGGCCGCTGAGTTGCGCGAGCGCCTCACGCGCATTCCAGAAGATGACCTTGAGCAACAGATGGAGGCCTTGCGCCATTTCAAACTGGCGCACCGCCTGCGGGTGGCCGCCTCGGAAATCGCCGGCAGCCTGCCGTTGATGAAGGTCAGCGACTACCTCACCTGGCTGGCCGAAGCGATTCTTGAACAAGTGCTGGCCTTGGCCTGGCGCCAGACGGTCGCCCGTCACGGCTCGCCGCAGCGACTGGACGGCACCCTGTGCGATCCTGGGTTCATCATTGTCGGTTATGGGAAAGTGGGCGGCATCGAACTGGGGCATGGTTCGGACCTGGACCTGGTGTTTATCCATGACGGCGACCCCCAGGCCGAGACGGACGGTGCCAAGCCGATCGATGGCGCGCAATTCTTTACACGCCTGGGCCAGCGCATCATTCACCTGCTGACCACCCAGACCAACTCCGGCCAGCTGTATGAAGTGGACATGCGCCTGCGACCTTCCGGCGCATCGGGCTTGTTGGTGAGTTCCCTGGGGGCGTTTGATCGGTATCAACAAAATGAAGCCTGGACCTGGGAACATCAGGCCCTGATCCGCGCGCGGGTACTGGTGGGCAGCCAGGATGTGGGCCAGGCGTTCGAGCAGGTACGGGCTAACGTGTTGGGGCGTGAGCGGGACTTGGAGAAGCTGCGCCAGGAGGTCAGCGAGATGCGTGCCAAGATGCGTGACAACCTGGGCACCAAGGCCACGACGGCCGGCAGGGGCGCCAATGCCTTCGAGGCCACGGCGCTGTTCGACCTCAAGCAGGACGCCGGAGGTATCGTCGATATTGAATTTATGGTGCAATACGCGGCTTTGGCGTGGTCTGCGCAACATCCATCGTTGCTGCGCTACACCGACAATATCCGCATTCTGGAGGGCCTGGAGCAGGTCGGGCTGATGCCCGCCGCCGATGCCCATTTGCTGCGAGAAGTGTACAAGGCTTACCGCTCAGCCGCGCACCGCCAGGCTTTGCAGAACGAGGCCGGTACGGTAGCCGGGGACCAGTTCGCCGACGAGCGGCGACAGGTGATGCGAATCTGGCAGGCGCTGGGCTTAAATTGAAACTCGACTGATTGGCGACGCCGATTTTTATATGGGATGCGGATTGATGTGGGAGCCGGGCTTGCCCGCGATGCAGGCGCCTCGGTTTATCAGGGATACCGAGGTGATGCGATCGCAGGCAAGCCAGCTCCCACATAAAGATGCTCCCTGGCGCACCGCGATCTACAGTCATTATCGAGGCGGGGAGGCATAGGCCTCCCCGCATCGTTTGTGGAAACTACATGAATATTCTGATCGTTGGGCCCAGTTGGGTCGGTGACATGGTGATGGCACAGACACTGTTTCAGTGCCTGCGTCTGCGCTATCCAGACTGCCAGATCGACGTGCTCGCCCCTGAGTGGAGCCGGCCGATCCTTGAGCGCATGCCCGAGGTGCGCAAGGCCTTGAGCTTCCCGCTCGGCCACGGTGCCCTGGAGTTGGCGACCCGCCGACGCATCGGCAAATCCATGGCGGGCCAGTACGACCAGGCGATCCTGCTGCCTAACTCGCTGAAGTCGGCGCTGGTGCCGTACTTTGCCGGTATTCCCAAGCGCACCGGCTGGCGCGGCGAGTTTCGCTATGTGCTGCTCAATGACGTACGCACCCTGGATAAAGTCCGTTACCCGTTGATGATCGAACGCTTTATGGCTTTGGCCTACGAGCCGGGTGCTGAACTGCCCAAGCCGTACCCACGCCCCAGCTTGCAGATCGACCCGGTGACCCGCGACGCGGCGCTGGCCAAGTTCGGCCTCACCCTGGATCGGCCCGTATTGGCCTTGTGCCCGGGCGCCGAGTTTGGCGAGTCCAAGCGCTGGCCGTCGGAGCATTACGCCAAAGTCGCTGAAACCAAGATCCGCGAAGGCTGGCAGGTGTGGTTGTTCGGTTCCAAGAACGATCATTCGGTGGGCGAAGACATTCGCCAGCGCCTTATACCCGGCCTGCGTGAAGAAGCGGTGAACCTCAGTGGCGACACGTCCCTGGCTGAGGCCATCGACCTGTTGTCGTGCGCCGACTCGGTGGTGTCCAACGATTCCGGCCTGATGCATGTGGCGGCGGCGCTGAACCGTCCGCTGGTGGCCGTATACGGCTCCACATCCCCAGGCTTCACTCCGCCGTTGGCCGACAAGGTCGAAGTGGTACGCCTGGGCCTGGATTGCAGTCCGTGCTTTGAGCGTACCTGCCGTTTCGGCCACTACAACTGCCTGCGCCAGTTGCTGCCCCAGGCGGTAACCGATGCCTTGCAGCGTTTGCAGGGCGACGTGGTCGAGGTTCACTGAGTTGCGGGTTCTGGTAATCAAGACCTCATCCCTGGGCGACGTGATCCATGCCTTGCCGGCCCTCACTGATGCAGCACGGGCGATTCCCGGCATTCGGTTCGACTGGGTGTTGGAAGAAGGCTTTGCCGAAATCCCAACCTGGCACCCGGCGGTCGATAAGGTGATTCCGGTGGCGATTCGCCGCTGGCGCAAGAACCTCTGGCAAACCGTCAAGAGCGGCGAATGGCGGCGCTTCAAGCAGGCGGTGCAGTCGACTAAATACGACCTGGTGATCGACGCCCAGGGCTTGCTCAAAAGCGCCTGGCTGACGCGCTATGTGCGGGCGCCCATCGCTGGCTTCGACAAAGATTCTGCGCGTGAACCCCTGGCTGCGCGCTTTTACTCCCGGCGCCTGGCCGTGGCCCGTGGGCAGCATGCGGTGGAGCGCTTGCGCCAGCTGTTCGCCGTCGCGCTGGGCTACGACCTGCCCCAACGCCTGGGCGACTACGGCCTGAGCGTTGAAAAGCTGCTCGGCCTGCCGCCGAAAAAACCGTTCGTATTGCTGCTGCACGGTACTACCTGGGACACCAAGCACTGGCCCGAAGCCTATTGGCGCGAGCTGGCCGAACGCATGGGCCGCCTGGGCGTGGACGTAAAGCTGCCGTGGGGCAACGCCGCCGAAAAGGCGCGGGCCGAACGCCTGGCCCTCGGCCTGCCCAACGCCGAAGTGTTGCCCAAGCTCAACCTGGCGGGCGTTGCCCGTGTCTTGGCGAGCGCCCGTGCCTGCGTGGCCGTCGACACCGGCCTTGGCCACTTGGCGGCGGCATTGGACGTGCCGACCATTTCCCTGTTCGGCCCCACCAACCCAGGCCTCACCGGTGCCTACGGCAAGGGCCAGATTCACTTGGCCAGCGACTGGCCGTGTGCGCCTTGCCTGCAAAAACAGTGCACTTATCAACCCACTGCCGGCGACCTGCGGCGGTTCGACATCGCCCGCGAGTCGCCCCTGTGCTTCACGCGCTTGAACCCTGAGCGTGTCGCAAGCCGGCTGAGCACGTTGTTACTGGCCGAGGAGCAGCACTGATGCAACTGGCTTTTGTTCTGTACAAGTACTTTCCTTTCGGTGGCTTGCAGCGCGACTTCATGCGCATCGCCCTGGAATGCCAGCAGCGCGGCCACAGCATTCGGGTGTACACCCTGATCTGGGAAGGTGATATCCCGCCAGGCTTTGAGGTGCTGGTGGCGCCGGTCAAGGCCTTGGTCAACCACCGCCGCAACGAAAAGCTCTACGCCTGGATCCAGGCCGACCTGGCCAAGCGCCCAGTGGACCGCGTGGTGGGCTTCAACAAGATGCCGGGGCTGGACCTGTACTTTGCCGCCGACGGTGTGTTCGAGGACAAGGCCCAGACCCTGCGCAACCCGATGTATCGCTGGTTCGGGCGTTACAAGCACTTTGCCGAATACGAGCGCGCCGTGTTCGATAAAAACGCCAAGACGCAGATCATGGTGTTGTCCGAGCATCAGCAACAGCTGTTTACCCAGTATTACGGCACCCAGGCCGAGCGTTTTCACCTGTTGCCACCGGGTATTGCCCGCGACCGCCGCGCCCCGCCGAACGCCGCCGAGATCCGCGCCGAGTTCCGCGCTGAATTCGGCTTGGCCGAAGACGATTTGCTGTTGGTGCAAATCGGTTCGGGGTTCAAGACCAAGGGCGTCGACCGCAGCCTCAAGGCGCTGGCCGCACTGCCTTCGCGGCTGAAGAAACGTACCCGGCTATTTGTAATCGGCCAGGACGACCCCAAAGTATTCCAATTGCAGAGCGCGGCGCTGGGCCTGGGCGACCAGGTGCAGTTCTTCAAGGGCCGCAATGATATTCCGCGTTTCCTGCTGGGGGCGGACCTGTTGATTCACCCCGCGTACAACGAGGCGGCCGGCATGGTGCTGGTCGAAGCGGTGGTCGCCGGCCTCCCGGTACTGGTGAGCCAGGTGTGCGGCTATGCGTTCTACATCGACAAGGCCCAGAGCGGCCGGGTGTTGGACGAGCCGTTCGAGCAAACCCAGCTCAACCAGTATCTGGTCGATATGCTCGACGACCCACAAGCGCGTGCGACCTGGAGTCGCAATGGTCTGGCCTTCGCCGAGACGGCCGACCTCTTTAGCATGCCGCAGTACGCTGCGGACCTGATTCTGGCGGAGCCAAACCGATGAAGTTGATTCTAGCCGAACCCTTCAAGACCCTTTGGGCCGGACGCGATGCGTTCGCCGAGGTCGAGAAGCTGGAAGGCCTGGTGTTCCGCGAGCTGGCCGCTCGCCGTACGTTGCGTACGGTGGTCGAGGGCCAGCCTTATTTTGTGAAGATCCACCGTGGGATCGGCTGGGGCGAAATCCTCAAGAACCTGGTTACTGCCAAATTGCCGGTGTTGGGCGCGGGCCAGGAGTGGGTGGCGATCCAGCGCTTGCAGGCGCTTGGTGTACCGACCATGACCGCCGTGGCGTTCGGTGAAAAAGGCAGCAACCCGGCCGACCAGCACTCGTTCATCATCACCCAGGAACTGACCCCCATCATCAGCCTGGAAGACCTGACCCTCGACTGGGTCAAGCAACCGCCCGTGCCGGCGATCAAGCATGCCTTGACCCTTGAGCTGGCGCGTACCGTGGGCGCGATGCACCGCGGTGGCGTCAACCACCGTGACTGCTACCTCTGCCATTTCCTGCTGCACACCGACCGGCCCATCAGTGTCGACAACCTCAAGCTGTCGGTGATCGACCTGCACCGTGCCCAGGTGCGTGCGACGATCCCGGTGCGCTGGCGCAACAAAGACTTGGCCGGCCTGTATTACTCCGCGTTGGAGATCGGCTTGACCCAGCGCGACAAGCTGCGTTTTCTCAAGGCCTATTTCCAGCAGCCGCTGCGCCAGATCCTGGCGGAGCAAACCGCGCTGTTGTCTGCGCTGGAACGCATGGCAGCAAAGCTGTATGCGCGTAAACAACGATACGGGGATGCAATCTGATGGCGGGTTGGAATCTGGAACCTGCCTACGCCGCCCTGGCGGATGACTTTGGAAGCCTGGACGCGGTGTTCGCCTTGCAAGGCGAGCGGCTGACCCGCGACCCGTTGTCGGAAGTGATTCGGGTGGAGCGTGGCGGGGTCAATTATTACGTCAAGCGCTACGTAGGTGCCGGCAAGGGCCTGCGTCGTTACCTGGGTCGGCCGCGGGTGAAGTCCGAATGGCAGAACCTCAAGCGTTTCGCCAAGTGGGGCATCCCCACCGCCGACGTGGTGGCCTGGGGCCTGGACCGCAAGGGCCTGGCCTATAACCGTGGCGCCATGATCACCCGTGAACTGCCCAAGACCGAAGATCTGTCGGTGCTGGCCGAGCGTCACGATGAGCGCCTCAAAGACCCCCGGTGGGTCGATGGCATCAGCCGCCAGCTCGCCGAATACACGCGCACCATGCACGATCACCGCTTCACCCATAACGACTTGAAGTGGCGCAACCTGCTGGTGGACGATCAGCGCACCCTGTACCTGATCGACTGCCCCAACGGTGATTTCTGGCGCGGCTTCTGGCTCAAGTACCGCATCACCAAGGACTTGGCCTGCCTGGACAAAGTCGCCAAGTATCACTTGTCGGCCACCCAGCGCCTGCGTTTCTACCTGCAATATCGCCAGCGCGCGCACCTGACCGCGTCGGACAAACAGCGAATTCGCCATGTGGTGAAGTTTTTCGAGGGACGCGAATGAGTGACTTCCTGGCGGCTGAAGACCGCGCTCTGCTTGAGCGCAACGGCCTGGCGACCTTCGACGCCCTGTGGGCCAAGCAACTGGATGCGGTGGACGAGCCGAACACCAGCGGCGACGGTTGGAGCAGCGTGTATCGCCTGGAGCTTGAGGGGCAAGGCTACTACCTCAAGCGCCAGAGCAACTACCTCACACGCACCTTGCACCGGCCGTTTGGCGAGCCGAGTTTTGCCCGCGAGTTTCGCAACATCAGCCTGTATCGAAAGCTCGGCATCCCGGCCCTGCAAGCGGCGTTCTTCGGAGAGCGCAAGGTCAAGGGTGAGCGCCGGGCGATGCTGCTCACCCGTGCGCTGGATGGCTGGAATGACCTGGATTCGTTGCTGGAGCAGTGGGCGCAATTGAGCGCAGCCCAGCACAGTGCGATCCTGTTGGCCTGCGGCAAGCTGGCGCGTCATCTGCACAGCGTCGGGCAGGTGCATGGCTGTTTTTACCCCAAGCATATTTTCCTGCAGCCTGCCGGTGAGGGGTATGCCGCACAGTTGATCGACCTGGAGAAAACCCGCCCGCTGTTGTTTGGCTGGCGTGACCGGGTCAAGGACCTGGAACCGCTGCTGCGCCGTGCGCCGCAATGGTCGGATGCGCAGGTGCGCCAACTGCTGGCGGCGTACCTTGAGCAGCCCGAGGACGGTGCCCTGGTGTCCACTTGGCACCAGCGCCTGACCGCGCGCCGCAGCCACAAGGAGAACCGCTGATGCGTTTATCCGAGCTGAAATCGGCTGGGCGTACCCCCAGCCTGCCACTGACCCTCGACCTGGCGGATGCCGCCGGCCCTGGGCAATTGCAATTGTTGAGCCTGCTGCGGGTGTTGCCGGGGCAGCGCTACGTGGGTGCCGCCGTGTGGCGTGGTCGCCCGGTGTTGGCCAAGTTATTGGTGGGCAGCAAGGCGGCGCGGCATTTTCAGCGTGAGCTCACGGGTGTGCGTCTGTTGGCTGAGCAAGGCCTGACCACGCCGTTGCTGCTGGCCGATGGCTTGCAGGACGGCGAGGGTGGTTGGCTGCTGTTTGAATTTATCGAGGGGGCCCAAAGCCTGTCCGACGCTTGGCTCGCCGTCGAAAACCTGCCGCCGTTGGCGGACGAACAAACCGCTGTGCTCGCCGAAGCGCTGGGCGCGATCGCCCAGATGCATGCCAAGGGCCTGTGGCAAGAAGACCTGCACCTGGACAACTTGCTACGCAAGGATGGCAAGCTGTATCTGATCGATGGCGCCGGCATTCGTGTCGAAGAGGCGGGCAAGGCGCTATCGCGCAATCGAGTGCTGGAGAACCTCGGTGTGTTCTTCGCCCAACTGCCGAAAAACCTCGAGCCCTTTACCGAGGAGTTGCTGGTGTATTACTTGCTGGCCAACGGCGAACACGCCTTGCCAATGCAAGCCCTGGAAAAACAGGTGCGTAAAGTCAGCGCCTGGCGCTTGAGAGACTACCTGGACAAGACCGGCCGCGAATGCACGCTGTTCAGTGTGGTGCGCGGCCCTTTTGGCTTGCGTGCGATCCGCCGCGAAGAAGAAGCCGCGATGGTGCCGGTGCTGGAGCAGGCCGATGCGTTGCTCGACCAGGGTCACCTGTACAAGACCGGTGGCGCGGCGAGCGTGGCCAAGGTCGACGTGGCCGGCCGGCCGCTGGTGATCAAGCGCTACAACATCAAGAGTTTTGCCCATTGGCTCAAGCGCTTCTGGCGCCCGAGCCGCGCCTGGCACTCCTGGCGCGAAGGCAACCGCCTGGCCTTCTTGGGCTTCGCCACACCCAAGCCGCTGGCGGTGCTGGAGAAACGGTTCCTGTGGTTGCGCAGCCGCGCCTATCTGGTCACCGAATACCTGCCTGGGCCGGACATCATCGAGCGCTTTGCGCCGTATGTGGAGAGCGGCGAGGCGCCCGAGAGCGAGTTGCAGGCGCTGGACCAGCTGTTTGCCGACTTGATCCGCGAGCGCATCAGCCATGGGGATTTCAAAGGCCATAACCTGTTCTGGAGCGACGGGCGCTGGGCGATGATTGATCTGGATGCGATGTGTCAGCACTCTTCCGCTGCCAGCTTTGCGCCGGCCTATGCCAAAGACCGTGCAAGGTTTATGCGTAACTGGCCGCAAGGCAGTGCGTTGTATCGCGTGATTGATCAGCGGTTGCCCAAAGAGGCGGGTGTCGGCAGTTAAACCTATCGCGGGCAAGCCCGCTCCCACACTTGATCTGTGAACGCGGTCAAAATGTGGGAGCGGGCTTGCCCGCGATGGCGCCCGTCCAGGCGCTGCATTCAGAACTGGTACTGCGCTCCAGCCCCCGCATACCACGAGCGCCCCGGCGCCGCTTCGTAATAGCGGCTATTGCCATCCCCCACAATCACCGACCCCACGTACTGACGATCCAGCAGATTATCCAGGCGCAGGGTCTGGTGAAAGGTCCAGTGCTCTACCTTCTGCTCAAACCGTGCGCGCCAGTTGAAGACGCTGTAGGCCGGCGCGGCGTGTTGTTGGTTGGTGTCTTCTACGTAGACCTTGCTGCGGTACATGCCTTCGATGGCGGTGCTGACCCAGTCCCGTGGTTTCCAGTTCAGTTCGGCGAACAGGGTGGTTTGTGGCACGCCGGGGAGGTAGTTGCCTTTGTCGATGGTGTTGGCGCCGCTGGTAAAGTCGCTGTCGTAGGTTGCGTGCAGGCGGGTGTAGGCCAGGCTGGTGCTCCAATGGTCGCTCAGCTGGCTTTCAACACCCAGTTCGAAGCCGCGGCGCAACGTGCGACCGGCGTTCTGGTAGCTGGTACGGCCACCGATGGATTGCTGCACCACCAGTTCGTCCTCGGTGGTGATCTGGAAAATGGCGGCGTTGATCCGTGTGTTGTTCAGTTGCGCTTTCACGCCCATTTCATATTGCGTGCTTTCAGACGGCTTCAAGCCGAAGTTGAAGCCCTCGGCGTTGCCCGGTGCATAGGCCAGCTCGGCCTGAGTCGGGGTTTCAAAGCCTTTGCCTGCGCTGATGTAGGCGTGCAAGTCGGGGGTGAGCGCGTACATCACGCTCATCGAAGGGGTGTTTTTCTGGTAGGTCTTGTTGCCGCTGGCGTCGCCATTGCTCAGGAACTGATCGTCAACGTCCATTTGCATCGTGCTGTGGCGCACGCCGGCTTGCAGGGTCCAGCGGTCGAGGGCCCAGTTGGCTTGGATATACGGGTCGAGGCTGCGAGCCGTGTCGATTTCGTCGCGGCGTAGTTGGCCTTTCACGCCGAGGGTGTTGCCGCTGTAGTTCTGATAGCCATGGCGGCTGTCTTCGCTTTGGTCGAAGTCCAGGCCGGTAATGATCGTCAGCTCGCCAGGCGCGCTTTCGATGGGCTGCAGCCAGCGCACGCTGCCGCCGTAGAACTTTCGATCAAATTGCACTACGCCACCGCCGCGTTCGTTGGCGGGCGTGCCCTTGGGGATCGACAGGTACTGAATCACACTGCGCCGCCCGGTGTAGGCATTGACCTGCAAGGTCGCGCCACCGAAATACCGCTCGTAATTCATCCCCAATTGCTGGTGATCGATACTTTTACGCGTGTTGTAGTTCAGCGCATTGGCGCTTACCGAGCGCGGGTCTGCCTTGTACGCTGCCCAGGTCTGCCCCAGCGGATCCTGCGTACCGTTCTGCTCCAGGCTGCTGTAGATCAATGCCAGCTTGCTGTCGTCATCGGGCTCGACATTGAGCTTGGCGAAGGTCTGGTCGCGGCGCGCGCTGCTGTGATCGCGGTAGCCGTTGGTGTCCATGCGCGAGGCATCGAGCACAAACCCGGCGCCATTCACCGCGCCCTCGGCGCTGAGGTGGTTCTTGTTCAGGCCGTCGCTGCCCACCAGGGTTTCGGCGCCGATACGCGGCGGGCCCTCGCCGTCGCGGGAGAACATCTGGATCACGCCCCCGGCGTTGCTGCCATACAGCGTCGCCGCCGGGCCGCGCAGCACTTCGATGCGCTCGGCCGTGTCGAGGTTGAACGTCGCGGCCTGGCCCTGGCCATCCGGGGTACTGGCGGGGATGCCGTCGGCGATCAGCTTGATGCCGCGCACGCCGAATGCTGAACGGGCGCCGAAGCCTCGGGACGAGATCTGCAGGTCTTGCGCGTAATTCTGACGGTTCTGCACCACCAGGCCGGGCACGCGGGACAGGGCTTCGGAGGCGTTGATGCCGAGCTGGCCGTCACTGATCTGCTCGCGGTTGATGCCGTCCACGGAATAGGGCAAATCGAACGTCGGGCTGGCGCTGCGCGAGCCGCTGACGACGGTGGGGGCGAGGGTTAGTGGCGAGTCATCGCCTTGCACTGTGCTGCTCAAGGCCAGCAGGCCAGGCAGCAAGAGGAAAAAGCGAGCGTGCGTTTTTTTCATGAGGCAGCCAGAGTCTTGGGCACGCATAGCGAAGGCGCGCAAAAAGTGCGCAAGTTTAAACAGTCAGGTAGGTTTTATCATTTCGGATTTTTCTTACGCAATGCGGCGGCGCTTCTCAGATGAATGAGCCAATCTCTCGGTGCTAGCTTGGCTGACCGTTTGCGAGGCTAGGATATGACAAGAAAAATAATGGCTGCGCTGTGTATAAGCGTCGCTGCGCTGTTATTAAGCGGCTGTGGAACGGTTAATAGCGTCATGCGCAAAGAGGGCGACACGGCGCGTGAGCTCAGGCTCGTAAAAACCTATTGCCAATCCATTCCCCGCGCGTACAGCGGTGTGGCCTTTGATTTTTGCATGCTGCACGCGGCCCCGGACCCCACCGGGTTCCTCATACCATTCGTGCTCGTGGATATTGCGGTGTCCGCGGTTGCCGATACGGTGGTTTTACCCTATACGATTTATCGACAATCGGCCGACGGTAATATCAGCATCTATTGGCGTCCAGGCCGTTCATAAGCCTATGGATATAAGAGCACGTGCCCAGCCCATCTATTTAGTGAAAGGAGTTGTTCGTGAGTCGTGGTTTCAGAGTCCTGCTGGTTTCAACCTTGTTATTGGCCTCCGGTTGCGGAACGATCAATACCGTCTTCCGTCCGGATGCCGTGGCCAGCCAGAATCTCAAGGAGTCGCGCAGCCACTGCGAAAACGTGCCGCGTATCTACAGTGGGGTGATCTACGGCTTTTGTACCCTCAATGGCGAGCCCGCACCGGATAAAAGCCTGAAGGACCAAAACCTGCTGGATCGCCAAGGCAATGCCTTCCCGATCATCGCGATTGAATTTGTCGCCTCTGGTGTCATGGACACCCTGATGCTGCCTTATACGATCTACCGCCAGAACAAGGACGGCAGCATCGAGATCTTCCGCTAGCCCCTCTCGGCGCTTGTCGCTAACAGCTTCCCTCTGCTTTTAAGCTATAATCCCGCCCTTTAGCTGTTTCCCGCCCCGGCGGGAAACACACTTTTTTCAGGCGCGATGCGCCTGCATGCAGACTAAAAGAGGCTAGACCCCAGTGGCATTGACGATTCTTGGCCTGTCCGGCGCCCTTAGCCATGATCCTTCCGCAGCCCTGTATATCGACGGCAAGCTGATTGCGGCCGCCGAAGAAGAGCGCTTCGTACGCGACAAACATGCAAAGAACCGCATGCCCTACGAGTCGGCGAAGTTCTGCCTGGAGCAGGCTGGCATCAAGCCTTCGGACGTTGACGTGGTGGCGATCCCGTTCGCCCCGATAAGCCTGTTCGGCGAGGCGCGCTGGCACTACGCCAAGCGTTACTGGTACGCCCCGGACCGCGCCCTTGACGCGATCCTGATGGGCAACCGTCGCTACAAGCGCTATCGCAACAAGATCGTCTGGTGCCTGGAGCAACTGGGCTTCGATCCGAAGAAAATCAAGATTGAACCGGTAGAACACCACCTGGCTCACGCATCCAGCGCCTACCACTGCTCGGGCTTCCAGGAAAAAACCGCGATCCTGGGCATTGACGGCAAGGGTGAGTACGCCACTACCTTCTTTGGCTACGGCGAAAACGGCAAGATCCACAAGATCAAGGAATTCTACGATCCGGACTCCCTCGGCGGCCTGTACGGCGCAATCACCGAGTTCCTCGGTTTCGAGATGCTCGATGGTGAGTTCAAGGTCATGGGCATGGCGCCGTACGGCGATGCCAGCAAATACGACTTCTCGCGCCTGGCCTCCTTTGAAAACGGCGAGCTGGTGATCAACACCGACTACGCCAACGTCATCGGCCTGCGCCGCTACAAAGAGAAGGGCAAGGGGTTCTACTTCTCGCCAAAACTGATCGAGTGGCTGGGGCCGAAACGCGAAGGCGACATCGCCGACGAACCGTACATCCACTATGCAGCCAGCATGCAGGCGCTGTTCGAAAAACTGGCCTTGCAGATGATCGACCACTACCTGGGCGACATCCTCAAGGACACCGGCAAGCTGGCCTTCGCCGGCGGCTGTGCGCTGAACGTCAAGCTGAACCAGAAAATCATTGCCCGTGACGACGTCAAAGAGCTGTTCGTACAGCCGGCTTCCGGCGATGCCGGCACCGCCGTCGGTGCGGCGGCCTACGTGTCCCATGCTCGTGGCGTACCGGTCGAGAAGATGGAACACGTCTACCTCGGCCCGTCCTACAGCAACGAAGACGTGATCGCCGCGTGCGCCAAGCACGAGAGCAAGCCGAACTGGCGCAAGATCGAGAACATGCCTAAGCGCATTGCCAAGATCATGGTCGACGGCAATCCGGTAGCCTGGTTCCAGGGCCGCATGGAGTTTGGCCCGCGTGCCTTGGGCGGTCGTTCGATCATCGGTTGCCCGAGTGCGACCGGCGTGGCGGATCGCATCAACCACCAGATCAAGTTCCGCGAGCGTTGGAGGCCTTTCTGCCCGTCGATGCTCGACACCGTTGCCCCGCAGATGATCAAGGTCGATCATCCTGCGCCGTTCATGACCTTCACCTTCGAAGTCGCCGAAGAGTGGAAGACCCGTGTACCGGAAGTGGTGCACGAAGACGGTACTTCCCGCGCCCAGGTGCTCAAGCGCGAGTACAACCCGCGCTACTACGACATGATGAAAGAGCTGGAAGTGCTGACCGGTAACGGCGTGTCCCTGAACACCTCGCTCAACCGTCGTGGCGAAGCGATGATCTGCTCGCCGACCGACGCGCTGAACATGTTCTTCGGCTCGGACCTGCAGTACCTGATCATGGAAGACATCCTGGTGGTCAAGGATGGCGTGGACCCTTATGACGCCGTGGTTTAAATGCTGAACCGCTTCCAGGGCTGGCGTGAACGTGGCTGGGCGCCTGTCGAGGCCGAGGTTTACGCCCAGGCCTGGCAGCGTTACGGCGGCAGTGTGGCGACCCATCCCCAGGTGATCGAACGGTTGGCCGGGCTGGCGCAGATACCTGTGCGCTACCTGGGCTGGGAGCACGGTGGTGAACTCAAGGGGGCGATCGCCACCTGGGGGCGCGACCTGGCGCTGTCCAAGGATGTGCTTAAGCGCAGCGGCAAGAAAGGCCTGTTTGACCTTGGCAACGCCGAGATCATCCTGCCGATTGCTGCCGATGCGCAGGTGCCGTTGCGGCATCGTGCGCGCTACCTGTCGACGCTCAATCAAGGGCGCGTGAGCACCCTCAAGCCCCAGGCCGAGCAATTGGCCATGGCGCGTACTCCCGAAGACCTGTCGAAGAAGTTTCGCTACAACCAGCGGCGTGAACTGCGCCTGTTGGAAGAGGCGGGCGGCTTGGTAAGGGCGGTCAGTGAGTTTTCCAGCGTAGAACTGGCGGCGATCTATTGCGACCTGTTCCAGCGTCGTTGGGGCTTCCCGGCGGCGGGCGCGGCGCGTCTGGCCGAGGTGCTGGAGTTGCTCAAGGAATTCCTGTTCGGCTCGGTGCTGTTTCTGAACGACGCGCCGATTGCAGTGCAATTGGTGTATCAGGTGCAGTCCAACGAATGGTTCAGTGCCGAGTATGTCAATGGCGGCGTCGACCCTGAAACCCGTGCATTCAGCCCTGGCAGTGTGCTGAGTTTTCTCAATACCCAAGGTGCCTGGGAGCAGGCGCGGGTGGCGAACAAGTCGCTGCGCTTCTCCTTCGGGCGTTCCGACCGTGAATACAAGGAGCGCTGGTGCAACCCGGTGCCGGTGTTCAGTGTATGAGCCGTAAACAGCAACTGCTCAAGCGCCATCGGCGTAACAAGCGTATTGCGCTATTGATCGGCGTGCTGGTGTTGGTCGCCACCGGCGTACTGGTCGCCTGGTGGTTGCCGCTGATCCTTGCGGTGCTGCTGTGGGCCGCCCATGAAGCCTGGTTTGCCGATCACCTGTTTTACTCGCCCAAAGACAGCTATGAGTACGCGTTCCCGGCCGGCAACGAACAGCCCGGCTTGCGCCTGGAGGCGGGCCGGCTGTTGCTGGATGCGCAGTTGGCGGCGGATGAAACCCTGATCGTCGGCATTGAGTTGAAAAGTACCTGGCTGGGGCGTTTCTTCGACCCTGCGGTGGACCTGTTGGGCCTGCAAAGCCCGGACCGGCAAGCCTTCGAGCGCGGCGTCGCTGGGCGGCGTTATCTGAACCTGACCGGCGCCGCCGAAGCCTTGGCCGCGGGCAAGCTCGAATTGCGCGGGCGTTTTTGCCGGATAAAGGGGCAGCCGACGCTGTGGCGCTTTCGCCAGCCGGACTATCGCCAGCAACGTGTGATGGTGATCGCGCCCCATGCCGACGATGCCGAGCTGGCTGCGTTCAGCCTTTACAGCCAGGCGACTGAAAGCTGGATCGTCACGCTGACGGCCGGTGAAATCGAAGCTGAGCATTATCAGCACATGGGCCTGCCCAAGGCTGAAGCTGCGCGCCTCAAGGGCCGTTTGCGGGCCTGGGACAGCGTCGCCGTGCCCCGCTGGGCGGGCGTGCCCGAGGCGCAGTGCGTGCAGTTGGGGTACTTCTGCATGCAATTGCAAGCCATGCAGGCCGCGCCAGATCAGCCTCAAGCCTCCCGCGAAGCCGGTTTGGCCGATACGCGGCTGTTCCGCCAGTTCAATGGTTTTGCCCTGCCTGGCGATGCTGATGGTGCACCGACCTGGCATAACCTGATCGCCGACCTGCGGGCGCTGCTGCTCAAGGCGCGGCCCCAGGTCATCGTCTTGCCCACGCCGTTGCTTGACCCTCACGCCGACCATATCTGCGCCCACGCGGCAGTGCTGGAAGCCTTGCAGGGCCTGGAGTGGCAGCCCGACACATTGCTCGGCTACGCCAATCACCTGCATGATAACGACCGCTGGCCAATGGGCGATTCCGGCGCTGGCGTGGCGCTGCCGCCACGTTTCGATGGTGCTGTGGAGCTGGTGCCGTGCAGTTTCGCCCTCGCCTTGAGCCAGCAGCAGGACAAGGCCATGGCCCTGGGCATGATGCACGACCTGCAGCCGCCAGCGCCGTTCAAGCGTCGAGTGCGTAGGTGGTTGCAGCAACTGCTGGCGGGCCGTAGTCCATCGCCCTATGGCGAGAACGAATTCTTCCGCAAGGCCGTGCGCCGTCACGAGCTGTTGTGGGTCCTGAAGCAGGACTGAGAGCCGATTGAAGGCAGGCCGTTATGCGCCTGTCGCCCTTTTTACCGGGCTGCATGCCCGTAGCCAGATCGCTGCATGGAGAGTTATGAAGCCTCGTTTCAAGGTTTTGCAGTTACAGCCGGACTACAACGTCAAGACCCATGACTTCGCGGACTTGGGTGAGCAAATCGTCAAATCCCTGCCGGCTGAGCGCTTCGAGGTGACCTCCGGATTTCTCAGTGGGCGCCCGCTGCCCGGCCAGCCCCTGAGCGTGGCCGAGCACTCCCATTATTTCGAGCTGCCGGAGAAGTCCCTCAAGGGCATTCGCTTTGGCGCCATGTGGCAGATCTACAAGTACTGCCGCGAGCAGAAGTTCGACGTGGTCATCTGTAACCGCTTCAAGTCGGTGAACATGATGCTGTCGCTCAACCGCTGGTTGAAGATCCCGCTGTGCATCGGCATCTCCCACGGCTTTGGCGAGTACGCCCGTGGTTACCGTCGGCGTCAGACCCAGCGCTGGGTCAGCCCGGCGTGGCGTTTTGTCGGGGTGTCCGAAGCGGTCAAGGACTACCTGGTAGACCTCAATTGCGGGTTCACCCCTGAGAACACCACCTACGTCACCAACGCGATCGACATTCCCCAGGCAGAGGCTTTACAGCTGTCCCGTGAAGACGCACGCAAGGCCCTGGGCCTGCCGATGGATGCACGGATGATCGGCGCCCTGGGCCGCCTCGTGCCGATCAAAGGCCATACCCATCTGCTGCAGGCCTTCGCCACGCTCAAGGACAAATACCCTGAGGCGCAGGTGGGGATTATTGGTTCTGGCCGTGCCGAAGCCGACCTGCGTGCCGACATCGAGCGCCTCGGCCTGACCGGCCGTGCGCACTTGCTGGGCTTTCGCGAAGACGGCATGAAGTACGTGCGCGGCTTCGATATCTGGACCATGCCGTCGCTGTTCGAAGGCCTGGGCCTGGCCTTGCTGGAAGGCATGAGCGGCCACCTTCCGGTGATCGCCTCCAACGGCCCGGCGATGCTGCCACTGGTGCAGGGTGCGGGCGGCTTGTCCCATGATCCAGGCAATGTCGAACAATTGGCTGCGGCCCTGGACACTTACCTGGCCTTGAGCGATGAACAATTGCGCGCCAAGGGGGAGGAGGTGTTCCGCTATCTGGAGGCCAACCACACCCTCGACGAGTTCAAGCACAAGTACCTGACCCTGATTGAAACCGGTTTGCGTGAAGTAGGTAGAGCATGAATCAGCAACAACCCCTGGTCTCGGTGATCATCGCTTCCTACAACCATGGTCAGTACATCGAGCAAAGCATTCTTAGCGTGCTGGGGCAGACCTACCCCAATATCGAGCTGTTGGTAGTCGACGACGGCTCCAAGGATGACAGCGTCGAACGCATCCAGCGCTTGCAGGCCGAGCACGGCTTTGATTTCCAGGTGCAGCAGAACCAAGGGCTCAGCGCGACCTTGAACGGTGCGATCGCTCGCGCCAAGGGTAGCCTGATCGCACCGTTCGGCTCGGATGACATCATGTTGCCGGACCGTATTGCCACCCAGGTGGCGTATATGGACGGCAAGCCGAAGGTGGGCATGTGTGCTGGCAATATCGAGCTGATCGACGGGGATGGCAACCTGCACCCGGAGAAGAAACAGCGTCGCGACGTGCCGTTTCGACGTCTGGACTTCGATGACCTGTTCCTGGACCGCAAGCCGTTTCCACCGGCGCCGACCATGCTGATTCGTCGCGAAGTGCTGGAGGAGGTCGGTGGTTTCGACCCGCAGATTCCCCTGGAAGACTTGCTGATCCAACTGAAGATTACGGCGGCGGGCTACACCATTGACGCCCTTGACGTGGTGATGGCCAAGTATCGCCAGCACGCCAGCAACACGTACAAGAACCACCGCTACATGATCCAGAACATCCTCAAGACCTACGCCAAGTTCAGCGAGCATCCGGCCTATGACGCGGTTCGCTACAACTTCCTGAACTCGATGTTTCTCAAGACCGCCGACCGCGACCGCCCGTTGGCGCGGGAGGTGCTCAAGCAGATCCCTTTGAAGTTCTGGGGGCGCAAGACCTTGCGCGGGCTGGTGCGGTTGTATCTGGCGCCGCTCAAGAACTGAACCGACGCCGCCCCCTGTAGGAGCGAGCTTGCTCGCGAAAAACGTCAACGATAACGCGTGTTTTCTGAGTAAAACGCGGCGCCTTTGAGTTTTTCGCGAGCAAGCTCGCTCCTACAGGTGTTTACAGGCTTTGGACCTGCTCGCGGATTTTCGCAGTGGCCGCTGGGCTCGCCTCCGAGGCGTAACCTTTGACCAATTGTTCGAAGTGCGTTTCGAACAGCCAGTTGCGATCCTGAGGATAACGTTGCATGTGGCGCAGGTTACGTTGGCGCAAGGCGTAACGCAGTGAAGACGGGTAGATGCGCAGGTCAGCCACGTCGATCAGGGCGAACTCACCGTCGTCCATCAACAACACGTTACCCAAGTGCAGCGAACGGAAGTACACGCCGCGCTCGTGCAGTTGCGCCATGAACCGTCCAAAGCGCTCAACCAGTGATTCACGCAGGCTGCTGTCCAGGCTTTGCAGCGCTTGGCGCAACGTCAGGCCGGGCAACGGCGTGTAGCGCACCGCGCTGCTGGCGTCGCTCAGGCGGTAGAGCCCGAGGATGTGCGGCGTAGGAATGCCCAGGGTGCGCAGTTGCTCGCTGTTGCTGGCAAAGCGCTCGGAGTACGGGTTGAAGCTGCCGGAGGTGTACCAGCGGCGTGGGCGGAACAGCTTCAGGAAACTGCCGTCCTCCAGGCGCAGGACTTTGGGACCCAGGCCATCGGCCTCAATCACATGGGCGTTGCTGCAAAGCTGTTCAAACGCTGCGGGCTTGAGGTTCTGCACCGGCATGCGCAGCAGGCTGCGATGGCGCTGGGCGAGGCTCAGGCCGGTGATAATTGCCAACGGAATCCACAGCAGGAACCAGTGCTCCTTAGGGCGCGACAGAATGCCGCCGCCCTCGGTCAGGCCCGCACCGATGCCGTAGGCCAGCAGTGACGAAGCCAGGATGAACAGCGGCTGGGCGCGTTGCTGCAGGCCTTTGTATAAGCCCCAAACGAGCATGAAGGCCCATGGGATGAAACCGATGATGCCGACGTAATAGAGCACGCCGAGGGCGAAGCTGTGGGTTTCGCGTAGTTGAAGGCCATCCGACACTGTGAGAAACAGCTCCGAGTCGTAGCTATGCCCGATCCATGGATGTTCGGCGATAAGCTGCAGAGACATGCTCCACAGTTCGAAGCGAAACGAGCTGCCGCGTTTGGTGATCAATTCGGGGTGGAGCAACAGGAGTCCGGCAGCACCCACGGCCATGCCGATAATGAGCAGTGCCGCACGGCGGTTGCGGCTTACGAAACTCATCCACAGGATGGCCAGCGTCAGCGCCACCAGTGGCGTGCGTGAGCCGGTCGCCAGCACCGCAGTGGTCATGACCGCCAGGGCCGGAACGCTGAACCACAGCACCTTGAGACGCTGGGTAGTCATGCAGACATACAGCCAGTACACCGTGAAAAAGCCAAACAGATGCGAGCTGAGCAGTGGGTTGTCGAGGGCGCCCAGGCCGCCGATCATGCGCATGCCGGGCGAATAGCCCTTGGCGAACGCCACCAGGTTACCCAGGCTGACCATCAGCGCAATCACCGCAGCGCTGAAGAAGATCGGCTTGAACAATTCGTTGCGGTAATGCAGCAGCAGACCGCAGCCGCCAAACAGCATGAAGGTATTCAATGGTCGCTTGAACAGGTCAGTATCGGAACTGGGCGCCGGGCTCCAGAGCAGACTGGTCAACGCCCAGGCGGAGAACGCCAGGAACGCGATTGCCAGGGGCTCGCGCAGCAGGTCCTTGAATTCCCGAGGGCGCATGCACAACAGAAACAAGGTCGGTACGCTGAACAGGATGTAGACAATGCGGTGCAGTACATTGCGATTGCCGACAAAGAACAGTGCACTCAGGAGCAGCAGCAAGCCAACAGGCAAAATCCATAGGACCAGGAAGTCGAAAACGCGATTTGAGCCATAGGTAAGGCGCTTGGAGTGCATACAGTAAAGCCATTCCAGAAATAGAAAGCCGACCATCTTAAGCTAGTGGCTAAGTAATGTCGCCGGTAGGATCCAACCGGGCCGCGGCTTACGCCGGGTGCAAGTACAACAGAGAAGCTGTGCTAAAGTCAGCCTCCTTTTTCAAAACGCCGCGTGATATGACCGACTCCAGTCCGAGCGCAAGCCCTTCGAGCTTGAAAATATACTTCCGCCTGCTCAGTTACGTTAAGCCCTATATGGGCTTGTTCGCGTTGAGTATCCTTGGATTTCTGATTTTCGCGTCGACCCAACCGATGCTGGGTTACATCCTCAAGTACTTCGTCGACGGTCTCTCCAATCCGGAAGCTGTGCTGTTCCCGACCGTGCCCTTTTTGCGCGACCTGCAATTGCTGCAGGCAGTGCCGCTGCTGATCATCCTGATCGCGGCCTGGCAGGGCCTTGGTTCGTTCCTGGGCAACTACCTGTTGGCCAAGGTCTCCCTGGGTCTGGTCCACGACTTGCGGGTGCAACTGTTCAACAACCTGCTGACGCTGCCCAACCGCTACTTCGATAATCACAACTCCGGGCATCTGATTTCCCGCATCACCTTCAACGTGACCATGGTCACGGGGGCCGCGACCGATGCTATCAAGGTGGTGATCCGCGAAGGCATGACGGTGATCTTCCTGTTCGCTTCCTTGCTGTACATGAACTGGCGCCTGACGTTGGTAATGATCGCGATCCTGCCGTTGATTGCCGTGATGGTCAGTACCGCCAGCAAGAAATTCCGTAAGCAGAGCAAGAAGATCCAGGTGGCCATGGGCGACGTGACCCATGTGGCCTCGGAGACCATCCAGGGCTACCGCGTGGTGCGCAGCTTCGGCGGCGAAGTCTACGAACAGAAGCGCTTTTTCAAGGCCAGCCAGAGCAACACCAACAAGCAACTGCGCATGACCCGCACCGGGGCGATCTACACCCCGGCGCTGCAATTGGTGATCTACTCCGCCATGGCCGTCCTGATGTTCCTGGTGCTGTACCTGCGTGGCGACGCCTCGGCGGGTGACATGGTGGCCTACATCACCCTGGCGGGCTTGCTGCCCAAGCCGATCCGCCAGCTCTCGGAGGTCAGCTCGACTATCCAGAAAGGTGTGGCTGGCGCCGAAAGTATCTTCGAACAGCTGGACGAAGACGTTGAGGTCGACCACGGCACTCTCGAACGCGACAAGGTCAGCGGTCGCCTGGAAGTGCGTCACCTGAACTTCACCTACCCTGGCACCGATCGCCATGTGCTCAAGGACATCAGCTTTACCGCCGAGCCTGGGCAGATGATTGCGCTGGTGGGGCGTTCGGGCAGTGGCAAGTCGACCCTGGCCAGCCTGATCCCGCGCTTTTACCATCATGAAAGCGGTGAAATCCTGCTCGATGGCATCGAGATTGAAGACTACAAGTTGCTCAACCTGCGCAAACACATTGCCCAGGTCACCCAGCATGTGACCCTGTTCAGCGACACTGTGACCAACAACATCGCCTACGGCGACTTGGCCGGTGCACCTCGTGCCGATGTGGAAGCGGCGGCGGCGGATGCCAATGCGAAGGACTTCATCGATCAGTTGCCCAAGGGCTTCGATACCCAGGTGGGTGAGAACGGTGTGCTGTTGTCCGGCGGCCAGCGCCAGCGCTTGGCGATTGCCCGTGCATTGCTCAAGAACGCGCCGTTGCTGATCCTCGACGAGGCCACCTCGGCCCTCGATACCGAGTCCGAGCGGCATATCCAGGCGGCACTCGATAAGGTCATGCAAGGCCGCACGACCCTGGTGATCGCGCACCGTTTGTCCACCATCGAGAAGGCTGACCTGATCCTGGTGATGGACGACGGGCGGATTGTCGAGCGTGGTACCCATGGCGAGTTGTTGGCGCAGAACGGTTACTACGCCCGCCTGCATGCCATGGGTCTGGATGCACCGGTGCAGGCTGATATCACCTGATCCAACCGGCATCACGGTGTAAAGGAAATGTAGGAGCGAGCTCGCTCGCGAAAAACCTCAACGATAAACCGCGCTTCCTGAATAAACGCGGCGTCTGTGAGTTTTTCGCGAGCAAGCTCGCTCCTACAGAGAGCAAATCCCCTCCCACATTTGCCCTGCGGTGGTCGCAAGCCATCGCAAACCCTGTGCTAATATCGCGCCCCTGTTCATTTTGTATGTGGGTTGCTCCATGAAGTTGTCCATGCCGCGATTCAATCAAGCCGCTGTCTTGGTGGTCGGCGATGTCATGCTCGACCGTTACTGGCATGGTGGTACCTCACGGATTTCCCCTGAGGCTCCGGTGCCGGTCGTCAAGGTCGAGCAAATCGAAGACCGCCCAGGTGGCGCTGCCAACGTCGCGCTCAATATTGCCGCCCTCGGCGCCCCGGCCTCCCTGGTGGGTGTGACCGGCGACGACGAAGCGGCCGAAAGTCTGGCCAACAGCCTGCAGGGTGCCGGCGTGCATGCGTTGTTCCAGCGCATCGCTCATCAGCCGACGATCGTCAAGCTGCGGGTCATGAGTCGTCACCAGCAGTTGCTGCGTATCGATTTCGAAGAACCCTTCGCCACCGACGCCCTGGCCCTTGGCGACCAGGTCGACGCGCTGCTCGACGGTATCAAGGTGCTGGTGTTGTCCGACTACGGCAAAGGCGCCTTGCAGAATCACCAGGTGTTGATCCAGGCCGCCAAGGCTCGCAACATTCCGGTGCTGGCCGATCCCAAGGGCAAGGACTTCTCTGTTTACCGAGGCGCCAGCCTGCTCACGCCCAACCTCAGTGAGTTCGAAACCATCGTCGGCGGTTGCGCTGATGAGCACGAACTGGTGAGCAAGGGCGCGGCGCTGATGGCCGATCTCGACTTGGGCGCCTTGCTGGTGACCCGTGGCGAGCACGGCATGACCCTGTTGCGTCCGGGCCATCCGGCGATGCACCTGCCAGCGCGTGCCCGTGAAGTGTTCGACGTCACCGGCGCCGGTGATACCGTGATTTCTACCCTGGCAGCCTCCATTGCTGCCGGTGAAGAACTGCCCCACGCCGTGGCCCTGGCCAACCTGGCGGCGGGCATTGTGGTGGGCAAGCTGGGTACCGCCGCCATCAGCGCACCGGAGTTGCGCCGTGCGATTCAGCGCTCGGAAGGCTCGGAGCGCGGTGTGCTAGGCCTGGAGCAATTGCTGCTGGCGATTGACGATGCCCGGGCTCACAACGAAAGCATTGTGTTCACCAACGGTTGCTTTGACATCCTGCACGCCGGGCATGTGACGTACCTGGAGCAGGCGAGTGCCCAAGGCGACCGTTTGATCGTCGCGGTCAACGATGACGCGTCGGTCAGCCGCTTGAAAGGCCCTGGCCGCCCGATCAACAGTGTTGACCGGCGCATGGCGGTACTCGCGGGCCTGGGTGCGGTGGACTGGGTGATCAGCTTCTCTGAAGGCACGCCGGAAAACCTGTTGGCCCAGGTCAAGCCCGACGTGCTGGTCAAGGGCGGTGACTACAGCGTCGACCAAGTGGTCGGTGCGGACATCGTCAGTGCCTACGGTGGCACGGTCAAAGTGCTGGGGTTGGTTGAAAACAGCTCCACCACCGCGATTGTCGAAAAGATCCGCAACAACGAGTGATACCCCGTGGGGCGAGCCTGCTCGCCCCTAGCTTTTCTTCGGCACGATCTTGCGCAGCATCTGCCGTGCCTTGCCGGTCAAGCGCTTGAGCTTGGAGTCTTTTTCCGGTTCTGCCAGGCCCTGCTGCCTGAGCCAATCCTTCCAGCGAATCCGCTCATCGCGCACCAGCCATCCCTCTTGCTGGGCAAAACTTTCCGCCAGATAGAGGCCGCGCGTGCTGGCCGGGTACAGTTGGTCTTTCTTGACCGTGTACAACTCTGCCAGTGGCTCGCCATCTTTGAGCGGCATCAAGTACAGGTCCGGGCGCTGACGGTCCAGGCGCGCCACCAGTTGGTCACCCTCCAAACGCTCATCCACATGAAACAAGCTGAGGGACTTGGCTTCCTTCGGCACTTCCAGGCGCAGGTCATAAATCAATTGCAGCGAGGCGGTCGGCAGGTGCACGTAGGCCCGTGGCCGCTCGATCAGTTGCATGGTGGCGCAGCGCACCGGGCGTGCGGCCCCAGACAAAGGGCTCAGGCGAAACGGCAGGGCCTCGCGGTAATGCAAAGCTGCGGAGTAGGGCGCCGGCAGCCAGGTGTCGTTGAAGCGCCCGCCGAGCCAGCCTTCTGGGGTTTCGAGCAGACACTCTTCGGCAATTTCCTGGATGGCGGTGTGCAGCGGCAGGTTCAGTTCATGGGCCGGGACGTAGCCGGAGATCAGCTTGAGCACAACATCGCCACGGTCCTGGCGGCGTTGGCGCACCAGCACCCAGTAGTCCTTGTTTTGCCAGTGCAGGGTCAGGCGTACCGAGACGCCGAGGTTCGCCAGTTCCAGGGCGAAGCGCTCGGGATCTGACACCTCGACCGGCTTGCGCCGCTGCAAGGTCTGGGCGAAGTTGAGCGGCATGCCGACGCTCTGGTAGCTCAGGCCTTCGGGGGTGGCTTCGACGTGCAGCGGCAGTGTCTTGAAGTTGCTGGGGTTCTTTCTTATTAGCGTACGCGGCATGTCGGCTCCTTCTTGCGACGGGGTCGGCCGCGTGGGCGGCATCAGAGTTGACGAATGACCCGGGCAGCAGTTGCTACGTTATGGGCCAGGTGCAGCGGATTAATGGTCCCGACAATAGCACTGGCGACGCCCGTTTGCGCGAACAACAAGGTGAAACTGGCCTGAATTGGATCCATTCCCGGTTCCAGGCATACGTGGCCGCTGGCCAGCGCCTTTTTCACCAGGATGCCCTTGCCGTGGGCGGCCGCATAGTCGATCACGGCCTTCTCAGCCTGTTCGTTGAGGTTGTAGGTAACCATCGCACAGTCGCCCTGCTCCAGCGCTTTCACCCCGCCTTCGACGGTTTTGCCGGAGAAGCCGAAACCGCGGATCTTGCCGTCTTTCTTCAGCTGCGCCAGGGTCTGGTAAACCTCGCAATCATTGAGGATATGCAAGTCGTTGCCGTCGGAGTGCACCAGCACCAGGTCGATAAAATCCGTTTCAAGTCGTTTCAGGCTGCGTTCAATCGACATTCGCGTATGGGTCGCGCTGAAATCGTGGTGGGACACGCCATTGGCAAACTCTTCGCCAACCTTGCTGACGATTACCCAGTCCTTGCGCTGGTCACGCAGCAGCGGCCCCAGGCGCTCTTCGCTCATGCCGTAGGCCGGCGCGGTGTCGATCAGGTTGATGCCCAGCTCGCGGGCCTGGCGCAACAACATGCGGGCGTCGTCGTCGCCAGGGATCTGAAAGCCGTTGGGATATTTCACCCCTTGGTCGCGGCCCAACTTGACGGTGCCCAGGCCCAGGGGCGACACCAGCAGGCCGGTGCTGCCCAGGGGGCGATGCAGGTCGTGCAGGGTTGGCAGGCTCATGGCAACAGTTGCTCCCAGGCGGGTTGGCCGATTGCCGGCGCTGGCAGCTCGGGCAGCGGGGTATTGGCGCCTGGGCGGATGCCGTCGCGCTCCAGAGCGTGGAGTACGCGGTCGGCGAAGTCCGGCGCCAGGGCCAGTTTGGTGGGCCAGCCCACCAGCAGACGGCCGTCTTCGGCAAGGAACGCGTTATCGGGACGGCTCAGCCCCGATTGCAGCGGCTCGGCGCGATCCACCCGCAGGGTGGCCCACTGGGTCTGGCTCATGTCGATCCAGGGCAGCAGTTGCGCCAGCTCTTTCTGCGCGGTGGCGATCTGTTCTTCAGGCGTACGCCCCACACCGTCAGCCTCGGCGATATCACCGCCCATGTACCAAACCCAATTGCCATCCGCGGCCGGGTGGGTGGTCACGGTGAGACGCGGCTTGGTGCCGCCGCCCAGGCAGTGGGCGTACAGCGGCTTGAGGCCTGGGCCTTTGGCGATGATCATGTGCAGCGGGCGTTTTTGCATGGCCGGCTGGCTATGGCCCAAGGCGGCGAGCAAGTCTGCCGTGCCGCCGCCAGCGCTCAGGACTATGCGCTGGGCGCGGATCTCACGACCATCGACCTTCAAGCCCACCAGGGTGTCACCCTCCAGCAACGGTTCGATGTGCTGACCAGCGAGCAGACCGTCACCGGCCAGTTGCGCCAGGCGGTTGATCAGGCTGGGCACGTCCACCACCAGCTCGGCCAGGCGATAGACCTTGCCTTTGAAGCGACGGTCCTGCAGCGCCAGGGGCAGTTCGTCGCCCTTGACCTGATCGACGCGGCCACGCACGGCCTTGCTGGCGAAAAAGCTGGTGAGGTTGCCGGCAATCGTGCCGGGCGACCACAAGTAATGCGCCTGGGACAGCACGCGCACACCGGACAGGTCCAGCTCGCCGCTGCCGGCCAGGGCTTCACGCCAGCGGCGCGGCATATCGGCAATGGCTTCGGAGGCGCCGGTGAGGGCGCCATGCAGGGCGTATTTCGCACCGCCGTGAATGATCCCCTGGGACTTCAGGCTTTGCCCGCCGCCCAGGGTGGCGTTTTCCACCAGTACCGTGGAGAACCCCTGGCCGCGCAGGCGCGCATTGAGCCAGAGGCCGGCAACCCCGGCGCCGACAATCAGAACGTCGGTGGAAATAACGGATGGCATCGGCGACCTCAGTGTTCAAGACAAGAGGCGCAGTATACAGGCTGTTGAGTGGCGGTCAGTGCCCGGCGGTTTTCGAGAACAGCTGAATCACCACCACGCCCAGCACAATCAGGCCCATCCCCAGCATCGCCGGCACATCCAGCTTCTGCCCATAGATTAACAACGCCGCGATGCTGACCATCACGATGCCCATCCCGGCCCACACCGCGTATGCCACGCCGACCGGCACGGTGCGTACCACTAGGGTCAGCATCCAGAACGCCACGCCGTAACCGACGATCACCAGCAGCAACGGGATAGGGGTGCTCCAGCCTTTGATGGCTTTCATGGAAACGGTGGCGATCACTTCCGAGCAGATGGCGATGGCCAAGTAGTAGTAGGCGGCATTCATGGGGCAATCCTCGACGTGATGCGCATTTGATAAGGTCGGCATTCTAGAGGTTCGCCAGATGGGGTAAAGTCATTACCTATCTGGAATTGAGATGGGTTGAGCCATGAGCGTGCAATGGGATCTGGAGCAGATGCGGCTGTTTGTCAGCGTCGCCGAGCAGCGTTCGTTTTCTGCCGTGGCCCGTGGGCAGCGCAAGGCGCAATCGGCGGTCAGCAGTGGCATTGCCCTGCTGGAGGCTGACTTGGGCGTTGTCCTGTTCGAACGTAGCAGCGGCCGGCAACCGCGCCTGACCGAGGCCGGCAGTGTGTTGCTGGAGGAAGCGCGTGAGGTGCTGCGCCAGTGTGAGCGCCTCACGGGCCGGGCGTTGTCGTTGACCCGCGGCGAGGAAGCCTGCCTGCGCCTGGCTCAGGATGAGGCGATGTTGTTCCAGCCTGTGCTCGACAGCCTGGAGGCGCTGGCGGTGCACTACCCGCTTTTAGAGGTGCAGTTGTCCAGCGCGGCCCAGGGGGATGTGGCGCGCAAGCTGGTGGAGCGCAAGGCGGACCTGGGGCTGTTGTTCTATCACGACCAGATTCCCGAAGCCCTGGAGCGAAGGGTGGTGGGCAGCGTGGAAATGGTCACGGTGTGCGGAGTCAATCACCCGTTGGCCAAGGAGCAGTACGTGACGTGCCAACACCTGGCCCAGTTTCGGCAGTTGCTGATGTCGACCCAGACCAGCGTCTACCCCGGCAGCGAGGCGGCCAGCCCCCTGGTGTGGCGCGCCGACAGCTTCTACGTATTGGCCGAATGGCTGATGAGTGGCCTGGGCTGGGCCTGGCTGCCTCGGCATATCGTGCAATACCCAACCTACCAGCAACAGATGATCGAATTGGCCAGCGAATGGACCCCGCCCGCCCTGGTGGTGGAACTGGTGTGGCGCCGCGACGAGCACCTGGGGCCCGCCGCTCGCTTCTTGGCCAAACGTTTTGCCGAGTGCTTGCAGGCGATCGACTGAAAAAGCCGATAAACTCCGCCGCCATGAATAGAACTCTCTACAGCTGTCTGTTTTACCTGGCGCTGCCGTTGGTGGCTTTACGCTTGTGGTTGCGTGCGCGCAAAGCGCCGGCCTATGCCAAGCGGGTGGGCGAGCGGTTTTCCTATGGCTTGCCGGTGATGCGGCCCGGCGGGATCTGGGTGCACGCGGTGTCGGTCGGCGAAAGCATTGCCGCCGCCCCGATGATTCGCGGCTTATTGGAGCGTTATCCACAGCTGCCGATGACTGTCACCTGCATGACACCCACAGGTTCCGAGCGTATCCAGGCGCTATTTGCCAACGAACCGCGCATCCAGCACTGCTATTTGCCGTACGACTTGCCCTGCGCCGCCAAGCGTTTTCTCGACCGCGTGCAGCCTACGCTGGCGGTGATCATGGAAACCGAGCTGTGGCCCAACCATATCCATGCCTGCGCCCAGCGCGGTATCCCGGTGGCGCTGGCCAATGCGCGGCTGTCGGCGCGTTCGGCCAAGGGGTATGCGCGATTTGCCAAGCTGACGGCGCCGATGCTGGCAGAAATGAGCTTGTTCGCGGTACAGACCGAGACAGAGGCCGAACGTTTTCGCGGCCTGGGCGCACGGCCTGAAACCGTGGAAGTGACCGGCTCGATCAAGTTCGACCTGAGCATCGACCCTCAGTTGACGGCCCGCGCCGCCGCCCTGCGTGAACAATGGGGCGCCAGCGAGCGTCCGGTCTGGATCGCCGCCAGTACCCACGAAGGTGAAGACGACGTGGTGCTGGCAGCTCATCGCCAGTTGCTGGCGAACTATCCCAATGCACTGCTGATTCTGGTGCCTCGTCATCAGGAGCGCTTTGGCCCGACGTTTGAGCGCTGCGTGCAGCAAGGGTTTGCCACCGTGCGTCGCTCCAGCGGTGAGCCGGTCACCGAGCAAACCGCGGTGCTGCTTGGCGACACCATGGGCGAATTGCTGTTTCTTTACGCCCTGGCCGACAGCGCATTTGTCGGCGGCAGCCTGGTGCCGACCGGCGGGCACAACCCGCTGGAACCGGCGGCGCTGGGTAAGCCGGTGATCATGGGCCCGCATGTCTTCAACTTCCTCGACATCACCGCGATGATGCGCGACGCCGGAGCTTTGCGGGAGGTGGACGATGCCGATGGGCTGGCCGAAGCGGTGCGACAGTTGTTTGAGTTGCCCCAGGACGCACGCAAGATGGCGCAGGCTGGGCTCAAGGTGATGCAGGCCAACCAGGGCGCGTTAAAGCGTTTACTGGATGGCTTGGACAAACTGATCAAACACTGACCACACCAACCCAATGTGGGAGCTGGCTTGCCTGCGATAGCATCACCTCGGTGTACCAGATATACCGAGGTGTCTGCATCGCAGGCAAGCCAGCTCCCACATGGTTAATAGCCGGGGCGGGCCTTGAGCTGTTCGGCAGCGGCTTTGGCTAGGTCCGGCGGCAGGAAGTCTTTGTCCGGGTTGTAGTCGGCCTTGAGGTAGCGCGCCAGATCCTGC
Organism: Pseudomonas sp. SWRI22; assembly: GCF_014268395.2. NCBI lineage: Bacteria > Pseudomonadati > Pseudomonadota > Gammaproteobacteria > Pseudomonadales > Pseudomonadaceae > Pseudomonas > Pseudomonas sp. SWRI22. The sequence continues at coordinate 2,447,238 of NZ_JABWQK020000001.1, read as the reverse complement.
AAATCCCCTGGGTTGAGCGTGCCTGCCGCCTGCTTCAAGCGCAGGTTATCGAGGATGTAGTCGTAGCGGCTGTTGTTGTAGTTGCGCACCGACGCGTACAACTGGCGCTGTGAATCCAGTACGTCGACGATGTTGCGCGTGCCCACCTGATAGCCGATTTCCGTGGCTTCCACCGCGCTCTGGTTGGAGATGATCGACTGACGGCGTGCCTGTACCTGCTCCACATCGGTGTTGACTGCACGGTGCAGGTTACGGGTGTTTTCCACTACCTGGCGGCGTAGGCCTTCGCGCTGTTGCTCGGTCTGGTCGAGGCGCGAATAGGATTCGCGCACTTGCGAACTGGTGAGGCCGCCGCTGTAGATCGGGATGTTCAAGCGCAGGCCGAGGGTGCGTTGCGACACATCGCCACCGTACGGGATGGGCAACTGATTCGGGTTGCTGAAGCCCAGGGCGTCGTTGTCGCCTTTTTCGTATTGCGCAACCGCATCGAGCGTCGGCAAGTGGCCGGCCTTGCGCTGCCGGAGGGTCTCTTCGGCGGCGGTTACCGCGTAATTGCTGGCGAGCAGGTTAAGGTTCTGGCGCCCGGCAGTTTCGACCCAGGCCTTGGCGTCGTTCGGTGCCGGCGGCAGCACCGGCAGCGTGTGGACGATACCCTGAATCGAGTTGTATTGGCGGTTGGTCAGGGTGATCAGCGCTTCGAAAGCGTCGTCCACCTGACGCTGGGCCAGGATGCGGTTGGCCCGGGCAGTGTCGTAGCTGGCCTGGGATTGCAGCACATCGGTCTTGTCCGACAGGCCCACATCGAAGCGTTCGTTGGACTGGTCGAGCTGGCGCTTGAAGGCATTTTCTTCGGCCTTGGTCGACGCCAGGTTGTCCTGGGCGCGCAGCACGGCGAAGTAGCTCTCTGCACTTTGCAAAATCAGGTTCTGCTCGGAAGCCGACAGTTGCAGCGAGGCTTGCTCGTTAACGGCTTGGGCGGCTTGCAGCTGGAACCAGCGGTCGGCACGGAACAGCGGCTGGCTCAGGGTGGCCCGCCAGGAGTGGGCGTCACGGTTGGCCGTGGCGGCCGGTTGGTCGATCTGGGTACGTACGTTATTGCTGTCGGCGCCGGCCGACAGATTCGGCAGCAAACCTGCGCGGGCCTGGGGCACTACTTCTTTTTGCGCGCCGTACTGCGCACGGGCAGCGGCCAGGTCGGCGTTGTTGTTCGCCGCTTCCTGATAGACGCTGACCAGGTCGGTATTGGCGGACAAGGGCGCTTCAGCTGCCCAGACCAGTCCGTTGGTCGCACAAGACACGGCAACAGCCAGTGAGAGTTTGCGCAGCATGAGGCGATCCCTAGTAAGAATATTACGGTGATAATTCAGCGCCCAAGGCTAAGGCTGGCCATGCCTGGCGTCAAGCCTTGAGGCCGTGCCCGAGTGTAGTGGCCGTACCGTCACACAACAATCCCACGATCACGCCATTCATCACGCTGAATGCACCGCTATTGGCAATTTGCCCACGCCATGGTCTAGACTGGCCGCGTTCTTGTCGGGGTGCCTTGTTGGAAGGCTGAGATCGGTAAATACCGGATCCCGTTGAACCTGATCAGGTTAGCGCCTGCGTAGGGAACAAGATTTCTCGTCACCCGGCGAGTCCTCTTGTGCTTCGTCCGGGATGTTGTTCGACAATCGAACAGCCCTCGTGCGCCAAGCACAGCACTGGTTCCAGTGCGTCCGTCCGTCACAGGTTCGCTCCGACAAAAATCCACCGCCTGGATAAGTTGGAGAGCCTGTGATGAGTACAAAACTAAAAAATACCGTGCACCTGAGTGAATCGGCCAAGGTCGACTCCGGCTCCGTGCAGCCATTTACCCGCTCGCAAAAAATCTACGTGCAGGGCTCCCGCCCGGATATTCGCGTGCCGATGCGTGAAATCAGCCTGGACGTGACCCCCACTGAGTTTGGTGGCGAAATCAACGCCCCTGTAGTGGTCTACGATACCTCCGGCCCCTATACCGACCCCAATGTCATCATCGACGTGCGCAAAGGCTTGGCCGATGTGCGCTCGCCGTGGATCGAAGAGCGTGGTGACACCGAGCGGCTGGCCTGCTTGAGTTCACGCTACGGCCAGGAACGTCTGGATAACCCCGACCTGGCCTACCTGCGCTTTGCCCACCTGCAAAACCCGCGTCGGGCCAAGGCCGGCGCCAACGTCAGCCAGATGCACTACGCGCGCAAAGGCATCATCACGCCAGAAATGGAATACGTGGCCATCCGCGAAAACATGAAGCTTGAGGAAGCCCGCGCCAGCGGCCTGCTCAAGCAACAACATGCCGGGCACAGCTTCGGCGCCAGTATTCCGAAAATCATCACGCCCGAGTTCGTGCGCGAAGAAATCGCTCGCGGCCGCGCAATCATCCCGGCCAACATCAACCACACCGAGCTGGAACCGATGATTATCGGCCGTAACTTCCTGGTGAAGATCAACGGCAACATCGGCAACAGCGCCCTGGGTTCGTCCATTGAAGAAGAAGTGGCGAAGATGACCTGGGGCATTCGCTGGGGCTCGGACAACATCATGGACCTGTCCACTGGCAAGCATATTCATGAAACCCGCGAGTGGATTATCCGTAATTCGCCCGTGCCGATCGGCACCGTGCCTATCTACCAGGCCCTGGAAAAAGTCGACGGCGTTGCCGAAGACCTGACCTGGGAGCTGTTCCGCGACACCCTGATCGAACAGGCCGAGCAAGGCGTGGACTACTTCACCATTCACGCCGGCGTACTGCTGCGCTACGTGCCGCTGACCGCCAATCGCGTCACCGGCATTGTCAGCCGTGGCGGCGCGATCATGGCCAAGTGGTGCTTGGCCCATCACAAGGAAAACTTCGCCTACACGCACTTCGAAGAGATCTGCGAAATCATGAAGGCCTATGACGTCAGCTTCTCCCTGGGGGATGGCCTGCGCCCGGGGTCGGTGGCCGATGCCAACGACGCTGCGCAATTCGGTGAACTGGAGACTCTGGGCGAGCTGACCAAGATCGCCTGGAAGCACGACGTACAAACCATGATCGAAGGCCCCGGCCATGTGCCGATGCAACTGATCAAAGAGAACATGGACAAGCAGCTGGAGTGCTGCGACGAGGCGCCGTTCTACACCCTCGGCCCGCTGACCACTGATATTGCGCCGGGCTACGACCACATCACCTCGGGTATCGGTGCGGCGATGATCGGCTGGTTCGGTTGCGCCATGCTCTGCTACGTCACGCCCAAGGAGCACTTGGGGCTGCCGAACAAGGATGACGTGAAGACCGGGATCATCACCTACAAGATTGCGGCCCACGCGGCCGACCTTGCCAAAGGCCACCCTGGCGCGCAGATTCGCGATAACGCCCTGAGCAAGGCGCGCTTCGAATTCCGCTGGGAAGACCAGTTCAACCTCGGCCTGGACCCGGACACCGCACGGGCATTCCACGACGAGACGTTGCCCAAGGAATCGGCCAAGGTCGCGCATTTCTGCTCCATGTGTGGGCCTAAATTCTGCTCGATGAAGGTCACCCATGAGGTGCGTGAGTACGCGGCCAACCAGCGCATCGATGCGGTGGATGTGGACGTGGCCAAGGGCTTGGCCGAGCAGGCTGAGCGTTTCAAACAGGAAGGTAGCCAGCTCTACAAGAAGGTCTGATCCCTAGGCGGCGGTGTCTGCACCGCCGTCATCGCGGGCAAGCCCGGCTCCCACAGTTGGCCTAAGTGGACACAGATTTTGTGTTCACAGCCGATCCCCTGTGGGAGTCGGGCTTGCCCGCGATAGCGATCCGACGAACACCCAATCTCCCTCTGCAATAACACCCTTGAACCACCAACCGATCAACGGCGTGCGGGCACCAGCTCAGGCTTGATCACGCCGGTGAGGCGCGTATAGGGCAGGGTGATTTCGATCAGCCCCTGTGCGTAAGGGGCGATGGTGCTGACGTTGTACTTGAGCACCACGCCGCCGCTGGTCAGGGCCACGTTCGGGGTTTTCTGAAACGGCCAGCTCTTCACGAACTCCGGATCGCGGTCCATCTTGGTGCCGATCAACCAACTGTTGTGGGCGACTTTCGCGGTATTCCAGAAGGCCTGCTCTTGGCCGGGCAGCAGCATGTCGGCCAGGGTCAGTTCCTTATGCAGAATCCGTGAATAGTTGATAAACCCCCGGCCTGGCTCGCCGTGGGCGACGCCGGTGTCCAGGTAACTGGACACTTCAACGATCACCAGTCCGTCATGCTGGTCACGTACCTTGGCTTGCAAGTACATGCCATGGCGGTCCGGCGACTCACGCAGGAAGGTGTTCCGGTAGGCGTTCAGGCTCGCCGGTACGCTGGCGCCAGGCGTGGTGCGGGTCATTTGCAGCAAACGCTGTTCCACCAGGCTGTCGAGTTGTGGCTCGGTGGGGAAATGCACGGTGTCGATGTTCACCAGCGGGCAGGCCGGGCTGTCACAGCCGGGCTTGATCTGCTCCGATTTGTCGGTGGTAACGTCCAGCGGCTTGAGATAGGCCGGTTGGAACAGGCTCTGGCAAGCACCCAGGGTCAAGGCAATACAGGCCACGGAGGCGATTTTTAAAAGCGACATGTGTGTCCTTCGTAAATCGATGGAAAGCGAAAAGAGTAGCGCTTGGACTGCCAACGTGGCCGCCAGTTCGCCACTAAACTGATTGCAGCGAGTTTGACGCTCGCCGCCTCTCCCGGCAACCGCAAAGGGGCTGCATCAACGGGCGTCGGCGCGTTAGGATGGCGCCCATTGCACGAGCTTAACGAGGGACACCATGACGGACATCGCGAAGTCGACGCCGAACAAGATCGAGATTGTTCAGCGTGACAATGCCTATAAAGGCTTCTACAAGCTCGATAGCGTGCAACTGCGCCACGAAAAATTCGACGGCGGCATGAGCCGGGTGATCAACCGCGAGGTGTTCGTGCGTCATGACGCCGTGTGCGTGCTGCCCTACGACCCGCTGCGCGATGAGGTGGTGTTGATCGAACAGTTCCGCGTCGGCGCCATGGGCCGCGCCGACAACCCCTGGCTGGTGGAGATGGTCGCCGGCCTGATTGACAAGGATGAGCAACCCGAGGAGGTTGCACACCGCGAGGCCGAGGAGGAAGCTGGGCTGACATTCTCCGCGCTGTGGCCGATCACCAAGTATTTCCCGTCGCCGGGCGGCAGTACCGAATTTGTCCACCTGTACCTGGGCCGATGCGACAGCTCGGGCGCGGGTGGCGTCCATGGATTGGAAGAAGAAGCAGAAGACATCCGCGTCACCGTCTGGGCATTCGAAGATGCCTTGCAGGCGGTGCGCGATGGCAAGATTTCCAACGCAGCCAGCATTATCGCCCTGCAATGGCTTGCGCTTAATCGCGCGGAAGTGAGGGGGTTATGGCAGTAAAGGCACGGGAACGTTATCGAGTTGACCTGATCGGGCTGCAAGCGGCCTGCGAGGCCAACTATGCGCGGCTGATGCGCCTGCTCCCGGACATGCGCCACGCCCCGCAGGCGCGGCGCATTGCTGTCACCCATGGCGATCAGATGCTCGGTGTGCTGACCCTGGAAGTCATTCTGACCTGCCCGTACACCACCACCCTGCGGGTGCGCCAGGAGCACAGCCTGCCGTGGTTGCCGGTGCCGCAACTGGAAGTACAGGTGTACCACGACGCGCGTATGGCCGAAGTGATCAGTGCCGAGCACGCACGACGCTTTCGCAGCATCTATCCTTACCCGAATGTGTTCATGCACCAGCCCGATGAGAAAGCACAGCTCAATGTGTTCCTCGGCGAATGGCTCAGCCACTGCCTGGCCTTGGGCCATGAGTTTGAAGTGGTGCGGTAGATGTGAACTGTGCCTGCTTCCTTGGGTTTCCTCTTTGTGTCCTGCCCCAGCATAATCGCGCCAAATGTCCATTCCTGTAGTTGCCAGGGAGAGCGCCTTGCCGAGCGTATCCGCCGTGAATCCTGATGCCGTGTTGCTGGTGCAGTTGTCCGACAGCCACCTGTTCGCCGACGCTGACGCCACGTTGCTGGGCATGAATACCCGTGAAAGCCTGCAGCGGGTGGTCGAGCTGGTGCGTGCGCAACAGCCGGCCATCGACCTGATACTGGCGACCGGCGACTTGTCTCAGGACGGCACGCTGGCGTCCTATCAGCAGTTTCGCGATTTGACCGCTCCCCTTGGCGCCCCGGCGCGCTGGATTCCCGGCAACCACGACGAACCGCAGGTCATGGCCCAGGCCGCCATGCACAGTGATTTGCTCGAACCGGTGGTGGATATCGGCAACTGGCGTATCACCCTGCTGGATTCGGCGGTACCCGGTTCGGTGCCGGGCTACTTGCAAGACGAGCAACTGCAACGGCTGGCGCAGGCCTTGAGCGAAGCGCCGGACCGCCATCACCTGGTTTGTTTCCACCATCATCCGGTGCCCATCGGTTGTGCGTGGATGGAGCCTATCGGCCTGCGCAACCCCGAGGCGCTGTTTGCCGTGCTTGAGCGCTTCCCGCAGACCAAGGCATTGCTTTGGGGCCATGTGCATCAGGAGATCGACGGCGAGCGCAACGGGGTGCGACTGCTGGCTTCGCCGTCCACCTGTATCCAGTTCGCGCCGGGAAGTGAGGATTTCCAGGTCAGCGAGCAGGCGCCGGGTTATCGCTGGTTGCGTTTGCATGGCGACGGACGGTTGGAGACGGGGGTGGAGCGTTTGGTGGGCTTCGCATTCACCGTCGATTACGGCAGCACCGGCTATTAAGACCTGCAAACACTGATCAAAGGGTGGGAGCTGGCTTGCCTGCGATGGCGGTGTACCTGGCGCTGACTCATTGACTGAATCGCCGCCATCGCAGGCAAGCCAGCTCCCACATTGGGTCCGCTTCTGCCTGCATTCCCTGTAAACTGCGCCTCTTTGGCCCCAGCACGGAGAGCCCGGCATGTCCGCTTCGATCCTGTATATCCACGGTTTCAACAGTGCGCCGGCTTCCAACAAGGCCAGCCAGTTGACCACTGTGATGGGCACCCTCGGCCTGTCCGACCAGCTACGTGTACCGGCGCTGCATCACCACCCTCGTCAGGCGATTCTTCAATTGGAGCAAGCGATTGCGCAACTGGGCCGGCCACTGCTGGTCGGCAGCTCACTCGGCGGCTACTATGCAACCCATCTTGCAGAACGCCATGGTCTCAAGGCGTTGCTGGTCAACCCGGCGGTCAGTCCCCATCGGATGTTCGACGGTTACCTGGGCACCCAGAAGAACCTCTACACCGATGAGACCTGGGAATTGACACAGGACCACGTCACGGCCCTGGCCGAGCTGGAAGTACCGGCGCCCCAGGATGCCGCGCGTTATCAGGTGTGGTTGCAGACCGGGGACGAAACCCTGGATTATCGCCTGGCCCAACAGTATTACCGGGCCTGCGCCTTGCGCATCCAGGCCGGTGGCGACCATGGCTACCAGGGGTTCGCCCAGCAATTGCCAGCACTGTTGTGTTTTGCCGGCATTGGCGCAGATCAGTTTCAATCCTTCGATTTTTCGTCACTGTAAAAAATCGCAGGTCACTTTTTAATCGAACGACTCACGACGAGACCCCATGGCCACTCCCAGCGCTAGCTCTTATAACGCCGACGCCATCGAAGTCCTCTCGGGCCTCGACCCGGTGCGCAAACGCCCCGGCATGTATACCGACACCAGTCGGCCGAACCACCTTGCCCAGGAAGTCATCGACAACAGCGTCGACGAAGCCTTGGCCGGGCACGCCAAGTCGGTGCAAGTCATCCTTCACGCCGACCATTCCCTGGAAGTGTCCGACGATGGTCGTGGCATGCCGGTGGACATTCACCCCGAAGAGGGTGTGCCGGGCGTCGAGCTGATCCTTACCAAGCTCCATGCCGGCGGCAAGTTCTCCAACAAGAACTACCAGTTCTCCGGCGGTTTGCACGGCGTGGGTATTTCCGTGGTCAACGCGCTGTCGACCCTGGTGCGGGTCAAGGTCAAGCGCGACGGCAACGAGTACCAGATGACCTTCGCCGATGGCTACAAAGCCACCGACCTGGAAGTGATCGGTACCGTTGGCAAGCGCAACACCGGCACCAGCGTGTACTTTGCGCCGGACCCCAAGTATTTCGATTCGCCCAAATTCTCCATCAGCCGCCTCAAGCACGTGCTTAAGGCCAAGGCCGTGCTGTGCCCGGGGCTGCTGGTCAGCTTTGAAGACAAAGGCACCGGCGAGAAGGTCGAGTGGCACTACGAAGACGGCCTGCGTTCCTACCTGGAAGACTCGGTCAGCGACTTCGAACGCCTGCCCAACGAGCCGTTCTGCGGCAGCCTTTCGGGTAATAAAGAAGCGGTGGACTGGGCGCTGCTGTGGTTGCCCGAAGGTGGCGACAGCGTGCAGGAAAGCTACGTCAACCTGATCCCCACGGCCCAGGGCGGCACCCACGTCAACGGTTTGCGCCAAGGCTTGCTGGATGCCATGCGTGAATTCTGCGAATACCGCAGCCTGTTGCCGCGTGGCGTCAAGCTGGCGCCGGAAGACGTGTGGGAGCGCATCGCGTTCGTGCTGTCGATGAAGATGCAGGAACCGCAATTTTCCGGCCAGACCAAGGAGCGCCTGTCGTCCCGCGAGGCAGCGGCGTTTGTCTCTGGCGTGGTCAAGGACGCCTTCAGCCTGTGGCTCAACGAGCATCCCGAGCTGGGCCTGGCCCTGGCGGAGCTGGCGATCAACAACGCCGGCCGGCGCTTGAAGGCCAGCAAAAAGGTCGAGCGCAAGCGCATCACCCAGGGCCCGGCACTGCCGGGCAAACTGGCCGATTGCGCCGGGCAAGACCCGATGCGTTCCGAGCTGTTCCTGGTCGAAGGTGACTCCGCCGGCGGTTCCGCCAAGCAAGCGCGGGACAAGGAGTTCCAGGCGATCCTGCCACTGCGCGGCAAGATCCTCAACACCTGGGAAGTCGACGGCAGCGAAGTGCTGGCCAGCCAGGAAGTACACAACATCGCCGTGGCCATCGGGGTCGACCCGGGTGCAGCGGACATGAGCCAGCTGCGCTATGGCAAGATCTGTATCCTCGCCGACGCCGACTCCGACGGCCTGCACATCGCTACCTTGCTGTGCGCGTTGTTTGTGCAGCACTTCCGCCCATTGGTGGATGCCGGTCACGTCTACGTCGCCATGCCGCCGCTGTACCGCATCGACCTGGGCAAGGAAATTTTCTACGCCCTGGACGAAGCCGAGCGCGATGGCATCCTCGACCGCCTGGTGGCCGAGAAGAAACGCGGCAAGCCTCAGGTCACGCGATTCAAGGGCCTGGGTGAGATGAACCCGCCGCAACTGCGCGAAACCACCATGGACCCGAACACCCGGCGCCTGGTGCAGTTGACCCTGGAAGACTTCGCCGCTACCTCGGAAATGATGGACATGCTGCTGGCTAAGAAACGCGCTGGCGACCGCAAGACCTGGCTTGAATCCAAAGGCAACCTGGCCGAGGTTCTGGGCTGATGCGCACAGGCTTCGCCCTGGCGATCCTGATGTTGAGCGGGCTGGCGGTCACCCAGATGGCCGCAGCCAGCGTGGCAGAGCTCAAGCTGGTCTCGGAACACCCGGTTGACGGCATGCGCGGTGGGAACCTGTCGGGCCTGGCGTTGTGTGGCAACGAGCTGTGGACGGTTTCGGACCGCGATGACGACCAGATTTACCGCCTGGATACCCGTGCGCCGACGTGGAGCGCGCAAGCGCTGAAGATCGACGTGCCGCCCGTGCCCGAGTCCGGCCTGCCTTGGGGCTTGCGTTCGCGCACCAAGGCCGCTTCGTTCATACGTGGTGGTGACCTGGACTTTGAAGGCATCAGCTGTGATGCCGCAGGCAACCGTTACATTGTCAGCGAAGCCCATGCCGCGGTGTTGCAGGTGCCCGCGACGGGCGCGCCGGAGTGGTTGAAAATCGCGCCGGGCATGGTGCGTGAAGCCAGGGCTAGTGGCATGTTGCTGCACTTTAATGCCTTGTTCGAAGGCCTGGCGGTAAACCCTGAAGGCAATCAGATCTGGCTGGCTGCCGAGCGTGAACGCCGTGGCCTGGTCTCGATCAAGCGTGGGCAGAGCGTATGGGATTGTGATGGCCGTTGTGTATTGTTGAGCGAGGCCGGCCAGGAAGTGCAGCCGGCGCAGTTCCCCAACGCCAAGGCCGTGTCCAAGGACTTTGCCGACTTGTCGCTGTTCAACGGCAAGCTGTTTACCCTGGAGCGCAATGCGTTCCAGATCTGCCGGCGCGACCCGCTCACGGCCAAGGTTGAGCTGTGCTGGTCGTTTGCCGACGAAACCCTGACGCCACAGCGACGTTACCCACAGTCGTATGGCCTGGCTGAGGCCCTGTTGGTGGATGCCGACGGTGCCTGGGTCGGGATCGACAACAATTTCGGTCCGCGTGCCGATGGTGAAAAACGTCCGATGGTCTATCGTTTTGCCGCTCCGGATGGCGGCTGGAGTGCCCAGCCATGAGTCGAGATTTTTTTGAATTGAATCAGCGCAGCGGCAGTTCCGCTGCGCCTTACCCCATGATGAGGCCCGCATGAGTGACATCCTCGCAGACAGCTTAGATGGCGTAGAACGCCGGTCGCTGGCTGAATTCACCGAAAATGCCTACCTCAACTACTCCATGTACGTGATCATGGACCGTGCCTTGCCGCATATCGGCGACGGCCTGAAGCCCGTGCAACGGCGCATCATCTACGCCATGAGTGAGTTGGGCCTGGACGCCGATTCCAAGCACAAGAAGTCGGCGCGTACCGTCGGTGACGTGCTCGGTAAGTTCCACCCCCACGGCGATTCGGCGTGCTATGAAGCGATGGTGCTGATGGCCCAGCCGTTCAGCTACCGCTATACCTTGGTGGACGGCCAGGGTAACTGGGGTGCACCGGATGACCCCAAATCTTTCGCCGCCATGCGTTACACCGAGGCGCGGCTGTCGCGTTATTCCGAAGTGCTGCTCAGCGAGCTGGGCCAGGGCACCGCGGACTGGGGGCCGAACTTTGACGGCACCCTCGATGAACCCCTGGTTTTGCCGGCGCGTTTGCCGAACATCCTGCTCAATGGCACCACCGGTATTGCGGTAGGCATGGCCACCGACGTGCCGCCGCACAACCTGCGCGAAGTCGCCACCGCCTGCGTGCGCTTGCTCGATGAGCCCAAGGCTACGGTCGAGCAGCTCTGCGAGCATATTCAGGGCCCGGATTACCCGACCGAAGCAGAAATCATCACGCCGCGCGCCGACCTGCTGAAGATGTACGAAACGGGCAAGGGCTCGGTGCGTATGCGTGCGGTGTACCACATCGAGGACGGTGACATTATTGTGACCGCGCTGCCGCACCAGGTGTCGGGTGCCAAGGTGCTGGAGCAGATCGCCGCGTTGATGCAGGCCAAACCGTCTAAATTGCCGCAAGTGGCCGACCTGCGTGACGAGTCCGACCATGAGAACCCGTGCCGTATCGTGATCATCCCGACCAACAGCCGGGTGGATCATGAAGTGTTGATGCAGCATTTGTTTGCCAGCACCGACCTGGAGTCCAGCTACCGGGTCAACGTCAATATCATCGGCCTGGACGGCAAGCCGCAGTTGAAGAACCTGCGCAATCTGCTGGTGGAATGGCTGGAGTTCCGCGTACAAACCGTACGTCGCCGCCTGCAATTTCGCCTCGACAAGGTCGAGCGCCGCCTGCACCTGTTGGACGGCTTGCTGATCGCCTACCTCAACCTGGATGAAGTGATCCATATCATCCGTACCGCCGAGCATCCGAAGGCCGAACTGATCGCGCGTTTCGAGCTGAGCGAAATCCAGGCGGACTACATCCTCGACACCCGCTTGCGCCAGTTGGCACGCCTGGAAGAAATGAAACTGCGCGACGAGCAGGATGCACTGCTCAAGGAGCAAGCGAAGCTGCAAGCCCTGCTGGGCAGCGAAGCCAAGCTCAAGAAGCTGGTGCGTAGCGAACTGATCAAAGACGCCGAAACCTATGGCGATGACCGTCGCTCGCCTATCGTCGAGCGCGCTGAAGCCAAGGCCCTGACCGAAACCGAACTGTTGCCCAACGAGAAAATTACCGTCGTTCTGTCGGAAAAGGGTTGGGTTCGCTCCGCCAAAGGGCATGATATTGACGCCACCGGCCTTTCGTACAAAGCCGGTGATGGCTTCAAGACCGCTGCCGCCGGGCGTTCCAATCAGTTTGCGGTGTTTATCGACTCGACCGGGCGCAGTTATTCGGTGCCGGCCCACACCCTGCCGTCTGCGCGGGGGCAGGGCGAGCCGTTGACCGGGCGCCTCACGCCGCCGCCGGGGGCGAATTTCGAGTGCGTGCTGTTGCCGGACGATGATTCGCTGTATGTCATCGCCTCCGACGCCGGTTACGGTTTCGTGGTCAAGGGTGAAGACCTGCAGGCCAAGAACAAGGCGGGCAAGGCGCTGTTGAGCCTACCGAACAACGCCAAGGTGATTCTGCCGAGGCCGGTGGAGGATCGTGAAAGCAACTGGCTGGCGTCGGTGACCACCGAAGGGCGCTTGCTGGTGTTCAAGATCAGCGACTTGCCGCAGTTGGGCAAGGGTAAAGGCAACAAGATCATCGGGATTCCCGGTGACCGGGTGGCCAGTCGCGAGGAGTATGTGACTGACATCGCCGTGGTCCCGGAAGGCTCTACCCTGGTGCTCCAGGCCGGCAAGCGCACGTTGTCATTGCGCCCTGACGACCTTGAACACTACAAGGGTGAGCGTGGCCGGCGAGGTAACAAACTGCCACGAGGCTTCCAGCGAGTGGATGCCTTGCTGGTCGAAACGCCGGTTTAAGCGGTACTAGAGGCCTCGATCTACGATTTAACGCGTAGATCGATGCTTTCGCGCTGGAGTCATGGCGCATATTCACGGATGATATGGCCTTTCCAGCGCCGGCGTGGCCGAGCGTGTTCAGGTTATTTTTAGTATTACATTGTGGTTCGCCTTGTGGCAGCCACTTGGATGGGATGATGACTGCTCCACGCCTTCCTCTATTTTTGATGCTCGCTGGCCTTTTGGGGTTGGCGGGTTGCAGCACACATCAACCGGTGTCGCTGTACCAGCTGGACAGCGGAAGTCCGGCTCAGCCAGCCCAAACCGCTGGCATGGCAGTATTGCTGGGGCCGGTAGTCGTTGCCGATTACCTGCAACGCGAAACCCTGCTTCAACGTCAGAACGACGGCAGCCTGCAAGGTTCCACAGATGGTCGTTGGGCCGGTAGCCTGTCGTCGGATATCAACCAGTTGATGTTGCGTCAGGTCGCCGGCCAGTTAGACAGCCAGCGAGTAGTCCTGGCGCCGGGACCCTCCGGGTTCACCCCGGATGTACAGGTGTTGCTGACCATTACGCGGCTGGATTCCGGCAAGTCGCAACCGGCGATCCTGGATGCACAGTGGCGCCTGATCGACCGTCGCGGGCAGGTGCGGGACAACCGCATTGTGCACCTGCAGGAAGAACACGCCGGCACCACTGCGTCCCAGGTCCAGGCTCAGGGTGTGCTGTTGCAGCACTTGGCACAGCAGTTGTCGGTGGCGCTCAAACCACTGGCCAACCAGCCGCCGATTGCCGAAGCGCAGCCGCGTAAACAGGCCCCTGCCCAGGCCAAGCCTGCGGCCCCGGAAAAGCCGAAGATGCCGATGGCCACGCCGATTCGTACGGATCTGGAAGTGTTCAGGTTCTGATCTGAAATTTATTTTTGAAAAAGCCCGCCAAGCCCGCGGGCTTTTTCATGCCTGCTGTAAAACGCCAGCGCCTAATTCTGCGTACCTGTTAATTCTGACAGTATCCAGCTGCGCATAAGGTCTCTAGTGTGATTTCAGTCCTATCTCTTAAGGTACTGAACTCATGAAAAAAATATCGATCTTCCTCGCTTGGTTTTTTTGTAGTGCATTAAGTGTTGCTCTCATGGGCTGTAGCCATGAAGTTAATCGTGAATTTGGCGGCCTTGAAAATGATGAACTTCCGCCCGCCGAAGGTGAACTGTCAAGCTTGAGTCAGATAATCCGCCCTGTGACGGGCACCAAGAGGATGCTGGTCACGGTAACCCATTGGCAGGGAGAGCGAGTGTTGGACAGGGATCAGGTGGAGTTGCATACGCTGTCTACTGATCCTAATTCATTACGCTCTTATATTCTGGCTGCGTCCGGTGGAAAGCTGAAGTTGGAGGGGCGGGTAGTGGAGGCGACGTCTGGACCGAAGCCTGAGGGATGCTCTATGTCCACGTCTATCGCGGAGGGTCGCAAGACTGCCGAAAAGAATGGCCTTAATCCCGATGATTTCGACTATGAAATTAACATCGTTAACTGTGGCGGTGGCGCCTTGGCCTTTACCCCCGGTAGGCATGTTGGAGTGTTTGGCAAGGCAGGCTCACCGCATGTTTACAAGCACGAGCTTGGTCATAATTTAGGCTTTCGTCATGGGGGAAGCCTCATAGGCTGCCCCCGCAATGGCGCGTCTGTGAGTGCGCCTGTTGATTGCACTTACGTTGAGTATGGAGACACTGGTGACTCAGTGTCAGGTGGTGGCACGCTTTATCCTGCGGTCAGCCGCCGCTATGCCGGCTGGCTGGATGATGGCCAGGCGACGACTATCACGCGCACCGGCCTTTACAGTTTGAAGGTGTTGGGACGCGAAGGCCCGCAGCTGTACCTGATCAAGATCCCTGAAACCCATTCGCCCGGTGGGGCCTACTACCCGTTGTTGTCGCTCGAATACAGGAAACCTACGGTCTTTGATAACTTTCCGGAGAATGACAACCGGGTCAATGGCGTGTGGATGCGTTATGCGAGGGAGCAAGGCGTGCAGAATGTGCAGATTGATGCCACGCCAGAGACGCCAAGAACCAACGATCCTACCTTACTTACGGGGCAGACATTTGAGGACTCTTCCGGCAAGGTTAAAGTGTTTGTGTGCAGCGCCGGGGCGGACGAGGCGATAGTCGCGGTCGCGCTTGATGGGGCGGGTTTTCCTTACTGTACAACCACGGTCCCCGCTCCCGTCATTGCGGTCCCTCTCGAGGGGGCCAGCACCGGTAAACAGCCAGTATTTGCCGGCACTGCCTGGCCTGGCGCACGTATTGAAATAGTAAATGCTTCCAAGCCCGAGGAGGTCGTGGGCACTGCCATTGCCGATGGCAACGGCAACTGGTCGGTGTACTCGCTGTCAGTGCATGATGTTGGCAGTTATTCTTATACTGCCCGACAAACTTTTGGGGGAAGAACCTCGGTGTTATCTGGCAATCGCAGCTTCAAGGTGGCTGAACTGAGCGTGCCTGCGGCAATAATCGAGACCCCCGCCCAAAATGTCGAAGTTGGCCGCCTGCCGCAAGTGTCAGGTACCGGTGTTCCTGGTGCTACTGTGGTGTTGCTTAAATCCTACGATCCTTACAACCCGCTGGCCACTACTAGGGTCGATGGCTATGGCCGCTGGTCAGTGCGCATAGAGCGCCCTCTACCGATAAGTCCACCCGCCTTTACCATGACCGGCTATCAAACCCTTGATGGAAAACGTTCGGGTTGGCTGGCGAACAGGACACTCAAGGTTGTTGATGTACCTGACCCGGCGATTATCCAAACGCCGGCCCAAAGCGTCAGAACGGGCCGCCGGCCTTTTGTGGCCGGTACGGGTGTAGCAGGTGCTACTGTTGTGTTGATGCAGTCGTACAAACCTGAAAATATTTTAGCCACTACTACCGTCGATGGTTATGGGCGATGGGCCACGCAGGTTGATAATCCGCTGCCGATAAGCCCACCCGCCTTTACCATGACTGGATATCAGTCGATTGAGGGGAAAAGATCCGGTTGGTTGGCCAATAGAACTATCCAGGTTGTCGATGCTCCCGATCTGGCGATTATCGAAACCCCTGCACAAGGTGTGAAAACAGGACGTCGGCCAGTTGTGTCAGGTAGTGGTATTGCGGGCGCGACCGTCGTGTTGCTCAAATCGGGTGACCCGTATAACGCCTTGGCGACCACCACTGTCGATGGCTATGGACGCTGGTCGGTGCAGGTTGATCAGCCTCTGCCGGTCACAAACTCCTTTGTCATGACGGGCTATCAGCAGCTTGACGGTAAAATCGCCCGCTGGTTGGCGAATAGGACCTTCCAGGTAGTGCAGGTTCCCGATGCTCCGGTTATCGAAACCCCTGCCGAAAACCAGACCGTTGGCCGCCAGCCTCTTGTAAAAGGCACTGGCGTTGTGGGGGCCGTGGTTGAGTTGAATCAGGAGAACAGGCCCGGAGTTCCACTTGGGTACGCGGTTGTCGATGGTTTTGGACAATGGTCTGTCCAGATAGAAAGGCCGCTACCCGTCGGGTCCAACTTTAAAATGAGTGGGTATCAGCTTTTGGACCAGGTCAGGTCAGGCTGGATTCCACGCCGAACCATAAATGTCGTGGATAGCAAGAAAATCAAATAGTACTAGAAAGCCCGCAAGTGTTTGTTCTCTGCGGGCTTGTGATCATCAATGCATTAGTCTTGGAGTCGACCCTTGTTGCGGGTCTCATGCATCCGCGCCAACTGCCGCTCCAGCATCGATGGATACGGCTCCATCAACCGCTCCACACAGCTGGCCCCTTCAGGGCTGGCAATCGGGCGGATACGTGCGCGTTGGCGGATCAACGTGTCTTCACTGATCTTGCGCTCCACCAACAGCAGGTTACGGCTGTGCTGGGACAAGGCCAGGGCATCCTGGGCGATTTCGGTCAGCAGCAGGTCGATCTGGCTGATGCCAAACAGGTCGTCACCCACGGTTAGACCCAGCTGCAGTTGCAGGGTAATGCCGCTGTCGGCCACTTCGATCTGCAGGGCATGGCCCAGGGCGCGCAACAGCTCGCCGCAGCAGATGGCATTGGTCAGGTAGTCCTCGCCGCTGTCTTCGCTGTGGAACAGCATCAGCGTGCTGCCATCGTTCAGGGTGTGCAGTTCGCTCTGGTAGAGCGAAGCGGCCTGGTCGAGGCAGTCGCGGTAGCGTTCGAGCAGTTCGGTCAGGCGGGCACGGGGCAGGCGGCGCAGTTGCTCCTGGGCGCCCAGTTGCACGGCGAGTACGGCACTGTGCTGTGGCTCGGCGTTCTTGACCGCAACGGGTTTGGGCGCAGCGACTGGGGCGGCTGCCGAGGTGTCGCGCAGGTCGGCGAACGGGTCTTCGTCGTCCAGCTCGTCTTCCTCGGCCTTGATCACATGGCGCGGCGCAGGCTTGAGGCCGGCCACCGGGGCGCTTTCGTCGAAGCCTGGGTCGCGCAGGTCGCGCACTTCAAACTCAGGCTCGTCATTGTAGTCCTCGGTGTCGTCGTACTCAGGCTCGGGCTCGACTTCAGGCGCTTTTGGCTCCGGGGCAAAGCTGGCGTGGAGCTGACGCGCGAGGTCGCCGATTTCGTCCTGGCGATCGGTGGCCGGGGTGTGTTCGTCGATATCCCGCAGCCAGATGCGCAGTTGCATCAACGGTGTGGAGATATGCCGGCCCAGGCGCAGGCTCAAGGCCAGGGCCAAGGCCAGTAGGATCGCGCTCAGAATGCCCATGCTTTGCAGGCTGATGGTCATCGGCTGCTGGAACTGTTGCATATCAAGGCTGATACGCAGTTGGCCGGCCTTCACGTCCTGGAACGTAATATTACTCTGATACAGGCCTTCGGCCTCACCGAGCAGACCGTTTTTCGGGCGTTGCCCGGCCTCGGCCATGATCCGGTTGTCCACGCTATAGATAGCGGCGTGGGCCACGAGCGGGTTCTTGGTCAGGTTGTTGAGCAACACGTTGAGGCTGAGGATGTCGTTGGACACCAACAACTCAGTCGCCGAAGTGGCAGTCTGGGTTGTCAGGCTCGCGCCCAGGGCGTCAGCTTGCTCGTGCATGGCCTGCTTGAACTGCAAACCCATCACGCAGGCGTAGATCACCAGGGCCAGAGCGACCAGGATCACGTTATGGCTGGCGATGCGCAATGCAATCGGTACACGGCGATGGCGCAGTGCCCGGAAGATCAGCAGGAAGAAGTTATCGGTTTTTACTGGCGTGGGCCGGTTCACTTGCGCTCGGCTCTTGGTCCGTGAAGTTGACGCGCAGTATAGCGACAGGCCCATGGCCGGCAAAGCGCTGGCTGTGCCCGATGGTCACTGAAAGTGGGTAGAATGCGGTTTTTTTCCAGCCTGGGGGTGCGCTTTGCGCGAAATTGTCCTGATCAACATCACGGGTGAAGACCGGCCGGGTCTCACCGCAGCCATTACCGGCGTCCTGGCCCAGGGTGGTGTGAACATTCTCGACATCGGCCAGGCGGTGATCCACGACACCTTGTCGTTCGGCATCCTGGTGGAGATCCCTAGCACCGAACAGGCCTCCTCGGTACTCAAGGACATCCTGTTTACGGCGTATAAGCTCGATCAACAGGTACGTTTCACCCCGGTGTCCGAAGCTGACTACCAGCACTGGGTCGAAGGCCAGGGTAAAAAGCGCCATATCGTCACCCTGTTGACCCGCAAGGTAACGGCTGAGCAGTTGCAGCGCGTCAGTTCGATCACCGCGCAATACGGATTGAATATCGACCATATCGACCGTCTGTCGGGTCGCATGCCCTTGGACACTCCGGCTGACAAAGGCAAGGGCTGCATCGAGTTCTCCGTGCGCGGTGAACCGGCTGACGCGCAAGCGCTACGCGCCGATTTCCTGAGCGTGGCCCAGGAACTGAATGTCGATATCGCCTTCCAGGAAGACTCCCTGTTCCGTCGCAATCGCCGCTTGGCGGTGTTCGACATGGACTCCACCTTGATCGAAGCCGAAGTCATCGACGAGCTGGCCAAGGCGGCCGGTGTGGGCGAGCAAGTCTCGGAGATTACCGAGCGCGCGATGGCCGGCGAGCTGGATTTTCGTGCCAGCTTCAAGGAGCGTCTGGCGCTGCTCAAAGGCTTGGACGTTGGCGTGCTGGATTCGATCGGCGCGTCGCTGCGCCTGACTGAAGGCGCCGAAACCCTGTTCGCCGAACTCAAGCGCCTGGGCTACAAGACCGCCATCCTGTCCGGCGGTTTCACTTACTTCGCCAACCAGTTGCAAGCCAAGCTGGGCATTGACTATGTATTCGCCAACGAGCTGGAAGTGGTGGATGGCAAAGTGACTGGCGTCGCGGTGGAGCCGATTGTCGACGCCCAGCGCAAGGCCGACCTGCTCAAGGAATTGGCCCATAAGGAAGGCTTGCGCCTGGAGCAGACCATTGCGGTCGGCGACGGCGCCAATGACTTGCCGATGCTGGCGATTGCCGGGTTGGGGGTGGCCTTTCGCGCCAAACCGTTGGTCAAGCAGTCAGCCAAGCAGGCGATTTCGACCTTGGGGTTGGATGGCGTGTTGTATCTGCTGGGCCTGCGTGACCGAGACGGTCAGCTATAAGCCGATCTCACTGTCACTGATCGTTCCCACGCTCCGCGTGGGAGCGCCTCCAGTGACGCTCTGCGTCACGCTTTGGGCGCAGAGCGCCTCGGGCTGCATTCCCACGCGGAGCGTGGGAGCGATCAACTGCAATATCAGGCTTTAGCAGCGGCGATACCCTGGCCCATCTGCACCGGCGTACCCGCTGCCAGTTCTTCAGCCCACTTCACCTGGTCCGGCCCGAACAACACGATGGCGGTCGATCCCAGTTTGAAGCGACCCAGCTCCGCACCTTTCTCCAGATGAATCGGCGCGCGGGCCGCTTCGTCGTAGCGGAAGGTTTTCAGCTCGCGTTTCGGCGGCGTTACCAAACCGGCCCACACGGTTTCAATCGACGCAACGATCATCGCACCTACCAACACCACGGCCATCGGGCCGCGTTCGGTGTCGAACAAGCAGACAACGCGCTCGTTACGGGCAAACAGTTCCGGCACGTTTTCGGCGGTGGTCTGGTTGACCGAGAAAATCCGCCCTGGCACATACACCATCTCGCGCAGGGTACCGGCCAGTGGCATATGTACCCGGTGGTAGTCCTTGGGCGACAGGTAAATAGTCGCGAAGTCGCCGCCCATGAACGGCGCAGCCATTGCCGCATCGCCACCGAGCAGTTCCAGCACGCTGAAGCTGTGGCCCTTGGCCTGGAAGATACGACCATGTTCGATCGGGCCTAGCTGGCTAACCGCGCCATCGGCAGGGCTCAGCACTGCGCCTGGGGTTGGATCCAACGGACGGGCGCCGTCTTTCAGCGCGCGGGTGAAGAAGGCGTTGAAGTGCTCGTAGGCGGTCAGGTCTTCCACCAGGGCCTGGGACATGTCCACCTGGTAGCGCTTGGCGAACCAGGCAGTGAATGCGTTCTTGAACCAGCGCACGCGGCACTCGGCGATACTGCCGGCCAGGCGCGACAGCAAGTGGTGCGGCAGCAAGTACTGGCTGAGGATAAACAACTGCTTTTTCATAACTGTCCTTAAACCTTAAATCTCAACGGGGGTGTCGGGGTGGTTGCCCCATTCGCCCCAGGAACCGGCATAACCTTTGACTCGCGGATAACCGAGCGCCTTGGCCACCAGGTAGGTGAAGCCAGAGCGGTGGTGAGTCTGGCAGTGGGTGATGATTTCTTTGTCTTTGGTCAGCCCGAGGTCTTCGAGGATTTGCGGCATGTCACGGCGGATACGCAGGCTGCGCGCCTTGTCCATGCCGGCGGTCCATTCGAAGTTCACCGCGCCGGGAATGTGGCCGCCCTTGGCTGCGAGCACTTTCTCGCCGGAATACTCCAGCGGGCCACGAGCGTCCCAGATCCCCAGGTCGGCCGCGCCGAGGCGGCTTTGCAGGTATTCGCGGGTGGCTGTGGGGCCGTCGTGCAGCGTAAGGCTGACCGGGCCGCCGGCTGCTGGGGGCACATCGGTGGAAAGCGGGTGCCCTTCCTCCAGCCAAGCCAGCAGGCCACCGTCGAGGTAGTGATATTTCTGGTGGCCGATCACGTCGAGCATCCAGATAAAACGCCCGGCCCAACCGCCGCCTTCGTCGTCGTAGACCACATAGGTGGCGTCCGGGGTGTGGCCCAGTTCGCCGAACAGTTTTTCCAGGTCGGCCTTGCTTGGTAGCAGGCCGGGTGCCGGTGGCTGTCCCAGTTGGGTGCGCTTGGGGTCAACGAAATGCGCGCCGGGGATATGCCCTTCGGCGTAGCGGGCGATACTGGTGAGGTCTACCAGTATCAAGTGCTTGGAATCGAGGCGACCCAACAGGTCGGCGGATTCGATCACCAGCGGCAAGCCAGAGAAGTCAGGCATGTGAGGTCTCCTGGGCACAAATGTTGGCGATAAAGGCCGGTGATTGTAGCGCAAGCATCAGGCGCTGCGGTTGGTAAAGCTGTGCAGGGCTTTCTCGATGCATTGGGCGGTTTTGCCGAACGCCTGCACGGTGGTTTCCGAGAACGGCCCGCCGCCTTGGTCCGCCACGATCAGCATGACCACACGGCCGTTGCAGCTTAGTGAGCGCAGCAGCAGATGCTCGCCAATAAACAGACGACGCAGGATCGGTGGCAGCAATGCGGAAAACTGCGCATGGTTGTCGGGGTTCAGGCGTACCTGGGCGGACTTTTCCAGCAGGCGTTGCAGCAGTGTGCTATTGACCACATCCAGGCTCAGGTGAGCCGCGTCCTTGGGCAGGCCGTCGGCTTGGTGTACACGCAAGGTGCTCAAGGCGCGATCTGCCATGAATATCAGTACCCGCTGCATGCCACTTGCCACCAGGGCTTCCTTGGCGCAAGTGGTCAGGTGCATGGCGTTGGCAAAGCGGCTCGGCTCCACCAGCAACTCGGTGCAACGCGTGCGCCACACGGCCAAGGCTTCGGCAGTGGGCGGTGGTGCAGGCAGCAAGCCGCGATGGACTTTCTGTACGTGCCACGGCCAGATCAGCGACAGCGCCGGGTGCCAGAGGTCGGGCATCAAGGTGGTACGAGCACTGGTCACCGCTTGTTGGTGGGCTTGCTGTTGCACATCGCTTAACGGCGTTTGCAGGTACAGCGCCGTCAGGTATTGCCAGCGCTCAGTGTGCGGGCAGGTCCAGGATTCCTGGGCCGACATCGCCAGGCCGTTGGCCAGCAACACGGTGTTGGCCGGCTGGTTCAGCCAGCGTCGCAGGTTGGGCTCGGCATCGAGCAATTGCTGGTGGCGCAGGGCATCGTCTTGACGGGCAATGTGCAGCGCCTTGACCAGCAGGCGTTGCTCGGCCAACAGCAACTTGTAGCCCTGTGAAACCCAGATCGGCAGGTGCCAGGCTTCGGTCAGGCCCAGGCACAGGTCAAGCAAACGCACGCCGAACAGCTGTTGCTCGACCTGGCGCGCCGATTGGCCTTTATGGATCACCCGCAACTCCCACTCCTCCAGGAGCTTGGGGTAGGCGACGGCCATCGGCCACAGCGGCGACAGAAACAGCAGGCTGCCCCAGTGGATGTCCTGCCACAGCCGCGCCAGGCGACTGCCGAACAAACCGTTGGCTTGCTGGGATGCGTGCTGACTGATCAGCAGCAGTTGACGCAAGGCCACGGGGATTTCCCGGGCGGGTACCGAAGGCAGGCGCGCCAACAACTCTTCGGCACGTTTGAGGCCCAGACGGTTAAGTGCGACTTCAAGGTTTTCTGCAGGTTCGGTCAGGCTGCCGTGGGCGTGGCTGTTGGCTTCGCGCATCACACTCAGCACCAGGGCCGGACTGTTTTGCATCAACTCAGCAATATCTCGCAATGAACTGCGGCTATCGCGAATGGCTTTACACACACGTTCATGGCTGGCCTGGGGCACGGGCAGCAGCACGTCGTCCAGGCACTTGATCCAAGCGGCGAGGGTAGTGGGGCGGTTTGTTGGGACTGTCGTTTCAATTGCCATGATTGGGGCGCGATCATCACTTGCGTTCAACACGCCCGGAACGGGCCGAATTGGCTTTTCGCCTTAACGGGCTATAGTCTGGCGCAGTTTTGCCGATAAGTAGAACAAGAGTTTTCTGCTGCACCCCATATGTCCATGAACCCGACGGCGCAAGTACCCCTCTCCTATGGCTAAAATTATCGGCATCATTGTCGTCATCGCAAGTGTGCTCGGAGGGTACGTCCTCTCCCACGGTAAAATCGCCGCACTGATCCAGCCTTTCGAAGTGCTGATTATCGGCGGTGCCGCGTTCGGCGCATTTTTGCAGGCCAACCCAGGCTATATGACCATGCACGTGGTCAAGAAGTCCCTGGGCATGTTCAGCTCGCGCTTCTCCCACACGTTTTATCTGGAAGTGCTGGGGCTGATTTACGAGATCCTCAACAAAAGCCGCCGCGAAGGCATGATGGCGATCGAAGGCGATATCGAAGACGCCGCGGCCAGCCCGATTTTTGCCAAGTACCCGGCCGTGCTCAAAGACGAGCGCATGACCGCGTATATCTGTGATTACCTGCGCATCATGTCCTCCGGCAACATGGCGCCTCACGAGCTGGAAGGCCTGTTCGACATGGAGTTGTTCAGCCTCAAGGAAGAGCTGGAGCATCCTTCCCACGCCGTGACCGGCATTGCCGACGGCATGCCCGGTTTTGGTATTGTCGCGGCGGTACTGGGGATCGTGGTGACCATGGCGTCCCTGGGCGAGGGCGATCAGGCGGCCATCGGCATGCACGTAGGTGCGGCGCTGGTGGGCACCTTCTTCGGTATTCTCGCCGCCTATGGTTTCTTCGGCCCGCTCGCCACCTCCCTGGCCCACGATGCCAAGGAAGAGATCAACCTCTACGAAGCGATCAAGGCGTGCCTGGTGGCATCGGCGTCGGGCATGCCGCCGTCGTTGGCCGTGGAGTTCGGGCGCAAGGTGTTGTACCCGAAACACCGCCCAAGTTTCTCCGAGCTGGAACAAGCGGTTCGCGGTCGCTAAGCCATGGAAAACAACCAGCCGATCATCATCAAGCGCGTCAAGCGCTTCGCTGCGGGGCACCATGGCGGTGCCTGGAAAATCGCCTTCGCCGACTTTGCCACGGCGATGATGGCGTTCTTCCTGGTGTTGTGGCTGATGTCCACCGCTACGCCAGAACAGAAAATCGCCATCGCCGGCTACTTCAAAGACCCGATTGGCTTTTCGGAAAGCGGTACGCCGTTTGTCATTGACCTGGGCGGCTCGCCGGAACTGGCGCCCGAGCGCACCATCAACCCGGAAGTGCAAACTGAATCGCCTCAGGAAAAAGTCCCGATCGAGCGCGACACTGTCGAATCCATGGCCGAGCAGGTCGAACAGGAGCGACTGGAACTGTTGCTGCAGGAATTGCAGAACAAGGTTGAAGAAAACCCACAGTTGCTGAAGTTCAAGGACCAGATTTCCTTCGAGATCACCCCCGAGGGGCTGCGCATCCAGATTACCGATGCGGCCAACCGGCCGATGTTCGACTCTGGCAGTGCGCGGTTGAAGCCGTACTTTGAAGACATCCTGCTGGCCATGGCTGACACCATCAAGGCGGTGCCGAACAAAATCAGCATCAGCGGGCATACCGACGCCAAGCCCTACGCGGGCCAGGGTGATTTCGGCAACTGGGAACTCTCGGCCAACCGCGCCAATGCTGCCCGGCGTGCGCTGGTGGCCGGCAGCTACCCGGACCCGCAAGTGGCGCGGGTAGTGGGTTTTGCCTCCTCGCAACTGTTTGATCCCAAAGACCCGTTCAACCCGGTCAACCGCCGTATCGACATCGTGGTGCTGACCAAAAAAGCCCAGCGTGCGATTGAAGGCGATCAACCACCGCCACCGGCACCGACCCAGGGCGACGGTGCGCCAGGCGAAGTGCCGGCCGACCCGAACGCGCTGCCGCCGGAGCAGGAACCGCTGCCAGCCCATGAGCTGCGCCAGAAGCTGAACCTGTTTGATGATGGTGGGATGAAGGATCCTACGGTGCCCGCGCCGGCCTCCTAAGCTCCAGATACAACAAGGCCGCGATGATCGCGGCCTTGTTGTATCTGCGCTGTCACTGTAGGAGCGAGCTTGCTCGCGAAAAACGTCAACGATAACGCGTGTATCCAGGATGCCCGCGTTGCGTTTGAGAGCTTCGCGAGCAAGCTCGCTCCTACAGAGCTGGCGGTAGGTTAGTAGCTGCTCTCAGGCAAGCTCGCAATAATCGACCGATAGCTGTTCATCCGCTGCTGCTGCACGCGCCCATCTTCCAGTGCCTTGAGCAGCGCACAACCCGGCTCGCGGTCGTGTTTGCAGTCGCGGAAGCGGCAGGTGCCGATCAGGTCGTTGAACTCGATGAAGCCCGCTTCCACATCGCTGCGGCTGACGTGGCCCAGGCCGAACTCACGAATACCCGGTGAGTCGATCAACTCGCCGCCGCCCGGGAAGTGGAACAGCCGTGCGGTGGTGGTGGTGTGGGTGCCCTGGCCGGACAGCTCCGACAGCGGGCCCACGCGGGTTTCGACTTCCGGCAACAGGCTGTTGACGAGCGACGACTTGCCCACGCCAGACTGGCCGACGAACACGCTGATCCGCCCGTCCAACTGCTGTTGCAGCTGTTCCATGCCGTTGCCGTGGTGAGCCGACACTTCCAGCACCGGGTAGCCCAGGGTGCGGTAGACCGCCAGCAATGCGTTGAGCGCCGGGGCGTTCTGCTCGTCGATCAGGTCGAATTTGTTCAGCAGCAGCAACGGGCGGATGCCAGCATGCTCGGCCGCGACCAGGTAACGGTCGATCAGGTTGGCATGGGGCTCGGGCAGCGGCGCGAACACGATCACGATCATGTCGACGTTGGCCGCCACCGGCTTGAGCTGCCCACGGCTGTCGGGGCGGCGCAGTTCGGTGCTGCGTGGCAACTGGGCGACGATGACGCCGATGCCCTGGTTGCCGGCACGCCACACCACCTTGTCGCCGGTGACCAGCGCGGGCAGGTTGGCGCGCAAGTGGCAACGGAACACCTGGCCTGCGAGTTCGCCTTCGAGCGCCTCGACTTCGACCTGCACACCAAAGTGCGCGATCACCAGGCCCGTTTGTTCGGGGCCCAGGTCGCCGCCCTCGAGCGCTTCCACGGCGGAGGATTCACGTTTGGCGGCGCGGGCGGCGCGTTCACCTTGAATCTTTTCGATGCGCCAGTTTTGGCGACGGTTGAGCTGGCGTTTGGCCATTGGTGTTCCGTGTCGATAATGCAAAAGTTGGGTAAAACGGTCGCGAGTCTAGCACGCCCCCGCCTGCTAAACTGCCCGGCTACGCCAAGGTGCCAAGAGAATCAAGCCATGCAAAACCCACAGAACCTGATTTGGATCGATCTGGAAATGACCGGTCTGAACCCCGACACCGACGTCATCATCGAGATGGCGACCATTGTCACCGACAGCAACCTCAACACCTTGGCCGAAGGCCCGGTGATCGCCATCCACCACAGCGACGCCGTACTCGCCACCATGGACGAGTGGAACACCCGCACCCACGGTAACTCCGGGCTGACCCAGCGCGTGCGCGACAGCCGCATCAGCATGGCCGAAGCCGAGGCCGAAACTATCGCCTTCCTGGAAAAATGGGTGCCCAAGGGCAAGTCGCCAATCTGCGGCAATAGCATCTGCCAGGATCGCCGCTTCCTTTATACGCACATGAAGGGGCTGGAAAGTTACTTCCACTACCGCAACCTGGACGTGTCGACCTTGAAGGAACTGGCTGCGCGTTGGGCGCCGGAAGTCAAAGACAGCTTCCATAAAGGCAGCACGCACCTGGCGCTGGACGATATTCGTGAGTCGATTGCCGAGTTGCAGCATTACCGCAAGCATTTCATCAAGGCTTGATTCTGCGGCGCCAGTGAGTGCGCTATCGCAGGCAAGCCAGCTCCCACATTTGACTGCATTCGCAAATTCAAAGTGTGGGAGCTGGCTTGCCTGCGATACAGGCGACGCGGTTTATCGCCAAGCGCCCCCTTTTGGTGCCCTCGGCAAATGATTAGACTGCCGGCCTCTCTGTCAGGATCGCCATCATGTTGCTGATGCTCTACCTCGTCGCCATCACCGCCGAAGCCATGACTGGCGCCCTGTCCGCGGGTCGGCGTGGCATGGACTGGTTTGGCGTGGTGCTGATCGCTTGCGTGACAGCCCTGGGCGGCGGTTCGGTGCGCGATGTGTTGCTCGGCCACTACCCGCTGACCTGGGTCAAACACCCGGAATACTTGGTGCTGACCTCTGTTGCAGCATTGGTGACGATCTTTATCGCGCCCTTGATGCGCCACCTGCGCTCGCTGTTCCTGGCGCTGGATGCGGTGGGGTTGGTGGCCTTCACCCTGATCGGCTGCATGACCGCCCTGGAAATGGGCCACGGCATGTTGGTGGCGTCGGTCAGCGGGGTCATCACCGGGGTATTCGGCGGCATCCTGCGGGATATCTTCTGTAACGACATCCCGCTGATCTTCCGCCGCGAGCTGTATGCCAGCGTGTCGTTCCTGGCTGCCTGGTTCTACTTGCTGTGCCTGTACCTGAAGCTGCCCAGCGAGCAAGCGATTCTGCTGACGCTGTTCAGTGGCTTCCTGTTACGCCTGCTGGCGATCCGGTTTCACTGGGAAATGCCCAAGTTCGTCTACAACGACGATGTGCACTAGCGGGCCGCGTGTTGCTCCAGCGCCCATTCCACGTGTTCGCGTACCAACTCCGACGGGTAGTCCCGCCGCGCCTTCAAGGCTTCCAGCACTGGAATGCTGGAGGGCGCATTACCCAGGCCCACCGCCAGGTTGCGTAACCAGCGCTCGTAACCGGCGCGACGCAGGGGCGAGCCCTCGGTGCTGCTGAGGAATTTATCCTCGTCCCACATAAACAATTCGGCCAGTTCTGCGTTATCCAGATTGTGCCGTGGCTTGAAATCGCTTTCGGCGGTAGGTCGAGCGAAACGATTCCACGGGCAAACGATCTGACAGTCATCGCAGCCAAATACCCGGTTACCAATCAGTGGGCGCAGGTCTTCGGGGATAGCGCTCTTGAGTTCGATGGTCAGGTACGAAATGCAGCGTCGCGCGTCCAGCACGTAAGGGCCGACGAAGGCGTTGGTGGGGCAGATGTCCAGGCACGCCGTGCAGCGGCCGCAGTGTTCTGTGGCGTGGGGTGGGTCTACCGGCAACGGTAGATCGACAAACAGTTCGCTCAGGAAGAAATAACTGCCGGCCTTGCGGTTGAGAACCAGGGTGTTTTTACCGATCCAGCCCAGGCCCGCTTGCTCGGCAATGGCTTTTTCCAGGACGGGCGCGCTGTCGACGAAGGCGCGAAAGCCGAACGGCCCGATCTGCGCCTGGATGCGGTCGGCCAGTTGCTGCACGCGCTTGCGGATCAGCTTGTGGTAATCGCGGCCCAGGGCGTAGCGCGAGATGTAGGCTTTTTCTGGTTGGGCCAGCAATTGCACCATCTGGGTGTCGCCAGGCAGGTAGTCC
Source organism: Pseudomonas sp. SWRI22 (assembly GCF_014268395.2). Taxonomy (NCBI): domain Bacteria; kingdom Pseudomonadati; phylum Pseudomonadota; class Gammaproteobacteria; order Pseudomonadales; family Pseudomonadaceae; genus Pseudomonas; species Pseudomonas sp. SWRI22. Next base: position 2,418,909 of record NZ_JABWQK020000001.1, on the reverse strand, counting down.
ATGCGCAGTGAAACCACGCGCAAGGTGCCGGGCACCAGCTCGTCCGGGTGGGAGCGTTTGCTGCCGTGGGCGCCCATGTACTCCATCTCGCCGTGGTAACCCGCGTCGAGCCAGCGTTGAAGGTGCTGTTCATGCTCAGCCAGGTCGAGGCCGCTGATGCCCACTTGTTGAAAGCCCAGCTCGCGACCCCAGTCTTTGATCGATTGGGCGAGAGCGGGCAGATCGGAGGTAATAGCAGGCATGAGACACGGGAAACCACAGGTTAGATGCGTATAATTCTGCCAGACATCGGAGCTTGAAGACGCATGCCTCAGACAAAACACCCAATTACCGACGTTCAGCTGTTGTTGCCCGGCCATTTGCCGCAACTGGCTGCGCGTTCCCCGGACGCCCATAAGGGCCAGTTCGGCCACCTGTTGGTCATCGGTGGTGACCGTGGCTTTGGCGGCGCAGCGTTGCTGAGCAGCGAAAGTGCCCTGCGCAGCGGCGCCGGCATGGTCTCGCTGGCGACGCGGCCGGAACACGTGCCGGCCGCTCTGGCTCGGCTGCCGGAGGTCATGGCCGTCGGCGTGAGCTCGGCTAACCAGTTGATGGGCCTGCTGGAAAAAATCTCGGTGATCGTCATTGGCCCAGGCCTGGGCGATGACGCCTGGGGCAAGAGCCTGTTGTCGGTCGCGGCCAATGCCAGCGTGCCGCAGGTGTGGGATGCCGACGCGCTCAATCAACTGGCCACTGGCAGCGTCGAGCTGCCGGCCAACTGTGTGATTACCCCTCATCCGGGCGAAGCTGCGCGTTTGTTGGGGCTATCGACAGCCGAGGTTCAGGCAGATCGCCTTAAGGTGGCGCGCGCGTTGAGTCAGAAATTCAATGCAGTGGCTATCCTCAAGGGTGCTGGCAGTTTGATTGCAAGTCCGGATGGACGGCTTGCCCGTTGTGATCAAGGCCATCCGGCGATGGCGACGGCGGGGCTCGGTGATGTCTTGGCCGGCCTGGTCGGGGCACTATTGGCTCAGGGGATGCCCGCGTACGAAGCGAGCTGCCTGGCCGTGTGGTTGCACGCGACCGCCGGAGACCGCCAGGGTAGTTTTGGTCGCGGCTTGGCTGCCAGCGACCTGATCCCCGCCATTCGTCAATTGCTGGAGGAGCAGTCGCCGTGCCTGAAGTAATTCTTTTCCTGGCAGATGAAGAGGCCATGGTCGCGTTGGGCCAGCGTATTTCGCAGGTCACGCAAGGGGCCGGGTTGATCTTTCTCGAGGGTGATCTGGGCGCAGGCAAAACCACACTGTCCCGGGGGATTATTCGCGGCCTGGGCCATACCGGCGCGGTAAAAAGCCCGACCTTCACGTTGGTCGAGCCCTACGAGATCGGCGACGTGCGTGCTTTCCACTTCGACCTCTATCGCCTGGTCGATCCTGAAGAGTTGGAGTTCATGGGCATCCGTGATTACTTCGACGATGATGCGCTGTGCCTGATCGAGTGGCCAAATAAAGGCACAGGCTTTTTGCCAAAGCCGGACCTGACCATTACCATTACGCCGCATGAGCACGGACGTCAGCTGAAGTTGTTGCCCCAGAGCCCACGCGCTGAGTCGTGGTGTGCTGCTCTGGCATTGGAATTCAAATAATTGGTGGGGTTAGGTATGCGCTTTCGCGCGTTGGTTGCTGTCGTGGGGGTGTTGCTTGCGGCAATGACTGTCAATGCTCTGGCTGCTTCACAGGTGAAAAGTGTTCGCCTGTGGCGAGCGCCGGATAACACGCGACTGGTGTTCGACCTGTCTGGCCCGGTCCAGCACAGCGTCTTTACCTTGACGGCGCCTGATCGCCTGGTGATCGATATCAACGGTGCCAGCCTGGCCGCGCCGCTGAAAGTCTCCACCGCCAACACGCCCATCACCGCCATGCGCTCTGCCCAGCGTACGCCGACCGACCTGCGTGTGGTCATTGACCTGAAAAAGGCCGTGACCCCCAAAAGCTTCTCCCTGGCCCCCAACGCCCAGTACGGCAACCGCCTGGTGGTCGACCTGTTCGACAACCCCGCCGACGCCGCACCGCCGCCTGCGCCAACGCCAAGCGTGGCGACGGTGCCTGCGGTGCCGGTCAACCCTTCGCAACCCCAAGTCAAGCTGCCACCGCCGCCGCCTGCACCGGCAGGCAAGCGCGACATTATCGTGGTGATCGACGCCGGCCACGGTGGCGAAGACCCGGGGGCTTCCGGCTCACGCGGCCAGCACGAGAAGGACGTGGTACTGGCCATCGCTCGTGAGCTGCAACGCCAGGTCAATGGCATGAAAGGCTACCGCGCCGAGCTGACCCGTACCGGTGACTACTTCATTCCGCTGCGTGGCCGTACTGAAATTGCCCGTAAGAAGGGCGCGGATCTGTTTGTGTCCATTCACGCCGACGCCGCGCCTTCAACCGCTGCCTTTGGCGCCTCGGTATTTGCCCTGTCGGATCGCGGCGCTACCTCCGAGACTGCGCGCTGGCTGGCCGACAGTGAAAACCGTTCCGACTTGATCGGCGGGGCCGGCAACGTGTCGCTTGATGACAAGGACAAGATGCTTGCCGGGGTGCTGCTCGACCTGTCGATGACGGCCTCGCTGACTTCCAGCCTTAACGTCGGGCAGAAAGTGCTGAGTAATATCGGTCGCGTGACGTCGCTGCATAAACAGCGTGTGGAACAAGCCGGGTTCATGGTGTTGAAGTCGCCGGACATCCCGTCGATCCTGGTGGAAACCGGGTTTATCTCCAACGCCAACGAAGCGTCGAAACTGGCCAGCGCCAGTCATCAGCAAGCGCTGGCGCGCTCGATCAGCGCCGGTGTGCGGCAGTTCTTCCAGCAAAACCCGCCGCCGGGCACCTATATCGCCTGGTTGCGCGACTCCGGCAAAATCGCCCAGGGCCCGCGTGACCATCGTGTTCAACCCGGTGATACCGTTGCCATGCTGGCGGTCCGTTTCCAGGTCACGCCTGCAGCCTTGCGCAGCGCCAATAACCTGAAAACCGACGAGTTGAAGATCGGCCAGGTGTTGACCATCCCCGGCACTTCATTGGCGGCGCAGTGATGAGCGAATCCACCTTGAACAGCGGCTCGCGCATTGAATTGCTCAGCCCGCGCCTTGCCAACCAGATCGCTGCGGGTGAGGTGGTTGAACGCCCGGCGTCGGTAATCAAGGAGTTGCTGGAAAACAGCATCGACTCCGGCGCCAAACGCATTGATGTCGATGTGGAGCAGGGCGGCGTCAAGCTGCTGCGGGTACGTGACGATGGCAGCGGCATCTCTTCGGATGACCTGCCCCTGGCCCTGGCCCGTCACGCCACCAGCAAGATCCGCGACCTGGAAGACCTGGAGCGGGTCATGAGCCTGGGCTTTCGTGGTGAGGCCCTGGCCTCCATCAGCTCCGTGGCCCGCCTGACCCTGACCTCCCGCACCCGCAGCGCCGAGCAAGCCTGGCAGGTGGAAACCGAAGGCCGCGACATGGCGCCTCGGGTCCAGCCGGCGGCGCATCCGGTGGGCACCTCGGTGGAAGTGCGCGACCTGTTCTTCAATACCCCGGCGCGGCGCAAGTTCCTCAAGGCCGAGAAAACCGAATTCGATCACCTGCAAGAAGTCATCAAACGCCTGGCCTTGGCGCGTTTCGATGTGGCGTTTCACCTGCGCCACAATGGCAAGACCATCCTCAGCCTGCACGAAGCCAACGACGACGCCGCGCGTGCTCGGCGGGTGGCAGCGGTGTGTGGCAGCGGGTTCCTGGAGCAGGCGCTGCCGATTGAGATCGAGCGCAATGGCTTGAGGTTGTGGGGCTGGGTCGGGTTGCCGACGTTCTCCCGCAGCCAGGCCGACTTGCAGTATTTCTTTGTGAACGGCCGGGCGGTCCGCGACAAACTGGTGGCCCATGCGGTACGCCAGGCTTATCGCGATGTGCTGTTCAACGGGCGACACCCGACCTTTGTGCTGTTCTTTGAGGTTGACCCTTCGGTGGTCGACGTCAATGTGCACCCGACCAAGCATGAGGTGCGCTTCCGTGACGGGCGCATGGTGCATGACTTCCTCTACGGCACATTGCACCGCGCCTTGGGTGACGTGCGTCCGGATGATCAGTTGTCAGCGCCGATTGTCACGGCGGTGGTGCGCCCGAGCGGTCCCGAGGCCGGTGAGTTCGGGCCGCAAGGTGAAATGAGCCTGGCGGCCAATCTGCTGCAATCGCCGCAGGCACAGCCAGCCTACACGGCGCCGAATTCGGGTGCCGGTGCGGGTTATCAGTACCAATACACACCGCGCCCGCAATCGACGGTGCCGGTGGCCGAGGCCCAGGCGGCGTACCGTGAGTTTTTCGCGCCGCTGCCGGGTGCCGAGCCGGGTGCTGCTGTGGCGTTGCCCGAAGGCGGCGGTGATATCCCGCCGCTGGGCTATGCCCTGGCGCAGCTCAAAGGCATTTATATCCTCGCCGAAAACGCCCATGGCCTGGTGCTGGTGGACATGCACGCTGCCCATGAACGGATCATGTACGAGCGCCTGAAGATCGCCATGGCCAGCGAAGGCCTCAGCGGTCAGCCGCTGCTGGTGCCCGAATCCCTGGCGGTCAGCCAGCGTGAAGCCGATTGCGCCGAAGAACACCACAGTGTGTTCCAGAAACTGGGCTTCGAGCTGCAACGCCTGGGTCCGGAAACCCTGGCGATCCGCCAGATTCCCGCGTTGCTCAAGCAGGCCGAAGCCAACCGTCTGGTGGCCGATGTGCTGGCCGACCTGATGGAGTACGGCACCAGCGACCGTATCCAGGCGCATATCAACGAACTGCTCGGCACCATGGCCTGCCACGGCGCCATCCGCGCCAACCGCCGTCTGGCCCTGCCGGAAATGAACGGCCTGCTGCGCGACATGGAAAACACCGAGCGCAGCGGGCAATGCAACCATGGCCGACCGACCTGGACCCAGATGGGCCTGGATGATCTGGACAAACTGTTCTTGCGCGGCCGCTGATGAGTGCCTTGCCTCCCGCCATTTTCCTGATGGGCCCCACGGCCGCCGGCAAGACCGACCTGGCCATCGAGCTGACCAAGGTGCTGCCCTGCGAGTTGATCAGCGTCGACTCTGCCCTGGTTTACCGGGACATGGATATCGGTACGGCCAAGCCGTCGAAGGCGCTGTTGGCCCAATATCCGCACAAGTTGATCGACATCATCGATCCGGCGCAGAGCTATTCGGCGGCGGACTTTCGCACCGACGCCCTGGCGGCCATGGCCGAGATCACCGCGCGCGGCAATATCCCGCTGCTGGTGGGCGGCACCATGCTCTATTACAAGGCGTTGCAGGAAGGCTTGGCCGATATGCCGCCTGCCGATGCCCAGGTGCGCGCCGAACTTGAAGAAGCGGCTGCGCGCCTTGGCTGGCAGGCCCTTCACGACCAGTTGGCGGCGGTAGACCCGGTTTCTGCGGCACGTATTCACCCCAATGACCCCCAGCGGCTCACACGCGCCCTGGAAGTATGGCGTGTCAGTGGTCAGACCATGACTGAACATCGCCTGAAACAAACTGCGCAAAGTACTGATGCAGGCGCATCTGGACAGTCACAATTGCCCTATACTGTGGCGAATCTGGCCATCGCTCCGGCAAACCGCCAGGTGTTGCATGAACGAATTGCACAAAGATTCACAATAATGTTGGAACAGGGGTTTGTGGACGAGGTCGTAGCATTGCGTTCAAGAGGCGACCTGCATGCAGGGCTGCCTTCGATACGTGCTGTAGGCTACCGCCAAGTCTGGGATCATCTGGATGGCAAGCTGACGTCCGCCGAAATGCAGGAGCGCGGCATCATTGCCACGCGCCAATTGGCGAAGCGCCAGTTCACCTGGCTGCGCAGCTGGAGCGATTTGCACTGGTTGGACAGCCTGGACAGCGACAATCTGTCACGCGCCTTGAAATACTTGGGAACGGTCTCCATATTGAGCTGAGTCCTTGCAATTGCCGTCTATCCTTGGGGGTGTGACGGCCATAAGCTATCTATTTTCCGATTTTTTATTATTGATCCTTAAAGGAGTGCGGCACATGTCAAAAGGGCATTCGCTACAAGACCCTTACTTGAATACTTTACGTAAAGAGAAAGTTGGGGTTTCCATCTATCTGGTCAACGGCATCAAGCTGCAAGGTACGATCGAGTCGTTCGACCAATTCGTTATCCTGCTGAAAAACACCGTCAGCCAGATGGTTTACAAGCACGCTATCTCGACAGTCGTTCCAGTTCGTCCAATCCGTCTGCCTAGCGCAGCAGGTGATGAACAGGGTGACGCTGAGCCAGGTAACGCCTGATAGGAGTCTCCTTTGTTCTTTGAGCGCCACGGTGGTGGTGAGCGAGTAATCCTCGTTCACTTGGATGGACAGGACCCTGAGGCGCGCGAAGATCCGCAGGAGTTTCAGGAGTTGGCAAATTCGGCCGGCGCCGAGACCGTTGCGTTTTTTAACGTACCGCGTCATCGGCCAACCGCCAAATACCTGATTGGCAGCGGCAAGGTCGAGGAACTGCGCGACCTGGTTCATGCCGAAGAAGCCGATCTGGTGATCTTCAATCACACCCTCACGCCCAGTCAGGAACGTAACCTCGAACGTGTTTTCGAGTGTCGCGTGATCGACCGTACCGGTCTGATTCTCGATATTTTCGCCCAGCGCGCCCGCACCCATGAAGGCAAGCTCCAGGTTGAACTGGCCCAGCTTGACCACATGAGCACCCGCCTGGTTCGCGGCTGGACTCACCTCGAGCGTCAGGGTGGCGGTATCGGCATGCGTGGCCCGGGTGAAACCCAGTTGGAAACCGACCGGCGTCTGCTACGGGTTCGCCTGCGTCAGATCAAGGGCCGCCTGGAAAAAGTGCGCAGCCAGCGTGAACAGTCGCGACGTGGCCGTTCCCGTGCGGATATCCCGACCGTGTCCCTGGTGGGGTACACCAACGCCGGCAAGTCCACGTTGTTCAATAACGTGACCAAGTCGGATGTGTACGCGGCCGACCAACTGTTCGCCACCCTCGACCCGGCCCTGCGGCGTCTGGACATCGACGACCTGGGGCCGATTGTGCTGGCCGATACTGTGGGTTTCATTCGTCACCTGCCCCACAAGCTCGTCGAGGCATTTCGGTCTACGCTCGAAGAGTCGAGCAATTCCGACCTGCTGTTGCACGTGATCGATGCGGCCGAACCGGATCGCATGTTGCAGATTGAACAGGTCATGGTGGTGCTGGGCGAGATTGGTGCCCAGGACTTGCCGATCCTCGAGGTCTATAACAAACTCGATTTGCTTGAAGGCGTTGAGCCACAGATCCAGCGTGACGAAAACGGCAAGCCCCAGCGGGTATGGCTCTCGGCGCGCGATGGCAGTGGTTTGGAGCTGCTTGAACAAGCGATTGCCGAGTTGCTGGGCAGCGATTTGTTCGTCGGCACCTTGCGCTTGCCGCAGCGTTTTGCTCGACTGCGTGCACAGTTTTTCGAATTGGGCGCGGTACAGAAAGAAGAACACGACGAAGAAGGTGTCAGCTTGCTGGCCGTTCGATTGCCACGCTCGGAACTCAATCGGCTGGTCAGCCGAGAGGGTGTTGTACCGGCAGAGTTCATCGAACAACACACTTTGCAATAAAAGCCTGAGAAAGCGGTTGTGCCGCAGTAGCAGGCATTCTGTAGCATTGGTCGGCGCGCCGTGGGTGCGTCTTTGCTTTATCAGATGGAGAGCGCTATGGCTTGGAATGAGCCGGGTGGCAACTCGAATAATCAGGATCCTTGGGGTGGTAAGCGCCGCAATAATGGCGACCGCAAGGGGCCACCGGATCTCGACGAGGCCTTCCGAAAGCTGCAGGAAAGCCTGAATGGGTTGTTCGGTGGTGGAAAAAAACGTGGTGGTGACGACGGCGGTCGCACAAGCAAGGGCGGTGGCTATGGCCTGCTGGGCCTGGGTCTTGTCGTGCTCGCGGCCGTATGGCTGTACAGCGCGGTCTACGTGGTGGACGAGCAGGAGCAAGCCGTGGTGCTGCGCTTCGGCAAGTACTACGAGACTGTCGGGCCAGGCCTGAACATCTATTTCCCGCCGATCGACAAGAAGTACATGGAGAACGTGACGCGTGAGCGTGCGTACACCAAGCAGGGCCAGATGTTGACCGAAGACGAGAACATCGTCGAAGTGCCGCTGACCGTGCAGTACAAGATCAGCAACCTGCAAGACTTCGTGCTGAACGTTGATCAGCCGGAAATCAGCCTGCAACACGCAACCGAAAGTGCCCTGCGCCACGTGGTGGGTTCCACCGCCATGGACCAGGTGCTCACCGAAGGTCGTGAGTTGATGGCCAGCGAAATCAAGGAGCGTCTGCAACGCTTCCTCGACACTTACCGCACCGGTATCACCGTTACCCAGGTGAACGTACAGAGCGCAGCGGCACCGCGTGAAGTGCAGGAAGCCTTTGACGACGTGATCCGTGCACGTGAAGACGAGCAGCGTTCGCGCAACCAGGCTGAAACCTATGCCAACGGCGTTGTGCCGGAAGCCCGTGGTCAGGCCCAGCGCATCCTTGAAGATGCCAACGGTTACCGCGATGAGGTGGTCTCCCGCGCCAAGGGTGAGGCAGATCGTTTCACCAAGCTGGTCGCCGAGTACCGCAAGGCTCCTGAAGTGACCCGCGAGCGTCTGTATCTGGACACCATGCAGGAAGTCTTCAGCAACACCAGCAAGGTTCTCGTGACCGGCAGCAAAGGTGGGCAGAACAACCTGCTGTACCTGCCGCTGGACAAGATGATCGAAGGTGGTCGTAGCGGCGCCAGTGCACCGTCCACCGGTTCGAATGCCGCTGCCAACGAAGCGAGCGCCCGTGCGGCCGCTGACTTGCTGCAACAGCAAACACGTACCAGGGAGAGCCGTTGATGAGCAATAAATCGCTGACCGCCCTGATTGTGGGCGTCGTCGTGGTCATCGCTGCCTGGAACTGCTTCTACATCGTCGCTCAGACCGAGCGTGCGGTGCTGCTGCAATTCGGTCGCGTGGTCCAGGCGGATGTCCAGCCGGGCCTGCATGTGAAAGTCCCCTACGTCAACCAGGTGCGCAAGTTCGACGCCCGCCTGATGACCCTGGATGCACCGACACAGCGCTTCCTGACCCTGGAAAAGAAAGCCGTGATGGTTGACGCCTACGCCAAGTGGCGCGTCAAGGATGCCGAGCGCTTCTACACTGCGACTTCCGGCCTCAAGCAGATTGCCGACGAGCGTTTGTCCCGTCGTCTGGAATCGGGCCTGCGTGACCAGTTTGGTAAGCGCACCCTGCACGAGGTGGTATCCGGTGAACGTGATGCGCTGATGGCTGACATCACCCGTTCGCTGAACACCATGGCGGAAAAAGAGCTGGGTATTGAAGTGGTCGACGTTCGCGTCAAGGCCATTGACCTGCCCAAGGAAGTGAACCGCAGCGTGTTCGAGCGTATGAGCACCGAGCGTGAGCGTGAAGCGCGTGAGCACCGCGCCAAGGGTAACGAGTTGGCTGAAGGTATCCGTGCCGATGCCGACCGTCAGCGTCGTGTACTGCTGGCAGAAGCCTATCGTGAGTCTGAAGAGGCTCGTGGTGACGGCGATGCTCAAGCCGCGGCGATCTACGCCAAGGCCTACGGCCAGGACCAGGAGTTCTACGCGTTCTACCGTAGCCTGCGCGCTTACCGTGAAAGCTTCGCGAACAAAACCGACGTACTGGTGTTGGACCCAAGCAGCGACTTCTTCCGCTACCTGGAAAAGTCCAAGTAACCAGCCCGTGATTCTGTAAGGCGCACTCCGTCGGGCGGCTAAAATGCCTGGCGGGGTGATCCTTTCAGAAAACGGGTGTATGATGCGGCAGCCGGGAAATTCCCGGCTTTTTTGCGTCTGCATGTTTGATTCGGCAGGCGTGACAGGTTTTTCGAGGAAAGTGCCCGACGAGGCCGTTTGCAGGCCGTTCGTCACGTCGCTCTTGCGCGTGGTTTATGCAAGGGGCGGGTATTTTCTGCTTCACTCAAGGCTCGGCCGAGGGCTGGCCGCCCGGATCAAAGGGGAATGGCGTAATGGCAACGGTAGACCGCTGGCTGCTGCCAGATGGCATCGAAGAAGTACTGCCACCAGAAGCTGCGCGCATTGAAGTAGCGCGTCGCCAGGTGTTGGATCTGTTCCAGAGCTGGGGTTACGAGTTTGTCGTGACTCCCCATATCGAGTACCTGGAATCCCTGCTGACCGGCGCGGGCCAGGACCTGGATCTGCGCACCTTCAAGGTCATCGACCCGCAATCGGGCCGGCAAATGGGGTTCCGTGCCGACATCACGCCACAAGTGGCGCGCATCGATGCGCACACCCTGCGTCGTGAAGGCCCGAGCCGCCTGTGCTACGCCGGCAGCGTACTGCATGCCCAGCCGCGCGCCTTGTCGTCTTCCCGTAGCCCGATCCAGTTGGGCGCCGAGTTGTACGGCGACGCCAGCCCGAGCAGCGATGTGGAAGTGATCAGCCTGATGCTGGCCATGCTGCAACTGGCGGATGTGCCGGACGTGCACATGGACCTGGGCCACGTCGGTATCTACCGTGGCCTGGCGCGTGCTGCCGGGTTGTCCGGTGAAGTGGAGCAACAGTTGTTCGATGCCCTGCAGCGCAAGGCGATCGATGAAGTGATCGCTCTCACCGAGGGTGTGCCTGCTGAGCTGGCTGGCATGCTGCGGGCGCTGGTAAATCTGTGCGGCGGCCGTGAAGTGCTGGTGGCTGCGCGTGAGCGCCTGGCCAATGCTCCGGCACCGGTATTGGCGGCACTGGACGATGTGCTGGCAATTGCCGAGCGCCTGTCGGCACGGTTCCCGGAGCTGCCGCTGTATTTTGATCTGGGTGAATTGCGCGGCTACCACTACCACACCGGTGTGGTGTTCGCGGTATTCGTCCCGGGTGTTGGCCAGGCCATCGCCCAAGGTGGTCGCTATGACGATATCGGCGCCGACTTCGGTCGTGCGCGTCCGGCCACTGGTTTTTCCACCGATTTGAAAACCCTGGTGACCCTGGGGCGTGCTGAGGTCGAGCTGCCGTCTGGTGGCATCTGGATGCCCGACAGTACGGACGCAGCGCTCTGGCAGCAGGTTTGCCAGTTACGCCGTGAGGGTCAGCGTGTAGTCCAGGCCTTGCCTGGGCAGCCATTGGCCGCCGCCCGTGAAGCGGACTGCGACCGGCAATTGATTCAGCAGAACGGGCTTTGGCAAGTATCGCCACTGGCTTCTTGAGTTTTCCTGCCGGCCATCGCCGGCACCAAGTTTGCGCGAATGAGGACAAGTGTTATGGGTAAGAATGTCGTAGTCCTGGGCACCCAATGGGGTGATGAGGGCAAAGGCAAGATCGTTGATCTGCTGACCGAACATGCTGCCGCCGTAGTGCGCTACCAAGGTGGCCACAACGCTGGCCACACCCTGGTCATCGATGGCGAAAAAACCGTCTTGCACCTGATCCCGTCGGGTGTCCTGCGCGAAGGCGTGCAGTGCCTGATCGGCAATGGCGTGGTGGTTGCACCTGACGCCCTGCTGCGCGAGATCACCAAGCTGGAGGAGAAAGGCGTACCGGTGCGCGAGCGCCTGCGTATCAGCCCGTCCTGCCCGCTGATCCTGTCCTTCCACGTTGCGCTGGACCAGGCCCGTGAAAAGGCGCGTGGCGAGCTGAAGATCGGCACTACCGGTCGCGGCATCGGCCCGGCCTACGAAGACAAGGTTGCACGTCGTGGCCTGCGTGTGGGCGACCTGCTCAACATGCCGCGCTTTGAAGACAAGCTGCGTGAACTGGTGGATTACCACAACTTCATGCTGGTCGGTTACTACAAAGAGCCAGCCATCGAGTTTGAAAAGACCCTGGCCGAGTGCAAGGAATACGCTGAGCTGCTCAAGCCGCTGATGCTGGACGTGACGGCCGAGTTGCACGACCTGCGTCGCGCTGGCAAGGACATCATGTTCGAAGGTGCCCAGGGCTCGTTGCTGGACATCGACCACGGTACCTACCCGTACGTGACCAGCTCCAACACCACCGCTGGCGGCGTTGCGACCGGTTCTGGCGTTGGCCCGATGTTCCTGGACTACATCCTGGGTATCACCAAGGCCTACACCACTCGCGTAGGTTCGGGCCCGTTCCCGACTGAGCTGTTCGACGACGTCGGCGCGCACCTGGCCAAGCAAGGCCACGAATTCGGCGCCACCACTGGCCGTGCTCGTCGTTGCGGCTGGTTCGATGCCGTTATCCTGCGTCGCGCTATCGATGTGAACAGCATCTCGGGCATCTGCCTGACCAAGCTGGACGTACTCGACGGTCTGGAAGCCATCAACATCTGCGTCGGCTACAAAGACGCCCAAGGCAATGATGTTGCCCCGACTGACGCTGACAGCTACGTGGGCCTGCAGCCTGTGTACGAAGAAGTGCCAGGCTGGACCGAATCGACCGTGGGCGCCAAGACCCTGGAAGAGCTGCCAGCCAACGCCCGCGCCTACATCAAGCGTGTGGAAGAGCTGATCGGTGCGCCGATCGACATTATTTCGACGGGCCCGGACCGCAACGAGACCATCGTTCTGCGTCACCCGTTCGCGTAATAAGCTGTTGATGTGAAAAGCAAAGGGCTCCTTCGGGAGCCCTTTGTCGTTTCTGCTTGGCAAGCGGCACGACCCTTGCTGTGTTTCCCTCTTTCGAGGTGCTATCAAATTAGTGGCACCCGTGGTGGAGGGATTTCCAGTGTCTGCCGTTCTCTCATTGTTACAAAGCCGTCTGTTGCGGCCGGTGTTCGTTACCCTTGGTATCGCTCTTTTGGTGCAAGTGCTGGTGGCCGTCGCGCTTACGCGGAGCACGGTGACGGCGCTGGAAGCCGATTTGGGCAATCGCCTGGGCATAGATAGCCAGAAGTTGTCTGGTGAACTGGCCCAGGCTGGCAAGGAAGTCACGTCCAGCCTGGACAGCCTGTCCGCCAGCACGCGCCAGCGTCTGACAGCCGGGCTTTCCACGCGCTTGCAGGAAGAGCAAAAGCAGTTGCGTGCGACGCTGGAAAAAGACCTGCAGGACTCCGCCAATGACATGGCGCAACTGCTGGCCTCGGTCGCGCCCCGTGCCATGTGGGACAGTGACGTGCCGACCCTTTCAGAGTTTGCCCGCCGGGCCCAGCGCAACCCCAATGTGCTGTTCGTGGTGTATGACGACGCCGCAGGCGAGCACCTGACGCGTTATCTGAACCGTGAGAACCCGATCAACCAGGCGTTGCTGGCAAAAGGCGCGGGTGAGCGTGCTCTGGATAAGGTACTGGACGCGGCCAAGACTGACCCTTCCGTGTACTACGTTGAAGCCTCCATCAGCCCCAACGGCGTGGAAATCGGCAAGGTGCGCATGGGCGTGTCGACCGCGACGGTTGAAGCCGACCTGCAAGCCTTGGATAAGCGCTTTGCCACGCTGATCGCCAGCGGTGATCAACTGGTGGGTGACAGCCTCAAGGGAGCCGCCGCTGACAGCGCCAACGCCATGGGCGCCCGGCTGCAATCGGCGCAAGCCACTGCCACGCAAATGACGGCCAATACCGCCAGCGCCGTGCAAGACGCGGCGGGCACCCTGCGCTGGCGCATCGGCATGGGGCTGGCACTGGTGGGGCTTGGGGTATTGCTGCTGATCGCCATTGTGCTGGGGCGACGCGTGGTCAATCGCCTGAAGTTGCTGATTGCCGCGATGGATGATCTGGCGGCCGGCGAGGGCGACCTCACCAAGCGCGTGCAGATCAACAGCAAGGATGAAATCGGCGATATGGCCTCGGCGGTCAATCGCTTTGTGGATAAGTTGCAGCCCATCGTGCGGGAGGCAGGCGACGTGGCCCAGCGTACTGGCGTGGAAATCGGCGCCATGACGTTGCGCAATGCTGGCGCCGATGCGGCGGCGGGCTTGCAGCGTGATGAAGTGGCCGAGAGTTTGCGCGCTTTGTCGCAAATGGCCGACGAGGCCCAGGCCGAAAGCCACGCTATGCAGGCGGCCTTGCAGCAGGTGGTGGATATTCGCCAGGCCACGGATGAAAACTCACGAACCTCGGCTGAAGTCGGTAGCTTGATCGAGGCGTTGGCGGGGCAGGTGCAGGCCGGTTCCCAAGTGATCGAACGGCTGGCGCAGCAAAGCGAGCAAATCGAGGTCGTGCTCACCGTGATTCACGGCATCGCCGAGCAAACCAACCTGCTCGCTCTCAACGCGGCCATCGAGGCGGCACGGGCTGGCGAGACTGGGCGCGGCTTTGCGGTGGTGGCCGATGAAGTGCGTGCGCTGGCGAGCAAGACTCAAAGCTCCACCGGCGATATCCAGGCGCATATCGTGGCATTGCAGCAGGGCGCGCGTGAGGCGGTGGAAACCATCGGCAAGGCGGGGCGCCAGGCCAATGAGGGCTTGCTGGTGCTGCGCGACAGCGTGCGCTTGCAGCAGACGGTGCAGGCTTCTGTGGAGCAGGTGCATGCGGCGATTGGCCTGGCGACGCGCGCGGCCGAGCATCAAGCCCAGGGCGCGCATGCGGTGCGTGGGCGCGTGGAGGTGATCCATGCCCAGGCCGAGCGTGCGGCGCAAGCGGTGGTGGAGACGACGGCCAGTGGGAAGGTGCTGGATGGGTTGGCGGCGCAGTTGAAGGCGAGCTTGGGGCAGTTCAGGGCGTGAGGTTGTCTGGACGGGCTTCATCGCAGGCAAGCCAGCTCCCACATTCAACTGCATTCCAAAGTTGGAGCGCGGTCAACTGTGTGGCTTGCCTGCGATAGCTGTTTCAGCGGCTCAAATACATCCGCGTCGTAAGTAGATACACCGGCAACCCCGACACCAGAATCAACAACGCCGCATACGGCGCCGCCGCCGCAAATTCCACATTCGAGGTATGCGCCCAGACGGCCGTCGCCAAGGTATTCAGCCCGGTCGGGCTCAACAGCAATGTCGCCGTCAATTCCTTCATCGCATCCAGGAACACCAAGGCAAACGCCGCCCCCAGCGCCGGAAAGATAATTGGCAGCGTCACCCGGCAAAACGCACTGAAGGACGATGCGCCTAACGTGCGCGCAGCCTCTTCCAGCTGTGGCGCCGCCTTGTTCAGTGCTGTACGAATCGGCGCCTGTGCCAATGGCAAAAACAGCAGCGCATAAGCAATCAGCAACAACGCCGAGGTTTGGTACAGCGCCGGCACGTAATGCAGGGCGAAATACACCAGGGTCAGCGCAATCACCAGGCCGGGCAGGGCATGCAGTAGATACGGCAAGCGTTCGGCCCATAGCGCCAGTTGCCCTTTGTAGCGCACCACCAGCAAACCAACCGGTACTGCCAGTACCAGGCACAGTGCGGCGCCGCCCAGCGAGAGCGCCAGAGAAGACAGCAGCGCCTCACCGATCTCGGCCATCGGAAACGCTGCCGACGAACCGACTGCCAACCAATACCCGAGCATTCCCAGTGGGATGCCACTGCCAATGATCGCCAGCGCCAGGCAATACACCTGGCCCAATGGCGCCCACCTGCCCAGTCGAACCTGCTCGGCGTGCCGCGCCGCGCCCTGGCCGATGCGCACGTGCCGGCCTTTGCCGCGTACGCGCAGTTCCAGCCATAGCAGGGTCAGGCACATCACCAGCAGCACTGCCGAGAGCATTGCCGCATTGGCATTGCTGAACTCCAGTTCGAACTGCTGGTAGATCGCGGTGGTGAAGGTCTGCAGCCCAATGATCGACAGCGCGCCGAATTCCACCAGCATGTGCAGTGCGATCAATAGTGAGCCGGCCAGCAGCGATGGCCACAGCAGCGGCAAGGTGATGCGAAAGAACACGCCCCAGCGGTTGAGCCCCAGCGTGCGGGCCGATTCTTCCAGGGAGGGGTCAAGATTGCGTAGCGTTGCCGCCACCGGCAGAAATACCAGCGGGTATTTGGACAGGCTCATCACCAGGATCGCGCCGCCAAGCCCCTCGAACTGGGCGCTCAGCGACACCCAGGTAAAACTGCTGACGAACGCCGGCACCGCAAACGGCAGGCACAGGATCACACCCCAGATGCGCCGCCCTGGCAGGTTGCTGCGTTCCAGCAGCCAGGCCAGGGACAGGCCGATCACGCCGCAGGTCAGGGTCACGCCGACCATCAGCGCCAGGGTGTTGCGCAGCAGTCCGAACACATAAGGTCGCCACAGTAGATGCACCGCCTCCGTCCAGCCCGCCTGCCAGGCTTTTAGCCCGACGTAGGCGAGCGGCAACAGGCTCAGGCCAACCAGCAACAGCACAGGTAGCAGCAGCCAGATCGACGGGCGTTTGCGACGGGGGATGAACCCCGCGACGGAAAGCGATGGGTTCATCAGTTCAGGCCAACGTCACGTTCCAGTTCCAGGGCTTCTTCGGCGTTGCCCAGGTCTGCGGGGGTGACCTTTGGTGGCTGCAGCTCGCTGAATGGCTTGAGGCCGCGGTTCGATTCCATGCCCTTGCGCAGCGGGTACTCGGCCGACGTGTTGGTGATCACGCGCTGGCCTTCTTCGCTGGCCATGAATGCCAGCAATTGCTGAGCTTCTTTGGGATGTTTGCTGGATTTGAGTGCGGCAGCGGAAGATACGGTGATCAGGCCGCCGGCATCGCCATCGGTGAAGTAGTGCAGTTGGGAATCCAGATTGGTTTTTTCCTTTTTCAGGGCAAACCAGTAGTAGTTGTTCACCAGCACGGTGGCCACTTCGCCTTTTTCCACGGCCTTGAGGGCGACCATATTGTTGCTGTACACCTTGCCGAAGGCGCGCAGGCCGGTCAGCCATTCTTCTGCGGCTTCGCGACCGTGCAGCTTGATGATCGCCACGGCTTGCTCCTGGAACGCGCCGCTGGTGGGAACGAAGCCGACTTTGCCTTGCCACTCGGGGCCGGCAAAATCCAGTACCGACTTGGGCAGGTCTTTTTCGGCAATCAGTTTGGGGTTGAAGGCTACGACGCGGGTGCGTGCGGTCACGCCCATCCAGTCGCCGTTTTTGCCCACGTAATCCTTGGGCAGTACATCGAGGGTGCTGGCATCGATTTTTGCCAACAGGCCTTGCTCGCCGAGTTTGTTCAGGGGCGGTGATTCTTCGGTGTAGATGACGTCGGCAGGGGAGCGCTCACCTTCTTCGACGACCTGGCTGGCCAGCTGGTTGCTGCTACCTTTGCGCACGTTGACGTGGATGCCGGTCTTGGCTTCGAAGGCCTTGGCGAGTTCATCGCCGACTTCTTTGTGTTGGCCGTTGTATAAGGTCAGGGAGACCTTGTCGGCAGAATGGGCGGCGGGCGAGAGCAGGGTCAGGCTGAGTAGGGTGAGGGTCAGGCCGCGCAGAAGGGATGTCTTGAGTCGATTGTCACGGATCATCATCCGAAGTGTTCCTCGCTTATGTGCAACAAATCATTGCAAGGATAAACGATAAATCTTCTCAAGTGCGGATGAGGGGAAAATCACTGGGGAAGTTTTCAAACCCCGGAAACGAAAAAACCCGCTTTCGCGGGTTTGATCTGAATTTGGTGCCCAGGAGAAGACTCGAACTTCCACGACCTTGCGATCACCAGCACCTGAAGCTGGCGTGTCTACCAATTTCACCACCTGGGCATTATCTAACAACGTTGCCGCTGTTGATGGGGCGAACTATACGGCGGGGCTTTTGATCTGTAAACCCCTGATTCGAAAAATATAAATCAATTTTTCCGTTAAAAATCAGAGGCCTGAAACGAAAAAACCCGCTTTCGCGGGTTTGATCTGAATTTGGTGCCCAGGAGAAGACTCGAACTTCCACGACCTTGCGATCACCAGCACCTGAAGCTGGCGTGTCTACCAATTTCACCACCTGGGCATTATCTGACAACGTTGCCGTCGTCGATGGCGCGCACTATACGGAGCGATATTTGAGCTGTAAACCCCTGCCATGAAAAAAGCCTGGAAAATTTCGCCAGTGGTCGTGCAAGGTGCGCGCCGGGGGCCGCAAAGGGCTTTTAAACGCTTGTTGATACCTGAAATTTCCCGTTTCAATACGCGTATGCCAAACTAACCCGCATATAGACAAGGTGAAAACTCTCTAATGGCCGATTGGCAGTCCCTCGATCCCGAGGCCGCTCGTGAAGCGGAAAAATATGAAAACCCTATTCCTAGCCGCGAACTGATCCTGGCGCACCTCGCCGATCGTGGTTCGCCTGCTAGCCGTGAGCAACTGGTTGAAGAATTCGGTCTGACCACCGAAGACCAGCTCGAAGCCCTGCGCCGCCGTCTGCGTGCGATGGAGCGCGATGCTCAATTGATCTACACCCGTCGTGGCACTTATGCGCCGGTCGACAAGCTGGACCTGATCCTGGGTCGCATTGCCGGCCACCGTGACGGCTTCGGCTTCCTGATCCCGGACGATGGCAGCGACGACCTGTTCATGAGCCCGGCGCAAATGCGTCTGGTGTTCGATGGCGACCGTGCCCTGGCGCGGGTTTCTGGCCTCGACCGCCGTGGTCGTCGTGAAGGCGTGATCGTCGAAGTGGTGTCCCGCGCCCACGAATCCATCGTCGGCCGTTACTTCGAAGAAGGCGGCATCGGCTTCGTTGTGCCGGATAACCCGAAGGTCCAGCAGGAAGTGCTGATCACCCCGGGCCGTAATGGCGCCGCCAAGGTCGGCCAGTTCGTCGAGGTGAAAATCACCCACTGGCCAACGGCGCGCTTCCAGCCCCAGGGCGATATCGTTGAAGTGGTCGGCAACTACATGGCGCCGGGCATGGAAATCGACGTTGCCTTGCGCACCTACGATATCCCTCACGTCTGGCCTGAGGCCGTGCTCAAGGAAGCCGCCAAGCTCAAGCCGGAAGTCGAAGAGAAAGACAAAGAAAAACGCATCGACCTGCGTCATCTGCCGTTTGTCACGATTGACGGTGAAGATGCCCGCGACTTCGACGACGCGGTCTACTGCGAAGCCAAGCCTGGCAAGCTTCGCCTGTTCTCCGGCGGCTGGAAGTTGTACGTCGCGATTGCCGACGTGTCCAGCTACGTGAAGATCGGTTCGGCCCTGGATAACGAAGCTCAGGTGCGCGGCAACTCCGTGTACTTCCCAGAGCGCGTGATCCCGATGCTGCCCGAGCAGCTGTCCAACGGCCTGTGCTCCCTGAACCCGAAAGTCGACCGTTTGGCCATGGTGTGCGAGATGACCATCTCCAAAACCGGCGAAATGACCGACTACCAGTTCTACGAAGCGGTGATCCACTCCCAGGCACGCCTGACCTACAACAAGGTCAGCACCATCCTGGAAACGCCGAAGACCAGCGAAGCCAAGGCCCTGCGTACCGAATACGCTGGCGTGGTCCCGCACCTCAAGCAGTTGTACTCGCTGTACAAGGTGTTGCTGGGTGCCCGTCATACCCGTGGCGCGATCGATTTCGAAACCCAGGAAACCCGCATTGTCTTCGGCTCCGAGCGCAAGATTGCGGCGATCACCCCGACCACCCGTAACGACGCGCACAAGCTGATCGAGGAGTGCATGCTGGCGGCCAACGTGGCCACTGCCGAGTTCCTCAAGAAGCACGAAATTCCTGCGTTGTACCGTGTGCACGACGGCCCGCCGCCGGAGCGCCTGGAAAAACTTCGCGCCTTCCTCGGCGAGCTCGGCCTGTCCCTGCACAAAGGCAAGGACGGTCCGACGCCGAAGGATTACCAGGCGCTGCTGGCCAGCATCAAGGACCGTCCGGATTACCACGTGATCCAGACCGTGATGCTGCGCTCGCTGAGCCAGGCGGTGTACAGCGCCGATAACCAGGGCCACTTCGGCCTGAATTACGAGGCGTACACCCACTTCACTTCGCCAATTCGCCGTTACCCGGACTTGCTCACGCACCGTGCGATCCGCAGCGTGATCCATTCCAAGCAGAACACCCCGCACGTCAAGCGCGCCGGTGCCATGACCATTCCGAAAGCACGGATCTACCCGTACGACGAAGCGGCTCTGGAACAACTGGGCGAGCAGTGCTCCATGAGCGAGCGCCGCGCCGACGAAGCCACCCGCGACGTGGTGAACTGGCTCAAGTGCGAGTTCATGAAGGATCGTGTAGGCGAGTCGTTCCCGGGTGTCATCACCGCCGTGACCGGTTTTGGCCTGTTCGTCGAGCTGACCGACATCTACGTCGAGGGCCTGGTGCACGTCACCGCCTTGCCGGGTGACTACTACCACTTCGATCCTGTGCATCACCGCCTGGCGGGCGAGCGCACCGGTCGTAGCTTCCGCTTGGGCGATACCGTTGAAGTGCAGGTCATGCGTGTCGACCTCGACGAGCGCAAGATCGACTTCGGCATGCCTGACAAGCCGGCTGAGCCTGCGGGTCGTAAAAAGCGTGGTGAAACCACAGCGCCTGCGTCCAAAGGCAAAGCGGCCACCGCAAAAACCACGGCCGAGCCTGCACCTGCCAAGGCTGGTCGTCGTTCTTCCGCCCAGGACAAGGCCCCTGAAGCCTACCGCCCAAGCGACGCGGCGGCGAAAAACGCCGAGCTGCGCAAGAGCCGCGAGTTGAAGCAGCAGTTGCTCAACGAAGCCAAAAGCGGTGGTAAAGCGGCGTCTGGGGGAAAGTCCCACGGGGCGGAAAAGCCGTCGAGCAAGCCAAGTAAACACCGTAAAGGCCCGCCAAAAGCGGGTTCGGCTCCCGCAAAAAGCGGCGGGTCGCGCAAACCTAAGGCCAAGTCATGAGTCTGGAAAAAATCTACGGCGTGCACGCCGTAGAAGCACTGCTGCGTCACCATCCCAAGCGCGTCAAGCAGGTGTGGTTGGCCGAAGGTCGCAGCGAGCCGCGCGTACAGGCGCTGGTCGAGTTGGCCACGCAGAATAAGGTTGCCATCGGCCAGGCCGAGCGTCGTGAAATGGACGTGTGGGTCGAAGGCGTTCACCAAGGTGTGGTGGCTGACGTCAGTCCGAGCCAGGTGTGGGGCGAGGCGATGCTCGACGAGCTGCTCGACCGTACCGAAGGTGCACCGTTGCTCTTGGTGCTGGACGGCGTGACCGACCCGCACAACCTCGGCGCCTGCCTGCGTTCGGCGGATGCTGCCGGTGCGCTGGCAGTGATCGTGCCCAAGGACAAGTCGGCGACCCTGACGCCGGTGGTGCGTAAAGTCGCCTGCGGTGCGGCGGAAGTGATTCCGCTGGTGGCCGTGACCAACCTGGCGCGTACCCTGGAGAAGCTCCAGCAGCGCGGCCTGTGGGTCGTGGGCACGGCGGGGGAGGCTGAGGTCAGCATTTATGACCAGGACCTTACCGGCCCTACCATCCTGATCATGGGCGCCGAAGGCAAAGGCATGCGCCGCCTGACCCGTGAGCATTGCGATTACCTGGTGCACCTGCCGATGGCTGGTAGTGTCAGCAGCCTCAATGTGTCGGTGGCGACGGGCGTGTGCCTGTTTGAAGCCCAGCGTCAGCGTGGTGCCAAGGCTAAGGCCAAGCCCAAGAAGTAATCACCATGTGGGGCTTGCCCCAATCCTGATGTAGGAGCGAGCTTGCTCGCGAAAAACGTCAACGATAACGCGGGCTTCCTGAATGAGCGCGGTGTCTGTGAGTTTTTCGCGAGCAAGCTCGCTCCTACATTTGTGTTTGTGGTGCTTGGGGTTGTTCAAATAATCACCAATTGCCTTGCGCCGCTTCTCCCCCTTCTCTACAATTGCGCCCCTTGCCTTCCTGGCAGGCACCGATGTGCCTCCCCTGCGGCAAGATCCATAAGTGTCATTCACTCCTTGTCTGACCGTTTTTGAGCGGCAGGCTACAACCCGTAAGGAGCATTCATGCGTCATTACGAAATCATCTTTTTGGTCCACCCGGATCAAAGCGAGCAAGTCGGCGGCATGGTTGAGCGTTACACCAAGCTGATCGAAGAAGACGGCGGCAAAATCCACCGTCTGGAAGATTGGGGCCGTCGTCAACTGGCCTACGCAATCAACAATGTTCACAAGGCTCACTACGTGATGCTGAACGTTGAGTGCACTGGCAAGGCCCTGGCCGAGCTGGAAGACAACTTCCGCTACAACGATGCTGTGATCCGTAACCTGGTCATCCGTCGCGAAGAAGCCGTTACTGGCCAATCCGAGATGCTCAAGGCTGAAGAAAACCGCAGTGAGCGCCGTGAGCGTCGCGACCGTCCTGAGCACGAAGGCGCTGATAGCGCTGATAGTGATGACAGCGACAACAGCGATAACGCTGACGAGTAATCCACGGACCTTTTAAGGAGCCTATCAAATGGCACGTTTCTTCCGTCGTCGTAAATTCTGCCGCTTCACCGCTGAAGACGTGAAAGAGATCGATTACAAAGATCTCAACACTCTGAAAGCCTACGTATCCGAGACCGGCAAAATCGTTCCAAGCCGTATCACCGGTACCAAAGCACGTTATCAGCGTCAGCTGGCCACCGCTATCAAGCGCGCCCGCTTCCTGGCCCTGCTGGCCTACACCGACAGCCACGGCCGCTGAGACCGGGCAGTCGACAAGTAGTAAGGGATTGAATGCATGCGCGCCTTAGCTGAGTTCATCATGCGCGGTCGCGTGCAGGCCACTCTGGTAGTGGCTGGATGTGCGGCATTGCCGTTGCTTTATTGGTTGGGTGCTGCCGCAGGTTGCCTTGTGCTACTGCGGCGCGGTTTGAAGGACGCCCTTGGCGTTCTTGCCCTGGGTTTGTTGCCGGCCTTGATCTGGTGGCTGCAAATGGGTGATCCACGGGTACTTCTGGTACTGCTGGGGTCATCGAGCCTTGCGTTGGTTTTGCGCGCAAGTGAGTCCTGGGTCCGCACGCTGCTGGTCAGCGTGGCATTGGGGTTGGTGTACTCAGTGATGCTTGGCGCGGCTTTCCGCCCGCAGATCGAGGCGCTGGCGCAGGAGATCGTCAAGATCCTGCCGTTGGCCCTCGGGGATCTCTACCAGCATTTGTCGGTAGATGAGCGAGCGCGGTTTGCGTCACTGATTGCCCCGGTCCTGACCGGCCTTATTGCGGCTTTGTTGCAGGTCGTCAGCGTGCTGAGCCTGATTCTTGGGCGTTATTGGCAGGCGTTGTTGTACAACCCGGGTGGTTTTGGTCGCGAGTTTCGCAGTATCAGAATCCCAGCGGGGCCGGCGATGTTGCTGCTGGCGTGCATGGTTGTCGGGCCGAACTTCGGCCCACAGATGGCCTTGCTGGCGCCGATTTGCAGTGTACCGCTGGTGTTTGCCGGGCTGGCCCTGATTCATGGGCTTGCCGCGCAAAAGCGACTGGCCAGGTTTTGGCTGGTGGGGTTGTACGTCACGCTGTTGCTGTTCATGCAGCTGATCTATCCGTTACTCGTGGTCTTGGCCATTGTTGACAGCCTGATTGATTTTCGCGGTCGTCTGGCGTCGAAAGACGCCGATAACGCGAACGGTGAAGGTTAAAAGTTAGAGGATTTTCACATGCAACTGATCCTTCTGGAAAAAGTCGCCAACCTGGGCAACCTGGGCGACAAAGTGAACGTTAAGGCCGGCTACGGTCGTAACTACCTGCTGCCATACGGCAAAGCCACCGCTGCAACCGCTGCCAACCTGGCTGCGTTTGAAGAGCGTCGTGCTGAGCTGGAAAAAGCCGCAGCAGACAAAAAAGCGTCGGCCGAAACTCGCGCTGCCCAACTGGCTGAGCTGGAAGTGACTATCACTGCCACCGCTGGTGACGAAGGCAAGCTGTTCGGTTCGATCGGTACCCACGACATCGCTGATGCACTGACCGCCTCCGGCGTTGAAGTGCAGAAGAGCGAAGTTCGTCTGCCGAACGGCACCATCCGCAACGTAGGCGAATTCGACGTAGCCGTGCACCTGCACGCCGAAGTTGAAGCCACCGTACGCGTTGTCGTGGTAGCAGCTTAAGTCGCACCTAACTGACTGGCACCTCGCGTGCCAGCCGGTTAACATCGGGCACGATCCTGTTTACAGGTCGTGCCTTTTGTTTTTCTACACACCCCAAATTCCAAGTGGCCATGAACGAAATCTCTGCTCCTGAGCAATACGATCTGCAAACCGCTGCCCTGAAGGTGCCGCCGCATTCCATCGAGGCCGAACAGGCCGTGCTCGGTGGCTTGATGCTGGACAACAACGCCTGGGAACGCGTGCTGGATCAAGTCTCGGACGGTGACTTCTATCGTCATGACCACCGCCTGATCTTCCGCGCCATCGCCAAGCTGGCCGACCAGAACTCACCGATCGACGTGGTAACCCTGGCCGAGCAGTTGGACAAGGAAGGCCAGACCTCCCAAGTGGGTGGCCTGGGCTACCTCGGTGAGCTGGCAAAAAACACGCCGTCCGTCGCCAACATCAAGGCGTATGCCCAGATCGTCCGCGAGCGCGCCACGTTGCGCCAGTTGATCGGCATCAGCACCGAAATCGCCGACAGCGCCTTCAACCCCGAAGGCCGCACCGCTGCCGAGATCCTTGACGAAGCCGAGCGCCAGATCTTCCAGATCGCCGAGGCCCGGCCGAAAACCGGCGGCCCGGTCAGCGTCAACGACCTGCTGACCAAAGCCATCGACCGCATCGACACCCTGTTCAACACCGATGCCGCGATTACCGGTATTTCCACCGGTTACACCGACCTCGACGAAAAGACCAGCGGCCTGCAGCCGTCCGACTTGATCATCGTCGCCGGTCGTCCGTCCATGGGTAAAACCACCTTTGCGATGAACCTGGTGGAAAACGCCGTTCTGCGTAGCGACAAGGCGGTACTGGTGTACTCCCTTGAGATGCCAGGTGAATCGCTGATCATGCGTATGCTCTCGTCGCTTGGCCGTATCGACCAGACCAAGGTACGTTCCGGCCAGCTTGAAGACGACGACTGGCCGCGCCTGACCTCAGCGGTCAACCTGCTCAACGACCGCAAGCTATTCATTGATGACACTGCGGGTATCAGCCCGTCCGAAATGCGCGCGCGTACCCGGCGCCTGGTGCGTGAGCATGGCGACATCGCCCTGATCATGATCGACTACCTGCAGTTGATGCAGATCCCCGGTTCCAGTGGCGACAACCGTACCAACGAGATTTCTGAAATCTCTCGTTCCTTGAAGGCCCTGGCCAAGGAATTCAACTGCCCGGTGGTGGCGTTGTCCCAGCTCAACCGTTCCCTGGAACAACGTCCCAACAAGCGTCCGGTGAACTCCGACTTGCGGGAATCCGGAGCGATCGAGCAGGACGCCGACGTGATCATGTTCGTGTACCGCG
Source organism: Pseudomonas sp. SWRI22 (assembly GCF_014268395.2). Taxonomy (NCBI): domain Bacteria; kingdom Pseudomonadati; phylum Pseudomonadota; class Gammaproteobacteria; order Pseudomonadales; family Pseudomonadaceae; genus Pseudomonas; species Pseudomonas sp. SWRI22. Next base: position 2,393,745 of record NZ_JABWQK020000001.1, on the reverse strand, counting down.
ACGAGGTGTACCACCCCGAGACGGAACACAAGGGCATTGCCGAAATCATCATCGGCAAGCAGCGGAACGGCCCGATCGGGTTTATCCGGTTGGCGTTCATCGGCAAGTACACGCGTTTCGAGAACCTGGCGCCGGGTAGCTACAACTTCGACGACGACGAGTAGTTTCAAGCGCCTGTAATGGCCTCATCGCAGGCAAGCCAGCTCCCACATTTGGAATGCATTCCCCTGTGGGAGCTGGCTTGCCTGCGATGGGGCCACCACAATTCCGACTACTACCGTCGGAATTGGTCAAAATTTGTGCTATATTCCGCGCCCGCGATTTTTCATCTTCACACCGGTCACCGTCATGCAAACAGCCAAGCCGTTATTTGACTATCCCAAGTACTGGGCCGAATGTTTCGGTCCTGCGCCATTCCTGCCGATGAGCAGGGAGGAGATGGATCAGCTTGGCTGGGATTCGTGCGACATCATCATCGTCACCGGTGATGCCTATGTTGACCACCCATCGTTCGGCATGGCGATCATCGGCCGGCTGCTGGAGTCCCAGGGCTTTCGCGTCGGGATCATCGCGCAACCGAACTGGCAATCCAAAGACGACTTCATGAAGCTCGGCGAGCCGAACCTGTTCTTCGGCGTCGCGGCCGGCAACATGGACTCGATGATCAACCGCTACACCGCCGACAAGAAAATCCGCTCCGACGACGCCTATACCCCTGGCGGCATGGCTGGCAAACGCCCCGACCGTGCGAGCCTGGTGTACAGCCAGCGTTGCAAGGAAGCCTACAAGAACGTGCCGATCGTGCTTGGCGGCATCGAAGCTTCCCTGCGTCGTATCGCCCACTACGACTACTGGCAGGACCGCGTGCGCAACTCGATCCTGATCGACGCCACCGCCGATATCCTGCTGTACGGCAACGCCGAGCGGGCCATCGTCGAAGTTGCCCAGCGTTTGTCGTGGGGCCACAAGATCGAAGACATCACCGATGTGCGCGGTACCGCGTTCATCCGCCGTGATACGCCGGCCGGTTGGTACGAAGTGGATTCCACGCGCATCGACCGTCCGGGCAAGATCGACAAGATCATCAACCCGTACGTCAACACACAGGACACCCAGGCCTGCGCCATCGAGCAGGAAAAGGGGCCGGTGGATGATCCGGAAGAAGCCAAGGTTGTGCAGATCCTGGCCAGCCCGCGCATGACCCGTGACAAGACCGTGATCCGCCTGCCATCGGTGGAAAAAGTCCGCGGCGACGCGGTGCTCTATGCCCACGCCAACCGCGTGTTGCACCTGGAAACCAACCCAGGCAACGCCCGCGCCCTGGTGCAGAAGCACGGTGAAGTTGACGTGTGGTTCAACCCGCCGCCCATTCCGATGACTACCGAAGAAATGGACTACGTGTTCGGCATGCCTTATGCCCGCGTACCGCACCCGGCGTATGGCAAGGAGAAGATCCCGGCCTACGACATGATCCGTTTCTCGGTGAATATCATGCGTGGCTGCTTCGGCGGCTGCACCTTCTGCTCGATCACCGAGCACGAAGGCCGCATCATCCAGAACCGTTCCGAAGAGTCGATCATTCGCGAGATCGAAGAGATCCGCGACAAAGTGCCGGGCTTCACCGGCGTGATCTCCGACCTCGGCGGCCCGACGGCGAACATGTACCGCATCGCCTGCAAAAGCCCGGAAATCGAATCCGCGTGCCGCAAGCCGTCGTGCGTGTTCCCTGGCATCTGCCCGAACCTGAACACCGACCACTCGTCGTTGATCCAGCTGTACCGCAGCGCCCGTGCGTTGCCGGGTGTGAAGAAGATCCTGATCGCTTCCGGCCTGCGCTACGACCTGGCCGTCGAGTCGCCGGAATACGTCAAAGAGCTGGTCACCCACCACGTCGGTGGTTACCTCAAGATCGCCCCGGAACACACCGAGGAAGGTCCGCTCAACCAGATGATGAAGCCGGGCATTGGCAGCTATGACAAGTTCAAGCGCATGTTCGAGAAGTACACCAAGGAAGCGGGCAAGGAGCAGTACCTGATCCCGTACTTCATCGCGGCCCACCCGGGTACCACCGATGAAGACATGATGAACCTGGCCCTGTGGCTCAAGGGCAACGGCTTCCGTGCCGACCAGGTGCAGGCGTTCTACCCGTCGCCGATGGCCACCGCCACCGCGATGTACCACTCGGGCAAAAACCCGTTGCGCAAGGTCACCTACAAGAGCGACGCGGTGACCATCGTCAAGAGCGAGGAGCAGCGCCGCCTGCACAAGGCGTTCCTGCGTTACCACGACCCGAAGGGCTGGCCAATGCTGCGTGAAGCATTGACCCGCATGGGCCGTGCCGACCTGATCGGGTCGGGCAAGGACCAGTTGATCCCGCTGCACCAGCCGTCCACCGACAGCTACCAGAGCGCCCGGCGCAAGAACTCGACGCCGGCCGGCAGCCATAAGGTCGCCAAGGAAACCACCACCAGGATCCTCACCCAGCACACCGGCCTGCCACCCCGTGGCAGCGACGGCAGCAACCCGTGGGACAAGCGCGAGCAAGCCAAGGCTGCGGCCCAGGCGCGCAATAAGCAGGCGGCCAAAGAGCGCAGCGATGCGGCCAAGGGCAAGGGCGGCAAGCCTACGCGCAAGCCGGTTGTGCCGCGTTGATCGACGCCTGAAATGCAAAACGCCAGCCTCGTGCTGGCGTTTTGCTTTCTGGTCGGTGGTGAGTCTGTTTGGTAAGGTGGCGCCCATTAGATTGCTATCGCAGGCAAGCCAGCTCCCACACTTGGAATGCATTCCCCTGTGGGAGCTGGCTTGCCTGCGATGAGGCCGGTCTGGGCACTCTCGATTTCAAGGAAGAACACTTATGGGCAACCCCTTGCTCAACATCGGCATGGACTCCAACCGCTCCCAATTCATGGCGCGCCAGCGCATTGAGAGCCAGATCAACCTGCCGCGGCTGTTCGCCGTCATTGACGCCGACCCCAGCATCGTCGGCGCTGGCGTGGTGTACATCGACGCCGACTTCAACGTGATCACCCTGCGCGAATTCAAGCCCATCTGCAGCATCAAACCCAAGCGCGTCATTTTGCGCGAGGCGCAGAAGTACATCTCGCCGGCGCAGTTTGTCGAGCAGGTGAAGACCGACCCCCGTGAAGGGCGCCTCCAGAAGGAGGCCTTTGACATGGGGCTTTCCTGTGGGGCGGCGGTGATCGGCTGGATCGTGGTGTTCAGTGGCAGCGTCGCCGTACCGTTCACCGCCGGTGCCAGTGCTTTTGTGGTGGGTATCGGTGTCACGGCGGCGCTGGCCAGCAGCGCTCAGTGCGGGTTTGGCGTGGCCCGGACCTATAACGAGATCCTTGACCCAGATGCCAACGACCGCATGGACGACGCCCAGTGGTATGGCGCGGTGTCACCGATTCTCGATGCCGCGTCGTTGGTCGGGATCGGAACGGGAGCCTTCACCACATTAAGGCTGCTCAAGGCCAAAAAAGCCGCTGCGTTGGGCAAGAGCTGGTATGAATTGCTCAAGGGCTTGAATCGCCAGGAGCGCAAGAAGTTGACCCAGGAATTGCTCAGTCTCAAAGACCCAAGCCTGACCCCCAAGTTGCTCAAGTTGCAGCAGCGCGCCGGCACGTTGCCCAAGCGCTACAGCTCCACGGAAATTCGTCATGCCACGCTCACCCAGCTCAAGGACGCCTTGGGCGGCATGTTGGGTATCTGGGGCAGCTATCGAACCGGTCACGTTGGCTCGGCATCGACGCTTGCCATTGGCCTGTATGAGGAACTGACGGAATGAAGGGGTTTCCCGATAGGCGCAGTTTCCTTGCGCGTTATTTTCCGGTGTTCATGGGCACCATCTTCATGGCGATTTTCTCTGGTTCGGTGGCTGTGTCCACGGCGGGCGTAACCTATTTGCGCGGGGTTGAACCGTCGCTCAAGGCCAACTACTCCGGGGCTGCAATACTGGTGCTGGTAGCGGTACTGGTGTTTGGTAATGTGATGATTGCACGCGGGTACCCCTGGGCGACCCGGCTGGTGGCGGGCTATCTGGTGTGTTGCCTGCTGTTCGTTTTGCCGATGATTCAATACGGCCTCAATACCCTGGTGTACGGTTCGGCGGTGCTGTTTCCGCTGCTGGGTTTGCTGCTGCTCAACAGCAAGCGCCATCGTGAAATGCGCCAGCGGCTGCTCGAAATCCGCCATCTGCGCCAAGCGGCCATTGCGCAACGCAAAGCCCGTTGATTCTGTAGATTTATTGGCGGTGGGTGGCCTGTTTGTTAGGGTGGCGCCCATTAGATTGCTATCGCAGGCAAGCCAGCACCCACAGGGGAATGCATTTCAAGTGTGGGAGCTGGCTTGCCTGCGATGAGGCCGGTCGCGGCACTCTCAATTTCAAGGAAGAACACTTATGGGCAGCTCCTTGTTCAACATCGGCATGGATTCCAACCGCTCTCAATTTATGGCGCGCCAGCGTATCGAGAGCCTGATCAACCTGCCACGGCTGTTCGCCGCCATCGATGCAGACCCCGCCATTGTCGGTGCAGGTGTTGTGTATATCGATGCCGATTTCAACGTTGTCACCCTGCGCGAATTTCAGCCCATCTGCAGCATCGCACCCAAGCGTTTGATCCTGCGTGAGGCGCAGAAGTACATCGCGCCAACGCAATTCGCTCAGCAGGTGCAAGACAATCCGCGTGAGTCCCGCTTGGTGGGCGAAGCGGTCAATACCACGCTATCGTGTGCCGGCGCGGTTATCGGTTGGATCGTGGTGCTCAGTGGTTCCGTCGCAGTTCCGTTTTCGGCGGGGGCCAGTTCGGTGGTCGTGGCGCTCGGCTATACGGCCGCGGCAGCCAGTTCTGTGCAGTGCTTTGCCAGCGGCTATCGCACCGTCAATGAGATCCGCAACCCCGCGCGCAATGATCAGCTCGACAGTGAGGAGTGGTACCAATACACCATGATTGCCCTGGATGCGGCGTCGTTGGTTGGGGTGGGTTCATCGGCATTGGCAACGGTCAAGCTGGTGCGGCTGAATAAGGCCTCTACCGGGAAAAGTGTGAGAGAGGTGCTCAGGGGCCTGAATCGACAGGAGCGCGCCAAGTTGACCAAAGAGCTGCTGAGCATCAACGACCCACGCTTGACGTCCAAGATGATCAAGTTAAAGCAGTTGTCGGGCGAGTTGCCTAAGCGGTTCACGCCCACCGAGGTCAAGCATGCAACGGTCACGCAGATCAAGGACGCGTTGGGCGCAGCCATCGGTTTTACCGGTAGTGCGGTGTCAGGGAACGTACGCACAATTGCCATAGGTCTGTATGAGGAGGCCGAACAATGAACGAGCTGCCTAGCATTCGCAGTTTTCTGTCGACGTATTTCCCCGTCTTTATGGGGGCGATATTCGTCTGCATTTTCACCCTCGTGTTTGCGGTTCCGGTGTTCTTCGATAGCTATATGCCAAGCCTGTCCATGGCAGATAATGCCAAATACTCCTTCCTGGCGGGTATCGCACTCACGCTAGTCATTGTGCACTGCAATTTCATGATCGCACGCGGGCGTCCCCAATGGATTTGGCCGCTAGTGTTGCTGCTGGGGGTATGCTTTCTGGGTGTATTGCCAACACTCAATGATCAACCGAACGGGGTGGTATATGCCTTGAGCCTGGTGTTTCCATTAATTGGGCTACTGCTGTTCAACAGCAAACGCCACCGTGAAATGCGCCAGAAACTGGTCGAAGTCCGCCGCCTGCGCCAGGCCATGATTGCCCAACACAAACACCATTGATTGGGTAGATTCACCACCTGCCCTCAGCCCGGCGCTACAAATGTGTGCAGCGCCTGCACCATAGCCACAACGTTGGCGCTGTTTTGGTGCTGTACTGCACCGGGCCTGACGTTTTAGTGCAATGACTGCTGCTGTGGCATAAGTCTTGCGCGCGTTGTGCTTATGCCCTGGCTCGCAGGAGGCCGCCGTGTCGATTCATGTCGCGTTGCACCACGTTACGCATTACCGCTACGACCGTGCAGTTGAACTCGGCCCGCAGATCGTGCGGCTACGCCCGGCGGCCCATAGCCGTACGCGGATACTGTCCTACGCGCTGAAGGTGTTGCCCGAGCAGCATTTCATCAACTGGCAGCAAGACCCCCAGGGCAATTATCTGGCGCGCCTGGTGTTCCCGGAAAAGACTGACGAGTTGCGCATTGAGGTCGACCTGGTCGCCGAGATGGCGGTGTTCAATCCGTTCGATTTTTTCCTCGAGCCCTACGCCGAAAAAATCCCGTTCAGCTACGCCGCCGATGAGCAGCGCGAGCTGGCGCCGTATCTGGAAACCTTGCCGCTGACGCCAAGGTTGGCTGCGTACCTGGCCGGTATCGACCGCACGCCGCTGCCTGCTGTGGATTTCTTGGTCGGCCTCAACCAGCGCCTGGCCGCCGATATCGGTTACCTGATTCGCATGGAGCCGGGTGTGCAAACCCCGGAATTTACCCTGGAAAACGCGTCCGGCTCCTGCCGCGACTCGGCCTGGTTGTTGGTGCAATTGCTGCGCAACCTCGGGTTGGCGGCGCGATTTGTCTCTGGTTATCTGATTCAACTGACCGCCGACGTCAAAGCCCTCGACGGCCCGTCCGGTACCGAGGTGGACTTCACCGACCTGCACGCCTGGTGCGAAGTGTATCTGCCCGGCGCTGGCTGGATTGGCCTGGATGCCACGTCCGGGTTGTTCGCCGGTGAAGGGCATATCCCCTTGGCCTGCAGCCCCGATCCATCGTCTGCCGCGCCCATCAGTGGGTTGGTTGAGCCGTGCGAATGCGAGTTCACCCATGAGATGTCGGTGGAGCGCATCTGGGAAGCGCCACGGGTGACCAAGCCCTACACCGAAGAACAATGGTTGGCGATCCAGGCCCTGGGCCGGCAGATCGACGGCGACCTGCTCAAGGACGACGTACGCCTGACCATGGGCGGCGAGCCGACCTTCGTCTCTATTGACGACCCAGACGGCGCCGAATGGAACACCGCAGCCCTGGGCCCGGACAAGCGTCGCCTGTCGGCCGAGCTGTTCCAGCGCCTGCGCCAGCACTATGCGCCCAAGGGCCTGGTGCATTTCGGCCAAGGCAAGTGGTACCCCGGCGAGCAACTGCCGCGCTGGTCGCTCAATTGCTACTGGCGCCGCGACGGCGTGCCGATCTGGCACAACAGCGCACTGATCGCCGATGAGCAAGAAGACTACGGCGCCGATGGGGTGATGGCCGGGCGTTTCCTGGCCAGCGTCGCCGAGCGCCTGAAACTGCCGGCGCGCTTTGTGTTCCCGGCGTTCGAGGACAATTTCTACTACCTGTGGCGCGAAGGGGCGCTGCCCCAGAACGTCACCGCCCAGGACCCGCGCCTGAGCGACGACCTGGAGCGTGAGCGCCTGCGCAAAGTGTTCAGCCAGGGCCTGGATAAAGTCATCGGCCAGGTGCTGCCGCTGGCACGTACTGCGGCCAATGACCGCTGGCAGAGTGGGCGTTGGTACCTGCGCGACAACCATTGCCGGTTGGTGCCGGGTGATTCGCCGCTGGGTTACCGGCTGCCCTTGGCTTCCCAGCCCTGGGTGACGGCGGCTGAGTATCCGTTCATACACCCCACCGACCCGAACCAGGACCAGCCCGAGCTTCCCACTGCGGCGCAATTGCGCAGCCATGGCGAGCCGGCCCCGGACGACGAGCGTGTGCCCAAGGTCGACGAGTCCGCCGACTGGCTGACCCGTACCGCGCTGTGCGCCGAAGCACGGGAAGGCCGCCTGTACCTGTTTATGCCGCCGCTGGAGCGCATCGAGGATTACCTGGAGCTGGTGACTGCCATTGAGGCCACCGCCGAAGAGCTGCATTGCCCGGTACTGCTGGAGGGCTACGAGCCGCCAGCGGATACGCGCCTGAGCAATTTCCGGGTCACGCCAGATCCCGGTGTCATCGAGGTCAACGTACAGCCGTCCGCCACCTGGGACGAGTTGGTAGAACGCACCGAATTCCTCTACGAAGAGGCCCGGCAAACCCGCCTGACCACCGAGAAGTTCATGATCGATGGGCGCCATACCGGCACCGGTGGCGGTAACCACTTCGTACTGGGCGGTGCGACGCCCAAGGATTCGCCCTTCCTGCGCCGACCGGACCTGCTGCGCAGCCTGATCAGCTACTGGCACAACCACCCGTCGTTGTCCTATTTGTTCTCCGGACTGTTTATCGGCCCCACCTCCCAGGCGCCCAGGGTAGATGAGGCGCGCAACGATGCGCTGTATGAACTGGAAATCGCCTTCGCGCAGATGCCTGCACCGGGCGAGGAGTGCCCGCCGTGGTTGGTGGATCGCCTGTTGCGCAACCTGCTGATCGACGTGACGGGTAATACCCATCGCGCCGAATTCTGTATCGACAAACTTTACTCACCCGACGGCGCCACTGGCCGCCTGGGGCTGCTGGAACTGCGCGCCTTTGAAATGCCCCCCCATGCGCGCATGAGCCTGACCCAGCAGTTGTTGCTGCGGGCGCTGGTCGCGCGGTTCTGGCGCGAGCCCTATGCGCCGCCGAAGCTGGCGCGCTGGGGCACTGAACTGCATGACCGTTTCCTGTTGCCGCACTTTATCGAGCAGGACTTTGCCGACGTGATCGTCGAGCTGAACGCGGCTGGTTACCCGCTGCGTGCCGAATGGTTCGCGGCGCATCTGGAGTTCCGTTTCCCCAAGGTGGGCGACTACGCCGTCAGCGGTATCGAACTGGAACTGCGCCAGGCCTTGGAGCCTTGGCATGTGCTGGGCGAGGAGGGCGCAGTGGGTGGCACGGTGCGCTATGTGGATTCGTCCCTGGAGCGCCTGCAAGTGAAGTTGAGCGGGTTGCCACCGCAACGCTACCTGCTGACCTGCAATGGCGTGCCGGTGCCGCTGCAACCGACCGGCCGCGTCGGCGAGTTCGTGGCGGGCGTGCGTTACCGCGCCTGGCAACCGGCCAACTGCCTGCAACCGACCATCCCCGTGCATGCGCCGCTGGTATTTGACCTGCTCGACACCTGGATGCAGCGTTCGTTGGGCGGCTGCCAATACCATGTAGCGCACCCGGGCGGGCGCAATTACGACAGCCTGCCGGTGAATGCCAATGAGGCGGAGAGCCGGCGCATGGCGCGGTTTTTCCGCTTGGGGCATAGCCCGGGCAAGCTTGTGGTGCCGACTGTAACGGTAAACGATGAGTTGCCAATGACCCTGGATTTGCGGCGTTTCACAAAAAATAAGGAATGAACATGATCCAAGTGTGGGAGGGCTTTTGTGGCGAGGGAGCTTGCTCCCGCTGGGGTGCGAAGCGCCCCCAATAGCAGGCGACTGCTGCGCAGTCGAGCGGGAGCAAGCTCCCTCGCCACAACAAGCCAGCCCCCCACATTGGATCGTAGTGAATTTGAGTTAACCTGACTTCCCTTGCCTCTGCCGAGCGTTCCATGTCCGACTTGCTCGACCGTTACCCGCTCACCGCGGGCACCTATCACGAACTGCTGGACGCCAGCGGCGCGGTGCGTGCCCATTGGCGGCGCTTGTTCGATCACCTGCAACGCAGCACGCCCGCACAACTGGCCCAGCGCCGGGCGTTGTTGACGCGCCAGATCCAGGAAAACGGCGTGACCTACAACGTCTACGCCGACCCCAAGGGGGCCGACCGCCCCTGGGAGCTGGACCTGTTGCCCCATGTGCTGGCGGCCGAGGAGTGGCAGCAACTGTCGGCCGGCATCGCCCAGCGTGCGCGCCTGCTCAATGCGGTACTGGCCGACCTGTATGGCCCGCAGCGCTTGATCAAGGAAGGCTTGCTGCCCGCCGAACTGGTGTTCGGGCATAACAATTTTCTGTGGCCGTGCCAGGGCATTCAGCCGCCTGACGGGGCGTTCCTGCATCTGTACGCGGTCGACCTGGCGCGCACGCCGGATGGCCGCTGGTGGGTCACCGCCGACCGCACCCAAGCCCCGTCGGGCGCCGGCTACGCCCTGGAAAACCGCACCATCGTGTCCCGCGCCTTCCCGGACCTGTACCGGGATATGCAGGTGCAGCACCTCACCGGTTTCTTTCGCACGCTGCAGGAAACCCTGGCGCGTCAGGCCCCTGGCGATGACCAGCCGCCACTGATCGTGCTGCTCACGCCGGGGCGTTTCAACGAAAGCTATTTCGAACACCTGTACCTGGCGCGCCAGCTCGGCTACCCCTTGGTAGAGGGCGGCGACCTCACCGTGCGCGACAGCACCGTGTTCCTGAAAACCCTTAGCGGCCTGCGCCGGGTGCACGCGATCATGCGTCGCCTTGATGATGATTTCTGCGACCCGCTGGAGCTGCGCACCGACTCCGCGCTCGGCGTGCCGGGCCTGCTCGACGCCGTACGCCAAGGCAATGTGCTGGTGGCCAATGCCTTGGGCAGCGGCGTGCTGGAGTCCCCGGGGTTGCTGGGCTTTTTGCCCAAGATCAACGAGTTTTTGTTCGGTGAAGCCTTGATCCTGCCGTCGATTGCCACCTGGTGGTGCGGCGAAGCGCCGGTGCTTGCCGAAGCCTTGGAAAAACTCCCGGAGCTGCTGATCAAGCCGGCATTTCCCTCACAAAGTTTCGCCCCGGTGTTTGGTCGCGACCTTGACGACGAACAGCGCCAGGCCCTGGCTGAACGCATGCGTGCGCGGCCCTATGCCTATGTCGCTCAAGAGCTGGCGCAACTGTCTCAGGCGCCGGTATGGCACACCGTGGATGACCACCTGCAACACCGTGCCATTGGTATGCGTGTCTACGCCGTGGCCAGTGAAGACGGTTATCGGGTACTGCCCGGCGGCCTGACTCGCGTGGCGGCCGACGCCGATGCCGAGGTGGTGTCGATGCAGCGCGGCGGGGCGAGCAAGGACACCTGGGTACTCGGCGAACGTGTGCCGGGTGGCGAGCAGTGGCGCGCCCAACGCACCATTGGCGCCTATGACCTGGTGCGCCGCGATCCCTATCTGCCCTCGCGCGTGGTGGAAAACCTGTTCTGGTTCGGTCGTTACTGCGAGCGCTGCGACGACAGTGCGCGCTGGCTGCGCATTGTGCTGGCGCGGTATGTCGATGGCGACGATCCGCTGGCGTTGCAGGCCGCCGTCGAACTCGGCGAAAGCCTGCGCCTGTTGCCTGAGGAGGGCGAGCTGCCTGAGCGCCTGCTCGCCGCTTTGCTGGGTGATGACTGGCCTTCAAGTCTGCGCGCCAACCTGCAGCGTCTGCAGTGGGCGGCGTCCCAGGTGCGCGGCAAGTTGTCCAGGGAAAACTGGCAGGCCCTGGTGGAGCTGCAACGCGAAGCCATGGAACTGGAAAGCGACACTGCAGACTTTGGCGAGCTGCTCGACTTTCTCAACCGCCTGGTGATGTCCCTGGCGGCACTGTCCGGTTTTGCCCTGGACGACATGACCCGCGATGAAGGCTGGCGCTTCTTGATGATGGGTCGACGCATCGAGCGTCTGCAATTTCTGAGCAGTAGCCTTGCGGCGTTCCTGCGTGGCGTGGCGGTGTTCGATCAGGCCGGGCTGGAATGGTTGCTGGAGCTGGGCAACAGCAGCATCACCTACCGCTCGCGCTACCTGGCGGTGCCGCAGTTGATCCCGGTGCTCGACCTGCTGCTGTTCGACGAGCAGAACCCCCATGCGGTGCTGTTCCAGCTCAAGTTGGTGAGCCGCACCCTGCGCCGTCTCAATGATGATTTTGGCGTGCCCCGTGAAACCGGGCTGGCGCCGTTGGTCGAGCGCCTGGCGCGTTTTGACCTGGGCTGCCTGGAGGACGGCCTGTTTGGCGAAACCAGCGTGCGTGCCGCGCTGGACGGCCTGGCCGACTTGTTGCAAGCGGTGGCCGATGAAAGCGGGCAAGTGTCGGATCGCCTGGCGCTGCGCCATTTTGCCCACGTGGATGATGTCAGCCAGCAAACGGTGTCGGTGTAATGAGCGCGCGCTACCAGATTTTCCACGATACCCATTACCACTATGACAGCCCGGTGTCCCTGGCCCAGCAACTGGCGCACCTCTGGCCAAGGCCGTGCGCCTGGCAGAAGTGCACCTGGCAGCAGTTGGATATCAGCCCGGAACCCACCTCGCGCCGCGACGAACTGGACGTATTCGGCAACCCGATCACTCGCCTGGCGTTCGAACGGCCCCATGATGAATTGCTGGTGAACGCCGGGCTCACCGTGGAAGTGCTGGCGCGACCCGCTCTGGACTTCCAGCGGTCGCCGCCCTGGGACCACACCCGCGACAGCCTGACTTACAGCAGCCAGGCATTGAGCTCCGAACTGATCGAAGCCTGTCGTTATCGCTTCGAGTCGCCCTATGTCCATCTGAAGAAAACTTTCGTCGAGTTCTCCGAAAGCTGCTTCCCGCCCGGCGAGCCTTTACTGCTGGGCACGCAGGCATTGATGGAGAAGATCTTCAGCGAATTTACCTTCGATGCCGAAGCCACCCAGGTCGCCACGCCGCTGGTTGAAGTGCTGGAGCGCCGTCGCGGCGTGTGCCAGGACTTCGCTCACCTGATGCTTGCCTGCCTGCGTTCGCGGGGCCTGGCGGCGCGCTATATCAGCGGCTACCTGCTGACCCAGCCACCGCCCGGCCAGCCACGGCTGATTGGCGCGGATGCGTCCCATGCGTGGGTCTCGGTGTTTTGCCCGGTATCAGGCTGGGTGGATTTTGACCCGACCAACAATGTGCAGCCGGCGCTGGAGCACATCACCCTGGCCTGGGGCCGGGATTTCTCCGATGTGTCGCCGTTGCGTGGGGTGATTCTGGGGGGAGGCAGCCACGACCCGGAGGTGCGGGTGACGGTGATGCCGCTGGAGTGAAAAACGATCATTCCCACGCTCTGCGTGGGAATGCCTGCTGTGACGCTCTGCGTCACCCTTGCGCTGGCTTCAAGCCTGGTGCGGGACGCGGAGCGTCCGGGGCTGCATTCCCACGCGGAGCGTGGGAACGATCATTCAGTTGGGGCTTTCGGGGTTTCGGTCTCGTCAGGTGCCGCTTCACCTTCGGCATCCGGGTTCAGCGCGCCGGCTTCTTCCTCAGCAGCGGCTTTCTTGCGTTGCAGCTTTTCCTCTTTCTTCTGTTCCTTGGCCAAGTCTCTCTGACGTTTGGCGAAGGAGTAATTAGGTTTGGCCATGGGCGATCCTCTAGGGTCGAAGGTGAGGGTGGGCGGCGCGCAGCTGCCTCGGGTCGTCATGGTAGCAGCTTCGGGGGGGCGTTTGCTTTCACTTACCGCAGGCGTAGGCAGCCAGGAGGCCATTGAACAGGTGATTGAGGTGCATGGCATGAACTCCCGTGAGTGATGTGCCGATCATAATCAGGGTGCGGCAGTTTGGCTGGTTGATTGTGTTGATGAAGCTGATAGCCTAAAGTTGTATACAATCTGTTGATTCAGATCATAAGAACTCAAGCCTGATTGAGGCACCCTTACCGCAATCCGCGTTTTTAAAACCCTGCCTTGGAGATTCACATGTTTGCCAAACTCGTTGCTGTTTCCCTGCTGACTCTGGCGAGCGGCCAGTTGCTTGCTGCAGAGTGCAAGGTCACTGTCGACTCCACCGACCAAATGTCGTTCAACACTAAAGAAATCACCATCGACAAGAGCTGCAAGCAGTTCACCGTTGAGCTGACTCACTCGGGTAACCTGCCCAAGAACGTGATGGGCCATAACTGGGTGCTGACTACCGAAGCCAATATGCAACCGGTGGCAACCGACGGCATGGCTGCGGGGATCGACAAGGATTACCTGAAAGCCGGTGATGAGCGCATCATCGCCCACACCAAGATCATCGGTGCCGGCGAGAAAGACTCGGTGACCTTCGACGTCTCCAAGCTGAAGGCCGATGAGAAATACAGCTTCTTCTGCTCGTTCCCAGGCCACATCTCGATGATGAAAGGTGCTGTGGTCCTGAAGTAAGACCGCGTTACCGTTCATCGCAGGCAAGACGGCTCCCACATTCGACCGCATTCCCATGTTGGAATCCGGTCAAGTGTGGGAGCTGGCTTGCCTGCGATGGCGATCTGACAATCAATGCAAAACCATCGGGTTCACCTCAAGGCGCAAACGGCATCACCCGCTTGTGCTCAGTCTTGCGATAGGTCTCGCAGATAATCCTGAACGCCTCCTCACGCACCGGCTCCCCCTGCAGGAACGCATCGATCTCGGCATAGGTCACCCCATGTGACGCCTCGTCCGGCTTGCCCGGCGACAGGTCTTCGAGGTCAGCGGTCGGCACCTTCTCCACCAGCGATTCCGGCGCACCAAAGTGACGGGCAATGGCCCGCACCTGATGCTTCACCAGCCCGCTCAACGGTGCCAGATCGCACGCGCCATCACCGAACTTGGTATAGAAGCCCATCACCGCTTCCGCCGCATGGTCGGTGCCGATCACCAGGCCACCGGCCGCGCCAGCGATGGTGTACTGCGCCACCATACGCATGCGCGCCTTGGTGTTGCCCAGCACGAAGTCACGGGACGCCGCGGCCTTGCCTTCAAAGGCGGCCACTTCATTGGCCAGGGCTTTAACCGCCGGGCCGATGTTCACGGTGTGACGTTCATCCGGCTCGATAAAGTCCACCGAGGCCTGGGCGTCGTGCTCGTCGAACTGGGTTTCGTAGGGCAGGCGCACGGCGATAAAGCGGTACGCCTCATCGCCGGTGCTGGCGCGCAGTTCCTGCACCGCACGTTGGGCCAAGAGGCCTGCGGTCAGGGAGTCGACACCACCACTGATGCCGAGCACCAGGGTCTTGAGCCCGGAATTGCGCAGGCAGTCCTGGATAAAGGCCACGCGCCGGGCAACCTCGGCTTCGAGTGCGGCCTGGTCCTTGAACGGGGCTTGCACCTTGAGCTGTTGTGCAATCTCACGCTGTACGGCTTGCATGATTCACTCCTTGCTGGATAGGGCAGGTACTTTGAAAACGTGACGCAAATAGGCGACAAAATTCGGGTCGGTGCAATGGGTCTTGCCCGCTTCATCGGAGATCTTCGCGACGGGCTGGCCATTGCAGGCGGTCATTTTAAGCACGATGCTCATCGGTTCCACCCCTGGAATATCACAGGTCAGGTTGGTGCCGATGCCAAAGCTCACATTAATGCGACCGCGCAACGCCCGGAATATTTCCAAGGCTTTGGGCAATGTCAGACTGTCGGAGAACACCAGGGTCTTGCTCATCGGTTCGATGCCCAGCTTGTGGTAGTGAGCGATGGCTTTTTCTGCCCACTGGATCGGATCACCGGAGTCATGGCGCAGGCCGTCGAACAGCTTGGCGAAGTACAAGTCGAAGTCGCCGAGGAAGGCGTCGGTAGTGATGCAATCGGTGAGGGCGATACCCAGCAGGCCACGGTACTCGCGTACCCAGCAATCAAGGGCGGCGATCTGGCTGTCGATCAGGCGCGGGCCGAGTTGCTGGTGGGCCATGATCCACTCATGGGCCATGGTGCCCAGCGGCTTCATATCGAATTCGCGCGCCAGGTGCACGTTGCTGGTGCCGACAAAGCGCCCAGGGAAATCGTGCTTGAGCACGCTGACCACTTCCTCCTGCACCCGGTAGGAAAAACGCCGGCGCGTGCCGAAGTCCGCCACTTGCAGCTCCGACAGCTCATCGCTGCTGGCGTTGGCGGTCAACCAGTCGAACTTGCGATACAGCTGCTCGCGGGCCTGTTCAAGGATCACGGTCTGGTAGCGGTAGCGGTTACGCACCTCGCTGACGATGGCCAGCATTGGCACTTCAAACAGGATCACATGCAGCCACGGTCCGCGCAGGCGGATAAACAACTCGCCGTTCTCGATGCCGGTTTGCACATACCGCAGGTTGAAGCGAAACAGCCCGAGGAAGCGCAGAAAATCCGGTTTCATAAAACTGATGCGTTCCAGGAAACCCAATTGATCGGGGCTCAGGCTCAGCTCGGCGAGGCGCTCGATCTGGTAACGAATCTCCGCCAGGTAAGGGCGCAGGTCTTCACTGTTACGGCAACGAAACTCCCATTCAACTTCCACGTTCGGGTAGTTGTGCAGCACCGCCTGCATCATGGTCAGCTTGTAGAAGTCGGTGTCGAGCAGGTTCTGCACGATGCGATCGGCAAACACACTCTCGCTCATAACGGGAATCTCCAGACGGGTCGGCGATGGAGGCCGGCCTTTACGCACAATTGAGGAAGGGGGTTAGTGGCGCATAGACTTGTGGGGTTTTGCCAGTGATTTTTTCAGTAAGGCCACTGGCTTGCCTGCGATGGCGATTCTCCAGGCGCTAAAGCACCTGCTCCATCATCCACTTCACAAACTCGCGCACCTTGGGCACCTCCGCCGAATGCTCAGGATACGCCAGGTAGTAAGCATCCTGGCTTGGCATCGCATGTTGCCAGGGGATCACCAACTTGCCCTCGGCCAATTCCTCCTCCACCAGAAAACGCGGCAACAGCGCCACGCCGCATCCCACCTGCGCCGCACGAATACACATATAAAACGTGTCGAACCGCGGCCCATGGTAGCTGTGCTCGGTATGGAAACCCTGGCTGGCGAACCAGTCATGCCAGCCTTGGGGCCGTGACGCGTTTTGCAGCAGCACCAGCTCGCTCAGTTGTGTGGGGTCGGTGAAGGGCTGGGCGGGCAGGCTGTCGGGCGAACACACCGGTACCAGCTCTTCACTGAACAATTTCAGGCTCTCGGTGCCGGGGCGTGCGCCCTGGCCGAAATAGAACGCCATGTCGGCCTTGCCTTGCAGTAACTCGTCCGGCTCCTGTTCGTTGCACAGGTCCAGGTGGATCTGCGGGTGGCGCAAACGCCAACCCTTGAGGCGCGGCACCAGCCAGCGTGCGCCAAAAGTGTAGGGCGTGGACACGCGCAGCACTTCGGTTTCACCGCCGTAGGAGCGCAGGTAGTGGGTGGACATTTCCACTTGGGTGAGGATCTTGCGCACTTCCACCAGGTACAGGTCGCCCGCTGGAGTCATCTGCAAGCGGCGGCGCACGCGGCGAAACAGCAAGTGTTGTAACAGCTCTTCCAGCTGCGCTACTTGTTTGCTCACCGCGCTTTGGGTGAGGTTCAGTTCCTCGGCGGCGCGGGTGAAGCTCAGGTGGCGGGTGGCCGCTTCGAAACACTGCAGGGCGGTGATCGAGGGCAAATATCTTTTGTTCAGCACGGCATGCCTCTTTTTATTCTTTGCATGAATAAAGGGAATGATATCTCGCCTAATCGTCGTTTGTTGGCAAGTCTTGGGCCAGCTACAAATAGGCTCAGGATCGCCGTGCAAGCAGCGGCGCGATTTTTCTACGCAGATTTGAAGGAGTGACCCATGGTTGCCGCATTGCTTGATCGTCTCGGGGTAAACCCGGCGCTGTACCAGGCTGGGAAACAACCCGTGCATTCACCGATTGATGGCAGCCGTATCGGCAGCGTCCATTGGGAAGGTGCCGCCGAGGTGGAGCAACAGGTCAGTCGCGCCGAGCATGCATTCGAAGCCTGGCGCAAAGTGCCGGCGCCGCGACGTGGCGAGCTGGTGCGCCAGTTCGGCGACGTATTGCGCGAGTACAAGGCCGACCTGGGCGAACTCGTTTCCTGGGAGGCCGGCAAGATCACCCAGGAAGGTTTGGGTGAAGTGCAGGAAATGATCGACATCTGCGACTTCGCCGTCGGCCTGTCGCGCCAGTTGTACGGCTTGACCATCGCCTCCGAGCGCCCCGGCCACCATATGCGTGAAACCTGGCACCCGCTGGGCGTGGTCGGCGTGATCAGCGCCTTTAACTTCCCCGTGGCCGTGTGGGCGTGGAACACCGCGCTGGCCTTGGTGTGCGGCAACGCGGTGATCTGGAAACCGTCGGAAAAGACCCCGCTCACTGCACTGGCCTGCCAGGCCTTGTTCGAGCGCGTACTGAAAAAATTCGACGGCGCCCCCGAGTACCTCAGCCAAGTGATCATCGGCGGCCGCGACGCCGGCGCTGCGCTGGTGGATGACCCGCGCGTTGCCCTGATCAGCGCCACCGGCAGCACGCGTATGGGCCGTGAAGTGGCACCCAAAGTCGCCGCGCGTTTCGCCCGCAGCATCCTTGAGTTGGGCGGCAACAACGCGATGATCCTCGGCCCAAGCGCCGACCTGGACATGGCCGTGCGCGCCATCCTCTTCAGCGCGGTGGGCACCGCCGGCCAACGCTGCACCACCCTGCGCCGGCTGATCGCCCATGAGTCGGTCAAGGAAGAAATCGTCACCCGCCTCAAGGCCGCCTATTCCAAAGTGCGCATCGGCCACCCACTGGAAGGCAACCTGATCGGCCCGCTGATCGACAAGCACAGTTTCGACAACATGCAGGACGCCCTTGAGCAAGCCTTGAGCGAAGGCGGCAAAGTGTTCGGCGGCAAGCGCCAACTGCAAGACAAATTCCCCAACGCCTACTACGTATCGCCAGCCATCGTGGAAATGCCCGAGCAAAGCGACGTAGTGTGCAGCGAAACCTTCGCGCCGATTCTTTACGTGGTCGGCTACACCGACTTCGCCGAAGCCCTGCGCCTGAACAACGCCGTGCCACAAGGCTTGTCATCCTGCATCTTCACCACTGACGTGCGTGAAGCCGAGCAGTTCATGTCGGCGGTGGGCAGCGACTGTGGCATTGCCAACGTCAACATCGGCCCGAGCGGCGCGGAGATCGGTGGCGCGTTCGGGGGTGAAAAAGAAACCGGCGGCGGGCGTGAATCGGGCTCGGATGCGTGGCGCGGGTATATGCGCAGGCAGACCAATACCGTGAACTACTCGCTGGAGCTGCCTCTGGCACAAGGCATCACGTTCGACTGACCAGACTGATCGTTCCCACGCTCTGCGTGGGAACGCATTCTGTGACGCTCCGCGTCACGACAATGCGGACGCGGAGCGTCCAAGGCTACATTCCCACGCAGAGCGCGGGAACGAGCGGTGGTGAATTCATCCCGGAGTCTGGCAATGGCACTGCGCGAAACATGTTTATGGGAACACCTCACCCCAGGCCGGCCGGACCGGGCCACGCTCAAGGGCGCGGTCAAGGTGGATGTGTGCGTGATCGGCGCCGGCATCACCGGTTTGTCGGCGGCCATTCATTTGCTGGAACAGGGTAAAAGCGTCGCCGTACTGGAGGCCCATCGCACCGGCCACGGTGGTTCGGGGCGCAACGTCGGGCTGGTCAACGCCGGCCTGTGGATTCCACCGGACGAGATCGAGGCCGGTTTCGGCACGGCGGTGGGCAGCCAACTCAACCGCATGTTGGGTGCGGCGCCGTCCCTGGTGTTCAGCCTGATCGACAAGTACAACATCGACTGCCAATTGCGCCGTGAAGGCACCTTGCACATGGCGCACAACGCCCGTGGCGAGGCGGATTTGCGCAGCCGTGAGGAGCAGTGGAAACGCCGTGGCGCACCGGTTGAGTTACTCACCGGCCAGGCCTGCGAGCAGGCCACCGGTACCCGGAAAATCGCCGCCGCGTTGCTGGATCGGCGCGCCGGCACCTTGAACCCCATGGCCTACACCACTGGGTTGGCGAATGCCGCCGCAGCGTTGGGCGGGCAGTTGTTCGATCATTCCCCGGTCACCCAGCTTGAACGCCAAGGCGCCGATTGGTCGGTGCAGACCGCCGAGGGCGCGGTGCAGGCCGCGCAGGTGGTGATCGCCTCCAACGCCTACACCGAAGGCGAATGGACCGAACTGCGGCGTAACTTCTTCCCCGGCTATTACTATCAGGTGGCCTCGGCGCCGCTGACCGATGACGCGGCCAAGCAGATCCTCCCCGGCGGCCAGGGTTCGTGGGACACGCGCCAGGTCCTGAGCAGCATTCGCCGCGATGCCGATGGCCGCCTGTTGCTGGGCAGCCTGGGTAACGGCAACCAGAAACCGGCGTGGTTCCTCAAGGCGTGGGCCGATCGGGTGCAGCAACACTACTTCCCGTACCTCAAACCGGTGCAGTGGGAATACACCTGGACCGGCTGCATCGCATTCACTCCCGACCACTTGATGCGCCTGTTCGAACCGGCCCCCGGCCTGGTGGCGGTTACCGGTTATAACGGACGCGGGGTGACCACCGGCAGCGTGGTGGGCAAGGCGTTTGCCGACTACCTGTGTCACCAGGACACCCAAGCCTTGCCGATCCCTTTTACGCCCATGCAACCCTTGGCCGCGGTGGGCTTGCGCAGCTGCCTGTATGAAGCCGGCTTCTCGCTCTATCACGCCGGGCAATGCCTGAGGATCGTGATCTGATCAGCGAAATACCCCTCAAAAGCCTGCGTTTTCTTAGCAGGCTACCCATCTGTATTGGTGCAAGTCGTAGCAATCACGCACTGTAAATGTGCAGTTCCGTTACGCACATTGTTACAGCTGCAGGAACTGTCGTTTATGCCTGTGGTTGCAGGTGCGACCTGCCAGGGTTGTACTTTTTTGAAGTGTTGGTTGCACCTCTAGACGCTAGACGGTTGCACGTCCTGGCAAAAGGCGTCGAAACGCCTGTAATAACAATGACACCGTGTCTTTTTGAAGAATAAAAAAGTAATGGCACGCGGCTTGCTCTGAGCTTTCGGTGAAAGGTTTGAATGCAAGTTGTCGTGCCAAAAATCAAAAATATCGGAGCACCACT
Organism: Pseudomonas sp. SWRI22; assembly: GCF_014268395.2. Taxonomy (NCBI): domain Bacteria; kingdom Pseudomonadati; phylum Pseudomonadota; class Gammaproteobacteria; order Pseudomonadales; family Pseudomonadaceae; genus Pseudomonas; species Pseudomonas sp. SWRI22. Next base: position 2,373,170 of record NZ_JABWQK020000001.1, on the reverse strand, counting down.
CATGTCCCAGACGTTTTACAAGAAAGGTTTTCTTGCCCTCGCCGTTGCTGCGGCGCTGGGTGTTTCTACGTTTGTTCAAGCTGATGTGAAAATTGGTGTGGCGGGCCCGATGACGGGTGCCAACGCCGCTTTCGGTGAGCAGTACATGAAGGGTGCCCAGGCGGCAGCCGACGTTATCAACAAGGCCGGCGGCATCAACGGCGAGCAGATCAAACTGGTGGCGGGCGATGACGCCTGCGAGCCCAAGCAGGCCGTGGCCGTGGCCAACCGCCTGGCCGACCAGGACAAAGTGATCGGTGTGGTCGGGCACTTCTGCTCATCCAACACCATCCCGGCGTCTGAGGTTTACGACGAAGCGGGCATCATCGCCATCACCCCAGGCTCCACCAACCCACAAGTGACCGAACGCGGCCTGGGCGCCATGTTCCGTATGTGCGGGCGTGACGACCAGCAAGGCATCGTCGCCGGCGACTACATCGTCGACGTGCTCAAGGGCAAGAAAGTCGCGGTGATCAACGACAAGGACACCTACGGCAAAGGCCTGGCCGACGCCACCGCCGCCCAGTTGACCAAGCGCGGCGTCAAGCCGGTGCTGGAAGAGGGCCTGACCCGAGGTGAGAAAGACTTCAGCGCCCTAGTCACCAAGATCCGCTCCCTGGGCGCCGACGTCGTGTACTTCGGCGGCCTGCATCCGGAAGCCGGCCCACTGGTGCGCCAGATCCGTGAAGCGGGCTTGAAAGACGTCAAGTTCATGTCCGATGACGGCGTGGTCACTGACGAACTGGTAGCCACCGCCGGCGGCGCGCAGTACGTCGATGGCGTGTACATGACCTTCGGCGCCGACCCGCGCCTGCTGCCGGACAGCAAGACGGTCGTGGAAGAGTTCCGCAAGAACGGCACCGAGCCTGAAGGCTACACCCTGTACGCCTACGCCTCGATCCAGGCCCTGGCCGCCGGCTTCAACGGTGCCAAGTCCAACAAGGGCGAAGACGCTGCCAAGTGGCTCAAGGCCAACCCGGTTAAAACCGTCATGGGCGAAAAAGCCTGGGATACCAAGGGCGACCTGAAAGTCTCTGACTACGTGGTTTACCAGTGGGACAAAGACGGCAAATACCATCAGCTGGAAAAGCAGAAGTAAGTACAAGCACCACGGGCCTAAGGTTAGGGGGGCTTGCTGTGGCGAGGGAGCTTGCTCCCGCTGGAGTGCGTAGCACTCCCAACCGCTTACCGAAATACATCTGATGTATCTCGATTGCCCAGTTTGGGGCTGCTTCGCAGCCCAGCGGGAGCAAGCTCCCTCGCCACATAAGCCAGCTCCCACAGAGGGCGTGGTTGCCTGCTCCATTGCAACAAACCTGTCTTTTCCTCCAGAAGCGCCGCACACCCACCGGTGTGCAGGTGCTCACCGCGTGAGATTGCGTTATGGATGGTATTTTCCTGCAGCAACTGGTCAACGGCCTGACCCTCGGGTCGGTCTATGGCCTGATCGCCATCGGCTACACAATGGTCTATGGCATCATTGGCATGATCAACTTCGCCCACGGCGAGGTTTATATGATTTCCGCTTACCTCGCGGCGATCAGTCTGGCACTGCTGGCTTACTTCGGCATCGAATCCTTCCCGCTGCTCATTCTCGGTACCTTGATCTTCACCGTGGTCGTCACCGGCGTGTACGGTTGGGTGATTGAGCGTGTCGCCTACAAACCCCTGCGTAACTCCACCCGCCTGGCACCGCTGATCAGCGCCATCGGTATCTCCCTGATCCTGCAGAATTACGCGCAGATCGCCCAGGGCGCCAAGCAACAAGGCATTCCCACCCTGCTGGCCGGCGCCTGGCGCGTCGATATCGGCACCGGGTTCGTGCAACTGACCTACACCAAAGTGTTCATCCTGGTCGCCGCTTTTGCCGGCATGGCCTTGCTCACCTACATCATCAAATACACCAAGCTCGGCCGCATGTGCCGCGCTACCCAGCAAGACCGCAAGATGGCCTCGATCCTGGGCATCAACACCGACCGCGTGATCTCCTACGTGTTTGTCATCGGTGCCGCCATGGCCGCCCTGGCCGGCGTGCTCATCACCCTCAACTACGGCACCTTCGACTTCTATGCCGGCTTCATCATCGGCATCAAGGCGTTTACCGCGGCGGTACTCGGCGGCATCGGCTCCCTGCCTGGGGCGATGCTGGGCGGGATCATCCTCGGTATCTCCGAGTCGCTGTTCGCGGGGTTGATCAACTCTGACTACAAAGACGTGTTCAGTTTCTCCCTGCTGGTGGTGATTCTGATTTTCCGTCCCCAGGGCCTGCTTGGTCGCCCACTCGTGGCGAAGGTGTAAACATGTCTGCTGCCAAATCCATTGATATCAAGAAAAGTGTGGTCGATACGGTACTCGCGGGGCTGATTTCGCTGATCGTTTTCGGCCCGATTGTCGGCGTGGTGCTCGACGGCTACAGCTTCAACCTGGAACCTGCGCGGGTTGCCGTGCTGGTCGCCATCGTGATGGCCGGGCGCTTTGCCCTCAGCCTTTTCCTGCAAACCCCCAAGGGCGTGAAGATCCTGCAGGGGTTCGAGAGCAGCGGCTCCGGCGTGCACGTGCTGCCACCGGATTACAAGTCGCGGCTGCGCTGGATCATCCCGGCGCTGATCGTGATCGCCATCGTGTTCCCGATCTTTGCCAACAAGTACCTGCTCACCGTGGTGATCCTCGGGCTGATCTACGTGTTGCTCGGCCTGGGCCTGAACATCGTGGTGGGCCTGGCGGGCCTGCTCGACCTGGGTTACGTGGCCTTCTACGCCATCGGTGCCTACGGCCTGGCGCTGGGTTATCAATACCTGGGCCTGGGCTTCTGGACGGTCCTGCCACTGGCGGCCATCGCGGCGGCGTTGGCGGGGTGCATACTCGGCTTCCCGGTGCTGCGAATGCACGGTGACTACCTGGCCATCGTGACCCTGGGTTTTGGTGAAATCATTCGCCTGGTGCTCAACAACTGGCTGTCGTTCACCGGTGGCCCCAACGGTATGCCCGTGCCGTCACCGACCTTTCTGGGCCTGGAGTTCGGCAAGCGTGCGAAGGATGGCGGCATTCCGTTTCACGAGTTTTTCGGCATCGATTACAACCCCAACATCAAGTTCATGTTCATCTACATCGTGCTGTTTCTGGTTGTGCTGGCCGTGCTGTACATCAAGCATCGCCTGACGCGCATGCCGGTCGGCCGCGCCTGGGAAGCCCTGCGCGAAGATGAAATCGCCTGCCGTTCCATGGGCCTGAACCATGTGCTGGTCAAACTCTCAGCCTTCACCATCGGCGCGTCCACCGCCGGTTTGGCCGGGGTGTTCTTTGCCAGCTACCAGGGCTTCGTCAACCCGTCGTCGTTTACCTTCTTCGAGTCGGCGTTGATCCTCGCCATTGTGGTGTTGGGCGGCATGGGCTCGACGGTTGGCGTGGTGATCGCAGCGTTCGTGTTGACCGTGGCGCCGGAACTGCTGCGTAGTTTTTCCGAGTACCGCGTGCTGCTGTTTGGGGTGTTGATGGTGGTGATGATGATCTGGCGACCGCGTGGCTTGATTCGGATTAGCCGTACCGGTGTGACGCCACGCAAAGGGGTAGCGCCATGAGCAAGGAAGTCGTGCTGTCTGTCGAACACCTGATGATGCACTTCGGTGGTATCAAAGCCTTGAGCGATGTAAGCCTCAAGGTTGAACGCAACTCGATCTTCGCCCTGATCGGCCCCAACGGCGCCGGCAAGACCACGGTGTTCAACTGCCTCACCGGCTTCTACAAAGCCAGTGGCGGCAAGATCGAGCTCAACGTGCGCGGCAAGCAAACCAACGTGATCCAACTGCTCGGCGAGCGCTTTGAGGTCACCGACTTCGTGTCGCCCAAAAGCTTCCTCAGCCGCGTTTACTACAAGATGTTCGGCGGCACCCACCTGGTGAACCGTGCCGGCCTGGCCCGCACTTTCCAGAACATTCGCCTGTTCAAGGAAATGTCGGTGCTGGAAAACCTGCTGGTGGCCCAGCACATGTGGGTCAACCGCAACATGCTTGCCGGCATCCTCAACACCAAGGGCTACCGCAAGGCCGAAAGCGATGCGCTGGACTGCGCGTTCTACTGGCTGGAAGTGGTCGACCTGGTGGACTGCGCCAACCGTCTGGCCGGCGAGCTCTCTTACGGCCAGCAGCGCCGCCTGGAGATCGCCCGCGCCATGTGCACGCGGCCGCAGATCATCTGCCTGGACGAACCAGCAGCGGGCCTCAACCCGCAGGAAACCGAAGCCCTCAGCGCGATGATTCGCCTGCTGCGCGACGAACACGACCTTACGGTGGTGCTGATCGAACACGACATGGGCATGGTGATGAGTATTTCCGACCACATTGTGGTGCTGGACCACGGCAACGTGATCGCCGAAGGCGGCCCGGATGCGATCCGCAACGACCCGAAAGTGATCGCCGCCTACCTGGGCGCGGACGAAGAGGAGCTGGTATGAGCGCACCTATCCTCGAAATGAAGGACCTGGACGTGTTCTACGGCCCGATCCAGGCCCTCAAAAAAGTCTCGCTGCACATCAACGAAGGCGAAACCGTCAGCCTGATCGGCTCCAATGGCGCGGGTAAGTCCACGTTGCTGATGTCGATCTTCGGTCAGCCTCGGGCCGAGTCGGGGCAGATCCTCTACAACGGCGTCGACATTACTCACAAGTCGTCCCACTACATCGCTTCCAACGGCATTGCGCAGTCGCCGGAAGGGCGGCGGGTGTTCCCCGACATGACCGTCGAGGAAAACCTGCTGATGGGCACCATCCCCATTGGCGACAAGTTCGCCAGCGAGGACATGCAACGCATGTTCGAGCTGTTCCCCAGGCTCAAGGAGCGGCGCAACCAGCGGGCGATGACCATGTCCGGTGGTGAGCAACAAATGCTCGCCATCGCCCGTGCGCTGATGAGCCGGCCCAAGCTGTTGTTGCTCGATGAGCCAAGCCTGGGGTTGGCGCCGATTGTGGTGAAGCAGATCTTTTCCACCCTGCGCGAGCTGGCGTCCACCGGGATGACCATTTTCCTGGTGGAACAGAACGCCAACCATGCGCTGCGCCTGTCGGACCGGGCGTATGTGATGGTCAATGGTGAGATTCGCCTGACAGGCACCGGCAAGGAGTTGCTGGTGAACGAGGAAGTGCGCAACGCGTACCTGGGCGGTCACTGACCTAAGATCCAGGCGCATCAACCCTGTGGGAACCGGGCCTTATGTGGGAGCCGGGCTTGCCCGCGATAGCATCACCTCGGTTTAGCTGACATACCGAGGTGGCCGCATCGCAGGCAAGCCAGCGCCCACCCAAAGCCGGTTCCCACATTTGTTTTTGCGATGTCAACAAGCCCTCCACCAAATTGTGGAAAACAAATCCAGCCCACCTCAAAAGCGCGACATATAGCCGCCGCAAATCCCTGTTTTGTCACAGTTTTGACTTGTCCCCATCCACTGTGGAACCGGCTGTGGGTAACGTGGGAGTAGCTGGCTGAAAGCCTTTAACCACGTGGCTTGTAGCGTGTTGGTTGTTTTTCGATCAGGGTGTTTTTCGCGACCGTCTCAAGGGTTTGTCAACCTGTTTAAAGACACAGGTATATGAACGAAATAAGTCCTTCCAGCCTGTGGATAAGTCTGTGACTAAACTCTGGAAAGACTTGCGCAGGGGCCGGAATGACTGGCCTGGAGCCATCGTTGTGTTTTTCTGCATTTGTCAGCGGCTACATAGGCGCTCGCCCAGGTCAAGCAAAAAACTTTATAAAACCGCCTGCAACCCTTGTACACAGCGGCTTTGAGCCGTTTGCACTTGCCCCCAAAGACTGTGGGCGCAGTTGTGGATAACCTGCGCGTATATGGCTGCAAGCTACGGTTTATAAGGCTTTGCGAGGATTGGTTAAAAAATGATCAGCCAGGCATGCGTGTGTGTGCACGGCGGTTGCCGCAAACGCGGCGTAAGGGCATTCTGCTGGCTGTTTTTTTCCCCGATGCCCGCAAGGAGAACACCATGTCCGACACGCTGTTTATCACTGGCGCTACTTCAGGTTTCGGCGAAGCCTGTGCCCGTCGCTTTGCCGAGGCCGGTTGGAAACTGGTGCTCACTGGTCGTCGTGCCGAGCGCTTGAACGCCTTGGTCGAAGAGCTTTCCAAGCAGACCGAAGTGCATGGCCTGGTGGTGGATGTGCGCGACCGCAAAGGCATGGAGGAGGCCATCGCCAACCTGCCGGCGTCGTTCGCCACGCTGCGCGGCCTGATCAACAACGCCGGCCTGGCCGTGGGCACCGACCCTGCGCCCAAGTGCGACCTCGACGATTGGGAAACCATGGTCGATACCAACATCAAGGGCCTGCTGACCACCACTAACCTGCTGTTGCCGCGCCTGATTGCCCATGGCCGCGGTGCCGGGATCATCAACCTGGGTTCCATCGCCGGTAACTACCCGTACCCGGGCAGCCACGTATACGGCGGTTCCAAGGCGTTCGTGAAGCAGTTTTCGCTGAACCTGCGCTGCGACTTGCAAGGCACCGGCGTGCGCGTGACCAATATCGAGCCGGGCTTGTGTGAAAGCGAGTTCTCCCTGGTGCGCTTCGGCGGTGACCAGGCGCGTTATGACGCCACCTACGCAGGTGCGGAACCGATCCAGCCGCAGGACATTGCCGATACGATTTTCTGGGTGATGAACACCCCGGCGCACGTGAACATCAACCGCCTGGAGTTGATGCCGGTGAGCCAGACCTGGGCTGGGTTTGCGATTGAGCGTGGGGCCAAGGGCTAAGCGCCTGCGCGACACACGCTGATTGTTCCCACGCTCCGCGTGGTAATGCCGCCGGGGGCGCTCTGCGCCCCGCTTTCTGCTGGTGACGCAGAGCGTCACGCGATGCGTTCCCACGCGGAGCGTGGGAACGATCAGTGGCGGCAAATCGGTCAAAATGCGGCATAAGGTACACTGCCCGCCTGAAAACCCCACCGCACCCAGCGGTTTAAAGGTTTTGACAGGAGGCAATGTGAGTAACCGAGGTGAGCAGGCACTGCTCAAACAATCGACTATCCTGATGTTCGCAGTCGCGATCGCAGGGATTGTCACGGGTGTGATATCAGGCGCCCAATCCATTCTGTTCGACGGCTTTTTCTCGCTGATCGCCACCGCCATCAAGGTGCTGATGCTGATCACGGCCAAGCTGATCGCCAAGAAAAGCAACGAGCGTTTCCAATTCGGCTATTGGCACCTGGAGCCGATGGTGCTGCTGATAGAGGGCAGTTTCCTGCTGTTGATCGCCATTTATGCGTTCCTCAATGGCGTGTTCGGCATTATCAATGGCGGGCGCGAAATCGAGTTGGGGCTGGTGATCATTTATGCGGCGGTATTTACCGTCGTGGAGTTCGCGTACTTCTTCTATGTGCGCTACCGCAATCGCACACTCAAATCGTCATTGATCCAGTTCGACAACATCAGCTGGCTGGTGGACGCGATGCTGTCGGTGGGCTTGCTGATCAGCTTCCTGGCGGCGCTGTTGCTCAAGTCCCAGGGCTATGGCGAGTGGGCGGTCTACGTGGACCCGTTGATCCTGATCCTGCTGGCCCTGAGCATGCTGGCGCCGGCGTTCAAGATCCTGCGCCCGGCGCTGCGCGAAGTGTTGGGGATCGCGCCGGATCACTTGGACGACAAGGTCCGCGAGGTGATGGACGCGGCGCAGGCCAAGCATGGTTTCGACGACTACGTGTCCTATGTGCAGAAGCACGGGCGGGCGCGGTTTATCGAGATTCATGTGGTGCTGCCAGCGGATTACCCGGTGGATAACGTCGCCACCCTCGATGGGCTGCGTGAAGAGATATCCACAGGGCTGGGGGCGGCGGATGCGGCGCGGTGGTTGACGATCAGTTTTACCGGGGATCGCAAGTGGATTGCATAAAGTCTGTTTGACCGGGGTGAGGCTATCGCAGGCAAGCCAGCTCCCACATTTAAATGTGCGAACACAATCAACTGTGGGAGCTGGCTTGCCTGCGATGGGGCCCTGCAGGTCAGCCCAGATGCTGGACCAAACCCTGATAGCAAGTCGCCAAATGATAGGGCGTAGTCGACGGCATATCACGTCGGCTCACCTTACCCTCGGCATCCAGGCATTCATGCCAACCCTTGGCATGCAAAAAGCGCTGTTGCAGCGCCTGCAACTGACGCTGCAGCATCGCCTCGCTGCCTGGCCGCAAAGTCAGTGCCCGCAGGTACTCCGCCTGAGCCCAGATCCGTTGGGTACCGTCGCGCACCGTGCCATCCAGCGCCAGCATGCCGCTGACCGCACCGCTTAATTTATCCACACCCTTTTGCTCGGCATAGGCAAATGCCCGTGTCAGCGACTCATGCAGTGCAGTGCCGCGCAGCACAGCTGAAGATTCCAGCAAAAAGAACCATTCGAACTGGTGCCCCGGCTCAAACCAGTTATCCACAGCGCCCAAAGGTTTCTCCATCATCACGCCGTGCTCGCGGTCGATGAAGCGTTGCTGCATGGCCGTCGCCAGTGCCAGCAGGGCCGCTTGTACCTGGGCGTCCTCACGCACCGCGAGGGTGGCGAGGAAGCCTTCAGCCAGGTGCATCAACGGGTTTTGCAACGGGCCGGAGTCGAGCGAGGCCCAGTTGCGCTCCAGTACGGCCTCGTACAAGCCGTCACCGGTGGCAAAGCGTTGGGCGACGACTTCCAGGGCAGCGCTGAGTACCGACTCGACCAACGGCTCACGCACCTTGGCCCAGTAATGGGCGCAGGCAAAGATAATGAAGGCGTGGGTGTAGAGGTCTTTGCGCTCGTCCAGCGGCTGGCCGGCGGGGTCGATGCTGTAGAACCAGCCACCGTGTTCGGCATCATGAAAGTGCCGTTGCAGGGAGCGAAACAGCGCAGCCGCACGTTCTTCGGCGAAAGCCGCGCCGGGTTCGCCGATCAGGCTGGCGAACAGGTACAACTGCCGGGCGCAAGCCATGGCGCGATAGCGCTGGGGGGGCAGTGGCTGGTGATCGGCATCCAGTGCCTCAAAGGGCAGTGCCAGGTCGGCATTCCAGCCCGGGCCTTGCCAGAGAGGCACGATCAGGTCATGGAAGTGCGTGAGCACAGGCGTCAGGGAAGAGGGGGAAGCGATGGGCATTGGCTGGCGTCGTCACGGCAGGGGTGTAGGCGCGCATGGTAGCAGGCTGATCGTTCCCACGCTCTGCGTGGGAATGCATTTTATGACGCTCTGCGTCATGCTTTGGGACGCAGAGCGTCCTAGGCTGCATTCCCACGCGGAGCGTGGGAACGATCTTTTCCTCAGCCCGCCAGCAACCACACCCCAGTCGCCGCCGAAGCAGCCCCGGCCACTCGCACCAAGGGTGCCGCAGCTGCCGGCAAAAAGCGCACCACTGCATAACCCGCAGCGTGCAACACGGCTGTTGCCCCCACGAACCCAGCCGCATACGCCCAAGGGCTGGTCATATCCGGCAGTTCCAGGCCATGGGCCACGCCGTGAAACAGCGCAAACAACGCCGTGGCGCCCACGGCCACGAACAGCGGCGGCCGGACCGCCAACGCTACCGCCAGGCCCAAGGCCAGCACCGATGCAGCAATCCCGCTTTCCAGCGCCGGCAATTGCAGCCCTTCGAAACCCAACACCCCGCCGATCAGCATGGTGCCGACAAAGGTGCACGGCAGCGCCCAACGCGCGGCGCCTTTTTGCTGGGCCGCCCAGAGGCCCACCGCAAGCATGGCCAGCAAGTGATCGAGGCCGCCCAAGGGGTGGCTGATACCGGCCACCAGGCCATTGTCGCCATGGCCCGGATGGGCGAAGGCCAAGGCAGGGGCGAGCAGCAGCGCGGCGGCGGCGAAAAGTCTGTTGAGTCTCATGGACAGGTTCCTTATAAGTTGATCAGGCGGCGGTCAGCAGGCCCTGGCGTTCGATGAAGGCGACGATGTCGTCCAGGCCGACCCCGGTCTTCTGGTTGCTGAACACAAAGGGTTTGCCGTTGCGCATGCGCTGGGTGTCGCTGTTCATCAGTTCCAGCGAGGCACCCACCAGCGGGGCCAGGTCAATCTTGTTGATCACCAGCAGGTCGGATTTGCAAATACCGGGCCCGCCCTTGCGCGGCAGTTTGTCGCCCGCAGAGACATCAATCACATAGATGGTCAGGTCCGACAGTTCCGGGCTGAAGGTGGCCGACAGGTTGTCGCCGCCGGACTCCACCAGAATCAGGTCCAGGCCGGGAAAACGGCGGTTGAGTTGGTCCACGGCCTCCAGGTTGATCGAGGCATCTTCGCGAATCGCCGTGTGTGGGCAGCCACCGGTTTCCACGCCGATGATGCGCTCCGGCGCCAGGGCCTGGTTACGCACCAGGAAGTCGGCGTCTTCACGGGTGTAGATGTCGTTGGTGACCACCGCCAGGTTGTAGCGATCGCGCAGCGCCAGGCACAGGGCCAGGGTCAGGGCGGTCTTGCCCGAGCCTACCGGGCCGCCGATACCGACGCGCAGGGGTTGTGTGTTCATGTGCTTCTCCAGAATCAGGAACGGAACAGGCGGCTGTACTGGCGCTCGTGGGCCATGCACGCCAGGGACAGGCCAAAAGCGGCGCTGCCCAAATGGTTAGGGTTAATGCGTTCGGCATCCTGCTGTGCTTGTTGCAGCAGCGGCAGCAGTTCGCTGGTCAACCGCTGGGCCGCTTGCTGGCCCAATGGCAGGGTTTTCATCAGTACCGCCAGTTGGTTTTCCAGCCAGCTCCATAGCCAGGCGGCAAGAGCATCGCCGGGGTTGATGTGCCAGGCGCGCGCGGCCAAGGCCCAGCCCAGGGCCAGATGCGGTTCGTCGCGTTGTGCAAGAAAATCACGGGCGCTGTCGTCCAGTTCCGGCAAGCCGTTGAGCAGTTGTTGCAGGGAATAGCCCATCTGACGACTCTCCTGATACAGCTCCCGGGTCTCACGGCTGGCGCGATGCTCGTCGCACCACTGCGCCAATTGGGCCCAGTCCTGTTCGACGGCTGCGCGGCAGTGGGCGAGCAGCAGCGGGGCTTCGAAACGCGCCAGGTTGAGCAGCAACTGGTCACTGATCCAGCGCCGGGCGCTCGCGGCATCCTGCACGCGGCCGTTGTCCACCGCCATTTCCAGGCCTTGGGAATAGCTGTAGCCGCCAATCGGCAGTTGCGGACTGGCCAGGCGCAGCAGCGCCCAGGCTGGGTTCATAGACGCACGCCGAACTGATGCAGCTTGGGCGCGTAGTTGAAGTCTTCATCACCATGCCGTGAATGATGATGGCCGCCGCCATAGGCGCCGTGCTCGGGTTGAAACGGCGCCTCGAGGGTCTGCGCATCGGCACCCAGTTGCTCGAGCATGGCCTTGAGCACGTAGTCATCGAGCAGGCGCAGCCAGCCGTCACCGACTTGCAGGGCCACATGGCGGTTGCCCAGGTGATAGGCGGCACGGGTGAGCTCGAAGGCGTTGCGGCAGGTGACGTGCAGCAGTTGTTCAGGGCGGGCGCATACCCGTACGACGCGTCCGTCTTCTGCCTGCAGGAATTCACCATCGTGCAAGGGCGGCTGGCCCCGCTCCAAAAACAGGCCGACGTCTTCACCGTCGGCACTGAAACAGCGCAGGCGGCTTTTGCTGCGGGCTTCGAAGTTGAGCAGCAACTCGGCGGCCCAGAGGGCTTGGGGGGCGATTCGGCGGTGTATCACCAGCATCAGAGAGCTTCCAACTGTGAGCGATGAAAGACCTAGAGCAAGGGGCTTGCCAATCACGGAATCGAGTAGGAATTCCCTGTAGTCAGGCAGGCATGCTGCTCAATAGGGCGTCGGATGATTTCCGCGCGTGTATCAATTTGGTGCGTGCCGAGGTTTATAGCACCGGGGAAGGGCATTCTGCGTTGATGGCGCCGCTCAGTTTGATGAAGTTTCTTTCATCTTTTTCTTTGTAGGTGTTTTTTAGGATTTTTCCTACGAGTCATCAGGATTTGGAGCTCATAAGATTACCTGCGGGTTCTTTAGGCTATGCGGCCTGTTTAATTCCACCGCGACGTTCATCATGCTTCGATCAATTTTTTGTGTATGCCTTGTCAGCCTGACCTGCTTTATTTCATCGGCAAAGGCCAATTTCCAACCCCGCGCCACCTTCAGCTCTTCGCTGCAAAGCATCAAGCCGGCCTCTATCGACGATGTCATTGACCGCGCCCATGAGTTGCTGGGTACGCCCTATAAGTGGGGCGGCACATCGGCAGAGCAGGGCTTCGATTGCAGTAGCTTCCTGGTGTACTTGTTCAAGACCCAAGCCAATATCCAGCTACCCCGCACCACTGCCGCCATGCACCGTTCATCGGCGACAACCATCAAACGCAGTGCTTTAAAGCCAGGGGATGCAGTGTTTTTCAAAGGCAACGGGCGGGGCCAGGTCAGCCATGTCGGCCTTTATATCGGCCAGGGCAAATTCATCCATTCGCCGCGTACCGGCAAAACCATCCGTATCGATTCATTGAGCAATAGCTACTGGAACAAGCACTACACCACCGCCAAACGGTTCCACACGGCGGGTTGATTGACTTACTCGGTGCTGCCCAGCCCTTGCCAATGTTTGAGGCCGATAAAGATAAAGCGCAGTTGCTGGGTGATTTTCGCCTGGGGCGTAAGGTGGGCCGGCAAGGCGTGGGCCGGTGGGTCGATGATATCGGGCAGGGTGGCGAACACACTCTTGACGATCAGGTCGGCCATCACGTGCAAACCTTCGGCATCCAAGTGCTGAAGTTTGGGCATCAGTGTCAGGTCGGCGGCCAGGTCGCGAGTGATGTCTTCGCGCAGGGCGGCGATGGCTTGGCGCACGGCCAGGCAGCCGCCGTACTGTTCGCGAGCCAGGAACAGGAACTGAGAGCGGTTAGCCGAAACCACATCGAGAAAGATGCGCACCGAGGCATCAATGATGCCGCCCATCACGAATTCGTTGTGGCGCACCAGGCGGATCGTGGCGCGAAAGGTCTGGCCGACCTCGCTTACCAGTACCAGCCCAAGTTGGTCCATGTCGGCGAAATGGCGATAGAAACCGGTGGGCACGATACCCGCGGTCTTGGCCACTTCGCGCAAACTCAGGCTGCCAAACCCACGGCCACACTCCATCAGATGGCGGGCTGCGTCCATCAGGGCGAGGCGGGTCTGTTGCTTCTGTTCGGCGCGGGGCAGCATGAGCGGATGAGCTTTGTCGGCAAGTACAGCGACGCACTCTAGCAAAAGCGCTTTGCCGGCGTCGAACTTGGCAGGGGCGGGGCGTGACGCGTCCTATATAAAAGCAAAAGCCCGATCGGCAGATCGGGCTTTTTTCTGGGCCACCACAGGCTTAGCTCTGTGCTTGATGCAGTTCTTGCAGACGGTCGGCACCGCCTTCAGCAACGCCTTCGGTGTAGGCGCGTTTGTTGGCTTGTTCAGCACCGCCTTCGACCAGACCTTTCTCTTGCAGGCGGTTGTAGCCATTTTCAGCTACGGCGCCTTTGGCGTAATCACGGTTTTCGTCTTCTTGCGAACCGCTGCGAGCCACGGTTTGGCTGGTTTGCACGGCTTGAGCTTTGTTCTGCGGGGTGGCCTGTTCGGCAGCTGGCAGGGCAAAAGCGCTGGAAGCCAGGACAGATAACAGAACGGTAGCGAGTAATTGGCGTTTCATGATGGTTGCTCCTAGGGAGGGCGATAAAGTGGGTACAGGGCTAATGTTACCCTTGATAAGTCGATATAAAAGTTCATAAACACAATGGTAATAATCAACAGAATTGATTGTTCTCACCGAAGGCTCTAGATCGAGCCTCTCAAGCCCGCGGCTTTGCACCGATGTGGGTATTTTCGACACGAACCTGAGTAACAATGGTGCGTCGTCGATGGGGAAAATTGTCTGGTTGATCAGGAAAATCGCTTTTTTCGGTTAAATCCGCGGTTGCGTTAAACCCCCAGGCACTTTGCCAGTCGTAGTCCTATAAGCTGTTTAAAAGGCTGTTGCCCAGCCAGTCGTATTCAGGAGTCCTGTGCAATGACGCGCACTCGTAAAATTCTCGCTTGGAGCTGCGCCAGCTTCGTTCTGTTGATTGCCATCGTGGTACTGGTGTTGGTGTTCTTCGACTGGAACCGCATCAAGCCGCCCCTCAATGCCAAGGTCTCCGAAGAACTGCATCGTCCGTTCGCCATCAACGGCAACCTCGCCGTGGTGTGGCAGCGTGAGCCCGATGAAGGCGGCTGGCGCGCCTGGGTGCCGTGGCCCCATGTGATTGCCGAAGACCTGACTCTGGGGAACCCCGATTGGTCGAAACAACCGCAGATGGTCACGCTCAAGAAGGTTGAGCTGCGCATTTCGCCCCTGGCCTTGCTGGTGCAGCGTGTGGTGATCCCGCGCATCGACCTCACCGAACCCAGTGCCCAGTTGCAGCGCCTGGCTGATGGCCGCGCCAACTGGACGTTCAAGTTCGACCCCAAGGACCCCAACGCCGAACCGTCCAATTGGGTGGTGGATATTGGCGCCATCGGCTTCGACAAAGGCCATGTGACACTTGACGATCAAAGCCTCAAGACCCAGTTGGATGTGATCATCGACCCGCTGGGCAAGCCGATTCCCTTCGGTGAAATCGTCGGCGATGCCGATGCCAAAAAAGCCCTGGAAAAAGGCTCGGCGCCCCAGGACTACGCGTTCGGCCTCAAGGTCAAAGGCCAGTACCACGGCCAGAAACTCGCGGGCACGGGCAAGATCGGTGGCTTGCTGGCCTTGCAGGACGCGGCCAAGCCGTTCCCGCTGCAAGCCCAAGTCAAGATCGCGGACACCAGCATCGCCCTGGCCGGCACCCTGACCGACCCGCTGAACCTCGGTGCCCTGGACCTGCGCCTGAAGCTTTCAGGCAGCAGCCTGGGCAACCTGTACCCGCTGACCGGCGTGACCCTGCCGGATTCGCCGGCCTATTCCACCGACGGCCACCTGATCGCCAAACTGCATGAGGCCAGCGGCGCCTCCTTCCGCTACGAGAACTTCAACGGCAAGATCGGCAACAGCGACATCCACGGCGACCTGGCCTATGTTGCCAGCCAGCCACGGCCCAAGCTCAGCGGCGCGCTGGTGTCCAACCAACTGCTGATGGATGACCTGGCGCCGCTGATTGGCGCAGATTCCAATGCCGAGCAAAAAGCCCGTGGCGGTGAAAGCAAGCAACCGGCGACCAAAGTGCTGCCGGTTGAAGAGTTCCGCACCGAACGCTGGCGTGAGATGGATGCCGATGTGGAGTTCACCGGCAAGCGTATCGTGCACAGTGCCGACTTGCCCTTTACCGACCTCTACACCCACCTGGTGCTCAACGACGGCCAACTGAGCCTTGAACCCCTGCGCTTTGGCGTGGCCGGTGGGAAGCTCGATGCGCAGATTCGCTTGAACGGCCGCACTACGCCGATGGAGGGCCGCGCCAAGCTGACGGCGCGCAACTTCAAGCTCAAGCAGTTGTTCCCGACTTTCGAACCGATGAAAACCAGCTTCGGTGAACTCAACGGCGATGCCGATATTTCCGGGCGCGGCAACTCGGTGGCGGCACTGTTGGGCACGTCCAACGGTGACCTGAAGATGCTCATCAACGATGGCGCCATCAGCCGAAGCCTGATGGAAATCGCAGGGCTCAACGTGGGCAACTACGTGGTGGGCCGTCTGTTCGGCGACGAGGAAGTGAAGATTAACTGCGCAGCGGCGGACTTCGGCATCAAGACGGGCCTGGCGACCACGCGGCTGTTTGTGTTCGATACCGAGAACGCGATCATCTACATCGACGGCACCGCGAATATGGCCACCGAGCAGTTGGACCTGACCATCACGCCGGAATCCAAGGGCTTTCGCCTGTTCTCCCTGCGTTCACCGCTTTACGTCAATGGACCTTTCATCAAGCCCAATGCTGGCGTGAAAGCCATTCCGTTGGCGCTACGCGGTGCGGGCATGGTCGCCCTCGGCGTGATCGCCGGGCCTGCTGCTGGCTTGCTCGCCTTGGTTGCCCCAAGCGGTGGCGAGCCCAATGAGTGCGCACCGTTGCTGCAACAGATGAAGGAAGGCAAGGCGCCCAAGACCGTGAAGTAACTGTGGGAGCGGGCTTGCCCGCGATAGCGGAGTATCAGTCAATGATTTATCAACTGATCCAGCGCTATCGCGGGCAAGCCCGCTCCCACAGGGGGATGTTGCGGTGTTAGTTATTACAGATCTTGCAGAATATCCGCCATATCGTCGGCGTGTTCTTCTTCCTGAGCCAGGATGTCTTCGAAGATGCGACGGGTAGTCGGGTCTTTGTCACCGATGTACTGGATGATCTCGCGGTAGCTGTCTACCGCGATCCGCTCGGCCACCAGGTCTTCGTAGACCATTTCCTTCAAGGTGTTGCCCGCCACGTATTGCGCATGGGAGTTTTTCGACAGCAGGTCGGGGTTGAACTCCGGCTCGCCGCCCAGTTGCACGATACGCTCGGCCAGTTTGTCAGCGTGCTCGGCTTCCTGGGTCGCATGTTCCAGGAACTCATCGGCAGACACGCTGGCCTTGAGGCCGTTGGCCATGAAGTAGTGACGCTTGTAGCGCAACACGCAGACCAGTTCGGTGGCCAGCGACTCGTTGAGCAGGCGGATGATTTCTTCGCGGTCGGCGTCATAGCCTTCGGTCACGGCGCCGTTTTCGACGTTCTGGCGGGCGCGGCTGCGCAGGGTTGCAACGTCAGTCAATCGTGCTTCAGTCATTTCAATCTCCTGGGGCTAATCCGGGTGTACGCCACGCTCTGCCGGCGTGATCGCTATTGGTTGTGAGTCCCGGGCCAGGCGAAAAGTTTTATCGGATTTAACAGGATGTGTCCTGAGGGCGTCTGACCGGTGTGGTCCAACGCTCTGACAGAATTACTCCACCCAGGGTCAGCAAGCCCCCCACCAGGTGATACAGCGCCAACTCTTCCTTCAGCACCACGGCTGCAATCAGCGCGGTAATCAAAGGCAGCAGGTTGAAAAACAGTGTGGTACGGCTTGGCCCCAGGGTCTTGACCGAGTGCATCCACGCCAGCGGTGCCAGCATCGAAGCCAGCAGGCAGGCATATAGCACCAGCGGAATATTCGCCCAGCCCAAACCGGCCTTGGCCGAGAACAGATACAGCGGCAGCAGCACCACCACCGCGACCAGCACCTGCAAATACAGCAGCACCAACGGCGGCAGGCGCAGTTGCCATTTTTTCAGCAGGGTGCTGTAGACCGCATAAGCCAGGGTCGCCACCAGCATCATGCCGTCGCCCAGGTTGACCCCATGTTGCAGCAACGCGCCCAGGCTGCCGGCCGACACGACCACTACCACGCCTGCGAACGACAGCACCGCGCCGGTCAGCGCGCCAAAGGTCAGGCGTTGGCCGAGGCTGATAATCGCGGCGGTCAACGCCATCAGTGGCATCAGCGAGAGGATGATGCCCATGTTGGTGGCACTGGTCAGCGTTGCGGCGTAGTAGGCCAGGCTTTGATACACCGCCATGCCGAGTACGCCGAGGATAAAGATCTTGCCCAGGTTGGGGCGGATCTGCGGCCAGTGGGCGATCACCGGCTTGAGCATGAACGGCGTGAACAGCAACGCAGCGAACAGCCAGCGGTAAAAGCCGATTTCAGCCGGGAAAATCGAGCCCACGGCCAATTTGTTGACCACGGTGTTGCCGGCCCAGATAAAGATAGCCAGCAGCGGATACGCGTATTGCATTGAAAAGAAACCCAGTGTGTTGACGAGGCAGGATTATCCTCTGTCTGGATCGAAGCCTATACTGCGATCCAGACAACTAAGCGTTGAATCCAGACAATATGTCCCGACATACCGTGCGCCTGCCCGATTTTGCCCGCCTGCCAAGCCCGGTGTACTTTCGGTATTCCGATTTTGCCCCGGACACCGAATGCACCCCGCACCAGCACACCTGGGGCTCGCTGGATTACTCGGCCAGCGGTGTGATGCGCATGGAAGTGGCGGGCAATCGCTTCATGTCGCCACCGCAATACGCGGTGTGGGTGCCGCCGCATACCGAGCACAGCTCCTACAATGCCGAGGCGATTGTCTACCACTCCGTAGGGCTGGCGCCGCAGCTGTGCGAGCAGTTGCCACAGCAGCCTTGCACGCTGGCGATCAGCGACATTCTCAAGGCGATCCTCAAGGATTTCGCCCTGCGCGATGTCAATGCACCGCGCACCGACGCCGACATCCGCCTGGCCCAGGTGCTGGTGGACCAGCTCAGGCAGGCGCCGGTCCACGACTGCTTCCTGCCCTACGCCCGCCACCCGGGATTGCTTGGGGTCTTGGAGGGCATGCAGGCAGAGCCGGGAGACAACCGGCCACTGGCGCAATGGGCCGAGCAGGTGCATGTGAGCGAGCGCACCCTGGCGCGCCAGTTTGTGCGCGAGCTGGGCATGAGCTTTGGCGAATGGCGCCAGCGCCTGCGCTACCTGGCGGCCATCGAGGCACTGGACAGCGACCGCAGTGTGCAACACGTGGCGTTTGATCTGGGCTACAGCACCGCCTCGGCGTTTATCGCCATGTTCCAACGCCACGCCGGCTGTACGCCGGAGCAATACCGGCGGGCGAATATTCGTGGCCGGTGAAGTTGTAACAGGTTTTGACTACACTGCGCTGTAGGCCGTGCCCGTCGGCACGGTAACAGGGAGAAAACTCCATGAAGATGCTGCGTATTCCGTTGTTGATGATGGGCCTGCTGATGTGTGCCCAGGGTTTTGCCGCCACTGCCCAGCAGAACAAAATGACCACCTGCAATGCCGAGGCCACCACCAAGACGCTCAAGGGCGATGACCGTAAGGCCTTCATGAAGACCTGCCTGTCGGCACCTGCCGCCAACGACGCCAAGACCCTGACCCCGCAGCAGCAGAAGATGAAAGACTGCAATGCGTCGGCGAAAACCAAGGCGTTGACCGGTGATGCGCGCAAGACATTCATGAGCACCTGCCTCAAGGGCTGATCCCGAGTTCACGAATGCTGCAGAACCCCTGTGGGAGCTGGCTTGCCTGCGATTGCGTCGCCTCGGTATGACGGATACACCGAGGTGCCCGTATCGCAGGCAAGCCAGCTCCCACACCTGATCGTATTCACAGCACCCGCTCTCGCTTGATTCCCTCAAGGCTGGCAGACTGCCCATCCTTCAACGCCGTTTGTTTTGAGGCTGTATGCCAACGTTTTCTCAGCGTCATGTGTTGTTGCTGTCCAGCTACATCATCATTTTCGGCGGGTTGCTGCTGGTACTGCCGCTGAAATTGCTGCCCAGCCTGCTGGCCGGCCTGTTGGTCTATGAACTGGTCAACATGCTCACCCCTCAACTGCAACGCCTGATCGAAGGCCGGCGCGCGCGTTGGCTGGCGGTGGCCTTGCTGGGCACCTTGATCGTCAGCGTGTTGGCCTTGATCTTCGCTGGCGCCATCAGCTTCCTGCTCCACGAAGCGGAAAACCCGGGGGCTTCCCTGGACAAATTCATGGGCGTGGTCGACCGCGCGCGCGGTCAATTACCGCCGTCCATCGACGCCTATTTGCCCACCAGCGCCGCGGAGTTTCGCGTGGCCATTGGCGATTGGCTAAGCAAGCACTTGAGCGAACTGCAACTGGTCGGCAAAGACGCCGCCCACATGTTCGTCACCTTGCTGATCGGCATGGTGCTGGGTGCGATCATCGCCTTGCAGCGCGTGCCCGACCTGACCAAGCGCAAACCCTTGGCCGCCGCGCTGTTCGACCGCCTGCACCTGCTGGTCCAGGCGTTTCGCAATATCGTGTTCGCCCAGATCAAGATCGCCGCGCTCAACACCGCCTTCACCGCGGTGTTCCTGGCAGTGGTGCTGCCTTTATGTGGCATTCACCTGCCGTTGACCAAGACCCTGATCGTGCTGACCTTTCTGCTCGGTCTGCTGCCAGTGATTGGCAACCTGATCTCCAACACCCTGATCACCATCGTGGCGCTGTCGCTGTCGATCTGGGTGGCGGTGGCGGCACTGGGGTATTTGATCGTGATCCACAAGGTCGAGTACTTCCTCAACGCGCGAATCGTCGGTGGGCAGATCAGTGCCAAGTCATGGGAGTTGTTGTTGGCGATGCTGGTGTTTGAGGCAGCGTTCGGCCTGCCGGGGGTGGTGGCGGGGCCGATTTACTATGCCTATCTGAAAAGCGAGCTGAAGCTGGGTGGGATGGTTTAAGCCTTGTGTCGCCTGGGCTGACGCCATCGCGGGCAAGCCCGCTCCCACGTTGAAATGCGATCACCTGGGGGAGCTGGCTTGCCTGCGATGACGGCCTGCAGCCGAAGCCTATCTACCTGACACAACCCGATCAAATTGTGGGAGCTGGCTTGCCTGCGATGACGGCCTCACAGCCGGCCCCTATCTATCTGACGCCCCGCGATCAAACTGTGGGAGCGGGCTTGCTCGCGAAGGCGGCCTGACTGCCGACCGGGATGTTGGATTTGACCGCGTACATATCCGTTATTTAGGTAACGGCCACTTAGGGTTCCGCCCTGACGGCGGCTCACTTTTGAAAAGCGCAAAAGTAAGCAAAACGCTCTTGCCCCACCACTCGGCACCTCGCTTGGGCTCGGTGTGCCCGTAATTCGCCAGCGATTTGGGGGGCCGCCGCCACGCGCCATCCATGGCGCGGGGCGGCTAAACCGGCATCCCTGCCGGTTTACCCCCCAAATCCCTGTCGAATTCCGGCCAGCGTGGTTTAACGGGGCGCCTAAGATCAAAAGCAGATCAAGATCAAAAGCGGCTCGCTTCGCATCGTGGTTACCGTCAAGTGGGCGCGCCACGGTGTCAGCTACAACTCAGCAACCGTAGCGCTTGCTCGCCTCAATCGCCAAACCACTGCCAATACTGCCGAAGATATTGCCTTCCACATGCCGCGCATTCGGCAGCATTGCAGAGATGCTGTGGCGCAGCGCCGGGATGCCGCTGGAGCCGCCGGTAAAGAACACCGTGTCCACCTGCGCCACGCTCACCGAGGCGTCGTTGAGCAACTGCGTGACGCTGCCGCGTACACGTTCCAGCAAGCTGTCGATGGACGACTCGAACAGTGCGCGGCTCAGGTCTACGCTCAGGCCCGCTTCGATGCGGTCCAGCGGCACGTGGCGGCTGTCTTGATGGGTGAGCTGGATCTTGGTTTCTTCCACTTCCATGGCAAGCCAGTGCCCGGCGCGCTGTTCGATCAGTTTGAACAGGCGGTCGATGCCGCCGGTGTCTTCGATGTCGTAGCGCATGCTGCCCAGGGCCAGCTGGGATTTTTGCGAGTACACCGAGTTGATGGTGTGCCAGGTGGCCAGGTTCATGTGGTGGCTGGTGGGCATGTAGGCGCCGCTCTTCATGCGGCTGCCGTAGCCGAACAGCGGCATCATGCCTTGCAGGCTGAGCTGTTTGTCGAAGTCGGTACCGCCGATGTGCACGCCGCCGGTGGCGAGGATGTCGCTCTGGCGATTGTCGTTGTGACGACGATCCGGCGACAGGCGCACCAGGGAGAAGTCGGAGGTACCACCGCCGATATCGACGATCAACACCAGCTCTTCTTTCTCGATCGTCGACTCATAGTCGAACGCCGCTGCAATCGGTTCGTACTGGAACGAGATGTCCTTGAAGCCGATTTTGCGCGCCACATCCACCAGGGTGTTTTCCGCTTCCTGGTCGGCCATCGGGTCGTCATCGACGAAGAATACCGGGCGGCCCAGTACCACTTCTTCGAATTCACGACCGGCGTTGGCTTCGGCGCGGCTCTTGAGTTGGCCGATAAACAGTGCCAGCAGGTCGGTGAAGGGCATTGCAGTGCCGAGCACGCTCGTGTCGTGCTTGATCAGCTTGGAACCCAGCAGGCTCTTGAGCGAGCGCATCAGGCGGCCTTCGTAGTTCTCCAGGTATTCGTGCAGCGCCAGGCGACCATATACCGGGCGGCGCTCCTCGAAGTTGAAGAACACCACTGACGGCAGGGTGATCTTGTCGTCCTCCAGCGCGATCAGCGTCTCCTCGCCGGGGCGGATCCAGCCGACGGTGGAGTTGGACGTGCCGAAGTCGATGCCGCAGGCACGGGCTGGAGATTCGTTTTTCATGTCTTACAGGTTCCGGGCAAAAAACGGCCGCGCAGTGTATGTCACTCGCGAGCGGATGCGTAGACCGGCGATCCGTAAATTCGCGCTATATAGCTACGTCTTGAACCGGCAGGGGCTTGGTTAGGCTCGGGTTTTACTGCCCTCACGGACGAATCGCTATGCCTGATGCAACCTTCAACGCCGACCTGCGCGGCGTGCATTACGACTTTCTCAAACAACGCGTGCCGAACTGGTTCATGGAAGGCTCGCCGCAACGCCAGCAAGAGCTAGGCACGCACGAGATGGATATTCCTGCCTGGTACCTGGCCGCCACTCACCAAGACAAAACCACTCTGGCTGCCCGGCACACGCGCTTTCGCGAAACGCTCAATGCGATTGAAGAGCACCTGGGCCAGATTGAAGACGTCCTGGCCTTCGCCGAACAGCCGCTCAAAGAGGCGATCAAGAAAGAGTTCAACCTGGAACTGGATGTGCGCAATGTATTTTTCGTGCGCAAATACGGCTCAAAAGGTGCTCGCGATGACTTCTACGGTGCCTTTGTTTTCGAGCAGCAAAACGACCCGTCACTGAGCTACAGGTATCGCGGCATTTCCCTATTGGAAGCGGCCCTGGCCAATTTCGAGGCCGATGAAGAGCAGCCGTCGTCGTGCACCGATTGCCAACTGATCACCACCTTCAACCTAGAAAACCCCCACATCATTGCGACCTTCGCGGCCGTCCATGCACAGGCGGTGGCGATCACGCCCCATGCTTTCGCCAGGCTTTGCCGCACATTGGACCTTGGCGCGCTTTATCAGGCGCATATCAAGGCCATTGTAGAGCCCCAGGACGCGGATGAACGCCAGGCGCTTGAACAGCTGTTGGAAGAGCATCAACGCGAGCAGTTGGCACTGTGCATCGATATTGCCCGGTTGCAAAGCACCGGAACGCTCAGTGCCGACGCCTGCCAGATGCTCCAGAATGTGGTCACGGGCTCCGCCACGCCGAAACTGGCCGGGAAGCCTGTGACATACACCGCGCTCAACGTGTTCGACAGTGTATTGGTGGGGCCGCTGCTGATCGGCCCTGATCGGCAAAACACCAACCGCCCCGAGCCTCTGGTGGTGTACATCCCCGGCGACCCGCAACAGCCCCTCAAGGAGTATGCGTCCAGTGGCGAATTCATGGCCGACTTGCGTACCCGTCTGCACAGCGCATCGTACCGGCGCTTCTTCAGCCGCTTTGTGCCGGTGCGCGAACAAGGCGGGTTCTTCACCCGGTTCAACCGTCTGTACCAGCCTGCCAGTAACGGCAATGGCGGCGCGGACTACCCGTTGCGCACGCCGTTGGCGCGCTTGCCTATGCAAGAGTTCGCCCTTGCCGGTGAGCTGTGGCAGCGCAGTCGCCAGGCGCATATCAGCAAGATCCTGAGCGATGCACGCGCAGTGGCCGTGCCCACCGAAGACGAGGACCGCAAGGCCCGGCTCGAACGCCTGGAAGGCTTTTTCGAGGCGGCCGTCAGCGTATTCAATCTCGCCGCGTTCGTGGTGCCGGGGCTCGGCCCGATCATGTTGGCCGTGGGCGCATCGCAGATGTGCTACGAAGTATTTGAAGGCATCGAGGCCTACGATCAAGGGGAGCCCCGCCAGATGTGGGCGCATTTTGCATCGGTAGCCCTGAACGTAGCGTTCATCGCCACCGGGTCCAAGGTGCTGCCCGCCGTCAAATGGCAAAGCGCAGTGGATCACCTCAAACCGGTGACGCTGCCCACGGGCAAGCAGGTACTGTGGAACCCCGACCTCAGGCCCTATGCCTCTACCACCAAACCGGCGCCAGAGGTCAAGCCCAATACGTTGGGCCTGTACGATCATGCCGGTCAGCAATGGGTGTCGTTTGAGGATACGCATTACCAGGTCAAGCAAGACCCGAGCGGCCAGTACCGTATTCAGCACCCGACTCGCCCCGACGCCTATGCGCCGGAGTTGGAACACAACCATAACGGGGTGTGGACTCATGAGCTGGAAGAACCGCTGACCTGGGACGAGCCCACCTTGCTCAAGCGCCTCGGGCTGGTCGAGCAGGCGGAGCCGTTGCGTATCAGCGGCGTCGAAACTGACGCTCTGCGCCAGGTTGCGGTCGATCATGAACCCTTGCCGCTGTTGCTTGACGACACCATCAAGCGCTTCGAGCTGCATCAGCAATTGACCACCTTTGTCGAGCAAATCAAAAGCAGCGACCCGCTGGTCTACCAGAAGGCCGAGCCTGCACTGCAATTTGACCTGCTTCAACGCCGTGGCCTGCTGCCTGATGGCGTAGCGCTGAAAGTCATCGGCCCAACGGGCGAGGTCGTGTGGGAAAGCGCCGATGCGTCACCCTTATTGCCCAAGCGCGTGATGGTGTTGACCGAGACCGCCATGGCCCAGGGCCGTTTACTCAGGGAGTTGCTGTACACCTTGCAAGGCGTCGACCCACAGCTCAAGGAATTCCCCGGCAGCCCCGAAGAGTCACTGGACGTTCGCGCCGCCAAGCTGCGCCAGTACCTTGGCGATGCCGTTGATAGCCTCAAAGGACCGCTGCTGGAGGAGCGTTACCGTGCGTTGAACCCAACGCCTGACGCCGATGTGCAACGCGTGCTGGATACCTACCCGGCTTTGCCGACGCTGGCCGCCGAGCGCTTGCTGCAAGGCGCCGCAGTGGATGAGCTGACCGCTTTTCGCAGCAGCGGGCGCCTGCCTGACCGGTTGGCCACGCAGGCTCAATGGTGCGCGCAGGAAACCCGCGTGGCGCGCGCCTACGAAGGGCTGCACTTGGACACACAGACCCACCTCGACAGTCAGCGCCTGGCCTTGCGCACCCTGGAAACCCTGCCGGGCTGGCACCGTGGCTCGCGGGTGGAGTTGCGTCAGTATTCGGCGGAGGGCACGCTGATGGATGCCATCGGCTCCCCCGACTTCCCGCACAAGCGCAGCCTGATACTGCTGGACAGCGGTGAGTTCCAGGCAACCATGCCCGGCGATTTCTACAGCGCCATCTGGGAGCAACTCGCGCCCGATGAGCGTCAGCGTCTCGGGTTGGGCAGCGCGGTCGAATTGAAGCAGGCGATTCAACGCAACCCTCTTTCGCGCCAGGCGTTGCGCACGGTGCTGGAGGACTACCCGCTGCGCAAGCCCGAGTACGATCCGATGGTCCGCTTGATGGGCGGCGCTCCGGGCTTTCGGCATATGGCAAGGGTGGCGGCTAATGTGCTGCGCTCTCCAGCAGAGCGGGTACGCCGGTTGTATCCATCATTCACTGAGGAGCAAGTCACAGCGTTTATTCAGTCGCTGGGCGAAGATGTCCCAGGCGGGTTGGCCAGTCGTGAGCTGGAATACCACCACCTGAAAAAATCCTTGAAAGCGTGGGCTCGCTCCAGAGGGCCACATGCCCTGGCGTACTACAGCGCCGAATGGCGTGTGAGTGATGCAATCAAACGCTGCTGGCGTCGCGAGACCGGAAGCCAGTTGAATATCCGTCGTTCAAAAGACGAGATTCGTTGGGTGGATTTGCCGCCGCTGAAGGCCGACTTCAGTCATGTCCAGGAAGTGGCGTTATCGGGGCTCACATGGAAGGGGCACTCCAGCTCGTTGTTCCTAGAAAATTTCACGCATATCAAGAGCCTGAGCATCACTGGTGCCGAGTTGGTCGAGTTGCCGGCGGTGATCGGCGATATGAAGCAGCTCACGTCGTTGAAACTGCCCTCCAATGAACTGAAACTGAGCGAGCGTAGCGCGGCAAGCTTGAGCGCTCTGGATGCCTTGCAAGTGCTGGATCTTTCGGAAAATCCGCTGGGTACATTGCCTGATTTCGGCGGTATGCCGCATTTGAGAGCGCTGAATCTATCTTTCACCCGAATCGAGCGTTGGCCTTCGGGGTTGAGGACGCAGACTGGGCTGGAGCGCGTCGACTTACGTCACAATCGACTGCTGCAGGTACCGCAGGACAATCTTGTTCCGCCGGCAGATCAACTGGAAACGATCGTGCGGATCAATAACGTCACCTTGCTTGATGGCAATCGCTTCCCACACGATTACTGGGAAACATTCGATAAGTATTGGCAGGACGTGAACCAGTCACGCCCCGACCTTGTGTCAGGCGCTCTCGATGGCGCCTTTGACAGCAGAAACCCACGCCTGGAAATGGTGCAGCACATGTACCCCGAGTATTCCCTGCAAAAGGCCCGGGAGCTTGTCTGGAGCTGGGGCGAAGGCGCCGATACCGAGCTGGACCGGCGCTGGCAGGAGTTTTCTGTGCTGCTCAGGCAGTTGAACGCATGGGCATTTTCAGGCGGCGGCGAGCGCCAGCGCTATGTGCGCGTGGGGGAGCGCGCCACCGATGCTGCGTCACTGCGCGATCGCAACCTGGCGCACAACCGCATCATGCGCTGCTGGCGCCGTGAAACCCCGCAACAGCTCACCAACGACGGCGAGCCCTTCGGCCTGGAGCTGGACCTCAGCGGCCTGACGCTGCCAAGCCTGCCCGACCTGGATGCGGACTTCAGTCACGTAGGCTCACTCAAGCTGAGCAACATGAACCTCAGTACTTCGCCTGAGGGGTTCCTCGCTCGCCATCAGGGCGTACGCTGGCTGGACATGTCGCGCAACCAGTTGCGCGAGTTGCCGCCGGCGCTGGGGCAGATGCATGGCCTGACCCGGCTGTCGTTGCAAAATAACCAGATACGCCTGAACCCGGAGTCGGCTGCGATGCTGGCGTCGCGCAGCACCCTCAGAGCCTTGATCCTCAATTCAAACCCCCTTGATATCGCGCCGGATTTCAGCCAGATGACGGATTTGCGTTCGCTGGGGATGGGCAACACCCATATTGAAACCTTTCCCACCGGGCTGGGGGCGCAGCCCAGCCTGGATGCGGTGTACCTGAGGGGCAGTCGGATTTCAACGCTGCCCGATGCGCTGATTGCCCCCTCGGACGAGGCGTTGGCGCAATCCCTGCGGGTAACCAGCGTCACTGACCTGGGCCTGAACCCCTTGTCCGCCGAAACTCAGGCGCGAATCGCCGATTACAACCGTCGGCTTACCGACCCGGAGCGAGCGGCCAACAGGTTGGTGCGCAGCACTCTGGAGGTGGCTGTGCCGCAGGCCGTTACTGGCGACTCAGCGCCGTTTCAGCGCTGGGCCAGAGGGTTGTCAACGCAGCAGCTTGCCCAGCGCCAAAGCCAATGGTCCACCCTGCGTGCACTGCCAGGCTCGGACGGTTTTTTCGACATGCTCAGAGACCTGAACGTGGCGCCCGCTGAATATGAGGATGTGCAGCAGCGGGTGTGGGAGGTGATCGACGCGATTGCCAGCCACAGCGCCGAGTCGGAGCAGCTGCGCAAGGAGATGTTCGAATGGGCGGGCCAGGCGACGTGTTGCGACCGTGCCGCGTTGACCTTCGGTAATCTGGAAATCCTGCTGATGACCAGCAATGCCAAGGCCCAGGCGTTGGATTCGACTCAGGGCGCCGCGCTGGTGAAGCTGTCCAGGGGCTTGTTCCGTCTGGAGGAAGTGGAAAAGATCGCCCTTACGGATATCGACCAGCGCCGGACTGCGATTAATAGCCGCGAAGACCTGACGGCGACGCAGAAGGCTGACGCTCTAAGGGCTCTGGAAGAAGTGGAAATCAGGCTGGCCTATCGTTACGGCCTTAAAGAGCGGCTTGACTTGCCTGGCCAGGCGCAGCAGACCAGGTTCATTCGTTTCGGCAACGTCAGCCAGGCGATGCTGGATGCTGCGTACGATAAGGTGATCGGCCTGGATAATTCGGTGCATGAGTTTCAAGCCATGCTCGCCAGGGAATTCTGGCAAGACTACATCGCGAACAAATACCGCTCGCGGTTCGAGGCGCAGAACCAACCCCATCACGAACAAATGAATGCGTTGTTGCGCGATTTCGAGTCCGGTGCAATCTCCAAGGCGGTGTTCGACGGTGAGGCCGAAGCACTGCAGGGGCAGTTTGCAATCGAAGAAGCACAGCTGATTCAAACCCTGTCCCGCGATGAAGTGGCGCAGGCGTTGATGCCCTCTGCGAGCCTTGAAGTGTTGGTGGAGCCTGTGGGTCAGGAGCTGCAACTGTCTGAGGCTAAAGCCATCGATTTCAACGGCAAACAGTATTTTGTCGCGAGCATGCCGGATGCGGGCGATGGCGAGCATTACATCTTGCGGGTGCAGGCACCCCAGAACCCGTTGGCGCTGGTCAGCAGTGGGGTGGTAGCCAAGCCCGATATCCATGGGGTCTGGAAGCGCAGGGGTTTGGCGGGTGGGATGAAGCCGCAGGGCTCCGACGATGAGTTTTTCGACGCGTCGGAGTCCATGCCGGTAACGCCCTACACGGCGGAGGAACTGCGCCATATGCGTCGCGATATCCACTTTACGGCCAGCCCCAATCGCATCGGCAGTTATAACCGTGCCAATAACGGCAAATACCCGCTCAGGGACTATCAAGGCCGGGCGATCCGCATTCGCGAATTGGAGCAAGCGGTCACGATAGATCCCGGTGTGCGCTACACCTCGGAGCAGATCAAGCCCTACATTCAATTTCAGGGCTATGAGCAGGTGGGCGCACGCTATGAAGAGAAACTCCAGCTACGTTCGTTTACGGCCCAGGACATGAAAGCGCCCGGTGAAAGCGCGTTGATAGGCCAGGCCATGGTGGTTGCCAACCGGCGTATCGCCAAGGGCGAAATCGTCGGCGTGTACGGCGGAACGGTATTGCCCATGGGGATCTTCGGACCCAGCGGGCAGACGTACACCATGAGGGTAGGAAGCAAGGAGGTCGCGCGGGGCAATACCCTGGTGGAAGAGCCGATCCACCTGTCGGGGGATAATATTATTTCCAGAATCAATACCCTCTTCGAGTATGACGCCCAGGGCAAACCGTTGCGCCAGGCCCCCAGTGGCTACAACGTTGAAGCGGTGGGCTTCAATGTCGAGGCAGACAGGTGGATGGGGGTAGGGGAGGGTGCGCGAACCAAACGCGAGAATTTGATACTGACGGCGGTATTTGCCACTGAAGACATTGCAGCGGGCGCCGAGCTGCGCATGGATTATCAGTACACTGAGGGGGCAATAAAAAACCTGTTCGCTTGATCCTACCCGAGTAAGTAACGGGTCTGTCGTCGTAAATAGCCATATCCCATCTTGAAAGGGCGGGTTTTGCCCCAATCTTGTGGGCATATCCAGGCGGTACACAGTGATTGCACTGACCCTGTGTGCCGCCGATTAACTTATGACGCGCCCTGACATCAATTCCCAGGCTGCCAGCCATGGCGTGCCGTGTGGCGGGCTGCGCGATATCGATAACGGATGGTGATGCCCCCATGGATTTCAAAGACTACTACAAGATTCTCGGTGTCGAGCCCACGGCTGATGACAAAGAGATCAAGTCGGCTTATCGCAAGCTGGCGCGCAAATATCACCCGGACGTCAGCAAGGAAAAGGACGCCGAAGCCAAGTTCAAGGATGCGTCCGAGGCCTATGAAGCGCTTAAAAGCGCCGACAAGCGCGCCGAATACGACGAACTGCGCAAGTACGGCCAGCATGGCCAGCCGTTCCAGGGCCCACCGGGCTGGCAGAGCCGTGGCGGCTTTGGTGGTGGCCAGGACGCGGGCGACTTTTCGGACTTTTTCAGTTCGATCTTCGGCTCGCGTGGTGATGCTTTCGGTGGCGGCCAGCGCCGTCCTACCGGGCGCAAGGGCCAGGATGTGGAGATGCAGCTCACGGTCTCCCTGGAGGAAACCCTGTCCACCGAGTCCAAGCAGATCAGCTTCCAGGTGCCGCAATACGATGCCTCCGGTCGGCATGTGAGCAACACCACCAAAAGCCTGAACGTGAAGATCCCGGCCGGTGTGGCCGATGGCGAGCGCATTCGCCTCAAGGCCCAGGGCGCGCCGGGCATTGGCGGCGGGGCCAATGGTGATTTGTACCTGATCATCAAGTTTGCGCCCCACCCGAGGTTCGAAGTGGACGGCGAAAACCTGATCATCAACCTGCCACTGGCACCCTGGGAGTTGGCGCTGGGCACGGAAGTGGCCGTGCCGACCCTCACCGGCAAGATCAACCTCAAGGTGCCTGCCGGTAGCCAGAACGGCCAACGTATGCGCGCCAAGGGCCATGGTTTGCTGAACAAGGCCGGGCAACGTGGCTACCTGTTCATCCAGCTCAAGGCCGTCATGCCCAAGGCGGCGGATGATGAGGTCAAGGCATTGTGGGAGGCCCTGGCGCAAAAGGCTGCGTTCAACCCGCGCGAGCAGTTCTGAACGGGTCATTGATTTAGTTAGCGCCAGCCGCAAAAACGGCGTGCCTAGGATGACAACCTCTTCCAAGAAAAGGTTGTCATCCCATGCCGGACTTTCAGGTCACCGACCCCGTCACCCCGCTTCCTGGTGAGCAGGGCCAACATTACGAACTGATCAAACAGGCGATCCCTACTTGCCTGGTCAACAGTTCGCCCTCCCGTCGCAAGGCCCTCAAAGACACGCCGCCAGCCATTCCCCGCTGGTATGACGCTGCTTCCCAGGCGCACAAAGATCAGCTCAAAGTGTTGCTGGACGCCCGTTGCGAGTCGCTCAACGAACTGGAGAAAACCTTCAGTCACATACACTCGGAGCAAGCGTTTGCCCAACCCTTGTTGGAAGCCAAGCTAAAGGCTATCGGCCACGAGCTGGACGTCAATCAAACCTGGTTGCGCCTGTATGTACCGGTGGAAGATGCCTTTGGCGTAAAGACCAGTGGCTTCAGGGTCAAAACGTTCTCCCTGCTGCACGCTGCCCTTGGCAACTTTGAGCAACGCGAGACTCGAGAGGGCTATTTCGACAGTGCCTCAGGTTTCATCACCCAACCGGACGTGCGCGATCATTTCGAGCGCCACACCACGACCCTGAAGATTCATGCGTTCACCCAGCTTTGCCGAGAACTGGACCTGGGCAAGCAGTACCAGGCTCACCTCAAGGCGCAGTTGAAACCTGACGACGCCGAGTCCCAGGCCGAACTGCGCGAGCGTTATGTCCGGCACCAGAAAGCCGCCTTCAAGGCGGCAGCGTACCTGGCGTTGCTCAAGGGCGACATTGGTGACAGCGACCACGCCTTGCTGATGCGTGTGGCGGCCGGGGAAAAACACATTCTCAGCGACGGCAAGCCCATCGTGTATCGCAGCCTGAGCCTGATGAACCTGCACCTGCATGATTGCCTGGTCATCGACGCTTGCGCCAAGCCTGGCTACACCTGCTGGGTCATCGTTTATATTCCCGATGACCCCGACCATCCCATCAAGCGTTATGACACCTTCAATGACTTCAGCACTGCATTGACCGAGCGCCTGAGCGCGAAAACCACCCAGGAAGCTGACCGCTCTCAAGGCTGGAGGGCTACGCCGAACCAGCATTTTTTTGCCCGGTTCGTTGCCGACAAAGACCGCGCCTACTACTACAAACGGCTGACCGAACTGGTGCTGGACGCACCTCCCCAGCCGTTTGGCGCACAGGCCTTGCGATCGGAATGGGGGCGCCTGCTCACTTCTCCGTCCTTTGCCACGCCTTCGACACTGGGCGAACCACATCCCTACGTGCGCGTGCATGCCACTGCCCCTGAATTCAACATTCGCGCCCACACCCTGACGGACCTATGGCAAGTTGCAGACCTGTGGACCTATCGCCTGGGCAGCCTGCGTGCCCGCCTGTTCGAGAATGCGCGGCATCGTGCGGTGAGCACCGCCGATGTCGATGAGGCCTCGCGCTCACTGCGCGCCGCGCATTACATGAGCATTGGCCTGTTCGGTCTCAACCTGGTGGCCATGGCGGTGCCACCGCTTGGCGTGCTGATGGCCGTGGCGATGGCCGGGCAAATGCTCTACGAAGTCATCGAAGGTGCCATCGAGCTGAGCGAAGGCGATCGCGAAGAGGGCTGGGCGCACATCACCGACGTGGTGGAAAACCTGGCGACGCTGGCGGTGCAGGCAGCCGTGGTGCACTTCACCGTGTCGCCGTTTATCGAGCAGCTCAAGGCCGTCACTCTCCCCAGTGGCAAGACTCGGCTGTGGAAACCCGACTTGTCGACCTATGAGCACACCGCGTCCCTACCTTCAGTGGCGGCGGATGAGCAAGGCCTGCACCGGCACAATGGCCAGACCGTGCTGCCATTGGAGGGTAAACGCTATGCCGTGCAACAAGACCCGCTGACCGAGCAATACCGCATCCTCCATCCCACGCGCGCCGAGGCCTATCAACCGATATTGAAGAGCAACGGCGCTGGCCTCTGGAACCATGAAGTGGAACGCCCGCACACCTGGGAAGGCGCCACGTTGATGCGGCGATTGGGCCCGGTGACGGAGGGCTTCAGTGAGGCCGAGTTGGAGCAGGTGCGCAGCGTTGCGGCGGTGAGTGAGGACGTGCTGCGCCGCGTGCATGTGGAAGGCGAGCCGGTACCGGCGATCCTGCTCGACACCCTGCGCCAGTTCAGGGCGTATCGCGATGCGGTGAGCGTCGCCGAGGGTATTCGCCAGGGCTCGCTCAGCAGCGCACTGTGCAGCTATGCCGCATCCCTGGCGGTGGAGTTGCCTGGATGGCCAGCGAGCAAGGCGATCGAGGCATTTTCCGGCACCGAGTTGAGCGGGCCGTCGATCAAATACGGTAATCAGCAGGCTGCGGCGGCGGACACCGTGCAGGTCCACCGCGCCGAATTGATGAGCGGCCAGTTGCCCATACGCATTATCGAAGCGTTCAGCGAACCTCAGCGCGATGCTCTGGTGGGCAGTTACACCGCCCGCACACCCGAGGCGAGAACCGCGGCCCTGCAATTGAAACTCGAACAAAGGGCCATCGAGGTGCGCGAGCGGTTGATGAAGAGTATTTACGTCGAGCAGCAGCCACTCTCCGACACCGCGATTATGCTGATCCAGCGTGACTTCAGCGGTGTGCCGACGATTTTGGCGCGCGAAGTGCTGGCGGACGCGACGCCGACCGAGCGCGACACGATGAGCCGCGCCAAGCGCATTCCCCTGCGCCTCGCTGAAAAGGCGCGCCGGGCGCAGCAGCAAATGCGCCTGACCCTCGCGTATGAAGGCTTGTACCTCGATGCGTTGGCCGGCCCAGACACCGAAACCCTGGCCCTCCACACACTGCCGGCGCTGCCCGGCTGGTCGGACAATCTGCGCCTGGAAGTGCGCGAGGGTCGGTTTGAAGGCCCATTGCGTGCCAGTTTTGGCCCTCAGGAGGCGAGCAATCGCAAGGTCCTGGCACGTACGGAGGATGGACGTTATCAAGCCTTTGATGAGCGCGGTCAGGATCTGCATGGCCTCAATGGTTTCTATGGCGCCTTGCAGCACGCGTTGACCGACGCCCATCGCAACGCGATTGGCCTGCCCCATGTCGGCCAGGGTGAGCAATTGAAGGGGTTGATCCAGCAACATGCATTAGGCCGAGCACCGTTGCGCAAAGCCTTGGGCATGTCGCCGGAAAAGCTGCCGTTTTTTCGACCGCCGAGCGTGTTGCCGGGCGAGCGTCGCGGCTATCCATTGAGCGGGCGCGGTGGCACTGAGTGGGAAAAAATCACACGCGAGCGGGTCCGCAGCCTGTACCCGGAAATCACCCGGGACGAAATGCTCGCCCTGATCAACGAGCGCGGCGCGCTGGATCTGAGCTGGCTGCGTGCGTTGGAGCAAGAGTACAAGACCCTGCAGGCCACCTTGCACAACTGGCTGAGCACACCGCCCCAGGGCATGGAGGCGTTCGGTGACCAGCAACGCCAGGTGCTGAGGGCCAGGCGCAAGATTTATACGGCGCTGGATGACGCCTGGAGAAAGGTTGGCCCACGGCACTACGATCGAAATGGGCGCCTCTTGGGGCAGAAAATCGAATGGTTGGAAGAGGACCTGGCGCAGCAGCTCCGAACCTTGCCCGCACTGACTGCAAACTTCGACCATGTCAGCTACTTGGGCATTGTGGGAACCGAAGGCTCGCAGCTGACGGATGCGGATGTGCAGCCACTGCTCGCCAACTTTCGCGGTCTGCGTCGATTAGGGATCGAGGCCGCTCAACTGACACGCCTGCCGTCAGCCATCGAACAGATGCCGCATTTGCAGCGGTTGCATTTGGGCGGTAACAGTATTGTCCTTACGCCTGAAGACGTCTTGCGTTTGAAAGATCGGGTGCATCTCAAAGAGTTATTTTTGGAAATGAACCCACTCGGCTTGCCACCGGATGTCGGGCGCATGCCGCGCTTACATACCTTGCTGCTCAATGAAACAAGCCTGGTGGAGTGGCCTGGCAGTGTGTTCCGTGTGCCCAGGCCGGAAGACTTCATTCTGGATATGCGGCAGAACCCGATAGCGCGGATTCCCGAGTTCGCGCCGGGCTCGGATAAGGCATTGATTGTGGCGAAAACCTTCCTCACCCGTGAAACGCTGACGCCTGAACTGCTTGCTCAATTCAAGCGGTACATCGAGGCTGCCGGCCGGGATCCGGATCGCCAATTGCCGAAAAGGGGCGCGCGCGACAGCGAGCAGTGGAAAACCGGTTATTCGGCGCAGGAATGGCCCTCCAGGCAAGTGTTATGGGACATGCTTGAAGGTTCGTTTGGCTCTGAGGGCTTTTTCAATGTTCTTCGTGCCGTCAGAAACTCCGGGGACTCGACAGTCGGGGGCGGCGTATGGTTGTCGGAACTGACCGCCAAGGTCTGGCGCATACTCGAGGCGATGGGCGAAGACGCCGAATTGCGCGAGCAGTTGTTCCTGATGGCCCGGGACCCTGCAGCCTGCGTGGACGCCGGAGCCCAGATGTTCAATGCGATGGGCGTTGCCGTGCTGCATTGGTCGGCGTACTTCAGCGAGGACGTGGCCTCCGTGCGCAAAACTGTCTTCAACCTGGCCAGGGGCAAGTGGCGGCTCGATGAGTTGGGCCGTATCGCCCATGAGCGCGTGTCCCAACTGCAGGCCGACGACGTCAAGTTTCCGGAGTACGACGCGAAAGGCGTACGCGTCGATCATTACGATGCCCACGGCAATTTGATCGCCGATATCGACGAAGTCGAGATCTACCTGGCGTACACAACGCCATTGGCAACCCGTCTGGACCTGCCCTGGCAATCGCGGAGCATGATGTTCCACGAGGAATATGTGACAGAGCCCATGGTCGAGGCGGCATTCAACCGCGTACAGCTACTGGACCAAGGCGAGCTGCTGCGTGGCAACCTGCTGGAGCAACCGATGTGGACCGACTTTCTGCAGCGGGCTCATCGAGCTGACTACGCGTCGATTGCCGCAAAGTTCGATGCACTGATTGACTATCAGGCCGCGCAGGAACAATGGGCCGCCGCAGCCAACCTCCCTGAGAGCGCGAGGCAGGCCCTGCGCCAAACCATCAGCCGGTTGGCCCAGCGCCTGGGCCGACCGGCTTCGCAAAGTGAACCGGGGCAACTGATGTCCCAGCAAGACTACGACGACACCTTTGGCCGCATCAATGCCGAACTGATCACCTTGAACCAGACACTGACCGATCAAGCGATCAGCGCCATCCTCTAGAACAGGAAGTACCGCTGGGCCATCGGCAACACCTCGGCCGGTTCGCACCACAGCAACTGACCGTCAGCCTTGACCTGATAGGTTTGCGGGTCCACCTCGATATCCGGCAGGTAATCGTTGTGGATCAGGTCGGTTTTCTGCACGTCGCGGCAACCCTTGACCACCGCGATCTGCTTCTTCAGGCCCAGGGCCTCGGGCAGTCCGGCCGCCTGCGCGGCCTGGCTGATAAACGTCAGGCTGGTGGCGTGCAGGGAGCTGCCGAAGCTGGCGAACATAGGGCGGTAATGCACCGGCTGCGGCGTCGGGATCGAGGCGTTGGCGTCGCCCATCAGGCTCGAAGCAATGGCGCCGCCCTTGAGGATCAGCGTGGGCTTGATGCCGAAAAACGCCGGGCGCCACAGCACCAGGTCGGCCCATTTGCCGACTTCGATGGAACCGACGATATGGCTGATACCGTGGGTGATCGCCGGGTTGATGGTGTACTTGGCGATGTAGCGTTTGGCGCGGAAGTTATCGTTGCCCACGCCGTCGCCCGGCAGGGGGCCACGCTGTTTTTTCATCTTGTCGGCGGTCTGCCAGGTGCGCGTGATCACTTCGCCGACACGGCCCATGGCCTGGCTGTCGGAGCTGATCATCGAGAACGCGCCGAGGTCGTGCAGGATGTCTTCGGCGGCGATGGTTTCGCGGCGGATGCGGCTTTCGGCGAAGGCCACGTCTTCGGCAATGCTTGGGTCCAGGTGGTGACACACCATCAACATGTCCAGGTGTTCGTCGATGGTATTACGCGTGAACGGCCGCGTCGGGTTGGTGGAGCTGGGCAGTACATTGGGGAAGCCGCAGGCCTTGATGATGTCCGGTGCATGGCCGCCACCGGCACCTTCGGTGTGGTACGTGTGGATGGTGCGGCCCTTGAGCGCTGCGAGGGTGGTTTCGACAAAGCCCGACTCATTGAGGGTGTCACTGTGGATCGCCACCTGCACGTCGTAGGCATCGGCGACGCTCAGGCAGTTGTCGATGCTCGCGGGTGTGGTGCCCCAGTCTTCATGTAGCTTCAAGCCGATAGCACCGGCCTTGACCTGCTCGATCAGCGGCTCGGGCAAACTGGCGTTGCCCTTGCCGGTAAAGCCAATGTTCATCGGGAACGAATCGCTGGCCTGCAGCA
The DNA here is from genome assembly GCF_014268395.2 of Pseudomonas sp. SWRI22. Taxonomy (NCBI): domain Bacteria; kingdom Pseudomonadati; phylum Pseudomonadota; class Gammaproteobacteria; order Pseudomonadales; family Pseudomonadaceae; genus Pseudomonas; species Pseudomonas sp. SWRI22. The sequence continues at coordinate 2,336,401 of NZ_JABWQK020000001.1, read as the reverse complement.
TCCGCGCAAGGTGCCACGGGCCGGAAGTGCAGGTGGTGGCGTTGGTGCCGGTGGCCGGCCCCGTGCCGCCGCCGATCATGGTGGTGACGCCGCTGGTCAGGGCCTCTTCGATCTGCTGTGGGCAAATGAAATGCACGTGGGAGTCGATGCCGCCGGCGGTGAGGATCATGCCTTCACCGGCAATCACTTCGGTGCTGGCGCCGATGGCCATGGTCACGCCGGGCTGGATGTCCGGGTTGCCGGCTTTGCCAATCGCGTGGATGCGGCCATTCTTCAAGCCGACGTCGGCCTTGACGATGCCCCAGTGGTCGATGATCAATGCGTTGGTGATCAGCGTGTCGACCACTTCATGGGCGAGCAATTGGCTCTGGCCCTGGCCGTCACGGATCACCTTGCCGCCGCCGAATTTGACCTCTTCGCCGTAGACGGTGAAGTCCTGCTCGACTTCGACGAACAGTTCGGTGTCGGCCAGGCGCACCTTGTCACCGACGGTGGGGCCGTACATGTCGGCGTAGGCTTGTCTGGATATCTTCATGGGTGTGTCCTCGATCGTTCCCACGTTCTGCGTGGGAATGCATCCTGTGACGCTTTGCGTCACGACGTAAAGAGCGGACGCAGAGCGTCCCTGGCGGCGTTCCCACGCGGAGCGTGGGAACGATCTAATTGCATTCCAACGGTGGGAGCGGGCTCGCCTGCGATGAGGCCCTAAAGGTCGCCCATGACTCGCCCTGCAAACCCAAATACCCGCCTTGCACCACTCAACTCCACCAACTCCACCTCCCGACGTTGCCCCGGCTCAAACCGCACCGCCGTGCCCGCCGGAATATTAAGGCGCATGCCACGGCTGGCCGCGCGGTCGAATTCCAGCGCGTCATTGGTCTCGAAAAAGTGGTAATGCGAGCCCACCTGGATCGGCCGGTCGCCGCTGTTGGCTACGCCGAGGATGAGGGTGCGGCGGCCGACATTCAGTTCGATCTCGCCAGGCTGGATCTGATATTCACCAGGAATCATGCAGGTTGCCCCAGGGTCTTGTAGTAGATGGCGGTCGGGCTGTAGCGCCCGTCCGGGCTTTGGCAATAGTCGGGCAGTTCACCGAGCTTGGTGTAGCGCAGCGACTGGTAAAAGGCTTCGGCGCCGGAGCCGGCCTCGGTGTCCAGGTACAGCAGGCCACGCTTGTGCTGGCGCGCGGCGAGTTCCAGGGTATTCATCAATTGCTGGCCCAGGCCATGGCGACGGGCGCTGCTGTGCACCAGCAACTTTTGCACCTCGGCGCGGTTCAGGCCGTTGGCTTTCTGGCACAACGCCAATTGCACGCTGGCGATCACCTGCTCGTCGCGTACCACTATCCACAGCAGCAGGCTGGTGTCCTCGACGCCGGCTTGCACGCCGCTCAGGTAGTCCCGGGCCTGGGCCTCATCGAAGTCGGCCATGAAGCCCACCGAAGCGCCGTGCTGCACCGCGTCCAGCAACAGCTCGATCAAGCCCCGGCGGTAATGGGCAAAGCTTTCAGCATTGACTCGACGCAGTTGTGCAGCGCTCATCGATCTCACTCCTGGGGCGGTTCGGCGCCCGGATTCAACGTCAGTTGCATAAAGGTCAGGTCCAGCCAGCGGCCGAACTTGATGCCCACTTGCGGCATTTGCCCGGTAGTCACGAAACCCAGGCGCTCATGCAGGCGGATCGAGGCCAGGTTGCCGCTTTCGATGGCGGCGACCATGACGTGCTTGCCGCAGCTGCGGGCGCGCTCGATCAGGGCCTGCATCAGGCGCGGGCCGAGGCCTTTGCCGCGCTGGTCATTGCGCACGTATACCGAGTGTTCGACGCTGTAGCGGAAGCCTTCGAAGGGGCGCCAGTCGCCGAATGAGGCGTAGCCGGTGACTTCGTCGTTGTCCACCGTGACCAGGATCGGGTACTGCTGGGCCTGGCGCGCACTGAACCAGGCCTGGCGGTTGGCCAGGTCCACCGGTTGCTCGTTCCAGATCGCCGTGGTGTTCAACACCGCGTCGTTGTAGATGGCGCGGATCGCCGGCAGGTCGTGTTCGGTTGCATCACGAATCATGGCTGCGCCTCAGGCAATGGGCTGGTGGACGGTGACCAGCTTGGTGCCGTCGGGGAACGTGGCTTCCACCTGGATATCCGGGATCATTTCCGGGATACCTTCCATAACCTGTTCGCGGCTGAGCAGGGTGGTGCCGTAGTGCATCAGGTCGGCCACGGTGCGGCCATCGCGGGCGCCTTCCATCAGGGCGGCGGAGATATAGGCGATGGTCTCCGGGTAGTTGAGCTTCACTCCGCGTGCCAGGCGCCGTTCGGCGACCAGGCCTGCGGTGAAGATCAGCAGTTTGTCTTTTTCCCGTGGGGTCAGGTCCATGGTTCAGTCCGTAGTAAGGCAGTTAAAAAGACGAGCGCTCACCCCTGTAGAAGCGAGCTTGCTCGCGAAAAACCCGAGGGCGCCGCGTGCATTCAGGATGCCCGCGTTATCGTTAACGATTTTCGCGAGCAAGCTCGCTCCTACAAAAGGGCGCATCTTCATGTGCTCCAGATTCTTGGTGCGACTGCTTCACGCCCAAACAGCGCCGGACGTAAAAGCCGCCATAAATCAATCAACCACCCCCGCGCCAGCAGCGCTTCACTGGTCAAACAGCGCGCCACCAGTAAGCCAGGCAATTGGGTCAAATCCCCGCGCACCGCGTGGGGCAGTGAGCGGCATTGCTCAAGCAGTTCAGGGTCGATCTCGCCGGTCACCAGCAACGTGGCAAACACCGGTTGCCCATCCAGCCCGATAGGCGAATCCAGCAATCCATCGGCGCCCACAATGCGCTGGCGCTCATGCCAGAGCAACTGGCCGTCGCGGCGAATGTCCAGGTGCGATTGAAAGTGGCCAAGGTCGAACCGTTCGCCACTGGCCGGGCGGCCCAGAGCGACCACATCCCAGTAGAACAACCGCGCATCGCCCGACAGCTCCACTCGCGTGGTCAGTTCGGCCTGGGCGGCGCTGAATACGATGGTTTCCTGGGGCAGCCATTCCAGCGTCGCGCCGGCCTCGACGGTCAACTTGACGTGTTGAAACGCCGGGCCGCTGGCGCGGTACCACTTGGCGGCGCCGGGGCTGGTCAGTTGTGCCCAGGCACCCGTGCCCACATGGGCGCTGATGTCCAGGCGATCGCCACCGGCAATCCCGCCGGGCGGATGCACGATGATGTGCTGGCATACCTCGGGGCCTTCGGCGTACAGGTGTTTTTGCACCCGCAGCGGGCCAAGGTGGCGGCGCAGCACCGGGCGCGTGGTGTCATTGACACGCGCGTAGCCGAGTTCCAGCTCGGCGTGCCAGCTGGGCGTGAACAGGGCAGGGGTAACGGGCAGGTTCATGGCGTGTGCTTATCGTTAGGAGGCTACAGATTAGATGGTTACCAGCCCACGCACACCCTCGCGTTCCATATTTTCACCACGGCCCTGCTGCACGATTTCGCCACGGGACATCACCAGGTACTGGTCAGCCAGTTCAGCGGCAAAGTCATAGAACTGCTCCACCAACAGGATCGCCATATCGCCGCGCTCCGCGAGCTTCTTGATCACAGCGCCGATTTCCTTGATCACCGACGGCTGGATGCCTTCGGTGGGCTCATCGAGAATCAACAGGCGCGGGCGGCTCGCCAGGGCACGGCCAATCGCCAACTGCTGCTGCTGCCCGCCGGACAAGTCGCCGCCACGTCGATGCTTCATTTGCAGCAACACCGGGAACAGTTCGTAGATGAAGGCTGGCACCTCTTTGGCTTCGGAACCGGGGAAACGTGACAGTCCCATCAGCAGGTTTTCTTCTACGGTCAGCCGCCCGAATATCTCCCGGCCCTGGGGCACGTAGGCGATGCCGGCATGTACGCGCTGGTGCGGCTTGAAGCCGGTGATGGCCCTGCCTTCCCAGTTCACTGCGCCCTCCTTGGCCGGCAGCAGGCCCATCAGGCACTTGAGCAGGGTGGTCTTGCCCACGCCGTTACGCCCGAGCAGGCAGGTGACTTCGCCGATCTTCACGTCAAAAGACAGCCCACGCAGGATGTGGCTACCGCCGTAGTACTGGTGCAGCTTGTCGATTTGCAGCATGTTCGATTCTCCTCAATGATCGTTCCCACGCTCTGCGTGGGAATGCATCCCGTGACGCTCTGCGTCACCGTTGCTCAGCGGGACGCGGAGCGTCCAGCGTGGCATTCCCACGCGGAGCGTGGGAACGATCAGCCGTTCGTGTCAGCGTTAGCGGCCGAGGTAAACCTCGATCACCCGCTCGTTTTCCTGCACCTGTTCCAGCGACCCTTCGGCCAGCACGCTGCCCTGGTGCAACACCGTCACGTGGTCGGCAATCGAGCCGACAAACCCCATGTCATGTTCCACCACCATCAACGAGTGCTTGCCGGCCAGGCGCTTGAACAGCTCGGCGGTGAATTCGGTTTCGGCATCGGTCATGCCTGCTACCGGTTCATCCAGCAGCAACAGTTGCGGGTCTTGCATCAGCAACATGCCGATTTCCAGAAACTGCTTCTGGCCGTGGGACAGCAAACCGGCGGGGCGATGCACCGAGGCGGTTAGACGGATGGTGTCGAGCACTTCCTCGATGCGGTCCTTCTGTTCCCCGTTCAGGCGCGCCCGCAGGCTGGCCCACACCGACTTGTCGGTCTTCTGCGCCAGCTCCAGGTTTTCGAACACGCTCAAGGCTTCGAACACCGTAGGCTTCTGGAACTTGCGCCCGATGCCGGCCTGGGCGATCTGCACTTCGCTCATGCGGGTCAGGTCCAGGGTTTCGCCAAACCAGGCCTTGCCGTGGCTGGGCCGGGTCTTGCCGGTGATCACGTCCATCAGCGTGGTCTTGCCCGCGCCGTTGGGCCCGATAATGCAGCGCAACTCGCCCACGCCGATGTACAGGTTCAGGTCGTTGAGGGCCTTGAAACCGTCGAAGCTGACGCTGATATCTTCCAGGGTCAGAATGGTGCCGTGCCGGGTGTTGAGCCCTTTGCCCGCGACCTGGCCGATGCCAATCGCATCGCGGCCGCTGCCTGCGTCGAAAATTGGTTCAAGCATGACGTTCCTCATTTCTTCAGCAGGCCGATAACGCCCTTGGGCAGGTACAGGGTGACGATGATGAACAGCGCGCCCAGGAAGAACAGCCAGTACTCGGGAAAGGCCACGGTAAACCAGCTCTTCATGCCATTGACCACACCAGCGCCGAGCAACGGCCCGATCAACGTGCCACGCCCGCCCAGCGCTACCCACACAGCGGCTTCGATGGAGTTGGTCGGTGACATTTCGCTGGGGTTGATGATGCCCACCTGCGGCACATACAGCGCACCGGCAAGGCCGCACAACACTGCGCTCAACACCCACACGAACAGTTTGAAACCGCGTGGGTCGTAGCCGCAGAACATCAGGCGGTTCTCGGCATCCCGCAGGGCGGTGAGCACTCGGCCGAACTTGCTTTTCGCCAGGCGCCAGCCGATGTAGAGGCTGGCCACCAGCAACAGCACCGTGGCGAAAAACAACACCGCCCGGGTGCCCGGTTCAGTGATGCCAAAACCTAAGATGCTGCGGAAGTTGGTAAAGCCGTTGTTGCCGCCGAACCCGGTCTCGTTGCGAAAGAACAACAGCATCCCCGCGAACGTCAGGGCCTGAGTCATGATCGAGAAATACACGCCCTTGATCCGCGAGCGGAAGGCGAAGAAACCGAACACCAAGGCCAGCACACCGGGGGCCAGTACCACCAGGCACAACGCCCACAGGAAGTGGTCGGTGCCGGCCCAGTACCAGGGCAATTCGGTCCAGGACAAAAAGGTCATGAACGCCGGCAACTCGCTGCCTGCCGCCTGGCGCATCAAGTACATGCCCATGGCGTAGCCGCCCAGGGCGAAGAACAAACCGTGGCCCAGGGACAACATCCCGGCGTAACCCCACACCAGGTCCAGCGCCAGGGCGACGATGGCGTAACAGAGAATCTTGCCCACCAGGGTCAAGGTGTAGGCCGACACATGCAGCGGGTTGTCCGCAGACAATAACGAACACAGGGGCAACGCCAGCAGCAGGAGCAGGATGACTGCACCGACTGCAATCGTGACTTTGGGGCCGGCTTTTTGCGTGGCCGTAAGCATTAATGGCTGGTTCATCAGTCGATCACCCGTCCTTTCAGTGCGAAGAGTCCTTGCGGGCGTTTCTGGATAAACAGAATGATCAGCGCGAGGATCAGGATCTTGCCGAGCACGGCGCCGATCTGGGGTTCGAGGATTTTGTTGGCGATCCCTAAGCCAAAGGCGGCCATGACACTGCCGGCCAACTGGCCGACGCCGCCGAGCACCACCACCAGGAACGAGTCGATGATGTAGCTCTGGCCCAGGTCCGGGCCGACGTTTCCGATCTGGCTCAGCGCCACGCCGCCCAAACCTGCGATACCGGAGCCGAGGCCAAAGGCGAGCATGTCCACGCGCCCGGTGGGCACGCCGCAGCAGGCGGCCATGTTGCGGTTCTGGGTGACGGCGCGCACGTTCAGACCCAGGCGCGTCTTGTTCAGCAGCAGCCAGGTGAGCACCACCACGAACAGCGCGAAGGCAATGATCACGATGCGGTTGTACGGCAGCACCAGGTTGGGCAGTACCTGGATGCCGCCAGACAGCCAGGCCGGGTTAGACACTTCGACGTTCTGCGCGCCGAATACCAGACGCACCAGCTGGATCAGCATCAGGCTGATGCCCCAGGTGGCGAGCAGAGTTTCCAGGGGGCGGCCATACAGGTGGCGAATCACCGTACGTTCCAGCGCCATGCCGATGGCCGCAGTGACAAAAAACGCCACCGGCAACGCGATCAACGGGTAGAACTCGATGGCCTGGGGCACATAGCGCTGCATCATCAATTGCACCACATAGGTGGAGTAGGCGCCGAGCATCAGCATCTCGCCGTGGGCCATGTTGATCACGCCGAGCAGGCCGAAGGTGATCGCCAGGCCCAGGGCCGCCAGCAGCAGGATCGAGCCCAGGGACATGCCGCTGAACGCCTGGCCGAGGATCTCACCCATCATCAGTTTGCGTTTGACCTGGGCCAGGCTGGTCTCAGCGGCGGTGTGTACGGCGGCGTCGGCTTCCACGCCTGGCGCCAGCAGCGCCTCTAGGCGCGTGCGGGCCAGCGGGTCGCCGGTGCTGCCGAGCAAGCGCACGGCCGCCAGGCGCACCACCGGGTCGGGGTCGACCAGTTGCAGGTTGGCCAGGGCCAGGCTGAGGGCGCTGTGCACCTGCTCATCCGTCTCGGCGGCGACCTGCTGGTCGAGGAATTTAAGTTGTGCAGGCACCGCGCTTTTTTGCAGGGTGCGCGCTGCGTCCAGGCGCACCTTGGGGTCGGCGGCGAGCAGTTGCTGGCTGGCTTGCACGTTATTGATCAAACCGCGCAGGCGGTTGTTCAGGCGCACGGTCTTGGTTTCACCGTTGAGCGTGAGTTGGCCTTGCTCAAGGGCATCCACCAACTCGATACGCGTTGGGTCGGGGTGGGCGGCCCAGTCCTGCAGGAGTTTGGCTTGCTGCACCGGGTTGGCGGCAAGGAAGTCTTCGGCGTCGCTGGCGTGTGCGCCAAAGGGCAGCACCAGCAGCACGGCGAGGATGAGGCGGTGGAGGGCAGTGGGCATATAAAAATGTCCTGGTCATGCGGGGACAGTGTGGGAGCAGGCTGTGTGTAAGAGCTGGCTTGCCTGCGATGGCATCGCTGCGGTGTGTCAGGCACACCGAGTTGTTTGCATCGCAGGCAAGCCAGCTCCCACAGTGACCATGTCCCACATTCGAGCCGTGGGGGCGTTAGTTGCTCTTCACGGCATAGTCCGGTTTTTTGTCATTGCCCGGAATGTAAGGGCTCCACGGCTGTGCACGAATCGGCGCTTCGGTCTGCCACACCACCGAGAACTGCCCGTCGGCCTGGATCTCACCGATCATCACCGGCTTGTGCAGGTGGTGGTTGGTCTTGTCCATGGTCAGGGTGAAGCCCGACGGCGCGGCGAAGGTCTGGCCGCCCAGGGCTTCACGCACTTTGTCGACGTCAGTGGACTTGGCTTTTTCCGCCGCCTGCGCCCACATATGGATGCCCACATAGGTGGCTTCCATCGGGTCGTTGGTCACGGCTTTGTCGGCGCCCGGCAGGTTGTGTTTCTTGGCGTAGGCTTTCCAGTCGGCCACGAACTTCTGGTTCACCGGGTTCTCCACCGACTGGAAGTAGTTCCAGGCCGCGAGGTTGCCCACCAGCGGCTTGGTGTCGATGCCGCGCAGTTCTTCTTCACCCACCGAGAACGCCACCACCGGTACCTCGGTGGCTTTCAAGCCCTGGTTGGCCAGTTCTTTGTAGAAGGGCACGTTGGAGTCGCCGTTCACGGTGGAGACCACCGCGGTCTTGCCACCGGCGGAGAACTTCTTGATGTTGGCGACGATGGTCTGGTAATCGGCGTGGCCGAACGGGGTGTAGACCTCCTCGATGTCTTTATCCGCCACGCCTTTGGAATGCAGGTACGAGCGCAGGATCTTGTTGGTGGTGCGCGGGTACACGTAGTCGGTGCCGAGCAGGAAGAAACGCTTGGCGCTGCCGCCTTCTTCGCTCATCAGGTATTCCACCGCCGGGATCGCCTGCTGGTTCGGGGCCGCACCGGTATAGAACACGTTGGGCGACATCTCTTCGCCTTCGTACTGCACCGGATAGAACAGCAAGCCGTTGAGTTCTTCGAACACCGGCAGTACGGATTTACGCGACACCGAGGTCCAGCAGCCGAACACCACGGCCACCTTGTCCTGGGTCAACAGTTGCCGACCTTTCTCGGCGAACAGCGGCCAGTTGGACGCCGGGTCCACCACCACCGGTTCGAGCATCTTGCCGTTCACCCCGCCCTTGGCGTTGATCTCGTCGATGGTCATCAGCGCCATGTCTTTGAGCGAGGTTTCGGAGATCGCCATGGTCCCGGACAGCGAGTGCAGGATGCCGACCTTGATGGTCTCGGCGGCCTGGACGGTCCAGGTCAAACCCATGGCGGCAATGGATGCCGACAAAGTGAAAGCCTTGATCAAGCTGCGACGCTTCATGGTGCGATCTCCGTGTACCGATAATTGTTGTGGGGCAGATACACAGGGCTTTGCAAAGGCTGTGCCTGCTACACCAGACACGGTTTACCGGCGGGTTCGGGAGGTAAAGCCGCTCCGTGGCGCACCAGGTTGGCGCCACGGAGGCCGTTGAGTGCACGGCAGGCTTCAAAAGAGGGCGTTGCGCGACAATGCTTCAGGCGGTTGCGCTGATGCGTGACAGCAACAAGCGATCCAGCGCCCACACCAGGACCAACGAAGCCCCTACCAACGGGAAAATGATCGCCAGCCCGAGCATGATCGCCATCGCGGTTTTCCACTTGGGCAGGTCATGGCGCAGCGGCGGCACACCTAGCCCGCCTTGTGGCCGGCGCTTCCACCAGATCACCACGCCGCTGACCGCGCTGAGCAGAATCATCAGGCAGATCACCAGCACGATCAGTTGGTTGACCCAGCCGAACATCTTGCCCTCGTGCAGCATCACGCCGGTTTCGGTGGCGCGTGCGACCAGGTTGTAATGATCCCAACGTACATCGGCCAGGACCTTGCCGGTGTACTGGTCCACGTGCAGGGTGGCGTCGTTGCGCGGGTCGTCGGCGAACACCGCGACGGTGAATACACCAGTGGCGGTGGTGGGGAAGGTAATGCTGTAGCCGGGCTCGACCTTGCGTGCGTTGGCCAGGTCGACCACCTGTTGCAGACGCACCGTGGGTGCGGCCGGGCCTGCGTGCATTGCGCCGTGATTCATATGCTCGGCGTGGTCGCCGGACATTGGCATCGGCGTGTTTTCCAGGGCCCAGGGCACGGTCTGCTGGGTGGCGGTGTTGAGCACACGGGCCTGCTGGTCGGACTGCGGCACGCTGTTCCACATCGCGGCTGGGAAGGTGTTCCACAGGTCGGCGTATTGCTTGCCCCAGAACCCGGTCCAGGTCATGCCGCTGAGCAGCATCACCAGCAGGAACGCCGCGCCCCAGAAGCCGGCGACAGCGTGCAGGTCACGCCAGAACACCCGACCACGGGTATTGAAGCGAGGCCACAGAATGCCTGCAGATGACTTGCCCCGCGGCCACCACAGGTACAGGCCGGACACCACCAGCATCACGCCCCAGCCGGCGGCGAGTTCGATCAGGCGATCGCCGACGGTGCCGATCATCAGTTCGCCGTGCAGGGCGCGGACGATGGCTTGCAGGTTGTTGTTTGCGTCCTGCTCACCGAGGACGGTGCCGCGGTAGGGGTCGATGAACACCGTCACTTCGTGGGCATCGTTGCGCATCACGAACTGCGCGCTGCGAGTGGCGTCGGCAGGGGGCAGGTATTTGCTGATCGCGGCGTGGGGGTAGGCGGCCTGGGCGCGCTGCAGTTGCTCGTCGGCGCTCAGCGCGTGTTCGGCGGCGGGCACGGTGAGCAGGTGGCCGTACATCAGCGGGTCGAGCTGGGGTTTGAACAGGTAGATGATGCCGGTGAGGGCCAGCAGCACCATGAAGGGGGCGACGAAGAGGCCGGCGTAAAAGTGCCAGCGCCAGGCCAGGTTATAGAAGGAAATTTTTTGTGTGGTCATCGGGTGCTCCGCATAAGGCTTTTAATTTTTCTTGGTCTGTTACGCCGTCATCGCAGGCAAGCCAGCTCCCACATGGGGCTGTATTGCACCTGTGGGAGCTGGCTTGCCTGCGATGCTTTTAGAAGCTCATGTCCACCTTGGTCCAGAGCGTACGCCCCGGCTCCTTGATGGCCTGCGGGTCGTTGGTTGGGTAACCGAAGCCTGCGTTACCGGCCAGATTCAGATGCTCGGCATAAGCCTTGCCGAACAGGTTGTCGACCCCGGTACTGACCTTGAAGTGCTTGTTGATGCGGTATGCCGCGTTCAGCGAGAACACGCCGAAGCCGCCGCTCTTGTCGTAGTCCTTGCCGACCACGTTGCCTTTGTTCGGGTCGATACGGTGCTGCGCTGCAACCACCCTCCACAACGCACCAGCGCTCCAATCGTCTTCGCTGTAGGTCAGGCCCAGGCGCGTGTCCAGCGGTGGCATTTGTGGCAGGACCTTGCCGTCGCTGCTGTTCTTGCCCCAGGCATAGGCGAGGCTGGCGTCGGCTTTCCAGTGTTGGCTCAGCTTGTACGCTGCGCCCACTTCGCCGCCCATGATACGTGCGTCCACATTGCGCGCCTGGGAGGTGGTGCCCATCATGCCGGGCCTGTAGTCGAACAGGATGAAGTCGCGCACCTGGCCGACATAGCCCGACACCCAGGCTTCCAGGTCGGCGCTCTTGTACTGGGCACCGAAGTCGAGCTGGGTGGTTTTTTCGGGCTTCACGCCGTCGAAAGCATTCACCGAACCGCCCGCGCCGGTGTTGGGGGAAAACAGTTCCCAGTAATCCGGGAAACGTTCCGCGTGGCCCAGGCCGGCATACAGCGTGGCAGGGGTGTCAGCCAGGTCGTGCTCATAGCGCACAAAGCCCGAGGGCAATGTATCGGCGCGGGTGTCGCCGGCAGTCGGGTTCGGGCGCGACATCATTCCCGAGCCGGTGCGTTGGCGGAAGTCCCTGGCCGAGGCGCGGTCCAAGCGCGCGCCGGTGATCAGGCGATCGTTGTCGGCGGCGTACCAGGTCAATTCACCGAACACGCCATAGTTGTGGAAGTTGGCGTCCTTGTTGCGCGGCAAATCCTTATACGTGTCGATGCCCATGCTGCTGCGCGCACGGTGTTCATTGGTCTGTGCATCCAGGCCGCTGATCAATTGCACATCCGCCCAGCGCCAGGTGGCCTTGATGCGTGCGCCAAGGGTGCGGCGGTCGACGTTGGACGCCATGGGGCCCGCCATCATGCCGGTGCCCGAAGGGACACGCAGGCTGTAGTTGTCCATCACATGGTCGGCGTAGTTGTAGTAGACCTGGGCCTCGACCTTATCCAGCACCTCGCCGATATTGGATTTCTCGAAACGCAGCCCCAGGCTTTCGCGCAGGAACTGCGAGCCGTCCATGCCGCGACCGGCGTAGCGCGCTTCACCATCGCCACGCCCGGCGGTGAGTTCCAGCAGGGTGTCGGCGTCGGGCGTGAAGCCCACAGCCACGTCACCGTTCCACTTGTCATAGCGCGAGGCGACGGTGTCGTTGTTACCGTCCTTGTAATCGTCGGCGTGGGCCTGGTTGCCGATCACGCGCACATAGCCCAATGGGCCGCCGGCAGCAGCATCGATGACCTTGTCGAAACGCCCGTTGGAACCGGCCAATACGCTGGCGTTGACCCGCGTGCCCAGCTCGCCGAATTGCTCCGGCTCACGCTCGAACAGGATGGTGCCCGCCGACGCTCCCGGGCCCCAGAGCACGGTTTGCGGGCCTTTGATCACGGTGAGCTTGTCGTAGGTTTCCGGCGAAATATACGAAGTTGGCGCATCCATGCGCCCCGGGCAGGCGCCGAGCATCATGCCGCCGTTGGTGAGGATATTCAGGCGCGAGCCGAACATGCCGCGCAGCACCGGGTCGCCGTTGGTGCCGCCGTTGCGCACCAGGGCGAAGCCGGGGATGGTCTTGAGGTAGTCGCCGCCATCGCTGGCGGGCACCGGTTGGCGAGGGTCTTTGGGGTTGGTGACCACGGTCAGCGGTGAGCTGGGGGCGATCGCGGTGATGACGGTAGGGCTCAGCTCATGCTCGTCGGCGTAAGCGTGGGCAGCCAATAGTGCGCCGCATAAGGCGGTGAGCAGGGCAGTACTTCCCAAACGGGTGTCAGCAGAAAACCTGGACATGACAAATTCCATCAATCAATCGTAAACAACACGGCCAGCAGCCTGCGGCTGTCTGTCTAAAGTCGGCCGGGGTGAAGTAACGCGGTGAAGGGCTTACGAAACGATGGGCGGCGCGCGGCTGCGGGCGCCGGGGAAGATGCTCTGCCGGGCATGGCCCAGGCGCGTGGCGGGGGTGAGGGCGTTGGCGGGCGGCGGGGTGCCGAGGGTTACGTAGGAGACGCTGCCGGGCAGGGCCGGGCAACTGAACAGCAAGCTGCAATAGCCGCATTTTTCCCAGAGAACATGATGCTCGTCGGGGGCTTTGCTGTGCTGCGCAGGTTCACCATGGCAGTTGGGCATGTCCATGGTCATGGACATGCTGGCGTGATGATCCATCGGCATCGCTTGGGAAATCAGCGGACCGATAAAAATCATCAGCATGGCGAACAGGCTGATCCAACTGCCGCGCATCAGGCGGCGGTGGGGAGACAACCTGGCGCGAGGGGCGCCCATCGGGTTTGGCTTACTGGGTGTGCATATGCTCGTGGCCGGCCATTGGCGGCGCTTTGTGCACCGACACTTGCACCTCGACCTTGCCGGCTTTTTCGAAGGTCAGGGTCAGCGGGAATTGCTTGCCGTCGGCCAGCAGGCTGCGGTCTTTGAGGCCCAGCAGCATGACGTGATAGGCCATCGGCGCGAAGGTCAGTTCACCCTTGGCCGGTACGGCGACGCTGGGCACTTGTTGCATCTTCATCAAATCGCCTTGCATTACGTGCTCATGCAGCTCGGCTTTTTCGGCAACGCTGGTTTCAACGCTGAGCAGGCGATCCGGGGCCGCCCCGGTGTTATGAATTACAAAGTAGGCGGCGACGGTAGGCGCATTCGGTGGCAACTCCTGAGACCAGGGGTCGCTCACCAGCAAATCGCCGGCCTTGTAGTCTTCGGCATTGGCAGCACTGAACACCGGCAGCAGCAACGCAGCCAGAAGCAGGGAAGATTTAAGCATGGCAGTTCTCCAGAACGGTTCTAAACGCAGTTCACTTGCGAAGAAGATCAGACCGTTGGAGAAGCGCGGGGGTTAAGGCTCGGCCATTGCTGGCGCGGGGTTGGATTGCGCAATAAGCGCGGCGGCAAGTTCTGCACCGCCTCGAAGCGCGTCACATACAACTGCGGCACATGCCCCGGCAACGCCACCAACGGCGCAGAACCCGAGCAACACCAGCAATGCTGCATGGCGGAGTGATCGTCCGGCGGTGCGGGAATTTCCAGCTTGCCCAGGGCAATCGCCTTGAGGCTCGCGCCATTGGACGAACAGAACCCGCCCCACATCAGACGCTTGACCGGGTCATCGGTCTGCTGCATTGCACTGGCCAACGGCATGGCAAACGCATTGAACAGCACTGCAAGGCAGGCGATCCAGGCAATTGCAAAGCGTTGACGGGCCATGGCGGATAATCCGTAGGGTTAAACGATCAGGCGGGTATTTAGCCTGATCGGGGGGGATAAGTAAAAAGGGCGGGTGTGGTTTGGTGTCGCAGTGTTGGGTTTGAGGATAGACGAGAACGGCCGCTTGCCAATTTTGCAGAAAGGACGCGGCGCACCAGGCGGGCTGATCGTTCCCACGCTCTGCGTGGGAATGCCGCGTTGGACGCTCTGCGTCCGCTTTTAAAGCCGTGACGCGGAGCGTCACAGGATGCATTCCCACGCGGAGCGTGGGAACGATCAAGTCAGGTATAGGGCTTTTTCCAGCCAATGGTTGCGCAGTTGATTGAGCTAGCGCCTTGGCTGGCTGATCTACTACCGTCATTTGATAACGCAATTCCAAAGTGTGGGAGCGAGCAAGCACGCTCCCACATTGGATAGGTGGTGTTTAGAAAAGAGTGATTGCTTGTAGCAACGCCGGCACTGCTGTGAACTCTCGATCTACGGCAGCCAACACCGGCCGCTTCAACACCAACACCGGCACCCCACGCTCACGCGCCACTTCCAGCTTTGGCTCGGTGGCGGTGCTGCCGCTGTTCTTGCTGATCAGCACATCAATCCGCCGTTCTTCGAATAACGCCCGCTCGTCCTTGATGATGAACGGTCCGCGTGCGCCGATCACCTCACAGCGCTCGTTGCCGGGATACACATCCAGCGCGCGCAAGGTCCAGAACTGCTCGGCGGGGATTTCGTCGAGGTGCTGCAAGGGTTCGCGACCCAAGGTGAACAGAGGGCGCTTGAAGGGTTTGAGCGCTTCGGCCAGTTCGGCCCAGTCGGCGACCTCGCGCCAATCATCCCCCGGCTGCGGCTGCCAGGCTGGGCGTCGCAATGCCCAGCAAGGCACATCGCTCAATTGCGCCGCTTGGGCCGCGTTTTGGCTGATCTGCGCCGCATACGGATGGGTGGCGTCAATGATCAGGCTGATACGTTCGTCACGAATAAACTGCGCTAACCCTTCAGCACCTCCGTAACCCCCGACACGAACCTTGCAGTTCAGGTCGGTTGGTACGCGGCCCACGCCGGCCAGGCTGTAGATATGCTGCGGCCCCAGGGTACGGGCGATGGCCAGCGCTTCCGTGACCCCGCCCAGTAATAGAATCCTTTTCATAGCAGCTTGATCACTTCCAGCAACGTGATCGGCAGCGCCTGGCGCCAGGTATCGAACTCGCCCAGGGGCTGCGCCTGGGCCACGTGGATGCGGGTCAGTTCACCGCCATGCTCGGCGCGCCAGTTCATCAAGGTCATTTCGCTTTGCAGGGTCACGGCATTGGCAACCAGGCGGCCACCGGGGCGCAGGTGTTGCCAGCAAGTGTCGAGCACGCCGTCGCGGGTGACGCCGCCGCCGATAAAGATGGCGTCCGGCGTTTCCAGGCCGCTTAACGCCTCCGGCGCCTTGCCGCGAATCAGTTGCAGGCCGGGCACGCCGAGGGCGTCGCGGTTGTGTTCGATCAGGCTTTGTCGGCCTGCGTCGGCTTCGATCGCGAAGGCGCGACAGCTGGGATGGGTGCGCATCCATTCAATACCGATGGAGCCACTGCCCGCGCCTACGTCCCATAACAGTTCGCCCGGCATGGGCGCGAGGCGGGCGAGGGTCATGGCGCGCACATCGCGTTTGGTCAGTTGGCCATCGTGTTTGAAGGCCGAGTCCGGCAAGCCGGCAAGACGCGACAGACGCGGTGCGTTCGCATCCGCCAGGCAGTCGATGGCGACCAGGTTCAAATCGGCAACCGCCGTGTGCTCCCACGCTTGCGCGTGCCCGTCGATACGCCGTTCAGCCGGGCCGCCCAAGTGTTCAAACACACTGATGCGGCTGGAGCCAAAACCACGTTCGACCAACAACGCGGCAATCAAAGCGGGGCTGCTAGCGTCATTGCTCAACACCAACAAGCGCACGCCACTGGCCAGATGCGCATTAAGTGCCGCCACCGGACGAGCCACCACGGATAACGTCATCACCTCCTGCAACGGCCAGCCCAGGCGCGCCGCCGCCAGGGATACCGACGATGGCGCGGGCAAAATCAACAACTCTTCAGCTGGCACTTGCCGCGCCAGGCTGGCGCCGACGCCATAGAACATCGGATCGCCACTGGCCAGAACGCACACGGGCTCCCCGCGCCGCGACAACACTGGCTCCAGGGAAAACGGGCTCGGCCACACCTGGCGTTCGCCACGAATACACACCGGCAACAGGTCCAACTGGCGTTGGCCGCCTATAATCCGTGTGGCGCGCAACAGGGCATGCCGGGCATTTCTGCCCAGGCCTTTGAAGCCGTCTTCACCGATGCCTACAACCGTCAGCCAGGGCGACATATCAATTCCTTGAACGACATCCGACGGGCAGGCTTTTCATGCCGCCGGACAAAGCAGGCATAATACCGCGCCTTTACCCGTCAACCGGTAGCCCCGTGAACCCAACGCCCGCTGTGAATACCTTGCGCCCCTCGGCTTGTCCGGGGTTGCTGCGTATTGTCCAGGCGTTGGACGGTGGCATTTGCCGAGTCAAATTGGCGGGCGGCGCGATCACTGCCGCCCAGGCCCACGCCTTGGCGGACGCGGCCCAGGCGTATGCGGGCGGGGTGATTGAGGCGACCAACCGCGCCAACCTGCAGATCCGCGGCATCGGCGCCGAGCAGGAGGCGTTGATCGCCCGACTACTGGCGGCGGGCCTGGGCCCCAGCAACGCGGGCGGTGACGACGTGCGCAACCTGATGCTCAGCCCCAGCGCTGGCATTGACCCGCAGATGCTGTTCGACACCCGCCCGCTGGCCGCGCAGATCCTCGCCACCCTGGAGAACCATCCGCGTTTCCATGAACTGTCGGCCAAGTTCGCGGTGCAACTCGATGGCGGCGAAGACCTGGCGATGCTCGAGCATCACCACGACCTGTGGTTGTCGGCCTTCGTACGCCATGGCGAAACCCTGCTCGCGTTCGGCCTGGCCGGCTGTCCGGGCCTGGATGCGCCCCTGGCCGCCGTGCCTTTGAACCAGGGGCATGGGTTGGTCGTGGCCGTGCTGGAAGCGTTTCTGGACCTCGCCACCCCAGAACAAACGCGCATGCGCCATTTGTCTGTGGATAACGTGCTGAACCATTTGCGCTTGCCGTTGCTGCCAGCCGACGGCTTCATACGCCCGCCCAGCGACGCGTGGCTCCAGGTGGGCACTTATCCACAAGTGCAAAAGAATCAGTTCTACGTCGCCGCCCTCGCGCCATTGGGCCGCCTGAACCCGGCGATGCTCAAGGGCGCCGCACAACTGGCCAGTGACTATGGGGACGGCACCTTGCGCTTTACCCCCTGGCAAGGCGTGCTGGTGCCCAACGTCGAAAAGCCTCACGCCGTGACCGAGCGCCTGGCGCAACTGGGCTTTATCTGCTCGCTCGGCCACCCGCTGGCGCGCATGATTGCCTGCACCGGTTCCAGCGGCTGCGCGAAAGGCCTGGCCGACACCAAGGCCGACGCCGTGCAACTGGCCGCTCTGCAACCGGGCGTTGAGGTGCATCTGTCCGGCTGCCTGCGCTCCTGCGCTGCCGCGCACACCGCGCCAGTCACCTTGCTGGCGGTGAGCCCCGGCCACTACGACCTCTATTTCCGCGATGCAGCCCAGCCTGGTTTTGGCCGGCTGCACGCGCGCACTCTTTCCATTGAAGCGGCGGGCGCCCTGTTGCGCGCTCGTCCACGGAGCAACACCGATGATTGATTACATCCGCGACGGTCAGGAGATCTATCGCAACTCCTTCGCCATTATTCGCGCGGAAGCCAAGTTGGACCGCATCCCGGCCGATTTGGAAAAACTCGCGGTGCGGGTGATCCATGCGTGCGGCATGGTCGAGGCCATCGACGGTCTGCAGTTTTCCGAAGGTGCGGGCAAGGCCGGGCGCGATGCGCTGGCCGCTGGTGCGCCGATTCTGTGCGATGCGCGGATGGTGTCCGAAGGCGTGACCCGCGCACGCCTGCCAGCCAATAACCCAGTGATCTGCACCCTGCGCGACGACAGCGTGCCGGAGCTGGCGCGGGAGTTGGGCAACACCCGTTCGGCCGCCGCCCTTGAACTGTGGCGCCCGCACCTAGAAGGCAGTGTGGTGGTGATCGGCAACGCGCCGACCGCGTTGTTCTATCTGTTGGAAATGCTCGATGCCGGCGCGCCGAAGCCGGCGTTGATCCTGGGTTTCCCGGTGGGCTTTGTCGGCGCCGCCGAATCCAAGGCCATGCTCGCCGCTGATAGTCGCGGGGTGCCGTTCGTGATCATGCAAGGTCGCCTGGGCGGCAGCGCCATGGCTGCTGCCGCCGTCAATGCCCTGGCCACGGAGGTCGAATAATGCAGGTGCGCGGACGTTTGATCGGCCTGGGCGTCGGCCCCGGTGACCCGGAACTGATTACCCTCAAAGCCCTGCGCCTGCTGCGTGAATCGCCGGTGGTGGCGTACTTCGTGGCCAAAGGCAAGAAGGGCAACGCCTTCGGCATCATCGAGGACCACCTGGTGCCGCAACAGACCCTGATGCCGCTGGTGTACCCGGTGACCACCGAAGTGCTGCCGGCGCCGCTGTCCTACGAGCAGGTGATCAGCGACTTCTACGACAATGCCAGCCTCGACGTGGCCGCGCACCTGGACGCGGGCCGCGACGTGGCGGTGATCTGCGAAGGTGACCCGTTTTTCTACGGCTCCTACATGTACCTGCATGACCGCCTGGCCGAGCGCTATGAGGCCCAGGTGATTCCAGGTGTGTGCTCGATGCTCGGTGGTGCCTCGGTGCTCGGCGCACCGTTGGTGTATCGCAACCAGAGCTTGTCGGTGCTCTCGGGCGTATTGCCCCATGAGGACCTCAAGCGCCGCCTGGCGGATGCCGATGCCGCAGTGATCATGAAGCTGGGGCGCAACTTCCCGAAAGTGCGCCAGGTGTTGGAAGAGTTGGGTCTGGCCGAGCGGGCGTTGTACGTGGAACGCGCGACCATGGCCAACCAGAAGATCGTGCCGCTGGATCAGGTGGAGCCGATGTCGTCGCCGTATTTCTCGCTGATCATCGTGCCCGGTGAACGGTGGCAAGGTTGATGACCCCGGCGATTGTGATTCTGGGCCAAGGCAGCCTGGCGACTGCGCGCAGGCTCCAGCAGGTTTACCCCGGCGCGTTGATCCACGGTTTGGCCACACGGGTTGAGGGGGCAGACCGCAGCTACAGCGAGTTCGGCGCGACCTTGCGTCAGCTTTATCAGCAGGGCACGCCACTGATTGCCCTGTGCGCCGCGGGCATTGTGATTCGCACCCTGGCACCGTTGCTGCTGGAAAAGGGCGAAGAACCCGCCGTGCTGGCCGTGGCTGAAGACGGCAGCGCTGTGGTGCCGTTGCTCGGTGGCCTGGGGGGCGTAAACCTCATGGCGCGCGATATTGCGGCAGCGCTCGGCGTGTCCGCCGCCATCACCACCAGCGGCGAGTTGCGTTTTGGCACCTGCCTGCTCAACCCGCCGGCGGGCTATCAACTGGCCGACATCGAACTGGGCAAACGCTTTGTCTGCGACCTTCTGGCCGGCGAAAGCGTGCGCATTGAAGGCGCGGCGCCATGGCTGGAGGACGCTAACCTGCCTCAGGATCAACAGGCGCGCCTGGCGATTCATGTGGGCAGTGCCGAGCGCACACCGGCAGCCAACGAGTTGCTGATTTACCCGCAGAATGTCTACGCCACCTGCCGGCCGGGTGCGCAGTTGGCCGAGCGTGTGCGCCAAGCGCTGCATGAGGCGGGGGTCGCGGTGCAATCCCTGGCTTGCCTGCTGGCCAGCGACCTGCAGATGGCTGACGCGTCCTTGCATGAAGCCGCGTCGGCCTTGGGTGTACCGCTGCGTTTTGCCGTACTGGAACCCGTTGCGGACATCAGTATCACCGTGGCCGAGCAGCCCTTGGATCTGTCACAGGTTGGGCGTCCCCGCGGGCGTCTGGCGGTGATTGGCCTGGGCCCCGGCGCTGCTGAATTGATGGTGCCGGCGGTGAAGGCGGAACTGGCGCGTTGCACCGATGTGCTGGGGTATGAAACCTACGTGCGCATGGCCGGGCCGTTCCGGGACGACCAAGTGCAACACTGCACTGACAACCGCGAAGAAATGCAGCGCGCCCGCCACGCCTTCGAGCTAGCCGCGCAAGGCCGCTCGGTGGTGGTGGTGTCCTCTGGTGACCCAGGTGTATTCGCCATGGCCGCAGCGGTGATCGAGGCGCTGCACGAGTCCAGCGAGCCGGCCTGGCATCAGGTCGACCTGGAAATCCTGCCGGGGGTTTCCGCTTCGCTGGCCACCGCTGCCCAGGCGGGCGCGCCGCTGGGGCATGATTTCTGTGTGATGTCGCTGTCGGATAATCTCAAGCCCTGGGCGATCATCGAAAAACGCCTGGACCTAGCTTCCCAGGCCGACCTGGCCTTGGCGTTCTACAACCCGATCTCCAGGTCGCGGCCTTGGCAACTGGGACGCGCCCTGGAGATCGTCGCGCTGCATCGCACGCCGCAGACGCCGGTGGTGCTGGGCCGTGACATCGGTCGTCCAGGCCAGACGCTGCGCATCACTACCTTGGGGCAACTGACGCCCGAGCAGGTGGACATGCGCACCATGGTGCTGATCGGTTCATCCACCACCTGTGTGTTCCCGCGCGCGGGTGGCGGCGAGTGGGTGTACACACCACGTTGGTATGGCGACAAACCCAGCTCCTGAAAACAGCCCCGTTGGCCGCCGGAAAGCTCCGGATAACCCAGAGATTCCCCTGGCGTTGTTCGGAGCTTTTTCTTTTTTATGCGATGAAAACCGCACGCCTGCCCGCCGCGCCTTGTCATTGCTGGACGCTGGTTTTGGGCGGGGCAGTCCAAGGGATGTTTATCGCATGGAAACCCCGATGCTCCCTGGACTAGGGTGGAAGCAAGCCCCATGTGGGGTGCTTGTGGAGAACAGAAAATGGAGCGACGTCACAGAAGGATCAACAGTAAAAAAAGGCGCAAGTTGATTGCCGCCTACAAATTGCCGGGCGCACCTGCCAGGCAGGCCGCTTGCGCGCTGGATAGCGACGATGATTGCAATGCGGCCGTGGTCAACAACGGGGTGATTTCATTTGCCGAAGGCTTGTCGGCGTTGAACCGCGAATACGTACGCAAAAGCTATCTGCTGGCCAGCAGTTATGTGAGCGATGTGCTGAACGTCCAGCGGGGCAGCGAGGCGTGGTACGAGGAATTTATCAAGGTAATGGTCAGCCTGGGGTGGCTGCCGCTGCGCAGTCGCTTTGAACGGGTCTCGCGTGCGGGCAAGGGCCTGACGGTGCAACTGGCGGCGCTGAATATCATCGCCTCGATGCTGACGTCGACGGCGCTGTTCGGGCCACTGCTTAGCGCCTTGCCCAAGCTGGCCGCCGATGCGCTGGATGCATTGAAGCGTCAGCCAGCGTCTTTCGAGCTGTTCAAGCGCAATTGCGCGGTGCATGAGGGCGGCGATTTCGGCCTGGCCTCCTGCGCTGAAACAGACGGCGAGTTGATCATGGTGCTGGTGACCTACAGCACCCATGGTGTGGATAAACAGGTGGGCCTGCCCTTCCTGGAGTGGGATAGCTCCTCGTTCGAGGCCTTCAGCGGGCAGACTTGCCTGGTGCTCAATACCTCTATGGTCAACGAGAAAACCATCCAACTGATGCGCGAAAGCGCCGGTGACAAAGTGGAAATGGCTATCGCCAAATACCGGATCTAGGGCACCAGGTAGCCGCGTACCCCGGTAAAAATGATTTGCGCGGCCAGGGCGCAGACGAACAGGCCCATCAACCGGCTGACAATCTGCAAGCCCTGGTCGCCGAGAATGCGTTCGATACGGTTGGACAGGTACAGCACCACGCCCACCGTCAGGCTGGCCAGGGCAATACTGAGGATGGCGGTAAGCTTGTCGTCCCAGTGTGGTTGGCTGACGCCCATCACCAGCAAGGCGCCGATGGTGCCGGGGCCGACGGTGAGAGGGATGGTCAGCGGCACGATGGTCACGTCCTGCTGCACGTTGTCGGTCTGCACCGCCGACTTGCCCTGGGCCATGCCCAGGGCGGAGATAAACAACACGCTGCCGGCGCCGATACGGAACGCGTCGACGGTAATGCCGAACACACTGAAAATCACCCGGCCAAACAGGTAGAGCAGCACGCTCGATACCAGGGTGGCCAGTGCAACTTTCCACGCCAGGCGTCGACGCTCCTTGCTGGAGTAGCCACGGGTCAGGCTGATAAAGCAGGACAGCACAAAGAACGGGCTGTAGAGCACCAGCATCTTCAGGTAAACGCTGAATAACACATGGAGCATGAGGGCGGCTCGCGGGCGGGGAAGTGTGGAGGAGTCTATCCGACACAGATCAAATGTGGGAGCTGGCTTGCCTGCGATAGCGGTGGGTGTGATCGTTCCCACGCTCTGCGTGGGAATGCATCCAGTGACGCTCTGCGTCGCGTTCAAGCAGGACGCGGAGCGTCCCGGGCGGCATTCCCACGCGGAGCGTGGGAACGATCATCAGGAAAGGGTGCTGTGCTCAGGGCGCTGTTAGCGCTGCGCCACCCAGTAGTCCACCAGCTCGCGCAACTGCGATCAAATGTGGGAGCTGGCTTGCCTGCGATAGCGGTGGGTGTGATCGTTCCCACGCTCTGCGTGGGAATACATCCAGTGACGCTCTGCGTCGCGTTCAAGCAGGACGCGGAGCGTCCCGGGCGGCATTCCCACGCGGAGCGTGGGAACGATCATCAGGAAAGGGGGCTGTGCTCAGGGCGCTGTTGGCGCTGCGCCACCCAGTAGTCCACCAGCTCGCGCATCTGCGACAGTCCACCGGCTTGGCTATACGCCCGTCCATGCCTGCCTGACTTCCCATGCCCGCAGTTGCTGCGTGGCGGTGAAGCCATCAAGGCTGGCTGATCATTCCCACGCTCTGCGTGGGAATGCATTCAGTGACGCTCTGCGTCGCGTTCAAGCAGGACGCGGAGCGTCCCGGGCAGCGTTCCCACGCGGAGCGTGGGAACGATCATCAGAACGCTGAATAACACATGGAGCATGGGGGCGGCTCGCGGGCGGGGAAAGTGTGGAGGAGTCTATCCGACACAGATCAAATGTGAGAGCTGGCTTGCCTGCGATAGTGGTGGGTGTGATCGTTCCCACGCTCTGCGTGGGAATGCATCCAGTGACGCTCTGCGTCGCGTTCAAGCAGGACGCGGAGCGTCCCGGGCGGCATTCCCACGCGGAGCGTGGGAACGATCATCAGGAAAGGGTGCTGTGCTCAGGGCGCTGTTGGCGCTGCGCCACCCAGTAGTCCACCAGCTCGCGCAGCTGCGACAGTTCCACCGGCTTGGCCATATGCCCGTCCATGCCTGCCTGGCGTGCGCGTTCTTTGTGTTCCGA
Source organism: Pseudomonas sp. SWRI22 (assembly GCF_014268395.2). Classification (NCBI taxonomy): domain Bacteria; kingdom Pseudomonadati; phylum Pseudomonadota; class Gammaproteobacteria; order Pseudomonadales; family Pseudomonadaceae; genus Pseudomonas; species Pseudomonas sp. SWRI22. Next base: position 2,312,760 of record NZ_JABWQK020000001.1, on the reverse strand, counting down.
CAGGATATGCGCGGTGAGCGCCACCACTGGCGTGCGCACGCGTTGGTGGCTGACTTCCCATGCCCGCAGTTGCTGTGTGGCGGAGAAGCCATCGAGAATCGGCATTTCGCAGTCCATCAATACCAGGTCATAGCGCTGGGCTTTCATCGCTTGCAGCGCTTCTTCGCCGTTGCTGGCGGTGTCCGGGTCGAGATTGAGCTTGCCGAGCATGCCACGAATCACTTTGGTGGAAATGCTGTTGTCTTCGGCTACCAGGATGCGGAAATCGCTGGGCACGGTCATGGCTGCCGGTGCGCTGGGGGCCGGGCGTGCCACGGGGGCGCCTTTGCTGCGCTGGGCCAGTTCATCGGCCAGGGTGGTCTTGAGGGTGTAGCCAGCCACCGGTTTGGCGAGGATGCGCTTGATCCCGCAGTTGCGCGCAATGATCTTGCTCGGTGCGTTACTGATTCCGGTGAGCATGATCAGCAGGATGTCGTGGTTCAGGCTCGGGTCTTCCTTGATTTTCGCCGCCAGTTGCATGCCGGTCATGCCGGGCATGTTCTGGTCCAGCAGTACCACGTCGAAATAATCACGCAGGTGCGCCTTGGTGCGCAGCAGCGCCAGGGCCTCCTTGCCCGAAGGCACGGCGCTGACGTTCAGGCCCCAGGCCGTGCATTGTTGCACCAGGACTTTGCGGCAGGTGTCGTTGTCGTCCACCACCAGCACGCGGGCGTCCTTGAGCGGGCCGTCGAGGTCGCTGGTCGGGTGTTCCAGGCGTTCCGGGTCCAGCGGCAGGGTCAGCCACAGGGTACTGCCCTGGTGGCTCCCACTCTTGACGCCGAACTCGCCGTTCATCAACAAGATCAGCTGGCGTGCGATGACCAAGCCCAAGTGGCCGCTCAAGCGCGTCGCCGAAAGGAAGTTCTTGCTGTGCAGTTCGCTGTGCAGCAGGGCGTCGCGTTCGGCAGCTTCCATGGGCACGCCGCTGTCTTGCACGGCAATGCGCAGGCGTGGCTTGGTGCTGCGCTCATCCAGGGCGACAACGATCAGCACTTCGCCTTCATCGGTTTTGTGCAGGGCGTTTTCCAGAAGGCTCAGTAAAGCCTGGCGCAGTCGCGTCGGGTCACCGCTGATCACTCGTGGTACCTGGGGTTGGATAAAGCTGATCAGCTCGACATTCTGTTGCTCGGCCTTGGCGCGGAAGATGCTCAGGCAGTCGTCGATCAATGCATTGAGATCGAACTGCACATCATCGAGTTCGATCTGCCCGGATTCGAGCTTGGAAATGTCGAGAATCTCGTTGATCAGGGTGAGCAACTCATTACCGGCGCTGTGGATGGTCTGCACATAGTCGCGTTGCTTCACCGACAACGGCGTGCCCAGCAGCAACTCGGTCATGCCCAGCACACCGTTCATGGGCGTGCGGATTTCGTGGCTGATCTTCGCCAGGAACTCGGCTTTGGCGGCGATTTCGGCATTGCTGGCCGCCAGGTCGCGGCTCAGGCTGAAACGGGTTTCGACAATGGCGCGCTGGCGCTCGCCGAGGGCCAGGCTCATCAGCAGGCCACTGAGGCAGATAAAGCTCAACAGGGTGACGATCAGCCCCTGTGGCGCCACCAGGGTAAGGCCGAGCAGTGCGGGCAGAATGATCAGCGTGCCGATGTTGAATACCACCATGGCCGCCACGAACAAGCGCGCCGGGCGGTAGCCTTTTTGCCAGTGATAGGCCGAGACAAACAGCATGCTCAGGCCCGCCAGCGCGACCAGGGCATAGGTGATGATGTTCAGCGGCAAGGTGTTGACGAACAACAGGAGCAGGCCGCACAGGATGATCAGCAGGATGTCGGCCATCAACACTTTGTTCAGCGGGTGCGGGCCCAGGGGCATGAAGAAGCGGTAGGCGAACATCAGCCCGCAGGGTGCGGTCAGCAGCAGGGCCAGGTAGGCACCGGGGGTCTGGATTGCGTGCCAGTTCGGCAGCCATGGCCCCACCAGGTTGAGCAACAGCGCCAGGCTGAGCATCAACAGGAACTCGCACGCGGCCAGCCACAGGCTGCTGCGCGAGCGGTGGTAGGCGAAGCGCGTGAGGTTGTGCAGGATCAGCATCGACAGCACGCCGAACAGCAGGCCGTAGATCAGCGTCTGGTTCTGGTTGGCGGCGGCCAGCACCGCTGGTTCCAGGGTGATGTAAGGGCGCAGCTCGTGTTCCGAGACCAGGCGCAGGTATACCTCCAGTGGCCGTTGGCTCTGAGGCATCGGCAGCATGAAGTCACTGCTGGGCAACGAGCGCTCAGCCTGGGGTTGGCGTGTGCCGGTGGTTTGTTGCTCCACCAGGGTGTCGCCGTCCAGCACATAGAGGCTCAGGCTGGAGAGGTCCGGGGCGAACACCCGCAGCACTTGTTCGTGCTTGCCGGGCTGCAACCTGAAACGCACCCACAACGCACCGTCTGGCTGCGCGGCGGTGATCCGGTCCAGTTCGATGGGGCTGAATTGATTGGTATAGCGGGCGGAACGGATATCGCTCAGTTGCAGGTCGGCCTGTTCATCAAGCAATACTGCCCAGCCACTGCCTTGCGCAGCGGCCTGGGCCGGTAGCAAGCAGAGCAGGGTCAGCAGACTGATTGTGAAACCTATGGCGATCCTGAGCCAGCGCACGGCGAAATCCCTTCGGTAGGTGGATGCACGGGTTAACTATGCGCGGGGCAACAGGGTACGGCAAGGGCCAAAGGCCCTTACCTAACCGAACGGATAGCTACTGCAAGTGTAGCTGCTCAGTTGTTCTCACCGCGTTCGCGGGCAATGGCACGGTAGCCAATGTCGGTGCGGTAGAAGCAGCCCTTCCAGTCGATTTTCGCCGCCAGTTTGTATGCCTGTTGTTGCGCGGCATCGACACTGGCACCCATCGCGGTGGCGCACAACACGCGGCCACCGGCGGTTACAACTTTGCCGTCCTTGAGCGCGGTGCCTGCATGGAACACCTTGCCTTCCAGCGCAGCGGCGGCGTCGAGGCCTTCGATCACATCGCCCTTGGCGTAGTCGGCGGGGTAGCCACCGGCCGCCAGCACAATCCCAACGCTAGGTCGTGGGTCCCACTGCGCTTCGACCTTGTCCAGGGCCTGGGCGAGGGCGGCTTCCACCAGCAGCACCAGGCTCGATTGCAGGCGCAGCATCACCGGTTGGGTTTCCGGATCGCCGAAGCGGCAGTTGAACTCGATGACTTTGGGGTTACCGGCTTTGTCGATCATCAGGCCGGCATAGAGGAAACCGGTGTACACGTTGCCTTCATCCGCCATGCCGCGCACGGTTGGCCAGATCACCAGGTCCATGACGCGCTGGTGGACGTCGGCGGTGACAACAGGCGCCGGGGAGTAGGCACCCATGCCGCCGGTGTTCGGGCCGCTGTCGCCGTTGCCGACGCGCTTGTGGTCCTGGCTGGTGGCCATCGGCAATACGTTCTTGCCGTCGACCATCACGATAAAGCTGGCTTCCTCGCCGTCGAGGAACTCCTCGATGACTACGCGTGAACCGGCGTCACCAAAGGCATTGCCGGCGAGCATGTCGCGCACGGCGTCTTCGGCTTCCTGCAGGGTCATGGCGACGATCACGCCTTTGCCGGCAGCCAGGCCATCGGCCTTGATCACGATCGGTGCGCCTTTCTCACGCAGGTAAGCCAGGGCCGGTTCGATCTCGGTGAAGTTCTGGTAGTCGGCCGTCGGGATCTTGTGGCGAGCCAGGAAGTCCTTGGTAAAGGCTTTCGAGCCTTCCAGCTGGGCGGCGCCAGCGGTAGGGCCAAAGCAATCCAGGCCACGGCTGCGGAACAGATCGACGACGCCTGCTACCAGTGGCACTTCCGGGCCGACGATGGTCAGGGAAACATTCTTCTCGGCAAAATCTGCCAACTGCTCCAGGGCCAGCACGTCGATGGCGACGTTTTCACACTTGGCTTCGATGGCGGTGCCGGCGTTGCCGGGAGCAACGAAGACTTTCTGCACGCGTGGGTCCTGGGCTACTTTCCAGGCCAGGGCGTGTTCACGGCCACCGCTGCCAATGATCAAAACATTCATTTCAAAAACCTCGTTAACTTGATCGTTCCCACGCTCTGCGTGGTAATGCTACTTGTGACGCTCTGCGTCACGCTTTGGAACGCAGAGCGTCCCGGACTGCATTCCCACGCGGAGCGTGGGAACGATCAATCAGTGGCGGAAGTGGCGCATGCCGGTGAAGACCATCGCAATGCCAGCTTCATCAGCGGCGGCGATGACTTCTGCATCACGCATCGAACCGCCCGGTTGGATCACGGCGGTCACGCCAGCTTTCGCGGCGTTGTCCAGGCCGTCACGGAACGGGAAGAACGCATCGGAAGCCATCACCGAGCCCACCACCTGCAAACCGGCATGTTCAGCCTTGATCGCGGCGATACGTGCCGAGTTCACGCGGCTCATCTGGCCAGCGCCGACACCGATGGTCTGGCGGTTCTTGGCGTAGACGATGGCGTTGGACTTGACGTATTTGGCCACTTTCCAGGCGAAGATCAGGTCGTTGATCTCTTGCTCGGTCGGCGCGCGCTTGGTCACGACTTTCAGGTCATCGCTGCCGATCATGCCGATGTCGCGGCTTTGTACCAGCAGGCCGCCATTGACGCGCTTGTAGTCCCAGGCCGCGGCGCGGTCTGCCGACCACTCGCCACAGGCCAGCAGGCGCACGTTGGCTTTGGCGGCGACGATGGCGCGGGCTTCTTCGCTGACGCTTGGGGCGATGATCACTTCGACGAACTGACGCTCGACGATGGCCTTGGCGGTCTCGGCATCCAGTTCGCGGTTGAAGGCAATGATGCCGCCGAATGCGGATTCGGTGTCGGTGGCGTAGGCCAGTTCGTACGCCTGGCGGATACCGCCTTCAGCGTCCGGGCTGACGGCCACGCCGCACGGGTTGGCGTGCTTGACGATCACGCAGGCCGGCTTGACGAAGCTCTTTACGCATTCCAGCGCGGCGTCAGTGTCGGCCACGTTGTTGTAGGAGAGTTCTTTGCCTTGCAGTTGAGTAGCGGTGGCGATGCCCACTTCGGCCGGCTTGGCTTCCACGTAGAACGCCGCACTCTGGTGCGGGTTCTCACCGTAGCGCATTTCCTGGGCCTTGATGAACTGGCTGTTGAAGGTGCGCGGGAACTGGCTGCGACCTTCTGTGCTCAGGGTGTCAGCCGCTTGGTTCACGGTGCCCATGTAGTTGGCGATCATGCCGTCATAGGCGGCGGTGTGTTCGAACGCCTTGAGCATCAGGTCGAAGCGCTGGGCGTAGGTCAGGCCGCCGGCCTTGAGGTTTTCCAGGACGTTGGCGTAGTCGCTGGCATTGACCACGATGGCCACGTCCTTATGGTTCTTGGCCGCCGAGCGCACCATGGTCGGGCCGCCGATATCGATGTTTTCGATGGCGGTCGGCAGGTCGCAGCCTGGCTTGTTGATGGTGGCTTCGAACGGGTAGAGGTTAACGGCCACCAGGTCGATCGGCTTGATGCCGTGCTCGGTCATGATGGCGTCGTCAATGCCGCGACGGCCGAGGATGCCGCCGTGAATTTTCGGGTGCAGGGTCTTGACGCGACCGTCCATCATTTCTGCGAAACCGGTGTAGTCCGCGACTTCTACTGCGGCCACGCCGTTGTCCTGCAGCAGTTTGAAGGTCCCGCCCGTGGAGAGGATTTCCACACCCAGGGCTTCCAGCTCCCGGGCAAATTCGAGGATCCCGGTCTTGTCGGAAACACTGATCAAGGCACGGCGGATCGGCAGGCGGGTGGTCTGGTCGGTCATCTCAATTTCCATCAAAAGCAAAGGAAGTCAGCAAAAAAGGCGACCGGTTTTACGCGGGCGCCTTTCTGGTTTGATTGAATGCTTACAGCAAATCGTACTGCTTGAGCTTTTTGCGCAAGGTGCCACGGTTGAGGCCCAGCAGCTCACTGGCTTTGGTCTGGTTGCCCTTGACGTAGTTCATCACGCTTTCGAGCAAGGGCGCCTCGACTTCGGAGAGCACCAGGTTGTACACATCCGTGACGGAAGCGCCCTCAAGGTGGGCGAAATAATTGTGCAGCGCCTTCTCGACACTCCCGCGAAGGGTCTGGCCTTCTTCGCTCGGCGTGTTGAGGTGCTGTTTCAAATTGACATTGTCGCTCACGGGTGTTGTTCCACTCACTAAAGTCTCGGTCATCATCGTCATGCGGCCACCCCTTCTCCATCCCCTGTTCCCAGGCTCTTGTCGCGTCCGGCGAAGAACTCACGAACGGTGGCGACCTGTGCCTGCGTTTCATCCAAACGATTGAACTGAGCGCGGAATTCCTTGGCGCCCGGCAAGGTGGCGAGATACCAGCCGACATGCTTGCGAGCAATGCGTACTCCCATCACGTCCCCATAAAAGGCGTGCAGGGCGGCCAGATGCTCTAGCAGAATACGTTCCACCTCGACCAACTCTGGTGCCGGCAAGACTTCACCGGTACGCAGGAAATGCTCGATTTCACGAAAAATCCACGGCCGCCCCTGGGCGGCCCGGCCAATCAACAAGCCATCGGCACCGGTCGCGTGCAGCACGCGCCGGGCTTTCTCGGCACTGTCGATGTCGCCATTGGCAAAGACGGGCATCGACACGGCCTGCTTGATCGCGGCAATGGTGTCGTACTCGGCTTCACCGGTATAAAGGTCGGCGCGGGTACGGCCATGCACCGCCAGCGCTGTAATGCCTGCCTGTTCAGCGATCTTCGCCACCGTCAGGCCATTCTTGTTGTCCCGGTCCCAACCGGTACGAATCTTCAGGGTCACCGGCACATCCACTGCACCAACAACGGCCTGCAGGATCTCGGCGACCAACTGCTCATCTTTCAACAGTGCGGAACCGGCGGCCTTGTTGCAAACCTTCTTGGCCGGGCAGCCCATGTTGATGTCGATGATCTGTGCACCCAGCTCCACATTGGCCCGGGCTGCATCCGCCAGCATCTGCGCATCGCCCCCGGCGATCTGCACCGAGCGTGGCTCGGGATCACCTTCGTGGATCATGCGCATCCGCGACTTGCGGGTGTTCCACAGACTCATGTCGCTGGTAACCATTTCAGAGACTACTAGACCCGCGCCCAAACGCTTGCACAGCTGACGAAAGGGCTGGTCGGTGACACCCGCCATCGGGGCGAGGATCAAGCCGTTTTGCAATGTGTATGGGCCGATGCGTACCGCCGACATAGGACTTCCCTGTTGTGGGGCCGGATCATTAGAGTTCGAAAAAGGGTTGGCATGATACCCGCTCTCGATGACTGGTTAAAGGCTGAATTGGATAAAATCTGAACAGTTACTTTTTTATCGCCATCGGTTTGGTTGACGGCGGTCAAGTCAATAATCCGCCGTCAAACCTCGGTGGGCACGCCGTTTTACTCGGGCGAGTGGAAGCTCAGGCTGTAGTTCACGGCTCTATTGCCCGGATCAAGAATGTCCAGGGAGATGTGGATAGGCGTCTGCGAGGGCATTTCGCTGACGCCAGCCAACTCGCCGCTGAGGTATTCGGCGGGCTTGAAGCGACGACTGGCAATCAGGCTGCCGTTCAAGTCCGCAAAGCGCAACTCCAGCAGCGGGAAGGGCTGGGAGAAGGTCGCACGGTTATAGATGATGGCATCGACCACCAGCGCCCCGGCGAATTCGGGGTGGCTGCGCACCACCAGATTGCTGCTCTTTATGTGAGTAATGTCGACCCGCGATGGCACGGTGCACCCCAGTTTCGGGCATAGCGCCTGGAACCAGGGACGGTAGGCGTCCTGGCGGGCCAGGTCGTCGAATTGGTAGGCGATGTACTGGCCGGCCAGACCGGCAGCGGCGAGTACCACCAACAATATCCAGACCAGACGGCGACCCCAGCTTGACGGACGCTTCTGCGCATACAGGTGCAGGGGGTCGTCTTCCAGGTCCTGGAGTAACTCGTCGTGTACACCAGCCTCCGTTCGCGCGCGCTTGCGGCGCGGCTGTGCGCGGTCTTCGGGTTCAGGCTCATCGTGCTCGTCGCGGGTGGGTGTCAGCGGCGGGTCGAGGTCGTCATCCACGGTAGTGGCGTGCAGAGCTGGTTCGTCATCGAGTTCGTCGACGTGGGCCGACATGGACGGTTCGGTGCGCTGTTTGGACGCAGGTGCCTTAACCGGCTCGGGCTCTTCTTCTGGTGCCTGGGCGCGCTCTTGGGGTGGCTCACTGAACAGGCTGGCCGCCCACTTTTCTTCCTCGGCCTTGACCGTATCGCGGCTGGCGCTGAAGGACTCTTCCTTTTGCCGGCGGTCGGCACCTGGCTGGCGACGTTCCGCACCCAAGGCCTGGGTATGTTGGATCTCGCGACGTTCCAGCTTGGCCAGTTCCTTGTCCAGGTTATCCAGGTCCAGCTCTTCGGCCGTCCACTGTTTCTGGCTGATGGCCCGTGGTGGCTCGGGAGGTGCTTCGCCAATCGGTTCGGGGGTTGTCGGCGCTTCAGGTTCCGGCGCAGACGCCTGGGCACGTTGCTCCAGCAACTGGCGAGCGGCGTTGAACACTTGCAGGCACGAGCCGCAACGCACCACGCCGCGGGCCACGCTCAATTGAGCGTGGTTGACGCGAAAGCGCGATTGGCAATGTGGGCACTGGGTGACGAAACTGTCGGTCATGCGGCCATCCGATTCAGGCAAGCGCTCATTCTAGCGCCGACGACCGCTGATGCGTACCCAGCCATCACAGTTGGCGATCGGGTCCAGCTCGAAGTCTTTGGCGTAGGCCGCAGCCACGTCTTCACCTTGCTCGGCGAGGATGCCCGACAGCGCCAGGCGCCCGCCCGGCTTGACCAGGCTCGACAGTTGCGGCGCCAGCGACACCAGTGGCCCGGCGAGGATATTGGCCACCAGCACATCGGCCTGAACCTGGGGCAGGTCCTCAGGCAGGTAGAGTGGGAATTTGCCTTCGGCAATGTTGTTGCGCCCGGCGTTATCGCGGGAGGCTTCCAGGGCCTGCACGTCGATATCGGTGCCCACGGCCTCCTTGGCGCCCAACAGCAGGGCGGCGATGGCCAGGATCCCCGAGCCGCAACCAAAGTCCAGTACGTTGCTGTCGGTCAGGTCCTGGCCGTCCAGCCATTCCAGGCACAGGGCGGTGGTCGGGTGCGTGCCGGTACCGAACGCAAGGCCCGGGTCCAGCAGCAGGTTGACGGCGTCTGGCTCGGGCGCGGCGTGCCAGCTTGGCACGATCCACAGGCGCTGGCCGAAACGCATGGGCTGGAAGTTATCCATCCAGCTGCGTTCCCAGTCCTGGTCTTCGATGACTTCGCTGTGATGCTCGGGCAGCGGGCTGCCGGTGAGCAGTTCCATATGGGCCAGCACGGCAGCGGCGTCGGTGCCGTCTTCGAACAGGGCCAGCAAGTGGGTGTGGGACCACAGCGGCGTGGTATTGAGTTCCGGCTCGAAGATCGGCTGGTCTTCGGCGTCCATGAAGGTCACCGACACGGCACCCACTTCGAGGAACGCGTCTTCGTAGGTTTCGGCTTGTTCTGGGCTGATGGCGAGACGGACTTGCAGCCAAGGCATGGCGGGCACCTTTGAAAAAAATGAATGTGCGGCGGGCAGGCCGCGAAAGCGCGCAAGTTTACGCGAGAGCAAGCCAGAAGACGACTGCGCCGACGATCGTTCCCACGCTCGGCGTGGGAATGCCGCCTCGGACGCTCCGCGTCCGTTGTTAAGGCGTGGCGCGGAGCGCCACAAGAGGCGTTCCCACGCCGAGAGTGGGAACGATCAGGGGTCGGTGGCCCATAAACAACAAAACCGCCCGAAGGCGGCTTTGTTGGGTGGAGCACTTACTGGTTGGCCAGCTTGTGTTCCAGGTAGTGAATGTTCACACCACCTTCGCAGAAGCCTTCATCACGAACCAGATCCCGATGCAGCGGGATGTTGGTCTTGATGCCGTCGACCACGATTTCGTCCAGGGCGTTGCGCATACGGGCCATGGCCTCGTCGCGAGTGGCACCCCAGGTGATCAGCTTGCCGATCAGCGAGTCGTAGTTGGACGGAACCTTGTAGCCGCTGTACAGGTGCGAATCCACACGTACGCCGTTGCCGCCGGGCGCGTGGAAATGCTTGACCAGGCCAGGGCTTGGGATAAAGGTTTTCGGGTCTTCGGCGTTGATGCGGCACTCCAGGGAGTGGCCGTGCATCTTCACGTCGTCCTGGGTGAAGGACAGCACGTTACCGGCTGCGATGCTCAGCATTTCCTTGACGATGTCGATACCGGTGACCATCTCCGATACCGGGTGCTCTACCTGCACACGAGTGTTCATCTCGATGAAGTAGAAGCGGCCGTTTTCGTAGAGGAACTCGAAGGTACCGGCGCCACGGTAGTTGATGTCGATGCACGCCTTGACGCAACGCGCCAGTACTTCCTGGCGGGCTTTCTCGTCCAGGCCCGGTGCCGGGGCTTCTTCCAGTACCTTCTGGTGGCGACGTTGCAGCGAGCAATCGCGATCACCCAGGTGGATGGCGTGGCCCTGTCCGTCGGACAGTACCTGGACTTCCACGTGACGTGGGTTGGTCAGGTACTTCTCCAGGTAGACCATCGGGTTGCCGAACCAGGCGCCCGCTTCGGAGCGGGTCTGCTTGGCGGCTTCGATCAGGTCTTCTTCCTTGTGCACCACGCGCATGCCGCGACCACCACCGCCACCGGCGGCCTTGATGATCACCGGGTAGCCGACTTCGCGACCAATGCGCAGAGCGGTTTCCTCGTCTTCAGGCAGTGGGCCATCGGAGCCTGGAACGGTTGGCACGCCGGCCGCGATCATGGCGTCCTTGGCCGAGACCTTGTCGCCCATCAGGCGAATGGTTTCGGCTTTCGGGCCGATGAAGGCAAACCCGGATTTTTCCACTTGTTCGGCGAAGTCGGCGTTTTCCGCGAGGAAGCCGTAGCCCGGGTGGATGCCATCGGCGCCGGTCACTTCTGCCGCGGCGATGATATTCGAGACTTTCAGGTACGAGTTCGTGGCCAGTGGCGGGCCGATGCAGATGCTTTCGTCCGCCAGTTTCACGTGCATCAATTCGGTATCGGCCGTCGAGTAAACAGCGACGGTCTTGATGCCCTCTTCCTTACAGGCGCGCAGGATACGCAGCGCGATCTCGCCGCGGTTGGCGATCAGGACTTTTTGCAGTTTCTTCGCAGGTTTCAACATCGAAGGCGCTCCGCGGTTCAAACGATGGTGAACAGCGGCTGGTCGTACTCAACCGGCTGACCGTTTTCTACCAGGATGGATTCAATGACGCCGGCTTTTTCCGCGGTGATGTGGTTCATCATCTTCATCGCTTCAACGATGCAGATGGTGTCGCCCACTTTCACGGTCTTGCCCACTTCAACGAAGGCTGGCGAGGTCGGTGCCGGGGTGCGGTAGAAAGTACCGACCATTGGCGACTTGACCACGAAGCCGTTCAGCGCAGGAGCGGCTGGGGCGGCAGGTGCAGCGGCGGCGGCAGGTGCGGCAGCCGGAGCTGCAGCGGCTGGAGCCGGTGCTTGCATCTGTGGCGCGTAGAACTGTTGGGCCGGGGTCTTGCTGTGACGGCTGATCCGTACGGACTCTTCGCCTTCCTTGATTTCCAGCTCGTCGATACCGGATTCTTCCAGCAGTTCGATCAGTTTCTTAACTTTACGGATATCCATGAATCATCAACTCCCAAGGGTCGGTCAGGGGCGTTTAGCCTGTTCTTCAATGTGTTCCAGGGCGGCCTCCAGGGCCAGTCGGTAACCGCTGGCGCCAAGGCCGCAGATCACTCCTACCGCTACGTCGGAGAAGTAAGAGTGATGGCGGAAAGCTTCGCGTTTGTGCACGTTCGATAAATGCACTTCGATGAATGGGATGCTCACCGCCAGCAGCGCGTCACGTAATGCAACGCTTGTGTGCGTAAAAGCGGCGGGATTGATCAGAATAAAGTCCACGCCTTCGCCGCGCGCGGCATGGATGCGATCAATCAATTCATACTCGGCATTGCTTTGCAGGTAGAGCAAATGGTGGCCGGCTTCACGGGCCCGCTTTTCCAGGTCGAGGTTGATCTGGTCCAGGGTCACTGCCCCGTAGACGCCCGGTTCGCGGGTGCCAAGCAGGTTCAGGTTGGGTCCGTGAAGAACCAGTAAGGTCGCCATTGGCTGTTCCTTGTTATTGGTGTGGGTGCGTCAGAACCCGGCGACTATGCCGCAAAGCCTTTGTGACTGTCCAGTTCTATGCAGTAGCCGGCACGATTAGCGAGGATTGCGCAAAATTTGTGACTGGGAGACGGCATTTGGTCAGTGTGGGAGCTGATCGCACCCACGCTCCTCGTGGGCACGCATCCAGTGACGCTCTGCGTCACGGCTTTAAAGCGGGACGCGGAGCGTCTGGGGCGACATTCCCACGCGGAGCGTGGGAACGATCAGCCACATTGCGGTCTTCATAGAGGGCCGGATCGGGTTAGACGCGGAAGGCTTGCACGGCGGTAGTCAGTTGCCCACCCAGTACCAGCAGGTGCTCGCCCTGGCTACGGCCCTGGCCAATACGCAGCAAATTATCCTCACCCAATTGATGAATCCGCTCACTGTTGTCGCGTATCTCGCTCACGGCGCCACTCTGCTGCGCGGTCACATCGGCAATGCGTACGGCGGTATCCGAGATGGTCTGGATCGCCCCGACGATTTCATCCAGCGCGCCATCCGCCGCCTGGGCCTGCTGGGCGGTGGCTTCGGCGTGTTCGACCTGGGCGCGCATGCCTTCTACCGACTGGTGCGCGGCGCTTTGCAGGCCGGCGATCAGGCCCTGGATTTCGGCGGTGGCGCCGGCAGTACGCTGGGCCAGGGAGCGCACTTCGTCGGCTACCACGGCGAAACCACGTCCGGCTTCACCGGCGCGGGCGGCTTCGATAGCGGCGTTGAGCGCCAGCAGGTTGGTCTGGTCGGCAATCGAGCGAATCACCGTGAGCACGCCGCCGATGGTGGCGGACTCTTCGGCAAGTTTCTCGATCATCTGCGCGTTTTGCTGCACTTCGCCTACCAGCGCATGCAGCCCGGTGAGGCTCAGGCCGATAACGCGCTGGCCTTGCTCCACGGCTTGGCCTGCACTGCGACTGGCCCCGGCGGCCTGGCTGGCATCCCCGGCGACTTGCTGGATGGTGGCTTCCAGCTCGCCCAGGGAATCACGGATTTGCGCGGTGTCGCCGGCCTGGCGCTCGGCTCCGTCGTGCAGGCCGCTGCTCAGTTCGGCCAGGGCGCGGCTGCTGCCTGCCACTTCTTCGGCATTGCCACGGATGGTGCCGACCAGATCCACCAGGTAGGCGCGCAGGCGGTTAAGGGAGGCCTCGATATCGTGCAGTTCACGGTTGGTCTTGCCCAGGGCAATCGGTTGGCTGAAGTCGCCTTCGGCCCAGGTCGACAAGGCGGGTGCCAGGTTGGTCAGCACGCGCGCCAGGCGGCGTTGCAGGGTATCGATCAGCAATGCGATCAGCAGGATCAGACCAATCATCACCCCCTGCATCACACGCACTTCACCCTGAATCTTCGCGTGTTGCGCGCGCACCACGGGTTCCAGGCCGGCGATGGCCTGTTGTACGTTGGTGATTTTAAGGTGGGTGCTGGCGGCGAGATCGGCGCGTTGCTGGATCTGTTCACGGGTGCGTTGGAGTTCGGCGGGGTAGCGGGTCAACAGGCTGTTGAGTTCGCGTTTGAGGTCGACGCCGGTGTCCTGGGCTTCGGTTTTTTCGGTATTTTCCAGGCCCATCAACGCGGAAAAATCATCGGTGTGGGATTCAGCGCTGGCCTTTATTCCCAATAAGGGCAGCTGCGCAAGCAGGTCGGCCTGAGTGCGCAGGTTGGTCACTTCCCGCTCGACATCCGCGGCCAACTCGGCGCGCCCGCTGCTGACTAGCTTGTCGCGGGCCAGGGACAGTTTGCCCAGGTGCTGTGAGGCTGCGAGCAATGGCGACATATAATGCGCTGCCTCCGCGGAATTGACACCGCTGGCGTACTGGCTCAATTGTTCCAGGTTCGCGCCCAGTTCACGCTCGGCTTGCAGCAACAGGGCTTGCGGGTCGCCAGCCAATTTACCGGCGGCCAACAGGTCGGTCTTGCTGAAAGTCTCCAGGTCCATGAGGCTGGGGCGCAGGTTTTGCGCCAAGTCGGGCGGCAGTTCGCCCAGCTGAAGCTGCAGGCTTTCCAGGCTCTGGGTTGCACTGCTCAGGCGCAGGGCATCGCCGCTGGCTAAGTAGTCCTCGATGTTACGGGCAGCCTGGTTTTGAAAGACCTGGGACAACCCGAGGTAGCGCTCCATCAACAAGTACGGACGCTCCAGCGCCCGTTGCGACCACCACAGTGTCGCCCCGAGGGCCAGGCACACAGCCACCAGCAGAAGGGTATTGAGATTGGTCAGCAGCTTCAGGCGCATGCGGGGTTTCAACCGACGGCAAGAGATAAGCGCCTGAATTTATTGCGTTTGTATTACAGCGTTATGACCGAATCGGTGGATTCTGGTGAAAAGATGGCACTTTGCTTTGATGTGCGAGCGGCTTGCACGCGATTACGTCCGGCGTCCTTGGCGCGGTACAGCGCTTCGTCAGCCTGGGCGGCCATCATCAAGCTGTCGGAACCGTCGCACAGCTCCACCAGGCCGGCGCTGAAGGTGCACCACAAATCCTGCGGTTGGGCGGGGTAGTGGATTTCTGCAAAGCGCCGACGAATGTCGTCCAGCACTTTGCAGGCCGATTCCAGGTCGGTGTCGGGCATCACGATGGCGAACTCTTCACCGCCGTAGCGGCCGATGTAATCGGTCTTGCGCAAACGCTGCTTCAGAAACAGTGCCAGGCTCTTGATCACCCGGTCGCCCATGGGGTGGCCGTGGCTGTCATTGACGCGCTTGAAGTGGTCGATATCGAGCATGGCAAAGCTCAACGGCTTGTTCTCGCGGCGTGCGCGGAAGCTGCAATCTTCGAGCAGTTGCAGGATATGCGTGTGGTTGTACAGCCCGGTCAGGCTGTCGCGCACCATCCGTGCCTTCAAGTTGCGCGCACGTGACGCACGGTTGCGCACAGTGGTGATCAGGTGACGCGGCTTGATCGGTTTGGTGAGGAAATCGTCACCGCCCTCGCTCATCGCATCCAGCTGTTTATCCAGGTCGTCCTCGGCCGACAGGTAAATGATCGGCACACTGACGTAGCGGTCGTTGTGGCGAATCACCTTGGCCAGTTCGGTGCCGGTACAGGCAGGCATGTACATGTCGAGGATGATCAGGTCGGGCTGGAAATCCGCCAGCTCGGCCATGGCCTGGATCGGTTCGGTCAATGTGCGGGTGACAATGCCGGCACTGTTGAGCAGGCGTTCGGTGTGCAGCGCCTGGGCCCGCGAGTCGTCGATGATCAGCACTTTGTACGGTTCGTACTGGGCCGCGCAGGTTAGCACTTCGATCTTTTCCAGCAGGCTTGAGGCCTCTAGGGTGCCGGTCAGGAACTCTTCGCCGCCGGCGCGTACGGCGGCCAGGCGTGTCGGGGTGTCGGTTTCGTGCAGGCTGAAAAACAACAGCGGCAGCTTTTGCTCCAGGCCCTCCTGGGCCTCTGCCGCGAGCTTCAGGCCCAGGCCCGTGCCGCAGAAGTCCACGTCCATCACGATCGCTGACGGCAAACGCTCGGCCATGGACGCGCGAAAGGCGGCGACGCTGTCCAGGGCGTGGGCGCCCATGCCGAAGAACTCCAACTGCTTGGCCAGGCGTTCGGCGCGGTCATGGTCGGCCAGCATCACATAGATCGGCTTGCGCATCGGCGGCAGGAAGGTTTGCTCCAGCTGATCGCCCTGGCGCAGGCCGGTGCGGGACAGGCGTTGCATCAAGCGGTTGAGCTCGGTGATCAGTTGGCTGCTCAGACGGCCACGGTTCTCGTCCACAGCCTGCAAGGATTGACTGATATGCCGTGCCAGTTGTGTGTGTTCGGGCTGTTCGAAGCGTTCGGCGAAGCGTTGCAGGCGCAGGTTGGCTTCGCTGAGTTCGGAAAAGTCGGCGTTCGACCACTCGCTGCGTTGCAGGCGCTGCCAGATCTCAAGAATTTGACGTGCCTGATGAATTACCCGCTGGGCAAAGTGCTGCTTGAGACGCTCGCGGCTGGGGTCTTCTGACTCGGTCATATCCTGACTACTGTGAGGGTGCATGCTGAGGTCGACTGATGGCTCTATGCTAGCACCTCTTTTCTGATAGATGAGTGTCATACGTCAATTAAGTCTGCGTGCCTGCCATTCAGTTATTGACCAGTGGGTCGCGCAGCGTAAATCGCGTGCATCCTTTATAGTCCAAGCGCGCTGGTGCGCCACTTTCGTGTAAAAGCCCCGCACCGATGGGCACGATGGGGTAGGGTTGTGGTCGGAATGTCTGAACGCACCCGGACAATTGACGTGCATGAACTCAAGTGATTGAAAGGATATCGCCATGCTGGACTGGAAAAACCGCGAAGGCAGTGCCAAAGGCCCCGCCCCTGAGCCCAAGTCGGCCAACCGCAGCTATTTTCGCAACCTGCTGATGAGCCGGGCGTTGCTCAGCATCATCGGCTTGTACCTGCTGGTCACCGGTGGCCTGGGTTGGTACTGGAGCCAAGAGCCGGCGCTGTTTCCGGTGCAGCAAAATGCCCAGCTTGCCGCCGAGAAGGAAGGCAAGCAGATGGTGGTGGGTTACACCACCGTCGAAACCCTCAAGACCGTGGTTGGCACCTTGCTGAACAAGCCAGGCGGCTACATCTCCAACGACCGTTTCCCGCCAGGCTTGTGGATGGACAACATGCCGAGCTGGGAATACGGCGTGCTGGTGCAGGTGCGTGACCTCACCCGTGCCCTGCGTAAAGACTTCGCCCGCTCCCAGTCGCAGTCGGCTGAAGACGCTGACTTGGCCAAGGCCGAGCCGCGCTTCAACTTCGACAACAAGAGTTGGGTGCTGCCATCCAGTGAGTCGGAATACCAGGAAGGCATCAATTCCTTGAGCCGCTACGAAGCGCGCCTGTCTGACCCGAACCAGCGCGGCGCGCTTTTTTATGCGCGTGCCGACAACCTCAACAACTGGCTGGGCGATGTGGCCACACGTTTGGGCTCGCTGTCCCAGCGTCTGTCCGCCAGCGTGGGCCGGGTCAAGTTGAACACTGCGCTGAAAACCGAGACGCTGGCGCCGGGTGAAGTGCCGCAGGTCGATGAAGAAGTGGTGGAAACCCCATGGATGCAGATCGACAACGTGTTCTACGAAGCGCGCGGCCAGGCATGGGCGCTGTCCCATCTGCTGCGTGCCATCGAAGTCGATTTTGCCGACGTACTGGCCAAGAAAAACGCCACGGTCAGCGTGCGCCAGATCATTCGTGAGCTGGAGGCCTCGCAGGAGCCGGTATGGAGTCCTATGATTCTTAACGGCAGTGGCTTCGGCGTACTGGCGAACCATTCGCTGGTGATGGCCAACTATATTTCCCGGGCAAACGCTGCAGTGATCGACTTGCGTCAGCTCCTCAACCAGGGTTGATGATGGACGCTACTCAAAAGGAGGCCGCACACCGAGCGGCCTCCGACGCTGAACTGATCTGCTGGGTCGACGAGCAGGACCACCTGCTCGGTCACTTGGTCAGGTCCGACCTGCGCCAGCGCGGCTTGATCGGTCGTTGCACGTTTATCTTCCTGTTCAATTCCAAAGGCGAGCTGTGTGTGCATCGGCGCACGCTGAGCAAAGCCCTGTACCCGGGGTTCTGGGATACGGCGGCGGGCGGGATGGTGGCGGCGGGAGAAAGCTATGCCCTGTCGGCACAGCGGGAATTGGCGGAAGAGCTGGGCGTGAGTGGCGTGGAGTTGGTCGAGCACGATCATTTTTACTTTGAAGATGGCGACAGCCGCCTGTGGTGTACGTCCTACTCTGCTGTATGGGACGGCCCACTGTGTTTGCAGCCTGAAGAGGTCATGGAAGCGCGTTTTCTATCCATTGAAACGGTGCTTGCAGAGGCCGAGCAAAAGTCTTATTGCCCGGACGCCCAAGAGGGCTTGCGGCGGTATCTCGCCTCACGTCGCTAAAGTTGTATAAATTGGCGCCATTTGGCTCTTAGCAACTTGGCTTTTTGCCGTTACACTGCGCGCCTTTTCACCCGAACCGCTATTGTTTCACCCTGTAGGAGCGAGCTTGCTCGCGAAAAACGCCAAGACACCGCGTGCTGGCTGAATGCCCGCGTTATCGTTGACGATCTTCGCGAGCAAGCTCGCTCCTACAGTGGTGGTGGCCTTGACGGTTCGGTAGCGCTGCCCCTGCCTGAGTGGGGCTTCGCGGTCGGTCACCGCCTTGTGCGGCGCCGATCAGTCTTCATCCTCCCAAGAGGATTGCCGGTGGCCAAAAAAGCCGCATCCTTCGCCGCCCTTGGTGGCCTGGTATTTTCCACCGACGCAGGTCGACACTGCCCGGACTGTCGTCAGCCCGTGGATTCGTGCACCTGCAAACAGACCCTGATCCCCGAAGGCGACGGTATTGCCCGCGTGCGTCGCGAGAGCAAAGGCCGTGGCGGCAAGACGGTGACCACTATCACCGGCGTGCCCCTGGCTGAAGACGCCCTGAAGGAATTGGCCACCTCGCTGAAAAAGCGCTGTGGCACCGGTGGCGCGTTGAAAGACGGGGTTATCGAGATTCAGGGCGATCACGTCGAGTTGCTGTTGGCCGAGCTGATCAAGCTCGGGTACAAGGCCAAGAAGTCCGGCGGCTGAAAGCCTCTTCCCAACCTGTGGCTAAACTCTGTCCTGCCAGTGGGGTCTACTTCCCTTGCAGGCAAATCGTCATTTTCATTCTTTAGACTGCGCCAGCCTCCGCGAGAGGTGGCGCCTTCGCCTTCATTTATAGGGGACTTCGATGTCCGTACGACGCACACGCAAAGACGATGGCAGCCAATGGACAGTTGCGGACAGCCGCAGTGTTTACGGGATTCGCCATTGGGGGGCCGGGTATTTCGCGATCAATGAAGCCGGTCGCGTAGAAGTCCGTCCGAACGGCCCGAACAGCACGCCCGTCGACCTGTACGAGCAAGTCGATGAGTTGCGCAAAAGCGGCCTGTCGTTGCCGCTGTTGGTGCGCTTCCCCGATATCCTGCAAGACCGCGTGCGC
Organism: Pseudomonas sp. SWRI22; assembly: GCF_014268395.2. NCBI lineage: Bacteria > Pseudomonadati > Pseudomonadota > Gammaproteobacteria > Pseudomonadales > Pseudomonadaceae > Pseudomonas > Pseudomonas sp. SWRI22. Next base: position 2,293,668 of record NZ_JABWQK020000001.1, on the reverse strand, counting down.
CAATTGACCGGTGCCTTCGATGCCAACATCGAGCGCCTGGAATACCAGAGCAAGTACACCGCGCTGTACCCGATCAAGGTGAACCAGCAGGAAGCGGTGATCGAGAACATCATTGCCACCCAGAACGTTTCCATCGGCCTGGAAGCCGGCTCCAAGCCTGAGCTGCTGGCCGTGCTGGCCCTGGCGCCGAAGGGCGGCACCATCGTCTGCAACGGTTACAAAGACCGTGAGTTCATCCGCCTGGCGCTGATGGGCCAGAAGCTCGGCCACAACGTGTTCATCGTGATCGAGAAAGAGTCCGAGGTGGGGCTGGTGATCGAAGAGGCGGCGAGCCTCAAGGTCAAGCCGCAGGTGGGCCTGCGTGTGCGCCTGTCGTCCCTGGCATCGAGCAAGTGGGCGGACACCGGTGGCGAGAAATCCAAATTCGGTCTGTCGGCAGCCCAGTTGCTGTCAGTGGTCGAGCGCTTCCGCGCAGCCGGCCTGGACCAGGGCATCCGCCTGCTGCACTTCCATATGGGCTCGCAGATTGCCAACCTGGCCGACTACCAGCACGGGTTCAAGGAAGCCATTCGTTACTACGGCGAGCTGCGCAACCTCGGCCTGCCGGTGGACCACATCGACGTTGGCGGTGGCCTGGGCGTGGACTACGACGGCACGCACTCGCGCAACGCCAGTTCGATCAACTACGACATGGACGACTACGCCGGCGTGGTAGTGGGCATGCTCAAGGAATTCTGCGACGCGCAGAGCCTGCCGCACCCGAACATCTTCTCCGAAAGCGGCCGCTCCCTGACCGCTCACCACGCCATGCTGGTGGTGCAGGTGACGGACGTCGAGAAGCACAACGACGAAATCCCAACCATCGAAAACAAGGAAAGCCTGCCGGAAACCGTGCAATGGCTGGTGGACCTGCTGGGCCCGACCGACATCGAGATGGTCACCGAAACCTACTGGCGCGCCACCCACTACATGAGCGACGTGGCCACCCAGTACGCCGACGGCAAGCTGACCTTGGCCGAAAAAGCCCTGGCCGAACAGTGCTACTTCGCGGTGTGCCGCCGCCTGCACAACTCGTTGAAAGCCCGCCAGCGCTCGCACCGCCAGGTGTTGGACGAACTCAACGACAAGCTGGCCGACAAGTACATCTGCAACTTCTCTGTATTCCAGAGCTTGCCGGATACGTGGGCCATCGGTCAGGTCTTGCCGATCCTGCCGCTGCACCGCCTCGACGAAGAGCCGCTGCGCCGCGCCGTGCTGCAAGACCTGACCTGCGACTCCGACGGCAAGATCAAGCAATACGTCGACGAGCAGAGCATCGAAACCAGCCTGCCGGTTCACGGCTTGAACGAAGGCGAGGACTACCTGCTGGGTATCTTCCTGGTCGGCGCCTATCAGGAAATCTTGGGCGACATGCACAACCTGTTCGGTGACACCGACTCGGTGAACATCTACCAGCGTGAAGACGGTTCGGTGTACAGCGCCGGGATCGAGACTCACGACACCATCGAAGACATGCTGCGCTATGTGCACTTGTCGCCGGAAGAGTTGATGACGCACTACCGCGACAAGTGCGCGAGCGCGAAGATCTCGGCGTCCGAGCGTACCCAGTTCCTGGATGCGTTGCGTCTTGGGTTGACTCGTTCTTCTTACTTGTCTTCTTGAGTCGTGCGGCCTCACCGGAACTGAGCGAGTGTTCGTTTAGTTCCTGTGAGGCCGGCCGCATTGGCACGACGTTGATCAAGTCACCTTACGAGCAAGCATTGCGTCACTGGGCATTTGCTCTCTGAGTGAGCGTTGAGGGCTATCTGCGTTATTGTGCCCTGACTGTTGAGGCGCGACAGGAGCACCTCTTTTCCATCGATTGTCAGGTCCTTTGATTCGCCTTTGGTGATTCTGTGCTGTTCAGTCCCATGTATCACCACGAGTGTGTACTCACCGGCCATTTGATTCTCCACCCGCAGTGTCCCGGCCGGCTGCGCTGTTGAGTTCGATGGCGCCGTGCAGCCTGCGGTAGTCAGCGTGGCGATTACCCAAAGGGTGACGATGCCTGTTTGTCGTTTGATATTCATAGCGATTTTCCTTGGCGTAAGCAGGGGAGGTTGCCCACCGCTATTCAACGCTTGAAAAATCGGCTTGTAACCTGTCAGAAGTAACAGGTAGGGGCTCGTGTCAGCGGGTATCGCTCAGCCAGCGATTCTGCGTGCTCAGCCACCAGGCAATCGCCCCCAGGATCAAGCTGCGTACCGCCATGAATAGCAAAAAAGTTATCCACAGTCCGTGGTTGCCCAAGCCCTGCAAGGCCCAGGCAATCGGCAGTACCAGCATCACCGTCAGCAACATCCCATCGCGCATTTCCCGCGCCCGCGTTGCACCGATAAACAGCCCATCGAGCAAATAACTCCACACCGCAATCAACGGCAATACCGCGAGGTAGGGCAGGTAGATATCGGCGGTTTCGCGCACGCTGGGGATATCGGTTTGCATGGCGATGAACAGATGGCCGCCGAAGGCGAACAGCAGGGCGAAACCCACGCTGGCGATCAGCGACCAACCACAGGCAACCACCAATGACCGCCGTAACGCTTGCCGGTCACGTGCGCCGATGGCGTGGCCGCACAGAGCCTCGACCGCGTGAGCCAGGCCATCCAGGGCATGTGCCGTCAGTAACAGCCCATTGAGCAGCAAGGCATTGGCTGCAACTGTGGCATCTCCCAGCCTTGCGCCTTGCACCGTGATCATGAAAAACACCGACTGCAACGCCAGGCTGCGGATAAAAATGTCGCGGTTGACCGCCAGCAACGGGCGCCAGCTTTGCCACAATTTCAAGGCGGCCCAAGCGATATGCCCAGGATAGGCGCGCAGGGCTTTTTGCGTAAGCGCCAGGCCGAGCAGGGCGCCGGTCCACTCTGCGATCACCGAGGCTCGGGCGGAGCCGACCACGCCCCAGTCCAGCCCGAGGACGAACCATAGGTTAAGCGCGATGTTGACCAGGTTGGTGGTCAGCAAAATCGCCAATGGCGCTCGTGCATTCTGGGTGCCGAGGAACCAGCCGACCAGTGCATAACTGGCGAGAGCGGCGGGCAGGCCGAACAGGCGGGTGTGGAAAAACTCGCGGGTAAGTTGGTTCAGTTCGGGCGAGGGCTGCATCCATTCCAGGGCCAGATGGCTCAGGGGAATGCCCACGGTACCCAGTAACATCGCCAGCCCCAGCGCCAACAGCAAGCCTTGCAACAGGATTTGCCGCAACGCTGCACCATCGTTACGCCCGGCGGCCTGGGCGGCGAACCCGGTGGAGCCCATGCGCAGGAAACCCATGGCCCAGGCGAGGAAGGTATACAGGCTGGCGCCGACAGCCACGGCACCCAGTTGGTGGGCGTGGGGCAGGTGGCCGATGACCATGCTGTCCACCAGAGCCACCAAGGGCACTGAGATATTCGACAGGATCATCGGCGCGGCCAGGGCCCAGACGCGGCGATGGGTAGGGCGGTGGCGCCAGTCGGTCAGCAGGGCGGTCATGAAGGCTCCTTGGTGGAGCGGCATTGTAACCGTCAACCCGCCACACAGCAGAACCAATGTGGGAGCTGGCTTGCCTGCGATAGCAGTGGGTCAGCCAGTGAAGATATCGGCTGAAAGACCGCTATCGCAGGCAAGCCAGCTCCCACCGTTTGATCTCCAGTGGCTGTGGGATTTGGCTTGGCTTCATGCCCACCTAGAACCAACCGCCCCTCCGTCGGTCAATGTGACCGGCGCCGCAGCAGCTTGGTCGGCGCTGATATATAGTTCACCCCTCGGTTCCCTCTGACTATGAGTGCCCCATGCTTAACAAAGGACTGTTCCTGGCCTGCGCGCTGGCCCTGCTGAGCGCTTGCGATTCTTCCGATAAACCCGCTGCACCGCCTGCGCCCACCGTGGCGGCAGCGCCGAAGCCGGTGAAAGCGGCGGTGGACGTGGCAGCGTTGAAGCAACGCTATGCCGGGCGTGAGCTGAGCGTGGTGGATGTGTCCGAGGTGCAGTTGGATGGGGCCAGCACGCTGTCGGTGAGTTTTTCCATTCCGCTGGACCCCGATCAGAAATTCGCCGACAAGCTGCACCTGGTAGACAGCAAGTCCGGCAAGGTCGATGGCGCCTGGGAACTGTCCGATAACCTGATGGAATTGCGCCTGCGCCACCTTGAACCGCAGCGCAAATTGGTGCTGACCGTGGACGCCGGGGTGAAGGCGGTCAACGGCAACACCCTCGCCGCCGAATACAGCGCCCGCCTGGAAACCCGCGACCTGCAAGCCACCGTCGGCTTCGCCAGCCGTGGCACCCTGTTGCCGACGCGCCTGGCCGAGGGCCTGCCGGTGATCGCGTTGAATGTCGACAAGATCGACGTGGAATTCTTTCGGATCAAACCCGAATCCCTGCCGTCGTTCCTTGCGCAGTGGGGGCGTAATACCAGCCTGCAAAGCTATGAGTCCCGTGAACTGCTGCCAATGGCCGAACTGGTGTACGGCGGGCGTTTCGACCTGAACCCGGCGCGCAATACCCGCGAAACCCTGTTGCTACCGATTGCCGGCCTCAAGCAGTTGCAGCAGCCGGGCGTGTACCTGGCGGTGATGCGCGCTTCGGGCACCTACAACTATTCGCAACCGGCCACCCTGTTCACCTTGAGTGATATCGGCCTGTCGGTGCACCGCTACGCCAATCGCCTGGATGTGTTTACCCAGGCCCTGGAAGGCGGCAAGGCACTCAACGGCGTCGAACTGGAAATCCTCGATGCCGAAGGCCGCGTGCTCGGCCAGGGCAAGACCGAAGACGGTGGCCACGCCGAGTTGCCGCTGCCGAAAAAAGCCCAGGTGTTACTGGCCAAGCAGGGCGAGCAAACCAGCCTGCTGCGCCTGGACAGCGCCGCGCTGGATTTGGCGGAGTTCGATATCGGTGGGCAACCGTCCCACCCGTTGCAGTTCTTTGTGTTCGGCCCGCGTGATTTGTATCGCCCCGGCGAAACCGTGCTGCTCAACGCGCTGTTGCGTGACAAGGATGGCAAGGCGGTGAAGCCTCAGCCGGTGAGCGTCGAAGTGCGGCGCCCGGATGAACAGGTGAGCCGCAAGTTCGTGTGGGAGGCCGACGCGTCGGGCCTGTATCAATACCCGTTGCAGCTGGCTGGCGAGGCGCCGACCGGGCGCTGGCAGTTGGTGTTCGACCTCGGTGACGGCAAGCCGCAACTCTATGAATTTCTCGTCGAAGACTTTCTGCCCGAACGCCTGGCGCTGGAACTCAAGGGCAGTGACACGGCGTTGAGCCCGGCGGATAACCCGGTCATCCAGGTCAACGGTCGTTACCTCTACGGCGCGCCCGCCTCCGGTAACCGCGTCAGTGGCCAGGTGTACGTGCGGCCACTGCGTGAGGCGGTCAAATCCCTGCCGGGCTACCAGTTCGGTTCCGTCACTGAAGAAGAGCTGAGCCAGGATTTCGAACTGGACGAAAGCGTACTCGATGCCAATGGCGAGCAAGCGCTGACCCTGGAAAGCAAGTGGGCCGAGGCCAAGTCGCCGTTGCAACTGATTGTGCAAGCCAGCCTGCAGGAGTCCGGCGGTCGGCCGATCACCCGGCGCCTGGTGCAGCCGATCTGGCCGGCCGAGCAATTGCCGGGCCTGCGTGGCCTGTTTGACGGCAAGGAAACCAACGGCGATGGCCCGGTGGAATTCGAAGTGCTGGTGGCCAACCAGGACGGTCAGAAACTGGCCGCGCAAGACCTCAAGGTGCGCCTGGTGCGTGAGCGCCGCGACTACTACTGGAACTACTCGGAGAATGACGGCTGGAGCTACCACTTCAACGAGAAATTCCTCAACCTCGATGAGCAGAGCCTGAACATCAAGGCGGGCGACACCGCCAAGGTCAGCTTCCAGGTGGAGTGGGGCCCTTACCGCGTGGAGGTCGAAGACCCGCACACCGGGTTGGTCAGCAGCCTGCGTTTCTGGGCCGGCTACCAGGCCCAGGACAACACCGAAGGCGGCGCCGTGCGCCCCGACCAGGTCAAGCTGGCGTTGGACAAGCCCGCCTATGGCGATGGCGACACCGCCAACGTCACCGTCACGCCACCGGCTGCCGGTAAAGGCTACCTGTTGGTGGAGTCTGCCGAAGGCCCGCTGTGGTGGCAGGAGATCGACGTACCGGCCGAAGGCAAAAGCTTTGCGGTGAAGCTCGACCCGAAATGGTCGCGCCACGATCTGTATGTGAGCGCCCTGGTGATTCGTCCCGGCGAGCGCAAAGCCAATATCACGCCTAAACGCGCCGTGGGCTTGCTGCACCTGCCGCTGGATCGCACCCAGCGCAAACTCGGCCTGACCCTCACTGCACCTGAAAAAATGCGCCCCAAACAACCGCTGACGGTAAAGATCGCCGCCAAAAACGCCGATGGCAGTGTGCCTCAAAAGGTGCACGTACTGCTTGCGGCAGTGGACGTGGGCATCCTCAATATCACCGAATTTCCAACGCCCGATCCGTACGCCAGCCTGTTTGGCCGCAAAGCCTATGGCGTCGACCAATTCGACATCTACGGCCAGTTGATTGAAGCCGGCCAAGGGCGCCTGGCCAGTCTGGCATTTGGTGGCGACGCGGCGTTGGCCAAAGGCGGCAAACGCCCGGACACCAGCGTAACCATCGTCGCCCTGCAAAGCGCCCCGGTGACGCTGAACGACAAAGGCGAGGGCGAAGTCAGCGTCAATATCCCCGACTTCAACGGCGAACTGCGCCTGATGGCCCAAGCCTGGAGCGATGATCGCTACGGTATGGCGGAAGGCAAGACGGTGATTGCCGCCCCGCTGATTGCCGAGTTGTCGGCGCCGCGCTTCCTGGCAGGAGGCGACCAGACCACCCTGGCCCTGGACCTCTCAAACCTGTCGGGCAAGGCGCAGAAACTCGATGTGCAATTAACGACGCAAGGGCCGTTGGAACTGGTCAACAGCGACGCGCAATCGGTTGAACTCAAGCAAGGCCAGCGCACCACCCTGCGTATTCCGGTACAAGCCTGGGGCGGTTTCGGTCAGGGCAAGGTCAAGGTTACGGTCAATGGCCTGGACCTGCCGGGGGAAAACCTGCCTCCATTCAGCCGCGAATGGACCTTAGGCGTGCGCCCGGCGTACCCGGCCTTGCTCAAGCATTACCGCGCCGTGATCAAGGATCAGCCGTGGAGCTTACCGGCGGGCGCACTGGATCAGTTCGATGCCTCGGGGCGTGAGGCGCTGTTGAGCCTGTCGAGCGGGCCGCCGTTGAACCTGGGCGCGCAGATCAGTGCGCTCAAGGCGTACCCCTATGGTTGCCTAGAGCAAACCGCCAGTGGCTTGTACCCGTCGCTGTACGCCGACGACGCGCTGCTCAAGCGCCTGAGCATCAAGGGCGAGCCGGATGCCGAGCGCAAGCGCAAGATCGAGTTGGGCATCGAGCGCCTGCTGGGGATGCAGCGCTACAACGGCAGCTTCGGTTTGTGGGGCGCTGATGGCGAGGAAGAATATTGGCTGACTGCGTATGTCACCGACTTCCTGCTGCGCGCCCGCGACCAGGGTTTTGCAGTACCGCCTGAAGCCTTGAAGAAGGCCAGCGAGCGCCTGCTGCGGTATGTGCAGGAACGTAACCTGATCGAGGTGGATTACAGCGACAACGCCGAGCACACGCGTTTCGCCGTACAGGCCTACGCCGGTATGGTGCTGGCGCGCAGTCAGCAGGCGCCGTTGGGTGCGTTGCGCAGTCTGTTCGAACGGCGCAGCGACGCACGCTCCGGCTTGCCGTTGGTGCAGTTGGCCATCGCCCTGCAGAAAATGGGCGACCAGCCGCGTGCCGATCAAGCCTTGCTCGCCGGTTTGGCGGCGCAGCGCAGTGCCAAGGAGTGGCTGGCCGACTACGGCAGCCCGTTGCGCGATCAGGCGATGATTCTGGCGTTGCTGGAGGAAAATGACTTGGCCAAGGGCAAGCGTGAAGAGCGCCTGTTTACCTTGTCGGACCAGTTGGCGGCCAGCCCCTATCTGTCGACCCAGGAGCGCAACTCGTTGTTCCTGGCCGGGCGGCTGGGTTTCGCGCAGCCCGAATCGGCGTGGAAGGTGCTGTTGGATGGCAGCGACGGGGAGCATGAGCTGAACAACCAACAGTCGACGCTCAACCTGGAAGGCAAGCTGCTTTCCGGCAATTTGAGCCTGACCAATCAAAGCGATGTGCCGGTCTACCAGCAACTGACAATCTCGGGTTACCCACAAGTGCCGCCTGCCCCGGGTGGCGAGAACCTGAGTATTCGCCGCGAATACCTGGGCATGAATGGCCAGCCGTTGAATTTGCGCAGCCTCAACAGCGGCGACCTGGTGCTGGTGCACCTGGCCGTCAGTGCCAAGCAACGCGTGCCGGATGCCCTGGTGGTGGACTTGCTGCCCGCCGGCCTGGAACTGGAAAACCAGAACCTGGCACAAAGCGCAGCGAGCCTGGAGAACGCCAGTAGCCAGGTCAAGGAGTGGCGCGAGTCGATGCAGAACGCATCGCTCAAGCATCAGGAGTTCCGGGACGACCGCTATGTGGCGGCGATGAATCTGGATGGCTATGGCACCACGCACTTGTTGTACCTGGCACGGGCGGTGACACCGGGAACCTACCGCGTGCCGCCGCCGCAGGTAGAGTCGATGTATCGGCCGAACTGGCAGGCGGTGGGCGAGACGCCGGTGGATATGGTGATCAAGGGCCGCTGAAAGACACTGTAGGAGCGAGCTTGCTCGCGAAAAAACGTCAACGATAACGCGTGCTTCCTGAATCAACGCGGCGTCTGTGAGTTTTTCGCGAGCAAGCTCGCTCCTACAGGAGAGGATCGAAATATCAGTGTACGACCCAGCTCAGCAACCAAAGCCCCAGCATCAGCCAGATGATCCCCACGATAATCGAGGCCCGCATAAAGGCGCGTACCGCCGAGTACAGGAAGAGCAACCCGACGATCAGAGTGATGATGCTGATGATCGAGGTGTCCATGCCCAAGGTGCGTGACAGGCCGTCGATAAAGTTGCCGCCGGCGTGGGTCAAGGCCCCGAACAAACCGCTGAGCCCGTCGACGATAAAACGGATGACGGAACCGAGCGCCTGGCCCAACCATTCGAAAAAGCTTTCTACCTGCATGTGCGTGTCCTGATGAGAAGGTGGGCGTAACTGTGCCTTTGGTTGTCGATAACGCAGGCGAGTTCCCTGCAAGCATAGAGGTTTGCCCGTTTGAGTTTTAGTTTAATCACCTGCGGATGTACGCGGCCCAATGTGGGAGCGGGCTTGCTCGCGAAGGCGGCGTGCCTGTGACATCTCTGCCAACAGACCCACCGCTTTCGCGAGCAAGCCCGCTCCCACAGTTATTGCGCTGGGCTTTGGGTTGTGTGGTGTTGGTGGTTGCCCTGCTATGGCTGGCCGATCGTATCTGGCCCTTGCCCCTGCCCCAGGATGACCTGGCCCGGGTAGTGCTGGCCGAAGATGGCACACCACTGTGGCGATTTGCCGATGCCAATGGCGTATGGCGCTACCCGGTACACACCAGCGAAGTATCGCCTTATTACCTCGACGCGTTGCTCACCTATGAAGACCGTTGGTTCTACCAGCACCCCGGCGTAAACCCGTTGGCGCTGGTGCGTGCGACCTGGCAAAACCTGAGCGGCGCGCGGGTGGTCTCCGGTGGCAGCACCTTGTCGATGCAAGTGGCGCGCCTGCTCGACCCACACTCACGCACCCTGCACGGCAAGTTACGCCAGCTGTGGCGTACCGCGCAGTTGGAGTGGCACCTGTCCAAGGACGAAATCCTCAACCTGTACCTGAATCGCGCGCCCTTCGGCGGTACGCTGCAGGGCGTGGCGGCAGCGAGTTGGGCCTACCTGGGCAAGTCGCCATCACAACTGACTCACGCCGAAGCCGCGTTGCTCGCGGTATTGCCCCAGGCGCCGAGCCGTTTGCGCCCGGACCGTCATCCGCAGCGCGCCCAGCAGGCCCGGGACAAAGTGCTGCGCCGCCTGGCCGAGTTTCAGGTATGGCCGCAATCGGCGGTGGATGAAGCCTTGGAAGAACCCCTGTTGCTCGCCCCACGCCTGGAACCGAGCCTGGCGCCCTTGCTCGCACGTCGCCTGAATCGCCCCGACAGCCCGCCACTGATTCGCACCACGCTGGATGCCACCTTGCAACGCCGTCTCGAAGACCTGCTGTTGGGCTGGCGCGCACGCCTGCCGGAGCACACCTCGGCGGCCATCCTGGTGGTGGAAGAAGAAAGCATGGCGGTGCGCGCCTACCTGGGGTCGGTGGATATCAATGACACCAAACGCTTTGGCCATGTGGACATGATCAGCGCGCTGCGTTCGCCCGGTTCCACCTTGAAGCCTTTTCTCTACGGGATGGCGTTGGATGACGGTCTGATTCACTCCGAATCGCTGTTGCAGGACGTGCCTCGGCGCTATGGCGATTACCGTCCAGGCAACTTTTCCATGGGTTTTACTGGCGCGGTGCCGGCGAGCACCGCGTTGTCCAGTTCGTTGAACCTGCCTGCGGTGCAACTGCTGGAAGCCTACGGGCCCAAGCGCTTTGCCGCACAGATGCGCATCGGTGGCATGCCCTTGGCGTTGCCGGCATTGGCCGAGCCGAACCTGGCGCTGATCCTCGGCGGTGCGGGCAGTCGTCTGGAAGAACTGGTGAGTGGCTACAGCGCCCTGGCCCGTGATGGCAAGAGCGCCAGCCTGCGGTTACAGCCGGACGATACGCTCAGGGAGCGGCCGTTGCTGTCGCCCGGCGCCGCATGGATTGTGCGGCGCATCCTCAGCGGCCAGGCGCGGCCCGACCGTGACCCGCGTGCCGAGCTGGTCCAACGGCCGGTGCTGGCATGGAAAACCGGCACCAGTTATGGCTTTCGCGATGCCTGGGCGATTGGCGTGGGCCCGCGTTACCTGATTGGCGTATGGATCGGCCGGCCCGATGGCACGCCGGTACCGGGGCAATTCGGCCTGGCGTCGGCAGCACCGTTGATGTTGCAGGTGCATGACGTGCTGACCAACCGCGACAGCCAGCGCGGCATCAGTGCGCCAGTCAAACCGGTGCCTGCCAATATCGGCGTGGCAGCGATTTGTTGGCCGCTGGGCCAGCCCATGAGCCGCAGCGACCCCAATTGCCGCCGCCAGCGTTTTGCCTGGACCCTGGACAACACCACGCCGCCGACCTTGCAGGCATTGGATCAACCCTTGAGCGTGGGCTTGATGGAAAGCATCTGGGTTAACCCCAAGGGTTTGAGGGTCGATGCCCATTGCCCTGGCGCAACCCCCAAAAACATCGCGCTGTGGCCGGCGCCGCTGGAGCCCTGGTTGCCAAGGATTGAACGCCGGGAAGCGCGCATTCCTGCGCCTGACCCGGATTGCCCTCCGCCGGCGCTGGCCGCTTCATCGCCGTTGTCCATCGTGGGCGTACGCGAAGGCGACCAACTGCGCCTGCCCGCTGCCAGTCAACAAGCCTTGCGCCTGAACATCTCCGCCCTGGGCGGCAGTGGCCGGCGTTGGTGGTTTCTCAACGGTGCGCCGTTGGGCGACAGCGCGAACCAGGACAGCATCAATGCCAGTTTTGAACGGCTGGGCCGCTATCAGCTCAGCGTATTGGATGAAGCCGGCCAAACCGCCAGGCTCGAGTTCAGCGTTGTCGACTGATCGTTCCCACGCTCTGCTGATCGCTCCCACGCTCTGCTGATCGTTCCCACGCTCTGCGTGGGAACGCCGCCTGGGACGCTCCGCGTCCCGTCATCCGCGCAGGCGACGCGGAGCGTCACTGGAAGCATTCCCACGCTGAGCGTGGGAATGATCGGGTAAGCTATACCCATTCAGGAGCCCCCGCATGAACCTCGAACACCTCACCGAACGCCTGCACCGCATCCGCGATACCAACGACTGGAAGCAGTTCCACAGCCCGAAAAACCTGGCCATGGCTGCCAGTGTGGAAATGGCCGAGCTGGTGGAAATCTTCCAATGGCTCACCGAAGACCAATCCCGCCAACTGCCCGCCGATAAACTTGCCCATGCGGGCCAGGAGGTCGGCGATATTGTCCTGTACCTGCTGTTGCTGTGCAGTGAGTTGGGGCTGGATATGAACGAAGTGGTGCGCGCCAAGCTGGCTGATAGCGAACGGCGGTTTGCCCATGAGTGATCGTCATTTCGACCAGTTGGCCACGCGCTTTGCCGAAAAAATCTACGGCGGTGCCAAGGGCGCGATTCGCCTGGCGGTGCTCCAGGCCGACCTGGTGCAAGCCTTGCCGCAGCGGCCGTTGCGCGTATTGGATATCGGCGCAGGCCTGGGGCACATGTCGCTGTGGCTGGCCGAGCAGGGCCACGAGGTAACCTTGGCCGAACCCGCGGCGCCGATGCTTGAAGGTGCGCGCCAGCGCTTCGCCGACGCGGGCCAAAGCGCGACCTTTATTCATGCACCGTGGCAGGACTTGCTCGGCCAACTCACCGAGCCTTACGATCTGGTGCTGTGTCATGCCGTGCTGGAGTGGTTGGCCGAGCCCCACGCCATCCTGCCGGTACTGCACCAACTGACGCTGCCGGGTGGCTGGTTGTCCCTGGCATTCTACAACCGTGATGCGTTGATCTACCGCAATCTGCTCAAAGGCCACTTCCGCAAAATGCGCAAGAACGACATGGCCGGCGAAAAGCAGAGCCTGACGCCGCAACAACCCCTGGACCCACGGGAGTTGGCGGCGCAACTCGAAGGGCTGTGGCAGGTCGAAAGCCAAAGTGGCGTGCGGGTGTTCCACGACTATATGCCGGTGGAATTCCAGGCTCGCGCCAACCTGCAGGACTTGTTGGAGATGGAGCTCGCTCACCGTCGTCACCCAAGCTTTGCCGGGCTTGGGCGATATTTGCACTGGATCTGCCGCCCGGTTTAAGCGGCCCAGCGTGGGAGGTCGACATGCGTCGTCTCGGTTTAATCCTGTTGTCTCTAGGCCTTGGGGCCTGCTCGAGCCCCAATCCTTACGTGGCCAGTTCGGCACCGATGCCGCCGGCGCCCGCCCAGGCGGCCACTACCTTTGATGCCAGCGCCTACCCCGCGCCGGTGCGCGACTATGGTGCCTACCGCAGCTGGGGTTGGCTCAACGGTCAGTTGCCGGCGGGCACGGCCTGGGCCGATTCGGCGCAGATTGCCGAGGCGGTCAGCGGCGCCCTCGATCAGCGCGGCTTGCGCCCCTTGCATGACAAGCGTGCGCCCGACCTGCTTGTGAGCGCCGATGTACGCCTGGAAAAACGCCTGCGCCAGGTCCAGGACGATTATGGTTACGGCTACGGCGGCTATAACCGCTATGGCAACGGTTACGGCATGTACAACAGCGTGCCCGTGGTGCGCACCTATGAAGTGACAGTGGCCGTGGCGCGTATCAGCCTGTTCGATGCGCGCACCCGCCAGCCGGTGTGGAGCACCAGCGCCGAAACCACCAGCCAGGGCAGCCTGAGCGAACGCGCCGATAGCTTGCGCAAGGCGATGCAGAAGGCAATGGCTGCCTATCCGCCCAGTTAGCAGCTATTCTCATTACATGCCCACGTTGTTTTTGGAGAACACCATGCTTCGTCGCATCGCTGCGCTTGCTGTTGTCATGTTGCTGGGCGGTTGCCAGAGCAACCAGGTCAACCACGATTTCGACGCCAGCCGAGACTTCGGCGCCTACCGTAATTGGGCCTGGAAAGACCCAGCGTTGCAGTACCGTCCCGATGACCCGAGGATCAAGAGCGACCTCACCGAGCAACGCATCCGCCAGGCCGTGGGCGAACAGCTGGATCAGCGCGGTTTGCGTCCTGCGGCGGCGGGTACCAAGGCTGACCTGAATGTACAGGCCTACCTGATCGTCGAAGACCGCCAGCAGCAAGTCACCACCAACTATGGCGGTGCCTGGGGCGGCCCGTGGAATGGTTACTGGGGCGCGCCGATGTACAACGAAACGCGCAACATTACCTACAAAGTGGCGACCATCCAGATCGACCTGCTCGACGGCAAGGACGGCAAGCTGGTGTGGCGCGGCAGCGACGAACAGATGATGGCCAGCACGCCGAACCCCGAGGAACGCAACAAAGCCATCCGCAGCACCGTGACCAAGATCCTTTCCAACTACCCGCCGCGCTGATCGCTCACTGTAGGAGCGAGCTTGCTCGCGAAAAACGTCAACGATAACGCGTACTTCCTGAATCAACGCGGCGTCTGTAGGTTTTTCGCGAGCAAGCTCGCTCCTACAGTATCAGGGCGTATCAGGGCATCTCCGCCAGTCGCCAATGTGGCGAGTTGCCAGCAACCTGCCGAAGCCTTGTCTACACTCCAGTGCAACGGAGAGTTAGCGCAGGAGTGCTTCGATGTCTCCCCGATTCGGCTCCAGACAGCGTGGTGCAATTGGCTTGATGGCGGCAGGCACTTTGGCCTTGGCCTTGGTGTTTACGTTGCTGGCGGTCGACAGCGGGCGCTTGTATTTGGAAAAGCGCAAGCTGCAATCCGTCGCCGATACCTCGGCGTTGGAGGCAGCCAGTCTCGGTGGCCAATGCGGTACCAACACCACCGCAAACGCCTATGCCACGCAAAATGCGGCGCGCAACGGTTTTGTGGTCGGTAATGGCAGCACCCTGGCGGTGACATGCGGCACCCTGGCGACCAATGCTCTGAACACCCGTGTGTTTACCGCTGATGCCACCAAGAGCGACGCTATCCGCGTGGTGGCTTCCCGCACTGTGATGACCAGCGTTGCCAATGGGCTGTGGAACCTGTTCAGTGGTGCGCCGATTACCCCGCAAATCAACTTGAGCGCCACCGCCGTCGCGGCGACACCACCGCCCGTGGCGCAGCTGTCGATCCGCAGCAGCCTGGCCAGCGTCGATTCAGGCAAATCCCCGCTGCTCAACCTGGTCATCGGCAACCTGCTCGGCGGCAACCTTTCGCTCACGGCGGCGGGTTGGAACGGCTTGCTGCAGACCAACGTCAACCTGCTCAGTTATTTGGACCAACTGGCGATTAACCTGAACGTGAAGGCCGGTGACTACGATGCCTTGCTCAGTACCGCAGTCTCGGCTACTCAACTGATCGACGCTGCTGTGAAGGTTTTGCAGAAAAACGGTGCGGCGGTCACAGCGGTCGTCAATGACGTGATTTCGATTCAAGCCATTGCGCCCAACAGCAAGCTGTTGACCGTGGGTGACCTGATCGACATCGCCACCGGCACGCCGACGGCGGCGCTGAATAGCAACGTGCAATTGTTTCAACTGTTGGAAGCGGTGGCGCAGTTGTCCAGCAGCAAGAATGCGGTGAGTGCGGCGGCGCAGGTCGCGATTCCGCTGGTGGGCAATGTGTCGATCCAGACCAAGGTCATCGAACCGCCGCAGCTGTCGGCCATTGGCAATCCTGTGTTGGCCAAGAAGGGCTTGCAGAATACCCCGCCGACCGATCAGATTTTTGTACGCACCGCGCAAGTGCGCACGTTGGTGACCGTGCAGGCGCCGATCATCAAGGCGGTCTCTGGCGTGGCGTCCATATTGACGGGCCTGGGCACGCCGGTGTCCCAGGTGGTCAAGGGCTTGTTGAACCTCAACCTGCCGGCGGTGGTTGGCGGTGTGTTGTGCCTGGTGGCCTGTAATGTGGCTGACGTCGATGTCACCACATCGCTGGCCATTTACATCGAAGCCGGCAGTGCGCAAACCAATGTCACGGATTTCAATTGCGACTCGCCGGCCTCCAAATCCTTGACGGTGAAAACCACTACGTCCCTGGCGACCCTGGCGGTCGGTACGGTGGATCCGGTGGCGGCTTTTTCTTCCTCCGCAGCAGTCGATGTGCAGCCGGTCAGGCTGATCGATTTTGGCCAGCGCTACTGTGTGGTCCTGACGCTGCTGTGCAGCCCCAACCGTACACCCAATGTGGGGGGTGGTTTGCTGTTGAAAGCCAACTCCACCATTGCTGCGCAAACCAGCACGATGGTGTTTGCCCCGGTGGCCGAGATGAATGCGCCGCCCACCTACAAGTTCGCGCCGGGCACCGCCAATATCGTCGGCAGCCTGGCGGCGACCCTTAATGGCTTGCAGGTAACTTATGCACCGCCCAGCGGCAGTGTCTCCAGTGGCGCGTTGGCTGGGGTTGCCGGGCTGTTGGCGACCATTACCACGGCGGTGGTGGGGCTGATCCAGAATGTGCTGTCACCGATTCTCGACCCTGTCGTCAACACCTTGCTCAGCGCCTTGGGCATCAACCTGGGCAATGCCGAAGTCGGTGCCAACCTCACCTGTCATATGGGCAGGGCTTACCTGGTGATTTAGCTGACTCCCCGAGTTCCAAATGTGGGAGCTGGCTTGCCTGCGATGGCGGCCTGCCAGCCGACGCCTATCTACCTGACCCCCCGCGATCCAACTGTGGGAGCGGGCTTGCTCGCGAAGGCGGCCTGGCAGTCAACACAGTTGGAACGTGTACATATCCATTCCTGCGGTAACGGCCACTTAGGGTTCCGCTTTTACAGCGGCTCACTTTTGAAAAGAGCCCAAAAGTAAGCAAAAGGCTCTTGCCCCACCACTCGGCACCTCGCCTAGGCTCGGTGTGCCCGCAATCCGCCAGTGATTTGGGGGGCCGCCGCCACGCGCCATCCATGGCGCGGGGCGGCTAAACCGGCATCCCTGCCGGTTTACCCCCCAAATCACTGTCGAATTCCGGCCAGCGTGGTTTGACGGGGCGCCTAAGATCAAAAGCAGAGCAAGAGCAAGAGCAAGAGCGGCTCGCTTCGCATCGTGGTTAGCTGATTGAGTTTTGCGCGATGGGTAACTCGACGCAGAATTTCGCGCCGGCCTCGCCGTTGGTGACGCTCAGGCGCCCACCCATGTTTTCCACAATCCCATAGCTCACCGAGAGCCCCAATCCGGTGCCGACGCCGATTGGCTTGGTGGTAAAGAACGGTTCGAAAATCCGCTCCAACAGGCGCGGGTCGATCCCGCCGGCGTTGTCTTCGACCCAGATACGCACATGGCGGCTGTCGTGCTCGCTGTGCAGGGCAATCCAGGGGCGCAGGGCAGGGTCTTTTTCTCGCCGGCTGAGTAATGCGTCGCGGGCATTGACCATCAGGTTGATCAGCACCTGTTCCAGCTGGTCGACATAGCCTTTGACCTGCACCGAGAAGTCCGCAGGGCTGATGCGCACGTCTACACCTTTGCCGCGCAGGCCTTCGCTGAGCAGGGACAGGGTGCCCTCCAGCGCCTGCGCGGGGTCGAACGGTTGCTGCTCGATTTCCGAGCGGCGGCCGAACACGCGCATATGGTCGACCACCCGTGCCGCGCGTTGCACCTGGGCGTCGATACGCTGCAGTTTTTCCGTGAGGTAGTCGATTTGCACATCGCCATTGCCCAGGCGCTTGAGCACATTGGTGATGGCCATGTGCATCACGTTCAGCGGCTGGTTGATCTCATGGGCCAGGCCGGTGGCCATTTCGCCGAGGGTGGCCATTTTCGCGCTTTGGGTCAGTTGCTGCTGGGAGCGGCGTACTTCGGTGTTGTCGCGGCCCACGGCCTGCACTTCGATCAGGGCGCCTTGTTCATCGAAGACGCCACGGTCCGACCACACCCACCAGGCATGTTCGCGCCCCGGCAGTTGCAGGCTGATTTCCGCGGTGCTCACCGGGAATTCCGGGGTCAGTTGCTGAATGCGTTGCATAAAGGCGGCGCGCTGTTCATCCGACAGCCACTGGCCCAAGTCGATGCCTGGCAATTGGTCGGGCCGGCATTCCAGGTAATTGGCCAGCGGCGTGTTGCCGAAGGTGAGGATCAGATCGGGACGGTAGCGACAGATCATCGCTGGCGAGTCTTCCACCAGGATGCGGTAGCGCTCTTCACTTTGGCGCACCTGCTCGGCGGCCAGGGTCGCCTCGGTGACGTCCAGCCAAAGGCCCACGGCTTCCACCGGCAAGCCGAGGTCGTCGCGCAAAAGCTTGGCTTCGTCGAGCAGCCAGTGGTAGTTGCCTTGCTTGTCGCGCAGGCGGTAGCGGCTGCGCACGTTGCCTTCGCGCAGCAGTTGGCGGGTGCGTTCGAAGTAGCGTTCTCGGTCGTCGGGGTGGATCAGCGCCGCCAGGGTGTCGTGGTTGCAATCGGCCAAGGTCCAGCCCAGCAGCGGCAACAGGCTGGCGCTGAAAAACGCTGGGTGCAGCGCGCCGTTGACGTAGCGCTGCACATAGATGACGGCCGGTGAGCTGGCGATCAGGTTGTCCAGGCGCGCATGGGCGGCGGCGGCTTGCAGTTGCTGGTTCTGAATGTCGCTGATGTCGAGCATGAAGCCGACCCAGCGCCGTTCATTGCCGGCTCCCAGCACTTGGCCTTGTATGCGGTACCACAGGGGCGACTGCTCGGACTCGGTGCGTTGCAGGCGCACGTTGGTCAGCAGTGGCTTGCCCAGGGCTTGCAGGTCTTGCAGGCGGCTGTCGAGGGCCTGACGGTCGGCGGGGTGGATGAGCTCGAGCCAGGTACCGAGGGGTTGGCGGGTGGGGCCGTCGTCCAGGCTCAGGTTGCGCAGCAATTGTGGCGCCAGTTGGATTTCCTGGGTAGCGGGCAACAGTTCCCACCAGCCAGTGCCGAGCAGGCCTTGCAGGGCTTCTACCCGTTCCAGTTGCTGGTGGTGACGCTGTTCGCGCAGACGGCCCAGCAGCGGCGCGGCGAGTGCTGCGCACAGGTTCAGCCAGTCACGCTCGCCGGTGTGGTGTGCCTGGCCGTTATAGAAGCCACACAGCAGCCACGCGGCGGCGCCATGGCTGTCGCGGTACGGCACCAGGAAGCCGTCGGCATTGCCAAATACACTGTGCAGGCGCGGGTTGTCGCTGCGCCCCTGGGCAATGTCCAGGCTCAGTGGCGTGTTGCCGTTGATGCTGTCCAGGCTGGTGCCCAGGTGTTGCCCGGTCTGCCACAAGGCCGGGGCGTCGTGAGCGGCGTAGTGACTGTAGATGCGCCAGCCTTGATCATCTTCGTCGAGCAGTGCCATGGCGACGCAGGGGATGCGCCAACGCTGGGCCACGCTGCGCAGGTGTTCGCTGAACACCTGGGGCAGGCGGTTGAGGCTGCACACGCGCAGCTGTTCGCTCATCAGGGCGGCGAGTTGGTGGTTCTGTTCGCGTTGCTGCACCCGTACTCGGTCGGCCAGCAGGTCAGTGATGTCCAACAGGTGCAGGGCCCAGCCGTCGCCCTCCGGCTCGATCCAGCCGCGGGTATGCAGGACCTGGCCGGCAGCGCCCTGGAAGTCGAGGTCCAGGCCGTGTCGTTGCCACTCCTGCGGCGTGCCCTCGACACTCCGCGCGCTGTCGGCACACAGCAAGGTCTGCAAGGGCGGGTTGGGCGCGTTGGCAAGATGCTGGGCAAGCAAAGGCCTCAAGGTGCCTGAGATGTTCAGCACCCCACCCAGGTTGTCCAGTTGCAGTTGCAGGCCCGGCGCGGGGGTTGCTGGCGCGCCCAAGGCCAGGGCGCTGGTGCGCCCGCGCAGGCGTGCGAACAATTTATCCCCCGTCGTCAAAACTGAAGGCTCGAGGTAGCAGTGAGGTTGGTGGGCAGGTTGGGTACGGTGCCCACCCCGGGCAATACCAGGGCCGGCAAGACCGCTTTGATATTGGCCGAGGGGTAGGTGATCTTCACTGTCAGCAAATTATTGGTGTAGGTGGCGGTGATATAGCCGGGCAAGAATTTCAATGAGCCGGGGATCCAGTTCAATTGGGCCTGGGCGGCATCCTTGGCGCGTTGCACCACCAGGGCCGAATAGCCTGCGGTGCTGGGGTCCAGGGACACACTGCGGCGTACCCCTTCGGCTGCCGCTTGGTGAAATGACTGCATCAACAGCAGCGGCAAGCTGTAGCTGAGCATGCCGTAGAACACTGCAAAGAAAATCACGAAGACCAAGGCAAACTCGATCGCCGCAGCGCCTTTTTGCTTTCTCGGGAGGCTCGATTTCATGACTGCGTCTACCCTGAGTCGAGTACTTGATATCAGCATAGAATCATTCAGCCAAAAGGGATGTTTTTTACGTGATCCAGACGCTAGTGATTGTGCTGTGGTTGGGCGTATGTGCTGTGCAGGATATTCGCCAGCGCCAAATTTCCAATACGCTGACCCTGGGCGTAGGCCTGCTGGCGTTGATCTACCTGCTGTGGGCGGGGTCGACCTGGCTGGGCGCACCCCGCAGCGAGGGCGGCCTGGCCTTGGCTTTAGCACTGGTACTGACCTTGCCGGGCTATGCGTTGGGCCGCTTTGGCGCGGGGGATGTGAAGTTGCTAGCCGCCTTGGGGCTGGCCTCCAATATCGACTACCTGTTGGGGGCGTTGATCGGTGCCGGCATCGTCATGGTGGCCTGGACACTTATGCATCAATGGCTTAGCTCAAATCGCGTTGAGCGGGCAGGGCAAGCGTCAACAAAACAGCCCTTTGCGCCCTTCGTTTTGACAGGTTTTGCCGGCAGCTGGTTTTGGATCCATCAGTCGCACGAGTTGATTAATGCTATGTACATAGTCGGAAAGTACGTCTACGTTTAATGAGTAGTTGTGTAGGAGTTTTCGTCAGAAAGGATAGGTCATCATTTGGCTTGCCAGGCATGGAGTAGCGCGTGAACAAGCTTACGTCTGCAGTAAAAGTGCTCGTTGTCGACGATCAACCATTGATCGTGGAGGAACTCTGTGAATTTCTTGAAAGCAGCGGGTACCGTTGTGTCCCGTGCGAGTCCAGCCAGCAAGCGGTCCAGCGTTTTGGCGAAGACCTTCAGATTGGTTTAGTGCTGTGTGACCTGCATATGCCGGACATGGACGGCATCGAACTGGTCCAGGCGCTGCAACGGATCGCCGGCAAACATCGTGCGTTCGAAGCGATCATGCTCACCGGTCGTGCCGACAAACAGGATGTGATCAAAGCCCTGCGTGCGGGCATCGCCGATTACTACCAGAAGCCGATCAACCTCGATGAATTGCTCGAAGGCCTCAAGCGCCAGGAAGCGGCGTTGGAGGAACGGCAAAAAGACCTGCAGCTGGGCACGCTCAACCAGAAGTTGCAGTACCTGTCCGAATCGATCAATGACTTGTATATGGACTTGGACAAAGTGCGTCGCAACCCGACGCTCCAGGACCATGATGGGGACCCATCGGCCGATGAAGCCGGGCCGTTGGAGATCCCGGCGATTTTCAATCAGCTGTCACCGCGCCAGCTGGATGTGGCTCGCCTGGTGGGCAAGGGCCAGACCAACTATCAGATTGCCTGTGAATTGGGGATTACCGAGAACACGGTGAAGCTGTACGTGTCCCAGGTGCTGCGCCTGACCCATATGCACAACCGCACGCAGTTGGCGCTGGCGTTGTCACCGAGCAACTCGGCGATGCGCCAGCGGGTGACTGCGCACTAAAGGCCCAAGCAAACCTTGCAGGAGCCATCTTTCTGTGGCGAGGGAGCTTGCTCCCGCTCGACAGCGCAGCTGGAGTCGGCTTTTCTTGGGGGCGCTTCGCTCCCCAGCGCAAGCAAGCTTGCTCGCCACAGTAGCTTTACTTGCTTCCACTTTGCGCAGTGCCGCCTATTTTCTGATCAAAGAACTCCGGAATCGGGTGCTTGTTGCTGTCCAGCCAGCGCTTGAGCGCCTGTTCGCGTTCTGCCGGCGTGGTTTTCTGGGGGTTGGCCGAGGCTGCGCGCCCGCTCAGTTGCAGTGCCATCCAGTTTTCCGTTTCGGCCTGCCGGGGTGAAGACGGCCCCGCTTCGATGGCCGAAGCGAGGAGGGGCAGGGCCAGGCATGCAAGGCCGGCGAAGTATTGGAATTTCATCATCGACTCCTTATTTTACAGAGGCCGGCAGCGTATCGCTGACCGCCGCTACCTGATCTTTGACTGGACGCTGCGGTGCCGTGCCAGCGTCCTTGAGGTGTTGCGCCCGTGCCTGGGCTCGGGTCACCTGATCAGGGCTCAACCCGAGTTGGCCGACCACTTTCGCGGCTTGCTCCCAGTTGTCCTGATAGATCAGCAAGGTCACCAGGTTGACCGCCGCCAATTGATCGCTCTGCTTGAGTTCGATGGCGGTCATGAATTCAAAGCGCGCGTCTTCAAGGCGCCGTTGATCGAGGTACACCACGCCGAGGTCGTTGCGGATTTTTTCGTCGGTGGGCGCCAGCCGTGCTGCGCGTTGCAGGTGAGCCATGGCCTGGCCGTTGTCGCCCTTGGCCGACGCCAGTTGCCCCAAGCCGTGCTCACCGTCGGCGGCCAGGCAGGTGCCCAGCAGGCTGCGGTACAACGGCTCGGCGTCGGGACGGCCTAGCAAGCGATAGGCACGGGCCTGGCGCTGACGAACCTGGGGCAGGGCGCTGGGCAGGTTCTGCAGGTTGGCAAGGCTGGCGTGCAGCTTGCCTTCGTTGGCCATGTCATCGGCCAGGTTCAGCGACAGCTCCTGGTCCGAGCTGGGCTTGGGGCAACTGCCCGGCGCCAGCAACCCGGCCCACGGAACCTGGCCGTTGCTGGCACAGCCGCCCAGCATCAGCAGGCTCAAGGCGACGATCAGTGGTTTCATGGCAGGCTCCTCAAAAGTTATTCAAGGCTCGGGAGATGGCGATCATGGCCGGCCCCCCCAGCACGATCAGCAAGGCGGGAAACAGGAACACCATCATCACCACGGACATCTTCGCGGACATCTTCGAGATGTATTCCTGCAGGCGGGTCAGGCGGCGGTCGTCAAGCAACTGCTTGAGGGCCAGCAAGGATTTCATCGCGCCGCCGCCCTGGTGGATCAACTGCTGAAGGATGATGCAGGTGTCGGTGAACTCATCCACGGCCAACAGGCGTGCGGTCTTGCCCAGCTCTTCGGACAGTTCCAGGCCCGAGTCGACCCTTGCCAGGATCAGGCGCAGTTCATGGGTCAGGTCTGGCAGCAAGCGCTGGGCTTCGGTGCCCAACACCCGCAGCGATTGCTCAACTGCCATGCCGGATTCGAACAGGATGCGCAGTAACGGAATGAAGGTGGAGATTTCCCGAGCGATACGCTCCTGGCGGTATTTCGCACTGAGGGCGAGGATGCGTTTGGGCAGCAAGTAACCGATGCCTAGGGCAATCGCCGGGGCAATCCAGGGTGAGCCGGCATGGGGAAACAGCAGCTGTTGGCCGAGCAGGGTCAAGCCCAGCAACACGATGGGCACGCCGATCTGGAAAGCGGCAAACATGGAGCGCTGGTTGGCTTTACGCCAACCGACTCGGTTGAGCAGGGTCTGGGTTTCGTTGTCCAGGCTGACCGAGCGCTGGGCCACGGCGCTGGCGCCCAACTGGCGCATCAGGCTGCCGAGTTTGTCCTCGCGGGTCAGTTGGCCTTGCAGGCGTTGGCTGACCAGGCGTTGTCGGCGCCTTTGCTCTAGCAGGTTGCCGACGATCAAGGCGACGGCGGCGAGCGACAACAGGATGCAAATCAGGATGGCCATCTCAAATACTCCGCAACATGCGCCACATGACGAAGGTGCCCGTGATGTCGAGCGCCACCGCGGCCAGCAGCAGGTGGCGCCCGGTTCCGTCATTCCACATGCTCATCAGGTAGCCCGGGTTGACCATCAGGAAGTAGCCGACCATGACGATAGGCAAACCCGCCAGCACATAGGCGGTCATGCGTGTTTCGCCAGTCATGGCCTTGAGTTGGCGCGCACCCTGTTCGCGCTCGCGGATCATCTTGATCAGGTTTTCCAGCAGCTCGCTGGCGTTGCCGCCGTAGCGGTGGTTGACCTTCAGGCCAAGAGCAAACAGGCGGAATTCATCGCGCTCGTAAAACTCGGCAAAGTCGCTGACCGACTCCGGCAGGCTCACGCCCATTTGCACGTTGCGCTGGATGCGGCTCATGGCCTGCTTGAGCGGCGCTTCGGTGCTGTCGATCGCGCCCAGCACAGCGTCCGCCAGGGTGCGCCCAGACTTGAGGCTGCGCACGCTGTGGTCCAGCAGTTGCGGTAATTGTTCGACCATGCGCTGCACTCGCCGTTGGTAGCGCCAGGCGATATACACCCGCAGCAGCAGCGGCGGCAGGATCAGCATGGCCAACAGTCCCAGCCCGCCGGCCAGCAGATAGCCCAGCAACATGCCCAGCGCCCAGCCGCTCAGCCACAAACCCAGGCGGTCGGTGGGCTTGCCCAGGCCGGCGCGCTGGAACATGCGCTCCAGCGCGACCCAGCTGCCGTTCGGCTCCTGGGGCACCGGCTGGCCGTCGCTGAGCCGCTCCAGCACCCGGTCGGTGCCGGCCTGGCGCAACCCTCGCTGGAACAGCCAGACGGACAGGCTGATCAGCAGGATGCAAATGAGCAGCAAGACAAGTCCGGTCATGAGCCCTCTCTACAACGGCAATGCCGATTCGCGCCGCAGCTTGTCGCCGGCCGGGTTGAGCGCTTCGCGCAGAAAGCCGAAACCGGTACGGCGGTCGAGGCGGAACAGGGTGTTGGTGACATACACGTCGTCGCGCACCCCCACCACTTCCACCACCTCGCTGACGCAACGGCGCCCATCGGGCAGGCGCGTCAGTTGCACCACCACATCCAGTGCGGCACAGATCATCTGCCGCAGGGTTTTCTCCGCCACCATCCGGCCGGTCAGGCCCACCAGGGTTTCCAGGCGCAGCAACGCGTCCTGGGCATTGTTGGCGTGCACGGTGCTCATGGAACCGTCATGGCCGGTGTTCATGGCCGTCATCACGTCGAGCACTTCGACGCCACGGATCTCGCCAAGGATGATGCGGTCCGGGCGCATCCGCAGGGCGTTGCGAATCAGGTCGCTGGCCTTGACCTCGCCATGCCCCTCGGCATTGGGCGGGCGGGTTTCCAGGCGCACCACGTGGGGGTGGCCCAGTTGCAGCTCAGCGACGTCTTCGATGGTGACCAGGCGTTCGTGGGGGTTGATCAATTGGCTGAGGATATTGAGCAGCGTGGTCTTGCCGGTGCCGGTGCCGCCACTGATGAGGATATTGCAGCGCTTGCCCACCGCCTCCTGGAAGAACTCGAAGATGTTGTGGTCGATGGTTTGCATCGCCACCAGGTCGCTGCTCTTGAGCATGTCCTTGCGAAATTTACGGATCGACAGGCACGGGCCGTCCAGGGCAATCGGCGGGATGATCGCATTGACCCGGCTGCCATCCGGCAAGCGCGCATCGACCATCGGCGACGACTCATCCAGGCGCCTTCCAAGGGGCGCGAGAATGCGCTGCATCACGCGTTCTACATGGTGCGCGTCGATAAAGCGCAGGTCGCTCTGGTGGAGTACTCCGTCACGCTCGATAAACACCCTGTGCGGGCCGTTGACCAGGATCTCGGTGATCGACACATCGCGCAGCAGTACTTCCAGCGGGCCGAAGCCGGTCAGCTCATCGACGATTTCCTCGGCCAAGCGCTCCATCTCATAGCGCGAAATCGCCAGGTGCATGCGCGTGATGTATTCGGCCACTTTGTCGATGACAAATTGCGCCAGGGATTGGCGCGAGCCTTCCAGCAGGTTCTGGCCCGACTCTTCGATGGCATCGATGATGTAGCGATGCAGCACCAGTTTCAGGCCGTCGTGGTCGTTGTGCGCGGTACTTCCACGGGCCGGAGCGCCGAAGAGTTTTTCGCCGTTCATCGACTCGCTCCCAGAAGGCGTTCGAACCAGCGCGTCGAAGGTTTATCCAGGCCTTCGGTGCGTTTGGCCAGGCGCTCGCCCAGGTGGCGCAGGGCTTGGGTCAACGCTTCGCGTGGGGCCAGGGTGAACAGGCTTTGCCCCTGGTTCTTGGCGTTCAGGCGCACTTCGGGGCTCAGGGGCAGCACGGCGATGCACTCCAGGCCGAAGCTTTTTTCCAGGGCTTCGGTGCCGGGGGCGCAGCCTTTGACGTAGCGATCGACGAGCAGCTTGGCATGGTCGAGCTTCATGCCTTTTTCGCGCCACAGGTTCAGCATCGCCAGGTTACGCCGACAGTCGAGTACGCACTGGTCGGTGCACCACAACAGCTTGTCGCAGTGGCTGACAAAGGTGCGCAGGGCTTCGCTGTCCGCTTGCCCGGTGAGGTTGACCACGATGTGCTGGAAGTGCTGACGCAAGGCGCTGAGCAGCATGTACAGCTCGGCGGCGCTGGTCATTTCCAACGGGTCATCGCTGGCGGCGTAGGCAAGGATCCGCAGGCCGTCGTCGGTGCTGGTGAACGCGCTGTTGATCAGGGTGGCGTCCAGGCGTCGCAGGTGGCGCAAGGCGTCGCCGAAATTGAAGGTGCTGTCCAGGCCCAGCAGTGCCAGGCTGTCGCCCCTGGGCAGGCCGAGGTCGAGCATCAGCGTCTGCTGGCCGCTCTTTTGCACCACCATCGCCAGGTGGCTCGCCAGCAGGGCGCCATCGGTATTGCCCTGGGCACCGTAGAGCACGGTGAGGCCGCCAAGATGGGCGTTCGGCGCGCTGGGCGGCAAGCGCTTGCTCAGGCGCCGCACCAGCCCGGCCACTTCGCTGGAGCGTGAACCATAGGCGACAAAATCCCGCGCACCGGCACGCATGGCGTTGAGTACCAACTGGTTGTCCATGCCGTCGCCCAAGGCCACCACCGCCAACATCGGCTTGGCTTCCAGGGCGCCTTCGATCAAGGCGCTCTGGGCTACCAGGTGCTCGCGATCCAGGCCCACGAACACCAGGTTGGCGAAGGTCACGTCCACCAGTGCCAGCAATTCATCCAGGCTGCCGCCGCCCACGTTGATCACTTGGCCAAGAGGGGCCAGGGCACCTTGGAGCCATTCCAGGTCGGTGCTGTTACGGGTGATTGCCAGGAAGGTCTGGCTCAGGCTATCGCTCATTGGGAAAGTCCACTGCGACGGTCGAAGTTGCCGTTTTCCAGGAAGAACAGGCGGAACCAGTTCGGGTCATAGGTGCGCAGTTTTTCGCCGGGCAGCGACGGCAACTGCGCATTGGCAGCCAGTGGCTGGACCAGATGCGGCGTGACAATCATCAGCAGTTCTTTCTCTTCGCTCTGGATATTGGAGTCGCGGAAAAACGCACCAAGGATCGGGATATCGCCCAGGCCCGGGAGCTTGGCGATGGTGGAGCGGTTGGTGCTGCTGATCAGGCCGCTGATCACAAAGCTTTCACCGTCGGCCAGTGACACGCTGGTGTCGGTGCGCCGGACGGTCAGGGCCGGCACCTGGATATTCTGGATTCGGATCGCGTTGCTGTAATCCAGCTCGCTGACTTCCGGGGCGACTTTCAGGGCGATGCGGTTGTGGTCGATGACCGTGGGCGTGAGGGTCAGGCGAATACCGAACTCCTTGTATTCGATGGTGATGGTATCGCTGCCGGCACTGGGCACCGGAATCGGCACTTCGCCGCCGGCCAGGAAGGTCGCGCTCTGGCCGCTCATGGCCACCAGGCTCGGGCGCGCCAGGGTATAGGCGAAACCGCTGCTTTCCAGGGCGTTGATCAGTGCCTTGACCCGGCCACCGCCAAACCCGATGTTGAAGTTGTCGGCACTCACCGGCAATTTGAAAATGCCCTCTGACGGGGACAGCAAGTCGGGGCTGCCGAGGAAGAAGTTTTTACCCATGCCCAGGATTTTGGTGCTGGCTTCCTTGAGCTTGGTGCGGCTGACCTCGACAAAACGAATATCGGTCTGCACCTGGCTGGGCAGCGTCGGGTCTTCGGAGGGCGACAGCGATTGGCTGGTCAGCGCCGAAGTAGCCTTGCCCTTGACGAACACCATGCTCTGGCGCGGCGTGGTCGAGCAGCCGGTCCACACCATCAGGCTGGTAGCGCCGCTGCCGACGCCAGTGAGCAGGAAATGGCGGTCGCCGTTGACCCGCACATCGGCAATTTTCGGGTCGCCGATAGCCAGGCGCGTAATCGCTACCGGCGACTGCAGCTCGGTCTGCAAGCCTTCGCCTACCTCGATCACGGCGGGCAATTGGCCCAGGGCGTTGCAGCTGCCCGATGCGCCCATCGCCATGCCCAGGGGCAGGCACGGCAGCATCAAGGCCAAGGCCAATTGAGCGTAGCGTTGGCTCATTCAAGGCATCCTTGTTCAATCAGGGGGTAGGTTGTGCTGCCGCCGCGCCGCGAATCACTTCGATACCCTGACGCTGGCCGGTGACGGCCACCGCGGGGGTGATTTTTTTCGGCGGGCCGCTGAGGGCCAATTGGGTGAATTGGTAGAGGTCGCGGTTGGCGCTTTGCACCTTGTCCGGGGTGTCGCTTTCACCGGCCCAGTAGCGGCTGAGCAATTGTTCGTCGGCACTGCGCACGGCCAGGCGCAGCGTGCCGGCTTGGGAAGCGAGCATCAGCCGACTCAGCAATTGTTCGGGCACCGCCAGCACCACACTGCGCGCGGCGGTGCGACGTTGAGCCGCCTGGGCGCGTTCTTCGGCGGTGGCGGGTGGCGGTACTGCCGGGGTGCCGTCGTTGGCCAAACCCAGTTGGTCGCCGACGCTGAGCAGGCGAATCGCCGGGATGACCACCTGCGCCGATTGCTCGGCATTGGCATTGTCCTGGCGCAAGAACAACAAGACATCCACGTAGTCGCCGGGGCTCAACTGGCCACCGGCACCGATGACCTCGTCGACGGCGACGGCGAGCGCGCGTTCATCCGCACGAATCATGCGGGCCAGGGGGCCGCCGGCGGTGAAGCTTTCATCATTGAGCCAAGTGCCGGCACCCAGGGCCCGCAAAGGCGTACGACCGATGGCCTGGTCAACGCTGGTCAGGCTGCCTGCCGGCACGGTGCGCAGTTTTTCCACGGCTACATCGGCAGCGGTGAGGGGCACAAAAGGCGCAACCGCGTGCACCAGTACCACGACGGGCTGGCGGGTCTGGTCTTCCACGACCGCAACGGTTTTTTCCACGGAAATGACAGGTTGTGGCGAGGGTGCTACGGCAGGTGCCGGTGGACGGCTGAGCACCAGGCCCCAATACCCTGCCACCAGGGCTCCGATAAGCAGCAAGCCAGCCAGGACCATGCTGATGCGACTGTTCATGACGGCGCTCCCTATCCTGTTGCACTACTTTTATTCCCGTTAATCCAAACGAGTTAAATTCGCAACTGGGCTGTGATGAACAACTAACGATTTGGCTATTTGAAGGTAGCTCAGCTAGGACGAAATGCCATTACCGAACGAAAAATTTATCGATGTTTTTAGCATCGGGCCTTTAAACAACGGACTTGCAGGGCGCATGAAGCCACTAATACTTTATGATTAATTCATTCTTACAGTTGTGAGTGTTAAATTTGTTGACAATGCTCTAGTGGCACACGGCAATCATTGTGCGGGCCAGCTGTATCGGCGCTTTGTGGCGCATGAAGGAGATCTCAACATGATCCTTGACCTGTTCTTGAAGTTTTATGTTCACGCTCAGTTATTCCTGCGCCGCAGAGATGGGGCGTCGGCTATTGAATATGTGATTATCGTCGCGATAGTTGCGTTGGTGATCGTCGGTATTGGTACTGGGCTTGGCGATAAGATAAAAGGCATCTTCGAGCAAGTGTCCGATGCGCTGCCAGCGGCGACTTAGCCGTCATTGCGGTATTCTTTCGTTCCGGTGATTCTTTTTATCAGGTACCGCCCATGACCCACCCTTCGTCATCCCGCCAACAAATCCTATTGGTGGACGACGAGGAGGATGCGCTGGTGGAGTTGGCCGAATCCCTCGAAAACGAGGGGTTCGTCTGTTTCACCGCGACCTCCGTCACCTTCGCCTTGCAAGAATTGACACTTCACCCTGATATCGCCCTGGTCATCACCGATCTGCGCATGCCCGAGGAAAGTGGTATCTCCTTGATCAAACGCCTGCGCGAACATACCTCACGCTCGCATTTGCCTGTGATCGTGATGTCTGGTCATGCAGAAATGGACGATGTCAGCGATATGCTGCGCTTGCAGGTGCTGGACTTGTTTCGCAAGCCGATCTACCTGGTGCGCTTGCTCGATACCCTCAACAGCCTGTTTCCCCTCACTAAACCTGACCGGTAATGTTCGCGCGCCATTAAAAAATGTGGGAGCTGGCTTGCCTGCGATGATGGCCGAACAGTCAACGACTAACTGCCTGACACTCCGAAACCCAACTGTGGGAGCGGGCTTGCTCGCGAAGGCGGTATGGCAGACCGAGATATGTACTCATTCCAACCCAATTAAATGGTCGACCCGAAGAGCGCCATCGCAGGCAAGCCAGCTCCCACATTGATTACAGGTGCCCTCGTCACAGCTGATAACTGAAGCTCAGCGTATACCGAGGCCTGCGATTGAAGCTGTCCAGGGCGATATCCGACATTGGCTTGGCCGCTTCCAGCGCGATGTTGTAGTACTTGTTGTCGCCAAAGCGTAAACCTACCGCCGCCGACGACATGTCGTTGGCCTTGACCGGCAGGTCGTTGAACCAGGATTTGGCGCGATCGACCACTACGTAGGGTTGCAGGATTTTCACCCAGTTGCCGGCGCGGTTGAAGCTGTAGTTGACCTCGTACGCCACCCCCCAGCCCTTATCGCCCGAGCCTTGGTCGTCCGGGTAGCCGCGGCCGAAATTTTGCCCCCCGAAGGTGGCGCGTTCGCTGTCGGGCAGGGTGTTGTTGCTCCAGTACAGCGCGCCGGAAAGTACGCCTTGCCAGTTGTCGAAGAACTTGTCGCTTTGCACGCCGGAGAGGCGCAGGCGGAAGAAGTCCAGGTCGGGTTTAGCCACGTCCAGGTCACTGCGGGCCTTGGCGCCCAGACCATCGATGCCCTGGTACAGGCCACCGCTGATGATGCGTAGGCGTCGCGCGTCGGCTTTGCGCCAATCACCTTCGAAGGCCAGGGCGCGCAGGTTGGATTCGATGTCGAAACGCAGCGGGTAACCCACCAGTTTATAGCGCGTAGTCTGGTCGACCGCGTACAGGCGTGTGCCCAGGGTGAAGGACTCGGTCGGGGAGGCAATGAACGGGTGGCTCAGGCCGATGGAGTAGCGGTCGATGGACTGGTGCGGCTTGAGTTCGAAACCACCGTCCAGTTGCACGCTGCTGCTGGGGTCGGCGCGATAGCGCTCGGCGGCGAGCGCCAGTTGGGTGCCTTCGGCATTGATGAATTGGTTGTAGTCCACGCGGTAGTAATGCTCTTTGTCCTCGCCGGGTGGGAACAGGCCGCTGACGCTGAGCTGCTCGCCCATGGACGTCTGGGAATTGCTGGTGGCGCTCAGCAACGCTTGCGTGCCGCCACGGCTTTTCTGCACCAGGCTCATGCTGGTGGTGAAAGGTTTGCGGCTGGCCTGGATCTGCATGTGCGTGGCGCCATCGGTGGTGCCTGGCGGCGGTACTTGCGCTTGTACGCTGAGGCCGGGGATGCGGCTCATCAGCGTGGTATAGCGCTCGAAGGTCTTGCGAGTCAGTGGGCGTTCGGCCAGGAGCTTTTGCGCGAGTTTATCGACGTAGGCCGACACCGAACCAATGTCGCCGGTTTGTTGATAGTCCTTGATGTAGCCTTCCACCAGTACCACGCGGACCAGGCCATTTTCGAAGTTCTGTTGCGGCAGGAAGGCGTAGGACAGCAGGTAGCCATCCTCCTGATAACGGCGGGTGATGCCACGGGTCGCTTCAATCAGTTGCGCAAGGTTGGTTTCACGTCCAATCAACGGCGCATACACCTGCGCCGTCTCGGCGAGCGGGTAGACCGTTCCGCCTTCGATCTGCAACTTTCGAATAGTGACCTTGGTGTCCATCAACAGCGGCTGGCCTGCAGTCGGCGGCGCCTCGGGTACTTGGGTTTTCGACGTGGGTGGTCGGTAGGCGTCCGCGGGCAGGTTGGGTACCGGCAGGGTGCGGACAGTGTCGTTGCTGTTGAGAAAGCTGGGAAGGGTCTCGGCCTGGGCGTAAGCACTGAGGGTGAGCAATAACAACGGGGTCAACACGCGCATAGGACACTCCATGGTCAACTGCAGCAGCGCTTCGGGCCCGCCGGGTTCTGGGACTCGGTTCGGGAGGGCGGCGACTGATCACAGGTGTCGCTGCCCATAAAAAAGACGAGAGACTTATTAAAGGTCTCTCGTCTCAACCAAGCGTAGGCGCTGTAGGGGAGGCCGTCTAATCGGCCAGGTGCATTTCTATTTGCCGGTCAGGCCATTCAACAAACCGCCCAGACCGCCTGTGGCCGTAGTGCCGCCCGTGGTGGTGGCAGTGCCGGTTGCTGTGGCGGTGGTGCCGATATTCAGGCCGCCGAGCAAACCACCGCTGGTGCCGCCAGTCGCGCCGCCGGTTACCAGGCCACCCACCGAGGCGACGGTGCCGCCGACCGCTGTGACGGTGGTGCCTACCGCGTTGGTGATCGGGTTGGCATTGGCTGCCGTCAAGTTAGTGCCCACGCTGCTCACAGCGCCGCCGACTTGAGTCACCAGACCATTGACCGGAGCACCCACCCCGGTAGTGGTGCCGATGGTTTGGGTCAGGTTGGTGACGCCGCTGGTCACAGGGTTGAGCGCTGCGCCGACATTGGCCGCTACGGTGGCGACCGGTGCGGTAGCTGCGGTGTTTGCTACACCTGTGCCACCCAGCGCAGTGCCCAGCGACGCAACGGTGCCGCCGACTGCACCACCGGTCACACCCGCTGCACTGACTGTGCCGTTGGTATTGCCCACGTTCAGGCCGGTACCCACGTTAGCCACCAGGCCACCCACCAGTTCCGGAATGCCGGGAGCCGAGGTGCCACCGGTTGGGGCGACATAACCACCTGATTTATCCAGTGTGCCACCGACGCCAGTGAGTACAGTGCCGACAACGCCGGTGACCGGGTTGCCCGTGCCGCCCGTGCTGGCGACTTGAGTACCCAGGCCAGTGACAGCCGAACCGACTTTATCCAGTACGCCATTGAGTGGAGTGCCCAGGCCGGTTGCGTTACCCAGGTTGCCGGTGGTGTTTTCCACCAGCGACACCACAGGCACCACGACTTTGCTGCCCAAGGTGTTGGTCAACGAACCCAGCGGGCCGGTGGTGCTGGCCGTACTGAGGGTATCGCCGAGCATGGTGACGGTGGTGCCGACTTTATCCACGACGCCACCTACCGCAGTGCCCACTCCGCCTGTCGCGCCGCCGACCACAGGTATTCCGCCGAGAGTGGTTGACAGTGTTTGGCCGGTGGTCGAGAGGCCGCCGCCCAGGTCGGCCACGCCATTACCTACGCCTGCCACCGTGGTGCCCAAGGAGTTGGTGTTGGTGCCCAGTGAGCCCAAGCCGGCGGTTACGCCAGTGCCGATGCTGTTAACGGCGGTGCCTGCCGAGGTGACCAGGCCGCCAGCGGTTGCGCCGACGATGGGTACGCCATTCAACGTCGAACCCAGGTTACCGACCGCTGTACCGACATTGCCCACAGTGGTGCCAAGGGTGCCGGCAATCTGGCCGGTGACCAGTGGGGTGGTTGTCGAACCTGTTCCGCCACCTGTTCCGCCGCCAGTTCCACCGCCAGTACCGCCGCCAGTACCGCCGCCAGTACCGCCGCCGGTGCCGCCGCCGGTGCCGCCGCCGGTGCCGCCGCCAGTACCGCCGCCAGTACCACCGCCAGTGCCGCCGCCGGTGCCGCCGCCGGTGCCGCCGCCAGTACCGCCGCCAGTACCACCGCCAGTGCCGCCGCCGGTGCCGCCGCCGGTGCCGCCGCCAGTACCGCCGCCGGTGCCGCCGCCGGTGCCGCCGCCGGTGCCGCCGCCAGTACCACCGCCCGTGCCACCGCCGGTTCCGCCACCAGTACCGCCGTCACCGCCGCCTGTGCCACCACCGGTTCCACCACCAGTACCGCCGTCACCGCCGCCTGTGCCACCACCGGTACCACCGCCTGTACCGCCATCACCGCCACCAGTACCGCCTCCGGCACCTGCACCAGCATCCGGCGATGACGCCGCCACGCTGGATTTATGCCCGCCACCACCGCTGCTGCAGCCGCCCAGGCTCATTGCCAGAATCAGGGCCAGCGCGGTACTTGCTTTCCAAAACACGACTTGAGTTTTCATGATTGAGTTCCTTGCACCTGGTACAACCTTGGTTGTTTCAAACCTTCGTTACTTCTTCGGATAACGATAGGTTTGTCCGTGTGGCTATCTCAGGCGAGGGCACTCTTTCACGCAACGCTCAACTTGGTATTAACGATTTATATACATCCGGCCATCGTCGGCTTAATGACTAATACCAAAGGTGTAATGGAAGGGTGTTTCAGGATTTTTATATTAGTAAAATCAAAGTGTTGTAAATAAAGACGGACCTCGTAAGGTCCGCTATAACTTAGGGTGTATATATACAATTAATCAGGGTTTTCAGGCAGTCGGCTGCCACTGCCCCAGCATATGTTGTATATCCCCAGCGCCTTTGAGTTCCAACGCCCCGCTGGAACCGGCCGCGCTGCTCATCAATATCACTTCACTGGGCAGGCGCACCGGCTTCATGAACGCGACGTCGATTTCAATATTGGCGGCCGGTAAGTGTTCTGCCAGCGCCGCGAGAGTGCGCGCCTTGTTCCATAACCCGTGGGCGATAGCCTGGGGAAAACCGAACAACTTCGCGGTCGGGGTACTGAGGTGGATGGGGTTGTAGTCGCCAGACACTCGGGCGTAGCGTCGGCCAATATCAGGGGGGGCTTTCCAGCGCGTCAGTTCGGTGAGCGTTCCTGGAGTCTGCGATCCGCTGTCCGCAGCTTCGCCTTCAACCTTTACGCCCCGACATAGCATTTGGCTTTCGCCCTCCCACAAGAGCCCAAGGGCATCCTCGACAACCGTCACGATGTCAAAGGTGGCCCCCTTGGGATGGGTGCTGAGATTGCGTGCGTAGACACCGACACTCACGTCACCGACTCCACCTAAAGGCCGATGAATCCGGATGCGATTGCGCAGGTGGATCAACCCCAGCAGCGGAAATGGAAAAGTCTTGTCCGTCAGCAGTTGCAGTTGCAGGCCGAACGCGAGGATATGCGGATAAGTCGCCGGCAGCATCGGGCTGTCAGCAAAACCGCACACCTTGCGGTACGCGGCAACGGCGCTGGGGTTGACATTCATCCTGCAGCGCAACCCACGCTCGGGCAGTGAGCTGCCGGTGATCTTGCGCTTGAGCGCCGCACGCCAATACAGCGGCAGTAGAGGTGGGGTGCTGTCCAACGTTTGCCATTGCATGCTTACGCTCCCAGAAGACTTTGCCCGCACACCCGCAGCGCTTGGCCGCTGACCGCACCGGAACCCGGCTGGCTCAGCCAGGCGACGGCTTCGGCCACGTCCTGGGGCAAGCCACCTTGGCCCAGGGAACTCATGCGGCGCCCGGCCTCGCGCAGGGCGAAGGGAATATGCGCGGTCATCTGGGTTTCGATAAACCCTGGCGCGACGGCGTTGATGCTGATCCCACGCTCCTTCAACAGCGGCGCCCAGGCTTGAGCCAGGCCGATCAACCCGGCCTTGCTTGTGGCATAGTTGGTTTGCCCACGATTGCCGGCGATGCCACTGATGGAAGCCAGCAACACCACCCGTGCATTGTCCTGCAGGGTGCCGCTGTCGAGCAGGGCCTTGGTCAGCACTTGCGGAGCCTTGAGGTTGACCGCCAGCACTGCGTCCCAGTATTCCGGGGTCATGTTGGCCAGGGTTTTGTCGCGGGTGATGCCAGCGTTGTGCACCAGGATGTCGAGCCCGTCTGGCAGGTGCTCGATCAGTTGGCGTGCGGCATCTTCGGCGCAGATATCCAGGGCCACCGTGCGTGCATTCAGGCGTGCGGCCAGGGCTTCAAGGTCGGCCTTGGCCTGGGGCACATCGAGCAGAATGACCTCGGCGCCGTCGCGGGCCAGGGTTTCGGCGATGGAGGCACCGATGCCTCGAGCGGCGCCGGTCACCAACGCCTTGCGCCCGGCCAAGGGGCGCGTCCAGTCTTGCACCGGTGTGTCGCAAGCTGACAGGCGAATCACCTGGCCCGATATATAAGCGCTTTTGGGCGAGAGGAAAAACCGCAGCGCGCCTTCCAACTGGTCTTCGGCACCGTCGCCCACGTACAGCAATTGCAGCACGCCACCGCTGCGCAACTCCTTGGCCAAAGAGCGGCTGAACCCTTCCAGAGCGCGCTGGGCGCTGGCGGCGAACGGATCGCTGAGGCTTTCCGGCGCCCGGCCAAGGATCACCAAGTGGGCACTGTGGTCGAGGTTTTTAAGCAGTGGTTGGAAGAATTCGCGCAGCTGCTTGAGCTGGTCGGTGTGCTGCAAACCGCTGGCATCGAACACCACCGCCTTGAGCTTGGGGCCGTGTCCTGGAATCCACGCGGGCGCTGTCGAGGCTTCGGCGCCGTAGCTGTAGACGGCGTCGGTGAGTCGGTTGGCAAATGCCAGCACCTGGGTAGCCAATGCGCCACCGCCCAGCAGCAGCGCACCTTCGACCGGGCGCAGGCGCCCGGCTTGCCAGCGTTCCAGGCGTACCGGTGACGGCAGGCCAATGGCGGCGACCAGGCGATGGCCGAGGCTTGAGTTGGCGAAGTCGATATAACGGTCAGACATGGAACGCTCTCCGAAGGCTGGGGTTCAAAGGTTGACCACCCTGGGGTGGCAGTCGTTCGATTGAGCCTAGGCTAGGCTTGATGATTCCACCCACCACCACGAGGGAGCTTTCCATGACTCAATTGCGCCGTGTAGCGATCATTGGCGGTAATCGCATTCCTTTCGCCCGATCCAATGGCCCCTACGCCACGGCGAGCAACCAGGCGATGCTGACTGCCGCGCTGGAGGGCCTGATCGAGCGCTACAACCTGCACGGCCTGCGCATGGGCGAAGTGGCCGCCGGCGCGGTGCTCAAGCATTCCCGTGATTTCAACCTGACGCGTGAATGCGTGCTCGGTTCGCGCCTGTCACCGCAAACCCCTGCGTACGACATTCAGCAAGCTTGCGGCACGGGGCTTGAGGCGGCGCTGCTGGTGGCCAATAAAATTGCCCTGGGCCAGATCGAATGCGGCATTGCCGGCGGGGTGGACACCACCTCGGATGCACCGATTGGTGTGAATGAAGGGCTGCGCAAGATCCTGCTGCAAGCCAACCGCAGCAAATCCCTGGCAGATAAATTAAAACTCCTGTTACAACTTCGTCCTCATCACCTCAAGCCGGAACTGCCGCGCAACGGCGAACCGCGTACCGGTCTGTCCATGGGCCAGCACTGCGAACTGATGGCCCAGACCTGGCAGATCCCTCGTGCCGAGCAGGACCAGCTTGCGCTGGAGAGCCACCAGAAGATGGCGGCGGCCTACGCCGAAGGCTGGCACAACGATTTGCTCACGCCCTTTCTCGGCCTCACCCGCGACAACAACCTGCGCCCCGACCTGACCCTGGAAAAACTCGCCAGCCTCAAGCCGGCCTTCGAGCGCAGCGAAAAGGGCACGCTCACCGCCGGTAACTCCACACCGCTGACCGATGGTGCCTCCCTGGTATTGCTGGGCAGTGAGGCATGGGCCAAGGAGCGCGGCTTGCCGATCCTGGCTTACTTGCGCGATGGCGAAGCGGCGGCGGTGGATTTCGTCCAAGGCGCCGAGGGCCTGCTGATGGCGCCGGTGTATGCGGTACCGCGTTTGCTGGCGCGCAACGGCCTGACGTTGCAGGACTTTGATTATTACGAGATCCACGAAGCTTTCGCCGCCCAAGTGCTGTGCACGCTCAAGGCCTGGGAAGACGCCGACTATTGCAAGACCCGCCTGGGCCTGGACGCGCCGCTGGGGTCGATCGACCGCAGCCGCCTCAACGTAAAGGGCAGTTCCCTGGCGGCGGGCCATCCGTTTGCCGCCACCGGTGGGCGTATCGTCGCCAGCTTGGCTAAATTATTGGATGCAGCGGGCAAGGGCCGTGGGTTGATTTCCATCTGTGCAGCCGGTGGCCAAGGCGTGACGGCGATTATCGAACGCTGATTGCCGACAAAATTGGCCCATTGAATGCATTCTCAAGGGGTCAGAGGTCAGTAGCCTCTCCCCCCGGCGAGCCGATTGCCGTATAACGAGTTCCACACGCGTGTTTGGTAATACAGGACCCACAATAAAAGCTGATGAAGACTCCTAAACGCATTGAACCCCTGATCGAAGACGGTCTGGTCGACGAAGTGCTGCGCCCTCTGATGAGTGGTAAAGAAGCAGCTGTTTATGTGGTGCGCTGCGGCAATGAATTGCGTTGCGCCAAGGTTTACAAGGAGGCGAATAAACGAAGTTTTCGTCAGGCATCCGAATACCAGGAAGGCCGTAAGGTCCGTAACAGCCGCCAGGCGCGAGCCATGGCCAAGGGCTCCAAGTTCGGCAAGAAAGAAACCGAAGATGCCTGGCAGAACGCGGAAGTGGCGGCGCTGTTTCGCCTGGCCGGTGCGGGCGTTCGTGTGCCCCAGCCGTTCGACTTTCTCGAAGGCGTGCTGTTGATGGAACTGGTGGCCGACGAATACGGCGATGCGGCGCCGCGTCTGAATGACGTAGTGCTGGAGCCGGACCAGGCGCGCGAATACCACGCTTTCCTGATCTCCCAGATCGTGCTGATGCTGTGCACCGGCCTGGTGCACGGTGACCTTTCCGAGTTCAACGTACTGCTCACGCCTACGGGCCCGGTGATCATCGACCTGCCCCAGGCGGTGGATGCGGCGGGTAACAACCACGCGTTCAGCATGCTGGAGCGCGACGTTGGCAACATGGCTTCCTACTTCGGGCGTTTTGCCCCGGAGTTGAAGAAAACCAAGTACGCCAAGGAAATGTGGGCGCTGTATGAAGCCGGCACCTTGCACCCGGCCAGTGTATTGACCGGTGAGTTCGACGAACCGGAAGAACTGGCGGATGTGGGCGGTGTGATCCGCGAAATCGAAGCGGCGCGGCTGGATGAAGAGCGTCGCCAGGCGATTCGCGCGGCGGATGATGCGCCACCAAGCAAAGTGCCGGACGAGCCACCGCCGCCGCCTTGGATGCAGTAACTCACAGCGACGCTGATCGTTCCCACGCTCTGCGTGGGAATGCATCCCTGGACGCTCTGCGTCCTAAAGCGTGACGCGGAGCGTCGAAAGCGGCATTCCCTCGCGGAGCGTGGGAACGATCATTGCGTGCTGTCTGTCAGGCGCAGCAGTTGCCCGCTGCCAACTCCTTGAGGATCGGGCAATCGGGCCGGTGATCGCCCTGGCAGTGCTCCATCAGGTCCTGCAAGGTATCGCGCAGTTGCCCCAGCTCGCGAATCTTGTGGTTCAGCTCGTCGATGTGCTGGCGCGCCAGGGCTTTTACGTCGGCGCTGGCCCGCTGGCGGTCCTCCCACAGGGTCAGCAACTTGCCGACTTCTTCCAGTGAAAACCCCAGGTCTCGCGAGCGCTTGATGAACGTCAGGGTGTGCAGGTCGTCGTGGCCGTACACCCGGTAGCCGCTGTCGGTGCGGTGGGCGGTTTTCAGCAGGCCAATGGATTCGTAGTAGCGAATCATCTTCGCGCTTAGCCCGCTGGTGCGGGCGGCTTGGCCGATGTTCATGGGCGTTGATCCTCCAATTCCTTGGGTTTCCAGGTTTTCAACAACAGGGCGTTACTCACCACGCTGACGCTGGACAAGGCCATGGCGGCGCCAGCCAGTACCGGGTTGAGCAGGCCGAAGGCGGCCAGGGGAATGCCGATCAAGTTATACACAAAGGCCCAGAACAGATTCTGTCGAATTTTCGCGTAGGTCTTGCGGCTGATCTCCAGGGCGGCCGGCACCAGGCGCGGGTCGCCACGCATCAAGGTGATACCGGCGGCGTGCATGGCCACGTCGGTGCCGCCGCCCATGGCGATGCCGATATCGGCAGCGGCCAGGGCTGGTGCATCGTTGATACCGTCGCCGACCATGGCCACCACGCCGGTTTTTTTCAGCTCGGCCACGGCAGCGGCTTTATAGGCGGGCAGTACCTCGGCATGCACATCGTCGATGCCCAGGGCCTCGGCCACCACCCGTGCACTGCCGTGGTTATCGCCGGTGATCAGGTGGCTGCTGATGTGCTGCGCCTTGAGTTGTTGCACGGCTTGCAACGCGCCGGGCTTGAGCGTGTCGCCAAAGGCAAACAGCCCCAGCACACGAGGTTGCGCGCCTTGTTCGATCAGCCAGGACAAGGTGCGGCCTTCGGCTTCCCATTCCTTGGCACGCGGGCCTAAATCGCCTGCGTCCAGGCCGGTCTCTTCCAGCAAGCGGCGATTACCCAGCGCCAATGGCCGACCGTCGAGCGTACCGGCAATGCCGCGCCCGGTCAGGGATTGGCTGGCGCTCACATCGGCCACGTCCAAGCCTCTTTCGCGGCAAGCATCCAGCACGGCTTTGGCCAGTGGGTGCTCACTGCCGCGTTGCAGGGCGCCGGCCTGTTGCAACAATAGGGCTTCGTCACCATCCACGGCCGCCAAATGCGCAATGTTGGGCGCGCCTGAGGTGAGGGTGCCGGTTTTGTCGAACACCACGGCGCTCACGGCATGGGCGCGCTCCAGGGCTTCGGCGTCCTTGATCAGGATGCCATGGCGTGCGGCGACGCCAGTGCCGGCCATGATCGCGGTCGGTGTGGCCAGGCCCAGGGCACAAGGGCAGGCGATCACCAATACGGCCACCGCATTGATGATGGCGGTTTCCAGGGATGCGCCATACAGCCACCAGCCCACTACGGTAATCAGCGCCAATACCAGCACGGCCGGCACGAACACCTGGCTGACTTTATCCACCAGTTTCTGAATCGGCGCCTTGGCGGCCTGGGCGTCTTCAACCAGGCGGATGATGCGCGCCAGCACGCTTTCCGCGCCCAGGGCCAGGGTGCGCACCAGCAGGCGGCCTTCACCGTTGATGGCGCCACCGGTGACCGCGTCGCCGGGTTGTTTGGGTACCGGCAGGCTTTCGCCGCTGATCAGGGCTTCATCGGCATGGCTCTGGCCTTCCACCACCTCACCGTCCACCGGGAAGCGTTCGCCGGGTTTGACCAGCACCAGGTCGCCGTGCTTCAACGCACTGATGGCGACGTCTTCTTCGCGGCCGTCCTGCACGCGAATCGCCCGCTCCGGCCGCAAGGCTTCAAGGGCGCGGATGGCGCTGGCGGTCTGGCGCTTGGCGCGGCTTTCCAGGTATTTGCCCAGCAGCACCAGGGCGATCACCACCGCCGAGGCTTCGAAGTACAGGTGCGGCGTCACGCCTGGGGCGGCGGTGAGCCATTCATAGATACTCAAGCCGTAGCCGGCACTGGTACCGATCGCCACCAGCAGGTCCATATTGCCGGCGCCGGCGCGCACGGCTTTCCACGCGGCGACATAGAAGCGCGCACCCAGGATGAATTGCACCGGCGTGGCCAGGGCAAACTGTATCCAGGCGGGGAGCATCCAGTGCAGGCCGAAGGGTTCTACCAGCATCGGCAGCACCAAGGGCAGCGCCAGCAGAATGCCCGCCACCAGCGACCAGCGCTCGCGGCGTAGGCGCCGGGCTTGATCGGCGTCGGTGGCGGTTTCGCTTTGGGGCAGGGTGGCGGTGTAGCCGGCTTTGTCGACAGCGGCGATCAGCACGCTGGGGTCCATCTGGCCCTGTACTTCGATGTGCGCGCGCTCATTGGCCAGGTTGACGCTGACACGTTGCACGCCAGGCACTTTGCCCAGCGCGCGTTCGACCCGCCCGGCACAGCTGGCACAGGTCATGCCGCCGATGGGCAGGTCAAAGGTGGTGGATCCATTCATGGGGCAGTCCTCCAGAAGAAGTTGCCACTAGGATCAACCTTAACCTGTGGGGAAGGTCAAGCCCGATCGTTCCCACGCTCTGCGCCGATCGTTCCCACGCTCTGCGCCGATCGTTCCCACGCTCTGCGTGGGAATGCAGCCCGTGACGCTCCGCGTCACCCTGGCGTTGAAGCAGTGCCTTGTACTCTGGACGCAGCGCGTCCGATGAGGCGTTCTCACGCAGAGCGTAAGAACGATCGTGGGGTTACTCAGTATTCCAGTTTCGCCGCTTTGAGGTACATGCCGTCCGGGCCCAGTGCAATGCGTAATTTGCGTACATCCCCGGCTTTCAAGGTGATGTTCTGCGCGGGAGGCGCGAGCATGCCTGGCAGACAGCCGGGGGCCTGACTCGGCAACACTTTCAGGCGCAGCGACACATCGCCGGGGGGAAGGTTGAAGGAGGTGGCCTGTTCCTGGAACAGACGCCCGGCCAGTTGGTCCTGGATATACAGGCCGATCTCGCAGTGGGTCGGCACTTCCAGGCGTTCGCGGGAAATAATCAGCACCGCATAATCTTCAGCTGCCAGGGCCTGGGGCGCAGCGGCAGGCAAGCTCATCAGGCCGGCAAGGGCAAAAAACGACCAGCGCATGGCGAATGCTCCATGGTTCACAGCTAGGGAGGTTGAAGCTTGGACGACGCCGCCGCCGAATACCAGCCCGGCAGAAATACTGAGAACTTGACCTTGCCATCATGGCAAGCTCGACACTGGGCTCAACCTCATCAAAGGAGTCATGTCATGCAAATATTCAGCGTTGAAGGAATGACCTGCGGCCATTGCGTTAAAGCGGTGACCCAGGCGGTACAGAGCCAGGATTCGGCGGCAAGTGTGGAAGTCGACTTGAAGGCTAAGGAAGTGCGGGTGGCAAGCAGTCTGTCCTCTGACCAAGTGATCGACCTGATTGCCGAGGAAGGCTACAGCGTCAAGTTGGCGTGATTTTCTGATCGTTAGCCACCTAACGTAATGTTCATGGCACCCAAGCGCGGCTAGACTGTCGAGCTGCCGACTCACTTGGGTGTCTGATGAACCTTCGCATAATCCTGATTCTGGGCGCCTTGAGCGCCTTCGCGCCGTTGGCGATCGACTTTTACCTGCCGGGATTTCCGGCAATGGCCTCGGCCTTCGCCACTGACGAAAAACATATCCAGCTGACCCTGGCGGTGTATTTCGCGGGCCTGGCTATTGGCCAATTGATC
Organism: Pseudomonas sp. SWRI22; assembly: GCF_014268395.2. Lineage (NCBI taxonomy): Bacteria > Pseudomonadati > Pseudomonadota > Gammaproteobacteria > Pseudomonadales > Pseudomonadaceae > Pseudomonas > Pseudomonas sp. SWRI22. The sequence goes on along the minus strand of NZ_JABWQK020000001.1, from coordinate 2,250,847 downwards.
TACGGGCCGCTGGCCGACCGCTTTGGCCGGCGCGTGCCGTTGCTCAGCGGCGTCACCCTGTTTACCCTCGCGTCTTTCGCTTGTGCGTATGCGCCGTCCCTGGAATGGCTGATCGGTGCACGCTTCGTGCAGGCCCTTGGCGGGTGTGCGGGCATGGTGATTTCCCGGGCGGTGGTCAGTGACAAATGCGATGCCGTGGGTTCGGCCAAGGTGTATTCGCAACTGATGCTGGTGACCGGCCTGGCCCCGATCCTGGCGCCGTTGGCCGGTGGCCTGATGGTCGGCGTGTGGGGCTGGCAGTCGATTTTCCTGGCGTTGTCGTTGTTCAGCGTGATGGCGGCCATCGCCGTGGCGGTCGGGTTGCCGGAAACCTTCCCGGCCGATCAGCCGCGTCAGCCGTTGTCGGGCTCGTTGCGCCGCTACGGCTCGCTACTGTCAGACCGGGTGTACCTGGGCTATGCCTTGACCGGCGGTATCTCGATTGCCGGAATGTTTGCCTACATCGCCGGTTCCCCCTTCGTGTTTATCAAGCTCTATGGCGTACCGGCCGAGCATTACGGCTGGTTGTTTGGCTCCAACGCCGCGGGCTTTATCCTGGTGGCGCAACTGAACGCACGCTTGCTGGCCAAGCGCGGCCCGGCGTTTTTGTTGTCGCGTACCGTGTGGGTGTACGTGGCGGCGGCGTTGACGCTGTTGGGAATTGCCGCGTTGCGCACTGAGGCACTATGGCCGTTATTGGTGCCGCTGTTTATCTGTATCGCCAGTCTGGGCTGCATTTTGCCGAATACCTCGGCCTGTGCCATGAGCGGGCAGGGGGCTCGGGCCGGCAGCGCATCGGCGTTGCTCGGTTGCATTCAGTTCGGTGTGGCTGCAGGGGCGGCGTCGTTGGTTGGTGTGTTGCACGACGGCACGGCGATGCCGATGGCCATGGTCATCAGCCTCTGCGGGGTGCTGGCGGTGACCATTGCCATGGCGACCCAGCGCCTGCAACGGGCAAGGGCCGTACAGGCGCAGGTCTGAAGTTCGGTTTAGCCAGCGGAACGTTGCTGGTTGAGGGGGAAGCGATGGGGCGCCTGGATCCGGGCCTGCAGCGTGTCGGCGAAGGCGCGGGCCTCGGCTTCACTGCGAAAGGTGATGGCCTCGCCGTCGAGACGAACTTGCCATTGGCTGCCGGGGGATTTTGCTAACGCTTTTATCAGGATTTTCATTGCTGACTTCCTCACGTAAAAGAATCGTGGCAAAGGCGGCCAATATAAACCTGAACGGGCGCATAAATATGACAAGGATCAACTCTCGGACTAATGGTGTCGTCCGTTACCTACGTGGATAACAGACGACACTGACAGCCGTTTTGTCAGAACCCTCCCAGCACAATCTTGCCCTTGGCCTTGCCGCTTTCCAGCAGGGCGTGGGCGCGGCGCAGGTTTGCTGCATTGATCACACCGAAGTGCTCGCCTACCGTAGTTTTCAGGGTGCCGGCGTCGATCAGTTCGGCCACGCGGTTGAGCAGGTTGTGCTGCTCGATCATGTCTGGCGTTTCGAACATCGAACGGGTGTACATGAACTCCCAGTGCAGCGACAGGCTCTTGCGCTTGAGCTTGCTCACATCCAGGGCCTTGGGATCGTCGATCAACGCCAGCTTGCCTTGGGGTTGCAGTGCTTCGACCAGTTGGTCCAGGTGTTGCTCGGTCTGGGTCAGGCTGGCGACGTGGGTCACTTGCCCGTGCCCGGCCTGTTTCAACACTTCGCTCAGCGGCTGGCTGTGGTCGATCACCACGTGTGCTCCCAGGGCCTTGGCCCATGCGTGAGTCTCGGGGCGCGAGGCGGTGCCGATGACCTTCAACGCGGTGAGCTGGTTGGCCAACTGAGTCAGGATCGACCCCACACCACCGGCAGCGCCGACGATCAGCAGGCTCTGGCCTTGATCGTCTTTGCCTTCAGTCACCTGCAAACGTTCGAACAACAGCTCCCACGCAGTGATAGCGGTCAACGGCAATGCGGCCGCCTCGGCAAACCCCAGGCTTTGGGGCATATGGCCGACGATGCGCTCATCAACTGTGTGCAATTCGCTGTTGCCGCCTGGGCGTACCAGGGAACCGGCGTAGTACACCTTGTCGCCGGCCTTGAACAACGTCACGTCACTGCCGACCGCCTTGACCACACCCGCCACGTCCCAACCCAGCACCTTGGCGGCGCCATTTTCCGGGGCGACGTTCTGGCGCACCTTGGTGTCCACCGGGTTGACCGAGATGGCTTTGACTTCCACCAACAGGTCACGGGGGCCGGCCACGGGGGCTGGTAGTTCGATGTCTTGCAGGGATTCTGGATCGGTGATCGGCAGTGAGGCGTAGTAGGCGATGGCTTTCATGATGACTCCAAGTGAATACGGTCAAGGTAGGAGCGAGCTTGCTCGCGAAGATCGTTAACGATGACGCGGTGTTTCTGGTTTCGCGCCTCGTCGTTGGGGTTTTCGCGAGCACGCTCGTTCCTACAAAAAAGGCGGGATCAGGCGAGAAATTTCAGGCGCTTGAGTTCGAAGTGTTCGATCACATCGGCGGCCTTGGCGCGAAAGCTCTGGATATGCGCGCTCTGGTCGTGGTCGGCCAGTGCAGCGTCGTCGCTCCAGCGCTCGAGCATGTAGAAAGTCTCGGGGTGCTGCAGGTCCTGGTGCAGGTCGTACTGCTCGCAACCGGCTTCCAGGCGGGTCGGTTCCAGCAGGCCGCGCAGCAGGGTTTCCAGGGTGGCGTGCTGGCCGGGTTTGGCGATCAGCGTGGCGATGACATTAAAAGCGGTGGACATAGTCGACTCCGGGCACGGGCTAACGGGATGGGCAGATGATTGGCTATTTCCCACGCCGATAAAAGCGGCTAAAACAGCAGGCTGTTTCAACCAAATATTGATAATGAGCGGAAATGCATGCTGCGTTTTGATGATTTGCAGTTGTTTGTGCGGGCCGCCGACTTGGGTAGCCTGTCGGCTGCGGCGCGGGTCATGGACCTGTCACCGGCGGTGGCCAGTGCCGCGCTCAAGCGTATCGAACAGCAACTGGGTACGCGCTTGCTGGCGCGCTCCACCCGCAGCCTGCGCCTGACAGCCGAAGGCGAGGGCTTCCTTGCGTACGCGCGGGCGTCACTGAGCGCGCTGGATGAAGGGCGGCGCCTATTGGCCAGTGGCCAGGATCATGTCAGTGGTGTGCTGCAATTGTCGGCACCCTCGGATTTCGGCCGCAACCAACTGTTGCCGTGGCTGGATGCGTTCCAGCAGGAGCATCCGCAACTGAACGTGCGCCTGTTGCTCGGTGATCGCATCGCCGACCTGTTCCGCCAGCCCGTGGACATTGCCCTGCGTTACGGCGAACCCGAAGACTCCAGCCTGATTGCGCTGCCCATTGCTCCGGACAATATTCGCGTACTCTGCGCCGCCCCCAGTTACCTCGCCCGGCATGGCGAGCCGCGCCATCTGGAGCAATTGGCCCAGCACAATTGCCTGCTGTACATGCTCGGCAGCCGCGTCCACGACCACTGGGGTTTTTACGATGGCAAGCGCCATGTGGGCCTGACGGTCAGCGGCGATCGCTTCAGCGATGACGCCGATGTGGTGCGCCGCTGGGCGGTGGCGGGCATGGGCATCGCCTACAAGTCCTGGCTGGATGTGAGCACCGATGTGCTGGCCGGGCGCTTGCGTCTGATCCTGCCGGAACTGCAGGGCGAGCGCACCCCGCTCAACCTGCTGTGCGCCCACCGTGCGCAATTGAGTAAACCCATCAATCTGCTGCGGGACATGCTCGTGTCCCGTTGTGCGACATTGACGGCCCAGCGACCGGGACGAATGGCTTCTCGTCAATAGCCTGCGCCACGCTCGGAAGTTTCACTCATATCTTGTCCTGATTTGCACCGTCAGACACCGGGGAACCTCCTGCCTGCGCACCTATACTTGGGCGTCAACCGCAGCAGAAAAATGGTTTAACAGGGAGTGAATACATGGGAGCAGCACCTTGCATCAGTCAGATCGCCAGCTTGCTCGCCGAGCCTAAACGCACGGCCATGCTCTGGGCCTTGATGGACGGTTCGGCGAAGACTTCCGAAGAACTGGCGACGCTGGCCGGGCTGTCGCCGGCGTCAGCCAATGCACATTTGGCGCGGCTGTCCGGCAGCGGCCTGTTGCGGATCGAGGCGCGGCGGGGCCAGCGCCTGTTTCGTGTAGCGGCGGCCGATGTCAGTGCCGCCATTGATGCGCTGGCCAGCACCACTATGGCCAGCGCGGCCCGCAGCACACCTGATGTTTTGCCAGCGGCGCTGCGCGCACCGCCATTGCTGCGCCGTGCCCGCTGGTGCCATGGCCACCTCGGCGGCGAGCTGGCGGCGCAGTTGTATCAACGGATGCTTGAGGCCGGGTGGATCGAGCGCCATGAGCCGCGTACAGAGGTGACGCCCAATGGCGTGCAGGCATTGGCGCAGCTGGGCATTTTTACCCAGGCATTGGCATCGCCGCTGGCCTGCGACTGTTTCGACTGGAGCCAGCAGCAACCCCACCTGGGCGGTGCGTTGGGGGCGGGCTTGATGCAACTGTTTCTGCAGGCGAACTGGATCAGCGTGATCAACGAGTCACGGGCCTTGTCGGTCAATGACCTGGGGCTTGAGCACATAGCTCGCATTGCCAAGCTGTAGGCGTCGTTCTCAGCTGTCGTCAGGTCGCATCCAGCAATAGCCGGCGCAAACGATGCCGCACACTCGCAAGGGGGATTTTTCATACGAGGGGTGTGGCATGGGTAGGCAGGGTTATAGCGCGGCGGAACGCCTGGAACGGTTGCCCATCAGCGGTTACCACCGAATCATTTTCATCATCATCGCCCTGGCGTTTTTCTTTGACTCCATGGACCTGGCGATGATGACCTTCCTGTTGGGCTCGATCAAAACCGAGTTTGGCCTGAGCACGGCCCAGGCCGGGTTGCTGGCCAGTTCGAGTTTTTTCGGCATGGTGGTGGGCGCTTCTCTGTCCGGGATGCTTGCTGATCGATTCGGTCGCAAACCGGTGTTTCAGTGGAGCATCGTCCTCTGGGGGTTGGCGAGCTACTTGTGTTCCACGGCCCAGACGGTGGAGACGCTGACGTTGTTTCGGATCCTGCTGGGCATTGGCATGGGCATGGAGTTTCCCATTGCCCAGTCGATGCTGTCGGAGCTGATCCCCGCTAAAAGACGCGGGCGCTATATCGCCTTGATGGATGGTTTCTGGCCGTTGGGCTTTGTGGCTGCGGGCGTACTGTCTTACTTCTTGTTACCGGTGATTGGCTGGCGCGACATCTTCCTGGTGCTGGCGGTACCGGCGGTGTTCGTGCTGGCCATCCGTTTCTTTATCCCGGAGTCGCCGCGTTGGCTGGAACAGGCTGGGCGCCATGAGGCGGCGGACAAGGTCTTGCTTGGCATCGAGCAGAAGGTGCGCGATTCCCTGGGCCGTGCCGACTTGCCGGAGCCAATTGCCCTGCCACGGATCGAGAGTGCGCCGGGGACGTTTTTCTCCGCGTTCCAGCAGCTGTGGTCGGCGCAGTACCGCCAACGCACGATGATGATCTGGAGTGTGTGGTTCTTCGCCCTGCTTGGGTTCTACGGGCTGACGTCGTGGTTGAGTGCGTTGTTGCAGCAATCGGGTTTTGCCGTGACTCAGTCGGTGTATTACACGGTGATCATTTCCCTGGGCGGAATCCCAGGCTTTTTGATGGCCGCGTGGTTGGTGGAGCGCTGGGGACGCAAGCCTGTGTGCGTGGTGACCCTGCTGGGCGGCGGGGTGATGGCGTTTCTGTATGGGCAGAGCGCAGTGTTTGGCGGCAACGTGGGCCTGCTGATCACCTCGGGGTTGTTGATGCAGTTCTTCCTGTTTGGCATGTGGGCGGTGCTGTACACCTACACGCCGGAGTTGTATCCCACCTCGGCACGTGCAACCGGCTCGGGGTTTGCGTCGGCGATTGGGCGGGTTGGTTCGTTGCTGGGGCCGTTGGTGACCGGGTTGGTGTTCCCGATAACCGGGCAGGGCGGGGTATTTGCCTTGGGCGCGCTGTGCTTTGCGGTGGCGGCGCTGGTGGTGTGGCTGTTCGGGATGGAGACCAAGGGCAAGACCCTGGAAGAACTCACCCAGGCTTGAAGCCGATGGGGCCATGTGGGGGCCATGTGGGAGCCGGGCTTGCCCGCGATAGCGGTAGGTCAGGCAATAAGAGGCTGGCTGATACACCGCTATCGCAGGCAACCCAGCTCCCACAGGTTGAGTCCAAGTCTATTCAGTTACGGTTTCACGAGCCGCGCATCCAGGCTGTTCTGCGCCAGGCGTTTGGCCTGGTCCTGGGTCATGCCCAGGGAGGTGTGCAGCGCGTGGAAGTTCTCGGTGACATAACCGCCGAAGTAGGCAGGGTCGTCCGAGTTCACGGTGACTTTTACACCACGCTCGAGCATGTCGAGGATGTTGTGCTGGGCCATGTCGTCGAACACGCAGAGCTTGGTGTTGGACAGCGGGCATACCGTCAGCGGGATCTGTTCGTCGATGATGCGCTGCATCAAGCGCTCGTCTTCGATGGCGCGCACGCCGTGGTCGATGCGCTGGATTTTCAGCAGGTCGATGGCTTCCCAGATGTACTCGGGCGGGCCTTCTTCACCGGCGTGGGCCACGGTCAGGAAGCCTTCGTGACGGGCACGGTCGAACACGCGCTGGAACTTGCTCGGTGGGTGGCCCATTTCCGAGCTGTCCAGGCCCACGGCCACGAACGCGTCACGGAACGGCAGCGCCTGGTCGAGGGTTTTCTGCGCTTCGTCTTCGCTCAGGTGGCGCAGGAAGCTGAGGATCAAACCGCTGGTGATGCCCAGTTGCTGCTCGCCGTCTTTAAGCGCAGCGGCGATGCCGTTGAGCACCACTTCGAACGGCACGCCACGATCGGTGTGGGTTTGCGGGTCGAAGAAGGGTTCGGTGTGGATCACGTTCTGGGCTTTGCAGCGCAGCAGGTAAGCCCAGGTCAGGTCGTAAAAGTCCTGGGACATGCGCAGCACATCGGCGCCCTTGTAATACAGGTCGAGAAACTCTTGCAGGTTGTTGAAGGCGTAGGCTTTGCGCAGGGTTTCGACGTCGTTCCATGGCAGCGCAATCTTGTTGCGCTCGGCCAGGGCGAACAGCAACTCAGGCTCCAGCGAGCCTTCCAGGTGCAGGTGCAATTCAGCCTTGGGCAGGGCGTTGAGCCAATCGTACATTTTTAAAATCTCATCAGGTGCAATGGCGGCATTCTACAGGCCATGGCTGAAATAATCGGCAAAACCTGACCAGCAGGAGAGTATTTCTGTCACTCACGCAAGGGCGGCCTGAACTAAGGTGTAACGAAACGTTAGCGGCTCGGCGCAGTCTGTACCCCATCAATGACTGATTCGCTGTACGAAAAGGCCCGGAATGCTCACATCCCTCAAGCAAGAAAAATTCATGCTGCTGGCGCTGATTGCCGCCATCGCCGCCTACCCGCTGGAGCACTGGATGCTCCACAGCGGCCAACTGGTTGCGTTGCTGGCCGGCTTTGCGCTGATCGCGTTTATCGTGATGGCGTCGATGCGCGTGGCCCATCACGCCGAACAGTTGGCGGAAAAAGTCGGCGACCCCTACGGCACCATGATCCTGACCCTCGCCGCGGTATTGGTGGAAGTGGTGATCCTGGCGATCATGATGAGTAACGAGCCATCGCCCACCCTGGTGCGCGACACCATCTACTCAGCGGTGATGCTCGATATCAACGGTATCCTCGGCCTGGCCGCGCTGATGGGCGGCATCAAGCATGGCGAACAGTCCTACAACGATGACTCGGCGCGCACCTACAGTGTGATGATTCTTACCGCCATGGGGGTGTCGATGGTGGTACCGGAATTTATCCCCGAAGCGGACTGGAAAATTTACTCGGCTTTCACCATTGGCGCGATGGTGGTGCTTTACACCTTGTTCCTGCGCATGCAGGTGGGGCCGCACAGTTATTTCTTCAGCTACAGCTACCCGGAGAAACGCCGTAAGAAACAGCCGGAAGACGAGCACGCGCGGTCTGTCAGCCTGACGTTTTCCATTGCGACCCTGGTGTTTGGGGTGATCGTGATTGGCGCGCTGGCCGAGGTGATGTCCAAGACCCTCGACCTGGGCCTGGAAGGCACAGGCGCACCACCAGTGATTACCGCGATTGTGGTGGCGGCTATCTCGGCCGCTCCGGAAATCCTCACGGCATTGCGCGCCGCGTTGGCCAACCGCATGCAATCGGTGGTCAACATCGCGCTGGGGGCGTCGTTGTCCACGGTGATCCTGACGGTGCCGGTGATGGAAGCCATGGCGCTCTACACCGGGCAGCCGTTCCAGATGGCGATGACGCCGGTGCAAACGGTTATGGTGTTTATCACGCTGATCGTCAGCGCGATCAACCTCAACGATGGTGAAACCAATGCGATAGAAGGGATGACGCATTTTGTGTTGTTTGCGACCTTTATCATGCTGTCGCTGTTGGGGCTGTAACCCGATTTGAAAGGCGCCGCAGACCCAATGTGGGAGCGGGCTTGCTCGCGAATGCGGTGTGTCAGTCAGTACATCTGTGACTGAACCACCGCATTCGCGAGCAAGCCCGCTCTCACATTTTGATTGGCGCCTGGCTTAGGTGCCCGCGATCAAATGGCGCGCGGCCTGGCTGTGATCGGCGATCAAGCCCTTGAGGTCCAGGCCTTCGACTTGACCATCGATCACCCGCCACTTGCCGCCAACCATCACTCGATCCGCCCGGTCCGCGCCGCACAGCAGCAGTGCGGAAATGGGGTCATGGCTGCCGGAGAAGCGCAGCTCATCGAGCTTGAACAGTGCCAGGTCCGCCTGCTTGCCGACGGCCAACTCGCCAATGTCTGTGCGCCCCAGCAACTGCGCCGAGCCCTTGGTGGCCCAGCCCAATACGCCTTCGGGGGTGATCTTTTCCGCGCCGTAGCGCAGGCGCTGGATGTACAGGGCCTGGCGGGCTTCAAGGATCATGTTCGAAGCGTCGTTGGAGGCCGAGCCGTCCACGCCCAAGCCGATCGGGGCGCCGGCGGCAAGCAGGTCCAGGGTGGGGCAGATGCCGGAGGCCAGGCGCATATTCGAGCTTGGGCAATGGCAGATGCCGGTGCCGGCTGCGCCCAGGCGCTCGATTTCGTCCGGGTTGAAGTGAATGCCGTGGGCCAGCCAGGTGCGCGGGCCGAGCCAGCCGACGCTGTCGAGGTAATCAACGGTACGCAGCCCGAAGCGTTGCAGGCAGAAATCTTCCTCATCCAGAGTTTCCGCCAAATGGGTGTGCAGGCGCACGTCCAGCTGGTTGGCCAGCTCGGCGCTGGCTTGCATGATTTCGGGGGTGACGGAAAACGGCGAGCACGGCGCCAGGGCGATCTGGATCTGCGCACCGTCACCGCGCTGGTGATATTCGCGGATCAGGCGCTGGCTGTCTTCGAGAATCACCTGGCCTTGCTGCACCGTTTGCTGCGGCGGCAGGCCGCCATCGGCTTCGCCCAGGCTCATGGAACCGCGGGTGAGCATGGCGCGCATCCCCAGTTCACGCACGCTGCCTACCTGCACATCAATGGCGTTTTCCAAACCATCGGGGAACAGGTAGTGGTGATCGGCCGCCGTGGTGCAGCCCGAGAGCAGCAATTCGGCCAGGGCGACTTTGCTGGCCAGGGCGAGTTTTTCCGGGGTGAGCCGCGCCCATACCGGGTACAGGGTTTTCAGCCAGGGAAACAGCGGCTGGTTGACCACTGGGCCCCAGGCGCGGGTCAGGGTTTGATAGAAGTGGTGGTGGGTATTGATCAGCCCAGGCAGCACCACATGCTCGCGGGCATCGAACACCTGTGCGCAGGGTTGTGCAGGTGCCTGCCCTTGGGCCAGCACTTCTGTGATGACACCGTCTTGCAGCACCAGGCCGCCACGGGCATCAAGGCGATTGGCAGTGAATATCGCGAGGGGGTTTTTTAACCAGATACGGGTCGCAGGCATTGGCCGGCTCCTCTGAATGATGGGTTCAGGTTTGCCAGCTCAGTGTTGCCCTGTCTGCTGATCCAGGGTCGCCGGGGAGGGCGAGGTGGGCAGTTTACCTCTGTGGGAGCGAGCTTGCTCGCGAAAATCGTCAATGATGACGCGGGCAGTCTGGTTTAACGCAGTGCTTGGGCGTTCTTCGCGAGCAAGCTCGCTCCTACAGTGGAGGGTGGTTACCAGGTGATGGTGTCGCCCTTGTAGTCGACGAAGTGATGGCCGCCTTTGCCGGTGTAGGCATTTACCTGGTCCACCAGGCCGCGCACGCTGGTCTCGACGTCGATGTGGGCATTTTCGCCGCCCATGTCGGTCTTCACCCAACCTGGATGCAGCGACAGCACCGTCGGCTTGGGCTCGCCCAGTTGCGTGATAAAGCTATTGGTCATCGAATTGAGGGCGGCCTTGCTGGCCTTGTACAGCGCCAGGTCCGAGCCGTCGGGAATGGTCACGCTGCCCAGTACCGAACTCATGAAGGCCAGCACGCCGGTGTCTTTGCGGATCTGCCCGACAAAGCGCTGGGCCAGGTTGATTGGCGCCACGGCGTTGGTGAAGAACAACTGGCCGACTTCCGCCAGGGTCGCGTGGCCGGGCTCCTGGTTGGCCGGGCCCTTGACGCCAGCGTTGACGAACAGCAGGTCGAAGGTGCGGTCTTTCAGGCGTTGGGCTAGGGCGATCACGGCTTGCTGGTCGTCCATATCCAACTTCTCGATCTGCACCGGCCCCACGGCTTTCAGGGCATCAGCCTTGTTCGGATCGCGCACGGTGGCGGTCACGTCCCAGCCGTCCTGGAGCAGTTGCTTGACCAGGCCAAGGCCCAGCCCGCGCGAGGCGCCGATGATCAGTGCTGTTTTTGGCGTAGACATGAAAGGCTTCCTTTGAAATCGCAGTTCAGGGAGTTCAGCGCATAACAGTAGCAGTTTCAGCGTTCGAGCAGGATGCGCCCACGGCTCAGGTCGGCGAGCTGGGTTTGCAGGGTGTCGATGTGCGCCTCCCCCAGGGCGAGCTGCAGCTCTACGCCATTGGCGGAGAAGGTTTCTTCCACCACAAGCCCGCCGAGTTCAGCGACACGCAGCTTCACCAGGTTCAGTTCGGAGAAGCCACAGGCGCAGCTCAGAGGTACGCGGCTGATCAGCTCGATGCGCTCGGCATTTTGCAGGCATTTATTGGCCCCGCCGCCATAGGCACGGGCCAAGCCACCCGTGCCCAGTTGAATGCCGCCGTACCAGCGGATCACCAAGACGGCCACCTGATCAAAGCCCTGGGCCTCGATGGCCGCGAGGATCGGGCGCCCGGCGGTGCCACCGGGTTCGCCGTCATCGCTGCTGCGGTATTGATCGCCCAGCTTCCAGGCCCAGCAGTTGTGCGTGGCGTTCAGGTCGCTGTGTCGCTCGAAAAACGCTTGGGCGTCCTGCGGGCTGGTAATCGGCGCCGCCAAGGTGATAAAGCGGCTTTTGCGTATTTCTTCACGAAACTCGCAAAAACCGGTGAGCGTAAAAGACATAAATCGCTTCGTTTATAGGGCTGGCTTGATGCCGCAGCCTTTGAGAATGATATGGATCAGATTGGTGCCGGCATCTTCCATGTCCTGCTTGGTCAGCTTGGTGCGACCGGTGACGCGGCAGATCTGGGTGGCGAAGTCAGCGTAGTGCTGGGTGCTGCCCCACAGCAGGAAGATCAGATGCACGGGGTCGACGGGGTCCATTTTGCCGGCGTCGATCCACGCCTGGAACACTGCGGCACGGCCACTGAACCAGGCCCGATAGTCCTGGCCGAAATATTCCGTGAGGCATTCGCCACCGCTGATGATCTCCATGGCGAAGATCCGCGAGGCTTGGGGTTGGCGGCGCGAGAATTCCATCTTGGTGCGGATGTAACGAGCGAGCGCCACGGCCGGGTCATCCTCGGCGGTCAGCGCGTTGAAGGTGCTGTCCCAGAGTTCGAGGATGTTGCTCAGCACTGCGATGTACAGGCCCAGCTTGTTGGTGAAGTAATAGTGCAAGTTGGCCTTGGGCAGCCCGGCGCTGGCAGCGATGGTGTTCATGCTGGTGCCTTTGTAGCCATGGCGCGCGAATTCATCTTCAGCAGCCTGGAGAATCGCTTGTTCATTCTTTTGCCGAATGCGGCTGGCGGGTTTACCGCCGTGGTTGCTGTGGGCAGGAACTTCGAGGCTCATGGAGGTTTCCGTGCTGATCGATAGAGACGACGTGTGCACAGATAACCCACCCTCAAGCCTCAGACAAGTCCTGATGCAATAAAACCGTCAAAGCGGTTCCAGGCTGTCGCGTTCCGGGGTGTGGTTTGCGGCGGTGGTACTTGCCTTGGCCTCCGGCAGTAACAGGCACAGGAGGATGGCGGTGATACCGCCGCTGGTGATGGCGGAGTCGAACAGGTTCTGCACCAGTGTCGGCATCAGGTGCAGCAGGTTAGGTTGCGCGGCGATACCCAGGCCAACACCGAACGAGGTGGCGATAATCAGCATGCTGCGTCGATCCAGCGGTGCCTGGGCGAGAATGCGCACGCCGGCTGCGGCCACACTGCCGAACATCACCAGGGTCGCGCCGCCCAGCACCGGCTTGGGGATTTGCTGCAGCACGGCGCCAATCAGCGGAAATAGGCCCAGACAGAACAGCAACACGCCGATGTATAAACCGACGTAACGGCTGGCCACGCCGGTGAGCTGGATCACACCATTGTTCTGCGCAAACGTGGTGTTGGGGAAAGCGCTGAAAGTGGCGGCGATCATGCAGCTCACCCCATCGCCGAGGACGCCGCCCTTGAGCCGGCTTATATAAGAAGGGCCGCTGATAGGCTGGCGGGCAATCATGCAATTGGCGGTGAGGTCGCCGACGGTTTCGATGCTGCTGATCAGATAAATCAGCGCAATCGGCAGGAAGGCGCTCCAGTCGAAGTTGAAACCAAAGCGGAATGGTGTAGGCAGGCTGACCAATGGCAGGTCAGGCAAAGCCTGGGGAATCAGTTTACCGCTGAACCACGCCGCGAGGCTGCCCAGGGCCAGGCCGATGATGATGGCCGACAGGCGTACCCAGGGCGTGTTCGAGCGGTTGAGCAGGATGATCGTCAGTACAACGAACAGGCCCAGCGCCAAGTTGGCGGGGGCGCCGAAGTCCGGTGCATTGAAACCGCCGCCGAGGTCGGTGATGCCCACTTTGATCAGGCTGATGCCGATCAGCGTAATCACAATGCCGGTCACCAGCGGTGTGATCACGCGGCGCAGCTGGCCGATAAAGCGGCTCAATACAATCTGTACCGCCGCGCCGAAGAAGCACACGCCGAAAATCATCGCCAGAATGTCTTCCGGGCTGCCGCCGCGTTGTTTCACCAGAAAGCCTGCAGACAACACCGCGCCGAGAAACGCAAAGCTGGTGCCTTGCAGGCAGATCATGCCGGCACCGATACCAAACGGCCTGCGTGCCTGGATGAAGGTGCCTACGCCGGAAACCATCAACGCCATGCTGATCAGGTAGGGCAAGTGGGCGGTGAGGCCGAGGGTGGAGCCAATAATCAGAGGCGGCGTGATAATGCCGACGAACGCCGCCAATACATGTTGCAGCGCCGCGAGGAGAGCCGGCAGTGGTTTCGGCCGGTCGTTGAGGCCGTAGATGAGGTCGCTGGGGCTGGAGGATTTTGGGGGCATGGCGGGTCAACTCAAGGCGGACGGTTCAAGGTCCTTGAGTCCTTGCAAAAAGCTGTCCATATGCTCAGCTTTTTGCGCGAGGCCCGAATCAGCGGGTGGCGGCCAGGCTTTCCAGGAAACTTTCCAGCACCAAATGAGGGCGACGGCCCTTGCGCGTGACCGATGCCAGGCTCAAATCGTAAAAACGTGTAGCCGGTTTCAGCGCACGCAGTCGGCCTTGTTGTACCCACAGGCTGGCGTAGTGATCGGGCAGGTAGCCGATATAACGCCCGGTGAGAATCAGGAACGCCATGCCTTCACGGTCTGACGCACTGGCGGTGCAGTTGAGCGCCTGGTAATGGGCCTGGATTTCCGCAGGTAAGCGGAAGGTGGGGGCGATGGCGTCCTGGCTGTCGACGCGCTCGTCGTCGAGTTGCTTGTTGTCGGCGTAAAACAGCGGGTGGCCGACCGCGCAATAGAGCAAGGAACGTTCGCTGTACAACGGCTGGTATTCCAGGCCCGACAGTGCGCTGGCCTGGGGCACCACACCGACGTGCAGGCGACCGTCGAGTACGCCTTGCTCCACTTCATTGGGGGCGATCATGCGGATCTGGATCTGCACGTCCGGGCCGCGTTCTTTCAACTGCGCCAATGCGTGGGTGATGCGCATATGGGGCAGAGTGACAAGGTTATCGGTGAGGCCAATGATCAACTCGCCGCGCAAATGTTGGTGCAGGCCGTTGACCTCGGTGCGAAAACTTTCCAGGGCACTCAGCAGTTGCAGGGCAGATTGATAGACCTCGCGGCCTTCTTCCGTCAGGGAAAAACCGGCGCGGCCGCGTTGGCAGAGTCGTAGCCCTAGTCGTTGCTCAAGGTCGCTCATCTGCTGGCTGATGGCCGAGCGCCCGATGCCGAGAACGGTTTCCGCTGCCGAGAAGCCGCCGCACTCCACTACGCTGCGAAAGATGCGCAGCAGGCGAATATCGAAGTCACTGACTTGGGCCAAAGGGTCGGGACGACGGCTGCTCATAGTTTAGTGAAGTCCTGACTGAAGGTTAGAAGAGTTGGATTTCACCGACTTTATCCCCGTGGCAATTTAGCTGCAACAACGCTTTTTCAATCCCGACGCTGCCTTTTGCCCTGCGAGGTTTTGCTGATGAACATGCCCGAAAACGCCCCATCGTCCCTGGCCAGCCAATTGAAGCTGGATGCGCACTGGATGCCTTACACCGCCAACCGCAACTTCCAGCGCGATCCACGCCTGATCGTGGCCGCCGAAGGTAGCTGGTTGACCGATGACAAGGGGCGCAAGGTCTATGATTCGTTGTCGGGCCTTTGGACCTGTGGCGCCGGGCATACGCGCAAGGAAATCCAGGAAGCGGTCGCCAAGCAATTGGGCACCTTGGACTACTCTCCAGGCTTCCAGTACGGTCATCCGTTGTCCTTCCAGTTGGCGGAAAAAATCACCGAGCTGACCCCAGGCAACCTGAATCATGTGTTCTTCACCGATTCGGGCTCTGAATGTGCCGATACGGCGGTGAAGATGGTGCGGGCCTACTGGCGCCTGAAAGGCCAGGCCACGAAGACCAAGATGATTGGTCGCGCCCGTGGTTACCACGGCGTGAACATTGCCGGTACCAGCCTGGGCGGTGTGAACGGTAACCGTAAGCTGTTTGGCCAGGCGATGATGGATGTTGACCATCTGCCTCACACCTTGCTGGCCAGCAACGCTTTCTCCCGGGGCATGCCGGAGCAGGGCGGTATTGCCTTGGCCGATGAGTTGCTCAAGCTGATCGAGCTGCATGACGCGTCGAACATTGCGGCCGTATTTGTCGAGCCTATGGCCGGTTCCGCTGGGGTATTGGTGCCACCGCAGGGGTATCTCAAGCGTCTGCGCGAAATTTGCGACCAGCACAATATCCTGTTGGTGTTCGACGAAGTGATCACGGGCTTTGGCCGCACCGGCTCGATGTTCGGTGCCGACAGCTTCGGCGTGACCCCGGACCTGATGTGCATTGCCAAGCAAGTCACCAACGGCGCGATCCCGATGGGCGCGGTGATTGCCAGCAGCGAGATCTACCAGACCTTCATGAACCAGGCGACGCCGGAATACGCAGTGGAATTCCCCCACGGCTACACCTACTCGGCGCACCCGGTGGCTTGCGCGGCGGGCTTGGCGGCATTGGACCTGTTGCAGAAAGAAAACCTGGTGCAGAGCGTAGCCGAAGTCGCGCCGCACTTTGAGAATGCGCTGCACGGTTTGAAGGGCAGCAAGAATGTGATCGACATTCGCAACTACGGCCTGGCCGGTGCGATTCAGATTTCCCCACGTGATGGAGATGCCATTGTGCGTCCATTCGAGGCCGGCATGGCGTTGTGGAAGGCCGGTTTCTATGTGCGTTTTGGCGGCGACACCCTGCAGTTCGGGCCAACCTTCAACAGCCAGCCGCAGGACCTGGACCGTCTGTTTGACGCGGTCGGCGAAGTGCTGAACAAGATCGACTGATTTCTCCTTCTATATAGAACAATTTTTCAGGAGCCCTGCATGAGCCTTATCCAGCATTTGATCAACGGTGAACTGGTCAACGACAGCGGTCGTAGTGCCGACGTCTATAACCCGTCTACCGGCCAGGTGATTCACCAGGTGCCTTTGGCCAGCCGTGAAACCATTCAACAGGCGATTGACTCAGCCAAGGCGGCGTTTCCGGCTTGGCGCAATACGCCGCCGGCCAAGCGTGCCCAAGTGATGTTTCGTTTCAAGCAACTGCTGGAGCAGAACGAAGCACGGATCTCGCAGTTGATCAGCGAAGAACATGGCAAGACCCTGGAAGACGCCGCGGGTGAACTCAAGCGTGGGATCGAGAACGTGGAGTACGCGTGCTCGGCGCCGGAGATTCTCAAGGGTGAATACAGCCGCAACGTAGGGCCGAACATTGATGCGTGGTCGGACTTCCAGCCGTTGGGCGTGGTGGCGGGTATCACCCCGTTCAACTTCCCGGCGATGGTGCCGTTGTGGATGTACCCGCTGGCGATTGTCTGCGGTAACTGTTTCATCCTTAAACCTTCAGAGCGCGACCCGAGTTCGACGCTGTTGATCGCGCAGCTGTTGCAGGAAGCCGGACTGCCCAAAGGCGTGCTCAGCGTGGTGCATGGCGACAAGGGCGCGGTGGACGCATTGATCGAAGCTCCGGAAGTCAAAGCCTTGAGCTTTGTAGGTTCGACGCCGATTGCCGAGTACATCTATTCCGAAGCGACCAAACGCGGCAAGCGCGTGCAGGCGCTGGGTGGGGCGAAGAATCACGCGGTGCTGATGCCGGATGCAGACCTGGATAACGCTGTGAGTGCCCTGATGGGCGCGGCTTATGGTTCCTGCGGTGAGCGTTGCATGGCGATCTCGGTGGCTGTGTGCGTGGGCGACCAGGTAGCGGATGCGTTGATCGCCAAGCTGGCGCCTCAGGTCAAGGCGTTGAAGATTGGTGCGGGCACTTCTTGCGGGCTGGATATGGGCCCGTTGGTGACGGGGCAGGCGCGAGATAAAGTCAGTGGCTATATAGAGGACGGTGTGTCGGCGGGGGCTGAGCTGGTCGTTGACGGCCGTGGCTTGAGTGTTGCAGGGCATGAGCAAGGTTTTTTCCTCGGTGGCAGCTTGTTTGACCGTGTGACCCCTGAGATGCGTATCTATAAAGAAGAGATCTTTGGGCCGGTGCTGTGCGTAGTGCGGGTGGATAGCCTGGAAGCGGCGATGCAGCTGATCAACGATCATGAATACGGCAACGGTACTTGTATCTTCACCCGTGACGGTGAAGCGGCGCGCCTGTTCTGTGATGAGATTGAAGTCGGCATGGTGGGGGTTAACGTGCCGCTGCCTGTGCCGGTTGCGTATCACAGCTTTGGTGGCTGGAAGCGTTCGCTGTTTGGCGACTTGCATGCCTATGGGCCGGACGGGGTGCGTTTCTATACCCGTCGCAAGGCAATCACCCAGCGTTGGCCGCAACGGGCCAGCCATGAAGCGTCGCAATTCGCCTTCCCTAGCCTGTAAGGCTCGGTAGGTAAAAGGCCGGCCCCTTGGGGCCGGCCTTTGCATTATTGGGGCTTTTTTGACTTATATGACAGAAATGTGAAAAAGAAGGTTGACGGCAGATTCTGGAAGCCTATAATTCGCCCCACTTCCGGCGCAGTCGAAACGGAAAACTCCTTGTTAAACAATGAGTTATGCAGTTTTCGGTAGCAAGTTGCTTCAGTTCATCGAAGCCAGAAGGAAGGTGAAAAAGAGGTGTTGACAGCAGCGTGTAACGCTGTAGAATTCGCCTCCCGCTTACGAGAGATCGCAAGCGCAAGTGGTTGAAGTTGTTGAAGAAATCTTCGAAAGCTTCTGAAAATAATCACTTGACAGCAAATGAGGCTGCTGTAGAATGCGCGCCTCGGTTGAGACGAAAGATCTTAACCAACCGCTCTTTAACAACTGAATCAAGCAATTCGTGTGGGTGCTTGTGGGGTCAGACTGATAGTCAAAAAGATTATCAGCATCACAAGTTACTCCGCGAGAAATCAAAGATGTAACCAACGATTGCTGAGCCAAGTTTAGGGTTTCTTAAAAACCCAAAGATGTTTGAACTGAAGAGTTTGATCATGGCTCAGATTGAACGCTGGCGGCAGGCCTAACACATGCAAGTCGAGCGGTAGAGAGAAGCTTGCTTCTCTTGAGAGCGGCGGACGGGTGAGTAATGCCTAGGAATCTGCCTGGTAGTGGGGGATAACGTTCGGAAACGGACGCTAATACCGCATACGTCCTACGGGAGAAAGCAGGGGACCTTCGGGCCTTGCGCTATCAGATGAGCCTAGGTCGGATTAGCTAGTTGGTGGGGTAATGGCTCACCAAGGCGACGATCCGTAACTGGTCTGAGAGGATGATCAGTCACACTGGAACTGAGACACGGTCCAGACTCCTACGGGAGGCAGCAGTGGGGAATATTGGACAATGGGCGAAAGCCTGATCCAGCCATGCCGCGTGTGTGAAGAAGGTCTTCGGATTGTAAAGCACTTTAAGTTGGGAGGAAGGGTTGTAGATTAATACTCTGCAATTTTGACGTTACCGACAGAATAAGCACCGGCTAACTCTGTGCCAGCAGCCGCGGTAATACAGAGGGTGCAAGCGTTAATCGGAATTACTGGGCGTAAAGCGCGCGTAGGTGGTTTGTTAAGTTGGATGTGAAATCCCCGGGCTCAACCTGGGAACTGCATTCAAAACTGACTGACTAGAGTATGGTAGAGGGTGGTGGAATTTCCTGTGTAGCGGTGAAATGCGTAGATATAGGAAGGAACACCAGTGGCGAAGGCGACCACCTGGACTAATACTGACACTGAGGTGCGAAAGCGTGGGGAGCAAACAGGATTAGATACCCTGGTAGTCCACGCCGTAAACGATGTCAACTAGCCGTTGGAAGCCTTGAGCTTTTAGTGGCGCAGCTAACGCATTAAGTTGACCGCCTGGGGAGTACGGCCGCAAGGTTAAAACTCAAATGAATTGACGGGGGCCCGCACAAGCGGTGGAGCATGTGGTTTAATTCGAAGCAACGCGAAGAACCTTACCAGGCCTTGACATCCAATGAACTTTCTAGAGATAGATTGGTGCCTTCGGGAACATTGAGACAGGTGCTGCATGGCTGTCGTCAGCTCGTGTCGTGAGATGTTGGGTTAAGTCCCGTAACGAGCGCAACCCTTGTCCTTAGTTACCAGCACGTAATGGTGGGCACTCTAAGGAGACTGCCGGTGACAAACCGGAGGAAGGTGGGGATGACGTCAAGTCATCATGGCCCTTACGGCCTGGGCTACACACGTGCTACAATGGTCGGTACAGAGGGTTGCCAAGCCGCGAGGTGGAGCTAATCCCATAAAACCGATCGTAGTCCGGATCGCAGTCTGCAACTCGACTGCGTGAAGTCGGAATCGCTAGTAATCGCGAATCAGAATGTCGCGGTGAATACGTTCCCGGGCCTTGTACACACCGCCCGTCACACCATGGGAGTGGGTTGCACCAGAAGTAGCTAGTCTAACCTTCGGGAGGACGGTTACCACGGTGTGATTCATGACTGGGGTGAAGTCGTAACAAGGTAGCCGTAGGGGAACCTGCGGCTGGATCACCTCCTTAATCGACGACATCAGCTGCTCCATAAGTTCCCACACGAATTGCTTGATTCATTGAAGAAGACGAAAGAAGCAGCCCGAAATTGGGTCTGTAGCTCAGTTGGTTAGAGCGCACCCCTGATAAGGGTGAGGTCGGCAGTTCGAATCTGCCCAGACCCACCAATTTTGTGTGGGAAACGCCTGTAGAAATACGGGGCCATAGCTCAGCTGGGAGAGCGCCTGCCTTGCACGCAGGAGGTCAACGGTTCGATCCCGTTTGGCTCCACCACTACTGCTTCTGTTTGTATAAAGCTTAGAAATGAGCATTCCATCGTTGTGATGGTGAATGTTGATTTCTAGTCTTTGACTAGTTCGTTCTTTAAAAATTTGGGTATGTGATAGAAAGATAGACTGAACGTTACTTTCACTGGTAACGGATCAGGCTAAGGTAAAATTTGTGAGTTCTCTTAATTGAGAAATTCGAATTTTCGGCGAATGTCGTCTTCACAGTATAACCAGATTGCTTGGGGTTATATGGTCAAGTGAAGAAGCGCATACGGTGGATGCCTTGGCAGTCAGAGGCGATGAAAGACGTGGTAGCCTGCGAAAAGCTTCGGGGAGTCGGCAAACAGACTTTGATCCGGAGATGTCTGAATGGGGGAACCCAGCCATCATAAGATGGTTATCTTGTACTGAATACATAGGTGCAAGAGGCGAACCAGGGGAACTGAAACATCTAAGTACCCTGAGGAAAAGAAATCAACCGAGATTCCCTTAGTAGTGGCGAGCGAACGGGGACTAGCCCTTAAGTGGCTTTGAGATTAGCGGAACGCTCTGGAAAGTGCGGCCATAGTGGGTGATAGCCCTGTACGCGAAAATCTCTTAGTCATGAAATCGAGTAGGACGGAGCACGAGAAACTTTGTCTGAATATGGGGGGACCATCCTCCAAGGCTAAATACTACTGACTGACCGATAGTGAACTAGTACCGTGAGGGAAAGGCGAAAAGAACCCCGGAGAGGGGAGTGAAATAGATCCTGAAACCGTATGCGTACAAGCAGTGGGAGCCCACTTTGTTGGGTGACTGCGTACCTTTTGTATAATGGGTCAGCGACTTATTTTCAGTGGCGAGCTTAACCGAATAGGGGAGGCGTAGCGAAAGCGAGTCTTAATAGGGCGTCTAGTCGCTGGGAATAGACCCGAAACCGGGCGATCTATCCATGGGCAGGTTGAAGGTTGGGTAACACTAACTGGAGGACCGAACCGACTACCGTTGAAAAGTTAGCGGATGACCTGTGGATCGGAGTGAAAGGCTAATCAAGCTCGGAGATAGCTGGTTCTCCTCGAAAGCTATTTAGGTAGCGCCTCATGTATCACTGTAGGGGGTAGAGCACTGTTTCGGCTAGGGGGTCATCCCGACTTACCAAACCGATGCAAACTCCGAATACCTACAAGTGCCGAGCATGGGAGACACACGGCGGGTGCTAACGTCCGTCGTGAAAAGGGAAACAACCCAGACCGTCAGCTAAGGTCCCAAAGTTATGGTTAAGTGGGAAACGATGTGGGAAGGCTTAGACAGCTAGGAGGTTGGCTTAGAAGCAGCCACCCTTTAAAGAAAGCGTAATAGCTCACTAGTCGAGTCGGCCTGCGCGGAAGATGTAACGGGGCTCAAACCATACACCGAAGCTACGGGTATCACGTAAGTGATGCGGTAGAGGAGCGTTCTGTAAGCCTGTGAAGGTGAGTTGAGAAGCTTGCTGGAGGTATCAGAAGTGCGAATGCTGACATGAGTAACGATAATGGGTGTGAAAAACACCCACGCCGAAAGACCAAGGTTTCCTGCGCAACGTTAATCGACGCAGGGTTAGTCGGTCCCTAAGGCGAGGCTGAAAAGCGTAGTCGATGGAAAACAGGTTAATATTCCTGTACTTCTGGTTATTGCGATGGAGGGACGGAGAAGGCTAGGCCAGCTTGGCGTTGGTTGTCCAAGTTTAAGGTGGTAGGCTGGAATCTTAGGTAAATCCGGGATTCTAAGGCCGAGAGCTGATGACGAGTTACCTTTTAGGTAACGAAGTGGTTGATGCCATGCTTCCAAGAAAAGCTTCTAAGCTTCAGGTAACCAGGAACCGTACCCCAAACCGACACAGGTGGTTGGGTAGAGAATACCAAGGCGCTTGAGAGAACTCGGGTGAAGGAACTAGGCAAAATGGCACCGTAACTTCGGGAGAAGGTGCGCCGGTGAGGGTGAAGGACTTGCTCCGTAAGCTCATGCCGGTCGAAGATACCAGGCCGCTGCGACTGTTTATTAAAAACACAGCACTCTGCAAACACGAAAGTGGACGTATAGGGTGTGACGCCTGCCCGGTGCCGGAAGGTTAATTGATGGGGTTAGCTAACGCGAAGCTCTTGATCGAAGCCCCGGTAAACGGCGGCCGTAACTATAACGGTCCTAAGGTAGCGAAATTCCTTGTCGGGTAAGTTCCGACCTGCACGAATGGCGTAACGATGGCGGCGCTGTCTCCACCCGAGACTCAGTGAAATTGAAATCGCTGTGAAGATGCAGTGTATCCGCGGCTAGACGGAAAGACCCCGTGAACCTTTACTATAGCTTTGCACTGGACTTTGAATTTGCTTGTGTAGGATAGGTGGGAGGCTTTGAAGCGTGGACGCCAGTCTGCGTGGAGCCATCCTTGAAATACCACCCTGGCAACTTTGAGGTTCTAACTCAGGTCCGTTATCCGGATCGAGGACAGTGTATGGTGGGTAGTTTGACTGGGGCGGTCTCCTCCTAAAGAGTAACGGAGGAGTACGAAGGTGCGCTCAGACCGGTCGGAAATCGGTCGTAGAGTATAAAGGCAAAAGCGCGCTTGACTGCGAGACAGACACGTCGAGCAGGTACGAAAGTAGGTCTTAGTGATCCGGTGGTTCTGTATGGAAGGGCCATCGCTCAACGGATAAAAGGTACTCCGGGGATAACAGGCTGATACCGCCCAAGAGTTCATATCGACGGCGGTGTTTGGCACCTCGATGTCGGCTCATCACATCCTGGGGCTGAAGCCGGTCCCAAGGGTATGGCTGTTCGCCATTTAAAGTGGTACGCGAGCTGGGTTTAGAACGTCGTGAGACAGTTCGGTCCCTATCTGCCGTGGACGTTTGAGATTTGAGAGGGGCTGCTCCTAGTACGAGAGGACCGGAGTGGACGAACCTCTGGTGTTCCGGTTGTCACGCCAGTGGCATTGCCGGGTAGCTATGTTCGGAATAGATAACCGCTGAAAGCATCTAAGCGGGAAACTAGCCTCAAGATGAGATCTCACTGGAACCTTGAGTTCCCTGAAGGGCCGTCGAAGACTACGACGTTGATAGGTTGGGTGTGTAAGCGCTGTGAGGCGTTGAGCTAACCAATACTAATTGCCCGTGAGGCTTGACCATATAACACCCAAGCAATTTGAGTCGAAAGGCCAGATTGCGGTGTGTGAAGACGCAATGAACCGAAAGTTCGACGCTCACAAAACACCACGATCTATCACATACCCAATTTGCTGAAGCGAGGCCAGCTGGCCACGACTCAGTACCCGAATTTCTTGACGACCATAGAGCATTGGAACCACCTGATCCCATCCCGAACTCAGCAGTGAAACGATGCATCGCCGATGGTAGTGTGGGGTTTCCCCATGTGAGAGTAGGTCATCGTCAAGATTAAATTCCAAAACCCCAATTGCGAAAGCAGTTGGGGTTTTGTTTTGGGCGCTCGAAAAGTGTCCGCCTTGTCGCTGTACACCTGTGCGCCCCAACCTCCGACTTGACTGCCCCGACAAATTTGCACAGTTATTTCTGAGCGACACCACTAGAATAGCCACCTAATCATTTTTAGAGTCAGAGCCCTATCTATGCCCGATCCGGTTGATGCCCACGAGGTATCGGATTTACCGCTAGACGATCTGGTGGCATGCCATGAGTGCGACTTGCTGATGCGCAAACCAACGCTCGCCCTCGGCGAAAAAGCCCAATGCCCACGCTGCGGCTACGAGCTATACGCTCACCGTCACAATGTGGTCGAGCGCAGTCTCGCCTTGGTACTGGCAGCCCTGCTGCTGTACGTCCCCGCGAACTTTTTGCCCATCATGCAGCTCAATCTACTCGGGCAGTCTTCGGAGGACACCGTGTGGAGCGGCGTCGTTGGCCTGTTCGATACGGGCATGCAAGGCGTTGCCGCCGTGGTGTTCCTGTGCAGCATGGGCATCCCCTTGCTCAAGCTTCTGTGCCAGTTGGCAGTGCTGCTCAGTATTCGCTGGAACATAGGGCGCAATTACGGGCTGCTGCTATATCGCATCTACCACCACATGAAGGACTGGGGGATGTTGGAGGTCTACTTGATGGGTGTGCTGGTGGCGATCGTAAAGCTCGCCGACATGGCCTCCATCACAATTGGCCTGGGCCTGGTCTGCTTCGTGAGTCTATTAATGGTTCAAGTTCTGCTTGAGGTGGTGATGTCGCCCCATCAGATCTGGCAAGCGCTGTCAGGAGAGGATGACCATGCGGGCGATTGATGCAGGTATTCTGATTTGTACCGAATGCCATGAGTTGAACAAGCAGGAAGCGGATAGCGAGGAGCAGCTCTGCACCCGTTGTGGCGCGTTGATCCATGCCCGTCGCCCCAATAGCCTTACACGTACCTGGGCGCTGTTGATCACCGCGGCGATCCTGTATATCCCCGCTAACCTGTTACCCATCATGACGGTCAGCTCCCTCGGCCAAGGCGACCCCAGCACCATCATGTCGGGTGTCATCCAGCTGGTGCAGCACGGGATGTTTCCTATCGCTGCCGTGGTGTTCATCGCCAGTATCCTGGTACCGACCTTCAAGTTGGTCGGCATTGGCCTGCTGCTGTTCTCGGTGCAGCGTCACCAACCGCTGTCCGCGCAACAACGCATTGTGATGTATCGCTTTATCGAGTTCATTGGGCGTTGGTCCATGCTGGATATCTTCGTGATCGCCATCCTGGTGGCGCTCGTTAACTTTGGGCGGCTAGCCAGTATCGAGGCCAACCTCGGCGCTGCGGCGTTCGCCAGTGTGGTGATCTTGACGATGTTTGCCGCAGTAACTTTCGATCCCCGACTGATTTGGGATAACACGGAGTCGGACGACGACGATGAGTGATTTGCCTAAAGCTAAAACCCGCCCAGCCTCTAACTGGTCGGCCATTTGGGTGCTGCCCCTGATTGCCCTGATCATCGGTGGCTGGCTGGGGTGGCGTGCCTATTCCCAGCAAGGTATCGAGATTCAAGTTCGCTTTGAAAGCGGCGAAGGTATTCAGGTCAACAAGACCGAAGTGGTCTACAAAGGCATGACCGTGGGCAAGGTCAAAACCCTGGCCCTGGATGACGAAGGCAGCAATCGCGGGGTGATCGCCACCATCGAGATGAACAAGGACGTGGAGCAGTACCTCAAGACCAACACCCGCTTCTGGTTGGTCAAGCCCAGCGTCAGCCTTGCCGGTATCACCGGCCTGGAAACCCTGGTTTCAGGTAACTACATCGCCGCCAGCCCCGGTGATGGCGAGCCCACGCGCAAGTTCAAGGCGCTCTCCGAAGAGCCGCCGTTATCCGACGCCAAGCCCGGCTTGCACCTGACCCTCAAGGCCGATCGCCTGGGCTCGTTGAACCGTGGCAGTCCGGTGTTCTACAAGCAGATTCAGGTCGGTCAGGTCAAAAGCTACCTGCTGTCTGAAGACCAGAGCACCGTCGAGGTCAAGGTCTATATCGAGCCGACCTATGCCAACCTGGTGCGCAAACACACGCGTTTCTGGAATGCCAGCGGCATCAGTATCGACGCCAACCTTTCCGGCTTGAAAGTGCGCAGCGAATCCCTCTCCAGCATTGTCGCCGGAGGTATCGCCTTCGCCACTCCTGAAAACCGCAAAGACAGCCCGCCCACCGACCCGAGCCTGCCTTTCCGCCTATACGAAGATTTCGATGCCGCCGCAGCGGGGATCAAGGTCAAGGTCAAACTCACCGACTTTGAAGGCCTGCAGGCCGGGCGTACGCCGGTCATGTACAAAGGCATCCAGGTCGGCAGCCTGAAAACCCTGAAGATCGACCCGGACCTGTCCAGCGCCAGTGCCGAGCTGACCCTCGATCCATTGGCTGAAGACTACCTGGTCGAAGACACGCAATTCTGGGTGGTCAAACCGTCCATCTCCCTGGCGGGCATCACCGGCCTGGAGGCCTTGGTCAAGGGCAACTACATCGCGATTCGCCCAGGCGACAAAGGCACCCCGCCACAACGCGAATACGTAGCCCGCGCCAAGGCGCCACCTTTGGACCTGCGTTCCCCGGGCTTGCACATGGTGTTGCTCACCGACAGCCTGGGCTCGTTGGATGTCGGCAGCCCGATTCTGTACAAACAGGTCAAAGTCGGTTCGGTGCAGAGCTACCAGTTTTCACGCAAGAAAAAACAACTGGTGATCGGCGTTCATATCGAGAAGGAATACGAAAGCCTGGTCAACGGCTCGACGCGCTTCTGGAATGCCAGCGGCGTCACCCTTACGGGCGGGCTCACCGGCGGTATCCAGGTCAAAAGCGAATCCCTGGCCAGCCTGATGGCGGGCGGTATCGCCTTCGAAACGCCGGAACCGAACGTGCCATTAAAACATCGCATCCCGCGCTTTCGCCTGTATGCCGACCGTGATGCCGCCAACCAGCGCGGCACTCTGGTGACCATCAAAGTCGACCGAGCCGACGGCCTGAGCGCCGGCACACCGGTGCGCTTCAAGGGGCTGGATGTGGGCAAGATCGAGAGTGTCGACCTCAGTGCCGACATGCAATCGGTGCTGCTCAAGGCGCGTATCACTCAGGTCGCGGACCGTATTGCGCGTACGGGCAGCCAGTTCTGGGTGGTCAAGCCGGAACTGGGGCTGATGAAGACGGCTAACCTGGAGACCCTGGTCACCGGCCAATACATCGAAGTGCAACCGGCCGCGAAAAACGCCGGCCCGCAGAAGAGCTTTGTCGCCCTGGCCCAGCCGCCTGAAACCGTGCATCAGGAAGCTGGCCTGAGCCTCACACTCAGCGCCGCCCGCCGTGGTTCGTTGAAGGAAGGGGTACCGGTGACCTACCGTGAAGTGACGGTCGGCAAAGTCACCGGCTATGAGCTGGGCCAGACCGCCGACCGTGTGTTGGTGCACATCCTGATCGAGCCCAAGTACGCACCTCTGGTACGCAGTGGCAGCCGCTTCTGGAACACCAGCGGCTTTGGCCTCGACTTCGGCTTGTTCAAGGGCGCGACCGTGCGTACCGAGTCCCTGGAGACGTTAGTGGCTGGCGGGATCGCCTTTGCCACCCCGGATGGCGAGCGCATGGGCAACCCGGCACGGCCGCAGCAGACGTTCCCGTTGTTCGACAAGTTTGAGGATGAATGGCTGACCTGGGCGCCCAAGATTCCACTCGGTAAATAAACCGAGGCGCGGCTATCGCGGGCAAGCCCGGCTCCCACAGGGATATGCATTTTCAGCAAGTATGCATTCCAACTGTGGGAGCCGGGCTTGCCCGCGATGAGGCCCACAAACACACCGCAAATCCCAAGCCGAAAAAAAGGCCGCGATCCAAAAGATCGCGGCCTTTTTGCCTTTCAGTACAACCCGTCAGACTTCATCCAGCTCCGGCTCGTCCGCCTGCACATTCATCGTCGCCTTCACCACATCATGGCGACGGATGTACTTCCAGTCCGCCTCATCAATGTAGATTCCGTTCGGCCCGCTGCCGCCTTCCAGGTCGATCGCCACCTGGGCGGACACCTGCGGCTTCACACTGGCCAGAATCGGTACAAAGCCCAATTGCAGGCTGGTTTCCAGCAGTGCTGCCTGGTTCTTCTCATCGATGTCTGCCGCTTCATCGAGGTAGTACGGCAAGCGCACGCGACCGGCCTGGTCGCGGTCCATCAGGTGCAGCAACAAGTACATGTTGGTCAGCGCCTTGATGGTCATGGTAGTGCCGTTGGACGCAGCGCCGTCGATGTCGGTATGGATCACCGGCTGGCCGTTGACCTTGGTGATTTCGAACGCCAATTCGAACAAGTCCTTGAGGCCCAACTGGTTATGGTTGGCGGCTACCAGGCGAGCCAGGTATTCCTTGGCTTCTTCGTTCTTGTTGTCCTGTTCGGCGCTCTGGCTGAGGTCGAACACCGAGAGGGTCTCGCCTTCTTCATACTGACCGGCACTGTGGATGATCTGGTCGATATGCTTGAGCGCTTCCTTGTTCGGCGCCAGTACGATGCGGAAGCTTTGCAGGTTGGAGACCTGGCGCTTGTTGATCTCACGGTTGAACAGCGCCAACTGATGTTCCAGGCTGTCGTAGTCACTACGGATGTTGCGCAGGGTACGGGCGATGTCGGTGACCGCTGCACGGCGCGCCTTGCCGAGGGTCAGCGCCTCGTCGGTACGGTGCGCATAGGCGTTGATCAGCAGTTGCAGACGACGCTCGACATCATCCTCACTGTCGAACTTGGCCACGCCCTTGAGACGCACCTGGGCGTACAGCGCTTCGATCTGGCCATCGGCGCGCAGCAAACCCTGCCAGCTGTCCTGATAGTCATTGAGCAGCGGCAGCAGGTTGTCCATGGAGTCGTCGACCGGGTCCATGAACGGCGTACCGAACGGCAGATCCGCCGGCAACAGCTGACGACGGCGCAACGCGTCATCCAGCGTGCGTTGCTTGGCTTCCATATCGCCGATCTGACGGCCGACCAGTTGCAGCTTGGCCGACAGTTGCTGGACGCGCTCGGTAAAGGCATCGCTGGAACGCTTCAACTCGTCCTGGGCCGCTTCCATCTGCGCCAGGTTTTCCAGCTTCTCGCCTTCTTCGGCGCTCAGGGTCTGGGTGCGGCGGAAGTCTTCCAGGGCCTTTTGGGCATCCAGTACCTGCTGGTACAGCGCTTCGGTCTGGGTCTTGCTTGCGGCGCGGTCGGACGCCACGGCCTGCTGGGTTTTCAGTTGCTTGAGCTCTTTTTCCAGGCGCTCTTTCTGGTCACGCAACGCGGCGCGATCCGCCAGGGCTTGCAGTGCCGGCGGCTCGATGTGCGAGATGTCGATGGACAGCCCCGGCACCTCAAAGCGCTCGCCCTTGAAGCCATCGAGAATCTGCTCCAGGGATTTGACCCACTGGCCGTCCTCGTCCAGCGTGATGCCATGTTCGCCCAGCGGCAGGCTGAACAGCGAGCTGTTGAACAGGCGCATCAGGCGCTCGACATCCTGCTGCGAAAATTCTTCGCGCAGCTTGGCGTAGCTGTTGTTGTCCGCGTGATCGAGTTGCTGCTTGACCGACTTCAAGCGCTTTTCCAGGTCGCGCAGACGCTCGTCCAGGTCCTCGGCGCTGAACTGTCGCGACTGCGCCAAGGCGCCCGCCAGTTCATCGTGGGCATCCTTGGCGGCGAGCAGTTGCTGCTCCAGCATCTTGACGTCATCCACCAGGGCAAAGCGGTGCTTGAGCACCGACAACTCGCCCAACCAACGCTGGATGCCACTGATTTCCCGCTCCAGGCGCATCAGCTCCTGGGTGCCGCCGCGCTGGTCGTTTTGCAGCGCGTCCTGCTCGTTGCGGTAGTGTTCGGCCTGGATGGTCAGCTCTTCCTTGCGCGCACTGGCGTAGTCCGACCAGGTGCCCAGCAACGAATCCAGCAGCGGTGACAGGCGATGCAGTTTGCCGCGCAGGGCGTCGCGCTGTTTCACGCCATTGGCCAGGGCTTCAACCAAGGGGCCGGCAGCCACCAGCGAGTTGTAGTCCTGCTCCATGCGTCGCACATCACGGAAGGCTTCTTCACAGGCCGCGATGTAGTCGACACTGCCCGAACGCAGGCTGTGTTCGAAGGCATCAAGGAACAGTTGCTTGAGCTTGGCCGCGGTGATTTCGCGCATGTGCAGCAGGTTGATAAACAGCGCGCGGAACGTCTTCAGGCTCTGCTCGCTCGTGGAGCGCAGCGGAATCAGCGTCAGGTCCAGCGGGACCGACGTATGCCCGCCCACCAGCAAGCGCCGCAGTTCATCGGGCTTGAGCTCGTAGGCTTTCAGGCCCTCGCGCTCAAGGTTGGTGAACAGCTCTTTCTGGCGCAGGCAGGTGTCGTTTTTCTGGTAGTGGGCCAGGTCCAGCTTGCCGGCGTAGGCAAAGAACTGGTGACCAAAGCCGCCGCCCGGGCCGCGGCCGACTACGCCGATAACGTGCGGGCCGTGGGGCAGAGAGACTTCTACCAGGATGTAGCTGGTGTCGGTGGCAAAGTAGAAACGCCGCGATTGTTCCAGGGTGTACTTGCCGAAGCTCATGTCCGACATGCGTGCCAGGATCGGGAATTGCAAGGCGTTGATCGAGGCGGATTTACCCAGGTTGTTGGCGCCGTACACCGACAGCGGTTCTTCCAGCGGGAACAAGCCCAGGCTGTAACCGGCGGTGTTCAATAGGGCGAAGCGGCGGATGCCGTAGCGTTCCTTACTCATGCGTCGGTCTCCTGTTCTTCGGCAATGGCACGGGCCAGGGCATCTTCTTCGCTTTCTTCGGTGAAGGCGCTCAGATCCAGCGGGTCATCGGTCTTCAGCAGTTTCTCGTCGCTGTCTTCGTCGATAATCACCGGTGCCGGCAGCGGCAGTACGCTGTGTACGCTGGCGGCAAGGTCGCGGTCCTGCTGCACCGACAGGCACACATCCAGGAAGCGGTGCATCGGCGGCAGGAAGCGGTAGATACCGTTGTCTTCGCTGGCAAAACCCAGTTGGGTCATGCGGCGCATGATTTTTTCTTCGAGCTCTTCCTGGGTCTGCACCTCGGCCTGGATAAACAGGTCACGGTATTTCTCCAGCAACGAAGGCAATTCATCGCGGCCCAGGCTGCCGCCGTCGAGCACCGAAATCGGGTCGCGACCCTGGTCGGCCAGGTGTTCGACGATGATGAAGGTGAACAGGGCCAGGCGCTGGGCGGTTTTGTTCACCTGCGCGGCAGCCACGGCAGTGTCCGGCACGAAGTAATAGAAGCCGCGGGTATCGCACACCAGCTCAAAGCCCAGGGCCTTGAACAGCGTGCGGTACTGGTCCTGGAAGTTCGACAATTGCGCGTACAGCTCCGGGTCGCGACGGCTGACGTGGTAACCCTTGAACAGCTCGCGAAAGATCGGCGCCAGCTGGGACAGTTCGGATAGATCAAGATGCATAAGGCGTGCTCGCAGAATTCTCGGTGGCATCGACGCCGGCCGGGAGCAGGGCGAAGGAGCGCAGGCTGACCTGGTGCTCGTGGGTGTGGTAATCGCGACGTTCCAGGCGCTCGCGCTTGAAGCGTTTTTCCCGGGACAGGCGCGAGAACCAGTACAGCAATTCATCGGTGGCGCCGTCCGGTTCCTGCTCCAGCAGCCAGGTCATCAGGTCGGGCATCGGCAGCGCGTCTTCGCAGCGTTCGAGCATTTCCTTGACCGTACGCGGTGCGCGCGGGGCTTCGCCTTTGTGGGACTTGTGCGCCTTGGGGAAACGCGCCGGCTTGGGCTCGAAATTGGCCAGGGCATACACATAGGCCTCGACCTGGCTGGCACTGCCCAAAAAGGTACTTTGCGGCCGGGTGAACATCGGCATCGCCGCTTGCGGCACCGCGTCCAGGCCTTTGCGGCGAATCGCCGACAGGGCCAGCGCCGCACCGCGAGTCACGGCGTTATGCCGGCGTGCTTCTTCACGCAGCGGCAGCAGCAACTCCCGCGCATGGCGCAAGGTCAGCTGGGCGCTGGTTTGCATCTCGAGGATGCGCGCATGGGTGCGCAGCAGCATGTCGTCATCTACCAGGTGGCCAAGACGCTGTTGCTCGGTGAGCATGCGCAGCAGCACGTTTTCCACCTTGCGTACGCCTTGCTCGAAGGCGCCGTCGGCGTTCACCAGTTGGATCATCGGCTCGACGTATTCGTCCCAGGTCGCCAATACCTCGGCGTAACGCTGGCGCAACGGGATCTGGCGGTCGCTGGTCTTGGCGCGGTCGGCCACGGCGGCGAGGGCCTGTTCGTCGTTGGCGAGTTTTTTGAGCACATCGCGCACGCGCATATCCAGCAGGCGCAGTTGCCGGGCCAGGTCGTGGCCGTCACGGATGTCGAAGGCGTCCTGGATGTAACCGGCCAGACGCTCCAGGTGGCGCAGGTAGGCTTCGATTTCCAGGCACAGGCCAAGCCGGTGCTCCTTGCGAAGATACGCGAGGAAGTCGTGGATCTGCGCGTTGAGCTCGAAACGGTTCGGGCTCTTGGCGACAGGTACCAGGATATCCAGGCGAATCCACACGTCCAGTAGGCTGGTGATGTCCTGGGGCGTGCTGTCCAGTTGTTGGGCGGCCAACTGTGCGCGCAGCTCGGCCAGGCTCAGGGTGCCTTGGTCGAAGTGTTCGCACAGAGGCTCAAGTAAGGCCCAGTGTTCGGCGAGGGCGCGCAGGACGCGCTTGGGTTCGATCATGGGAATGGCCGGCTGGTTGGCGATAAAAGTCGCGATTGTACTGCATCAGGCGCGGGATTTATCCACAGCCGGTCAGTGCGCAGTGGGCGATTGTTGCCGAACAGCGGTAGAATCCCCGCTCTTTACTTATCCACAAGTGGCCGAGCTGTGCTTATCGAGTCCCGACGTCGCGCTTACTTGACCGCCATGCAGGTGGTCAACTGGCTGCCCCGCACCGAACTGCCGTTTGCCGCGCCTTCGCGGCCCGAGTTGTTGCAGGCGCTTGAGCCTTATGAGGCGTTCGAGTCGTCGGGGGAAGAAGCGGCCGCGCCCGTGGCGGTGGTCAAGCCCACCCCTGAGACGCGCCCGGTGGTCGAACGGGCCAAGATCGAAGTGCCGCGCCCTGCGCCGGTGACCAAAGCTGCCAAGGTGCTGGAGGAGGCTGCGCCGGTGGCCAAGGCGCCGGTCGTGCCGCCGCCACGGTTTGCCCTGCAATTGCTGCGGGCCGGGCGTTGCCTGTTGCTGGTGGAACTGCCGACCGGCGAACGTTTCCAGTCCCGCGACCCGGCCTACCTGTTGCTCAAGGACATGCTGCGCGCCGCCGGCCTGCCCGACAGCCCGCAAATCGTCGGTGAGCCGGTGCGCTGGCCGCTGCTGGTGCGCGGCACCATGGACCAGGGCCCCGAGGCCGCACGAGATTTCGTCCAGGGGTTTGTCTCGGCACGCCTGGAAGACGAGCCTTGCGTGTGCCTGTGGCTGATCGGCCTGCCCGCTGTGCGGTTTGCCGGTGAAGCCAACGCCGAGGCCTGGTACCGCGAGCTGCAGGTTGAAGGCCTGGGTTCGGTATGGGCCCTGCCGGGCCTGGAATTATTAATGGAAGAGCCACAGCGTAAGGCTGATGTCTGGCAAGCCATGCGCCGGCTGATGGCGCGCTGGAAAACAACTGATGAGTGAGGCTTTATCCTTTCGCCCGATGACCGAGGCCGACCTCGACGCCGTGCTGAAAATCGAATACGCGGCGTTCAGCCACCCCTGGACCCGCGGGATTTTTCTCGACGGGCTGGGCAAGTACCAGATCTGGCTGATGTTCGAAGGCGAGCAGCAAGTGGGGCACGGGGTGGTGCAGATCATTCTCGATGAAGCGCACTTGCTGAACATTACTGTGAAGCCGGAAAACCAGGGCCGTGGTTTGGGCCTGGCGCTGCTGGAGCATTTGATGTCGCGTGCCTATGCCGCCAATGCGCGAGAATGCTTCCTCGAAGTGCGGGACAGCAATACCGGCGCGTTTCGCCTGTATGAGCGTTATGGCTTCAACGAGATCGGCCGTCGCCGGGATTACTACCCGGCGGTGGGTGGCCGCGAAGATGCAGTCGTGATGGCCTGCACCCTCGTCGACTGAACAACCGTGAGCTGTAGGAGCGAGCTTGCTCGCGAAAAACGTCAACGATAACGCGTGCTTCCTGGATGACCGCGGCGCCGGTGGGTTTTTCGCGAGCAAGCTCGCTCCTACACCTACATAGGGTGATGATCGATCAGCGCTTGCGGTTCAGCGGGTCCAGATCAGCCAGTTCCGCCTCATCCAACCCATTCCCGCCACCAATGTCATTCTCTCCCACGACGCTCAAGTCATAGTCGGCGGCATTGTCTTCGCCTTCCTCCTGCGCATCCCGCGCGCCGTCCTCACGGATCAGCGTCTCCGGGCTCATATCGTCGTCGGTGGAATCATGATCATCCGTCGATGCGCCGGTCAGCCCGGCTTCGCGCACCCGTTCGTCGGGCATCAGATGGTCGCGCTCACGGCGGGGCAGCTCGTCGCCGATTTCCGCAGTCTGGTCCTGCTCGTCAAAATCCAGCTCGCGCATCTCACCCATGCGGTCTTCGTTGTCATCGATCGGTTCCGGCTGCGTTGCGCCGTAGGGACGTCGTGATTCAGTCATGGCCAATCCTCATACTGTGGGGCTTATAGTGTGTGGACAGGCATGGCAGCCAAAAAATTCAAGCTAATTAGCGCCTGGCGTGACCCGGACGAGGGCTTGTCAGTCACAAACCTGCGCATCATTCCTGAGGCTTCCCTGATGAACGAACTACAAGACCTGCTTGATAACAACGAACGCTGGGCGGACGCGATCAAACAGGAAGATCCCGAATTCTTCGCCAAGCTCGCCCGCCAGCAGACCCCGGAATACCTGTGGATCGGCTGCTCCGATGCCCGTGTACCGGCCAACGAGATCGTCGGCATGTTGCCCGGTGATCTGTTTGTGCATCGCAACGTGGCCAACGTGGTGCTGCACACTGACCTCAACTGCCTGTCGGTGATCCAGTACGCGGTGGACGTGCTCAAGGTAAAACACATCCTCGTCACCGGTCACTACGGCTGTGGCGGCGTGCGTGCGTCGATGCAGGACCGCCAGTTCGGCCTGATCGACGGCTGGCTACGCACCATTCGCGACCTTTACTACGAAAACCGCGATGTGCTGGCCCAGTTGCCGACCGAAGAAGAGCGTGTGGACCGCATGTGCGAGCTCAACGTGATCCAGCAGGTGGCCAACGTCGGCCACACCAGCATTGTGCAAAATGCCTGGCATCGCGGGCAGAGCCTGTCGATCCATGGCTGTATCTATGGCATCAAGGACGGTCGCTGGAAGAGTTTGAACACCACCATCAGTGGCTTCGAGCAACTGCCGCCGCAATACCGCCTGCGTCCGTTGGGCGAAGCCTAAGGTCGTTTGTGCTCACGCCACCAGGCCATGAAGGCCTGGCCTTCGGCGTTCAGCGGCTCCTTGCTGCCGGCGATCCAGCCCCGGCAGTTCAGCTCGCCGCAATGGCAAGCGAACTGCCGGGCCAGTGTGTCTTCGGTGGTGGCGTAATCCAGCGTCAGCAAGCTGCCGGCGCCGATGGGTTGCACCGTCCATAGCTCCAGGTACGTCGTGTCTAGAAACACGTTCGGGTTGCAGGAGTGCTGTAACAGGCCGCAGAGCCAACAATCGTACAAGTGGATGCGGGGTGACAGTTGCAGCGTGTACGGGCGCCGTTCGCTCACGGCATAACCGGAAACCTTAGCAATGCGCGTGCGACTCTCAAAGGCCACGCGCGCCGTGACCCTGGCCGCAACCCCTTCAGCCTCTTGCTTGACCTCAAAGTGCTCGGTCGAGGGGTAACCCTGTTCCACGAGCAGCGTCTTGAAGGGATAGAGGCAGTCATTCACAGCCGTTTCAGCCTTATCCATGGCTCGAGTTTTCATCACTCTCCTGAGCGGGGCTGCATGGACCTGCGGGTGTGACGGCCAGTCTTGCAGCAAATGGGCGCGGCCCTAGATTCGCCGAAGTGGGATCCGGTTTCTACTGTCAAAGTTGACAGTAGAAACGGTTTCTTCGCCTTAAAGCGCGGGGGCTATGACGGTGGGCGTCGGAGCGGCATTTCTCAACAGTTTCAACTGCGCTTTGATAGGCGCTGTGGCGCACTTGGCGTTGGCCTGCTCGGGCGTCAGGTGGCGCACCGAGGTGTAGAACAATTCACACGTCTGCTCCTTGCGCGTGACTTGCCAAGTGTTCAGGCAGGCCTTGAGCAATACGTTCGCATCGCTGGCGGGTTTCTGGCCCATGCCTGCTTGCCAGCAGGCGGCGCTCAAGTCCTGGCCCATCACTTTCAAACCGGCGTCATCAGCCTTTTGTTCATCACCGTCATAGCTGTCGGGGCTGGCCGCATACCAAATGTAACTTGGGTGGTTGGCGCCCAATACCGCGACGGTTTTGCCAGGCTCTGGGCTGATCTGCGCCAGGCTCAGCACGCCCACGGTTTGCCCGTATTGTTGCTTGATCCAGCTACGCACTGGCGCGCCGAAGGCCACCATGGGTAATGCGCCGCCAGGGCGCAGGCTCAGTTCCTTGACCATGCGGGTCTGGTAGTCGGTGAAATACCCGTAGACGGTTTCCAGGTCTTTGCCGGCATTGGACGGCGCAGCGATGGGCGCGATATCGATGATGGTCTGGTACGCCGGCGTTTCCGTGGCCGGTACGCCATTTTCGCTTAACAAGGTGGCCCAGCGGTCGGTGGTGGCCGATTCCAGGTAATCCTGGGCCTGGGTCAGCGAGTAATCCGGAGGGAAGTGCAACAGCTCGATGCTTTTGCGGTTTTCCAGGGCCATGCCCAACGGCAGGAACAGGTACCAGTTGTAGGCCCATTTGCCATCGCTGTTGAGCTGGCTGGCGCCTTGGTAAGCCAGGTCGGCGGTATTGAGCAGCGTGGTCAGTGGCTGGCCGTAACTGTCGGGCACGCCGCTGAAGGTCGCCGTGACCTGACCGTCGTGGGTCTTCACACTGACCTTGGCCCGGCTGTAACCGTCACGTTGCAGGCTCTGGTTCAAATAGTGTTCGGCGGTCTGCTCCAGTGACCATGGCCGGAAGCAGATCACATTGCAGTTGTTGGGGTACGCGAACAACTGGGTGACGCGCTGCGTGTTGCCCAGTGGCACCTCGATGTCGGCCTGTACGACCGCACTCGCCAGTAGTACGGCGAGGGTGAAGGACAGCCTGGTCGGTTTAAACAT
Organism: Pseudomonas sp. SWRI22; assembly: GCF_014268395.2. Lineage (NCBI taxonomy): Bacteria > Pseudomonadati > Pseudomonadota > Gammaproteobacteria > Pseudomonadales > Pseudomonadaceae > Pseudomonas > Pseudomonas sp. SWRI22. Next base: position 2,214,074 of record NZ_JABWQK020000001.1, on the reverse strand, counting down.
AGTCGATTCCTTGTCAGCGAAGCCCGTCTGCGCGGGATGGAAGCCCACCTGCACACAGTAGCGGCTGACCGGGAAAATCGCGTGTTAAATCGCCCGGCATGTCGTTATTGGATAAGCCCCTACAGGCTGAACTGCAAGGCACTGCTCAGATCGCCCATGGGTTTCTGGCCGCGCGCGATCATCGCGTCATCGCGCTGCTTGAGGCCGTCCAGGGTTTCCAACTGGAACACCCGGGTGATCAAACGCAGGATCGATGCCGTGTCGTACACCGTATGGTCCACCGTGCCTTTGCGGGCAAACGGTGACACCACCAGCGCCGGAACCCGCGAGCCCGGGCCCCAGCGGTCACCCTGGGGCGGAGCCACGTGGTCCCACCAGCCGCCGTTTTCATCCACGGTCACTACCACAACCATGTTTTTCCACTGCGGGCTCTCTTGCAGCACCTTCAAGGCGCGGGCGATATGGCGATCGCCCGAGGCCACATCGGCATAACCGGCGTGCATGTTCAGGTTGCCCTGGGGCTTGTAGAAACTCACGGCGGGCAGCTTGCCGGCCTGGGCGTCGGCGAAGAACCGGTTGGTGCTTGACTCATCGCCCAAACCGCCGTCGCGCAGGCGCCTGGCACGTTCTGCCGGGTTTTGCGGCCCTTGCTGCTTGAAGTAATTGAACGGCTGGTGGTGGTACTGGAAATTCGGAATCTTGGGGATGCCGCCGGAGTCCTTGAACTGCTCCAGGGTGGCTTGCCACGCACCGGCGTACCAGGCCCAGTCGATGTTCTTCTTCGACAGCTTGTCGCCAATATGCTCGTGGGTTTGCGGCACCAGCACATTGGGCAGGTCTGGCTTGGAATAATCCGGGTTTTGCGGGTCGCGGATCCAGGTGGGCCAGTAGGGTGGGGCCAGGGTGTTTACGCCGTAACCATCGGGTGTCAATGCGCTGGGGCCGAATTGTGGCGGGCCGGTCATGGCGCTGGCCGGGGACGTGTCCAAGGGCTTTAGGCGCGTGCCGCTGGGGTCATCGCTTTGCAGCGTGGCGATCTGCGCCTTGGCCACTGACTGCGCAGCATTGGGATAAAACGGCGCGGTGGCGCTGATCAGGTACTGGTGGTTAAGGAACGAGCCACCAAACGCGCCCTGGAAGAAGTTATCGCACAGCACAAACTCCTTGGCCACGTCCCACAGGCGCAGGGCATAACGGCTTTGGGCGTAATGGCCCATCACCAGCCCACCGGAATCGCCCCAGGCGACAAAACCATCATTCTTGCCGCCGTTGATCTGCATCTGGTTCTGGTAGAACACGTGCCATAGGTCGCGGGTCACCAGGCTCAATGGCAGGTCTTCGCCCTGCGGGCCTTTGAGGGCGAACGACGCGTTGGGCAGGTTTTGCTGGAATTGCACTTCGCTGGGGTAAGTCACCCCGTCCACCGTTTGTGGGCCGACCTGCAACACACCGCCCCAGCTCGGTGGCAGGGCAGGCAATACGCTGCCATCGCGGTCGCGCTGCTGGAAGTCCTTGGCGGTTAACGCCGACAGCGGTTTCTCCACCCCGGGGAAATCTGCGAACAGGTTGTTGAAGCTGCGGTTCTCGGCATAAATCACCACCACGGTTTTCACCTGCTCGCGCAGCGCCTTGTCCAGTTCCTGGGGCGTGAGCGGCCGCGCCACGGGTGGGCTCGGTGCTTCGCTGGTATTGCCGCAGGCACTCAAGGTCGCCCCCACCCCCAACACCGCCGCACCGCCGAGGAAGCGCCGACGGCTGGTGTCTACCGGCGTTTTGGGGGCGCAGTCGTGGGCAGGGTGGTCGTTGTGCTCGTCACTCATTGCGAGGAATCCTTGGCGAGATGTTGCAAGATATTTCGCAGGACGGTAGCAATGGAATGTGACGGAACAAAGACAGGCTTGAGAGCGCTACAGAACAAATTGTGGGAGCGGGCTTGCTCGCGAATGCGGGGTGTCAGTCAACGAATTCATTAACGATCCACCGCATTCGCGAGCAAGCCCGCTCCCACACCGACCGCGTTATGGCATGACTGGCGGCAGATACTTCAACGTCGTCCCCAGCGCCCACAGCAAAAACAACACCAGCGGCGTATGCACCAGCAACTGCACAAACGAAAACCCAATCAAATCCCGCGCCTTCAGCCCCAACACACCCAGCAACGGCAACATATAAAACGGGTTGATCAAGTTCGGCAGCGCCTCGGCGGCGTTGTAGATCTGCACCGCCCAGCCCAGGTGGTATTGCAGGTCATTGGCCACTTGCATCACATACGGCGCTTCGATGATCCACTTGCCGCCACCCGAGGGAATGAAGAAGCCCAGCACTGCCGAGTACACACCCATCAGCAGGGCGTAGGTGTCGTGGGAGGCGATGGATGTGAAGAACGTCGAGATGTGGTGCGCCAGGGTCTGGCCGTCGCCGCCCTTGACCACTGTCATCAGTGCGGCAATCGAGCCGTACAGCGGGAACTGGATCAGCACGCCGGTGGTGGTCGGCACCGCTCGGGCCACGGCATCGAGGAAGCTGCGCGGGCGCCAGTGCAGCAGCGCGCCAACCATGATGAACAGGAAGTTATAGGTATTGAGCCCCGAGATGGCGCTGATCGCCGGCTTGGTCGAGAACTCATGGAACAGCCAGCCGGCCGCCAGCAACGCCAGCAGAATCGTCAGCAACGGGCTGTGTTCCAGCCATTCACCGGGGCGCGTCGGCGCCTGCGGCTTGGGCAGGTTGAAGGCCGGGTCAATGCCGCAGGCCTTGGCGTCCCGGGCGCTGTTGGGGCCAGGCGCGGTGGCGTAGGCGATGATCAGCGACACTACGATCAGCGCCAGCAACAGCACGCCGGATTGCCACAAAAAAATGGTCTCGGTGAACGGGATCATCCCAGTGATCGACAGGATCGACGGCGGCAAGCTGGCCGGGTTGGCCTGCAACTGCGCAGCCGACGACGACAGCCCTAGCGCCCATACGGCCCCCAGGCCAAGGTACGCCGCAGCGCCAGCGGCGCGGTAGTCCATGCGCAAGTCCGTGCGTCGGGCCAATGCCCTTACCAACAAACCGCCGAACACCAGGGACAGGCCCCAGTTAAGCAATGAAGCCACCATGGAAATCAACGCCACCCAGGCCACGGCCGAACGGCCATTCTTGGGAATGCGCGCCAGGCGGTCGATCAACTTCACTGCCGGCGGTGAACTGGCGACCACGTAACCGCCGATCACCACAAAGGCCATCTGCATGGTGAACGGGATCAGGCTCCAGAACCCATCGCCAAATGCCTTGGCCGCTTCGGCCGGTGCGGCGCCCATGCCCAGGGTCGCGACGGCGACGATGATCACGGCGAGGGCGGCAAACACCCAGGAGTCAGGAAACCAGCGCTCGGCGAAGTTGGAGCAACGCAGGGCAAATCGGGCATAGCGGCTGTCTTCGATAGCATCGGCCACGAGTCTTTCCTCTTGTAGTTATTATGGGGTTTGGCAGTTTTACGGCATGTTCCTCTACGGCCATTGATTTGGGAATGTTGTTATCTTCAACGATCAATGAGTAAAACAAATATATCCGTCACGATTGCCATCAATGGGCTCAGCTCATAACCTGCACGCCATTTTGTTTGTCTGCCGAGCCTGCACATGACTGCCACCTTTTCCCCACGGGCGCAGCGTTTTTCCCGCTCCGACTACAAAACCCTGGGCCTGGCCGCCCTCGGCGGCGCCCTGGAAATCTACGACTTCATTATCTTCGTGTTCTTTGCGCTGACCCTCAGCCAACTGTTCTTCCCGCCGGAAATGCCCGAGTGGCTGCGCCTGTTGCAAAGTTTCGGCATTTTCGTCACCGGCTACCTCGCCCGTCCATTGGGCGGCATCCTGATGGCGCACTTTGCCGACCACCTGGGACGCAAGCGCGTCTTCAGCCTGAGCATTCTCATGATGGCCTTGCCCTGCCTGCTGATCGGCGTCATGCCGACCTATGCGCAAATCGGCTATTTCGCCCCGCTGATCCTGCTGGCGCTGCGCGTGCTGCAAGGCGCAGCGGTGGGCGGCGAAGTGCCCAGCGCCTGGACCTTCGTCGCCGAGCACGCGCCGCGTCACCATCGTGGCTATGCCTTGGGTTTTTTGCAGGCCGGCCTGACCTTCGGTTACCTGCTGGGGGCGCTAACCGCCACCTTGCTGGCGCAAGTCTTCAGCCCCGCCGAAATCCTCGACTACGCCTGGCGCTTCCCCTTCCTGCTCGGCGGCGTATTCGGCGTGATCGGCGTATGGCTGCGCCGCTGGCTCAGTGAAACCCCGGTATTCCTGGAGATGCAGGCGCGTCGCCAGGCCGCTGCCGAAATGCCCTTGCGCACCGTGCTGCGCGACCATCGCGCCGTGCTGCTGCCGGCGATGATCCTCACCTGCGTGCTGACGTCTGCCGTGGTGGTGCTGGTGGTCATCACCCCGACCATGATGCAGAAAACCTTCGGCATGAGCCCCAGCCACACCTTCGCTCTGAGTGCCCTGGGCATCGTCTTCCTGAATATCGGCTGCGTCCTCGCCGGCCTGCTGGTGGACCGCATCGGCGCGTGGCGCGCGGTATTGGTCTACAGCCTGTTGCTGCCGGTGGGCATTGCGCTGCTGTACGCCAGCCTGATCGCCGGCGGCGTGTGGCTCGGCGCGGCGTATGCCGTGGCGGGCCTGAGTTGCGGCGTGGTGGGCGCGGTGCCGTCGGTGATGGTCGGGCTGTTTCCGGCGCCGGTGCGGGTATCCGGCATTTCCTTCACCTACAACATTGCCTACGCACTCTGGGCAAGTACTACACCGTTGTTGTTGATCGCGCTGATGCCGACCAGCCCGTGGATCTGCGTGGGGTATTGCGTGGTGATGGGGGCGGTTGGGGTAGCGAGTGTGGCGCTATTTGGCAAGCGCCACACCTTGGCCGCCTGAGGGGTCAGGTCAGGAAGTGCCAGAGCAACAAGGTACCCACTAACCCGACCACCGAAACAATCGTCTGCAACACCGACCACACCCAGATCGTCTGTTTCAACTGCAAGCCAAAGTACTCACGCACCATCCAGAACCCGGCGTCGTTGACGTGGCAGAAGAACACCGAGCCGGCGCCAATCGCAAGGGCGACCAATGAGCTTTGCGTTGCCGCCAACCCGGCCATCATCGGCGCGAGGATGCCGGCGGTCGTGGTGGTGGCGACGGTGGCCGAGCCGGTGGCCTGGCGCAGGGCCACGGCGATCAGCCAGGCCAGCAGCAGGTAGGGCATGTGCGCGCCTTCGGCGACTTTGCTGATGGTCTGGCTGACGCCGGCGTCCAGCAGGGTCTGCTTGAGGCCGCCGCCGGCGCCGATGGTCAGCAGCAGTACGGCGATGGGCGCCAGGGCTTTGCGCAGGGTGTTGCCGACGTCGGCGCGTGGCATGCCCGCCGCCCAACCCAGGCAGACGACCGCGGCGATTACGGCCAGGCCGAGGGCGACCAGCGGTTCACCGAGGAACTTCAAGGTCAGGGCTAGGGTGCTTTCCGGCGCCAACGCGACTTTAGCCAAGGTGCTGCCGAGCATCAGGATTACCGGCAACAGAATGATCAGCAGCGACACACCGAAGCTCGGCTGGCGCGGGGCCTTGGGCGGTGCGCTGAACAAGGCGCCGATATCGGCCGGTTCCTCCACGTGCAGGCGCTTGGACAGCCAGTTGCCATACAGCGGCCCGGCCAGGATCACGGCCGGCACCGCCAGGCAAAAGCCCAGCAACATGGTCAGGCCCAGGTCGGCGTGCAATGCGCCTACGGCAATCAGCGGCCCAGGGTGAGGTGGCATCAAGGCATGCAAGGTGGTCATGCCCGCCAGTGCAGGGATGGCGATCTTCAGCAATGGCTGGTTCGAACGCTTGGCCATCACAAAGATGATCGGCACCATCATCACCAAGCCCACTTCGAAGAACAGCGGCAGGCCGATCACCATGGCGACCAACGCCATCACCCAGGGCAATGACTTGCCTTTACCCAGCCCGAGCAACGTGGTGGCAATACGGTCGGCCGCACCGGATTCGGCCATCAGCGCGCCGAGCATCGCACCCAGGGCAATGATGATCCCGGCTTCCCCGAGAATCGTCCCGGCGCCTTTGCTGAAAGCCTTTGCCACTTCTTCCGGTGGCAGGCCGGCGCCGACCCCGGCGATAAAGGTGCCGATCAGAATCGACAGGAAGGGCGGCAGTTTGGTCGCGCTGATTAGCACAATGATGCTGGCGATCGCCAACAGCACGCAGAGCATGAGGCGGGTGTCGTGAACCATCCACGCGGCAGTCGATAACTCCAAGACGGGACTCCTTATCGAGCAGGTTGGCTAATATGTTTCTTTTTGTTTCGGCCCGAAAAGCATACCTGATACATCTTCCCCAACGCGTGCATGAACGATTTTGGTGCGCCCGAAGCTAACGACCCTCTGGCGCTCAGATGACAATTTTGCAAACCATGCCAGTGGATCTGGCCTATAGCTCTATGATCCGCCCCATCCCAACCCACGAGGACATTTCATGAGCGCAGGACACAGCCACGCCCAAGTACGCGCCGGCCACGAACGCAAGTTATGGATCGCCCTGGGGCTGACCGGCAGCTTCATGCTGGCCGAAGTCATCGGCGCTTTTATCACCGGCAGCCTGGCGCTGTTGTCGGACGCGGCGCACATGATGACCGACGCCCTGGCCCTGGCGATTTCCCTGGTGGCGATCCAGGTCGCCAAGCGCCCGGCAGACCGCAAGCGCACCTTTGGTTATGCGCGGTTCGAGATCCTGGCGGCCGCCTTCAATGCATTACTGCTGTTCGCCGTGGCGTTCTACATCTTGTACGAGGCTTACCAACGGCTGCAGGCGCCCGCCGAGATCCAGTCCACCGGCATGCTGGTGATTGCGCTGCTGGGGCTGGTGGTCAACCTGATCTCCATGCGCCTGCTCAGCGCTGCCAGTGGCGAGAGCCTTAACGTCAAGGGCGCCTACCTGGAAGTCTGGAGCGACATGCTGGGCTCCGTCGGCGTGATCATTGCCGCGCTGGTGATCATGTTCACTGGCTGGGGTTGGGTTGACTCCGTGGTCGCGGCCGCCATCGGCTTTTGGGTATTGCCGCGCACCTGGACGTTGCTTAAGGCGAGCATGAACATCCTGCTGCAAGGTGTGCCGGAGGGTGTGGACATCGAACAGGTGGAGCAGGCCATCCGCAGCGTGCCGGGGGTCAGGGACGTGCACGACCTGCATATCTGGGCCCTCACCAGTGGCAAGAACGTGCTGAGTACGCATCTGGTCGCGGATGCGTCCCAAGGCAGCGAGCAACAGATCCTCAGCCAAGTGACGGAATTACTGCACGAACAATTCGATATTTCCCATGCCACGATCCAGGTCGAGGGCGAGGGTTTTCAACATGACGATCACGACGAAGTGCATGCCTGAGCCTGGCTAACGGATTTGTAATCTTTCGCCCACGGCCCTGATAAGTACCGAAAGCTACATTGCCCCCGCTGGGAAACCTCAGCGACTTCATGGGCGTGGAACTCTCGTTATGGCAATTTTCGTTAGAACACTGTTGGGGGCGGCGGCACTGGTAGTGTGGATATCCGCAAACGCCGCCCAGGCACAACCCCTCACCCTCGATGCAGCCTTGCAAACCGCCTTCGCCAACAACCCGGACCTGGCGGCCGCACAATGGGAAATCGACATCGCCCAAGGCGGCCGCCAACAGGCCGGCTTGATCCCCAATCCGGTGGCCTCCTGGGACGCCGAAGACACCCGCCGCAACAGCCGCACCACCAGCATCAAACTCAGCCAGACCCTTGAACTGGGCGGCAAGCGCGGTGCACGCATTGAGGTGGCCACCCGCGCCCAGGATGCCGCCGCGCTGACCCTGGAGCAGCGTCGCAACCAGTTGCGTGCCGAGGTCATCGACAGCTACTACGGCGCCCTGCGCGCCCAGGAACGCCTTGACCTGGCGCAACGCTCCATGACGCTTGCCGAGCGCGGGCTAGTGGTCGCCAATGGGCGCGTCACCGCTGGCAAGTCGTCGCCGGTGGAAGCCACTCGCGCCCAGGTGCAGGTGTCGGAAATCCGTCTGGAATTGAACCGCGCACAGATTGGCCTCACTGACGCCTACCGTCGCCTCGCCACCAGTACCGGCAGCGCCGCCACCGACTTCCAGGCCGTCGCCACGCCAAGCACCTCGGTACCGGCGTTACCCGCCGCCGCGCCATTGCTGGCACGCGTTGAGCAAACTGCCGAATTGCGCCTGGCCGAACTCAGCATTGTGCAGAAGGAAGCCAGCGTGGGCCTGGAAAAAGCCCAGCGCATTCCTGACCTGGACGTGTCGATCGGCAGCCAATACGACGCCAGTGTGCGCGAACGGGTGAACCTGGTGGGCGTGTCGATGCCGATCCCGCTGTTCAACCGCAACCAGGGCAACATCCTCGCGGCCACCCGACGCGCCGACCAGGCCCGCGACCTGCGCAACGCCGCCGAACTGCGCCTGCGCACCGAAACCCGCCAGGCCCTGGACCTGTGGCAAACCGCGAACACCGAAGTGCGCGCGTTCAACCAGCAGATCCTGCCCGCCGCACAAAGTGCGGTAGACAGCGCCACCCGTGGCTTCGAGATGGGCAAGTTCAACTTCCTCGACGTGCTCGACGCCCAGCGCACCTTGATCGCGGCCCGCACCCAATACCTTGCCGCCACCGCCCAGGCCACCGAGGCCTGGGTACGCATCGAACGCATTTACGGCGACCTCGCCCGCTTTTGATTTTTCCTGGAGTCTCCTGATGAACAAAAAACATGGCATGGCGCTCGCCGTCGCCTTGGGCCTGATGCTTTCCGGCTTCGCCCACGCCGAGGAAGAAGAAGGCAAGCTCGAACTCACCGAGCAGCAGATTCAAGCCGCCGGCATCCAGTTGGCCCAGGCGCAACCGCGTGCCATCAGTACCGTGCTGACGCTGCCGGGCGAAGTGCGTTTTGATGAAGACCGTACCTCCCATATCGTGCCCCGTGCGGCAGGCGTGGTGGAGGCGGTGAAGGTCAACCTGGGCCAGTCGGTGAAGAAGGGTGAGCTGTTGGCGGTGATCGCCAGCCAGCAGATTTCCGACCAGCGCAGCGAATTGGCCGCCAGCGAGCGCCGAGTCGAACTGGCGCGCACCACCTTCCAGCGCGAGCGTCAGTTGTGGCAGGACAAAATTTCTGCCGAACAGGATTACCTGCTGGCGCGGCAAACTCTGCAAGAAGCCGAAATCGCCCTGAACAATGCGCGGCAAAAAATGACTGCGCTCAGCGGCAGCGCGGTACTGGCCGGCGGCAATCGTTATGAACTGCGTGCGCCCTTCGCCGGTGTGGTGGTGGAAAAACACCTGGGGGTGGGCGAGGTGGTCAGTGAAACCAGCAATGCCTTTACCCTCTCGGATCTGTCCCAGGTGTGGGTCACCTTCGGCGTATTTCCCAAGGACTTGAACAAGGTTCGCGTGGGCAAACCGGTGAAAGTCAGCTCGACGGAAATGGGCACCGAAGTGCTGGGCACCGTGGCCTATGTGGGCAACTTGCTCGGTGAGCAGACGCGCACCGCCACCGTGCGCGTAACGGTCCCCAACCCTGACGACGCCTGGCGCCCGGGCTTGTTTGTGGCCGTGCAAGTGGCCACCGACACCTACCAGGCCAAGGTCACCGTGCCGCAAACCGCTGTCCAGACCGTCGAGGACAAACCCTCGGTGTTTGTGCGTACCGAGGACGGCTTTATCACCCGCCATCTTGAACTGGGCGTCAGTGAAAACGGCTACGTCGAAGTGCGCAAAGGCCTGGAGGCCGGCGCGCAGGTGGCGACGGCTGGCAGCTTCATCCTCAAGTCCGAACTGGGCAAAGGCTCGGCCGAACACGCCCATTGATCCTGCGAGTGATTCCCCATGTTTGAGCGCCTTATCCAATTCGCCATCGAGCAGCGCATCATCGTGTTGCTGGCGGTGCTGTTGATGGCCGGTGTCGGCATCGCCAGCTATCAGAAACTGCCCATCGACGCAGTGCCTGACATCACCAACGTACAGGTGCAGATCAACTCGGCGGCGGCCGGTTTTTCGCCGCTGGAAACCGAGCAGCGCGTCACCTTTCCCATCGAAACCGCCATGGCCGGCCTACCGGGCCTGCAGCAGACGCGATCGCTGTCGCGTTCCGGTTTGTCCCAGGTCACGGTGATCTTCAAGGACGGCACCGACCTGTTCTTTGCCCGCCAACTGGTCAACGAACGCCTGCAAGTGGCCCGTGAGCAATTGCCTGACGGCATCGAAACCGCGATGGGGCCGATTTCCACTGGCCTTGGGGAAATTTTCCTGTGGACCGTCGAAGCCGAGGACGGTGTGCGCAAAGATGACGGCACGCCCTACACACCCACCGACCTGCGGGTGATCCAGGACTGGATCATCAAACCGCAACTGCGCAACGTGCCAGGCGTGGCCGAGATCAATACCATCGGCGGCTTCGCCAAGGAATATCAGATTGCGCCAGACCCCAAGCGCCTGGCCGCTTACAACCTGACCCTCAACGATTTGGTCACGGCGCTGGAGCGCAACAACGCCAACGTCGGCGCCGGCTATATCGAGCGCAGCGGCGAACAGTTGTTGATCCGCGCGCCTGGCCAGGTGGCGTCTATCGACGACATCGCCAACATTGTCATCACCACCTCGGACGGCACACCGATCCGCGTGCGCAATGTGGCCCAGGTCGACATTGGTCGTGAGCTGCGTACCGGCGCCGCCACCGAAAATGGCCGTGAGGTGGTGCTGGGCACGGTGTTCATGTTGATCGGCGAGAACAGCCGCAGCGTGTCCCAGGCGGTGGCGAAAAAGCTTGAGGAGATCAACCGCTCGCTGCCCGAAGGCGTGGTGGCGGTCACTGTTTACGACCGCACCAACCTGGTGGAAAAAGCCATCGCCACGGTGAAGAAAAACCTCTTCGAAGGTGCGTTGCTGGTGGTGGCGGTGTTGTTTCTGTTCCTGGGTAATATCCGTGCAGCGCTGATCACTGCGATGGTGATTCCGCTGGCGATGCTGTTCACCTTCACCGGCATGTTCACCAACAAAGTCAGCGCCAACCTGATGAGCCTGGGCGCGCTGGACTTCGGCATTATCGTTGACGGTGCGGTGGTGATCGTCGAGAACGCCATCCGCCGTCTGGCCCACGCACAGCAGCGCCACGGCCGGTTGCTGACCCGCAGTGAACGCCTGCACGAAGTGTTCGCCGCGGCCAAGGAGGCACGACGCGCGCTGATCTTCGGGCAGTTGATCATCATGGTGGTGTACCTGCCGATCTTCGCTCTCACGGGCGTGGCCGGGAAGATGTTCCACCCCATGGCATTCACCGTGGTGATTGCCTTGCTCGGCGCGATGATTTTGTCGGTGACCTTCGTACCGGCGGCGATTGCGTTGTTCGTCACCGGCAAGGTCAAGGAAGAAGAAAACTTCGTCATGCGCAGTGCGCGTCGGGTGTATGACCCGGTGCTCAACTGGGTGATGGTGCGTCGGCCCCTGGTGTTCGGCCTGGCCGCACTGACCATCGTTGTGTCGGGGTTGGTCGCCAGCCGCATGGGCAGTGAATTTATCCCCAGCCTCAGCGAAGGTGACTTTGCCCAACAGGCGCTGCGTGTGCCTGGCACCAGCCTGACCCAATCAGTGCAGATGCAGCAGCAACTGGAAAAAACCTTACTGGCCCAAGTGCCGGAAATCGAGCGGGTGTTTGCGCGCACCGGTACGGCGGAAATCGCCTCCGACCCGATGCCGCCGAATATTTCCGACAGCTACGTGATGCTCAAACCCAAGGACCAATGGCCGAACCCGAAGAAGTCCCGCGAGGCAATCATCGCCGATATCCAACGGGCCAGCGCGATTGTGCCGGGCAGCGTGTATGAGCTCTCGCAGCCGATCCAGTTGCGCTTCAACGAGCTGATTTCCGGAGTGCGCAGCGATGTGGCGGTGAAGGTGTTCGGCGATGATATGGCGGTGCTCAACCAGACTGCCGGGGAAATCGCCGAGACCTTGCAGAAGCTCAACGGCGCCTCGGAAGTGAAGGTGGAACAGACCTCCGGCCTGCCGGTGCTGACCATCAATATCGACCGCGACAAGGCCGCTCGCTTCGGCCTGAATGTGGGTGATGTGCAGGACACCATCGCCGTCGCTGTCGGTGGGCGCCAGGCCGGTACGCTGTACGAGGGTGATCGGCGTTTTGACATGGTGGTGCGCTTGTCCGACACGTTGCGCACCGATATCGACGGCTTGTCACGGCTGTTGATCCCGGTGCCGGCGCTGGCGAGTAGTACCTCGGGGCAGCTGGGCTTTATCGCCTTGTCCCAGGTTGCCAGCCTCGACCTGGTGCTGGGCCCCAACCAGATCAGCCGCGAGAACGGCAAGCGCCTGGTGATCGTCAGCGCCAACGTGCGCGGGCGCGATATCGGCTCGTTTGTCGAGGAGGCCGAAGCCGCCATCACTACCCAGGTGAAAGTCCCTGCCGGTTACTGGACCACCTGGGGCGGCCAGTTCGAACAGTTGAAGGAGGCTTCCGAACGCTTGCGCATCGTGGTGCCGGTAGCGTTGCTGTTGGTGTTCGGGTTGCTGTTCATGATGTTCAACAACCTCAAGGACGGCCTGCTGGTGTTTACCGGCATCCCCTTCGCGCTCACCGGCGGGATCATGGCCTTGTGGCTGCGTGATATTCCGCTGTCGATTTCGGCGGGTGTGGGCTTTATCGCCTTGTCGGGCGTCGCGGTGCTTAATGGCCTGGTGATGATCGCCTTCATCCGAAACCTGCGCGAGGAAGGCCGCTCGTTATCGGTGGCGATCCACGAAGGCGCGTTGACCCGCTTGCGCCCGGTACTGATGACCGCGCTGGTGGCGTCCCTCGGGTTTATCCCCATGGCACTCGCCACCGGCACCGGCGCCGAAGTGCAGCGTCCATTGGCGACGGTGGTGATTGGCGGGATTATTTCTTCGACCTTGCTGACCTTGCTGGTGCTGCCGGCGTTGTATCAGTGGGCTCATCGCCGCGAAGAAGAGCCCGCCTGACAACCGTGAAAACGCCGCAATGTGCGGGCTTACCCTCTGTAGGAGCGAGCTTGCTCGCGAAAAACCCACAGGCGCCGCGTTTATTCAGGAAACACGCGTTATCGTTGACGTTTTTCGCGAGCAAGCTCGCTCCTACATTGGGCCTAGGCTGGCTTTGAAGGAAACACCAGGCTGAACCGCGTAAAACGCCCAGGCTGGCTGGTGACATGAGCATGCCCCTGATGCAAATGCATGATCGATTTCACGATGGCCAGCCCCAGCCCGGTGCCGCCCTCTGCACGGGTACGGCTGCTGTCGGCGCGGTAGAAACGTTCGAACAGGTGCGGCAGGTGGTGCGCTTCAATGCCTCGCCCCGGGTTGCCCACCGACAGCGATACGCTCTGCTCGTAGGTCTCCACCAACAGCAACACGGTAGAGGCCTCGGGTGTGTGGCGAATGGCATTGGAGAGCAAGTTGGAAATCGCCCGCTGGATCATCAGGCGGTCGCCGGTCAGCCAGGCATCGCCGAGCAGGCTCAGGGTGACGCCTTTATCTTCGGCGCTCAGGGCAAACAACTCCATCACGCGCTGGGCTTCCTGCGCCAGGGACACCTCGGTGAATGAGGCCCGCGCCGCCGGGTGGCTGACCTGCGCCAGAAACAGCATGTCGCTGACAATCCGCGCCAGGCGCTCGAGTTCTTCGGTGTTGGATTCCAGCACCGCCTTGTATTCCTGCGGCGGGCGCTGACGCGACAGGGTCAACTGGGCCTTGCCCATGAGGTTGGTCAAGGGTGCGCGCAGTTCGTGGGCCAGGTCATCGGAGAATTGCGAGAGTTGCTGCACCCCGGCATCCAGGCGGTCAAGCATCACGTTGATGCCGTGGGCCAGTTCACCCAGTTCGTGGGGCAGGTTGTCCACAGACAAGCGATGGGTGAGGTCTTGGGTGGTGACTTTCGCCGCCACCTGGCTGAACTGCTTCAACGGCGCCAGGCCCCGTTGCACCAGCCACCAGGCGCCCATGCCAATCAGTATCAGCAGTAGCGGCAGCGCAATCAGCGTGGCGCGCAGGTAGGCACTGAGCAATGCCTGGTCGTCCATGCGGTCCAGGGACAGCAGCACCCGCACACGTTCACCGTTGGCCAGGCGCATCAAGCTGGAGGCACTGAGTACCTGGTTGCCGTAGCTGTCGACCCAATTGAGGTAGCCCAGGGTTTCCCGTGGCTTGAAGTCGGTGAGCAGTGGTTCCTGGGGCTTGCTGCCGACGTTCAGCAGCACGCTGTTATCGGGCGCGGTACCGACGATGGTCAGGTGGAAATTGTCGTGGCCGATCACCAGGTCCATCAGCGAGTGCGGGCGGGCGCGGATGGCATGGGCGTCCAGGCCCAGGGCCAGGCTGTGCTGGATCTGTTCCATCTTGCTTTCCAGGTTTTTTCGCGCGAGTTTTTCCAGCTCATGGGTGAGGGCCAGGTAGGCCAGGGTCGCCAGCAGCAACACCAGGCCCGCGCCCATCAGGCTGACCGTCAGGCCCAGGCGCATCGACAGGCTGCCGGTCTTCATGGGCGCGCTTCCAGCACGTAGCCTACGCCGCGAATAGTGTGGATCAGCTTGACCTCGCTCTGGTCATCCACCTTGGCGCGCAGGCGGCTGATGGAGACTTCGACCACGTTCGTGTCGCAGTCGAAATTCATGTCCCACACCAGGGAAATAATCTGTGTGCGGGTCAGCACTTCGCCGGCCTGGCGCATCAGCACTTGCAAGAGTGCGAACTCCTTGGTGGTCAGGTCGATGCGCCGGGTGCCGCGATAAGCGCGGTGGCGGCGCGGGTCTAGTTCCAGGTCCGAGACGCGGAACACTTCCGGCTGTGGAATGTGCTCGCTGCGACGCATCAGGGTGCGCACGCGGGCCAGCAGTTCGGGAAACTCGAACGGCTTGACCAGATAATCGTCGGCGCCCATGTCCAGGCCCTTGATCTTGTCAGCCAGCCGGCCACGGGCGGTGAGCATCATCACGCGCTGGGTGCCGTTGCGGCGCAATTGTTCCAGTACTTGCCAGCCATCCTTGCCCGGCAGGTTCACGTCCAGAATCACCAGTTCATAGGCGTGTTGCCCGGCCAGGTGCAGGCCGTCGATACCATTGGCGGCGCAGTCGACCACGTAGCCACTTTCGTTCAAGCCCTGTTGCAGGTAGTCGGCGGTTTTCTGCTCGTCTTCAACCACAAGAATACGCATGGGGGTTACCTCTTGAATTAGGGGAGAGAAGGCGCCCATGTCCCTATGGCGGCGGGTTCGGAAGTGGGAAAAGTCTGAAGGCTAAAGTAGCTTTAGGGTCAACTGCGACCGTCGGTCGCATGTGTCGCAGGCAAAAAAAACGCCCCAAGCGGGGCGTTAAAAATTCATCTCTTTCCAAAGGAGCTACACAAAAGCTTCAGAGATGAATGTGCTCGGGTGAATAAGTTGAAGCGAGTATAGAAAGTTCCACTTAACGAGAAGCTGAGGCCAATATTACAATTTTGATAACTGGCTATTTGTGAACAGATGTTAGTTAATCGCGAGCGAATGTAAGGGCTACAGCACGACCAATGGGTATTCGGCAATCAGACGAACTTCTTCCAGGTCTGATTCAAACGCACTGGAGCGCACGGTGGCCTGGCGCAAGCGCAGGGACAAATCCTTCAAACGCCCACTTTGCACCACGTATTTGGCCTCGATATCCCGTTCCCAGCGGCGTTGATCGGTCAAGGGGTTACCCGCTGCATCGCGGCGCATATACACGGCATTGGCGTTGCTATAGTCGGCGCCGGTGCCTTTGCCGTAGCGGGTCATGAACGACAAGCCGGGAATGCCGAACGCTTGCATGTCCAGGTCGTAGCGCACCATCCATGAGCGCTCCTTGGGCGCGTTGAAGTCGCTGTACTGGATCGAGTTATTGAGGAAGATCGAGTCTGATTGGCGCAGGTAGTCGAAGTCATCGTCGCCGTTGTTACGCTGGTGCGACACGGCCACGCTGTGGGCACCGACCTTGACCCCGAGCCTGGCGCTCCAGATGTTGTTGTCGAACTCGCCGAGCCGTTTCTGGCCTTCGTCCACGGCCTTGTAGTAGTTGAAGTCGCCGAACAATGACACGTCGTCGGTCAATGCGTAATTGGCATTGCTGCCGAAGTAGTACTGATCCCAGGCGTCCTTCAAGCGGCTGCTGTACAGGCTAAAGCCCAGATGGCTGTTGAGCTGGTAGTCACCGCCGAAGTAGGCGATCCAGGGCGAGTCGACCTTGCCTGCATAGAAGGTGGCAAAGCCTTTGTTCATGCCGCTTTCACTGGGCTGGCTCATGCCGCTCAGGCGCCCGCCTTGCAGGCTCAAGCCTTCCAGACTGGTGTTTTGCAGGGTGACGCCGCGAAAGCTCTCGGGCAACAGGCGAGAGTCGCCGTAGGCCACCACCGGGGTGAGTGGGAACACGTCGCCGGCCTTGATCACGGTGTCCAGCACGCGCAGTTTCGCCGCGCCGCCGATTTTGCTGTAGCTGTTTTCCGGTTGGTTGTCGCTGTTCACCGGCAGCACGCCGAACGAGCCTTTGCCGCCGCTGCGGCCGCTGCCCGAGTCAAGTGTGAGGCCGTACATGGCGAATGCGTCCAGGCCAAAACCCACGGTGCCCTGGGTAAAACCGGATTCGAATTTGCCGATGAAACCCTGGGCCCAGGCTTCGGAGTAACCATTGCCAGTGGGGCTGGACTGGCCTTTGCGGTCATCGCGGTTGAAGTAGAAGTTGCGTGCCAGCACGTTGATGCGGCTGCCCTCTATAAAACCCTCGGGCTTGTCCTCCACTGCCATGGCGGCCATGGGCAGTGCAGCCATCAGTGAAAAGGGAAGGGTGTAATGACGAATGCTCATGATGCGCTCCTCGGTGATGGCAGTTATCGGCTTCTTATAGAGGCGGGCGTTTTTATTGATCTGGCCCTGGCTGATAGTTGCAAATGGCGGATAACAACTGCATGGCTTGCACATTACAATTCTGGGAACTAACGACCATCTAACAAATAAGTAATGTTCTGGTGAACCTGCCGTCAGGGTGGGTTGGTTAATCTCGACACTGAACTTTTCAGTCGAGGAAACCGCGATGAACTTTTATAAAGCAGGTTTGGCTGTATTAACGGCTGTGTTGTCATTTGGCGCACTGGCCGAAGGGGGTGGGGACCGCACCTTTGCCCTGATGATGGAGCGCAATGAGAAAGCCATGGCCGCGTACGCCATCAAAAAAGGCAAGCCGGTGCCTGAGGTCCAGGCGTACCGCTATGGCATGGACCTGGACATTGCCAAGGTCGTCAACGTGACGCCGCCGATCCGCTCGTGCAACGCCGTACCGTCGCGCATGACCTACGAAGACTCCAGCGGCAAGCTCAATACCCTGGAATATCAGGTCATGGGCGTATGCCGTAACAATGGCGGTTGAAAATATAGTTCGGCCCAGGGCTCAAGCGCTCTTCAGAAAACCCCGGCAGCGCCGATGCAAGTGAGTACACCTACCTCACTTGCCTAACGGTGCCCCATGTTCAATACCCGCCTGAAGCAGGAGCTGACCGCTCTGCGCGAAGAATTGTCGAGCTTGCTCCAGGTGAAAGAGAGCCTGGAAAGCGAAATGCTCTGCCTGACACTGGACCCTGAAGGCCGTGTGGAGTGGGCCAATGCCAACTTCCTGCAGGAACTGGCTTATTCGCTGGGCGAGATTGTCGGGCGTGCTATCGAAGACCTGGTGCCGGCACATGTGCGCCAGGACGAGTTCCAACTGCGCTTCAAGCACGCGCTGGCCCGCGGCGAACACTTTGCCGGCGCCGTACGCCTGATGCGCGGCAATGGCAAGGAAGCCTGGTTGCGCTCAATCGTGCAGCCGGTGCGCAGTTCGGAGGGGCGCATCAAGCAGTTTTCGATTTTTTCCAGCGACCTTACCCGCACCATCGAGAGCTCGCGTGAACATGAAAACCTGATCACTGCACTGATGCGTTCCACCGCGTTGATCGAGTTCGACCTGGAGGGGCATGTACTCACCGCCAATGACCGCTTCCTCGGCGCCATGGGATACAGCCTGGCGCAGATCGAAGGCAAGCATCACCGTATGTTCTGTGAGCCACAGGAATACAACAGTGCCGAATACCAACAGTTCTGGAAGCGCCTGAACGCCGGTGAGTTCGTCGCCGCGCGCTTCAAACGTGTGGACAGCCACGGCCGCCTGGTGTGGTTGGAGGCCACCTACAACCCGGTGCTGGACGCCAATGAGCGGCTGTACAAAGTGGTCAAGTTCGCCACGGTCATTACCGACCAGGTCAACCGCGAGCAGGCAGTGGCCGAGGCCGCCAATATTGCCTACAGCACCTCTTTGCAAACCGACGACAGCGCCCAGCGCGGCACCACCGTGGTCACCCAGGCCGTGGACGTTATGCGCGACCTGGCCCAGCACATGCAACAGGCCGGTGAAGGCATCGAGGCGTTGAATGCCCAGTCCCAAGTGATCGGCAGCATCGTCAAGACCATCAGCGGCATTGCCGAGCAAACCAACCTGCTGGCGCTCAACGCCGCCATCGAAGCGGCGCGTGCCGGTGAGCAGGGGCGTGGCTTTGCGGTGGTGGCCGATGAAGTACGGCAATTGGCGTCACGTACCAGCAAAGCCACCGAGGAAATTGTTGGTGTGGTGCGCCAGAACCAGGACATGGCCCGCGACGCGGTGGCCTTGATGGCCGACGGTCGTGCGCAAGCCGAGCAGGGCCTGGCCCTGGCGGCGGAGGCGGGTACCGTGATCGTCGAGATTCAGGACGGTGCGCAAAAAGTAGTGAGTGCGGTCGGGCAGTTTGCCAATCAGCTGTCGAGCTGACCTGTCGGGCTTGTGCTTGAGGTATCGTAGGTCTTTTCTCGCTTGCAGAGCTGATCGACCATGAGCCCTACGTTCCGTCGCCCCGTCCCATTGTCCAAGGCTTACCGTTTGCTCAACCACGGGCCGACCGTGTTGGTGAGTGCAGCCCACAACGGCCAGCGCAATATCATGGCCGCTGCCTGGGCCATGTCGTTGGATTTCGAACCACCGAAAGTCGCGGTGGTGCTCGACAAGGCCACCTGGACCCGCCAGCTACTTGAAGGCGCCGGCACTTTTGTGCTGCAGGTGCCTTGTGTTGTGCAGGCTGATCTGGTGCAGACGGTGGGCAATACCCGCGGCGTTGAAACCGACAAATTCGCAGCCTACGGCCTGCACACTTTCAGCGGTGAGCACACCGAGGCGCCGATGCTGGAAGGCTGCGTGGCCTGGCTGGAATGCCGCTTGCTGCCCGAGCCGCATAATCAGCAGACCTATGACCTGTTCCTGGGCGAAGTGGTCGCGGCCTATGCTGATGAGCGGGTATTCAGCGAGGGCCGCTGGCATTTTGAAGGGCATGATGAACTGCGCACGTTGCACCATGTGGCGGGCGGGAATTTCCTGGCCATTGGCCAACCGATTGTCGGGCGCCAGCTCTGACAGAGGCGCAAAGCCACGAAGATCAACTGTGGGAGCTGACTTGCCCGCGATGGCATCACCTCGGTGTATCTGATGTACCGAGGTGTCTGCATCGCAGGCAAGCCAGCTCCCACAGTTTGAACGTATTCCAACCCAGTACTCAGCGTCCGAGCATTTTCACCCAACGCGATGGCGGCATGCCGTAGGTGCTGCGAAATTGGCGGGTCATGTGGCTTTGGTCGGTGAAGCCTGCGGTCATCGCCGCATCCACCAACGATTGGCCCTGGGCCAACAAGTGGCGCACCAGGTCCAGTCGGCGCATGGTCAGGTAGCGGTAGGGGCTGGTGCCGAATAACAAACGAAAATCCCGCGATAACGCCCACCGGTCGCGGCCGGCGTGGTCGGCAATTTCATCCAGGGTGATGCTGCGGCCCAGGGCGCTGTGGATGAATTCACGGGCGCGTTCGGCCGCGATGTAGTCGAAGGATTTACGGCGGATGATGGCCCCGGACGCAGCGCTCAGCGCGTGGGCCAGGTCGAACAGGGCGTCTTGCTCTTGCATCGGGTCAATCGGGCAATCCAGGCTTTGCAGCAACACTTCGCTGGCGCGGTGCAGCCGTGGGTCGGTGGACAAGCCGCCGGGGATAAACGGCAACGGCTGCCCACCGAGGATCTGCTGGATCAGCGCCGGCTCCACATAGATCATCCGGTACTTGAAGCCTTCATCGCTGCCGGCACGGCCGTCATGGGTTTCATCGGGGTGGATCACCATGGTGGTGCCGGGCAGGCTGTGGGTCGTGCCGCCGCGATAATGAAAACTCTGTACGCCGAACAACGTGCGCCCGATGGCGTACGTGTCATGGCGATGAGGGTCGAAGGCGAAGCCGGCAAAATACGCCTCGATACGGTCAAGGCCACTGGCGTGGGGCGCGCGGTGCAGCCAGTCGAGGGAGTGGATGGGGTTGCCCATGGTGACTTGTCACAAAAGGAAGTGGAAACACGTTAACTGAGTCTGCACCGGTTGTCTGCCGGGGTCTTGTACGATTGTGCAGGTGTGGGGCAATGCACATCGGGTAGCGAATCGCTAACCACCCATGGTAAGAAGCCTTACTTTCAACAGTGAGGCCGGGTCATGAGCAAGGTGCGGGTAGGGATTATTTTTGGTGGCCGTTCGGCTGAGCATGAGGTCTCGCTGCAATCGGCGCGCAACATTGTCGATGCCCTTGATCGCTCACGCTTCGAGCCGGTTTTGATCGGTATCGACAAGGCCGGTCACTGGCACCTTAATGACACCTCGAACTTCCTGCTCAACCAGGAAAACCCGGCGCTCATCGCCCTCAACCAGTCCAACCGTGAATTGGCCGTGGTGCCCGGCAAGGCCAGCCAGCAAGTGGTGGAAACCTCCGGGCAGGGCATGCTGGAACACATCGACGTGATCTTCCCGATTGTCCACGGCACCCTCGGTGAAGACGGTTGCCTGCAAGGCTTGCTGCGCATGGCGGACTTGCCCTTCGTCGGTTCCGACGTGCTCGGCTCGGCGGTGTGCATGGACAAAGACATCAGCAAGCGCTTGCTGCGCGACGCGGGTATTGCGGTCACGCCGTTCATCACCCTTACGCGAGCTAATGCGGCGCGCACCTCATTTGAAACGGCCGCTGGCAAGCTCGGTGTGCCGATGTTCGTCAAGCCCGCCAACCAGGGTTCGTCGGTGGGGGTAAGCAAAGTCGGCAGCGAAGCCGAGTACCGCGCTGCCGTTGAACTGGCGTTGGGGTTTGATGAGAAGGTGCTGGTGGAGTCCGCCGTCCAGGGCCGTGAGATCGAATGCGCCGTGCTGGGCAATGACGAGCCCATCGCCAGCGGTTGTGGCGAGATCGTGGTGAGCAGTGGTTTCTATTCCTACGACAGCAAATACATCGATGGCCAGGCTGCTCAGGTGGTGGTGCCGGCGGCGATCAGTCACGAAGCCAGCGAACGGATTCGCAGCCTGGCCATTGAGGCGTTTGAAGTGTTGGGCTGCGCCGGGTTGGCGCGGGTGGATGTGTTCCTGACGCAGGACGGCGAAGTGCTGATCAACGAGATCAACTCACTGCCCGGTTTTACCCGCATCAGCATGTACCCCAAGCTGTGGCAGGCGGCGGGCATGAGCTACAGCGAGTTGGTGAGCCGGTTGATTGAGTTGGCGTTGGAGCGGCATGCGGGGCGCAAGGGCTTGAAGATCAACCGCCAGTGATTGGCCCGAAGCAGTAACGCGATCAGGCGTTACTGAGTACTTCGCGAAAAACGTCCGGCCTTATGGCCGCAATATGCAGTAGCGAACGTGCTGCTCCGGAAGGTGCGCGACGCCCTTGCTCCCATTCTTGAAGGGTTCTTACTGACACGCCCAGAAGCTCGGCAAATTTGGGTTGTGAGAGCCCTGTCTTGCTTCTTGCTTCGGCAGCCTGAGTGACCTCAACGTGCTGCACGGCACCGTAACGTCCCGCTTTGACATCCTGAATGGCTGTGAGTAGTTCTTCGCCTATATTGCGTTTGGCGTCACGTTCCTTCAGTTCTTTATCAGTGAGTGGCATGGTTCATTTCCTTTGCGATTTTGTACAGGATATGTGCCGGAATATTCTCCGTGGCGCTCTTGCCATAAATCAGTAGCGCGACGACTGCTCCGCACTCCAGTTGTGTGGTGTAGATGACCCGCACTGATCCACTTTTACCCCGGCCCTCCATGCTCCAGCGTATCTTTCGGCCACCTCCCGAGCGCGGAATGACATTTCCAGCATCAGGATGGCTGGCGAGAAACGCCATGAAGATACCTTTTTCATCTTCAGTCCAATAGTCAGGCCATTGCCTGCTGAAGAGAGGGGATTCTATGAGAGTGAACACGCGAAATTCTACGTCTTTGACGTAGCCTCTGGCAAGAAAGGGCGGGCCAGAAAATCGCAGGTGAGATGGGGCTGCTCAAGAAGGTTTTTATCGCAAAAGATGACATGGCACTTTGAGTTCTGGCGCTCCGCGTAGGATTTAAGGCGTAAGGGTGCAGGTCTTTTTTATAAGCCTGTACGGATAGATCAACGTCTTAGTCACCCAACGCCTCACCTTCACGCCGAGGGTCAGCACCGCCACTGAGCGTCACCTTGCCGTGGGCATCCCGTGTGCGCACGATGGCCTGCACGCCGCTGGTCATCTCGATCTCGCTCAGGGCGTGGCCCTTGTCCTTGAGCACCTGTTTCAGCGCCGGGCTGAACAGCCCAGCTTCCAACTCGGTAGCACCATTGCGACTGCCGAAGTTAGGCAGGCTGATGGCCGCCTGCGGGTCGAGCTTCCAGTCGAGCATGGCCACCAGGGATTTACTCACGTACTCGATGATCTGCGAGCCGCCGGGGGAGCCGACGGTAGCCAGCAGTTCGCCCGTGTTGCGGTCGAACACCAGGGTCGGCGCCATGGCCGAGCGTGGGCGTTTGCCCGGTTGTACGCGGTTGGCCACAGGCTGGCCGTTTTCTGCGGGGATGAACGAGAAGTCGGTCATCTGGTTGTTGAGCAAAAAGCCCTGGACCATCACATGAGAGCCGAATGCCGCTTCAACCGTGGTGGTCATCGACACGGCGCCGCCCTGGTCGTCCACCGCCACCACCTGTGAGGTGGAGATGCGCAGCGGCGAGCGGTCTGGTGCGTACGCCACCTGAATACCGGCGGGTTGGCCGGGCTTGGCGATGCCCATGCTGCGCTCGCCGATCAGCGTGGCGCGTTGTGCCAGGTAACCTGGCGCGACGAGGCCGGCGACCGGGACGGGGGTGAAGTCTGCATCGGCCACGTACAGCGCGCGGTCGGCAAAGGCCAGGCGCCCGGCTTCGGCGAGCAGGTGCACGGCCTCGGGTGTCGGCTCAAGCCCGGCCGGCGAAACACTCTTGACCGGTGTCATGGGGGCGATGGCCAGGCGTGGGTCGCGGGTTTCCAGCGCCTGCAATGTCCCCAGGATCTGCGCCACGGCAATCCCGCCCGAGGACGGCGGTGGCATGCCGCAGACCTTCCATTGTTTGTAGTCGGTGCACAGCGGTGCGCGCTGCTTGGCGGCGTAGCCCTTGAGGTCGGCCTGGGACAGGCTGCCGGCATTGCGATGGCCCTGTACCTTGCGTGCGATTTCATCGGCAATCGGGCCTTGGTATAGAGCATCCGGCCCTTCCTTGGCGATGCGCTTGAACACCGCGGCCAGTGCCGGGTTTTTCAATCGTGTACCGGTGGCTTTTGGCGAGCCGTCGGCATTCAGGAAGTACGCCGCCATGTCGGGTGATTGCGCGATAAAGCGGTCAGCGGCGATCAAGCTGTGCAAGCGTGGGGAAATGGCAAAGCCTTGCTCCGACAGACGAATTGCCGGTTCGAACAGCCTGGCCCATTGCAGGTGGCCGCTCTTTTTGTGCGCCATCTCCAGGGCGCGCAATACCCCAGGCGTGCCCACCGAGCGCCCGCCAATCTGCGCGTCTGTGAACGCCATCGGCGTACCGTCGGCCTTCAGGAACAGACGCTCTGTCGCCCCGGCCGGTGCTGTTTCACGGCCGTCATAAGCCTGCACCTGTTGTCCATCCCATAGCATGATGAACGCACCGCCGCCGATGCCGGACGACTGCGGTTCCACCAGAGTCAATACCGCTTGCATGGCAATCGCCGCATCAATGGCTGAACCGCCTTGACGCAGCATTTCACGCCCGGCTTCAGCGGCCAGTGGGTTGGCGGCGGCGGCCATATGGCGCTCGGCGTGGCGGGTGCTCAGGTCGGTGCGATAGCCCGAGCCCAGCTCTGGCGCCGGAGGCTGTTCGTTGACGGGCGTATGGCAGGCTGCGAGGGCCAGGGTTGCGGCGATGACTGTCAGGCTGCGGCGGGAAATCAAAAACACGCGCTGAACTCCGTTCATGTTGAGAAGGTGCTGTGGTCCTTGGGCTACTGCGTTTTTTACAGGTAAATCGTGCCTTGCATGTACAGCACGGCCTTGCCGGAAATAATCACCCGGTCACCCTGGAGTTCACAGCGCAACTGGCCCTTACGCTGGCCGCCTTGTTCGGCGCTCAATTGCGGCTTGCCCAGGCGCTCGGCCCAGAACGGTGCCAGCGAGGTGTGCGCCGAGCCGGTAACCGGGTCTTCATTGACGCCCACATTCGGGCCGAACCAGCGCGAGACAAAATCAAACCGCGTGCTCTTGGCGGTCACCGCAATGCCGCGTTTAGGCAGGCCCTTGAGTCGCGCAAAGTCCGGTGCCAGGGCCGCTACCTGCGCTTCATCCTCCACCAGCACAATATAGTCGTCGGTGCCAAACACCTCGGCGGTTTCAAGCCCCAGGGCACTCAACATGCCGTGGGGCGGCTCGCAGCGTTCGGGTTTCTTTGCCGGAAAATCCATCGCCAGCTCATCGCCGTTGCGCGTTACCCGCAACTCGCCGCTACGGGTGGCAAAGCGCAGAACCTGCGGGGCGTCCGCCAATTTGTGGATCAATACCCACGCGGCTGCCAACGTGGCATGGCCGCACAGGTCCACCTCAACTTCCGGCGTGAGCCAGCGCAACTCATAGAACTCGCCACGGGGTACAAAGAACGCGGTTTCCGAAAGATTATTCTCGGCCGCGATCTGCTGCAGTTGCTCGTCGGGCAGCCACTCGGTGAGCGGGCACACTGCTGCCGGGTTGCCGCCGAAGGGATGGTGGCTGAAAGCGTCGACTTGGTAGATGTCCAGTTGCATCGGGGGCACTCCGTGTTCAGGGGAGGCTGGACACTAACAGTGGGGTAGGGGGGCGTCAAAATACAGTTAGGGAGTTTTTTGCGCGCATAAAAAAACGGCCTACCTTTCGGTAAGCCGTTTTTAGTACTTGGTGGCTACACAGGGACTTGAACCCCGGACCCCAGCATTATGAATGCTATGCTCTAACCAACTGAGCTATGTAGCCAAGTGGCGCGCATTATTCGCTTGGAACGGCAATGCGTCAAGCGTTTTTGTTGAATTTTTTTCTACGCTTTCAACTGTTTAAGCCAAAGCCCTAGTTTTGGCGACGGGCGGTGACGAATGCGTTGTGGATGAGGGGGAGTGGAAGCGCTTGGCGTTTTCGAAGGTTTACTCGCAGGCCATGTCCGACAGTGTTGGGCAGATATCCCTGTCGCCCAACACATGACTGGCTAACTCAACTTACCGATGCAGTGGGGTGTGGGTGACGCGCTTGAGCTGTTCGCGGGCCCGTGACAGGCGCGAGCGCACGGTGCCGATAGGAATGTCCAGTACGTCGGCGGTGTCCTGGTAACTGCCGTCGGTTTCCAGCGAGGCGTACAGCGTTCTGCGCATCTCGGTCGGCAAGTGGTCAATCGCACTCAGGGTATTTTCCAAGCGCCGGTTGACTTCGAACTCCCAGTCCAGGCTGTGGTTTTCTTCATGGCCATGCCACAGCGACTCGTCGAATTCGCAATGTGCAGGCTTGGCATACAGGCGCCGGAAGTGATTGCGGATCAGGTTCTGTGCGATGCCGCACATCCAGGTGCTGAGTGTCGCGGTACCACTGAAACGTTCGCGATTGCGCCAGGCCTCCAGGTAAGTCAATTGCAAAAGATCATCCGCGTCTTCCGGGTTCAGGACCCGTTTGTGAATGAAACGGCGAAGTTTTTTCTGTTGATCGTCTGTCAGATGGAGCATGAATTGAGGCGAACTGCCACCAAGGTGAACGAGGGCTTCAATAGGGATATTCATGATTTTTCCTTAAGGTAGACGCAGTCGAAATAGTTTCGGCGGTTACCTCTTTTGCACTGCCTGTGCCAAAGGAGAATCACTGTGTAACTATATGATTTATATAAATAAATACGTTATGGTCGCGGTGTTTTTGTGCAGTAATTTGCAAAAGGCACCAGGGACCTGTGCGGGTTTTTTCATCTTGTTGGATGAGTGAGTTTCAGTGGAACCATCTGGGCGGGCCTGACCACATATGGACACTCTCTTCCTGTACTGGCCTGCCCATGAAAGTCGAATCTACCAACGAAGTGCCAATGACCCCGCGAGTGGAACTCCCCACCGCTAGCCCGGCCGCCAAGCCTGAGCCAGGCCAAGGTGTCGATGATCTTTCTCTGCACTTCAGTCAGGAGGTGGAATCCAGCAGTCGTACGTTGGATAAGCGCGTAATTGACGTGCGTGTGCCTCCTGTCCAGGTGCTCGCGCAGCTCTATGAGCAGTTGGGGCATCCGGCCCAGGAAAGCTTTGCCGCGGTAGTACGTCGAATCAGGCAGAAATTACTCACGCAACCCAGCATCGATACATTGCTGGGGCTCACTGGCGGTGATCCGGCACGCACCTTCGTGGTACTCAAGGCGGTGTGCGGGCAGGCCGAGGCCGACGTGCGCAACTCCGAAGCCGACCTGGCGCGGGATGCAATTGCCAAGTTGGAGATCCGCTTCAAAGGGGAGATCCAGGCGGGCCTGAATATTGCCATGGCCTTGCATAAGAAGAGTGGCGATCCAGAAGAGCTCCAGGCGCTGCGCGCGCTCTATTACGCCAGTGTGGTGACACGGCAATCCCTGGCGACCATGATGCACGCGCTGCTCGGCATCTACAGTGACGACCGTTTTGCACATGGGTTGAAAATGATGTCCAGCGCCCTGACGGCCGACATTGCCGCCCATGTGTCCTCCGTCCCTACGGCAATGTTGCGCACCTTGCTGACGGGACTGGGCAAATGCGGCGCATTGAGCGGGGTGTTATGCAGCTGTCGTGAGCTGATTCAGAACCTTGCAATCGAAATGCATGCGGTAAGCCTGCTGCGACGCATGCTGGGTTATGCAGACACCGGCATCGTGACAAATGAAGTCATGCGCCTGGCTGAAGATATGGGGGCCAGCACATCAAAACTCGTGTCTCTCAATGCGCTTTATAAGCTGTTTCAAAAGTTGCCCGAGGCCTTGTGGCCGGATAGCAAATCACGCCAAGAGGCGCTGCACAATTTTCTGCTGGTGATGGACGAGCTTGCCCGCCTCGAAGGCATACGCCCTGGTTTTCCTAATTCGACTATCCTGGCGTGAGCGTGCTGTCCACCCTCAACGGTGTACTGCTCAAGGTGGCGCAGCGTGCCGAGGTCTTGGGCGCGGTGGTGATCATGGCCATTGTGTTCATTTTCATCGTGCCGCTGCCTACCTGGCTGGTGGACATTCTGATTGCGCTGAATATCTGTATTGCCTGCCTGCTGATCATGCTGGCACTTTACTTGCCCGGGCCTTTGGCGTTCTCTTCCTTCCCGTCGATTTTGTTGCTGACCACCATGTTCCGCCTGGCGTTGTCGATCGCAACGACGCGCTTGATCCTGCTCGAACAGGACGCCGGCGATATCGTTGAGGCCTTCGGCAATTTCGTAGTGGGCGGCAACCTGGCTGTTGGGATGGTGATCTTTCTGATCCTGACCCTGGTCAACTTTCTGGTGATCACCAAAGGCTCTGAACGGGTTGCCGAAGTGGCGGCGCGCTTCAGCCTGGACGCAATGCCGGGCAAGCAGATGTCCATCGACAGTGACTTGCGTGCCGGCTTGATTGACGGCGTGCAAGCGCGGGACAAGCGTGAGCAGTTGTCCCGCGAGAGTCAGCTGTTCGGGGCCATGGATGGTGCCATGAAATTCGTCAAGGGGGATGCCATCGCGGGGTTGATCATCGTTGTGGTCAACCTGTTGGGCGGCTTCTCCACAGGTATGTTCCAACACGGCTTGAGTGCCGCCGATTCAATGGCGCTGTATTCGGTGCTGACGATTGGCGATGGTCTGATTGCGCAGATACCGGCGCTGTTGATCTCTCTCACCGCCGGCATGATCATTACCCGCGTGGCGCCGGAAGGGCGCAAGGGCATCACGAACATGGGCGCCGAGATCGCACGCCAGATGACCAGTGAGCCCAAGAGCTGGATGATCGCCTCGGTGGCCATGCTGGTGTTTGCGATCGTGCCTGGCATGCCGACCCTGGTGTTTATTCTGCTGGCGATGATGACCGGCGCCTTGGGTTATTACCTCGACCGTCGGCGCCGACGTGAAGCGCAGCCAGAAGCCGAAGCCGTCGAAGCCGTGCGGCCTGAAGAAAATGGCAAAGAGGATCTGCGCGGGTTTGATCCGTCCCGGCCTTATCTGCTGCAGTTTCCCTCGGCTTTGCGCGGCACGCCTGAGGTGACCGATCTTATTCACGGAATCCGTCAGGTTCGAAATTCCCTGGTTGCCAATATTGGCCTGACGTTGCCGCCGTTTGAGGTCGAGATCGATGACTCGCTGGACGATGATGAAATGCGCTTCTGCGTCCATGAGGTACCCATGGTCAAGGCGTCGGTGGTCCAGCGCGTTGCCGTGGAGCGCAGCGCCCTGACGGTTGAGCCTGAGCATGGCATACCGGGATTGGCCGAGCGCAATGAACAGGATTGGCTCTGGCTGCCACCCGACGACCCACTGCTCAATGACGCGCAGTTGGAGCGCTTCACGGCGACGAGCCTGATCGTCGAGCGCATGAAGAAGGCGATGATGCTCAGCGGGCCGCAGTTCCTGGGGATTCAAGAGAGCAAGTCGATCCTCAGTTGGCTTGAGAACAACCAACCCGAGCTGGTGCAGGAACTGCAACGCATCATGCCGATCTCGCGATTTTCGGCGGTGCTGCAACGCCTGGCCAGCGAAGGGGTTCCGCTGCGGGCCGTGAGGTTGATTGTCGAATCGCTGATCGAATACGGCCAGCACGAACGCGAGCCGGAAGCACTGGCTGACTATGCGCGCATTGCCCTCAAGTCGCAGATCTACCACCAGTACAGCGAGGCCGATGGGCTGCATGCCTGGCTGTTGTCACCGCATACCGAAAACATCCTGCGCGAGGCGCTGCGCCAGACCCAGACCGGGGTGTTCTTTGCACTCGACGGCGACAATAGCGCTGCGCTGGTCAACCTGCTCAACCAGGCCTTCAGCGCACGGGCAAAAATAAAAAGTGTGTTGTTGGTGGCGCAGGATTTGCGCAGCCCCTTGCGCACCTTGTTGCTTGAAGAGTTCAACCATGTGCCGGTGTTGTCTTTCGCCGAGCTGGGGAGCACTTCCAAGGTCAAGGTGCTGGGGCGTTTTGACCTTGGCCAGGATGAGTTGATGCACGGGACATTGGCATGAACACAGCGCTACTTGCAGAGTACGGGGGGACGTACTGATGTTCGAACTCCGAGTCTTGGATGGTTTGCATCAAGGGGCTGCGCTGCCTCTGTTTGGTGAGCAGTGGAGCCTTGGCGCCAACGCGGACGCTGATCTCTTGCTGGATGATCCCGGTATCGCCGAGCACCACGCGCGCCTGCTATTGCTCGAAGGGCGCTGGTCGGTGCAGGCTGAAGCGGGGCTGCTAAAAAACGGCGATGGGCAAATGTTGGCGCAGATCGGTGATCTGGCACTCAACACGCCGTTTATGATTGGCCCCGTCAGCTTGTGTGTCTGCCCTGCCGATCATCCTTGGCGGCAGGCATCGGTGCTCAAGCCGCCCCGGCCGGCAACGGAGCCCTTGCCCCAGGCGCCATTGCCGCTGACGCTGTCTTCCATTCCCTTGTTGCAGCAAAAACGCTTGGTCAGCCTGGTTCTGCTATGCGCCGTGATCATCGCTGCGGTCGGCATTATCTTCAGCGGTGAGCGTGAGGCCCAGGCATCGCTGATGCCGGCGGTCATTCAGAAACCCGGGTTGGACTCACCCGCTGAGGTGCGTCAGCAACTCATGAAGATGCTCAACGAACGTGAATTGCTCCAGCGCGTCAGCTTGCAGATCGTCAATGGTCAGATTGCCCTCAATGGTGTTGTTTCCCAGGATGAAGTGGAACTGATTGCGCGCATGCTCGACCGTTTTGCCGAGCAATTCGACACTGTGGTGCCGGTGCTCAGTCGCGTACGGGTACGCGAAGGCAGGTTACCGTTCAAGATCTCGCAGATAGTGGGTGGCCCGAATGGCCACGTGGTGCTGGAGGAAGGAAGCCGCTTATTCGTGGGTGATGAAGTGGATGGCCTGCGCCTGGTTCTGATCGATAACAGCAAAGTGGTTTTTGACGGCGAGCAACGCTATGAGGTGGGCTGGTGAAGGGGTCGCTGCAGGAGCGTCTGGAGGCCTGGCAACTGAACCAGTCACAGGCGTTGAGCAGTTTCGCGCCGGTGACAATGCTCGGTCGTATCCAGCGCGTGAACGGCATGCTGCTGCAGTGCCGGTTGCCGCAGGCACGTATTGGTGACCTATGCAAAGTCGAAAAAGGGCCGGGCGACTACATGCTCGCCGAGATCATCGGGTTCGATCAGCGCGATGCGGTGCTCAGTGCCCTGGGCAACCTTGAAGGCGTGCGTGTAGGCGCCAGCGTCGAGCGGTTGGGGGTTCCGCATCAGGTCCGGGTCGGTGATGAGTTGTTGGGGCAGGTGCTGGATGGTTTTGGCCGCCCGATTGCGGGCGATGGTGTGAGCGCGTTCGTGGAAGCGGACACCCCTGGGGCGACCACAGTGTTATGCGAGGCGCCTCTTCCTACCGAACGGCCGCGGATCAACCGCGCACTGGCTACGGGGGTGCGCTCGATTGATGGCCTGATGACCCTGGGGGAGGGGCAGCGTGTCGGGCTGTTTGCCGGAGCCGGTTGTGGCAAGACCACCTTGTTGGCCGAAATCGCCCGTAACGTGGAGTGCGATGTGATCGTATTCGGTCTCATCGGGGAGCGGGGCCGGGAACTGCGCGAGTTTCTCGATCATGAACTGGATGAGCAGTTGCGTGCCAAGGCCGTGTTGGTGTGTGCAACCTCCGACCGCTCAAGCATGGAGCGCGCGCGTGCTGCGTTCACGGCAACTGCGCTGGCCGAAGGTTTCCGGCGCAAGGGCCAGAGGGTGCTGTTGCTGATCGACTCTCTGACCCGTTTTGCCAGGGCCCAACGTGAAATCGGCCTGGCTGCCGGTGAACCCTTGGGGCGCGGTGGTCTGCCGCCGTCGGTCTACAGTTTGCTGCCACGTCTGGTGGAGCGTGCCGGCTTGACCCGTGAAGGCGTGATCACGGCCATCTATACAGTGTTGATCGAACAGGACTCCATGAACGATCCGGTAGCGGATGAGGTGCGCTCTCTGCTCGACGGTCATATCGTCCTGTCGCGCAAGCTGGCCGAGCGCGGCCATTACCCGGCGGTCGATGTCCTGGCCAGCCTTTCGCGGATTCTAAGCAATGTTGCCGAGCCCGTGCATATCCGTGCCGGCACGGCGCTACGACGCTTGCTGTCGGCTTACCAGCAGATCGAGCTGATGCTCAAGTTGGGGGAATATCAGCCCGGCAACGATGCACTCACCGACCTGGCTGTTGACAGTCGGCAGGCGGTAGATGGCTTTCTGCGCCAGGACTTGCGCGAACCTTCGCCGCTTGCCGCCACCATGGACCAATTGGCTGAGCTGACCGCCCATGTCCCATTCTGAAGTGTTACCGGCTGAAATCGATACCCTGCGACGTTTGCGCCGACACCGTGCAGACCGCGCCGAGCGTGCGCTGCGTGAGGCAAAAAGGGCGCAGCAAGCGCTGGTCGCGCATATCCGGGAGGCGCAGGAAGTCCTCGAGCAAACCCGCCTGGAAGAGGCCCGGCAATGCGCGCAGCTGTTGAGTCAGCACCAGGGGCAGGTGGTGACGTTCAAGGCGCTGAAAAACTGGAGTGCCAAGGAGCGGCAATTATCGGCGGGTACCCGGCGTGAAGAAGGCCAATTGTTGCAACTCCAAGAGCAGCAGCAAGAGCGGGCTGCACGGGTCGGCCAGGCGCAGAAACACGTCACCTTGTGCTTGCGCCAGGTAGAAAAAATACAAGAGTTATCTGAGTTACTGAGGCAGGAGCCGATATGAAACAGGTTTCAGTTAGTCCGCCCGAACGTCAGCGTCCACGAGAGTCTCGCGATGATCGTGCACCTGAATTCGGTACCCTGGTGCCTTGGGAGCAAGGGCGATTGTTCGCCCGGTTGTTTGACGATGGTGGCCAGGAAAGCGGGGGGTATGGAGCGTCTCTGAACGGAATCAAAGCCTCGGGCGATGTCGCCATGATCGGGGCACTGACCGAGCAGTTGGCGCCGCGAATGCTCGTTGGTTCGCAATGGCCGTTGATGGCTGTTTTTCACCTGGGCCGCCTGGGGCGGATCAACGCCAGTATCCGTCGGGAGCAGGGGGGCTGGAATGTCGAGCTGCACGCAGAGCAAGACAATACGGTGCACTGGCTCAGTGGTGTACGCCAACAATGTGAGCAACGGTTGGCGCAGAGCCTGCGCCAGCCTGTCAGTTTGTATCTGGCAAAATCGACGTAGGCATGATGCTGCCACCTTTGATACTTCCCAGATTCAAAACCGATATTGCGGTTGCCCGGCAGCGCTTGGGGCAAGGGTTGTGTATGCCGTTCGAGGTCGCTGGGTCGAGTGGCGAGTTGAGAATGGAGCCTGGTACTGCTCCTGTGGGCATCCAGCCGCTCTGCTTCGAAACCGCCTGTGGCGTCTTGGCCTTCAGTGAGCCAGGACCACAGTTCAGCTTGATGGGTGAATGCCCCGTGACGCTCGAGCAGGCCGGGAGTGATCCGGACGCCTGGTTCTGGGAGTTGTTCCAGCATCATCTGAGCCCTCAGGTGCAGGCGTTGTTTGGGTACCTGCGTTTGCTGCCAGGCGCTCGCCCCATGAACTTTGGTTGTCGACTCTGCGTGACGCTTGGGGCCTCTCGCGTGGCGGGCTATCTGTGGCTGTCTGTCGAGAGCTTTCTGGCGCTATGCAAGGCGGGGCCGTGGCGATCCAGGGCTGAGCCGATGCCGGCGCAGTTTCGGCTGGCGGTTGACGTAACGCTTGGGCACCTGCGGTTGTCCATGCACCAGCTGCGCGGCTTGCGGGCTGGTGACGTGCTGGTGCTTGAGCGAGCCTTTTTCAGTGCGTCGGGAGCCGGCCACGTGCAGGTTGGCAAACAGCGCCTGGTGGGCTGGATCGACGCTGAATCCGGGCCGATGCGCCTGACCCTTACTTCTATCGAGGATATGTTTGTGGATGAGGATTTTGCAACACAGCCCTACTCAGAGCATGAGGATGAAACAGCGGTGATGGATGTGTTCGGGCATGAACCATTCGACGAGCTGAGCATGGCGCTCAATGTACGGTGCGGTACGCTGAACCTGACCCTCGGCGAATTACGCAACCTTGCGCCCGGCGCGGTGTTGGGGGTTGCCGGCTATGCCCCCGGCACTGCCGGTCTCTATTACGGCGACCGCCCCCTCGGCCTGGGCCAGTTGGTTGAAGTGGACGGGCGACTGGGGCTGCAGATGTCTCGCGTGATCTTTTCTCGATGAATAGTTTCCAGGGAATAGATCCGGTCGTCCTGGCAATATTTCTTGGGGCACTGTCGTTGATGCCCATGCTGTTGGTCGTCTGCACGGCGTTCCTGAAGATCGTGATTGTGCTGATGATCACCCGCAATGCCATCGGTGTGCAGCAGGTGCCTCCGGGCATGGCCATCAATGGTATTGCCCTGGCGGCAACCCTGTTCATCATGGCGCCTGTAGGCTATGAGATGGCCGAGATCGTCAAGGTGTCGCCCCTGGACCTGACCAGCGTAGGCGCACTCCAACAGACGGGAATGGAGGCGATCAAACCATTGCGCACCTTCATGCTGCGCAACAGTGACCCGGATATTCTTACCCACCTGTTGGAAAATGCCATGCGCATGTGGCCGGCGCAGATGGCGCAGGAGGTCCAACGTGAGGACCTGATCCTGCTGGCACCGGCCTTTGTGCTGTCACAGTTGCAGGCGGGGTTCGAAATCGGCTTCCTGATCTATATCCCTTTCATCGTGATTGACCTGATCGTTTCCAATCTCCTCTTGGCTTTGGGTATGCAAATGGTCTCGCCCATGACCATTTCCCTGCCGCTCAAATTGCTCTTGTTCGTGATGGTCTCCGGGTGGTCGCGGTTGCTCGACAGCCTGTTCTTTTCCTATCTCTGAGTGACCTATGGAACCCATCGTACTGTTCAAGCAGGGCATGTTGCTGGTAGTCATGCTGACGGCGCCGCCGCTGATCGTGGCGGTGGTGGTGGGGGTCATGACCTCCCTGGTGCAGGCGCTGATGCAGGTCCAGGACCAGACGTTGCCCTTCGGTATCAAGCTGG
Organism: Pseudomonas sp. SWRI22; assembly: GCF_014268395.2. NCBI lineage: Bacteria > Pseudomonadati > Pseudomonadota > Gammaproteobacteria > Pseudomonadales > Pseudomonadaceae > Pseudomonas > Pseudomonas sp. SWRI22. Next base: position 2,179,475 of record NZ_JABWQK020000001.1, on the reverse strand, counting down.
TGGCAGTGGGGATCACCCTGATCATGACCGGTCGCTGGATCGGTGTGGAGTTGATCCAGTTGATGAACTTGACCTTTGACATGATCGGTCGATCGGCCCTGCACTGAGGTCTGCCTGTGCTGTTATATCTTGAGTATTTGCCCTCCCTGCTGGTCGCCATGGCGCGTATCTACCCCTGCGCTTTCCTCGTGGCGGCATTCTGTTTTCAACATATACGCGGCATGCTGCGGCATACCATTGTGGTGGTCATGGCACTGCTGCCTGCACCTGCCATTCATGTCATGCTGGAGGGCCAGGAACACTCGGCGCTGATGCTCGGAGGGCTGGTCCTCAAAGAGTTGGCCCTGGGGTTATTGCTGGGTGTGTTGCTGTCGATGCCGTTCTGGCTGTTCGAGTCGGTCGGGGCGTTGTTGGATAACCAGCGGGGCGCTTTGGCCGGTGGTCAGCTCAACCCCTCGCTTGGGCCAGACGCGACGCCGGCCGGGCATCTGTTCAAACAATTGGCGATTTTTTTGCTGATGGCCAGTATGGGCCTCGGGGCGTTGACGCAGGTGATCTGGGACAGCTATCTGCTCTGGCCACCGACGGTGTGGTTTCCACTGCCCGCTGCCGATGGGTTCGATGTATTTGTCGGCCTGCTTGGCGATACCTTCACGCACATGATGCTCTACGCTGCCCCCTTTATTGCAGTGCTGCTGTTGCTGGAGTTCGGCATCGCGCTGCTGGGGGTCTACAGTCAGCAATTGCAAGTGAGTACGCTGGCGCCGCCCCTCAAGAGCCTGGCGGGTATCGGTGTGCTGTTGTTGTATTTTGCGTTGCTGCAGGACCTGATCGTCGGGCGCATGGGCTTGCTTAAAGACCTCAAGCACTCCCTGGGCGTGTTTTTCAAGGTCTCGCTGTCATGAGTGATTCGGGGGAAAAGAAGCACCCCGCATCAGCCAAGAAGCTGCGTGATCAGCGTAAGAAAGGCCAAGTCGCCCAAAGCCAGGATGTGGGTAAGCTACTGGTGCTGACAGCCATCAGCGAAATCGCCTTGTTCACCGCCGAGAGCAGCCTGCAACGTTTCCAGCAGTTGATGCTGCTGCCGATCACGCGTCTGTCCTTGCCTTTCCCGCAGGCGCTGGAAGAAGTGATGGTCGAAGGTTTGATGTTGTTTTTCTCCTTCGCCCTGTTGATGGCCGCGGTGGCGATTATCACGAAGCTGGTCAGCAGTTGGATGCAGTTCGGGATTCTGTTCGCGCCGGACGCCTTGAAGCTCGACTTCAATCGTCTCAACCCGCTCAGCCAACTCAAGCAAATGTTTTCTGCCCAGTCGGTAATGAACCTGTTGATGAGCATCGTCAAGGCAACACTGCTGGGCCTGATCCTGTACGTGGTGATCTGGCCTTCCCTGGGGGCGTTGATCAATATGGCCACCAGCGATCTGCAAAGCTACCTCCTGGGATTGATCGCCCTGTTCCGCTATCTGCTGCATGCCTGTCTCGGGTTATTGCTGGTGCTGGCGCTTATCGACCTGGCGATGCAGAAATACTTCTTTGCCAAGCGCATGCGCATGACCCAGGTCGAGGTCATGAAAGAGTACAAGGACATGGAGGGCGATCCCCACGTGAAGGGGCAGCGCCGCGCCCTGGCGCAGCAATTGGCCCAGGAGGAGCCGAAGGTCAAGCTGCCCAAGCTGGAGGAGTCCGATATGCTGGTGGTCAACCCGACGCACTTTGCCGTGGCCTTGTATTACCGCCCCGGCAAAACGCCGCTGCCCCTGCTGGTGAGCAAAGGGACTGATGATGACGCCCGTGCGTTGATCGCTCGCGCCAAAGCGGCTGATGTACCGGTGATCCAGTGCGTGTGGCTGGCCCGTACGCTGTATACGAACAAGCTGGGGGCGACAATTCCTCGTGAAACCCTGCAGGCCGTGGCATTGATCTACCGCACCCTGCGCGAGCTTGATGATGAGGCCAAGCGTGAAACTCTGGAGTTGCCGGAGCTTGATCTGCGTTGATCAGCGCCGGGTACGCGCATCCAGGGTTTCAAGGTTGGCCAACGACAACATTCGGCTGAGGAGCCTGTCGAGCAGGTTGGGCTGTGGGGGCAGTGCATGCCAGATCACCAGCGCGTCCTGTGCGTCAATGTAGATAAAGCAGCCATCGAATGCCACGGCCTGCTCGAAACGCCGCTCCAGCGCGTTCTGCAATTGTGAGGCTTGCAGCGCCTCGCGAGCCACGTGCAGGGCCAGACCCTGACGGGTTCCGGCTTGCATGTTGCTGGCTGTTACCCCCGGGCCAAGCGTCAGGTGGGCGGCAGAGCCGCCCACCAGGCTGTCGAGGAAGACCTGGCGTTTATCGGCCGGGGTTCCCTGGGCGCTCATCGTTCCAGCGACACCGTCTGATAGTCCGGGCGTTCTCCGGCAGGGCCGGGTTCGACGCGCGTTTGTGAAGGCCACCAAATCACCAGCTTGTCCTTGGACGATTGCGGACGTGAGCAGGAGTCGCCCTTGCAGGTGGGCGTACAACCGGCGACGAGCAGCGCCGCGCCGATCAGGGTGATGTACAGCGAGCGATGTTTCATGGCTTGGCCTTTTGAGTTGGAGTGATCAGGGAGGGACGGGGCACGCTGATGTGTTCATCCTTGACCACCGGGCGCATGGCGATAAACACTTCTGCTTCCTCGCCCGGCTTGAGCCAGGCGCGGGGCCAGACACTCACGGCCAGGGTTTGCGAAGTACTGCATTCCTTTTCGTCGATGCGCACATTGCGATTGAACTGGTTGCGCAGCACCACCACGGCTACGTTGTACTGCGGGCCGGCGTACCACTGGCTGCGCTCGGTGTTCAGCGCCAGCAAGTTGCGGGTACTGCACAAGGTGTTCAGCCCCAGGGGCATCGGCGCTACCTTGAAGGCTTTGGGCACTTGCCCGGTGACCAGGTGCGCCAGGGTACTGATAATGTCGCTGCGCTTGATCACTGGCTGGTGAGGGTCGTAGCGCCTGGCCAGGGGGGTGAGAGCGGCTTGCAATTCGACCTGGTCTGCCTGGGGCAGGTAGCGTGACGGGTCGGTCTGGTCGCCGATAACGCGTGGCGTGAGGATAAATAGACGTTCGCGCCGATTGTTCTGTCGTTCAGTGGAGGAAAACAACGCCTTGCCCAACAACGGAATATCCCCCAGCAGGGGTACTTTGCTGTGCTTGTCGGTGCTTTCGGTGACATGGAAACCACCGACCACGAGCGAACGTTTTTCGGCCATGATGGCTTGGGTGCTGACTTTGCCTCGGCGTACATCGAAGCTACCGGGAGTAGGGTTGGCCTCTTCGAAGTTACCGTCCTCGATATCTACCAACAGCTGAATCTGATGGCCACCACGGCTCGTGATGACGCGGGGCACGACCTGGAAGCTGGTACCCACGGTGATCGGTAAAATCGTAGCGTTCTGCCGACCGCGAGTCAGGTATTGGGTCCGGTTGAAATCAATTACCGCTGGCTGGTTTTCCAGTGTCAGGACTGACGGATTGGACACCATGGTTGCCAGGCCCTTGGCTTCCAGCGCGCGTATCTCCGCGTCGAAACGACCGCGGTTTTCAATTGTCAGTTGAGCGTTGCCGGAAATCATGTTGGCTGCGCCACTGAAGCGACTGTTCTGAAAGCCCCATCTCACCCCGAATTCGCGCAGTTGCGTGCGCTCGATGTCGAGGATGATGGCATCGATTTCCACCAGTTTGCGTGCCACGTCGAGCTGGGTGATCAGTTCGCGATACATTGCCTGCCGTTCCGGCACGTCATAAATCAGGATGGCGTTATTGCGCAAGTCGGCTTCGACGCGGATACGGGCAGGGCTGAGGGGGGACCGCCGGGTGATTGACATGCCCGTATCGGTCGAGTCGTTCAACCCGGTTGTCGGCGTGGAGCCGAGCATTTGCCCCAGCAACGGGTTGCTCAAGCGTGGCACCACCGGAGTGATGAACGGGGGCGGGGTGATGGAGCGTTGAGACTGCGCCGAAGACGATGAGGGTGAGCGCGGTTCCAGAAGCCCTCTTAGCATGGTGGCTACACCGGGGATGATGATTTTTTCGTTGCGGTATTCCATTTGGCGATCCGCCGCGCTGGCGAATTTCAGTGGATAGCTCAGCACGCTCTGTTTTTCATCCGTAGAACGGCGCTGGCTGCTGAAGCGCTTGATCTGTTCGATATAAACCTTCGGGCCGGAGACCAGCACAACACCGTCTTCCGGCAACTCGCCCCAGCCGAAACGACTGTCGAGCAAGCCTATATCGGTCAGCGCTTGTTTGAGGTCCGCGATGGTCTCGGAGGAGACTTCCAGGCGCGCGGATTCTTGCTGGTCCAGGGTGCTGATATAGAGGGTGTTGTTATACATATACCATTGGAAACGGTGTTCGACCCCCAACCGGTCGAGCAATGATTGCGGCGTATTTGCGCGTATCTTGCCGTTGACGTTACCTTCGAGCAGGCCCTCGACCTGGAGCTGAGTACCAAATGTCTGGGCAAAATCCTCCAGCACTTCGCGCACTGGCTTGTGCTGGGCTTCATATGCGTAGGCCGTGTTCTTCCACTCAGGAGGTATAGCGGCCAGCGCGCTATCCAGTGGTAGCAGCCACCCAGGCAGCATAATGAGCCAACACCAGGCGGCGCGGGGAGTAAAAGCAGGTACGTGAGGGCGCAAGCGTTTGTGCTTGTCGTTTTTATCAGGCATGGGAAAGTCTCTGGTTAGTACGGTGTCGAGCGCAGCGACGTGGATATGAATGTGCGTACAGGCCGCGCCTGGCGCGCGACGACGGCGCGCCAGGTGTCGCGTTGGTTGAGGAGGGACTCGAGACACTTCGCCAGCGCTTCGCCGTGCCCCCTCTCCACGCATTGAATAAGCCAAAGCGCACCGGTGGTCGGCGCCAATGCAACTGCACCGTGAAAATAGCTCAGGCTAGGGCCTCCCAAGCGCATCCAGGTGCGCAACTGGGCTTTGTGGTCACCCGCCTGGGTCAACTGGACCTTTACCAGCAGTCTGTTCGAAACGCGTTGAAAGATGATTTCGTCGTCGCTCTCAAACAAGGTGAGCTGCTCTTCGTGGCCATTCAGCCAACCGGCAAGGAGTGCTTGCAACTTATTGCACGCCATCCAGCGCTGTTTTGAGCAGTGTATGTCTGGAGCGCGTGTGTTCGTTGAGCGCGATGACAGAGAGCTTCTGTTGTTTCATGAGGTTGCTGAAGTAATCGATATCTGCATCGAGCGCTTCCGGATCTTTATAGGCCATATTCACCCGCTTGATATCAGCCTGAACTTGCCTCAATAAATGGTTTTTCAGGTTTCCGTGAAAGTCCATGATTTTTACTCCAGATGTGTCTGAACTGTGTGGCGGGTTGTTTGCCACCAGTTCCATCGGAAGAAATTTTTTTAAAGATATCGCCTGCCTCTACCGCTATGTCCCTACACGTTTGTAAACAATATTTCTCGCATCGAGGCCCAGTCGATCCGAAAATCGCCTTCATCTGTTTCCAGTAGCAGCGATTGAGGTTTGACCTGGTCATCGGGGCGAAGCTTCCAAGGTGTAGAGCCCAGCTGGACCAAGGCTTGGGCTATCTGCTCATGTTCGAGCGGGTTGCAAACCAAGGTGGCCTTCATAGGTGGAATTTGCGTCGTTACCAACTGTTTGACCAATGCCGAAAGGCGCTTTGGGGGAGGCACTTCCTCCAACAGGCAGTGGAAGGCTCGGTTGGCGATGGATGTTGCGTAGTGTTCGAGGTTGTCACACATCGCCTTGCGTTGGCGCTCCCACGCACTGAGTTGCGCGTGGGCGCGTGACCAGAAGTCGAGGCGGGCCTGCTCAAGCATTTCTTCACGATGCTCAACCGCCTGGCGCAGCAGCTCTTCAGCTTGTGCCCGTGCGCTATCTAGCAACTGCGCGGACTGAAAGCAATCGGCGAGCATCTCCCGGGTAATCAGTACTTTTGGCTGCCCGGAAGCGCCGTCGTGCAATTCGATTTTGCGTTGGGTCAACATAGACAATGCTCTGGTGTGTTGCCGTTAACGACGAGTTGTTTCACTACCCGTTGCGTCGATACGCCAGACAATCGCCTGCCACAGCGTATTGAGCCGGCCATGCGCATCGTCAAATGGCAGGTGTGTGGTTTCAAGTGCCTGCACCCGGTCAGGCGGCAAGCGCAGACGAAGGCGTTGCCAGACAGCAGGCTCGACCCAGGCCCTCAGCAATTGCATTGGATCATCCTCCGGCTGCAACAGGGCGTCAGGGTGTAGCGCCTTGGCAAGGCGCTCACACCACTTGCGGTGTTCATCGCACAAGGGGCTGTCGAGGTTGGGGTGGCACGTAAGCTCCAGCAGTGCTATCGCTAGATCGAACTGCTCCCGTGAAGCCAGGGCCAAACCAAGCACCGTTGCACAGGGAGGGGGAGGCAGGCATGGCTCGATGCCCAACGCTGCGCACGCCAGCGCGGGTTGGCTGCGGCACAAGGCGGGTACTGCGTGGTAGGCGTGAGCGCTGGTCGCGTCCGGGTGCGAAAACTGCCACGGACTGGCCCACCATTGGGCCCAGGCCAGATGATCACTCATTCGCTAGAGGCGCTGGGGCGACAGGTTCCTGCCTGGATCGTTGGCTTCGTATGCGCCAGAACAGCGCCAAGGCGAGTGTCAGTATCGCGCCGATAACCAGAGCGCTCATAGCGGTACGCCAAAAACCGATGTCTTCCTCGGGGATCAGGAACGGACCGAAGTAGCTCAGGCGTTGTTGTTCCTGGTAAGCCGTTGCCGGTACAAAAACCACCGTGAGCTTCTGCGCGTTATCCAGTGCAGTGGTCATGCCAGGAATACTACTGGATACCATCCTGCGTACGCGCGCGCGGATGCTGTCGGGCTCCAGTCGTGGGTCATGTTTGATGAACACGGAGGCGGAGGCGGGTTGGACGGGCTCACCGGGAGCCACGCGTTCGGGCAGCACCACGTGCACACGAGCGACGATGACCCCATCGATGTTTGACAGGGTCGCCTCCAACTCCTGGGACAGGGCATAGATATACCGGGCACGCTCTTCCAGTGGCGTAGAGATGACGCCCTCCTTGCGGAAGGTGTCCCCCATCGTGGCACGGGCGACCTTGGGCAATCCGACCGCTTCCAGTGTGCGAACGGCGCGGCTGATATCGGCTGCATTGACACGCACCACGACGCCGTCCTTGGCAGGCACTTTTTGTGCGCGTATGTGTTTGTCAGCCAGTTCCGCGATGACCTCATTGGCATCCTGCTCGGAGAGTTGGCGATGCAGTTCGACACTTTCGCCGCAGCCGCCCAGCATCAGCGCCAGCGAGAAAACTAATCCGACGGATAGAAAACGAGTCATTTTTTCCTACTGCAGGTTGCTGATTTTTTCTAGGCATTGCGCGCCCTTGCCGACGCACTTCACCAGGGTTTGGGTCAGTAGAATGGAGTCTGAAAGATTGGGGGTGTAGTTGAGCCGATTTTTTTCTTTGAACTCATTGTTGAAGTCCTTGAGACCTCGACTCATACCACTTTTAGCCTTGTCCAAATACTGCAAAGCGTCGGTCAGTGCGTTCGAGGATGGCGTGGCGGTAACCCGTTGCATCGAGGGGGCCAATAACGCGCTGAAAAAGCTCGCATCTTCGCTGTGGTGCGTAGGTTGGGTAGGGGACCTGTGGGCTGTAAGGCCGTTTTGATATTCGCGTAATACGTCGACTTCTTCTATTTGCATATGGACCTCTAAGGGGAAACCCGCCCTTTGATGACCAAGGGCGGTGAAGCTATTTAACGCAGCGCGTCGTTGTTCTTTTTCTGCTCACTGATCCTGAACGCCTCATTGCTTTCTTTCATGGATTCGCGAAGCAGTTGCTTCCTTTCTGCCTTAAGGTCTGCGTTTTCGCCACCGGTGACCGGGGGGTGGTAGCTTTGCGGGTTGATGCCAGAAATACTCATAGTGATGCTCCGCTATCTAAGAAATGACATTTGAGCCTTGATGCGTAGTTGCAATAGTGTTGCTGCCGATAGGCACTAAATATATCAGGCTCATCCTTGTGTGGTTCAGGCTCGAATATGGTTCCCGCTTTTATTTAAAGGGTGTGTCTGAAGGTGTCTTCGGTGTGGGCTGAGCAGCGGGCTACTGTATATCTAGTTGTTTCATTCGGTAGTAAAGCGTTCTCTTTGCCATGCCCAACTCTACAGCCACCTCGTCCACACAGTAGGTATGACGCCGCAGCGACTCTTCAATCAGAGCTTTCTCGATTTGTTGCAGGCGTTCTTTCAGGTTGGTGGGTTGGTTTGTAGCGTTCGAGGGCGAGCTTGATAATGGCGCCAGACCCAGCACGAAACGTTTGGCAGTCGAGCGCAGTTCACGCACATTCCCCAGCCATGGATGGCACAGCAACTGTTGGACTAGCTCACTGCAAGGGTTTGGGGCGAGACACTTATAGTGCTCGGCTTCCTCTTGAATCATACTCAGGAACAACGGGACGATTCGGTCACGGCGATTGCGCAGCGCAGGCAGATTGATATTTACGACGTTCAGGCGGAAATACAGGTCGCGCCTGAACTTTCCCTGCTCGACCATCTCATGCAGGGATTGTTGCGCAGAGGCGATGACTCGCATGTCCACCGGGATAAACCGGGTTGAGCCCAGGCGTTCGACGCCACGTGACTCCAGCACACGTAGCAGTTTGGCCTGCATGGAAAGCGGCATGCTGTCGATTTCATCCAGATACAAAGTGCCCAGGTGTGCGGTTTCGATAAAACCCGCACGTGATTGCACTGCTCCTGTATAGGCGCCGCTGTTGACGCCGAACAGTTGGCTCTCTGCGAGGCTTTCCGGGATGGCGGCGCAGTTCACTGCGACAAAATGACCTCGTCGCCCCGACAAACGATGGATTCGTTGGGCCAGGGTATCCTTGCCAGTACCCGTCTCCCCCAATAACAAAATATCGATATCGAGCGCTGCAGTACTCTTGAGCGTACGTTCGATATCCAAGGTTTCAACAGAAGGGAAGTATGTCTCATTTGTTGTCTTGTAAGAGGCTGACATAGTCAGGGTGCTCCACTATCGCTATCACTTCACTGTTGATAGAACGCTGTTGGCGTGCGGTCAGTAGAGCGCAAATAATCAAAAATGTCATCGTGCTTATTAGTATGAAAATACGGCGCGAGAGCGTGTCAAATATTAACTATGTCAGGGCGCTGTATTGTTCAAGTGCATTCTTGATGGTTGTTGAATCTTTAGTGTAGGAGAAGACTTAAGGCTTGAAGGATTCATCGTTTAAAACGATCAAGGGTTATGAGTGATTAAGTTTTCTATGTGTGGGGATTTTAGTTGGGTGGCAGGTAGAAACAGGAGGCAATAAAAAACCGACGCAATGCGTCGGTTTTTTTGTATCGGGCAGAGGTTCAGCTAACGCTTACACGTTGAAACGGAAGTGCATCACATCGCCATCTTTGACAATGTAATCCTTACCTTCCAGGCGCCACTTACCGGCTTCCTTGGCACCGGCTTCACCCTTGAACTGAATGAAGTCGTTGTAAGCGATCACCTCAGCGCGGATAAAGCCTTTCTCAAAGTCGGTGTGGATCACGCCAGCCGCCTGTGGCGCGGTAGCACCGACCTTGACGGTCCAGGCGCGGACTTCTTCGACACCGGCGGTGAAGTAGGTCTGCAGGTTGAGCATTTCGTAGCCGGCGCGGATTACGCGGTTCAGGCCAGGCTCTTCCAGGCCCAGGGCCTCGAGGAACATGTCCTTTTCTTCGCCGTCATCGAGCTCGGCGATTTCCGCTTCGATCTTGTTGCATACCGGAACAACGATGGCGCCTTCTTCGTCGGCAATGGCCTTGACCACGTCGAGCAGCGGGTTGTTCTCGAAGCCGTCTTCGGCAACGTTGGCGATGTACATCACAGGCTTGGTGGTCAGCAGGTGGAAGCCCTTGATCACGGCCTTCTCATCGGCCCCCATATTCTTCATCAGGCTGCGCGCCGGTTTGCCTTCGGTAAAGTGCGCGATCAACTGCTCCAGCAGGCCCTTCTGGACCACTGCATCCTTGTCGCCGCCCTTGGCGTTACGCGCGACTTTCTGCAGTTGCTTTTCGCAGCTGTCGAGGTCGGCGAAGATCAGTTCCAGGTCGATGATCTCGATGTCGCGCTTGGGGTCTACGCTGTTGGAGACGTGAATCACGTTCTCGTCTTCAAAGCAGCGGACCACGTGGGCGATAGCATCGGTTTCGCGGATGTTGGCCAGGAACTTGTTGCCCAGGCCTTCACCTTTCGAGGCGCCGGCGACGAGGCCCGCGATGTCGACGAACTCCATGGTGGTCGGCAGGATGCGCTTGGGATTGACGATGGCCGCCAGTGCGTCAAGACGCGGGTCCGGCATCGGCACGATGCCGCTGTTGGGTTCGATGGTGCAGAAGGGGAAGTTCTCCGCCGCAATACCGGACTTGGTCAGGGCGTTGAACAGGGTGGACTTGCCGACGTTGGGCAGGCCGACGATGCCGCAATTGAATCCCATGGTGTTTCCCCTCGGATAAGAGTCAAGCCTTCTGGCTGTGCAGGTTTTTCATCGCACGGTTCCATTCACCGGCGAAGATATCCGGCAGCACGCCGAGGGCAAAATCGATGCTGGCATCGAGTTTTTCCTGTTCGGCGCGTGGCGCACGACCCAGGACGAAATTTGAAACCATACTGGCAACGCCTGGGTGGCCAATGCCGAGCCGCAGACGGTAAAAATTATTCTGATTGCCCAACTGCGCGATGATGTCACGCAGGCCATTGTGCCCACCATGCCCGCCGCCGAGCTTGAGCTTGGCTACGCCGGGTGGCAGGTCCAGTTCGTCATGGGCCACCAGGATTTCTTCGGGTTTGATCCGGAAGAAGCCCGCAAGCGCCGCGACAGCCTGGCCGCTGCGGTTCATGTAGGTGGTGGGAATCAACAGACGAACATCCTGACCCTGATGCGAGAAGCGCCCGGTCAGGCCAAAATATTTGCGATCGGCCACCAGATTTATGCCTTGGGCGTGGGCGATACGCTCAACAAAAAGGGCCCCCGCGTTATGCCGGGTCTGTTCGTATTCGGCGCCTGGATTTCCCAGGCCAACGATCAGTTTAATGGCAGTCACGACGGGGGCCCTTCCTTTGGAGTTGTGGATAACATCGCCGTACCCAGGTGCGGCGAAAGTGGACGACACTACATCATTTACTCAAGAGTAAACGCCGCGTTATCGCCCGCTTTCTCGCTACGTTTCGGTCCGCGATGTTTCCTCAAGCTCCGGCAATACAGAGTGAATTACTCTGCAGCGCCTTCTTCAGCTTCTTCGGGAGCAACGCGTGGAGCGTGAACGTTGGCAACAGCTTTGTCATCACCGTGAGCCAGTGCAACAAACTCAACGCCTTTAGGGGCCTTGAGGTCGGACAGGTGAACGATGGCGCCGATTTCCAGAGCCGACAGGTCGACTTCGATGAACTCAGGCAGGTCTTTCGGCAGGCAGGTCACTTCGATTTCGTTCAGGACGTGAGAGATCTCGCCGCCTTTCTTGACCGGAGCTTCTTCACCTACAAAGTGCACAGGCACGATGGCGGTCAGTTTCTGGCCAGCTACAACGCGAACGAAGTCAGCGTGCATGATGAACTGCTTGGAAGGGTGACGCTGCATTGCTTTAACGATGACGTTCTGCTTGGCGCCGTCGACGTTCAGCTCGATAACGTGGCTGTAGGCAGCTTCGTTTTCGAACAGCTTGGCGATTTCCTTGGCCAGGATGGTCACGGATTCAGCAGGCTTGTTACCACCGTAGACAACGGCTGGGATGTTGGCGGCGTGACGCAGGCGGCGGCTCGCACCTTTCCCCAGGTCAGTACGCGCTTGGGCGTTCAGAGTAAATTCGTTCATGTTGTATCTCCAAAATAGCCATCATCGAGGGGCGTTTGCGACCAGCGCCGAACTCGATATGGGCAAAAAAGCCCCGCCCCAGCGGAATGCTGGGGCGGGGCGCTTTTCGTCAGTGAGGTGATCCGTTGGTTTGACCCTTAACGGAACATCGCGCTGATCGATTCTTCATTGCTGATGCGGCGAACCGCTTCGGCAACGACCGGTGCAATATCCAGTTGGCGGATACGTGCACAGGCTTGAGCTGCGGCGGACAACGGGATGGTGTTGGTCACCACCAGTTCGTCCAGCACGGAGTTCTCGATGTTCTCGATCGCTCGGCCCGACAGCACAGGGTGTGTGCAGTAGGCGAAGACTTTTGCTGCACCGTGCTCTTTCAAGGCTTTCGCCGCGTGGCACAGGGTGCCGGCGGTGTCGACCATGTCATCAACCAGAATACAGGTGCGCCCTTCGACATCACCGATGATATGCATCACTTCAGAGTGATTGGCTTTCTCACGGCGTTTGTCGATGATCCCGAGGTCCACGCCCAAGGATTTGGCAACAGCCCGTGCACGCACGACGCCACCAATGTCCGGGGACACGATCATCAGGTTTTCAAAGCGCTGGTCTTCGATGTCATCCACCAGGACGGGGGAGCCGTAGATGTTATCTACTGGAATATCGAAGAACCCCTGGATTTGGTCAGCGTGCAGGTCAACCGTGAGCACACGGTCGATACCTACCACGGTCAGCATGTCAGCAACGACTTTCGCGCTGATAGCTACACGTGCGGAGCGCGGACGGCGATCCTGACGGGCATAACCAAAGTAAGGGATTACAGCTGTGATTCGAGTCGCTGAGGAGCGGCGGAAGGCATCAGCCATCACGACGAGTTCCATCAGGTTATCGTTGGTCGGAGCGCAGGTCGGCTGAATAATGAAGACGTCTTTACCGCGGACATTTTCATTGATCTCGGCTGTAATTTCGCCGTCGGAGAATTTACCGACAGAGATGTCACCGAGAGGGATATGCAGCTGACGTACGACACGTCGAGCCAGATCGGGGTTGGCATTCCCCGTAAAGACCATCATCTTGGACACGCGCAGTACCTAGAGGCTGAGGGTAACCTGGATGAGTATTAGAAAATGGCAGGGGCGGCTGGATTCGAACCAACGCATGGCAGGATCAAAACCTGCTGCCTTACCGCTTGGCGACGCCCCTGTATCTGTTGCAACGAGTGCCTAACACTCGGTTCCTTTTAGAGCAGACTTTGCAGCTTGCGATGCAACATCGAAACGTTGCTTCCTTTTGCTACAAACCCTGTAAGGGTCTCTGTAAGAAGGGCCGAGACTTTATCAGCTTCAGCTTTGCTTGGGAAGCCCCCAAACACACAACTTCCAGTTCCGGTTAATTTTGCTTCGGTAAATTTACCTAACAAATTCAAAGCGTTACGTACCTCTGGATAACGCCTTGCTACAACCGGTAAGCAGTCATTTCGACTGTTTCCCTTGGGAACGGGGCGCACTTTAATGGGAGAAGAGTTACGTGTCAACAACGGATCTGAAAAAATTTCTGCTGTACTTACAGATACTTGCGGCACCAGCACGACATACCAAGGTTCTTCGGGCTCTACAGGGGTGAGTTTTTCCCCGACGCCTTCAGCAAATGCGGCGTGCCCCCGCACGAAAACCGGGACGTCGGCGCCCAGCGTGAGGCCCAGCGCAGCAAGGCGATCGTGGTCCCAGCCCAGTTGCCATAAGTGATTGAGGCCCAACAAAGTGGTCGCGGCATTTGAGCTGCCGCCACCGATACCACCGCCCATGGGCAGGATTTTGTCGATCCAGATATCAATGCCAAGTGGGCAGCCGGATTGTTCCTGAAGTTTTTTGGCCGCCCGCACAATCAGATTGCTGTCGTGGGGCACACCGTCGAATTCGGTGTGCAACTGAACCACGCCATCGTCACGCACGGCAAAGGTGAGCTCATCGCCGTAGTCGAGAAACTGAAACAGCGTCTGCAACTCGTGGTAGCCATCTTCACGGCGGCCAAGGATGTGCAGCATCAGGTTGAGCTTGGCCGGGGAGGGCAGGGTCAATTTTTGTACGGACACGTTATTGCCCCAGCTTGCGCGGTTGCCAGTCCTTGATCACCAGCGTGACATCAAGGTCGGTGCCATGCAGCTTGATACGTTCGGGCAGCCAATACCCGCTTTGCTCCACGTAGCTCAAATATTCGACCTGCCAGCCATCCTGCTCCAGGGTGGCGAGGCGGCTGTCGCCATTGAGGCTCAGACGGCTCTTGCTGTCAGGTGCCGGCAAGCCGCGCACCCACCAGACCAGATGCGAGACGGGCAACTTCCAGCCAATCTGCTGCTCCAGCAGTTCTTCCGGGGAGGTTGCCTCGTAGCGGCCCTGATTGGCCACTTCCAGGCTCACTTGCCCTGGCCTGCCAGTCAGGCGGGCCGCGCCACGGCCCAGGGGGCCCGAGAGGCGAATGTCGTAATAGTCCTGGCGCTGCAGCCAGAACAGCGTGCCGCTGCCAGAGTCTTTCGGCGCACGCACCCCGACCTTGCCCTCGATCTGCCAGCCATCAATGCTGCTGAGCTGGTCCTTGTGTTGTTTCCATTGTGCCGGGTTGCCCTGGCCTTCAACGGATTCACGGCTGCCGATGCCCGCGCAACCGGCGAGCAGGGCGATGAAGCTGAAAACGATAACGTGGCGCAAGAACATAAGCTTAAAGGGTCTCGGATCCGGTCAGGCGCTTGATGGTGCTGCGCAGGATGGGGCTGTCGGGTTGTTCCTTGAGGAATTTTTCCCAGATTTGTCGGGCTTCGCGCTGCTTGCCATTGGCCCAGAGCACTTCGCCCAAGTGTGCGGCAACTTCCTGGTCCGGGAAACGCTCCAGGGCCTGGCGCAGCAAGCGCTCGGCCTCGTCGAGGTTGCCCAGGCGGTAATTCACCCAGCCCAGACTGTCGAGCACGGCAGGGTCTTCCGGGTTGAGCGCATGGGCTTGTTCAATCAGCGCCTTGGCTTCGGCGTAGCGCGTGGTGCGGTCGGACAAGGTGTAGCCCAGGGCGTTAAGTGCCATGGCGTTGTCCGGGTCGCGCTTGATGATCAGCCGCAGGTCTTTTTCCAACTGCGCCAGGTCATTGCGTTTTTCTGCCTGCATGGCGCGGGTGTACAGCAGGTTCAAATCGTCGGGGTATTGCAGCAACGCCTGTTGCAACAGTTTCCAGGCGCGTTCGCCCTGTTTGTTGGCCGATAAGGTCTCGGCCTGGATCAGGTACAGCTGGATGGCGTAATCCGGCTCGGCATCGCGGGCCGCGGCCAGGCGTTTTTCCGCTTCGTCGGTGCGGCCGTTGCTCATCAGGATATCGGCCTGGCGCAATTGCGCTGGCAGATAATCATTGCCGGGGCCGACCTGGGCGTATTCAAGCAGGGCCGCCTGGGGGTTGTTGCGCTCTTCAGCGATGCGGCCCAGGTTCAGGTGCGCCGAGTCCACGTGGCTGTCACGTTCGATCAGCTCTTGCAGGTAGCCCTTGGCCTCGTCCCAGGCTTTGGCTTCCAGGCACACCAATGCCAGGGAATAACGCAGTTCGTCGTCGTCCGGGTATTGCTGGACCAGGTTGGCGAACTGCACTTTGGCGTCTTCCATACGGTCCTGCTCAACCAGCATACGTGCATAGGTCAGGAGCAGGCGCTTGTCGCCGGGGTATTTCTTGATGCTTTTTTCCAGCAGCGGAATCGCTTCCTTGCCGCGGTTAAGGCTTTGCAGCAGGCGTGCACGCAACAGGATGGGCGCGATTTCACCTTCTTCCGGCGGGTTCTGCTCCAGCAGCTTGAGCGCGGCGTCGGCTTCATCGTCCTGTTGCAGCAGCAGGGCCTTGCCGAAAATCAACTGACTGTTCTTCGGGTGCTTTTGCAGCAGGCGATCGAAACTCTTCATCAGGCCGTTGCGCGTGTCCTGGTCGGTGTCGGCGGCCGACAGCGCAAGAAAGTCAAAATGTGTGTCGCCTTTGCCCTGCAGGACCTTCTCCATATAAACCATGGAGTCGTCATAGCGCCCGGCACGCGCCAGTTGCACGGCTGCGGCGCGCTGGGCTTCCAGATCATCCGGGGCATTTTTGGCCCAGATCAGCGAGGTGTCCAGTGCTGCCTGGTCGGCGCCCAGGTATTCGGCGATGCGAAACGCTCGCTCGGAAATCCCCGGGTCTTGGGTGTTGATGGCCTGGGTCACGTAATTATCCAGTGCAATATCAAAGCGATTGCGCTGGCCGGCCAGTTCAGCGGTCAGCAGGCTGTAGATCGTTTCTTCACTGAACGAGGAATAAACCTTGGGTTTTTCAGGGGCGGGAGTGCTGTCTTCCACCGGCGACGTAGCGTCCGGCGACACGGGTGCCATGGCCTGGCAGCCGCTGAGGAAGACAAAAGCGAGGAGCAACGCGGAAGATCTATTCATATAGGAAGAGGACGACTAACCTGCGGTCGGATCATCATGACACAAGCCTTCGGCCAAACATAACCGGGGCACTCGGAATACGACTATTGCTGCCTTTTGCCTTTCCTTTGTAGGAGCGAGCTTGCTGGCGAAAAACCTGAGAGCGCCGCTGGGCGCCCGGCTTGCCGCGTTATCGTTGACGATTTTCGCGAGCAAGCTCGCTCCTGTAAAAGTGCATTGATAGGCATAAGGTATAGGGACAATAGACGACGGTGGTTGTTCTGAATCTTTCGAAGTAGGACAATTGTCGGCTTCCCGACATCATCAGCGATATTGAATGGCCTTCCTCGCACTCGGTATTAACCACAAGACTGCCTCCGTAGACGTGCGCGAGCGCGTGGCGTTTACGCCAGAGCAGTTGGTTGAGGCCTTGCAGCAGCTCTGCCGACTTACCGACAGCCGCGAAGCTGCGATCCTTTCGACCTGCAATCGCAGCGAGCTCTATATAGAGCAGGAACATCTCTCGGCGGATGTGGTGCTGCGCTGGCTGGCCGATTATCACCATTTGAGCCTCGATGACCTGCGTGCCAGCGCTTATGTGCATGAAGAGGATGCGGCAGTTCGTCACATGATGCGCGTGGCGGCCGGTCTCGACTCGCTGGTGTTGGGTGAACCGCAGATTCTCGGCCAGATGAAGTCTGCCTACGCCGTGGCGCGTGAGGCCGGCACCGTCGGCCCATTGCTGGGCCGCCTGTTCCAGGCCACCTTTAATTCCGCCAAGCAAGTGCGTACCGATACGGCCATCGGCGAAAACCCGGTGTCCGTGGCCTTTGCCGCAGTGAGCCTGGCCAAGCAGATTTTCAGCGACTTGCAGCGCAGCCAGGCCCTGCTGATCGGCGCTGGTGAAACCATCACCCTGGTGGCCCGTCACCTGCACGATCTTGGCGTGAAGCGCATCGTGGTCGCCAACCGCACCCTGGAGCGCGCCAGCATTCTGGCCGAGCAGTTCGGTGCCCATGCGGTGCTGCTGTCGGACATTCCCGCTGAACTGGTGCGCAGTGATATCGTCATCAGTTCCACCGCCAGCCAATTGCCGATTCTGGGCAAGGGCGCGGTCGAGAGCGCGTTGAAGCTGCGCAAGCACAAGCCGATCTTCATGGTAGATATCGCCGTTCCACGGGATATCGAGCCCGAAGTCGGCGAGTTGGACGACGTTTACCTTTATAGCGTCGATGATCTGCATGAAGTGGTCGCTGAAAACCTCAAGAGTCGTCAGGGTGCCGCCCAGGCCGCCGAGGAAATGGTCAGCACCGGCGCTGAAGATTTCATGGTGCGCCTGCGTGAACTGGCGGCAGTGGATGTGCTCAAGGCGTATCGTCAGCAGGGTGAACGCCTGCGTGATGAAGAGTTGCTCAAGGCCCAGCGCATGCTGGCCAACGGCAGCGGCGCCGAGGAAGTGCTGATGCAATTGGCCCGTGGCCTGACCAACAAACTGCTCCACGCTCCTAGCGTCCAGTTGAAAAAGCTTACCGCCGAAGGCCGCCTCGATGCGCTGGCCATGGCCCAGGAACTCTTTGCCCTCGGTGAGGGCGCGTCAGACAGCTCTTCGGATAAAAAACCGTAATGAAAGCGTCACTGCTCAATAAACTGGATGTGCTCCAGGACCGTTTCGAAGAACTGACCGCCTTGCTCGGCGATGGCGAGGTCATTTCCGATCAAACCAAATTCCGTGCTTATTCCAAGGAATACGCCGAAGTTGAGCCCATTGTGGCCACCTATAAAAACCTGCTGAAAGTCCAGGCCGACCTCGAAGGCGCCCAGGCCCTGCTCAAGGACAGCGACCCGGACATGCGCGAAATGGCCGTGGAAGAAGTCCGCGAAGCCAAGGAAAAACTCGCTGAGCTTGAGGGTGACCTGCAACGCATGTTGCTGCCCAAGGACCCTAACGACGGACGCAACGTTTTCCTCGAAATCCGCGCTGGTACCGGTGGCGACGAGGCGGCGATTTTTTCCGGTGACCTGTTCCGCATGTATTCGCGCTATGCCGAGCGTCGCGGCTGGCGCGTGGAGATCCTCTCCGAGAACGAGGGCGAGCACGGTGGCTATAAAGAAGTCATCGCCCGGGTTGAAGGCGACAACGTCTACGGCAAGCTGAAGTTCGAATCCGGGGCGCACCGCGTGCAACGGGTGCCTGCGACCGAATCCCAAGGCCGTATCCACACCTCGGCGTGCACCGTCGCGGTGTTGCCTGAGCCGGACGAACAGGAAGCCATCGAGATCAACCCGGCGGATTTGCGTGTCGACACTTACCGCTCATCCGGCGCGGGTGGCCAGCACGTTAACAAGACCGACTCGGCGATCCGTATCACACACTTGCCGTCGGGCATTGTGGTGGAGTGCCAGGAAGAACGTTCCCAGCACAAGAACCGTGCGCGGGCCATGTCCTGGTTGTCGGCCAAGTTGAACGACCAGCAGACCAGCGCCGCGGCCAACGCAATTGCCAGCGAACGCAAGCTGCTGGTGGGCTCCGGCGACCGCTCCGAGCGTATCCGTACCTACAACTTTGCCCAGGGCCGGGTCACGGACCATCGGGTCAACCTCACCCTGTATTCCCTCGACGAAATTCTCGCCGGGGGCGTGGATGCGGTGATCGAGCCGTTGCTCGCCGAATACCAGGCCGACCAACTGGCGGCGATAGGTGACTAAAAAATGACCATCATCGCCAGCCTGCTGCGCGCCGCTGACCTGCCCGACTCGCCGACGGCGCGCCTGGACGTGGAGTTGCTGCTGGCCGCTGCCCTGGGCAAATCACGCAGCTATCTGCATACCTGGCCGGAAAAGATCGTCAGCAGCGAAGACGCGCTGACCTTTTCCGGCTACCTGCAGCGCCGCCGCAGCGGCGAGCCGGTGGCCTATATCCTCGGCCAGCAAGGCTTCTGGAAACTCGACCTGGAAGTAGCACCGCACACTTTGATCCCCCGCCCGGAAACTGAGTTGCTGGTGGAAGCTGCCCTGGAATTGCTGCCCGCCACGCCCGCCCAGGTCCTGGACCTGGGCACCGGTAGCGGCGCCATCGCCTTGGCCTTGGCCAGCGAACGTCCGGCCTGGCAGGTCACGGCGGTCGACCGTGTGCTGGAGGCCGTGGCCCTGGCCGAGCGCAATCGTCAACGCCTGCACCTCACTAACGCCACGGTGCTCAACAGCCACTGGTTCAGCGCCCTGCAAGGCCAGCGCTTCGACCTGATCATCAGCAACCCGCCCTACATTGCCGACAATGACCCGCACCTGGTGGCCGGCGATGTGCGCTTCGAACCGGCCAGTGCGCTGGTGGCGGGGCACGATGGCCTGGACGATTTGCGCCTCATCATTGCAAAGTCTCCTGCTCACCTGAACGACGGCGGCTGGCTGTTGCTCGAACACGGTTACGACCAGGCCCAGGCCGTGCGCGACTTGTTGCTGAACCAGGGCTTTGACGGCGTACACAGCCGCATCGACCTTGGCGGTCACGAACGCATCACCTTGGGGCGCCACCCGTGCTGACCGACCAGGAGCTGTTGCGCTATAGCCGGCAGATTCTGTTGCAGCATGTCGACATTGATGGCCAATTACGCCTGAAACAGAGCCGCGCGTTGATCGTCGGCCTGGGTGGCCTGGGCGCTCCGGTGGCGCTTTACCTGGCCGCTGCTGGGGTGGGCGAATTGCACCTGGCGGATTTCGATACGGTCGATTTGACCAACCTGCAACGCCAGATCATCCATGACACTAACAGCGTGGGGCAGACCAAGGTCGATTCGGCCATGGGGCGCCTGAGAGCGATCAACCCTGAAGTCGCCCTGGTCGCCCATCGTGCTGCGCTGGATGCCGACTCGCTGGCTGCTGCGGTCAACGCAGTGGATCTGGTGCTCGATTGCAGCGATAACTTCTCTACCCGCGAGGCGGTCAACGTAGCCTGCGTTGCCGCCGGCAAACCGTTGGTCAGTGGCGCGGCCATTCGCCTTGAGGGGCAATTGTCGGTATTCGACCCCCGCCGCGCTGACAGTCCCTGCTACCACTGTTTGTATGGGCACGGCAGCGACACTGAACTGACCTGCAGCGAAGCCGGCGTTGTCGGGCCGTTGGTCGGTGTGGTTGGCAGCCTGCAAGCGCTGGAAGCCTTGAAGCTGCTGGCCGGTTTTGGTGAGTCGTTGGTAGGGCGCCTGTTGTTGATCGATGCGCTGACCACGCGTTTTCGCGAGTTGCGCGTCAAGCGTGACCCAGGCTGCAGCGTCTGCGGGGCAAAGCATGGTTAAGGGCGCGCCTGTTGGTGTGTTCGATTCCGGTATCGGCGGCCTGACGGTGCTGGAAGAAATCCAGCAGTTGTTGCCCCACGAGTCACTGCTGTACGTGGCGGACTGCGGGCACATTCCCTATGGTGAGAAAACGCCGGCGTTCATTCTTGAACGTTCTCGCTCGGTCGCTGAGTTTTTCCGCGAGCGGGGCGCCAAGGCCTTTGTGATTGCCTGCAACACGGCGACGGTCGCCGCGGTGGCCGATTTGCGCCAGGACTACCCCGACTGGCCGCTGGTAGGCATGGAGCCTGCGGTCAAACCTGCTGCCGCGGCCACGCGCAGTGGTGTGGTGGGTGTGCTCGCCACTACCGGCACACTGCAAAGCGCCAAGTTCGCCGCCTTGCTCGACCGTTTTGCCACCGATGTGCGGGTGATTACCCAGCCGTGCCCGGGCCTGGTGGAGCTGATTGAAGCCGGCGACCTCAACAGCCCCGCCTTGCACTCCCTGCTGCAAGGCTATATTGAGCCGCTGCTTAGCGCCGGTTGCGACACCATCATCCTAGGTTGCACTCATTATCCCTTCCTCAAGCCACTCCTGGCGCAGATGCTGCCCCCCAGCATCATCCTCATTGATACCGGCGCCGCCGTGGCGCGCCAGCTCAAGCGCTTGCTGGGTGAGCGCGACCTGCTGGCCATTGGCGAACCTGAACCTGCACAGTTCTGGACCAGCGGCGATCTGTGTCACCTAAGAAATATCCTACCGACACTTTGGAAACATCCTGGAGTTGTGCGAAGCTTTGGCTCGTGAAAATTTCGTGAAATCAGCCTGAAAAAAGCTGAACTTCTGGCTATGCGTCGGCTTCTATAGCCCGTTAGCCTGTACACAACCCAATTATTCCGTTTGCAAAGGATGTTTCACATGAAGCGCTTGTTCTGTTTGGCTGCGATTGCGGCCGCTATGTTGGGACACTCTGTTTCAGCCCAGGCCGCCGGCCTGGAGTTCGGCTTGGGGAGCACCAGCGATTCGACGCTGACCTACCGCCTGGGCCTGACCTCCGATTGGGACAAGAGCTGGATGCAGAGCAATGTCGGCCGACTGACCGGCTACTGGAGCGGCGCCTATACCTATTGGGAAGGGGATGATCGTGCGGGCGCCAGCAGCCTGTCGTTCTCGCCGGTGTTTGTGTATGAGTTTGCCGGCGAGTCGGTCAAACCCTACATCGAAGCCGGTATCGGCGTGGCGTTGTTCTCTCGCACTCGGCTGGAAGACAACAACATCGGCCAGTCCTTCCAGTTCGAAGACCGCCTGGGTTTCGGCCTGCGGTTCAACGGCGGGCATGAAGTGGGCATTCGTGCCACGCATTATTCCAACGCCGGCATCAGCAGCAATAACGATGGTGTAGAGAGTTACTCGCTGCACTACACCATGCCGCTGTAATGCACTGTAGGAGCGAGCTTGCTCGCGAAGAACCTCAACAATAACGCAGCGAATCAGGTTTAACGCGGCGTTCTCAGGTTTTTCGCGAGCAAGCTCGCTCCTACAGAATCAGCGGTAGGCCGTGGTAATACCTTCACGCTCTTCAAGGCATTCCGGCGCCCCCATCTCGAACTCCCGGCAAATCAACGGCCGAAGCTCATAGATCGTGCACATCATCGTGTCGCGGTCCAGCGCTGCGCACCAGCCGTCGTCCAGGCGCAGCATCACCTCACCCCCCCAATCGTCGGTATCGATAAAGCGTTGTGGCACGCCGGTGTCGGTGATCAGCATGACTTCCAGCTGGCAGCAACAAGCCGCGCACGTCGAGCACGTGACGGGTTCGGTGATTTGAATGTGAGGGATGTTGGTCATAGGCGCGCAGTGTAAGGCAAGTGCGTCAGATGCGTATGAATGCTCGGACGGGCGTCAGTGTTCCAGCCTCTGCGCAACCCCGTGTAACAGCGGAAAGAGCATGGCCCATAACAGCGCCAGGCCGATCAGTGTTGGGGCGGTGCCGTACGCAAAACTCACGCCTGCCAATTGACTGCCGGCGTAATAAGACAACGGCCCGCCCACCGCGCCTAGCAGGCTGGCGAGCCACCAGGGCCGTGCGCTCCAGGCCAGGCAATGGCGCAAGGTGGTGGCCAGCAAGGCCCATAACAGTATCAGCCACAGCGGAATCAGTGGCCCCGGCGTATTGAACTCAAACACGCCGAGCCCACGCAGTGCCGTATCGACCAGTGTTCCCAGCACCGTCACGGCCAGAATCACTTGCCCCTCTCTTGCCCAAGAACTTATCCACAGCAAGTGTGCGCCCAGTACCGCGACGCCGATCAGCAACCAACGGCTATCGCCGCCGAGTACGCAGGCAAACCAGCCGCACTGAAACAGCACGGCGTTGGCCAGGGATTTAAGCACTGAAACGCCCGAGCAGCGGCGGATTGATGGCCGCCGGTTTGGCCAGCAGCAACTGCGCGGTGCCGATGGTGCGCTCCATAAAGCCACCTTCGCAGTAGCACAGGTAAAACTCCCACAGGCGCAGGAAGTATTCGTCATAACCGAGTTCCGCAAGACGGCCATGGGCGCGGCGAAAGTTTTCATGCCACAGGCGCAGGGTGCGGGCGTAGTGCAGGCCGAAGTCTTCCATGTGCAGCAGGTTCATGTCGGTGTCACGGCTGACGATCTGCAGCATGTTTTGTACACAGGGCAGCGCGCCACCAGGGAAGATGTAGCGCTGGATAAAGTCGACGCTGCGTTTGGCCTGCTCAAAGCGTTGTTCACGAATAGTGATGGCTTGCAGCAGCATCAGGCCGTCGGGCTTGAGCAACTGGGCACATTGTTTGAAATAGGTGGGCAGGAAACGATGGCCCACCGCTTCAATCATTTCGATCGACACCAGCTTGTCGTACTCACCGGTGAGGTCGCGGTAATCGCTCAGCAGCACGGTCACACGATCTTGCAGGCCCGCGGCCTGGATACGCTGCGCGGTGTAGGCGAACTGCTCCTTGGACAGGGTCGTGGTGGTGACCCGACAACCGTAATGCTGCGCCGCATACAACGCCATGCTGCCCCAGCCGGTACCGATTTCCAGCAGATGGTCGCTGGGCTTGAGCGCCAGTTTCTGGCAGATGCGCGCTAATTTGTTCAGTTGTGCCTGTTCCAGGGTGTCATCGGGGGTCAGGAATTGCGCGGCCGAGTACATCATGGTGGGGTCGAGAAATTCTTCGAACAGGTCGTTGCCCAAGTCGTAATGGGCGGCGATGTTTTTTTGCGAGCCTTTGCGTGTGTTGCGGTTGAGCCAGTGCAGGCCCTGAGTGAACGGCCGCGCCAGGCGTGCCAGGCCACCTTCCATGGCGTCGAGCACCTCCAGGTTGCTGACCATCACCCGCACGACGGCGGTGAGGTCGGGGCTGGTCCAGTAACCATGGATAAACGCTTCGCCGGCGCCGATCGAGCCATTGGCCGCCACCAGCCCCCATACCGCCGCGTCGAGAATCTGGATCTCGCCCAGCAGGTGCGCTTCCCGTGCGCCGAAGACTTGCCGCTCGCCATCCTCGATGATGACCAACTGGCCATGGCGCAATTGGCTGAGCTGGCGCAACACGCCTTTGCGCAATAGCGCAGCGGTCATGCCGTTGACGTTCAGGCGGTTAGCCTTGACCGATAAGCTAGGGGTTTTCATGGTGGCGATCCTTGGTATACCCGACTGCGGTGCGAGAGGCGCCATCGGCGGCCTGGTGGGAAAAAATCGGAGTGCGTTTGAGCAGCAGGCGCAAGGCTTGCCAGTAGATCGCAAGGCCGGTCTTGGCGGTCATCCAGGGAAAGCGCCACAAATAGCGATGCAGGCTGGCGCGGCTCAATGCCTGTTTTTCCAGGCTCAAGGTGGCGTCGAAGACTTTTTGCGTGCCCTGCCAATCGGCCATATGCACGCCGAGCCTGGCGGCGGGCTGGCTGAAACTCATGCGGTACTCCAGCTCGCGAGGCAAAAACGGCGACACATGGAAGGCCTTGGCCACGGCGAAATGCTGGTGCTCATCGGCGCCCAGTGCCTGGGCGGGCAGCACGTAGTGATAGCGCTCGCGCCATGGGGTGTTGGTCACTTCACACAGGATCGCGGCCAGTTGCCCGTCAGCCTCGAAGCAGTAGAAGAAACTCACCGGGTTAAAAGCCAGGCCCCAACTGCGGGCCTGGGTCAGCAGGCAGATAGCGCCCTGGGGTGTTTGCCCCAGGGCCTTGCCGACTTCCTGGCGCACGGCATCGCTCAGGCTCATGCCGTGGCGCGTGAATTCACGCAGGTAATCCTGCTGGCGGAAACCGAAAGGCGCCAGGCGACCCGTGCCGGCCAGCGGCGAGAGCCCCAGTACTTCATCCTCTTCACTGAGGTCCAGATACAACAGGCCGATGCGGTAGCGAAAGGCGTGGGCCTTGGGCGTAAACCGGCGATGGGCGATCCAGCCGCTGTAGAGGGCGCTGTTCACAGGGTTTCCCCAAACGCCTGGGCCACGCGCAGAGCGCTGACCACGCCGTCTTCGTGAAAGCCGTTGGCCCAGTAGGCCCCGCAGTAAAAGGTATTGCGCACGCCGTTCAATTCTTCCCAGCGTGCCTGTGCGGCGACTGCGGCCAGGCTGTATTGCGGATGGGCGTAGGTGTAGCGCGCCAGGATCTTCAGTGGGTTGATCATCGGCGTCTGGTTGAGGCTGACGCAAAAAGTAGTGGCGCTGTCGATGCCTTGCAGGATGTTCATGTCATAGGTGACGGCGGCCTGTTGTTGCACGTTGCCCGTCAGCCGATAGTTCCAGCTGGCCCATGCCAGCTTGCGGTCGGGCAGCAGGCGTGTGTCGGTGTGCAGCACCACGTCGTTGTCGGCGTAGGGCAAGGCACCGAGAATCTGCTGTTCGGCCTGGCTGGGGTCATCGAGCAAGGCCAGGGCCTGATCGCTGTGGCAGGCGAATACCACGCGGTCGAAGGTTTCGCTGCCGGCCGGGCTGTGGATAACTACACCTTCGTCGCTGCGTTGCACCTTATGCACAGGGCAGTTGAGCCGTATCTGTTCGCGAAAGCTGCGGGTCAGCGGCTCGATATAACAGCTGGAGCCGCCCTCGATCACACACCATTGCGGGCGGTTGCTCACCGAGAGCAAGCCGTGATTCTTGAAGAAGCGCACAAAAAACTGCAGCGGAAACTTGAGCATATCGGCCAGGGACATCGACCAGATGGCCGCGCCCATCGGCACGATGTAATGCCGGATAAACCTGGGGCCATAGCCGCCAGCGGTGAGGTAATCGCCCAGGGTCATGTCGGCGCTGATGCGCTGCTCTTGCAAGTCCAGGGGCGCCTGGCGATTGAAGCGCAGGATATCGCGCAACATGCCCCAGAACCCCGGCGACAAAATATTGCGGCGCTGGGCAAACAGGCTGTTGAGGTTGTTGCCGTTGTACTCAAAGCCTGTGCTTTGGTCGCACACCGAAAAACTCATCTCGGTGGGTTTGAACCTGACCCCGATCTGCTCCAGCAGACGGATGAAGTTCGGGTAGGTCCAGTCGTTGAACACGATGAAGCCCGTGTCCACCGCATAGCTTTTGCCGTCGACCGTCACGTTGGCCGTGTGTGTATGCCCGCCAATGCAGTCATTGGCCTCGAACAGCGTAATGTCGTGGCGACGGCTGAGCAGGTAGGCGCTGGTCAGCCCGGCGATGCCGCTGCCGATAATGGCGATCTTCACAGGTCGTCCTTCTTCGGTGGCGGGCTGCGCAGCATGCGTTTGCCGATGATCAGTTGCGCGCGGTTGGGGAGCTTCGACAGCGGCCACAAGGTGGCAATTAACAGGGCCGGAAAGGCGATTTCCAGCGGGCGTTTTTCCAGCTTGGCGAAAATGTGTTTCGCGGCTTTGTCGGCCGGCCAGCTCAGGGGCATCGGGAAATCATTGCGCTCGGTCAGCGGCGTGTCGACGAAGCCTGGGCTGATCACCGTGACATCGATGTTTTCCGGCGACAGGCCGATACGCAGGGATTCGAACAAGTAACGCAGGCCGGCCTTGGACGCGCCGTAGGCTTCGGCGCGGGGCATGGGCAGGTAGGTCACGGCACTGGCCACGCCCACCAGGTGCGGGGTACGCCCTGCGCGCAACAGTGGTAGCGCGGCCTCGATGCAATAACTGCTGGCCAGCAGGTTGGTGCGCACAACGTGCTCGATGATTGAGGCATCAAATTGCCGGGCGTCGACGTATTCACAGGTGCCAGCGTTGAGGATCACCGTGTCCAGCGAACCCCAGACCTCGCTGATACGCTCACCGATCTCGCGCACGGTCTGGCTGTTGGTCAGGTCGCCGGCCACCACCAGAACCTGGCCTGGATATCGAAGGGCGAGGGCATCCAGCGGGCCTTGGGTGCGGGAACTCAGGGCCACGTGGGCGCCGCTCTCGAGCAACTCCACGGCCAGCGCCGCACCGATACCACTGCTGGCGCCGGTCAGCCAATAACGACGGGGCGGTGTAAGGCTCATCCCATTCTCCTTTTCAGCCAACGAATAACGCGACCCAGTAGGGGGACATGTTCATAGAGCAGGGCGCCGGCATCGAAATAGTCGCGATGGCGGTAAACCTTGTCGTGCCACATCAAATGAGAACAGCCTGGCACCTCGATCACCTGCCCACCGGCCAGGCGTGGGTGACGAAAACGCATAGTCCAGCGCAGGTAGCCCTCGCCTTCGGCCACGGTATCGAAACCGTGGAAGTCAAAATGCAGCTCGCTGACGTTGCTGTACAAGTCGGCAAAGTAACGCCGCAACGCTGGCAGGCCCTGGACTTCATGCAGGGGATCGGTGAAGGCGATGTCCTCGCTGTACAGGCGGCCGAGCAGGTGCAGGTTGTGCTTGTCCAGCGTGGCGAAGGTGTGGGCAAACTGGTGCAGGAAGTCACTCATGTTCGGCCATCTCCTGACGCGAAGGCAGCCGGCGAAATGCGGCCAAGGCGCGCTCGCGAGACTGTTTCAAATCGACGATGGCACGCGGGTAATCCGCCACGCCGAACAGGCCCCCAGCCGCTTCGGGGTTGTGCACTTGTTTTTTATTCAGCGCGGCCAGTTCCGGGAGCCAGCGTTTGATGAACACGCCGTCACCGTCGAATTTTTCCGATTGGCTCAGCGGGCTGAATATCCGGAAATACGGCGCCGAGTCGGTGCCGGTGGACGAACTCCATTGCCAGCCGCCGTTGTTGGCCGCCAGATCACCGTCGATCAGGTGGCGCATAAAGAAGCGCTCGCCCTCGCGCCAGTCGATCAGCAGGTTCTTCGTCAGGAACATCGCCACCACCATGCGCAGGCGGTTGTGCATCCAGCCGGTTTCCAGCAGTTGGCGCATGGCCGCGTCGATGATCGGCAAGCCGGTGCGCGCCTGTTGCCAGGCGGCCAGGTCTTCGGGCGCCTTGCGCCAGGCCAGCGCTTCGGTTTCCGGGCGAAACGCGCGGTGGCGGGAAACCCGTGGGTAGCCGACCAGGATGTGCTTGTAGAACTCGCGCCACAGCAGCTCGTTGATCCAGGTGATGGCGCCGATGTCGCCGCTTTCGAACTCGCCCTGATTGGTTTGCAGCGCGGCGTGCAAGCACTGGCGCGGCGAAACCACTCCGGCGGCCAGGTAGGCAGAAAGCTGACTGGTGCCGGGCTTGGCCGGGAAGTCGCGTTCGTCCTTGTAATAGCTGATCTGCTGATCGGCGAAGGCATCAAGGCGACGGCGCGCTTCGTCTTCGCCAGCGGGCCAGAGGGCACGCAAGGTTTCGCTGGGTGTCGGGAACCCTTCGACTGCCGTTGGCACAGGGTCGCTTTTCACGCCATGCTCGGCCTGGGCCTTTGGCGTCGGCACCACGCGGGGCAGGGCGCTGTGCAGGCGGCTGTAGCAGACCTTGCGGAACTGGCTGAACACCTGGAAGTAGGTGCCGGTCTTGGTCAGCACACTACCCGGCTGGAAAAACAGTTGGTCCAGGTAGCTGTGGAAGGTCACGCCGTCAGCTTCCAGGGCCTGGGCCACGGCGCGGTCGCGGCGGCTCTCGTGAACGCCATATTCCTCGTTGACGTGTACCGACTCCACCGACAGCTCGCGGCACAGTTGGCTCAGTACCGTCGGCGCCTGGTCCCAGGTCGCGGCGTGGCGGATTAACAGCGGAATGTTGAGGTTGCCCAGTGCCTGGCTCAGGTGCTGCAAGTTGCGCAGCCAGAAATCGACTTTGCACGGCGCGTCATCATGCGCCTGCCATTGCTCGGGCGTGATCAGGTAAACAGCCGCGACGGGGCCGCGCTGGCACGCGGCCGCCAGGGCAGTGTTGTCGTGCAGGCGCAAGTCGGTGCGCAGCCAGATCAGATGCATTTAGACAATTCCACGCTGGATCAATAATTGATGGGCCGCCAACAGGTCCTCGGCCACGAACAACTCTGGGATGTCCTGGGTTAATACGCCCAACTCGGCGTGGTGGATGCACACCGTTGGTCCGGCAATCACCGTTGGGCAATGGATGCCGCCCAGCAGTTTGCTGAGTGCCGACACTTGCAACGCCTTGCTTGAGTACAGCAGCACCGCACGGGGTTGCAGGTGTTCCACCGCCAGGGCCAGTTCGCCGACAGGCAGTGGCCAATCGAATACTTCCACCGGGCAATCGGCACTGCTGGCCAGCCAGGCGCTGAGCCACAGGTGCGGTTCCAGGGGCAGGTCGGAATGATTGACCAGCAACAGGGGCGCGCCGTGGAGTTGACGATTGTTGTGATAGATCCGTGCGCCAAACTTGCTGCGCAGCCAGGAGAGGAAGAACACCCGCTCCATCTGCGCGCCGAACTGGCCCTGCCAGCGTTGTTCCAGCTCGTTGAGCAGCGGCAGCATCAGTTGCTCGCACAAGGTGCGTGGCGGGTAGAGCGCCATGGCCTGGTTGAAGGCGTCATCGACCCGGCGCTCGGCCAGTTCACTGATGGCACTCACCAAATGCTGGCGCAGGCTCTGCCACTCGTTTTCCATCGGCTCCGGGCTACCTTGGGCGGAGTCGATCAGCCCTTTGACCTGGCTGACCGGCACGCCGCGATTGAGCCAGGTGAGGATGGCCTGGATGCGTTGCACATGTTCGGCGCTGAACAACCGATGCCCTTTGGGCGTGCGCTGGGGCACGATGAGGCCGTAGCGGCGCTCCCACGCGCGCAGCGTCACCGCATTCACGCCGGTCTGGCGCGCCACCTCGCGGATCGGCAGCCAGCCGTTTTCCAGGGCCAGGGCGAGGTCTTCGCCGGGTTCGTCGAGCAGGGCAGGTTTCATGGGTTAGATCGCATTACGCAGGCTGAGGTTTTCCGGGTGCGGTTGCAGGTAGGCCTGCTGCGCGATGTAGCGGTCCGGGTGTTGGCGAAAGTGGTGCTTGAGCAGGGTCAGCGGCACCACCAGTGGCACGATGCCGTGGCGGTATTGGCCGATGACGGTCTGCATTTCCTGTTTGTCATCGGCACTGATGGCTTGCTTGAGATAGCCACTGATGTGTTGCAGCACATTGGTATGGGTACCGCGAGTCGCGCATTTTTTCAGGCCCGCCATCAGTTCGCTGAAATAACCGTCGGCCAAAGCTTGCAGGTCAATGCCCTTGCCCATGCTGCCGAGCAAGTGGCCCAGGCTTTTGTAATGCGCCGGGCTGTGGGCCATCAGCAGGTACTTGTAGCGCGAGTGAAACGTCAGCAAGCGGTGACGGGTAAGGCCGTCGGCCAACAGTTGCTGCCAACTGGCGTACACGAATACGCGGGTGAGGAAGTTTTCCCGCAGCACCGGGTCGTTCAGGCGACCGTCTTCCTCCACCGGCAGGTTGGGGTGTCGAGCACAAAACGCCTGGGCGTAAATGCCGCGCCCGCCACCGTCGACGGGCGTGCCGTTGTCGCGGTACACCTTGACCCGCTCCAGGCCGCAGGACGGTGACTTTTGCATGAAGATGTAGCCGCACAGGTCGGTATGTTCCCGGGCCATTTGCTGGCCGTAATCGTCCAATGGCTGAGTGACATTGAGCGCAGGGTTTACGCTGCCCACGGCCTGCGGTTGGTTGGGGTCCCCGACCAGGCGGATCGCTTGCCGAGGAATGCCCAGGCCGATGGCAACTTCAGGGCACAACGGGACGAAATCGAAATAGTCACTGAGGGTCTGGCTGCATAGCAGGGACTGTTTATGACCGCCATTGAAGCGCACGTTCTCACCCAGAAGGCAGGCGCTGATGGCGATCTTCGGTTTCACACGGCTGGACATAAGCAAACCTCTGCAAGAATCCTGTACAAGCTACAAATCTTGTACAACTAAATCTCATCATAGGCTCGATGTTGTACAAGTCAAATATTTTGTACAGGTTTGTGCCGCCGCTTTATTTCCAGCCGATTTTCCAGTCCTCAGCGTTTTTCAGGGTCTGCCAGGGCAGGCGTTCGGCGCGCCGAGTAAGGATGGCCTGCAGTTCGATGTCCAGCACCGTGCCCTCGTCGTCACGGAACAATTCGGTGACCAGGAAGTGTTTTTCCTTGTGGCGGGGATGAGCTGCCGTCCATTTTGACAGCAGCAGTTTGGCGGGGTTGATGCGGTTCATTGCAAGTGCTCGATCAAGCGTCGCGCCGCTTCCTGGCCACTCAACCAGGCACCTTCCACCCGGCCGGAGAGGCACCAGTCACCACAGACGAACAGGCCCAGGTCGGCGTCGGCCAGCACGCCGAATTCATGGCTGCTCGATGGGCGCGCGTAGAGCCAACGGTGCGCCAGGCTGAACGACGGCGCGGGCATGGCGCTGTGCAGCAATTCGGCAAAGGCGCCGTGCAGGTGTTCGATCACCGCTTCCTTGGGCAGGTCCAGGTGGGCCTTGCTCCAGGCGCTGGTGGCGTGCAGCACCCAGGTGTCGAGGGTGGTATCGCGCCCGGGCTTGCTGCGGTTGCGCGCCAGCCAGTCGAGGGGGCTGTCTTGCACGAAGCAGCCCTCCATCGGCGTATCCAGGGGCTTGTCGAACGCCAGGGCGATGGCCCAGGTCGGGTCCATTTTCACCCCGGCGGCGGCGCTCGCCAGCTTGGGCGCGGCGGCCAGCAGCGCGGTGGCTTGGGGCGCCGGCGTGGCAATGATCACGTGACTGAAAGGGCCGTGATTGCCGCCGTCCGCGTCGAGCAGGTTCCAGTGCTGCGTGCCCTGGAAGACTTCGGTGATGCGGCAACCGAACTCCACCGGCAAGTCGTCGAGCAGGGCGCGAGTGATGGCGCTCATGCGCGGCGTGCCCACCCAGCGGATCTGCTCATCGGGGGAGGGCGTCAATTGCCCGGACTTGAAGTTATACAGCTGGGGCTTCCACTGCTCGGCCCAGCCGTTGCTTTGCCAGCGCTGCACTTCGTTGACGAAGCGCCGGTCGCGAGCGGTGAAGTATTGCGCGCCCATATCCAGCGCGCCGGCGTCGCTGCGCTTGCTGGACATGCGGCCACCGCTGCCGCGGCTTTTATCGAAGAGTTGCACTGCATGCCCAGCGTCTTGTAACGCTCGGGCGGCGGAGAGACCGGCGATGCCGGTACCAATGATCGCGATGGGAACAGTCATGGGAGGCCTCGTTTTACCGTTGGGTACAGACTACGCCGACACCAATAGCTGTACAATATTGTTTTTTGGTATAAGTTTTGGCGTGCCTGATTGTGTGGCGTGACCTATGGTTAAGCTAAGGCTTGAACCCCCGTCACGCTCAATTATCAAATTGATCCCTGCTTATAAAATAGACCAGTGAGCGGCGGCGAACGTTACATGAGGAGAGTCCCATGCATATTTTGCTGACCGGCGGTACCGGCTTGATCGGCCGTCAACTCTGCAAGCACTGGCTCGCGCAAGGCCACCGCCTGACGGTGTGGAGCCGGCAACCGGAAACGGTCGCCCAGGTGTGCGGTGCGCAGGTACTCGGAGTGGCTCGCCTACAAGAGGTGATTGGCACGGTGGACGCGGTGGTCAACCTGGCAGGCGCGCCTATCGCGGACCGGCCTTGGACCCACAAGCGCAAGGCATTGCTGTGGAACAGTCGCATTCACCTCACCGAAACCTTGCTGGCCTGGATGGAAAGCCTGGAACAAAAACCGGCGGTGCTGATCTCCGGCTCTGCGGTGGGTTGGTACGGCGACGGCGGCGAGCGCGAACTGACCGAAGCCAGCGGCCCGGTGCTGGATGACTTCCCCAGCCAGTTGTGTATCGCCTGGGAGGAAACCGCCCAGCGTGCCGAAGCCTTGGACATTCGCGTGGTGCTGGTGCGTACGGGGTTGGTGCTGTCTGCCGAGGGCGGCTTTTTGTCGCGCCTGCTGCTGCCGTTCAAACTGGCGCTGGGCGGGCCGATTGGCAATGGACGGCAGTGGATGCCCTGGGTGCATATCGAGGATCAAATCGCCCTGATTGATTTTCTTCTGCACAAGCAAGACGCCAACGGTCCTTATAATGCCTGCGCGCCGCACCCGGTGCGCAACCGCGAATTTGCCAAGACCCTGGGCCAGGTGCTGCACCGCCCGGCGTTCATGCCGATGCCGGCATTTGCGTTGAAGGTTGGCCTGGGTGAGTTGTCCGGCTTGTTGCTGGGCGGGCAAAAGGCTTTGCCTGAACGGCTGCAGGCCGCAGGTTTCACTTTCCAGTTCACTGAGTTGCGTGCGGCTCTGGACGACTTGTCCAGCCGCCTCTAAAGATAGGATGTTGCATGACCGATCACGCGTTGTTACTGGTCAACCTGGGTTCGCCAAAGTCCACTTCAGTGGCCGATGTGCGCAGCTACCTCAATCAGTTCCTGATGGACCCTTATGTGATCGACTTGCCGTGGCCGGTGCGGCGCTTGCTGGTATCGCTGATCCTGATCAAGCGCCCCGAGCAATCGGCCCATGCCTATGCGTCGATCTGGTGGGATGAGGGTTCGCCGTTGGTGGTGCTGAGCCGCCGCCTGCAGCAGCAGATGACCGCGCAGTGGACCCAGGGCCCGGTGGAACTGGCGATGCGTTATGGCGAGCCGTCCCTGGAAACGGTCCTGACACGCCTGGCCGCCCAGGGTATTCAAAAAATCACACTGGCGCCGTTGTACCCGCAGTTTGCCGACAGCACCGTCACCACGGTGATAGAGGAAGCCAAGCGAGTGGTGCGCGACAAGCAACTGAATGTGCAGTTTTCGATCCTGCAACCGTTCTACGATCAGCCTGAGTACCTCGATGCGCTGGCGGCGAGTGTGCGCTCTTATGTGGAGCAGGATTACGATCACTTGCTGCTCAGTTTCCATGGCTTGCCTGAGCGTCATCTGACCAAGCTCGACCCCACAGGCCAGCACTGCTTCAAGGATGCCGACTGCTGCAAGAACGCATCCCCTGAAGTGCTGGCCACCTGTTACCGCGCGCAGTGCTTCAGCGTGGCGCGGGATGTGGCCGAGCGGCTGGGTTTGCCGGAGGGCAAATGGTCGGTGGCGTTCCAGTCCCGCCTGGGCCGGGCCAAATGGATCGAACCCTACACCGAGGCGCGCCTTGAGGCATTGGCCCAGCAAGGCGTGAAGAAGCTGCTGGTGATGTGCCCGGCGTTCGTCGCCGACTGTATTGAAACGTTGGAGGAAATTGGCGATCGCGGTCGCGAGCAATTTCGTGAAGCGGGGGGCGAGGAGTTGGTGTTGGTGCCTTGCTTGAATGACGAGCCGCAGTGGGCGGCAGCGCTTAATACCCTGTGCGAACGAGCGCCGGTTGCCTTGTAATCGAGCCCTGCGGTGATCCAATTGTGGGAGCTGGCTTGCCTGCGATGGCGGCCTAACCGCGACGCTTCCCTACTTGACGACCCCGCGGACCAATTGTGGGAGCGGGCTTGCTCGCGAAGGCGGCATGGCAGTCAACACAGTTGGATTGTGTACATATCCATTCCTGCGGTAACGGCTGCTTAGGGTTCCGCTTTTACAGCGGGTCACTTTGGAAAAGAGCCGGAATGCCGGCCCAGCCCAAAGTAACCAAAGGGCTCTTGCCCCACCACTCGGCACCTCGCCTAGGCTCGGTGTGCCCGAACACAGGCTTGAATCCGTGGGCCGCCGCCACGCGCCATCCATGGCGCGGGGCGGCTAACCCGGCGTCCTGCCGGGTTACCCACGAATTCAAGCCTGCGTTCGGCCAGCGTGGCTCAACGGGGCGCCTGAGATCAAGATCACATGCAGATCAAGATCAAGAGCGGCTCGCTTCGCATCGTGATTACCTATGGTCATCGCAGGCAAGCCACACATTTTGACTGTATCTACAGATCCAGGGTCAGGCTAACCGTGAAGTTGCGCGGCTCACCCGGGTTGACCCAATAGTTGCTGTAGGATCGCTCGTAGTACTTTTCATTGAACAGGTTGTTGAGGTTCAGCCCCACCGTCACGTTCTGCGTGGCCTTGTAATGGGCCAGCAAATCCACGGTGTGGTAGGCGGGCAGTTCGAAACCCGTGCCGGCTTCGCCTGAGCGGTCACCTACATAGGTGAACGCTGCGCCCAGGTCTGAGCCACGCAACGCGCCTTCCTGGAACTCATACACGCCCAACACACTGCCACTGCGCTTGGCCACGCCCAGAATGCGGCTGCCCGTGGGGATGGTTTTGTCGCCCTTGGTCACTTCAGCGTCGATGTAGGCCAAGGCGCCGATCACGCGGACTGCGTCGGTCACTTGCCCGGTTACTTGCAGGTCGAACCCCTGGCTGCGGGCCTTGCCCATGGCGCGGTTGAGGTTGGTCGCCGGGTCCAGGGTCAGCACGTTTTCCTTTTCGATATGAAAGGCCGCCAGGGTAGCGCTGAGGCGGTCGTCAAACAGCTCGCTCTTGACCCCCACCTCATAACCCACGCCTTCTTCGGGTTTGAAGGACTTGCCAGCGGCATCCAGGCCGCTATTGGGCTTGAACGACGTGGAGGCGTTGGCAAACACGCCGACTTCTGGCGTGAGCTGGTAGAGCAGGCCGGCGCGCTGAGTGAAGGCGTCGTGGGTTTGGCGGCTCTTGGCGTGGTTGCGGGTGAAGTCGTCGGTGCTTTGTTCGAAGTGTTCGAAGCGCGCACCGATCATACCGCGCAGGCGGTCGGTGAAGATGATCTGGTCTTGCAGGTTGAGTGCGTGGCTTTTGGTCTGTTCGAAGAAGTCGGTACCGGAGCGTTTGCCGTTGGGTTTGGGCTGGCCGTACACCGGCTTGTAGATGTCGATGGGATAGTCGCCTGCGATCGCCGTCACGCGCTCTTTCTTGCGGTAATCCTCGTACTCGGTACCGATCAACAGTTCATGTTGCCAACTGCCGATATCGAACACCCCGCGCAGTTCTAGCTGGGTGATGCTGTCATGCCAACCGGTGGAGCGTTCACGGTAGCGGCGATTGACGCTGTGGCCGTCTGCGTTCAACGCTCGGCTTTCCGAAGCATCGCCCCACAGGCTGCCTTGCTTGTAATGGCTGGCCAGGCGCAGTTTCCAGGCGTCGTTGAGGTGGTGTTCCAACGCCGCCTGAATGCGGTTGTTGTGGTTGCGGATATTGCCGTCGTTGGGCTCGCCGAGGAAGGTGGAATGGGACATGCCGGTATTGGCGACGATGCCTCGGTCGAAGGTGGAGCTGTGGCGCACGAACTCACTTTCCACCAGCAGGGTGGTGTCCGGGTCCAGTTGCCAACTGAAGGAGGGCGCGACAAACACACGCTTGGCGTCCACGTGATCGCGAAAGCTGTGGTTGTCTTCAACGGCCAGGTTCACTCGCGTCAGCACGCGCCCCTCGCTGTCCAGCGGCGTATTCACATCCAGCGCCGTGCGGTAGCGGTCCCAACTGCCTGCGCTGTTCTGCAGCGTGGTGAAGGCCTCGGGCTGTGGTTTCTTGGTGACGATATTCACCGTGCCGCCGGGATCGCCACGCCCATACAGGCTGGCGGCGGGGCCCTTGAGCACTTCAATGCGCTCGATATTCGCCGCGTCCGGGGTACTGGGGTAACCACGGTTGGCGCTGAAGCCATCCTGGTAGAACTCGGACGTGGTGAAGCCGCGCACGCTGTATTCGTAGAGGGTCAGGCCGCCGAAGTTGTTTTGCTTGGATACGCCGCCAGCGAATTCCAGGGCGCGCTCCACGCTGGTACTGCCCAGGTCTTTGAGTACCGTGGCAGGAATCACGCTGATCGATTGCGGGATGTCGCGCAAGGCCGTGTCGGTCTTGGTCGCACTGGCAGAGCGGGTGGCGCGGTAGCCGTCGACCGGGCCGGTGGCGGATTCATAGGCGTCAGAAGTGACGCTGATGGTGTCCAGTTCCAAGGTGTTTTCTTCGGCGTAGGCAGGGTCGAGCAGCAAACCCAGGGCCAGGCCGGCCAAGGGCACAAACTTTCGAGACGGCATGATAGAGCGTTCCAATAGCGATATTGAAACAATATAACATGCCTAATGAGAATGAATCGCTAAGAAATGTAGCCTTACCAGCGCCCGCGAACGGGCGCTAGGATCGCGACGGTTATTGCTCTTCTTTCAATGGTGCGGTCGCCGGTGGTGGGCGCAGGCCGATTTCCGCCGACAGTTTGATCTCCTTGCCGTTGCGCATCACCAGGATCGCCACCTTGTCGGTCGGCTTGATCCGCGCCACCTGGTTCATCGACTTGCGGCCATCACCCGCCGGGGCGCCGTCGATGCTGAGGATCACATCGCCCAGTTGCAGGCCGGCTTTCTGCGCCGGGCCGTCGCGGAAGATCCCCGCTACCACGATGCCTGGACGCCCGGTCAGGCCAAATGACTCGGCCAGTTCCTTGGTCAAGGGCTGTACCTCAATGCCCAGCCAGCCGCGAATCACCTGGCCGTGCTCGATGATCGACTTCATCACTTCCATCGCCAGCTTCACCGGGATCGCAAACCCAATGCCCTGTGAGCCGCCGGACTTGGAAAAAATCGCGGTGTTGATGCCCGTCAGGTTGCCATTGGCGTCCACCAGCGCACCGCCCGAGTTGCCGGGGTTGATCGCGGCGTCGGTCTGGATGAAATCTTCGTAGCTGTTAAGGCCCAACTGGTTACGCCCGGTGGCGCTGATGATGCCCATGGTCACCGTTTGCCCCACCCCGAACGGGTTGCCGATGGCCAGCGCCACATCGCCCACGCGCAAACCGTCGGAGCGGCCGAGGGTGATGGCCGGCAGGTTCTTCAGATCAATTTTGAGTACCGCAAGATCAGTTTCCGGGTCGCTGCCCACCACGCGGGCCAGGGTTTCGCGGCCGTCACGCAGGGCCACCACGATCTGGTCGGCGCCCGTGGTCACATGGTTGTTGGTGAGGATGTAGCCCTCGGGGCTCATGATCACGCCGGAGCCGAGGCTGGATTCCATGCGGCGCTGCTTGGGGCCGTTGTCACCGAAGTAGCGGCGAAATTGCGGGTCTTCAAACAACGGATGCGCGGGCTTGTTGATGACCTTGGTGGTGTACAGGTTGACCACCGCCGGAGCGGCGATGACCACGGCATCGGCATAGGTCACCGGCCCTTGCACCACTGTGTTGGTCTGCGGCGCCTGTTGCAGGTTCACATCCAGTGTGGGCAGGCCCACCCACTGGGGATAACGCTGGATAATCAGCATCGCGATCAGCACGCCAGCCAACAATGGCCATCCAAAAAAACGCAGTGCCTTGAGCATCAAGTAAGTCCTGACAGGTTGCAGGGGGCGGGAGAGCGCCCATAATGTCGCGCATTATACGAGGCTGTGACGCCTGCGAACGGGATATTTAGGAGTCTTTTATGGCCGTGCCCCTTACTACCCTCGTCGAGGAAGCCGACCGCTACCTCGGCAGCGCCAAAATTGCCGATTACTGCCCCAATGGCCTGCAGGTCGAGGGCCGGCCCCAAGTGATGCGCATCGTCAGCGGCGTGACCGCCAGCCAAGCCCTGCTGGACGCCGCCGTCGAAGCCAAGGCCGACCTGGTGCTGGTGCACCACGGTTACTTCTGGAAGGGCGAAAACCCGTGCATCACCGGCATGAAGCAGCGCCGTCTCAAAACCCTGCTCAAGCATGACATCAGCCTGCTGGCCTACCACTTGCCCCTGGACCTGCACGCTGATGTCGGCAACAACGTGCAACTGGCTCGCCACCTGGACATCACCGTCGAAGGCCCGCTGGACCCGGGCAACCCAAAAATCGTCGGGCTGGTCGGCTCCCTGGCCGAGCCCTTGTCACCTCGTGACTTCGCCCGTCGCGTGCAGGACGTGATGGGCCGCGAACCGCTGCTGATCGAAGGCAGCGAGATGATTCGCCGCGTCGGCTGGTGTACCGGTGGCGGCCAGGGCTACATCGACCAGGCGATTGCCGCGGGTGTCGATTTGTACCTGAGCGGTGAAGCGTCTGAACAGACCTTCCACAGCGCCCGGGAAAACGACATCAGCTTCATCGCCGCCGGCCATCACGCCACCGAACGCTACGGCGTGCAGGCCTTGGGCGACTACCTGGCGCGGCGCTTTGCCCTGGAGCATCTGTTCATCGACTGCCCCAATCCGATCTAAAGCACAGCATTGAACACTGTGGGAGCTGGCTTGCCTGCGATGGCATCACCTCGGTCAGCCTGAATGAGCGGGGCGCCTGTATCGCAGGCAAGCCAGCTCCCCCATTGACCGAGTTGAGCGCCAAACTCGGAGGCATATTCATATATCGTTTCGGTCTAGCTGGCGCCCTAAATAGAAGAAGTTGCTGTGCTAGCATGCCTCGCTCGAACACGGCCCGCTGGCCGTCCATAAGATCGTTTTTCCGTGAGTAACCATGGTCGACAAACTGACGCATCTGAAACAGCTGGAGGCGGAAAGCATCCACATCATCCGCGAGGTCGCCGCCGAGTTCGATAACCCGGTGATGCTCTACTCGATCGGTAAAGACTCCGCCGTGATGCTGCACCTGGCACGCAAGGCCTTCTTCCCGGGCAAACTGCCATTTCCGGTGATGCACGTCGACACTCGCTGGAAATTCCAGGAGATGTACAAGTTCCGCGACAAGATGGTCGAGGAGCTGGGCCTGGACCTGATTACCCACATCAACCCCGATGGCGTGGCGCAGAACATCAACCCTTTCACCCACGGCAGTGCCAAGCACACCGATATCATGAAGACCGAGGGCCTCAAGCAGGCGCTGGACAAGCATGGTTTCGACGCAGCATTCGGCGGTGCCCGTCGCGATGAAGAGAAATCCCGTGCCAAAGAGCGCGTGTATTCGTTCCGCGACAGCAAGCACCGTTGGGACCCGAAGAACCAACGCCCGGAGCTGTGGAACGTCTACAACGGCAACGTCAACAAGGGCGAGTCGATCCGCGTATTCCCGCTGTCCAACTGGACCGAGCTGGACATCTGGCAGTACATCTACCTGGAAGGCATCCCGATCGTGCCGCTGTACTTCGCCGCCGAGCGCGACGTGATCGAGAAGAACGGCACGTTGATCATGATCGACGACGATCGCATCCTCGAGCACCTGTCCGAGGAAGACAAAGCCCGCATCGTCAAAAAGAAAGTACGTTTCCGCACCCTTGGCTGCTACCCGTTGACGGGCGCGGTGGAGTCCGAAGCCGAGACGCTGACGGACATCATTCAGGAAATGCTCCTGACGCGAACTTCCGAGCGCCAGGGCCGTGTCATCGACCACGATGGTGCAGGCTCGATGGAAGATAAAAAACGTCAAGGCTATTTCTAAGGGGCTGTCATGTCGCATCAATCTGATTTGATCAGCGAGGACATCCTCGCCTACCTGGGCCAGCACGAGCGCAAAGAAATGTTGCGCTTCCTGACCTGCGGCAACGTCGACGACGGCAAGAGCACCCTGATCGGGCGCCTGCTGCACGACTCCAAGATGATCTACGAGGATCACCTGGAAGCCATTACCCGCGACTCGAAAAAGTCCGGCACCACCGGTGACGATATCGACCTGGCGTTGCTGGTCGATGGCCTGCAGGCCGAGCGTGAGCAGGGCATCACTATTGATGTTGCCTATCGCTATTTCTCCACCGCCAAGCGCAAATTCATCATCGCCGACACCCCCGGCCATGAGCAGTACACCCGCAACATGGCCACTGGTGCGTCCACCTGTGACCTGGCGATCATCCTGATCGACGCCCGCTACGGCGTGCAGACCCAGACCCGTCGCCACAGCTATATCGCCTCGTTGCTGGGTATCAAACACATCGTGGTGGCCATCAACAAGATGGACATCAACGGCTTTGACCAAAGCGTATTCGAGTCGATCAAGGCCGATTACCTGAAGTTCGCCGAAGGTATCGCATTCAAGCCGAGCACCCTGGCCTTTGTGCCGATGTCGGCGCTCAAGGGCGACAACGTGGTGAACAAGAGCGAGCGTTCGCCCTGGTACACCGGGCAGTCGCTGATGGAGATCTTGGAGACTGTCGAGATCGCCAATGATCGCAACTACACCGACCTGCGTTTCCCGGTGCAGTACGTCAATCGCCCGAACCTGAACTTCCGTGGGTTTGCCGGCACCCTGGCGAGTGGCATCGTGCACAAGGGCGACGAAGTGGTGGTATTGCCGTCGGGCAAGAGCAGCCGCGTCAAATCCATCGTCACCTTTGAAGGTGAGCTGGAACACGCAGGCCCAGGCCAGGCCGTGACCTTGACCATGGAAGACGAGATCGACATCTCCCGTGGCGACCTGTTGGTGCATGCCGACAACGTGCCGCAAGTGACCGACGCCTTCGACGCCATGCTGGTGTGGATGGCCGAAGAACCGATGCTGCCGGGCAAGAAATACGACATCAAACGCGCCACCAGCTACGTGCCGGGTTCCATCACCAGCATCGTGCACCGCGTGGACGTAAACACCCTGGCCGAAGGCCCGGCGAGTTCGCTGCAGCTCAACGAAATTGGCCGGGTCAAGGTCAGCCTGGACGCCGCCATCGCCCTGGACGGTTACGACAGCAACCGCACCACCGGCGCGTTCATCGTGATCGATCGTTTGACCAACGGCACGGTCGCCGCGGGCATGATCATCGCGCCACCGGTGGGTCATGGCGGCGCTGCGCAGCACGGCAGCCTGGCGCATGTCGCCACCGAAGAGCGCGCCCTGCGTTTCGGCCAGCAGCCGG
The DNA here is from genome assembly GCF_014268395.2 of Pseudomonas sp. SWRI22. NCBI lineage: Bacteria > Pseudomonadati > Pseudomonadota > Gammaproteobacteria > Pseudomonadales > Pseudomonadaceae > Pseudomonas > Pseudomonas sp. SWRI22. The sequence goes on along the minus strand of NZ_JABWQK020000001.1, from coordinate 2,137,896 downwards.
CCACGGTGTTGTTCAGCGGCTTGTCGGGCGCTGGCAAGAGCACTCTGGCCTATGCGGTCGAGCGCAAGCTGTTCGACATGGGCCGTGCGGTGTTCGTGCTGGACGGCCAGAACCTGCGTCACGACCTGAACAAAGGGTTGCCGCAGGACCGTGCCGGGCGTACCGAGAACTGGCGTCGTGCGGCTCATGTGGCGCGTCAGTTCAACGAAGCCGGCCTGCTGACCCTGGCGGCTTTCGTTGCGCCGGATGCCGAAGGCCGTGAACAGGCCAAGGCGCTGATTGGTGCGGACCGACTGCTGACCGTCTACGTGCAGGCATCGCCGTTGGTGTGCGCCGAGCGTGACCCGCAAGGTTTGTACGCGGCCGGTGGGGATAACATCCCTGGCGAATCCTTCCCCTATGACGTGCCGTTGAATGCCGACCTTGTGATCGACACCCAGGCGTTGTCGCTGGAAGACAGCGTCAAGCAAGTGCTGGAGCTGTTGCGTCAGCGCGGCGCGATCTAAGCTTTATAACCGCACAAAAAAGCCCGCCACCGAGTGATCGGTGGCGGGCTTTTTACATATTCTCAAATGTGGACTCGATCACTGTGGGAGCTGGCTTGCCTGCGATGGCGGACTGTCAGTTTATTTATCCTTAGCTGATCCACCGCTATCGCAGGCAAGCCAGCTCCCACATTAACTTGCTTCCACATGTGATCAGCGGCTGGCCGGAAAGTCTTTGTGAAGCTGCTCCAGCAATGCATCTTTGTCTTGCCACAACTGGTTGATCCAGCCCTGGAACGCTAACCGATATTCCCCATCCTGCTCATAATTCTTGCCGATGAACTCGGCCGGGATCTGCACCTCTTCAAAGTGCACCACCACGTCCTTCACGTTGCCGCACAGCAAGTCCCAATAACCTGGGCGCCCGCCGGGGTAGTGGATGGTCACATTGATCAGTGATTTGAGCTGCTCGCCCATGGCATCCAGCACAAACGCAATGCCGCCCGCCTTGGGTTTAAGCAGGTAGCGAAACGGTGACTGCTGCTGCGCATGCTTGCTCGGCGTAAAGCGTGTGCCTTCAGCAAAGTTGAAAATCCCCACGGGGTTGTCGCGAAACTTCGCACAGGTCTTGCGCGTGGTTTCCAGGTCTTTGCCTTTCTTCTCCGGGTGCTTCTCCAAATATGCCTTGCTGTAGCGCTTCATGAAGGGAAAGCCCAGTGCCCACCACGCCAGGCCAATCACCGGGACCCAGATCAGCTCTTGCTTGAGGAAGAACTTCAGGGGGCGAATGCGCCGATTGAGCACGTACTGCAACACCATGATGTCGACCCAGCTCTGATGGTTGCTGGTCACCAGGTACGAGTGCTGGTAGTCCAGGCCCTCAAGGCCAGTCAGGTGCCAGCGCGTACGGCGCACCAGGTTCATCCAACCCTTGTTGTTGGTGACCCAGGCTTCGTGGGTGTGGTTCATCAGCCATTCGCTCAAGCGCTTGGCGAATGGCAGCGCCTTGAACAGCGCCACGATGAACAGGAACGAACACAGCAGGATCGTGTTCAGCGCCAGCAACAGCGAAGCGATCACCCCGCGCACGGCGGCAGGTAGAAAATCCAGCATTTAGATATCCATGGGTCGGTTGGCGGCTTGGATCGCCGTCAGGGCGATGGTGTACACGATGTCGTCCACCTGGGCGCCACGTGGCAGGTCATTGACCGGTTTGCGCAGGCCCTGAAGCATCGGCCCCAGGCTCACGCAATCGGCGCTGCGTTGTACGGCTTTGTGGGTGGTGTTTCCGGTGTTCAGGTCCGGGAATACAAAGACGGTGGCCTTGCCCGCCACCTGGCTGTTGGGCGCCAGTTGTCGGGCGACGTTTTCGTTGGCGGCGGCGTCGTATTGCAACGGGCCGTCGATCAGCAACGAACTTTGTTGTTCGTGGGCGAGCAGGGTGGCTTCGCGGACTTTTTCCACCTCCTCGCCGCTGGCCGAGTCACCGCTGGAGTAGCTGATCATCGCCACCCGTGGCGTGATGCCGAACGCCGCCGCCGAGTCGGCGCTTTGCAGGGCGATTTCCGCCAGTTCCGCAGCGCTTGGGTGCGGGTTCATCACGCAGTCGCCGTACACCAGCACCTGCTCGGGGAACAGCATGAAGAACACCGACGACACCAGGGTGCAGCCCGGCGCGGTCTTGATCAGCTGCAGCGCCGGGCGAATGGTGTTGGCGGTGGAGTGAATCACGCCGGAGACCAGGCCATCCACTTCGTCGAGGGCGAGCATCATGGTGGCGATCACCACGGTGTCTTCCAGTTGCTGCTCGGCCATGGGCGCGTTGAGGCTTTTGCTCTTGCGCAAGGCGACCATTGGCTCCACGTAGCGTTGGCGAATCAGGTCGGGGTCGAGAATCTCCAGGCCTTCGGGCAGGTCGATACCTTGGGCGCGGGCGACTGCCTCCACATCCGCAGGCTTGGCCAACAGCACGCAACGGGCAATGCCGCGGGCCTGGCAGATCGCGGCGGCCTGTACGGTCAGCGGCTCGCTACCTTCGGGCAACACGATGCGTTTGTTGGCGGCCTGGGCGCGTTGGATCAACTGGTAACGGAACACTGCCGGCGACAGGCGCATCTCCCTTGGCGTGCCGCAGCGCTGGTGCAGCCAGCGCGCATCGAGGTGGCTGGCGACGAAGTCGGTGATGATTTCCGCACGCTCGCGGTCATCGATAGGGATTTCCTTGTTGAGGCTATTGAGCTGGTTGGCGGTGTCATAGGAGCCGGTGCTCACCGACAACACCGGCAACCCGGCCTGGAAGGCGCCTCGGCACAGATCCATGATGCGTGGGTCGGGCAGGGTGTCGCTGGTCAGCAGCAGCCCGGCCAGCGGCACGCCATTGATGGCGGCCAGGCTGACGGCGAGGATGATGTCATCGCGATCTCCCGGGGTTACCACCAACACACCGGGTTTGAGCAGCTCGACAGTGTTACGCATGGTGCGCGCGCAAATGATGATCTTGGTCATGCGCCGGCTTTCGTAGTCGCCGGCGTTGAGGATCTGCGCGCCCATCAGGTCGGCCACGTCGCGGGTGCGCGGGGCATTCAGCTCGGGTTGGTAGGGGATGCAGCCGAGCAGCCGGAAATCACCGCTGCGCAACAGCGGCGAATGCTCTTTGAGGCGCGCCGAGAAGGCTTCCATGCTTTCGTCGGTGCGTACCTTGTTGAGAATTACGCCCAGCACTTTCGGGTCTTTGGGGCCGCCAAACAGTTGGGCCTGCAATTCCACACGGCCGGAAAGCTCGGTGAGCACTTCATTTTCCGGCGCCGAGACCAGGATCACTTCCGCGTCCAGGCTCTTGGCCAGGTGCAGGTTGACCCGTGCCGCGTAGCTGGCGCTGCGGGTCGGCACCATCCCTTCGACGATCAGCACGTCTTTGCCTACGGCTGCCTGTTGGTAAAGGGTGATGATCTCTTCGAGCAACTCATCGAGCTGGCCGTCGCCGAGCATGCGCTCTACGTGAGCCAGGCCCAGGGGCTGCGGCGGTTTCAGGCCGTGGGTGCGCGCCACCAGCTCGGTAGAGCGTTCCGGCCCGGTATCGCCAGGGTGTGGCTGGGCAATGGGTTTGAAAAAGCCGACTTTAAGGCCGGCCCTTTCCAGTGTGCGCACCAGCCCAAGGCTGATGGAGGTCAGACCCACACCAAAATCGGTGGGCGCGATAAAAAAAGTCTGCATGCGAATTCTCTGGAGGTGCATGGCTTGGGTGGCGCTCTATGGGTGAGTGCCTACCGCGAATCAGGCGCCAAGGTTATCGTTATTCGTGCCCTTGCGCACACCAGCCGCACGCAAAGGCCTGGCCTATTTTTTCAAGGCGTTGCGCGGGGTCGAGCACCCAGGCGCGCGACTGCCAGGGCGGCTGGTGGCGCAGGTGCTGGGTGTGGCCGCAAGACAGCTCGGCCACCCAGTGCCCATCGTCGTCTTGATGAAAACCTGTGATCGTGACCGTTGATCGGCCCCGTCCGTCCGGGTTCCGTTCGCTTTCGGGCAAATCCTTGTTTAGACTTGTCCGTTCTTCATTCTTTTGCAAAAGGTCTCGCCCCATGACGATCGCCGCTAACAAGGCTGTCTCCATCGACTATACCCTGACCAACGACGCTGGTGAGGTCATCGACAGCTCCGCCGGCGGCGCGCCGCTGGTTTACCTGCAAGGCGCAGGCAACATCATCCCGGGCCTGGAAAAGGCTCTGGAAGGCAAGAACGTCGGTGACGAACTGACTGTCGCCGTAGAACCTGAAGATGCCTACGGCGAATACTCCGCCGAACTGGTCAGCACCCTGAGCCGCAGCATGTTCGAAGGTGTTGATGAGCTGGAAGTGGGCATGCAGTTCCACGCTTCCGCGCCGGACGGCCAAATGCAGATCGTCACCATCCGCGACCTGGACGGCGACGACGTTACCGTTGACGGCAACCACCCTCTGGCTGGCCAGCGCCTGAACTTCCAAGTGAAGATCGTGGCCATCCGCGACGCTTCCCAGGAAGAAGTGGCTCACGGCCACGTCCACGGTGAAGGCGGTCATCACCATTGATTGATGTTTTGATCAGGTGGTAGCAAAAACGCCCCGACTGGTTCGGGGCGTTTTTTTTGCCTTGAGAATATTCCCGGTCAACTTTCTGTAGGAGCGAGCTTGCTCGCGAAAAACCTGAGAGCCCCGCCGGGCGCCAGGCTTCCCGCGTTATCGTTAACGATCTTCGCGAGCAAGCTCGCTCCTACAGTTTTCAGGGGCAAACAAAAATGCCCCGGACCTTTCGGTACGGGGCATTTCTTAACTGTTACACAGCCTGGGCTGCGTTGCAGTTGTTACCACTTAGGCTGCAGCAGGAACGCTCAGAGCCTTGATGTGGCCATTCAGGCGGCTCTTATGGCGAGCGGCCTTGTTCTTGTGGATGATGCCTTTATCGGCCATACGGTCGATAACAGGCACAGCCAGAACGTAAGCTGCTTGAGCTTTTTCAGCGTCTTTGGTGTCGATGGCTTTGACTACATTCTTGATGTAGGTGCGAACCATGGAACGCAGGCTGGCGTTGTGGCTGCGACGCTTCTCAGCCTGTTTTGCACGTTTTTTGGCGGAAGGTGTGTTGGCCACCGTCGAGCTCCTCGAAAGACTTTTTAGGAAATAGCAAACAAAATAGGCCGCGAATCATGCCGATGACTTGACGGGTTGTCAAGTGCGGCTGATGCGAACTGCTGAGTGGTCGATCTGAAGAGGCGGGTGATTTATTTCCGGCGCTTGACCTGTAAACTCGCGAGCTTTGGCTCTGTGCTGTTGCAGGCGCGCAGTATCGCATAAGTGGGCGCGTAGTTCGCCTGCTCTTTATCTATAGGCGCAAACTCTTTCAATGAATCTGCTCAAATCGTTGGCTGCCGTCAGCTCTATCACAATGATCTCCCGGGTTTTGGGGTTTGTGCGTGACACCCTGCTGGCCCGCATCTTTGGCGCCAGCATGGCCACCGATGCCTTCTTTATTGCCTTTAAACTGCCCAACCTGTTGCGGCGGATCTTTGCCGAAGGCGCGTTTTCCCAGGCGTTCGTGCCGATTCTGGCCGAATACAAGACCCAGCATGGCGAGGAGGCGACTCGTACGTTCATCGCCTACGTCTCGGGTTTGCTGACGCTGGTGCTGATGCTGGTAACCATCGTCGGGATGCTCGCCGCGCCCTGGGTGATCTGGGCCACGGCGCCCGGTTTTGCCAATACGCCGGAAAAGTTCGCGCTGACCACTGATCTGCTGCGGGTGACCTTTCCTTATATATTGCTGATTTCCCTGTCTTCGCTCGCCGGGGCGATCCTCAATACCTGGAATCGTTTCTCGGTACCGGCCTTTGTGCCGACCTTGCTGAACGTCAGCATGATTATTTTTGCGCTGTTCCTCACCCCGTATTTCGATCCACCCGTCATGGCCCTGGGCTGGGCGGTGCTGGCCGGCGGGCTGGCACAGTTGTTGTACCAGCTGCCACACCTGAAAAAAATCGGCATGCTCGTACTGCCGCGCCTGAATCTCAAGGACACCGGCGTCTGGCGTGTCATGCGCAACATGCTGCCGGCGATCCTCGGAGTGTCAGTCAGTCAGATTTCCCTGATCATCAACACCGCGTTCGCCTCGTTGCTGGTGTCCGGCTCGGTGTCGTGGATGTACTACGCCGACCGCCTGATGGAATTGCCATCCGGTGTGCTGGGCGTGGCGTTGGGCACCATCCTGCTGCCGACCCTGGCGCGTACATACGCCAGCAAGGATCGCCAGGAATACTCACGCATACTCGATTGGGGCCTGCGCCTGTGCTTTCTGCTGGTGTTGCCGTGCGCCCTGGCCCTGGGCATTCTCGCCGAGCCGCTGACGGTCTCGCTGTTTCAATACGGGCAGTTCGACGCCCATGACGCCTTGATGACCCAGCATGCGTTGGTCGCCTACTCTGTCGGCCTGCTCGGCATTATCGTGATCAAGGTGCTGGCGCCCGGCTTCTATGCCCAGCAAAACATCCGCACGCCGGTGAAAATCGCGATTTTTACCCTGGTTGTCACGCAACTGCTCAACCTGGTGTTTATCGGCCCGTTGGCCCACGCCGGCCTGGCCTTGGCGATCAGCGCGGGGGCATGCATAAACGCAGGCCTGCTGTTTTACCAATTGCGCAAAAAACAGATGTACCAGCCGCAGCCAGGCTGGGGGGTGTTTGCGCTCAAGTTGCTGGTGGCGGTAGCAGCGATGTCGGTTGTGCTGTTTGGCCTGATGCACATCATGCCGGCCTGGGGCCAAGGCAATATGCTGGAGCGCTTCATGCGCCTGGGCGCATTGGTAGTGGCGGGCGTGGTGGTGTACTTCGGGATGTTGCTGTTGCAGGGTTTCCGCCTGCGTGATTTCAATCGCAAGTCGTTGGGATAGAGAGTTTGCCGCGATAAAACGGTTGTTTTATCGATTCGACCCATTTGGCCTGCGCTGTTGCCTGTCGTCCGGGGCTGGGTGTGGTTATAATCGACCACTTTATGAGCAAGAAGCGCGTTATGCAGCTGGTTCGAGGTCTCCACAACCTGCGCCCCGAGCATCGGGGCTGCGTCGCCACTATTGGCAACTTTGACGGTGTTCACCGTGGCCACCAGGCTATCCTGGCTCGGCTGCGCGAGCGTGCGGTCGAGTTGGGCGTGCCCAGCTGCGTGGTGATTTTTGAGCCACAACCGCGGGAGTTCTTTACCCCGGAAACGGCGCCGGCACGCTTGGCGCGCTTGCGGGACAAGTTGCAGCTGTTGGCGGAGGAGGGCGTGGACCGTGTCCTCTGCCTGGCATTCAACCAGCGTTTGCGCAGCCTCAGCGCCGCCGAGTTCGTCGACCGCATCCTGGTGGACGGCTTGGGTGTGCAGCACCTGGAGGTCGGCGACGACTTCCATTTCGGTTGTGACCGGGTCGGGGATTTCGATTTCCTGCAACATGCCGGTGTGAATCAGGGTTTCACTGTCGAGGCCGCGCAAACCGTCGAACTGGACGGCCTGCGCGTGAGCAGCACCCAGGTGCGTAACGCCCTGGCCGCCGCCGACTTCGACCTGGCCGAGCGTTTGCTCGGCCGCCCGTTCCGCATTGCCGGACGGGTATTGCACGGCCAGAAGCTGGCGCGCCAATTGGGCACGCCAACCGCCAACGTGCAACTCAAGCGCCGTCGTGTGCCGCTGACCGGGGTTTACTTGGTAAGCGTCGACATCGATGGCCAATCGTGGCCGGGAGTCGCCAATATAGGCGTCAGACCCACGGTTGCAGGTGATGGCAAGGCCCACCTGGAAGTTCACCTTTTGGATTTTGCCGGTGATTTATACGACCGGCGTTTGACGGTGGTTTTCCACCAGAAGCTGCGTGAAGAGCAGCGTTTCGCCTCCCTGGAGGCGTTGAAAACGGCGATCAATGCGGATGTCGCCGCCGCCCGTGCACTAGCCGCACCTAGCGCCCATCGCTAACCGAAGAGCCTTAAATGACCGACTATAAAGCCACGCTAAACCTTCCGGACACCGCCTTCCCAATGAAGGCCGGCCTGCCACAGCGCGAACCGCAGATCCTGCAGCGCTGGGACAGTATTGGCCTGTACGGAAAGTTGCGCGAAATTGGCAAGGATCGTCCGAAGTTCGTCCTGCACGACGGCCCTCCTTATGCCAACGGCACGATTCACATCGGTCACGCGCTGAACAAGATTCTCAAGGACATGATCCTGCGCTCCAAAACCCTGTCGGGCTTCGACGCGCCGTATGTCCCGGGTTGGGACTGCCACGGCCTGCCGATCGAGCACAAAGTCGAAGTGACTTACGGCAAGAACCTGGGCGCGGACAAGACCCGCGAACTGTGCCGTGCCTACGCCGCCGAGCAGATCGAAGGGCAGAAGTCTGAATTCATCCGCCTGGGTGTGCTCGGCGAGTGGGACAACCCCTACAAGACCATGAACTTCAAGAACGAGGCCGGTGAAATCCGCGCCTTGGCCGAAATCGTCAAAGGCGGTTTCGTGTTCAAGGGCCTCAAGCCCGTGAACTGGTGCTTCGACTGCGGTTCGGCCCTGGCCGAAGCGGAAGTGGAGTACGAAGACAAGAAGTCCTCGACCATCGACGTGGCCTTCCCGATCGCCGACGACGCCAAGCTGGCCGAGGCCTTTGGCCTGGCAAGCCTGAGCAAGCCAGCGGCCATCGTGATCTGGACCACCACCCCGTGGACCATCCCGGCCAACCAGGCGCTGAACGTGCACCCGGAATTCACCTACGCCCTGGTGGACGTCGGTGATCGCCTGCTGGTGCTGGCCGAAGAAATGGTCGAGTCGTGCCTGGCGCGTTACGAGCTGCAAGGTTCGGTGATCGCTACCACCACGGGTTCCGCGCTGGAGCTGATCAACTTCCGTCACCCGTTCTATGACCGTCTGTCGCCGGTGTACCTGGCGGACTACGTGGAGCTGGGCGCCGGCACTGGCATTGTTCACTCTGCGCCCGCCTATGGCGTAGACGACTTCGTGACCTGCAAAGCCTATGGCATGGTCAACGACGACATTCTGAATCCAGTGCAAAGCAATGGCGTGTACGCGCCGTCCCTGGAGTTCTTCGGCGGCCAGTTCATCTTCAAGGCCAACCAGCCGATCATCGACAAGCTCTCGGAAGTCGGCGCGCTGTTGCACACCGAAACCATCAAGCACAGCTACATGCACTGCTGGCGCCACAAGACCCCGCTGATCTACCGCGCCACTGCGCAGTGGTTTATCGGTATGGACAAAGAGCCGACCAGCGGCGATACCCTGCGTAACCGCGCGATCAAGGCCATCGAAGACACCACGTTCGTTCCGGCCTGGGGCCAGGCGCGCCTGCATTCGATGATCGCCAATCGTCCGGACTGGTGCATCTCCCGCCAACGTAACTGGGGCGTGCCGATTCCGTTCTTCCTGAACAAGGAAAGCGGCGAGCTGCATCCTCGCACCGTCGAACTGATGGAGCTTGTGGCCCAGCGCGTTGAGCAGGAAGGTATCGAAGCCTGGTTCAAGCTGGACGCCGCCGAGCTGTTGGGCGATGAAGCGCCGCTGTACGACAAGATCAGCGACACCCTCGACGTGTGGTTCGATTCGGGCACCACTCACTGGCACGTGCTGCGTGGCTCGCATCCGATGGGTCACGAGACCGGCCCGCGCGCCGACCTGTACCTGGAAGGTTCGGACCAACACCGTGGCTGGTTCCACTCGTCGCTGCTGACCGGTTGCGCCATCGACGACCACGCACCGTACCGCGAACTGCTGACCCACGGTTTCACCGTCGACGAGAACGGCCGCAAGATGTCCAAATCCCTGGGCAACGTGATTGCGCCGCAAAAGGTCAATGACACCCTGGGCGCCGACATCATGCGTCTGTGGGTGGCCTCGACTGACTATTCGGGTGAGATGGCTGTTTCGGAGCAGATCCTGCAACGCAGCGCCGACGCCTATCGTCGTATCCGCAATACCGCGCGCTTCATGCTGTCGAACCTGACCGGTTTCAACCCGGCCACCGACCTGCTGCCGGCCGAAGACATGCTCGCGCTGGACCGTTGGGCCGTGGACCGTACCCTGTTGCTGCAGCGTGAGTTGCAAGAGCACTACGGCGAATACCGCTTCTGGAATGTCTACTCCAAGATCCACAACTTCTGCGTGCAGGAGCTGGGCGGTTTCTACCTCGACATCATCAAGGACCGCCAGTACACCACCGGCGCCAACAGCAAAGCTCGCCGTTCGGCGCAGACCGCGCTGTACCACATCAGCGAAGCGCTGGTGCGCTGGATCGCACCGATCCTGGCGTTCACCGCCGACGAGCTGTGGGAATACCTGCCGGGCGAGCGTAACGAGTCCGTCATGCTCAACACCTGGTACGAAGGCTTGACCGAACTGCCGGCCGACTTCGAACTGGGCCGCGAGTACTGGGAAGGCGTCATGGCCGTCAAGGTTGCGGTGAACAAGGAGCTGGAAGTTCAGCGTGCGGCCAAGGCCGTGGGCGGCAACCTGCAAGCCGAAGTCACCTTGTTTGCCGAGGACGGCCTGACTGCCGACCTAGCCAAGCTGAGCAACGAACTGCGCTTCGTACTGATCACCTCCACCGCGAGCCTGGCACCTTTCGTCCAGGCCCCGGCAGATGCCGTGGTCACCGAGGTGCCGGGCCTGAAGCTCAAGGTGGTGAAGTCGGCCTTCCCTAAATGCGCCCGTTGCTGGCACTGCCGTGAAGATGTCGGCGTGAACCCTGAGCACCCGGAAATCTGCGGTCGTTGTGTCGATAACATCAGCGGTGAAGGCGAGGTTCGTCACTATGCCTAATACAGCCAGTCGTTTCGGACGTCTGGGCTGGCTCGTACTGAGCCTGCTGGTGCTGGTCATTGACCAGGTCAGCAAGGCTCACTTCGAGGGCTCCCTGGAAATGTTCCAGCAAATCGTGGTGATCCCGGATTACTTCAGCTGGACCCTGGCCTATAACACGGGTGCCGCCTTCAGCTTCCTCGCTGATGGCGGTGGCTGGCAGCGCTGGCTGTTCGCGCTGATCGCCGTGGTGGTCAGTGCCGTGCTCGTGGTGTGGCTAAAGCGCCTGGGTCGCGACGACACCTGGCTGGCTATCGCGCTGGCCCTGGTGTTGGGCGGCGCGCTGGGTAACCTGTATGACCGCATCGCCCTGGGCCATGTGATCGACTTCATCCTGGTGCACTGGCAGAACCGCCACTACTTCCCGGCGTTCAACTTTGCCGACAGCGCCATCACCGTTGGTGCAATCATGCTGGCGCTGGATATGTTCAAGAGCAAGAAAACCGGAGAAACCGTCAATGACTGATCAGGTATTGGCTGAGCAACGCATCGGCCAGAACACGGAAGTCACTTTGCATTTCGCATTGCGCCTGGAGAATGGCGACACGGTAGACAGCACCTTCGACAAAGCCCCGGCGACCTTCAAGGTTGGTGACGGTAACCTGCTGCCTGGTTTTGAAGCGGCATTGTTCGGGTTCAAGGCGGGCGACAAGCGCAACCTGCAGATCCTGCCGGAAAACGCCTTCGGCCAACCCAACCCGCAAAACGTGCAGATCATCCCGCGTTCGCAGTTCGAAGGTATGGATCTGTCGGAAGGTTTGCTGGTGATCTTCAATGATGCGGCAAACACCGAATTGCCCGGTGTGGTTAAAGCCTTCGATGATGCGCAAGTGACCATCGACTTCAACCATCCGTTGGCCGGTAAAACCTTGACGTTTGATGTTGAAATCATCGACGTTAAAGCGCTCTAACTGACGAAACCGGTTCCTGTGGGGCTGGCTTGTGTGGGAGCTGGCTTGCCTGCGATAGCATCACCTCGGTGTACCTGATACATCGAGACGTTTGCATCGCGGGCAAGCCCGCTCACACAGACGCTTATTCTATAGAGCTGAGTTGATCCAATTTCTTGGCCTGCAAGGCACGAGGCACAGCATGCAAATCAAACTCGCCAACCCCCGTGGCTTCTGCGCTGGCGTGGACCGGGCGATCGAAATCGTCAACCGCGCCTTGGAAGTCTTCGGGCCGCCGATTTATGTGCGCCACGAAGTCGTGCATAACAAGTTCGTGGTCGAAGACCTGCGCGCACGCGGTGCGATCTTTGTCGAAGAACTCGACCAGGTACCCGACGACGTTATCGTCATCTTCAGTGCCCATGGCGTGTCCCAGGCCGTACGTACCGAAGCGGCCGGCCGTGGCCTAAAAGTGTTCGATGCCACCTGCCCGCTGGTAACCAAGGTGCACATCGAAGTGGCGCGTTATAGCCGCGACGGTCGCGAATGCATCCTGATCGGCCATGCCGGTCACCCGGAAGTCGAAGGCACCATGGGCCAGTACGACGCCAGCAACGGCGGCGCCATCTACCTGGTTGAAGACGAAAAAGACGTCGCCAACTTGCAGGTGCACAATCCCGACCGCCTGGCTTTCGTTACCCAGACCACCTTGTCCATGGACGATACCAGCCGCGTCATCGATGCCCTGCGCACGCGTTTCCCGGCCATTGGCGGCCCACGCAAGGATGACATCTGCTACGCCACGCAAAACCGCCAGGATGCGGTCAAGCAACTGGCGAATGAGTGTGATGTTGTGCTGGTGGTCGGCAGCCCTAACAGTTCCAACTCCAACCGCTTGCGTGAGCTGGCCGAACGCATGGCCACGCCGGCGTACTTGATCGACGGTGCCGAAGACATGCAGCGCAGCTGGTTCGATGGCGTTGAGCGTATCGGCATCACGGCGGGTGCCTCCGCTCCGGAAGTGCTGGTGCGCGGTGTGATCCAACAGTTGCAAGCCTGGGGTGCTACCGGCGCCGATGAGCTGGCGGGTCGTGAAGAAAACATCACGTTCTCGATGCCCAAGGAACTGCGGGTCCGCTCGCTGCTCTGACGGCCAGGGTGCTGGAATAGCCTCGGCATAAGGCCTGTTCGGTCTTGTCACTGCGCAGGCTGACGCGCCCGCTGGGGGCCAGCACGATCTGATACAGGCTCTGTGCCTGGTCCTTGCCACACACATGCACGGTGCCGGCACGAAATCCCCCGCCGGCGAACACTGGCTCCCCCAGGCCGCTGAAGCGCACCTGGCTCGTAACCGGGCCATTACCGGCGACCGGCACGCGCCCATTGCTCTCGCGCTCCAGCAATACCGGATTGTCGTCATCCAGGTGGCCGCGCCCACTCACATCCAGTATCACGCGCCATCCCAGGCTCCAGTCCTCGTCCTTTGCATGAATGACCACCGCCCGGTTACGCGCGATGGCCTCGGTGCGTGCGTAGCGCAGCCCGGAGGCAAGTGCTTGGGCCACGTTTTGTCGTTGCTGCGATTCATGTAAACCCTTGAAACCGGGTACGGCCAGTTGCGCGAGGAAACTGGTGACGATCAGCCCCAGCAACATCTCAATCAGGGTGAAACCTTCTTGTTTCATGTGCGTTCCCTCCTTGGGCACGAGTAGGTTTTCTAGGTATAGCGCTTGGTCGTTGGCGCTGGATGATGGCCTTTATGTCCAAAGTATTTCCCTTTGTTCCGGGAGCAGCGCCGCTCGAAAACCGACGCTAGTCTTGGGTCGCACAGCAGGTCTTGCCTGCTTTTTTTCACCGGCCTTCGACATGGATGACGACGGAAATGCCAGCCTGCCAGAACCGATTCCTGCGCGTTGCGCACTCGCGCCAATCCGGCATGACGCTGGTCGAGGTGCTGGTAGCGCTGTTGATTTTGGCGATCGGCCTGATGGGCGCTGCGGTGCTGCAACTCAACGCGCTCAAGTACACCAACAGCGCCAGGATGACCAGCCAAGCCAGTTTTATTGCCTATGACATGCTCGACCGCATTCGCACCAATGCTGGCGCCGATTACACATGGGGCAGGGCGGAGCTGGCGCCGCCCAACACTGCCACCGCCAGCGTGCGTGACCTCGACCTGCACGATTTCGAGGCCAATATCACGGGTTTTGCCGGCGAGGATGCCAAAGGTTCAGTGGTGGTGAACGGGCAAGAGGTCACCATCAGCATCAGTTGGGCGGATGCCCGAGCAGCAAACCGCCCAGGGGCGCGGGAAACCTTCACCCTGACCAGTCGCATCAGTAATGAACAGGGAGTGTCGCAATGAAGCGTCTTGGGCGAGGTTTCAGTCTGGTGGAAGTGTTGCTGGCGCTTGCCATCGGGTTGGTCTTGATACTGGGGGCGAGCCAGATACTGATCAGTTCGCGGTTGACCCATGCCAGCCAGCAGGCCGCCATGCTGCTGCAGGATGATGCGCGGTTTGTGCTGAGCAAGATCACCCAGGATATTCGCCAGGCAGGCATGCTGGGGTGTTTGGCCGTGGCCGCTATCGACAATGCTCCGGCAGCCTTTGATCGGCCGATAAGCTGGGAGGCGGCGGGGAGTGCGAAGTCACTGACGCTGGTGACCGCGAATGTCGGCGATGGCGTCGGCAAGACTGACTGGACAGTGTTGTCCGACTGCAAGGAGACGGCCAGGGCTTATGCAGGCACACCACCCGGAGCCGAACCCGGCCAACTTCGCTTTGGCATACGCCAACTTACCTACACCTACGAATCGGGTCAGTTGAAGATCAGTACCCCGGCAGCACCGGCCAAGGCAGTATTGATGGATAACGTGCGGGCATTCGACGTCAGCTTCGGCATGGCGGCCACCTCGGTATCGACAGTTGTGGTGCGCTATGACAGCCATCCGGCCGATGAGTCGCTGATACGCAGCGTGCGCATTCTCATGACCCTTCAAGATCCCTCTGGGCGGGTGAAGGACCAGACCTACAGTGTCGTGGCGGCACTGCGAAATCGGCTGGGGTAGGGGCAATGACCATGCATGGTGGCATTCGAGCAGGGCAGACCGGCGTGGTGCTGCTGATCAGTCTGGTGTTCCTGTTGGTGCTGTCGCAGGTGGGAGTGTCATCAATACAGGCTGCGGTCTCCCAGCAAAAAGTCGCGAGCAGCCTGTGGCATCGCAATCAATCGTTTCAATCTGCCGAAAGCGGCCTGAGGTTGGGGGAATCGGCCGTGCAAAAGGTTGGCCAGGCGATGCCTGTCTGCCACTCGATCACCCGTTGTGCGCCGCCTGCTGAAGCGTTTTCCTTGACGGCGGCCGGGACGAACCCTGTCTCGGCGATCACCTGGCTTGCCTTGAAGAATGGGTTTTATGGCATTCAATCCCTCGGCGAGGGTAAAGGGCTGGCTCATTTGCCGTCCCATTCCCTGGCCACGCTTTTTCGAGTCACTTCGGTCGGTCTCGCGGGGCAATCGCGCACGGTGCTGGAGACGGTCTATGCCCGTGTAGAGGAGGGCGGCCGCGTCAGGTTTCGACGGGTCTTATGGCGGCAACTCCAATAAGGAGCAATCGGATGGGCAAGGAGAGCCAGGGTTTTACCCTGATTGAGTTACTGATCGTTGTGGCGATCATCGCGTTGCTGGCCGGGATTGCGTATCCCGGGTACCTCAGCCAGGTGAAGAAGGCGTATCGGGCGCAGATCGTCGCGTTGTTGAGCGAACAGGCCCAGCAACTGGAGCGTTCTTATACGAGGAATGGCACTTTTATTGATGCAGGCGACGTCAGCGCGGGCAATGATCATTATAGAATCAGTGCCGTCCTCAACCCTCAGGATTTTGACCTGCTCGCCACACCCGCTGCGGACTCGGTCATGGCGAACGACGCGTGCGCAGCATTCAGCTTGACCAGCACCGGTATGCGCGGCAACCCGGGAGCAGGGCCTGAAATGTCGCCCAAGGTCTGCTGGGGGCAAGGATGAGCGTACTTGAAGCGTGGGCGCCGGGCGCGCCTTTCCCTGTTTATCGGCTGGATCAAATGATGGCTAAGCAACAGCAAGTAGTGATTGTCGGCGGCGGAGTAATCGGTCTGTTGACGGCGTACAACCTCGCCAGTGAGGGCCAGGCGGTCACGCTGCTGGAGCGAGGTGGGCTTGGGCAAGAGGCTTCCTGGGCGGGCGGTGGGATTGTCTCGCCGTTGTACCCGTGGCGCTATAGCCAGGCGGTCACTGCCTTGGCCCATTGGTCCCAGGATTTTTACCCTCAACTGGCGCAACGGCTATTTGCTGCTGCCGGCGTCGATCCGGAGGTACATACCACGGGTTTGTATTGGCTCGACCTGGATGACGAAGCGCAAGCACTGGCCTGGGCTGCCCGTGAAGGGCGACCGTTGAGCAAGGTGGATGTATCGGCGGCCCATGACGCGGTGCCGGTGCTGGGGGGCGGCTACTCCCAGGCGATCTACATGGCCAACGTGGCCAATATTCGCAACCCGCGCCTGGTCAAATCATTGAAGGCGGCGCTGCTGGCGTTGCCGAACGTGACGATTCGCGAGCAATGCGATGTGTCGGGCTTTGTACTCGGCGGCGGCAGGGTGGTGGGTGTGAATACCGCTACGGGCCACGTTTTGGGGGATCACGTGGTGCTCGCGGCCGGCGCCTGGAGCGGGCAACTGCTGGATACGCTGGGCTTGGGGCTACCCGTGGAGCCGGTTAAAGGCCAGATGATCCTGTACAAATGCGCGTCCGATTTTTTATCCAGCATGGTCCTGGCCAAGGGGCGTTATGCGATCCCGCGGCGGGATGGGCACATCCTGATCGGCAGCACGTTGGAGCATGAGGGATTCGACAAGACGCCGACCGACACCGCGCTTGAAAGCCTCAAGGCATCTGCGCAGGAACTGATTCCCGCCTTGACGGACGCTGAAGTGGTCGGGCATTGGGCCGGTTTGCGGCCTGGCTCACCCGAAGGTATACCGTTTATCGGTGAGGTCCCTGGCTTCAGGGGGCTGTGGCTCAATTGTGGGCATTACCGCAATGGTCTGGTACTCGCACCGGCATCTTGCCAGTTGTTCACCGATTTGCTGCTGGCGCGGGCTCCGATCATCGATCCAGCGCCTTACGCCCCCGCAGGTCGCCTCAACGCTGGATAGACTTCGGCCCTTGTTCCAGGTGCGCCTGGGTGCAGTACCATTCCTGACGTGAGCTCAGTGCGCGGTCCTGCGGCAGGTGCACGCCACAGTGAGCGCAACGCACCATCAGGGCTGCATCCGGCTCGGCAGGCCGTTGCTGACGGGAGGCAGGGTTTTTGAATTTGCGCCAGAACCATACCGCGGCAGCAATGACGGCAATCCAGAACAGTAGACGAAGCATGATGGGCAGTTTCTCGCAAAGGAATGCGCCAGTTTAGCCAAGGTGGTCACGGGCGCACAGGGCAATAAATACTCGCTCATAAAAAAGGGAGCTCCTTCAGAGCTCCCTTTTGCGTTGCGTCGAACAATCAGTCGAACACACCGAAGGTCATGTAGCTGAACCACGAACGGTCCTGGTTGTCGCCCAGGGCTTGCGGCTCTTCTTCTTCGATCACATCGCCGTTCTCGTCGTGCGGCTTGAGCTCCGAAGGAATGGCGTCCTTGGCGTCCTGGTACTGCTTGATCACGTCCTGGTTGGCGCGGGTTTCACCCGGCGGCAGCGGTGGACGGGACTCGATCAGGCCCAGGGTGTACTTGCTCAGCCACGAACGGTTGTCCGCTTCGTCAACCTGAGGCACGAACTGGCCGTCTTTCAGGCTAGGGTGGTCAGGGTAGTTGAGCTTCAGGGTTTCCAGGCTGGTAGTCGCGAGGGTGTCCAGGTGCAGACGCTGGTAAGCCTCGGTCATCACGGCCAGGCCGTCACCCACGGATGGGGTTTCCTGGAAGTTTTCCACCACGTAGCGGCCACGGTTGGCTGCGGCCACATAAGCCTGACGGGTCAGGTAGTAGTGGGCCACGTGGATCTCGTACGAAGCCAGCAGGTTGCGCAGGTAGATCATGCGCTGCTTGGCGTCCGGCGCATAGCGGCTGTTGGGGTAGCGGCTGGTCAGCTGGGCGAACTCGTTATAGGAGTCGCGGGCAGCACCCGGGTCGCGCTTGGTCATGTCCAGCGGCAGGAAGCGCGCCAGCAGGCCAACATCCTGGTCGAACGAGGTCAGGCCCTTCATGTAGTAGGCGTAGTCCACGTTCGGGTGCTGCGGGTGCAGGCGGATGAAACGCTCGGCAGCGGACTTGGCAGCTTCCGGCTCGGCGTTCTTGTAGTTGGCGTAGATCAGCTCAAGCTGGGCCTGGTCGGCATAGCGGCCGAACGGGTAACGCGACTCCAATGCCTTCAGCTTCGCTGTGGCGCTGGTGAAGCTATTATTGTCCAAGTCTGTCTGAGCTTGCTGGTACAGCTCGACTTCGCTCAGGTTTTCGTCGACGACGTCCTTTGTTGACGAGCAAGCAGCAGTCATGGCGAGGATGGCGATCAGCAGCAGGTGTTTCACTTGCATGGCGGCTTGCGTCCCTATGACGGCCGCTGTCTTGGGCGGGGCCGTCCTGTTATGATGAGCGCCCCGTTGGAAGCCTCGGGGCAAAAGACGCCGTATTTAACCACAAGCGCGCAGCCGAAACCAAAGGCTACGCCACGCCTAGTCTGAGCATGTCCGATAAAATTGAACTTCGCGCAGAGGTGCCGTCCGAATTGGGCGGCCAACGCCTCGATCAAGTCGCCGCACAATTATTCGCTGAGCACTCGCGCTCGCGCCTTTCCGCCTGGATCAAAGACGGCCGCCTGACTGTGGATGGAGCGGTTATCCGCCCGCGAGACATAGTCCATGGCGGTGCGATTCTTGAGCTGACTGCCGAGCAGGAAGCCCAGGGAGAATGGGTTGCCCAGGACATCGAGCTGGATATCGTCTATGAAGACGACGACATCCTGGTCATCAACAAACCCGCGGGCCTGGTGGTTCACCCGGCCGCCGGGCACGCTGATGGCACCTTGCTCAATGCCCTGTTGCACCACGTGCCGGACATCATCAATGTGCCGCGCTGCGGCATCGTGCACCGTCTGGACAAGGACACCACCGGCCTTATGGTGGTAGCCAAGACCATTCAGGCGCAGACGCAACTGGTTACGCAATTGCAGAGCCGTAGCGTCAGCCGCATCTATGAGTGCATTGTGATCGGCGTCGTTGTGGCCGGTGGCAAAATCAACGCGCCCATTGGTCGTCACGGCCAGCAGCGCCAGCGTATGGCGGTGATGGAGGGCGGCAAGCAGGCCGTCAGCCACTACCGTGTGCTGGAGCGTTTCCGCTCCCACACCCATGTGCGGGTCAAGCTGGAAACCGGGCGTACCCACCAGATTCGCGTGCACATGGCGCACATCAACTTTCCGTTGGTCGGCGACCCAGCCTACGGTGGCCGCTTCCGTATTCCGCCGGCGGCCAGCCAGACCATGGTTGAGTCGCTCAAGACGTTCCCGCGCCAGGCACTGCATGCACGCTTCCTGGAACTGGATCATCCGACGAGCGGTAAGCGCATGAGCTGGGAATCGCCACTTCCAGACGATCTGGTCTGGCTGCTTTCGCTTCTCAAGCAGGATCGCGAGGCGTTTGTCGGATGAATGACTGGCTGATACCTGACTGGCCCGCGCCGGCCCGGGTAAAAGCCTGCGTCACCACCCGTGCGGGCGGCGTCAGCTTGGCGCCGTTCGACAGCCTCAACCTGGGCGATCATGTCGAGGACAGCCTTGAGGCGGTCCTTGAAAATCGTCGTCGCCTGAGTGACGCCTTCGATATCCAGCCTGCCTGGTTGCGTCAAGTCCATGGCACTCAGGTGGTTGAGGCCGATCCGGGCCGTACTGTCGAGGCAGACGGCAGTTGGACCAGCACCGCTGGCATCGCCTGCACATCCATGACCGCCGATTGCCTGCCTGCGCTGTTCTGTAATCGAGCGGGCACCCGCGTTGCTGCAGCCCATGCCGGTTGGCGTGGCTTGGCCGCTGGGGTGCTGGAGGCCGCGTTCGAAAGCCTGGATAGCGCTCCCGCAGACGTTCTGGTCTGGCTCGGCCCTGCCATTGGCCCGCAAACCTTCGAAGTTGGCCCGGAGGTGCGTGAAGTGTTCATGCAGCAACTGCCGGCCACCGCTGAAGCCTTTGTTCCCAGCCACAACGCTGGCAAGTTCATGGCCGACATCTACCAGCTGGCGCGTCTGCGTCTGGGAGTGCGCGGTGTTTCCGCTGTGTATGGTGGCGGTTTGTGCACTGTGACCGACCCGCGTTTCTTTTCTTATCGCCGCAGCCCGCGTACGGGCCGATTCGCCTCCCTTATCTGGCTTGAACGCTAGACTGTCCTGATCTGTATCAACCGTCCGCCGCTTGAAACGCCCAGAATCCACCCCATCTATAAGGGTATCTGGCAGGTTTCTTCATTCAGGATGTGTTTGTTCATAGCTCCGGCCTGCTCAAAAGGAAGGTGACTAATGCGTATTGATCGTTTAACCAGCAAATTACAGTTGGCCTTGTCCGACTCTCAATCCTTGGCGGTGGGCCTCGACCACCCGGCCATTGAGCCTGCGCACTTGATGCAGGCACTCCTGGAACAGCAAGGTGGTTCTATCAAACCCTTGCTGATGCAGGTGGGCTTTGACGTTAACAGCCTGCGCAAGGAGTTGAGCAAAGAGCTCGACCAACTGCCGAAAATCCAGAATCCCACCGGTGACGTGAATATGTCCCAGGATCTGGCGCGCCTGCTCAACCAAGCCGACCGCCTGGCCCAGCAGAAAGGTGACCAGTTCATCTCCAGCGAACTGGTGCTGCTCGCCGCCATGGACGACAACAGCAAGCTCGGCAAATTGTTGCTGGGCCAGGGCGTGAGCAAGAAAGCCCTGGAAAACGCCATCAACAACCTGCGTGGCGGCGAGGCGGTGAACGACCCTAACCATGAGGAGTCGCGCCAGGCCTTGGACAAATACACCGTAGACCTGACCAAGCGTGCCGAAGAAGGCAAGCTGGACCCGGTGATCGGCCGTGACGACGAGATTCGTCGCACCATCCAGGTGTTGCAACGTCGCACCAAGAACAACCCGGTGTTGATCGGTGAACCTGGCGTGGGTAAAACCGCGATTGCCGAGGGCCTGGCCCAGCGCATCATTAATGGTGAAGTGCCAGACGGCCTCAAAGGCAAGCGCCTGCTGTCTCTGGATATGGGCTCGCTGATTGCCGGTGCCAAGTTCCGGGGTGAGTTCGAAGAGCGCCTCAAATCCTTGCTTAACGAATTGTCGAAGCAGGAAGGGCAGATCATTCTGTTTATCGACGAATTGCACACCATGGTCGGTGCCGGTAAAGGCGAAGGCTCCATGGACGCCGGCAATATGCTCAAGCCTGCCTTGGCGCGGGGTGAGTTGCACTGCGTCGGTGCAACTACGCTTAACGAATACCGTCAGTACATCGAAAAGGACGCAGCCCTTGAGCGTCGCTTCCAGAAAGTGCTGGTGGAAGAACCCAGCGAAGAAGACACCATCGCGATCCTGCGTGGCCTGAAAGAGCGCTATGAGGTCCACCATAAGGTGGCTATTACCGACGGCGCGATCATCGCGGCGGCCAAGTTGAGCCATCGCTATATCACTGATCGTCAGTTGCCGGACAAGGCTATCGACCTGATCGACGAAGCGGCCAGCCGCATCCGTATGGAGATCGATTCCAAGCCGGAAGTGCTTGATCGCCTGGATCGGCGCCTGATTCAACTGAAAGTCGAATCCCAGGCGTTGAAGAAAGAAGAAGACGAAGCGGCCAAGAAGCGCCTGGAAAAACTCCAGGAAGAAATTGTCCGCCTGGAACGTGAGTATTCGGACCTCGAAGAAATCTGGACCTCGGAAAAAGCCGAAGTACAGGGTTCGGCGCAGATCCAGCAAAAGATCGAGCAGTCCCGTCAGGAACTGGAAGCGGCGCGCCGTAAAGGCGACCTGAACCGCATGGCCGAGTTGCAGTACGGGGTGATCCCGGACCTGGAGCGCAGCCTGCAGATGGTCGATCAGCACGGCAAGCCTGAGAACCAGTTGCTGCGCAGCAAGGTGACCGAGGAAGAAATTGCCGAAGTGGTCTCCAAGTGGACCGGTATTCCTGTGTCGAAGATGCTCGAAGGCGAGCGCGACAAGTTGCTGAAGATGGAAAGCCTGTTGCATCAGCGCGTCATCGGCCAGGAAGAGGCAGTGGTGGCGGTGTCCAACGCGGTACGGCGTTCCCGGGCAGGTTTGTCCGACCCGAACCGTCCAAGCGGCTCGTTCATGTTCCTCGGCCCAACCGGTGTGGGTAAGACCGAGTTGTGCAAGGCCCTGGCCGAGTTCCTCTTTGATACTGAAGAGGCCATGGTGCGGATCGATATGTCCGAATTCATGGAGAAACACTCGGTGGCTCGCCTTATCGGTGCACCGCCAGGCTATGTAGGCTATGAAGAGGGCGGTTATCTGACCGAAGCCGTGCGGCGCAAGCCTTACTCGGTGATCCTGCTGGATGAGGTCGAGAAGGCGCACCCGGATGTGTTCAACATCTTGCTGCAGGTGCTGGAGGATGGTCGCTTGACGGACAGCCACGGGCGTACGGTGGACTTCCGCAATACGGTGATCGTGATGACTTCCAACCTGGGCTCGGCACAGATCCAGGAATTGGTGGGTGATCGTGAAGCTCAGCGTGCGGCGGTGATGGACGCGTTGACCACGCACTTCCGTCCGGAATTCATCAACCGGGTCGATGAAGTGGTGATCTTCGAGCCTCTGGCGCGGGATCAGATCGCGGGCATCACCGAGATCCAGTTGGGCCGCCTGCGTAGCCGTCTGGCTGAGCGCGAGCTGGACCTTGAGCTGAGCGGCGAAGCGTTGGACAAGCTGATCGCGGTCGGTTACGACCCGGTGTATGGCGCACGGCCACTCAAACGTGCGATCCAGCGCTGGATCGAGAACCCACTGGCGCAGCTGATTCTGTCGGGCAGCTTTATGCCTGGCACCCGCGTCACGGCGACGGTGAAAGACGACGAAATCGTCTTCCATTAAGCCCTGCGCTTGGCGCAACCATAGAAGGCCCCGCATTGCGGGGCCTTTTTTTTCGATAGGGCGTTGAACTGTAAGGCAAAGGCTTGTAAAGTGCGCCCCGCAGCAACGTCAGCCCACGGGTTTCTTCTCCCCAAGAAGAAATCAGAAAGAAGCGCAAATCATTGTCTTAAAAGCAATTTAAAGGGTTGACAGGGGTTTTTAAGATTGTAGAATAGCGCGCCTCAGAGACGCTAACGTAGCGATACGGACAGGGTCGAAGAGAAAGCAACACAGCAGTAACTTTGAAATATGTAGTTCCGTGATAGCTCAGTCGGTAGAGCAAATGACTGTTAATCATTGGGTCCCAGGTTCGAGTCCTGGTCACGGAGCCAATTTCAAACCGGGGTATAGCGCAGTCCGGTAGCGCGCCTGCTTTGGGAGCAGGATGTCGGGAGTTCGAATCCCCCTACCCCGACCATATTTGGGTCGTTAGCTCAGTTGGTAGAGCAGTTGGCTTTTAACCAATTGGTCGTAGGTTCGAATCCCACACGACCCACCATTTTTGAGACCAGTTAACGCTGGAATCAAATCTTAGAATCAGAGGTTCTAGCTCTGATAGAGGCGGTTTTACGGTTTTGGAAAGTGTTGCAGCACTTAGATATCGCCGTAGACATGCAGCCGTCTGAGGCGAACAGTAATTTCGGTTCGTCATGATGTCAATGTGCATCGGTTTTGCGATGCACATTCCGGGGTATAGCGCAGTCCGGTAGCGCGCCTGCTTTGGGAGCAGGATGTCGGGAGTTCGAATCCCCCTACCCCGACCATATTTAATGAAAAAAGGCGCCTTTAGGGCGCCTTTTTTTGTGCCTTGCATTAGTGTTTATCGTTCGTCGGAAAGCGGCCGTTTTTCAAAATGAGGCTTTATTCCGGGTAGGCGAATGCCTCTGGCAAACCAGAATTCCCCTTAGCCAGTGCGCTTCGATTATCAGCGTACTAGGGCGATGCCCGAGAAAATTATGAGCTTCGCATTGAATGCTCAGTTGAGGTGCGTTTCCTGAATGTACCGACGGCAAGCCCGCTCGCCATCAGCGTCAATAATAGGCTCTGCTCTACCTGATCTTCTGGTGGGGCGGTTGAGCATGTCATTGACTCTCGATGCAGTTGCGCCGATGCGAACTCGAGAGCCCTCTGTAGCGCGCTTCGGCCAGTCGACTTGATAGGCCGATCAATGCTGACCTCTGTGCTTCCAGATTGTTGTGCAGGTGGCAGTTTCTTGGGCTCCGGTTGGGGGATTTCCTGTGGATGCACGCCTACCTTGGCGGGTAAGGGGATAGGAGGTGTGCCACTTGAATCGACTCGTCTTACCCGGCTTAGAGCGCCTTGAGCCAGGCTTCGCTCATGCAGAACGGCTCGCATATGGTCGTAGTCCGCCTCAATGTAATTCATCGTTGTGGCGAGATTTGAGTGATTCAGCAGGCTTTTCGTGAGATGAATGTTTCGCTCCGGCTGCTTCATCAAGTCTGTTGCTAATGTGTGTCTGAAGCGGTGAGGAGTCATGCGCACGCCGATCTTATCGGTGAGCTTGCCGTACATCGACTCCACCTGGTCAATGTTCATTTCCTTGCCATGGTAGTGGCGGGAGAATCTGTTGACGTTGAACAACTGATCGTCTGGTGAAAATCCAATTTTATCGGCCTCCCCCAGTATCCTGGATAAGTGCGGAGCTAGTCCTTCCATAATGGGTAGGAAAAACTCCCGATGGGTCTTCTCTGTTTCACCGCGGACCAAGATCATCTGGTTGCCCCAGTCGATATCCTTGTAGCGCAAGCACAGCAGTGCATTCAGGCGTATGCCTGTGTAATAAAACATCTCGAAAACGCTGAGCCAAAACCATGCTGGCGTTATTTGGCTACGTTCATGCGTACAACGTTCTTGGCCTACAAGGGATATGAGCCAGTTGCGTGCTCGTTGGATGGCGTCTCCGTTGATTGTCTTGCTGGCTCGCTTTGGTGGGATAACGCTGGTTTTCTTGAAAGGGTTGATCGTTGTATGGGTTATCAGGCCGTGCTCTATGGCGTAACCCCAAACAGTGCGAAGGTGATTTGAATAGGTGTTCCAGCTGCGTTTCGATAATCCATTCTCAAGGACTTTTTTTCGCCATATCAGAACCGCACGATGATCGATCTCCTCAGCTGAGGCAGTTCGGAAATGCTTGAGCAGTGCTTTGGTCGATGCACGATAGATCTTTGCACTGGCAGGTCGTAGATCATGGGCAAAGATGTATTCCTCCGTCAGATTCGAAGGGGTCGTCATTGTGGCGGCTCCGGTATTTCTGACTTCAAGGAAAGGCTGATGTTGTCGAAGGGGACCTCAGAGAAGATTGTCAGCGGATCCAGAAGCAAGTACCCCTTGAGCTGCTTGGATTTTCTGGGTCCAACTACGTCGCAGGTCCAAATATTCAGACTCTTATGTGTTTTTCGATGAAGTTTCTGTTTCTCGAAACTACGTTGAACCAGCTGCCAGGCGCTGACTCGCTGTACTTTGGCTTGCTGCTCGATGTGCGGGAACTCAAGGACGTAGCGCTTGAATATTCCAGGCGTTACCAGCATAGCGGTCCCTGCTACGGTATGAACCAGCGCTTTGGTATCGTTGATAATGATGGTCCGGGAAGCGATGCCTTTCTTAAGCCATTCAACAAATCCCTGACCGATCTCGGCGTTATTGCTCGGCATCGGAGTGACTTCTTCAATTATTGCTAAAGGCGCACCTCCTTGATTGGAGGTTTGGGAAGGCTGGATGTCATCCAGCTTCGGAGGCGCGGTATATGCCGCTGAGACCTCTTTGTTTTTGGTGTCTTCTGATGGCTCATTGATACTACCAAGGAGAGCCAGTAGCTCGTCAAATTCATCTGTGCTGTTTGAGGTGTGCTGTGGGGGATGGGGGGGTGATGGCTGTGCGGGTGCTGAAGGCGGCACAGGGCTGGATTGGATCTCAGAAAGCAACTTTTTTGTCGGTGTCGCGACGTTATTTTCTGCAGCAGAGTCTTCTGCCGGTTTGCCGGCTTCTATCTCAACAGTCCCCGCGTAAGCGGCGGGCCGATCATTTGGATCATTCCAGATCAGTGCCGGTGAGAGCTTCAGCAGCGTGAAGGTGTTTCGCCAGCCACGACCACTGTCTATCGTAGCTTTCCAGATTGCCTTGTCCTGTGTATTGGTTTGGATTACTCCCTGATCTTGCAGCATGTTGAAAAAAGGCGCATTCGAACTGGGTACACCTTCAACGCCTTGGGTCAGCAAATAGGCTCGCAATTGATCAGCAATCGGCTTGCTAACCAGCCAAAGAGCATCCTGTGTCAGCCAGCCATCTGACGGTCCATCGGGTTGATTCAGTTTGAATGTATCTCGGACCAGGTGACGCAACCCGTCTGCCAATTGACGCTGCAAAGACTGTTTGGGCGCGGTCAGCGCGCGGGCTGGATTTCCTCCGAGTTCCTGTGCGACGGACGCCTGATCGGCTTTAACCACGATCTCGCCCAAAATGCCGGCATGTTCGTACTGACCAGCCAAAATGAAGATTAACTGCGACCACACTTCGGGGAAATTACTGAGCCAATCTAAGATTTCTGAGGAGAGGATCTGCGCGTAAATCAGTGCGGCAGCGGCTCCGTGAAGTTGGTAGTTGCGTCCTTTCACGTAGCGGAATCGATAGGGACGATCGATTGGGCCGTGCCACGGGTGCCAGGTTTTACCTCCTGCCAGCTCGACGTGCACGTCGACGGCGATCTTGCCGAGGTCGTGTATCAGAGCGCCGTAAGCCGCGGCGGCAGTCCAGGCCTCAGCCTGTGCTGATTGCGACTCTGGCGGTGCGCCTATAGGTAGCAGGTAGCTCTGTCGAATTTTCAAGGCGTAGGCGACGATTTCAAGCCCGTGATCCAGCATGCCGCCAGGGTGTGCATGATGGTGGTTTTGCGAAGCAGGGAGCTGCTGGACCAACTCCGCGTAGCGCTCAAGTGGACGCCTATAGAGCTCGACAAACTGTGAGCGAGATAACGATGCGCGCTGCCAAATGTTCTCCAGTAGTTTCTGACGGCGCGGCGATGCCAGTAGTGCTTGGCTAGAGGCCGGCTGTATAAAACCGTTAGGGGAGGGGCTTTGGGCGGGTAGCGCTTTATTGCGGCGGAAAATAGAGAACATCGCCTGCTCCGTAAATGATTCATGGGGCAGGCTTTTCTCCTATCAAAGGGGGGGCGATCAAGGGGAAAGGATCACTGGTGGTCTCGGGTATTTCTTTTGGCGAAGAGCCATCTTTCTATGGTGGTGACGGAGAAAGGAAGGCAGAATTATCGTCGTTTCGGTCTAAGGGCACGGTGCCGTGGATCGACCATGTGAGGAAAAAATGATGGTTTCACTTCGCTACACTACGAAATCAACCTCAGATAATGTTTGGGCACTTTGTGATTTGATACGTGACAATAAGTGTGACGAGATCGTTCTTTTTGCTAGCGTAGGGAATGATATTGACGATGAAGAAGCAAGGTGGAACAACAACCTTCCTCTGGTTGTCGCCTTAGCTAAATATATTATTCCTCACGTTGATAGCGTCTTGGTCGTTTTTGATGGAGTGTTTCTAACCGCTGCGCGTTCCGCTCGTTATGGTGAAGTAAGTGAACTGCTGGATGTAGCTGTTGCGTCTGACAAGGTTTATTACTCTGAGCAGAGAGCTCCACTCACTAGCGAAATGACTCCTGACGAGGCGGTTTCAACTCTTATTAATTTAGGTTCTATCCAGCCGTTGACGGTTGAGTCCAGAGCTGAATACTTTTCTTTGCTTAGTAATTTTACAGAAGGCGAGTTAGTTGAAATGCATTCGACTCGGGAGATGCGTTGATGGGATTGGTCCTTTTCCCCGCTGAAAGCGGCCCTTTCGGGTAAGGCTTTTACCCTTGTGAACCATTCCATTCGCTTCTACAGAACCTTTTACCTTTTGGGCCATTTCTGCAGTGAAATCGAGCGGCGTTAGGTGCCGGGGGTAACGGCCGTTTGTCTCAGGATCTTGCGGCAGAGAAAAATCGGTATTATAAGCAATGTCATATCGCCCCTAAATGGGGTTGGAAGGAGACGCACCATGACCACGCAGACCTCTCAGGGAGTAGCAAGTCGCTTAGGCTATGGCCTGGGTCAGGCTGCGCGCCTCGTTTGGTGCAGTCAGAACCGTACCCTGCGTTGGGTCAAGCGTCTGGTTGTGGCTGCCGTACTCCTATATTTTTCTGCAGACATTTTCAGCGGGATTATCAGCGTTGCAGTATTTACCTTGGTTTTGGGTGGAGGGCTCTGGGCGTTGAATCACAGACCTACGCCTCGCAGAAACCAAATAGAGTATGGTCAATGCTATGGCCCCGATGGCTATGGGTACTATGTTGCTGGTCAACGTGTAGACGACGATGATTAAGGGTCTCATATCAATGATATGAGACCCTTACGTTACATAACGCTACGTTTGACAGTATTCACCCCTTCCTGACCTGCCTTTTGAACATCTTTTGTTCCGCTGGTAAGGCCTTCCAATGCTTTTCCTGCGCTCACACCTGCCCATCCCAGCGCGCCCATCCAAAACACTGGCAGGATGATGAACATCGAGCCCATCACGAAGTTTAAGATTGCGTCCTGGGTGGCAGTGTTCAAACCCATCACAGGATCAAATGATAAATGCGGAGAGCCGGCTCCATATAAAGCGTCCAGTATCGTGGTATCGACCCATCTAGCCAGTTGAAACCAAAAGTCCACGAATATCAGAGCGAAAAAAACAACGGACATAGTCATGGCCACTTTTAGTTGGTAAGCCCCGACGATTAGCACCAAGGGAATGCAAATCACCATCGCCATTTTCAAGAACGCCATGACCATCGGGAGCGCCTGGCGAACCATGTCCATCGCTGGAAAATAGGCCATAGATCCTAATGCAACCCCGAGAGTCCCCGCTGCCCGGGCTGCACCATTCCACACAGTTCCGTCGATTTGTCCCCCGTAGTCCGTATAAACATCCCCTTTCACCTGGTTCGACGGCGAGACCAGTTGCCGGACAAGCGAGTCAGTGACCTCGTCCGGGGACAACCACTTTGCCCAGCCGAGCATTTTGGTCATGAGGTCCGGCGACACTTGAGCCTTGATACGGTCCCGCAGTCCCACTCCGCTATCTGACCACCATTGTTTGCAAGTTGGATAGCCCCCACCTCCACCCACTTGTGGTAAACCCACATCGCGAGATGCGTTATAGGGCCATGAGGCCCTTGGAGTTTTGGAGTAGTCCGTGTCGTAATAACCGGAGGTGTTCAATAAATAGTGCGAACCAATCCAGCTGAGGTCCTGCGCAAAACGAGGGTCATTCCCTTGCGCTCCCAATTCGGGTTGGCGCATGAATAATCTGGCACGGGAGGGTCCATAGCAATCGTGCGTGAAGTCGCCAATTTCCTGAGCCAATAGCGGGTTGTTGATCTTGGTGTTGCTAACTTCCATGCGTACTTGCCGTAGATCAGTACCGCAGGGAATTGCTGCTACAGCGCCACTGGTTAATCCCTTTGATAATGCATGCATTAATGCCCACCACATGGGCATCTGGGCACTCTTTCCTGCCAGTGAGCTGAATGTTGTGTTCCAGCCTGTGTCTGTGGGTTTAGGTAAGTTGTATTGACATTGCTGAGCTCTACTCTGGTCAAATGCCAAGGTATCAAAACTCACATTGACGGCTGGTACAGCGAAGAATGCGACTACGATGTAGCCAACGTAGATATTGGTTTCGATACGTGCCAGTGAGAGAGCGCCTTTGTTGCCCTCATCGGCCCCCTCACCACGGACTTTCAGCCACTCTCGAATAACGATGATGCAGAAGGGGAGGGCGAATAGACCGGTATCTGAAATCATCGCCCAGATACCATTGTTGATGATCCAACCGACCAACGTCAGGTAGTACTCTAAATAGTCATTGGTGTAGAGCGTCACAGAACACCCCCTGACTGATACAGCACCTTGCTCAGTTCAACCATCAGAAATAATAAGATCACCATTATCTCGATCTTCAACAGGCCTTTGCGCCGTTTCGAGCGTTCTGAGTTCGATAACCGTGCCTTGAATTTGAACCAGGCAACGGTCAGTGCGATATAAAGCATTAGGCGCCAGGTAAAGAGCGGCCAATAGTGGTCGGTGCGCCAGGCTTGCCATTGCTCGGCGCTGTCGAACATGTTCATCAGGACAGCGCTGAGTAGGACTACGAGGGCGGCAGTCGCGAGCAAAACACCCAGAACAAGCAGAATGCTCCTCCCGGTTCGTCGAACCAGCGAACGGTTGGGAGCGGCGACAGGCTCCTGTATTTCGGTCATGGCCTTTCTCACTGTTTGTTCTGGGCGGGTGACTGCAACTGGTCCAATCGATTCGTTTCTGGGGCTCCCGGGGACACGCCACGAGAGTCTTCTGCCCGTGCTTTGCTGCGTTCAATGATGGTCAGAGGCGAGTTCTTCGCGAGCTGCTGACGCATGTCCAGTTCCATTTTGAGGTTGCCGATCTCCTGTTGCAGCGAGGAGCTCTGCTGGCCGACTGCCTGGACGGCGAGGTCATTAGCCGCGACGTTCGGTTCCCGACTGCCTGCCATCAAGGTGCGCTGTAGGGTCAGAGCTTTCTCCAACACATCGGACAACGCGACTTCGGAGGCAAGCCGGCGAGCGAGTACGTCCTGGTCGCGCTCATCCTTGAGTGCTGCTACAACGCCTCGGGTGATGGGTAACGAGTTGCTGCTCGCTGCTTCCAGGTTTTCTAGCGACAGCGTTTTGCTTCCGCTCAGCAGTTCCTGCAGGGCCTTCAGCTTGGTGTCGTATGTTTCCTGGATCAGCGGCGTGAGGCCGACGCCTGCGGCTGTCACCGTTTTAGGGCAACTGTCACAGGTCTGCTGTTGTTGTTCACCCAGGACACGATTGGCAAAGGTGGTGGCTTCCTGGGGCGATGACCAGACATTGCACACCATGCCGTTGTTGCAGTTCGCTTTACTGATGGATGCGGTGTCGCCGGCCGCGCGCTTGTTCAGAAGGTTGTAGCCCGCCTTGGTGACGTCGCCTACGATACGAATTGGCTTCTGACCGGAACCACCTGCTCTATCGCCACCAACCCAAGTGACGCCATCGTTTCCACCTTTCTTTTCGACTTGTTCCACCGCCGATACTGCGTCTGTGTTGGATGTTAGCGCCTGACTCATAGCCTGACCTTCAGCAAGCCTGCCCCAGCCCATTTGGTTACCGGCGATATCCGCCATCTTTTCGCCAATGGCGCGGCAGGTGCCTTTGGAGCGGTCGAAGTCCAGGCGGGCCTGCAAAATGCCGTTTGTGATGAGGTTGTATAGCGCCGGGTTCGCACGTTGAAGAATCAGTGCCGGCAGCGAAGCCACGGCGCTGGTGGCGCTCTGTACCACCGAGCTCATGATGTTTTTGAAGCCGGAAGTGGCACCATTCAATTGGTTTTCAAGGGTTGTGCTCAGGCTCATGTTTCCGCAGATTAGATTGGTATTCCAACCGCCTCCCACAGAAATACTATCCATGTTGCCTGCGCTCCCCATGGTGACTGCGTTGCCGCCGCCAATGCTATACAGCACGTTGTCCCCAATGACGCTTCCGGAGGATGAGACGTTGATTGGATCAGCAGAGAGCGCTATTGCACTGCTGAGGCTGCAAGCGAGCCCTATCGCCAAGGTAGTGAGTTTCATGCTTTGCTCCGATCGCTGTTTCATTGGAAGTCCGTACTGCCGAGGAAGGTCTGTCCACGACGCTGGCAACACGAATAAGGGCGCCAGAGTGCCCAGGCATAGCCGCCATCCTGCGCATCGATGTTCGGACCGATGGTGGGAAAGGTTGCGCAAGTCGGGTTGAGGACTGGGGTGAGCTCTTGCCACTTACCAGTGGAGGCGTCACCTTCGCGTAGCGGCCCTGCGGGCCAGTAGCCGGGGTAGGGAAGGGCGAGCATCGGCAAGTAGACATGGACCTGGCCTGGGCGGGTAACCACGTCGCCGGCACGCTGCGCAATAACTGCGCCCGTTTTGTAGTCGTCAGTCTGGTTAAGAAAGCCGCTACGCGGGTAGACGTTCCCCCAGCTGCTTGCTGAGAGCAGGCTACCGACTTCACGCATGCCCGGAATGAGTGCTTCGGGGTATACGGATTCCGGGACGCCGTATCGCCAAGCAATAGGGTCAAGGGTGCTTAGAAAGTAAGGCACAAGCGGTAAGGTTGCGCCTTTGCATACATAGCCCGAGGCGCTGGCAAACTGACTCAACGCCGCACCACCTGGATGGCCGATGACATCGGCTTCCTTAAATTTGATGATGTTGTTCTCGGCAACGTGATTGGTAGTGCCGTCGTTGCCCGCTTGGGCCATCGGATTCGGGGTGCCAAGAGGTGACATCTCTATCCAAGGGTTCATCCCGGTATTCGCATATGCAGACACCACAGCGTCCGGTACGTAGTGACGAACCTTGGTCGAGGTTTTGACTTTGCATCCGAATGGCGTGCAGAGCAGCCAATAGCAGATGCCGACCACTTTGTACTCCAGGCAGGTTGGTGACAGGGTCGAGGCAATAATCGCTGCCGAGTTGATCGCAGCCGATGCACTGAATGAAAGGCTGAAAGTGATAGCCAGCGACAAAGGCCGGATCGCAAAACGTGAGCGTCTCATCGTGACAGGCTCCGCGCTCGTTCAATCAACGCGACGGCTTTAGCTACGTCAGGCTCGCCGTACACGACGTAGCGACGATCTACGACCACGGCTGGGAGTTTTTCGACTCGCAGGCTCCAGGCGTCTGTGACGCCCTGCTGGGCTTGGGCCAGCTCGTTTTGCAGATGCTTCCCTGCAGGGCTGGCCAGGTAGCTTTGAATGGCCGCTTCTGCCTGGCGTGGATCGGCGGGTAGTTGGTTGGAAAGTTGTTCTTCAAGGCGCTGCTGATCATCCAGGAAGATGACGCGAGCGCCAGAAGGTGCGGATACTGGATGTGCTCGGTTTGTAATGACCCACGTCTCCGCGTGGGACGCAGTGGACAAGAACAGTAGCAGTGAAAACAGCCAGCGCCGCGTTTCGCTAAGGTGGGTAAGAATCTGGAGCATCGCACCGTACCTGATATGGATTCAGGTACAGAAGACCGGATGGCTGTCTTGAGCGCAGTAAGAAATAGGAATTTGGAAGCTTTGGGTATTTGAGGGCGACGAATTCGTGTGGATTGGATTAGAGATGGCACTTGGTCGGCTCAAATTGACGACGCAGTGAGTACGCAGTTAACTGGCTATCCATACAGTAAATATTCAGGCCAAGTTTATGAGCGCGACCCTTCTTGGTCCCATCGCTGGCGGTGGTCATTCCCTGCCGATGTACTCCAATCCTGTCTCGGCTGGATTTCCATCGCCGGCGGCTGATCATCTGGAAAAGTTGATTTCGCTGGATGAGCTTTTTGAAATCCGTGCACCACACGTTTACCTGGCTAAGATCCAGGGCGACAGCATGCAAGGTATCGGCATTTTCAGCGGTGACCTGGTAATCGTTGACCGAAGCAAAACAGCCCGTCATGGCGATATCGTTATTGCGGCGCTCAATGCCGAGTGCGTGTGCAAGCGTCTGCACAATCGAGATGGCCAAGTGATTTTGATGGCTGAAAATCCTAAATATCCCCCCAGATACGTATGGGATTTCCAGACGTCGCCGGATGACAGCCCGGCGCCGCAGCGGAACACGACATGATCGTTCACGAGCACGTCCTTCGCAAAACGACGCTCAACCGTGTAGGGGTTGCCGCCAGGGGCACGCATGAAGACCGTGACCGGTTTTTTACAGGTTCTGCATGTCCAGTTCTTCCTGTTGATCTTGCCGATCTGCGCGCTCAGGGTTCGACCGCATGGGCAGTCGTGGTGCTGGTCGTGACCGTGTCCGAGGGTGATGAACATACGGGCCGTCCTGGCTTAAATAGGGTGATAACGTATTTTATCACCCCTAATAAATACTACGAGCAACACCGCGCTCTTTGAAATGTAGGTCAGTGCATCATTGCGCAGCTCCCAGTGCGAAAATCTTAGGAAAAAAACATGAGATACAGAGTCTTGATTTCCTTGCTAACTTTGAGTCTGAACGCCGCAGCTGCAGAGCAGAGCACCGATCTGCCGAGTTGTGACATTCAAGGCCAGCAGGCAGTGGTTGGTGAAACAGGAGGTCAGATCAGTGACCTGGGACAAGCTCACATATCGGTGCGAGCGAATATCTTGAGTGCCGATATCGGTACTTCACGAAAAGCCCGCAATATCACTCAAGTTGAAGCTGACCGTATGATCAAACGTATCCAAGCCATCCGAAACGAGACCGACGATTTTGTAAGCCAGCAAGGCTTCTTGAGCGCAGGTGAGAAAGCTAGTTTCGACCGCGAGCTTGATGGCATCGCAACGCAGCTGTGTAAATAGGAAAGAAGGGCTCGCAGCCGTACGCGCTCTGGAATGTCCGAAAGTACATGGAGTTAAGGCGCTCAACCTTTCGACTGCTGAGCCATATTAAGAAGATCAAGGGGCATGTGTTCTATACCGGTGAACACAAGACTACCGACCCTGATGCGTATGAGTCGACCGAGACGTTCAAGCGGCAGCTGCTGCAGTCCGTGCGTAAAATTGACCGTTTCTGCGCCAATGGCAAATAGCGGGCTTGCCGCCCTTTCTTCTCACCTGAAGGTGTTTGATGCGCGCCGCTCCAGCAGGTTGCCAGTTATCAGCCGCGCGGCTTCTACCCTACCTAGCTCCTGGTACAGCAGCACGACCAAATTACACGGTCCCGGACTCCCCTCAACGTCCAGCCGGCCGGCGTCGTTAGCAGTAATTTAGCCTGATGACCTTCAAGTGATGGCGTCTTGCCTTCGTTAGTTTCAATCCGGAGCCGTTTGACCTTTTGTACGGTATTGCCGCTGCCGACGGCGTTTTTCTTCGGGAAGGGGTGAGCAGATGACCGCCAGCGCCAGTTTGCGCAGGATGATGCTTCCGGCCAGCTACCGGCCCTTCAGCTCGCACTTGCGAGGACGCCGCGAGCGCCAGATGGGTCTATAACTGGCGTAGGTGCATAATCGCGTTGGTGATGCCTCGTGCATTGTCGTCTAGCGTTTCCATAGCTCCCATTGCGTTAGCAGCGACATTCACCACTCCATTCTCTGAGACCCATTTGGTCACTTCTTCAAGGGCCGCTGCTAGGGCGTGTTGGTTGTGCAGGAGCAGTGTAAGAGCGTCCGCTATAGCTATGTTGGCTTCAGATTTATTTGGCATTGGGATCGTCCTTGAGTAATGAGCGTGTGATGATTAGCTCAACGCGCCGATGGCAAGAGGCGCTTCATCATGCCCGCTGACACCTGAATATTGCACTAACTTGACGTCTAATTTGTAATCGACCTAAACAGCAATTTGCAACGAATTTTAACCATCCCCTAGCAACCCTTTATCGACATTGAACGGCAAGGAGCGGTCGCTCAATGTTTAAGAAATTCGGGACGATTCATA
Source organism: Pseudomonas sp. SWRI22 (assembly GCF_014268395.2). Taxonomy (NCBI): domain Bacteria; kingdom Pseudomonadati; phylum Pseudomonadota; class Gammaproteobacteria; order Pseudomonadales; family Pseudomonadaceae; genus Pseudomonas; species Pseudomonas sp. SWRI22. The sequence continues at coordinate 2,102,547 of NZ_JABWQK020000001.1, read as the reverse complement.
CATCGCTCTGAGTTAACCAAGCTCTAGGCGAGAATGGCCCCCAAGCGAAAATGGCGTTAGGATTCCGCATCATAGGGCTTAAAACAGCCTGCTTTCAGATCAGGGTCGCATCGTGGAAAAGCTAAAACGCCTCCAAAGTGGAATACAAGGGCTCGACGCTCTGCTCAAGGGAGGGCTGGTCGCAGGCGCTTCATACATAATTCAAGGGCGCCCAGGGTCTGGAAAAACGATTCTCGCCAACCAGCTTGGGTTCCATCATGCGAAGAATGGAGGTCGCGTGCTGGTCGCCACGTTGCTGGCCGAGTCACATGATCGTCTTTTCCAGTTTCTTTCTACTATGACCTTTTTCGATTCCTCCAAAGTCGGCGCCGAAATCCAATTTGTAAGCGCGTTTGACACTCTGGAAAACGAAGGTCTGGATGAAGTAGTAAAGCTGCTACGGCGTGAGATTAGCCGCCAAAAAGCCACCGTAATGGTAGTAGACGGCTTGCTCAATGCACGCTCTAAAGCAGATTCACCCATAGACACCAAGAAGTTCATTTCAGAGTTGCAAGGGCATGCTGCGTTTGCGGGTTGCACCGTGCTATTTCTTACCAGCTCCCGACTCGATGACGGAAGCCCTGAGCACACTATGGTTGATGGCGTAATTGAGATGGGTGAGGAGTTATTTGGCACTCGCTCTGCGCGCCGAATTCAACTACGCAAAACTCGTGGTAGTGGAGCGATGACCGGCCTGCATGAGTGCGAAATTACCGACAGCGGACTGGTGGTTTACCCACGCCTCGAAAGTCTCTACAGCCACCCGTCTGCCCATGACAGCGCAGACATGACGCGTATTGGCAGTGGCATTGGATCAATGGACGTCATATTGGGCGGAGGCCTTTACAGCTCCAGCGTGTCTCTAGTGATGGGCCCTTCTGGGATTGGAAAAACAACTCTGGGTCTGAAATTCCTGGCCGAGTCGACGGTGGATGCTCCAGGACTGCATTTCGGCTTCTACGAGAGTCCACAACGTTTGCGACTCAAAGGTCAGTCACTGGGTATCGACATCAAAGGTATGGAAGACAGCGGCGCGCTTAGCATTGCCTGGCAGCCTACTACTGAAGGCCTTCTGGATGGGTTGGGAGCACGACTGTTAAATATCGTTGAAGAAAAGGGCATCAAGCGCCTGTTCATCGATAGCCTTAGTGGTATGACACGAGTGTCGACAAACCCCGCCCGGATTACTGATTTCTTCAGTGCGCTGATGAACGAGCTGCGCGCCAGGGGCGTTACGGTATTTGCATCTTGGGAGATGCGCGATCTTTTTGGGTCCGAGGTCAGCGCACCCAACTCTGACTTGTCCAGCATCGTCGACAACCTGATGCTGATGCGCTTCTCTGAGAATCACTCTGAACTAAGCAGGACGCTTTCCATTCTTAAAGTACGCGATAGCTCTTACGACCCTTCGAGGTTTGAGGTCGTCATCCGTGATCAAGGCGTTTTCCTGAGAAAGGCTTCAAGACATGAACCATCAGTTCCCACTGAGTCATCGCCCGGTTCAATTTCTTAAGCTTTTGAATGGGTTGAAATAACATGACTACCATCCTGGTCGTCGACGACGAGTATTTGATCGCTGACATCCTCTGCTTCGCGCTGGAGGATGAGGGGTTCATGGTAGTTACGGCCAGCAATGGTCGAAAAGGGCTCGAGGTGCTGGAGAGGGAACGTCCAGCCTTGATCATTACTGACTTTATGATGCCGAGCATGGATGGGCTAGAATTTGCCACAGCTGTGCGAGCGCTTCCTTCCGCGAAAAGTTTGCCAATCATTTTGATGAGCGGTGCCCAGGCACATATCGGAATGCAGAGATCGGACTTGTTTGATTCTGTATTGGTAAAACCATTCAACATCGATTTGATCATTGCCGAGGTTAGAAAACTCTTGGGCCCAGAGTGCAGATGATGAGTCGCTTAAGCTATTACAGACAGCTATGATCGCTATTTGTCCAGTGCTGCCTTTTGTTAAGGGCTGCCGGCCAACAGCGGGGAAATGCCTGGTATCACTCTGACCTTATCTGGGGCGCCTGATGCTGCCTTAGCGTCCCAACTCAGCCAGAAGCTGACTGAACTCACTGCACGCGTTCTGGACAAGCAGCCATCGCAAACGATGTTGATCGTTGGGTTCGTTGACCCTAGTTTGTGGTTTATCGACAGTAAATCGCTTGAGAGCTTGGGGCGTAATAGCTTTCGCCTGGAGATCACGATTACCGACGAGACGACCACGGTGGCGCAGAAACTGCGCTATCAGCGTGAGTCGTATGATTTGCTCTCAGAACGCATTGGGAATGTACACCCTCATTCGAACGTCCACATCATAGACGTGCGTGCTACGGCGTATGGCTATGGCGGAGTGCCGCAAGCGGAGAAACTATGGGGATGAAAAAAGATCTAGCGATGCCGGATTTCCAAGGAACCGGCGCTCGGCGGTAGACAAGCCGGACTTGTAGTCGAGCTTTTCGCTTGCATCTTCGCCAAGACGGTTGAGGGCGTAGCCGCAACGCCAGTGGCTGTTGTCTGTTTCGTGCTGAATCAATATGCAAGGAAACTGCGGTGGCAGCGGTGCGCGCTTGGGTTGCTGACGTACTATCGAAGCTCTATAGGCCCATCACTTTAATAGGACTAAAAGAAATTCTACCAGTGCCATTGCCAACTGGCCGCGGCATTCCTCACGAATCAAATCAGCGGGAAGCAGGCCCGGAAACAGGTGCCTTCGTCTGCCGTAGAGGTCACGGTGATAGACCCGTGATGCCCTTTGACGATCTCGGAGGCGATGTACAAACCTAACCCCAAGCCACCACCTAATCCACTTTCCTCAAATCGAGTATATGGCTGAAAGATTAGGGGTAATCGGGCCGGTTCGATTGGTTCGCCTTCATTGGTGACTGAGATGATCAAGTGCTCGCGGTCGACATAGGCACGCACCTGGATGGGAAAGGCTATGTCGCCGTGAGTGATGGCGTTGCCCAATAAATTGGAAAGCAATTGACCCACCCTTACAGGGTCACACTTAATGCCAATGGGAACATCTATGGACTGTTCGATCTGGGCGTCTGGTTTGGAGTTTCTTACTTCATTGATGACTCGATGTATCTCGGCCTGAAGGTTATCGACTTTGGAGCGGCTGACGGGTATGCCGCCGCCAAGTCTGCCCCTCGCAAAATCGAGTACGTTTTCAATCAACACGCCCATGCGCTGCGTGCTGCTATGGATTGCGTGAACCAACTTGCGGGTTGACCGTTCAGTGAGCTTGGTCTCCAGCAACTCTGCGCTCATGCGGATAGCGCTCAAAGGAGTGCGCAGGTCGTGCCCTAGCACTGCAATAAATTGATCTCTGAGACGACCGGTTTCGCGCACGTCTTCCAACTCTGTCCGAGTGGCATCAAGAGAGTTTTGGATGTCAAGATTGGCGGCTATTAGCTGAGCGAACAACGTCAGATTCTGTAGTATCTCTGGTCTCTCGACTTCGCTAGGCTCTGGGTCGATCGCGCACAGAGTGCCAAAAAACTCGCCGTTTGCGCGAATGATCGGTACCGAAATATAGCTACGTAGACCATATTTAAGAGGGGTATGGTGTGTCGCGTAAACCTGATGATTACTGGCATCGCCAAAGACTACCGGCTGTCGGTGTTGCCGGATTTCGTGGCAGATGGTGGACTCCAATTCCAGTTCATCACCCGGCTGCAAGCCAAAGCTGAGGGAATCATCTACAGCGCAGGTAACCCAATGCTTTTCCGTAACCCGCACGACAGCCGCGAAACGTAGACCGGTGAGGTGCTTGACCAAGCGCAAGATCATTGGAACGGCTTGGATCTGGGTGACGGCTCGAATGTCGGGAGCAAAATTCACGGTAGGCATGTATCTGGAATCCGATCAGCCAGAAAAACGAGACTATACAAAATTCCTGTATGACTCGTATCCCATGAGGCGCGAATACTTTCATCCTCCGCCTGAATTAGGAACTCGCCTGTCAACGGCGCCAGCATCAGTTAGCTTGCAATGCTCAATCGGCCAACTATTCGCTCAGCGAGCAAAGTGTGATTGCCGGAAGCCACGCTGCAGCGCCTCAAGTTCGGCTTTGATACCGGCGATATCTGAAAAAAAGTCTGGAGAATGAGTACCTGCATCAGGATTCGAGTCTCAACCAAAGAGGATTGCCCCATAGCTTGAATAGCTGTCTTTAGGGCAATCCCCCCACAGTAGACCTTTGGGGTTATTTAAACCTTGAACTGATCCATGAGTTTCATCTGCTGGCTGGCCAATGCATTGAGCTGGCTACTTATAGCCGCGGACTCGGTAGCCTGCGAGGTGAGGGTTTCGGTTACAGTACGGATCGCCGAGACGTTGCGATTGACCTCTTCGGCTACTGCGCTCTGCTCTTCCGCAGCGCTGGCGATCTGCAGGTTCATGTCGCTGATCACTGTCACGGCGTCGCTGATCTTGCCCAGTGCTTTCACCGCTTCATGGATCTGCCCGGCATTGCTTTGGGCCTGTTGCTGGCTCGAGTGCATGGTCGCCACCACGCCACGGGTGCCGCTCTGGATACGCTCAATCACTACACGAATTTCTTCCACCGAGTCCTGGGTGCGTTTGGCCAGGTTACGGACCTCATCGGCTACCACCGCAAAGCCGCGACCGCTTTCCCCCGCACGTGCCGCTTCGATCGCCGCGTTCAGCGCCAACAAGTTGGTCTGTTCGGCAATGCTGCGGATCACCTCAAGTACTGATCCGATCTGTTCGCTATTAAGGGCCAATTCCTCGACTTCACCAACTGCCTTGCTGACTTCCTGGGCAAGCGAGGTGATATCGCGGGTGCTTTGTTCGATGATCGACATGCCCTCGCGTGCCGACTGATCCGCGCCGCGTGCCGCGCTGGCAGCATTGGAAGCGCTGTTTGCGACGTCGTGTGCGGTGGCGCTCATTTCATTGGACGCGGTGGCCACCTGGTCTATCTCGCGAAATTGCACCTGCATGCCTTCGCTGGTCTGGCGCGCAATGGCCGAAGACTGGTCAGCCGTACCGCGAGCTTCGGTGATGCTTTGCTTGATCTGCGCGATGGTAGGTTGCAGTTTGTCGAGGAAGCGATTGAACCAGTTCACGAGTTCGCCCAGTTCATCCTTTTTGGTGTAGGCCAAGCGCTGAGTTAGGTCGCCGTCGCCGCTGGCGATGTCCTTGAGCATGGCGGCTACGCTGTTGATCGGACGGGTCACTCCCGTGGCGGTAAGCCAGATCAGAAGCAGTCCGAGCAGGCCTGCGGCTGCGGCTACCAGTAGCGCCTTGAGGGTGCCGCTGGCTTGAGCTGCATCAAGCACTGCTTGAAGTTTTATGCTGTCGGAAAGCATCTCGTGTTTGGGCAGTTTGATCACTACGCCCCAGGCTTTGGCATCGGCAATGGGCTTGACTGGGTAAATCGCGCTGACGGTATCGCCCTGTTCGCGGTTGACGTAGCTGCCACTGGCGAGCAGTTGCACGATCTCCTTGCCTTGTTCGCCGAGGACGTCGATTAGGTTTTTCCCAACCTTGGCGGGCTCGCCACTGTAGGCCGCAATGAGGCCCTTGCTGGAAACTATCTCCAGGCGCGCTGCACCCTCGAACAACTCTTTTTGCGCGGTGTCCGCGCTGGCTTGCAAGGTGTTGAGGGCGATATCAACACCAACTGCGCCAATGACTTTATTGTCCACGATCAAAGGCAAGGAGATTGTGGTCATCAGTACCGGTGAGCCGGTCACCGTATCTTCGTATGGTTCCAGTAAGCAGGTGCTTCGGGTGTCTCGGGGGCAGGTGTACCAAATGTTGAAGGGCGTTCCGCTAAGGTTGAGTGCGGTCTTGTTCAGCTCGTCGTCTGGTAGGATGGTGTTCAAAGCTTCCCCACCCGCGCGGGTCCAGTAGCTGGAGAAACGGCCTTTTTCGTTGGATGCGCGGGCCTTGTCATTGACAAACTCGCTGTCGTTGCCGCCCAGGCCATTGGGCTCAAATACCAGCCAGATGCCAAACACTTTGCTGTTGCGTTCGAAGGTGGTTTTTATGCTCTGGTTGAGTTCTTCACGCAAGGCGCCGGCGTCCAGTGAGCGCTTGGTGGCCAAGTTTCGCAGGTCTTTGACCTGATTGGCGAAGGCAGTAATCAGTGTAAGATTTTCACTAGCGGTTTTCTGCAGCAGCAGGGCTTGCTCGGCTGCTTTGGCTTGCAACAGGTTCTGCACGTTGCTAGTGAGCATTCGCGAGCTTGAGTCGCCGACCAGCCTGTTGTTTTGATTGGCTTCGTGGAGGTTGATGCTGATGATCAACGCTATTACGCCCAATAAACATAATCCGGACAAAAGTACGATTTTCAAGCGTATTGATAGGGTGTCGAACATAGGCTCACTCACTAATGGACGTATGGAAATGCATGCACTGCAAGGCAGAGTCCATTCGCCCCTTTGTGACCTACATCGGCGCAATCACTTAATTGGTGAAAGGTAAGCGACGAGCGGTAGCAACAGTTTCAACAAGCGTGAAAGGGTGGGGCAAGTCGTTTGGGTAGTGCTCAAATCCTCAGTTTGCCCAGGCTCATCTCAGCACTTACGAGAAGGCTGATGCGATAGCAAGCGCGCCTGGCTGGCGAGTAAGAGCGCCGTGATGGCCTCCCGCAGAGACCGACACGTTGCCAAGGTAAACCGTGCACCAGTGCCGCAGCACACCGAGGCCGATGCCATGCCTCTGCTGCGCCAGCCCAATTCCACATGTGTTGGCGTACAGTCGATCCCCACGCGTAATCAACTTTTTCAACGCGCTGGCCGCCAACTTGAATGTCGTCCAATTAGTCGGTTCCGGGAAGTAGGAAGTTGTCTCAAGGGATTTCTTGCAGGCGAATGGCTAGATGTACGCATGCTGCCGAGTTGCTCGGTTTTACCGCGGCCTACGGAAAGTGAAATATGAGCAAACAGGCTGGACAAAAATTGCTGATCGCCCTGGAAGAAACCCGAGCAGCACTGATGGACGCTTTTGGTGAAGCGCCGAAAGTGTCTGCTCCATCGATCAGTTGAGGAAAAATTCCGGTCGATGCCCAAGCCCCGCACTTGATGCCCGCCGCGTGGTCCCATTAGGCCACAGCATCATCCTGGCGCACCGGAATTCCAATAAACTCACGCCCATTCATCAAATTTGGTTGATCACAGTGTCACGTTGTATATCCTTGCAACTGAGGACTGCAACTGCGCATTCGTCGGGACTGGGTACCAGCAAAGGCCCCCCCGCATTTTTGGCAGCAGAGGAAGCTGGTTTCTCTGAAGTAGTGACGACGGGCATAGCCGGTCGGACTCTGAACCCAAGGTCGCAAGGCTGGGAGCTAAAGAATCGCTGCGACTACTCCTCTTGAACACTCTAAAGGCGCCCCAGTGGCGCTTTTTTTCATCTCTATTTTGGCTCTGGTTCAGGCACAACAAGATTTGGCTCTGGTTGAGATGCCTCAAGATTAGGTTTGAGCGGCCGCGGGACCTGTCCTACCAAAGTGCCATGTGCTCGTCGCTGTGCATACCACGTCACAACATAATAGCCAAATCCCGTAGCACGCTTATGACGTGGCTCAAGAATCAGCGTTCCTGTGGACGTCCTAAGCACTGCAATACTTTTACCGCCACGCTGCTTTTTGAACTCACAGTAGATCTGCGCTCCAGGAACAATCATTTTTGCGATGTGCGCGGCAACACCGTCGATTGTTTCACACCCGAGCTTGAGCAGGTCCGGTTGATGAGCTTCCCAAACATGAATCACACCAAAGCCACTGTTTGCACAGCGGTGAACACCCACGGGCAAATAGACGTCCCCCCCCGGTAAACCAAATTTTGGCATCTCTGGAATTGTGCCAAAGCTAAATCCGCCGTCAGGATGGGCAACAAGCGTGTTTTCTTTAAGTTTGAGCAGGTCAGACAAAGTGCATCCAGAGCCATGGCGGACGATAGGGACTGATAGCCATTATTGTGACGCGTCTAAAACCAGGCGTGACGAACAGCACCACGCAAGGGTATATGAGGGCCGGAGAGCACTGGAACACGCTACGCATTTGATGACTTTGGTTTAGCGCGCAAAGCTGTCTGATTTAGCGGTCGAATTTTTTAGAGTGTCGCTGCTCCTTTTTCTGAGCTAGCCAATCAATGGCTGATAACAACAACACCCCATCAGCTGGTCCCTCAAGCTTTACGGAGCTGCCAGTCGTGTTGTCTCTAATTATGACGGTTGGAGTGGCCGTAACCCCGGCTTTGATGGCCTCATCGGCCTGTTGGTCGACATGCTGTGCGATCACTTTGTCGTTGGCTGCACAGGACAACAGGGCCTGGTTAGTAACACCAACAACGTTCAGATCCCCTTTGAAACCCTGACCGTTACTACGGGTCCGGTCAAAGATTTGGTCAATGGCTTGCCAGAAAGCAGGCGCGCCACCAAGCACACCCGCACATTCAGCGAGCTTGGCTTCGTGTACTGCTGCCGAACCGTGCACATCCAGTGGCAGGTGATGCCACTGTAGGTTTACGTTCTTCTGCTGCTGTATCCAGGTTTTCAACGCAGGTGTGTACGTCTTGCAGTAGGGACACTCCAGGTCCGCGAACTCAGTCACAGTCCAGCGTGCTTCGGAATGGCCAAACAACCACGGGCCTGTGTTGTGCTGGGCTGGTATCTCACTTCGAGTGAGGGCTAAGCAGGCCATCGATGTGCCTGCCAAAACGCACCCCAGCATCACCCAATACTTGCGTAGGCCTGTCATGCCCGAGCCTGGGCTGGCTTCGATGAAAGAAGCGCTTGTTTACGAAGGGACTCAAGCAGAGCGTTCTCAGCATTCTCGGGTTGTGGGTGCTGTCGCAGCCAGTTGGCTAACACCGCGTGAAGTTGGGACTCGATGTCACGACGATCCACCGCACGAACCAAAACCTGTTGCAGTTGCTCTATCAAAACGGGTGCACACACCTCAAGGGTTTGAAGGGCGTCTTCACCCGGCTGTTCAAGCAGCTGGGTCAGACTTTCAATCAGGTTCTGGGTCAGAGAATTCAATGCTCTCATGCTTGGCGCTCCAAGGCCGTGACTTGCTCGGGGAAAGTAATGATGTGAGGTTCGATACCGCGATAGCGGTCAAGCGTTGCAGCAACTTCAATGGCGGCATCGAGCTCGCTGCAGCCTTTGGCTTGCATGATGTCGAAGCGTTGCTTTTTCTCTTCCGGCTCGGTCATGGCCAGGGCCAGGTACAAACTCGGTGGTACCGCTCGGAATAACATTTCCATGCTTTTGGACAACACGACGCCCTCGGTGAATTTGCCGCTTTCTTTACGCGCTGACAGCATCATCGACTTCTGTGCAGGAGTAAGTTCACGAAACCGCGCGATCTTCTCCACCTCATCAGGCGGCATGTTTAAGCACATCCACCATTCGATCATGTTGAGTAGGGCTGAGGCTTCTGGCGGCACGTCGTCAACGTTCTGGGTGGCCATCCAGAACCAGGCGCCGAGCTTTCGCCACATTTTGGTGATCTTGACGGAGTAGGGGGATAGGAGTGGGACCTTCAACTGGATGTGGCCTTCGTCGGTGAAGCAGATCAGCGGACGGCCTTTAAACTGGTCACGCTCGGCAATGTTGTTGACCGTGTTGAGCAGGGAAATATAAGCGATGGCCATCTGTGCGCTATAGCCTTCTCGCGCATAGGTGGCCAGGTCGACAATGGTAATGTCCGCTTCTGGCCATGGGGTGCCAGGACGGTTGAACATGTCGCCTTCGGTGCCCATACAGAACATGGACAAGGCTTCCGCCATCTCCAAGAATCGTGTGCTTCGGGCGTCTGGAATACCGGGTTCGAGTCCCATTTCTCGCAGCGCTTCACGGATATCTTCCGGCAGAACGATACGTTGTTCCGTGACGCATTTTTTCGCTGCATTCAGTATGCATTGCCGAATGGCGCTACGGTCGGCACGAGTAAGACGGGCATCCTCTTTTTCTTCACCACCGGTGATCATCAGCCTGGCCGCAATTTCCATCTCGCCCAGGATGTCGCGTTGTTCATCCTCGGTCTGGCTAGTCAGATGTTCGTCCGACGCCTCAAGATCATCAGCTTTGATGATCTTTACGTTTTGGCTGGGTTCGATGAGCTTCACGGCATCAGCGAATGGCGCGAGGCTGACCCCCGATCCAGGCGCAAGTCGAACCCGGTTTACCGTCAAACCCAACTTTTTGGCGAAATCACCGAGTAAGCCGAAGCTGTTGCCAGCCTCCACAATGAACAGACGTGGCCGATAGATCGCAATGATTTGGCTAAGGATGTTTGTCGCGCTGGCCGATTTACCTGAACCAGTAGGCCCGAAAATGAACAAATGCGCGTTCATCTGCCGGTCCAGCTTGTTCAGCGGGTCGAAGGTTATCGGCGCTCCCCCACGGTTAAACAGGGTAATACCCGGATGCCCGGTTCCGGTCGACCTACCCCAGACGGGGGCCAGGTTCGCAATATGTTGGGCGAACATCAGTTGTGCGTACCACTCCAGTGCTTTGCGCGCATTGGGGTCGAAGTTGCCGGGTAGCCATCTAAGGTAGGAGTTCAGCGGTGCCACTTCATCCCGAGGTTCCACCGGCTCCATGCCCGCACCCAGCAATGCGCTGCTGAGTTGCAAACTGCGTTCGTGCAGCTGGGCATCGTCTTTACCCCGCAGGTAAAACGCTACGCTACCTCGGTACAGCTTGTGCTTGCGCCCTAGCAACTGACGGGCGGTGGCGACGTCTTCGCGTGTCAGGATCGAGGCCTGAGTGTCTCCAACGGCCTTGCGTGAAAGCTGTTCCAGATGCCCTTCGAGAATGTCCTGCGGGGTGATCACGAGAGTGATACAGAGAATGGTGTCCTCTGGCATTTTGTCGAACAGCGCGTTGAGGGCATCACCGCCCTTTCGGGTTTCACCGGTTAAGTGCCCGGTCTTGGGAGCATCCCGCAAGCGGTCAAGCATCACCACCTGGTGGGGAAGGCCGTCGAAATACCATAGACCTTTCTCTATATCTGACAGTGGTTCGCGATAAAACAGGTTTTGTGAGAAGTCGGTACCGCTGGCGAGCGGCAACTCGCCCTCTGCAGCGGGTACTTGCTTACACACCAATTCGTAGAACCGGCGAATATCTGCGTCGGCAGGGCCAAGATGATCGGGACGAGGATTGAACCAATGAATCAGCCAATGGCGAATGGCGTGGCCATCCATGCGATGGGTTTTAATGCCGGCGTTCGCCAAGCCGCCCACCAAGCGATCACAGATGATTTTCAGGTAAGGACCTGGCGCCTGGCCTCGCACATCCGCTTGCGCGCCTTGGGTACGACGGTAGACAACAACACGGACGCGGCGCTGCTGGCCCCTCCAGGGCAGTTGGCTGACCTTGGTGTCTTCAAACAGCCCGCCTGGTTTGGAGATGGATTCCAGGTGTTGCTTCATCAGCTTCAAATAAAGCTCGGTGAATGCACTGCCTTGTGCGCGTGGTTGAACGTAGTCATGCAGTTGCTGAAGGTAATCGTCCCAGCTGGTTTCGTCCTGGGCATAGAGCTGAACCACCCAGGGTGAGGTTTCAAGCTCGTCAAAGGAGTCCTGGAGGGCGTTTTCCAGGGCGTCGCGGGCCTTGCGTAACCATTCGGGATCCCGACCTTCGGTACCAATCGGTGTCAGCTCAAAAAAGGCAGCGCGAGACACGCCGTCTTCCAATAGCATGGCTTTTTCTGCAGGCAGGTAATCCACCCAGGGCAGTAGGTCTACAAACGAGGGGTTGACGTCGTATAGACGGTCAGCATCAGCGGTTGTGGCTGGCTTTTTCTTTGGGTTACGCCAATCGCTCGGCGAGGGAATACCCATGGCAGCAAGGCGTTCGTAGTAACGCTCTGTCGCAGCCTCAAACGTCTCGGTTGCTGGTCCCTGCACATCGTCAGATAACGGCGAACTTGGTGTTACGCCAGGTTCCACACGCTCTTTCGCCCGTCGCGTTTTGAATCGTTCAAAAAACCCCATCAATATGCCTCCGTGCGTTCGCCAGGCATTGCGTATTGCACCCGCTGATACAGCGGAAACACCGTGGTGTAGCCTGGGATCGGTGCCGGGTCTGAACCCGCTAAATGAGGAAAGACGTACATCACCAGGTCGGGATTGGGTAGGCGTTTAAATTGGCTGTAGATCTCGTTTTGTGCGGTACGTGTGAACATGGTGTTGTCTGTTTCCCTCGTCTCCAGAGGCCGACGAAGATCTTGGCGTGCATCGAGCAATTGGCGGCTGCTCGAGCTGCTTGAGCCGCTGGAACCTTGATCCCAAACGTCCATCATTGTGCGGTCCCCATGGGGGAGCAATTCGTCTTTGTTGGTGGAACAGGCCGAGGCGAGTAGGGCGATGGCCAGGTATGCACCTAGTTTTAAGCCATGATTAGTCAAGCGCAGTCGAAACATGACGGGCTCCTGAGCGATAGTTGACCTTGCGGCCATTGAGTTCGTAATCGATGGTCAGTTGCTGGTCCAGGTGCACAGCTATCTTTGCCCCGGGTTGTACGTACACCGCTGCGAAGGCTTGCCCGTAGAGTTTGTTGACCCAGCTCGAGACGTCATTGACGCCCTGGCCAATAATTTTGCCCATGGCTTCACTGCCCGAGCCGCCGACAGAACCGATGGTCCCGGACTGAGGGTTTATAAAAGAGCCGCTGTTTCCATCTGACTTGATGAGGGAGGCAGCACCTGCGCCGGCGGCGGTAATCAGTACCTGCGAGCCAATGTATTGCGAGGCGTTGCTTTTGCGGTCGCCACTGATACAAGGAATGCCATAGGCATCGCTTATCCAGCCCAGGCCACCCTGAATGGTGGTTTGGTTGCCATTGTTCTGATTGTTACTATTTTGACTGCTATTCGTTTCTTCCTGAGGTTGTGGCAGCGTGCGCACAGTGCCGTCATTGAAGACGAACGTCAGGCTTTTGATCTGACCGCGTACGCAAGACAGGGTCCAATCGCCGGAAGCCGTTCCGCTGGCCACCGCGCCGGCGACGTCGGGCAAGTCGATGCCGTTGGCCGTGAGATTGTCCGGCCCGATCAATACCTTGAACGGGTAGGGGTCGTTGACAGTGCCGTCAATGGGCACCCGGCCGATCAGCGCGGACATGGCCACCGAACCCATCAATGTCGAGTTCTGCGGCAAGGTATAGACCTTACGCACCGGTTTGCGGGCCTCCTGTGGCGAGATTTCATTCGCAACACTTTGAGCGCCCGTGCGCAGTGCATTTTGTCCTCGGTCCACGGACTCGCCAAAAGAGGTCGGGAAGTTGAAACCGCTTGCCGTTTGATTTGACCCTGCAGCGATGGGCTTGCCGTTGACATCGACCGGCGTTGCGTCCTGCGGCTCTATCCAAACAACGTCCGCGCCAGGTCCGCCTTTGAAGCCTTGACCGTCACCTGGCTGAACGCCGAAGCCGATCGGCAAATCAGATCCAGAATCATTGCCACTGCCCGATTTGCTGCTCAGGGTATTGTACTGCTGCTGCAGTGTGTCCAAGAGGGTTTGGCTCTGTTGTTGCGCCTCCTGCTTCATCGTTTGCTGAACGTTCTGCAGTTTGTTATCAACGTTGAGGTCGATGTTCTGCAGGCGTTTTTGCAGCTCGATGTTCTGTTGCTTTAGCTCGTCATTGTTCTTCAAAGCATTGGAGACTTGGTCCTTGAGCTGCCGGCTTTCCACAACAATGGTGCGCAATGTGTCGCCAGGCGTATCACCGTCAACCCCCAGCTTCTTTGCCTCATTCGTACTGAGCACGATTGTTTCTGGTGCACGAGCCTGCTGTTCCGCACCGCCGCGGCTGAACAATTTAACCACTACGAAAATTGCAAGGATCGCGAACGGGATGACCAGGAATTTAATCAAAGGGTTATTCCTCACGGCGGGCTCCCTTCGGGTCGATCTGGCTGATGGCCGCCGGCAATAACGATTCGGCTAGACCATGGCCACGGGTCACCAGGTAGACCGTCGAGGTGTCGCTGGAATCACCTTTGGCGCCAAGGTAGGGATGCTGAAAAGTCGCGGTGACAAAGTCACCCATCAGGTCACGTGGATCCAATGTGAGGTTTTGGGCGCTTGTGTTACGTAGCTTCACCGCCGTGACCCAATACTCGTCTAACCGCCACGACCCCAACGCAGAGGCTTCGATCGGCAATGTCGGCAGTAGGGTGGTGAGGTCCAAACCGTGCTTCAGATTGATCTGAGCAATCCCCTCCACGGGCTCAACGGTGCGTAGGGGCGCGTAAAGCATCTGTGCGGCATATCGCGTCATGACCACCGGAAGTGGGGTCTCACGACGCGGTTTCGGCGCGTCCTCATCCTCCTCGGCTTGAGCGCGGGCTTGGGCCGTGGAAGAAGTTGCATGGTTGCTTGGAGGTTTGGCGTTGACTTGGCCGTAACGCGGGGCGCGACTGTCCCCGGCTACAATTTTAGCCGGCTCGGATGCGACCTGATTCGGTTTCCCTACCGTTGCGATGATATCCACTAGCATGATCTCACCGGAGTTCATGATCTGCAGCTGTAAGCGAGTCGGTTCAATCGGCTCTTTCGCCAACAGGTAGAGGGCACCACCGGTGCTCTGCACGCGCAGTTTGTCGACGAGGTTACGAGGCACACCCACTCGTACGTTTTGGTCCACAAAGACAATACGCTCCTGACCCACGATCAAGGGCAGTGCTATAGGGATACGATCCCAGCGCAGGATTTCGACGGCGTTGGCCAACCCGCAGAAGTGAAGGGCTAAGAGCCCGATGATCAGTAGGCGGCGTGTCATCATTTGCCTCCTGCTCTGGTCGTTTCTTCGGAGACTTCGATGCGTTGTGGATTACTGCTATAACAGTCCCAGGCCAGGCCGAAGGGGTTTTTTTCGGGATCGACGTCGAATCGGATAATTCTTAACGGATAGCGAGCTAATGCCCGCTTTACGCGCTCCCCGCCGTAGTGCTCGTCAGCGGTGATATCCAGGTTGACGGTCCAGTCATTGATGCTGTGCTGTTCAATATGTTGCTCAGACTTATCGTCGAGGCCTCTGCCTGGAATTTCAAATACACCCCGCTCACGTTTGCGCAGTTCCCCGCTATTGCGGCGTAGCTCGAAATCTTTCTGCAAGTAGGCTTTGCAGCTGGGAGTTAGGTAGCTTTCCAAGCGGGTAATGTTGTCCTCGTAGTCGGTTTCACCGTCTACGGGCCAGCGGTTCATCTGCTGAAAAATGTACAGTCCGAAGGCGTATACCGTCTCAGGTGGAATATCCCACCATTTGCGGGTGCTACCTGAGCGCAGATCTGGAGGTACATGAACAGTCAGGTCACGCGGTGCGCTCTGCCAGCCATAAGCCATGTACAGACCCAGGGCAACGAGCAGGCCAATGACCATGCGCAGGCTGTTGATGTGGGCCAACTGGGCGTCCACCTTTTTACGGTAAGTCATTGAACCTCCGTTCGATGGCAGGTCCACGCACCTGTACGTGTGATCAGCAGGGCTTTATTCCAGGTCGGAAAAAACCGTGCGATGTCCAATTGCATCTGGCGGTATAGCCATGTATCAGGTCGGCCGCGTTTCCATCGACGCAAGAAACGACTGGCAAGAAACAGCCCAAAGACTGCACAGAGCATGGCTGCGCCGATGATAAGTGCCCAAATCTGGGTCAATATCGCGGCCGGAATTCCGATCAACAGCCCTGCGCCGGTACTCAACGCCAAGGTGGCCCACATTTCGTCAGCGGTAAGGCCGCCCATGATGACTGGCTGATTGTTCAATCGCACAGGGAGGAAAATCAGGGTCCCATCGTCTGAGAGTTCTGTCATGGCCAAGGCTCTTTTAAAGAATATTTGAAGCCTTGGTGACCAGGAAAATGGCGACACCGAGGATGGCGACGCCAACGGCGGCTGTCGCCCCCAGATCTCCCCATTTTTTCTTGCCAAGTTGAATTTCGTGGTAGGTGCCGAAGGCATGCCAAGCAACGCCACTGAAAATGACGGCGCAGATGATGAGGCCAAGCAAAGTAAAACCGTCAAAGGCGTAGTTCTGCATGGTTTGCATCAAGTTAGAGCCTTCCCCCCGGGTAGGAGGCTGAGACTGCGGAAGAGCCGCCATGGCCAGTTGGGGAAGAGCAAGCAACCCGATCAGCATGCGGCCTGGTTTCAAGAAAGAAGTCATGGTGTATCTCCCATAGGGTCAACTAAGAACAAATGTGGTGAGGATCATGCAAAGCAGTAGGATGCGGACGACCGAGGTCGAGGCAATCGTTCGATCAAGGTTGCCAGTGGCCCATCCTCGGTAGCAGCTCCAGATAGCCCAGGCGCCCCACATAAAGATGATGGCAACAGCGACGCCGACGAAAAACAGGTAGCTCGTCGAGGCAGGGAATCCTCCCGCCGCTTGGAACGCAGCAGCCTGAGCGCCGCTCATGCTCATGGCTTGCGTCCTTCTGTCGTGTATTGGCCTGACAGCTCAACAGGATCACGAGGCTGGGCTCGGGTTGGGGTGAGATAGCCCTCCAACCCATGACGAATTCGGGCGATATCACCTGCTAGGCGCTGGTAATCGAAGAAGTAACGCTTGCCAGGTTCGTCGGCCACTTGAGCGCTACGACGTGCGGCGTCCTCCAAGGCATTTAACTGGCGGATCATCACGTCCAAGTTGGCCTGTTCAGAGGCTGAAGCAGCGGCCGCATGAGAGACAGGCAGACTGCATCCGATAAGTACGATGAGACCTGGCAAGGCAATTCGGCGAGTGAGTGCAGTGAGACGCGGGTACTGGATCACGGCTGGGCTCTAGTCATTCCTGATGCCGTCAGCTTGCCGTGATCAAGCTATGGTCGCCGCAAGAAAACCATATTCAGGACTGTAAGGATTTCTTCTGGCGGTACTGACATCATCAATCGCAGTGGATAGGGCGTTTGAAGAACAGCAGATACCCGATGGGCAAGGCGAATCCGTAAGCCCAGCCTTGGGCGTTTTGATTGCCAACCTTGACTTCTCCTTTGACCACGGGCTGCACGCTGACCAGCTCCCAGCCTTCGCTGCCTAATTGAGCAAGGCGGTTTTGACGTTCAGAATCTTCCAGAAAACCCTGGGTGTCGGGTTCAGTGGTGGGCTCTTCGGACTTGAACATGAAGGGCTTTTCGGTTCTGACAACGTACTGAAAGGGAGAGAACTCAGTGTGGTATTCAAATTTCTGATGGCCCATGGCGACGTCCTCGATGTGCAGAGCTATCAGGGTTTCAATAATGAGCGCGTGCCAGCAATCTGAAATAGTTTGTCGCTAAGCGCGTGATTTCAGAGGTTTGGCTGGAGATGTTCGATAGCTGCCCGTCACGCACGGCAGAAATCGGCCAGAAGCAGTCATCCCGTGATCACTCTACAACCTCTACGCGCAGTATCAGCCAAAAGAGCATCAACGCAGTGAGGAACAATACGGTGTGAGCGGTTTATAAAATGCTCTATTGCACAAGCGCGCGGATGGGGATGGATAAGCTGGCATATTTGAGGGTGTGCTGCTGAAAGCCGACGCGATTTTTGCAGAGAAACTCCCTGAAGAGCGGTTTAGATGCCTATTGAGCTGACCGTCGGGTCGTTGTTCGCCGCAATCCGACTTCTGGGCACTTTGCGTGAGACCAGCGTGATGGTTCAGCCTCCAGATGATTCTGCATCGCACAAAAGCTCCAGCAAGTCATTCGCCAGGGCCGCCGCTTCTTGTCGATAGTCGGTATTCCAGCGGCTCGACCAGTTAATAGGCTTTCCCTCATCCTCCCAATGCGCCAACGCAAGCCCGTTGAGTATTTCAAGCTCGAACCAAATACGCTGCCAGGCGACGGCGTCCTGGACTGACGCTGTGTCTTTCCACTGGAATTCTGTTTGCGCGACAAATGCCGCCCATGCGAACACATCTTCTGAGGCTCGCTCGCCGAGCGTTCGGAAGTATTTCGCGCTAGCCAATTAACGATTCCTTGTAGTCGTGCACCTGTCTAGTAAATGTCCATACCCGGATACAGAGCTTCAGGTGGATGATAATCGGGGTCCTCAAACCTACTGTTCTGGTAATAGGTTTGGGCCGTCGGTCCATCACCGTTGTAGGTCACCTGCGGATTCGGCGTGAGATGCCAACCGTTTCCTTCTGTGTCGCGCTCAATCAGCGATGCGTACACCCTACAGCTGCCTGATGAGCCGGATGTCAGCCTGAACTGGTAATAGAGTCCGGCTTGGGGAGTAAACTTCGTCGAGATGTGGCAGGAGCGAGTGCGTGACCCCTCCCAGAAAAGATCCACCTGCGTTTCGATACCGGGTCGGATCCGCGTTTCGTAATAGTCCCATGTGAGGTCTTGCCCTGCCTTGGGCATGCCCACGTCTTGTGTATGGGTGAACGGCAGGAGGCCGGTGCGAACAGCGCCGCCCGAACGTTTACCGTTTTCGTATTGGTAAACTTCGGCATGTTGCGTGTAGTCGACGATACGTACCCAGGCAGGATTGGGCTCGTTTTCGGGCGCGGTGAAGTAGTTGGTGTGGGGCAAATACTGGCAACCTGCGAACAACGGCAGCGTCAGGAAACAGAGGGTACGGCGAATAGACATAAAACAGTCCTTTACGGGATTGTTGTACAGACCACAGAACTGCAGGTGAATTTCAAGGCTGGCTCCACTCTGAAGCAAAGTCAGCCGCCATCTGTGTGTTTCGGTGGGGGCGATGGCAAGGTGTCGGCCTCAAAAGAGGTGATTAACAGCATCAGGGCCACCAGTGCACAGGCGAGCCCGGAAACCATCATTGCCACATGAAACCCGTGCTCCATCGCGGGAACAAAAAGTGTAGAAACAATCAGCGAGTCACTTGATGCCATACCATGAGCAATCACATACCGCGCAATCTCAGGCGCTTTGGCTACCCCTTGATCACGCAGCGCGGCAGCTAGCACTCGTGACGCCTCGCTGCTCATGAGCGTGCCCAAAAAGGCGACGCCGATTGTCATGCCCATCTGACGCAACGCGTTCATCGTGGTAGAGGCCACCCCCATACGATCAATCGGTGCGGCGGTCATAACCGCCATGCTGGTGGCAGGTACTGCGAGACCGGCTCCGAGCCCCAGAAGCCCGAACAGGGTGCCCACAATCCAATAAGGGGTATGTGCTGTGAAGGTCACCATGGTAGACATCGCCAGCGCCGTCACGCCATAACCGGCCACCAGAAGTCTTCGCGATGTCATCACTGCGCTCAAGCGCCCGTACAAAATCGACACGCAGCCGGTGACCAGAAACTGCGGCATCATTCGCCAACCCGTTTCAACCACTGACAAGCCTTGAATCGTCTGTAAATAGATCGAGAAGAAGAACAGGCAGCTGTAGTACGAAAAACCCAGGGTAAAAGAGGCCAGGTTGACCACGGCAAACGAACGCCTGCGAAACAGCGAAAGTGGCAATAACGGTCGATCTACACACCGCTCTACAAACATAAACAAAATAAACACCACCAGGGCAACTGCCAGCGCCGCTATGGGTATCAAAGAGTTCAAGCCCGGCTGGCCGATACTGATGAGCCCATAAGTCAGGCTGGCAAGACACACGACGCTGAGCACTTGCCCTGCCGGATCCAGCGCTGTGCGCGCTTGCTGTTTGTGCTCCCTGATCCCCCAGATGCCCAGGCCTATGGCAATCATCCCAAGAGGCAGGTTGATAACAAAAATACTCTGCCAACCTATGCCATGGAGCAACAAGCCACCCAGCAATGGCCCCAGGATAAGCGCCAATGCGCTGAACGCCGACCAGCCACCAATGACGTGAGCACGCTCTTCAGCGTCTGGAAATGCATGGCTGAGAATTGGCAGGGCACCCGGGATCAGAAGCGCACCGGCGACTCCCTGCACCGCCCTCCCGAACAGCAGTAAATCCAGGTTGGATGCCATAGCGCAAACTGCTGAGCCGACAGTAAACACCCCTACACCTGCCAGCCAGGCCCGCTTATGCCCATAACGATCGGCGATTGGCCCCGAAGACAGCATGAAGGCTGACAAACAGATCGTGTATGCATTGACGACCCATTGAAGACCGGAAATATCCGTTTGCAACGCGTCTTGCAGTGTCGGTAGTGCCACGTTCACGACGCTGATATCCAGCGTAGCGAGAAACGTGCCGAGGTAGGCTGCACATAGCGCCGCTACGCGGGGAAAGCGGCGGGTGACCGGGTTATCTGAGGCGGAGCGATCAATGTTCATGCCTCATGATATTTGCCGACTGACCGTCGGTCAATGGATCATTCCAACTTTTTCCCACCTCGATTGGTTCCCTCCTTTACACTGATTTCCTTTGACGAATTGTTTGAAACGAGACGATGAAAACCAAAGCCCCCGTAAAAGCTCCGGCGACAGAACGTGCTCCCAAGCCCCGGACCAAACCCGCCGAAGTACGTCTGGATGAACTGATGGCGGCAGCCGAGAAGCTTTTTCTAGCTCAGGGGGTCGAGGCCACCACGATCAACGAGATCGTTGAGTCAGCTCAAGTGGCCAAGGGCACGTTTTATCACTACTTTTCTTCCAAGAACGAAATGCTTGACGCTCTGGCCGTGCGCTATACCGAGCGCTTCATGCTCAGCCTGGACAATGCAATGGCGCGCTGCGCTGCCGATGACTGGGAAGAGCGTCTTCGCGCCTGGATTCACGCCAACATCGAAACCTACGTCAAGACATATCGTATCCACGATATCGTCTACGTGAACCACCACCATCATGATCGTGCCAACGGCTCGAAGAACGCTATTCTCGAGCAATTGCTTGCGATTATTGAAGGGGGCAAGCTGGCCGGCAATTGGGCGCCAGAACATCCGAACGTTGTGGCATTGCTCATTTATGCGGGCGTCCATGGCGCGACTGATAACATCATCGCCGCTAATACCGAGGACTTCGCCCCGTTTGCCCATGCCGTTGCTGATGCTTGCCTGCTGATGTTACCCAACGGCGTCAAACAAGCCTGATCGGAGGCGGTGCTTCGGCCAGAAGCAGACGCTCGCCAGTATATTTTGGTGCCTTATCGTTCTACTTGGCGTTGCCTCAGGATATCGGTGGCTGAAGGGAGCTACCATGTGCCTCGTAACCGACCGGGGCACATGAAATGCTCAGGTTTGCCTGGCTGGAAAGGCGCTGACCTGGCGCTATGCATACGTCCCCCCGACATCTCACGCCTGTAGGCGCGAGCTTGCTCGCGAAAACCCCATCAGCCCTCCAACTCGCCAGCCCGATAAATCGCAGTGTGATTGTGAGCCACCCACGCCCTCGACGGTTTGGTTTGTTAGGATCTTTACAGGTAGGTCGACTGACTTAAGTGGACGGTTACGCTGACATTTTCGCATGATCGGAAAAGCGTACGACAACGGTATACCTAGGAAGCTGCTTATGCGCAGACGTCACCTAGGAGCCATCCGCCACATCCAAATCAGTGATCCATTGCCATTGCCGCCTGTGCCGCAAAAAACACGACTGCATCGCTTCTTGCGGCAGGGCGAGTTTGCCGAAATCAGGCCTTGTGTCACTCATGCGAAATTGGCCCTCACTTGACCACTCGTTTGCATCGCATTTGACCAGCCATTTTCAACGGAGTGACCAGCACGAGTCGTCGTCATTGACGGCCACGAATTGCCATCAGCCCTAGATTACAACCGCATTGCCGATGGCCGCGATTGGACGCATACCACGACACGCGTTGCAGGGAATCATCCAGATCGCTCAATTTATCAGCTGTGACATCCTCGCCGGCCGAAAGCAGAAAGTGTAGTATCAGCGACCGATCAATCCGCTGATCTCTGATACCCAATATGCATGCAGCCAACAGAACATCGAACCGCTATGACGGTAAACACGTTGTAATTGTGCATGGTTATACTGCCTCGCCCAATGTGAACTGGTTTCCTTGGTTGGCGGAGGTGCTACGGGAGCAAGGCGCGCAAGTTAGCATTCCAGCTATGCCTGATTCGTTCAATCCTGATCCAATAAAATGGGCATTGGCGTTGCAGCAATCACTGCCAGCAGCTGACACAAACACGATCCTCATAGGGCATAGTCTTGGATGCATCGCTGCTCTACGGCACTTGTTGTCCTTACCCGCACACACCCTAACTGGCGGAGTCTTGCTGGTCTCCGGCTTCGATAGAACGGTGTCTACGTTGCCAGAGCTACACGCCTTCACAGATGCACCGCTGGACCACGCGGAAGTTTGCCGTCGTACACAGAAAATCATCTCGCTGTTTTCCGACAACGATTCAATTGTTGAGCCGGCAGCATCTATCGAACTGTCCCGCAACCTCAAAGCCGAGCAAGAAGTCGTTAGTGGTGGGGGACATTTTCTCGACCGCGAGGGATTTGTACAGTTTCCAGAAATATGTACGGTTATTGCGAGGCTTCTTGGGCACGAGACACAGATTTAGCCGCTGGCGTATCCACGGGACACGCACTCGTTACTGCTATGTCTCGGCGAAGTTCACGCTCCAAGCCGGACGCTATTACCAATCATGCTGACATCCGGTTCGGGCGGGACATGTACGTTGTATCCGTCGCTGATCGAACGCGACAAAGATGGGACCGGATGGCATCTGACTCCCAATTCTGAGGTGACGTACGAAGGCGAGGGGCCTACTGCCAAAATGCATTACAACAATAGTCGTTTTGAAGATCCCGATTACCACCCACCTGCGGATCTTTATCCTGGCATCGATGTTAACTGAAGGGCGTGTGATTCACGCCTAGCCGATGGCTGCCACTTACGGAACAATGTCAGGGGATATTTTATGGGTGCCAGGACGTACTGGCTCAGCGAGAGCGAACAAGCGTCGGAGAATCTCTTTGCATGGTCGGCTTTTGTCGCGCAAACCATCGCGCAAATTCTGCACTGAACCATCCACGAAAGGTTCGAACGAATCCAAGCCCAAGCCGTTCTGGTCTCGGCGTGTAAAAGACGCAATGGCAGTTTCGGATCGGACGCTGCCTAGGGCATTAGGCAACCTTGACAGCTTTAAGTGCAACGTCGAGCTGCGATCTGGCATTCGACTCATAGCGGCAGGCGAGCAGTCAAATTACCGAACTCTACAATGTCCGAAACGGATTCCTTCTGAGGCCTTGAGGGCTGCAACGTCTTGCGAGCGATCATCGGAAGGGGCTCCTCTTGATCAGTTGCGGTTCTCACTCGTCTTTTAACGCCGAGTCAGGAACAGGCCCGGTAGCTGCTCTAGCTACCATGTAATCCGATCAATTTCCTCTTGGTTCATCGCACGCCAATCAGTCTGGTGGATACCGTAATCAGCTTGAGCGTACTCAAGTGCCTCCTCCAGCGAAAGCATCAGATGGTCCCCTTCAATCTGCTGGCTGGTGTAATCAATGAAGCGAATCTCCATATAAACCGGTGGTTCGTCCTCACCCTCAACCTCGAGACCAAACAGCACGATAGCCGTAACACTGGGGCGATACTCACAAATGCACCGCACCTTGGCAAAGAGGTACAAGGGGGGCTTTTTCATATAGGGACTCCTTCACTGCTCAAGTGGTGCATGGGGTACAAGCGACAGCACAGGGTCGGTTGCAGCCTATCTCTACCGGCAGCTGACGACCCACAGGTGTCAGCAACCAGAGTCAGAGCGGAGGCCGGGGCTCGCGTCGTATAGCCATCGCGTTCCTGGCTACCACACCAAGATGGGAAATATATCGTGCCGCGTACTCACGACATAAGACTCCAATCCATTTTTCTCAGGATGGATTTGCAAGATCATTTGCGTACTGAAGGTGATGGTGAAAACCCCAAAACTATCAATTGAAAAAGCTTCTACATCGTGGTTTAGAAAGTCGAAAAGTAAAGGGCTTGTGGCAGCATCTTCACCATGCCCCCACTTGCATACCCTATTGATATCACAAGCGAATGGGCACTGAATTAACACGCTAGCCATATCGCCAAAAAGCAGGATCTGCGAACCGATCCCGACAGTTACACCTGTTAGCGCGGAAGGAATCATTTCGGCCAAATCTGAATCATTTATCATCGTGCCGTGCTCTTTTCATACAGGTGGTTGTTGAAGAAGCATAGGCCTGAATCGGCTCTCATTTAGTAGGCAGATCATATAACCATTTGTTAGCGCGGCCACCCAGGCTGACCGTCCGACGTTAGCGGAAGCGGCTTGGGTGACGTCAGCTTTTGGCCGATTGCTGCCCCACAAGAGAATCCCCTACGCTTGAAAAAAACGGTCGGGCCGGCATGAGCAAAGGGCACTGGACGCCTTGTCATCGATAATCTCTTCGCTGGCCAGGCGTCCTACTATCGCCGCCAACGTAACGCCAGGGTGCATTGCACAAACGTAGACGCCATCCACTTTTGGTAGATAGCCAATGATGGGGATGCCATCGGCAGGCATGGGCCTGAGTCCGACGCTAGCCTGTTCCGGATGTATGGAAACAACACCATGGAGTTCATCCTGAATTGTCTTGGCCGTTCGAAGCGCTATCGCTGCCGGCTGATTTTCCATGGCGTCGCCTAGGTAATCTTCTGCCGCCAGCAACGCACCATCCGAACCTTGCCTGACTTCCATTTCAGGGCTGGAGATGAGGGTGTGCACGAGGTTGGGTTGTGACTTGTAACGGATGAAAACAGCAGGCGAGGCCTCTATTGGCAGGGACACTCCAAGCATGTCTGTCAGCTTCGTGATGCCTGTTCCGGCTGCCAGTACGACAATATCGGCATCGATGATGCCCATTGTTGTTTTCACTCCGGTCACCGTTGCACTCTGGGTTACAAAACCGAGCACTCGCGTCTGAGTGAGAATCCGCGCCCCATGCGCCTGAGCACCTGCGATCAACGCATACGTAGCCGCCACTGCGTCCAGCGCTCCTTCTTCAGCCGCATATATCGCAGACAGCGGAGGGTTTTTGAGATTTGGTTCCAGGTCTAGAATCTGCGATCGAGACACCAGCTTTGCCAAAGCTTGATGACCTGAGATCGGCAGCGCTCCAATCGCCGTCACGCTGTAAGACAAGGCACCTGTCCATCGTATCTCCAGACCAGGCAGCTGCGTTTCGAGTAGGCGGTACTCCCTGATGGCAGAAACGCGAAGTTGCGCAATTGGGTCAGGGTCGGGGGGTGAGGTATTGAGCCAAGCGAATGAGGCGCCCGTTACTCCCGAAGCTATATCTTCAGCCTCTACCAAGGTGACATTCGCGCCTTTACCTGCCAAGTGATACGCCAATGACGCGCCAACGATGCCTGCACCAATGACAACGACTCGTTTGCCCTGACCATTTCCCATATCAACCTCCGCTCTGTCGATGTGCGGATGGTACGACAGCGGGATGATTTCATGACATGACAGCCTGATCGTTCAGCACGCTTTTTGAGTGTTTGCTCCTGGCCGAAAGCCGGCGGGTCAGGGATTGAGCAGCTCCATGAGGTGGGTGGCATGGACATCTTCTGTTCGCATGAAGCCGCAGCGCAGGTAAAACGCATTGCCTGCAGAAGTATCGGTGGAAAGACGCACCTTCTGAAAGTGAAGAGCGGCGTGTGCAACCAACGCCTTCACCAGCGCGTGACCGACATGTTGATTTCTTGCCGCAGGCGCCACGTACACTCGCCGTAGCCTTGCGGTATTGGGCTGATTATAGGGATCAACTGATAGCCCTCCGATTCCTATCACTTGCTGGTTCAAATACGCAGCCATGAGACATTCACCGGGCGCGTTGAAGCGATTCTTTCCTGAATGCCATTCCGAAATCAGACGCGTCAGAAATCTGAACCCTTCTGCAATTGCCTCTTTCTCCAAAGTAAGAACTTCCGCCGGAAGATACGTAATGTGTTGAATTTCGAATGGTTTCATTCATCGTCCCTGATTCGGTGTGATTCCTTTTTGGCTGATCGAGGGTGCGCTGGGCGCTTGCTATGAGCGATGCGAATGGCAGACACCGGCCATCAGCAGTCATTGGTATCAAGATATTGGTTGGGGTCAAGAGGAAATTAAGCTTTCCTATTTTCCGCCGCGTGCTTGCTGGGCGAGTCGGATGGTCTCGACAATATCCGCATCCTTGAAGCCGACTGCTTCGACCACACGGCGAAATATGCCTGGCAACCATGCAACTAAAGTATTGCGCTTGGGAATAATCACAGTGTCACAACGACGCTCGATACCCTTGACGATGCTGACGATGACATCATCGAGTCCAATCATTTTCCATAGCCCCCTCTCGTTTCCGCCCCAGACCTTGTTCCCGACTGGATCAGCTTGTACAGCATCCATCATTGGGGTCCTGAAAAATGTCGGGTGCACGCATCCTACGCCGACCCCAAGATGACGTACCTCAAGTCGGACACTGTCGCACAGCGCCCAGACCCCCGCCTTGCTAGCCGCATAGTGACCGCTGAGCGGGCCATGGATGAATGCAGCCATTGATGAGATCGCCATGAGATAGCCCTTACGCTCCTTCACGTAAGGCAGCACCGCACGGAACGTACGGAAGACACCATTGAGGTTGATGTCGGTGTGGCGCTCGAATAGACGAGGTTCCATAGTGGCCATGGAGTCGACGACGTAGATGCCTGCGCCGGCAATCACCACATCGATTCCGCCAAAATGCTGAACGACCGAAGCCATGGCTGTTTCGACGCTATCCAGAGAACAGACATCTGCTTGCCAGCCAGCTGCGACATCGGTTCCGCCCAGCTCACGAGCCTTCTCATCTACAACCGCGCCATCGAGGTCAAGCAGCGCGATCCGGGCGCCTTTGGCGCGAAGCGCCTTGGCCAGAGCCAACCCAAGGCCGCCGGCACCGCCCGTGATAGCCACCACGCGGCCGTTGAGCACGTAGGGTTTCATTGCTGCTCTCCTGAGCGGGGCAGTTGCCCCTGCGCAAAACTGCCTATGGCCTGTAGCGCATTTGCAGCTGAACGCAGGTAGAACGCTTGCAATTGAAAGACGTGCCACCGCGTCATGTAGATCTCCACACGACAATCGACTCCGCTACAGATGGCGTGCTCGGCTAAGCGAGTGGAGTCGGACAGCAGCAACTCATCGTCGCCGACCTGAACCATCATCGGCGGTAGCCCTTTCAGGCTGACCTGCAGCGGCTGCTCCATCAGCTCACCGGCATACCACCTCAACCCCTGCTCCAGCCAGCCTCGACTGATCATCGGATCTTGCTTTTTGCGCGAGGACATAGAGGTGCCGCTAAGACGTGGGTCGACCATCGGCGACATCAATAACAGCGCGCCGGCAAAGCGAACGTATATGTCGCGTAGTTTTAGCGCCAGGCACAGCGCCAACGAAGCTCCGGCTGAATCACCCGCCAGGAAAATCCGTGAGGGTGTATAGCCCTGAGCCCTCAGCGCCTCGTAGCAGAGCAACGCATCATCGAGCCCCGCAGGACACGGATTCTCCGGTGCCAATCGATAATCAACCACCCACACCGACATACCCGAGCTCCTGGCAAGACGGCTTGTAATGCTCCAGTGAGTATGCGGCGACCCCACACAAAACGCCCCACCGTGCAAATACAGGATCACCCCACCGTTTTCGCCTTGCTTAGGAGCAACTACTTGCACCGGTACGCTATTGACCAATTGACGATACTGAAACACACCTTGCGTACCCGGCATCAATGCCGACAACACGCGCACCACTTTACGCTGCGCCGCAGCGCTCAAGCCCGGACCGATCAGTGAACGGAATGTGGTGCGCAAAAACAGCCTTAAGAACCCAGCACTCAGCTTTTCCTTTAGCCCCGTGGGGGCTGCTATGGTCGAACCACCGTCGAACGGACGGCTGAAACGATAGGTGTGCAAGCCTGAAAAACGAGTTAACCCGCGATAGCTGAGTGTGAAACCCGGCCAGTTAGTGCTGTTATTACCGGAGGCATCGACGTACCAGCTTTTGCAGCCGCTCCATACCGTAGCGGCCAGGCGCTGCTGAGTACGCCTGTGGAAGCGTTGATACACGCTCGAATCAACTTCGACAGTATTGGCACCCGTGTCCTTGAGCATACGCCAGCAACGCATGACATGAGAAATCTGACTCTCCAGCATATAAACGATTGAGTTGTGCCCCAAATTGGTGTTCGGTCCGTACAACATGAAGAAGTTCGGAAACTCGGGCACAGTCAACCCAAGATAGGCACGCGTACCATTGCGCCAGGCATAGTTCAGGTCCACCCCCCCACGTCCGACGATACGCATCGGCGCCAGGAACTTGGTTGCCGCAAAACCGGTGCCGTAGATGATCGCGTCCACCTCATGTCGCTCACCGTCAACGGTCTCAATACCGCTCTCGTTGACCCGCGCAATTCCCTGCGTCACCAGCTCCACATTGGACCGGCTCATGGTCTTGAAGTACTCGCTGGACAGTAGAATACGTTTGCAGCCGTACGGATAATCCGGCGTCAACTTCTGTCGCAACGACGGATCGCGCACTTGCTCGGCCAGTAATCGACGAAACGGGACCCCCACCGCCCACTTCATCAGGCCTTTGAAACGGGTGAAGGCCAGCGCGCGTGATTCGTAGCGCAGATAGATTAGAGCGCGGTAGGCGCGCATAAACCCCGGCATTCTGAGAAAAAGCGACTTTTCCCTTTCGGAGTAGGCGCGGTCCGGCCGTGGCATCAGGTGCGCCGGCGAACGCTGGAAGACTTTCAGGTGCCCGACAGTTGCGGCAATCGCCGGTACGAACTGAATCGCCGACGCACCGGTACCGACCACCGCCACCCGCTTACCGGCCAACGGATAATCATGGTCCCAGGTCGCTGAATGGAACACATGGCCCTTGAAGCGCTCCATACCCGACAGCGCGGGGAATGCCGGACGGCTGAGCTGGCCGGTACCACTGATCAACAGGGAAGCACTCAGCACCTGGCCGTCTTTTAGAATCACACGCCAGAGCGAGTTGGCTTCATCGAATTCAGCGGACAACACTTCAGCGCCAAAACGAATGGAGGGATGCAACCCGTACTTCTCTGTGCAACGACGCAGATAGGCATGAATTTCGGCCTGGGGTGCGAACACCCGGCTCCATTCCGGGTTCGGTTCGAACGAGAACGAGTACAAATGCGAAGGCACATCACACGCGGCACCGGGGTAACTGTTGTCCCTCCAGACGCCGCCAACATCGAGTTTCTTCTCCAGGATCAGAAAGTCCTTCACCCCTGCCTTTTGAAGGGCCACGGCCATACCTATGCCGGCAAACCCCGTACCGATGATAATGGCGCTCAGGGGCTTGTCCGCTTGATTATCGACTTGCGCTTCAGGCTGTGACATGAGGCACCTCTTTAGCAGCGACGGCGTTTTCGAAACGGGCGGACGAATGCGTCTGCGGGAGACCACGAATCAAGTCCACGGCCTTCTCGGCGATCATGATCGTAGGCGCATTGGTGTTGCCGCCAATCAGGGTCGGCATAATTGATGCGTCGACGATGCGCAGAGCTTGCAAGCCGTGTACGCGCAGTTGAGCGTCGACCACGGCCAATGGATCATCGCCCATTCGGCACGTGCCCACGGGGTGATAGACGCTATCGGTGCGCTCACGCAGCAGAGTGCGAATCTGCTCATCGGTTTCGACCCCTTCGGTGTACAGGGTCCGTGTGATCCACTTGGCCAGTGAAGGAGCCTGCATCAGACGACGGGTGAGTTTGAATGCCGCGACCATGTCTTCGAGATCCTGCGGATCTTTCAGAAACGCCGGATCGATCAGCGGTGCCGCTTGTGGATCGTTACTCGCCAACGTAACGCTGCCGCGACTACGCGGGCGTAATAGACAGACGTGGCACGATAACCCGTGCCCCATGCGCAAGGTACGCGCATGGTCTTCGACCGGGGCAACGACAAAATGCAATTGGATATCCGGTTTGTCTAATGTGTCGCAGGTTTTGAGAAACGCTCCCCCTTCAGCGAAGTTAGAGGTGAGCATGCCGCGACGCTCTTGGCGAAATCTCCAGATCTCCTTCAATATTTTCAGGCAGCCGCCCAGGGAAACGCCCATGGCGTCGAGGCTGTTTGTCTTGTAGACGAAGACAAAATCCGGATGATCCTGCAGGTTTTGCCCGACCCCCGGCAGTTCGTGCAACAACGGGATGCCATGGCGCTGCAACTCCACCTTCGGCCCCACGCCGGAGAGCATCAATAACTGCGGGGTCTGGAACGCACCTGCGGCAAGGATCACTTCACGCCGAGCTCGAAGGACGTAAACCTGTCCGTGTTGCAACACCTCCACACCCACAGCACGAGTACCTTCGAACAGAATGCGTTGCACTTGGGCGCGGGTTTCAACGCTCAGGTTATCGCGCACGCCAATGTGGGGCAGCAGATAAGCGCGTGCCGCACTGTAGCGCTCGCCATGTTTTTGCGTGACTTGATAGGCACCGACCCCCTCCTGCTCTGCCCCATTAAAGTCGTCGTTGAGCGGCAACCCGGTCTCGCGGGCAGCCTCCAGAAAACGTTGCTGAAAGGGGTTGTCGGAGCGCAAATCGCTGACCCATAGCGGCCCGTCTCTGCCGTGCCAGGCATCATCAAGGCGCTCGTTATGCTCACTGCGCAGGAAATACGGCAAGACGTCCTTGTACCCCCAGCCAGGATTGCCCAGAGAAGCCCAATGGTCGTAATCCCACTGATGCCCACGCACGTAAATCATGGCGTTGATCGACGAAGAGCCGCCCAACGTCTTGCCTCGCGGCTGATACCCCGTACGTCCTAGCAGCGCGGCCTGCGCAACAGTGTCGAAGGCCCAGTTGTTCACCTTGGTCGGTACCATGGCCACTGTCGCAGCAGGAATACGGACCAGACTGGACCGTCCCTCCCCTCCCGCTTCCAGCAAGCAGACGCTGGTGTCCGGATCTTCGGACAACCGTCCGGCCGCCACGCAACCAGCGGAACCTCCGCCGACGACAATGAAATCGAAAGTCTTTTTCATGGTTGTTATTCCTTGGGCAAGGCAGAGCGGCGTTTGCGGCTTCGCAAACGCGCGACCTGGCTTGACCAGGCGCTGCGGTGACCTTTTATTGTTGTTGGAACGGCGAACCGTGCGACTCAATGGTGACGCGCCTTGTTAAAGATCCGAATGCTGCAACGGGACAACTACTTTATTATTTGGGCCAATGTTTTCATCGAAGGCACCTCGGTATGAGCTTTAGGAATTTTCTTCGGGGTCCGACCAGTACCTTGCTGATGGTTGAGTTCGGCGATGAAAAAGGTTTTCGGGCTGAAAAGATTTTGCTCGGCTCGGGACTGACGTTGGCTCAATTGACCGATCCGAATTTGGAGTTAACTGCCGACCAGGAGCTGCGCGTTGCCGAAAACCTGTTGCGTTTATCAGGCCATGCTGCGGGGCTAGGTTTCGAAGTCGGCACGCGCTATCACTTCTCGACCTACGGCCTATTCGGTTACGGTCTGATTAGCAGTGCAACCGTCGGCGATGCGCTGGCCCTGGCGCTGCGCTTTTTGCCGTTGACCTACGCGTTCACGGTGGTCGCCTATGAGGAACAAGGCGATGAAGGAGTGCTGACCTTTGCCGTTCTAGGATTAGCACCGGACCTACGCGAATTTCTATTGACCCGCGACATGTCAGCGGCTGCGCTGTTGCTAAAGGAACTGGGCGGCAATGACTTCTCGTTATCACGCTTCTGCCTGAGCAAGCAGCCGCCGCCTATCCCTGACAATGTGAAAGTGCTGGGGTGTGCCCCTTCGTACGCGGCTAATAGCAACAGCTTGGCCTTTAATCGCTCTTTTCTCAGTCTCCCTTTACCTCAAGCCAACGCGGTGACTGTTTCGATGTGCGAACAGATGTGCACGCAACTGATGCAACGTCGCATCGCACACGCCGGGATGACGGCATTGGTGCAGCACTACCTGAACACCCCGGATAATGGCATGCCCGATCTATCCAGCATTTCCGAACTACTACATGTGAGCCCGCGCACACTCAAACGCAGATTAAAAGAGGAAGGGACAACATTCCGAAAACTGCTCGCCGACGTCCGCAGTCGCAACGCCATCAATCTGCTAAAGGACGGTCACAACCTGACTGAGATCGCTGAACGCTTAGGTTTCAGCGACCTGTCAAGTTTCTCCCAGGCATTCAAGCGCTGGCATGGCATATCGCCAAGTCAGTTTTCACAGCAAAAAAATAACTTTGGTAATTATTAGACAGACGAACTGTAAACACCCCAGAGCGCTTTCACGAGAGTGAATACCCACTTCTGACCGATTTTGTTGAAGACTTTGGTTTTATAAACTATTGGTATACCAACCGCTGAAAGTACCTTTTGGGCACACCGCTGCACAAAACTTAAGCTCGGCCCCCTCAAAATAATGAACTGCCCATGGCTGTATAGACAGATCCAAGCGTCAGCTTCCTCAGCTAGGACCAGACTGACCGGATGCTTTTGGCCGATGACTGCCAGTCGTCACCGGCAGCTATCGGCCAATTGCAGTCATACAGGAAAGGCAGAAAACGACCCGGGGTAGGACCTCGGCCGTTCGGACGCTGCCCTCATTACGACTTTCATCTTGAGCCGCTCCCAACTCGTTCCAACCGCAGCTGTATAAATTCCAGCAACGCCCGAACCCGCGCGGTCACGGAATGGCGGTGGCTGTACGCGCCAAGCAATTGCAGCGGCGCAGCGCGAAGGTCCAGCGACACTTCCCGCAATCGGCCCGCGGCAAGATCTTCCTGGCATGGATAGGCTGCCACTATCGCGAAACCGATGCCTTGCCGCGCGCCCGCCAACGCAAGCTCTCCGCTGTTGACACGATAGCGACTACGCACAGACACCTTCACGATTTCGCCTGTGCCGTCGAGAAACAGCCAGGGCTGGCCCTTCAATGCGCTCAGTGTAGTAATGCACGGCAAGGACTCTAGTTCGCGCACTTGTCGCGGAGTTCCCGTTTTGGCTAACAGAGCGGGAGCCGCGACCACAATGCTGGGTAGCGTAGCGAGTTCGCGGGTGATGATGGTGCTGTCATCCTGGCGCCCACGATGGAAGACGATAGAGAGGTCCACGTCTTCCCGGAGCGCTTCTAAACCGGTCAGGCGTGTGTCGCACTCCAATTCGACGCCGGGATGGAGGCTACAGAATTCGGCCAGGATAGGGGCCAGTAGCCTTGGCGCTTCGCCTGGCATGCACATCCTCAAGGGCCCCCGCAGTTCACGCTGCACCGCGCCAAGTTCTTCCTCAGTGGAGAGCAAGGAGTCGAGCAAAGGTTTTGCACGTTCGTAGAGAAGTCTGCCGGCTTCAGTCATGCGCAGGTGGCGAGTACTTCGCTCCAGCAAGCGAACGCCCAATCTGCGTTCCAGCGAGGCGACGTGGCGGCTGACGTTAGAAGATGGCAGGGACAGCAGGCGCGCCGCGCCGGCAAAGCTTTGTGCATCGACGACCGCCACGTATACACGGACGGTGTTCAGGTCGAGGGCATTGCGCATGATTATCCCGATTAAGGTATTAAAGTCGCCCATTTTTACATAATAGTTCTCCCCATTGACGGAATCTAAGATGCTGTCTCGTCCGATGGGTTGTCGCCGATGGCGCGTTGGGGCGGATTGAATAGGAGATCCAGCGTGGAAATCGGAATACTTGGCGGCGGAATTGCGGGGTTGAGCATGGCGCTTGCCTTGCGCAAGCGGGGACACAGTCCCCGGGTATATGAGCGCCGGGCGGGGCCAGCGACCATGGGGGCTGGCGTGACGCTTTGGCCCAACGCTGGCTTTGTGCTGGAGGAACTGGACCTCCTCCAAGACATCGCGGCAGCGGGTGGCCGGCCAGTGGTAGTGCGCCGCCAGGACGCTGCGGGCAATTCGTTGGGGGGCATAGATATCGCGCTGCTGGACGAGACAATGGGATATCCGACTCATACCATTTTGCGGAGGGACTTGCAGGCCGTGCTGCTGAAGCATGCGGCACAGAGCGGAATCCCGGTGGAGTTCGGGCATCGGGCGGTGGGGATAGATCTGGAGGCTAATGGCAAAGCGGTGGCGCGCTTCCAGAACGGGGTGAGTATCCGTCCAGATCTGCTTATCGGCGCCGATGGCCGTATGGGGTCGGTGGCACGCGAGTTCGTTGCGGGGGATAACACGCCGGTTTATCAGGGATTTGTGAACTGGATAGGTGTGGCGCAGGGGGAAAGTGCGTTGGTGAGCGATATAGCGATTCAGGACTATTGGGGTTCGGGCAATCGCTTCGGTTGCGTGCCGGTCCGGCCGGAGTTGGTCTACTGGGCAGCGGCGCAGGCGCGGCCATTGTCAGGGCCGACGCCCGCAGCCGATATGCGCAAGGAGATCGAGGATCTGTTCGCGGGATGGCCGGAGCCTATCGCCCGTATCATCCAGGCAACGCCGACGCACGCCATCCGAATGATTGCCGTGCACGACTTGGAGCCGCTGCATGCGTGGAGCCGGGCTAATGTGCTGCTTGTGGGAGATGCGGCGCACGCGCCGTTGCCGACATCGGGCCAGGGCGCTTGTCAGGCGTTGGAAGACGCTTGGCACCTTGCTAGATGCCTGGAAGGAACGAACGGCCTTGATGAAGCCTTGCAGCGCTTCGCGGAGATCCGCGGGCCGAAGACCGCCAAGCTGGCCGAGCAGGGTCGAGTCTTCGCTCGAGGTCTGTTTGCCACTGATCCTGAAACCTGCCGCATTCGCAATGAACGCGCCAAGGCGTCCGATCCCTTGCGTGACGTGCAGGCCTTGGCGACAGGATGGTCACAGGGTTTGCCGATGACGGGCTGCATGGACAGCACGCCGATGGATGGCGCTGACTTCGGCAGTCTGTACCGCCTCTGAAAGACTGTGGCAATCTGGACACCGCATGGCGTCTCCGGCCCCGAGACGCCTCACTGTAAACCGTGGCCCATGACATTGCCCGCCGCGCTGGAGCGCCAAGTCTGGCAGCTCACACTGATGCTCTTCATATGTCGGCTTCTGGCCGGTTAGCGACCGTTGCTCTGATTAGTCATCCTTGTCCTTCACCACGTGGAGGACTTGTCGTGAACATCATCGCTACCTGCAGCCGTCAGCCCTGGAACAAAGGAAAACTGGTCGGGCAGAAAACCCCACTCCGACTGAGCGATATCTGGGCCATCCGAGTAAGGCTTCAAATTGCGGAAAGAACCCGAGATCTGGCTCTCTTCGATCTGGCCATCGACAGCAAGCTTCGAGCCTGCGACTTAACCAAGCTCCGCGTGCGCGATGTCGCTCATGGCGAGCACGTATCATCACGAGCCATGGTGATGCAGCAGAAAACGCAGCGGCCTGTGCAGTTTGAGATCACTGAGCAAACACGGTCTGCTCTCGCGGCCTGGATACACCGGGCCCAGCTACACAGCGAGGACTGCCTTTTTCCTAGCCGGCTGCATACTTCAGACCATCTATCTACTCGTCAATACGCTCGTATCGTCAAAGGCTGGGTTAAAGCCGTAGGCCTTGATCCTGCGATGTATGGCACACACACAATGAGACGTGCGAAAGCATCACTGATCTATCGCAGGACGAAGAACCTGCGGGCGGTTCAGTTGCTGCTCGGACATACAAAACTGGAGAGCACTGTGCGATACCTGGGGATTGAGGTCGATGACGCCCTGGAAATGGCGGAACAGACTGAGGTTTGACCATGTATAGCGACGGTCGAAGTCAGACCGTCGCGAACCGGCCAGAAGCAGCCATTTGATAGCGAGTCACACCGCATCCATCTCAGCACAGATGCGTCTGTCGCAAGTTGGCTGAGACGGCCTCTAAAGGAGTTACCTGATGAGACTCAATCGCGCGCCGACTCCGCTGCCGCAACCGCCATGGCATCAATTAGCTGCGCAGATGCGCTAGAGATGGGAACATAGCCGCGCATCAGGATTTGTGCACTCCGTCTATACGCAGCTGCCCGAACATCGATAGTGTCGCCATCAGTGCTTACACTGACAGTAGTATCCAATTTGCCAGCTGGGTTCTCGATACTCACTTCGATATCCGAATACGCACCCAATGGGCAGCTCACACCAACAGCCACATCATGCGCGGTCGTCCCCGGAAGCAAGCAAGCGGCTGCAAGACAGCAGCCGCCAGAAACAGCCATCGAAGCGTGGCCTGTCTGAGGCGTGAAATACCGCACCGCAATATGGCCCCCGTGACGCGGGGTGCCCACGATGCACACTTTGGGAATGGTTTCGCTACGTTCCAACTCCGAAACGCTCATCAGCTCGCCATCCCGGCCACGAAGCTGCATCTTGAGGCCAGCCTCAATCCAGACTCGCCGTAGCCTGGCCATAAACAGGGTGTCAGCCTCAAGTTCTGAAATCGCCTCATGGCCCGTTTTGCCAAAGCTAGCCGCATCAGCTATCACCATAGGCACAGCGACATCCACACACGAGACCTTGTGCCCGGCGACGATGTCAACGACTTGGCCTGTAGGCAAAAGAGTGCCGGTCTTGTTGCCCACCGGAGATTGAAGAAACAAATCAACGCGGGGAAAAGCTCCTGGAACGCCTGGAATCTCGGCGTTCACAAATCGGCCTAGGACATTGCGTGACATGCGCGCAACAGTGAGGACGCCTGTGTTGGTGTTCTTTATTTGGGCCTCAAAGCTTCCAGTTGCAGGCGCCTCTATCAGCCCAGCGTCAATAGCCCATAGCAGCAGAGCAGAAGACATATTGCCGCAATTCACGCTCCAGTCTATATCGCTATGATCACTAGCCAACTGGGCGAGCGTACTGACGATCTGGCGTCCCGTCGGAGTATCCTCAACCCGAGCCAAAAACACTTTGTTACTGGTTGCTGGCCCCCTTCCGAGCCCGGTTATCTGACGATTCCCAGGCAGATGTCCTGCAAGAGGAACTCCCATGAGGTGGCGCAACAGCTCTGCTCGCAACAATTTGTCACGTGGCAGCAAAGGCTCCCAAATCACTACACCTGTCGAAGTGCCACCTCTCATGTAATGCACTGGCAACTCCATCACGCCAGCATGCATCCGAGAGCTAAAGCCATTTTGGGAGACGGGAAACATAGGTGGTTTGAACATCTACAACTCCACAAATAATTGAGGGAGCCCTTAGATAGGCTCCTACACGGATCCCCTGCTGGCGCTGGCCGTGAGTTCCGCCACGTACTAATGATAGTCTGGGCACCAGCTATTGCTTGCCAACTCCTAGGCAACTGATGTTTTCACTGGCAATTGCGACACGGCGCAACAAGTATCCATACTAGTTCGCTCTCAGTTCAAATCCCATACTACTCGGCGCGTTGACCATCGGCGGGCCAGCGTTGCTTGACGGTACTATAGGCTCAGCGCTTGGCAGAGCGGCATTCAACACGACCTGGCTATTGGTCTATCTGCAATCGTTATTCCTGCTACGGAAGCATCGTGATGAGCAAGACACCTGATACATGGCTCGCATTGCCAGTCAGCCGTGGTGGTTACCCCACGCTCCTCGCTCTAAACTTACTCGCAGGATGGACCATACTCGGCTGGTTCAAAGCCTATCGTTTGGCACTCGAGGAACTGCGATAGCAGGATCGAAACGCGCTTGAGAGTTCAGATCAAGAGTAATAAAATCTGGGCACTTTTTTGATGCCTGGCTGTCAACCCTGCATCACCGCTAAGCTAGTACGCTGTCATGCACTGCTGGAAAAAAAATTCGCTGATTGAAAAACTAGAACGAAGCCTGCCTGGGCAGCAGGTAGATTGCGTTTTGATCAATGGATGGATAGCTACCGTTTTCGTCAGGCAACCAGAGCATGGCTCAATGTTTTGCACGACAGGCATCAACCTGGCCGATCTTGAAGACGGCTCAAGCGTTTATAGGCTTGCGGAGGAGCTTATATTTGAGATCGATATGTCCAGGAGAGAGAAAAGCTGAAGAACTCTTGCTGTAGCATCCTAATTGTTCACCAAATATCTTTGAGCACGCGGTCCACATTACGGTCTTTTATTTTCGCTTAACCCCGGCTGGACAATTTATCTAGCCAGCGGCCTCGCAACATCACTTCCTCTTTTATCTCCGCAACCAGCTTCGCAATCGCCGGATTCGAACTCAGGGTACGCGCGTCGATACCAGTCACCGTCAATTCCACTTGGTGCGTAATGTCGTTGGCCAGTTGAAGGCAAAGAATGTATCCGCAGCCGACTTTGCAAGTGCACAGAGTGGGTAAAAAGGCTGTTTCAAGGATACGGCGCAATTCAAAAGCCGAAATCATCGGACCATACTCCATGTTGGACTTCGTATTGGCAGTGCTGCCAGATAGAGAGAATGCCTCAAGGCAGCACCGTCTACATGGCTCGTCCAGAATTGTTCAGTTTCCTCCTAGACGCTACACGCGGCAATGTGGGCGACGCGCTGGAGACGGTCGGCGAGAACGCAGGGCACACTAAGCGGGGGGATCTCTCGGTTTAAGCAGATGACCTCCTGAACAAGGGCCTTTGGTGAGATCAGAACCGCGCTCTAGAGCATCGCGCCCAAGAAGTGTGTAGACCCCATGAGCCCATTCAGAGAGAAGCGCATGACCTCTGACATTCAGTAAGCGTCCGGTGGAGACACCTTGACGCCTTCATTCCCACAGACACAACGGCTCCAAAACCGCAATCACTAGCAGGGCTTTGCACCAGTTCTGGCAGTAGAGGGCTAGGTAAATTCGATCAGTGGCTGATCAGCACGTCGATGCCATCTGCCTTATCGTGAACACCGAATCGATCACGAGTGGGTTGCCCGGCCCATACCGATAACATCGACCAGCCCCCCTCACGACGAAGCTTGACCACGACCTTATCCAGCACTGCGATTCCCGTGATGTCCCAGAAGTGAGCCTCACGTAGGTCTATCGTGAGGGTCTCAGGTTTCTCATTGAGGTTGACGGCATTAGTGAATTGATATGCTCAACCAAAGAACACCTGTCCGACCAAGAAGCACGTACCGCGACCATGTTTAGGATCATATTTCAAGGCGATGTTCAAGTAGTGCGCAATTTTGTTAGCGAAGAACTGGCCGCTAGCAAGGTACGCGCTACTGCGCCATAAGCGAGGCTATGGTTAGCGACGACCATGAACGCCATCACAATGTTCGTAGAGAGCGAGTACTCATCGAGGTTGCGAATGGAATTCGGACTGAACGTACTGATGACACCATGATCATCCCAGCGACCAGGGCGGCCGTCGATATGCGGGCCAGCCAATCACCTAAGAAGATCATCATGATCAGTGGCACTACCCCTGCGATCAGCGTCGGCAAGCGAGTTCGACCACCAGAGTTCACGTTCATCATCGACTGACCGATATGCATAGCCCGCCATACCGCCAATGAGTCCGCTCGCGAACCTTGACCTTTGCACTCACAGCTCTTATCGCTGAACGTGTCGCTCAGGTATCGACGATGGTCGCAATCATCATCGACTCCAGCAATCCCACTATGGCCAACGCAACGGCGTAATGAAGCACGATAAGTAGAGTACTCAGGGGCCGCGGCACCTCAGGCAATATGAACATCGGCAAGCTATCAGGCTTTGCACCCATATCCCCAACGGTACGGATTTGAAGTCCCATAGAAGCCGAAATAGCGGTGAGCATCAAAATGCAAACCAGTGGTGAAGGAGCCGCTTACCCAGCATCGGTAAGCGTGGGAACAGATAGATTATTGCCTATCCCCGGCAGTCACTGTGTAGACCGGCCAGTTGACGCCAGTGATCTCTGGCAAATGTGCTATAAAAATGAGGAGCGCGAGCGTCTTAATGAATCAGGCCACGACCGAGCGTGATTAGAAACGCATTAACTCCCCTAAGCGCAAGTAACCAGCGATGATCTGCAATACGCTGCAGAGTAGCGCGGCGACCAACAAATATTGAAGACCATGATCCTTGACCAGATTCATCATCAATAACGCTATGGCGCCAGTGGCTACCAAGATCATTGCAGGACGTCCGTCTACCAAGGCAATAATGGTACGGCTGCAGAAGGAGGAATACAGGTCAACCTTGGGGTCAACTCCGGTAAAGATGGAGAACGTGATCTACATGGCGCGCTTAGGCGGCGATGAGTTCGCTATCTTGCTGACGCCTTTGCATAACGCGCAGTACATTGCCGACAAGGTCGTCGCATGTATAGACGCCCCTATCGAACTTCTCGGCATCCCGCAGATAATTTCCTCACTCAATATCGGTATTGCTCTATATTCAGAGCATAGCGCCACTCCCGGTGCGTTGCTTAACGCCGTCAATATCGGCGATATATCAACAGCCGTGTCTATCGCATTTAATGTTCCCCATAGGAGTTAATCCCTTGTTCTCAATCGGACGTTTTGTGTTAATCACGTTAGTGTTAGCTCTTCTGGCCGTGAGCGGCTGCCAGACGATCGCGAGCAAAGGCCTGACGCCAACGCAAGTGGCTGCTCTCAAACAGCAAGGTTTTGAGCTGACGGCTGATGGCTGGACCTTCGGCCTATCGGGCAAAGTATTGTTTGGCAGCGACGTTGAAACCCTTAACCAGCCCAGCACCGATATCGTTAAACGTATCGGCAGGGCGCTTATAGATGTAGGGATCGAACGCTTGCGTATCGACGGCCACACCGACG
Organism: Pseudomonas sp. SWRI22; assembly: GCF_014268395.2. NCBI lineage: Bacteria > Pseudomonadati > Pseudomonadota > Gammaproteobacteria > Pseudomonadales > Pseudomonadaceae > Pseudomonas > Pseudomonas sp. SWRI22. The sequence continues at coordinate 2,061,985 of NZ_JABWQK020000001.1, read as the reverse complement.
CCTCGGGAACAGAGACCTACAATCAGCAACTGTCCCTTCGACGAGCCGAAAGCGTCAGCAATATCCTAATCAGTGTAGGTATGACAAAAGAAAATATTCAAATGCGAGGGCTGGGTAGCACCGAACCGGTGGCACCGAACACTACGGTGGCAGGGCGTACGGAGAATAGGAGAGTGTCAATAGTAGTTATCGCGGGTTGACCGCGGTACCGAATACCAACATCGCTGCGAACACCGTGAATCGCCCCGGGTTTCGTAGACACCTCCATGCCTTAAAATGAGGCCAATTAGGGGGGGCCATGAGCAACCCGCGTTATCCTGAAGAATTCAAAATCCAAGCAGTCAATCAAGTGACCGAAAAGAAGCTGCCTGTCGCTGAGGTAGCGGCCCGTCTCGGCGTGTCGACGCATAGCCTCTATGCCTGGATAAAGCGCTACAGCAAACCTCAAGAGGAACGGCAGCAGGATGATGATCAGCACGCTGAGCTACGTCGTCTGCGAGCGGAACTCAAGCGCGTTACTGAAGAGCGAGACATGTTAAAAAGGCCGCCGCGTACTTTGCCAAGGAGTGCGGCTGAAGTACGCCTTTATCAAGCAGCGCGCACGCGACTATTCGATTCGACGGCTTTGCCTGACGCTGAAAGTCCATCCCAGCGGTTATTACGCCTGGCTGTCTGAGCCGCAATCTGTACGCGCCAAAGACGACCAGCGACTGCTGGGTTTGATCAAGCATTCCTGGCTGGAGAGCGGCGGCGTTTATGGCTATCGCAAAATCCACGACGATCTGCGCGAGGTCGGTGAGGATTGTGGTCGTCATCGTGTGGCGAGGCTGATGCGTATTGAAGGTCTGCGTTCTCAGACAGGTTATCGACGCGGCCCTGGAAAGTACGGCGGTAAGCCAGCGGTCGTCTCACCCAATTTGCTGAAGCGCCAGTTCGATGTTGTGGAACCCAACAAGGTTTGGGTAACCGACATCACGTACATTCGTACGTATGAAGGCTGGTTGTATTTGGCGGTGGTACTGGATCTGTTTTCTCGGCAGGTCGTTGGCTGGTCAATGAAGTCGCAGATGACCAGTGATTTGGCTATTGATGCGTTATTGATGGCGGTTTGTAAGCGTCCGGCAGACACACCTTGACCACACCATTCTCCCCCGTGCTCCTCAAAACCACGCTCATTTGCAAGGCTTTAGTAAGCGCTTGGTTAAGTCACCGTGGTTCGGAATTCGCGCTTAGAAAAATCAATAGATAGTGAAGTGGGACGCCTCAGACCTCGGCAGATGGTGCGGATAAGATAAAGATTCGGTCGTCTTGGATTACCAGACCCATTCTCCGCGCCTTAGCTTCGGTTATCAGCGCCCATTATCAGACTGAGGAGCTTTTTAGCAGGTCAACTCCGAGCGCGAGAACGTTCGTGCAGCTACTGCCCTTATGCTGATGAGGTTGCCAGATTTGCACGGGCCCACTCCTCAGCGGTCGTGACTTGAGTCGACTGCTGCGCGTTGAAAGTGCCTGCTTTAGGCCAGGCCACGCCTCTGCCCTGGGCGAACACAGCGCGGTACTTCTTGATGTGATGCGTTGGGTCTCTCTCCAATTCTTGGAGCAAGTACGGAACAGTCCACACGTTACGTTTGAACGGGCGACCCAGTACACGTTCGAGGAGGCTCGCAACCTCTCCGTACGTCACTGTATCTCCCGAGAGGTACACAATCTGATCGCGGAAGCGAGGTTCGAAGAAAACAATTTCCGCTGTCAACGCACCAATGTCTTCTGGAGTCGTGAGCGTCACGCTGGTCTCAAGACTGCCTAGCGCGTTCACGGTATCGTTTTCGAAGTCAACCACCTCGAATACTGGCTCGAATAGAAAGCTGGTGAACATACCCGTCGAGATGATTACCCATTCAGTTTTATCCTGGGCGCGAAGCAATTCGCGTACATCAAGTTGAGCATCGAACAGATCTTGAGGACTGCCCCGACCGATTACCTCGAAGTCGACACCAAACTGCCAAGGAAAGTAGCGCTTCACACCGGACTTGAGAGCTGCTGTAGCCAGCTTCATCGGGGTTTCCCGGCCTGCAACCATGCCTGCGCAGCCTATTACGGTATCGAACCGTGCGAACACTTCAGCCAACTGATCGATTGAATTATTCACGAGATCTGCGGCCACCATCTGGATGCCAAGATCTCGAAGCTCATCGATTTCGACCTTTTTCTCGGGCACCTGAGTGTTGATGGTCGAATCCCTGAGCAGGACGCTGATTGTGGAGCCGGGCGCGCGCTTTGCTACTCGCGCAAGATTGCGCAGAACCGGCAGCCCAAGCTCACCGGCGCCTAGAACGAGAATGGATTGGGGGGAAAGCTGGGTCACTTCGGTCATGATTTCTCCTGAGACCTGTTGCCTGTAAGATGAACAAATGCTTGCACGATTAGGCAACGTTCGTAAGAAGGCACACCTGTGATACCAGAGAATGAAATGACCGATCAGGAGGCTCTCAGCCAGGCAGAAACAATTTGCCGAACGCTTAGAGAAGACGATGATGGCGTCAGACGAGAAGTGCTTGCTCACGCAGGTAGCCGCTGGTCGTTAGGTATTCTGCATGCCCTGGGGGTTTACGGCACGATGCGCCATGCCGAAATAAAAAGGCAGATGACTGGGGTGACTCAGCGGATGTTAACCAAGACGCTACGCTCCATGGAGCGGGATGGGCTAGTGGTTCGGCGGGAGTTCGGTGAGATTCCGCCACGTGTCGAGTATGAGCTGACGCCGCTGGGTATGGGACTGTTGATCCGCATGTCACCTATCTGGACTTGGGTTGTCGAGAACGTTGAGGATTTCCGCAAGGCGCGGCGTATTTTCGACAGTCAGGATGACAAAAAACCCGCATGGCAAATACCTCCATCGACACCATTAGATTCAGACGCGTCGGACTGAATGTAGCTCATAGCGTGTTAGGAGCCCTGTGCCCATTGATGCGGTAGTAATTGGTCAATTGCACTGGCCCTCTGTGTCGGCAACCGCGTCAGTACATCCTTGAGATACGCGAACGGATCATGCCCATTCATGCGTGCCGATTGAATCAAGCTCATAATTGCCGCCGCTCGTTTACCGCTGCGCAGTGATCCGGCGAAGAGCCAATTCGAACGGCCAAGGGCCCAAGGCCGGATCGTATTTTCGACCCGATTGTTGTCGATGGGCACAGCACCATCATTGAGGTAGCGCGTCAGCGCTACCCAGCGTTTCAGGCTGTAATCCAGAGCCTTGGCTGTGGCCGAGCCCTCGGGCACAAGTTCGCGCTGAGCCAGCATCCACTCATGCAACTTCTCCGCGATAGGAATCGCCATTTCTTGACGTAATCGCCAGCGATCTTCATCGCTCATCTCTTTGGCCTTTCGTTCAACCTCGTATAGGCCGCCGATTGAGTGCAGCGCCTGTTCGGCCAGTTGGCTTTTGTTCGCCACATGCAGGTCGAAGAACTTGCGGCGAGCATGGGCCATGCAGCCGATTTCGGTGATGCCCCCTTCGAAGCCGGCCTTGTAGCCTGCGAAGCCATCGCAGACCAGCTTGCCGTTCCCCCAGGAAGTTGCGCGCATGTTCGCCAGCACGGCTCGGGCTGAAGTCGTAGACTACCGCCTTCAGTGCCGAGAATGGTGTCGTGCAGTAGGCCCAGACATACGCTCGGTGCGTTTTCTTTTCACCCGGTGCCAGCATCTGCACGGGTGTTTCATCGGCATGGACGACTCGCTGGGCCAGCACTGCCTCGCGCAGTGCTTCCACGAGCGGTTGCAGTTGTACGCCGGTTTGACCCACCCACTGCGCCAGTGTCGAACGGGCGATGGGCAGCCCGGCGCGGCCGAAGATTTTCTCTTGGCGATACAGCGGCAGATGGTCGGCGAACTTGGCCACCATGATGTGGGCCAGCAGGCCTGCGGTCGGGACGCCTTTGTCGATGACGTGCGCCGGTACCGGCGCCTGGATTAGCGTTTCACACTGCTCGCAGGCCCACTTTCCACGGATGTGACGCTCGACGGTGAATACGCCGGGCGTGTAGTCGAGCTTTTCGCTGGCGTCTTCGCCGATGCGCTTGAGGGCGCAGCCGCACTGGCAGTGGCTGTTGTCCGGTTCGTGATGGATCAGTGTGCGAGGAAACTGCGGTGGCAGCGGTGCGCGCTTGGGTTGCTGGCGCACTTTGGCTTCGACAGGTGCCGGTTGCAGCGCCTCAAGTTCGGCTTCGATAGCGGCGATATCCGTATCGATCAAGTCGTCGAGCAGGCTGGCTTGATCCGGGCTCAACTGCTCGCTGCGCTTGGCAAACTTGAAGCGTTTGAGCAGCGCGATCTCGTGGGCCAGTTTCTCGTTGACCGACTTGTGATGAGTGATTTGCTTGTCCATTGTCTCGACGCGCTGGATCAACTGCGCCGCCAGGGCACGCAGTTGTTCAGGGTTTAATTGATCGAGATTTGGATGCAAAGTCATGCCGCCGATTTTGCCAGAGAGGGCTGATGGCGACGATAGACTGATGGGCCAATTGCGCTGGCAAGCACGCCATGGCAGATGTTAAAGCATCGAGATGATTCCGCCTGCACCGACGCGCTGCCAAGGTAAACCGAGCACCAGGGCCTGAAGTTGCTCGGCATCCAACTCAACTTCGGAGCCGTGTCGCACACCCGGCCAGAAGAAGCGTCCTTGATTCAAACGCCGGGCGGCAAGCCAAATCCCCACGCCGTCATGCACCAGCACTTTCATTCGATTGGCGCGGCGGTTGGCGAACAGATAGGCACAGTGCGGCTTCGCCGCACCGAACACCGCCACGACTCGTGCGAGCGCGGTTTCAGTGCCGGCGCGCATGTCCATGGGCTCGGTGGCGAGCCAGATGGAATCGACGCGGATCATCGCAGCAGGTCTCGTAGGAAAGCAGAACACGCCGCTGCATTTTCTGCTGGCCAACTCACCACGACTACACCTTTTGGATGCGGCACTTCGATTCGGATCGTGGCAGGAAGGGCCTGATGCATCGGCACCGGCGGCGAAGTTTTGACCGGGATGAAGGCAGTTTGCAGTGCCAGGTTTTTCTGCGCATGCACCCGAATCCATTTATGGACGAGGTTTGCATTGAGGTTGTGGGTCAAGGCGACATTGGCAATTGAAGTGTCAGGATGGGCGCACTCAGTAATGACCTGGGCCTTGAAGGACTTGGAATAGGAACGGCGTTCTTGTGGCATGGGCGTCCGCTTAAAAAGGCTAAAAATGGTGTCCACTTAAATTTAGGTGGACACCATCGCCTTAACCGATGGCATCAGGAAGATGTGTTGCTCGGACGGTTACGGCGGTTTGGAGGCGTAAACCGAAGCAAGAGGTGATGGTTCATTACGACCAAGGCGGCCAATACAGCAGTTCCGATTAGCGCAGCTTTTTAAAGGCAAACAATTTGGTTGCCAGTATGAGTCGCCGAGGCAACTGTCATGACAACGCCGTGGCCGAGAGCTTTTTCCAGCTTCTGAAACGGGAACGGATCAAGCGAAAAATCTACACCACGCGGGAAGATGCTCGGAGTGATGTGTTCGATTACATCGAGATGTTCTACAACGTAAAACGCCGCCATGGTTTCAAGAGTCAGCTGTCACCGGTAGGGTTTGAAAAGCGTTACGCTATGAGCTTGCAAGGTGTCTAGAGAATCCGGGGCGATTCACTCATTCTTCAAAGCCATTCCCCACGCGGGAGCCTTTTCGTACCTCCCGCCCCCCCATTGAACATTTTTGGCCCCGCTGCTCTCTCCATCTCAGGCTTCCTGTGTAGTTTTGGATGAACAACTATTGCTACTGGGACCGACAAGTTAACCCTCGCTACACCATGAAAAATCCCTCACTAAAGAAGTGAGCCTCGCATCCCTATGGGGCGACTCATCGTTTTCGAAGTTCTTGACTTATCAAGAGTGCATTCTCACGCAACGCTTGAGCACAGGGTGAAAGTTCGCGATAAGCTAAAGCCAGAATATACGGCACGGGAGTGCCTGGCCCTGTAATTTCGCGGCATACAAGCCTTCCTGGCTGACTTTGCGCATACAGTCGCGGCATCAGCGCAATGCCTATTTCTCCCGCCACAAGGCCTGCGGTAGTTTGCATTTGACGCGGATGCTGGATGACACGTGGAGCAAAACCAGCTTCTCCACACGCCTGCAATATCGCGGCATGCATACCAGGCCCATGATGTTGAGCGAAAAGTACCCAAGGCTCGTCCGCAAGTTCTGACAAACTCAGGCTCCCTATTTTAGCAAGATGATGACTTTCCGGTAACACCGCGACCATTTGATCCTCAATCAATGGTTCAAGTCGAATATTACCGGCATCCCTGACGGGCAAGACTAGAATACCAATGTCCAGTTGGTCATTACGCAAACCTTCTATTTGCTCTGGTGGGGTGGCCTCCATCAATTGAATATCAACCCCAGGGTTGGTGCTCTGAAAGCTGCGTAGTAAAGCAGGCAGAAAGCTGCTGAGGGTGCTGTCGACGAAGCCGAGGCGGACTGACCCGACCGCTCCAGCAGCACTGCGGCGAGCGGCCTCACACGCGTGCTCAGCCTGCGCGAGGGTTCTTCGCGACTCCACCAAAAATACCTCACCTGCAGGGGTCAGCTTTGTAGAACGCGGACTTCTCACTATTAATTCGACACCGAGCAACTCTTCCAGCCTTCTGATAGCCAAGCTCAACGGCGGCTGAGACATATTGAGGCGAAGCGCTGCCTTTCGAAAATTCAACGTTTCGGCTACCGCAACATACTGGCGCATCAGTCGCAAATCGATCATTTGATACCTTTTTATATTAACCCACAACAAAAGGAGTATTTTAACTATCGACAGAATCTGCATAAAATTGCTTTTCAATAGAGTAACGATGTAACCAGTTACCGAATAACACGCTAAATCAGCTAGTCGCAGGCCAAAAGTGAATGCTCGCACATTTATGGCAAGCCACTCTCGACGGAGTAAAAATGGCAATGACCGGGTGCAGCTTAAGTCAAGGCTGCCGATATCTACCTTCCCGGTCGCTCATAGTAGAGATGCAAATTACCAGCATCTACAGTAAGCAGTTTGGTCTCTCCGAGCGATTCAGGCAAGGGTTGCAGCAGACGCCATCATCACGTGCGGAACCATGGGGGTGTTCGACCTGCGACCAGCGTAATCTTCGCTCGGGATCGGGTTAGAACATAACCGGCTGTCACTGTCGGCGTGTTTTTTGGCGATGTGCCTGGTAAGCCTGATAAAAACGACTCTATCGGCGCTGAATTTGATGCATCTCCCTGGAGTGAACTCTCTGGCGGCGAGGAAGATCACGAAAAGGTTCCTTCGGACAGTGGCGGAGACGTGCGACGGCCGGTGTCGGAGGTATCGCCGCTATCGTGGCAAGTTGGGGAATCGGGCTGTTCGAGGTCAAGGAAAAGCCGCTTCCTCCGGACCTGCCTGCAGGCCAGGACATCGTTGTGGGCGAGTGGTCGTTGCGCTTCGACCGCGTAAGCCTGAGCGACCACCTTCCGAATGGAGACGTCATTGCCCGGCTCGGTCGCAAGGCGATCGTGCTGGACGTGCAGGCGACCAATCGGACCGCTCGCACCAGCAGTTCGTTTCTGCAGGCGATCAAGCTAGCGACGCCGGTCCCGGGCGTCGATGCACGGCCGACGGCCTATCTGCTGCGCGATCGCGCAACGACCACCGAATTGCAGCCAGGGTTGCCGGAACAGATCGCCTTGGTCTGGACGTACCCCGCGGCAGAACACGCGACTGCACGGGTGCGTTTTAACGTCGCGGCCAAGAATTTCAAGCCATTCGACAACCTCTACGCGCAGCCGATCTGGACCGCTCAGCATCCCGTCGGGGTGATCGAACTGCCCCTGGCTGCTTCGCTGCCCGATGCGCCCGCAGGTGATTTGTGAAGCGGCTTGCGGGAGTCGCCATCCTTCTGATCGGCTTAGTAGCCCTCGCGGGAATGCGCTGGACCATTCCGCGTTACGACAATATCACCGGCCCGATCGCTTTTCCCGGGAAGCCCGGCGAATGAGTGAGCGCCGACAATCTCGTAGTTGCGGCCGGGCCTGCTCGTGTTGCCCGGGCGATCCGCTTCAACGCCATGGGGAAGACGCAATTGCGAACCAGTGGTGGCTTGTGGCTGGTGATCCCGGTGCGATCTCGGGTGGAGCGCGCGACCGCGCATGTATACGGCCGAACCTGGATGACCGCCGACGGTCGCCGCTATCGTGCAAGTGGCCGTGCTGAAGATGGATCTGTGGTGTTGTCGTTGGCCAAGACACTGCAGCCTGGCCTGGAACGCAAGGATCTGGTGGTGTTCGAACTGCCTAGTGAGCTTGCAGCGGCCGGCGGCACTCTGCTGCTGTCGGAACAAAGTGAGCCACGCCTAACGGCCGAAGTGCAGGTCCGCTATCCGGCCATGCCGGTCAGTTCAGCGACGGACCTGCTCGACCTGGATGCGTTGCATGCCAAGCTCTGAATCCGACCTCACGCAGCGCATCCACGAGCGGCGCACGCGCTGGCTTGCGATCGTTGCGTTGGTGTTCCTGGTACCTTGCACGGTCGTCGCGACCGGTTGGCGCGATCTGAGGGAAATTTTCCACGCACGCCAATTGCATCCGGTCGATGTCGCGCCGGCGCAAAATGCGGACTACGCCGGGGCCAGTGTGCGGCTTGTCGGCCTCGACCCTCTTCCACTAAAGGCCGGGCTCCAGGCTGACCGCACGTTTATCAGAACGCGCCTGCTTTTCCAATTGCGCGATCCGTATCTAGGGCGCCGATGGTTGGACTGCAGGCTGGAAATCGTCGACGCCGCAGGCCACTCCTGGGCGGCAATCGACACGGTGCCGGACCTGTTGCAACGCATGATGGCCAAGCCGGGGGAGCCGAAGGGTACCCGTTGCGGCAGCCTGGCCGTGTCCAATATCAAATCGGGACGTGAGGTCGTGGTCGACGCGTACTATCTGGTGCCGCGTCCGCTGCCGCCGGACCTGCGGGTGACGTTGAGTACCCGCGAAGGGCGTCCGGCCTATCTGCGCTTTGCGCTAGGGGGAGAGCGATGAAGGAGATGCGCATCGGAGCGCTGGCTCTCATTCTCGACACGCTCTGCCTCTGGTTCCGCTACCTGCCGCAGTTGCTGACGCTGGCGCTGGCCGGGGCGTCTCTCCACGAAGTGCTGGTGCAGGGCGCGGTGTGGCTCGGCTATCACAACAGGCTTGCCGGCCTACTGTCATTGACCCTGGTCGTGCTCGTAAAGCTGGTCATCATCGTGTTGATGTTCGAGACGCTGCGCCCGGCATTGCCGGCGATCGTCAGTGCGTCGCGGACGGCAACGCCCGAACCGCAGGAACAGGAGCCCGACGCGGGTACGTTGGGCTGGCGACGGCTTCCGGTAATCGTCTCCCAGGCGCTGGTACCGTTCTTCGCCTACTACGCCGCCTGGGGATTTCTCGGAGATACGATCCGCGCTTACGCGCGTGAGGGACTGGGGCAGTACGATCCCTCGGACCCGGTGTACGGCGGCTTTCTGTTCGACGTGGCTGGTGGCTGGTGGCTGGTCGCTTCAGTCGCCTTGCTCTGGCTCATCCGGCGCGGCGCCAGGCGTCAGAATGCGCGTAGCGCGCATCCGGCATGGAACCTGCTCATCGTGCTGTGCGAAGCTGGCTGGACATTCGTCGGCATGTACGTGATCACCGAATGGCGGGGCGGCGTGTTCCGCTGGCTCGCCAGCCTGCGTATCGCCGATATCGTCAAGGAGCTGTGGCAGGCCATCAGCCATCCGATCGGGGTGGCGCAGGCGGCGATTCCAGGACCGGTGGAACAGACGTCGGTAGGGGTCGCCGAGACCTTGGTCGGTATCTTCTTTTCTGCCTTATTGCCGGTGGTCTGGCTGGCCTTAGCCGCACTGATCTACCGCTACGATGTGCATTCCGAGCTGAAAGCGCCGGGCGCATGGGCGGGCAAGGTCGATGGCGCAATCGGCCTGTGGGGCAAGCTGCCCGGATGGTTTCGAGATTTCACCGGGCATTTCTGGGCAGGTACGGTTTCGCGCTATCGCGCGGCGGCGAACAGTGTGCACCTGGCCGGTGCGACCGGTCTGGGAACGCTAGTCGCGATGATCGTGCTCTATCGTGGGTTGGATTGGGCTGCGGCATGGACTTGGATGGGCATCACCCGCCTGTTAGGGCCGCATCCGCAAGTAGTCTGGCAGGCGATCGCCGATCAGATCTCCATCATCCTGGGGGCGCCGAGCGACCCCGGCGACGGCATCCTCCCGCAGACGCTGAAGATATGCCTGCTCGCTGCGACGCTGGAACGCACCTTCCATGGCGGGCGCGCTTGGCGCGCGTTGAAGTAGTCCAGCGCCTTGAGCCGTCTTTTCGGCCGAGACTGGCCGAAAGCGCGTCGTGGCGTCGACACATGCTGCGACATGCGACGGCCGCGACGCAGCGCGTACATCAGGGGACGTCAATGCCAGGGCTGTGTAGCTATAGGACACAGTCCGGGTCGGTAAGCATGACCATCGTTGACACGGACCCAACCCGATGCATGTGAGGGTATTCACCTGTTCAGGAAGTCTTTATCAACAGGTCCTTAAGCCACCTGAGTCGCAAACCTTCCCACGGCGTCAACTACACGTTTTGCGCCATCCTGAATCTCAACTATTACGCAGCCTGCCTGTGTGGCAAGTTCAAGACCCTGCTCTGCTTGGATCTTAGTGTTCGCCATCTCAGTTACGGTTTCACCTACCAGCTTCTGGTTCTGCAAGACAACTGATGCGATTTCGTCAGTAGCAGTACTAGTACGCCCAGCCAATTGTCTTACCTCATCAGCAACAACAGCAAAACCCCTACCCTGCTCACCTGCTCGAGCAGCTTCGATTGCAGCATTCAGGGCCAATAAGTTAGTCTGCCGAGCAATGCTACTGATAGTCTCAATGATCGAACTCATCAATAATGACTGCTTTCCGAGTGCCTGCACACCTTCAGAAGCAGCATGCATATCAATGGAGACTTTGCGCATAGTGTGCATAGTCTCGTTAACTACGACCGCGCCACGCTGAGCAATAACATCGGTCTGCTGGGAAATCTCAAATGCAATTTGGGCTGCTTCACTGACTTCTCGCTCGCGAGCAACCTGATCGGTTACAAGCGTCGCAAACTTAACTACCTTATGGAGTGTCCCGTCGATGTCATACAAAGGATTGTACGTCGCCTCCAACCACAGGGTGTGACCGCGACTGTCAATACGCTCGTATCTACCGGCAAAAAAATCTCCCTCGTTGAGACGTAACCAAAAATCTTTGTATTGCTGGGATAACGTCTCCTCTGACTTACAAAATATACGGTGATGTCGGCCTTGTATTTGGTCTAGATTGTAACCCATTGCCTTTGAAAACTGGTCATTTGCCGTGAGTATATTACCGTAAAGGTCAAACTCAATGACTGCCGTCGACCGAAGCAATGCATCAACGAGGGACGCATTTACTGAAGCCTTTTCTACCCGGGGGGTAACGTTCGCTGCATAGCAATTGATATGACTTAACCTGCCGGTAAAATCTGTTATCGCGCACCAATGCGCAAAAAGCCAAACAAAAGAGCCATCCGCATGCAGATATCTATAATCGTCAGCTACAGACTTACCTGCAGTGACTGCAGCTCTAAATTTTTGAAAACATGGAGGCTCGGATGCGAAAAGGGGGACAATATCAACTATGGCACGACCTACCAGCTGATCCTGAGAATAACCCAAAGCCTCTGCAAGGTCTGGTCGCACTCGATGATTTTAAACGTCGAATCGAAACACAATGTTAGCATTCCACGGCTTAGCCCATCGCGAAGTTGACGTAACTCCGACAGCTCGACTGCTTGGGAATTAAGCTGATTTTTGATTTTTCTATTAAACATGGAAAAGCCTCTTGTATATCCATCAAAAAACGCCCGCGCCAACATAAGTCCCGCTCCACCTTCGTATACTTATATGAAGAGTTCTGCGGGCACTGGCCGCCCTAGCAAGTATCCCTGCAGTGAGTCGCAACCTAAATGGATCAGCAGCTGGCGCTGCTGTTCATTCTCAACGCCTTCCGCGACGATACGGAGCCCCATTTTTTTTCCCAAAGTAATAATAGCCGAAACAATCGCTTCGTCTTCGCTACCCGCTTTTAGGTCACGGACAAACCCTCGATCAATTTTCAGCTCATTGACAGGCAATCGTTTGAGATACATTAAGCTAGAATAGCCGGTGCCAAAATCATCAATCGATAGATCCACTCCCATGTCAGCAAGGCGCCTCATTAGTAGAAGGCTTTCCTCTGCGTCGCGCATCGCGATAGTTTCCGTAACTTCCAAAGTCAGGCTACTTGCATGCAAAGCATGGCTTGCCAAAGCTTCTGTCACTGTGGCTAGCAACTCCTTATGACCGAACTGCACGGCAGACAAATTCACTGCAATTCTCCAGTTTTTATATCCTTGATCTAGCCATTCTCGCATCTGCCGGCACGCTTCAAACAACACCCAATTACCGATGGGAATTATTAAGTTGGTTTTTTCCGCGAGACCGATAAATTGGCTGGGTAACAGCAATCCGCTTACTGGGTGCTGCCAACGAAGAAGAGCCTCTGCACCGATTAGCTCGCCGCTTTGAGCATCAAACTTTGGCTGGTAATACAAACGTAATTGTTTCCGATCAACAGCCACTCGCAGATCTTGGAGCATCTGTAACTGGTGGCGAGCTTTACTTTTCATCGGGCTATCAAAAATACAATATCCGTTTTTTCCTAACTCTTTGGCGTGATACATAGCCGCATCAGCATTACTTAACAATTCGTGTTGATCCAGCCCGTGATCAGGACAGAATGCGACCCCCATGCTAGCGGATATTTGCAGACAATAATCATCGACTAGAAACGATTTGGATAATAACCTAATTTGCTTATCGGCCACTCGAGAGACATTGCTAGGTTCCTGTAAGTCTATCAGCAGAACAAACTCATCTCCTCCTATCCGAGCCAGTGTTTCTTGCTCGTGCAGATGCCCGCGTAACCGCGACGCCACCTCCCTAAGAAGTTTATCTCCTACATCATGGCCAAACGCATCGTTTATTGCCTTAAAGCCGTCAAGATCAATAAAAATCAAAGCAAAACAACCGCCTTTCTCCTTGACCTTAAGAATAGATTTTTCAATTCGGCTATAGAGCAGCGTGCGATTAGGCAAATGGGTCAATTTATCGTGCAGTGCCTGATGAGTCAGTTCCTGATTGGCCAGGAGTAGCGCGTCAGACATTTCAGCTGTTCGTATTTGGAAGCGATAATCCTGTAATGATAATAGCAGCGCACCTATCAGCACCAGCAGCGAGGTAATTACTACCACTTTATACAATTGCCCTCCTGAAACCCCCGAACTTAGCGCGTTGCAATAGCTACCTTCTGGGAAGTTGGCCGCAGCCATACCGATGTAGTGCATGCCGACAATAGCTATTCCAATTAATACTGCTGCCGCACAACGATTTCGTCGTACATGGGGCGTGTTTTTTCGTAGGCGAATCGCTATCCACAACCCCATAGCCGAAGCGCCGACCGCCACTGCCACAGATGCACCTAAAAGCGTAGGGGAGTAATCTATCCCAGGCAGCATCAGCAGCGCGGCCATGCCGATATAGTGCATACTGGCAATGCCAACCCCCATGAATAATGCTCCGAGCCCCAGCTGTATACACCCTATCCGAGGCTGGCTAACTAACCATAATGCAAAGCCCGAAGACACTACCGCAATTAATAGTGATAGCGCAGTTAAGCTTAAGTCATAAGCCAATTTTATCGGTAGTTGGAAGGCGAGCATACCGATAAAATGCATGGACCAGATGCCAACCCCCATGGCCAGCGCGCCCCCAATCATCCAAAAGTAAACATCTCGACCTTTTGCTGTGGCTATGCGCCCTGTCATGTCAAGCGCCGTGTAAGAGGCTAGGATGGCCACACACAACGATATAAAAACCAAAAAATTAGAGTAGTGGCCAATCAACATAATCATTATCTACTAAGTACGGCACTGTCGGAATTCAACAAAGTTAACTTTAATGCATGATACAACGCACCCAAACTTACAAGTAAGGAATTACGAATCGATCGTTTAAAACTGAATCATGATTGCACCTCGTACACCAATAGTGAGACCAACGACCGACTCACGTGCATTTTAAATAGCCTAGAGCTCACACATGAGCGCCCCATGCTTGCACTGATCTAAATTCAATTAGATCCAGAGGGCAGGTCTTGTGCGGAAGAAGGTTATGCAAATAAATTAGGTATGTAACATACTATTTAAGGTGGGGCTTGATATGAAATGGGTATCAAATGATCGATTTGCGACTGATTCGCCAGTACGTTGCAGTAGCCGAAACCTTGAATTTTCGTAAGGCAGCGCTTCGCCTCAATATGTCTCAGCCGCCGTTAAGCTTGGCCATTCGGAGGTTGGAAGAAACACTCGGCGTTGAATTAATACACAGAAATCCGTGTATTACGAAACTGACTGCCGCTGGTGAGGTATTTCTGGTGGAGTCACGAAGAACCCTCGAGCAAGCTGAGCACGCGTGTGAGGCCGCTCGCCGCAGTGCTGCTGGAGCGGTCGGGTCAGTCCGCCTCGGCTTCGTCGACAGCACCCTCAGCAGCTTTCTGCCTGCTTTACTACGCAGCTTTCAGAGCACCAACCCTGGGGTTGATATTCAATTGATGGAGGCTACCCCACCAGAGCAAATAGAGGGTTTGCGTAATGACCAACTGGACATTGGTATTCTAGCCTTGCCCGTCATGGATGCCGGTAACATTCGACTTGAGCCATTGATTGAGGATCAAATGGTCGCGGTGTTACCCGAAAGTCATCACCTTGCTAAATTAGGGAGCCTGAGTTTGACAGAACTTGCGGATGAGCCTTGGGTACTTTTCGCCCAACACCATAGCCCCGGCATGCACTCCCGCATAGTGCAGGCATGCGCAGAAGCGGGATTTATTCCGCATGTAGTACAGCATTCTCGGCAAATGCAGACCACGGGAGGTCTTGTGGCGGGAGAAATAGGCGTTGCGCTGATGCCACGGCTGTATGCGCAAAGTCAGCCAGGAAGGCTCGTATGCCGCGAAATTACAGGGCCAGGCACTCCTGTCCCTTATAGTCTATCTTTAGCTTATCGCGAACTTTCACCCTGTGCTCAAGCGCTGCGCGCGATGGCTCTCTTGCTGAATCAAGAGTTGCGGAAAAGCGTAGTAATTGCATAAGTAATTGCCCGGTAAACAGGGCAAATCTGACAAAAGTATGACGCTCAAATATCCGTGCGGATTTCGATTTGCAGCCGGAGAGCACTAGAGATAAACGCTGCTGTGCATGATTTGACGCAAATCTGGTTGGCATTACCCCCCCGGGAGGCTGACTACGAGACAGGGCCGAATGGTTTGAGCGGTTACCGGCACACGGTGCTTGTGAGAGCCCCATGGGCTCACATATTATGAGACTCATTATTGTTTAGGAGTGAGCTCATCAGATGCCATCGGCCGACATTTCCCTGCATGACACTGCTAGCCGTCTTTATCAGTGCTGGAGGTACAAATGGGATTATTCGTCGGCAAGGAGCGCCCCCATGCAGCGGTATAGAGTTGAAATAATATACCCTTTTTGTAAGAGAATGGATCCAATTTACCAAATTCATGACGACCAAGGGCCGATCCCTCAGTTGCGCTGGGACTATGAGCCCCTCGCTAAGGTTATATGTGATGATCTGAACGACGGGTTGGATCTATTGGCAGAGATCCAATACAAACTGAATGGTCAGCAACAATCGCTAGTTATTTCATCTCAATTTGCGGCTGCCGAAGATATCCTCTACTTTCTTGAAAGCCAAAAGCTCTGCGAGTACCATCGGGCGCATTTAACAACCGAAGAAAAACGCTCAATTCTACTGAAGGAGGGGTACTCGGAAATTTCTATCAGTTGGCGCTCGCTACCACTATTTGAGTAGAAATCTCTACACGATGATTAGAAGATTCAGGACAACAGTGCCCCAAGCCTAAAAATTATCCCGTACCGTTCGTCGCTCCGATTAATTTAAAGATCAGCCAGTACGTTATATATTTATATTGAGCAGTATATGGAGAGGCCAATGAACATCAAACCGTTCGTTACTGAGTTAAATCGGATCAACAATTACCACATGCTTGCAGAAATAATTTCAAACATAAAAGACCCTGCACTGGCCCATGATCCTCTTTTTGTGAGAGACCTCGAAGAAGTCAGCAAGGCGCTATTTGAACATTGTGAGCAGATTCGCTTACTAGGCAATATACTCAATGATGCTCTCCCGCATTCCAATAGCTCTATCCTTCGCCTGGTTGATGTGGCACGGGGTAAATAACGTGAAGAGCAAAGCGATCAGAATTGCTGTCATAGGGCGCGGCCTGATTGGGTCGGCAGCGGCCCGTCATTTAAGCAAGATAGGTCACAAAGTTCTCCTTATCGGACCGCCTGAACCTACCAGCTATCCGGCTCACGGAGGCGTTTTTGGTAGTCATTATGACGAGGGCCGCATCACGCGAAGATTGGAGTTGCACCCTTACTGGATGCAAATGAACCAGGCGTCGATATCACGTTACGGCGAAATTGCTGCAGAGAGCGGCATTGACTTCTACCAGGAAGTTGGTGTTCTTCATATCGGAGCCTTCGATAGCCCCGATGTAGCGCTCATCGAAGGGATCGCTCACGCTGCCGGCGTGCCGTACGAATCACTTGAAGACGGGGCCCTGGCTGGGCGATTTCCTTTCTTGGGAACAGTAAAGCATATGCGCGGTGTTTTTGAATCATCAGATGCTGGCTATATCAGTCCGCGACGCCTCGTTCAGGCACAGACAATAGCTGCTCAGCGTGCCGGTGCACGCTTCGTCAACGAGCCAGCCTTGAGTATTTCGGAATGTAGGTCTGGTGTTACGATCAAAACAAAGTCAGGAAGCGTCACGGTCGATCGAGTTCTCGTGACAACGGGCGGTCATACACCTTCGCTGCTTGGCAAGACTTTCGGATTTAAGGTCCTTGCACGTACCGCAGCGATGTTTCGCTTGGGGGAATCGGAGGCTCGACGCCTGGCAGGCATGCCGTCAATACGTATTTTCGGGCCCAGGGGAATGTCTCAATATATCCTGCCGCCGATTGCCTATCCCGACGGTCACGTTTGGCTGAAGCTCGGAGGCGATCCGGTAGATGTTGAACTTGAAGACGAGGTCAGCATCAAGGAATGGTTTCGGTCTGGCGGCTCACCCAGCGTGGCCGATTATTTGCAGGGACAAATCCTTGACCTTATTTATAATCTGCGATTCGAGGCAAGACGCGTCATACCCTGTATGACCACCTTCAGCGATTCGGGCTTGCCGCAGATAGGTCTGATTTCAAATCGTGTCGCGGTGGCTTTTGGTTGTCAGGGTAAGAGCGCCAAATGTTCAGATGAGATGGGCCGCCTAGGCGGGATGGCGTTACTCGGCGAGACTAAACTATAGCTGGATTGGTCTAATGCTTTAGGAAATCGCAATTGGCCTTGATGGTGGCGCATAGCTCAATGGCGTTTCCCCCACCTCAAACTTACCAGCTACCATTCCGGGTACGCTCCATAAAGTTCGAGATTACTTGGCAGACATAGGCTGCGCTCACGGCCCGGATTTAGCTTGTATAGCATGAATAATGTCGATAGATGCTGTATTGTTAGCCTGCTCACAACCTCGGGGTGGACATCCACGATCACCAACGTGTCATCCCTAGGTTGTGAGCACACTCTTTATCGCTTTATTTTTTCGAATCTTTCTAAATCGGATAGCGTCCATTTCGTTAATAGCAGTGAACCCTAGGAAAACGAGGTTTCACTGCAGATGCGAGAGATAGCCTTGGCCATGGATTGGCAACTTTCGAGCTCACCTGGCGCGGAGAAGTTCTCAAAACGGCTCATGGAAGATCCGGAGTGCGCGCGCCAGGCGGGCACCTATGTTTTTGTGTGATCATGATTAGCTATTTACCTCTCGAAAAATCTCTCTTGCAGTGGTCAGCCAGCTTGATGGTATCGGTCGAGTCAAAGAATATCCTTCAGCTATGCCCCTGGATGTTGTCGCGACCGAGCTGCTTCAGCAAAAGCTTCAGCCTAAGCTGGTTGTAGTGGTCAACTAATCCCGGACACGACGTTAAGTTTTTCCTCGGCCCGCGCTGGAGCCAACCCATCGTTGAATTGATGAGGTCTAATCTAGTTGTAGCGATGCATCAAAAAATGGCTGATATCGCGCTGTGCTTCCTGCGCAGTTCGATAGCCCACGGTCGGTATCCATTCTGTTTCCAAACTGCGAAATACGCGCTCCATCGGTGCGTTTTCCCAGCAGTTTCCTCGTCGACTCATGCTCTGGCGCATGCGGTATCGTCACTACCGCTGGCCAAAGAGTCGGCTTGCATATTGCGATCCCTGGTCCGAGTGGAATAGCAGATCCGAAGGCCTGCCACGCTGCTCGTAAGCCATATCCAACGCTCTGATCACCAGATCAGCGTCTGACTTTTCCGACAGCGCCCAGCCCACGATCCGACGCGTACAGGGATACAGGACGACAGCCAGGTAATGCCACTTTCCTTGCGCCCAAATGTGGGTGATATCGCCGCACCAGACTTGATTGGGCGCTGGCACGTCGAACTCGCGGTTCAATGTGTTCGGGATATCCAGTCTTTATACTGTTGCTCGTTTGTAGGCATGGGAGCCGGGTTGTTTGCTGACTAAATCAAGCTCGCGCATCAAGCTGCGCACTTTGAATCGACCGATCTGCTCACCGTCTTCACTCATCAGCGACAAAATGCTGCGACTGCCCGCAGCACTGCGACTTTGTGAGAACAGCTCACTGACACGACTACGCAATCGAAGCCGTTCAACATCGGGCGTGCGGCGCCGCAGGCGCTGGGCGTAGTAACACGAGCGAGTGACGTCAAACACCTTGCACAGCCAATCAACCGGTTCATGGGCGCTCAACTGGTCAATCAGCGCGAACGCTCGTGATCTTCCGACATCAAGAGCGCGGTAGCCTTTTTTAATATGGATTTCTCTCGCTCAAGCCGAGCAATCCGAGCTTCCAGCTCCTGAGTTTTTTGCTGTTCAGGAGTCAGTGCTTTGTTCTGCGGGGCGACGCCTTTATGTTCTTTCTGAATCTGGTCAACCTAGCGGCGCAATGCTGACTCATCAATGCCGAGTGAACGGCTGGCTTCGGTGTAGCTGTAGTTTTGCTTGAGCACAAGGTCGGCAGCCTCGCGCTTGAATTCAGGAGTAAAGGAGCGGCGTTGTTTGGTTATCTGACACCTCGATCTGGCGAGCATTCTCGCCTAAATGGGTATCCGGTTTCATTAGACCACTACAAAGGAGTAGCGACCGCGTTGCGAATAACGCCGCTTATGTTCAATGCCCCCCAAATCAAGGCCCGCTCCGGCAGGCTGGTCTACCATTACCGCTGCGCTTGATCTGGGCGTGCTTGCTAAGGAAGATAGACGTCGCTACCCATCACCGCGCGGCAGATGAATGCGCTAAAGGCGCTTCAGCGGGAGGACCCGGACCTGGGTGAACTGGCCATCGCCATCGCGCAGGCGTCGATGCCACAAGGGTCGAGAACCCTGAGCTGGCCGCGTTGATCTTGGACAAGACCTGCCGGGGCATGGTCGCTCAGCAACCCGGCAGTCAAGAAGCGATGATTCAGCACCTGGTGACATTCGGTAAGTTGAATTGCCTGACGCCCGCGCAGGTCAACGACTTCACTAAGCGAGTCAGGAGGCACGGATAACCGTGCACAACGGAATTCAAGAAGAAGACTGCGCGCCCTGATGGAGGGCTGCGCAGTACATGATCAGCTGGTCAGCCGCCAGGAGAATAACTGGACGCTGGCTAACCGAGCTGCTCTTCATAAGTCTGCTTTTGGCCGAGCATCGACATAGCGCTGCATAATAGAAAGCACCATTGAGTTCAACGCTAGGATCTTCATCCCTCGCGTCACCGCCACGTACAGTAAATTCAACTCGTCATCTTTACGACCTTGATCGATATCGGGTGAAAGCGGATCAGCGCTAAAGTCGTCATACAGGCTGACAAAGTCCCACTCCAGCCCCTTGGCCTTGTGCCCAGTCGTGAGTGTCACGGTGGCGTCTAGCTCGTTATCTACCGAGCAGGAACGTAAGGTTTGGATCCGCTGGGGCAGGTCCGGATAGGCTGTAATAATCTTGATCGATCGCAACATCTCCGTATCCTGGCTTACCTCGGCAATTTCCACGTACTGTGAAAAGTCCCGGTAATCTCGCAGCAGCCTGCGGTTCTGCACCTCCTGGTTACGGTTGCGGCTGAATATGTATAAATCTTCTAGGTCGCGTAGCGAGTAGCTGTCGATACCGCCGACCCAGAAAATCTTGGGGTTGCTTGCGACCAGCTGCAGGGCGTTCTCGATGACGCCGGTCACGGTACGATGGATAAACGTGCGATGCGGTAGCTCTTCAGGCAGAGCCCGTTTAACCAGGGTATTGAAGCCTAGCCCCTGCAGCTTTCGTGTCTCATCCTTGTAAAAAAGAATGATGTTGGCCACATGCGCGACGGCAGGGCCGAAGCGAAAGCTTTGGGTCAGGTAGTGACGTTCGGCGTCGGCCATCCAGTCGCTGTTGAGCGCATCTTCTGCGCCGCGGAAGCGATAGATCTGCTGGTGGGGATCGCCGACTGCCACCTTGCGGACCCGTTGTATTTTTACTATGTCGGCAATAACTGGGTTCACGTCTTGACCTTCGTCGAGCAGAATGGCGTTAAATCGTTCGCCCAGGTCGGGCTTGCTTAGCTGATACAGCTTCAAGTAAGCGTCATGGGTGATCGACATTGCTATGTCCTGCAGATCGATCATCCGGTTCCAGATGGTTTTAGCTACGTTTAAAGCATTGTTCAGGAAGCGTTCCTGGGCACTTGTGAGCATTCGTTGCCCCTGGAACCTGGGAAAATGCACACGGCCCAACTCGTCATCGGCGCTGGCCATGAAGTTGTTAAGCGTGCTGAGGACATCCCGCACGAGCTCCCAGTCCTGAGTGTTGATGGCCCTTGCGATGTCCGTCAGGCGTAAGTTATTGGTCTGCTTGGTGGCGTACTGACTGCCATAGACTGCATATGCGAGGCCATGCGCCGTCTTACACACCACGTTTCTGCGTGGAAAGCGGCCCCTGGCAGCGAGCTCGACGGATTTGTTGTAGCAGAGGTAGAGCATTTTCACCGAGGCGTGTTGTGTGGCGTAGCCCACCAGTGTGGTGGTTTTGCCGGTACCGGCAAAAGCCTGAACCAGCAGCTTGTCAGCCGTGGAATGGATAATGGGCTGCTGTTCTTGAGTCCACTGCATGGGCAGCTCCTAAAGGTATTTTTTGAAGCTTGAGACGGTGATGTAAACGGACACACCCAACAGCATGGCGCAGGGCAACAGAATCAAAAGGGGGCTGATGCTGATGGGGATGGCCAGGTAGACAGTCCAGGGCACGATGGTCAGCGGAATGATCGTCCCCCGAGCTTTGTGATACAGGTAACTTGACTCGCGGCCGGACCCGAATTTTCGTAGATCACGCCGCACCAGACCATCGACCAAGCCAGTGAACGCCGCCAGGGCGAACAGTGGAATCGTCAACGTCAGAATGACCATTCGCACACAGAAGGTCAGGACTGTGTATAACGCGGCTAAGCCATAGTCCTGGAATTTGATCATCGCCCGACCGAGTTCGTAGCGAAGGTTCAAGGTTCCCGTTTGTTGTGGTGATGTTGAGCGAGCGTACTGTGTCAGTGCATTTATGTTGTCCTGCATGCCGGTTTTCACCATCAGCCAGTCATAGACCGTTTGTGCCAGCCAGGTTGCCGTACGTCCCGGTTCTTTGATGACAACGCTATGCAGCAGATCCTGGGACAGCCAACCCAGTTCGTGTTGGAACATCTGCTGAGCATGTTTCCAGCCGGCATCCGGCCAGAACGTGTGCATGCACAGCCATTCAACGACGATGGCGCCGAGCAAGGAGCCGAACATCACCCCCAAGAAATGAAAAGGGGTAGAGAACAGCATGCCCAGGAAGTTTTTTTGACCTTCCTGTTGTTGCTGGGCTTTTTCCGCGATATCGGCCATGGCTCTGTTCCTTCAAGCCTATGCGGCTTTTCCGTTATTGGCCATCTGGCGGAAGTCGTCTACCAAGTCATGAGGAAGCGACTCACTTAATGCGTCATATCCCGGCGCTTGCCACCAGTCGCTGCTGGTTCCGGATCCTTTACGCATGCCCTCAACCAAGGCCTGAAGATCCTTGGGCATCACTTCATCGGGATCGCTTGCCGGCAACGGCATACGAATCTTCCACAAATTGCCGCCCTCTATCAGGGCAAAGCATTGCCCCTTGGGTAGGGCAACCACATGCGCCGGTTCGATCATCGGTACGCTGACACTTTGGATCTGATCGTGAGTGTTAGAGGTGAAAGCGGTGTTGCCGTTAATAGCGTCATTTGCACTGCTCGCTGGTGTACTGGTAAACACCTGGACCTTTGGCAACTGGTTGGTCAGCAGCTCGGCGGTTGCAGTCTCACGTACACGTAACATGAACAGGTTGTTGAAGTTACCGATGACTTGGCCAGCTTTAGCCCGGTTACCGATTTTTGCCTCAATATCGCTCATGGTTTGGGTGTAGGCCGTGACCTGCATGCCGGCACCACCGCCTTTGTTGATCATGGGTATGAATTCATCGCCCATCAGTTCGTTGAATTCGTCCGCATGCACGTTAATTGCTACCTTGCCGCCGGTAGCCCCGGGCAAGCCATCATCGATGCCAAACTTATAGAGGTGGCCAGCAACTGACACCAGGTCGCTGAACATCGAGTTGCCCACCGCTGCAGCCACCTCTGTATCAGATAAAGCGTCCAGGCCGACATAGACCACTGCGCGTTTGCGGATGATCTGCATCCAGTCAAAGATTGGGCGTGGATCTTCAAGATCCATGTAGTCGGGAGATAGCAGCTCTGCAATCCGGCCGGTGGTCAGTTTTTCCAGCAATGGCAGAAGGCTGGCCACGATCTTGTCGAAATAGGTTTTGTCATAGCGTACGGCTGATCGCAGACCCTCCATCACAGGGTCGGAGATGCGTTGCTGAGTGAGGTACATGTCCAGGGCCACCACGCGTAGCGGTCGGTCCTTCATGGCGAAACTGAGGTTCTTACGATCGATCTTTCCTTCCAGCTCAACGATGGTTTGCCAGGCTTTGGGATCATTTTCAGCAAAGTGCTTCTGTGCATACTCGATGAACAGCGCGTCAATGTTTGTCACATGCTTGAGGATCTGTTCATAGTCCGGCCGACGTCCCAGTGCCACGAGGGCGCGCGCGATGATGTTGACGAAACGCCAGGCGAATTCCCGGAATGCCGCGGAATTGCCTTCCCCCGAAAGTTGGCCGGCAATGCGGGTTGCAACCTCCGAGATCCGACCAAACCGGCCGACGGCGTTGTAGCGCGCGGAGTGATCGGGCCAGCCTAGGTGGAACACGTAGAACTCCTCCAATCGGTTTGCGCGCTTGCATTCGATGTACATGCGCTTCAGGAGGTCTGCATCGCCTTTAGGATCGAAGACAATCACCACTTCGCGGTCCAGGTTCATTTCTACATTGCGCTGGCTTCGATGAACGGGTTGTACACGACGCCCCATCCGAACGCGGCGCCGGGGGCTACGGCGGGTACGTCTGATGTCTTGGGTGATAAACAACTCTGCCAGGCGGGTTTTTCCAACACGAGTAGTCCCCAATACAAGGGAGTGTCCAACCCGCTCACCCAGTGGCAGGCTGACATCCGCTTCGTTCGGCTCTATACCGTGCAAGCGCGGTAGCCCCCCGACTGGAGGAAGTGGACGCGCCGGGTTAAATGGCACATCCCACGAGGTAGCCTTTGACAGCAATTTGAGTGGAAAGGGCGCGAACTCCAAACGCTCTTCAATTCTGCGAGCAAAGGTATAGATAGAGGTGGGCTCGACATACTCGGCGTATTTTGGGAGGTAAGTCTCCATCAACCGCTGAGTATGTTTTTGGGTCCAGCGAAAGCCTTTACCGATGAATAGCCGCTCATTGCTGACCGGCATGTCTTTGCTGGTCATGGTGTAGTGGGGCAGGCGCCGAATATTGCGTCGGTAACGCAGCACCACCAACGCCTGCTTGAGGCGGACGAACCCCAGCCCCAGAAAGCCTGTACCGGCAACCATGCCGAATAATGGCGTCAGAGCAACCGCCCATGGCGCGAAAATACAAAGCAACGCCGCAGCGACACATACGCAAACTGTGTACAGCTCGACGGCAGGGCGTAGTAGCGACTCAATTGTGTAGGAGGTGGCCATGGATCACTTCCTATGAGTGAAAGGGGACAGTGGCCCCACTGTTTCGAAATGGAAAACGACTGGCTTGCCTGTCTCAACGATCAGCCCATAGGACTTGGCCAAGCGGTATATGGGGTGGTAGCTGTTGAGGGAGTTGACGTGATCAGCAATGCGCTTTCGCCAGACCTCCAATGGCATCGCTGCCTTGCTCAAGTTACACGGCACGCACGCGGGCATCATGTTGCTGATGGTGTGGTTCTCCGGCAGCCCCAAAATGATGGCGCAGGTGTACTTGCCGTTCACCCTTTCAGGTTCTCGCCATACTGCTTCCTTGTGGTCCGCATGCCACCGGTCACCCAACAGCACACCGCAGTATGCGCAATGGCCCGCGAATTTAGCGTGAAGCTCGCAGCGTTGCTTCTTGGTCAGCTTCATGGGGCCGGGATCCTCCTTTGATGCGTGATGATGAATTGGCCAACTCTTGCCTCGCTTGCTCAACTGCCTCGGGCAGGCGTTCTTTCAGCCGCTGACATAGCTCCACCTCGTCACCAGGTACGCGAGCGATGACGGTGCCGCCATAGAGCTTGGCGACATAGGTGACTTGTTCAAAAAGCAACTGGCCTGCTCGTGGGTCATCCGGTTGCTTGATAACCAAGGTGATGTGCGTAAGAGAGGCCATACCCTGGTCACTGCTGGATCGTTGTGGCAGTGATCAGCAGCGGGTAATGCTGGACTCCCAGGCGCTGTGCCAGATCATTTGATGGTGCCGGGACCAACTGTAGATTTCCTGCCCATCGTTGGATTTCGGCAAACCGCTCGGCGCTGGCCACGTTAACCACAAGGCCAACTGCCTGCAGTTGCTGTAACTGATCGCGACGCTGTGATAACCACTTTCTGGAGCCTTCATCGTCGCCTACAAGAAACAATGGTTGCAGGCCAGGTGCGTTGATTACCCGGCCCTGGACCTGCCCGGGTGTCAGTTGGTCAGAGCGCACTGGAAACGAGCCTTGCCCACGCACACCAATATTCTCTGACTGTGCTGACTGCTCAGTAGGTTCTGAAGCCAAGTCCTGGTAGTAGGGCAGAGCGGAAACGCCCCCTCGGTCTTCAACAACAATCAGCGAGGTGGCATGCACTGCCATGGGGGAGGCCAAAGACAGCAAAACAGGCAGATGCAGCAATCTATTCATGGATTATTCGCCATCAGGTTGATACCGGTGACCCGGCTGAGGTGTTTGGCAAAAGCTCGTCGGTATCGGGCAGCGGGTTCGCCTCCGGCAGGGCGGTGGTACCGACCAGCAGCGGTGATCCAGTCGCCTCCTTTGGCTTTTTGCTCAGCCAGGATCTGGGCCGTAACCGAGAGGTTTTTGTACGGATCCAGCCCTTCGCAGGGATAGCTATAACGGTGGCCGTTGGCACCGATGTTGGTTTGTCCAAGCCCGACGTCGACTCTATTTGGGCCTGCGGTCTGAAGGGCGATCATTAACGCTCTGCAAGCATCGCTGCGTGTCGCAAAGCGATATCCGGCGCCGGCGACATTCAACGTCCAGGGCCAGGGGACGATCTGGCCGCGAAGTCGGGTGCCGCTCTCTTGCAGTGCAACGGAGTACAGCACCTCGGACGGAACGCCGGCAGGCAGGGCAATCAACTGATAGGCCGGCGGCGGAACCTCGGCACCGTTAGCAAATGCCGCGGTAAGCAGTAGCCCCGCCGTTAAAGCCGCGCGAATTACAGACGCTGCCATTGTCCATTCACCTCGCGTACCACGGCCGGCAGCTCACCGCCGAGTCCAAGGCCAAGCCATCGACCGGCATCGTGATTCAATGTGATCTGTCGGTTTCGCACGCTGGCCGGTTCGACTCCGGCCAAGATGGCCCAGCGGCGAATTATTTCGTCATCACCTTGACTACCAATGAAATACAGATCAAAGGACTCTTTCTGGTTCTGTAAGTCTTTGACGCGGTCAATACATGCGTTGCAACTGTCTTGAACAAAGACGGCAAGTCGTCCAGTGCCTTTCACAGCAGTTAACGCTCCCAAGCCAGGAGCAGATGCAGGGTTGGACGATAGTTGGATGACTTTTTCATTGGGGTAAAGACGTGCGAAGGCTTGGTCATAGGCCCTTTGGTACGCCAATTCCTTATCGATACGCTGTCGCTCGGCTCGCACCTGCAGTTCTGCATAGCGTCGGCGCTCCTCCTCCGACTGCGCTTCGATGCCAAGTGCTGTCAGAGGATCCAGGCCTGGCGAATAGATTCCGCGAGGCCCCTCCATCACAGTTTGAAAACGGGACCATTCTTGGGGGGTCAATCCCCACTCGCGGGCGAGTTCTGTCTGACTTGCTCCTTGAGAAGAGTTGTGAACTTCACTGTTCTGAGTGTTCGAGATCGACGTTGATTGCCCCGAAGCCGCATGACAGCCGTATGCAAACGCGAAGGTGGCCAAGCCTGCAATGAAACCCAAAATGTTCCTGGGCTTCATTGTTTTCGAGGAAGTGGTAGGGGAGTGCATAAAGGAGGTCCTATGGCGCGACGGTTACGGTTTGAGGTGTTCCGGCCACGTCAAAGCGTGCGGATCTTCCGTCCAGCGCGTTGAGTCGCCAGGCGGTGCCCGCCACAGCGTCACCAGGTCGGATAAGGTAAATTTGATTCAACTGCGTGC
This sequence comes from Pseudomonas sp. SWRI22, assembly GCF_014268395.2. Classification (NCBI taxonomy): domain Bacteria; kingdom Pseudomonadati; phylum Pseudomonadota; class Gammaproteobacteria; order Pseudomonadales; family Pseudomonadaceae; genus Pseudomonas; species Pseudomonas sp. SWRI22. The sequence goes on along the minus strand of NZ_JABWQK020000001.1, from coordinate 2,034,930 downwards.
TGCCAGGCGGTGCTACGGACAAAAAGCGTTCACCGCCGCGATACTCGATACCTACAACGGTAAAAGGGGGTGTTTGCGGTGTGACAGTGGTGGTAGCGGGCGGTGATGGCCGCTTTGGTTGGCGGGCAACGGGCTTAGGCTTGGGCTTGAGGGGAACAGCAGTGGTTTGTTTGATTCGTGACTGACTGAGTTCTTGAAGACGGCTATCGAGTGTTTCGACGCTGGCTTTGAGGACTACCAATTCACCAGCAGACGCAGCATTTTGAGAGATTTCTTGCGCTGACTCCGTTGCTTGCTTTGCATACGCTTGTGCGGCATCAATTCGATTCGATAAAGCCTGCTGCCCGGCTCGGAAGTCCTCATTGGTCACCAGGTGGTTGCCGGCTACCGTGTCCAGTCGCTCATCGACTTTGCCCAGCCGCGTCAACAACGCATCGAGCGACTCTTTGTCTGCAGTCGCAGCCAAGCTGTTGCTGAGTTGGGAGAGTTGATGATGCTCATAACCCAGAATGCCTGCCAATAATGCAAGGCACAGACTGAGTATCGCTGTGGTTCGAGTAGGGCGTGGTAGGTTCATGGGCGTCCTCGCGCAAAAGCGAAGACACCGTCTCAAATCGGTTGGTTAGGTGCAGTACGAAATAGATTTTTCAGGGTGCATGGTTTTTTTAGTTTTCGGGCATGTCCGGGTTCCGCTGATTCCTCGTGACCGATCTGGCTGTGAGGCGTCGATCAAATGGAGATAGAACAGCCCTGCCAGAAACTAAATAGTGAATTCCTAGAAGATAACCGACAAATGCGCGGCAGATCTGGGTAGGGCCGGGGCCTGTTCAACGCGCTGGTTACCACAATCTAGGTAGCGGAGCTGGATCAGGCGAGTAACCTATTGGTTGCCATAGCGACATGACGGCATTAAATTACGGCTATTGGTATAATCAAGCATTTCACATGGATATCATCGATTGGGCTAGTTAAACTTAAAAATCGCGCTCGCAATTTAGTTTATAACTATATCTACCAAGACGTGACCTAACGACGACGCTTTATGCAGCAGGAAATCGCATTTCGGGATAGGTGATATTTTCCAACCGTTCGATATCGCAGTGGAGGATTTTCAAAAGATTTTCGGGGAACTCATTGAATTATAAGGAAATTTTTTAAAGCCAACCTCGCCCATTCTCAGGTAGCAGCATCACTCCTGAAGACTGATTCAGTCGGCGTCATCTTAGACATATATAGTCCATGTGTTAGAATGAATTTTGTATATTTCCTATGCAGCGAGATTTTATGAAAAACGCAATAAGTCCTACGCGAAGTGAAAATTTTTCAGAGTGGTATCAGCAAGTCGTAACCCAGGCAGAGTTAGCCGAAAACTCTCCCGTAAGAGGTTGTATGGTGATTCGCCCATGGGGCTATGCCATCTGGGAAAACATGCAGCGTGAGCTTGACCTGAAGTTCAAGGAGACAGGACATGTAAATGCCTATTTTCCGCTGCTGATCCCGTTGTCGTTTTTGCAAAAAGAGGCAGACCATGTCGATGGGTTTGCCAAGGAATGTGCGGTAGTCACGCACCATCGTCTGGAACAAACCTCCGACGGTACGCTAGTGCCAGCTGGAAAGCTGGAAGAGCCACTGATCATCAGGCCCACTAGCGAAACGGTTATTGGTGCTTCATTTTCTCGCTGGGTCCAGAGTTATCGTGACCTGCCCCTCCTTATCAACCAATGGGCCAATGTGTTGCGCTGGGAAATGCGTCCTAGAGTTTTCCTGCGCACTTCAGAGTTTCTCTGGCAAGAAGGGCATACAGTTCACGCCAACCGTGAAGAGGCTGTCGATGAAACGCTAAAGATGCTCGACATCTACGCACGCTTCAGCATCGATTACTTGGCTATTCCAGTCGTCAAGGGCTCCAAATGTTCTTGGGAGCGGTTCCCCGGCGCTGTCAGCACATACACTATCGAGGCGATGATGCAAGACGGCAAGGCCCTTCAAGCAGGGACTTCACATTTTCTGGGGCAGAATTTTGCTCAAGCTTCGGACATTCGTTTCGTTAATAAAGAGGGCATTAAGGAACTGGCCTGGACCACCTCATGGGGTGTTTCTACCCGTCTGATCGGCGCGATGATTATGGTTCATGGTGATGACAATGGGCTGAGAATTCCGCCTCTGATGGCACCTACGCAAGTGATTATTGTGCCGATCATCCGAAATGAACAGGATGCAGAAGCCATTCTTTCCTATTGCGACCAATTAAAAAAGCAAATTTCGCGCAAGAAGCTAAAGGGGCAGAGCTTGCGGGTCAGCATTGATAAGCGGGATATGAATGGTGGTGAGAAAAAGTGGTACCACATCAAGCGTGGCGTGCCTATACGTGTCGAGGTGGGAATAAAGGAGCTGGAGCAAAAAGCTGTTTCTTACTCTTGTCGCAATGATTGCGGAACTGTGGCAAAAGATGATGTCGGTAACTTTGTTAAAAATCTATCAAAAACGCTTGATGGTATTCAGAAAGAAATGTTGGAAAGTGCCAGAGAGAGAATGTCGGATAACACGAGAACAGTCACTACCTTAAGTGAGTTCAAAGACGCGTTTACACGCAAAAATAAGCTTAATTCATTTGTTTTAGCACCCTTCGTCGACGATGCAGATGTTGAGAAAGGTATCGCTGAGCTTGGAGTCACGGTGCGTTGTATTCCATTGCAGCAGCCCAAGGCGCAAGCGCGCTGTTTGTTTACCGATAAACTTACCAGTACATGGGCTCTTTACGCCAAATCATACTGAGTTTTTGTCACCTGCAGCCCCGCTTAGGCGGGGCACTTTGGTTTTAACTAGGCCATCCTGGCCAGTCTTCCTCCCTCTACGTAAAAAATTGTGCCGCCTACGAGCAATAAGCCAAGCAGATACAAGAGGAAGTACAGCGGGTTGAATCCGGCCAGAATGAAACCGCATACCACCGGAGTAGAGGCGGCACCAAGGTAGGTTAGATTTTGCGCGCTATAGTAGGCCCCAGCCATATGCGGTGGAGCAATTCGAGTTATGTAGAAAAACTCCAGAGGTTGAATGATAATTTCGCCGACGGTAAAAATCGCGGTAAATAGGATCCAGGCCAACAGGCTATTGGAAAACGCGAATCCTGCCAAACCAATCACAAATGACAATACGCAAACGCTAATCCACAATCTGAAATGCTCAGCCGTCACCTTTCGCCCAATCACGTACTGCAACAGAATTGAGGTCAGGGCATTTGTGACGAATACCGCATTGATGATCTCGTACATTTGCGCGGCGGAATAATGAGTGATCAAGTATTGGCCCACGTACATGTGGAACTGGCCAAAGACGCCGGCCAATAGAACACTTGCCAGGGTGAACTTCAGTAGTTTGTAGTCCTTTGCCATAACCACCAGTGTTGTCCACACCCCTTGGTTCTGATCCTCTTTTCGATCAACCACTCTAGACAGAGCAAATGGAGTTAGCGCGATCAGCATGAATATCAGGGCCGACGCGCCGCAAAATAACAATGGGGAAATCCCTTGGCGGTTGAGCCAGAGGCCCAGTAATGGTCCCAACGCATAAGCGGTGTTAGTGAAAGTATATTTGAGCGACAGTACCGGCGCGGTTTGCTCCGCTGGGAACAAGCGGGCGATACACATGCGCACTGCGGTCTCCAAAGAAAGGTAAGCTTGGTTGAGCAAAACGCACAGAATAAACACCATTGCCAGGGAGTCGAACATGAAAAGACATAGGTATACCGCTGACTGGACGAACGAGGCAGTTAGCATCAGAGCCTTCAGATTCAGATGATCCAGCAGCGGGCCCAACAGTAGGCTGCTAATAGCGCTTAGTAGAATAAAACCACCGACAAATAGCCCGATCTGGTCGACCGGGAGAGCGAAACGTTCCTGCAGGAAAATTAAAAAGTAAGAAAGGAATGCTGCCCTTGCCAAGGTAGGGAAAAAGGACAGGGGCACAACTAGAGCTGAACCACGGAACAGCTTCCCCAAGATCATCCTGTCAAACACGCCCATACACTACACGCGTTCCGTAGTTGAGCGAAATATTGCCTTGATGCTGATACTTTTGATGCAAAGTCTTTAATGCAGTGGTGGCGCTTGCGAATTCTGGTGTTCCAGGTTGTGCTGCATATGAGCAAGACATGGTCCTCTCTAGAAATCCTGACAAGCTCAAATGTTGGCGGTTTTGAAAAGTGCGCTCATAAAAGGAGCCGCTAAAGAATTTTTCAATCCTTTTTTCCAGAGCGCCGTCGATAAGCAAGGTTTCTGTATAACGCTCAAACTCATCAACGAGAAGTTTTTCATAAGCACAATGAAACTCATCGCAGTCTGGGCTGCGGATATTCCACACAAGTACGACAGGGTTGTCAGTTGCCAGTACTCGTCTAAATTCGGTCAGAGTTCTGTCCGTATCGAACCAGTGAAAGGACTGTCCGCAGACCAGCGCAGCGACCGATTTTGACGCCAAACCCAAATTCTCCGCTGATCCCCATCGATATTCCGCTACAGACTGCTCACTATGTGACTTAGCTGTGGCGAGCATCTGCTCATCGGGCTCGACACCTATCATTGGCAGGCCGGTTGCTGCCAACTGACGAGTAAGGATTCCAGTTCCAGCGCCCACATCCACTACTGGCAACCCTTGTGACAAATCGAACTGCCTGTGAATAAACGTAATGGCTTCGTGTGGGTAGAGCGGCCTGGCACTAGCGTAGATTTCAGATTTGTTCGTATAGGCGTTGGCAAGGGAATTGTTCATTCAGAATTCCTCAAGAGAGTGGTCACGCCGGCAATAGTCATCCAGCTGGCGCGCGAAAAGTGCGATAAAGTCCCGGGCATGAGCGAACGCAGGAAGCGGCTCTTGGATCCGGTGCAGGTCGTCGACGATGACTGAAAACGTCAATTGCACACGGCCCCCGTGGGCCAGATAACCAACGTTGTTGTAGTTGCGATATCCGATCCCATGCTTATCGCCAACGTGCTCCAAGTCGGTCAGCCAACTGCGGATAGCGGTGGTGTCTTGCTGTCCGCGCATGATGTGCAGTCCGAACTTGCACAATTCACGGCTAATATAGGTGGCACCGGTTGGCAACAGCCCTTGTGCCCCTTCGACCAGAAGCATTAAGGCGCTCATTAGATCCCCGGCCGAGGTGGTGTTGACCACGCTCAACGGATGGTCTGCGCTTAGGGTCTGACTCGGCACCGCTGACAGATGAGTGGTCGCAGACAACTGCAATAGGGTTGATAATTCGTTCAAGCGCTCCAGCGTTAATTGCTCGACCAAGTAGAACGTCGCCACGTTATCGCTCAAGCCCATCATCAACTTGAGCAACTCAGCCACTGTAAAAGCGCGCGGGCTGTCCAACAGCCATAGGCTACCGCAGGTTTGAAGCCCTGACTTGCGGTTATCAACCAGCAGCTCGTCTTCCAGCGCCCACTCCCCAATTTCTACCAGTCTCAATACAGCCAGTAATATGAACAGCTTACGGGTGCTCGAAGCAGGGCTGCGGGTCTCTGGGTTGTACTCATGAGTGATACCGAGAACCACATCGCGTACGCACCAACGGTAGGAGCAACCTGGACCACGTGCAGCCTGCTCGATCATACGCTGGCCAATTACCTGTAAAGATTGGGCGGGTGGGCTCAGCCAATTTAGCACTTCGCTTTCAATCCCCATCTAAAGCTATCTCCTGCAGTTTGTCTGCCACTAGTCTGACCACGGCCTTAGTTTGGGAGCGAATAAAGAAATGGTCGCCGTCAATTACTGAGACCTCACATCCGCTTGATGTATGACGGGCCCAACTAGGGTAATCCTCGAACAGGTTCGTCACTCGGTCCTGGCTGCCTAACAGTAAATTTATAGGTGCGCTGATACACCCCTGTGGTTTTTTTGATAGATCGATGGCCAACTGAAAGTCTGCCCTGATAATAGGTAATGCCGCTTGCATCAGTTCGGGATTGGCCATCAGTTCGGGTGGAGTACCCCCTAGGTCGGTCAACACCTGCAGCAAGCCTGCGTCGCTAAGATCGCGCTCGCGGAACGCCATGGCCTGCGCAAAACGGTCAGGTGCCAAACATCCGCTGACGAACAAGCGTTGTGCCTTGCGCCCATGAGCTAATTCGAGCGTGTGTAGAAACTCGAACGCGATGCGGGCACCTAGGCTATGACCAAATAGCACAAAAGGGCCGGTGCAGAAATGGCCATACTGACTTGTTAAAAAGTCCAGTAGCCCCGCACTTTTTACTAATGACGCTGTTTGATGCTCTGTGCCCCGGCCTGGAATTTCCACCGGAATCACCCTGACTGCGGGCAGCAGCTTGGCCCAGCGCGAATAAAAGGTCGCACTACCGCCCGCATATGAGAAGCACAGTAAGTTCAACGTTTCAGCCCTCATCCGCAGTCCCCGCAAGTCCAAGTAACTGATACAGATGTTGGCTCATGCGTTGCCCCCACGTCTCTACCTGTGCAGCAGAGAATCGGTGGCTGTGATACCAGAAATTCAAACGTAGGCCTTCATCATTGATTTCCACCACTAAGTGCAAACCTGGTATGCGCCGCATGTCCTCGACATTGGCCCCCGAGAGTAAACCTGCAGACACTGGCCCAAGAATCTCTACGCCCTCGATCTGAACCTTCCCAGGCGTGTGGACATTGTGCCGGTAATTGAGGAAGTTGATCCCTAAGTCGGAAAAGTAAGTGTCTTGAGCCATTCCCGAAAATGTTTCAACTTTGTCTATTAACATGGAGGGATGCATCAGCGGATAGGCTTGAATTGCATCCAACGTGCGTGCCACCATCGAAATGCCCACTAACCAATCGTGATGCACCGTGATTGGCACCGGTAATGGCGAGGTAAAGGGACCGATCACGTTGTTGAACTCGCTCAGCCCCCGGCCGCTATTTATCGCGCTAATGATCAACTGGTCACAACCAATAACTTCGGCCATGGTCGTGGCATAAACATATAGAAGTGCATTGAACACGCTGAACCCAAAACGATCAGCCAACTGCCCTAGCGTCCTGTTAGCCCCCTTGAGCTCAATGCTGTGACGCGATGACGGCGACACAATGGTACTACTGAATCCTGGGTGCCCAGGCAACACTGTTGGACTCTCAAAGGCGTTATACAGTCCTTTAAAGAATGTGGCATCGTTGGTCCACTGCTGCTGTTGGTAAAGCTGTTGACGTTTCGCATAATCTGCGTAGTGGAGTTGATGCTCGACGGTGCACAGTTGTTGTTGATTAGCCAATTGGTGCAGGCATTCACCCAGTCGGTCGAACATTAGGGTCAAAGACTTGCCGTCGAACTCAAGATGCTGGACACCCAGTAAAGCAATAAAGAACGGCTCGCCCACATCAATGAATTGAATCGCCCATGTCACTCCACTCCCGGGTTTGGGTAGTGAAAGCGCCATTTGGCGAATTTTTGCAGTAATTTGTTTGTTCTTTTGTTCGGCGGTATGCGCGGAAAGGTCCGTGCACAATTCTATGAAACCGTGCAGCACTTTCTCGGTAGTCATGACCTTTGGCATGCCAGCGGGGAAGAATGTTCTCAGTAATGGGTTTTCCTCCAATACTTGGGCCAAGGCCTTGCGACAGTGCACTGCATCGAAGGGACAATGAATTAGATATGGAATGATTCGCAGGCCGTAGTCCTTGTTGATAAGCGATATCCACCTGGCTTGTTGTAGAGACACAGGACGTTGAATTTCCACCAGGGCATCGTTATCTAATACGTCAATGCGTGCCGCACGCCATTCAGGAGTGAGCACATAGGACGTCAGCTCTGCTTGGAGCTCACTAAGAGCCTGCATGGCATAGAAACGTTTGATACTCCATTGCAGACCCAGCTCGCTAGCCAACGCATTTTTGAGCTGTACAAGGGCCAGCGAATCGAACCCTAGCGCCTTGAAATGGGCATCCTTGATTTCATCGTAGCGATGTGCAGTTTCCTCTAGCCCAACCAGTGCATCTATGGTCGAGACCAGCCAAGCTTCGATCACGTTGCTAAGCTGTTGGTCATCGTCACACTGTAAAATCTGCTTAGTGACGCTAACGCGGCTTGCTGGTGCCAGCCCTTTATGTACAGCTGTTAAGTTTTCAAGTAATTGCGCGCAGGAGGAGGATCGTTTACTCAGAACCTGAGGATAAATATTCATGAACGCGACAGTTCGTGAAGGGCCCTCCACCAGTTGTTTGATAAATCGCAGCGCTTGCTCGCTGCTGTGGCCATACAGCCCGCTAGCCTTGAGTATCTGCTGCCTTTGCTGATCATCATGCAGCTTGCCGGCATCGCTCCAAACGCCCCAATTAACAGTCAGAACCTTTTCAGCGCGTGGGAATAAAAAGCCGTGGGCGGCATCAAGAAATGCACTTGCGGCACCATATGTCGCCTGTCCCCCATTACCCAAGATCGACGTGGCGGATGAGAAGTTAAACAACAGTTTTATTTTAACCCCGTGATCAATCAAAAGTTGATATAGAACTAGTACGCTTTGACACTTGGCTGCAAATGCACGCTTAAAGTCTGACGCCTGCACAGTCGCATACAAGCTGTCGTTCAGATCGACAGCCAAGTTGAAAATTGCTGACTCACCCAAATTGGCTTCCTTTAGCCAGCGTGCACCTTCCTCTTGTCCTTGGGAAGTGGCGAGATCCAAGCTAAGGTAGTGGAGGTTCGCGAATCGTTTCATTAACGCGCTTACGGCTTCATTGGGCATCGCCGAGCGGCCAATCACATAAATGAGTCGAGCTTGATCAGCACCAAGACATTCAATCAATTGCTGACCAATACCACCACCGCCTCCGAGCAGGATGTAACTCAGGTTTTTAGGAAAGGCAGGACAATTTTTAGCACTTATGGCGACCTGCTGTAGACGCGGTACGAATGCCTGCGTTTGGTTGAAAGTGACTACCAATTCATTGGTCAACGGTAACAGTTGGATTGCACTGGCTTGCTGTTGGTAGTTAGGGGCTTGTCCTTGAGCAAACTGCAAAACGGAAATTTTCCAGTCTGGTTCTTCGATCAACACCGAACGGAGCATTCCCACTAAACTGCTCGCAGATGATTGCAAATTTACTTGTTCATTATCTGGCTGGGGCGATGTAAACAAGATACACAGATGAGGTTTCTCTGGGAACGTCACTTCTACTGAATTTAGCAACTGAAGCACACATACGCAGGTCCATACTGCGGATGATATATCGGTGCCCTGCACGCGGCGAAGGTCCAGATATATCAAGTCTAGGTCATTCGGATACTCCCGCCACAGGCCGTCGAATGCGTGCTCAAATGAAGCCTCTGAAACGGGGTAGGGCTCAGTCGCAAGGCAGTCGAGTTGGCTCAATACTCCCCACTGGAAGTTTTCGAATGCACTTTCTAAATGGCTGATCTCTGCAGGGTTCGCGCCTTCGTTTGGCGTTAGAAATAACACGTTGCGGGCAACTTTACGCCGATTGCTCAAACCTGCCAGGGGGAGGGGGGTCCACACCGTCTGGTAACTGCTCTCTATCAGATTGGTGTTGGGCTCATTGGTGTCGATCCAGCAGCGTACGCGCTGGAACGGATAGGTCGGCAACCCGTCAAGCACCGGCATTCTTTGAGCTCGCGCCGGGAAGTGTATGTCGGCGCCAGCTTTAAACAATTCGCCAAGTAGACGTAGATACTGTTTATGTTCCTGCTGCCCACCTCGGGACATTGCCAGCACTCTCAAGTCCGCGGGGGCGTCGCCGAGTACCATTGCGGATAATGTGGCCTTAGGACCAATCTCAACAAGGTGCGTACAGCGCAAGTCCTGCGCCGTTGCCAAGCACGCTCTAAAGCTAACCGTTTCGCGCAACTGGCGCCGCCAGTAAGCGGCGGTTGCTATCTCAGGCCCGGCCAACATTCCGCTAACCGAGGAAATCAAGGGAGTCACGGGAACTGCGAATACTGCATCTACTAGGTAAGCTTCGAAGCGATCCAGTAGCGGGTCGAGTAAATACGAGTGCCCAGGACGAGAAATATTTAATCGGGTCGCATTCACTCCCGCGTCGACAGCCAGTTGCTGCAATTGATCGATGGCTTCTCGCGATCCGGAAACTACCGTGTTCGTAGAACTGTTCAGTGCCGCAATCGAGAGGTCAGTGTCCGTTTTGTCAATAAGTTGCTGCGCGCATTGCTGGTCACCGTTGATGACCAGCATCCCGCCTATATTGCCTAAAGACTCCAAAAGTCGACTACGCTGGGCGACGATTTTGAAGCCTTGCTCAGCGCTGAAAACCCCAGCGATGCAGGCTGCGGCGTACTCCCCCAGGCTATGTCCGAACACTGCCGTCGCCGGGGTACCATTACTGAGCAACAACCGCGCCATCGCTACCTGCAATGCAAACGTTAAGGGCTGCGAGCGCGCAATGTCCTGTTCAATTGCCTGGTTGTTCAATGGATCAAACAGCAACTGCGTGATAGAGCTACCAAAGATTTCCTGGCAGACCGGGTCGAAACGATCCAGCTCAGCCTTGAACTGTGCTTCCTGGCTATACAGAGATTGCCCCATTCCTCGATATTCACCACCCTGGCCGGAGAACATCAAGGCCATTCTGGGTGAATTGCCAGGTATGTTTGAAGCATTGAAAGACAGCTTGGCCAAGGCCTCGATTGCGTCCTGGCGATTACTGGCAACTACGAAAGCGCGTTTATCCAACGCAGACCTAGAATGTTGCAGGTTATCTACGAATGCAGGGAATAAAGCGTCGCTGCACTTCTCAAGAAATGTCTGATAAGACGCACTCAGCTGTTTGAGCCCGGCGGTGTCCCTCGCCGATAGTGGCAGCAGCCTCTCCGCTAAAGGTACACTTATTTCATCGCCCTCTGACCTCTCTGGAGCCGTTTCGAGGATTAAGTGCGAATTGTTACCCCCCAGACCGAAACTGCTAACCCCGGCAATTATTTTAGACACTGCTAATGGCACAGGCTGCGTGTTAATCGTAAAGGGCGTTTCTTCAATGTAGAGCTGCGGGTTGTAACTCTCGAAGTTTATCGTTGGTGGAATAACTTTGTGCCTTACAATTAGCACCGCTTTGATCAAACCTGCCATACCTGAGGCCCAGCCCAGATGGCCTATGTTGCCTTTAACGCTTCCCAGATAGCATGTGTGTTCGCGGTTGCGGCCGATAAAGGCCTGAGCCAAGGCCTTTATCTCGATTGGGTCGCCAATCGGTGTGGCCGTGCCATGGGCTTCTATATAGCTGACCTGCTCGGGACCCACACAGGCTATCTCCATTGCTTCACGTATAACGCGGGCTTGCCCTGCCACAGATGGTGCGGACATCCCGGCGCGATTCGCGCCGTCATTATTCGTGGCCACCGAGCGTACTACGGCAAGAATCGGGTCTCCATCAATTATGGCATCGCCAAGCCTTTTGAAAGCTACTGCTGCTGCCCCGGAACCGAAAACGGTTCCCGTTGCCTTGGCATCGAACGGGCGACAGTGGCCGTCAGCGCTAAACGGCATTCCTGGCTCGAAAAAATAGGGAATCGACTGGGGGACGGAGATTGCTGCAGCTCCGACCAACGCCGCATCACATTCCCCGAGCAACAAGGCCTGGATAGCCGCTTGAATGCCAAACATCGATGTCGCGCAGGCCGCTTGCACATTAACAGCAGGGCCGCAGCAGTTGAGTTTATAAGCAATGCGACTGGCGAGAAACTCTTTGTCCGTAGCCATGAATTGCGCCAGCTTTTCGGACGATTGATATAGTCCACATGCACTGTCGTGCTTATGCAGTCCATGCACATTGTTAATGAAGTACGAACTAGGCCCAGCCCCGCAGAATACGCCTATAGAATGGTTGCTCTGCTGCAATCCAGCATCTTCGAGCGCTTCCCAGGCACACTCGAGCAATAGTCGATGCTGCGGGTCCAGCAATTGTGCTTCCTTGAGGCTGAAACCGAAAAATGAGTAATCAAACTCCTCTATAGCTGGGAGCTCGGCTTGAGCCAGTATCTGGCTGTTAGGGCCGATCTCGACTTGAATACTTTCTATCCCGCCGAGCAAGTTTTGCCAATATTGCTCAACGGACCCGGCTCCCGGAAAGCGACAAGACATTCCGACTATGGCAACGGCATTCTGATCTGGTTCTATTAGATATTCTTGGTCTTCGTGCATCTCAGCCTCTCCTTTTGCTTTGAACACTACGAATGGTATGAGACCTGAGTTTGTGCTTATCTACAGACACCTTTGGTAGAGGCCCTGATGAATAGCTAAGCGCACGTTGGTAGCACGCACACAGTTGCCGCGGGGTTGGATACTCGAACAAATCGGTCTGTCGAAAATCGTGAGCCAGCGCATAACGCAGTTCAGCTAAAAAAGAAATCAAAGTTATTGAATTGGCACCTACCTCCATAAAATTGTCGTTGGCTCCCATGCGGTCTAGGCCAAAGCAGTTTGCCGCGACTGAGCAGATGTGAGATTCAAGCTCACCTTGTGGGGGAACGTAAACTGAGTTTAATTGCGATCTGAGTCCACCTATTTCGGGTAGCTTTGAAGTATCGATCTTCCCATTTCGGTTAAGGGGAAGAGCGGGCATACTTTTGTAGAACGACGGCAACATGTAGTCTGGCAGGTGATCCGCCAAGTACGAGTGTAGAGTTAGGCTAACATCCGTACCATTCGCTCGGACGGTGTAATAAAGAATCAGCGAAGTGGTTTGGCCTGATGTCTTTGCCACCACTACGCAATCTTCTATCATTCCAGATTCGGCCACTGCTGCTTCAATTTCTTTTAGCTCAACTCGATAACCGCGGACCTTATACTGGCGATCGCGACGTCCTCTGTATTCGTAGACCCCCTGCGAATTGACTACACAGATGTCTCCTGTTTCGTACATGCGCTCAAGGGTACTCGGATGTGAAACAAATTTTTCCTCAGTCTGTTCTGGCATGTTGTGGTAACCCAGCGCTACCGAATCTCCAGCAATGTAGAGTTGGCCGGGACTACCTGTACTTACCTCTCGCATCTGCTCATCTAATAAGAAGGCCTTGCTGCCCGGAACGACGCGGCCGATTGGCGGCAAATTGGGCCAGTTCTGGGGGCGGCCTGTAAGTCTGTGTTCCATGACAACGTGAGTTTCGGAAGGGCCATAGTGGTTGACTAGGCAACACTGAGGGTGCGCCTCGAACCACTGTCTTACTGCCGGGGTGACCTTCAACTGTTCTCCCGCCACGATAACCTCGCTCAGGCTTGATAGTTGACCACCCTTGTGCAAATTGAATGTTACGAAAGGAATAAGCATTGAAGTCGGCAAGAATAGACGGGTAACAGCTTTTTCAGTTAATTGCTCTGTCAGTATATGAAGATCTTTCTTTTGCCTGTCGGAGATGATCCAAAGGCAACCGCCATGGCACAAGGTACTGTATATCTCTTGAAATGACACATCAAATCCTTGCGCGGCATAAAACAACGTGGTACCGGGCGGCGGGGAATTGAGCATCCAATCTACTAAGGCAGTAAGCGAGCGATAAGGAACTGATACCGGCTTGGGACGCCCCGTTGTTCCAGAAGTGAAAACTACATAAGCTGGCGTTTCGTCTACTAAAGCCTCCGGGTCACGCCAGTCGCGATTTTTGACTGAACTCAGCAGGTTGTCAATGCACAGGCACTGGGCATTCTGTTCAATTAACGAATTTAGCTCTTGCGGTTGAGTGCTGTTGATTAAACAAAAGCGGAGGGCAATGGAGTCAATCATCTGCTGCAGTCGCTCTATTGGATAATCTCCGTCGAGTGTGACTACTGTTTTGCCTGATAGATGTACGGCCAGTACTGAAATTATGTAGTCTATGCTCTTTGGTATTAGTATGCCGATCATTTTTTCAGATGTGACTGACGATATAGTTTTTGCTAAATTCGCTGCTAGGTTATAAACCTCATGGTAACTCAGGTTGGAATGTCCATCTTTTAGAGCCATTATGTCAGGCGTGGACGCAGCTGTTTTCATGAAGCGTTCAATAAACAGCATTGATTAAACCTCCAGGCGACTACCGATTTTAATGGCGAAGTTACCTAAAGGCTCTCTGTTTTCATACATGATTTGATGAGCCATCGGCAATTCGGAAAAATCAAAAGTTTTCGTTAGGCAAGGTTTAACTAGACCTTCGCAAACTAATTTGTTGAAGGCGGCGCATTGTGTCCCATTTGCAAAATGGGAGCCTTGTAACCTTTTTTGTCGCATCCATTGATAGCGGATATCGAAGGTGCCCTTATAACCGCTGGTACCTGCGCATATAACGACCATCCCGCCAGCTGCACAAACAAAAGAAGATGTGGGAAATGTATCTTCACCTGGATGCTCTATAACAATTGCTGGGTTTTTCTTCTCACCTGCCAAGTGCCAGATCTCTTCTTGAAACCTTCTTGCTGATTTTAGCCATAGAGAGTATGCATCTTGATTTTGAATGTCATCGAGCTCGCCCCAGTGCTCGTAGTTTTGACGATTGATAGTACCTTTCGCGCCTATTGCTCTACAGTAGTCAGCTTTTTCCTGGCTGCTTACGACTGCGATCGGTATACCACCAGCTGCATTGACTAATTGGATTGCCATTGAGCCCATCCCACCGCTGCCTCCCCAAATCAACACAACGTCTCCTGGTTTAACAGTATGAGGCGCAAAACCATGAAGCATACGGTAGGCGGTAGCGCCGCAGAGCATGTAGGACGCGGCCTCTTCCCAACTGAGGTGTTTTGGCTTAGGCAAAATAGCTTGGCGCTTGACTCGCGTATATTCCGCAAAAGCGCCGAAATTGATTTCGTAACCCCAAATTTTCGCGGACTTGTCCATGATCTCGTCAACAACAGAGTTTTCATCCCACCATCCGCAGTGCAGTACAACCTCGTCGCCAACAGCTACGTCAGAAATACCTTTGCCTACTGCGACTACAATCCCTGAAGCATCAGATCCAGCAATATGAAAGTCACAAACCTCACCTCGTTTTCTCTGTAATTCTATGACATCAATCGGGTGGCCGAGGGCGGCCCAGATACCATTATGATTAACACCTGCAGCCATCACCTTGACCAGACATTCGTCTGCTTGAAGAGTTGGTACAGAGACTGTTTCCAAAGCGAAGGCTGTGCACGGCGCCCCATATCTGCTGGGCCTTAGTGTTTGAGCCAGCATCGTCTTAGGTACCTCTAGGTCAATGCCGGTGTTTGAAATATCTAATGTATTGGCAATTCCATTCATTGGTGATCTCCCTGTCAGTATCGAATTGAATTGGTGTGTGATTCTTGGTGTGTCTTAGGTTGTTGTTTCATTGACTAGTAATTAATTCGGTTGTTCGCATAAGATATTTTGAATATCTATTTCTTTGGCAATTAAATACAGGTTGTCTTCCTAACGCTGTCTAGAATTATTCTCCGTTAAACCGTAGGGCATGATCTTAAATCATGCAAATCAAAATCTTGTAGTTTGGTGTTTTTAACGTGTTGAATGTTAAAATGCCATTAAGGATTAGTCTTCCAGCGGGAGTTGGGTAAGATCTTTATAATCAACGGGTTACGGACTTAGTGTCGTTAACCAACTAGTTAGTTGTTTTTGTATGCTCATCATATTTAAAAATTAAATATTAAATTTCTTTTTAAGTTTCGGTGTTTTTAATGAGTTTATATAGATCCGAATGGGCGCATCATTCGTTTCGATCCAGTCGAATGAAGAGCGAATGCCAATAATCCCTCGATAAAGAAGGCCACCCTGAGGTGGCCTGGAGGTCATGCAGCAATTAATTGTCGAGCAAGAGTCATCTCCACTGAATCCCCATCTTGGTTCAGCGAGTCGAGACCAGAATCTGGCACATCTCCCGACGTGCTTTGAGCCACGGCGATTTTCTTGGCCATCAACTGCAGGCAAGTAATCTGAGAGCTGCCGGCATAGCCAAAAAAAACCACCCGCACCGGCTGCTTTTGCCCAATCCGCCATGACCGTCGAGCTGCCTGTTGCAAGGTGTATACGTTGTAACCTGTCTGCAGGAACGCAATGGTCGGAAAATCGAGCAAATCCAACCCGGTCTTGACCAGCTCCGGGTTAGTGATCAGTACGTCGACACCTCTGTCTACCTGGTCGAGGATCCAATCCTCGCGCCTGGCGGTATCCACTGTCGCCCTCAGGACCGCTACTTTTAAACCAGATTGCTCCAGCAGTCGTTTCAGGCGAGAGGTGGTGTCTCGAGTGCCGCTGTACACGGTATAGGCCAGAATCTTCCGGCCTTTGGCTTTTTCCGTGAGGCAGAGGTCGAGCAGTGCTTTCTCCTTCGGCATTATTTGCTTATCTGCAAAGATCGAGGCGACGAACGCCAAGGTATCTTTGCTACGAGGGTGCTTAACGATCTCCGGTCGAAAGCAGCAGTCAGGCCAAGCCAGCAGCACGTTGAGTACTACCCCTAGCAAGGTAGTGTCTCGACGGGCCAATGCTTGGCGAAGTTCCTGCGTCAGTTTTCCTGCCAATTGCTGATAGGCCGACGCTTGTTCTGCAGACATGCTGATATCGACAAATTCCTCCTGGTACGCCGGCAACACGTTGCCACCGATATCTTTAAGTTTCAGAAACACAGTGAACGGCAACACAAAACGGTGAATGCCTTTAGGGCCGAAGCCTGGGGCTTTCACCGTTCGCACCGAGAGTTTTTTTCCCTTGGCTGTTTTGTGTGACACGTTGTCCCGCTCGGTGTAAATGTCCTTCAATACGCCGTGGTCGCGCATGAATGACATCGCGGCCGGAGCCATACTTCCGCGCGCGTTTGGTTTGTAACCGTCCTCGATCATTCGCCGGGTAAGTATTCGGAACAGGAGGTAGAACAGATCATCGGCATAGCCACCCATGAGGGTGCCTGTCAGCAGCACGGTTTTACGTGCTTTCGCTGCCAATACACCCATGGCTTGACCTTGGGCCGAGCCACTGTTTTTATATTCATGTCCTTCATCCACCACCAGCAGGTCGAAATATCCGTCTGGTAGGTAGCGTTTGATGAACTCGGTGGGTTGGTAACCGCCCTCGCCAAAGCCAAATTCAATGTTGGCCATGGCGCGCTCCATGCGTTTGGCTTGGCGGTCGCTGAAGATGAAATTGCCCTGGGCGTCCATCAGATTGATGAATTCGCTGACGTTGTCGATCAGCATCGAGGCGAGGAAGTCCTCCCCGAAGTCATTCAGCAACCTGTCCGCACGTACTGGACCGATAGTCGGAATCCGACACATCGATTTTAGTATGGTCGCACGACGAGTTCCGTTGTCGGCTTTGCCCGGGCGCATCAGCGTCCAGAGTTGTCCTTGGCAATAAGGGCAGCTCCGACGGCGTTCCTCTCGGTGAAACTCTTCGACAGTCACACGGTTGCCTTCTAAGTCCTCCAGAAGGCGTCCGCAGTCGGGGCATCCTGCGAAGTTGTATCCGCCGCTGGCGCGACGTGGCCAACATACCGTACGCCAGTGATACCCCATGCGCATTCGCACGCGTCCGAGAATGAAGAATTCTTTACGGCCATCGTAAGGATCCCCCAGTTGGTCACGTAGCTTGATCAGTTTAACCAGCGTATCGGGTCCATTGAGAACCCACACGCGTGCGTCTGGGATGGTTTCGAGTATCTCCCGTCGCCATTTGTAGACCAGGTGTGGAGGCGAAACCACCAAAGTGCGGCGGTAGCCCGCACTGTGCATGACAGCGGCTACTGCGATGGCCATCATGGTTTTCCCAGTGCCCATTTCTGCATTGATAACGGCTGCCTGCTCGTTGCGGTCTAGCAATAAAGCTGCAACGGCTTGCACTACATCAGCTTGAGCAGGGAACGGCTGGCGTTTGAGTTCGCTCATAACCCGTTGATGGGCTTCGTTGATGCTGCCGGAATAAACCGGTGGGTTAGAACGATTGAGGGAGTCCAATAATTCATCACCGAATTCGTCGATGAACTCAGTCAGGCCGATGGCCAAGGGCGATACAGAGACTTGGGATAGGTCGTTCATGAGTGTTTCTCCAATAGGAACGAAACAGGGCATGCACGACACCCCGACGGGTATGGTGAATACCCTGCGGGTTGGTTAACGGATGGCCAGGTTGGCGTGGTGGGTCAGTAGTCCGATGGCAGCAACACGGTTGTTGCACTGCGGTCAGCTTCGGTGATGATCCAGAGCCGGGTCTCATCGCCGGCGCATATGTCATAACAGGAGAACAATCGATCCCCGTAGGTCAGAGCCCGTTGGTTACTGCTCCAGTCTTCTTTGGGCAGTTCCCCCCAGTCACCGGAGAAATGCCGTCGCAAGTAAGTGCTTGGATCGAGCTGTCCATGCTCAATCAGGTGGTGCACTGACTGGGTCAGCACTAAGCGGCCAGGTTCAAATGTCACTCGTGGTGGTGGGGTCAGTGTTGGCTGTGTCACCGCCTCATCAGGCTCATGCGGCGTATCCGCCGACGAACTGATGGTGATCACGCGGCCTTGGTTGGCAGAGCCTGGCGTCATGTCCCATGCCCGAATGATGGGCACGAAACGATCAGTCAGGATCCTTACCTCGGACACGTTGCCGTCCTGGTCTTCGGTGAACTCGGTCTTGCGGACCTTATCTTTGTAGGTATCGCCTTTGAGTACCAATACTCGGCCGGTTTTGGATTTCACTACGCCGGAAATCGCACCGGCAGCCAATGCCAACGCCAAGTGCCAGCGCGACAGCTCCCTCACGGGAGGTCGCGGCTGAGCGCCGCTTTGACCAAAGTGCAGTGTGAAGTCAGGCCACATGCCACGAAGTCTTTTGATTTCTTCGCTGAGCTGTTCAGGTTCAAGGCTGATACGGTAGAAGTGTTCCAGCTCGTTGGATGCCGGGAGAACCCTGTAGGGCTCCCGTGGCCAACTGGTTGGTAACGCTTCCGCGCTCAGTGTGCCGGCACCGATCGCCTGAAAGCGTGCGCGTACGTTTTTGACCTCTTGCGGTCGAGCGAGGTCCTGCCGGCGGATTCGTATACCGAAGATCACTACCTGTTTAAAGGTTGGATCAGCGGCTTTGTAGATCCGCAGTTCAGTAAAGTGATTGCATAGCCAACCACATAGCTCATCGTCCAGCACGTAGTGCGGAACAATCAGCACCAAGACTCCCCCGTACTGCAGCAGTGGCAGCGTCCGTTGATAGAACATCTTCTCCAGGCGCCGACGGCCGTTACCTTGGTACTGAGATGCACCTGCATGGTCAGCGACCAGGTCACCGTAGGGCGGGTTGAGCCAGAGCAAGCCGAAGGCCTGGCGGCTGATCATGGTGTCCATCAAGTCGCTGTGCAGCACGCAATCCAGCAGTGTCTTGCTGTGTTTGGCACGCTCCTGGTCATACTCGACTGCGTAGGTCTCAACGCGGTCACGGCCGAGTGCATGAGCAGCTTCAGCTAAGGCAGCGCCTTCGCCTGCACAGGGATCGAAGATCCGCATCTTCCCGCTTGGGGATGGTGCCAACGCTTGTAGGGTGAGTTCCAGCGTCGTTTCGTCAGTGGGGTAGTAGCCATTGCGAGCGAAGTTGCGCGCCAATCGTGGGAACATCAAAGCCATGGTGAGGCTCCTGGATCAATGCTCAAACTGAGCGTGGGTTGAGAGCTGCCCCTGGCGAATGAGCTCGCCTAGGGCTGTTTCGAGAACGTCGAGTTGCAACGACAAACGCCATGCCGCAACAGCACCGGACGTTCCAGGTAAAAGCTGCAGCATGTCGTGTTGGGTGAGCAACCCCATTACCTGCTCCTGCCAATGAGGCAGTAGCGGTAATGGACAGGTGTCCTGTATCAACGGCCAAAGCCGTTGACGAGGTGACTGCCCGTTCTCAAGAAGGGCGTAGGCGAAGTGGTTGGCCCGATCCGGCTGTACGCAGCGTCGGTCAAACAACCAGAGGTGAATCAAGCTGCCGAATAACGTACCGCGCAATTGTCGCGTGGTGCGCTTTTCCAACAGATCGATGTTGGGAAAGACAGGAAGACTTTGGCCATCTACAACGATGTGAAACTGGCTTAGACCATCTTCTGTCGTGCCGAGGGTCAGCCTGGCCAGGAACTCCTGCAGCGCCGTGTCTCGACCCCATGCAGAAAGGAACACCAGGTTGCGTTGTTCGTCACACGCGCAAGCGTCGACGAAAAGATCATTGCACTCCTCGATTGGGAAGAGCGGGGTAGGGCTGGGCATGGGAACCTCCATAATGGAGGGGGAACCCGCCCGGAGGGGCGGTGAGCCCCTCGGGGGTGTTAGCTGTAAGTGTTATTGCTTGGGAAATAGAAGGTTATCCGATTTGAACGTTTTATCGTTCGGGTCAAACGATACCGTCTCGTCTTGAAATAGAGGGCTGTGCCCAGTGAGAAAATTTGCCCCAGGTATTTGTGGCGAAGGGCAACGGCGGCATCGGCTTGTTCTGCCGTCATTTCGAGCTCCTCTACGAAGAAGTCCCAAAGCTCCTCATTCGTCGACACCTCGTTATTGGCGAGCTGATCTTCGATGTTTTCAAGGATTTCTTGGGTCAGGTTATTGAAGATTGGATTCATGTGCTGCTCCTGCTGAGTCGAGGAGCGCCCAGGAGGGAGCCCCTCATGGGTTGTGCCGATTGGCTTGGCGTATCGCGGGCTTCGTCAGGTATTGGAGATATTCCATACCTGCAGCTTGAAGTTGTGTACATAGCCGAGCTCAGAGAGCCGACTGCACTGTTGGCGTAGCTGCTGACGATCAACAGTTGTGTCCAGCCTGACTGTATCGCTCAGAGGCCAGATTGTGCCGAACAACTCGGCATCTGCCTCGAGGTCGTTGGTTCCGCCGGTCGGGGTCATCCCAAACGGGGCATCCTCTGTTGATACCTGTTTATTGGAGGCCGGTACTGCGGGCGGATTATTCCGCTGCACTGGCTTGGAGAGGTTGGAGGAAGACTCTTCATCCATAGGGTCAGGCTCGTTTGGCGAGAGCCTGGCGGCGTCTTCTGGTGTCAGATTGTCGACGTCGTCGAGGCTCATGCTTTCCAGCTTTGCACGGATCTCAACGACCAGGCGGCCTGCTGTGGAGTAATACGAAGGACGGATCTCCGTTATCAGAAAGTCGCCTCGGTATTTGCCTTCATCGTACTGATCGAGGAGTGCGTCTTTGATCACGAACTCACCGATAGAGGTCGAGAGCCGTCCGACGTTGAATTCGCCATTACGGCCGCTGATGGTACGGATGGCCAGTTGGCCGGGGATGTTGATCATGGGCAGCTCCGCACTGCTACGAATGAAAAAAGCCCGACAGATGTCGGGCTTTGGGTAGTGCTGTGAATGTCAAAGGATTACGGGCAAGAAGTATGAGTTTCTTCCTTGAGTGAGATGTACAGATAGAAAACGCCTGGCGGTGATTCTATGCGGTCAAGTTTTAGGTCCAGCCAGACCCGATCAGTGCTATTGCCGGCAGGCAATAAACGATAGAGGCCGAAATGGATCTGTGTGCTGTCAGGTTGCAAATGCAGTTCTCGGTAGGCCTCCAGGACAACTTCGCCCAGTCGCTCACTGACAACACTTGCGTCCTGTGGGTTTTCAATATGCACCGCTTCCTGCCAGGCCCGAGGTGTTAAAACGACCGGGAGCTTGAGCAGGTCAGACGACACGAGGTTAGTGGTGGTTTGCATGTTTATCTCCAGGTGCGAAAACCACCTGGCCCGTTCGGGAGATGGTTTCCCGTTGGGTGGTTATGCTATTGCAGAGTCAGTATGAGAGGCAGCTAATGCCAGTTGGCGATTTAGTAATACTCGGGGTGGATGATCTCATCTTCCAACTCCCAACGAGCTCTTCGATATTCTTTGAGAAGTCCGTACTCCGATAACAGCGGGCTGTTTTTGGGAGTGAATTCATCTCGATGGTCCATCTTTGCCAATGAGATAACGCCATCCAGTACTCCTAACCAAAGGTCAGAAGTAAGGGTGTAACGCGGGTCATCATCGGGATCGAGTGTTGGGTTGATTGGAAGTAGTTTATCCAGCTCGCTATAAATACTAGCTTGAGCAGCTAAAAGACCGATTTCGGTCAGCAGCGGCAGTCGTTGAGGGTTCATCATCATGGTTTATCTCCAGTGTTCGGAAATCACCAATCCCGAAGGGAGGCGTTCCCTTCGGTACGAATATTGAAAGGCGCCCAGGGGGCGCCATGATTTCAATCATGCAGATTGACGTTGTTCAGGTTCTGGTTGTCCTTGGGCGTCATCCGAATCATCTCCAGCAGCACCATCCTGGGCAGGAAGGGGCTCAGCAGAGTCTTTCGGTTTGGCTTCATAGACAGTAACCCCATCCACCTTGATCCAGCCGATAAACAACAGGCGTCCCTTGAGGCTTGCTCCAGGTTGACCTTTTTTATCGCCTTTCTCGTAGGTAAATGCGTCAGTCCAGATATCACCGATTCGGAAGCTCACAAGGACCTTCTTTCCGGCTTCAACGGCTGCTTGGCTGCGACGAATCAGCTTTTCAGCTTCAGCGCCGACCACGTTGCAGTCGATATAGGAATACTCGGCATCATCCATCGAGCCGCGCAGTGCCGCAACGGTAACTGCCATGAATGGCTTACCTTTGCCGCGAGGTTTCACTTCACGGATACGGTTGAGATAACCGATACCAGTGGTGTGAAGGTCGAAGAATTTTGCTTCGTTGGGTTGATTAGTGCTCAAGGTAATTCTCCAGTTTCGAAATAACAGAAAGCGGAGAAACACTTCGCCCTAGGGGGAAAGTATTCCCCGCGAGGGTGGGTAGAGCTTAAGGTTGTTTAATGCATCAGCTTCATTGCAGCAATCATTACACCGACAGCTGCAGACAACATGACGCCCATGCGAATGGTGAGCTTGACTTCAAGTTGTGAAATCTCAGATTTGAACTCTGCAGCAAGAGCAGTTAAATCTGCCTTGGTAGCCAAACGTGAAAGCATGTCGGTCTCCAAAGCTTCAATAACAGCATTTGCCTTCTGTTCCGGGACGTTAATCGAAATCAACGCCTGGTAGAGAGCCAGTTCAGTTTTCATCAGACCTCCAAAAGTGAGAGGCCTGCCCTGACGGGGTAGGCCCGTCATGGGTGGGAAAGGTGCTTCCATCGACCAAGTCGACTGATCGCGCTACCGGAAGCTATGGCGATCTTGGGAGTGGATCAATGCGGAAAACCGCATCGTAGTCTTGCGGATCCAGACTACTTGGGCATGTTGCTGACGACGTCAGCGATACATGTGCAGATCATGGAAATACGATTGTCGCTTGTCAAGCCCCTACCGCTAAAACTCTGAGGAAACCTTCCCTTTGGGAAGGCTCCCTACAGAGGCGAAGGACGCAGACTTAGCAAGTTGCTGGCACCAACGAGCGTGCAGCTGACTTCTTACGCGGTTTCCGAGCGGGCTTTTCGACCACTCGAGTGTTAGCCGCGTACCAAAGGTTCAGGTCGACACCTTTACGAGTTATTGCCGGTACATGATCCATCTCACGTACGAGACTCTCAGGTACGCAGGGCGGTGGAAGCAACGGAGCTGCTTTGGTATGGATAGCTGTGGGCGCAGCGCTGGTTTTCTTTACCGCACGCAGAAACTGTCGCGTGATGGTGCCAAGCGCGAAACCGAAGCCATAAGCAAGTTTGGACATGGTGATTCTCCTGCAGGTTGAATGCGGAGAACCCACTGACCCCGTTGGGGAAGTGATTCCCCGCGAGGTGAGTTGCATAAGGTGCTTCTATCGACGATTGTCGACCGACCGCGCTACCAGAAGCTCAGCGGTCTTGGGCGGATCTGACACGAACATCGTGTCGCAGTCTTCAAGATCCTGACTGCCTGGGCATGATGCTGACGACGTCAGCAAAGCACGTCCATATCATCGAAGGGGGGATGGTGATGTGTCAAGCGGAGAGGGATATTTCGCGGAGGGCAAAGAAGGTTCAGGTCGACAGGAGAAGCTACCGAGAGTAGCTGGGTCAACAGTCACTCTCGGATGTAGTAAGTAGCGTCTTTCAGAAAAAAATACCACCTGTGCGGGATGAAGGCGTTGTTGATCCCTGGGCTGTGATCTGAACGTCTTACTTCCAACACCTGGCCGATTATCGTGGCTGAGGCCAGCTAGCATAAGGCACGCATCCGCGCACAAAGGGAGCCCTGCGTTTCGCCGGCGGGCCACCGGCAAGGAAAAGCAGCTACCAATAGGTAGCCTGATCATCCTTTGCAAGATGATCAGGCTACCTATTGTGTGAGCTTTAAAAAGTGTGGGCCACAACACCAGTGTGGCCCTTAGACTACGGTGCTTCGAACCTCAACAGAGCTCTATGTGCCTTTGAACTCGCAATTCACGAGTTAGACGGCTGCGTGTCTGGCTTGAACAGGGAGACACAGGGAGAGCTCTGAACCAGGTCCGCACGCCCTTCCCGGAGCTATGCGTGCTTTGGGGTTGGTGATGAGGCAAGCCGCATCACCGGGCGCTACTGATGACCGCCAGTAGCCAACGGGGTGGAAACGTTGTTGTGATCATTATGTTGATAGGCCGGAGCTTATGCAACCCGGCGCCTTTCAAAGTCGGTCGACTCAGACTAATTGACGGCGACGACCGCACCTTCGGGAACAAGGGATGGAATTGCTATACCGGTCGCCCCAGTTATCTGTGAAATCAGCATTCCTGAACGCTTTAAACCAACGGTAGTTGTCTTTGTCAGGTCTACCAGCACCGAAGGCAAGCCTGACGGTGCAGCCCCATCAAAATAAGTATAGGCCGTTCCTGATGAGATGTAAGAACCAACGCCCACAGGTTTCACAAACCACCCAGGTAGGTTGAGAGCAGAATCGCTCGGAACCCCACTGAAGCCCGGGTTGGCCTGGGCATATTCGGTAGCGGCAGATCGGTACACCAGAAAGCCGCGACCCAGCGAGTCGAGGGTAGCGTAGTCGGATATACGTTGGTCCTGATGTTGGTTCTCCATGAAAATGCTGGAGGCAATGAGCACAACCATCAAAACGAGCCATTGCATTGTCATGATATGAGCTCCATCCACAGAACGGTGGTTGTTACCACCTACGCGTTAATAACAAAACTATTTCGTGAGGAAAATCAATGTTAAGCAAATTCCTACTAGGCCAAGCGCAATGACAGTCCAATTTGCGGCTCGCTTGATCCTCATTGGTTTGCGTTGTGGATTGATTAATTCCATAGTGGCGATCTTATTCACTAAATAACGGCCAGAGGGCGTTGGGTGTAACTTGTAAGTGAACTCGCCGACCTCAAACACCTCTTTTCCTTCTAATGCGCGACGCCATAGCAGAGTTGAGCATATCCTGCTTCGGGTGCTTAGCCAGGTCTGTAATTCTCCAGCGCTATACTCAACGTTATTCTCAAGCGTCTGCACTGCAATAATCCCCATAAACATACATTAAAACGTTTTTGAAATTTTATAAATGGATGCTTTATTTGAAGCAGCTCCAATAGAAAAGACCTGGCCAGGAAAGTCGAGATGTGGAGAGAAACCATCCACTTGCATTTCTGAATATGTACCCAGTCTCGCTATCTCCGATGCCAAAAGCGCCAGTTAAAGAACATGACTTCCATGTAGTGTCGCCAAGGGAGCAGGTCACACTTCCTCTGGCAGGCGCCTGGCAGGTACCCTGGATTAGCTGGAATTCCCACCCACCTGGTCTTTTCCATAAGCCTTGTTCGCAGGACAACGTTATTCCCGCGGCGCTTTTTGCAAGAAGGGTTCGGTCACTACACTGTTGCCCCTCGGTAGCAATGCCTCCCAGAGACAAATATTCATTTGTCTGAATGCGATCATAGGCCGTTATCTTGCCAGTCGAGGTTATCTTTCCACCCCATAGTTCACCACCGGTTGAAAAGTTTTTGTCGTTGTAAACTTGGACCCAGTTGGGGCTATTTTGATAAATTCCGCCTCCCCATTTTTCGCTGTACCATCCTGTGTCACCACGTGTTCTGAACCAACCACCTGTGCTGGTATCACCGGTAATTTTTGCAGTAGCGGCATTAACATTGGCTGTGGCGATAACGTTTCGAGCTGTAATGTCGGCGTTAGCTGTTATGTTGCCTGACGCTGTGATACTTCCTGCGTTGTTAATATTGTGGTTGCCCATCGTGATATCAGTATTCATCGTGTTGAATTCTGGATGATTGGGCACTGCGTTTCGATATAGATAGTCATTAGCCAACGCTCCATCCATAAGAAAAAGTGCGCTAGCTGTATGTCCTGGGCCAGGAGCTATAGCATAGTTACTTAGTGCTACCTGCCATCCACCCCGCACGCCCTGGACGATGTTCGGATTGGCAGAAGAGATGAACCCACCAGGTCCTCCGAGATTTTCAGCGATGGTTCGAATACCCATTTCAGGAATCGTCTGCCCACCTGTAGTAACCACAATCACTTCCAGTTGATTGGCGTTGGGTTTCCGGGCGAGGCCGACAATGGTCTGCCCAAAGGCGTTAGTGGGGCTATAACCTGCAGGAAGGTAGTTGGTGTTGACGAGCATCGGAACGGTTATTTGCACCGGTACGGTTGCTGCCGCGTTGGCCAGCACCACGCTGTAGTTATCCTTCAGATATTTGGCCAATGCCTCTGAAATGGTTCTCTGTTGATCAGCCGCAATTCGATAGTCCTGAGAATCCATCTGCTTGATTTGCCATGCGATCGCCAAAGTGACGACAACGGAGAAAACGGCCAATCCGATCGCCATGTCCAAGCTCAAGAAACCCCGCTGCTTGTTCCTACTGGTCATTCCAGAGACTCCTTGATGATTGGTGAGCGATGTCGTGATCGAGCATCGTGATCTTTCCTGCATGGACTTTCTCTCGGATGCCGGGTCCGTCATCGCCCGTGAAAAGCAGGCTCTGCAGGGTTAATCGACGACTCCGTTCGTTGCCGCTTGATAAGGACTGGTGAAGAACGGCCACCAAGCCCTTGGAGAGCAGCTCTCGGGCGTTATTGAGTAACGGCTGAGCCAAGGCTGCTATACGTTCAATGCCTTGCGTAACGCTGCCTGCATGGCCTGTGCTGATGATGAGATGGCCATTGATCGAGGCTTGAATTACTTGCGCTGCTGTCGAGCTGTCGCGAATTTCTCCGACGAACAGAAAATCGGCTCTTGTACGCAGCGCTAGAATCAACGCTTCCTCGTAACCCCCCATCCGGCGAGAGACCGGAACTTGAATACAGCGCCCACTTCCATGCCGACCATTCAAAAATGGTTCTGGAGGATCCTCGACAGCCACACAAATGCCTCCCCAGGCCTCGAGCCGAGCTTTCACCAGTGATGCAGCACTGGAGGTTTTCCCCGTGCCCATTTCCCCACAAATGAATATCAGGCCGCGAATCGTGTCGCTCATCAGCGCGTCCTGCAGATAATCAGGCAGACCCAGCATGTCCAATGGACGGATCTGGACTGAGGATTTGCTCACGACAAACACAGGCTTGCCATTCAAATCCAGCAACTGGGTCACACGCAGGACGACGCCATCCTCAATTAGGGCGAACTCTAGATCCTGGGTTGCTTTGTGCTTTTCCTCGCACTGCGCCCTTAAGCGCTCAAGGTCTGTCCGCCATTCGGCGGGTGCTTCAACCCTTCGGGCCTGCCCAGGGAGACCTTTGGCGTCGGCAAATCCATCGCCAAGGTACAGATCAACGAATTCAGCATCAGAGATCACGCTCACACTGAATTCCTTAGTACGAAGTCCAGGCGATGGTATTGGCGTCCGAGGAGCAGCTGGTCGCAGCTGCCACTGCAGTAATTTCGCCGGCAATTGCAGTACCGCCGTTGATCGCCGTCGTTGTCTGCTTGTCCTTGGCCATGTTCGACGCAAGAGTGATACAGGCATTTTTTGGAAGGTTTGATTCGGTGATGGTGAAGGTCATGCCATTGCTGACAACGGTGACAGCACCGTTCCAA
Organism: Pseudomonas sp. SWRI22; assembly: GCF_014268395.2. NCBI lineage: Bacteria > Pseudomonadati > Pseudomonadota > Gammaproteobacteria > Pseudomonadales > Pseudomonadaceae > Pseudomonas > Pseudomonas sp. SWRI22. The sequence goes on along the minus strand of NZ_JABWQK020000001.1, from coordinate 2,007,036 downwards.
CGGTTGGACAACGTCGTACCATTGATACTCATGCCGCCGGTAGCTTCTAAGTTGATCAAGGAGGGGGCCAGGTTGGTGCCTGCCGTGGCGTAACCCGTAGTGCTTTTCAGTCGTTTGGTATTGCTCAGCAACGTGCCGAGATTGCTCTGTTCAATGGTGACGTCTGAACTGCCGAACGTTCTGTAGCCCATGAACACGATGAAACCAAGCGCCACCGCGATCAGCATCAACCAGAACATCCCGTCCAGGGAGAGAAAACCGCCTTGTTTTTTTGGGGTGTTGATTGGCATTTCCAGTACCTCATTTAGGTTTGATTTAAAGCGTTGCGGTCACATTGCCGGCCAACTGGAAGATCCCGATCACTACCAGAATCATCATGACCCCCATGGCCATGGAGGACATGCCGATAAGAGATTTGGCGATGGCTTCGACGCGTTGAAGCGTTTGCTCCAGCCACCGGTTTGAAAACCGTTCCATCGACTCGGCGAAGCCTTTGCGAGTGGCGAGCACTTCCAGAAAATGCATCGCCATGGGGTCGGGGAATTGATGACCCGCAAGCTTCAACGCAGTACCGAAGTTTTTGCCGGCGCTCACTCCGTAATGAATGGCGCTCAGGCGCTCTTTCAACCATGGAGAGGCATTGCGTTGAAGAGAGGTCAGCGCATCTAGTTGGTTGATGCCGGAGCGCAGCATCACAGCCATGTTGAGCAGAAAGATCGAACCGTGGAGCGCCTTGTAGACTGACCAAGGCGGGAGCCTCTCTGCTCGGACTCGCAGGACCTGGAGCAGCTTGTTCAACTGCAGCTTCCACGAAGGGCTGGCGGCCGTAATCTGAAGGCCGCAAAACACGGGTAGAGTGACGATCGATATGAGGATGAAGACGATTACAGCTATCAGCGTCACAAGTCCGTAGTGGGTCACGAAATTCGATAGGGCATAGAGGAAGGCCGGCACGCCGGTCCACGCCTCGGGGTTGGAGCGTCGTGTCATGGAGGGCACCATCCACACTGCAATCACATACAGCAACGCCGCCATGACGCTCCACACCACGGAGGGGAAAACGGTGGCGGACGCTACGAGTTTGCTGATCCGCTGACGTACTTCGATGATCCTCACGCAGTCCCGAAATGCCTGCACCAGGTTGCCGGTGTCTTCCCCGGAAGCGATCAAAGAGTTCTCGTCATAGGGAACCCAGCCTTCGCAGGAAATGCTCAGCGATTTCCCACCTTTTACCGATTGCGCGATATCCCGGCAGGCAAGGGACACTGGATGGAGCTTCTGCCCGTTATCGCTGAATGCTCTGGCCACCGTGTGCATTGCGTCCTCAAGCGACACACCATCCTCAAGGATGCCCATCAGGCTCTCGTAGAACTGGATTCTTTCGTTTTTGCCGAACTGCTTGGCATAGAAGGTCTCTGCCCAACGATTCAGCATTGCTCTGACGTCACTCAGCATGAGCGAGCTCCAGGATTTGCCGGTCAAAGTCCAAAGGCCCCACCGTCATTTCGGCGTGGCGGGGATCTACTAATCCTTGTTTCAGTTTGATGATCGTGTGTGCGGTCTTGGTAATACCGCCCATTTCCTTGACCCAGTGGCGACGTGCCGCACTTGCACCCTGCCCATTGAAAACGCGCATGAACTCAAGGTCGGTGAGCAAAGTTTCCGCAACCACCGTGCGACCGGTGATGCCCAAGCCTTTGCAGTGCGGGCATCCCGGTCCTTTGAGGTAGGTCTCATCAATAGCTTCCAGATCGCGCAAGCGCTGCACCAGCGCACTGTTGAGCTGCCCGAGATGCTCGCGTGCGGGGACGCGGCAGTGGGAACACAGCACGGGCAAGAGGGATTGATTGACCACGCTTGTCATCAGTGCGGGATCAGTAACCAGGTGTCGGTCTACACCCATGTCGATCAGTCGTTGAAGAGCTGCTACAGCGTTGTTGGTGTGCAGTGTCGTCAGCACCAGGTGACCAGTCATACCGCCGCGGAAAGCCGCTTGTGCTGATGCAAGGTCCCGGATCTCCCCATACATGAGAATGTCAGGGTCGAGTCGCATGGAATTGGTGATACCGTCATTCCAGGTTTCACCGGCGCCCAGCGGTGACTGATTGGCGAGGAGTGGATATTCAGGTGGATCTTCCATCGTCAGAATGTGTTTTGTTCCACCGCACTCTTCATGCAAGAGGTTCAGGTTTACCTGCAGCGACTTCGATTTGCCGGAACCGGTGGGTCCAGTGATCAGGTTCACCCCATAAGGCAAGCTGCGGATGCGGCTGAATGCATCAATTTGCTGCGTCAGGAAACCGAGATCACTAAGCGTCATTTTGGTTTTGTCGTCATACAGCAGACGCAAAACCATCAGAGGGCCATCTACGAGCGGCCTAGTGGCGACTCGGGCACCGAACAAACCGAGTTGGTCGACATAGGCGCGTTTTACCCTGGCGTCCTGGCTCACCTGCGGCTGGTAGTGGTCTTTCGCGACATCACACATGCTGTTGTAGAGGGACGAGCAGAGCTCCATGCCCACCTGGCTCTGATGCTGTTCTGCCTCCCACAAGAGCCCGTGGATGCGAAAGAAGATTCGAGTGATATCGTGACCTACGACAAAGTGGACGTCGCTGGCATTGCGCCGGTGGGCTTCTCCTAAAAGCTGCACCACCTGGGCCTGGCGCTTCGTCTCAGTCGCCGATAGTGCTTTACCATTTGCATCATCATTGGCGCGGTAGAGTGCCTTGATCGTGCTCATCGAGCAGACCTTGACCTCAAAGTGGTGATTTTCGTGTTCCAGCTGGTCCTCGAACGCCATGACATAGGCATCCGTTTGGTGTTGGGCTGACACATACAAAATCCCATCGCTGGTCAGCGCACATAGTTGACGCAGCTCGGGTTTCAGCTCAAACGCTCCACCAGGGGCCGTCAGCAGTGTTTGGTGCGACGTCAGTAGGACTGCAGCAGACTCATCACTGTCAGGCTCTATGACATCTGGTTTTTCAGTCAGGATCGTCATCGAACTTCTCAATCAACGTTGGCCAGGGATCAGCCCAGGCGGCATGGGTGCTGATGGGGTAATGCTGGGGGCTGAATTGTTGACGTTGCTCAAGCTGGCCGGGGGCGTACTGGAAAAGCCGAGGGGGTAGCGCTTACCGCCACGCTCAAGGGTCACGTTTTCAACGGAGAGGATGGCCACGCGATAGCCACCGGGTAACTCCCGAGATGAGGCATCTGCGTCTACTTCAAATCCGCTGCTGTAGAGCAGGGTTGCACGGAGCCGTTTTGCTGAGCCGAATACCGCTTTCACGACAGGCAAGTCAGACTGTGTATCACTGCTGTGGGCCGAGGCTGCAGCCGGCTGTGTGAGGTTTCCTTGAGAAAAAAACACAGTTGACGGCTGCGTCGTCGCACTTTGGTCTTCGCCCTTGATCGATCTTTCGGCCTTGGCCTTCTCGGCTTTGGCATTCAACAAGATCGTCTGGCTTTGAATCTGGGCCAGCTCGCCGACGTTCACCCCAGATAGGGTGTTCTCATCTGCCCAGCTCGATGGTGCCCCTAACGCAAGGAGGGAGCACAAAAAGCACAGCGCTTTATTTCGCATAAAGGTCACCTATTACTGACCAGACAAGGTGGCCGGTCTCATATTTGGTTGTGATTTCGCGCAGCCGTAAGCCCTGACTGGGTGCGCCGGATAATGAGTCCAGTGGGGTAATGCCAGTGGCATAGCTCAGCTCGAATTGCTTCCATTGAGGTGGTGGGGGCGGCGGCGGAGCAGGCTGACCGGGAATGGCTGGTTGAACGGGCACAACGACCGGTACCTCTTTCAGCACTGGGGATTGATTGAAGCTATGCAGCCAAGAGGAGAGATTCGCCAACATCACGATGGCTTCTTTAAGAGGCTCATCACCGGCTGCGGGCAGCGAGATGTCGAATTTCAACGTGGCCGAGTTGCCTTCGTCAAAGAAGGCCGGCCGGTCAGAAAAGTGACCCTGAGTCGCCTGTATCAGTTTGTCGGCCGTGCTATTGCCCGAGCGCTTATAAGATGAGAAGACCTGTGCGCCGTCGCAGACGGCACTCGTGAACTGCCATCCCTGAATGGACAGAGGCAACTGATAAATGACGTTACTGCAACCCTCTAAGAAATCAGCAACAGATGGACGTTTGGCCCAGGGGTGTTCAAGCGCTTGGGGCGGCTGCTCCATACCGGATTCTTTTTGCAGCCTGGCCAACTCTGCCAGGCGTTGCTGTTCAGCCTGGAAAGCCGCCTCTTTGGCTATTTGGTCCTGATGACTCTGCCATTGAGCCCACCCGATGATGCCGGCAGCGATCAGCACGCCAAGAACCGCCAGCTGCACAAGTTCTGGTTTGGATAGCCCAAAGACGAGTGGCCGTAGCCGGTACTCGCGTTTTAGATGCGACGGCTGAAGTAGCTCTTCCACGTCCAGTGGTTGACCGCCCATATCGAACTCTGGGGGCAGGTACTCGTTGTCGAAGTTGATGCCACGACTGCGTTGTTGCGCGACTCGGCGGCGGACCTCAGCACCTGTGCCGATCATGTCGCAGCCAGAGATCACGCCACCTTGATACACAGCAACGAGGGCATATTGGTCAATCTCGCTTTCAGTTTTCCAGGCCGCGATCCATGAGTCCCCCAGCTGTCCAGCCAGGGTGGCCGCGAGCGAGTACATCCCTTTAGTGACCTCCTCACTACGCGCTACGAAACCCGCCTGGATAATGGCTGGTGTTCTTCTAATGGCGACAATGTCGAGGTGGTGCTCACGACCGTACTGGCGCGCTTCCTTCATGTGACCGGTGACACTGCCCAGCGGATGCCAGCGCAGACCGGTGACAAATGATTTCCCTCGATACTGGAGTACCTGGACCCGAGCAGCGCGTGCATTTTTTGAGGTTTCCGCAACCATGGCTTACCCCTTGGAACCTGTGCAATGCAGCAGTGGGGTAGGGCAAGAGCCCCAAGGCTCGTTGGCAGCAGGTGAAATCACTGCGCTGGGGCTGCCTGTGTCGCTATCAACAACAGGAGTAATCAGCACTACGAGCACGCTGTGTCCTGTGGTGCGGACACGGCTGCCGCCCAAACCGAAGAACCCAGGATCCCCCACGCCTGACTTGGTTGCGTTTTCGCTGTTCTCCTCAAAGCCTGTCAGTACTAGGGTTTGACCGCTGCGCAATTTGACCTTGGGCGACAGGTTCTTGGTGTCGTAGTCCGCTGTCTGGACACTGGAGCCGTTGCTCGTAAAAGTGGTGAAGGTCGGTTTGCTGCTCATGCTCAGGGTGATCATCAGCAGCATGTTGTCCTGGTCGATGATTCGAGGAAGCAACATCATGTTGAAGCCGCTGGTGATGGTCGCGGGGGTGAGCGAAGTAGACGATCCAACGGAAGCCGTGGTGGTTGTCGAGCTTGATGCGACATAGCTCTTTACGTTGCCGATCTGGATGGGTGCCGGCTGCAGATTCAGCGTGGTGACCGAAGGCGAGCGAACGTTTGAGATTCGACCCTGTTCGGAAAGTGCTTTGATAATTAAGTTGGAGCCAGCCCAAGGAGACTTCGACGTGTCCAAAATACTCAAGGAGCCCGACACCGCGCCCGTATTTATGCCGGTGGTGGCATTCTTCAGAGAAAAGCCCCATTTGTTGCTCAAGGACGTATAGACAGCCGTCCAGTCCAGGCCGGTCTGGTCTGTGTCGGTGAGAGTTACCTCGAAAACTTTGACGTTGAACAACACCTGACGGGTGATACTGCTGTTGATCGAATTCAGGTATTTAGCAACGTTTGAGAGTACCTCTGGTCGATCACTTACCGTCAGGGTGCCAGTGGATCGTGAGAGGAACATCCGACCTTGGGGCTGTTGGCTCAGCATCGCCTTGACGTTTTTTTCAATGTCTCCGATCAGCGAGGTCTTGATGGTGACGGTGGTGCTCTGGTTGCTGCCTGATTCACCCGATGCACCTGTCGATGAAGATCCGCCACCGCCACCACCGGAACTGCTCCCGCTGCCGGTGGCGGTCAGCAAGCCCGACTTCACAGTGCTTTCAATGACCTGGTCATCTCCAAATGCCCAGACGTCGAACGTCTTGGTGTCGAAGTAAGTGACATGCACGCTTCGATCATCGGAGGAATAATTCCACGCTAAGCCCAACTGGGAGGTCGCTTGATTCAACAGCCCTGACAGCTTGCCGCTGTACTTAATGGGGAATGTGTTGGGCGCAGTCAGCCCAACCGAATTCATTGAGCGGGCGTTGCTCGGAACATTGCCGATGACGCCGGCGGGCATGAAGTTGGCCAGGTTGTCGGCAGAGCCCAAACCAGGTGGAACTGCAGGTCCTGAGTTGCCCTGCGTCGAACTGGAAAGGACACTTGGGTCGATTGCATCAGGGGCTACGATGACCGGAACACCACATTCGCTAGTGATGTACTGAGCGATCTCAGCGATACCAACGTTATACGAAGGGCGATAGGTGATTTCGCAATCCATGGTCAGCGGTAAACCACGCTTGGCGACCAGCGGTTTTTTGGACACCCATGGTTTGTCGCTGAAAACCACCGTAGCGCGCGCAGACTCTTGCTGCTGATTTCTCAGAAATCGGCTGTATTGGGAGGCTGTCGCAGCGTCATTTTCAGCTCGGCTGGCCGATTCATTCACACGCTGCAGCGAACAAGAACTCACCAGCGCGACCATAAGTGACAAGGCTGTGCCTTTGATCCAGAGACGAGCATTCATCATTTGTTCCTCTCTGTAATAAAAATCAGCCGCTGTGAGGAGTTACTGTCGACCACATCGACCAGAAAGGACCGTGGAGCCGTGTCGTACAGCGGGAAAATCGACCCGATGGCTTCTTGGAAACTGCCCTCAAATCGAAGTGGTGCGTCAATTGAGTAATCCAAATCATCGACCTGCCACATCAGTTTCCAGCCCGCTTTTTCAGCCCAGCCTTCGACGGTTTGACGAAGGGTTGAGCCAGTTGAAGCCGTCCATGTCTGGGCCAGCGGCTTCGGCGCTGCAATGTCCGTCGCGACCGGCTTTGGCGCTGCAGAAACTGCGGACGGCGCGGTGACCAGTTTCGGAGTTGAAGCGGCCTTGGCATTTGGGTTGCTGGACGAGGTCGAGGCCGGACTCTGAGTCGGCAAGGCAGACGTTTGTTTTGTAGAGCCATCCTTGGTAATCACCGTAGGAGGGGCCACGGTTTTGGCTGGCGCAGCGTTCGCCACAGGGGTAGCGGCTGATGCCGTTGTTGTGAAAGGCGCTGTTTGGGGAACGGCGGCGACTACTACTTGGCTGCCCGCATCATTGTTATTACTCTTCGCTGCGATAGGCTGTGCAGCTGTCGATGTGTTGAGCTGAGCAATCTGAGTTGATGCAGGACGTGGAGAGTCCGGGAGTTGGTAGCCAGGGCGCAGGACGTAGCACACCTGACGGTTGACCTCGTCGACCTTCACCTGCCAGGCCGGACCTGCGAGCACTTGCAGGGTGTTACGCAGAGTCATTGGGCCAAGTTTATATTGGGCTGCTGGCAGTGCTCGGGTGTAGAGGATGTTGACGTGGCCATTGTCTGCCGAGCAAAGCGTATAGCCGGAACGGTCCACCACGTACTGCATCGCCTCACGCACATTTGGGTGCATGTTGGCTGGAATGCTGATGTCGATAATCTGAGCCATCAGGTCACGTTGGCCAGAATCTGGCAGCGTGCTGACGAGGGTGTAGCGGCCATAGCGCACTACTGGCTCTTTTTCAGGAACGGCGCCGCCAGGATAGAGGTCTGGCGTTAACATGTCCGGATTGCGACTGCTGTCGAAATCGGGCTTGGGTGTCTGCGCCGTTTGGGTCGTGCAACTGGCGATTAACGCGAGCAGCGAGAGCGTGGTGACGTGCCTGATCATGTGCCGAGAGGCCCCCTGTAATGATAGGGGGAACGGTGACAGGCTGCTACCAGCTGCGCAGCAGGAAATAGAAAACTGCGTCTTTAGGTATTTAAGTATCTATGGTAAAAATTGGCTGTCGCCAAGTTTTCAGGGAGAAGCAGCGATGAAATTTTTTGGATTAGCGGTGCTCGCACCCACCTGCCTGGTCAGCTACCTCATTAGCAATGGCGAAAACTCGATAGCAATAGCAGCTAACATTGCGTTCTATATTAGTGGCGCAGCTATTTACTTATTTCCCTCAATCTGCGCAGCCTTAATCGATCCAATTCCCCCTCGCCGTATATTTATTATCAATTTATTGGCTGGATGAACTTTAATCGGCTGGTGTGCGGCTTATTATTTGGCTTTGTGCTATTCGCAGAGGGGGCATCAGAGCGATTTGTGAGCGGCAACCACTCACACCTTAGTAACTAACCTACGGAGTGGCGAGGTTCTCACGACTTTGGACTTACACTTTTCCTAAGCTCCGCGCACGAGCTAGCTCCAGCTCCTAGCCAAAAATTTGCAGTCCCATATCACGGCTGTATTTTTGTCTGACGGCTAATTACTTGAAGCCAAAATTGAAGATTTGCCGTAGACGCAGCAGGCATATAGCAAAAACCAGCTGTTGAAACAAGTGAGTGGATCCAATTTGATAGAGCCAGAAATCATTGACAATCTTGGAATTGTTGTATAGGTATTAGTAATGCGAAGGGCTATTTCGGCGCTGCAGATCATGGACAGACGAGCATGAAAAAACGTGGAAGCGCTTTCTCGGAATGGTTTGATAATCAACTTCATCATCGCAGCCACGATGAGCGTTTGTGTGACGGCACGTGTTTAGATATTCAAGTAAGAACTAGTCGTTCCGGTGTAACCCAGCTCTTTATTGGTGTATATCGAGGCGACGGTATTGCGATTCTTGAAGAGTTTTATGCGGGGCTTCCCACGGAGACTATGACAAAAGCATTGGTATGGGGAACTGATAGGGCTCGAGCTTTTGCTGTGACAGGCAAGTTCCCAGATTAAGATATCCAGAGATATCAATAAGTCGGACTGGTTACTTCGCTGGACGGTTACAGGTCAAAAGCTCGTTGATAACTCTGATCTGACGCTAGCTATTGCAACGGATTCAGTAAGGTCACTTGCCAATTGGCGCTTATCCATCAGCATTTGCCAGAGCATCTGGTCAATGGTGTTTTCCACAAGAGGGATTTTCACCACGACCATGCGCAATTGTCCATTCCGATAGGCCCTGTCCTCTGCTTGGTCCTGCAGACCAGGCGTCCAGGGGAGGCCAAAAAACATGACGTAGTTGGCGGCCGTGAGGTTGCCGCCGGTGCCGGCAGCGGAAGTAGTGGCGGCAAAGACGCGGGTTTCTGGATCACTTTGGAATTGATCGATCGCCTTCTGCCGTTTGCCTACAGAGTCACTGCCGACAACCGTGACGCACCCGTACTCAGCTTGCTTGCACCGAGTGCGAAGTGTTCCTACCGTATCCTTGAACTCACAGAACAAGATAACTTTGTCCTCCGCGTCCAGTTCACACAGCAGATCCATTACGACGCGAATCTTCACCTGCTCAAGCAACTGACGCAGTGATCCCAACCTGGCGAGGCTAGGCCTGTCTTCAAGCCGAATCTGATCGTATTGCTTGCGCTCTTCAGCAGTAAGCTCGACGGGTAACGTTTGGCGCTGTTTGCCTTTGAGACCGGGCAGGACATCCTTGCGTCGACGAAGCATCCAATCGCCGATTGCGTCCCGCAGCTTCATGCGGAAATCCTGACTGCCGGCGAACTGTTCGCAGAATTCTTTCAAGGGCAGTTTCCCAACGGGGTGGCCGGATAGTCGTAGCAGCGTGTGCAGCTCAGATTCTCGGTTAAGGACTGGCGTGCCTGTCAGCAGGTAGCGGTTAGGTATCTTGGCGGCAATGTCAAAGCCGTGACGTGTCCACTCGGCGGTCGGCTCTTTCAGGCGGTGCGCCTCGTCGATGATCATCACGTTAAAGAGTCCTGCATGCAGAACAAAATCGCCCAGGCGTTCGTAGTTGGTGATTATCCATTGCGATGAGGGAGCAAAGACCTGTTGGCCGATTGTGGCCTCGGGATACACCATCTGGATTTCGCGTTGCCAGTTGATGATCAACGTCGACAGCGTGATTACCAAGATGGGCCTATCAGCTGCTTGGATTGCAGCGGCAATGATTGCCTGGCGAGTTTTGCCAAGCCCCATGTCATCCGCAAGCAAGGCGCTTGTGCGCTGTAGCAAGTGCCGGATGCCTGCCGGTTGATGGTCCAGTAAAGAATAACCAGCCAATGCCTGGTTAATCTGTTCGGTGGTGAACCCGGTGCGCTCGATTGAGGGCACCGCGGCTAGATACACATCGGTTGAGGTGCTGTCATCAGCCGCTTTTACAGCGCGCTCTTGTGGAGGTCCACCAAGACTGATGCGGGTGATTTCATCAGCTGGAACAACGGATCCGTCGGTCAGCAGCTCTTGCACGGTGTCGAGGATCTCGAACTGATCCTCCGACATTCCAAGCTCCAGGATCAGGTTGCTTCGCACCACTTCCGCAACAGCGTCGATGCGCCAGGACTTGGAATGCCCGAGAAACACGCCGTGCATGCGGCTTGAAACGGCGACCGCGCCAGGATGGTAGTCACCTGACAGCAGGATCCCGCCCTGAACGAGTGGAGCTATCCGAAAGGTCAGCCCCCATGTGAATGCCTGCCGATCTGGGTCGTTTTGTGCGGCTGTGATTTTATGTGAAAACGTCTCCCAACTTTCATTGAAACGGTCCTCGGACAACTCCATCAAACGGTGGAAGAGCACATCCAGGTCATCCAGCAACTTGCCTTTTGGTAATCTCCAATAGCGATGTTGAGGATGCTCGGCCCGCCGAATATAGAAACCATTACGTTCGAGAAACAGCCGGTTCGCACCCTCAACGTATTGCAGTAAGACCCCGAAGTCATAGCCGTCAAAAATGACTTTTTCGACCAGGTCCTGCCGGCGGTTCATCAGACGTGGACGACTCATGTCCTGCTCAATCGTTGGTTGATCCATTCCGCACAGGCCTGGGCATGCATTTTTTTCCGGTTTCGATTTGTATAGCGCGACATGGATAGTGTTTGGTCGGGCCATTCCAGGTTAATGGCGAGCTCACCCGATTTGATCTTTGCCCAAAACCATTGATAGGCCCGGTCAACCCTGGAGCCCGACTTAGGTGTGCGATTGCGGAGCCCTCTCAGTTGTATCGTCACCAGGTGTTTGGGAGTCAATTTTGCTAACGTTTCGCCCCAGGCACTTTCATCCATTTGGATTTCTGCAGAGGCCAACGATTTCCCGTTTTCGCGAACCGAAAAAAGACGGCAGATGCCCCGATAAGCACTGTAGTCGTAACCATCAATGCAATGGCCCAGCGCTCGATGTTCCGCATCAAGATCGGCGGGGCACTTCAGTTCGATAATTTGCAGCCCATTTGGACTCACGAGGGGTGTGCTGGTTGAATAAAGCAGCGGCTTCCAGGGCGTTAAAGAGTCTGTTCTTGTTTGTGGATCTACTGCATCTAAAGCCTCACGGATGTCTATCAGCGCGAGGTGAAAGCCATTCACCAAGCTGGCGATCTGGTGATAGGAAGCAGTAGCAATGAAGCTTTTGAGTTTCTGCAGTGCTTCACCAGAAGCTGGTCCGTCGCTCTCATCAACGTTGTTAAAGAGCTCGTTCAGGTCTCGAAAGTCGTCGGCGATTTTGGACCAATTGTCGTCCGACCAATCAGTTGGACACCCTGACAGCAGCCTGTTCCAGTCCTGCGTTTGATCCAGCAGTTGATACGGGATTTTATCCAGCAGCGCGAAGAGAGTGATCCAGTGCGCTTTTTTAAGAGGACGGCGATTGCCCAGTGAGGCTCCCAGCAGCAGTCGATGCCAGGGTCCTTGTGGCCCCTCGCGGCTGATACGGGTCAATGCACTGCCGGTATCGAATACTCGCTGTTGACCCAGGTAGCGCACTGCAGTGCGCGGCGCCTGTAGCAGCCAAGCCAGTGTGTCGGAAAGGGGGAGGCCCGCGTCGGCTATGCGACCTAGCAGGCATTCTTCAGCGGAAATCAAATAACGGTCCTCACTCCAGTATGGGCGCCACGCCTGAAGTTCATCCCATGGGCAGTTCATGTATACCTGCTGCTGCCCATCCCACGGCCACGGCCATTGATCTACCAGTACCAGAAGTGGAATCAGTACTGGCTGGGCTTTAAGGGCCTGGAGGCGGCGTTTTCGGTCACCTTGAGCCAGCCAGTTATAGAGCTTGGGTGAGGGACATTGCGCTGAACGAATTGCGAATAAAAGCTCTTGGTCCAGACACTGGCAAAATTGCTTCAGCGTGCTGCCAATCTGCTTCAGGTAAAATCGGGTGCGGGGATTGAAGTACCGATTGTTGCTCGCCGTCCAATCGAAGCCGCGGCGATTAAAGCTTCCGAGATCTTCAATCGATAGGGCTTTCGCCCTCTCTCCAGCCGACTTGCAGAAGGAGGTCAGCAGGACGTCTGCATACCAGCGTTTTTCAAACCTGAGCAGTAGCTGCTGGGCCACAATTGCGGTGGGTTTTCTCTTATGCACGCGGTCCTTGCTGAAGATTTTGCAGGCCTTAACCTGATGACCATCGAAGTACTGGAGGTGATCGCCGATTCTGGCCAGGACCGGCCGTGTTTGATCATCTGTAGAGGGCAGGGCTACGCACCAGCAACGAGTATGGACAGTGGAACTAAGATAGGTCTCGATGAAGGAGGTCAGCTGGGAGGGCGGTACGTTGAATTGTAAAGCCCAGGTCTGGGCGACTTCAATTTGCCGGTCTGAGAACTTCTCCAGCTTCGGCGCTAAGATGCGCAGCCCCACCACCGATTGTCTCTTCTGTACGCTCACCCATGACCTCCTCTGCAATTTCGCAGAGGACTGTCAGGTATAGGAATGGTGGGCTTCTAGGGTTAATGCGTAACGGCGTTGTCGGTGATTTATATCGGCAATGGCAGAAGTCACACCCCTCTGGGTTTATTGAGATCTGGTTTGCCATTCAAGTTTGGAAAACTCACCTTGCATCCATTCGATTTGAAGCCTGTACACCCCCAAAAGTCATAGCCACCGTCCCCTTTTTTCTGTCGCCTTGCGAGGGGCTGATTGCACTTTGGACAGTTGAAAGCGCCACCTGCTGTGGCTGGGCGTGGAGCGGACGCCATCGGCACACTCGGCATTCCACGTTGCTGAGACAGTTCCTCTTCCAGGCGTCTATGCAGACGCGCAACGACAGCTCCATAGGTGTCTTGGCCCTGGGCGATTTTGTCCAAATCGCGCTCCAGCTCCCTCGTAAAATCGAGCTCCACGAAACTGAAGAACCCTTCCAGCTTCGCGATTGTTTCCTCCCCCAGCGGCGCCGGTACCAGCTTGCGGCTTTTTTCCTCAATCATTCCTTTGCTGGTGATGTTCTTCAAGATCGAGGCGAACGTACTGGGACGACCAATACCGCGGCGCTCCATTTCTTTGATTAGACTGGCCTTGGTGTAGCGGGATGGCGGCTGAGTTTTCTTCTTCAGCAGTTCTCCGTTGTGCACAGAGAGGATCTGTTTTGGTGTGAGTGCAGGAACTGGGTTGCTCGCTGCTGCATCTTCCTCATCGTCTGTGTCATCGCCCTTGAGCAGTTTCCGCCACCCAGGATGAAAAAGGGTTTCACCAGTTGCATTGAATCGCAAAGCCTTACCATTTGGGCCAACCGCGAGCAGTTTTACAGCACGCACGTCGAATACCGCCGCTTCGATCTGGCTGGCCAGCGCCCGGACCCAAATCAACTTGTACAGGTCGAGCTCCTCGTCGTTCTCACCAGCTTTTGTATCAGCCCAATGCGTCGGGGTAATAGCGGGGTGGCCTTCCTGCGCGCCTTCGGCGGCCTTGAATGTACGTCGCTCGTCGACGGTCTTCAACCCGATAGATCTAGCTACGGTTCTAATATCCTCCATGGCCTCGTCTGGTACGTTGGGATTATCCGTCCTGTGGTAGGTAATGACGCCTTGTTCATACAATCGCTGGGCGACTTGCATGGTCTTGTCCGGGTCCCATTTCAAGGCGTTGCTGGCTGCTTGTTGAAGGGTGGAAGAGATGAAGGGCGAGGGTGGGTGGCGCTCGGCCTTGCGGTCTTCACAGGACTCGACGACGACATTACGTGTGCCAGCGACGAGTTTGGCCAGGTTGGCATCTTGAACGTAAGGAAAGTCCTTGCTCGCGAAATCCGGTACCGGTTGCCAATCTGCATACCAGGTGGTGCCCTGATTCATATCCACAAAGTTCAGACGCACACCGAAGTGGTTGACTACCTGAAAGTTGCGGATCTCGCGCTCGCGCAAAACCACCAGGTATACGGCAGGCGATTGCACGCGGCCTGCAGAGGTGGGCTTGCCCATCAGTCGGCGTAGCTCCTGAGTCACCAGGTAACCCACCAAGCGATCAAGTACACGCCGGCATTCTTGTGACGCGACTCTGTTCAAATCGATTTGGCGAGGATTGGCTAGAGCCTCGGCGACACGCTTGAGGGTGATTTCATTGAAGGTGATCCGTTTGTAGGATTTGACCGCCAGTACCTCCTGGATGTGCCAGCTGATGCTTTCACCTTCGCGATCCGGGTCGGTTGCGAGGAAGATTTCACTGGCCTGTTTGGCTGCTGCCTTGATGGTTCGCACGGCCTTGGCGCTCTTATCCAGGATCTCGTACACCGGTGTGTAGTTTTTGCGTACGCCGGTAGTGATCATGCTGTCGTCCTGTCCTCTGGCCGGCAGGTCTCGGATGTGCCCACCACTGGCGACAACCAGCCAGTCTTCACCTGGACGCAGTTTCTTCATCATTGGCTGAAGCTTTTTGAGCTTCCCAGGTGCCTCGATGATCAATAGCTTCACGGTGTGCCCCTTCTCAATTATGCAGAGAGGGACTGTCACGTCATGGCAGGTAGGGCTTCAATGGGAAATGGTCAATGCACAACGAAAGGCTTTTAGCGGCTAGAGGTTCAGCGTCAGCTGCTGTTCCTGGGCAAAGCCCTTTAGCCACGACGCGCGCATCGCAGGATGGTGGTAAGGGCAGTCATACACCCGTAGCCCTTTTCGGGCGGCGTCAGCCCCGGCTATTTGAACGGCAGTATGGGGGTTATTGAATTGCCGCCTATCTGCTGGTTTCAAAGAAGTTCGAGATTGCGCCATTGGCTATCGGTCCCCGAAGAACAGATCTATCAAACAGTAACATCACGAATAGCGCACTTTTTGCCTAAAAAAGCGGAAGTTTTGAACTTATGTGCTTGAGATAGCCGATTGGAAGTATGACTCAACCTGAAAGTTAACGAATGGCGCGATTTTTTCCCAACCAATTGGCGTGCTATATGTCAATTCGTAGCGGGCTCGTCCGTCCAGTTCGCAGCTCTGATCCACGCGATGAAGTCCTGAGTGGTTTGTCCGCTTTGAACACGTAGTTGTTCCAGCGTACCGTATAAGTGTTCAGTATCGTCATCCATTTCGTGAAAGTCGACGCGGTATTCAGTATCTAAGCGGTATTCGTCGAGCAAGGTATTGATAAATCGGCGGGCTTGCCAGGTATCAAGGTCTGTCTCTCCACGGCCCCCCATCAGATACTCGCCCGTTCGCCACCCAACTGGAGCCCATGATGCTCGGTTTAGGTCCAGGGTGAGCCCATAGTAGTCCGGAGCATTTACCTCGCTCTCATCGAAGTATGCCCAGTACACACGGCCTAAAGCTGGGTGCTCTGCGCCAATGACAACGTACCCTGTTGGGTCCCTCAAAACTTCATCCATCGGCACGTCCTAATTTGTAGTGGTTCCCTAATGAGGTTGGGGGAAACGATGAGCTGTTTCCCCCAACACCGACAGCTACACGAATGGGCCGAAAAATTAAGCCCCTGTTTTCAGAATTGCGGTGGATCGGTATCTGGATATTCATCCGGGCCTGGAGCTGGCTGCGGCCGCGATTCGGGTCTGTTGGACTGTTGCGAATTCTGGTTTTGCGAAGGCGCCAGATTCACCATGGTCACGCGGTGTGGCAGCATGCCGACCCGGCTGGCCTGGATTTTCAAAGCTTCGAATTCGCCATCGTCGTTCTTCCAACGGTCCATAACGGCGCGACCGGAAACCAGCACTCGCATACCTTTCTGGAACAGTTGCGAATAATGCTCGGCGTCCTTGTGCCACCACTCCACATTCGCCCAAAAACCGCCACGATCTTCGTAGCCACCTTTGCCATCCGGAATCGAATTATCGAAGTAAACGTTGGCTCGCATGAGTCGACGTGGGTCTTTATTGCCGTTGGGGAATTCTTTGAATTCCGGTGCAGAACCGATATTGCCTTCCCAGCCTTGTACGGGCGTGCCCATGAGTATTCTCCGAGGTTATTGGTGTTGCGTTGGGTTGTTGAGCTGCTGCAGGCGAGCGGTATACACGGCCTCTGCCTGGCCCATTTTTTCTGCGCACTCGGCGGCCTGTTTGGTGATCGAGTGCAGCAAACTCATTTGCATGTTCAAGGTGATGCGCTGCAGCTCCATCACGTAAAGATCCTGCAGCATGGATTCCGGTGTTCTGGGTGAGCCCATCATTTCTGCCCAAATCCCTACGCCCATCCTCCGATCTGTCACCTGCTGCCATCTCAAAAACTGGGTGCCGGCTTGGGTGTTCTGCTCAGTCAACCGCACTGGAACAAGGGTGAATGGATATCGACGGGCCTGGCTCAGCACTTCCTGGGCAAGAGCTTTTAGGTCCGATTCTTGAGCTCGGCAAAGATCGGCAAATTGGGTCAGCTCCCCCTTACCTTTAAAAGGCTTTAAAAGGCCCTTTAGTGAGGCAGCCTGTTGCAGTCGCTGAAAGGCTTCCTGTTGCAGTGGCCGGAAGGCGGTCTGTTGCAGCGACCCATCATTGGAGGGAATCTGGCCCATACTCTTTAACCCTCAACGGAGTCATCGAGATGATCATCCGTCTCGGTTTGCTGCTGACCGCGGATGATCGGTGGCGCGAAATTCGAACGGCGGGTGCCTTCCAGGACGTCCTGTGGCAGCTCACCGTAACGCTCGTACATTCTGCGGGCTGCTTCAGCCTTGGCATTGTTTGCAGCAAAGTCGTCGCGGGCAGCGCCTGAGTACTTATAGATCTGGGCCAGGCCAAACAGTCTCCGCAGTACCGCTGCGCCTTCATCAATCCAGGTTTCCATATCGTGTCGCCCGACAAGGCCAACGTGCTGGGCCAGTAGAATGCGTCTGACAATTTCGTCGTAGTTCGTCAGCAGGTACACAGCCTGAAATCCCAGGGGATTGGAGATGTACAGCGGGAGGCTGACAGGCTGGATCGACAGGTTTTCGCTAATGCTGATGGCCGGCGGAAGAGAGGCCATGGCTGTGTCCAGGCGATCTTCGATGGTCTTTAGCGCTTCCTTGGAATCGTTGATCTTTTCTTCGAGGAGGATCATCCACCAGTCAGAGTAGGGATCATCCTGTTGGGCGCCACGAGACATTCGGTTGACGACAGTGCAGAACCCTGACAGACCGATGATGCCGGCTTTGAGGTCATTTTTAGGGCGCCCCATCCATATACGAGCGGCATGGTGGGTGTGAAGGGTGAGCTTCACATCGCTGCGCAGTGAACCGATGTTGAGCCGGAAGTTATCAGCCATGGTGCAGTGTTTCCTTGGGAAGAGGATTGACATGCCCAATGCTGCAATTTGGCTATAGGAGACGCAGCATTAAATGCGTAGCCCGATGGAAGGGGATTTGTTGATGCTTCTATATAGGAAGAGCTGTAACTCGTCAGTGAGCTGATGGCCTTCACTGATGCCGGATCCTTCCGGGGTGATGCGGGCCGCATCACTTGTGTTGCTGTCGGGGCCGATATCGGATAATGGCAATGTGATGCGAGCCGCACCACTCACATTACTGCCACCATCGATGCTGGATCCTGCCGAGGTGTTGCGGGCCGCAACACTTGCGTAGCGTCGACCACTGATGCCGAATCTTGTCTGGGTGTTGCGGGCCGCAACACTTGCGTGGCGTCGACCACTACAGATGCCGAATCTTGTCCGGGCGGTGTGGGTCACACCACTTGCGTGGTGGCCTCCGCTGATGCTGGATCCTGTTGGGGTGTTACGGGCCGCAAAACTTGCTTAGCGTCGTAACTATCCGTCTAACATATCTTCCTGGATCCCGCGTTTAGGGCTACTGGGTCTGCCTCGTTCGATGTTAGCTACGCGGGTCGAGCTCCGACTCTATATAGATCTACGGAAGCTCTGATGGCATCAATTGCGTCTAGAGTGAGCGCTATAACTGTCGTTGTACTGATTTCAATCCGACTGATAATGTCTTCTCTCGGGCCCTGTTTCCAGGCAGCGCTTGCGTAAAAATTCCTTTGAGAGGCTTGGCGATGGGTCTCGCTTTCATAGGAGCGAATCAGGTGATAGCTGTCACAATCATGTAATGAGCAGCCATAAGAAACGACATCTATGCCAGCTTCCAGGTGAAGCGGAACACTTACATTCTGCATTATTTGATGAAAGTCCAGTCCCGATCCTGGCTTTAAGGTGTACATCAGAATTTCAATAATTCGAGTCATTCCAGGTCTTCCATGTGGAGTTTTAACGTAAGCGTCCGGCGAACTCAAGGCAAAGCGAAACTGACGGACAGTGTATGCGTGCGTCAGTTTCGCTGGCTTTGTCATGACCGAAGCAAGCAAAGCGTGGACTTTTCTTCAGTCCCATACCCAGAATCAAAAGTCAGTCTGGCATGCACACGCGTAATCGATGACCATCGGGATCGAGTGCAACAAATGTCAGTCCAAATACAGCATGGTGGAGCGATTGCTCAATGTCGAAGCCCTTAGCTGTCCATTGCTGATGGAGACTCTCGACCTGGACTTCCGTCTCAACCAGAAAGGCAACTTCGCTACGATTACCGCTGCCTCCACTTTTGAAGTCTTTGGCGCCAGTCGACCAGAGGCCCAGAGCTGTACCATTATCAAGCAGAAATGATACATAACTGGGGAATGCAGATTGCGCCTTCCGGTCAAGCAAACTTTCGTAGAAAACGCGGCTTTTCTGAGGATCTTTTACATACAACAGGAACAAGTTTGGGCTTTTCATGAGATGTCCTCGAATGTCGAAGCTCACATGCTATTCGACTCTGCTGACAAAAAATGTCAGCATTGATGCATGACTCGCACTGAACGGCTTCTTTCCCTTGTACAAATTTTGCGCGCATGCCGTCATCCATTGACCGGAAGAAGGCTTGCGCAAGAGCTGTCAGTAAGTCTGCGTACGGTGTACCGTGATATTGCCACGTTGCAAGCCCAAGGCGCCGACATTCGGGGTGAGGCAGGCATTGGATACGTCCTACGCCCAGGGTTCCTAATTCCGCCTCTCATGTTCAATGAACAAGAACTTGATGCACTGATGCTCGGCATGCGTTGGGTAGCACAGCAACCTGACACATCGTTAGCTCAAGCGGCGCTCGATGTGCTGTCAAAAGCAGAAGCCGTACTACCGCCATCCGTTGCTGATAGATTGTTCAAAACGGCATTATTCGCCGCATCCCATAAATCTCGCGATGCATACGGTTTCGACGCTAAGCGCTTACGCGATGCCATACGGCATGAGAAAAAAATTCGCATAGTTTATGTGAGTAAAGAATCCGTAGAGACGGAGCGTACCGTCTGGCCAATGGGTGTTGGCTACTTTGAAGGTATGGAAATCCTAGCTGCATGGTGTGAATCTCGCAGAGACTTCAGGCACTTCATATTGAATCGAATTCAATCCCTGATACTCCTCAATGATGGGTTTAAAAACCAAAGAGGTTGGCTGTTGGCTATGTGGCGAGACTCGCATTTGGATGTAGTCCCGTGAACCAATATCGGTGAATTAGGCTTTGATAAATCAGGCCAGCCCCACTGATGCGGGAGAGCAGTTGCCCAATCTCACTGGCCCGCTGCGTAACGACCCTGCTAAGAGCCAGTTCTTACGTCCAAGAGCCCATCGTGGGATCTGGTTCTCTGCCCAATTATTGTCAATGGGTATAGCACCGTAATCTGAGTAGCGCGACAGCGCTGCGCAGCGTTTCGGGCTGTAATCGAATGCTTTGCTGATGCCGGATCCTGTTGGGGTGTTGCAGGCCGCAACACTTGCGTAGTGGCCTCCGCTGATGTCGGATCCTGTTGGGATGTTGCGGGCCGCAACACTTGCGTAGTGATCTCCGCTGATGCCGGATCCTGTTAGGGTGTTGCGGCCCGCAACACTTGCGTAGCGTCGACCACTGATGCCGGAACTTAGCTGGGTGGTGTGGGCCACACCACTCGCGTGGTGGCCGACACCGATATCGAATCCTGCCAGGGTGATGCGGGCCGCATCACTTCCATAGGCTGGCTCTACACCAAACTTCATGGAGGTGTACCCCGATTGGGCTTCAGCAAATGCAACATTCCGCTGAGTGTGTGTTTCGCGGTTTGTATCGACTCAGGGCTACGCGGCTGAGCAACCGTCTTCGTAGGCTGCTCTGGGCCCTGTGTCGGGACTGAAGCATCTTCACGCTCGGAGCTCGCTTTTGCCTTGTCGTCAGGGCTCCATTGGCTGTTGAAGTCGCCACGAATGGCCATTCCGACGAGCGTCATCAAGTAACCCAGCGGGTTACGGATCCCTCCCGAGTCACAGCGGTGGACCCATTGTTTGATGAGCGCCGGTTTCAACTCTGCAGGAACCTTCTGCAGCGCCAAAACCGCGTTCTGTTTCTGCTCGACCGGTAGACGATGCAACGCACCGAGTAAATCGGCAGCCATGTCGTTTGGTGTGGGCGGTACATGTACAGAGCTTTTACAAACATCTTTGTGTGTATTTGTATACGTACTATATGAGTTCGGATGCCGAACTAAGTCCGAACTCAGGGATTTACGGCTGGGTTCGGCATCCGAACTCTGCTCAAAAGCGATTCGCTTTTCGTCTTTTTTACTGAGTTCGGTATCCGAACTCAGTGGGGATAGAGCTATATTTCGCTGAGTTCGGATTCCGAACTCAGCCGCTTTAAGAACGACTGGAGCCTGCGCTTTGGTCCAGGCTTGGCTATTCATTCGGGATTCGATGATGTCCAGCCGGCTAGGTAAGCGTTGGCCAACGTCAGGATCGGCTGCAAATTCCTTCCAGGCAATTTCTGCTACTTCGCGAATCACCTTGGTCTGGTGCTGCATTGACTGCGCTAGTAGCTGCAAGTAATCCTTGTCGAACTCTAGAGCTTCGGCCGGTGTGACCGGTTCGTCATGAAGCAGGTAGACGTTGCCTTGCACTTGTCCGCTCAGGTCATTACGCACCCGTCGCCCCAGGCTAAGCCAACGGGTAAGCCGTAGGGTCACTAATGCTTTTGACACAGTTTCACGTGAGGCCGGCCTACCGGGTTGCATACCCAAATATGGTCGCAGTTGGTCGTAGGTAGGGAACGCCGTAAGGCCGTCGTCATTGATCAGTAGGCGAAATACCTGCCAGGTGTTTCTTTCAAGCGGAGTTAAGCGATCATCCAAAAGCAATCGGCGAGGTACCGTTTCGTGTGGGTTCCCGCTGAAAATAATTCCGGAGTAGGGGGAAGACCCTTCAAGCCCCGGAGGCGCCGACTCTTTTTTCTGAAGCAAGTGAGCTTCAAGGTGACCCGAGGCCGAGTCTAAAAGCGTCGACAAGGGGAGCCGAGACAACCTCATAGTACAGAGTCACCTTCCACCGATGTCGCTGCAGGCTGTGCAAGTCGTTGAGAAGACACAAGCTGTAGCCTTCTCGGAAGGCCAGGGTTTGCAGGAGGATAAAGCCCTTCCTTTATCCATGACTGGATGCGATGCCAGATGATGGCCAGGCTGAGGTTTTCGTGGGTTTCATCTGGACTAGTATCCTGTGGAGCATTGAGTTCCTCGGCGACCAGCATGGCGATATCCAGCAACGCGAGACTGTCCCCTAGCTCAACCTGATGCTCTTGCATAAGGTGCGTCCATCGGTACCAAAGCTGAGCGTCCATCTCCTCACTGAATTCCCTCCACCGGCCACGACGTGCCGTCACGCCGATCATGAGGCGTTGAAGTGCCACATCCTGCGGAGACAGCCCGAAGAACTGCTGCAACATTTGTGTAGTCGCGCCAAGTCGCAGTGCGCGTTCAATCATGCGCACTTCTTCATCAGAACGCTGCGCGCCTGACAGCAGTTTTTTTACCATGTCCCCATCAATGGTGACGTTGCACCAAGACACGGGAGTGTTAAGCAGCAAGCTCAGTACTGAAGGTTGTTGGAGCTGAGCCAATATCTCAGGCTCCAGGCCCATTTCGATGCAGCGCCGAAGTTGGCCATTACGCATGTGATGAAGCACCTGTGACAGGATCGCTTCATTTATTGGTGTCTTGGACATGTCGACTCCCCCTTGTAGAGTCCGTGTGTTAACTGGCTGAATTCGGACCGTTGTTAGCGACTGACTGGATTTCCAGGTCAATCAAACGTCTTGCGAGACGAATAATGCGGAACAGCTTCACTAGTGCGCCGTCGCTGAGACGGCATTCACTTTCAGGGGGCTGATCTTTTGTGTGAGGCTGGCCCAGTAAGATCTGGCCCAGCCCTGCTGCGAACTCGAAGTCGGCCAACGCGTCGATTTGAAGCTCGGGTTGCTGCTGAATCATTTTCAGTACGATGGCCATTGAGCCGCTCAAAGACTGGAGCAGCGTCAACGTATGTTGAGCTGTGGCAGTAATTTCGACTTCCGCTTCGGGGTGTCGGTAGCTGAACCCGACGCCACCATCAATATCGATAAATTGACCTGGGGCTTTGACCGAGCTGGCTATTTCGCGAGCCAATTGAGCGATGTGCTGACGCAGGGTTGCGGTATTGTCTATTTCGCGTTCGATGTACCAAAGGTCAGAAATGGGATTGAGTCCGCCCGCTTGAACAGGTATGGCCACCAAGGCATTGGAGGCGAAGTCGGGCAAGACCTCACCGTCAAGCGCAGCGAGCTCCCGTTTCATCTTGTCGACTCTGGGAGAAGTCTTCACAGGACTCGCAACGTGTCCATCGATACGTGCTTGGCGCTCTTGGGGGCTCATTTGCTCCTGCGGTGTAGGGGCCAGTTGCTGTTGGACCCCTTGAGGTGAAGGACTCTCTTTGGAGGGCGTCGTCTTATGTGTGCTGCCCCCCGAAGGAGTAGGGGGTAGTTGTAGAGGGTTCTGATTAGCCTCAATGCCATTGTTCGAGGCGTTAAGTTGAGTCCCCCCATCAAATTGCGATGCAGGGTACTGTGGCAGCTCAAGAACCGGCGTAGACCGGCGCAATTGGTCCTGGTTCTGAGTGATTTCCAACAGTATCTGCTCGTAGCCGAGGTTCAGCGGTTTTTTTAGCTGATCTATCAGTTCGTCCTGAAATCGCTGGAATAGGAATTCTTCAGCGTCGCCTTCAAACTGGGACAGTACATCTTGGAAGAGCGTATCGAAATCAAGGTGCTGCTCCTGCTCTTGATAATTGCGATCCCAGCACTGAAGAGCTGTTTTGCGTAGCGCAAGCAGTTTCGAGATCCGATCTACGCCCAGCCCTGAGTAAAGTACTCCAGGTATTGCTGGGAGCAGGTAACGGATGCTGTCCTGCATACGACTCAAGTGAGATGCAGAGACCGGGTAGCCATCCGATGACAGCCGCCGGGAAAGCTCACGCAATGAGATAGAATCCCCTGCCTCTGTTTCATACAAGGCTCTCGCTTTATCGACCCCAATAGCCCGCTCAATGAACAGGAGCTGGCCTTGCAGGTCGTTTTCTGCCAAGTGGCCGGTGAGCGAGATTATTTCGCCCCGAACGGCGTCCCAGGGGCGAAATAGGCAGTGGAACTTGAAGTACTTCTCGTCGCCGGTCTCACGATACAACTCGTTTAAAATTGCCAGGCGCGTGTTGCCGCCGTTGCGGATCCGGTACTTGTCTTCCCCAGGTTTACGGGTGACGGGAGGTGGCGTATCGAGGCCCCGATTTCGTATCGACTCCTTAATTTCATCGTACTTCGGGTTACGAGTCGTCCTTGGGTTTTCGTCATACGGCAGCGTTTCGTCGAGGGTCAACAGCATGGGGGTATCGACGATGGGGTCACTCATTCGCTCTGCCACGGGCGACTTGGATTCAAACGCCGGCAGCAACAGCTTATCTTTCATGGTCTGGGCCAAAGACGCTTTCATACTCTGGCTCCTGGCTGCTCGTAAGCCGGGCTTGCCGCCAAGAGCTGGTCAATGATTTTCAAAGCACGATCCAGAGCAGCTTCAAGTTCGGCAGTTGTCTCCAGCCGATAAACAATTTCTGAGTTCATCGACCTGGCGTTTTCACGTGCTTCCAACGCGATGCGTTCGCGCATCCCGTCGGGAAGGCGAATAACGAATTTTTCTTCATGCAGGCGCTGTGGTTTGTTACTCATGGTTGGCTCCGATGCCTAGGGTAGAAAGTGTGTTCAGCGACGTTTCAACTGATCAGTGAGTTGGGTAGGTAAGCCCTTGATGACTAATGAATTGGGTGCCTCGTCGTACTCGATCTTGTCCCCTAGCAGATGCGCTTCAAAACTGATGGACAAGCCTTCGGCACGGCCGGTGAACCGACGGAATTGGTTGAGAGTGCGTTTATCCAGGGGGATTTCCGGCGACAGGCCGTAGCCCTTATTGCGGATATGGTCGTAGAACGCCTTGGGGCGATCTTCATCGATCAAGCCTGACAGTTCCTCCAGTCCCATGGGTTCACCGATCTTGGCCTGGCTGGTGGCGTAGTCCACCAGGGCCTTGGTTTTCTCGCGGGCAGATGCGTCTGGCAGGTCTTCGTTTTCAACGAAGTCGCTGAACGCCTTGAGGAGGGTGCGGGTTTCGCCCGGGCCGTCGATGCCTTCCATGCAGCCAATGAAGTCGCTGAAATACCCCGAGATCTTCTTACCGTTCTTGCCTTTGATGTACGAGATGTACTGCTTGGACTGCTTGTTGTTCTGCCACTCGGACAAGTTGATACGCGCCGCCAGGTGCAACTGGCCAACGTCCAGGTGGCGTGAAGGAGTGACGTCCAGATCGTCAGTAACCACCACGCCTTCACTGTGATGGAGCAGGGCGACAGTTAGGTAGTCGGTCATGCCTTGCTGGTAATGGGCAAACAGTACGTGGCCACCGGTGGAGAGGTTGGATTCCTCCATCAGCTTTTGCAGATGCTCGACCGCCGTGTGGCTGAAGGCGGTGAAGTCCTGGCCACCTTCAAAGTACTGCTTTAACCAGCCGCTAAACGGGGGCGCGCCGGACTCGGGATGGAAGAAACCCCAGGCCTTGCCTTGTTTGGCGTTATAGCTCTCGTTGAGGTCGGCAAGCATGCTCTCGATGGCGACCGATTCGGATAGCTCCGAATCGCGTGCCTGGAGAACAGCTGGTGTGCCATCGGGTTTTTTGTCGATCAGGTGGACGATGCAATGACGGATAGGCATTAGATTGCCTCCTGCGAGTGGATGGTTTGAGCTCGATCAGCACGACGAATACGGGCTTTGGCATTGAGGCCTGAGCGGTAATCGCTTGCGGTTGATGAGGTGTAAATCGATCCAAGGCCAGATTTTGTGAACTTGATGTGGCCACCTTGGGTGCGAGACACCGTCCAGCCATTCGCTTCAGCAAACTTCACGAGTACACGAAGGCTCTCGCTTTTTCCGCGTAAGAGATTGGTGGTCATAGCTGTGCATCCCTGTCTGCCAGAACGTTACCGGCCTGGATCGCGATGATTTCAGCCTGGTCGCCAGGAAACTTGGTACCGAGCTCATGCAAAAAGTGACGCGTAGCCTCACGTGCTCCAGGCACGCGGAACACCACGCTGCAGTGCTGAACTTCTGCGGGGTGTAGCGGGTGAGACATGACGGCCACTTTCAGCGAGCAGCACTGGAGGTAGCGGGGCACCCAAACCGACCAGAAGTAGCTGGATAGCAAGGCGCCCGCGCAGAGCAGTTCAACGGTAATTGTTGCGCTGGGCGTGTTGGTCAGCTCGACGTAGCCGAGCTTCTCAAACTCCAACAGATCCTCACGCATGCTCATTGGGACCACGGTGCTGTGGTCACGAGCAAGGCGGCCGATCGCTTGAGCTAATGCGTCGAGCGCCACTGGGTTGATCCCAGATTTATGGGCATGAGCCACGGCGGAGGCTTCGAACGCGGCACCGGCATGGATACTAGGAAATAGCTCGGCGCTACTGTGCATCCGACACCTCCTGAAGCTCCTCGATGTCATAGCTATTGCAAGTAGGGCAAATAAGCTCGTCCATTTCACCGGATAAGGCTGGAGCGCCACTCACTTGATGTTTCGGGTGGTGGCTATCGCATTGAAGGCACCTGTGAGTGATGCGGACGAGAGTATTCATCGCTGAGGTGTGCTTTTTCATATGTGAGCCCCTTGCCAGCCAGCGTTGGGACTGAGGTTGGCAAACCGGGTCTGATTGGCGATGAAGGCTGTTCGTACGGTCCCAGTTGGGCCATTACGCGCCTTGCCGAGAATGATTTCTGCAATGCCTTTGTGTTCGCTCTGGGGGTGGTACACCTCGTCCCGGTAGACGAACATAATCAGGTCAGCGTCTTGTTCAATCGCACCGCTATCACGCAGGTCTGCGTTGATCGGACGCTTATTTGGCCGTCGCTCCAGTTCACGGTTGAGCTGGGAAAGCGCAACCACCGGGCAATTCATCTCTTTCGCTAGGGCCTTGAGGGACTGGGATATAGCGCTGATCTCGTTGGCCCTGTTTTCCTGACCTGGGCAGCGCATGAGCTGCAGATAATCGATCAGGATCAAGCTCGGGTGTCCGAAGCGACGAGCTGCTCGACGAGATTTAGCTCTGATTACTGCAGGCGTGAGCGCTGATGAGTCGTCGATGACCAGCCGCTCTCCATAGCCATTAATACGAGAAACCGCTGCAGTCAGCTTCGGCCAATCATCATCATCGAGCTTGCCCTTCAATAGCCTGCCCAGATCGATATGGCCTAAGATGCCCATCAATCGATACATCAGTGCTTTGGCCGGCATTTCCATGCTGAAAACCTGAACTGTACGATCAAGCTTTGCCTGCAGAGCCGTATCTATGAAGTTCAAGGCCAGAGAGGTCTTCCCCATAGACGGGCGCGCGCCGAGGATGATCAGGTCGGCTTCTTGAAAACCCGACGTCAGCTCGTCTAGGTCCTCCAGGCCTGAAGGCAGGCCGGTCACGGTGATATTGCCGTTGAAATGTTCGTCTATTTGTTCGACGACGTTCGTCAGGCATTGGTTGATATTGACGAATTCCGTTGTGCTCTTGCCTTCACCCAGAGCGAACAGTTGCTGTTCAATTGATTCTTGAACATCCTCCGCACTTGCCAACGGGTCTGTCGCCTCGCGAGAGCATTGGTATCCAAGGGACATGAGCTGTCTGAGCCGAGAGCGATTACGCACGATGGATGCGTAATGCTCGATGTTGGCTACAGACGGCGTGTTTTTGGCCAGCTCGCCCAGATAGCTCAGCCCTCCGGCTTCGTCTGGCTCCTCCGACGCGTTGTGGACGGTGACGATGTCGAACGGAATGGACTTGTCAGCAAGGCTTGCCATTGTCCGGAACAGCAACCGATGGTCATGTCGGAAAAAATCAGAGGCATCCAGTTTGTCCGCGACGAGATCCCAGGTGTTGTTGTCGAGCAGTAGCCCACCTAACACACCTTGTTCAGCCTCTACGGAGTAGGGAGGTGAGAGGTCAAGATGATTCATTTCCCTGACTCCTGACCTATCTGAAGAAAACCACTCCCGTTGCGTGCCCCTAGGGCTTTGACCATGTCGACTTCAACCTTCGCTGAATTGATCATGACCTGAGCAACTTCCGCTACCGCTTTAGCCCGTTCAATTTCCATTGGTTTTTCCGGGTCCAGGAGGCTCTCGATCGCGACGAACAGGTGATTACGTAGATCTTCAATCTTGTTCTTCATTTTCAACCTCCCGGATGGTGCGTTTGAGTTTGCCGATAGCGCGTATTGCGGATTTCAGCTCTTCCGGATACCGATGAATGGTGTTACGACGCATGCGTTCTGCCCTCGTCAGCAACTCCAGGTTATTCAGGGCTATATGGGCCTTGTTGCCGTCCTTGAAGCACACGCACATGTTTAAAGGGACTGGTCCGTGATGCTCCTCCCAGAGCAGTACGTGCACCGCTTTCCAGTCAACGGGTGGATAACCTGTATCGGTGATTTTCTTCTGCTGATAGCCGTCAGGAGTCGTGCGCAGGCTGCCAACAGGGAGCCAGTTCCCTGGTTTATTCCCCGCCTTAAACTGCGTTTGAGTCATGCGGCCAGAGGAGGGGAGCCCCTTGAGGCCCTTATTCCAGGGGACAAAACCCTTGGGAAAGCGGAATTCAGCGCCCAACTTGCCGTCAAGCCGGCCACAGAGACTACTGCGAAGAAACTCGGTGCTTTTGCTCAAACCCAGCCGTTTGGCTTTGGCATAGACCTGATAGACGCTTAGCCCCAATTCGGCGGCTAGGACCTGAGTCGGTTCATCGGGATAGCGGGCAATGAGCGTGCGCTCTTCTGCCTCACTCCAAACATGGTGTTTGTGAACCGGGGCAAGCCCAAGTTGGGATCTGGCTTGTTCCAGCGCCGCCATGGCCAAAGGTGAAAGCGAATGAGTTCTCATTGGCTCCCCCCATGCCCAAGGGCTCCTTGTGACTGCTGTCCAACACCACGATGCAGCCTGGCATGCTTGCCCTGGTCCCACCCCGCTTGCAAAGAGCGGGTGTCATGACCTTTGGCTTCGATGGGCTTGATAATGGCTAGTGTTAGTTTTGGATGGTGCCATTCCAGGTAGGCTTGGATCTCCAGCGCAGTGTTTTCGTCTATCCCGCCTGCAAACTGGTTCACCTTGGAGGCGACGGCATTGAGCCAGCCCTCGGCAAACAGTTGGCCGCGGTGACGTTTGGTTTTCAGTTGGCAGCGCTTCTGCTGGGCAACATGAGCTCGTCGAGCTGCGATAAGCTGGTGATGCAGCGATGAATAGGTGTGAGCTGCCAGCTCGGGTGAAATACCTTTCCCCAAGAACTTGAAGGACCAGCCAAGTAACGGATTGAAATACGCCAAGTGGCTGCAATCGAAGGCTTGGGAGCAGATTGAAGCCAGGTGGTGCAGCCAATCCTGCGGCGCCCGACGGGTTTTGGTACCGACAATGGCTTCTTCGATTGTATGGGCAGCGACCTCGGTGTGTTCCAGGTTGTACTGCTTCATCAAATGGCGCGCTTGGCGAAGTGCAATTTCCACTTCGTTTGGGGCAGCGCCTTGTGACTTGGCCAGCGCCATGAGTTTGGCGACCTTGCTGAGGACTTTTTGCTTGTCCATCATTCACCCCCTTCCTGTTGAATGCGGGGGGAGAGCGCCTCAGACCACAGGCGAAGTGTTTCTTCCTCATCAGTAGATAGGTGAGTCCGGGCAAGACAGTCCGCAACCTTCTGTTTCAAGGCATCAAGACGGTCTTGAACACTTGAGCCATCGTCGTAAGCAATCTCTTGCTCAACAGATTGCACAACGTCATTACGCAGAGAGAGAACCGTGCTTATCCAAAAAGCACTTGGACTGGTCCAGCCAATAAGCTTTCGAGTTCTGGCAGGCGACAGGTAATCACGGAGCCTGAGATTGAACTCCCTAGGTGTATAGCCATTCCTGAAAACGTCTGCGCGATTGAGCGTCAGCGCTGTTTTAAGAATATCTAGGAGAGGGTCCAAAGCCGTTGACTCAGGTACAAAAGGTTCTAGATATGTTTCAGCTACCAGGCGTTTGGCTTCGGCATATCGACGTTGCTGACGGTGTTTGGCTTGGCTTTCGTCGCGGCCGCGCTTTTCCTTCGCGTGCTTTATGTTCGAGTTCACTGACTCGATTAGCTTCGCTGCGTCTTGCAAAAGCTGAATCTGTTCAACGCTCAACTGGGCGCCAATCCGACCGGGCAGATGGCAACCGCTTGTCAGGGCTCTGATTTCTCGTGCGGTTCCACTGAGCTTGGCTTGCAAGCTGCGCAATTGCTGAGCGCTGTAGTACTTGCCAACCTCTAGGATGAGATCTGCAGTAATACTGCGGGCGTCGGTAATGGAGGGCTTCGCCATTTCAACGACCCTCCCTCACCAAGTTGGCTACCTTCTCCTCGGTCATGGCCTCGAAGCGGTCACGCCATTCTGGGAAAAGCTCAATGGCCAAACGGCGGATGACGACTAGGGCTGCCGGAGATATTCGGTTTGAAGGCTGTCGGTATTCCAGGCGATGTACTGGGACGCCCAGTGAAGAACCGCTACGAAACACCACTGCGCTGGGGATGACGCTATCCAGAACGTTGATTTCGTCATTGTCCTGGAAAATTTCCCGTACCGACTGCTCGATCATTTGCGCGTCAGTGGTTTGGTCGAGATTGTTGACGACGATCCGCACGGGAGGGATTTTCATGCCCAGGCGCCCATAGGCGCGCAGGCCGTCCAACATCTGCATGGTTCCCCGGCTGAACTCCCGAGCAGCGAGCATATTGGGCGGAAGCGGGGAGATGACCAAATCAGAGGCTAGGACCACCATTTCGAGCATGGCCGATCTGGCGCCTTGGGTGTCAATCAGTACCAGGTCGAAATGGTCTTTGAACGCCGGCATCAGGTTGGCGAGTCGCAACCGTCCGTCAGGTGCTTGCAGGAGCAGGCTGTTCAGTTGGTTGTTGATGTCGTTGGAAATGACAAGCGACAGGTTTGGAATCGCTGTGCTGGATATGATCTTGGCTGATTCGGTGATATTGAATGCCAGCAGGTCGTAGATGCCGCCCTGAGCTTCATCGACCAATTGGTAATACGAGGAGAGTGAGGGCTGTGCAGGATCTAGGTCGATGAGGAGCACGCGCAGCCCTGCATCCGCACAAAAAGCGCCGAGGTTAGCCTCGATGGTGGTTTTGCCTACGCCGCCTTTGGTCGAAACGACCGCAGAGATTTTCATGGTTTGGAGCCTCTAATGTGGGTTCATTAGAGGCTGCGAGGCCACGGAAACAGCTATGTGTAGCGAAAACGATCCTGGGTTTTGAAGCACTAAAACCAATTGTCTTTTAACCAATTGGTCGTAGGTTCGAATCCCACACGACCCACCATTTTTGAGACCAGTTAACGCTGGAATCGAATCTTAAGATCAGAGGCCAAAAGCGCTGATCGAAGAAGGCGACTGAAAGGTCGCCTTTTTATTACCGGGGTATAGCGCAGTCCGGTAGCGCGCCTGCTTTGGGAGCAGGATGTCGGGAGTTCGAATCCCCCTACCCCGACCATATTAAAAATCCTCGTATCGAAAGATACGGGGATTTTTTTTGTGCTCGCAAATTCTGAATTCACCGCAAAATAAAGTGGGAGCGGCGGTGCGACGATTCGACTTGCTCGCGAATGCGGTGGTTCAGTCACAGATGTACTGACTGACACAGCGCATTCGCGAGCAAGCCCGCTCCCACATTTGCCAGGCCTCCTTCGAGACCAGGTTGTTAGTGCAATTTAAGGCGTGGCTCGGTGCCGCGGCCGATCTTGCTGCCCAGCATCAGCATCGCCGTGCGGAAGAACCCATACAGCGCCATCTGGTGCATGCGGTACAGCGACACGTAGAACATCCGCGCCAGCCAGCCTTCCAGCATCACACTGCCCGTCAAATTGCCCATCAGGTTACCCACCGCGGAAAAGCGCGACAGCGAGATCAGCGAGCCGTAGTCGGTGTACGTGTAGGTCGGCAGCTCCTTGCCTTCAATCCGCAGCTTGAGCGATTTTGCCAGCAGCGACGCCTGTTGGTGAGCCGCTTGGGCCCGTGGCGGCACATTGCGGTCGGTGCCCGGTTGCGGGCACGCGGCGCAATCACCAAAGGCGAAGATATTTTCGTCGCGGGTGGTTTGCAGAGTTTGCAGGACTTGCAGTTGGTTGATGCGGTTGGTTTCCAGACCGTCGATGTCCTTGAGGAAACCGGGTGCGCGGATACCGGCCGCCCAGACCTTGAGGCTGGCCTTGATCACCTGGCCGCTGCTGGTGATCAAGGCATCGGCAGTTACTTCACTGACCGCCGAGTTGGTCAGTACCGTCACCCCTAGTTTTTCCAGGGTCTTGTGCACTGGCCCACCGATCCGCTCCGGC
Source organism: Pseudomonas sp. SWRI22 (assembly GCF_014268395.2). Classification (NCBI taxonomy): domain Bacteria; kingdom Pseudomonadati; phylum Pseudomonadota; class Gammaproteobacteria; order Pseudomonadales; family Pseudomonadaceae; genus Pseudomonas; species Pseudomonas sp. SWRI22. The sequence continues at coordinate 1,974,955 of NZ_JABWQK020000001.1, read as the reverse complement.
AGTGCAGGCAATACCCGCGGGCCGGCTTCGATCAGGGTGATGTGCATGTTTTCCGGCTTGATACGATCCAGGCCATAGGCGGCCAGTTCATGGGCGGCGTTATGCAGCTCGGCGGCCAGCTCGACCCCGGTGGCACCGGCACCCACGATGGCGACGCTAATCTGTTCAACGGCGTCGGTCTGCCCGGCATGGGCGCGCAGGTAGTGGTTGAGCAGTTGCTGATGGAAGCGCTCGGCCTGCTTGCGGGTATCGAGGAACAGGCAGTGTTGCGCTGCGCCCTCAGTGCCGAAGTCGTTGGTAGTGCTGCCTACCGCAATCACCAGGCTGTCATAGCCCAGCACGCGGGCAGGCACCAGTTCGCGGCCTTCTTCGTCGAGGGTGGCGGCCAGCTGGATTTTCTTCTGCTCACGGTCAAGCCCGCTCATGCGCCCTAGCTGGAACTCGAAGTGGTTCCATTTCGCCTGGGCAACATAGTTGAGTTCGTCTTCAGATGAGTTCAGTGAGCCGGCCGCGACTTCGTGCAGTAACGGCTTCCAGATGTGGGTCAGGTTGGTGTCGACCAGCGTGATGCTGGCCTTGCCACGCTTGCCCAGAGTCTTACCCAGGCGGGTAGCCAACTCCAGGCCGCCGGCACCGCCGCCGACGATAATAATACGATGGGTCATGGGGATATCTCGCAAGGCTAAAAGAAATCGGAGCAGTTACCCTCGCGAGCGCCAGGCGGCTCATAGCGTCAGGTAACTCAATAGGCGGCTCAGCGCACCGAGCCCGATTACCACGACCAGCACCACGCAGAGGAGCAGCCACGGCCGGAAAGGCTTGCGCTCGACTCTGTGCTGGGAAAGTCGCAGGTACTCTTCGACACGCTCTTGGTCATCGGGTTTCAGGCGGCTGGTCATAAAGGCCTCGTCAGGTAGACGTTGCAAAGGGGCGCCACGTTACAGCCAGGGGCATCAAAGGCTGATGCCGACATCAAACACTATGCTGCGGCCAAGGTTGTTGCGCAAGAAATCCGGTGCGTCCGGGTGCGCGAACAACACCCGGGCGAAGGTTGGACCCACCAGTGACAGCGAGCGCCAGCCCTGGCGCAGGTATTCGGTCGGCGGCGGAAAATGGCTGTTGAGGTCCAGTACTTCGCGCTTGAGGCTGGTAAACGCAATGAGGTCCAACTCCCCCAGGTCCATCCCGCGCTCTTTATAGTTGTGGGCTTTTTTACGCAGTGTGGGGGCCAGGCGCAGGAGGAATTCATGGGCGGGGATTCGCCGTGGCTTGGCTTCGCGCCGTACCAGTTGGCTCAAGGAGAAAGCACTGCGCCTGCGCAGCAACTCATCGCGCCACTCGTCGTTCAGGCGGCGGCCCTCATCCAACACAAAAAAGACCTCGAAGCTGGCGTCGCGAAACAACACGTCGGGCGGCTCCTGGCCCGCTGCGTGGAATTCTTCGACACGGTAGGGCACATTCAAGCCTTGTAACAGGCGCTGGCAGACCCAACGCTCACGCTCCCACTTGCGGGCATTGGACAGAAACGCATTGGCTTGTTCGGCTGCTACGGTGAGCAGGCGCAAATAATCTGAGTCATCCATAGTCGCAGCTTAGCGTTCAAATGATGACCACAGGAAGTCTTGCCTTAAAACCCGGGTGTAGAATGCTTGCGTGAAACAGGCCCAGGGACGAGGTGTGTGATGAGGTTTTTGGTAAAGGCAGAGCATCCGTGATCAGTGCAGCGGTTCTGGCACCCCAGACTCTCGGCTTCGGCTGGCTGGTATATGCGCCCGTGGTGATGTGGGCGACTCTGCGCTCGCCATGGGTGGAGCTGTTTGCCGACCGTCGGCGCCAGCATTTGCTGTTCGGTACGGTGTTCGCGCTGTTCATGCTGTGGCTGGTGCGACGGGATTTCGATACCGGCGTGTCCTACCACTTTATCGGCATGACCGCCGTGACCTTGCTGCTGGATTGGCCGCTGGCAATCGTCGGAGGCTTTGCCGCCCAGCTTGGCTTGATGTTGCTGGGGCGCCAGGACTTGGCCGCGCTTGGCATCAATGGCCTGCTGCTGATCGTGCTGCCAGTGCTGGTCACCGAAGGGTGCGCGCTGCTGGTAGAACGGGCGCAGCCGAGAAACCCCTTTGTGTATATCTTCTGTTCGGGCTTTTTTGCTGCCGCACTGTCGGCATTGCTGTGCCTGTTGGCCGGCCTGGGCCTGTTGTGGTTGGACGGTCTTTTTGCGATGCCTGAGTGGTTGGAAGATTTTGTCGGTTACCTATGGCTGATCATCTTTCCCGAAGCCTTCATCAACGGCATGGTCATCAGCGCGCTGGTGGTGTTTTGCCCGGAATGGCTGGAGACGTTCAACCGTACCCGCTACCTCTCGGCGCCGTGGAAGGACGACGACTCGCGGCGTTGATCCAGGTCAAACGCCAGGCAGCGGCGCGGGTCCATGCTCTGCAAAATTTTCAGGAGCACGGATCATGAGTGTGTACGAGTGGGCACGGCAGGAGTTGCGCAGAAGCCAGGATGCAGCGCAGGAAATCGGTTTTGACCCCGGGTTGACCTTGCGCGCCATGCTCAGTGCGGTGGTGCAGCAAAGCAAGGGGGTACGCAGTTTTGAAGACCTGGCCGACGAGTTGCAATACCTTGCAGAAAACCTCGACGACCAGCAGGATTATGCCTTTATGCGGCCTTAGTGGCGCGGCGGCAGGTCTTCGGAAAACAGTTCATCTTCGGCGTCAGGGGCCACGGGAATCTTGTGTTCTTCAGCGGCCCAGGCGCCCAGGTCGATAAGTTTGCAACGGTCCGAGCAGAACGGTCGGTTGAGGTTGGTCGCTTTCCATTCCACGGGTGCACCGCAGGTTGGGCAGTCGACGGTCAAGGGTTGGCTCATGATCGGCCTCCACGCAAAGTAAGGTAAAAGTGGTGCAGTCGCTCGACCTCGCCGTGCAGCCAGGCGAGGTCCTTATCGTTGACCAGCACGTCATCGGCATGGTTCAGGCGGTCTTCGCGGCTGGACTGGGCCTTGAGAATCGCCTGCACCTGTTGTTCGGTGATGCCGTCGCGCTGCAGGGTACGCTGAATCTGCAGCGATTGCGGCACGTCGATCACCAGGATGCGCTGGGTCATGCTGTACTGTCCGGACTCGATCAGCAGCGGCGACACCAGGATCGCGTAGGGCGATTGGGCGCGTGCCAGGTGGCTGCGAATTTCCTCGGCGATCAGCGGGTGCAGCAAGGCTTCCAGCCACAGGCGCTCTTGTGGGATCTCAAAGATCAGTTTGCGCAGCGCGGCACGGTCCAGCTGGCCGTCGGGTTGCAGCACGCTGGCGCCGAAATGTTCGGCGATGCGTGCCAGGGCAGGGCGGCCAGGCTCGACCACCCAGCGCGCGGCATGATCGGCATCCACCAGGTCGATGCCCAGCTTGATAAAGTGCTCGGCCGCAGCGCTTTTGCCGCTGCCAATGCCGCCCGTGAGTCCAAGAATCCAGGGTGTTGCAACAGAAGTGGTCATCTGAAACCGACAGACTGCAAATAGAAGTCGGTTATTTGACCACCCCAGAGCAATGCAATCCAGCCGGCAATTGCCAGGCAGGGGCCAAACGGCATTGGCGCTGACACCTGGGCCTTACGCAAACGCAGCAGGATCAGCCCGGCAAATACGCCCAGCAGCGAGGCCATCAGCAGGGTCATCGGCAGAATCTGCCAGCCGCCCCAGGCTCCCAGCAAGGCCAATAACTTGAAGTCGCCATGGCCCATGCCGTCTTTGCCGGTGGCCAGCTTGAACAGCCAGAACAGGCACCACAAGCTCATGTAGCCGATGACCGCGCCCCACACTGCATCGGGCAGTGGCGTCAGCAGGTCAGCACTGTTGAGGATCAGCCCCAGCCATAGCAGCGGCAGCACCAGCACATCCGGCAGCAGTTGGTGGTCTAGATCAATCAGGCTCATGCCCAGCAAGCCCCAACTCAACAGCATCACCGCGCCGGCTTGCCAGCCGAAGCCGAAGTGCCAGGCGACAGCGGTTGAGATCAGCGCGCACGCGAGTTCGGTGAGGGGGTAACGCAGGCCGATAGGGTCGCGGCAGTGGGCACAACGCCCGCGGAGCAGCAGGTAGCTGAGCACCGGGATATTTTCCCAAGGCCGAATCGGTTGATTGCAGTGCGGGCAGCAGGAGTTCGGGTGCATCAGGTTATAGGCCGGCCCACCGGGCTCGGCTGGCAAGTCGAGAATCTCATGGGCCTGGGCACGCCATTCCCGCTCGAGCATTTTGGGCAGGCGCCACGCCAGCACATTGAGGAAGCTGCCGACGATCAGGCCCAACACCAGCGCCAGGCCAACAAACGCCCAGGGATGTTCGCTCAGCAGCAGGCTCAAAACGCCGTCCCCAATTGAAACACCGGCAGGTACATGGCGACTACCAGCGCGCCGACAATCCCCCCCAATACGACCATGATCAGCGGCTCCATCAGGCTGGTGAGGTTGTCGACCAAGGTATCCACGTCTGACTCGTAGTGGTTCGCGACTTTTTCCAGCATGCGGTCCAGGGTGCCGGACTCCTCCCCGATTGCGGTCATCTGGATCGCCATGCCTGGGAACAGGCCGCTGTTATGCATCGATTGATTCAACTGCATGCCTGTGGATACATCGTGGCGCATACGTTCGATTGCCTGTTTGAAGGGGCCATTGCCGACGGCGCCGGCCACCGAACCCAATGCCTGTACCAGAGGGACGCCCGCCGCAAAGGTGGTGGAAAGTGTGCGAGCGTAGCGAGCAACCGCAGATTTGTGCAGCAGTTTGCCTGCCACGGGTACTTTCAACAAACCTGCCGCCAACCAATGGCGAAAGCCCGGGTAAGTTCGATAGGCGTGATGCCCAGCGACCATTATGGCGCCCACGGCCAGCGCCAGCATCCACCACGCGTGTTGCAACAGTTCCGACAGTGCAATGACCGCCAGGGTAAACCCGGGCAATCGGCCGTTGACCCCGGCGAACAAGTTCTGGAACTGCGGCACAACGTGAATCAACAGGACTGTGCTCACCCCTGTGGCAATTACCAGTACCGCGACAGGGTAGGTCATGGCTTTCTTGATCCTGGTTTTGAGCCGTTGGCTTTTTTCCAGATGAATCGCCACGCGCTCGAGCAAGGTTTCCAGGGCGCCGGCTATTTCGCCAGCTGCTACCAGATTGCAATACAACTCATCGAAGTAGCGGGGATATTGACGCAGGGCAGTGGCCAAGGGGTGGCCGCTGGCAATGTGCTGTTTCAACGCCTTCACCAGTTCGCGCAGTTGCAGGTTTTCGACGCCTTCGCTGATGATGTCGAAGGCTTGCAGCAGCGGGATGCCGGCTTTGAGCAAGGTGGCTAACTGGCGAGTGAACAGGGCAATATCTGCGGGCGTTATTCGCGTCTTGAAGATGTGTAAACCGTAAGATTTCTTGCGCACACGCTCAGGGCAGATCCCTTGCTGGCGCAGTTGTACCTTGATCAGCGCAAGGTTATGCCCGGCGATTTGCCCGGAAACCCGGCGGCCTTTGCGGTTGATGCCTTCCCAGGCATAGATTGTTGGAGTGTCGTTCATGTGAGGTTGGCGCACCCAGGTCGTGAAGAATTTATAGCTTAGTCAGGTGGCGAATTCGGGCAGGCTGGCGCTGGGCGATAAAATGTCAGATTGTGCGTCTTGCAGGCGAACGGCTGCGTGGGGATGAGTACACTGGCGCCGTTGCACACTACGGGGCGCAGGATGCGCCTTGTCATGGTTCTATTCTGGAGAGTGAAAGAGATGCGTCAAAAAGGTTTTACCTTGATCGAATTATTGATCGTCGTGGCAATCATCGGCATTTTGGCCACCATCGGTCTGCCCATGTACACCAAGCACCAGGCCAAGGCCAAGTTCACGGCGGGGTTGGCTGAAATCAGCGCGCTAAAGGCCGGCTATGAGGACGCCATCAACCAGGGCACCGTGCCGACCCTGGCCCTCATCGGTGGCGCCAGCCCTACCGCCAACTGCGTGATCGAAGCGACAGGCGATGTGGCCTCGGGCGCAGGCTCCATCCGTTGTGAAATCTTGGACGCGCCCGCGCCCGTGCTCGGCAAGACCATCACCTTGACCCGCAGCGCCACCACCGGCTGGAGCTGTGCCACCACGGTAGAGCCGCAGTACGCTGCCAAGGGCTGCGGCGCCAACGGCGCGTGACAGTCGCCGGGCGGTGAGCGAGTTGGTTGCTGCATGCCCAATGCAGTGCTAGCTTTAGCCCACCGCCCGTGTAGCTCAGCCGGTAGAGCAGCGCACTCGTAACGCGAAGGTCGCAGGTTCGATTCCTGTCTCGGGCACCACAGGCACCACTGTTTCAACGGCAATGTTTTCAGATGATCCCAGAATGGTTCTGAAGGCCAGGTGAGCCGGGCATTTGCCCCCGCTCTTTTGTATCTGCGCAACCTTGAAGACCCAGATGCATTCCCATTCCTCGATCTAAGAGAACGACATGACCACGACTGAGATGACCCAGGAAGCACGGCACGAACAAGCGCTCAAGCATTACCTTGAAGCGACGCCGCAGCTTAAAGAAGAGATCAAGGACCTGAGTGCCGACGATCAGCGCGACCAGATTCAGTGGGCATTCGAAGATGAGGCCGAGAGTCAGGGCTACCAACCTTGGGAGTTGACCCTCAAGTACACCTCGACGCCGGAAGAGTTCGAAGCCGCGCGGTTGGCCTTGCACAAAGAGGCGGCCGAGGTGCTGGGTGTCGATTGGGACGAGTACTGCGAGATGAATAATCTTGTAGTTTAAAAGCAGCCGCGAGCTTCAAGCTGCAAGTTGTCCCGCAGCCTTCTTGCAGCTTGAAGCTTACCGCTCGCAACTTCTCAGATACTGAGGCGCATCGACAGATCCACCGCCTTCACATCCTTGGTCATCGCGCCGATGGAGATGTAGTCCACGCCGGTTTCAGCGATAGGCAGCAAGGTGGTTTCATTGATCCCGCCGCTGGCTTCGAGCTTGGCCTTGCCTGCGTTCAGGCGCACGGCTTCGCGCATGTCTTCCAGGCTCAGTTCATCCAGCATGATGATGTCGGCACCCGCCGCCAGGGCCTCGCGTAATTCCTCCAGGCTTTCCACTTCGATTTCCACCGGCTTGCCCGGGGCAATCTTGTGGGCGGCGGTGATCGCTTGGGCAATACCACCGCAGGCGGCGATGTGGTTTTCCTTGATCAGGAACGCGTCATACAGCCCGATACGGTGGTTGTGGCAACCGCCGGAGGTCACCGCATATTTCTGCGCTAAACGCAGGCCGGGCAATGTCTTGCGGGTGTCCAGCAGCTTGACCTGGGTGCTGGCGACAAAGTCCGCCAAAAATTGCGCGCGGGTGGCAACCCCTGACAGCAATTGCAGAAAATTCAACGCGCTACGTTCACCACTGAGCAGCGAGCGGGCCGGGCCCTCAAGGTGGAACAGCGCCTGGTTGGGGCTCACTCGTTCACCATCAGCCACCTGCCAGTGCACAGCGACCCGTGGGTCCAGTTGACGAAACACCGCATCCACCCACGCCGTGCCGGCGATAACAGCCGCCTCACGGGTAATGATCGTGGCCTTGGCCAGCCGTTCGGCCGGGATCAACTGCGCGGTGATGTCGCCACTGCCGATGTCTTCCAGCAGTGCGCGGCGCACGTTGGCTTCGATTTCGGCGGTGAGGTCGGCAAGACGGAGGTTCGGCATAACAGGCTCCACAAACAAAGTGCCTCGATTATAGGGCCAGCGTGCGTTCTAACCCAGGCTCGCCACTCATTTACCGCACAAAGTCAGAGTGTGCTGGCGCAACTGCCTTCGTTTGCAAGATAATCTCGCGCCTTGCAATTGGCGTCATAGCTTTGACGTCCTGGTGGTGATCGGGTGTTTGCAGTGCCTGCCGGGCCTGCGCTCCGTCTCTCCACCGCTCAAAACCGCCGTTTCAGGAGGCCAGGATGCACAATGACGGGAAGGTGGTGCCTATCAACAGGGCGCAGGCCACGCCATCGCCGCTCGCGCGCCTGCCGGTGGTGTTGCTGCAGGTGCGTGACAAGGCTGCGCAACAGCTGCAGCAAGGCTTGCAGGAACTGTTCGATAACGCCGACGACACCCTGTTCGAAATGGCCGAAAAGGCCCGTAGCACCGTTGACCATCATATTTTTTTCGAGGCCATGCGCGACCTGCGCCTCAAGCGCAAGAACTTCGAGCGCGTGTTCATGGAGCAGCTGTTTGTGGCGTTCGCCAACCTGGGCCAGGCCCGGTGCAGCGGTGCACACCTGGTGCCGGTGGTGTCTTATGAGGCGGCACCCGGCACCAGCGCGGATGATGTGGAAAAAGCCGTGGCTCTGGAGGCGATGCTCGGTCGGGTGCGGCATCGTGATGGCTTGGCCCTGGGGCAGTTGGACGCACGCTTGAGTGAACTGCTCGGCAGGCGCCTGGAGGACCCTGAAAACCCCTTGGGCCCTGCGCGGCTTTGTGAGTTTTTCCTGCAAGCAGGGCGCAGCCTGGGGGTGGAGATTCGCGTCAAGCTGGTCATGCTCAAGCTGTTTGAGAAATACGTGCTCAGTGATGCCGACCTGTTGTATGGCGAGGCCAACCAATTGTTGATCGCCACCGGCGTATTGCCGCAACTCAAGACGGTCCCGTCCCGTCGAGCTGGCGGGCGCGAGGCCCGGGAGCACCAGCATTACACCAGCCAAGTGGTGGCCGACCCACCGCTGGACAAAAGCGGCCAGCAAGCGTTCAGTGCCTTGCAAAAGTTACTGGTAGCCGTGCGTGGCAGCGTGGCCCCGACCCTTGAAGCCAGTGCCGAGCCGCAGCCGATTGCCACCCGCGATCTGCTACGGCTGTTGTCGCATTTGCAGCAATATGTCCCGGAGCCCGGTGGCGAGGACGATTTCGACCTGCGCAACCAGCTGGAACAGTTGCTGACCCGGGGCAGCGTCAAAAGCGGCAAGTCGAGGGTGTTAGAAGAGGCAGACGAAGATGTGACCAATCTGGTCGCCATGCTGTTTGAGTTCATGTTCGATGACAGCGGTGTGCCGGACGCTTTCAAGGCGCTGATCGCTCGCTTGCAGATCCCGCTGCTGAAAGTGGCGGTGCTGGACAAGAGCCTGTTCAGTTGCGCAGAGCATCCGGCGCGGCGCTTGCTCAATGACATCGCGAGTGCCGTCACCGGCTGGAGCCCGCCCTATGACCACCCACGGGACAACCTCTATCTGTGTATCGAGCAACTCGTACAGCGTGTGCTGAATGAGTTCGTCGAAGACCCGGCGATTTTCTCCCAGTTGCTCACCACGTTCAGCGCATTCATAGCCCAGGAGCGCAAGCGCAGCGAGCGACTTGAGCGACACACCCGTGACGCCGAGCAAGAGCGCCTGCAGGTCGAGGTGGCGCGCCAGCGTGTGGCGCACGTGCTCAATCGGCGGCTCGTGGGCAAAACCTTGCCGCCATCGGTGCTGCAATTTGTGCAGCAGGCCTGGAGCCAGGTGTTGTTAGTGGCCGTTCTCAAGCACGGTGAACAATCGCTGCAGTGGCAGGCGGCGCTGCGCACCGTGGATGAATTGATCTGGAGCGTCGGCCTGCGTGAAGACACCGAAGCGGGCCGGCGTTTGCTCGAGCAATTACCCGGGCTGCTCAAGGCCTTGCGTGACGGGTTGGCCGGTGCGGCCTTCGATCCTTTCAGTACCCGCGAGTTCTTCCTGCGGTTGCAGGCCATGCATGTTCAGCCGCTCGACGACGAGGTGCTGGTTGAAGTCCGTGAGCCTTTTATCCTGGGGGCTGGCCCGCCGGGTGCCGACGAACCACTGCCCCATGATGACCCCGACCTGCTCAAAGCCAAGCAGTTGCGAGCCGGTACTTGGGTAGCGCTGCAGCAAAATGAAGCCGGTACCCTGCGCTGCAAATTGACCGCCATCATGCCGCCCGCCGATACCTATATTTTTGTCAGCCGCGCGGGCCTCAAGGTGCTGGAGAAAAGCGCGAACCAGTTAGCGCTGGCGTTCAAGCAGGGCGTCCTGCACGGCTTGGACGATGGCCCGCTGTTCGAGCGTGCGCTGGCAGCGGTGGTGGGCAACCTGCGGCAACTCAATCGCGGCAAGTGATCGCAACCGCAGGGTGGAACGCGGCATACTGGTCACACCTCTTCTCATTCAAGGAGCCTGTATGCAGTTGGACCCCGCCAGCGGTTGGTGCCAGGGCATTCGTCATTGCCCTTCGCCCAACTTCAACGAGCGCCCTGAAGGCGAAATCTCGCTGTTGGTGGTGCATAACATCAGTTTGCCCCCGGCGCAGTTCAACACCGGCAAGGTGCAGGAATTTTTCCAGAACCGCCTGGATATCTCAGAGCATCCCTATTTTGAAGGGATCGCGAGCCTACGAGTGTCTGCGCATTTTCTGATTGAACGTGACGGCACTGTGACGCAATTTGTTTCGTGCCGCGACCGTGCCTGGCATGCCGGTATTTCCGTCTTTGAAGGGCGCGAGGTCTGCAACGACTTTTCTCTGGGAATCGAGCTGGAAGGCACGGATGACCTACCGTTTACCAATGCCCAGTATGCGGCGCTGATCGACCTGACACGCCAACTGCTGGCCGCATACCCAGATATCACCCGCCAACGTATTTGTGGTCACAGCGACATCGCTCCGGGGCGCAAGACCGACCCGGGCCCCGCTTTTGATTGGGCGCGCTTTCGCAGCGCCCTGCAGGATGGAGGACACGAACGATGAGTTTCCTGGTGTTGGTGCTGGCCGTGTGGATCGAGAAATTCTCGGCCTTGCGCCTGCGGTTGCAGCGCGACGGTGGATGGCTGCGTGAGCTGGCCAAGCTGGAATCGAGCCCGCGCATGGGCAAGCGCCCCTGGTTGATCCTGCTGATATTGGTGCTGCTGCCGGTGGCATTGCTGGCATTGTTGTTGCTGGTCCTGGAACCGGTGGCCTATGGCCTGTTGGCATTGCCGGTGCACTTGCTGGTGGTGATCTACAGCCTGGGCCGTGGCGATCTATTGGCGGGGCTGGGGCCGTTTCGCGACGCCTGGCGGCGCGGTGACCTGCAAGCGGCCGAGCATGTGGCCGAACGCGACCTCAAACTTGGCGCCGACAGTGGCGAGCAATTGCTGGAGCGCGTCCAGGGCTACCTGCTGTGGCAGGCGTATCAAAGCTTTTTCGCGGTGATTTTCTGGTATTTCCTGCTGGGCCCGGTGGCCGCCCTGGCCTACCGCCTGTTGGCGCTGGCCAGCGAAAACAGCCAGAACCCGTCGGTGGCCGAGCGCGCCACGCAACTGCGCCACGCGTTTGACTGGTTGCCGGTACGCCTGCTGGCGGCCAGCTTTGCCTTGGTGGGCAATTTCGTCGGGGTCAGCCGTGTGATGCTTCACGAACTGTTGAGCTGGGACATCAGCGCGGCACAGTTGGTGGAAAAAGTCGGCCTGGCCGCCGCGGAAATTCCTGCGCCAGTGGTGGGGGCCGATGGCATCAACAGCCTGGATCGCCTGTGGGAGCTGCTGCTGCGTGCGGCGGTGCTGTGGTATGCCGGGTTTGCCATCTGGACGGTGTTGCCCTGATGGTAGGAGCGAGCTTGCTCGCGAAAAACGTCAACGATAACGCGTGCTTCCTGAATAAACGCGGCGTCTGTGCGTCTTTCGCGAGCAAGCTCGCTCCTACATGGCGTTAGGGCTTTCCCCTTGCCACATTTGGCCTCCAGACCCGCCGTTAACCTTACGTTACAAAACTCCCTTTCGAATTGAGCTATACAGATAGCGCGCCAAATAGTGGCTATCTGCCGCCGCCCTGCGCCTCAATAAAAATAAAAGAAGGGGAGGTCACCTGTGAAGAGCTTGCTCTATCCCGCCGTCGCGCTGATGAACCGCCTGAGCTTCGGCATGAAGTTCAGCCTGATCAGCGTGCTGTTCCTGCTGCCGATGCTGGCGACCAACTATTACCTGGTGCGCGATTCGTGGCGCGAATACCAGGGCACCCGGGTCGAACTGCAGAGTCTCGACCTGCTCGGCAGCAGCCTGGCGTTGCGCCGCGATCTGGAAACCCTCAACAACCAGGTAGAGATCAATGCCACCCTCGGCCAGTCCGGCAAAGCAGCAGACCTGGAGACCAGGATCAGCGCCTTGGAAGCCAGTGTGGTGGAGCGCTTGCAAGGCTTGCGCGCCATCGCGACCCAGCCCGAGCAAGTTGCCGTCTTCGACAGTAAGCGCGATGAGCTGATCGCTGCGTTCAAGGCCCAGCAACAGGAAACCTCGTTGCTCAACAAAGCGGCGTTGATCGGCAAGTTACTCAACCAGGCCCAGATGTTCAGCCAGATCATTGCCAGCCAAGCCGGCTTGAGCCGTGATCCGCAGAGTGATCTGCGCCAGCTCAGCGACCTGGTCACCACCGTCACCCCTCAAGTCACCCAGGCCTTGGGCGAAGGCCGTGCGATGGGCGCGTACTCCCTGGGGCAGGGCTTCATCAATTCATCCTCCAGCACCCGTTTTGACGAACTGCTGCAGCAGCTGGAAAAACTCCACGGGGAATATGGCTTGAAGCTGCAGGACGCGTTGGGCGCCAGCCAGGCCGCGCATGCAGCCCTCGACGTTTCGGCGCAAGCCAGCCGGGCCAGCCTCAAGCAAGGCAGCGAGTTTTTTGAAGAGCAGGTGGTGATGGCCGAGACCCTCGATACGTCTTGGCAGGGTTTTTATGACGGCGTCAGCCAGTTGATGGCCAAGACCTATCAATTGGATGACGCCACCCTGGCGTTCCTCGGGCAGCAGTTGCAGCAACGCCTGGCGCAAAACCGCCTGCACATGGTGTTGCTGGTCACGGCCCTGGCGGCGGTGTTTGCGCTGATTTTCTATCTCTATGCCGGTTTCTTTGTCTCCACCCGCACCACCTTGCGCCGCCTGGGGGCGATGATGGACAAAGTGGCGGCTGGTGACATGACGGTCACCTTCGTTGCTCAAAGCCGCGACGAGCTGGGCGACTTGGGCCAGGTGTTCAATGGCACCGTGGCCAAGATTCATGACCTGATCGAACGTGTTGGGCATACGGTCAGCCAGGTGGAGCTGCAGGCCGGCCAGGTGCAGGCGGTGTCGGCACAGAGTAACCAGGCGGTGTCCGGCCAGCGCAGCCAGATCGAACAAGTGGCGACCGCGATGAACCAGATGTCCGCCACTGCCCAAGAGGTGGCGCGCAGCGCGGCGGCGGCGGTCAGTAGTGCCCAGAGCGTCAATGATGAAACGGTCACCGGGCGTGCGCTGGTGCAATCCCAGCAAGGCGGCATCGCCCGCCTGGCGGCGGAGATTGACGAATCGGTGCGGGTGATCAACCAACTGGCTGCCGACAGCCAGTCCATCAGCAGCGTCCTGGAAGTGATCAAGAGCATTGCCGAGCAGACCAACCTGCTGGCGCTCAACGCGGCCATCGAAGCCGCGCGCGCCGGTGACCAAGGGCGTGGTTTTGCGGTGGTGGCCGACGAGGTGCGCACCCTGGCTCGGCGCACCCAGCACTCCACCGAGGAAATCGAGCAGATGATCAGCCGCTTGCACAGCGGCGTGGGCGCGGCGGTGAAGGCCATGGGCAGCAGCCATGAAATGGCGAATGGCACGGTGGGGCAGTCGGAAAAAGTCCAGCAAGCCTTGGAAAATATCCTGGGGGCAGTTGGGATGATCGTCGATCAGAACCAGCAAATCGCCGCCGCCGTGGAGCAGCAAACGGCGGTCGCCCACGACATCGACCAGAACATTGTCGAAATCAACCGTGCTGGCGAGCATGCAGCGCAAGGCGCCCAGCACACGGAAGCGGCCAGTCGACAACTGGCAACCCAGGTGGTTGAGTTGAAGCAATTGATTGGTGCGTTTCGGGTGTAGGGAGGTTCTGAAGGGCGGAGCCACGGGCCCTGTGGCCCATGTCTTGATTTACCGATGCGTGTTTTATCGGGGCGTGAATAGGTGAAAATTTATTTCATCCGTCACGGTCACGAGGGGACAAAACGATGGCCGCCGCAATCGGTATCAGGGGGCATTGCGCCCAGTGCAACATGACGTTTGAACTCAAGCCTTGGCAACTGAACGCCATCGCAATCGATGTGCCGTTTGACTGTATGTATTGCCACTGCGGGTTGCAGTTGGGCTGCGTCAAGCAGTTGCGCCAATTCAGGGCCCTGGACCAATGGGCGCTGGTGCGGCCGAGCATGATCATGCTGACGTGCGCGACCTTGCTGGTGGCCTTGGTCGCCGAGTGGCTGGGGCTGCTCAGTGTCATCGCGCAGTTCAACATTTCACTGGTCGCGGTGTTGATCCATTTGCTGGTGGTGCGCTACGCCCGTCATCGCCAGACAATGATCTTGAACTTGCAGGCCATCAGTGCGCTACCAGTTGAACAGCTCGCACGCATTGCGTGTGCTCGCCTCAGCCAGCAATAGAGGGCTGATACCCATGCGCTCGGCCAGGGCCGTGCAGATGTCTGGCAGGTGCTGCGGGCTATTGCGCTGGTTGGGGTACATGGCCGGGGCCATATCCGGCGAGTCGGTCTCCAGCACCACGGCGTCGAGGGGCAATTGGGCCAGTACCCGGTGCATGCGCAGAGCCTGGGGCCAGGTGGCAGCGCCACCCAGGCCCAGTTTGAACCCGAGCTTGATGTACTCGCGTGCCTCTTCAACGCTGCCGGCGAACGCATGGATGATGCCGCCTCTGGGCAGGCGGATACGCTTTAAGGTGGCAATTACCGCGGCGTGGCTGCGGCGAACGTGGAGCAGGGCCGGCAGCTGGAAATCCACCGCGAGTTTCAGCTGGGTTTCAAATAGCGGTTGCTGGCGCTCGTGGTCCAACTGTTCAAGAAAGTAATCCAGGCCAATTTCGCCCACGGCGCACAGTTGCCGGTGGCCATGCAGGCGCGTCAACCAGTCGCCCAGCTCCAGCAGGTCGGCGGGGCGATGCTCATCGAGATACACCGGGTGCAAGCCGAAGGCGGCGAACAAGCCTTCGTCCTGTTGCACCAAGTCCCATAGCCGCTGCCAATTTTTCTGGTACACCCCAAGCACCACCAGGCGCCGCACGCCGAGGTCACGGCTGTGGGCGAGGACGTGCGTGCGATCCTGGTCGAAGTCCTCGAAGTCCAGGTGCGTGTGGGTGTCGATCAGCTCCACGCTCAGGCCTCGAGGATACGCTGCTTGAAGGTCCGGCCAATCGCATGCACGCCGGGTTGGTACTGTTCTTCTTCAACGGCGGCCAGGGCCAGGCGCAGGGCGGTCTCGGCAATCAACTGATGTTGTTGGGCCATGGCGTTGACCGGCAGCGGGAGGAAATCCAGCAACTGGGTATCGCCGAAGGTGCCCAGGCGCAGGGGGCGTGACTTGAGAGGGAAGTCATGCAGCGCATCAAACACCCCTTGGAGCAGTACGTAGGAGGTGGTTACCAGCGCGTCCGGCAGATGCCCCAGGCGTTGCAGCAATTGCTCCATCAGCTCTCGGCCGCAGTCACGACTGAAGGCTTCGCCCTGTTCGATGATCACTTCGCCCGTAAAACCTTGCAGCGCATCGCGGAAACCGGCGGTACGCGCCTGGCTGATGCTCAGCTCGGGCCGTGCGCCGATCAGCGCGATCTGCTTGGGCAGCGGTTGCAGCAGGCTGCTAGTGAGTTGCTGGCAGGCCTGGTGGTCGTCGCTGACCACGGAGCAGAACTGGTTCGGCTCCATCTCCCGGTCGATGGCAATCACCGGCAGCCCCTTGGCCTGCAGCTCGCGATAGCTGTCATCGCTGGCCGGCAGGCAACTGGCGACGAACAACGCATCGCAACGCCGCGCCCGGAACAGTTGCAGCAGTTGGCGCTCGCTGTCCGCTTCGTCATCGGAGCTGGCGATCAGTAACTGATAGCCGCGCGCCCGCGCACCTTGTTCCAGCAGTTTGGCGATGCGTGCGTAGCTGGGGTTTTCCAGGTCTGGCAGGATGAACCCCAAGGTCCGCGTATGCCGGCTGCGCAGCCCCGCGGCTTGAGGGTTGGGGGTAAAGCCATGGGCTTGGACCACGGCACGCACACGCTCAACGGTGGCGTTGCTGATGCGCTGCTGTTCGGCCTTGCCATTGATGACATAGCTGGCGGTGGTAACGGACACACCGGCCAGACGTGCGATATCACTGAGTTTCAAACCGGGATTTCCTTGTTTTTTGGCGCTCGCCCCGACATTTTGTCCAATCGTAACCGATTCCAGCATTCGACCAATGTCCCACAGCAAGCGCCGAGTGGCCCTTCAAGCTTGCGTAATTAACGCGTAATCTGCCATAAATTCTAGATTAAACGTTTCAGCAAGCGTATTTTTACGATGTTCGCTACTGAGTGACCACTGCCAATTGACCGCTCAGTCAGTTAATTTTGATCATATTTACCTACAACAATACCTAGTGCGCCTGTCGCACTAACTAGGAGAACGGCATGCTTGAGCTCACTGTAGAGCAGATATCCATGGGCCAGGTGGCTGTGGATAAATCTGCTGCCTTGCACCTGCTCGCTGACAAATTAGTGGCCGATGGCCTGGTTGCCGAAGGTTATCTCAGTGGCTTGCAAGCCCGTGAAGCCCAAGGTTCGACCTTTCTCGGCCAAGGCATTGCTATCCCCCATGGCACGCCAGAAACCCGCGACCAAGTGTTTTCCACCGGTGTGCGCCTGCTGCAGTTCCCCGAAGGGGTGGACTGGGGCGATGGCCAGATCGTCTATCTGGCGATTGGCATCGCGGCTAAATCCGATGAACACCTGCGCCTGTTGCAACTGCTCACCCGTGCCCTCGGTGAAACCGACCTGGGCCAGGCGTTGCGCCGTGCCGGCAGTGCCGAAGCGCTGTTGAAACTGTTGCAAGGCGCGCCCCAGGAACTGGCGCTGGATGCGCAGATGATCAGCCTGGGCGTGTCGGCCGATGATTTTGAAGAGTTGGTGTGGCGCGGTGCGCGCCTGCTGCGCCAGGCCGACTGCGTGAGCAATGGCTTTGCCGCCGTATTGCAGCAAGTCGACGCGCTGCCCCTGGGCGATGGCCTGTGGTGGTTGCACAGCGAGCAGACGGTCAAGCGCCCGGGCCTGGCCTTTGTGACGCCGGACAAACCTATGCGTTACCTCGGCCAGCCCTTGCACGGCCTGTTCTGCCTGGCGAGCCTCGGTGAAGCGCACCAGACCCTGCTTGAACGCCTGTGTGCCTTGCTGATTGAAGGGCGCGGCCACGAGTTGGGACGCGCCACCAGCAGCCGCGCGGTGCTGGAAGTGCTGGGCGGTGAACTGCCGCCGGACTGGCCCAGCGCCCGTATTACCCTGGCCAACGCCCACGGCCTGCACGCGCGCCCGGCCAAGATCCTGGCGCAATTGGCGAAAAGTTTTGACGGCGATATCCGCGTACGTATCGTCGATGGCGCGGTGGGCGCCGTGTCGGTCAAAAGCCTGAGCAAGTTGCTCAGCCTCGGCGCACGTCGTGGCCAGGTGCTGGAGTTTGTGGCCGAGCCGACGGTGGCCGGCGATGCACTGCCCGCCCTCTTGGCCGCCGTGCAAGAGGGCCTTGGCGAAGAGGTCGAGCCCTTGCCCACGGTGAGCGCACAGCCCGCACAGGTCGATATCGAACCGGTGCTCAGCGCGCCACTGAGCGGTAGCCAACTCCAGGCCATTGCCGCCGCGCCGGGTATCGCGATCGGCCCGGCTCATATCCAGGTGCCGCAGGTGTTCGATTACCCGCTACGGGGTGAATCCGCCGCCGCCGAACGCCAGCGCCTGCACACCGCTTTGAGCGACGTGCGCACGGATATCCAGGGCTTGATCGAGCGTAGCCAGGCCAAGGCCATCCGCGAGATTTTCATCACCCACCAGGAAATGCTCGACGACCCGGAACTGACCGACGAAGTCGACACCCGCCTCAAGCAGGGCGAAAGCGCCGAAGCCGCCTGGATGAGCGTGATCGAAGCCGCCGCCAAGCAACAGGAAGCCTTGCAGGATGCCTTGCTGGCCGAGCGTGCTGCCGACTTGCGTGACATCGGCCGGCGCGTGCTGGCCCAGTTGTGCGGCGTCCAGAGCGTGCAGGAACCGAGCGAGCCCTACATCCTGGTGATGGAAGAGGTCGGCCCTTCGGACGTGGCGCGCCTGGACCCGGCCCGCGTTGCCGGCATTCTCACCGCCCGGGGCGGCGCCACCGCTCACAGCGCCATTGTTGCCCGCGCCCTGGGCATTCCGGCTTTGGTCGGCGCTGGCGCTGCGGTGTTATTGCTCAACGCCGGCACGCCACTGTTGCTCGATGGCCAGCGTGGTCGCCTGCATGTGGACCCCGACGCCGCTATCCTGCAACGGGCCACCGTGGAGCGCGACAGCCGCGAACAGCGCTTGCAAGCCGCATCGGCCCAGCGCCATGAAGCGGCGCTGACCCGTGACGGCCACGCCGTGGAAGTGTTCGCCAACATTGGCGAAAGCGCCGGGGTGGCCAGCGCAGTGGAGCAGGGCGCCGAAGGCATTGGCCTGCTGCGCACCGAACTGATTTTCATGGCTCACTCCCAGGCGCCAGACGAGGCCACTCAGGAGGCCGAATACCGTCGCGTACTCGACGGCCTCAATGGTCGCCCGTTGGTGGTGCGCACCCTGGATGTGGGCGGCGACAAGCCTTTGCCCTATTGGCCGATCGCCGAAGAGGAAAACCCCTTTCTGGGTGTGCGCGGCATTCGCCTGACGTTGCAACGCCCGCAGATCATGGAAGCGCAACTGCGCGCATTGCTGCGTGCAGCAGACAACCGCCCGCTGCGCATCATGTTCCCCATGGTCGGCAGCGTGGATGAGTGGCGCGCCGCCCGGGACATGACCGAGCGCCTGCGCCTGGAGATCCCAGTGGCAGACCTGCAACTGGGGATCATGATCGAAGTGCCCTCAGCCGCGCTGCTGGCGCCGGTCCTCGCCAAGGAAGTCGACTTCTTCAGCGTCGGCACCAACGACCTGACCCAATACACCCTGGCCATCGACCGCGGCCACCCGACCCTGTCGGCCCAGGCCGATGGCTTGCACCCGGCAGTCCTGCAACTGATCGACATCACCGTGCGCGCCGCCCATGCCCACGGCAAATGGGTAGGCGTGTGCGGCGAGTTGGCGGCGGACCCGCTGGCGGTGCCGGTGCTGGTCGGCCTGGGCGTGGATGAGTTGAGCGTGTCGGCCCGCAGCATTCCTGAAGTGAAGGCGCGGGTGCGTGAATTCAGTCTGAGCGAGGCCCAGGGCCTGGCGCAACAAGCACTGGCGGTGGGTTCGCCCGCTGAAGTGCGTGCCCTAGTGGAGGCCGTGTAGATGGCGAATATTCTGACCCTGACGCTGAACCCGGCGTTGGACCTCACGGTACGTCTGGCGCACCTGCAACCCGGTGAGGTCAATCGCAGTGAAGCGATGCTGACCCACGCGGCCGGCAAGGGCGTGAATGTGGCGCAAGTGCTGGCGGACCTGGGCCATTACGTCAGCGTGGGCGGGTTCCTCGGCAGCGCCAACCCCCAGGCTTTCAATGCGCTGATCAAGCGCCGTGGGTTTGGCGATGCCTTCATCCGGGTTCCCGGCGAAACCCGGAGCAACATCAAGATTGCCGAACAGGATGGGCGTGTCACCGACATCAATGCACCGGGGCCGCTGGTGACTGAAGAGGCGCTAAAAGCGCTGCTCAAGATGGTCGCGATCATTGGCCCGGAGTTCGATGCGGTCGTGGTGGCCGGAAGCTTGCCGCGCGGCGTCAGCCCGCAGTGGTTTAAAGGTCTGCTGGAGGCGTTGAAGGACCTCGGTTTGAAAGTCGCCCTGGACACCAGCGGCGAAGCGCTGCGCCTGGGGTTGGAGGTTGGCCCGTGGCTGGTCAAACCCAATACCGAAGAGTTGGCCGAGGCCTTGGGTAACGCCACCGATGCCATCAGCCGCCTGCATCAGCAAGGCGTCGAACATGTGGTGGTCTCCGACGGGGCCGCAGGCGTGACCTGGTACCGCCCGGGTGCGGCGCTGCACGCCACGCCGCCCAAGGTGGCAGTGGCCAGTACCGTGGGCGCCGGCGACTCGCTGCTGGCCGGGATGCTCCACGGTTTGCTCAGTGGCGATACGCCGGAGCACACCTTGCGCCGGGCCACGGCGATTGCCGCGATGGCGGTGACACAGATCGGTTTTGGCATCAGCGATGACGCGCAGTTGGCGCATCTCGAAAGCGGCGTCGATGTGCGCACGCTGACAGAACAATAAGAGGGATTGTGATGAAGTTAGCCATTGTTACCGCCTGCCCGAACGGCATGGTCACCAGTGTGCTGTGCGCCCGCTTGTTGGACGCCGCCGCCCAGCGCATGGGCTTGCACACCAGTGTTGAAGTCGTCGATGTGCAGCGCCCGGAGCGCCAGTTGTCCCAGGCGACGATTGATGATGCCGAGTGGGTGCTGCTGGTCAGCAGTACCCCGGTGGAGATGCAGCGGTTTGTCGGCAAGCGTGTGTTCCAGAGCACACCGGCCCAGGCGTTGGCGGATGTCGAAGGCGTGCTGCGCCGGGGCGCCGAAGAAGCCCAGGTGTATGTCGCCGACGCCGCCCCGGTGGCGGCCAAGGCTGCGCCGCGTATCGTCGCGATTACCGCGTGCCCCACCGGTGTGGCCCACACGTTCATGGCCGCCGAAGCCTTGCAGCAGACTGCTCAGCGCCTGGGTTATGACCTGCAGGTCGAGACCCAAGGTTCGGTGGGCGCCCGCACGCCGTTGAGCCCGCAAGCGATTGCCGATGCCGATGTGGTGTTGCTGGCGGCCGATATCGAGGTGGCCACCGAGCGTTTCGCCGGCAAGAAGATTTACCGCTGTGGCACCGGCATTGCCCTCAAGCAATCCGAAGCCATCCTCAACAAAGCCCTGGCCGAAGGCGCGGTGGAAAGCGCGGCCGGCGGTACACCGGCCAAGGCGGAGAAAACCGGCGTCTACAAACACCTGCTCACCGGCGTGTCGTATATGTTGCCGATGGTGGTGGCGGGGGGCTTGCTGATCGCCTTGTCGTTTGTGTTCGGCATCCATGCTTTCGAGCAGCCCGGCACCTTGGCGGCGGCGCTCAAATCCGTGGGTGACCAGGCGTTCCTGTTGATGGTGCCGTTGCTGGCGGGCTACATCGCCTACTCGATTGCCGACCGTCCTGGCCTTGCGCCCGGCATGATCGGCGGGCTGCTGGCTGGGACGCTGGGGGCTGGGTTTATCGGCGGCATCCTGGCCGGCTTCGTCGCCGGGTATTGCGTCAAACTGATCAGCCGCGCAGTGCAACTGCCCCAGAGCCTGGAAGCGCTCAAGCCGATCCTGATTATCCCGTTACTGGCGAGCCTGTTTACCGGGCTTGTGATGATCTACCTGGTGGGCCCACCGGTCGCCCGCTTGCTCACGGGCCTGACGGATTTCCTCAGCACCATGGGCACCACCAACGCGGTGCTGCTGGGCATTCTGCTCGGCGGCATGATGTGCGTGGACTTGGGCGGGCCGATCAACAAGGCGGCCTATGCGTTCTCGGTTGGCCTGCTGGCCGCGTCGAGCGGCGCGCCGATGGCCGCGACCATGGCCGCCGGCATGGTGCCGCCAATTGGCATGGGCATCGCCACGTTGCTGGCCCGGCGCAAGTTCGCCCAGACCGAGCGCGAGGCCGGCAAGGCGGCGATGATCCTGGGGCTGTGCTTTATCTCCGAAGGCGCGATTCCCTTCGCCGCCAAAGACCCGCTGCGCGTCATCCCGGCCAGCATCGCCGGTGGCGCGTTGACCGGTGCGCTGTCGATGTACTTCGGCTGCAAACTCGCCGCGCCCCATGGCGGGTTGTTTGTGTTGGTGATTCCGAATGCGATGAACCATGCGTTGTTGTATTTGTTGGCGATTGTGGCGGGCAGTGTGTTGACCGGCTTGGTGTATGCCGTGCTCAAGCGACCGGAAGCGGCCGAGCTGGCCGTGACTACCTGACCAGTAAAAGTGTGGGGGCAAGCCCAAATACCCTGTAGGAGCGAGCTTGCTCGCGAAGAACTCGCAGGCGCCGCGTTCATTCAGCAAGCCCGCGTGATCGTTGACGTTTTTCGCGAGCAAGCTCGCTCCTACAGTTGTAGCCTGTCATCTGCGCTTCATCCCATCATGCTTTAGTGGCCCTTTTGATACTCAAGAGGGCACCTCCATGAGCCATTTCGATCTCGGTCGCCGCCGCGTGATGCAAGCTGTGGGCGCTGGCCTGCTGTTGCCGGGCCTGGCGCCTGCGGTGATCGCTTCGGTGAAGGACCGACCGCAACTCACTGACGGCGTGCAATCGGGCGACCTGCAGGGCGATCGCGCAATGATCTGGAGCCGCAGTGACCGCCCGGCGAAGATGGTAGTGGAGTGGGATACCCGCAGCGTGTTCAGCAACCCGCGCCGATTCGTCTCGCCCCTGGCCGACAGCCGCACCGACTTTACCGCCCGTGTCGAGCTCACCGGGCTGCCGGTTGATCAGGCGATTTTCTACCGCGTGCATTTCGAAGAAGCCCAGACCGGCATTGCCAGTGAACCCTGGTTCGGGCACCTGCGTAGCGTGCCGCAACAGCGGCGTGATATCCGTTTTGTGTGGAGCGGCGACACCGTCGGCCAAGGCTTCGGCATCAACCCGGACATCGGTGGCATGCGCATCTATGAAGCCATGCGCCTGCGCCTGCCAGACTTTTTTATCCACAGCGGCGACACCATCTATGCCGACGGCCCGGTCCCCGCGCAGCTCACCACTGAAGGCGGGCGCATCTGGCGCAACATTACCACTGAAGCCAAAAGCAAAGTCGCGGAAACCCTCGATGAATATCGCGGTAATTACCGCTACAACCTGCTGGATGAAAACGTGCGCCGCTTCAATGCCGAGGTACCGCAGATCTGGCAGTGGGACGATCACGAGGTGATCAACAACTGGTCATCGAGCAAGCAGTTGGATGAGCGTTACCAGACCCGCGACATCAATACCTTGGTGGGCCGTGCCCGCCAGGCCTGGCTGGAATATTCACCCATGCGCCGACAGAGCGCCGACGGTGGCGGGCGCATTTATCGCAAGCTCAGTTATGGGCCGCTGCTGGATGTGTTTGTGTTGGATATGCGCAGCTATCGCGGGCCGAATGACGACAACCTGGGCGCTGAAAAACCCTTCCTTGGTCGTGAACAGTTGGACTGGCTCAAGCGCGGGCTCAAGGCATCGCAAGCGCAGTGGAAGGTGGTAGCCGCCGACATGCCTATCGGCCTGGGCGTGCCCGACGGTGAGGTCAGCCCCGGCGTGGCGCGTTGGGAAGCGATCGCCAATGGCGACCCTGGCCCGGCGCAAGGGCGTGAGCTGGAGATCGCCGAACTGCTAGGGTTCCTGCATGAGCACAAGGTGCGCAACCACCTGTGGCTGACGGCCGATGTGCATTACTGTGCGGCGCATCACTATCACCCTGACCGCGCGGCGTTCCAGGATTTCGAGCCGTTCTGGGAGTTTGTGGCGGGGCCGTTGAATGCCGGGAGTTTCGGGCCCAACCCACTGGATAAAACCTTTGGCCCGCAGGTGGTATTCCAAAAGGCGCCACCGGCACAGAACACCTCGCCGTTTGCGGGTTTTCAGTTTTTTGGTGAAGTGCAGATTGATGGGCAGACGGCGGAGTTGACGGTGACGCTGCGCGATCTCGATGGAATCTCGGTGTTCGAGCAAAAGCTGCAACCGGCCTGATCGTTCCCACGCTCTGCGTGGGAACGCATCCTGTGACGCTCCGCGTCACGCCGTCAAGAGCGGACGCGGAGCGTCCAGGGCGGCATTCCCACGCGGAGCGTGGGAACGATCAAATAACTGCTAGGGTTCCTGCATGAGCACAAGGTGCGCAACCACCTGTGGCTGACGGCCGATGTGCATTACTGTGCGGCGCATCACTATCATCCTGACGGCGCGGCGTTCCAGGATTTCGAGCCGTTCTGGGAGTTTGTGGCGGGGCCGTTGAATGCCGGGAGTTTCGGGCCCAACCCACTGGATAAAACCTTTGGCCCGCACGTGGTATTCCAGAAGGCGCCACCGGCACAGAACACCTCGCCGTTTGCGGGCTTTCAGTTTTTTGGTGAAGTGCAGATTGATGGGCAGACGGCGGAGTTGACGGTGATGCTGCGCGATCGCGATGGAGTCTCGGTGTTCGAGCAAAAGCTGCAACCGGCCTGATCGTTCCCACGCTCGCGTGGGAACGCATCCTGTGACGCTCCGCGTCACGCCGTCAAGAGCGGACGCGGAGCGTCCAGGGCGGCATTCCCACGCGGAGCGTGGGAACGATCAAATAACTGCTAGGGTTCCTGCATGAGCACAAGGTGCGCAACCACCTGTGGCTGACGGCCGATGTGCATTACTGTGCGGCGCATCACTATCATCCTGACGGCGCGGCGTTCCAGGATTTCGAGCCGTTCTGGGAGTTTGTGGCGGGGCCGTTGAATGCCGGGAGTTTCGGGCCCAACCCACTGGATAAAACCTTTGGCCCGCAGGTGGTATTCCAGAAGGCGCCACCGGCACAGAACACCTCGCCGTTTGCGGGCTTTCAGTTTTTCGGTGAAGTGCAGATTGATGGGCAGACGGCGGAGTTGACGGTGACGCTGCGCGATCTCGATGGAATCTCGGTGTTCGAGCAAAAGCTGCAACCGGCCTGATCGTTCCCACGCTCTGCGTGGGAGCGCATCCTGTGACGCTCCGCGTCACGCCGTCAAGAGCGGACGCGGAGCGTCCAGGGCGGCATTCCCACGCGGAGCGTGGGAACGATCAAATATCAATAGACATCCCTGCGATAGCGACCCTGTTCGATCAGGCGCTCCAGCGCCTCATTGCCCAAGATGTCTTTCAGTGCCTGATCCACCCCCGTCGCCATCCCCTGCAAGCTGCCACACACATAAATCGCTGCGCCGTCCGCGAGCCATTTGCGCAGCACATCCGCTGACTCGCGCAGGCGATCCTGTACGTAGATCTTATCCTCTTGATCGCGGGAAAATGCCAGGTCCAGCAGGGCCAGGTCTCCACTGGCGAGCCAGCCTTGCAGTTCGTCCTGGCACAGGTAGTCGTGGGCGATATTGCGCTCGCCGAACAGCAGCCAGTTTCGCTGCTGGCCGTCGGCAATGCGTGCTTTGAGCAAGCTGCGCAGGCCCGCAAGCCCGGTGCCGTTGCCCAGCAGAATCAGCGGCACAGGCGCGTCGGGCAAATGGAAGCCGCTGTTGCGCCGCAGACGCAGGCTGATGGCCGAGCCGAGGGCGGCGTGTTCAGTCAGCCAGCCGGAGCCAAGCCCCAGGCTGCCGTCGGGGTGGCGTTCCTGGCGCACAATCAGCTCCAGCACGCCGTCGCTGGCAATCGAGGCGATGGAGTATTCGCGCATGCCCAGGGGGACCAGCGCATCCACCAATGCCTGGGCGTGCAGGCCGACCAGGTGCGTGCGGTTTTCCGGCAGTTGGCGCGTGGCCAGGGCCTGATCAAGGGTGTGGGCGACGCCGTCGATCACCACACCGTCGCTGCCGACCAAGCCCAGGCCGGCCAGGAAGTGTTCGATGGCCCAGGGGCAATTGCGCGGCAGGACTTCCACCAGGTCGCCGGCCAGCCAGCTGTGCGCAGACGTGGATGTGAGGCCCAGCAGGTAGACGGGCGAGCCGACACTGTCGGGGTTGAGCAGGGTGCGTTGGCTCAGGGTCCAGTTTTCGTACTGGGCCGTCGGCCAGGCCGCTGCCGGGGCATGGCCGGTGAGCTGGCCCAGTTGCTGTTGCCAGGTCTGCAGCGCCAGTGTGTCGCCGCTGTCGACTTCCACCGGGGCAAACAGCGGGGTGCCGCCCTGGTTGGTCAGCCAGAAATGCAGGCGCCGGGCAAAGCCGCAAAAATGTTCGTACTGCCGGTCACCCAGGGCCAGCACCGAGTAGTTCAAGCCTTTGAGGGATAGCGCCTGGCCGAGCACGCTACGCTCGAAACCTCGGGCGCTGTCGGGCGCTTCGCCGTCGCCAAAAGTACTGACCACGAACAGCGCGTTCTGCGATTGGCTGAGGTCGTCGCGGCTGACACTGCCCAGGGGCTGCACCTTCACCGCCAGGCCCGCAGCCTGCAGTTGCCCGGCCGTTTGCCAGGCCAGTTGTTCGGCAAAGCCGCTCTGGCTGGCGAAGCCGATCAGCCAGGCCGGGGCATCGCTGTGGTTATCTGTCAGGCCTTTGCGGGCATCGCGGACCTGGCGCTTTTTGCGGCGTCGGTCGAGGTACAGCAGCCAGCCCGTGATGAAAAACAGCGGCATAAGCAGTGAGCTGACGGTGAGGACGATGCGCCCGACCAGGCCGAAATAGCTGCCGGTGTGCAGCGCATACACGCTCGTCAGCAACTGCGCCTTGAGGCTTTTGCTGGCGTAGCGCTCGTGAGATTTGACCTCGCCAGTGGCCGGGTCCAGGTTGATCTGGTTCAGCGCACGGTCATGGGGCGATGAAGTGAGCAGGTAATACACGGTGGCCGGTTGCCCGGCGACCGCGGGCATCCGAATGTTGTAGGCGCTCAAGTCGGGGCCGGCGTTGCTGTAGATGCTGCTCCAGATCGCGTCGTAGTTGGCCACCGGAGCCGGGCCTGCGGGGGCTGGGCCGCGCTTGCGCATGCGCTCGTTCTGCGGCGCGTCGGACAGCAGTTTGGTCACGCCACGGTTGTACCACTCGTACGACCAATACAGCCCGGTCAGCGCTGCCAACAGATAAAACAGCAGGCACCAGGTGCCGAATACCGAGTGCAGGTCCCAATTGAAGCTGCGGCCCTTTTTGCGCCAGTCCAGGGTCAGCCAGACACGCCAGCTTTTCACCTGGCGCGGCCAGCGCAGGTACAGGCCGGAGAGGCAAAAGAACAGCAGGATCAGGGTGCAGGCGCCGGTGATGTTGCGCCCGGTGTCGCCGATGGCGAGGAAGCGGTGCAGTTGCAGGATAAAACCGAACAGGTCCTGGCCGACCGCGTCGCCCAGGTAGTCGCCGGTGTACGGGTCAAAGTAGCGCATCTGGCCACGGCGCTCGCCAGGCGGCGGGGTGAAGGACACGCGGCCGGCGTTGCCGCTCTCGCTTTCTACCCACAGCATGGCCACGGTCTTGCCTTCGGCCGCTTCCAATTTGCGTACCAGCTCGGCGGGCGGCACTACACCGGCCTCGCGTTTCTGCACGCTCAGCACGGTGGGGTTGAGCGCCCGCAGGATCTCGTCCTGGAACGAGTACGCGGCCCCGGTGACCCCCATCAAGGCCAGCACCAGCCCGGCCGTGATGCCGAAGAACCAATGCAACTGGAACAGGGTTTTCTTCAACACGTCGGAGCGCCTCGCTTAGCTGGATATCTGATCACGGCGCGCATTATGCCGTGAGTTGCCGGGAAACACGCAAAAGCCCCACGCATCCGATGTGTGGGGCTCCTGGCTGAACCTTGACCGCTTTTAGAAGTGGAAGCTGGTGGTCAACAATGCCGTACGACCGGCCGCCTGGTTGGCGAAATGCGTGGAGAAGGCCTTGTCGTAGTAGGTCTTGTCGGTCAGGTTCTGCACGTTCAGTTGCAGGTCGACGTTCTTGGTCAGCTTGTAGCTGGCCATGGCGTCATAGCGGGTGTAGGAGGGTACATACACCGTGTTGCCGACATCACCGTAAACCTCATCGACGTAGAAGGCGCCGCCGCCGACGGTCAGCTTGGGCGTGATGTCGTAGGTGGTCCACAGGCTGAAGGAGTTCTTCGGCGTGTTGGGCATCTGGTTGCCTTTGCTGGAGCCAGCACTCACCACACCGTTACGCCCGTTGAGGCCGGATTTGACCAGTTCACTGTCCAGATAGCTGTATCCCGCAAACACCTGCCATTGATCGGTGATTTTGCCGCTGGCGGACAACTCGATGCCGTCGACCTGAGATTCACCGGCGTTCTGGTAGGTGAGCGCATCCACCAGGATGCGGGTGTTTTTCTTCTCGGTGCGGAAGATTGCAGCGGTCAGGGACAGGCGGTCGTGGAACAGGTCCCACTTGGTGCCCAGTTCGTAGTTGACGGTTTCTTCTGGCTGCAAGTCGCTGGTGGCGGCACCGGCAGACAGCGGGTTGCCGTCGGAACCTTCACCTATCAGGCCACCGGCTGGCGTGGCCGATGTGGCGTACGAGGCATAGATGCTGCCGTTTTCCACCGGCTTCCACACCAGGCCGGCCTGCCAGTTGAAGAACTGACTGTCGTCCTTGATCTTGGTGCGCCCGGCGACGGCGTTGGTGTTGGCTTCGGTGTCAAAGGTGTCGTAGCGCAGGCCCACGTTCAGCAGCCATTTCGGATCGAGCTCGATGGTATCGAACACGTACGCGGCGCGGCTGGTGGCTTTGGTGTTGGTGCCCATATAGTTGCGCGCAATGCTGCCGTTCCAGGCGTCGTCCGGGTTCGGGTTGCTCAGCGACGTGCACTGGCCGCCCAGGCTGCCCTTGGCCGTTGTGCACACCGGGTTGGCGTTAGGGCTGACGGTGTAGCCGCTGACACGGGTTTCTTCGCCGGTAAATTCCAGGCCGGTGGAGTAAGTGTGCTTGAAGCCCAAGGCCTGGAAGCTGCCAAACAGATCGGTCTGGTTGGTGGTTGTGGTCGTGGTGGAGACACGGCTGTTGGCGCGACGCCAGACAGTGCCGTAGCGGTTGACGTTGAACTTGCTGTCATCCGGCTGAGTGAGCACATAGTCCTGGCCGGTGCTGCCGTGGCGCAGGGTGTTCTTGAGCGTCATGTTGTCGTTCAAGTCGTGTTCGATGGAGAACGTGCTGATGTCCGCACGGGTCTTGCGGAAGTCACGGCTTTTCAAACCGTAGAAGTTGTTGCTGTCGCCGCCGTCGTTGGGTTTGTCATGCGCGTGGGCTGTGGCGGTCGACGAACCGTAGCCGTAGGGAATCCCCGAATCCGGCAGGTCATCACTTTCCATATGGTAGTAGCTGAGGTTGACACGGGTCGGCGTGCCCAAGCCAAAAGTCAGCGACGGTGCCACGCCCCAACGGTCGTAATTCACCGCGTCGCGGCCAGCCACGTTTTGTTCATGGCTCATCAGGTTCAGGCGGAATGCCGCGCTGTCGTCCAGAAACTGGCGGTTCACGTCGAGCACGTAGCGGCGGGTCTGGTCGGAGCCGTAGGTAAAGCCGCCGTTGGTGAAGTCCCGCGCTTGTGGGGTCTTGCTTACCAGGTTGAGGCTGCCACCGGCTGAGCCACGGCCGCCGAACGAGGAGTTCGGGCCTTTGCTGACTTCGATGGATTCGATGTCGAAGATCTCGCGGCTCTGGCCACCGGTATCGCGTACGCCATCGAGGTAGGTATCGCCCTGGGCGTCGAAACCACGGATGAACGGGCGGTCGCCCTGAGGGTTGCCACCTTCACCGGCGCCGAAGGTGATACCCGGTACGGTGCGCAACGCGTCCTGCAGCGAGGTGGCGGCGGTGTCCTTGAGTACTTGTTGCGGCACCACAGTGACCGAACGCGGCGTGTCCACCAGCGGCGCGGTGTACTTCTGCGACGAAGCTTTCTCCACCTGGTAGGAGGTGTTGTCCTGCTCCTGGCCGGTGATGTTGGTGGCGCCGAGGGAGATAGGGTTGCGCTCGCCTGTTGGCTCGGTATTTTCAGCGGCCTGTGCCAGGTGGGCGGCGGAGCCGGCACTCAGGGCAACGCCAATGGCGGAGGCCAGCATGCGTGGCGAACTGGCCGGTATTTTTAGAATAGTGCGCGACATGACGTGTCCCTTCCCCAAGGATGTGAGGCCGCGGAATATAGGGCCAACAAGACTTTGTATCAATTGCGAGATATTGCTATTCGCATCAAATTTACATTCTTTACACTTTTTTGTTACGGATTTTGCGCTCTCGTTCGTCCCTGTGTTTTACAGAGAGGATAAGAATCAATACCATTGACGCCTCTCTGATCCCAGGTATTGCCCCATGTTGCTGCACATTCCCGGCCTGTTCTCTCGCGAGGAGGTGCTGCGCATTCGCCAGGCCCTGGAAGAGACCGAATGGGCTGACGGCAAAATCACCGCCGGTCACCAGTCGGCCAAGGCCAAGCACAACCTGCAATTGCCTGAAGGTCACCCGTTGGCCAAGGAAATTGGCGCAGCCATGCTGGAGCGGTTGTGGAGCAACCCGCTGTTCATGTCGGCCGCGCTGCCGCATAAAGTCTTCCCGCCACTGCTCAACTGCTACACCGCTGGCGGCAGTTTTGACTTTCATATCGACAATGCGGTGCGCCAGCCCAAAGGCAGCCACGAGCGCGTGCGCACCGACCTGTCGTCCACGCTGTTCTTCAGCGATCCCGACGAGTACGACGGCGGCGAACTGGAGATCCAGGACACCTTCGGCCTGCAGCGGGTCAAGCTACCCGCCGGCGACATGGTGCTGTACCCCGGCTCCAGCCTGCACAAAGTCAACGCGGTGACCCGTGGCGCGCGTTATGCCTCGTTCTTCTGGACCCAAAGCCTGGTGCGCGAAGACAGCCAGCGCACCCTGCTGTTCGAGATGGACGGCGCGATCCAGCAACTGACCCGCGACGTCCCCGACCACCCTGCGCTGATCCAGCTCACCGGCACCTACCACAACCTGTTGCGCCGCTGGGTCGAGGTCTGAGCATGGGTTTTTTATTGCGCCGCGAAGAAGTGCTCAACGTTGCACAATTGCAGAGCATGCTCGATGACTCCCCGGTGCGCGCCGCCCAGGCCATCCTGATCGCCGCCAAGGCAGGTGTGGCCGAGGCCCAGGCCCTGCTCGGGCAAATCTTGCTGGAAGGGCGCGGTATTGCCCGCGATGAGGCCCTGGCGCTGCGCTGGTTCCAGATTGCCGCGCAGGGCGGGCACCTGATGGCGCGCAATATGATCGGGCGTTGCCGGGAGCATGGCTGGGGCTGCGCTGTCGATGAAGCCGCCGCAGCACGGGAATATCGCCTGGCGGCACACGCCGGGTTGGATTGGGGGCAGTACAACTACGCCAACCTCTTGGCTACCGGCCGTGGCGTTGTTGAAGACCAGGCACAAGCACTGGCGCTGTATCGCCAGGCTGCCGAACAGGGCCATGCCAAGTCGATGAACCTGCTCGGGCGTTACCTGGAAGACGGGCAGCATTGCCCCAAGGATGTTGAGGCGGCCGTTGAGTGGTACCGCCGCTCAGCCGAGGCAGGTGATTTTCGTGGGCAGTTCAGCCATGCGGCGGTGCTGGCCGACAGCGGCCAGATCGACGCGGCGCTGGAATGGTTGCACAAGGCGCTGGCAGGCGGGAATCTCAAGTTTCTGCAAACGGCACACAAGGCGCTGGCACGGGCGGATGACCCGCGAATTCGCGCCATGGCCAAGTTGTACCGGCAACGAGCTACGAGCTGATCGTACCCACGCTCCGCGTGGGAGTGCCGCCCTGGACGCTCCGCGTCCGCACTTGAGCGCGTAACGCA
Organism: Pseudomonas sp. SWRI22; assembly: GCF_014268395.2. Lineage (NCBI taxonomy): Bacteria > Pseudomonadati > Pseudomonadota > Gammaproteobacteria > Pseudomonadales > Pseudomonadaceae > Pseudomonas > Pseudomonas sp. SWRI22. Next base: position 1,943,599 of record NZ_JABWQK020000001.1, on the reverse strand, counting down.
GAGCGTCACAGGACGGGTTCCCACGCAGAGCGTGGGAGCGAGCGGGGGAGGGGTTAAACGTAGAAGGATTTCAGCGGCGGAAACCCATTGAACTCAACCGCGCTGTAGCTGGTGGTGTAGGCACCGGTCGACAACCAGTACAGACGATCACCAATGGCCAGGTTCAATGGCAGGCCGTACTTGTAGTTTTCGTACATGATGTCGGCGCTGTCGCAGGTCGGGCCAGCGATGACCACTTCTTCCATCTCGCCTTTCTTCTCGGTCCAGATCGGGAACTTGATGGCTTCGTCCATGGTTTCGATCAGGCCGGAGAACTTGCCCACATCCGTGTACACCCAGCGCTCGACGGCGGTACGGGACTTGCGCGCCACCAGCACCACTTCGCTGACCAGGATACCGGCGTTGGCGATCAACGAACGGCCTGGTTCCAGGATGATTTCCGGCAGGTCGTCCCCGAAGTCTTCCTTGAGGAAGCGGATGATTTCTTCAGCGTAGGTTTCCAGGCTGTTGGTGCGGGTGATGTAGTTGGCCGGGAAGCCGCCGCCCATGTTGATCAGCTTCAGGTGGATGCCGTCTTCTTCTTTGAGGCGTTCGAAGATCACCTTGACCTTGGCGATGGCCGCGTCCCACACGCTGATGTCGCGCTGTTGCGAGCCGACGTGGAACGAGATGCCGTAAGGCACCAGGCCCAGGTCGCGGGCGAGGATCAGCAGGTCCATGGCCATGTCGGTCTGGCAGCCGAATTTGCGCGACAACGGCCAGTCAGCAGTGGTCGAGCCTTCGGTGAGGATACGCACATACACTTTCGAACCCGGCGCGGCCTTGGCGATGTTGCGCAGGTCGGCTTCGGAGTCGGTAGAGAACAGGCGCACGCCCTTCTCATAGAAGTAGCGGATGTCCTTGGATTTCTTGATGGTGTTGCCGTAGCTGATACGGTCGGCGCTGACGCCGCGGTCCATGACCTTGTCCAGCTCGTAGATCGAAGCGATGTCGAAGCTCGAACCCTTGTCTTTCAACAGGTCGATGATCTCGACGGCCGGGTTGGCCTTGACCGCGTAATACACCTTGGCGAATTCGAAACCGGCGCGCAGGTCATCGTAGGCCTGGCTGATCATCGCGGTGTCGATCACCACGAACGGGGTTTCTTGCTTGTCGGCGAACGCCTTCATTTTGTCAAAAGTGGCGCGCGCGAAATAATCTTCGACGTTGATCGACATGCTGGGAACTCCTAAGGGCAAACTAATTTGATCAATGGGTGCAAATGAACGTCCTCCGTATCCCCACTTTGGTTCGCCTACTTCCCAAGGCATGTCGCCGAAAGCAAAAAGGCCATGGGATCAACCGCTTCCCTTGGCCTTGCTGTCTCGTCGTCAGTACTTGAGCCGGATGGATCGTTTCCAGCATGGACGTTCGGCGCGAACTTTAGGGCTTGGCGGGCGTGGGATCAACTAAAAATGTCGCGTTTTTGCACGCGTTCGTCGCGCGGCCGCGTGCAGCTACTTATGTAACCGACCGGTGTGACGGATTGATGTTCCCCGGATGGGGCCAATCAGGTGGATTTGCGGTGTATTCATCGCAGGCAAGCCAGCTCCCACAGGGGAATGCATTCCAACATAAGAATGCAGTTCAAATGTGGGAGCTGGCTTGCCTGCGATAGCGGCGGATCAGACCAGCGCGATCTCGGCTGGAGACACGATACTGGTCTTGCCCCCACGCGATTTGCCAGAGCTCAGGTACTCGGCAATCGACTCCTGGGTCACCTCACCCAAGAACACCCGCTCCGCATCCATCACCGGCAGCCACGAACGGTTGAACTCGTACATGCGCGACAGCAGGATGCGCAAATGCTCGTCATACGCTGCCGTGGCGTTGAACTCGCGCAGGTACTGGCCGCAGGTGCCGGCCTGGCGGTGCAGGTCGCGACGGCGTACGTAGCCCAGCGCCTTGTTCTCCGAACAGGTGACCACCACATAGCGGCGGTCGTGCTCGTCCATCAATTCCAGCGCATCGGCCACGGGTGTTTCCGGGCTCACCGACGGGGCGTTGTCCGCCGCGTCTTCGGCTTTTACCAGCAGCAGGCGCTTGAGGGTGCTGTCCTGGCCCACGAAATTGCTGACGAACTCGTCGGCCGGGTGCGCCAGCAGCGTGTCCGGGTGGTCGATCTGCAGCAGCTTGCCGGCGCGGAAGATGGCGATCTTGTCACCCAGCTTGATGGCTTCGTCGATGTCGTGGCTGACCATGATCACGGTCTTGTTCAGCGCGCGCTGCATCTCGAAGAATTCGTTCTGGATCATCTCGCGGTTGATCGGGTCGACCGCGCCGAACGGCTCGTCCATCAGTAGCAGCGGCGCATCCGCCGCCAGGGCGCGGATCACACCGATGCGCTGTTGCTGGCCACCGGACAGTTCACGCGGATAGCGATGCAGGTACTGCTTGGGCTCCAGCTTGATCATGCTCATCAACTCGCGGGCGCGGTCGTGGCATTTTTGCTTGTCCCACCCGAGCAGCTTGGGCACCACCACGATGTTCTCTTCGATGGTCATGTTGGGGAACAGGCCGATCTGCTGGATCACGTAGCCGATGTTGCGACGCAGGGTCACCTCGTCGAGGTCGGTGGTGTCTTCGCCGTTGATCAGGATCTTGCCCGAGGAGGGCTTGATCAGTCGGTTGATCATTTTCAGCGTGGTGCTCTTGCCGCAGCCCGAGGGCCCCAGGAACACGCAAATCTCGCCTTCGTTGACGGTCAGGCTCACATCGTTGACGGCGGTGACCGTCTTGCCGTTGCTTTGAAAAGTCTTGGACAGGTTTTGAAGTTCGATCATTTGAGCAATCCTTTTGGAGTCAGCGAGCGTTGCAGCCATTGCAGAAGCAGGTCGGCGAAGATGGCCAGGAGACTGACCAGCACGGCGCCGACGATCAGCATCGACATATCGCTGCGGCTGATGGAAGCCAGAATAAGTACACCCAGGCCACCGGCACCGATGGTGGCGGCGATGGTCATCACACCGATATTCATCACCACGGCGGTACGCACGCCAGCGAGAATCACCGGCACCGCAATCGGCAGTTCGACCATGCGCAGGCGCTGGCCGAAGGTCATGCCGATGCCGCGTGCGGCTTCGCGAATGCCTGGCTCAACGCCGGTGAGGGCCAGGTAGGTGTTACGCATGATTGGCAGCAGGGAGTAAAGGAACACGGCGGTGATCGCCGGCATTGGCCCCAGGCCCTGGCCGAACTTGGAGTAGAACGGCAGCAGCAGGCCGAACAGCGCGATGGATGGCACGGTCAGCAACACTGTGGCGCTGGCTTGCAACGGGCCGGCCAGGGGCGGGAAGCGCGTCATCAGAATGCCCAAGGGCACGCCGATGAAGATCGCGAGGATCACGGCGATGCCGACCAGGGTAATGTGCTGCCAGGTCAGGTGCAGGACCTGGGCCCAATCAAGATGGGAAAAGGCGTTCAAAAATTCCATGTCTTCTCCTTTTTAGTTGATTGGATGTTGGCGCAGGAAATCGGCGGCAACGGCGGACGGGCTTTCATGGTCGACGTCGACCCGTGCATTGAGCTGACGCATGGTTTCATCGTCGAACAGGTTGGCCAAAGGCTTGAGTTCGGCGGCCAGCTGCGGGTGTTTGTCGAGGTATTCCTGGCGGATCACCGGGGCTGCGGTGTAGTCGGGGAAGTAGTGCTTGTCGTCTTCGAGCAGCTTCAACTTGAACGCGTTCAGGCGGCCGTCGGTGGTATAGACCAGTCCGGCAAACACCTGGCCATTACGCAGGGCGGTGTAGACCAGGCCCGCGTCCATTTGCCGGGTGTTGTTGCGCGTCAGGTTCATGTCGTACAGCTTGACCATGCCCGCCAGGCCGTCGGAGCGGTTGGCGAACTCGGTGTCCAGGGCGACCAGGCGGTGCTCTTTGGTGTCTTCGGCCATGGCTTTGGTGAGATCGCTGATGCTGTTGATCTCGGGATGTTCCTCAGCAACTTTCTCCGGCAGCGCCAGTGCGTAGGTGTTGCTGAAACGCGACGGCGACAGCCAGACCAAGCCTTTTTTCGCATCGAGTTCTTTGACCCGAGCGTAGGACTGTTCGCTGTCGAGTTTCTCGTCGATATGGTTGTAGGCCACCAGCGACACGCCGGTGTATTCCCAGATCAGGTCCAGTTGCCCGCTTTCCTGGGCACTGCGCGCCAGGTTGCTGCCCAGGCCGCCGGTCACACGGGCGTCGTAGCCCTTGGTGCGCAGGTACTGGGAGGTGATTTCGGCGAGCAGGGTCTGCTCGGTGAACACCCGGGCGCCAATGCGGATCACGGGTTTTTCAGCGGCTTGCGCAATACCTGCAAACAGCAGGGCGCAGCCTAATATCAAGCTCAGTTTTTTCATGTGATTTCCTTTACCGGGCCTTAAGACGGGCGCAACCCGCGTTCCAGCCAGAGGCGGCTGGCCATGGTCACCAGGCCATCAAGCAGCAATGCCAGCAGCGCGGTACACGCGGCGCCGAGCAACAGTTGCGGCTGGTTGTTCAGGGCGATGCCAGGGAAAATCAGGCTGCCCAGGCTGTTGGCGCCAATCAGGAACGCCAGCGGTGCGGTACCGACGTTGATCGCCAGGGCCACGCGTACACCGCCGATGATGATCGGCACGGCGTTGGGCAGCTCCACGCGAAACAGTACCTGGCGCGGGGTCATGCCGATGCCGGTGGCGGCTTCCTTGAGGGAGCCCTGAACGTTTTTCAGGCCTTCGTAGGTGTTGCGCACGATGGGCAGGAGCGAGGCAAGGAACAGCGCGAAGATGGCCGGGCCGCTGCCGATGCCGAGGACGCCGAGGGCGATGGCCAGTACGGCCAGGGGAGGGACGGTGTTGCCGATGTTGAAGATCTGCATGAAACGTTCTGCGCGCCCGACCATGTTGGGTCGGCTGAGCAGGATACCGGCGGGGATGCCCACAATCAGGGCCGCCAGCATGGAGACTAAAACCAGAATCAGATGAGCTTGCAGGTAAAACAACAAATCGTCGCGGTACAGTTCGATCGTGTTGATGCCGATCCAGTGGACCAGCAGGGCCAGGAGAGCGACGACAACCACTGCTCCTATCAGCCCTTTGCCATAGCGAATAGCCACAGGCGGACTCCTTTTTTTCTTTTGTCGGCGAACACATTTCCGAGCGGCAATGCCATTCCTGGCTGCCTCTGATGAGTTCGCGAAAAGCAGCTCGCCGATACTGGCTATGCAGTATGCGATCGAGCCATAAGCGCAGCCTCGTCAGGCTAACTTGCTGATTTTTCAGCCCCTGTTCCGAGTGCGGTAGCAGGGGAGTGGACGTCTCGACCTTTTAAAAGGTTCCACACTTGGGCGCATTTAGCCACCCCCAATGGGCTCAACGGTGGTCCGTACCCTCGCGTTTGCGCTATACTCGCCGCCCTTTTTTGACTCACCTGCCAGGCGATTTCCCATGACCCACCAGGCCGCCGAAGTCGCGAAACGCCGCACTTTCGCCATTATTTCCCACCCCGATGCCGGTAAAACCACCATCACCGAAAAGCTGTTGCTGATGGGCAAGGCGATCGCGGTAGCCGGCACGGTGAAATCGCGCAAATCCGACCGCCATGCCACCTCCGACTGGATGGAAATGGAAAAGCAACGGGGTATTTCCATTACCACGTCGGTCATGCAGTTCCCCTATCGCGAGCACATGATCAACCTGCTCGACACCCCTGGGCACGAAGACTTCTCCGAAGATACCTACCGCACCCTCACCGCGGTGGACTCGGCGCTGATGGTCCTCGACGGCGGTAAAGGCGTCGAGCCACGTACCATCGCGCTGATGGACGTGTGCCGTCTGCGTGACACGCCGATTGTCAGTTTCATCAACAAACTCGACCGCGATATCCGCGACCCCATCGAGCTGCTGGATGAAATCGAAGCCGTCCTGAAGATCAAGGCCGCGCCGATCACCTGGCCGATTGGTTGCTACCGCGACTTCAAGGGCGTGTACCACCTGGCCGACGACTACATCATTGTCTACACCGCCGGCCACGGTCATGAACGCACCGAAACCAAGATCATTGAAAAGCTCGACTCCGACGAAGCCCGCGCCCACTTGGGTGACGAGTACGACCGTTTCGTCGACCAGCTGGAACTGGTGCAGGGCGCCTGCCATGAGTTCAACCAGCAAGAGTTCCTCGACGGTCAGTTGACCCCGGTGTTCTTCGGTACCGCCCTGGGCAACTTCGGCGTCGACCACGTACTGGACGCCGTCGTGGACTGGGCGCCGCGCCCGCTGGCCCGCGTCGCCAACGAGCGCACCGTGGAGCCGGTGGAAGAGAAGTTCACCGGCTTCGTGTTCAAGATCCAGGCGAACATGGACCCCAAGCACCGCGACCGTATCGCCTTCATGCGTATCTGCTCCGGCCGCTACGAAAAAGGCATGAAGATGCGCCATGTGCGCACCGGCAAGGACGTACGCATTGGCGATGCCCTGACGTTCTTCTCCTCCGAGCGTGAACAGCTCGAAGAAGCCTACGCCGGCGACATCATCGGTTTGCATAACCACGGCACCATCCAGATCGGCGACACCTTCACCGAAGGCGAAGCGCTGGGCTTCACCGGTATCCCGCACTTCGCCCCGGAATTGTTCCGCCGCGTGCGCCTGCGTGATCCGCTCAAATCCAAGCAACTGCGCCAGGGCTTGCAGCAATTGGCCGAAGAGGGCGCCACCCAGGTGTTCTTCCCCGAGCGCAGCAACGACATCATCCTCGGCGCGGTGGGTGTGCTGCAGTTCGACGTGGTCGCCAGCCGCTTGAAAGAGGAATACAAGGTGGAGTGCTCCTACGAGCCGATCACCGTGTATTCGGCGCGCTGGATCGATTGCAGCGATAAGAAGAAGTTGGAAGAGTTCTCCAACAAGGCCGTGGAAAACCTGGCGATCGACGGCGGTGGTCACCTGACTTACCTGGCCCCGACCCGGGTCAACCTGGCGCTGATGGAAGAGCGTTGGCCGGATGTGAAATTCCGCGCGACCCGCGAACACCACTAAGGTCTGGGCGGGTGAAAGAGGGGCGAAGCTGTGATGGCTTCGCCCCTTTTTATTGGCTTCAACTACCCTGGGTCTGGTCTCTATAAGGTTGGAAATTGGCGATAACCCTGCATTGGGTCTAGCTTTCACACAGTGACTGTGAAGGAGAGCACCGTGCGAAATGTTCGATTCGCCATCCATCTGGTGTTGCTGGCAAGCCTGGGAGCGACGACCTTTCCGACTTTTGCCGATACCGGCGCGCCCCAATGGAAAGACACCGGTCCGGTCAGCAAGAAAAAGGCCAATGAGGTCAACTCCGGCAGTTGGCAGCCCCAGGTCCAACCGGCGCCCAAGGAGGATCAGGAGAACCCCTATAACGAAGGGGAAGCCAGTGAAACCTATGACGACGGCGAGACCTGAAGCCTGGCGTAAATCCAGAATCGCGACTAGCGTCAACGCGGGTGGCGGCAAGTTATTGCCGGCAGAGTTCATCTATTGACTGGACGGAATCGACCATGGGTATTGTTCAACGCGTAGTGCTATTGATGAAGGTGCTGGTGCTGTTGTGGTTGGGGATGTCGACGGCCTGGGCGCACGCCCCGGTGCATGGCCCAGAGATGGTGGCGAGTAGCCAGATTTCGGACTTGCAGTTGGCCAAGTCCGAAGCGGAGCCAGGCGATCAAGGCCAGGGTGGCAGCGAAGACGATGACGACTCGACCACCGACGAGCCTGACAGCGACGACGCAGACGAAGGCGATAGCCAGACGTAGGCTCGCCAAGGGGAAGCGTTCCAAACAATCAATGCCTTGGAAGAAACCTCCAAGGCATTTTTATTGGCCGCCCTTTTCTTCAGAACGAAGTGGTCACCGACGCGAAGTAAGCACGGCCCGGCTCATTGTAAGTCTGCGCGCCCGCATCCTCGGCGTTGCCTTTGCGCGACAGGCGCTTGTCCAGCAGGTTGTTGATGCCCACCCGCACGCTCAGGTTTTTGCTGAACTCATAGCCGCTGCTCAGGCCCATCAACCCGTACGGGTCGACGTCCCGCTGGGCGCTGCGATCGTAACTGCTGGCGCTGCGTGAGTTGAGCGTCGGTGCTTCTTGTTTGCCGTAATAGGTGCCGCTGACCTGGAATGACAGCTTGTCAGTGGCTTGCCAGTCCAGCGTGGTGTTAACGGTGTACTTGGGGATGATGCTCAAGGGCTCGCCGGTGTCTTTGTCCTTGGAGTCGATCATATAGGTCAGGTTGGTGTTCAAGTCCAAATCATCGCGCAGGCTGACGAACAGGTTGCCTTCAACGCCCTGTACCAAGGCTGGGCCGCTGTTTTCCCACTCCAATACACGTCGGCCGTTGCCCAGACGGAACGCCGCCTCGTTACTGGCGTTGATCTTGTTCTTGTAGTCATTACGGAAATACGTCGCACTGGTGCGCCAGGTGCCCTTGTCGAAAGCCAGGCCGATTTCCTTGTTGACACTGATTTCCGGCTTCAGGTCCCGGTTGCCCACCAGGTAGCAACCGCCCGTGTTGGCTTCGCTGGCGTTGCAGCCATTACCACGGCTGTAGAGCAAATAGTTCGGGTTGGACTGGTACAGGTTAGGGGTTTTGTAGGCGCGGGCAATGCCGCCCTTGATGCTCAGTTCGTCGGTCAACTGGTGCGAGGCATTGAAGCTGGGGCTCCAGTTGCCGCCGTATTCCTCATGATCGTCGAAGCGCAAGCCAGGCGTGATCACGGTTTTGCTGCCCAACTCGATGTTGTTCTCGGCAAACAAGGCGTAGCTCGAGGCGGTGGTCTTGGTGCTGTTGCGGCTGACGCCCGGGATGGCGGGTACGCCGCCGGTGCCCGGGTCATAGCTTTGCGGGCGCAACGAGCCTGGGTCGTTCATCGACTCGTAGAGGTATTCGCTGCCCAGGGTCAGCACCTGTTCGGCACCGACGCTCAGGGGCAGGTTGACCTGCGCAGTGGCCCGGGTATTACGCAAGCGCGATTCGAAACGACCAGCGCTGGCGGAGGGCGCGCCTTCGCCGGAACCGGCCAGGCCTTCGTTTAGACGTTCGTTGCGATTCAGGTCGTGGGTCAACGAGGCCAGGGTCGAACCCCAATCGAATTCGCCGCGGTGCGTGGCTGAAAAGCTGCTGCGCTGAATCACACTGGTTTCCTTGCCCACCAGGCTTTCCACGAATGCGCCACCGCCGTTGAGCATGGTGTCGCCGGCGAAAATATTGCCCTGGCGGCTGTAGCTGGCCTCCAGGTCGAGGGTTTGCTCAGGAGTGAACTGCCAGCTCAGCAAGCCATTCACGTCTTTATTGCGCACGCCTTCGCGGCCGGCCACCAGCGAGTCCGAGGTCGCCTGCGCTGCGCGGTTGATGTCGGCGTCATCGGCATCGGTCTTGTTCAGGCCGCCATAGACGCGGAACGCCAGGGTGTCGGTCAACGGGCCGCTGAGGTTGAAGTTGGTGCGCTTGCTTGCCCCTTCGGCATCGTTTTCGGGGAAGGCGGTGTAGGCGGTCAGCGAGCCGTGCAGTTGGTCGGTGGGGCGTTTGGTGATGATGTTGATCACCCCGCCCATGGCGCCGGAGCCATAACGGGCAGCAGCCGGGCCGCGCAGGATTTCAATGCGTTCGACTTCTTCGGCCGGTACCCAGTTGGTTTCGCCACGGGTATCACGGTCGCCACTCCAGCCATAACGCACGGCATTGCGCGAGGTCGACGGTTTGCCATCGATCAGAATCAGGGTGTTTTCCGGGCCCATGCCCCGCAGGTCGATCTGACGGTTATTGCCACGGCTGCCGCTGGAACTGTTGCCGGTCAGGTTCACGCCCGGCTCGCGACGGATGATCTCAGACAGGTCGTTGGTGGGCGGGCGCTTCTTGATGTCTTCGGCAGTGATGATCGACACGCCGGGCGCTTGCTTGAGTTCTTCGGCGGCGGTGCCCAGCACGTGCGTCTCGCCCAGCACCAGGGCTTGGGGGGTGCCGTCCACAGGCAGGTCTGTCGCTTCGATCGGCACCTTGTCGCGTTCTTTTTCCACACTCTGCGCCAGCAGCGCGGGGGACGAAAGGGTAGCGATAAACGCCAACGATAGATGGCTGAGCCTGAATTGAGACGACATGTCCACAAAGTCCTTTAGGAGGGGCGATTGAACGAGAGTCGTCTGAATTTTTTCGTGCATCCAGCGCTCTCCATGCGCCGTAATGGTATTGATTCTCAAACAGAAGTAAATTGCATTTACAATCTATACACTTTCCTTAAGGCTCTGGCTCAATGTTTTCAAGGCTGTCGGCTGTGAAGGGCGAGGTTAAATCGGTATGTTCTTTGTTACAAACGCGCAAAAAAAAGCCCCTCCGGCCAGACTGATGCGCAATCTGGCGGGAAGGGCGATGGAACTCATTGAAACCGCGGCCCCTGTAGGAGCGAGCTTGCTCGCGAAGAACGTATGAACACCGCGTTAAACCAGACTACCCGCGTTATCGTTGACGTCTTTCGCGAGCAAGCTCGCTCCTACAGGAGGAGGTTGTGTTGCTTCAGGCCACGAATTGCTCCGCGTAGTGGCAAGCCACCTGCCGGTTATCCAAAGGACGCAACAGCGGCTCTTCACTGCTGCAACGCGCCGTCGCATACGGGCAACGCTTGTGGAACGCGCAGCCAGGCGGCGGGTTCAGTGGGTTGGGCAGTTCGCCGACGATCTTGATCTTCGGCTTGCTCGGGTCTGGGTGAATGGTCGGCGTGGCCGACAGCAGCGCCTGGGTGTAGGGGTGCAGCGGGCGGGCGTAGATGTCTTCCTTGGGGCCCACTTCCACTGGGCGGCCGAGGTACATCACCATCACATCGTCAGCCACGTGCTGCACCACCGCCAGGTTGTGGGAGATGAACACGTAGGCGGTGTTGAATTCCTGCTGCAAATCCATGAACAGGTTGAGCACCTGCGCCTGGATAGACACGTCCAGCGCCGAGGTCGGTTCGTCCGCCACCAGCACTTTGGGTTGCAGCATCATGGCGCGGGCCAACGCGATGCGCTGGCGCTGGCCGCCGGAGAACATGTGCGGGTAGCGCTGATAATGCTCAGGGCGCAGGCCCACTTGCTTCATCATCGCCTGCACTTTCTCGCGGCGTTCGGCGGCGGACAGGTTGGTGTTGATCAGCAGCGGTTCGGCCAGTTGATCACCGACTTTCTGGCGTGGGTTCAGCGAGGCATAGGGGCTCTGGAACACCATCTGCACGTCTTTGCGCAATTGCTTGCGCTGGGCCTTGTCGGCGCCGGCCACTTCTTGCCCGGCAATTTTCAACGAGCCCGACGAGGGCTCTTCAATCAGCGTGAGGGCGCGGGCCAGGGTGGATTTGCCACAGCCCGACTCGCCTACCACGGCGAGGGTTTTGCCGGCTTCCAGCTCAAAAGACACACCATTGAGGGCTCGCACGGTGGCATGACCCTTGAACAGGCCGCGGGACACTTCGTAGTGACGGGTGAGGTCGCGGGCGGTAAGTACGACGGCCATTACGCCACCTCCTGGTTCAGCGGGTAGAAGCAGCGGGCAAGGCTGTGGCTTTTCGGATCAAGGCCCGGCCGCTGGGCGCGGCAGGAGTCCTGCACGTACGGGCAGCGTGGCGACAGCAGGCAACCCTGCGGACGATCGTAGCGGCCGGGCACGATGCCCGGCAACGTGGCCAGGCGCGTTGCGCCGAGGCTGTGCTCGGGAATGGCCTTGAGCAACGCTTCGCTGTACGGGTGTGCCGGAATGTCGAACAGCTGCGGCACCTGGCCGACTTCCACCGCCTGGCCTGCGTACATCACGCACACGCGCTGGGCGGTTTCGGCAACCACCGCGAGGTCGTGAGTGATCAGCACCAGGCCCATGTTCTGCTCTTTTTGCAGGGCCAGCAGCAGTTCCATGATCTGCGCCTGGATGGTCACGTCCAACGCAGTGGTCGGTTCATCGGCGATCAGCAACTTGGGCTCACCGGCAATCGCCATGGCGATTGCCACGCGTTGGCTCATACCACCGGACAATTGATGCGGGTAGGCATCCATTCGGCTGGCAGCGCCTGGGATCTCGACCTTTTCCAGCAGCTCGATGGCGCGTTTGCGTGCTTGTTTGCCGGACATTTTCAAATGCAGGCGCAGCACTTCCTCGATCTGGAAACCCACGGTGTAGCTGGGGTTCAACGCGGTCATCGGGTCCTGGAACACCATCGCCAGGTCTTTGCCGACAATCTGGCGGCGCTGGCGGTTGCTCAACTTGAGCATGTCCTTGCCGTCGAAGTTCAGCGCATCGGCGGTGACGATGCCGGGATGCTCGATCAGGCCCATCAGCGCCATCATGGTCACGGATTTACCCGAACCCGACTCGCCAACGATCGCCAGGACTTCGCCTTTGTCGACGGAAATGTCGAGGCCATCGACCACCGGCACGGCGGTCTTGTCGCCGAAGCGCACGTTGAGATTCTTGATTTCTAACAGTGACATGGGAATCTCCTCAGGCGGCGTTCTTGAGTTTCGGGTCCAGCGCATCGCGCAGGCCGTCACCCATCAAGTTGATTGCCAGCACGCTGAGCAAAATGGTCAAGCCAGGCAGGCTCACGACCCACCAGGCGCGTTCGATGTAATCTCGGGCCGAAGCCAGCATGGTGCCCCACTCAGGGGTTGGCGGTTGTACGCCAAGGCCGAGGAAGCCCAGGGCCGCGGCATCGAGAATCGCCGAGGAAAAGCTCAAGGTCGCTTGTACGATCAGCGGCGCCATGCAGTTAGGCAGCACGGTGATGAACATCAGGCGTGGCAGGCCGGCGCCAGCGAGGCGGGCGGCAGTCACGTAGTCGCGGTTCAGTTCGCCCATCACGGCGGCGCGGGTCAGGCGCACATAGGATGGCAACGACACGATGGCGATGGCGATCACGGTGTTGATCAGGCCAGGGCCGAGGATGGCGACAATCGCCACGGCCAGCAGCAGCGATGGCAGGGCCAGCATGATGTCCATCAGACGCATGATGGTTGGGCCGAGCAAGCGCGGGAAGAACCCGGCGAACAGGCCCAGCAGGATACCCGGGATCAGCGACATCACCACCGACGACAAACCGATCAGCAACGATAGACGCGAGCCCTGGATCAGGCGCGAGAGCAAGTCACGGCCCAGTTCGTCGGTGCCCAGCAGAAATTGCATTTGCCCGCCCTCCAACCACGCCGGTGGTGTGAGCAGGAAGTCACGGTATTGCTCGCTGGGGTTATGCGGTGCAACCCACGGGGCGAAGATCGCGCAGAACACGATCAGCAACATGAACAGCAGGCCGGCGACCGCGCCTTTGTTCTTGGAGAAGGCTTGCCAGAATTCTTTGTACGGGGACGGGTACAGCAGGCTCTGATCGACTGCTGACACTTGAGTAGGTGTGGTCATGGTCATGATCTCAGCGCTGGTGACGGATGCGTGGGTTGGCGAAGCCGTAGAGGATATCCACCACGAAGTTCACCAGGATCACCAGGCAGGCGATCAGCAGAATGCCGTTCTGCACCACCGGGTAGTCCCGCGCGCCAATGGCTTCGATCAGCCATTTGCCGATGCCGGGCCACGAGAAGATGGTTTCGGTCAGTACCGCACCGGCCAGCAGCGTGCCGACTTGCAGGCCGACCACGGTGAGCACCGGGATCAGTGCGTTACGCAGGCCGTGCACGAACACCACGCGGGCTGGCGACAGGCCCTTGGCCTTGGCGGTACGGATGTAGTCCTCACGCAGCACTTCGAGCATCGACGAACGGGTCATGCGCGCGATCACCGCCAGCGGGATGGTGCCGAGCACGATGGCCGGCAGGATCAGGTGGTGCAATGCATCCCAGAACGCGTCCGGCTCGTCGGCCAGCAGGGTGTCGATCAGCATGAAGCCGGTGCGCGGCTCGATGTCATAGAGCAGGTCGATACGCCCGGATACCGGGGTCCAGCCCAGGCTTACCGAGAAGAACATGATCAGGATCAGGCCCCACCAGAAGATCGGCATCGAATACCCCGCCAGGGAGATGCCCATCACCCCATGGTCGAACAGGGATCCTCGCTTGAGTGCCGCGATCACCCCGGCCAACAGGCCCAGGATACCGGCGAACAACAGCGCGGCCATGGACAGCTCCAGGGTCGCGGGGAAGAGAGCGGTGAATTCGGTCCACACGCTGGTGCGTGTGCGCAGCGATTCGCCAAGGTCGCCCTGGGCGAGCTTGCCGACATAGTCCAGGTATTGCGCATACAGCGGCTTGTTAAGGCCAAGGCGCTCCATTGCCTGTGCGTGCATTTCGGGGTCAACCCGTCGCTCGCCCATCATGACTTCTACGGGGTCGCCTGGAATCATGCGAATCAACGCAAAGGTCAGCAACGTGATGCCGAAGAACGTGGGGATCAATAACCCCAGTCGGCGGGCAATAAAACTAAACATCTTGGTGTGTACCTCAATCAGCCGGTTAGGCAGGTCCGGCACCGTCAGTGTCGACGGTGCCGAGCGTTTTTCTTATTTACTTCACCTGGGTGGTGGCGAAGTTATTCGTACCCAGAGGGCTTTGGATGAAGCCTTCTACGTTCTTGCGCATGGCGGTGAACAGTTTCGGGTAAGCCATGGGAAGCCATGGCTGGTCCTTCTCGAAGACATCTTGTGCTTGTTCATAGAGCGCGGCCCGTAAGGCCGGTTCCTTTTCCGCACGAGCTTTGTCGATCAAGTCCTGAAACTCTTTGTTACACCAGCGCGCGTAGTTTTCGCCGTTTTTCGCCGCATCGCAACTCAGGTTCGGGGTGAGGAAGTTATCCGGGTCGCCGTTATCACCGACCCAGCCTGCCGACACCATGTCGTGCTCGCCGTTTTTAGCGCGTTTGAGCATTTCGCCCCATTCCATGACTTTGATATTGACCTTCAGGCCAACCTGCGCCAGATCCGCCTGCATACGCTGGGCGCCGAGCATCGGGTTAGGGTTTGTCGGGCCGCCGCCGTTACGGGTGAACAGCGTGAACTCGGTGCCTTCCGGCACGCCGGCTTCCTTGAGCAGGGCGCGCGCCTTATCCAGGTCGCGCGGTGGGTTTTTCAGCTTTTCACTGAAACCCAGCAAGGTCGGCGGATACGGGCCGGTGCCCACGACTGCATTGCCTTTGCCGAACAGCGCTTCGGTATAACCGGCCTTGTCGAACGCGATGTTGATCGCGTGACGTACTCGGGCATCGCTCATGTATTTGCGAGTGGTGTTCAATGCGGTGTAGCTGGTGGTCATCGCCGCCAGTTCATCGACCTTCAGGTTCGGGTCTTTCTTGATGCTTGGAATGTCATCCGGCTTGGGGAACAACGCGATCTGACATTCGTTGGCCTTGAGCTTTTGCAGGCGCACGTTGTTATCGGTGGTGATCGCCAGAATCAGCGGGTCGACCGCCGGCTTGCCGCGGAAGTAGTCCGGGTTGGCCTTGAAGCGCGCCTGGGCATCTTTCTGATAACGATTGAAGACGAATGGGCCAGTGCCGATAGGCTTGGCGTTGAGGTCTTCAGTTTTACCGGACTTGAGCAACTGGTCGGCGTATTCCTTCGAGTGGATTGAAGAGAATGCCATACCCAGGTCGGCCAGAAACGGAGCTTCCGGACGGGTCAAGGTAAAGACGACGGTGTGATCGTCGGTCTTTTCTACGCTCTTGAGCAGTTCCTTGAACCCCATGCTTTCGAAGTACGGGTAGCCCACGAGGGACTTGTTATGCCACGGGTGATTCGGGTCCAGCTGGCGCTGGAAGCTCCAAAGCACATCATCGGCATTCAGGTTGCGCGTGGGTTTGAAATAGTCGGTGGTGTGGAACTTGATGTCGTCACGCAGATGGAAGGTGTAGGTCAGGCCATCGGCGCTGATTTCCGGCAGGTCTTTGGCCAGGGCAGGGACCACTTCAGTGGTGCCGGGCTTGAAGTCCACCAGGCGGTTGAACATGGTTTCAGCGGCGGCGTCAGCAGTCACAGCAGTGGTGTACAGGACCGGGTCGAAACCTTCCGGGCTGGCTTCGGTGCAGACCACCAGCGGTTTGGCCGAAACGCCGATCGCCACGCTCAACAGCGCAGCGGCCATGGCGGCTTGTAGTGGGAGCATTTTCATTCAGAGCCCTCTGCAATCGATGGAGCCAGAAAAGCGTAGGCGGCGGGCTCGTCCTGAGCTCGCCGCCTGCCTGGCGCTAATTAAAGGATGTTGAACGGGATGGTGGTGACCAGACGGAACTCTTTGATGCTGCCGTCGGACTGGAACTCGCTGCCACGGTGCTCAACATAGGTTGCGCGCACGGTGGTGGCTTTGAGTGGGCCGCTCTGCAGCGCGTAAGAGGCGCCTACACCGTATTCCTGGTGCTTCTCGCCGTCCTGGGACTGGATGCCGTCATAAGCAAACTTGGCCCGGCCATTGTTGCCGGTGTAGTGGGTACCGTCGATGCCCCAGCCGCGTGCCGAGTAAGCGTTGAACTTCAGGCCGGGTACGCCGTATTCAGCCATGTTGATGGCATAGGCGATCTGGAAGGATTTCTCGTTCGGGCCGTTGAAGTCAGACGTCAGGGAGTTGGCCAGGTAGATACCGTTGGTTTCGTGCAGGTAGTCGAAGTACTCGTTACCGTTCACTTGCTGGTAGCCGAAGGTCAGGCTGTGTGCCTGGTGAGTCAGGCCCAGGGAGAGGGAGAAGGTATCGTTGTCGATTTCCCCCATTTCTTTTTTGCCTTCATCGACAGTCTTGTAGTAGTTGAAGCCGGTGGTCAGGCCCAACTGCTGCGCGTCACCCAGCTCGTGGGTGGCGCCGAAGTAGTACTGGTTCCAGAAGTCCTTCACGTTGGCGGCGAAGAAGCTGGTTTTCAGGCTTTTCAGCGGCTGGTAGTTCACACCCAGGGTCGACACTTTGTCGGTTTCTGCGCCATTGCCGTATTCGCTACGGAATTTCGACAGGCTCTGCTCGCTACGTGGCGAAACGCGGTCGAACACGCCGCCCTGGAACGACAGGTTGCTGAATTCTTCGCTGTTAAAGCTCACACCCTGGAAGCTCGAAGGCAGAGCACGGTTGCCGATGGTGTCGACGATGCCGCTGCTGAAGTTCTGGCGACCGGCGGTCAGTGTGGTGTTGGACACGCGGAATTGCACGTTGGCCAGGCCCAGTTTGCTCCACTGGTCTACGGCGTCACCGTTGGAGTCGGCCAGGGTACGGTTGGAGCCGCCTTTGATATCACGCTTGCTGCGATCCAGCACCAGGGCGTTGTACACCGCCACTTCAGTCTTGACCCCTACGGTGCCCTGGGTGAAACCCGAGCTGGCGTTGAGGATGGTGCCCTGCACCCAGTTGGTACGGTTGCGATCGGTCAGGGTCTGGCCGTGCTTCTGGTACGAGAAGGTGCCCCCACGGTATTTGCTTTCATGGGAGTACCAGTTACGCGTGGTGCCGCCCAGGCTGAAATCTTCGATAAAGCCTTTGGCCTCGCTTTGGGCGCTGGTGCCGGCCAGGGTGGTAGGAACGAAGTCCTGGCTTTGCGTTTCAGCGTAGGCGGTGGCCGTGATGCTGCTGATGGCCAAGGCCAGAAGCGCTTTGCTGCTCAGTTTCATGGGTGAAGCTCCTTTGGTTCTCTTTTTTAATGCCGGTCTTTTTGGGTGATCCGGCTATTGGGTGTGGAACTCGTTCAAGCTATTGCAAACGTTTGGCGTAGGAAATTTCCCAACAAAAGCCTGCACGTTTGCCGGGGAGCGTATTTCGCTCCCCGCCATCCGGTTATTTTCTTATGGGTTGATGCTGACGCCCGAGAACACGTTGCGGCCGAAGGGGCTTACCTTGAAGCCCTCGACTTTGGCGCTTAACGGCTGGTTGACCGTCGAGTGGGCGATGGGCGTGATCGGCACCTGCTGCTTGAGCAATTGCTGCGCCTGTTTGTACAGAACAGTCCTTTGTTCGCGGTCGGTCACGACCTTGGCTTGCTTGATCAGCTTGTCGTACGCCGGGTCGCACCACATGGAGTAGTTGTTCCCGCCGATGGCGTCGCAGCTGTAGAGGGTGCCGAGCCAGTTGTCCGGGTCACCGTTGTCGCCGGTCCAACCGATCAGGCTGACATCGTGCTCACCGTTCTTGGTGCGCTTGATGTACTCACCCCATTCATAGCTGACGATCTTGACCTTGAGGCCGATCTTGGCCCAGTCGTTCTGCAGCATTTCCGCCATCAGCTTGGCGTTGGGGTTGTACGGGCGTTGCACTGGCATGGCCCACAGGGTGATCTCGGTGCCTTCCTTGACCCCGGCGGCCTTGAGCAACTGCTTGGCTTTTTCCGGGTCGTAGGTGGCGTCCTTGATGCTGTCGTCGTAGGACCACTGCGTCGGCGGCATGGCGTTGACCGCCAGTTGCCCGGCGCCCTGGTACACAGCATTGAGGATGCTCTGCTTGTTCACCGCCATGTCCAGCGCCTGGCGTACTTCAAGCTGATCGAATGGCTTGTGGCGCACGTTGTAGGAGATATAGCCCAGGTTAAAGCCCGGCTTGGTCAGCAGTTGCAGGTTCGGGTCGGCCTTGAGGGCCTCGACATCGGCAGGGCGTGGATGCAAGGTCACCTGGCATTCGCCGGCCTTGAGCTTCTGTACGCGTACCGAGGCGTCGGTGTTGATGGCGAAGATCAGTTGGTCCAGCTTGACGCGGCTCGGGTCCCAGTACTGCTTGTTGCCCACGTAGCGGATCTGCGAGTCTTTCTGATAGCGCTGGAACACGAACGGGCCAGTGCCAATCGGCTTCTGGTTGATGTCGCTGGGCCGGCCTTGCTTGAGCAACTGCTCGGCGTATTCCGCCGAAAGGATCGCGGCAAAGCTCATGGCGATGTTCTGCACGAACGCGGCGTCGACCGTGTTCAGCGTCATCACCACGGTGTACGGGTCGGTTTTCTCGACCTTGGCGATGTTCTTGTTCAGGCTCATCCCGTTGAAGTACGGAAACTCGGTGGGGTAGGCCTTGCGGAACGGGTGTTCGGGGTCAAGCATGCGGTTGAAGGTGAACAGCACGTCGTCGGCGTTGAAGTCCCGTGTCGGCTTGAATTCCTTGTTGCTGTGGAACTTCACCCCTTCACGTAGGTGGAAGGTGTAGGTCAGGCCATCCGGGGAAATATCCCACTTGGTTGCAAGCCCAGGGACGACGTCGGTCGCGCCTTTTTCGAACTCCACCAAACGGTTATACAAAGGTTCCGCCGCATCGTTGTCGGTCGCGGTGGTGTATTGCGCAGTGTCAAACCCTGCCGGGCTGCCTTCGGAGCAGAACACCAGGCTCTTTTTCTCGGCGGCTTGGCCCATGGTGGCCATGGCCAGCAGGCTGGTGGCAAACAGAGCGGATACAACGGTGGTATGGCGCATGACGATCCCGGTCCTTGTTTGTAGTTATCAACAGCGAGCCTTCCTGCTGGCTTACAGCTAGGCAGACATCACTGATCCCACACACAGCAAGTGCCCTTCCCAGAGTGATGCCTCTGCTGTCCTACGACCTTATGGGGCGCTGACCTTGCAGTAAATGCGTCAATTCTGACTGACCTTGTAGGCAACGGAGGCACGGGTCGCAGTTCATTGCTGTAAGACGGCAACGCTCGCAAACGTAGTCTGTTTCCTAAGGTCCAGGCGGATGGAATAACGGCGACGTTATGAAACGTCGCCGTTATTGAACCTTACTTGCCGCTGACGCTAACGCCGTAGAAGGAGTTCAAGCCAAACGGGCTGATCTTGAAATCCTGCACGGTATTACGCATGGGTTGATACACCGTCGAGTGCGCGATAGGTGTCATCGGGACTGCATCTTTGAGGATATGTTGCGCCTGCTTATACAGCTCGGTGCGTTTGGCGACATCCGATGTGGCCTTGGCTTCTTTAACGATGCCGTCGAATTTCTTGTCGCACCATTTGGAGAAGTTGTTGCCCGACAGCGAGTCGCAGCCGAACAGCACGTTCAGCCAGTTGTCCGGGTCACCATTGTCGCCGCTCCAGCCAATGATCATGGCCTGGTTCTCGCCGCCTTTGGAGCGCTTGATGTACTCGCCCCACTCGTAGCTGACGATGTTGACCTTCAGGCCGATCTGTTTCCAGTCGTTCTGCAGCATCTCGGCCATCAATTTGGCGTTGGGGTTGTAGGGGCGCTGGACCGGCATGGCCCACAGGGTGATCTCGGTGCCTTCCTTGACGCCAGCGGCCTTGAGCAATTCCTTGGCCTTGGCAGGATCGTACTTGGCATCCTTGATGGTGGTGTCATAGGACCACTGGGTCGGCGGCATGGCGTTGACTGCCAGTTGGCCGGCACCCTGGTACACGGAGTCGATGATCTGCTGCTTGTTCACCGACATGTCCAGGGCTTCACGGACGCGCAGGTCAGCCAGCGGGTTCGCGGCGGTCTGGCCCTTGAGTACTGGCATGACGTTATAGGCGATGTAGCCCAGGTTGAAACCGGCCTGGTGCGGCAGTTTCAGGTCCTTGTCCTCACCCAGCGCCTTGAGGTCGGCCGGACGTGGGAACAGGGTGATCTGGCATTCGTTTTTCTTGAGCTTCTGGATACGCACCGACGGGTCGGTGGTGATAGCGAAGATCAGGTTATCGATCTTCACGTCTTCAGGTTTCCAGTAGTCCTTGTTGCCGGTGTAGCGAATGTTCGAGTCTTTCTGGTAGCTCTTGAACACGAACGGGCCAGTGCCGACCGGCTTCTGGTTGATGTCGGCAGGCTTGCCTTCCTTCAACAACTGCGCAGCGTATTCGGCGGACTGGATCGAGGCGAAGCTCATGGCCAGGTTCTGGATGAACGCGGCGTCCACGGTGCCAAGGGTGAACTTGACGGTGTGGTCATCGATTTTTTCGATGTTCTTGATGTTGGTGTCCATCCCCATGTCCGTGAAGTACGGGAACTCGGTGGGGTAGGCCTTACGGAATGGATCGTCTTTATTGATCATCCGGTTGAAGGTAAACAGTACGTCGTCAGCCGAAAATTCACGAGTTGGCTTGAAGTACGGGGTGGTATGGAACTTGACGCCTTCGCGAAGGTGGAAGGTGTACGTCAGGCCATCCGGGGACACGTCCCAGCTAGTGGCCAGGCCAGGAACGACGGCGGTGCCGCCACGTTCGAACTGGCTCAGGCGGTTGAACATGGTTTCGGCCGAGGCATCGAAGTCTGTTCCGGTGGTGTACTGGCCTGGATCAAAACCGGCCGGGCTCCCTTCGGAGCAGAACACCAGGTTAGTTGCCGCAAGGGCTACGGGGGCTGCGGCCATAAGGCCAGCGCTCACTAATAACGGAAGGACTGCGTGTTTAAGCATGTTGGCCTCATGATTTGTTGTCATTTTTGGTGGTGAGGGCGACCTCGTGAGTCGGCCTGCGGATACTAATGCAGGCGCCATACCCAATGCAAGATGTAGAGCGGTTGCAAAGGGAAAACTGTGGTACGAACGTACAGGAATGTCGCAATTATGAAAGTTTCGACACAAAAGTGCCTGTTTGGAGGGTTTTTTCGGTGCAAATGGCGCACCAAAAAAGCCCAGCCGAGGCGTCTAGCGCACTCGGTTGGGGCGCGGCTGTTACTTATCTAGACCCACACCGTAGAACGGCGTTAGCCCAAACGGGCTGATCTTGAAGTCACGCACTTGCTTGCGCATAGGCTGGAAAACCGTCGAGTTCGCAATAGGCGTTATAGGTACTTGTTCCTTAAGGATTTTCTGTGCCTGCTGATACCACTTGATGCGCTGCTCGCGGTCGCTGCTGACCTTGGCTTGCTGCACCAGCTTGTCATACGCCGGGTTACACCATTTGGCGTAGTTGCTGCCCTTGACCGCAGCACAACTGTAGAGCACGCCCAGCCAGTTATCGGGGTCGCCGTTGTCGCCGGTCCAGCCATAAATCATTGCATCGTGTTCGCCATTTTTGGCGCGCTTGATGTATTCGCCCCACTCATAGCTGACGATGTTGGCCTTGATGCCGACCTTGGCCCAATCCTGTTGAATCATTTGTGCAGACATCCGCGCATTCGGATTTGAGGCGCGTTGTACGGTCATTGCCCACAGGTTGATGGTGGTACCTGGTGCAACCCCTGCTTCTTTTAGTAGCAACCTTGCCTTGGTCGGGTCGTAGGGGGCGTCCTGGATTTTCGGGTCATAAGACCACTGCGCGGGAGGTAGTGCGTTCTGCGCCAATTGCCCGGCGCCCTGGTACACGGCCTTGATGATTGCGGGCTTGTCGATGGCCATGTCCAGTGCCTGGCGAACCTTGAGTTGATCCAGCGGCGGGTGAGTCACGTTATAGGCCAGGAAGCCCAGGTTGAAGCCCGCTTGTTGCAGTACGCGCAGGTTGGGGTCTTGCTTCATCACCTCGATATCGGCGGGGCGCGGGTAACCGCTGACCTGGCATTCGCCCGCCTTGAGTTTCTGCAGGCGCGCGGCGGCGTCCGGGGTGATGGCGAACACCAGGTTATCGAGCTTCACGTCCTCGGGATTCCAATACTGTTTATTGGCCACATAACGGATCTGCGAGTCTTTCTGGTAGCGCTTGAACACAAACGGCCCGGTGCCGACCGGTTGCTGGTTGATCTGCTCCGCCTTGCCTTGTTTCAACAACTGGGTGGCGTATTCGGCCGATTGCACAGAGGCGAAGCTCATGGCCAGGTTTTGCACGAACGAAGCATCGACCGTGTTCAGGTTGAACCGCACGCTGCGCTCGTCGAGTTTTTCGACGTTCTTGATCGTGGTGTTCAAGCCCATGTCGGTGAAGTAGGGCGACTCTGAGGGGTAGGCCTTGCGAAACGGGCTGTCGGCATCGAGCAGGCGATTAAAAGTGAACAGCACGTCATCGGCGTTGAAGTCACGAGTCGGGGTGAAGAAGTCGGTGGTATGGAACTTGACGCCTTCACGCAGGTGAAAGGTGTAGGTCAGGCCATCCTTGGAAACATCCCAACTGGTGGCCAGGCCAGGTTCGACTTCGGTACCGCCGCGCTTGAACTGGGTCAGGCGGTTGAACACGGTTTCGGCGGACGCATCGAAATCGGTGCCGCTGGTGTATTGGCTGGGGTCGAAGCCGGCGGGGCTGGCTTCGGAGCAGTAGACCAGGGTGGTGGCTGCCTGGGTCATTGGTATAAAGGCCAATAGGCCGGCAGCAAGGAGGAGCGGTTTCAAGGCGATTCTTTCCATGGGTACCCCAGGAGTGGCACAAGACGGCGGTTACCGAGGTTACCGCCGCCGTGGTTTTTCTGGTAGTCACGACCTATTTCAGGTTTGCAGTCACCGTTGTGCTTAAGGTAAAGGGCGCATTTTTATCGATGATGTAAGGGTTTGCACTCTCCTCCAGTTGGTTGCTTTCTTCAATCCGCAAGGTTCTCTTGGCACTGATCTCGACATTCGGAATTTGCGCAGCCTCTTTATCCAAGTCGAGCAGCATCATTTTTGCCTCAAATTTGACTTGGGTTTGACTCATCGCCGGGTCGTAAATGATTGTGTAGTGTGTGTCCTTGCCTTTGAAGCCGATATGACCCTGCAGTTGGTTATACAGCTCCACTGACGTCGGGGCGACACTACCCTGGTGAGCGATTTCGGATATTCGCGAGCGTAGGGCCGAGTCGGGGATCGCTTCCTCAAATTGCTTCAGGCGCTTGTTTAATGTTTCATCATTCGCGCTTCCCGTTGCATCCAACTCGACAGTGGTGTAACTGCCGTCAGGTTGCTTTATTTGGACGGTGTAGCGGTCACGGTTCAGGTCTTTTAGAAAGATTGGCGAGTAGTCCGTCGAACTGTATTCATTGGGCTGTGCTCTTTCGTCCGGGAAAACCTCAAAGTTCTTCTCTTCGGTCGTCGAGGTCACCGTAAGCTTTCGTTTAATGACGCCCTGCTCTTCAACGTTATTGATCGATTGCTCATAGTGAGCAGTACTATCGCTTTTGAAGATTTCGTCAAATTTGTCAGCGCCAGTTGTTTTTGGGTTACCCAGAACTTCGAAACCATCTGAAATTTTGGGAGGTGTTTTCAGGTCGTTAGTTGGCGTGGGCAACGGCGTACGGTCCCATGGCCACTTGCCGCCGACGGTACCGCGTCGGCTCCATACTCCCGCTTCATCAGGGTTTGCAATAATTGCGCTACTTACTAGCTTCGATGGATCCTTGGGGTCCCGCACACGTAACACGTAGTTTATCCCGTCGCCAGCATCAGGCTTTTCGGCCACGAAATATTTCCGCCCGTTGAACTCAATGTCTCGCATTCCCGGAAAGGATGAAATCTCTGGAACTGCTAACACTTGCGGTATGGTTTTGGGCGCGACGGAGGGCGTATCAGGATTGCTTGTCGGCTTGGGAAGGCGCGGCAGTTCTTTTTCTGCGGGCAGTGCAAAAGGGTCTTCCGGCACAGCACTGGCACCGTAGGAAAACACTGTATTGAGTAAGCCATCGAACGCTTTGGAGGCGCCCTCATCCCGCTCTGTCACGGTGTCGCCAGACGAGGTTTTTTCTGCCCCTAGCACCACCTCGGTCAACCCGGCCGCCACCGCTGCGGCGGCTACGGGCGCGGCGATGGGCGCGAGTTTGACCAGCAGGCCGGCGGCTACGGTGATGTCGTTCAGCCACGTATCGCGAATCACCTCGCTGTCGGACTTGATGACTACATCGGCGTCACTGTTCATCCGTTCTTTGGCGGCCGTCGCCAATGTGGAAAAAACGTCGTCTTTAATGGCAGCGTGGCTGCGGTCAATCGCTGACCCCTTCAACTCACCACTGGCCATTTTCGCCAAGAGGGTGTCCAGGCCATCCTTCTTTTCGCCCACATGGGTGAACCACAGAATGGGCATCAGTACTTTTGCCGCGCGCTCAGCAAAGCTCTTGGTCTGGTCCTGGCGATAGATCATCGGGAAGTGAGCCGCCAGTGCTTCGCGTTTTGCAGGGTCCTTGGCTTGCTCGAGCAGCCACTGATCCAGCTTCTCAATAGAATCAAAGCGCAAGAATGCGGGTTCGGCGCCCGGTATATAGAGCACTTGCCGGCCACCGTCCGCAGCGCTGAATCTCACTATATCGCTGGACGTAACCCCGTGGAGGCTCAGGGCATGCGCTTGAACGTTGCCGTTTGCCGGTGCTTTGGCCTTGAGTTGTTCCACGGTGATCGGGGCGTTTTCATCGAGCGTAAGGTTGGACACAGCACCCATCACCAAACGGTAGTCGTCACGGGTGAACTGGTGCTCGGGCGCTTGCAAGGAACGTTCAAGAGGGGGTCTGCTCTCGGCGCTTTTCAATTGCTTGCGGGCCTGGAAGATGAATTCACCTTTGATCGTCGTCTCATACTCGTCGTTATGCGTGCTCCAGAAGTGGTCAATCTTCTGGGTCATTTGGGTCTGAAAGTCGGTTTTCCAGCTTTCATGCATCACTTGGGACGGCTTGAGGTCGATTTGATTGTGTTTGCCGTAGCCGCCTTTTTCGCTTTGCCCAGCAGGCTGGGTATACAGCCCCGCTTCCAGGTCCAGGTTGCCGGGCACCCAGTCGTGCTCGGAGAAGTTCTTCAGCAAGGCGTCGGGCAAGCGCAGCGAAGACCAGGGTTCTTGAAAGGTGTGTTCCCAGCCGGTCGCAGTGTCTGCGCTTTCGCCACCTTTGAAACGGTTCAAGTACACGGTGTCGGAGTCGATAGGTTTGCCCGTGAGTTTGAGCAGCAGGTCATCCGCCCACTTTTTGGCCTCTGCCCGCGTATTGGGCAGGTTGTCGGCGACGTCAACGGCCAGGCGCTTGTAAGCCAAGGCTTGTGGTGCGGTGCTGTAGTAGTTGGCGGCGTTGTGTTTTTGCACCTGCAGCGCCTGTGGCGAGCGGCTGCTGGCAGGGCGCAGGCGGTCATCGGCGGGGATAGGATCGAAGGTGTCTTTGTGTTCCAGGTGCCTTATTTGTGTTCGAGCCTGTGACAGCTTTTGGGGAAGGGGCACACCTTCAAAGTTGGCCACCACTTTTGCGCTGACCTTGATGGAGTCCTTGCCCAGCCTCACACGTAAATCACCGTTATTTCCAGGGGCGATAACTTTTGCGGCGTCCTGCAATGGTCCTGAAATTTGTCCCCAGCCTGATGAATCCGAGAGATGGAAGGTTTTAGCTTTGCCCTCGACCATGGCGGACAAGGTACCTGTAGACGGGTTGATTGAAAGCAAGGTGTCCGGGGCGAAGTGTTGTTCCTGCAGCCAGCCTTGTACCACGGCGTTTTCCAAATGCATGCGATACAGCCCAAGCCACTGGCCCAGAGTGCTCTGGGGCGGCACGGTTATAAGCCCGGCATTGCCGTGTAACACCTTACGTTGTGCGGCCTCGAGATAGGCCTTGAGCAGTGCTGTTTCGTCGGGGTGGGCGGTTTTTGCAGCGGGCGGTGTCGCCTGCGCTTGAATGGCCGACGTCGGTTTGGCGACTACGAGTGGCAGCGATAACCTGTGGGTTGAGTTGAGTGACAGGGACATAAATTCGGCTCTCATTGTATGAATAAATGCCAGCACATCCCTCCCTGGTAGCTATGGCAGTAATGAGTCGTGGAAGCCGGGCACTTGATTCCTGCGAGATGTACTGCTGGATATGACGTGGCGCTAACGCGCAAAAAAAAGGCGCAAGCCCCGTGGGGTTGCGCCGTTGTCCTGTCTAAAAAAGTTACTGTAAAACTTCGATCACGCCGTCGGCGCTCATGTTGACCTGGCTGGTGCCGGCTTCCACTTCAGGCGTCGGTGCTGAATCGGCCATGGCGGCTTTCATCATCATGCCGCCATTGCGGGCGTAGGGCATCGGGTAGCCATTAGTGTTGAAGTTCAGGTTGACGATCTTGTAGCCCTTGCCACCGAGTGCATCGGTAGCCAGTTGCGCACGCGCCTTGAATGCAGCCACGGCATCTTTGAGCAGCGCATCTTCGCTGGCCTTGCGCGTGGCATCGGCGATGGCGAAGTCCATGCTGTCCATCTTCAGAGTGTTGAGCAGCTCGCCGGTAAGTTTGGACAGTGCCGGGAAGTCCGCGCTTTCCATACGCAGTTCTGCACGTTCACGCCAGCCAGTGATCTTCTGGTTCTTGCTGTCGTAGATCGGGTAGCTGTTGCGGCTGCCCTGGCGCAAGGTCACGCCTTTGACTTCGCGAGCCTGGCCCAGCGCCTGGTTCAGGGTGGTGGTGATTTCGGCCGCGAGCTTGGCCGGGTCGGCGTTTTGCGATTCGGTGTAAAGGGTGACGATCATCTTGTCGCGGGCCACTTCCTGGCTGACTTCGGCGCGCAGGGAGATCTGGTTGTAATTCAGTGCATCGGCGGCCATAGCCGGCAGGCTGGCCAGGGCGCTGGCGCTGAGGGTGAGAACAACTGCACTGCGAGTGAAACGAGACATGGAAGCTCCTGGGGATATTCGTGTTCGGTAAGACTGTAGACGTAGCCTTGGGGTTCGTCGGGTTTACCCAATACAAATAAATTTCAGCGTGGCGTGCGCTACCCTCACGCCACGCGAGGACCCTGTTACAGGGTGGCCCCTTTTGGAGTAAACGTCACAGGCTTGTAGCTGAAATTCCACCATTTGAACGGGTGATCGAAAATCGAATACGGGTTGGTCTTCACCGGCTTGAATTCTTTACCCGAAACGCCATCGTCGGGACTGGGATGATCGAAGGTTACAGGGGGTTTGCCACTTTCGTAGATTGTCTGGTTATCTCCCAGGATCTCTTCGGGCGAGTACCTGGCAGTCAGTTCACCTACATAGCCTTTCACTGGGCGTCCGGTGAGTCGCTGAAATTGAGCGGCGAAGGAGTTCTCGCCCTGCGCCCCGGAGTAACAGCTCAGAATGCGAATATTGTCATAGCTCTCCGGGAAGATGCCATTGCGCTTGAGCGTGTTGTACAACCCCTGCGGGGTGTGTTTGCCGCCTTTGTAATAAATATGGGTGCCATCGCCGTGGCCAATGATGTTGAGGCGATGCTCCAGGCCATTTTTATTCATGTCGGTGAAAATGTGCAGGTTGTCTTCGACTTTGACCAGGTTATCCTTGGTGCCCGTGAGGGTGACCAACTTACCGTCCGTCGACAGTGTTTCGGAGACCGGCGCCACAGGTTCCGATTCGGGGAGTAAGGAGGCAAAGTTATTGTCGACGTTAAGGTCGACCGAGGGCTTGCCCAGATGGGCATCAGTCACTGGCTGCCCAACAGGGCGTTGCGAACTGGCCGAGGCCCCTTCTTCCACCACTGTACCGGCCTGGGACACCAGGCGTGTGGCTACAGGCAGCGCGGCATTGAGCACTCCAAAAATTAAATGACCGACGCCGCCGGGTTTGCCTTTGGCCAAATCGTCGGCGCCAATGCCTGCTTCGGTGATACCCGAGGCGATGTACAGCCCATCCAACGCCAAAGCCACTTCGGGCACGGCGATGGCCACCGGGGCAAAGAGCATCGCGATCATGGCTGCCTTGCTGAGGCCCGACAGGATATTGGCTTTGGTGACGTCGGCATCGGAGGTGATCTGCGACTTGGCGTCGTCGAACGACCGATCGTATTGGCGTTGGCCGATCTGTTGAAAGACATCGGCGGTGGCGTCGATATCAGGCCCGGTGTTTGAACGCCCGGTGGCGTTGAAGCGCTGGAGGCTCAAGGTCGTTGCAGGAGGCCAGGTACGGTGGTGCGCATATTTGGGCCACACGGCCATCCCTTTGAGCATTTCACGCACGCCGCTTTTGAACGGGCCGCTGTTCAAGTCCTTGAAGGTGAAGTGTCCTTCCAGTGCCTTGAGTTTTTCCGGGTCTGCGGCCTGGCTCGCCAACCACTGCTTCATTTGCTCTACGCTGTCAAAAGCGTGGATTGGCGAAGAGTTGCCCGGGATGACCAGCAGTGTGCGGTTGATCGGTTTGCCATCGGCACCCTGGCGGGTGTTTTTGTCGGTGATCACCATCAGGTCGGTGGATTTGTATTGCCCTACGCTCAACAGGCCTACGTCTAGTCCAGGATCGGGCCGCGTCGGGCGTGTGAGGTCGTTGAACAGCGTATCGGCCCAGGCCAGGGTGTTGCCAGGCAGCCCCGCTGCGCGCAGGACCAGTTGTTTGTCTTCCTGCGTCAGGCTGCCCTCCTGATGTTGCGAGTGTGCAGCTTTGACGAGTGCCGCCTTGGCCACAATAGGGTATTGACGGTCGTGCTTGTCCCAGAAGTCGTTAAGGAACTCGATGTAGGGGCGCTGGAAGTCGGTGGCCCAGACTTGCTCCTTGAAGTCCTTTGGCGACACTGACAGCTGGGTTGAAGGCGCATAGACCTGCGGGGTGCCGGGCGTGGAGGCGGTATAAATGCCTTGGTAGGTGTGGGTAATGTGGGCCGACTCGCGATTGGGGTTGAATCGGTCGGCGACGTCGAATACGCCTGGTGCAATATGGGGCAGGTCATCGACCAGCCTCACTGCTGGGCCGCCGACATAATGAGGAACCAGCGCCCCTCTTCCTTCGGGCGTGGTCTGGCTGTTTTTTACCAGGGCGTCCGTCAGCGTAATCTGTTCGACCAGCTTGGCTGGGTAGGGCGGCTTGCCGGTAGTGTTGTAGTTGAACGTCGTCAGATACGTTCTGTCCGGGTCGATGTCCAGGTTCCACTTGTCCTTGAACAGTTGCTTGACCGTCTGCGCGGCATCTTGCGTTACCGACTTGAAGGCCAAGGCCAGGTTCTCGGCATTGCTGGCGCTGTCGATATTGATCCCCACATCCACGGGTACAATTGTTTTGTCATGGGCTCCCACCGTCTTGCCGGGATCGTGGTTCACGCTGACGAGTTCGTAACCGTCACCACCGTTATTGGATAAATCCCTGCGCACGCTTTCCACGAGGTATTGCTCGTTGTTTGGGCTCTGGTCTATCGCACGTCGCTGGCGGCTAAGAGTGGCACCTGATGGCGGTTCAGCGGTGTAGGGCCTTTGAGTGGGGAGTGCGTTATTCATCTGCATGAAAGCGTTCCTGAGTGGCGAGGCATGATGATGCCCATCGGTGGGCGGTAGGCCTCTGGGTGGTCCGATGCTCACCTTGGTTCCTGTAAGTAATGCGCCAAATTATGTGGGCAGGAGAAGGTCGCGCTGTGGCGGTTTGCCGCATAAGCCCTGCCGTCCTCGTGTCTTGGTTATACTCGGTGCGATATACCTGCAGCGCTCATCAGGAGAGCTCATGCTCGCCGCCGTAAAACTGACTTCCGCCACCCGCCAGAACCTTTGGCGCCTGACGTTCATTCGCACCCTGGTATTGGCCGCACAGGCCGGTTCCGTCGGGCTTGCCTATTGGTTCGACCTGTTGCCGCTGCCCTGGCTGCAATTGGCCGTGACCCTGGGGTTCTCCACCGTATTGTGTGTGTTCACCGCCATTCGACTGCGCACCACTTGGCCTGTGACCGAGCTGGAATACGCCCTGCAACTGGCCTGCGACCTGTTTATCCACAGCGTGTTGCTGTACTTCTCCGGTGGTTCTACCAACCCCTTCGTCTCCTACTATCTGGTGCCTTTGACCATCGCTGCCGTCACCCTGCCGTGGCGCTATTCGGTGGTGCTGTCGGGCATTGCGCTGACGCTGTACACCCTGCTGTTGGCGCAGTTCTACCCCTTGCAGACATTCCCCATCGCCCGGGAAAACCTGCAGATCTACGGGATGTGGTTGAGCTTCGCCCTGTCTGCGGCAGTCATTACCTTCTTTGCCGCGCGCATGGCCGAAGAATTGCGCCGCCAGGAAGAACTGCGCGCCATTCGCCGTGAAGAGGGCCTGCGTGACCAGCAACTGCTGGCCGTTGCCACCCAGGCCGCTGGCGCCGCCCATGAGTTGGGCACGCCGCTGGCGACCATGAGCGTGCTGCTCAAGGAAATGACCCAGGACCATCACGACCCGGCCCTGCAAGATGATTTGAGCGTACTGCAGGAGCAGGTCAAGCAGTGCAAGTTGACACTCCAGCAACTGGTGCGCGCCGCCGAAGCCAACCGCCGTCTGGCGGTCGAAATGCAAGACGTCACCCAGTGGCTCGATGAGGCGCTCAACCGCTGGCACCTGATGCGCCCCGAAGCCAGTTACCGTTTCAACCTGTTGGGCCAAGGCAGCGTACCGCGCATGGCGCCACCGCCGGACTTGACCCAGGCGCTGCTCAACTTGCTGAACAATGCAGCCGACGCCTGCCCTGAAGGCCTCGGGGTGCAGTTGGACTGGGACGCGGAAAACGTCACCATCAGCATTCGTGACCACGGCGCGGGCGTGCCACTGGCCATTGCCGAGCAAATCGGCAAACCCTTCTTTACCACCAAGGGCAAAGGCTTCGGCCTGGGCCTGTTTTTGAGCAAGGCCAGCGTGACCCGCGCGGGCGGCTCAGTGAAGCTCTATAGTCATGAGGAAGGTGGCACGCTCACCGAGCTGCGCCTGCCCCGTGTCGCACGAGGAGATATCGATGAGTGACGAGATCCAAGTCGAAGGCGAAGAACTGCCGCACCTGTTGCTGGTAGATGACGACGCGACCTTTACCCGCGTGATGGCGCGCGCTATGAGCCGGCGCGGTTTTCGCGTCAGCACCGCAGGTTCTGCCGAAGAGGGACTGACCATCGCCCAGGCCGACCTGCCGGACTACGCCGCCCTCGACCTTAAAATGGACGGCGACTCGGGCCTGGTGCTGCTGCCAAAGCTGCTGGAACTCGACCCGGAAATGCGCGTGGTGATCCTCACCGGTTACTCCAGCATCGCCACCGCCGTCGAGGCGATCAAGCGCGGCGCCTGCAATTACCTGTGCAAACCCGCGGATGCCGACGACGTGCTGGCCGCCTTGCTGTCTGAGCATGCCGACCTCGACACCCTGGTGCCGGAAAATCCGATGTCGGTGGACCGCCTGCAGTGGGAACACATCCAGCGCGTGTTGACCGAACACGAAGGCAACATCTCCGCCACCGCCCGCGCCCTGGGCATGCACCGCCGCACGCTGCAACGCAAGTTGCAGAAGCGCCCGGTACGACGCTGAACGGCGACTGAACAACTCGCTTCAGGCTGCACGGACGCACGAACCGATCACCTATGATCGGTTCAAACGCCTGTGACTTTTTCCTACCGAGCCTGAACGATGAATCAGAATGCTGAATATCGCGCGGTCAACGACGCGGTGCGTGGGCAATTCTTCCGCCGAACCTGGGCGATGATCACACCCTATTGGCGCAGTGAAGAGAAGGGCAGGGCCTGGCTGCTGCTGGCCGCAGTGATTGGCCTGTCGCTGTTCAGCGTGGCGATCTCCGTGTGGATCAACCACTGGTACAAAGACTTCTACAACGCCCTGGAGAAGAAAGACACCGCGGCCTTCTGGCAACTGATCGGCTATTTCGGCGGGATCGCGGCGGTGGCGATACTCGGCGCGGTGTACCGCCTTTACCTGACCCAGATGCTGACAATCCGCTGGCGCGCCTGGCTCACCGAAAAACACTTCAGCCGTTGGCTGGCCCACAAGAATTATTACCAGCTGGAGCAGGGCGGCTACACCGATAACCCGGACCAGCGGATTTCCGAAGACCTTAACAACTTCACCTCCGGTACCTTGAGCCTGGGCCTTGGGTTGCTGCGTAACGTGGTCAGCCTGGTGTCATTCTCGATCATCCTGTGGGGCGTCTCGGGTAGCATCGAAGTGTTCGGCGTCACGATCCCCGGTTACATGTTCTGGTGTGCACTGCTGTACGCCGCTGTGGGCAGTTGGCTGACGCACTTGATCGGCCGGCGCTTGATCGGCCTGAGCAACCAACAGCAACGCTTCGAAGCGGACCTGCGTTTTTCCATGGTGCGGGTGCGTGAGAATGCCGAAAGTATTGCCCTGTACAACGGCGAGCCGAATGAAAGGCAACGCCTGAGTTCGCGCTTCGGCAAAGTCTGGCAGAACTTCTGGGACATCATGAAAGTGTCCAAGCGCCTGACCTTTTTCACCGCTGGCTACAGCCAGATCGCGATCATCTTCCCCTTTATCGTCGCCGCGCCGCGCTACTTCACTGGCAAGATCGAGCTGGGGGAGCTGATGCAAATCAACTCGGCGTTCGGCAACGTGCAAGAGAACTTCAGTTGGTTTATCAACGCCTATTCGGAACTGGCGACATGGCGCGCCACCAGCGACCGTCTGCTGAGTTTCCAGCAGGCCATGAGCGACAACGAGCAACGCACGCCGGCGATCGACGTGCGCCCTGAAGGCGAGCGCCTGGTGATCAAGGACCTGGGCATGGACCTGGCCGACGGCCGCCATTTGCTCACCGACGCCGACATGACCGTGGAGCCTGGTCAGCGCGTCATGCTCAGCGGGCGTTCCGGCAGCGGCAAGAGCACTTTGCTGCGGGCGATGGGGCATCTGTGGCCCGCCGGTCATGGCAGCATTCGCTTGCCGGCGACGCGCTACCTGTTCCTGCCGCAAAAGCCTTACCTGCCGATTGGTACACTCAAGGCCGTGTTGAGTTATCCACAGGACGACAGCGTCTATTCACCAGAACGTTATGCACAGGTGCTGGAAACCTGTCGCCTGCCCCATTTGGTCAGCCGCCTGGATGAAGCCAACCACTGGCAACGCATGCTCTCGCCCGGCGAGCAACAGCGCCTGGCCTTTGCCCGTGCGCTGTTGTTTGCACCGCGATGGCTGTACATGGATGAGGCAACCTCGGCCATGGATGAAGAAGACGAGGCAACCTTGTACCAGGCGTTGATCGATGAGTTACCGGGGCTGAGCATCGTCAGCGTCGGCCACCGCAGCAGCCTCAAGCGTTTCCATGGGCGGCATGTGCGCATCGACGGTGGGCGGTTGCAGGAACAACAACTCACTTGAGTGCCTGCTCGCTCAATGTGGGAGCCGGGCTTGCCCGCGATGGCGGAGTGCCTGAGGCAGGTGTGTCAACGGGCACACCGCTATCGCAGGCAAGCCAGCTCCCACAGGGGCATGGTGTTGTCTGATGGTTCAGGCACCCAACAAAAAGCCCGGCTGATCATCGATCAGCCGGGCTTTTTGTTGCTAGAAGATGACTTACTTCTTCAAGCCGTAATGCTCATCCAACATGCCTGGAGCGTTCGGCGTCTTTGGCGCGTAGTCCCGTGGTGGCTCCTGGTTTTCCCGAGGCGGGGTCAGGCGTTCCCGTGGGGTTTGCGGTGCATCGGAATGCAGCGCGGCCAGCAGGCGCTGGCGGGTGATGTCGTCGAGGGCCAGGCGGTTAGCGCCATCGGCGAGGTGATCCTGTACTTCCTGGTAGCTCTGGGTGAGCTTCTTGACCAGGGTCGCGGTGCTGTTGAAGTGGGTAACAACCTCGTTCTGATAACTGTCAAAACGTTCCTGAATGTCATCCAGCTGACGCTGCGTGCGGTTAGGCGCGGCATTCGGCAGCAGGCGGGCAACCAGGAAACCAATGGCGACACCGGCAACCAGGGCAAGAGTCGGCAACAACCAAACTAAGAGCGAGTGTTCCACGAGTCCTTCCTCTATAAACGGCTTTGCTTTACGTTAACGGCTCAAACCTGCGCTGTATACCGCGATTAAGCTCGCAATGATGCCATGCACAGACTTTTAGCTAGACGAGTCGACCCCTTGAGAGGTCACGGAGTTCATCCTTGCTCATGCGTGAAACCCCCGTTTTGATCGATGGCCCGGTAGGCCAATTGGAAGCCTTGTACCTGGATCACCCCGAACCACGTGGCCTGGCGCTGGTTTGCCACCCTAACCCGGTGCAGGGGGGGACCATGCTCAATAAGGTCGTCTCGACCCTGCAACGCACTGCCCGCGATGCGGGTTTGATTACTTTGCGCTTCAATTACCGTGGCGTGGGTGCCAGTGCCGGTACTCACGATATGGCCACCGGTGAGGTCGACGATGCTGAAGCGGCCGCCGCCTGGCTGCGTGAAAAGCACCCGGACCTGCCAATCACCTTGCTCGGTTTTTCTTTCGGTGGATATGTGGCCGCCAGCCTTGGCGGCCGCCTGGAAGCCAAAGGTGAAAAGCTCGCGCACCTGTTCATGATTGCGGCTGCGGTGATGCGCCTGCGCGATACCGACGCGTTACCGCTGGGCTGCCCGTTGACCCTGATCCAACCGGAAAGCGACGAAGTGGTTGACCCGCAGCTGGTCTACGACTGGTCCGCCGCCCTCAAACGCCCCCATGAGTTGCTGAAAGTGGCAGAATGCGGACACTTTTTTCACGGCAAGCTGACCGATCTCAAGGATCTGGTGCTGCCACGCCTTTCGAATTGATGACAAGCGATCACCCATGACGACCCGTACCCGTATCCTCACCGGCATCACCACCACCGGCACGCCGCACCTGGGCAACTACGCCGGTGCGATTCGCCCGGCGATCCTCGCCAGCGAAGACGCGAATGCCGATTCCTTCTACTTCCTGGCCGACTACCATGCCCTGATCAAATGCGATGACCCGCAGCGCATCCAGCGCTCGCGTATGGAAATCGCCGCGACCTGGCTGGCCGGTGGCCTGGATGTGAACCGGGTGACTTTCTACCGCCAGTCGGACATCCCGGAAATCCCCGAGCTGACCTGGCTGCTGACCTGCGTTGCCGCCAAGGGCCTGCTCAACCGCGCCCATGCCTACAAGGCCTCGGTGGACAAGAACGTGGAAAACGGTGAAGACCCGGATGCGGGCATCAGCATGGGCCTGTACAGCTACCCGGTGCTGATGGCAGCGGACATCCTGATGTTCAACGCGCACAAGGTGCCGGTGGGCCGCGACCAGATCCAGCACGTGGAAATGGCCCGCGACATCGGCCAGCGCTTCAACCACCTGTTCGGCAACGGTAAAGAATTCTTCACCATGCCCGAGGCGCTGATCGAAGAAAGCGTCGCCACCTTGCCGGGCCTGGATGGTCGCAAGATGTCCAAGAGCTACGACAACACCATCCCGTTGTTCACCAGCGCCAAGGACATGAAGGACGCGATCTCGCGGATCGTCACCGACTCGCGCGCGCCAGGCGAAGCCAAGGATCCGGACAATTCGCACCTGTTCACCCTGTACCAGGCGTTCGCGACCAAGGCCCAGGAAGCCCAATTCCGTGGTGAGCTGCTAGAAGGCCTGAGCTGGGGCGAGGCGAAGAACCGTCTGTTCCAACTGCTCGACGGCCAGCTCGGCGAAGCGCGCGAGCGTTACCATCAACTGATGGCGCGCCCATCGGACATGGAAGACCTGCTGCAGGTCGGCGCCAAGAAGGCCCGCGCTGTGGCGGCACCGTTCCTGGCCGAGCTGCGTGAAGCGGTGGGCCTGCGTTCGTTCGTCAACCAGGCGGCGGCGCCGGTCGCCACCAAGAAAAAAGCAGCGAAGGCTGCACGGTTTGTGAGCTTCCGTGAAGACGATGGCAGCTTCCGCTTCCGCCTGTTGGCCGCCGACGGCGAGCAATTGCTGTTGTCGCGCAACTTTACCGATGGCAAAGCAGCCGGCGCGGTGACCAAGCAACTGCAAAGTGGCGATGCGCTGGACGTACGCGCCGAGGCTTTGGGCTTCAGCGTATGGCTGGACGGCGCCGCAGTAGCTGACAGTGCCGAGTACGCCAATGAAGCATCGCGTGACGCGGCCATCGAAGCCTTGCGCGCTGCGTTAGCCCCAATCGAGGATTAACCCGACCAAGGGTTGATTGCCATTATCCAGGGCCGTCGTTACAGTGTCGGCCCGTTTTTGTTGCCTTGCTAACGAAATTATGACGCCCCTAGAACGATATCAAGCTGATCTGAAACGCCCCGAGTTCTTCCACGACGCGGCCCAGGAAAATGCCGTGCGTCATTTGCAGCGCCTGTACGAGGACCTCGTGGCCGCGTCGCAAAGCAAGCCAGGGATGTTCAGCAAGCTGTTTGGCAAGAAAGACCACACGCCTGTCAAGGGCCTGTATTTCTGGGGCGGCGTGGGCCGTGGCAAGACTTACCTGGTAGACACCTTCTTTGAAGCGCTGCCGTTCAAGGAAAAGGTGCGTACGCACTTCCACCGCTTCATGAAGCGCGTGCACGAAGAGATGAAGACCCTGCCGGGCGAGAAAAACCCGCTGACCATCATCGCCAAGCGTTTCTCCCAAGAGGCCCGGGTGATCTGCTTCGATGAATTCTTCGTCTCCGACATCACCGACGCCATGATCCTTGGCACGCTGATGGAAGAACTGTTCAAGAACGGTGTGACCCTGGTGGCCACGTCGAACATCGTGCCCGATGGCCTGTACAAGGATGGCTTGCAACGTGCGCGCTTCCTGCCGGCCATTGCGCTGATCAAGCAGAACACCGATATCGTCAACGTCGACAGCGGCGTCGACTACCGCTTGCGTCACCTGGAGCAAGCCGAGCTGTTCCACTTCCCGCTCAACGAAGCGGCGCACGAAAGCCTGAAGAAAAGCTTCCGTGCGCTGACGCCGGAATGCACCCAGGCGGTGGAAAACGACAAGCTGATGATCGAGAACCGCGAAATCATCGCGCTGCGCACCTGCGATGACGTGGCCTGGTTCGAGTTCCGCCAACTGTGCGATGGGCCACGCAGCCAGAACGATTACATCGAGCTGGGCAAGATCTTCCACGCCGTGATCTTGAGTGGTGTGGAACAGATGGGCGTGACCACCGACGATATCGCCCGACGGTTCATCAACATGGTCGATGAGTTCTACGACCGTAACGTCAAGCTGATCATCTCGGCGGAAGTCGAACTCAAGGATCTCTATACCGGTGGTCGCTTGAACTTCGAATTCCAGCGCACCTTGAGTCGCCTGCTGGAAATGCAGTCCCACGAGTTCCTGTCGCGCGGCCACAAGCCTTAATCAATCTCCGGCTCAATGGAGATCTAATGTGGGAGCCGGGCTTGCCCGCGATGGGGGTGTATCAGTCAACTATAGGCTGGCTGATACACCGTCATCGCAGGCAAGCCAGCTCCCACAATGGTTTGTGTTGGCCTGGAGTCAGGCGGCCTGCTGAAATTGCTGGCGATACTGGTTGGGCGACAACTCCGTGTGCTGCCTGAACAACCGCGCAAAGAAACTCGCATCGTCGTAACCCACCTCGTAGCTGATGGTCTTGATGCTCTTGCGGCTGCCCGAGAGCAGGCCCTTGGCGGTCTCGATGCGCAGGCGTTGCAGGTAATGCAGCGGCTTGTCACCGGTCGCGGTCTGGAAGCGGCGCATGAAGTTGCGGATGCTCATGCCGTGTTCCCGGGCGACGTCTTCAAAGCGGAATTTGTCGGCAAAGTGCTCTTCAAGCCAATGCTGGATCTGCAGGATGATCACGTCCTGATGCAGCTTCTGCCCGCCAAACCCGATCCGCCCCGGTGAATAGTTGCGCTGCACCTCATAGAGAATGTCGCGGGCCACCGCCTGGGCGATGTTGGCGCCGCAGAAGCGTTCGATCAGGTAGATATAAAGGTCGCAGGCCGACGTGGTGCCACCGGCGCAATACAGGTTATCGGCATCCGTGAGGTGCTTGTCCTGATTGAGCTGCACCTTGGGGAAACGCTCGCTGAAGGCATTGAAGAAGCGCCAGTAGGTGGTCGCCTCCTTGCCATCGAGCAGCCCGGCTTCGGCCAGCCAGAACACCCCGGTGGCCTCGCCGCAGAGTACGGCGCCGCGGGCGTGCTGTTCGCGCAGCCACGGCAGCACTTGCGGGTAGCGCGAGCACAGGGCATCGAAGTCGTCCCAGAAAGCTGGCAGCACAATGATGTCGGCGTCTTCGAGGCCGCCGTCCACCGGCATGATCACATCGCTGAAGCTGCGCACGGACTGGCCGTCGGGGCTGACCAGGCGCGTTTCGAACCCTGGGGTCAGGCCCAGGCCTTGCTGTTTGCCATGGCGCAGGCTGGCGAGATGGAAGAAATCCTTGGCTTGCATGAGGGTTGAAGCGAATACCCGATCAATGGCCAAAATGCTGACGCGCCGCAACGGCGTGGAGATTTGGTTAGACATAATTTCATTTATTCTTATAGGGGAAAGTGGTCACCAGACGGCTGGATCGTCTTATTTTTTGTCGCATGTGTCCAGTGTCCCGTGACGCCTTCGGGGCATAGGCTCTATGGGCTCGTCCTTGTCCGACAATCCACGCAGGTGACCCATGATCCCCAGAACCTTGTTCAGCTCGGAGCACGAACTCTTCCGTGAGAGCGTGCGCACCTTTCTCGAAAAGCACGCCGTGCCCTTCCATGGGCAATGGGAAAAGCAGGGCTATATCGAACGTAACCTGTGGAACCAGGCGGGGGAGGCGGGCATGTTGTGTTCCCACCTGCCAGAGGAATATGGCGGGCTGGGCGCGGATTTTCTCTACAGCGCGGTGGTGATCGAAGAAGTCAGCCGCCTGGGTTTGACCGGCATCGGCTTTTCCCTGCACTCGGATATCGTCGCGCCTTACATCCTGCATTACGGCAGTGAAGCACTGAAGCACAAGTACCTGCCCAAGTTGATCTCCGGGGAGATGGTCACGGCCATTGCCATGACCGAGCCGGGCGCTGGTTCCGACCTGCAGGGCGTCAAGACCACAGCGGTTTTGGAGGGTGATGAGTACGTGATCAACGGCTCCAAGACCTTTATCACCAACGGCTACCTGGCCGATCTGGTGATTGTCGTCGCCAAGACCGACCCCAAGGCTGGCGCCAAGGGCACCAGTCTGTTCCTGGTGGAAGCCGACACGCCGGGCTTCGACAAGGGCAAGCGCCTGGAGAAAGTCGGCATGAAGGCGCAGGACACCTCGGAACTGTTCTTCCAGGATGTGCGCGTGCCCAAGGAAAACCTGCTGGGCCAGGCGGGCATGGGCTTTGCCTACCTGATGCAGGAGCTGCCACAAGAACGCCTGACCGTGGCGATTGGCGCGCTGTCTTCAGCCGAAGCGGCGTTGCAATGGACCCTCGAGTACACGCGAGAGCGCAAGGCGTTCGGCAAGGCGATTGCCGATTTCCAGAACACCCGGTTCAAGCTGGCGGAGATGGCCACCGAGATTCAGATTGGCCGCGTGTTTGTCGATCAGTGCATGGCCTTGCATCTGGAAGGCAAGCTGGACGTGCCCACGGCGGCGATGGCCAAGTACTGGGCCACCGACCTGCAGTGCAAGGTGCTCGATGAGTGCGTGCAGTTGCATGGCGGCTACGGCTTCATGTGGGAATACCCGATTGCCCGGGCCTGGGCGGATGCGCGGGTGCAGCGCATTTATGCGGGGACCAATGAGATCATGAAGGAGATCATTGCGCGGGCACTTTGATTGTTAGGTGCTCTTGATTGACCGTTCCCACGCTCCGCGTGGGAACGCCTCATATGACGCTCCGCGTCACGACTCTGAAAGCGGACGCAGAGCGTCCAAGGCGGCATTCCCACGCAGAGCGTGGGAACGATCAGTGCGGATCAATCAAGGTGCTGGATTCGGATGATCCTTCTGAATCGCCTCAATCCCTTCCAGCACCTCTTTCGACAATTTCAGTTCGGCACTGGCGATGTTGCTGTCCAGTTGTTCCAGTGATGTGGCCCCAATGATATTGCTGGTCACAAACGGCTGCTGTGTCACAAACGCCAGCGCCATCTGCGCCGGGTCCAGGCCATGCTTGCGCGCCAACGCCACATATCGGCTGCACGCCGCTTCCGATTGCGGGTTGAAGTAGCGGCTGAAACGGCTGTACTCGGTCAGGCGCGCCTTGGCCGGACGTGCGCCGTCTTCATACTTGCCACTGAGCATGCCGAACGCCAAAGGCGAATAGGCCAGCAAGCCGCACTGCTCACGAATGGCAACCTCTGCCAAGCCCACTTCAAAGCTGCGGTTGAGCAGGTTGTAGGGGTTCTGGATCGACACTGCACGTGGCCAGCCGCGGGCTTCGGCCAGGGCGAGGAACTTCATGGTGCCCCACGGCGTTTCGTTGGACAGGCCAATGTGGCGGATCTTGCCGGCCTTCACCTGTTCATCCAGGGCTTCGAGCGTTTCCTCCAGTGGCGTGAGGTCGTCTTCGTCCTTGTGCTTGTAGCTCAACTGGCCGAAGAAGTTGGTGCTGCGCTCCGGCCAATGCAGTTGGTAGAGGTCGATCCAGTCGGTCTGCAGGCGCTTGAGGCTGGCGTCGAGGGCTGCGCCGATGTGCTTGCGGTTGTGGCGCAGGTGGCCATCGCGGATGTAGTCGATGGTGTTGCCGGGGCCGGCGATTTTGCTGGCAAGGATCCAGTCGGCGCGGTCACCACGGCTTTTGAAGTAGTTGCCGATGTAGCGCTCGGTGGTGGCGTAGGTGTCGGCCTTGGGCGGCACCGGGTACATTTCTGCAGTGTCGAGGAAGTTGATCCCCGCGGCCTTGGCCCGTTCGATCTGCGCGAAGGCCTCTGCCTCGCTGTTCTGCTCGCCCCAGGTCATGGTGCCCAACGCGATCGCGCTGACATTCAGATCGGTGCGGCCCAGCTGTCGATAATCCATCGAGTACTCCTTCGGGGGAAAACAATCATAAAAGCAGGTTGAATTTTTTTTCGCAATCTGCATAATTGCCCACCTCTTTCTGCAGTGGAAGTGATGCGCCGCCTGCCGAAGAATCTTGCCGTTGAACGGACGCGCCGACCCGAGCCCCCGATAGCGTCTGTATCCGGCTGCCTTTGACCTTGTCAAAGTACGCACTATTCAGTAAGATCCGCCGTCTAAATTTACAGGCGGCCCCTGAGGCTATTAAAGAATGACAACTTTTACTGCAAAACCGGAAACAGTTCAGCGCGACTGGTTTGTCGTCGACGCCGCTGGTCAGACCCTGGGTCGTCTGGCCACTGAAGTCGCCAGCCGTCTGCGTGGCAAGCACAAGCCTGAATACACCCCGCACGTTGATACCGGCGACTACATCGTCATCATCAATGCTGAGCAGGTTCGTGTAACCGGCAACAAAGCAAGCGACAAAATGTACTACCGTCACTCCGGTTTCCCAGGCGGTATCAAGTCTTCCAACTTCGAAGGCCTGATTGCCAAGAAGCCTGAAGCCCCGATCGAAATCGCGGTCAAAGGCATGCTGCCTAAGGGCCCACTGGGTCGCGATATGTTTCGCAAGCTGAAAGTCTATGCGGGCGCTGTACACCCTCATGCTGCTCAGCAGCCCCAAGAACTGAAGTTTTAACGGAATAGTTCATTATGTCGGCGACTCAAAATTACGGCACTGGCCGTCGCAAAACCGCAACCGCACGCGTTTTCCTGCGTCCGGGTACTGGTAACATCTCGATCAACAACCGCTCCCTGGACAACTTCTTCGGTCGCGAAACTGCCCGCATGGTAGTTCGTCAGCCGCTGGAATTGACCGAGACCGTTGAAAAGTTCGACATCTACGTCACCGTTATCGGTGGCGGTGTAAGTGGTCAAGCTGGCGCAATCCGCCACGGTATCACTCGCGCTCTGATGCAGTACGACGAAACCCTGCGTGGCGCTCTGCGCAAAGCTGGCTTCGTGACTCGCGATGCTCGTGAAGTTGAACGTAAGAAAGTCGGTCTGCGTAAAGCGCGTAAGCGTCCGCAGTACTCGAAGCGTTAATTCGCTTTACGTTCCACAAAAACGCCCAGCCTCCTCACGGAGCTGGGCGTTTTTTATTGCCTGTGATTTATGCACATTTTT
Organism: Pseudomonas sp. SWRI22; assembly: GCF_014268395.2. Taxonomy (NCBI): domain Bacteria; kingdom Pseudomonadati; phylum Pseudomonadota; class Gammaproteobacteria; order Pseudomonadales; family Pseudomonadaceae; genus Pseudomonas; species Pseudomonas sp. SWRI22. The sequence continues at coordinate 1,901,145 of NZ_JABWQK020000001.1, read as the reverse complement.
CGCCGTGACAACTTGCCACATCCGTAGACCCCCTATACTACAAGGCCTGGAGACGGAGCCCCGGGCAATTCCCTTGTCATACGTGGGGCTTTTCATTACCATCCGTCAAAATTTTTATAAGTAAAGATTCAACACTTAGTAGACGCCTGATTTAACAGGCCAAAAAGCTGATGGGAGAGGACTGAATGAGCAATGACGGCGTGAATGCAGGCCGGCGTCGCTTCTTGGTAGCAGCCACATCCGTGGTGGGTGCTGCAGGAGCGGTGGGGGCTGCGGTCCCGTTCGTGGGGTCATGGTTTCCCAGTGCCAAGGCGAAAGCCGCAGGTGCACCGGTGAAGGTGAATGTCAGCAAGATCGAGCCAGGCCAGCAGATGATTGCTGAGTGGCGCGGCCAGCCGGTTTTCATTGTTCGTCGTACCGAGGAAATCCTGGGGAATCTGAAGAAGATCGAAGGCCAGCTGTCTGACCCGACATCCGAAAAGTCCGACCAGCCCGCCTACGCCAAGAACGAAGCACGTTCGATCAAGCCAGAGATTCTGCTGCTGGTTGGTCTTTGTACCCATCTGGGTTGCTCACCTACCTTCCGCCCGGAAGTGGCGCCTGTCGATTTGGGCAAAGACTGGGTCGGCGGTTATTTCTGCCCGTGCCACGGTTCCCACTATGACCTTGCGGGCCGCGTCTACAAATCCCAGCCCGCCCCCCTGAACCTGCCGGTTCCTCCTCACAATTACGAATCTGACGACATCATTGTCATTGGCCTCGACAAGGAGAACGCGTGATGAGCAAGTTCATGGATTGGGTGGATGCGCGCTTCCCCGCCACTAAAATGTGGGAAGACCATCTCAGCAAATATTACGCGCCGAAAAACTTCAACTTCTTCTACTTCTTCGGCTCCCTGGCCCTGTTGGTGCTGGTCAACCAGATCGTCACCGGCGTGTGGTTGACGATGAGCTACACGCCGTCGGCGGAAGAGGCGTTTGCCTCTGTCGAATACATCATGCGTGATGTCGAGTACGGCTCGATCCTGCGCCTGCTGCACTCCACCGGCGCGTCGGCGTTCTTTATCGTCGTCTACCTGCACATGTTCCGCGGCCTGCTCTACGGCTCGTACCAGAAGCCCCGTGAGCTGGTGTGGGTCTTCGGCATGTTGATCTATCTGGCGCTGATGGCCGAAGCCTTCATGGGCTACCTGCTACCTTGGGGCCAGATGTCTTACTGGGGCGCCCAGGTGATCATCTCGCTGTTCGGCGCAATCCCGGTGATCGGCAACGACCTGACCCAGTGGATTCGTGGTGACTACCTGATCTCCGGCATCACCCTGAACCGCTTCTTCGCCTTGCACGTGGTGGCCTTGCCGATCGTGATCCTGGGCCTGGTGGTATTGCATATCCTGGCGCTGCACGAAGTGGGTTCCAACAACCCGGATGGCGTGGATATCAAGAAGCACAAGGACGAAAACGGCATCCCGCTGGATGGCATTCCGTTCCACCCGTACTACACCGTGAAAGACATTGTCGGCGTGGTCGTGTTCCTGTTTGTGTTCTGCTCGATCGTGTTCTTTTTCCCGGAGATGGGTGGTTATTTCCTGGAGAAGCCTAACTTCGAACAGGCCAACGCCTTCAAGACACCTGAGCACATTGCCCCGGTCTGGTACTTCACGCCGTTCTACGCGATCTTGCGTGCGATCCCCGACAAACTCATGGGCGTGATCGCCATGGGCGCGGCCATCGCGGTGTTGTTCGTGCTGCCGTGGCTCGACCGTAGCCCGGTCAAGTCAATGCGCTACAAAGGCTGGCTGAGCAAGATCTGGCTGTGGGTGTTCTGCATTTCGTTCGTGATCCTGGGTGTGTTGGGTGTATTGGCGCCCACCCCTGAACGGACGTTGCTGTCGCAGGTCTGCACCTTCCTGTACTTCGCCTACTTTATTCTGATGCCGTTCTATACCCGGCTCGAGAAGACCAAACCGGTTCCGGAAAGGGTGACTGGCTGATGAAAAAATTACTCGTTGCATTCGTGCTTGCGGCGCTGCCGCTACTGTCCTTCGCTGCCGAACATGGTGCGCAGCTGGAAAAAGTCGATATCGATGTGTCTGACAAAGCCGCCATGCAGGATGGGCTGCGTACATTCACCAACTACTGCATGGGGTGCCACAGCGCCAAGTTCCAACGGTACGAGCGCGTTGCCGATGACCTGGGAATTCCCCATGAGGTGATGCTCAGCCATGCGGTGTTCACAGGCGCCAAGATCGGCGACCACATGAACATCGGCATGCAGCCGGCCGACGCCAAGACCTGGTTCGGCGCCGCGCCGCCCGACCTCACCCTGGTGGCTCGTGTACGCGGTACCGACTGGCTCTACGGTTACCTCAAATCCTTCTACGAAGACCCTGCACGCCCCTATGGAGTGAACAACAAAGTCTTCCCGAACGTCGGCATGCCGAACGTTCTGGTCGGCCTGCAGGGGCGCCAGGTGGTAGGATGCAAACAGGTTCAGGTCGTTGAAGACGGCAAGAAGCAATATGATCCGTTGACCGGCACGCCGCTCACCCATGAAGCGTGCGATCAACTGACCATCGTGCCCAAGACCGGTACGCTGAACGAAGAGCAGTTCGACGAGAAGGTCAAGAACCTGGTGACCTTCCTGGCCTACTCGGCCAACCCGGTCAAACTGCAGCATCAGCGCATCGGTACCTACGTCTTGCTGTACCTGGCTTTCTTCTTTGTATTCGCTTATTTGCTCAAGCGTGAATACTGGAAGGATGTGCATTGATCCAACCGTAAGCAATTGCTGTTAATCTTGCGCGCCCAGCGGCATCTCTGAACACGTAGCGTCGGTTTGAACCGGACGTTACAGGGATGCTTTCTGGGCGCGCTCGTTTTTGAGCTTTCGATAATTTCAACAAGCGAGGAGGACCGCCATGGGCGTGACCAACCGGTTGGCCTGTTACTCCGACCCCGCCGACCACTATTCCCACCGAGTACGCATCGTGCTCGCAGAGAAGGGTGTCAGCGCCGAGATCATCAGTGTGGAGGCGGGCCGTCAGCCGCCGAAGCTGATCGAAGTGAACCCTTACGGCAGCTTGCCCACCCTGGTCGATCGTGACCTGGCGTTGTGGGAGTCGACCGTGGTGATGGAATACTTGGATGAGCGTTACCCTCATCCGCCTTTGCTGCCGGTGTACCCGGTGGCGCGTGCCAACAGCCGCCTGCTGATCCATCGGATCCAGCGTGACTGGTGCGGGTTGGTGGATGTGATCCTGGATTCGCGTTCCAAAGAAGCCGCTCGTGTGCAGGCGCGCAAGGAATTGCGCGAGAGCCTCACCGGCGTTTCGCCGTTGTTCGCCGATAAACCTTTTTTCCTCAGTGAGGAACAAAGCTTGGTGGATTGCTGCCTATTACCCATACTCTGGCGCTTGCCGATTCTGGGCATTGAACTGCCACGGCCGGCCAAGCCGTTGCTTGATTACATGGAGCGCCAGTTTGCGCGTGAGGCTTTCCAGGCAAGTCTGTCTGGTGCCGAACGTGATATGCGCTAAGGCTTAAGGAGCCGTTGATGAACTCCAGTCGACCTTACCTGGTCCGCGCGCTCTATGAGTGGATTGTGGACAACGATTGCACCCCGCACATGCTGGTCAATTCCGAATTTCCTGCGGTTCAGGTACCCCAGGGTTTTGCCAGTGACGGACAGATTGTGCTGAACGTATCGCCCAGTGCCGTGCGCCACCTGCACATGGACAACGAAGCGGTGAGCTTCGAAGGGCGTTTCGGCGGTGTGCCCCATACGCTGTTCGTGCCCATCGGTGCCATCCTCGGGATCTACGCCCGGGAAAATGGCCAGGGCATGGTGTTCGATCTGGAGTCGCCTTTGGAGGATGACGAAACGATCGAAGGCGAAGACGGTGATGATGTACCGCCACCGGATACCGAGCCGCCGCGCCCTAGCGGTCGGCCAAGCCTGAAAGTGGTGAAGTAGGCGGATTTCGCTTACACACCCGTCTGAAAAATGCCCCGACGTCGGTCGGGGCATTTTTTTTGCGTGAAGGATATGGATGAAAGTCGCGCCAGAACGGTGATCGTACAACCACCATGGGCTATGATGCGGTCTTTAGTTCGTCGAGAAAGATGGTTCATCATGGAAAACGCCAGCGCCGCCCCACGTCTTCCCCGCAAGCGCCGCAGCCTTGCCCAGGAATTGGTCACGGTGTTGTCCGAGCAGATCCGCGATGGCCAGCTCAAACGCGGCGACAAGCTGCCGACCGAGTCGGCGATCATGGACGCCCATGGCGTCAGCCGGACGGTGGTGCGTGAAGCCATCTCGCGCCTGCAGGCGGCGGGGCAGGTCGAGACTCGCCACGGTATCGGCACCTTCGTGCTGGACACGCCAAGCCCCAGCGGTTTTCGCATAGACCCGGCCACTGTGGTGACCTTGCGCGATGTGCTGGCGATTCTGGAGCTGCGTATCAGCCTGGAAGTGGAGTCTGCGGGCCTCGCGGCGCTGCGTCGCAGTGAGGAGCAACTGGCGGCCATGCGTGCGGCCCTTGATGCCTTGAATGAAAGTGCGGCCCACGCCGGCGATGCGGTGGCGTCGGACTTTGCCTTCCACCTGGAAATTGCACTGTCTACCGGCAACCGCTACTTCACCGACATCATGACCCACCTGGGCACCAGCATCATTCCGCGTACCCGCCTGAATTCGGCGCGCCTGGCCCATGATGATCAACAGCACTACATGAGCCGCTTGAGCCGCGAACACGAAGAGATCTACGAGGCGATAGCCCGCCAGGATTCGGATGCGGCGCGTGCGGCGATGCGCTTGCATTTGACCAACAGTCGCGAACGACTGCGCCATGCCCATGAAGAGGCAGAGGCGCAGCGGGTCTGATCGTTCCCACGCTCTGCGTGGTAACGCCTCTATGGACGCTCCGCGTCCCGATGCGCGTGAATTTCTCAAGCCCTCGCAGGGTGACGCGGAGCGTCATAGGCTGTATTCCCACGCAGAGCGTGGGAACGATCATGCCAGCCGTTAGTTGACGGGTTGGTTTGGCTTGTAGTCTTTAAGCAGCAAGTACGTACTCCACCCCCACCAATCATTGGTCCAGTGCTTGTCGTTCAAATCGTTGACGTCCTTGCGCCGCAGCACCTTGTCCCCCTCCATCTTGAACAGCGGCGAGAAGTTATTCGCCGGGTTTTGCGCGGCGTTCAGGTCGGGCACATACAGCGGTGCCTTGAACTCAGCCGGGGAGGGCGCGATACCGCTGATGAAGGTTTCGAAGATTTCATCTGCCGAGGCCTGTACCGCCCGTTTGACCTGCACGCGATTGTCGGCGTCGATGCTGTCGAAGTAGCGCTTGTCGCCGTAGGCATGCCACTGAGCGCCCATGGCATTGCGCACCTTGAGCCCGAATTTGCTGTCTTCATCGTGCATGAAGCGGCTGATCAGCGAGCCGAGTTCTCCAGGCGTCACGACCGCTGCCAGTTGTTTGCGCGGTACCCGCAGGTGGCCGGCGGAAAACAGGTCGGTCAAAAAATGATCGGCAAAGCTGTTCATGGCGTAGGCCAATTCCAGGGCCTGGTCGGTGCCGGTCTGATGGGCCACTACTGCCTGTTGCAAGGCTGCCGTATGGCCGGCCAAGTAGGCGGACAGGGCCCATTCACCGAAGTGGTCGGCGTTGTCCGCTGCCAGCTTCAGGTAGCGCCCCAGTGGGACGAGGGCCGAAACAGCGCTGCCGCCGCCGGTTATGCGATTCCACTCCTCCGACAACGTATCTCCCAAGGCGTCATAGGCTTCATGAGGCTGTTTGCCGTCCTTGATCGCCTGGTTGACGGCGTTGATCTCCTTTTGCATCACCGCCAGGATCTTCTGCGCTTCTTCCCGTGAAGCAGGCAACAGGGCAAGAGAATTGAAGGCCGCGGTGAAGCGTTGCACGCGCTCGGCCGGAGAATTGCCATCGCTGATCGGTTGGCCGGGGATGCCATAGAAGTCGCCGCCCAGGGCGATCACTTGGCCATAGGTCAGCGCAAGCCCGTTGGGCAGGTGCAGTTCGACTTGGCGCGCAGGAATGGCGGGGGCGTCCTTGACGAAGCGAAGCAGGGTGTCATCGCCGATGGCGGTGTGTTCACCGCCTTCGAAGCGCAGGGTAGGTGGTGTTTTTTCGGGTGCTGCGAGTTCAAGACCTGACATGTTAGCTCCTTGCTATGTCGTAGGAATCTTCCGTGATAACTGTATATGCATACAGTTATCTGAATCATAGGTGAGAAATTTCCTACGTCAAGAACTACGTCTTAAGCCGTCAAAGGATTACGCCGGATGAATTGCAGTTGACGAATTTATTTATAGTTGTACGATGACGTACGACATCATCAAAACCAACAACAACCTTTCGTTAGAAAGTCTTCGCCCAGGGTGTTCGAATAATGAATCCACAAGAACTGAAGTCCATCCTCTCCCACGGTCTGCTGTCTTTCCCGGTGACCGATTTCAACGCCCAGGGTGATTTCCACCAGGCGGGTTACATCAAGCGCCTGGAATGGCTGGCCCCTTATGGCGCCAGCGCCTTGTTCGCCGCAGGTGGCACAGGTGAGTTTTTCTCCCTGGCGGCCAGCGAATATTCCCAAGTAGTGAAAACCGCCGTGGATACCTGTGCGTCCAGCGTGCCGATCCTGGCCGGTGTAGGCGGTGCCACCCGCCAGGCCATCGAGTATGCCCAAGAGGCCGAACGCCTCGGCGCCAAAGGTTTGTTGCTGCTGCCGCACTACCTCACCGAAGCCAGCCAGGACGGGGTTGCCGCCCACGTTGAAGCCGTGTGCAAGTCGGTCAAGATCGGCGTGGTGGTGTACAACCGCAACGTCTGCCGCCTGACCGCACCGCTGTTGGAGCGCCTGGCCGAGCGTTGCCCGAACCTGATCGGCTACAAGGATGGCCTGGGTGATATCGAGCTGATGGTGTCGATCCGCCGTCGCCTGGGCGACCGTTTCAGCTACCTCGGTGGCTTGCCGACCGCAGAGGTTTACGCCGCGGCCTACAAGGCCCTGGGCGTGCCGGTGTACTCCTCGGCGGTGTTCAATTTCATCCCCAAGACTGCGATGGATTTCTACCACGCCATTGCCCGCGAAGATCACGCCACCGTTGGCAAGATCATTGACGACTTCTTCCTGCCATACCTGGATATCCGTAACCGCAAGGCCGGTTACGCGGTGAGCATCGTCAAGGCCGGTGCGAAAATCGTCGGTTATGACGCAGGCCCGGTGCGCACGCCACTGACCGACCTGCTGCCGGAAGAGTACGAAGCCCTCGCCGCGCTGATCGACAAGCAAGGCGCGCAATAAATTATCCACAAGGCCGCTGAGCAATCAGCGGCCTTTTGCGTCAGGAGAAGATTCGTGTCCCAGGCAAAGCGTTTTGAGAACTACATCAATGGCGAATGGGTAACCGGCGCCGACTACTGCACCAACATCAACCCGTCGGATGTGTCCGACGCCATTGGCGAATACGCCAAAGCCGACGTGGCCCAAGTCAACGCGGCCATCGACGCTGCCCGCGCCGCGTTCCCGGCGTGGTCCACCTCCGGTATCCAGGCGCGTCACGATGCGCTGGATAAAGTCGGCAGCGAGATCCTCGCCCGTCGTGAAGAACTCGGCACCCTGCTGGCCCGGGAAGAGGGCAAGACCCTGCCCGAAGCCATTGGCGAGGTGACCCGCGCCGGCAATATCTTCAAATTCTTCGCCGGTGAATGCTTGCGCCTGTCGGGCGATTACGTGCCGTCGGTGCGCCCGGGCGTCAACGTTGAAGTGACCCGCGAAGCCCTCGGTGTGGTGGGTCTGATCACCCCGTGGAATTTCCCGATCGCCATCCCCGCGTGGAAAATCGCCCCGGCCCTGGCCTACGGCAACTGCGTGGTGATCAAGCCTGCCGAGCTGGTGCCGGGCTGCGCCTGGGCCTTGGCCGAAATCATCTCCCGCGCCGGTTTCCCCGCCGGTGTGTTCAACCTGGTGATGGGCAGTGGCCGTGTGGTCGGCGACGTGTTGGTCAACAGCCCGAAAGTCGATGGCATCAGTTTCACCGGGTCGGTGGGCGTTGGGCGTCAGATCGCGGTCAGTTGTGTATCGCGCCAGGCCAAGGTGCAGTTGGAGATGGGTGGCAAGAACCCGCAAATCATTCTCGACGATGCCGACCTCAAGCAGGCTGTCGAGCTGTCGGTACAGAGTGCGTTCTACTCTACCGGCCAGCGTTGCACGGCCTCGAGCCGCTTGATTGTCACCGCGGGGATCCACGACCAGTTTGTCGCCGCCATGGCCGAGCGCATGAAGTCGATCAAGGTGGGCCACGCTTTGAATAGCGGCACCGACATTGGCCCGGTGGTATCCCAGGCCCAGTTGGATCAGGACCTGAAATACATCGACATCGGCCAGAGCGAAGGTGCCCGGCTGGTGAGTGGTGGCGGCCTGGTCACCTGTGACACCGAAGGCTATTACCTGGCGCCCACACTGTTTGCCGACAGTGAAGCGGCGATGCGCATCAGCCGTGAAGAGATCTTCGGCCCGGTGGCCAACGTGGTGCGCGTGGCGGACTACGAGGCGGCGCTGGCCATGGCCAATGACACCGAGTTCGGCTTGTCGGCCGGTATTGCCACCACCTCGCTCAAATATGCCAACCACTTCAAGCGCCACTCCCAGGCTGGGATGGTGATGGTCAACCTGCCGACGGCGGGGGTGGATTACCACGTTCCATTTGGTGGCCGTAAGGGTTCATCCTACGGTTCGCGTGAGCAGGGTCGCTATGCGCAAGAGTTCTACACCGTGGTGAAAACCAGCTACATCGGTTCGTAACACGCAGCACCCTCTCTGTAGGAGCGAGCTTGCTCGCGAAAAACTCAAATTCACCGCGTGCATCCTGAATGCCCGCGTAATCGTTGAAGTTCTTCGCGAGCAAGCTCGCTCCTACAGGGAGGCGCAACCAGGCAATACAAAATCATTACCCGCAAAAAAAATAATTAGTGGGAGTACTTCTACATGCAAGCGACCAAGCCGACCCACGTCCGCTATTTGATCCTGCTCATGCTGTTCCTGGTGACCACGATCAACTACGCCGACCGGGCCACCATCGCTATCGCCGGCTCCAGCCTGCAAAAAGACCTCGGTATCGACGCGGTCACCCTCGGTTATATCTTCTCTGCATTCGGTTGGGCCTACGTGGCCGGGCAAATTCCCGGTGGCTGGCTGCTCGACCGTTTCGGCTCGAAAAAAGTCTATGCCCTGAGCATTTTCACCTGGTCGCTGTTCACCGTGCTGCAAGGCTATGTCGGTGAGTTTGGCGTCTCCACTGCGGTGGTCGCGCTGTTTATGCTGCGCTTCATGGTGGGCTTGGCCGAGGCGCCGTCGTTTCCTGGAAATGCCCGTATTGTTGCGGCGTGGTTTCCTACGGCTGAACGCGGCACTGCGTCGGCGATCTTCAACTCGGCCCAGTACTTCGCCACGGTGTTGTTCGCGCCGTTGATGGGCTGGATCGTCTATCGCTTCGGCTGGCAGCACGTGTTTATCGTGATGGGGGTGATCGGCATTGTTTTCTCGCTGATCTGGCTGAAAGTTATCCACAGCCCGCGCCAGCATCCGATGATCAACGAGGCCGAGTTCAATCACATCGCCGCCAATGGCGCGATGGTCGATATGGATCAGGACAAGGGCAAGGGTAAGAAAACCGACGGGCCGAAGTGGGATTACATCCGCCAGCTCCTGACCAACCGCATGATGCTCGGCGTCTACCTGGGCCAGTACTGCATCAACGGCATCACCTACTTCTTCCTGACCTGGTTTCCGGTGTACCTGGTGCAGGAGCGTGGCATGACCATCCTCAAGGCCGGCTTCATTGCCTCGTTACCGGCGATCTGCGGCTTTATCGGCGGAGTGCTCGGCGGGGTGATTTCCGACTACCTGCTGCGCAAAGGCCATTCGCTGACCTTCGCACGCAAGGCGCCGATCATCGGTGGCCTGCTGATTTCCAGCAGCATCGTGGCGTGCAATTACGTAGACATCGAATGGATGGTGGTGGGCTTCATGGCCTTGGCCTTCTTCGGCAAAGGCGTGGGCGCATTGGGTTGGGCGGTGGTATCCGACACTTCGCCTAAACAAATCGCCGGCCTCAGTGGCGGCTTGTTCAACACCTTCGGTAACCTGGCCTCGATCACCACGCCGATTGTGATTGGCTACATCATCAGCACCACCGGCTCGTTCAAATGGGCGCTGGTGTTCGTGGGCGCCAACGCGCTGGTGGCGGTGTTCAGTTACTTGGTGATTGTCGGCCCGATCAAGCGCGTGGTGCTCAAGGAGCCGCCTACCCAGGGCCCTGAGTTGACCAACCTTTCTCAAGCGCATTCCTGAGGTTCGTGTGATGCAGTTGATTGAACATGCCGACTCGCCGCGCTCGATCCGTTTGCACGAGCGCGACAATGTGGTGATCGTGGTGAACGATCAAGGGGTACCCGCCGGTACCGAGTTTCCCGACGGCCTGGTCACCGTGGATTTCATCCCGCAGAGCCACAAGGTGACGCTGGAAGACATCCCCGAGGGCGGCCAGATTATTCGCTACGGCCAGACCATCGGTTATGCCCTGGCGCCGATTCCGCGTGGCAGTTGGGTGCAGGAGGACCAGTTGCGCATGCCCACCGCACCGCCGCTGGACAGCTTGCCGCTGTCCACCGAGGTGCCTGAAACCCAGGCGCCCCTGGAGGGGTTTACCTTCGAGGGCTATCGCAATGCGGACGGCACCGTGGGAACGCGCAACATCCTCGGCATTACCACCACCGTGCAATGCGTTACCGGCGTGCTGGACCATGCGGTCAAGCGCATCAAGGACGAGTTGCTGCCCCAGTACCCGCATGTCGATGACGTGGTGGCGCTGACCCACAGCTACGGCTGCGGCGTGGCGATTACGGCGACGGATGCCTACATCCCCATCCGCACCGTGCGCAACCTGGCGCGCAACCCCAACCTGGGCGGCGAAGCCTTGGTGATCAGCCTGGGCTGTGAAAAGCTCCAGGCCGGCCAGGTGATGCACGACAACGACAGCTCCGTGGACCTGAGCGAGCCGTGGCTGTATCGCTTGCAGGATTCCAGCCATGGCTTTACCGAAATGATCGAGCAGATCATGGCCCTGGCCGACGTGCGCTTGAAGAAACTCAACCAGCGTCGCCGCGAAACCGTGCCGGCCTCCGAGTTGATCCTGGGCATGCAGTGCGGCGGCAGCGATGCGTTCTCCGGCATCACCGCCAACCCGGCGCTGGGGTATGCCTCGGACCTGTTACTGCGCGCCGGCGCGACGGTGATGTTTTCCGAAGTGACTGAAGTGCGCGATGCGATTTACCTGCTGACCTCACGCGCGAAGAACCCGGACGTTGCCCGCGAGCTGGTCCGGGAAATGGACTGGTATGACCGTTACCTGGCCAAGGGCGAGGCAGACCGCAGCGCCAATACCACGCCGGGTAACAAGAAGGGCGGGCTGTCGAATATTGTCGAGAAGTCGTTGGGTTCCATCGTCAAATCCGGCAGCAGCGCCATCAACGGCGTACTTGGCCCTGGCGAGCGCTTCAAGGAAAAGGGCCTGATCTTCTGCGCCACACCGGCCAGTGATTTTGTCTGCGGCACCTTGCAACTGGCAGCGGGGATGAACCTGCACGTGTTCACCACCGGGCGCGGCACGCCGTATGGGTTGGCGATGGCGCCGGTGGTGAAGGTCTCCACCCGCACCGAACTGGCCCAGCGTTGGCCGGACCTGATCGATATCGACGCCGGGCGCATTGCGACGGGGCGGGCGAGTATCGAGGAGCTGGGTTGGGAGCTGTTCCACTTCTATCTGGATGTGGCCAGCGGCAAGAAGCAGACCTGGGCAGAGCGGCATAAGCTGCATAACGACATCACGCTGTTCAACCCGGCGCCGATTACCTGAAACCAGGCGCTAACCCTGTAGGAGCGAGCTTGCTCGCGAAAGACGCCAACGATAACGCGTGTTAACTGAATGAACGCGGCGCCTGGGAGTTTCTCGCGAGCAAGCTCGCTCCTACGACGGCAAGCCAGCTCCCACATTTGAATGGCGTTGCCCACACGAACCCGCTCGTACTGGCTTATCATTAGCCAACTAACGACGCCCACCAAGGTTCTCCCCGGCATGCTGGCAATCTTCCTCACCACCCTCACCATCACCGCGCCGGTGTTTGCCATGCTGTTCCTGGGCGTGTTTCTAAAGCGCATCAATTGGATCAACGACAACTTTATCCACACCGCATCGTCCCTGGTGTTCAACGTCGCCATGCCGGCGCTGCTGTTCCTTGGCATTCTGCATGCCGACCTGCACTCGGCGCTCAAGCCGGGCCTGCTCATCTACTTCTGCGTCGCCACTCTGGTGAGCTTTGCCGTGGCCTGGGGTTGGGCGATCTTTCGCTGCAAGCGCGAAGACCGAGGCATCTACGCCCAAGGCGCGTTTCGTGGCAATAACGGGGTCATCGGCCTGGCACTGGCGGCCAGTATGTACGGCGATTACGGCATATCCCTGGGCGCGATCCTCGCCGCGCTGGTGATCCTCTTTTACAACACGCTGTCGACCATTGTGCTGGCGGTCTATAGCCCGGTGATCAAGTCCGACCCGTGGAGCATCTTCAAAAGCGTATTGGCCAATCCGCTGATTATCAGCGTGATCGTCGCTACGCCGTTCGCGTACTTCCAGATCGGCGTGCCCGGTTGGCTTGAGAAATCCTTGCAGTACCTGTCCGATACCACGCTGCCGCTGGCGCTGATTTGCATCGGTGGCACCTTGTCCATGGCCGCGCTGCGCAAGAGCGGCAACATGGCGTTGAGCGCGAGCCTGATGAAGATGATCTGGCTACCGGTGATCGCCACCCTGGGCGCGTGGTTGCTGGGGTTCCGAGGGCCGGAGTTGGGGATTCTGTTCCTGTATTTCGGCGCGCCGACCGCCGCCGCAAGCTTTGTGATGGCCCGAGCGGCGCAGGGTAATCATGAGCTGGCGGCCGCGATTATCGTGATCACCACGCTGATGGCGGCGGTGACCACGAATATCGGGATTTTTGTGTTGCAGGCGGGTGGTTGGATCTGAAATCGGCGGGCAGCTTGAGGCCCCATCGCAGCGATGCGGCGACCCGACAAGCCAGCTCCCACATGTGGGCGTGTGAATACCCTCAAGTGTGGGAGCTGGCTTGCCTGCGATAGCTACAGGACAGTCACTGCTGATCGGCCTGATACGCCTCAATCACTTCCTGCGCCGCCCGAAACGCATCAATCGCCGCCGGCACCCCTGCATACACCGCGCAATGCAGCAGCGCTTCGCGGATCTCCTCCACCGTACAGCCATTATTCAGCGCACCGCGCACATGGCCCTTGAGTTCCTGCGGGCACTTGAGGGCGGTGAGGGCGGCGAGGGTGATCAGGCTGCGGGTCTTGAGCGGTAACCCTTCGCGGTTCCAGACGCTGCCCCACGCGTGCTCATTGACGAAGTCCTGCAGCGGTTGGGTGAACGCCGTGGCATTACCCAGGGCGCGGTCGACGAACGCATCGCCCATGACCTGGCGACGTACTTCAACCCCGGGTTTTTTCTGTTCGGTCATTGCGATTCCCTCTTGTGTTGGCGGTGCCAGGCGCGCAGTGAGGTGAACAACAGCAGAGCCCCTAACGCTGGCAGGACGTAATACAGCATCAATTGTTCAAGCTTGTTGGCCAGCGGCATGCCAGTGGTGAAGGCCATGACATGCAGCCCGTACGCCAGGTACAGCCCCAGCAGCACCAGCCCTTCGATACGTGTTACCCGATAGCCGGTATAGAACACCGGCAGGCACAGGATGATGGCGCCGAGCATCACCGGTAAATCGAAGTCCAGGGCGTTGGGCGAGACCGACAGCGGCGTCGGCGCCACCAGTGCGGTGAAGCCCAGCACGCCGAGCAGGTTGAACAGGTTGCTGCCGATCACGTTGCCCACGGCGATCTCCCGTTCGCCACGCAACGCGGCGATCAGCGACGTGGCAAGGCACGGCAGCGAGGTGCCGACGCCGATCAACGTGAGGCCGATGACGCGCTCCGACAATCCGAGATCGCCCGCTACATCCACCGCTGCGCCGAGCAACAAATGCCCGGCCAGCACCAGCACCAGCAAACCGCCGAGCATCAGCAGCACACTGCTCAGCCATGGCGCCTTCGCCACGGTGTCCAGAGTGCGCGGGCGGCGGGAATGACGCGTCTGGTAGTGCAATACGCCTAGGTAGGCCACCAGCGCCACCAGCAGCACGGCGCCATCGAAGGGCGTCAGCATTTCGTTAGCCGCCAGGATAAATACCAGCAGGCCGGCGACGATCATCACCGGGATATCTACGCGCACCAGTTGCCGCGAGACCCGCAACGGAATGATCAGTGCGGACAAGCCCAGGGTCACGAGGATGTTGAAGATACTGCTGCCGATGACACTGCCCACAGCGATATCCGTGTTGCCGGCCAGCGTGGCCTGAAGGCTGACGGTCATCTGCGGCGCACTGCTGCCGAAGGCGACGATGCTCAAGCCGATGATCAGTGGCCGCACCTTGAGGCTCGCCGCCAGGCGTACTGCGGCGCGTACCAGGATTTCAGCGCCGATGATCAGCAAGATCAGGCCGCCCACCAGTTCGAGCAGGCTCCAGGGTGAGAGGGCGTTCAATCCGAAAATGCTCAAGGCTGCCTCGATCAGTTGTTCAGGGCTTGCACGCGTACCCGTGCGGTACCGCTGCGCAGCATGCGCAACTGCTCGGCAGCCCTGCGTGAAACGTCGATCAGGCGGCCACGGGTATGCGGGCCGCGATCAGTGATACGCACCACGACAGAACGGTTGTTGTCGAGGTTGGTCACCTTGACCTGCGTACCGAAGGGCAGGCGCCGATGGGCGGCGGTCAAGGCGTTCTGGTTGAAAGGTTCACCGCTGGCGGTTTTCTTGCCATGGTGCTTGGCGCCGTAATAGGACGCGGTGCCGGTTTCGTCGTAGCCGTTGGGGTCGATGAGGCCGCTGGCGCAACCGGCCAGCAGGGAGGACAGGGCCAGGAGGCCGAGTAGACGCTTCATTTCAAGATGTCCCCGTTGGATCGTTCCCACGCTCTGCGTGGGAATGCAGCTGGTGACGCTACGCGTCACAAAAGCGGACGCGGAGCGTCCCGTGAGGCGTTCCCACGCAGAGCGTGGGAACGATCATGGATCAGCCTTCGAGCTTGCTTTTGAGCAGTTCGTTCACCTGTTGCGGGTTGGCTTTGCCCTTGGAGGCTTTCATCGCCTGGCCGACAAAGAAGCCGAACATCTTGCCGCGCTTGGCTTCGTCTGCGGCGCGGTATTGCTCGACCTGTTCGGCATTGGCCGCGAGCATTTCATCGAGCACGGCCGAGATGGCGCCGCTGTCGGTGACTTGTTTGAGGCCACGCTTCTCGATGATCTCGTCGGCATTGCCTTCACCGGCGGCCATCGCTTCGAACACGGTCTTGGCAATTTTGCCGGAGATGGTGTTGTCCTTGATGCGCAGCAGCATGCCACCCAGTTGTTCGGCGGTGACCGGCGCGTCGTCGATTTCCAGGCCCTGTTTGTTCAACAGGCTGCCCAGCTCGACCATCACCCAGTTGGCCGCCAGCTTGGCGTCGCCGGCAATGCTCACGACTTTTTCGAAGTAGTTGGCTTGTTCACGGCTGGAGGCCAATACGCTGGCATCGTAGACCGACAGGCCGAATTGCTCCTGGAAGCGCTCGCGTTTTTGCTGCGGCAGTTCCGGCAGGGTGGCGCGGATGTCATTGAGGAACGAATCCTCCAGCACCACCGGCAACAGGTCCGGGTCGGGGAAGTAACGGTAGTCGTTGGCTTCCTCTTTGCTGCGCATGGCGCGGGTTTCGTCTTTGTTCGGGTCGTACAGGCGCGTTTGCTGGATCACCTTGCCGCCGTCTTCGATCAGCTCGATCTGGCGACGTACTTCGCTGTTGATCGCTTTCTCAATGAAGCGGAACGAGTTGACGTTCTTGATCTCGCAGCGGGTGCCGAACTCGACCTGGCCCTTGGGGCGGATCGACACGTTGCAATCGCAACGCAGCGAGCCTTCGGCCATGTTGCCGTCGCAGATGCCCAGGTAGCGCACCAGCGCGTGGATGGTCTTGACGTAGGCCACGGCTTCCTTGGCGCTGCGCATGTCCGGCTCGGACACGATCTCCAGCAGCGGCGTGCCGGCACGGTTCAGGTCGATACCGGTGGCGCCCGGGAATTCTTCGTGCAGGCTTTTGCCGGCGTCTTCCTCCAGGTGTGCACGGGTGACGCCGACGCGCTTGATGGTGCCGTCTTCCAGTGGAATGTCCAGGTGGCCCTTGCCGACAATCGGCAGTTCCATCTGGCTGATCTGGTAGCCCTTGGGCAGGTCCGGGTAGAAGTAGTTCTTGCGCGCAAACACGTTGTGCTGGCCGATTTCGGCGTCAATCGCCAGGCCGAACATCACCGCCATGCGCACCGCTTCCTGGTTCAGCACCGGTAGCACGCCGGGCATGCCCAGGTCTACCAGGCTGGCCTGGGTATTGGGCTCGGAGCCGAACGTGGTGGCGCTACCGGAGAAAATCTTCGATTGGGTGGCGAGCTGGGTATGAATCTCCAGCCCGATCACAACTTCCCATTGCATAGTGTTCTCCTCAGAAGCCGGTAGGGGTGCGGGTGTGCCAGTCGGTGTTCAACTGGTACTGGTGCGCCACATTGAGCAGGCGGCCTTCCTGGAAATATGGGGCGAGCAATTGCACGCCCACCGGCAGGCCATCGACGAAACCTGCGGGCATGGACAAGCCCGGCAAGCCCGCGAGGTTGGCGGTGATGGTGTAGAGGTCTTCCAGGTATTCGGCGATCGGGTCGCCGGTCTTGGCGCCGATCTTCCACGCCAGGTTCGGCGCGGTCGGGCCGAGGATCACATCGACTTCTTCAAAGGCGGCCATGAAGTCGTTCTTGATCAGGCGACGGATTTTTTGCGCCTTGAGGTAGTACGCGTCGTAGTAGCCGGCCGACAGGGCGTAGGCCCCGACCATGATCCGGCGCTGCACTTCACTGCCGAAGCCTTCGCCGCGGGAGCGTTTGTACAGGTCGGTGAGGTCTTTCGGGTTCTCGCAGCGATAGCCGAAGCGCACGCCGTCGAAACGCGACAGGTTGGAAGAGGCCTCTGCTGGCGCGATCACGTAGTAGGCGGGAATCGCGTGCTGGTTGTTCGGCAGGCTGATTTCCTTGATCACGGCGCCAAGCTTTTCCAGCTCTTTGATGCTGTTTTGCACCAGTTCGGCGATACGCGGGTCGAGGCCGGCGCTGAAGTATTCCTTCGGCACGCCGATGCGCAGGCCCTTGATCGAGGTGTTCAGGCTGGCGCTGTAGTCCGGCACTGGCTCATCGATGCTGGTGGAGTCCTGTTTATCGAAGCCTGCCATGCCTTGTAACAATATTGCGCAGTCTTCAGCCGTGCGTGCCAGGGGGCCGCCCTGATCGAGACTTGAGGCGTAGGCGATCATGCCCCAGCGGGAAACGCGACCGTAGGTCGGCTTCAGGCCGGTCAGGTTGGTGAAGGCGGCTGGCTGGCGGATCGACCCGCCGGTATCGGTGGCGGTAGCGGCCGGCAGGAAGCGTGCGGCCACGGCCGCAGCCGAACCACCGGACGAACCACCCGGGACGTGTTCCAGGTTCCACGGGTTTTTCACCGCACCGTAGTAGCTGGACTCGTTGGCCGAACCCATGGCGAATTCGTCCATGTTGGTCTTGCCCAGGGTCACGGCGCCGGCGGCGGCCAGCTTGGCGACCACAGTGGCGTCGTAGGGCGCCTTGAAGTTGTCGAGCATCTTCGAGCCGCAGCTGGTGCGAATGCCCTGGGTGCAGAACAGGTCCTTGTGGGCGATCGGTGCGCCGAGCAGCGCGCCGTTCTCACCGTTGGCGCGACGGGCGTCGGCGGCCTTGGCCTGGCTCAGGGCCAGCTCCTCGGTGAGGCTGATGAAGCTGTTGACCTTCGGATCGAGCGCGGCGATACGCGCCAGCAAGGTCTGGGTCAGCTCTTCGGAAGAAAACGATTTGTCGGCGAGACCGCGGGCGATCTCGGCCAGAGTCATGTGATGCATGAAAGGCTCTTTCCCTTTAGTCGATGACTTTCGGAACCAGGTACAGGCCGTTTTCGACCGCTGGCGCGATGGACTGGTAGGCCTCGCGATTATTGCGTTCGGTCACGACGTCTGCGCGCAGGCGCTGGCTGGCTTCCAGTGGGTGAGCCAGGGGCTCGATGCCGTCGGTATTCACGGCCTGCATTTGGTCGACCAGCCCGAGAATGCTGTTCAGGGCTGCGGTGGTCTGTGGAAGATCGGCATCATTAAGGCCAAGCGAGGCCAAATGTGCGATTTTTTCCACGTCGGAGCGTTCAAGCGCCATGGGATTCTCCAGTGGAAAACAGAACGGAGGGCGTCCGTGTGTTAGATTGTCGGAACACTACCGCATTTCTACGGTCATAAGGCCGCGATTGTGGGGGTTGGTGCACAGAAAGTCGGCCAATTTAGCACATTGGCGCCTTGCCCAAAATCCCTGTCGTTGTTAGAGTTTGCCGCACTTTTTTACCCACGCGTTGCCTAGGGTCCTTTCCCCATGTTCAAGAAACTGCGTGGCATGTTTTCCAGCGATCTCTCCATTGACCTGGGCACTGCCAACACCCTTATTTACGTGCGCGAGCGCGGTATCGTTCTGAATGAGCCATCAGTTGTGGCCATTCGGACCCATGGTAATCAGAAAAGTGTCGTTGCCGTTGGCACCGAGGCCAAGCGCATGCTCGGCCGTACACCAGGCAATATTGCTGCCATTCGTCCGATGAAGGATGGCGTGATCGCCGATTTCAGCGTCTGCGAAAAGATGCTGCAGTACTTCATCAACAAAGTTCACGAAAACAGTTTCCTGCAGCCCAGCCCTCGCGTGCTGATCTGCGTTCCGTGCAAGTCCACCCAGGTGGAGCGTCGCGCCATCCGTGAATCGGCCCTTGGCGCCGGTGCCCGTGAAGTATTCCTGATCGAAGAGCCAATGGCGGCTGCGATCGGTGCCGGCCTGCCGGTGGAAGAAGCGCGCGGTTCGATGGTGGTGGATATCGGTGGTGGTACTACCGAAATCGCCCTGATTTCCCTGAACGGTGTGGTGTATGCCGAATCCGTGCGCGTGGGCGGCGACCGCTTCGACGAAGCGATCATCACTTATGTGCGTCGTAACTACGGCAGCCTGATCGGCGAATCCACCGCCGAGCGCATCAAGCAGGAAATCGGCACCGCTTACCCAGGCGGTGAAGTGCGCGAAGTCGATGTGCGCGGTCGCAACCTGGCCGAAGGCGTTCCACGTGCCTTCACCCTGAACTCCAATGAAGTGCTGGAGGCTCTGCAAGAGTCCCTGGCCACCATCGTTCAGGCGGTGAAAAGTGCCCTGGAGCAATCGCCGCCGGAGCTGGCTTCCGATATTGCCGAGCGTGGCCTGGTACTGACCGGTGGTGGCGCCTTGCTGCGCGACCTCGACAAGCTGCTGGCCCAGGAAACTGGTCTGCCGGTGATCGTTGCCGAAGACCCGCTGACCTGCGTTGCTCGTGGTGGTGGTCGTGCGCTGGAAATGATGGATAAACACACCATGGACCTGCTCTCCAGCGAATAAGATTGCCTGGATGGTTCATGCTTCGTCGGCAGGCAGCACTTTGCAGTGCTGCCTGTTGGCGTTTATCTTCTTCAATCTGCATCCAGGCCGGTTTGATGCCGTATGAATAAAGAGAACATTTGCCTGGGAGGAGCGGCTTATTAAACCGCTTTTCGCCAAAGGCCCCTCATTGGGTGTGCGCTTATTGGTGCTGACCGTGCTTTCGGTCGCGCTGATGGTGGTCGATGCCCGCTTTGCACTGCTCAAGCCGGTGCGCAGCCAGATGTCGCTGGTGTTGATGCAGACCTACTGGATCACCGACCTGCCGCAACGTCTCTTCCAGGGCGTGTCCAGCCAATTTGGCAGCCGCACCGAACTGGTCGCCGAGAACGAAAAACTCAAGACTGAAAACCTGCTGTTGCAGGGGCGCATGCAAAAGCTGGCGGCCCTCACCGAGCAGAACGTTCGGCTACGCGAGTTGCTCAATTCTTCCGCGCTGGTCAACGAAAAGGTCGAAGTGGCCGAGCTGATCGGCATGGACCCCAACCCCTTTACCCACCGCATCATCATCAACAAGGGTGAGCGCGACGGTGTGGTGCTTGGCCAGCCGGTGCTCGATGCCCGTGGCCTGATGGGCCAGGTGGTGGAGTTGATGCCCTACACCTCGCGGGTGCTGTTGCTGACGGATACGACCCACAGCATTCCGGTGCAGGTCAACCGTAACGGCTTGCGCGCAATCGCCAGCGGCACCGGTAACCCGGAACGCCTGGAGCTGCGCCATGTGGCGGATACCGCTGACATCAAGGAAGGCGACCTGTTGGTCAGCTCTGGCCTGGGCCAGCGCTTCCCGGCGGGTTATCCGGTGGCGACGGTCAAAGAGGTGATCCACGATTCCGGCCAGCCGTTCGCTATCGTTCGGGCGGTACCGACTGCCGCGCTGAACCGCAGCCGTTACCTGCTGCTGGTGTTCAGCGACAACCGCACCCCGGAAGAGCGCGCTAACGACGCTGCCCAGGCCCAGGAAGCGGAGGACCAGCAGAATGGCACCGCGCCTATCGTGCCGGCCACGGTGCCAAAACCTGCTTTTGTTGGCCCACCTGCACCCGCGCCAGCCACGTCACCTGCACCGGCAGCTGCAGCACCTGTGGCAACGCCGGCCAAACCTGCCGCGCATAACGCGCGCCCGGCTAAACCGACCGCCGCTCCGGCCACCACACCGCAGAGGGGGGACTAATGGCGGGTACTCATTCACGCAATGGCTGGATCGTCTGGCTGACCTTCGCCATCGGCTTGCTGCTCAGCGTCTCGCCGCTGCCGCAGTTCATGGAAATCCTTCGCCCGCTCTGGCTGGCCTTGTTGCTGGCGTTCTGGTCATTGAACCTGCCGCACAAGGTGGGCATGGTCACGGCCATGTGCCTGGGGTTGGCCGAAGATGTGCTGTATGGCACCTTGCTAGGCCAGAACGCGTTGATCCTGACCCTGATTACCTTTCTGGTGCTGTCGCTGCAGCAGCGCTTGCGCATGTTCCCGATGTGGCAGCAGTGCCTGGTGATCCTGGTGATATTCGGCCTGGCGCAGTTGGTGCAACTATGGCTCAGCGCGTTGACCGGCAACCGCCAGCCGACCCTGGCCTTGGTTCTGCCGGCGCTGGTCAGCGCCTTGTTATGGCCCTGGATCAGTTTTGGCCTGCGTGGGCTGCGTCGTCGCTATAAAATCAATTGAATGGATTGCGAGGCTCTGCCTGGTTATCGAACCCCACAGGGAGAGTCTGCAATGAATTCGCTTTATCTGGCCTCGGGCTCCCCGCGGCGACGTGAACTGCTGGCCCAGATCGGTGTGCCCTTCACCCTGGTCAGCGCCGCTATTGATGAAACTCCCCTGAACGACGAACCTGCCGTTGCCTATGTCGAGCGCCTTGCGCGGGGCAAGGCGACGGCAGGTTTTGTCGCGCTTGGCCACACCTCGGGCACCTGCGTACTGGGGGCCGACACGGCGGTGATTGTCGATGGGCGGATCCTGGGCAAGCCGGTGGACCAGGCTGATGCACTGGCCATGCTGATGGCCCTTTCCGGCCGCGAGCATGAAGTGCTCACCGCCATCGCCCTGACCGACGGCCAGCAATGTGAAACCCGATGTGTCAGCAGCCGTGTACGTTTCCGCGAGGTTTCTGTGCGGGAGGCTACCACCTACTGGCACAGTGGCGAACCGCAGGACAAGGCCGGCGGCTATGCTATCCAAGGGCTGGGCTCGGTGTTTGTGGCCGGGCTGAATGGCAGTTATTCCGCCGTGGTGGGCCTGCCAGTCTGCGAAACCGCGCAACTGCTCGCCCAATTCGGCATACCCTGTTGGCAAAACCTTACCGTGTGCTGAACGCCGTATTCCAGCGCCAAGCCTTAAGCGAACGGTCACTATTGTGAAAACGCCTGAACGAGACCCAGCCATGAGTGAAGAGATTCTGATCAATATCACGCCGATGGAATCGCGCGTGGCGGTGGTAGAGAACGGTGTTCTGCAAGAAGTGCATGTCGAGCGCACCCAGAAGCGCGGGATCGTCGGCAATATCTACAAAGGCAAGGTGGTGCGCGTATTGCCGGGCATGCAGGCGGCCTTCGTCGACATCGGCCTGGACCGTGCAGCGTTTATCCATGCCTCGGAAATTTCCTTGCGCGAGGGCCCTGCGGTGGAAAGCATCAGCGCTCTGGTGCACGAGGGCCAGAGCCTGGTGGTGCAAGTCACCAAGGACCCCATCGGTTCCAAGGGCGCCCGCTTGACCACCCAGCTGTCGATTCCCTCGCGCTACCTGGTGTACATGCCGCGCACCGCCCATGTGGGCATTTCCTTGAAGATCGAAGATGAAGCCGAGCGCGAGCGTCTGAAGAAGGTGGTCAGCGACTGCGTCGCCGCCGAGGGCATCAAGGAAGCGGGCGGGTTTATCCTGCGCACCGCCGCAGAAGGCGCGGGCGCTGACGAGATCCTCATGGATATTCGCTACCTGCGGCGCTTGTGGGACCAAATCGACGCGCAGATCAAGACCATTGGCGCGCCCAGCGTCATTTATGAAGACCTTGGCCTGGCGCTGCGCACGCTGCGCGACCTGGTCAGCCCGAAGATCGAGAAAATTCGCATCGACTCGCGGGAAACCTTCCAGCGCACCACGCAATTTGTCGCTGAGTTGATGCCAGAAATCGCCGATCGCCTGGAACACTACCCCGGCGAGCGGCCGATATTCGACCTGTATGGCGTCGAAGACGAAATCCAGAAAGCCCTGGAGCGCAAGGTGCCACTCAAGTCCGGCGGCTACCTGGTGGTGGACCCGGCAGAAGCCATGACCACCATCGACGTCAACACCGGTGCCTTCGTGGGCCATCGCAACCTTGAAGAGACGATCTTCAAGACCAACCTCGAAGCGGCCACGGCCATCGCTCGTCAACTGCGCCTGCGTAACCTGGGCGGCATCATCATCATCGACTTCATCGACATGGAAGATGAAGAGCACCAGCGCCAGGTGCTGCGTACGCTTGAAAAACAACTGGAGCGCGATCACGCCAAGACCAACATCATCGGCATCACCGAGTTGGGCCTGGTGCAGATGACCCGCAAGCGCACGCGTGAGAGCCTGGAACAGGTACTGTGCGAGCCGTGCAGCAGTTGCCAGGGGCGCGGCAAACTGAAGACCCCGGAAACGGTTTGCTACGAGATTTTCCGTGAGATCCTGCGGGAGGCACGCGCCTATCAGGCCGAAGGTTATAGAGTGCTTGCCAATCAGAAGGTGGTGGATCGCCTGCTGGACGAAGAGTCCGGTAACGTCGCCGAACTGGAAAGTTTTATCGGTCGCACCATTCGCTTCCAGGTCGAAACCATGTATTCCCAGGAACAATACGACGTGGTGTTGCTCTGATCCCCAACTGTGCACTTTCTTCGAGACCGGCAGACCTTGATCTGCCGTCCGCTAACTGTTTTTTGAGGGTCGCCTGACATGGAGCGTCTGATACGCTTTTTTGCCGCTTTGACCCGTTGGGGCCTGGGCCTGTGTGCGTTGTTGCTGGTATTGGCGGCGGTGTACGTGAGCCTGGGGCGCGAACTTACCCCGCTGGTGGCCGAATACCGCGCCGAAGTCGAGGCCAAGGCCCAGGCTGCGCTGGATACGCCGCTGCATATCGGCAGCCTTGAAGGCCGCTGGAGCGGGTTTGCCCCGGTATTGCTGGCCCATGACGTCATGGTGGGCGAGGGCAGCAGTGCCTTGCGCCTGGACCAGGTGGAAGTGGTGCCGGATATGTGGGCCAGCCTGTTGGCCCGCGAAGTGCGTATCGCCCATCTGCAAGTCAGTGGCTTGCAACTGAGTGTCAAGGAAGACCAGGACGGCCGCTGGACCCTGCAAGGCTTGCCGGTGCAGGACGACCAGCCGTTGGACCCGCAACAACTGCTGACGCGCATGCAAATGGTCAAGCGCGTGTCGGTGCTGGACAGCCAGGTGACCCTGCAACCCTTCGACCAGGCACCAGTGACCGTGACCTATGTGGGCCTGAGCCTGCATACCGGCATGAGCCAGCAGCGTCTGGACGCTCGCCTGACATTGCCCGATGGCCAACCGTTGGCGGTCAGCCTGCGTAGCCGCATTCGTGCCAGCCAGTGGCAAGACGCTGAGGTCGATGCCTACCTGAGCCTGCCGCAGAGCGACTGGGCCAAGTGGATTCCCGCCAAACTGACCCAGCAATGGAAGCTGACGCAATTGAAGGCTGGCGGCGAGTTTTGGCTCAGTTGGGCCAAAGGTACGGTGCAAAGCGCTGCCGTGCGCCTCAATTCGCCCCAAGTGAAGGGCAGCTATGCCGACCGTAAGCCGGTACACCTCGAAAACCTGGCCCTGACCGCCTACCTGCAGCGCAGTGACACTGGCCTCAAGGTGCTGTTTGATTCCCTGGCGATGAACATTGGCGAAACCCGCTGGGAGTCGCGCCTGCAATTGCAGCAAAGCCTGGCGACCGACAAGGAACAGGAAGTGTGGAAATTGCAGGCCGACCGCCTCGACCTGACCCCCATTACCCCGTTGCTCAACGCCTTGGCGCCGCTGCCGGACGGTTTCGCCAAGGCCGTCGAACACCTCAAAGCCACTGGCCTGTTACGCAATGTGCTGGTGGACTTCCGACCGCAAGACACCACCGATCGCAAACTCAGTTTTGCCGCCAACCTGGAGCGTGTCGGCTTCGATGCCTACTTTGGCGCGCCGGCCGCACGCAATGTGTCCGGCAGCATCAGTGGCGACCTGGGCCAAGGTGAGTTGCGCATGGACAGCAAGGACTTTTCCTTGCATCTGTATCCGATCTTCGCCAAGCCGTGGCAGTACATCCAGGCCAATGCGCGCCTGACCTGGAAGTTGGACAAGCAAGGCTTCACCCTGATCGCCCCGTATATCAAGGTCCTGGGCGAGGAAGGCAAGGTGGCGGCGGACTTCCTGATTCGTCTGCATTTCGACCACAGCCAGGAAGACTACATGGACCTGCGGGTCGGCATGGTCGATGGCGATGGCCGTTTCACCCCGAAGTACCTACCGGCCGTGTTGAGCCCGGCGCTGGATGAATGGCTGCGCACGGCGATCCTAAAGGGCGCGGTGGACGAAGGCTTCTTCCAGTACCAGGGCTCGCTCAGCCACAATGCGCTGCCTGCGTCGCGCAATATCAGCCTGTTCTTCAAGGTGCATGATGCCGAGCTCGCCTTCCAGCCGGGCTGGCCTCATGTGAACAAGGTCAATGGCGAAGTGTTTGTCGAGGAGAGCGGCGTACGCATTCTGGCGAGCAAGGGCCAGTTGCTCGACACCCAGGTCAAGGATGTCTACGTCAATATCCCCCACGCCCCAGCGGGCGGGGACAGTCATCTGCTGCTCACGGGCGGGTTCTCCGGCGGCTTGGGCGACGGCCTGAAGATCCTTCAAGAAGCCCCTATCGGCACGGCGTCTACGTTTGCCGGCTGGAAAGGCGAGGGCGACCTGCAAGGTGGCCTGGACCTGGACGTACCGCTGGCCAAAGGCACTGAGCCCAAGATCGTGGTGGACTTCAAGACCGACAAGGCGCGCCTGCAATTGGCCGAGCCGCCGCTGGACCTGACCCAGCTCAAGGGTGATTTTCGCTTCGACAGCGCCAAGGGCCTGAGCGGGCAGAAGATCTCGGCCCAGGCGTTCGACCGCCCCATCACGGCGCAGATCTTTGCCGAAGGCAAACCGGGCAATATCAGCACGCGGGTGACTGCCAATGGCCAGGTCACCGTCAAGCGCCTTACGGACTGGTTGAAAATCAGCCAGCCGTTGCCGGTCTCCGGCGATATTCCGTACCAGTTGCAAGTGATCCTGGACGGCGCGGACAGCCAGTTGATGGTCAACTCCAACCTCAAGGGTGTCGCGGTGGACCTGCCGGCACCGTTCGGCATGCCCGCCAGCCAGGGGCGTGACAGCACCTTTCGCATGACCTTGCAGGGTGCTGAGCGCCGTTACTGGTTTGATTACGGCGAGTTGGCGAATTTCACTTTTGCCGCGCCGCCGGACAAGTTCAATGATGGCCGCGGCGAACTGTTCCTCGGCGACGGTGATGCCATGTTGCCCGGTGCCAAGGGCCTGCGCATTCGTGGCGTGCTGTCGGAACTGGATATCGATCCCTGGAAGAAACTTGTGGATCGCTACGCGGGCAATGATCCAGGTGGCAATGCCAAGCAGCTGCTCAGCGGTGCGGACTTCAAGGTGGGCAAACTGACCGGGTTTGGTACCCAGTTTGATCAGGTCAGCTTGCAGCTCGATCGCAAACCAGCGGCCTGGGGCCTGCAACTCGATAGCCAGCAAGCCAAGGGCGCGGTGAACCTGCCGGACGCCAAAGGCGCGCCGATTGCGGTCAACCTCAAGTATGTGAAATTGCCTGCGCCAGACCCGACCGCGCAGGCGGACGAAAACGCGCCGGACCCGCTGGCCGATATCGACCCAAAAAGCATTCCGGCGCTGGATATTGCCGTCGACCAGCTGTTCCAGGGCTCGGACCTGATCGGGGCCTGGTCGCTGAGGATCCGCCCCACCGCCAAAGGGCTGGCCTTCAATAACCTCGACCTTGGCCTCAAGGGCATGCTGCTCAAGGGCGCCGGGGGTTGGGAAGGTGCGCCAGGCGCCAGCAGCAGTTGGTACAAGGGCCGCCTCGATGGGCGCAACATTGCCGACGTGCTCAAGGGCTGGGGTTTTGCGCCTACGGTGACCAGCGAAGACTTTCATCTGGACGTGGATGGCCGCTGGCCGGGGTCGCCGGCCTGGGTCGGGCCCAAGCGGTTTTCCGGCAGTCTGGATGCCGCGTTCCGTAAAGGTCAGTTCGTCGAAGTGGAGGGCGGTGCCCAGGCATTGCGAGTGTTTGGCCTGCTTAACTTCAACTCCATTGGCCGGCGTTTGCGTTTGGACTTTTCCGACTTGTTCGGCAAGGGCTTGAGCTACGACCGGGTCAAAGGCTTGTTGGCCGCCAGTAATGGCGTGTTCGTGACCCGCGAGCCCATCACCATGACCGGGCCTTCCACCAACTTGGAGCTTAACGGCACCCTGGATCTGGTGGCCGATCGCGTCGACGCCAAATTGCTGGTCACCTTGCCTGTGACCAACAACCTGCCGATTGCGGCGCTGATTGTCGGTGCGCCGGCCATTGGTGGTGCGCTGTTTTTGATCGACAAGCTGATCGGTGACCGGGTTTCGCGCTTCGCCAGTGTGCAATACAAGGTGCAAGGCCCCTGGAAGGATCCAAAAATCACCTTCGACAAGCCATTTGAAAAGCCAAACTGAGAGCCTGTGGAGTAGCATGGCCCCATGCCCTGTCTGGAGTGTCGGCCCATGTCCTTTGCGGTAATTCAAATGGTCAGCCAGAGTGACGTGCTGGCCAACCTCGCCCAGGCGCGTCGCCTGCTGGAGCAGGCGGCGGCCGATGGTGCGAAACTCGCGGTGCTGCCAGAGAATTTCGCCGCCATGGGCCGCCGCGACTTGGCCGACATTGGCCGCGCCGAGGCGTTGGGCCAAGGGCCTGTGCTGCCCTGGTTGAAACAGGCCGCCCGCGACCTCACCTTATGGATAGTGGCCGGCACATTGCCGCTGCCGCCCAAGGACCAGCCCCACGCCAAACCCAATGCTTGCTCGCTGCTGATCAATGATCAGGGTGAAATCGTCGCTCGCTACGACAAACTCCATCTGTTTGATGTGGACG
Source organism: Pseudomonas sp. SWRI22 (assembly GCF_014268395.2). Classification (NCBI taxonomy): domain Bacteria; kingdom Pseudomonadati; phylum Pseudomonadota; class Gammaproteobacteria; order Pseudomonadales; family Pseudomonadaceae; genus Pseudomonas; species Pseudomonas sp. SWRI22. Next base: position 1,873,289 of record NZ_JABWQK020000001.1, on the reverse strand, counting down.
TGGCGGATGCTCGCGGTCGTTATCGCGAATCTGACGACTATGCTTTCGGTAACCATGTGGTGGTGGCGGATACGCCGGTGGGCCGTGTGGGGTTGACGGTGTGTTACGACCTGCGTTTCCCCGAGCTGTACAGCGAGTTACGTGCGGCGGGGGCTGAACTGATTACCGCGCCCTCGGCCTTCACGGCGGTGACCGGGGCTGCACACTGGGATGTGCTGATTCGCGCACGTGCCATCGAAACCCAGTGCTACCTGCTGGCAGCCGCCCAGGGCGGTGTGCACCCAGGCCCACGGGAAACGTTTGGCCATGCGGCGATTGTCGACCCTTGGGGCCGAGTGCTGGCGCAACAGGATCAAGGCGAAGCGGTGTTACTGGCCGAACGCGATAGCAGTGAACAGGCGTCGATACGGACGCGCATGCCGGTGGCCAATCACCGGCGCTTTTTCTCGCAGGGCGCGCAGCGGCCTGCTTCAGAACGATGAATTTAAGGCCAAACCTATGAGCGAGTTGTTGTCCTCAGTCAGTGATCACCTCCTGGCACCCGGTGGCGTGACCATCGAAAGCCTGCAAGCCGTGCTCGGCGATCTGGCCGGGCCGGGTATCGATGCGGCTGACCTGTATTTCCAGGGGCAGATTTCCGAGTCCTGGGCGTTGGAAGATGGGATCGTCAAGGAAGGCAGTTTCAACCTTGACCAGGGCGTAGGCGTCCGCGCGCAATCGGGTGAGAAGACCGGCTTTGCCTACAGTAATGCGATCACCCTGGAGGCCCTGGGCCTGGCGGCGCGTGCCGCCCGTTCGATCTCCCGTGCCGGGCAGAATGGCACGGTGCAGGCGTTCAGTACCCAGGACGTGGCGCAGTTGTATGCGCCGGATAACCCCTTGGAAGTGATCAGTCGTGCGGAAAAGGTAGAGCTGCTCAAGCGTATCGACGCTGCTACCCGTGCCTTGGACCCGCGTATCCAGCAAGTGACCGTGAGCATGGCTGGCGTGTGGGAGCGCATCCTCGTGGCGTCCACCGACGGTGGGCTGGCGGCGGATGTACGGCCGCTGGTGCGTTTCAATGTGAGTGTGATCGTCGAACAGAACGGGCGCCGCGAGCGCGGTGGTCATGGCGGCGGCGGACGCACCGACTACCGTTATTTCCTTGCTGACGACCGTGCCATGGGCTATGCCCGTGAGGCGCTGCGCCAGGCATTGGTCAACCTGGAAGCGATTCCCGCGCCGGCCGGCACCTTGCCGGTGGTGCTGGGTTCGGGTTGGTCTGGCGTGTTGCTCCACGAAGCCGTGGGCCATGGCCTGGAAGGCGATTTCAACCGCAAGGGCAGTTCCGCCTACAGCGGGCGCATGGGCGAAATGGTTGCGTCCAAGCTGTGCACAATTGTCGATGACGGCACCCTGGCCGGCCGCCGTGGTTCGCTGAGCGTCGATGACGAAGGCACGCCGACCGAATGCACCACCCTGATCGAGAACGGCGTGCTCAAGGGCTACATGCAAGACAAGCTCAACGCCCGCCTGATGGGCGTGGCGCGCACCGGTAACGGCCGTCGTGAGTCCTATGCGCATCTACCGATGCCGCGCATGACCAACACCTACATGCTCGGTGGTCAAAGCGATCCGGCAGAAATCATTGCCTCGGTAAAACGCGGTATCTACTGCGCCAACCTCGGCGGCGGCCAGGTGGATATCACCAGCGGCAAGTTCGTGTTCTCCACCAGCGAGGCGTACCTGATCGAAGACGGCAAGATTACCGCGCCGGTCAAAGGGGCGACGCTGATTGGTAACGGGCCGGAAGCCATGAGCAAGGTGTCGATGGTCGGTAACGACCTGTCGCTGGACAGCGGCGTGGGCACGTGCGGCAAGGATGGGCAGTCGGTGCCGGTAGGTGTCGGCCAGCCAACTTTGAAAATTGATGCGATTACCGTGGGTGGCACGGGATCGTAGGAGCCGGAGCTTCGGGTGGCGAAGACCGCCACCCGGGGAAGAGGATCAGCGCAGACCGCGTTGAGTCTCGTCCAGCTCACGGATGTACTTGAAGATTTTACGGCTGGTGGCCGGCGCCTTGTTATGCGCCAGCTCGTGCTGGGCCTGACGGATCAGGGAGCGCAATTGCTGGCGGTCCGCGTCCGGATAGTCCAGTACGAATTTCTCCAGCACCGCGTCATCGCCCGAGATCAGGCGGTCACGCCAACGTTCCAGGTTGTGGAAGCGTTCGTTGTACTGGCGAGTGGAGGCATCGGTTTGATCGAGCAAAGTCAGAATGGCGTCAATGTCTTGGTCGCGCATCAGTTTGCCGATAAACGAGATGTGCCGTTTACGCGCGATATTCGCGGTGTGCTTGGGCGCATCGGCCAGGGCCCGACGCATTTCGTCGGTCAGTGGCAGTTTGGCAACCAAATCCTTTTTGAGCGTTGTAAGGCGCTCGCCAAGGTCAACCAGAGCATGCAGCTCACGTTTGACCTGGGTTTTGCTTTTCTCCCCATCGAGGGAGTCGTCGTAAGAATCAACCATGGTGGCAGTCCGCAAAGAAACGCCGCCATGATAACCAGTCGGGGGCCGCTTGTCCGGCCCGGTCGCTCGATGGCCATTACCGAAAGCAGAATTTGAGTGGAGAAAACCATGAGTGCAGCCCAAAGCGTCGGTCCACAAGCGTTACCGGCACTGCAGGAACAAGTCGAGCAGATCCTTGCCGAAGCCAAGCGCCAGGGGGCCAGCGCCTGTGAAGTGGCGGTGTCGCTGGAGCAAGGGTTGTCGACTTCGGTGCGCCAGCGTGAAGTGGAAACGGTTGAATTCAATCGCGACCAAGGGTTTGGCATCACCTTGTATGCGGGCCAGCGCAAAGGCTCGGCCAGCACCTCGGCCAGTGGTCCGGAGGCGATTCGCGAGACCGTCGCCGCAGCACTGGCGATTGCCAAGCACACGTCCGAGGATGAAAGCTCGGGCCTGGCCGACAAGGCGCTGATGGCCAAGGATGTGCAGGATTTCGACCTGTTCCATGCCTGGGATATCACCCCTGAGCAAGCCATCGAGCTGGCGCTGACCTGCGAAGCGGCAGCCTTCGATGCCGATGCCCGCATCAAGAATGCGGATGGCACCACCTTGAGCACCCATCAGGGTTGCCGCGTCTACGGCAACAGCCATGGCTTTATCGGTGGTTATGCCTCCACGCGCCACAGCCTCAGTTGCGTGATGATTGCCGAAGCCAACGGGCAGATGCAGCGTGATTACTGGTACGACGTAAACCGCCAAGGCGATTTACTGGCCGACCCTGCAAGCATTGGCCAGCGTGCGGCGCAACGGGCCGCGAGCCGCCTGGGCGCGCGCCCGGTGCCGACCTGCGAAGTGCCTGTGCTGTTTTCCGCAGAGCTGGCCGGTGGTTTATTCGGCAGCTTCCTGGGCGCGATTTCCGGTGGCAACCTGTATCGCAAGTCTTCGTTCCTGGAAGGCGCCATCGGTCAGAAACTGTTCCCTGAGTGGCTGACCATTGACGAGCGCCCGCATCTGATGCGCGCGATGGGCAGTTCGTCGTTCGACGGCGATGGCCTGGCGACCTATGCCAAGCCGTTTGTCGAGAAGGGTGAGCTGGTGTCCTATGTGCTGGGTACTTATGCCGGCCGCAAGCTGGGCCTGCCAAGCACCGCTAACGCAGGCGGTGTGCATAACCTGTTCGTGACCCACGGTGATGAAGACCAGGCGGCGTTGTTGCGGCGGATGGGGCGCGGGTTGCTGGTGACTGAATTGATGGGCCATGGCCTGAACATGGTCACCGGTGACTACTCGCGGGGTGCGGCGGGCTTCTGGGTGGAGAATGGCGAGATTCAGTTCGCCGTCCAGGAAGTGACCATCGCCGGCAATATGCGCGATATGTTCAAGCAGATCGTTGCCGTGGGTAACGACCTGGAACTGCGCAGCAATATTCGCACGGGTTCGGTGCTTATCGAACGCATGACGGTCGCTGGCAGCTAATTCCTCCCGCACGTCCTGAAAGGCGCGCCATCGCGAAGATGGCGCGCCTTTTTTATTGCCTTGTCACGGCAGGATTAATAGGCTTCTCTTGTTTTGATTCTCAATATCATTTAATAATAAATATCATTACCGAATGAGTGTGGCTCATGAGTTCTGTCCTGCATGAGGATCCCTATCTGGAAAGCTGGCGTTGGATGAGCCGCCAGATTCGCTGTGGCCTGGATCCCAATGAACCCCGCCTGATTGAGCACTACCTGAACGAAGGTCGGTACCTGGCGTGTTGCACCGCAACCCATCCGTGGACGATCGCTGAAACCTCATTTCGTTTGTTGATCGACACCGCCGCTGATGTCGCATTGCCCTGGCATTGGCGTTCCCTGTGCCTGGACCAAGCCTGGCGGCCACTGCGCGACCTGGAAAAACTCTCCCACTGTGCCTGCCGCCTCAAGCGCTGGCAGACCTTTGCCTGGCAATTGGCGAGCTGCGAATTACTGCCTTCGATTTCCGTTTCTGACTTGGTGCAAGGATCTAATGATGAGTAACCCCCGTATCGAACGCGACAGCATGGGCGAACTGCATGTGCCGCAAGAAGCTTTGTATGGCGCACAAACACAGCGTGCGGTGAACAACTTTCCCATCAGTCATCAACCCATGCCGGCGCAATTCATCCGCGCCCTGATCCTGGCCAAGACAGCCGCGGCCAAGGTCAACGTCGAGCTCAAGCAAATCAGCGAAGGGCAGGGCAAGGCCATTGTCGATGCCGCCCAAGGCTTGCTGGAAGGCGACTACATGCAGCACTTCCCGGTGGATATCTTCCAGACCGGCTCCGGCACCAGTTCCAACATGAACGCCAACGAAGTGATCGCGACCCTTGCCAGCCGTTTGCTGGGCGAGGCGGTCAACCCCAACGATCATGTGAATTGCGGCCAGAGCAGCAACGACATCATCCCCACCACCATCCACGTCAGTGCCGCGTTGGTGCTACACGAGCAAACGTTGCCGGCCCTGCTGCATCTGGTGCAAGTCATCGAGCAAAAAGCCGAGGCGGTTCACCCGTTCATCAAGACCGGTCGCACGCATTTGATGGACGCCATGCCGGTGCGCATGAGCCAGGTGCTGAACGGCTGGGCGCAGCAGCTCAAGGCCAATATCGGTCACTTGCAGGACCTGCTACCGGCGCTGCAAGCATTGGCTCAGGGCGGCACGGCGGTCGGTACCGGGGTCAACGCACACCCCGAGTTTGCCAGGCGCTTCAGCCAGCAACTGAGCCTTTTGGCCGGGGTGAAATTCACGCCCGGCAAGAACCTGTTCGCGCTGATTGGCTCCCAGGACACCGCCGTTGCAGTCTCTGGCCAGTTGAAAGCCACGGCGGTGTCGCTGATGAAGATCGCCAATGACCTGCGCTGGATGAACTCCGGGCCATTGGCCGGCCTGGGTGAAATCGAACTGGAGGCGCTGCAGCCAGGCTCTTCGATCATGCCGGGCAAGGTCAACCCGGTCATTCCGGAAGCGACCGCCATGGTGGCCGCCCAGGTCATTGGCAATGACACAGTGATCACGGTGGCCGGCCAATCGGGCAACTTCGAGCTGAATGTGATGCTCCCGATCATTGCCCAAAACCTGCTCAGCAGCCTGGAGCTGCTGGCCAATGCCAGCCGGTTGCTGGCGGACAAGGCCATTGCCAGCTTCAAGGTCAATGAGCCCAAGCTCAAGGAAGCGCTGTCGCGCAATCCGATTCTGGTCACCGCACTTAACCCGATCATCGGCTACCAGAAAGCCGCTGAAATCGCCAAGAAGGCGTATCAGCAAGGCCGCCCGGTGATCGATGTCGCCCTCGAACACACCGACCTGCCTCGCAGCCAACTGGAAGTCCTGCTGGACCCGGAAAAGCTCACCGCCGGCGGCGTGTAATCAACGACCCTGCTTTGGAGGCTCACCATGGAGCACTGGAAACGCACGATCGAACGGGCCAATCGCTGCTTTATGGCAGGCGAGTTGGTTGACGCTCGCGAGGCCTATCTGCAAGCCCTGGCCCTGGCCCAAGTGTTGTTCGAACGCTGGGCGGATGCTGACGAAGCAGTGGCGGCCTGTGTCATTTCCCATCACAACCTGGCGGACCTGCACTTGCGCCTGAACCAGCCTGAGGAAAGCGCCGAATATCTCTGCGCTATCCATCAGCGCCTCTTGCAGACCATGCAGGACCCACGCCTCAGCCCGTCACTGCGCGAGGCCGCGTTGCGCCAGAGCAGCAAGACCTACGTCGAGCTGCTGAATTTCATCAGCGATCACGGCGAATACCCACGCACTCATCGGCTGCTGGGAAGTGCTGCGACGCCACCGTCCACGTCCCATTATGGAGCACATTGATATGACCTATACCTTGCCGGCCTTGCCTTACGCCTACGATGCCCTCGAGCCGCATATCGACGCGCAAACCATGGAAATTCACTACACCAAACACCACCAGACCTACATCAATAACCTCAATGCCGCGGTCGAGGGCACTGAGTTCGCCGGCTGGCCCGTGGAGAAGCTGGTGTCCAGCGTCGAAACATTGCCGGAGAAATTACGCGCTGCCGTGGTCAACCAAGGAGGCGGGCATGCGAACCACTCGTTGTTCTGGGCGGTCATGTCACCGACAGGGGGCGGCAAACCCGAGGGCGCGCTGGGCAAGGCTATCGACGAGCAATTGGGTGGTTTCGACAGCTTCAAGGAGGCCTTCACCAAGGCGGCGTTGACGCGTTTCGGTAGCGGCTGGGCCTGGTTGAGTGTCACGCCACAGAAAACGCTGGTGGTGGAAAGCAGCGGCAACCAGGACAGCCCGCTGATGAGCGGCAATACACCGGTCCTGGGCCTGGACGTTTGGGAGCACGCCTACTACTTGCAATATCAAAACCGACGACCTGAGTACATCAATGCATTTTACAGCGTCATCAACTGGCCGGAAGTTGCCGCGCGGTATCAGGCGGCCTTGGCCTGACACTCACTCCATAACAAGATCTAAGGCCGACTATGGGCACTCAAACACTGGCGATCGGTAGCGTACGAATGTTTCGTTATGCGTTTGGCACGCTGCTGCTATTGGCAGGTACTGCGTTATTGGTGGCCCATGGGCTGGACTGGTTGAACCTGGAGGCGCGCATCCTGCGCGCTTTGCAGGGTGGAGCGATCTGCGCGCTGGGCACGGCGCTGGGCGCGGTGCCGGTGTTGGTGATTCGGCGCATGCCGATGGCGCTGAGCGATACCCTGCTGGGCTTTGGTGCCGGTGTGATGCTGGCGGCGACCGCTTTTTCCCTGGTCGTGCCGGGTATCGCCGCCGCTGAAAGCCTGGGGCTTTCACCTTGGGGTGCCGGTGGCTTGATCAGCTTCGGCATCATGCTCGGGGCGTTCGGCCTGTACCTCGTAGATCGCAAGGTTTCTGGCGCCAGCCCGGAAATGCTGGTGGGTACACCGGATAAACCGGTTATCCCGCCGCGTATTTGGTTATTCGTGTTTGCCATCATTGCGCACAACATCCCGGAAGGCATGGCTGTAGGTGTTTCTGCGGGCGGAGGCATGGCGGATGCCGACAGCCTCGCCATGGGCATTGCCTTGCAGGATGTACCTGAAGGGCTAGTGATTGCGTTGGTATTGGCTGGGGCGGGAATGTCGCGGATCAAAGCCTTCCTGATTGGCGCTGCATCGGGCTTGGTTGAACCGGTATTTGCGGTGCTCTGCGCATGGCTGGTGAGCCTTGCCGAAGTGTTGTTGCCGCTGGGTTTGGCGCTGGCCGCCGGGGCAATGTTGCTGGTAGTGACTCATGAAGTCATCCCCGAGTCGCGCCGCAATGGCCATGAAAAGCTTGCCAGCCTTGGGCTGTGCCTCGGGTTTTGCGTGATGATGGTGATGGATACGGCGTTGGGCTGAGGGTGGTTCCATGTGGGAGCGAGCTTGCTCGCGAGCAACCTGAGAACACTGCGTTAAACCAGGATGCCCGCGTTATCGTTGACGTTTTTCGCGAGCAAGCTCGCTCCTACAGTAGGGATTATTCGCCTTCGTCGAAGTAGTTGTTGATCAACTCGACCAGTGCGGCCATTGCTTCGTCTTCTTGCTCGCCCTCGGTGCTCAGATGAATTTTGGTGCCTTTGCCGGCCGCCAACATCATCATCGCCATGATGCTTTTGCCATCTACCATGGACTCTGGCGTACGCCCAGCACGGATCTGGCAGGGGAACTGGCCGGCCACGCCGACGAATTTAGCCGACGCCCGTGCGTGCAGGCCCAGCTTGTTGATGATTTCAATTTCCAGAGCAGGCATCGCGCAGGTGTTCCTATCAACTCAGGTCGCGGTGGCGAACCTGGACGTTCTTGAGGGTTTGTTGCAGCACCTGGCCCAGGCGCTCAGTCAGATAGACTGAGCGGTGGTGGCCGCCAGTGCAGCCAATGGCAATGGTGACATAGGCTCGATTGCTGGCGGCAAAGCGCGGCAACCATTTGAGCAGGTAGCTGGAGATATCCAGGAACATCTCTTCTACGTCCGGTTGTGCGGCCAGGTAGTCGATCACGGGCTGATCCAGCCCGGACTGGTCGCGTAACTCCGGTTTCCAGTAAGGGTTGGGCAGGCAGCGCACATCGAACACAAGGTCGGCATCTACCGGCATGCCCCGCTTGAAGCCAAACGACTCGACCAGAAACGCTGTGCCCGGCTCAGGCTGGTTCAGCAGGCGCAGCTTGATCGCGTCGCGCAACTGATACAGGTTCAGGTTGGTGGTGTTGATCTTCAGGTCGGCCAGGTCAATGATCGGCCCGAGCAGCTTGGTCTCGTCCTCGATGGCTTCGGCCAGGGAACGGTTGGCGCTGCTGAGGGGGTGGCGTCGACGGGTTTCGGAGAAACGCTTGAGCAGGGTCTCTTCGTCGGCATCCAGGTACAGCACATCGCAATGAATGTGCTTGGCACGCACTTCTTCCAACAGTTCCGGGAAGCGCGAGAGGTGGCTGGGCAGGTTGCGCGCATCAATCGAGACCGCAACGAGCGGCTGCGCCAATTCGGTATGGATCAGTGCACGCTCCGCCAGCTCTGGCAGCAGGCCGGCAGGCAGGTTGTCGATGCAATAGAAGCCGTTGTCCTCAAGCACATTGAGGGCGGTGCTCTTACCGGAGCCGGAGCGACCGCTGACGATGATCAAACGCATGATTACTGCCCGTTTTGTTCATCCAGGACAACTTGGTACAACGCTTCATTGCTGGAAGCGCTGCGCAGTTTGTCGCGTACATCCTTGCGGTCTAGCATGCTGGCGATCTGCCGTAGCAGTTCCAGGTGCGCATCGGTGGCGGCTTCCGGGACCAGCAGCACAAACAGCAGGTCGACCGGGGCGCCGTCGATGGCGTCGAAATCAATCGGAGCGTCCAGGTGCATCAGCGCGCTCACAGGTTTATCACAACCTTTGAGGCGGCAGTGGGGGATCGCGATGCCGTTGCCAAAACCGGTGGAGCCGAGTTTTTCACGGGCAATCAGAGCTTCGAAGACATCTTGCATCTCCAGATCCGGAATTTCCCGGGCGATCAGGTTGGCAATTTGTTCGAGGGCGCGCTTTTTACTGCCGCCCGGCACGTTCACGAGGGAACGGCCGGGGGTCAGGATGTTTTCAAGTCGGATCATGGGGGGAGAGTTAACGACCTGTACCTTGCATCAGGTGCAGATTCTTTTCCTTATGCTTTATGAGTTGGCGGTCGAGCTTGTCGTAGAGGGAGTCAATGGCCGCGTACATATCTTCATGTTCCGCATTGGCGACGAGCTTGGCATTCGGTACGTGCAGGGTGGCCTCGATTTTCTGCTTGAGCTTATCGACCTCCATGATGACCTGCACGTTGGTGATCTTGTCAAAATGCCCCGCAAGCTTGTTCAGTTTGCTCTCGGTGTATTCACGCAGGGGCTTGGTGACTTCCAGCTGGTGTCCACTGATGTTGACTTGCATACAGCTTCTCCTTCGTTGCCAGTGCATAAAGCGGTGGGCAGGAATACCCACCACTGGAACGCTGTGGCCCGCCCGTCACATCAACCGCTTACGCTCGCTGGAAGGCGCGATCCCTAGGGACTCGCGGTACTTGGCGACGGTTCGACGGGCGACCTGAATGCCTTGTGCCTCCAGTAAACCAGCGATCTTGCTGTCACTCAACGGCTTTTTCTGATTTTCAGCGGCAACCAGTTTTTTGATGATCGCGCGGATCGCCGTGGACGAGCATTCACCGCCTTCAGAGGTGCTGACGTGGCTGGAGAAAAAGTATTTCAGCTCATAAATACCCCGTGGGGTATGCATGAATTTCTGCGTGGTAACCCGGGAAATCGTCGATTCATGCATGCCGACGGCTTCGGCGATGTCGTGCAGCACGAGAGGCTTCATGGCCTCGTCGCCGTACTCCAGGAAACCTCGCTGGTGTTCGACGATCTGGGTTGCGACTTTCATCAGGGTTTCGTTGCGGCTTTGCAGGCTCTTGATGAACCACCGCGCTTCCTGCAACTGGTTGCGCATGAAGGTGTTATCGGCGCTGGTGTCGGCGCGGCGCACAAAACCTGCGTATTGTGGGTTGACCCGCAGGCGCGGTACTGACTCCTGGTTCAGCTCCACCAGCCAGCGTTCGTTGTCCTTGCGCACAATGACGTCGGGCACCACATATTCGGCTTCGCTGGACTCGATCTGCGAGCCCGGACGCGGGTTGAGGCTTTGCACCAGTTCGATGACCTGGCGCAAGTCATCTTCCTTGAGCTTCATACGGCGCATCAGTTGGCTGTAGTCGCGACTGCCCAGCAGGTCGATGTAGTCACTGACCAAGCGTTGCGCTTCGGTGAGCCATGGCGTCTTGGCCGGTAATTGGCGCAGTTGCAGTAACAGGCACTCGCTGAGTGTGCGTGCGCCGATGCCTGCGGGCTCGAATTGCTGGATGCGGTGCAGGACGGCTTCGATTTCGTCCAGTTCGATATCCAGTTCCGGGTCGAAGGCCTCGAGGATCTCGTCGAGGGTTTCGTCCAGGTAACCCTGGTTATTGATGCAATCAATCAGGGTGACCGCGATCAGGCGATCGGTATCGGACATCGGCGCCAGGTTCAGTTGCCACAGCAAGTGGCTCTGAAGGCTCTCGCCCGCCGACGTGCGGGTAGTGAAGTCCCACTCGTCATCATCGCTGCTTGGCAGGCTGCTGGCGCTGGTCTGGTACACGTCTTCCCAGGCGGTGTCCACGGGAAGCTCGTTGGGAATGCGTTCGTTCCAGTCGCCTTCCTCCAGGTTGTCCACCGTCGGGGCGGTTTCCTGATAGGAGGGTTCCTGCACGTCGGAATTGGGTTTTTGCTCGATGTTATCGGCCAGAGGATCTGCGTTATCGAAGTCGTCGCCTTCTTCCTGGCGTTCGAGCATCGGATTGGACTCCAGGGCCTCCTGGATCTCCTGTTGCAGGTCCAGGGTCGACAATTGGAGCAGGCGGATGGCCTGTTGCAGCTGCGGTGTCATCGTCAGCTGCTGGCCCATTCTCAGGACTAGCGATGGTTTCATGGCAGGGGCTTAACACCTTATTCGCCGGCGCAATGCGCCATCCACGACAGGGCGCGTGAGCGCCAAACATAAGCAAATTATATGCCTGATCTCGGGGCCTTTGCCTAGAGCGCGGTAACAATAAAAAAACCGAGGTTTCCATTGACTCCCGCACGCTCCAGGTAAGAGCGCGATACCCCTGTGTTTACAGGCGGAACTCGTGACCCAGGTACACTTCCTTCACCAGCTCGTTGGCCAGGATGGTTTCGGCATCGCCTTCGGCAATCAGCTGACCATCGTTGACGATATACGCGGTTTCGCAGATATCGAGGGTTTCGCGCACGTTGTGATCGGTGATCAGCACGCCAATGCCCTTGGCCTTGAGGTGATGGATGATCTGCTTGATGTCGCCCACCGAAATCGGGTCGACACCTGCGAAGGGCTCATCCAGCAGGATGAATTTCGGCGCGGTCGCCAGGGCGCGGGCGATTTCCACGCGACGACGTTCACCACCGGACAAGCTCATGCCGAGGTTGTCGCGAATATGGTTGATGTGGAATTCCTGCAGCAGGCTTTCCAGCTCCTGGCGGCGGCCATCGCGATCGAGTTCCTTGCGGGTCTCGAGGATCGCCATGATGTTGTCGGCTACCGACAGTTTACGGAAGATCGACGCCTCCTGCGGAAGATAGCCGATACCTGCCCGTGCACGACCGTGCATGGGTTGGTGGCTGACGTCCAGGTCATCGATCAATACGCGACCCTGGTCCGCCTGGACCAGCCCGACGATCATATAGAAGCAAGTGGTTTTGCCGGCACCGTTAGGGCCGAGCAGGCCGACGATCTGGCCGCTGTCGATCGACAGGCTGACGTCGCGTACCACCTGGCGGCTTTTATAGGCCTTGGCCAGATGCTGGGCTTTCAGGGTTGCCATTACTCGGCCTTCTTCTTCGGCTGGATAACCATGTCGATGCGTGGGCGGGGTGCGGTGACCTTGTTGCCGTTGGCGCGACCGGCGTTAGCGATCTGCTTCACGGTGTCATAGGTGATTTTTTCACCTTCCGTGGAGTTGCCGTCCGGGCTCAGCACCTTGGCCTGGTCAATCAGTACGATGCGGTTCTGCTGGGCGTGATACTGGATAGTCTTGCCGTAGCCTTTCATGGGGCCTGTATCGGTAGCGGACTGCTTCTGCTCGAAATAAGCCAGGTTGCCGACCGAAGTCACCACATCGATATCGCCGGTCTTGGTACGAGTCAGGGTCACCGTGTTGCCGGTGATCTTCATCGAGCCTTGGGTGATGATCACGCCGCCGGTGTAGGTGGCGACACCTTGCTTGTCATCGAGCTGCGCATCGTCAGCCGAGATGTGGATCGGTTGCTGGCTATCGTTCGGCAGAGCCCAGGCGCTCACGCTTCCCAGTGCTGCGCCCAGACCGAGCAAAATAGGGAGAGTTTTAACGAGCCTCATACTGTCCTCTTACGTTCGATAGCAGGTGTATCCTGCTTTCTTTCAAATACGCTTTCATTCCCTTGCCAGTCGATACACCGCCAGCGCCGTCGATTCTAACGTCTTGCTCGGTCTGCGCATATTGCTTCTGTGGGAATACGGTCATGCGACTGCTGGTAATGATGGTGTCGCGGTTCTGCGCGTCTGTACGTGCGACGCGAACCGAGTCGATCAGTTCAACTTCGGTGCCGTCAGGGTTGACTTCGCCACGCTTGCTGGTCACGTGCCAGGGAAATTCGGTGCCGCGATACAGGTTCAGGTCCGGATTGGTCAGCAGGCTGACTTCGGAAGCCTTCAAGTGCTCGACCTTGTCCGATGTCATCTCATACTGCACCTTGCCGTCGGGCAGATACTGAATGCTGTAGGCATTGGTGGCGTAATAGTCGATAAGGCCTTCGTCAACCTGTGCAACAGGCTTGTCGAGAAAGCGCTCCGGGCTGATATTCCAGTAGCCCACCGCCAGGAGCAGCGCGGCGATGACCCCGAATAACAGGAAGTTGCGAATCTTTTTACTCAGCATATAACGCTCTATAGGTAGGCGGCGTGGGCCGCTTCAAGACTGCCCTGGGCACGCAGGATCAACTCGCAGAACTCGCGGGCGGCACCTTCGCCGCCACGGGCGGTGGTTATGCCATGGGCGTGTTCGCGGACAAACGCCGCGGCATTTGCGACGGCCATGCCCAGGCCCACCCGGCGAATCACCGGCAGGTCTGGCAGGTCGTCGCCCAGATAGGCGACTTGTTCATAGCTTAGGTTGAGTTGGCCAAGAAGCTCGTCCAGCACCACCAGTTTATCCTCGCGGCCCTGATACAGGTGAGGAATACCGAGGTTTTGTGCACGACGTTCCACAACCGGTGTTTTTCGACCGCTGATAATTGCGGTTTGCACGCCCGCTGCCATCAGCATCTTGATGCCTTGGCCGTCGAGGGTGTTGAAGGTCTTGAATTCGCTGCCGTCTTCGAGGAAGTACAGGCGGCCATCGGTCAGCACGCCGTCAACGTCGAAAATCGCCAGCTTGATGTCTTTACCGCGTTGCAACAGGTCGCTGTTCATTTACATCACTCCTGCGCGCAGCAAGTCGCCAAGGTTAAGGGCCCCGATCGGCCGGTCATCGTCGTCGACCACGATAAGAGCACCTATGCGGTGATCTTCCATGATTTTCAACGCTTCGGCCGCAAGCATTTCGGCGCGCGCGGTCTTGCCGTGAGGGGTCATCACTGCGTCGATGGTCGCGGTATGGATATCAATGGTGCGGTCAAGGGTGCGACGCAGGTCACCGTCGGTGAATATCCCTGCCAGTCGGCCATCGGTTTCGACGATGGCAGTCATGCCCAAGCCCTTGCGGGTCATTTCCATCAGCGCATCCCTGAGCAGGGTGCCGCGTGGAACGCTCGGCAGCTCGGCGCCGCGATGCATGACATTTTCCACTTTCAGTAGCAGGCGACGGCCCAGTGCGCCACCCGGATGGGAAAATGCGAAGTCCTCGGCCGTAAACCCGCGGGCCTCCAGCAGTGCCACCGCCAGGGCATCGCCCATTACCAGCGCGGCGGTAGTGGAGGAGGTGGGCGCCAGGTTCAGCGGGCAGGCCTCATGGGCTACGTGCACGTTCAGATTGACATCGGCGGCCTTGGCCAGCGTTGACTCAGGGTTGCCAGTGAGGCTGATCATCTGGATGCCCAGGCGCTTGATCAGCGGCAGCAGGGTCACGATTTCGTTGGTAGTACCGGAGTTGGACAGGGCGAGGATCACGTCGTCCTTGGTGATCATGCCCATGTCGCCGTGGCTGGCTTCGGCCGGGTGCACGAAAAACGCGGTGGTCCCAGTGCTCGCCAGGGTCGCTGCGATCTTGTTGCCAATGTGGCCGGACTTGCCCATGCCGACCACCACCACGCGGCCCTTGCTGGCCAGAATCATCTCGCAGGCGCGCACGAAATCCGCGTCGATATGCGCCAGCAAGCCCTCTACGGCTTCAAGCTCAAGGCGTATGGTGCGTTGTGCGGATTGAATAAGGTCGCTGGATTGGCTCATGTCTGAAATCGTATAGCCTGACGAAAAGTCGGCGATTATAGCGGTAATGATCAATTCCCTCACGCAAGTTCGTCAGGCTTTGTGCGCGGAATAACTGAAAACCATCGTCGGTAACATAGCAAGCAACGTTTTTTCCCTGTCTCAAATCTGAACCAGCGCTGTTCCGGCCTTGGGGGCTCTGTACCAGCAGTGATATAGTTCGCCGCCAGTTCGGTCCGCCCAACCCATGTGCTCAACTATTGCGCATCTGTTGAAAACCAAAGTCGCACACATGGTGTCTGAGTGAAAGGCTGCATCCCAAGGAGATTAGATGAGTGCCGATAACGCCTACGCGGTCGAGCTGAAGGGTCTTACCTTCAAGCGCGGTACGCGCAGCATCTTCAATAACGTCGATATTCGCATTCCTCGCGGCAAGGTCACGGGCATCATGGGGCCTTCCGGTTGCGGCAAGACCACCCTGTTGCGCCTGATGGGCATGCAATTGCGCCCCAGTGCCGGGGAAGTGTGGGTCAACGGCCAGAACCTGCCAACGCTGTCGCGTAGCGATCTGTTCGATGCGCGCAAGCATATGGGCGTGCTATTTCAGAGCGGCGCGCTGTTCACCGACCTCGATGTGTTCGAAAACGTAGCCTTTCCGCTGCGGGTGCACACCCAGCTGTCCGATGAAATGATTCGTGACATCGTGTTGTTGAAACTGCAGGCCGTAGGGCTTCGCGGCGCCATCGACCTGATGCCGGACGAATTGTCCGGCGGCATGAAGCGCCGTGTTGCCTTGGCGCGGGCGATTGCCCTCGACCCACAGATCCTCATGTATGACGAGCCATTCGTAGGTCAGGACCCGATCGCCATGGGCGTGTTGGTGCGCCTGATCCGCCTGCTCAACGATGCATTGGGGATCACCAGTATCGTGGTGTCCCACGACCTGGCCGAAACCGCGAGCATCGCCGACTACCTGTATGTAGTGGGTGATGGTCAGGTGCTGGGGCAGGGTACGCCTGAAGAGTTGATGAACGCCGATAACCCGCGCATTCGCCAATTCATGACCGGCAACCCCGATGGCCCGGTGCCTTTTCACTTTCCGGCAGCGGACTACCGCTCAGATCTTCTGGGGAAGCGCTGATGCGCAAGACATCTCTTATCGAGAAGGTTCGCCTTTTCGGTCGCTCGGGCATCGACATCGTCGAAGTGCTGGGGCGTTCGACCATTTTCCTGTTTCACGCCTTGCTGGGGCGCGGCGGTATCGGCGGCGGCTTTGGCCTGCTGGTCAAGCAGCTGCACTCGGTGGGGGTGATGTCCCTGGTGATCATCGTGGTCTCCGGCGTATTCATCGGCATGGTGCTGGCGCTGCAGGGTTTCAATATCCTGTCCAGCTACGGCTCGGAGCAGGCGGTAGGGCAGATGGTGGCCCTGACCCTGTTGCGTGAGCTTGGCCCGGTGGTTACCGCCTTGTTGTTCGCGGGGCGTGCAGGTTCGGCGCTGACCGCTGAAATCGGCAATATGAAATCCACTGAGCAGCTGTCCAGCCTGGAAATGATCGGCGTGGACCCGCTCAAGTACATTGTTGCCCCGCGCCTGTGGGCCGGCTTCATTTCCCTGCCACTGCTGGCAATGATCTTCAGCGTGGTGGGTATCTGGGGTGGTTCGTGGGTGGCGGTTGACTGGCTGGGGGTCTACGACGGCTCCTACTGGGCCAACATGCAAAACAGCGTGACCTTCACCGGTGACGTGCTCAACGGCATCATAAAGAGCATTGTCTTTGCCTTTGTGGTGACCTGGATTGCCGTATTCCAAGGCTATGACTGTGAGCCCACTTCAGAGGGGATCAGCCGTGCCACTACCAAGACCGTTGTATACGCTTCGTTGGCGGTACTGGGCCTTGACTTCATTTTGACCGCCTTGATGTTTGGAGATTTCTGATGCAAAACCGCACTGTGGAAATCGGTGTCGGCCTTTTCTTGCTGGCTGGCATCCTGGCTTTACTGTTGCTGGCCCTGCGAGTCAGTGGCCTTTCGGCCAGCCCTACCGCCGATACCTATAAACTTTACGCGTACTTCGACAATATCGCCGGTTTGACGGTCAGATCCAAAGTGACCATGGCCGGTGTCACCATCGGCAAGGTCACGGCAATCGATCTGGATCGCGACAGCTTTACCGGTCGGGTGACGATGCAACTGGACAAGAAGGTAGATAATCTGCCAACTGACTCCACGGCATCTATCCTCACTGCGGGTTTGCTGGGCGAGAAGTACATCGGGGTCAGCGTGGGGGGGGAAACAGCCCTGCTCAAGGATGGTTCGACCATCCACGACACACAGTCGTCGCTGGTGCTTGAAGACCTGATCGGGAAATTTTTGCTCAATACGGTCAATAAAGACGCTAAATGAGGAATCTGTTCATGATCTCTACCTTGCGACGTGGCCTGCTGGTACTGCTTGCAGCATTGCCGATGATGGCCAACGCGGCAGGTTCTGCCCACGATTTGGTGCAGGACACCACCAGCAAAATGCTGGCTGACCTCAAGGCTAATAAAGAACAGTACAAGCAAGACCCTTCCAAGTTCTATAACGCGCTCAACACGATCGTTGGCCCTGTGGTCGATGCTGAAGGCATCTCCAAAAGCATCATGACGGTCAAATATTCGCGCAAAGCTACGCCTGCGCAAATGCAGACGTTCCAGGAAAACTTCAAGAAGGGGCTGTTCCAGTTCTACGGTAACGCTCTGCTGGAATACAACAACCAGGGCATTATCGTTGATGCGCCCAAGGACGAGTCGGGCGACCGTGCCGAAGTCGGAATGAAAGTCTCCGGCAGCAATGGCGCCGTGTACCCTGTGTCCTACACCCTGACGAAGATCAACGGTGAGTGGAAACTGCGTAACGTGATCATCAACGGTATCAACATCGGCAAGCTGTTCCGTGATCAGTTCGCCGACGCGATGCAGCGCAATGGCAACGATCTGGACAAGACCATCAATGGTTGGGCCGGTGAAGTGGCCAAGGCCAAGGAAGAAACCGATAAAGCTGCCGGGAAGCCTGCGCAATGACCGAGTCGGCTGTTCGTATCGGCGACGCCGGCGAGCTGTTCCTCAGCGGCGTGCTGGATTACCGCACCGGGCCTGACCTGCGCAAGCAGGGCCAGGCGCTGATCAAGGCCAGCAAGGCGCCAGAGCTGGTGCTTGATTGCTCGGCGGTGACCAAGTCCAGCAGCGTCGGCTTGTCGTTGTTGCTGTGCTTCATGCGTGATGCCGAGGCGGCGAAAAAGCCGGTAAGCATCCGTGCGTTACCAGAAGACATGCGCGAAATTGCCGAAGTTTCCGGTTTGACCGAGCTGCTGGCGCATCCCTGATACACATTATTAAAGAAGCCCCCCGTCAGAGTCCTGCTATGCGGGGTTCGCAGGCGCGGGGCTTTTTTGTATGATGTGCGACCCGTGCGCACTGGGCGCCGATAGAGGTTGAGCATGCAGGCCCTAGAAGTTAAGAGCTTCCTTGAAGGAAAGCTGCCTGAAACGACTGTAGAAGTCGAAGGCGAAGGCTGCAATTTCCAGCTGAACGTGATTAGCGATGAACTGGCGGCATTGAGCCCGGTCAAGCGTCAGCAGCAGATCTATGCCCATTTGAACCCATGGATCACCGATGGCAGCATCCATGCGGTCACTATGAAATTTTTCAGCCGCGCGGCCTGGGCCGAGCGCACCTGAGCCCCCAAGGCGTCGAGATTCTTATGGATAAATTGATTATTACCGGCGGTGCCCGCCTTGATGGCGAGATTCGCATTTCCGGTGCGAAAAACTCCGCCTTGCCGATCCTGGCAGCGACCCTGCTGTGCGATGGCCCGGTGACTGTGGCCAACCTGCCGCACCTGCACGACATCACCACCATGATCGAGTTGTTCGGTCGCATGGGCATTGAGCCGGTGATCGACGAGAAGCTGGCCGTCGAAATCGACCCACGCACCATCAAGACCCTGGTCGCTCCGTACGAACTGGTGAAAACCATGCGTGCGTCGATCCTGGTGCTGGGCCCTATGGTTGCCCGTTTCGGCGAAGCCGAAGTAGCCTTGCCTGGCGGTTGCGCCATTGGTTCGCGTCCGGTCGACCTGCACATCCGTGGCCTTGAGGCCATGGGCGCAGTCATCGACGTCGAAGGCGGCTACATCAAGGCCAAGGCGCCGGAAGGCGGCCTGCGCGGCGCGAACTTCTTCTTTGATACCGTCAGCGTCACCGGTACCGAGAACATCATGATGGCCGCTGCTCTGGCCAACGGTCGCAGCGTGTTGCAGAACGCCGCACGCGAGCCGGAAGTGGTCGACCTGGCCAACTTCCTCAACGCCATGGGCGCGAAGGTTTCCGGTGCTGGCACCGACACCATCACTATTGATGGTGTAGAGCGTCTGCACACCGCCACCTACAAAGTCATGCCTGACCGCATCGAGACCGGTACCTACCTGGTTGCCGCTGCCGTGACCGGTGGCCGTGTGAAGGTCAAGGACACCGATCCGACCATCCTGGAAGCTGTCCTGGAAAAACTCAAGGAAGCCGGCGCAGAGATCACCACCGGCGAAGACTGGATCGAGCTGAACATGCACGGCAAGCGGCCAAAAGCCGTCAACGTGCGTACCGCTCCGTACCCGGCGTTCCCGACCGACATGCAAGCGCAGTTCATCTCCTTGAACGCGATTGCCGAAGGCACCGGTGCCGTGATCGAGACCATCTTCGAAAACCGCTTCATGCACGTGTATGAACTGCACCGCATGGGCGCCAAGATCCAGGTCGAAGGCAACACCGCCATCGTCACCGGGATCGACAAGCTCAAGGGCGCGCCAGTAATGGCAACCGACCTGCGTGCCTCGGCCAGCCTGGTAATCTCGGCACTGTGCGCCGAAGGTGACACCCTGATCGACCGCATCTACCACATAGACCGTGGTTACGAGTGCATCGAAGAGAAACTGCAGATGCTCGGCGCGAAGATTCGCCGCGTACCGGGCTAGTCCCTGCTTGTGGCGAGGGAGCTTGCTCCCGCTGGACTGCGTAGCAGTCCCGCTCTTCGAGGGCCGCTTCGCGTCTCAGCGGGAGCAAGCTCCCTCGCCACAGTTTGTTGTTGACTGGTTTGTTTCAAATCGAGGCTGTCATGGCCTCGATCTGTGTCTGGCGCCGTTTGCGACCGGACAGCAATAGCCTGATGAAGGACTGACATTTCCCATGTTGACCATCGCACTGTCCAAGGGCCGCATCCTTGACGACACGTTGCCGCTTCTGGCTGAAGCGGGCATCGTGCCGACCGAGAATCCGGACAAGAGCCGCAAGCTGATCATCCCCACGACCCAGGACGACGTGCGCCTGCTGATCGTGCGGGCTACCGACGTGCCGACCTACGTTGAACATGGCGCCGCCGACCTGGGTGTTGCCGGCAAGGATGTGCTGATGGAATACGGCGGCCAGGGCCTGTACGAGCCCCTGGACCTGCGCATCGCACTGTGCAAGCTGATGACCGCCGGCCGCGTCGGTGATGTCGAACCCAAGGGCCGCTTGCGGGTCGCCACCAAGTTCGTCAACGTTGCCAAGCGCTATTACGCCGAACAAGGCCGTCAGGTCGATATCATCAAGCTCTACGGCTCCATGGAGCTGGCACCGCTGATCGGCCTGGCGGACAAGATCATCGACGTGGTCGACACCGGCAACACCCTGCGCGCCAACGGTTTGGAGCCCCAGGATTTTATCGCTGACATCAGCTCCCGCCTGATCGTCAACAAAGCATCGATGAAGATGCAGCACGCCCGTATCCAGGCGTTGATCGACACCCTGCGCAAGGCAGTGGAGTCTCGACACCGCGGTTGACTCACCCGCGTAGCTGAAGAGCTACGCCCGTCTATCCGCCTCATAGCCAGAATTCTCAGGTGCCCAAGCGGAAACGACTGCTAGTTTAGGGCGCCTGAGTTTTTGCCAATTCTATTGAGGCCCTCGCTATGACCACGTCCACTGCAATTGCCCGACTCAACGCTGCCGACCCGGATTTCGCCCATCATCTGGATCATCTGCTGAGCTGGGAAAGCGTGTCCGACGACTCGGTCAACCAGCGGGTGCTCGACATCATCAAGGCCGTGCGTGAGCGCGGTGATGCTGCGCTGGTGGACTTCACCCGCCAGTTCGACGGCCTGGACGTGCAGTCCATGGCTGACCTGATCCTGCCGCGTGAACGCCTGGAGCTGGCGCTGACGCGCATCACCGCACCGCAGCGCGAAGCCCTCGAAGTCGCTGCGGCGCGGGTACGCAGCTATCACGAAAAGCAGAAGCAGGACTCCTGGAGCTACACCGAGGCCGACGGCACTGTGCTGGGCCAGAAGGTCACGCCACTGGACCGCGCCGGTCTGTACGTGCCTGGCGGTAAGGCGTCGTACCCGTCGTCGGTGTTGATGAATGCGATCCCGGCCAAAGTCGCAGGTGTGACCGAAGTGGTCATGGTGGTACCGACCCCGCGTGGCGAAATCAACGAGCTGGTGCTGGCTGCCGCCTGCATCGCCGGTGTGGACCGTGTGTTCACCATCGGTGGCGCCCAGGCCGTCGCAGCGCTGGCCTATGGCACCGAAAGCGTGCCGAAGGTCGACAAAGTGGTCGGCCCCGGCAATATCTACGTCGCGACTGCCAAGCGCCATGTGTTTGGCCAGGTCGGTATCGACATGATCGCCGGTCCTTCGGAAATCCTCGTGGTGTGTGACGGCCAGACCGACCCGGACTGGATCGCCATGGACCTGTTCTCCCAGGCGGAGCACGATGAAGACGCCCAGGCGATCCTGGTCAGCCCCGATGCCGACTTCCTCGACAAGGTCGCCGCCAGCATCAATAAGCTGCTGCCGACCATGGAGCGTGCCGAGATTATCGAGAAGTCGATCAACGGCCGTGGTGCGCTGATTCTGGTGCGTGACATGGAGCAGGCCATTGAAGTGGCCAACCGCATCGCGCCGGAGCACCTGGAGCTGTCCGTAGCGGACCCACAGGCCTGGTTGCCATCGATCCGTCACGCTGGGGCGATCTTCATGGGCCGTCACACCAGCGAAGCCCTGGGCGACTATTGCGCCGGCCCCAATCACGTGTTGCCAACCTCCGGTACTGCGCGTTTCTCGTCGCCGCTGGGGGTGTACGACTTCCAGAAGCGCTCGTCGATTATCTTCTGCTCGCCACAAGGCGCTTCCGAACTGGGCAAGACCGCCTCGGTGCTGGCCCGTGGTGAATCCCTCAGCGCGCACGCACGCAGCGCTGAATACCGCATCGTCAAGGGAGAGTAAGGCATGAGCAAATTCTGGAGCCCTTTCGTCAAAGACCTGGTGCCTTACGTACCCGGTGAGCAACCGAAGCTGACCAAGCTGGTCAAGCTCAACACCAACGAAAACCCCTACGGCCCATCGCCCAAGGCTCTGGCGGCAATGCAGGCCGAGTTGAACGACAACTTGCGCCTGTACCCGGACCCCAACAGCGACCTGCTCAAGCAGGCCGTGGCCAGGTATTACGGGATCGATGCCGGCAAGGTGTTCCTCGGCAACGGTTCCGACGAAGTCTTGGCGCACATCTTCCATGGCCTGTTCCAGCACGATCTGCCGCTGCTGTTCCCGGATATCAGCTACAGCTTCTACCCGGTGTACTGCGGCCTGTACGGCATTACGTTCGACGCGGTGTCACTGGACGAACAGTTCCAGATTCGGGCCGCTGACTATGCCAGGCCCAACGGCGGGATCATCTTCCCCAACCCTAACGCGCCCACCGGCTGCGTACTGGCGCTGGACGCGGTGGAGCAGATCCTCAAGGCCAGCCCGGATTCGGTGGTGGTGGTCGATGAAGCCTATATCGACTTCGGTGGCGAAACTGCCATCAGCCTGGTCGACCGTTACCCGAACCTGCTGGTGACCCAGACCCTGTCCAAATCGCGCTCACTGGCCGGTTTGCGTGTGGGCCTGGCTGTGGGCCACCCAGACCTGATCGAGGCGCTGGAGCGGGTCAAGAACAGCTTCAACTCCTACCCGTTGGATCGGTTGGCGATTGTTGGCGCGGCGGCCGCGTTTGACGACCGTGAATATTTCGAGAAAACCTGTCAGTGGGTGATCGACAGCCGCAACCAGGTCGTCGCGCAATTGCAGGGCAAGGGGTTTGAGGTATTGCCGTCGGCAGCGAACTTCATCTTTGCGCGTCACCCGCGGCATGACGCTGCAGGGCTGGCCGCCAAGTTGCGTGAGCAAGGAGTGATCGTGCGGCACTTCAAGCAGGAGCGGATTGCTCAGTTCCTGCGCATCAGCATCGGGACGCCGGAGCAGAACCAGGCGCTGATCGACGGGCTCGGCGAGCTCTGACAGACGCTGAAAATCAAATGTGGGAGCTGGCTTGCCTGCGATGACGGTGTAACAGTCGACCTATCTGTCGTTTGTTACACCGGCATCGCAGGCAAGCCAGCTCCCACACTGATTTGCGTTTAGTCAGTTACAGCAGCGGCTCATCCGGCTTCTTGTTCTTCCAGCCGTCATTGCCCGGCAGCAGCAAGTTCAAACCAATTGCCACCACCGCACACAGGGCGATGCCCTTGAGGCCGAAATCATCCGGGCCGGTGCCGGTACCGACCAGCACACCGCCAATCCCGAACACCAGCGTTACCGACACAATCACCAGGTTGCGCGCCTCGCCCAGGTCGATCTTGTGGCGAATCAGCGTGTTCATCCCCACCGCGGCAATCGAGCCGAACAGCAGGCACAGAATCCCGCCCATCACCGGCACCGGGATACTCTGCAGCAGTGCGCCGAACTTGCCGATGAATGCCAGGCTGATGGCAAACACTGCCGCCCAGGTCATGATTTTCGGGTTGTAGTTCTTGGTCAGCATCACGGCGCCGGTCACTTCGGCGTAGGTGGTGTTTGGCGGGCCGCCAAACATGCCGGCAGCCGTGGTGGCGATACCGTCACCCAGCAGCGTGCGATGCAGGCCAGGCTTTTTCAGGTAATCGCGGCCGGTCACGCTGCCTACCGCAATCACACCACCGATATGCTCGATCGCCGGGGCCAGTGCTACCGGGACGATAAACAGGATGGCCTGCCAGTTGAACTCCGGCGCGGTGAAGTGGGGCAGGGCGAACCACGGCGCAGCGGCGATTTTCGCCGTGTCGACCACACCAAAGTAGAACGACATGGCAAAACCCACCAGCACGCCGGAAATGATCGGCACCAGGCGGAAAATGCCCTTGCCGAACACCGCCACGATCAAGGTGGTGAGCAGCGCTGGCATCGAAATCAGCATCGCCGTCTGGTAGTGGATCAGCTCTGCACCGTCGCC
Organism: Pseudomonas sp. SWRI22; assembly: GCF_014268395.2. Classification (NCBI taxonomy): domain Bacteria; kingdom Pseudomonadati; phylum Pseudomonadota; class Gammaproteobacteria; order Pseudomonadales; family Pseudomonadaceae; genus Pseudomonas; species Pseudomonas sp. SWRI22. Next base: position 1,848,987 of record NZ_JABWQK020000001.1, on the reverse strand, counting down.
GGACTTGCCCATGGCCATGTTGGCGGCAATCGGCGCCATGGCCAGGCCGATCGAGATGATCACCGGGCCGATCACCACGGGCGGCAGCAGCCGGTCGATAAAACCGGTGCCCTTGACCTTCACGGCCAGGCCCAGGAACGTATAGACGAAACCTGCTGCCATCACCCCACCCATGGTCGCTGCGAGGCCGAACTGGCCCTTGGCGAGAATGATCGGGGTGATGAACGCGAAGCTCGATGCCAAAAATACCGGCACCTGCCGCCCTGTCACCACCTGGAATAGCAACGTGCCAAGGCCTGCGGTAAACAGCGCGACGTTTGGATCAAGACCTGTGATCAGCGGCATCAACACCAACGCGCCAAATGCTACGAAGAGCATTTGTGCGCCAGACAGGATCTGGCGCCAAAGCGGGTCGTTGAATTCATCCTGCATGTTCACGCGTCCTTCTGCTTGGTGCCGAAGATCTTGTCACCGGCATCGCCCAGGCCCGGGATGATGTAGCCGTGTTCATTCAGGCGCTCATCGATGGATGCGGTGTAGATCTGTACATCCGGATGGGCCTTCTCGACGGCGGCGATGCCTTCGGGCGCGGCCACCAGCACCATGGCGCGGATGTCACGGCAACCGGCTTTTTTCAGCAGGTCGATGGTGGCTACCATGGAACTGCCGGTGGCGAGCATCGGGTCGATGATCATGGCCAGGCGCTCGTTGATTTCCGGGACGAGTTTTTCCAGGTAGGTGTGGGCCTGCAGCGTTTCTTCATTGCGGGCCACGCCCACGGCGCTGACCTTGGCGCCCGGAATCAGGCTGAGTACACCTTCAAGCATGCCGATACCGGCGCGCAGGATCGGTACCACGGTAATTTTCTTACCGGCTATTTTCTCCACTTGTACGGGACCGGCCCAACCGGGGATCTCGTAGGTTTCCAGGGGCAAATCCTTGGTGGCTTCGTAAGTGAGCAACGCTCCGACTTCCTGAGCAAGCTCACGGAAGTTCTTCGTGCTAATGTCGGCACGGCGCATAAGGCCGAGTTTGTGTCGGATCAGCGGGTGGCGGATCTCGCGAGTGGGCATAGGAAAGGCTCCGGCGGCGGGCAAAAAAACCGGCCTAGATTAATCTATCCGAGGGTGTTGTCCTATAGACATCAAGTACGTTAGTCCATAAAGGCTTGATTGGAGCGCACGAGAAGCGTACCTTCGCCCGCTTTTCTTGCCACAGCACCCCCTTGGAGAGCGCCATGTCTGCTGATCTCGAGCATATCCGTCAAATCATGCACGAGGCTGACTGCCTGTACACCGAAGCGCAAGTCGAAGCAGCGATCGCCAAGGTCGGCGCGCACATTACTCGCGAAATGGCCGACACCAACCCGGTGGTCTTCTGCGTGATGAACGGTGGCCTGATCTTCGCCGGCAAATTGCTGACTCACCTGCAGTTCCCATTGGAAGCCTCTTACCTGCATGCCACCCGCTATCGCAATGAAACCAGCGGCGGCGACTTGTTCTGGAAGGCCAAGCCGGAAGTGTCTTTCATCGACCGTGATGTGCTGATCATCGATGACATTCTCGATGAGGGTCACACCCTGGGTGCGATCATCGACTTCTGCAAACATGCCGGCGCACGCAAAGTGCATACCGCCGTACTGATCGACAAAGACCACGACCGCAAGGCTCGTCCTGAGCTCAAAGCCGATTTCGTCGGATTGCCGTGCGTTGACCGTTATATCTTCGGGTATGGCATGGACTACAAGGGCTACTGGCGTAACGCCAATGGCATCTACGCCGTTAAAGGGATGTAATCGATGGCCCGCTTTCTTGATCAGACCTTATTTGCAGAGTTGGCCGAGAAAGCGGGCGATAGCCCCCGTGGCCGATACCACCATAATTTCCACCAGATGGAGGAGCCGTGTCATCGCCTCGCGGTGGCGCTGCAGCCGAGTACCTATGTGCCGCCTCATCGGCACTTGAGCGCCGACAAGGCCGAGACTTTGCTGGTGCTTCAGGGGCGCCTCGGTCTGCTGATATTCACCGATGCGGGTGAAGTGATCGCCAAACGCGTGATGCAGGCGGGTGGCGAGTGCGCAGGCGTCGATCTGCCACCGGGAGTGTTTCATGGCCTGGTGGTGCTGGAGCCAGACACGGTGATGTTCGAATGCAAGGCCGGGCCTTATCGACCGGTGGGTGAGGGCGAACTGGCTGATTGGGCACCGCGAGAAGGTGATGCAGGTGTGGCTGACTACCAGCGCTGGATGCTTGCTCAGTTCGACTGAACACTGACATCCAAATGTGGGCGTCTGTAGGAGCGAGCTTGCTCGCGAAAAACGTCAACGATAACGCGTGCTTCCTGAATAAACGCGGCGCCTTTGAGCTTTTCGCGAGCAAGCTCGCTCCTACAGGTATTAGGGCGAGCCCCCTCCCACATCCGGCGTCGCGCAGGTAGACTTCAAACCCCGTGTAAATGTCTGCAGGCTGGAGTCGGTAATGCGTAAAGATAAGAAACAGGTGATTGGCGACGAAATCGGTGACGACCAGATCAAGTTGTTCCTGGACTTCGAGCCGGTTGATGCGACGTCGCCGTCCCTGCACAAACTGATCAAGGCCTATCGCGGCCTGCGTATCGACGACTTCGAGCGTTTCCTGGGCTTTTTCAAAGAAGCAGGCCTGGACCTGGACGGCAAGGACGAGCATGGCCAGACCTTCGTCGACCTGATCAGGGACCAGCGCAACGCCGCCGAGTACATCGAACTGATCGACAACGCCCGCGGCTGATTGTCCGAGCAAAAAAAACGCCCCGGCTTCAGAGTCCGGGGCGTTTTGCTTTTAACGGTAGGAGCGAGCTTGCTCGCGAAGAACCTGAGAGCGGCGCCTTAATCCGCTTGCGCCGCGTTATCGTTGACGTTTTTCGCGAGCGAGCTCGCTCCTACAGGTTCCACCAGCTCCAGGCTGATGTTGTTCTGCGTGTTGATCTTGCGATACAGCTCGGCGTCCGTCTCCAGCACTTTCTCGCGCGCCGGGAAGATCTCGTGCAGCTTGGTGGCCCATTCACCGGCGGCTTTCTGCGGGAAGCAGCGCTCGATCAGCTCCAGCATGATCGAGACGGTGACCGAAGCACCTGGAGACGCGCCCAGCAGCGCTGCAAGCGAACCGTCCTTGGCAGCAACCAGTTCGGTGCCGAACTGCAGCACGCCGCCTTTCTTCGGATCTTTCTTGATGATTTGCACGCGCTGGCCGGCCACTTCCAGGCGCCAGTCTTCGGCTTTCGCCTCGGGGTAGAAGCGACGCAGGGATTCCAGGCGCTGTTCCATGGACTGGCGCACTTCGCTGACCAGGTACTTGGTCAGGTCCATATTGTCGCGGGCCACGGCCAGCATCGGGCCGATGTTGCCGGCGCGAATCGACATCGGCAGGTCAAGGAACGAGCCGTGTTTGAGGAACTTGGTGGTGAAACCGGCGTATGGCCCGAACAGCAGGGATTTCTTGCCATCCACTACGCGGGTGTCCAGGTGCGGCACGGACATCGGCGGCGAGCCCACGGCAGCCTGGCTGTAGACCTTGGCCTGGTGCTGCTTGACCACTTCCGGGTTGTCGCAACGCAGCCACTGGCCGCTCACCGGGAAGCCGCCGAAGCCTTTGCTCTCTTCGATGCCCGAGGCCTGCAGCAACGGCAGAGCCGCACCGCCAGCGCCGAGGAATACGAACTTGGCATCGACGTCGCGGCTGTTACCGCTGTTCACGTCCTTGATGCTCACGGTCCAGCCCGCGCCGTTGCGCTTGAGGCCGGTCACGCGTTTGCAGTACTTGACCTGGGCGTCCGGCGAGCTGGTCAGGTGGCTGAGCAACTGATTGGTCAGGGCGCCAAAGTTGACGTCTGTGCCGTTCATCACACGGGTGGCGGCGATTTTTTCATCGAGCGGGCGGCCCGGCATCATCAGCGGCATCCACTCGGCCATTTCGCTGCGGTCTTCGGTGTAGTGCATGTCCGAAAACGCGTGGTGCTGGCTGAGGGTCTCAAAGCGCTTCTTGAGGAAGGACACGCCTTTGTCGCCCTGCACGAAGCTCAGGTGCGGCACCGGGCTGATGAACGACCTGGACGAGCCAAAGGTGCCCTTCTTGGTCAGGTAAGCCCAGAACTGCTTCGACACCTCGAACTGGGTGTTGATGTGCACGGCTTTCTTGATGTCGATGGAACCGTCGGCGGCCTGCGGCGTGTAGTTCAGCTCACACAGCCCGGCGTGGCCGGTACCGGCGTTGTTCCACGGGTTGGAACTCTCCGCGGCACCCGAATCCATCAGCTCAACGACTTCCAGCTTGAGGCCGGGGTCGAGCTCTTTGAGCAGTACGGCCAGGGTGGCACTCATGATGCCGGCCCCTACCAGTACTACGTCGACTGCTTCGTTATGCGCCATTTAACGCGTCTCCAAAATCTGCAGCACCAAATTGACGGCATGGCTGCCAGGAGTGATGGGGCGGTTCACGTGTTGCCCCAGGTTACCCATGGCCAGGATCGCCATGTCCGATTCGCAATTCTTTGCAACTTCAGCACACGCTTCCTGCCGGGCTAATCTGCCTATGAACGCATTCATGGGCGCCTGTGGCAATTCGACTTATGGTCAAAGCGTGCGATTCGTGCAACCAATCCGTAGCGGACAGGCTCAAGCTCCGGTTTTTGAGGAAGGCTCGATCCTGTGTAATTGGGCTGACCCAGACGCTGATGGTGCTTGTACAAACGCCAAACTATTCATTTGCTCGCCACACTCTTGTGAAGTTGTGAAAACCCGTTTTTTCACGCTCTTTTGAAGACGTGAACCTCAAAAAAGGGCTGCCCCAGCCTGGCACCTGGCCCGTAAACCTCTGCCGACACGCGGCAAAACGGGCAAACAACTCAAGTGGCCGAGCGCAATGGCAGCTCTGGCAGATTCGATAAAAGACGGGGTGGTTTGCAAAGGAAACAGCAAGCACGCCAGCTTCACTCGATCTGTGTGGGCGGCTCTCTGTGGGCGATTTTGGGGCTAATGCCTGGGCATTAACGATGCTGCGAGGCCCGATCAGGAGACGTCCTTATAATCGGGGGGAGATTGTAGCGAAGAACGTCAGTGAAATGGGCGTGTTTTATGACTTTTATTAGGGGGCTGGTCAGGAGGCCAACGCTTGCCGGTGTCGTGGGCGAAAAACCTTTGGGCTGACCCGGGCGCTGGCCGGCAGTGGGCGGTGCATCCAGCCCAGGTGAGTCTCGGTCACTTCCACCCAGCCTTCACCGACGGGCGGCAGGCTGCACTGCTTGAAGGCCAGGCAATGTCCGTGGGCATCAAGCAGGGCAAAGTGGCGATGACGAGCGTGGGACATGAACAGGGTCTTGAGAAGGCGCATGGCTGTGTACCTGGTGTGTTACATGCTTGAAGGTTGCCAGTGTGGCATGACACTGGGGTGACGAATTTATGCGAATTTGTAATTTGCGCAGGGGCTTCAGCCGCCGTTCAGGATCGCTGGTGAGTGGTGCGCGTGCACCGTTATACTGGCGTCCTGTCTGCACCTAGTCCTGGAGAAATGCGTATGTTGCAACGCCTGTTGTTCGGTTTGATCACTGTGACCAGTTTGACCCTTGTCGGCTGCGCCAACAGCCCGCAACAACTCAGCCCGCAACCTAAAGTCACCGCGCAGTTGGCGGCGGTAGGCCACGGCCAGCCGGTATCGGTACGCGTGGTTGACGGTCGCCCGTCGCCAACCCTGGGTTCGCGTGGCGGCCTGTATCCTGAGACCGCGTTGATTTCGGTGAACGGCCAGGATGTGCTGCCCAAGTTGCAGGCCCAGGCTGAAGCCGCTGTGCGTTTGCTGGGCTTTACGCCGACCAACTCGCCAGGCGTGCCGCAACTGACCGTGACCCTGGCCGAGCTGAAATACCAGTCGCCCAAAGACGGCCTGTATGTGACCGAGGCTTCCATCGGCGCTACCTTCAAGTCTGACGTCAGTGCCGGTACCCGCCGCTACAGTGGCCGCTACGCAGCCTCGCTCAACCAGCGGTTCGGCATGTCGCCCAACCAGGAAACCAACACCAAGCTGGTCAGCGACGTGCTCAGTGATGCCTTGACCCGCCTGTTCAAGGACCCAAGCATCGGTCAACTGCTCAGCGCGCAATAAGCCGCTCACAAAAAACCGGGCTCATCGCTGAGCCCGGTTTTTTTGTACCCGTGGTTTTTGTCATGCGGCCGTATCGACATAAAAGTCCAGCATGCTCACACCGGTGAGCAGATCCAGCTCCGGCAGATCGGCATGCTGGTGCCCGCCGAGGGCGCAATACACCAGCCAATGGCGGTCCTGAACGTTGAACGCGAGACTGCCGATCAGCGCCTCCTGTTCCTCGCTCTGGGCGATCAAATACAGCCGATCCTGGTTTTGCGCATGCAACATGACAAGCTCCTCAAGCGTCGAAGGGCAACAGAGTGGCTTGTTAAGGTGACGTTCAGGTGACGGCGTAAATTACTGGATACATTAGCCGTCAATGGGGAAGGAGCATTAAATGCGCAGGAGGCGACTGTCGTTCAGGTGTGTACCTGGACTGATACCCGAAGACTGATTTACCGAGGTTTGCGATGGCGCTGCCCGCACTGCTCATCAATATTGTTGCCCTCTTGGTTGCCTGCTCGGGCGCCTGGGTGTTGTTCATCACCCGTCTGCATGCACAGCGTGCGATAGCTGACCTGGCCCTGCGCAGCGAAGAGCGCGCTATCGACCAACCGATGCTGTTTCTGGATACACGCACCGAACGGGCGCATCGCCTGGCGTACCGCGTCGGGTTCGCCTGCCTTGGCTTGGCCCTGGCCATCTCCTGGCTCAGCACCCGCTTATAATTCCACTGCGAAACCAAATGTGGGAGCGGGCTTGCCCGCGAAGGCGGTGTATCAGCCACTGAATCTTTAACTGAACCAACGCTATCGCAGGCAAGCCAGCTCCCACACTGGCCATGTACTGCCCGCAGAGTCAGCGCCTGCCACATATCCCCTGTGGGCTCACTATTACAGGGGGATACCGGCCTTGACTCGGTATTGGTTGCGTACCGGCGTCGCATACTGCACCACCAGATAAGGCCGATGCTCCGCCGGGCACTCGTTCAAGCGCCGCTCCCATTCCGCCTTGGCCTTGGCCAGCTCATCGGCCGGGAACACGTCCGCCGCCTTGGGCACCTGCAATTGCGGGTCGGCATCACTCCACTGCGCGTACGCCAGGTAGTGCACCGGAAACAAGCGGTAGCCACCGAGGATCTGCCGGTCCATTTCCGCGGCCAGCAGCTTGGTGTCTTCGAAACGCTCGGTGATCGGCGGCGCAAAGTTCACGTGCACTCGGCCTTTATAGCCGGTAATGCCCAAGGCAATGCTCACATCATCCTCTCCCGGTGCCTTGGTGTAGGTGCCGGTGGTGGCGCGGATATACAGCTCGCGGGCCTTGGCGGCATCGCAGGGGTCGTACTCGTAGCTGATGGACACAGGCGTCAGGTTCAACGACTGGATGACCTCGGCAAATGGCTCGTCCTTGCGGCTGACGTGGAACATCTTGAGGATCGCCGATTCGGTACGGTCATCGCCATCCTTGGCCCGGCCTTCAGCCTGGGCAATCCAGATCGACTGGCAGTCGTTGCGGATCGAATGGTTGATGTAGGCCGACAGCAAGTTGTAAGCCGCCATCTTCTCCTTTCGCCCGGTGATCGAACGGTGCACGATGAAGCTCTTGTTCAAGCGCATCAGGTCGCTGACAAACGGCTTTTGCAGCAGGTTGTCGCCGATGGCGATGCGCGGCGTCGGCAGGCCGGCGTGGTACACGGCGTAGTTGACGAAGGCCGGGTCCATCACGATGTCGCGGTGGTTGGCCAGGAACAGGTAGGCGGTGCCGGATTTCAGTTGCTCGACGCCGGTATAGGTCACGCCGTCGGTCGCCCGGTCAATGGTGTGGTCAACGTAGTACTCGACCTTGTCCTGCAGCGTGGCCACGGTGGTGACGCCAGCGAACTCGCGGCGCAGTTTGCGCGCAATCATTGGCTTGAGCAGCCAGCCCAGGGCGCCTGCAAAGCGCGGGAAGCGGAAGTGGGTCAGGATGTCCAGAAAGGCCTTGTCACTGAACAGGCGCGCCAGCACTGCCGGGACTTCGCTGTCGTTGTAAGGTCGGATGGTATCGAATTCGCCCATCATGCTCTCTTGTTAGAAACGGCTAGGGTAAGTAAAAGGAAATGTCAGGGTGCGGTCCGAATAAGGGGCCGGCCAAGAATAGCCCTGTAAATAGACCGGCGATTATACGCACAAGTCACCTAGGAGACTGCGATGCTCGAAACTGCGCTGTACGATTGTCCTTATTGTGGCGAAGCGGTCGAGACGACGGTGGATTTGTCTGGCGGGGACCAGACCTATATAGAAGACTGCCAAGTGTGTTGCCGGCCGATCACGTTCGACCTGCAAGTTGATGGTGAAGAGTGGATGCTTGAAACCCGCAGCGAAAATGAATAATGCGCAGCGAGAACGAATAAAAAGGTACGCCCATGCAGCGAATCTACGAACCGGAAAACCTGATGGAGGGCGAGTTGTTGCAGCAGATGCTTGCCAGTGAAGGTATCGAGGCGCACCTGGTGGGGCGCCATTTGCTCGGCGGCACGGGCGAGTTGCCGATATTCGGCTTGCTGGGGCTGGAGGTCGACAACGACCAGGCCGCCTGCGCCCGCGAGCTGATCACCGCCTATATCGGCGCCCAACCCTTGCCCGGCGACGAACCCGACAGCTTCCCTGACGTGTTGGTCTGTTAGGCTGTCGGTCGGTTTACCCAAGAGTCGTGTTGCCCCATGTGTGGACGTTATGCCCTGTTTCGCTGGAACCCTGCCTTTGCTGCCTTGCCCGGCTTCCCCGCCGACCAGCAGGCCCAGTGGAACATCTCCCCGAATGATTCGGTGCTGATCCAGCGCCTGAGCGAGGGCCAACTCACCCTGGCGCGTGCCCGTTGGGGCCTCACACCGCCCTGGCTGACAGACCTGTCGCGCACCCCGGCCCACGCTCGCGCAGAAACCCTGGCCGAACAACCGATGTTTCGTGAAGCCTTCCGCTTGCGCCGTTGCCTGCTGCCCGCCAATGGCTTTTATGAGTGGCGCGGCACCCAGCGCAAGCGCCCGTACTGGCTCACGCCGGGGGAGGGCTCCACGTTGTTCTTTGCCGCAGTGTGGGAAGCGTATCCGGTGCAGGAGCAGGTGTGGCTGAGCACGGCGGTGGTTACCCAAGCGGCGCAAAGTCAGCGACGGCCATTGATCCTGGACGCGGCAGGGCAGGCCGCCTGGCTCGATCCCGAGACTCCGCTGCAGGTGCTGCAGGGCCTGCTGGCGGCTGAGCCTGCCGTGCTGCGCGAGCGGGTGCTGGCCAATATGGTCAACGATCCGAAGCTCAATGGGCCGGAGTGCCTGACCCCGGCATGAGCTTTGTCCGTCGAGCCGCGTTCGGATGTATCTTAAATTCAGCGGTTAAACGTCCAGGGTATCTGGCGCAGATACAAATGACCGCCTACGATACGCGCCATGTTTTCAGGGAGCGTGTTCATGAAGAAGTCATTGGTGGTAAGTGGTTTGGTTGCAGCAATGCTGCTGGCGGGTTGCCAGTCGGTCAATACCACCAGCGGCGGCGCCGTTGGGGTGGAGCGCAAGCAGTACATGTTCAGCATGCTGTCGAGTCAGGAAGTCGACCAGATGTATGCCCAGTCTTATCAGCAGACCTTGGGTGAAGCCAGCAGCAAAGGGGTGCTGGACAAGACCAGCGCCAACGCCAAGCGCGTGCAGGCCATTGCCAAGCGCCTGATCGCCCAGGCTCCGACGTTCCGCGCGGATGCGGCCCAGTGGAACTGGGACGTGAACCTGATCAAAAGCGATGAGATGAACGCCAACTGCGGGCCTGGCGGCAAGATCCTGGTGTACAGCGGCTTGATCGACAACCTCAAGCTCACCGATGACGAGCTGGCTGCCGTGATGGGTCATGAAATCGCCCACGCCCTGCGTGAACACGGCCGCGAAGCCATGTCCAAGGCCTACGGTATCCAGATGGCCAAGCAGGGCGCCGGGGCAATATTCGGTCTCGGCCAGGACAGCCTGGCACTGGCCGATACCGTCGCCAACTACGGCATGACCTTGCCCAACAGCCGCAGCAACGAAAACGAAGCCGACCTGATCGGCCTGGAGCTGGCCGCCCGCGCTGGCTACAACCCGAACGCGGCCATCACGTTGTGGAACAAGATGGCCAAGGCTTCGGAAGGCGCACCGCCGGAATTCATGAGCACGCACCCGGCTTCGGACAGCCGCATCGCGTCCTTGCAGGCGGCGATTCCGAAGGTGATGCCGCTCTACCAGCAGGCCAAGAAGTCCTGATCGACGCCGTGTAGGAGCGAGCTTGCTCGCGAAAAACGTCAACGATAACGCGTGTTGCCTGAATAAACGCGGCGCCGGTGAGTTTTTCGCGAGCAAGCTCGCTCCTACAGGCATCAGGGCAAACCATCTTCCGTGTTTGCCTTAGATCCAGCCGCTGCTCTGCATGGCCTTGTACACTGCAATAATCGCCAGCACGAAGAACGCCGTAGCCGCCAAGCGACGAATCAAGGTCAGCGGCAGTTTCTCCGCGGCAAAATTCCCCGCCAGCACCACCGGCACGTTGGCAATCAACATGCCCAGGGTGGTACCGATAATCACCAGCCACAGTTCCGGGTATTGCGCCGCCAGCATCACCGTGGCGATCTGGGTTTTGTCACCGATTTCGGCGAGGAAGAACGCAATCAAGGTGGTCAGGAAGGGCCCGAACTTACGGGTGGTACTGGCTTCGTCATCATCGAGTTTGTCCGGCACCAGGGTCCACAGCGCCGTGGCGCAGAAGCTCGCGGCGAGGATCCAGTGCAGCACCGCATCCGAGAAGAAACTCCCGAACCAGGCGCCCACGGCACCGGCCGCCGCATGGTTGGCCAGGGTCGCGGCAACGATGCCGGCGATGATCGGCCAGGGCTTGCGAAAGCGAGCAGCAAGGATGAGTGCGAGCAGTTGCGTCTTGTCGCCGATTTCGGCCAAGGCAACGATTGCGGTAGGAACGAGTAGTGAATCCAGCATCAGGTAGTTTCCAGGGGCGGGTCGACACGGCTATGACACGTACAGCCTTCCCGCCCCGGGTAAGGTGTGCGTGTCATAGGTCTTGTCAAACCCCGGTCCGTCTGTGCGGACTCCTGGGTCGCATACGCCATGGTCTCTGACCAAGTATGTTGACGTATGCCGGACGAGCATGGGCTCGTGGGAGACTACTCCCCTAGGACGCTGCGGATTCTGCCTAGGCAAAACCCATTCGGCAAGCGTTCTTTTTCAAACGTCCGTCAGGGGCGCTTGGCGCGGTAAATGCGAAAACCATTGCCTTCGGCCTTGATTGCGCAGATGCCCAAATGCTCTTCGATCAGTGGCTGGTACTTCAGGAAGCTATTGGCAACCAGGCGAAGTTCGCCACCTTTTGCCAGGTGTTTCGCTGCTTTTCGCAGCAGGTTCTCCGTGGCGAAATAATCGGTGTGCACGCCGACATGGAACGGTGGGTTGCTCAAAATCGCGTTCAAACCCATGGGCGCCGCGTCGATTCCGTCGCCGGTCAACACGTCGGCTTCCAGGCCGTTCGCTGCCAGTGTCAGGCGACTGCTGGCAGCGGCGAAGGCATCCACATCCAGCATCGTCACGGTGTTATGCGGGTAGCGGCGCTTGACCGCAGCCCCCAGTACGCCAGCGCCGCAACCGAAATCGAGCAGGTTGCCGCTGGGCAGCTTGTCCAAGTGCTCCAGCAACAACTCGGTGCCGCGGTCCAGGCGGCCATGGCTGAACACCCCTGGCAAGCTCACCACCTTCAGCGGACCTTCGGCCAGAGGTACGTCGAAGACCTGCGCCAGGCTCTCAAGCTCCACGGCTTGCGGCGCGTTAGCGACAGTGACCTGCCATAGTTGGCAATGCCGTGCGCTATCGAGCTTGCGCGGTTTGCCGAACGGAACCATCTGCTTGGCGGCACTTTCGATACCCCCCTTTTTCTCGCCCACCAGAAACAGCTCGGCGCCAGGCAGGCGCGCGGCCACGGCGTTGAGCAGGTAGTCGGTGAGGTCTTTGGACTTGGGCAGGAAAATCACCGCCGCATCAAAGGCGCGCTCGGGCACTGTCACGCCAAACTGGCTGCGTTCGGCGAAGCGCGCATCGAGCGCCGCCTGGTCACCGGCATGCCAGCACCAGCCGTGGGCATTGGGCAGGCGCCCAAGCAAATCGTCGGCAGGCAAACCTACGAGCAGCAGGTTGCCTTGAAAAAGTTCGGCCTGTCGAAGCAGTACTTCACTGCGCGGATCCATAGTCTGCTCCTTGAAAAGGGGCGCAGTTTATCAACTGACGACGCGCAGCGGGGCGCCGTTGAAAAAGCCCTGGGCGTTTTCCGTGAGCTGGCCAACGATACGCTGCCGTGCTTCGCGACTGCCCCAGGCGTTGTGGGGCGTGACGATCAAGCGTGGAATGTCGCCAGCCAGCAGCGGGTTGCCATTGACTGGCGGCTCGACACTCAGCACATCAGTCGCCGCGCCGCCAAGGTGACCACTTCGCAGCGCGTCGGCCAGGGCCTGTTCATTGATCAAACCACCGCGCGCAGTATTGACCACAAATGCGCCGGGCTTGAGCAAGGCCAGTTCACGGGCGCCGATAAAGTCGCGGGTGTGTTCATTGAGTGGGCAATGCAGGGTCAGCGCATCGACCTGGGTCAGCAATTCGTCCAGCGGCACACGGTCGGCGCGGGCAGGGCGCCCAGGTATCGCGCCGAGCATCACGCGCATGCCGAACGCTTCGGCCAGGCGTGCCACGGCACTGCCCAATTCACCATGGCCGAGCAGGCCGAGGGTTTTGCCTTCCAGTTCGACGATCGGATGGTCCAGCAGGCAAAACTGTTTGGCATGCTGCCATTTGCCAGCGGCCACATCCTGTTGGTAATCCTTCAAGCGCGTGGCGAGGTTGAGCAACAGCATGATCGTATGTTGCGCCACCGACGGCGTGCCGTAACCCTGGCAGTTGCTCACGGTAATCCCCTGGGCGCGGGCCGCTTCAAGGTCGATATTGTTGGTGCCGGTGGCCGACACCAGGATCAGCTTGAGCTCGGGGCAGGCCGCCAGGGTTTGCGCCGTGAGCGGGATTTTGTTGCTGATGGCGACTTGGGCGCCCTGCAAGCGCTCCAGCACATTCTCGGGCGTGGTCTGTTCAAACAACTGCAACTGGCTGAAGCAGCCATGCAGACCGCTGAGGTCGAGGTCGCCCAAGTCCAGGGAAGGGTGGTCGAGGAAGACGGCGCGGCGATTGTTCATGATCAACTGTACCTTTTGCGACGAGGTTCGAAGGCGTAATCTGCCGAGCCTATCAGATGAAATAATCAGTTACTTAATGGAGTGAGCATGTACGTCGCCGAGTTTTTGACCGTAGCCTTGATTCACTTGTTGGCAGTGGCGAGCCCCGGCCCGGATTTCGCCGTGGTGGTGCGTGAAAGCGTGACCCACGGCCGCCGTGCTGGCACATGGACGGCCTTGGGCGTCGGTTCGGCGATTTTCCTGCATGTGGGTTACTCGTTGCTGGGTATCGGCTTGATCGTGTCCCAGTCCATTGTGTTGTTCAATGCGTTGAAGTGGGCCGCAGCCGCGTACCTGCTTTACATTGGCTTCAAGGCCCTGCGCGCCCAGCCGGCCAAGCCTGCGGCCGAGGGCGAGTTGCACCGTGAAGCGGGCGAGCGCACCCCACGCGGCGCGTTTACCGCAGGTTTTGTGACCAATGGCTTGAACCCCAAGGCCACGCTGTTCTTTCTGTCGCTGTTCACCGTAGTGATCAACCCGCACACGCCGCTGGCAGTGCAGGCCGGTTATGGGGTGTACCTGGCGGTGGCGACTGCGTTGTGGTTTTGCCTGGTGGCCATGTTGTTCAGCCAGCAGCGCGTGCGCGCCGGGTTTGCAAAGATGGGTCATTGGTTTGATCGGACCATGGGCGCGGTGTTGATTGCCATCGGGGTGAAACTGGCCTTTACCAGCATGAAATAATCATTTTTCTCAAGTGAGCACAATCCAGATCTGGGAGCGGGCTTGCTCGCGAATGCGGTGCTTCAGTCAAAGATATACCGGCTGACACTGCGCATTCGCGAGCAAGCCCGCTCCCACATTGGGTTTCATTAGGTCCTTGGTAATGGCGTAACGCTAGCATTTACTGGCCCCTGCAAATCATTCCTTTGGCTGATTTGGCTGAAACATAAGCGCTCTACAGTGCAGGTCTTCAAGCCAAGACCGTGCAGTCATTAAAGGGATTCTTATGTTGCAGACCCGTGTTATCCCGCCCGCCGAAGGTGCGTACCAATACCCGCTGTTGATCAAACGCCTGTTGATGTCCGGGACTCGCTACGAGAAAACCCGGGAAATTATCTATCGCGACAAGCTGCGCTACAGCTACCCGACGCTGATCGAGCGCGTCGCTCGCCTGGCCAATGTGCTGACCGAAGCCGGGGTCAAGGCCGGTGACACGGTGGCGGTGATGGACTGGGACAGCCACCGTTACCTGGAGTGTATGTTCGCCATCCCGATGATCGGCGCGGTGATTCACACTATCAACGTGCGCCTGTCGCCAGAACAGATTCTGTACACCATGAACCACGCCGAAGACCGCTTTGTGCTGGTCAACAGTGAGTTCGTGGGGCTCTACCAGGCGATTGCCGGGCAGCTCACTACCGTCGACAAGACCTTATTGATTACCGATGGTGACACCCACACCGCCGAGCTGCCCAACCTGGTAGGTGAGTACGAAACCCTGCTGGCCGCCGCCAGCCCCACCTATGACTTCAAGGACTTCGACGAAAACTCGGTCGCCACCACCTTCTACACCACCGGCACCACCGGCAACCCCAAGGGCGTGTACTTCACCCATCGGCAACTGGTGCTGCACACCATTGGCGTAGCGACCATCATGGGCAGCGTCGACAGCGTGCGCCTGCTGGGCACCAACGATGTGTATATGCCGATCACGCCGATGTTCCACGTACACGCCTGGGGCTTGCCGTATGTGGCGACCATGCTCGGGCTGAAACAGGTGTACCCCGGCCGCTACGACCCGGAATACCTGGTGGAACTGTGGCGCAAGGAGAAGGTGACGTTCTCCCACTGTGTGCCGACCATTCTGCAAATGGTGCTCAACGCCAAGGCTGCGCAGAACGTGGATTTCGGCGGTTGGAAAATCGTCATCGGCGGCAGCGCCCTGAACCGTTCGCTGTACGAAGCCGCCAAGGCTCGAGGCATTCAACTGACCGCCGCGTACGGCATGTCCGAGACCGGGCCGCTGGTATCCTGCGCTCACCTCAATGATGAGTTGATGGCTGGCAGCGAAGATGAGCGCACCACCTACCGCATCAAGGCCGGTGTGCCGGGGCCGTTGGTCGAAGCGGCAATCATGGACACCGACGGTCGTTTCCTGCCCGCCGATGGCGAAACCCAGGGCGAACTGGTGCTGCGCGCGCCGTGGCTGACCGAGGGTTACTACAACGAGCCGCACAAGGGCGCCGAGCTATGGTCCGGTGGCTGGTTGCACACCGGTGATGTGGCTACGCTGGATGCCTTTGGCGTGATTGATATTCGTGACCGCATCAAGGATGTGATCAAGACCGGCGGCGAATGGATCTCCTCCCTGGCCCTCGAAGACCTGGTCAGCCGTCACCCCGCCGTACGGGAAGTGGCGGTGGTAGGCATCGCCGATCCGCAATGGGGCGAGCGCCCCTTCGCTTTGTTGGTGGTGCGTGAAGGGCATGTGATCGATGCGCGAGAGCTCAAGGAACACCTCAAGCCTTTTGTCGAACTGGGCCATTTGAGCAAGTGGGCGATCCCGAGCCAGATCGCCGTTGTTACTGAAATTCCCAAGACCAGTGTCGGCAAGCTCGACAAGAAACGTATCCGTGTCGACATCATCGAATGGCAGGCCAACAACAGCACGTTCCTGTCCACGCTTTAAACCCTCTCGCCGCGCCCGTTCGGGCGCGGCAATGCTCTATATCAAGCCTTTACTTGTGATTTGCCGAATTTCAGCCATCCTTCCCGCGTCGACCTTCGTCGGCGTGGCGAA
The DNA here is from genome assembly GCF_014268395.2 of Pseudomonas sp. SWRI22. Lineage (NCBI taxonomy): Bacteria > Pseudomonadati > Pseudomonadota > Gammaproteobacteria > Pseudomonadales > Pseudomonadaceae > Pseudomonas > Pseudomonas sp. SWRI22. The sequence continues at coordinate 1,832,859 of NZ_JABWQK020000001.1, read as the reverse complement.
AGGGTTGTGGCAGACAGGTTGGTGATGCAAATCACACTTTAGAGGGATCAAGCACTACCCCCCTCTGGCTATAGTCCCTTTCAGAGTTTTTCGCGGATGTTGCGCTTCGAGCCATGGAGGCTCGGTGGCGATGCGGCATTGGAATCGTTGTATCCCGGCCGTTACATCTGAAGAAAGGGCTCACTGCCATAACAATAAAATATGCACATGGAGTAGCGTCGATGACCTCAGTAAACCAGTTCTGGCGCCGGGCAAGACTGCCCCTGGCCGTCAGCCTCGCTTCTACGCTCGCCGGGCCGGCATTCGGCGTCAGTTTCAACATTGGTGAAATCGAAGGGAGCTTTGACTCGTCGCTTTCCGTGGGGGCGAGCTGGTCCACGGCCAAGCCCAATCGTGACCTGATCGGTGCCAACAACGGCGGCAAGGGCCTGTCCCAGACCTCCGATGACGGGCACTTGAACTTCAAGCGCGGCGAAACGTTCTCGAAGATCTTCAAGGGCATCCACGACCTGGAACTGAAGTACGGCGACACCGGTGTGTTTGTGCGGGGCAAGTACTGGTACGACTTCGAACTCAAGGACGAAAGCCGTCCGTTCAAGGACATCAGCGACAACAACCGCAAGGAAGGCGCCAAGTCTTCGGGCGGGCAGATTCTCGATGCATTCGTCTACCACAACTACTCGATTGCCGATGCGCCGGGTTCCGTGCGTTTTGGTAAGCAGGTCGTGAGCTGGGGCGAAAGTACCTTCATCGGCGGCGGCATCAACTCCATCAACCCGATCGACGTGTCGGCGTTTCGTCGTCCGGGGGCCGAGATCAAGGAAGGCTTGATCCCGGTGAACATGTTCTACGTGTCCCAGTCGCTCACCGACAACCTGTCGGCCGAGGCGTTTTACCAACTGGAGTGGGACCAGACCGTGACCGATAACTGCGGCACGTTCTTCTCGCAGCCGGACGTGATCTCCGATGGTTGCAGCAACAACCTGCGGGTACTGAACAAGCGTTCCACCATTCCTGCTGCCGCCCTGCCGACCCTGGGTGCCTTGGGTGTGGACGTGAACAGCGAAGGCGTACTGGTGCGTCGTGGTCCGGACCGTGATGCACGCGACAGCGGCCAGTTCGGCGTCGCTATGCGTTACAACTTCGAACCGCTGGATACCGAATTCGGCGCCTACTTCATGAACTACCACAGCCGTGCGCCGATCTTCAGCGCGCAGGGCGCGCCATCGGCGGCCTACACGCGTCCGCTGGGGCCACTGGGGGCCTTGCGGCCGTTGATCGTGGCGGGTAGTTCGAACTACTTCGTCGAGTACCCGGAAGATATTCGCCTCTACGGCCTGAGCTTCTCCACCACCTTGCCTACCGGCACCGCCTGGAGCGGTGAGTTGAGCTACCGTCCGAATGCGCCGGTGCAGTTGAGCACCACTGACATTCTGTTCGCCGGCGTCACGCCGATCCCCGGCTTTGGCAATGCGTCCGTGCTCAAGGGCACGCCAGGCCAGGACCTGCACGGCTACAACCGCAAGGAAGTCACCCAGTTCCAGACCACTTTCACGCACTTCTTCGACCAGGTCATGGGCGCCAGCCGCCTCACCACCGTCGGTGAAATCGGCGTGACCCACGTGGGTGGCCTGGAAAGCAAATCCCAGGCTCGTTACGGCCGCGATCCGGTGTTCGGCCCAGGCACGCTGCCAGGTGGGTTCTGCAACGCCCTCAACAACTCCACCGCCAACGGCGCCGGCTTGCCCAACGCTGCTGGCCTGAACACCAATTGCAATAACGACGGCTATACCACCGCAACGTCATGGGGCTACCGCGCCCGTGCCATCTGGGAATACCCGGACGTGTTCGCGGGCGTGAACCTCAAGCCCAACGTGGCCTGGTCCCATGACGTCAAGGGTTACTCGCCAGGCCCTGGCGGCAACTTTGAAGAAGGTCGCAAGGCGGTCAGCCTGGGCCTGGATGCCGAATACCAGAACACCTACACCGCGAGCCTGGCGTACACCAACTTCTTTGGTGGCAAGTTCAGCACCGTGGATGACCGCGACTTTGTCGCCTTGAGCTTCGGCGCCAACTTCTAAGCACACTCTTTCCAAGTGGCATGTATTCAGGAAGACCAGAGCATGAAAATAACAAAAAGTCTGTTGCACGTGGGTGTGCTTGGGCTGTCGATCCTGGCGAGTAACGTCATGGCGGCAGTCTCGGCAGATGAAGCCGCCAAGCTCGGCACGACCCTGACCCCGATGGGCGCCGAGATGGCCGGTAACGCGGCCGGCACCATTCCTAAATGGTCGCCATTGCCGACCAATGCCGGCGCGGTGGACGCCCGTGGTTTCCTCGCCAACCCGTATGCCAGCGAGCAACCGCAGTTCACCATCACCGCGCAGAACGTCGAGCAGTACAAAGACAAGCTGGCCCCCGGGCAATATGCGATGTTCAAGCGTTACCCGGACAGCTTCAAGATGCCGGTGTACCCGACCCATCGCGGCGCCACCGTGCCGGCGGAGGTGTTTGCCTCGATCAAGAAAAACGCCACCACCACCAACCTGGTGTCCGGCGGTAACGGCCTGGAAAACTTCGAAACCGCCGTCCCGTTCCCGATTCCCAAGAGCGGCGTCGAGGTTATCTGGAACCACATCACCCGTTACCGCGGCGGCAGCGTGACCCGCCTGGTTACCCAGGCCACCCCGCAAACCAACGGTTCCTATAGCCTGGTGTACTTCCGCGACCAGTTCGTGTTCCGCGACAAGATGAAGGACTTCGATCCGAAGAACCCAGGCAACGTGCTGTTCTACTTCAAGCAGCAAGTGACTGCGCCAGCGCGCCTGGCCGGTGGTGTACTGCTGGTGCACGAAACCCTGGACCAGGTCAAAGAGCCGCGTTCGGCCTGGGTCTACAACGCCGGGCAGCGCCGTGTGCGTCGGGCGCCGCAAGTGTCCTATGACGGGCCGGGTACTGCCGCCGATGGCCTGCGCACCTCCGATAACCTCGACATGTACAACGGTGCGCCGGACCGCTACGACTGGAAGCTGGAAGGCAAGAAAGAGATGTACATCGCCTCCAACAGCTACAAGGTCGACGATCCCAAGCTCAAGTACGCCGACATCATCAAGGCTGGCCACATCAACCAGGACCTGGCTCGCTACGAGCTGCGCCGGGTCTGGCACGTGGTCGCCACCTTGAAGGAAGGCCAGCGCCACATCTACGCCAAGCGTGACTTCTACATCGACGAAGACACCTGGCAAGCAGCGGTGATCGACCACTACGACGGTCGCGGCCAACTGTGGCGCGTTGCCGAAGCACATGCCGAGAACTACTACGACAAGCAAGTGCCGTGGTACGCCCTGGAAACCCTCTACGACCTGCAGTCCGGCCGCTACCTGGCCCTGGGCATGAAGAACGAAGAGAAGCAGGCCTATGACTTCGGCTTCACCGCCAGCACCAGCGACTTCACCCCAGCGGCCCTGCGCCAGGACGGCGTTCGCTAACTGATCGCTCCCACGCTCTGCGTGGGAGCGCTTCCCGTGACGCTCTGCGTCACGCCTCAAAAGTCGACGCGCAGCGTCGAAGTCTGTATTCCTACGCAGAGCGTGGGAACGATCATTCCTGGATGGGCGCGTTGTTTTTGAGCGCTTCGCGAGCAAGCTCGCTCCTACTTCTTTCCAGGAGGCTGGACGGGATATTTCTTGTCGCAGTTCTTTTTCAGCCATTTGTTGCAAAGATCTACAATCCCGCCGCTTTTACCGCTAGTCTGCGGACATCTGCAATGCCGACAACAGCCTTCTACAAGAGCCCGGCGATGACTGATCTGTCCCGAACCCATGGGCCTGCCAGTGTGGTGATGCCGACCCTGGAAGGCCGCTTCTACCGGCCCCCGCTGCCTGACGGCTACGTGCTGCGCCCGCGCCTGTGCGAACGGCTGAATGCGGGCCTTGATGGGCGACTGCTGCTGGTCAGCGCGCCCGCGGGGTTTGGCAAGAGTTCGTTGGCGGTGGAGTTCTGCCAGGGCTTGCCTGCCCAGTGGCAAAGCCTGTGGTTGGGCCTGAGCCCTCGGGACAGCGACCCCGGCCGTTTCCTGGAGCGGCTGCTCGACGGCTTGCAACAGTATTTCCCGCAACTCGGCGCCCAATCCCTGGGGTTGCTGAAAATGCGCCAGCGTCACCAACCCTTTGCCTTCGAAGAATGGCTCGATGGCCTGCTCGACGAACTGGCAGTGCACCTGTCTGCACGTTCGCCGTTATTGCTGGTGCTGGATGACTATCACCTGGCCCAAGGCCCGGTGCTGGATCGCTGCCTGCAGTTTTTTCTCAATCATTTGCCTGATGGCCTGGTGGTGCTGGTCACCAGCCGGCAGCGTCCGGACTGGCACCTGGCACGCCTGCGCCTGTCGCGGCACCTGTTGGAACTGCGTGAGCAAGATCTGCGCCTGACCCATGACGAGTCCCTGGCGGTGCTGGATGGACACGGCAATGCATTGCGCGGCGAGGCGTTGGAAAACCTGATCCGCCGTAGCGAGGGCTGGGTCGCCGGCCTGCGCTTTTGGCTGTTGGCGGCCTCCGAAGCCGGCAGTGAGAGCGCCTTGCCGCAAAGCCTGCACGGTGGCGAGGGTCTGATTCGCGATTACCTGCTCGAAGAAGTCATCGACTGCCTGCCTGCGGAGGTACAAGCGTTCCTGTACGACACCGCACCTCAGGAGCGCTTTTGCAGCGAACTATGCGACGCCGTCCGCGAGGCCCATGACAGCGCAGAAATCCTGCGCTATTTGCAGGCTCATCAAGTGTTCCTGGTGCCGTTGGATGAGCAAGGCCATTGGTACCGCTACCACCACTTGTTCTCCGACCTGCTGCGCACCCGCCGCGAGAAAAGCGCCACCTTGCCGCCGGCCAGTTTGCACTTGCGCGCCTGTCGCTGGTTTAACGCCCAGGGCTTGATCGACGAGGCGGTGGAGCAGGCGCTGCGGGCCGGGCATCTGGATGTGGCGGCGAACCTGGTGCAGAACCTGTCCGAAGAGCAACTGCTGGCAGAGCAGAATGTGGGCATGCTGTTGCGTTGGAAGATGGATTTGCCCGACAGCCTGCTGATCAGCACGCCACGTTTGATCGTGCTGTATAGCTGGGCGTTGGGGCTGGCGTGCCAATTGGATGCGGCACAGGAGCTGTCCAGTTACCTCAGCCGCTTCCTGCCTGCCCCGTCGGCCACCGCGCAAAAATCCATGTTGGCCCAGTGGTTGGCGCTGAGTGGGATTATTGCCCGTGGGCGTGGGGACCGTGAGCTGACCCAGCGCTATTGCCAAGAGGCGTTGGAAAGCCTGCCGCAAAAGCGTTACGGCCAGCGCCTGATGTGCCTTTCGACCCTGTCCAACCTGGCGATCGTCGATGCCGACCTGTGGCGCGCCCGTGGCCTGAACCGCGAATCGTTGGAACTGGCGCAGCGCGTCGGTAACCCCTTGTTTGAAGCCTTGGCCCATTACGACCGGGCCCGGGTACTGCAGGCGCGGGGGGAGATCCTGCGTTCCCTGGATGAAGTCCGTCAGGGCCTGGAGCGCTTGCATGGGCTCGCCTCCCAACGCCTATATGCCGTGCGCGCGCGCCTGTCGCTGTACGAAGGCTACCTGCTGCTGGTGCGTTACCAGCCCGAGGCCGGCCTGGCGCGTTTGCGCGCCGGCCTGGCCGAGGCCCGTGCCTGCCGCGATATCAGCGTGCTGATCGGGCACTGCGTCATCGCCAGCTTCGAAGGGCGGCGTAGGGAGTTTGCCAATGCTTTTGCCGAACTGGCCGAGGCCGAACGCTTGATGCACATCTGGGATGTGCCGCCGATCTATTACCTGGCGATGATCACCCTGATCAAATGCGAGTTGTGGCTGGCCCAGGGGCGCACTGACCTGGCCGACGCCTGGCTGGCGCGCCTGGGGCAGACCTACAACGGCGAGCACGCCGCGGCGGCCCCCGAGTTTCATCCGCACCTGCCGCAACATATCGAGCTGCAACAAGCTGCGCTCGATGCCACGCGCCATCAGCCCGACAGCGCGCTGCAACGCCTGGAAGCGTTGGCCCAACAGGCCCATGACAGTGGGCGCCAGATGATTGCCCTGATGGCGCTGGTCCAGCAGGTGCAGTTACTTCTGGATAATGGCCTGGAAGCCAAGGCCCGGCCGGTATTCGCCCGTGCCCTGGAAGCCGGTTCGGGCGGTGCGTTGCAGCCGTTTCAACGGTTGTTGGAGGGTTATCCGCAGTGGATGCGCGATCAGTTGGGCAAGGATTCCCATGGGCTGCTCAATCAGAGCTTGCTGGCGTTGCTGCCCCAAGCCAGCGCAGTTGAAGCCACACCTCAACAGGAAACCCTCAGCACCCGAGAGCTGGCGGTGCTGCAACTGATTGCCCAAGGCTGTTCAAACCAGGAAATCAGCAACCAGCTGTTCATCTCCCTGCACACGGTGAAGACCCACGCCAGCCATATCAACAGCAAGCTCGGCGTGGAGCGTCGTACCCAGGCGGTGGCGCGGGCCAAGGCCATGGGGTTGTTGGCCTGAGCCCTGGGTTCATGGCGTGGTTGGGCAGCCTTTGAGTGAGGTGTCGACGGTCTGATTGATCAGCGCCGCGAAACGCTTGAGGTTGTTCTGATGCGCCACCACCAACTCGTCGATGCTCGGCCCGGCAGGTGATTGCAAGGTGGTGCGGCAGGTCAAGGCCGGGCGATCGCCATTGACTTGCCTCACGCGCCAGCGCACATCGAGCAATGCGTACTGCCCCGGTACCGAGTCAAACCGCTGCACGTCTACGCGCAAAGCCACGGCTTGCCGGGCTTTGCTGTTGGCTAATTGATCCACCAAGGCGCTCCTCAGTTCATCGGCGAGGGTGGCGGCCCACCACTGGGTTTCAAGAATCGCCAGGCCGCTGTCGCCCTGGCGGATAACGATCTGCGCGCGGTCGACCTGAGGCGGCACGCTGATGCTCTCAATGCGCACACCGCCGGCCTCTGCTCGCGTACTCGGGCTCAAGTGCGCCGGGGTCAGGGTATGAAAAGCGATGGGTTCACTGCGGCAGGCACCGAGCAGCAGCAGGGTGCTCAGCAACGTGATCTTCAACGGCAATGTCATGGCGGCTCCAATGGTCATTTGCGGGGTGGCCCTTGCAGGTCCGTCGGTGCGGCGTTATCGGGGCGGCCGCGAATCAGCGACTCCGGATGCCGGCCCAGGTAATCCGAAAGCTCGCGCAGGGAGCGCGACATGCGCCCCAACTCGTCGAGGGTCTGGGTCAGTTGTTCACGCTGCGGCGAGTCTTCGGCCAAGGTTGAACTGGCCGATTGCAGGGTCTTGCTCACGTCGGCCAAGGTCGTCTGCACACCCGGCAGCGTCTTGGCGTTGAATTGCGCCAGGCCCTTGCGCAGTTCGACCAGGCTGGCGTCGAGGTTGCCGGCAATGCGCTCGACAGGCAGTTGGCTGATCTTGTTGACGATGCCTTCGAACTTCTCTTGCAGTTGTTCCAGGTTGCCCGGGATCGTGGGGATGCCCACGGGGCGCTGGTTCGGGTCGAACGCGACTTTCTCGGCCTTGGGGTAGAAGTCCAGGGCGATGTACAGCTGGCCGGTCAGCAAGTTACCGCTGCGGGCCTGGGCGCGCAGGCCGTTTTCGATGAAGGTGCCGATCAGGCGTACGCCGGCTGCCTCATCGTCAGGGTTATTGTTCATGGCCTTGAGCAACTTGGTGTGGGCCTCGCCGAGCAGTTGCGGGTAGATCACGATGCCGACATTGACCGGGAAAGTGCGTTTCTTCGCATCGAAATCCAGGTTGATCGATACAACCCTGCCGAACTCGACGCCGAGGAACTCCACCGGCGCGTCGACTTTCAGCCCACGCAGGGCCTGATCGAAGCGCAGGACCATGTATTGCCCCTTGCCGTTGGGCGGGGCGAGGGCGCTTTGCTGGTCTTCGAACAAGTCAAAGCTGCGACTTTCTTCGGCCGGTTTGTCATTGGGGTTGTAGGGCGGCGCCTGGAAGGCAATCCCACCCATCAACATGGACGACAAGGATTCGGTTTTCAGCGCAAAGCCATTGGCACCGACGCTCAAGTCGACGCCGCTGGCATTCCAGAACCGCGTGTTCTCGGTGATGTACACATCATTGGGCGCATGCACGAAGATTTCGACATTCACGCCCTTGCCCTCGTTGTCCAGCTCATAGGCCACCACCTGGCCCACCGGGATCTTGCGGTAATAGACGGGGGAGCCGATATCCAGGGAGCCCAAGGCCTGGGTGTGCAGCGTGAAGCGCTTGCCCGGTTCGCCGTAAGTGATGGGCGGCGGGTTTTCCAAACCGGTGAAGTGCTTGGCGCGGGTCTCGGACTGGCCGATGTCCGCGCCGATGTAGTCGCCGGACAACAACGTGTCGATGCCCGACACGCCGCCTGCGCCAATGCGCGGGCGCACCACCCAGAATTTCGAATCTTCGCGGGTGAAGCTTTCGGCCTGTTTGACCAGCTCGACGGTGGCATTGACGCTTTTCTGGTCATCACTCAGAGCTACGGCGGTTACTTGGCCGATCACCACGTTGCGGTATTTGACCTCGGTTTTGTTGGCAACCAGCCCGCTGCCGGTCTTGAAGTTGAGGACGATGGTCGGCCCTTGTTGCATGACGCTGTGAATCACCAGCGAGATCCCCACCAGTACGGCGACAATCGGCACGATCCAGACCAGCGAGACACTGAAACGACGCGTCTTGATCACGGGTTGCCCCGCAGGGGTGTCAGCCTTGGATGAGCTCATCCGAGGTCTCCTCGTTATGTGGGTTTTCCCAGATTAGCCGGGGATCAAAGCTCATGGCCGCGAGCATCGTAAACACGACCACCAGGCCAAAAAACAGAATGCCCAGGCGCGGTTCTATCGTGCCCAGGGCTTGAAACTTCACCAGTGCGGCCACCAGGGCGACCACGATGACATCGAGCATCGACCAATAGCCGATCAGTTCGATAAACCGAAACAGCTTCGAACGCTCCTTGCGCGCCCACTGGCTATTGCGCTGCACAGTGACCAGCAGCAGCCCCAGCGACAGGAACTTGATGCCCGGCACGGCAATGCTGGCGATGAAAATGATCAGCGCAATGTCCCAGGCGCCATGCTGCCAGAACTCCAGCACGCCGCTCATGATGGTGCTGTCTGCGCCCGAGCCGAGCATGGTGGTGTTCATCACTGGCAATAAATTGGCCGGGACATAAAAGGCGAGGGCGGTGAGCATGTAGGCCCAGGTTCGGGTCAGGGACTGCACCTTGCGCCGATGCAACGCGGCGCCACAGCGGTCGCACTCGGTGGGCTCAAGGCGCATGTCGCAGGGCTGGCCGCAGGTGTGGCACAGGCACAGGTTCAGCTCGCGGGCGGTGGGCGGTGAATTCATACGGTGTCCCACAGGTCGCGCAGATCGCGCCCGGCAATGCGGATCAGCAACAGGCTCAGGGCGGCCAAGGCGAACAGGCCGGTGCCAGGGATCACATCCAGCATGCCGGCCAGCTTGAAGACCGCGACCATCGCGCCCAGCAGGCACACCTCCAGCATGCTCCAGGGCCGGAGTGCTTCGAGCCAGCGCATGCACAGCTTGAATGCCGGCGAGCGCTTACCGGCCAACGCGAAACTCAGCACCCAGATCAGCAAAAGCAGCTGAAACACCGGCGCGATAATGATGGAAATCGCCGCGACCAAAGCAATGAACGTAATCGGCCCCAGGCTCAATGCAACGACTGAATCCCAGAGCGTCGCGCTGTTTTTCAAGCCCTGCAGGCTGATGCTCATCACCGGATAAAAGTTCGCAAAGGTCCACAGCACTGCGGCGGTCACGGTCAGGGCGAGACGTTGCTGCACCGACAGGCCGTTATAGCGCTGCAGCACGCCAAAACAACGCACACACAGGGCTTTTTGATGTTTGGCGAGCGTGACTTTCTCGTACACGCAGTCGCAGTGTTCGCAGATGATCTGTTGATTCGCCATGGGTGTTGCTCCAAATACGACTGACTGCAGCAGGGGATTTCAATGGCGCTTGCGTAGCTTAGCAGCGGATGGACCGCGTAATCGACTCCTTCCAGAGCAGGGCCAAGCTACACCATACTGCACTTGGAACGCGCCAGAGAGCTTGCAGGACACTCATGACTATTGAAAAACAACCGTTGATTCGCGAAACCTTCCCCGTCGGCCCGTTGCAGTGCAACTGCACCATCATTGGCGACCCGATCACTAAAAAAGCCATCGTAGTCGACCCCGGTGGCAATCACGAGTTGATCCTGGCGCGCCTTGATGCGCTGGGACTGAAGGTGGTGAGCATTATCCACACCCATGCTCACCTCGATCATTTCCTCGCCTCCGGGCAATTGAAAGAAAAGACCGGCGCCACGCTGCATCTGCACAAAGATGATCAATTTCTATGGGACAACCTGGAAATGCAATGCCAGATGTTTCGCGTGCCCTACGTCCCGGTACCGTCGCCGGATCGCTGGCTGGAGCATGACGAAGAACTGGCCTGCGGCTGTGGCGTAGCCTTGCACACCCCAGGGCATACGCCGGGCTCGATGAGTTTCTGGTTCGCCGACGCCAAGCTGTTGATCGCCGGCGATACCTTGTTTCGTCGCGGCGTAGGGCGCACGGACTTATGGGGCGGCGACCAGGCGACGATCGTGCGGTCGATCAAGCAGCGCTTGTATTCGCTGGACGAGGGCGCGACGGTGGTCACTGGGCATGGGCCGGATACGTTGCTGGGCGATGAGATGCGGGAGAATCCTTTCGTGCGTGCGTGATGGGTTGTCGGCTCTGATACAAGCCGGTACAGACACACAGACACAGGCCCGAGCCAAAGACAGCTATGCTTTACGCACCCCTCCACGGAATTTTTGCCGTTTGTCGCGTTCCAAACTCGGCACAGGTCCATTGCCAATGTCCTCTGCATCACAGAATGCAAAAGTAGGAGCTTCCTTCATGTTCACTCCGCGTCGTCTGCTTGTTGTCGCTACCGCCGTAGCCCTGTTGTCTGGCTGCGCCTCACCTAACCCTTATGACGGCAGCCAGGGACAGGCCAGCAATGGTTCCGAAAGCGGCATGAGCAAAACCGCCAAGTACGGCGGCCTAGGTGCGCTGGCTGGTGCATTGGCCGGTGCGGCCATCGACCATAACAACCGTGGCAAGGGCGCGCTGATTGGCGCAGTCGTTGCGGGTGCCGGTGCGGCGGGCTATGGCTACTACGCCGACCAGCAAGAGAAAAAACTGCGTGAAAGCATGGCGAACACCGGGGTCGAGGTGCAGCGCCAGGGTGACCAGATCAAGCTGATCATGCCGGGCAACATTACCTTCGCCACCAACTCGGACGCGATCTCCAGCAGCTTCTACCAGCCGCTGAACAACCTGGCCAACTCTCTCAAGCAGTTCAACCAGAACACCATCCAGATCGTTGGCTACACCGACAGCACCGGTAGCCGCCAACTGAATATGGACCTGTCCCAGCGCCGTGCGCAGAGCGTGGCCAACTACCTGACCTCCCAAGGCGTTAATGGTGCCAACCTGAGCGCACGCGGTGCCGGCCCGGATAACCCGATTGCCAGCAACGCCGACGTGAATGGCCGTGCGCAGAACCGTCGCGTCGAAGTCAACCTCGGCCCGATCCCTGGCCAGCAATACGGCCAGCCTGGTCAGCAGCAGGCGCCACAGCAGAACAACCAGTTCCAGGGCAATCCGTACCAGCAATACCAGTAAACCCTGGGCACTAAAAAGGGCGCCGTGCAGTCAATGCACGGCGCCCTTTTTTGATCGTTCCCACGCTCTGCGTGGGAATGCCCGCTCGGACGCTCCGCGTCCCACTGATGGCGCAAAAGTCGAGGCTTGTGCGGTGACGCGGAGCGTCACGGGATGCGTTCCCACGCAGAGCGTGGGAACGATCATTGCCAGCAACGCCGACGTGAATGGCCGTGCGCAGAACCGTCGCGTCGAAGTCAACCTCGGCCCGATCCCTGGCCAGCAATACGGCCAGCCTGGTCAGCAGCAGGCGCCACAGCAGAACAACCAGTTCCAGGGCAATCCGTACCAGCAATACCAGTAAACCCTGGGCACTAAAAAGGGCGCCGTGCAGTCAATGCACGGCGCCCTTTTTTGATCGTTCCCACGCTCTGCGTGGGAATGCCCGCTCGGACGCTCCGCGTCCCACTGATGGCGCAAAAGTCGAGGCTTGTGCGGTGACGCGGAGCGTCACGGGATGCGTTCCCACGCAGAGCGTGGGAACGATCATTGCCAGCAACGCCGACGTGAATGGCCGTGCGCAGAACCGCCGCGTCGAAGTCAACCTCGGCCCGATCCCTGGCCAGCAATACGGCCAGCCTGGTCAGCAGCAGGCGCCACAGCAGAACAACCAGTTCCAGGGCAATCCGTACCAGCAATACCAGTAAACCCTGGGCACTAAAAAGGGCGCCGTGCAGTCAATGCACGGCGCCCTTTTTTGATCGTTCCCACGCTCTGCGTGGGAATGCCCGCTCGGACGCTCCGCGTCCCACTCTTGGCGCAAAAGCTGAAGCTTGTGCGGTGACGCGGAGCGTCACGGGATGCGTTCCCACGCAGAGCGTGGGAACGATCAGGCAGCTTCGATCTACATCAGTCGATGTATTCGAATACCTTGACGATCTTCTGTACGCCCGACACGCCTTGCACCAGGTTGGCGGCGCGGGTGGCTTCTGCCTGGGTCAGCAGGCCCATCATGTAGACGATGCCGTTATCGGTGACGATCTTGATTCGCGAGCCTGGCACTGCACTGTCGGTCAGCATCTGGGCCTTGATCTTGGTGGTCAGCAAGGCATCGTTGCTGATGGCCAGCAGAGTGATCGGGTCCATGACTTGTAGTTCGTTGTGGACCTTCTTGACGCGTTGCACGCCGGCAGCGGCTTGCTCGGCCTGGGCCTTGAGATCGGCGCGGGGTGTTTGGCCTGCCAGCAGGACCACGCCGTTGAAGCTGGTCACCACGATGCGCGAGGCACCGTTGCCCAGGTCGGTAGCAGCCTTGGCGACGTTGACCTTAACCTTGGTTTCGATCAGCGAATCATCAATGGTGCTGCCGAAGGTGCGCGTGCCCCGGTCGTCCTGAATAGGGGTGTCCCGTGTAGCGGTGATAGCCGAGCTGCAGCCGCTGATGGCGACGCACAGCGTAATGGCCAAAAGACTGAGGCGATTAACGGTCATTCTTCACTCCCGAACAGTTGGCTGTCGATCAGATCGCACAGGCAGTGGATCGCCAGCAGATGAACTTCTTGGATACGTGCAGTGACATTGGCCGGGACGCGAATCTCCACGTCCTCGGGCAGCAGCAGCGAAGCCATGCCGCCGCCGTCGCGACCGGTCAAGGCTACGACAATCATTTCGCGATCATGTGCGGCCTGGATCGCTTGAATAATATTTGCCGAGTTGCCGCTGGTGGAAATCGCCAGCAATACATCGCCCGGCTGGCCTAGGGCGCGGATCTGCTTGGAGAAGATTTCGTTGTAGCTGTAGTCGTTGGCGATCGAAGTGATCGTCGACGAGTCGGTGGTCAATGCAATGGCCGGCAGGCTCGGGCGCTCGCGTTCGAAACGGTTGAGCAGCTCGGAGGAAAAATGCTGGGCATCGCCGGCCGAACCACCGTTGCCGCACGAAAGCATTTTGCCTTCGTTGAGCAAGGCATTGACCATGACCTGACTGGCTTGCTCGATGTGCGGTGCAAGTACGTCCATCGCCTGTTGCTTGGTGTCGATGCTGGCCTGGAAAAGCTGGCGAATTCGGGATTGCATGTCCATCTGTGTGACCTTAAGTAGCGCGGCTGTTTGGCACAGGTAGTGTGCAGCCCGCAATGCAAAGAGCAAAAGTGAGTGGTGAGGGTGCCCGGCGAATCAGCTGTCGAAGGCATTTTTAAGCCAGGTCAGATCAGCTGTGCCTGACGGGGTGCTTTCCATTGCAACCACATCGAAACGGCAGGGGCGGTCAGCCCAGCGATGCTCTTTTTGCAGGAAAAACTGCGCAGCGAGTATCAGCTTTTGACGCTTGCGCTCGTCGATACTGGCGAGCGCGCCACCCCATTGTGCGTGTTTTCTGTAGCGGACTTCGACGAATACTACTGTATCGCCGTCAAGCATGACCAGATCAAGCTCGCCGCGTCTACATAACCAGTTCTGCGCCAGAAGGCGCAGACCCTGTTGTTGCAGGTAATCGAGAGCATGCAGTTCGGCATCCTTGCCGCTTTGTGCGCTGGACCGCTGGGGCATCAGCGCGGGGTATCGGGCAGGCGCTGTATTTCGCCGCCGACGAACTTCGCCCAAGGCATCTGGCGGTCCACGCGCTGGTTGGCGCTGATGCCCAGGTTGCCCGAGAGGCCGTCGACACGGGTGTCAGGCAGTGCCTTGAGCTGGCCCAGGCGTGGTGCCAGGCGATAGGCATCGACGCCCATTGCGTAAAGGCGGCCCAGGCTGCCATTGGCTTGCGGCCATTGCGCCGCAACCTGGTTGCGCAGTGGGTCGGTGGTGTTGAGCAACCAAGGGGTTTCGCAGAACATCACGTTGGTCATGTCCAGGTACTGGTTACGGTCACCGCTGGCACTGAACACGTGGGAGGTTGCGTACACCGGCACATCGCCGGCGTATTGGAAGTTCAGGGTCGGCTTGATCTGCTGGGCCAATTGTGGCGTGACGGCCAGGAAGATGAACTCGATGTCCTGGCGACGCGAAGGCTGGGCGGCTACGTCGGTGCCTACTGTGCTTTGCAGGCTCTTGGCGCGGCCTTCGCTCTTGCGCAGTTGGAACAGATCGGCGATCTGCTGGGCCAAGGCAACAGGCTGATCGACATATTCAACGCCCATGACGGTGCCGCCATTGGCTTCCCAATCCTGGCGGAACGCTTTATAGACACGCTCACCCCATTCGCCACGGGGCACCATGGCGGCGGCGCGGTGCAGGCCGTCGGCACGGGCACGGCGCGACACTTCGCGGGCTTCGTCTTCAGCGGCCAAGCCGAACTGGAACAACTGCGCCGGGCCCTGATCGGTCTCGCTGTAGTTCAGGGCGAGGGTGGTGATCGGCAACTGCGGGCGTGCGCTGAGTTGCTTGACCAGCGGTTTTTCCAGCGGGCCGACGACCAGTTGCACGCCGGCGGCCTGGGCCTTGGCGTAGAAGTCGTCGAGGGAGCCCAGGCGCGAGCTGTCATAGAACTCGATGACCGGTGGCTTCTGCCCGGCTTGCTCAGCCTGGTAGTGAGCCGCCATGAAGCCTTCGCGCAGCGCTTTGCCCACAGCCGCCAGCGGCCCTTCCTGCGGCAGCAGCAGGGCGATCTTGTTCAGGGGCTGGCTGGCCAGTTCCTTGAGCTTGGTCAGCGGCGCTGGCAATTGCACTGCAGCCGGGTGGCCCGGGTTCTGTGCGCGCCAGGTGTCGATGGCGGCTTGTTGTTGCTCCAGCGTACCGGCGCCCTTGACCGCCTGGGCCAGGGTGATCCAGCCATCGAGTGTCGGGTTGCCAGTGGCTTGCAGCTGTTCGGCTGGCAGCGCGGCAATCAATACCCAGATGGCCTCGTGGTTGTTGTTGGCAGCCTCACCCGTCAGCAGGGGCGCCATGGACACCCGCTCGCGAGCGGCGGCGAGGGTCTGCCCATCGGCTTCATAGGCACGTGCATGTACGGTACCGGTGCGGATCTGCTGGTCGGTCGGCAACTCCTTCAGGCTTTGCAGGCTGGGGTGGTTCAGCGCTGCCAAGGCCGCCTTGGGCTGGTTGCGCCCCATGGCCAGTTCTGCGGCCAGGGTGCTGGCAAATACTTGCGCGGCTGGCTTCAGGGCGTCCAGGGGCACTTGCGCAAGGATCTGCGAGGAGCGGCCGGGGTTGTTCTGCTGGTAAGCCAGGTCTGCCGCGCTCAGGCGCAGCAACGCGGCTTTTTCTGGCGTCTTGGCGTTCGTCGCCTGTTCGAGCAGTTGCTCGATACTGGCGTCGGGCGTGCGTGGCAGTTCGCCAAGACTGGAGGAGGGCGAACTGGCGCAAGCAGCCAGCAAGGCAGCGAGGCAGAGGGCGGAGAGCAGCCGCAGGCAAGCGATCATGTAAGTGTTCCTGATACCGATCAAATTAGCGTGGAAGTGTACCCAAGCACTGGCCCAGGCGCGATGTTCATGGCGTTAAACCGTGGATTTAGGTCGTGCAAATGTTGTGTTTAGCTAATGGTGGCTGAAACGGCATCGGCCGTGATGGCATATTTTCAAGGCGTCTACGCGCTACAATGTGGCTTTTGCCAACCATCGAGGTGTGCGCTTTGACTGCTCCAGGTCCTTTGAATTCCACTGCTGGCTCGCTTTTTGTGGTGGCGACGCCCATTGGCAACCTGGACGACATCAGTGCCCGGGCGCTGAAAGTGTTGCGCGAGGTGAAATTGATCGCGGCAGAAGACACGCGGCACTCCCAACGGTTGATGCAGCATTTTGGTATCAGCACGCCATTAGCGGCCTGCCACGAACACAACGAACGTGAAGAGGGTAGCCGCTTTATCACACGTCTTTTGGCGGGTGATGACGTCGCGCTGATTTCCGACGCGGGCACGCCCCTGATTTCCGATCCTGGTTACCACCTGGTCCGCCAGGCCCGTGCCGCTGGTATCAATGTAGTGCCTGTTCCCGGAGCTTGCGCGCTGATTGCTGCATTGTCGGCCGCCGGGTTGCCCTCGGACCGCTTTATCTTCGAAGGCTTCCTGCCCGCCAAGGCTGTAGGGCGTCGGGCGCGTCTGCAGGCACTTAAAGAAGAACCGCGCACCTTGATCTTCTATGAGGCTCCGCATCGTATCCTTGAATGCCTGCAAGACATGGAGCTGGTGTTCGGCGGTGAGCGTCTGGCCTTGCTGGCCCGAGAGTTGACCAAGACCTTCGAAACCCTCAAGGGGTTGCCGCTGGAGGAGCTGCGAGCGTTTGTCGAGGGCGACAGCAATCAGCAACGTGGCGAATGCGTGGTGTTGGTAGCAGGCTGGACCGCGCCGGAGAATGAAGATGCGGTGGGCAGCGAGGCGATGCGCGTCCTCGATTTGTTGCTCAAGGAAATGCCACTCAAGCGCGCCGCCGCCCTGGCAGCGGAAATTACCGGCGTGCGCAAGAATGTGTTGTATCAGGTCGCGCTCGATAAGCAGAAGGCCGAATAGTTCCAGGGGCAAATCTGTATTTCGTCTGAACGTGATGGCAATGCCGCACTTTTAATACTTGTCCTCAAGCCGCCGTGCCGTTAACCTGCGCGGCGGAGAGTCGATTGGACAGTCGCTGCCCTCTATGAAAATTAGGGGGGGGAGGAAAGTCCGGGCTCCATAGGGCGAAGTGCCAGGTAATGCCTGGGAGGCGTGAGCCTACGGAAAGTGCCACAGAAAATAACCGCCTAAGCACTTCGGTGCCGGTAAGGGTGAAAAGGTGCGGTAAGAGCGCACCGCACGACTGGCAACAGTTCGTGGCTAGGTAAACCCCACTTGGAGCAAGACCAAATAGGGTCCCAAGGCGTGGCCCGCGCTGGGACCGGGTAGGTTGCTAAAGATGTCCAGTGATGGCCATCGTAGACGAATGACTGTTCAAGACAGAACCCGGCTTACAGATCGACTCTCCACCTTTTTTCCTTGCGTTCGAATCTCGTGCGCAAACCCGGTAGTAACGCAAGAATCCCTCCCTGCCAAATCATTGGCAGATGCATCTTCGTAATACCAAAAAAATCTTACTCTTAATAAATTACTTTAACTTTAGCCTCTAGCTCTCTGAGCTATTTGCCGTTGTTGAGTCAAAAACATCGCCAAACTCTCGTTTCTCCTCCTTTTGCACTCCTAAATCTCCGTTCTGTAAGGCTTTTCCTTGAATACGCGCCTTGACGGTGTGGTGGGCGCATTCCTATAGTGTGCGCAAGTGGCGGAAAGTGGCACAAAGTGGGTTTTTTGAACGTAAAACGCTAAAATTTGGAGAAACGCATCTGTGTTTCGCGGAGCTAACGCTATCAGTCTCGATGCAAAAGGCCGTCTCGCCATGCCGAGCCGGTATCGTGACGAGCTCATTTCGCGAAGTTCAGGGCAGTTAATCATCACGATTGACGCCGTTGACCCCTGTTTATGTGTTTACCCTCTCGATGAGTGGGAGTTAATTGAAACCAAGTTGCGCGCGCTGCCTTCATTGCGTGAAGAAAACCGCCGCCTCCAGCGTTTGCTGATCGGTAATGCCGTTGACCTTGAACTCGATGGCAGCGGTCGTTTCCTGGTGCCGCCGCGACTGCGCGAGTATGCCAGGCTCGACAAGCGCGCAATGCTGGTAGGCCAACTGAACAAGTTCCAATTGTGGGACGAAGATGCCTGGGATGCTGTGTCTGCAGCGGACCTGGCTGCTATTCAACAACCGGGCGCCATGCCTGATGAACTGCGTGATTTGATCCTGTGACTATTGATAGCGGCTTTAACCACATCACCGTACTGCTTGACGAAGCCGTTGAGGCTCTCGCCGTACGTGCCGATGGCTGCTATGTCGATGGCACATTCGGCAGGGGCGGGCATAGTCGGTTGATACTCAGCCAGCTCGGGTCCGACGGCAAACTCCTCGGGTTCGACAAAGACCCTCAAGCGATTGCCACCGGGCAAGCGCTAGCGGCCGAAGACGGCCGCTTTGTCGTTGTGCAGCGCAGCTTTGCCGAGCTGGGTGCCGAAGTTGCCGAGCGCGGTATGGCGGGCAAGGTGGCCGGGGTTCTGCTCGACCTGGGCGTGTCTTCGCCACAGCTCGACGACCCGGAGCGCGGCTTCAGCTTCATGAACGACGGCCCCCTCGATATGCGTATGGACCCCACTCGTGGGGTCAGTGCCGCACAGTTCATCGCCACCGCGCCGGTAGAAGAAATCGCCCGTGTGTTCAAGGAATACGGTGAAGAGCGCTTCGCCGGTCGAATGGCGCGTGCCGTGGTCGAGCGCCGCGAAATCCAGCCGTTCGAACGCACCGCTGACCTGGCCGAAGTGCTCAAGGTCGCCAACCCTGCCTGGGAAAAGGGCAAGAACCCGGCCACCCGCGCATTCCAAGGGTTGCGCATTCACGTCAATAACGAATTGGGCGATCTGGAAGCCGGCCTCGAAGCCGCTCTGGATGCTTTGGAAGTGGGCGGTCGCCTGGTGGTGATCAGCTTCCACTCCCTGGAAGACCGCATCGTCAAACTCTTCATGCGTCGTCTGGTAAAGGGCGAGTCCGATAACCTGCCGCGTAACCTGCCGGTGCGTTTCGAAGCCTTCGTGCCGAAAATCAAAATCCATGGCAAAGCGCAGTTCGCTTCCGAAGCCGAACTCAAGGCCAACCCACGTTCCCGTAGCGCCGTCATGCGTGTTGCGGAGAAATTGCGGTGAGCAAGCTTTTCGCCAAGCCCCTCCCGGGCGGCAGCTTCTTTATGTTGCTGCTGTTTGTCGGCGTGCTGGTGTCCGCGATAGCGGTGTCCTACAGCGCCCACTGGAACCGTCAGTTGCTCAATACCCTTTACGGGGAATTGAGCGTGCGCGACAAAGCCCAGGCAGAATGGGGCCGGTTGATTCTTGAGCAAAGCACCTGGACGGCCCACAGCCGTATCGAAGTGCTGGCTACCGAACAGTTGAAGATGCACATCCCAGGCGCGGCTGAAGTTCGCATGGTGGCGCCATGATGAAACTCGAAGGGGCACTCTACCCATGGCGCTTTCGCCTGATGCTCGGCTTGCTGGCATTGATGGTGGGCGCGATCGTCTGGCGCATCTTCGATCTTCAGGTCGTCGACCGCGACTTCCTGATCGGCCAGGGTGACGCTCGCAGCCTGCGGCACATCCCGATTCCTGCACACCGTGGCCTGATCACCGACCGTAACGGCGAGCCTCTGGCCGTCAGTACCCCGGTGACCACCCTGTGGGCCAACGCCAAAGAGCTGCAAGTTGCCAAGGACAAGTGGCCTGAACTGGCCGCTGCCCTCGGGCAGGACCGCAAGGCCCTGACCGAACGCCTGGAAGCCCAGGCCAATAAAGAATTCATCTACCTGGTTCGTGGGCTTACCCCTGAGCAAGGCCAGCAAG
Source organism: Pseudomonas sp. SWRI22 (assembly GCF_014268395.2). NCBI lineage: Bacteria > Pseudomonadati > Pseudomonadota > Gammaproteobacteria > Pseudomonadales > Pseudomonadaceae > Pseudomonas > Pseudomonas sp. SWRI22. Next base: position 1,812,826 of record NZ_JABWQK020000001.1, on the reverse strand, counting down.
TGCTCGATCTCAAAATTCCCGGCGTCTACGGCATCGAGGAATTTCGGCGTTTCTACCCGGCCGGTGAAACCACCGCGCACATGGTGGGGTTCACCGACATCGATGACCACGGCCGCGAAGGTGTCGAACTGGCCTACGACGAATGGCTGGCCGGGGTTCCGGGCAAGCGTCAGGTCATCAAGGATCGGCGCGGCAGACTGATCAAGGACGTCCAGGTCACCAAGAACGCCAAGGCCGGCAAGCCTCTGGCGTTGTCGATCGATTTGCGTCTGCAATATCTGGCCAACCGCGAACTGCGTAACGCGATCATCGAGAACGGCGCCAAGGCCGGCAGCCTGGTGATCATGGATGTGAAAACCGGCGAGATCCTCGCCATGGTCAACCAGCCCACCTACAACCCGAACAACCGCCGCAACCTGCAGCCGGCGATGATGCGTAACCGCGCGATGATCGACGTGTTCGAACCCGGTTCGACCATGAAAGCCATCTCCATGAGCGCTGCCCTGGAAACCGGCCGCTGGAAACCCAGCGACAAGGTCGAGGTTTACCCAGGCACCTTGCAGTTGGGCAAGTACACCATTCGTGACGTGTCCCGCACCGAGGGGCCAGTGCTGGACCTGACCGGCATCCTGATCAACTCCAGTAACGTCGGCATGAGCAAGGTTGCTTTCGATATCGGCGGCGAGACCATCTATCACCTGGCGCAAAAGATCGGCCTGGGGCAACCCACCGGCCTCGACTTCCCGGGCGAGCGGGTCGGTAACCTGCCGAACTACCGCGAGTGGAGAAAAGCCGAGACTGCCACGCTGTCCTACGGCTACGGCCTGTCGGTGACCGCCATCCAGTTGGCCCACGCGTTCTCGGTATTGGCCAATAACGGCCGTATGGTTCCGCTGAGCCTGATCCACGTCGACGAAGCGCCAAAAGCCACCCAAGTGATCCCGGAAAACGTCGCCAAGACCATGCAAGGCATGCTGCAACAAGTGATCGAGGCACCGCGTGGCGTATTCCGCGCCCAGGTGCCGGCGTACCACGTTGCTGGCAAGTCCGGTACGGCGCGTAAGACCTCGGTGGGCACCAAGGGCTATGCCGAAAACTCCTACCGTTCTTTGTTCGCCGGCTTCGGCCCGATGAGCGACCCACGCTATGCCATCGTCGTGGTCATCGACGAGCCTAGTAAAGCCGGCTACTTCGGTGGCCTGGTTTCGGCGCCGGTGTTCAGCAAAGTGATGTCCGGCACCCTGCGCTTGATGAATATCACGCCGGACAACCTGCCGCCGACGCAACAAGCCAACGCTGGTCCACCGGCTGCCGCTGTTAAAGCCAATGGAGGGCGCGGCTGATGTCTCTTAGCCTGAACAAGATTTTTGCCCATGCCGGCCACGATCTGCTGATTCGTGAGCTGACGCTGGATAGCCGTAATGTACGCGCCGGTGACCTGTTCCTGGCGGTACCTGGCGGCAAGCTCGATGGCCGTGCGCATATCGCCGATGCCCTGCAACGCGGTGCGGCTGCGGTCGCCTATGAAGTGGAAGGCGCCACCGTGCTGCCGATCACCGATGTGCCGTTGATTCCGGTCAAGGGCCTGGCAGCGCAGTTGTCCGACATCGCCGGGCGTTTCTACGGTGACCCGAGCCGTCAACTCAACCTGGTGGGCGTGACTGGCACCAACGGCAAGACCAGTGTGACCCAGTTGGTTGCCCAGGCTTTGGACCTGCTGGGTCAGCACTGCGGCATCGTCGGCACCCTGGGCACCGGTTTCTATGGCGCGCTGCAAAGCGGCCTGCACACCACGCCAAACCCGATTGCCGTACAAGCGACCCTGGCCGACCTGAAAAAGGCCGGTGCCAAGGCGGTAGCCATGGAAGTGTCTTCCCATGGCCTGGACCAAGGGCGTGTCACCGCACTGGCTTTTGACGTGGCCGTGATGACCAACCTGTCCCGCGATCACCTCGACTACCACGGCACCATGGAGGCGTACGCCGCCGCCAAGGCCAAGCTGTTTGCCTGGAATGACCTGAAGTGCCGGGTGGTCAACCTCGACGACGCATTCGGCCGCCAACTGGCGGGCGAAGGGAGCGACGCGCGCCTGATCAGCTATAGCCTGCAAGATGCCAGTGCCTACCTGTATTGCCGCGAAGCCCAATTCAATGATGAAGGCGTGCGCGCCACATTGGTGACGCCGCAGGGCGAGCACCACTTGCGCAGCACCTTGCTCGGGCGGTTCAACCTGAGCAACGTGCTCGCCGCTATCGGTGCACTGCTGGGCCTGGACTATGCCCTGGATGAAATCCTGCGCGTACTGCCAAAGCTGGAAGGCCCGGCTGGTCGCATGCAGCGCCTGGGTGGCGGTACACAACCGCTGGTGGTGGTCGATTACGCCCATACTCCGGACGCCCTGGAAAAAGTCCTCGAAGCGCTGCGCCCACATGCCAAAGGCAAACTGCTTTGCCTGTTCGGTTGCGGCGGTGATCGCGATCGCGGCAAGCGCCCGTTGATGGCCGAAATTGTCGAGCGCTTGGCCGATGGCGTACTCGTCACCGACGATAACCCGCGCAGCGAAGACCCGAGCCAGATTTTCGACGACATCCGTGTCGGTTTCAAAGACGCCTCCAACGTCACTTTTGTGGCTGGTCGCGGCGCCGCCATTGCCCAGTTGATCGCCGGTGCCGGCGCGGACGACGTAGTGGTGCTCGCGGGTAAAGGCCACGAGGACTATCAGGAAATCAACGGTGAGCGCCATGCCTTCTCCGATCTGGTCGAGGCGGATCACGCCCTGACCGCCTGGGAGGTCGCCCATGCTTAAGGCGATGACGTTCAGCGAACTGGCCCAGGCCCTGTCGGCCCGTGTGCTGTCGAGCGACTGCACATTCACCGGCGTCAGTATCGACAGTCGTAACATCCAGCCGGGGCAGCTGTTTGTCGCCCTGGCCGGCCCGCGTTTCGATGGTCACGACTACCTCAACGACGTTGCCGCCAAAGGTGCCGTCGGTGCCTTGGTACAGGGTGAAGTGGCCGATTCTGCCTTGCCGCAATTGCTGGTAGCCGACACCCGCCTGGCCCTGGGCCAACTGGGTGCGCTTAACCGTGCTGCTTTTGATAAGCCGGTGGCGGCCATTACCGGTTCCAGCGGCAAGACCACGGTCAAGGAACTGCTTGCAGGCGTCTTGCGTACGCGCGGGCCGGTACTCGCGACCCGTGGCAACCTGAACAATGATTTCGGCGCACCGCTGACCCTGCTCGAATTGGCCCCGGAACACACGGCGGCAGTGATTGAACTGGGGGCTTCGCGCATCGGCGAAATCGCCTACACCGTGGCGCTGACCCAGCCTCACGTGGCGATCATCAACAACGCCGGTACCGCCCATGTCGGTGAGTTCGGCGGCCCGGAAAAAATCGTCGAAGCCAAGGGCGAAATCCTTGAGGGCCTCGACGCCTCGGGCACTGCGGTACTGAACCTGGATGACAAGGCCTTCGAGACCTGGCGTGTACGCGCCGCCGGTCGCAAGGTCCTGACGTTTGCAGTGCTGAATGCTGCAGCCGATTTTCACGCCTCCAACATCAATGTCGATGCCCGTGGCTGCCCGTCCTTCACCTTGCACACCCCGCAAGGTGATGAGCACGTGCAGTTGAACCTGCTGGGCAACCACAACGTCGCCAACGCCTTGGCCGCCGCCGCTGCCGCCCATGCCCTGGGTGTGTCGCTGTTCGGTATTGCCACCGGCCTGGGCGCGGTGCAGCCGGTCAAGGGCCGCACCGTGGCGCAACTGGCTGGCAACGGCATGCGCGTGATTGATGACACTTACAACGCCAACCCGTCCTCCATCAATGCCGCTGTGGACCTGCTCAAAGGCTTTGATGGGCGCAAGGTGCTGGTGCTGGGCGATATCGGCGAATTGGGCGATTGGGCTGAACAGGGCCACCGTGAAGTCGGCGCCTATGCCGCCGGCAAAGTGGACGCGCTCTACGCCGTTGGCACAAACATGGCCCATGCGGTCAACGCTTTCGGCCCTGGCGCGCGGCATTTCCCGAGCCAGGCCGAGCTGATCCAGGCGTTGACGGCGGCTGAACATGACAAACACACAACCATTTTGATCAAGGGATCGCGCAGCGCGGTGATGGAAAACGTCGTCGCAGCCTTGTGTGGCTCAAGTACGGAGAAACATTAATGCTGCTGCTGCTGGCTGAGTATCTGCAACAGTTCCACAAAGGCTTCGCGGTCTTCCAGTACCTGACCCTGCGCGGGATCCTGGGTGTGCTGACCGCGCTGTCTTTGTCACTGTTCCTGGGGCCGTGGATGATCCGCACCCTGCAGAACCTGCAAATTGGTCAATCGGTTCGTAACGACGGCCCGCAGTCGCACCTGTCCAAGTCCGGCACGCCGACCATGGGCGGTGCGCTGATCCTGTCGTCCATCGGCGTCAGCACCTTGCTCTGGGCCGACCTGCATAACCGCTACGTGTGGGTGGTGTTGCTGGTGACCCTGCTGTTCGGTGCCATCGGCTGGGTGGATGACTACCGCAAAGTGATCGAGAAAAACTCCAAGGGGCTGCCAAGCCGCTGGAAGTATTTCTGGCAGTCGGTGTTCGGCCTGGCCGCCGCGATATTCCTGTACACCACCGCGCCAAGTGCCGTGGAAACCACCTTGATCATCCCGATGCTCAAGGATGTGAGCATCCCGCTGGGTGTGGGCTTTGTGGTGCTGACCTACTTCGTGATCGTCGGCTCCAGCAACGCGGTGAACCTGACCGACGGCCTCGACGGCCTGGCGATCATGCCGACGGTGATGGTGGGCGGTGCGCTCGGCATCTTCTGCTACCTCTCGGGTAACGTGAAATTCGCTGAATACCTGCTGATTCCTTATGTGCCGGGCGCCGGTGAGTTGATCGTGTTCTGCGGCGCCTTGATCGGTGCCGGCCTGGGGTTCCTGTGGTTCAACACCTACCCGGCACAAGTCTTCATGGGCGACGTCGGCGCACTGGCGCTGGGCGCAGCCTTGGGCACCATCGCGGTAATCGTTCGCCAGGAAATCGTGCTGTTCATCATGGGCGGTGTGTTCGTGATGGAAACCCTGTCGGTGGTCATCCAGGTGGCGTCCTTCAAGTTGACCGGGCGTCGTGTGTTCCGCATGGCGCCGATTCACCACCACTTTGAACTCAAGGGCTGGCCTGAGCCACGCGTGATTGTCCGCTTCTGGATCATCACCGTGATTCTGGTACTGGTCGGCCTTGCCACCCTGAAACTGAGGTAGAAACGAGTGTCCCTGATCGCTTCAGACCACTTCCGCATCGTTGTCGGCCTCGGCAAGAGCGGCATGTCGCTGGTTCGCTTCCTGGCGAACCGTGGCACGTCGTTTGCCGTAGCTGATACGCGGGAAAATCCACCGGAGCTGGTCACGCTGCGCCGTGACTACCCGCACGTGGAAGTGCGTTGTGGCGAGCTGGATGTCGAGTTTCTGTGCCGTGCCGACGAGCTCTACGTGAGCCCGGGCCTGGCCCTGGCGACACCGGCCCTGCAAGCAGCTGCGGCCCGTGGCGTGAAGCTGTCTGGCGATATCGACCTGTTCGCACGCAACGCGAAGGCGCCGATCGTGGCCATCAGTGGTTCCAACGCCAAAAGCACCGTCACCACCCTGGTCGGCGAGATGGCAGCGGCGGCGGGCAAGCGTGTGGCCGTCGGCGGCAATCTTGGCGTGCCGGCCCTGGACCTGCTCAGCGACGACGTCGAGCTGTATGTGATGGAATTGTCGAGCTTCCAGCTGGAAACCACCCACGACCTGGGCGCTGAAGTGGCGACGGTATTGAACGTCAGCGAAGACCATATGGACCGCTACAGCGGCCTGCCGGCTTATCACCTGGCCAAGCACCGGATCTTCCGTGGCGCCAGGCAATTTGTCGTCAACCGCCAGGATGCCCTGAGCCGTCCGCTGATGGGCGAGGGCATGCCCTGCTGGACCTTCGGCCTCGGCAAACCGGACTTCAAAGGCTTCGGCATTCGTGAAGAGAACGGCGAGAAGTACCTGGCGTTCGAATTCCAGAACCTGATGCCGGTACGCGAACTGAAAATCCGTGGCGCACACAACCAGTCCAATGCCCTGGCGGCCTTGGCACTCGGTCACGCGGTTGGCCTGCCATTCGACGCCATGCTCTCGAGCTTGCGCACGTTTGCCGGGCTTGAGCATCGCTGCCAGTGGGTGCGCGACCTCAATGACGTCAGCTATTACAACGACTCCAAAGCCACCAACGTCGGTGCAGCCCTGGCGGCCATCGAAGGCCTGGGTGCCGATATCGACGGCAAGCTGGTGCTGATCGCCGGTGGTGATGGCAAGGGTGCCGACTTCAAGGACCTTAAAGCGCCAGTGGCCGCCCATTGCCGCGCCGTGGTGCTGATGGGCCGCGATTCGGACCTGATCGCCGCCGCCCTCGGTGACGCTGTACCGCAAGTACGCGCAGCTTCCCTGGACGACGCCATTGCCCAGAGCAAAGCCCTGGCCCAGCCTGGCGATGCGGTGTTGCTGTCGCCCGCGTGCGCCAGCTTCGACATGTTCAAGAACTATGAAGAGCGCGGCCAACTGTTCGCCCGCGCCGTGGAGGCTTTGGCATGAGCCTCAATCTGAGAAACATCATCAAGCCATACCCGTCGCCGATCATTACCGGGCGCGGCATTGACCTTGATTTCCCTATGCTCGCCGGTTGCCTGGCGCTGCTCGGCCTGGGCCTGGTGATGATCACTTCGGCGTCCTCGGAAGTGGCGGCCGTGCAGTCGGGCAACACGCTGTACATGATGATCCGCCACCTGGTGTACCTGGTGATCGGCCTGGGCGCCTGCATCGTCACCATGATGATTCCGATTGCCACCTGGCAGCGACTGGGTTGGTTGATGCTGATCGGTGCGTTCGGCTTGCTGGTCATGGTGATCGTCCCGGGCATTGGCCGCGAGGTGAACGGTTCGATGCGCTGGATCGGCTTCGGCGCGTTCAACGTGCAGCCTTCGGAAATCGCCAAGGTGTTCGTGGTGATCTACCTCGCCGGTTACCTGGTGCGCCGTCAGAAAGAAGTACGCGAAAGCTGGATGGGCTTCTTCAAGCCGTTCATCGTGCTGCTGCCCATGGCTGGCCTGCTGCTGATGGAGCCCGACTTCGGGGCCACGGTCGTGATGATGGGCGCCGCCGCCGCGATGCTGTTCCTGGGAGGGGTCGGGCTGTTCCGCTTCACCTTGATGGTGGTGCTGGCGGTGGCGGCCGTGACCATTCTGGTACAGGCGCAACCCTATCGGATGGCGCGTTTGATCACCTTTACCGACCCCTGGTCCGACCAGTTCGGCTCCGGCTACCAGTTGACCCAGGCGCTGATCGCGTTCGGTCGCGGCGAGTGGCTGGGTGTGGGCCTGGGCAACAGTGTGCAGAAGCAGTTCTACCTGCCGGAAGCCCACACCGACTTCGTGTTCTCGGTATTGGCCGAAGAGTTGGGTGTGGTGGGCTCGCTGTGCACCGTGGCTCTGTTTGTATTCGTCTGTGTGCGCGCCATGTACATCGGCTTGTGGGCCGAGAAGGCCAAGCAGTTCTTCGCCGCCTACGTTGCCTATGGGTTGGCCTTCCTGTGGATCGGCCAGTTCCTGATCAACATCGGCGTGAACGTCGGCCTGCTGCCGACCAAGGGCCTGACCTTGCCGTTCCTCAGTTACGGCGGCAGCTCGTTGGTGATTTGCTGCGCCTGTCTCGGGTTGTTGCTGCGTATCGAGTGGGAGAGTCGCACCCACCTGGGCAGCGAAGAGATGGAGTTCAGCGAGAGCGACTTCGCCGAGGAGCCGACTCATGGGCGCTAACGTGCTGATCATGGCGGGCGGTACCGGGGGGCATGTGTTCCCGGCCCTGGCCTGCGCCCGTGAATTCCAGAACCGTGGCTACACCGTGCACTGGCTGGGTACGCCCCGTGGCATCGAAAACGAATTGGTGCCCAATGCCGGTTTGCCGCTGCATTTGATCAACGTCACCGGGTTGCGCGGCAAGAGCAAGTTGTCATTGCTCAAGGCGCCGTTCGTGTTGCTCAAGGCGGTCATGCAGGCGCGCAAGATCATTCGCGAGTTGAAGCCGGTGTGTGTGCTTGGCTTTGGTGGTTATGTGACCGGCCCTGGTGGCGTTGCGGCGAAACTCGCGGGCGTGCCGGTGATCGTCCATGAACAGAACGCCGTCGCCGGTACCGCCAACCGCCTGCTGGTGCCATTGGCCGCGCGGGTGTGTGAAGCCTTTCCGAAAACCTTCGCCGCCTCCGACAAGCTTCGCACCACCGGTAACCCGGTGCGTACCGAACTGTTCATGGCCATTGCGCGTGACGCGCTGGCGGGGCGCAAGGCTCACCTGCTGATCCTGGGCGGAAGCCTGGGTGCCGAGCCACTGAATAAATTGCTGCCTGAAGCCGTTGCGCAACTTCCTGAGGATGTGCGCCCGGAGATCTTCCACCAGGCCGGCAAGAACCACGATGAAGTCACCGCCGCGCGTTATCGCGAGGCCGGTGTAGAGGCCAATGTACAGCCCTTCATCAAAGACATGGCCCAAGCCTATGGCTGGGCCGACCTGGTGGTCTGCCGCGCTGGTGCGCTGACCGTCAGTGAACTGGCGGCCGCCGGTCTGCCGTCCTTGCTGGTGCCTTTGCCCCACGCCATCGACGATCACCAGACCCGCAACGCCGAATATTTGGCCGGGGAGGGCGCTGCCTTCCTGCTGCCGCAAAGAACGACTGGCGCCGCCGATTTGGCCGCACGCCTGACCGAGGTTTTGATGCAACCGGAACGACTCAACAGCATGGCGAGCACCGCAAGCCGCCTGGCCAAACCTGACGCAACCCGCACCGTGGTCGATATCTGCCTGGAGGTGGCCCATGGTTGAGAATCAGAAAGCCATGCCGCAACCCGAGATGCGCCGCATCCGTCGTATTCACTTCGTCGGTATCGGTGGCGTGGGCATGTGCGGGATTGCCGAAGTGTTGCTGAACCTGGGCTACCAGGTGTCCGGCTCGGACTTGAAAGAGTCGCCGGTCACCGAGCGCCTGAAGTCCTTTGGCGCACAGATCTTCATCGGCCACCGTGCCGAGAACGCCGCCGAGGCTGACGTGCTGGTGGTGTCCAGCGCCGTGAATACTTCCAACCCGGAAGTGGCCACCGCCCTTGAGCGCCGTATCCCTGTGGTACCGCGTGCCGAGATGCTTGCCGAGCTGATGCGCTATCGCCACGGCATCGCCGTGGCCGGTACCCATGGCAAGACCACCACCACCAGCCTGATCGCCTCGGTGTTTGCCGCCGGTGGCCTGGACCCGACCTTCGTCATCGGTGGCCGCCTGAATGCAGCTGGCACCAATGCCCAACTGGGTACCAGCCGCTACCTGATCGCCGAAGCCGATGAAAGTGACGCGAGCTTCCTGCACCTGCAACCGCTGGTTGCCGTCGTCACCAACATCGACGAAGACCACATGGCGACCTACGACGGCGACTTCAACAAGTTGAAGAAAACCTTCGTCGACTTCCTGCACAACCTGCCGTTCTACGGGTTGGCGGTGGTGTGCCTGGACGACCCGGTGGTGCGTGAAATCCTGCCCCAGGTCAAACGCCCTACCGTGACCTACGGCTTCAGCGAAGACGCCGACGTGCGCGCAATCAATGTGCGCCAGGAAGGCATGCAAACCTTTTTCACCGTGCTGCGCCCCGATCGCGAGCCTCTGGACGTGTCGGTGAACATGCCGGGCAATCACAACGTGCTGAACTCTTTGGCGACCATCTGCATTGCCACCGATGAAGGCGTCAGCGATGAAGCCATTGTCGAGGGCCTGTCGCGCTTTGCCGGTGTGGGCCGTCGCTTCCAGGTCTACGGCCAACTGCCGGTCGAAGGCGGTGACGTGATGCTGGTGGACGACTACGGGCACCACCCGACCGAAGTTGCGGCCGTTATCAAGGCCGTGCGCGGTGGTTGGCCGGAGCGCCGGCTGGTGATGGTGTACCAGCCGCACCGCTACAGCCGCACCCGCGACCTGTACGACGATTTCGTCAATGTACTGGCCGATGCCAACGTGCTGCTGCTGATGGAAGTCTACCCGGCCGGTGAAGAACCGATCCCGGGCGCTGACAGCCGCAAGCTGTGCAACAGCATCCGCCAGCGCGGCCAGTTGGACCCCATCTACATCGAGCGTGGCGTGGACCTGGCGCCTATCGTCAAGCCGCTGCTGCGTGCCGGTGACATCCTGCTGTGCCAGGGCGCCGGTGATATCGGTGGCCTTGCGCCCAAATTGCTGGCGAGCCCGCTGTTTGCAGCCGCCGCCAAGGGGAAGTCGAAATGACCACTGATTACGGCTCCCTGTTTTCCACCCTTGCGCCTGCCGACTTCGGTCGCGTGGCCGTGTTGTTCGGCGGCAAGAGCGCCGAGCGCGAAGTGTCGCTCAAGTCCGGCAATGCGGTGCTTGAGGCGCTGCAAAGTGCTGGCGTGAATGCCTTCGGTATCGATGTGGGCGATAACTTCCTTGCCCGCCTGCAGGCCGAGAAGATCGACCGTGCCTTTCTCATTCTTCACGGCCGCGGCGGTGAAGACGGCAGCATGCAGGGCCTGCTCGAATGCGCCGGCATCCCTTACACCGGCAGCGGCATCCTCGCGTCGGCCTTGGCGATGGACAAGTTGCGCACCAAGCAGGTGTGGCACAGCCTGGGCATTCCGACCCCACGTCACGCCGTACTGTGCAGTGAAGACGATTGTATTTCTGCGGCCAAGGAACTGGGCCTGCCTTTGATCGTCAAACCAGCCCATGAAGGCTCCAGTATCGGCATGGCCAAAGTGAACTCGGCCGCCGAATTGATCGACGCATGGAAAGCGGCAAGTACCTACGATTCGCAAGTGTTGGTGGAACAGTGGATTTCCGGTCCCGAGTACACCATCGCCACCCTGCGTGGCCAGGTATTGCCGCCCATCGCTTTGGGCACGCCCCACACCTTTTATGACTACGACGCCAAGTACCTGGCTTCCGATACTCAGTACCGGATCCCGTGTGGGCTCGAAGCAACCAAGGAACAGGAATTGATGGACCTCACGGCGAAAGCCTGTGAGGCGCTGGGTATCGCCGGTTGGGCGCGGGCAGACGTGATGCAGGATGACCAAGGGAATTTCTGGTTCCTTGAAGTCAACACCGCACCGGGCATGACCGACCACAGCCTGGTTCCCATGGCAGCCCGTGCCGCCGGTCTGGATTTCCAGCAGTTAGTGCTGGCGATCCTGGCCGACAGCATTGAGCCAAGAGGCTAAACACATGAACGGCGCATCGCTTCGTCATCAGCCCCCACAAGCACCGAGCCGCAAGCCGGTGCCACGGGGTGCAAGCCGAATGGTGGCTAAAGAGCCGATGTCGGCGCGCCTGCCAAAAGCCAACTTTGGTTTTATCAAGGCGCTGTTCTGGCCGGTGCTGCTGGTGGTGCTGGGCTTTGGCACGTACGAAGGCGCGCAGCGTCTGTTGCCGTATGCCGACCGGCCGATCACCAAGATCAGCGTGCAGGGCGACTTGAGCTACATCAGCCAGCAAGCGGTACAGCAGCGCATCGGCCCATACCTGGCGGCGAGCTTCTTTACCATCGACCTGGCTGGCATGCGCTCGGAGCTGGAGCAGATGCCGTGGATCGCCCACGCCGAAGTTCGCCGGGTATGGCCGGACCAGGTCACGATCCGCCTGGAAGAACAACTGCCCGTGGCCCGTTGGGGCGATGAAGCGCTGTTGAACAACCAGGGCCAGGCGTTCACTCCGCGTGAGCTGGCCAACTATGAACACCTGCCGCAGCTGTTCGGGCCGCAGCGGGCGCAGCAGCAAGTGATGCAGCAGTACCAGGCCTTGAGCCAGATGCTGCGGCCACTGGGCTTCTCCATTGCACGCCTGGAATTGCGTGAGCGGGGCAGCTGGTTTTTGACGACCGGGGCAGGCAGTTCCGGCCCGGGCATCGAGTTGTTGCTGGGACGCGACCGCTTGGTGGAAAAGATGCGCCGCTTTATTGCCATCTATGAAAAAACCTTGAAAGAACAGATTACGAACATTGCGAGCGTCGACCTGCGTTACGCCAACGGCCTGGCCGTCGGCTGGCGTACACCGGCTGCGCCCACGGCAGCACAACCCGCTGTCGCGAAGAATTAAGAAGAGGCAGGACCCATGGCAAACGTGCAAAGCGGCAAAATGATCGTCGGTCTCGATATCGGCACCTCCAAGGTGGTGGCGCTGGTGGGCGAGGTCGGGGAAGACGGCGCGATCGAAATCGTCGGTATTGGCACGCATCCGTCCCGGGGCCTGAAGAAGGGCGTGGTGGTGAACATCGAGTCCACCGTGCAGTCGATCCAGCGCGCCATCGAAGAAGCGCAGCTGATGGCCGGTTGCCGGATTCACTCGGCGTTCGTCGGCGTGGCAGGCAACCACATCCGCAGCCTGAACTCCCACGGCATCGTGGCGATCCGCGACCGTGAAGTCAGCTCGGCCGACCTTGAGCGCGTCCTCGACGCTGCCCAGGCCGTGGCGATCCCGGCGGACCAGCGCGTGCTGCACACCCTGCCGCAGGACTACGTGATCGACAACCAGGAAGGCGTGCGCGAGCCCCTGGGCATGTCGGGCGTTCGCCTGGAAGCCAAGGTCCACGTGGTGACCTGCGCCGTCAACGCCGCACAGAACATTGAAAAATGCGTGCGCCGCTGCGGCCTGGAAATCGACGACATCATTCTCGAGCAGTTGGCCTCGGCCTACTCGGTCCTGACCGACGACGAAAAAGAACTGGGCGTGTGCCTGGTGGACATTGGCGGCGGCACCACCGACATCGCGATCTTCACCGAGGGTGCGATCCGTCACACCGCCGTGATCCCGATTGCCGGCGACCAGGTCACCAACGACATCGCCATGGCGCTGCGCACACCGACCCAGTACGCCGAAGAAATCAAGATCCGCTACGCCTGCGCCCTGGCCAAGCTGGCCGGTGCCGGCGAGACCATCAAGGTGCCAAGCGTGGGTGATCGTCCACCTCGCGAGCTGTCGCGCCAGGCCCTGGCCGAAGTGGTCGAGCCACGCTACGACGAACTGTTCACCCTGATCCAGGCTGAGCTGCGCCGCAGCGGCTACGAAGATTTGATCCCGGCCGGCATCGTGCTGACCGGTGGCACCTCGAAGATGGAAGGCGCGGTCGAGTTGGCCGAGGAAATCTTCCACATGCCGGTGCGCCTGGGCGTGCCCCATGGCGTGAAGGGCCTGGGCGACGTGGTGCGTAACCCGATTTATTCCACCGGTGTGGGCTTGCTGTTGTACGGGCTGCAAAAGCAGACCGACGGCATTTCCCTGTCGGGCCCGAGCATCCGTGACAGCTACCGCAGCGACGACGAGGCGAAAGCGCCATTGTTCGAGCGGCTGCAGGCTTGGGTAAAAGGCAATTTCTAAAGATTTACCGCGACACCGCAACACCCGCAATAAGCAGTAGGCGAAAAAACTAGAGAAAATGAAAGGAGAGGGAACATGTTCGAACTCGTAGACAACATCCCCGCTAGCCCGGTTATCAAAGTAATCGGTGTCGGCGGTGGCGGCGGCAACGCTGTCAACCACATGGTCAAGAGCAACATTGAAGGCGTTGAGTTCATCTGCGCCAACACTGATGCCCAGGCGCTCAAAAGCATCGGCGCGCGGACCATCCTGCAATTGGGCACCGCGGTGACCAAAGGCCTCGGCGCTGGCGCCAATCCGGAAGTCGGCCGTCAAGCCGCCCTGGAAGACCGCGAGCGTATTGCCGAAGTGCTGCAAGGCACCAACATGGTGTTCATCACCACCGGCATGGGCGGCGGTACCGGTACCGGTGCTGCACCGATCATTGCCGAAGTGGCCAAGGAAATGGGGATTCTGACCGTTGCTGTCGTGACGCGTCCGTTCCCGTTCGAAGGCCGCAAGCGCATGCAGATCGCCGACGAAGGTATCCGTCTGCTGTCTGAAAGCGTCGACTCGTTGATCACCATCCCCAACGAGAAACTGCTGACCATCCTGGGCAAGGACGCAAGCCTGCTGTCTGCGTTCGCCAAGGCTGACGATGTACTGGCCGGTGCCGTTCGCGGTATCTCCGACATCATCAAGCGTCCGGGCATGATCAACGTCGACTTTGCCGACGTACGTACGGTCATGAGCGAAATGGGCATGGCGATGATGGGCACTGGCTGCGCCAGCGGTCCGAACCGTGCACGCGAAGCCACCGAAGCGGCCATCCGCAACCCGTTGCTCGAAGACGTGAACCTGCAAGGCGCACGCGGCATCCTGGTGAACATCACCGCCGGTCCCGACCTGTCCCTGGGTGAGTACTCCGACGTGGGTAGCATCATCGAAGCCTTCGCTTCCGAGCACGCCATGGTCAAAGTCGGTACCGTTATCGATCCGGACATGCGCGATGAGCTGCATGTAACCGTGGTTGCTACCGGGCTGGGTGCAAAAATCGAGAAGCCTGTGAAGGTCATCGACAACACCCTGCACACCAGCCAGGCCAGCCAGGCAGCTGCCGCTCCAGCCCCTGCTCGCCAGGAACTGCCGTCGGTCAACTACCGTGACCTGGACCGTCCGACCGTGATGCGCAACCAGGCTCAGGCCGGTGCTGCGGCGTCCCGTAGCCCGAATCCGCAAGATGACCTGGACTACCTGGACATCCCGGCATTCCTGCGTCGTCAGGCCGATTAATGGAATGTATCAGGGCTATGAAGGTGATTGGTGTTCAGCAAAGGTCTGGTCTGCTATTATCGCCAGCCTTTGTTGATACCAGTTCGCAATTTGCGCTGAAGCGGTCCAAGCCATGATTAAACAACGCACCCTGAAGAATATTATTCGTGCCACAGGTGTAGGTCTGCACTCCGGGGAGAAGGTATACCTGACCCTCAAGCCTGCACCTGTCGACACCGGCATCGTGTTTGTGCGTGCCGACCTGGACCCTGTGGTGCAGATTCCTGCTCGCGCGGAAAACGTTGGCGAAACCACTATGTCGACCACATTGGTCAACGGTGACGTCAAAGTGGACACGGTGGAGCACTTGCTCTCGGCCATGGCTGGCCTGGGCATCGATAACGCCTACGTCGAGCTCTCCGCGTCCGAAGTCCCGATCATGGATGGCAGCGCTGGCCCCTTCGTATTCTTGATTCAATCTGCCGGCCTGGAAGAACAGGACGCAGCCAAGAAGTTCATTCGCATTCTGCGGGAAGTGACAGTAGAAGACGGCGACAAGCGCGCCACCTTCGTCCCGTTCGAAGGCTTTAAAGTGAGCTTTGAGATCGATTTCGATCACCCGGTATTCCGTGACCGCACCCAAAGTGCAAGCGTGGATTTTTCCAGCACTTCGTTTGTAAAAGAAGTCAGCCGCGCCCGCACCTTTGGTTTCATGAGTGACATCGAGTACCTGCGCAAGCACAACCTCGCACTCGGCGGCAGCGTGGAAAACGCCATTGTGGTCGACGCGGATGGTGTACTGAACGAAGACGGCCTTCGCTATGAAGACGAATTCGTGAAGCACAAGATCCTCGATGCAATCGGTGACCTCTACCTGCTGGGCAATAGCCTGATAGGCGAGTTCAAAGGCTTCAAGTCGGGCCACGCCCTTAACAACCAGCTGCTGCGCAAGTTGATTGAGCAGACAGACGCTTGGGAAGTCGTGACCTTCGAAGATGCCAGCACCGCACCGATCTCTTACATGCGTCCCGTTGCGGCGGTGTAAGTAACAACTCTCTTTCTTTAGTTTTGAAAGGCTACCTTCGGGTGGCCTTTTTTTATGCCCGACGAAGATCCAAATGTGGGAGCTGGCTTGCCTGCGATAGCGGCCTGCCAGTTAGCTTATAGGTAGCTGACCCACCGCCATCGCAGGCAAGCCAGCTCCCACACCTGACCTCATCAGTTTGAGGTTTTTGAAACATCCACTATCCGGTTACGGCCGCTGTGCTTGGCCTGATACAACGCCTGGTCAGCCTTGAGCAGCAGGTCTTCAAGGGAGATACGGCTGTGCTTCTGCCAGGTACTCAGTCCGATGCTCACAGTGATCGGTTGCTCATCCCCGGCCACTCTCGGCAAGTGCTGGACCCCCTTGCGGATATGCTCGGCGATCACCCACGCGCCCTTGGCGTCGGTATTGGGCAGCACCACCGCGAACTCTTCACCGCCATAACGCGCCGCCAGGTCGGCAGGGCGGCGGATATGGCTGGCGATCACATGCGCGACTGCACGCAACGCCTCATCGCCGCCCTGGTGACCATGGCGGTCGTTGAAGGCCTTGAAGTGGTCCACATCGATCATCAGTACGCTCAACGACTCGGTGGAGCGTTGTGCCCGGTCCCATTCCAGCCGCAAGCGTTCGTCCAGCGTGCGACGGTTGGCCAGGCCGGTAAGGGCGTCGGTGGCTGCCAGTTCTGACAGCACCTGTTCAGCCCGATGGCGGCGGCGCAACTCCATGCACAGTGCCCAAGTCAGCCACAACAGGCCCACGCACAACACTCCGGTCGCGATGCTGACCAGCCACGCCGCACGCCGCCAGGGTGCGAACATTTCATCGCTGGACAAGGCCACCGCCACGATCAGCGGCAAGTTGCCCACATTCGAAAAACTGTAGAGCCGTGCCTGGCGATCGACACTGGAGATACTTTGGAAGCTGCCGTCCCGTTCGCGCAGCATGCGCGCCACATTCGGGCGCTGGCTCAGGTCCTTGTCGACGATATCTGCTTCCAGCAGAGGCTCTTGCGCCAGCAGGATGCCTTGGTGGTTGAGCAGGTTGATGGTGCTGTTGCTGCCGATGTTCAAGCTGCTGAACAACTGATGAAAGTACGATAGGCGCATGGACGCGACCGCCACTCCCAGGAAACGCCCATCCGGTGACGAAACGCGACGGCTGAACGCGATGCGCCAGGGGTCGGCACACTGGCAGCGCGCCATGAACGGGCGGCTGATATACAAGCCCAGGTCGGGGTTGGTGCGGTGCGCCTGAAAATAGTCCCGATCGGCAAAGTTACCCAGCTTTGGCGTGAGCAGGGACGAATCGGCAATCACCTCGCCGGCCGGGTCCAACAGCAGGATATCGCCCTTGTACGGCGCCGCTGCGGAACGATCAAACAGCACCAAGTGCCTGATGCTCTCTGAAACGTCTTGCAGGTCGGTGCGCTCGGTGGCGCTGATCAAGCCTTTGAGGGCCATGTCGTAAAGTTCGACATTGCGCAGCACGTCCGCGTCGATCAATTGAGTGATGGTATTGGCGGTGCGCTTGGCCGTCTGCAGGGTATTGGCATGTTCACGAATCAGCAGCGCAGTGACGACCCCCACGATCAGCAACACCGTGAGCGTACTGCCCAGGATCAGCAGGCGCTCCGGGCGGCGGTTGGGGCGGGTAAGGCTTGAACTCATCGGGCACACTTCTGCGTTGAGAATGCCCTTAGCGTAGTAGCAACTCTTAAATATGGCTGTAGGAGCGAGCTTGCTCGCGAAAACTCACAGACGCCGCGTTTATTCAGGAAGCACGCGTTATCGTTAACGTTTTTCGCGAGCAAGCTCGCTCCCACCTGTACTCAGAACACGTTGATCGGGTAATCCACGATCACACGGTATTCATCCACATCGCGGTCCACTGCAGAGTAGCCATTGCTGCCGCGATTGGTCGCCCATTGCAGGCGCACGGCCAAGTCCTTGGCCTTGCCGCCCTGCACCACATATTTCAGGTCGATATCGCGCTCCCAGTGCTTGGCGTCCTTGCCATCGGCGCTGTACCAGTTGCTGTAGCCACGACTGTTGGGGTCGACCTTGGTCAGGTCGGTCTTGCCGCTGATGTAGGACACGGCGGACGTCAGGCCGGGCACGCCGAGGCCGGCGAAGTCGTAGGCGTACTTGAGCTTCCAGGAGCGCTCGTTGGGCCCGTTGAAATCCGAGTACTGCTGGGAGTTGTCCAGGTACACGCTGTCGCCCTGGGTGATGTAGTCGAACGGCGTGTTGCCATTGACCCGCTGATAAGTCGCCGTGACGCTGTGGTTGCCCACGCCCACGGTGAAATGCAGGCTGTAGGTGTTGTTGTCGATATCCCCCAGCAGCGATTGGCCGGTGTCCTGGGTATGGTAGTAGTGCAGGCCGGGCGTCAGGCTGACCAGGTTGTTCAGGGCATAGGTGTATTCCACGTCGTAGTAATACTGGTGCCAGACGTCCTTGAGTTCGGAGGCGTACAGGTTGCTGGTCAGCCCCTCGATCCCGCTGAACGACACGCCAGCCCAGTCCAGATGCTGGCTGTCGGTGTTGGCGGGCAGTGTGCCGTAGCTGGTGCCGATGCGCCGATGGCCGCTCTGGTTGTAGAGCTTGGTAAAACTGGCCTGGCCACCTTCGATCATCCAGCCGTCAAAGCTGTGGTTGGTCAGGCTCACGCCACGGAAAGTCTGCGGCAACATGCGCGTCATGCCGCCGGCGATCACCGGGTTGTTGAGGAACAGGTCGCCGGCTTTCAGTTCGGTGTCGAAGGCGCGCAGCTTCAAGGTGCCGCCAGCCGTCGAGAACGAACCCGGCGCTTTGCCGTTGCCGCTGCCATACGGAAGGATGCTGGAACCATCCGTACCACCACCGCCGTCGAGCTTGAGGCCGAGCATGGCATTGACGTCCAGGCCGAAGCCGACGGTGCCCTGGGTGTAGCCGGATTCGAAGGTGCCGATAAAGCCCTGGCCCCATTCCTTGCTGTCATCGGTATGAATATCGCGCCGGTCGCGGTTCATGTAGTAGTTGCGGGTGTTGATCGTGAGGTGTGAACCCTCGACGAAACCTTCGACGGGCGGGGCGTCTGCCGCGTGGGCAAGGGGGACGATCGTTGCTGCGATTGCGAGGAATAACGGGGTGAACGTCAGCGAGTTCTTCACCGGTGGAGCTCCTTTGGTCAATCATGAACGGCCAGTGTCGTGGGGGTGTGCCCGGCCTTTTTTCACGGCAAAAAAAAGCCGCTGAAGTCAGCGGCTTTAAGACAGATTCCCAGTGTAGAGCCCTGGAAATAAGTCGAGGGAAATTCGGGTGAGTGGTCAGCTGCCTTTGCCGTCGCGCTCATCGATGCGTCAAAGTAACGCAGGCGAGCGGTGCGATACAGAGTGTAACAAGATAATAACTATTGCCCAAACCGCAACAGTGAGGGCCATGGGATCTTCTGTGGGAGCTGGCTTGCCTGCGATGCAGACACCTCGGTATGCCAGGCCTACCGTGGTGATGCTATCGCAGGCAAGCCAGCTCCCACATTTTGACCGAGTTGTTTAGATCGGCAGGGTGATACCAAACGTATTGCCACCGCCTTCACTACGCACAAACACATCCCCCCCATGCATCAACGCAATCGCCTTGACGATGGCCAGCCCCAGCCCATGATTGGCCCCGCTGTTGCTGCGCGATGCATCCACCCGATAGAAGCGTTCGAACAGGCGTGGCAAGTGTTCGCTGGCAATGACCTCGCCGGGGTTGGTCACGCCAATCGTCACCTGGTGTGCCTGCACTTCAATGTGCACGTCGATGACGTGCCCCGGCGCCGTGTGTTGCACGGCATTGCTCAGCAGGTTGATCAGTGCGCGACGCAGGTGGGCCTTTTCGATCTGCACTACGGCATCGCCGTGCACGCGCACTTCGACCTGGGCGTCTTCGAGGATGAAGTCCAGGTAGTCGAGGGTGGTGGCCACTTCATCGGCCAGGGCACTTTCGATCAGCTTGGTGGCCTTGCTGCCCTGGTCGGCGCTGGCGAGGAACAGCATGTCATTGATGATCGAGCGCAGCCGTTCCAGCTCTTCCAGGTTCGATTGCAGCACCTCGAAATATTGCTCCGCCGACCGACCGCGAGTGAGGGCCACCTGGGTCTGGCCGATCAGGTTGGTGAGCGGCGAGCGCAGTTCATGGGCGACGTCGGCGTTGAACGATTCCAGGCGCGAATACGCCTGCTCGACACGGTCGAGGGTGGCGTTGAACGAATTGACGAACTGGCTCAATTCCGGCGGCAGCGGCGACAGGTGCAGGCGCCCGGAGAGTTTCGGCGGCGCAAGCTTTTGCGCCTCATCCGAGAGTTTGCCCAGGGGCTTGAGGCCGATACGCGCGACCCAGAACCCCAACAGTGCCGCAAGTACCACACCGACCAGCGCCAGGCTGACCAATGCCACCAGCAAGTGATGCTGGGTGGCGCGGAAGTTCTCCGTGTCGATGGCAATCATGAAGCGCAGCGCCGGGCGCTGTTCCTTGGCTGCAAACTGGCTGACCAGCACCTTGAAGGGATAATCGTGACCCGGCAGGCGCAGGTCGCGCTTACCCGTGGCGCCCTCGGCAAAGGCACGAATCTGCGCATCCGGCTCACCGTATTCGTAGCTCGGGTCGCTGCTGACCACCCAGAAACGGATACGCTTGTCTTCTTCCCCCAACAGCTTGAGCTTGGACCTGATCTTGGCCCAATGCTCCGGCGTGCCGAAGCGATTGATCGACGACTCCAGCACGCTGTAGCGCGCATCCAGCTCGGCACCTGGCAACAACCCCAGGCCACGGTCGACCTGCTGGTACAGCGCGCCGCCGATCAACAGAAAGATCAGCAGCGCCACCAGGGTGAACATGCCACTCAGGCGCAGGGCGATGGAATTAGCGACCACTGTGGTTTTCCTGCATGCGGTTCTCCAGCACATAGCCCATGCCACGAATGGTGTGCAGCAGCTTGTGTTCGAACGGCCCGTCGAGCTTGGCGCGCAGGCGCTTGATCGCCACTTCCACCACGTTGGCATCGCTGTCGAAATTGATGTCCCAGACCATCTCGGCAATCGCAGTCTTGGACAGGATCTCGCCCTGGCGCCGCGCCAATACGCTGAGCAGCGAGAACTCCTTGGCGGTCAGGTCCAGGCGCAGGCCGTTACGGCTGGCCTTGCGACTGATCAGGTCGATCCACAGGTCTGCGACGGTGACCTGCACCGGTTCGTGGCCGCCGCTGCGGCGGGTCAGGGCTTGCAGGCGGGCCACCAGTTCCAGGAACGAAAACGGCTTGCCCAGATAATCGTCGGCGCCTTCGCGCAGGCCGCGGATGCGGTCTTCAACGCGCTCGCGAGCGGTGAGCATGATCACCGGCGTCTGCTTGCGGGCGCGTAAGGCACGCAACACACCGAAGCCATCCAGGCCGGGCAGCATCACGTCGAGCACGATCACGGCGTAATCGTTTTCCAGCGCCAGGTGCAGGCCCTCGATACCTTCCCGGGCCACATCGACGGTGTAGCCTTGCTCGGTCAGGCCGCGGTGCAGGTAGTCCGCGGTTTTTTCTTCATCTTCAATAATCAGGACGCGCATGACCGCCTCAGTGTGTGGTCGCCAGCGTCAGCGCTGGTTTGGGCCTGTGGAAAAAACGTTCAAGGTACAAGTATATGACCGGCGTGGTGAACAGCGTCAGCGCCTGGCTCACCAGCAAGCCACCGACCACCGCGATGCCCAGCGGCTGGCGCAGTTCCGCCCCGGGGCCTGCGCCGAGCATCAACGGCACGGCGCCGAGCAACGCGGCAAGGGTGGTCATGATGATCGGCCGGAACCGCGTGACGCAGGCTTCATAAATCGCATCTTCGGGCGGCAGCCCGCGTACCCGCTGCGCCTCCAGGGCGAAGTCGATCATCAAGATACCGTTTTTTTTCACGATGCCGATCAGCAGCACCAGGCCGATCAAGGCCATGATCGAAAAGTCCTGTCCCAGCAGCCACAGCATGATCAGCGCACCGAGGCCCGCCGAGGGCAGGGTGGAAATGATCGTCAGCGGGTGCACAAAACTCTCATACAGCACACCCAGGATAATGTAGACCGCTACCAGCGCCGCGAGGATCAGCCAGGGTTGGCTGGCCAGCGAGCTCTGGAACGCCTGGGCCGCACCCTGGAAGTTGCCGATGATTGTGCTCGGCATCCCGATTTCGTTTTTGGCCTGGTCGAGCATGATCACTGCATCGCCCAGGGCCACGCCGGGCGCCAGGTTGAACGACAGGTTGGCAGCAGGGAACATGCCGTCATGGCTGATGGACAACGGCCCGACCGTGGGCGGGTCGACTTTGGCCAAGGCCGACAACGGCACCATCTCGTTGGTCAATGGCGAGCGCAGGTAAAAATAGTCGAGGCTTTCGGCCTTGCCGCGCTGTTGGCTGTCCAGTTCAAGTATCACTTGGTACTGGTTGATCTCGGTCTGGAACTCGTTGATCTGGCGCTGGCCGAAGGCGTCGTACAACGCCTGGTCGACATCGGTGGCGGTCAGCCCGAAACGTGCGGCGGCCTGGCGGTCGATGCTGATATGGGTGATGCTGCCGCCCAGTTGCAGGTCGTTGGACAGGTCGCGAAACGCCGGGTTGGCGCGCAGTTTTTCGGTGAGACGCTGGGTCCAGGTGTTCAGCGTCGGGCCGTCGTTGCTCTTGAGCACGTATTGGTACTGGGCGCGGCTGGGGCCGGAGCTCAGGTTGATGTCCTGGCCGGCGCGCAGGTACAGCACGATGCCCGGCACCTTCGCCAGTTGTGGGCGGATGCGGTCGATGAACTGGCTGGCGGACACATCGCGCTCACTGCGGTCTTTCAAGGCGATCCAGAAGCGGCCGTTGGCGATGGTCTGGTTGCTGCCGGTAACGCCCACCGAATGGGAAAACGCCTGCACCGCCGGGTCGGCCTTGACGATCTCGGCCAGGGCCTTGTGCTTGGCGACCATGTCCTTGTACGACACATCGGCCGCCGCTTCGCTGGTGCCGAGCACGAAACCGGTGTCCTGCACCGGGAAGAATCCCTTGGGAATGAACACATAGCCGACCACCGCCAGGGCCAGGGTTACCACGAAGATCGCGGCCATGCTGCGTTGGTGCGCCAAGGCCCGGCGCAGGTTGCGCGCATAGCCGGCCAGCAGGCGTTCGCTGAAGCTGGGTTTGGCGTGGGCAGGGTGGGTAGGGGCACGCATGAACAAGGCGGCCAGCGTCGGGGCCAATGTCAGCGAAACCACCACTGAAATCAGAATGGTCGCGGTGGCCGTCAACGCAAACTCCTTGAACAACCGACCGACCACTCCGCCCATGAACAGCAGCGGAATAAACGCCGCCACCAGCGAGAAGCTGATGGATACCACGGTAAAGCCAATTTCTCCCGAGCCCTTGATCGCTGCTTCGCGCTTGCCCAGGCCTGCCTCCAGGTGCCGATGGATGTTCTCCACCACCACAATCGCATCGTCCACCACAAAGCCCACGGCGATCACGATGGCCACTAGAGTCAGGTTGTTCAGGCTGAACCCCATCACATACATCAGGGCGAAACTGGCCACCAGCGAGACACCCAGCACCGCAGACACAATCAGCGTCGCCGACAGTTGACGCAGGAACAACGCCATCACCGCCACCACCAGCAGGATGGCGATCAGCAGGGTCATTTCCACTTCGTGCAGTGAGGCGCGGATAGTCTTGGTGCGATCGGTCAACACGCTGACCTGCACCGAGGCCGGCAACATGCCTTGCAGGCGCGGCAGCTCGGCTTGAATGCGGTCGACGGTGTCGACGATGTTGGCGCCGGGCTGGCGCGAAATCACCAGGTTCACCCCAGGCGTATCGCCGGACCAGGCTTGTACGTAGGCGTTTTCCGAGCCGTTGACGACGTTGGCGATATCGCGCAGTTGAACTGGCGCACCGTTCTTGTAGGAAACGATCAGTTGGCCGTATTCCTCCGGGTGAAACAGCTGGTCGTTGGTCGACAGGGTGGACACGCTGTTTTCGCCATAGATCGCGCCCTTGGCCAGGTTGAGGCTCGACTGCTGGATGACCAGGCGTATATCGGCGAGCGTCAGGCCAATGGCCGCGAGCTTGTCAGGGGAGGCCTGCACGCGAATCGCCGGGCGTTGCTGGCCGGTGATGTTGATCTGGCCGACGCCGTCGATCTGGCTGATCTGGCGCGCCAGCAGGGTTTCCACGTAGTCGCTCAGCTCGGTGCTGGGCATGCTGCTGGAACTGACGCTGAGGATCAGCACCGGGCTGTCTGCCGGGTTGACCTTCCTCCAGGTAGGCAAGCTCGGCATGTCGCTGGGCAGCTTGCCGGACGCGGTGTTGATCGCGGCCTGGACTTCCTGGGCGGCGGTGTCGATGCTTTTTTCCAGGGTGAACTGCAGGGTCAAGAGGCTGGAGCCCAAGGCGCTGCTGGAGGTCATCTGGGTCATGCCGGGGATGGCGCTGAACTGCACCTCCAGGGGCGTGGCCACCGATGAGGCCATGGTGTCCGGGCTGGCGCCGGGCAGTTGCGCGGTGACCTGTATTGTCGGGAATTCCGCTTCCGGCAGTGGCGCGACGGCCAGGTTCGGGAAGGCAATAATCCCCAGCAACACCAACGCGAAGGTCAACAGCAGGGTGGCGACCGGGTGATCAACGCACCAGGCCGAGGGCGACCGGCTGGCGCTCATGGCTGCACCTGGGCGTTGGCGGTGTGGATCACTTGCGGCGGCTCCTTGAGCACCTCCACCTGCGCACCGGCCTTGAGCCGCGATTGCCCGTCGCTGACCAGCACATCGCCGGCCTGCACGCCTTTGATGATATTGATGTCGCTGTTCTGGTAGGCGACCTCCACCGGCACCACCTCGACTTTTTCAGCGCTTACGCGGTACACGAAATGTGAGTCCAGCCCGCGCTGCACCACGGTCGGCGGTACCACCAGGGCGTCCTTGTCGAGGGCCGTCTGGATTTTGATGGTCACCAGTTGTCCCGGCCATAGCTTATGCGCCGGGTTGCTGAACTCGGCCTTGGCCCGCAGGGTGCCGGTGGTGGAACTGATCTGGTTGTCGATCAGGCTCAGGTGGCCTTCGCCGAGCAGATCGCCGGTCTGGCCATCGGTGTCGGCGCCCAGGTAGGCGTCGACGGTGGCCCGGGTGGGGGCGGCGATCAGGCCCTGCAAGGTCGGCAGCATCTGCTGTGGCAGCGAGAACTCAACGGCAATCGGGTCGAGTTGGGTGACGGTAAACAGCCCCTGGGTGTCGCTCATGCGCAGGAAGTTGCCTTCGTCCACATTGCGGATGCCCACGCGGCCGCTGACCGGGGAGCGAATCTGGGTATAGGAGAGTTGTACTTGAGCCGCATCAATGGCCGCCTGATTGCCCTGCACCGTGGCCTTGAGCTGGTTGACCAGTGCCTGTTGCTGGTCATAGGTCTGTTTCGACACACCGTCGTCGATGCTTAGCGCCTTGTAACGCTTGAGATTGACCAATGCCACTTGCAACTGTGCCTGGCTTTCGCCCAATTGAGCCTTGGCCTGGTCGAGGCTGGCGCGGATCGAGCGGTCGTCGATGGTAGCCAACAGATCGCCAGCTTTCACCGATTGGCCTTCCTTGACCAGCAACTGGGTGAGGATGCCGTCGATCTGCGGGCGAATCATCACGCTGTGCAACGACAGCACTGAGCCTATGCCGCTGACAAACCTGGGAACGTCCTGTTGCGCGACGCTCACCACCCGTACCGGGATCGCCGTGGGCGCTGCCAGGCGGGGCTTGGCAGACCGTATTACTGCCCAGGCGGCCACCGTCAATACCAAGAGGATGCCCACCATCAGGGCCGTGTTTCGTTTTATCTGCATGGGAGGTGCCGGGCGCAGTTGCACGTTTTAAGCTGCAAGCTGCCAGTTGAAGGTTGGGTAGCTGCTTTATAGCCCGGTAATGCGGTCAGCACGGTGACGCCAAACTGACAGCCGCGACAGCTAGCGCTTTTTACTTGTGGCTTGAAGCTTACCGCTTGCCGCTTTGCCCCCGTATACTGGCGCTTTTACGCCTATCGCTGCGCCGGAGCCCCTATGACTTCCCCAACCCAACCCCCTGTCGACGCGGCTGACCTCGTCGATTCGGCCACCGCCGACGGCGTTGAAAAAGCCGAGATCCCGGCGTTCAAGTTCCCCTTCAAACCGGGTGAGCTGGCTGGCGCCAAGAATGCCAGCCAGCCCTGGTACAAAGGCGGCGCCAAGAACGGCCATACCAAGACGCCAGGCATGGCGCCTCCGGGCACTCGCCGCTCCATGGGTAAACGCTAAGATTAAAGCGTTGCGTGCGTTATAGGCAGTTGCCTACATCGCCCGTGGACATTTCTGCTTGTAGGTCCGCGACCGATTCTTGAAAGCTTGCACAGCGTTTGCTTCGTCCCGATGACACTCATCGGGGCGTGGTGAGTCAGCTTTCCGGAAAAGGACATTCCCGTGGCCCTGATACACCTTTGTGCGGTGCTTGCCCTCTTGCTCTCGACAAGTGTCGTTGCCGCCGACGCCCAACCTCGGCGTGAAATCCGTTTCGCCGTCGCCGCGCATTTTCCGCCTTTTCAAAGCCGCAATTCCCAAGGGCAATTGGTGGGGCTGAACATCGAACTGGGCAATGCCCTGTGCGAGCAGCTCAACGTGCGCTGTACCTGGGTTGACCAGATCGTCATGGAGAATTTCCCCGCCCTTGAAGCCAGGCAGTTCGACGCGATCATGGGCATGGCGCCCACCTGCAGTCGACGGCGACGGGTGAGTTTCACCCGTGATCTCTACCCGATCACCACTCGGCTGGTGGCGCGTAAAACCTCGGGCCTGCGCCCTAATCGACGGTCGCTCAGAGGCAAGCGTGTCGGGGTGCTGGTGCGCAGTAATCGGGAAGCCTTTGCCCTATCGCAGTGGGCGCCGGCAGGGGTAATCATCAGGAGTTTCTGGCTCAACGACCAACTGGTGCAGAGCCTGGTTTCGGGCGATATTGATGCGACCCTTCAAGGCGCCGTGGAGATCCGAGAGGCCCTGCTAGACACGCCCCAGGGCTTGGACTTCAATTTCATGGGGCCGCCTGTGTCGTCTGGCCTGCTGGGTAATAGCGTGGCGATTGCGGTGCGAAAAACCGATACCGCGTTGCGTAATGAGCTTAATCACGCGTTTGAGCAACTGATGCACAATGGCGAATACCAACGCATCCTCCAGCCCTATCACCTCGATGTGTTGCCTGCCCATCCATGAGCGCTAATGTGTGAGTGCAACTCTGTTCCCGAGAGGCGCCTATCTACCTGACACTCCGAGCTCCAAATGTGGGAGCTGGCTTGCCTGCGATGGCGGCCTGGCAGCCTGCGACTATCTAGCTGACACCCCACAGTTGGATCGAGGGGCGTCAGGGAAATTGTCGTCGAATGGTAGGCCGTCGCGGGAGCAAGCTCCCTCGCCACAGGTCCAGCGTCGCGCTGAAGTTGAGTAGATACCTACGCCAAAATAAGGCCGTAGTAGCCTAAGCCGCCCTCAACGAGATAAATGCATAATTGGCCGGCACCTCAGTGGCAATTTGCGCCCCGGCATCCAACACCTGTTCAGCGATGTCCATCCCCGACACATGAAACACCCATTCATTGGCCATTGCCGGCTGTTCAAGCGCCTGCTCAATGGCCTGGGCAAACGCCTGCATGTCCGGCAAGTACGCGGTGAACCCGTCGCCCTTGAGTGCGGTCGTGCGAATGCCAAGCAACGCGCACACCGCTTCTTTGGTCTGCACGTCATCACGGTCGGCCTGGCGTGAACGGCGAATCAGTTCGGCCAGTTGCGCATCCATCAACTCACCACCGACGATCAGCGCAGGGCCTTGCTCCCAGGATTCCGGCGGGCAGTCCTTGGCGCTTGGGTTCAGTGGGATATGCGGGTTGATCTCCATCGGGTAGATGCGGCACACCAGCGGGCGCCGTTCGTAGATGCGGCAGCGGTTGTCTTCGTCAAGATTCCGGCAGCGTCCGGCGTTGTAGGCGGCAAAGGTAATTGCCACAAACGCCTCGGTATTGCCGCTGGGCACGATCACTGAGCGGCGCTCGGCATGTTCCCGTTGTTGCAGGGGCAGGCCCAGGCCGTTACCCAGAAAGCCCTCCACCAGAACGATGACGTTACCGCCGTCCGCCGCCCAGCTGCGGGCTTCTTCGAGGGTCAGGGGCACATGATGGTCGCTGCAGCATTTACCGCAACCGACGCAGGAAAAGTGTGTGTTCATGGCGGATCTGTCACCAGGCAAGGTCAGAGGGCACGCTTGAGGGGTGACGGGTTTTTACCTCTATCTACCGCTCAGGGGCTCTGGAAGCAAGTTATGCGCCAGTGAGGATCAGCCCTTGGATACGATGTCGCGCAGCACAAATCGCATGCCCGCACTTTCATACAGTTGCCGGGCGCGCAGGTTGCTCTCCAGCACCTTGAGGTCCACATAGGGTTCACCGCGCTGCTTGAATACCTGGAAGCTGTGCAACAGCAAGGCGCGGCCCAGCCCTTGGCCTTGGGCACAGGGGTGTACGGCCAGGTTCTTGATAAAGGCGCTGGTCCAGCATTGGGCCACCGCGAGAACACCGTCGCGGTTACTGGCCACCAGACACAGCGTCGGGTCGTACTCGGCATCGGTGACGAACTGCTGGCGCCACTCATCCAGGTGGCCGACACGGCCGCCGCCCTGGTCCTGGGTCATGCGCAGCACGGCATGGATCGCCGGGGCCAGTTCATCGCGATAATGATCCAGCCGGGTATCCGCTGGCCACTGCGGGGCGGGAAGGCTGCCGGTGAGGTCGCGACGCAGCAGCTGGTAATACTCGCCCAAGGCTTACAGGCCCTTTTGCGCCACGGTTTGTGCGGCGACGACCAGGCATTTGGTCAATTCTGGGGATGAGAATTTGGTGAGTACTGAGTCGGCACCGGCCAGGCGTGCTTTTTCGCTGTTCATCGCGCTGTCCAGGGAGGTGTGCAACAGCACGTAGAGGTCCTTGAAATCCGGGGTTTCGCGCAGGGTGCGGGTGAGGGCGTAGCCGTCCATCTCAGACATCTCGATGTCCGAGACCACCACGTTGATCTGTTCAACCGTGCCTTGCAGCTCCAGCAACACGTCGATGGCTTCCTTGGCGCTGCGGGCGGTGTGGCAGGTCAGGCCGAGGTTGCGCAGGGTGTGGACCGATTGCTGCAAAGCCACCTGGCTGTCGTCCACCACCAGGATGCGGGCGTTGCCCAGCACTTCGGCTTCTTCCATGGTCAGGTCGGTCGGCGCCGCTTCAATCGGTGCCGGGGCGATGCCATGGATGACTTTCTCGATATCCAGCACCTGCACCAGCCCACCTTCCACCTGGGTCACCCCGGTGATAAACGCCCGATTGCCGCCGGAGCCGTAGGGAGGCGGGCGGATATCGGTGGTCAGGCAATGCACGATCTTGCTCACCGCCTGCACGTGCAGGCCCTGTTTGGAACGGCTGACATCGGTGACGATCAGGCAGCCGCCATCCGGGTCTTGCAAGGGCATTTCACCCAGGGCGCGGCTCAAGTCGATCACCGACAACGAGGCGCCGCGCAAGGTGGCGATGCCTTTGACGTGCGGGTGGGACTCCGGCAGCTTGGTCAACGGCGGGCAGGGGATGATCTCGCTGACTTTCAACAGGTTGATGGCCATCAGCTTGCCGCTGCGCAAGGTAAAGAGCAGAAGCGAGAGTGAGTCTGCGCGGGCTTTGGTGGTGGACATAAAAACCTTCTGTGGATCAGGGATGACGATCTATACACCGTTATCGACCTTGTCCTCGAAAACTGTAGGAGCGAGCTTGCTCGCGAAGAACTTCAAAGCGCCGCGTTAAAACAGATTTTGCGCGTTATCGTTGACGTTTTTCGCGAGCAAGCTCGCTCCTACAGTGGGGTGGGGTGTCAGCCCTTCCAGGCCTGTGGGTTCACCAGATCCTGCGGGCGTTGGCCCAGCAGGGCGCTGCGCAGGTTGTCCACGGCGCGGTTGGCCATGGCTTCGCGGGTTTCACCGGTCGCCGAACCAATATGCGGCAGGGTCACCGCATTGCTCAGCTGGAACAACGGCGATTCAGCCAGCGGTTCCTTTTCGTACACATCCAGCCCGGCACCACGAATACGCTGGGTTTGCAGGGCTTCGACCAGCGCAGGCTCATCCACTACTGGCCCACGGGAGATATTGATCAGGATCGCGCTGGACTTCATCAACCCCAGCTCCCGGGTGCTGATCAGGTGATGGGTCTTGTTGCTCAACGGCACCACCAGGCAGACGAAATCCGCCTCGGCCAGCAACTGCTCCAGGCTGCGAAACTGCGCGCCCAGTTCCTGCTCCAGCGCGGTCTTGCGGCTATTGCCGCTGTAAAGGATCGGCATATTGAAGCCCAGGCGCCCACGCCGGGCCACGGCCGCGCCGATATTGCCCATACCGACGATGCCCAGGGTCTTGCCGTGCACATCGCAACCAAACAAAGGCGCGCCCACGCTGGCTTTCCATTGGCCGGCCTTGGTCCAGGCGTCCAGCTCGGCCACCCGGCGGG
The DNA here is from genome assembly GCF_014268395.2 of Pseudomonas sp. SWRI22. Taxonomy (NCBI): domain Bacteria; kingdom Pseudomonadati; phylum Pseudomonadota; class Gammaproteobacteria; order Pseudomonadales; family Pseudomonadaceae; genus Pseudomonas; species Pseudomonas sp. SWRI22. The sequence goes on along the minus strand of NZ_JABWQK020000001.1, from coordinate 1,782,549 downwards.
CGCTGCTCATCAGCAGGGCGAAGGCCAGGTCGGCGGTGCTTTCGGTGAGCACATCAGGGGTGTTGGTGAGCAGGATCCCGCGCTCGTTGAGGTACGGCACGTCGTAGTTGTCGTAGCCCACCGACACGCTGGACACCACCTCCAGCTTGCTCGCGCTTTCAAGCTGCTCGCGGCCCAGCTTGCGGCCCACGCCGATCAAGCCATGGGCATGGGGCAGGGCTTCGTTGAACTGTGCGTTGATGTCACCCAACTTGGGGGTGGGCACGATCACCTCGAAATCCTGTTGCAGGCGTTCGATCATCGGTGGGGTGATACGGCTGAAGGCCAGGACAGTCTTTTTCATGGCAGAACTCCACTCAACATGTGGGAGCTGGCTTGCCTGCGATGACGGTGTGTCAGCCACTATTGTGTTGGCTGATCCACCGTCATCGCAGGCAAACCAGCTCCCACAATGAATTTATAGGGGGTGGGAAGCAGCATTTCAAAATCAGTTCGCCATCCGCACACCACCGCTCAACTCATACGCCACCAACTCCGCCTGGTGCGCCGCCAGAATTTCCGGCAACGAACCGCGCAGGTATTCCACCCAGGTCTTGATCTTCGCATCCAGGTATTGGCGCGAAGGATAGATGGCGTACAGGTTCAATTCCTGGGACCGGTAGGTCGGCATCACCCGCACCAGTGTGCCGTTGCGCAGCCCTTCGATGGCGGCGTACACCGGCAGCAGGCCGACGCCCATGCCGCTGGTGATCGCGGTTTTCATCGCATCGGCCGAGTTCACCAGGAAGGGCGAGCTGTTGATCGCCACGCTTTCCTGGCCTTCAGGGCCGTTGAAGGTCCATTTGTCCAGCTGGACCACCGGGCTGACCAGGCGCAGGCACGCATGGTTGAGCAAGTCCTGGGGCCGTTGTGCGCAGCCCTTGGCCTTGACGTAGTCCGGCGAGGCGCAGGCGATGCTGTAGGTGATGCCCAGGCGCTGGGACACGAAACCTGAGTCCGGCAGTTCGCTGGCCAGCACGATGGACACGTCGTAGCCCTCGTCAAGCAGGTCCGGCACGCGGTTGGCCAGGGTCAGGTCGAAGGTCACGTCGGGATGGGTGCGGCGGTAGCGGGCAATGGCGTCAATAACGAAATGCTGGCCGATGCCGGTCATGGTGTGCACTTTCAACTGCCCGGCCGGGCGCGCATGGGCGTCACTGGCTTCGGCCTCGGCCTCCTCGACATAGGCGAGGATCTGCTCGCAGCGCAGCAAATAGCGTTTGCCGGCTTCGGTCAGCGCGATGCGCCGGGTGGTGCGGTTGAGCAAGCGGGTTTGCAGGTGGGCCTCAAGGTTGGAGACCGCGCGCGAGACGTTGGCCGTGGTGGTGTCCAGTTGCACGGCGGCGGCGGTGAAGCTGCCGGCTTCGGCCACGCAACTGAAGGCGCGCATGTTTTGCAAAGTGTCCATGGAGTGTTCTCAAGGGAGATAGCAAATTGTGACAGAAAGTTACGCTTTCAGTGATCCCTACCAACGGATTATCGCCTGAACGGTAACAAAGATTCACAGGAATGCCAGCTTATCGTCCTCCCTGGCGCCGCCTAGAATTGCGCCACCTCTCCCGCAACACCCTCTCAGGAATTCGCTTGCCGTGCCGCGTCGCATCAGCAGAGAGCTGAAGACTCTCAGTGTTTGGGCCTTAACGTCAGTCATCAGCGGTTGCATCGGAACCGGAGGAATCGCCCCGCAGGGCCAGGCGATCAACGCCAATAGCCTGGCCACCGACGCCGCGATCCAGAGCGCCGCCCGCGACGCCCACTGGCCCACCGCCCAATGGTGGCAGGCCTACGGCGACCCGCAGCTCAACCGTTGGGTCGAACTCGCCACCCGCAACAGCCCCAGCCTGGCCGTGGCCGCCGCCCGTGTACGGCAAGCCCGAGCGCTGGCCGGGGTGGCCGAGTCGGCCGAGTCGCTGCAGATCAACAGCGACACCACCCTCAAGCGCCACAACTGGCCGAAGGATCAGTTCTACGGTCCTGGCGAATTGAGCGGCGCCAACACCTGGGACAACAATTCGTCCCTGGGACTGAGCTACGCCCTCGACCTGTGGGGCCGGGAAAGCAACACGACCGAACGTGCGGTCGACCTGGCGCACATGAGCGCCGCCGAAGCGCGCCTGGCCCAGCTCGAACTGCAAAACAACGTGGTGCGCGCCTATATCCAGCTGTCGTTGCAGTACGCCAACCGTGACATCGCGGCCGCCACCCTGGCCCAGCAACAGCAGATCCTGGACCTGGCCAACAAACGCCTGGCCGCCGGGATCGGCACTCACTTTGACGTCAGCCAGGCCGAAACCCCGCTGCCGGAAACCCATCGCCAACTGGATGCCCTGGACGAGGAAATCGCCCTGAGCCGTAACCAACTGGCGGCGTTGGCCGGCAAAGGCCCGGGGGAGGGCGCGCAATTGCAGCGCCCGACCCTGGCCCTCGCCGCGCCGTTGAAATTGCCCTCCAGCCTGCCGGCGCAATTGCTCGGCCAACGCCCGGATGTGGTTGCAAGCCGCTGGCAGGTAGCAGCCCAGGCACGGGGTATCGATGTGGCTCATGCAGGCTTCTATCCCAACGTCGACCTGGTCGGCAGCCTTGGCTACATGGCCACCGGCGGCGGCATGCTGGAATTCCTGGCCGGCAAGAAATTCAACTACAACGTCGGCCCGGCGATCACCTTGCCGATCTTCGACGGCGGCCGCCTGCGTGCGCAATTGGGTGAAGCCAGTGCCGGCTACGACATCGCGGTGGCCCAGTACAACCAGACCCTAGTCAATGCGCTCAAGGGCATCAGCGACCAGTTGATCCGCCGCGAGTCCATGGACAAACAGTCGACCTTCGCCGCGCAGTCGGTGGCCTCGGCGCAGAAAACCTACGACATCGCCATGGTCGCCTATCAACGTGGCCTCACTGACTACCTCAACGTGCTCAACGCCCAAACCTTGTTGTTTCGCCAGCAGCAGATCGAACAACAGGTGCAGGCGGCACGCCTGAGCGCCCATGCCGAGCTGGTGACCGCCTTGGGCGGCGGCCTCGGTGCTGGCGACGATGTGCCCACGCCTGCCAAGACACTCCCAAGCAAGACTCCGGCGGCGCTCGCCGTGTTTGATCACTGAGTAGGCCTTGATGACTCCCTTGCCTGCACCGCTGCGCTGGCTGCATTCCCTTGAGTGGCGCCGTGGTTTCTTCGACTGGGCACGCAGCGATGGCGTGACCTGGGTGTATATCTTCAAAGTGCTGGTCGCTGCGTTCCTGACGCTGTGGCTGGCCATGCGCCTGGAATTGCCGCAACCGCGCACGGCGATGATCACCGTATTTATCGTGATGCAGCCCCAGAGCGGCCAGGTGTTCGCCAAGAGTTTCTACCGTTTCCTCGGTACCCTGGCAGGCTCGGCGGTGATGGTGCTGTTGATCGCCTTGTTTGCGCAGAACACCGAACTGTTCCTCGGTTCGCTGGCGATCTGGGTCGGCATTTGCACCGCTGGCGCCACGCGCAACCGCAACTTTCGCGCCTATGGGTTCGTGCTCGCCGGCTACACCGCGGCGATGGTCGGCCTGCCGGCCCTGGCCCACCCGGACGGCGCTTTTATGGCGGCGGTATGGCGGGTGTTGGAAATTTCCCTGGGGATACTGTGCTCGACACTGGTCAGCGCCGCCATCCTGCCGCAGACCTCCAGCGCCGCCATGCGCAACGCGCTGTACCAGCGCTTTGGCGTGTTCGCGCTGTTTGTGACCGATGGCCTGCGCGGGCGCAGCCAACGGGAAGGCTTCGAGTCCAGCAACGTGCGCTTTATTGCCGAAGCCGTGGGCCTGGAAGGCTTGCGCAGCGTCACCGTGTTCGAAGACCCGCACATGCGTCGGCGCAACGGGCGGCTCAGTCGCCTCAACAGCGAATTCATGAGCATCACCACACGCTTCAACGCCTTGCACCAATTGCTTGAACGCTTGCGCGCCGATGAGGCCGACCATGTAGTGGCAGCGATCAAGCCCGGCCTGCAAGACCTGGCCGAAGTGCTCGACAGCTTCTCTGGCCGCGCCCTCACCAGCCCCGATGCTGCGCGCCTGGTCAACCAACTGAGCGCCTACAAGGACGGCTTGCCCGCCAAGGTGCGCAGCCTGCGGGCGAGCTTCCAGGAAGACAACCCGACGGACGCCGAGCAGTTGGATTTCCACACGGCCTACGAGCTGCTGTACCGCTTCGTCGACGACCTGCACAACTACGCGCAAACCCACGCCTCCCTGGCCGAGCATCGCCATGCACGGGAGGATTGGCACGAAGCCTACACGCCAAAGACCAACTGGCTGGCCTGTGCCGCTGCCGGTGTGCGCGCCTCGTTTATCCTGGTTGTGCTGGGCAGTTACTGGGTGGCCACGGCCTGGCCCAGCGGCGCCACCATGACCCTGATCGCGGCGGCCACGGTGGGCCTGTCTGCTGCCACGCCCAACCCCAAGCGCATGGCGTTCCAGATGGCCTGCGGCACCTTGATCGGCGCTTTGGTCGGCTTTGTCGAAATGTTCTTCGTGTTCCCCTGGATCGACGGTTTCCCGCTGCTGTGCGTGATGCTCGCGCCGGTGATCATCTTCGGGGCCTTTCTGTCTTCACGCCCGCAATACGCCGGTGTGGGCGTGGGCCTGCTGATCTTCTTCAGCACCGGTTCGGTGCCGGATAACTTAACGGTCTACAACCCTTACACCTTTATCAACGACTACATCGCCATGGTCATCGGCATGCTGGTGTGCGCGGCGGCGGGGGCGATCATCCTGCCGCCCAACAGCCGCTGGTTGTGGCGCCGCCTGGAGCAAGACCTGCGTGAGCAAGTGGTGTATGCCATCAGCGGCAAGCTCAAGGGCCTGGCGTCGAGCTTTGAAAGCCGCACCCGCGACCTGCTGCACCAGGCGTATGGCCTCGCGGCCGGCGAGCCGCAGGTGCAGCGCGATTTGCTGCGCTGGATGTTCGTGGTGCTGGAGGTCGGCCACGCGATCATCGAGCTGCGCAAGGAGCAGGCGATTTTGCCGGTGCACCCGGCGTATGCCGAGTCCCAGCCGTGGCGCCAGGCGATCCGCGTGATGGGGCGCTCGCTGGTGCGGCTGTTCCTGCAACCCAGCGCCAGCAACCTGGAGCGCGGGTTGATTGCCGTCGACCATGCGATCAGCCGCGTGCAGGCCACCGACGAACCCTTCGCCCCGCACTTCGACACCTCGGCCCTGCGCCGTGTGAAGAGCTACCTGCACTTTATTCGCACCTCGTTGCTCGACCCGCAATCGCCTCTGGCCGCCCTCAAAGGAGCCCCGAATGCCTCGTGAGATTGCATTCCACGGCATCTATATGCCGACCATGACCCTGATGTTCTTGATCGCAGCCGGGCTGGCCTGGGTGATTGATCGCTTCCTGGCCGGGTTCGACCTGTACCGTTTCTTCTGGCACCCGGCGCTGCTGCGCCTGAGCCTGTTCGCTTGCCTGTTCGGCGCCCTGGCGCTGAGCGTCTACCGTTGAGAATGCCCCGATGAAAAAGTTTTTCAGCCTGCTCGCCACCTTGCTGGTGCTGGCGTTGGCGATCTGGATTGGCCGCACGTTGTGGGTGCATTACATGCAAACGCCGTGGACCCGCGATGGTCGGGTGCGCGCCGACATTATCAATGTGGCGGCTGACGTCACCGGCGAAGTGGTGGACGTACCGGTACGCGATAACCAGTTGGTGAAAAAAGGCGACCTGCTGATGCAGATCGACCCCGAGCACTACCGCATTGCCGTCAAGCAAGCGCAATCGCTGGTAGCTTCACGCAAGGCCACCTGGGAAATGCGCAAGGTCAACGCGCACCGCCGCGCCGACCTCGACGCCCTGGTGATCTCCAGGGAAAACCGCGACGACGCCAGCAACATCGCCGACTCGGCTCTGGCCGATTACCAGCACGCCCTGGCACAACTGGAGGCCGCCGAACTCAACTTGAAACGCACGCGAGTGCTGGCGGCGGTGGACGGTTATGTCACCAACCTCAACGTGCACCGTGGCGACTATGCGCGTATCGGCGAAGCGAAAATGGCCGTGGTGGATATGAACTCGTTCTGGGTCTATGGCTTCTTTGAAGAAACCAAACTGCCCCACGTGAAGGTGGGCGACAAAGCCGATATGCAATTGATGAGCGGCGAGACCTTGAAGGGCCATGTGGAAAGCATCTCGCGCGGCATCTACGACCGCGACAACCCCGAGAGCCGTGAACTGATCGCCGATGTGAACCCGACCTTCAACTGGGTGCGCTTGGCCCAGCGTGTGCCGGTGCGGATTCACATTGATGAAGTGCCGGAGGGCGTGTTGTTGGCGGCGGGGATTACTTGCACCGTCATTGTGCAGGCAAACCGGCTGTAAAAATGGTTATAAGTGCTAACTGAATAGCAAGGCGGTAGCGCGTGCGATAATGATTGGTTTCGTACGATTCTTATATGGAAAAATTCTGGAGGTGATCTACGTGGAAGGGCTGCTTCGTTAGAGCCAAAATGTCTGGCTGTTTTTAAGTTTTGATAGCGACGAGTTTGAGTGTGATGGAGCTATTTAAAATTAAGCGGTGGGGCGTGATCCCTCGCTGAGTTTTGGTGTGTTCGTATAGTCAGAAAGCAGCATGTGGTGAGGTCGCACCTATTTAGAGTAAGGTGCGACACTTGATATGGCGGTCCCTCGTTATAGCTCGGTTTTTACATTAATTACGTTTAGGCCAGTTGCAAGTTCCAGCATAACTGATTCTTGGCCTGTTGTTTCGGCGGTAGAGTCCTTGATGATTCTGCTGACCTCAGTTTTAAGATTCTGGTTTCGCGGGAGGCTATAAATTTGGAATGCGCTCCATAAAGTTCCTGTGCGCCCTGCGCCAAATCCACAATAAATGAGAGCTTTATCTCCCTTGGTAATGGTATCATGCAATAATTGACAACAAATGTATAAGTCCGCGAGCGTTGGCGTACCGAAGTCTTTTACTGGCTTGTTGATGTGAGTGATGCCCGCTGCAGTTAGCTTTAGCATGCCCTCTTCGGTTACACCGTTCGCGTTTAAACTAATAATTAATTTTATATTATATTCTTTCAATAGGTTGATGGCATCATCATCAAAATCTTGGATAGTGTCGTCACTTCCAGTGTAATAAGGTTGGGAGCTTCTGAATACTTGTGTCCCAGCTTTGTCGAGAGTCACCCAGTTTGAAAAAACTACTTTTCCATTTTTTCTAAGGGCATCTGTGTAACCTTGCAGGTTCCATACGTCTACGTTCATTTTACCCTCCGTTTGATTTGGGTTGTTGCAGTTCGCTGAATTAGAATCCGCTCAGCTGCCCAAAGGTGTCTACTGTCAGAATTAACAGGTACGGAGAGAAAGTGATGAGCGGTAGGCTAGCGTTGATTAGGCATAATTCCGCTGCGAAACTGCTAGGAACTCCAATTGTCGTCGACGTACAAGATGGATAAGGTTATGAGTGAGCATGAAATTAAAGAGCTACTTCGCTCTCTGATTGAGTTTTTTGTACACAGCAAAGGCTCAAAGCGGAAGGGGCGACTGAGTTCCTGCATTCGCAAGCAAATCTGATTTCGTCTATTCGATTACGCCTTGATAAATGTCTCATGCAAATGCCGCCACAACAGCGCGCCACTGGCCAGCTTCTCAAATACCACGGTGGCGCGGCGATCGGTCCGCGTGCCGCTGTCGTCAACCTGATGTTCGCGATAGGTCACCGTGGCGCCGCGTGCATGGCGGTCGATGCCGGTCATTTCACTCAGGGTGATTTTCAGTCCCGGACGCATCCCGCCCAGGCGCGTGAACAAGGCATTGACCCCGGCCGTGTTGACCCGCGTACCGGTGGCGGGCGCCACCATGCTGAACTCGGGTGAGAAGCGCGCCAGCAGATTTTCCAGCGTGCCCTCAGGCGCAACGCCGGCAAACCATTGTTCGATCTCGACGTGGGTCTGGATCACTTCTTCAAAAAAATCGCTGTAGTCAATCATGTTTGGGCTCGCTGCAAGGGTGAAGCAGCGCGCGTACCCTGGAAGAATCCAGGCGCAACACTGCGAAAAGCGGCAACAGGGTCAGAGCTGCCGCCATCGTGAAGGTAATCGCGAAGGAATCCAACGCCGACAGTACTGCACTGAGCACGGCGGCGCCCACGCAGAAACTCACTTGCCGGTTCATGTTCCACAACGCGCTGGCGTGGCCCATGCGCTCGGCGGGAATATCCAGAAAGGCCAGGGTTTGTGCGGTGCTGCTGCACAAGCTGCCGCCCAGGCCCATCAAGACGTAGGCCGCAATAATCAGCGTCGGCTCGTTGAGCAGCAGGATACCGCCGCATTGCAGCGCCATGCCGGCCAGTAACAAGGGTTTGGGGCCAAAGCGATTGAAGAGTCGCTTGCTCAGGTAGATCGCCACGGCCGAGGCCAGTGCCCACGGCAGCATGAGCGCGCCGGTCTGGGTGGCGTCATACTCCAGGCCACGCACGTAGAGGATGGCGATCAGGCTGGTGCCGATAAATACCCCCGGAATACACAGGTAAACCAGCATTGCCACGCGCAGCATCGGGCTGGCGGCTTGTTTGAACACACTGCCCAGGTCCAGGGGCGGGCGCTCGGTTAAAGGCACATCGGGTTTTATCCACAGCAGCGCCAGCAGCAGCGTCACTAGCGCCAGAGGCAGGTTGGCGTAGAAAATCCAACGCCAGGACAGGCTGTCGACAATCACCCCACCCAACGCCGGGGACAGCGCTGGCACCAGCAACGCCACCGACATCACCCGCGCTGTCAATTGGCTGCGCTCGGCCGCGGGAAAGTGTCGGTAAGCCATGGCTTGCCCCACCGGAATCAGTAAGCCGCCGCCGAGCCCCTGCAAGGCGCGCCAAGCTATCAACGCTTCGATGGAGCCAGCCTGGCCGACCATCACCGATGCGCCGGCAAACAGCAGCAGGCTGGTAGCGATCAGGGTGCGCTCGCCCATGAGCGCCGCCAACCACACACTCAAGGGAATGATCACTGTCAGCCCGAGCATGTAGGCATTGCTGATCCACGCCAACTGGGTGACCGAGGCTTGCAATTCGCGAGCGATATCCGGGTAGGCGACGGTGGCGACAAACATGTTCACCAGGTCCAGGGCAAAGCCCAACAAAAAGATCCAGGCGACTTTCGAGCGGTAGGTCATGAACGCGTTCCTGCGAGTGGAGCCGGCAGGGTAGGCCGCACGCAGGGTTTGGGATACGTCGGTTTGCCTGCTAGTTTGTCAAAAATATTTTGACAAAGGAGGGAGTTCACCATGGTCAGCCTGGACCGTTTTGACACTTTCAAGGCCGTGGTCGAGGCCGGCTCGCTCACCGCTGCCGCGGACCTGCTGGGCCAGACTCGCGCCGTGGTCAGCTTCAACCTCAAGCGCCTGGAGGCGGAACTCGGCGTCACCCTGCTGACCCGCAACACCCGCCAACTGGCACTGACCGACGCGGGTGAGCGCTTCTACCTGCGCTGCACGCGCATGCTTGAAGAGGCCCGCCTGGCGGTAGAAGAAGCCCGCAGTGAACATGCCCAGCTCAAAGGCACCCTGCGCATCACCACCACTGTCGAATATGCCCTGGCCGTAGTTGCTCCGGCGGTAGAAGCCTTTCGACGCCTGCACCCGGACCTGAATATCCACTTGTCCACATCCTCCACCCACGCCGATCTGATCTCCGAACGTTTTGACGTGGCGATTCGGCTGGGGCGCTTGCTGGACTCCAATCACCGCGCCGTGCAGTTGTCCACATTCGACGTGTTCGCCGTCGCGGCGCCGCAGTTTGCCGGGGTTCAAACCCTGGCTGAGTTGGAGCAGTTGCCCAGGCTGGGCCACGGCCGCTTGAGCGAACTGAGCGTCACCGACCCGGCAGGTCTCGAACACCCTTATCGAGCCGGCCCGTCAGCCTTGGTGGCCGACAGCGCGGCGGTCCTCCAGGCATTTGCGGTGCGCGGCCACGGTGTGGCGGTTTTACCGCAATGGTTGGTGCAGGGGGATGTCGACGCGGGACGCTTGGTGCGCCTGTTGGCGGACCACCGCTTTGCCCCGCAAGGGGTTTACGCGATGTATCCGGACACGCGGCATTTGCCGCTGAAGGTGCGGGCGTTTATTGATTTCATGAAGCCTTAGAGCCTACCCCCCAAGCCAAAGCGCTTCTTCAGCACCTTCTCCAACAACCCCTTGGGCAACAGCGCCGCCATCAACGGTAACGCGCGGCTGCCGTTGCCCGAACGCAACAGGCGCGGCGGTTGCGCTTGCTGCACCGCCTTGAGCACGTCTGCAGCAAACTCACTGGCCGGGGTTGGCTTGTCCTGGGACGCTTGGCTGCGTGCACGAATGCCCTCGCGCAATGGCCACCATGGCGACTGTTCCTGGATCAGTAACTCGGCCTGGGCGCCGGCATTCTTCGCAAAGCTTGTATTGATCGCACCAGGCTGCACTTCCATCACCCGCACGCCAAACGGTGCCAGCTCCATGCGCAGGGCGTCGCTCAACGCATGCACGGCGGCTTTGGATGCGCAGTAGGCGCCGGCGAACGGCGTCACCAGTACGCCGGAAACACTGCCGATATTCACCGCCAGGCCCTTGCTGCGACGCAAGGCAGGGAACAGCGCCTGGGTCACGCCGACGATGGAAAACACATTGGTTTCGAATTGGCGTTGCATCGCCTCGGTACCGCCGTCGAGCAACGGGCCCATGGCGCCGTAGCCGGCGTTGTTGACCAGTACATCCAGCTCGCTCAATTGCTCGGCCAGGAGTTGTAAAGCGGCGCTGTCATTGACGTCCAACTGCACAGCATTGAAGCCTGCGGCCGCGAGGGCGGCGACGTCATCGGGTTGGCGGGCGCTGGCCCATACCTCGAAGCCTGCGGCTTTGAACGCGTCGGCGAGGGCGCGGCCGATGCCGCTGGAGCAGCCGGTGATCAGTACGTTGGGCATGGGTCCATCCTTTGTCAGTCCGAGAAACTGCCTTGCAGGTGCTCGGCGCGAAATTCCAGGGTTTGTGGGCGATAGCCGGGGCGCAGCGGCGGGGTGGGCAGGCAGTCATCCCAGGTGGCGCCCGCCTGCAACTCGCCGGGGCCGCGATAGCGTGGGGCGGCGTAGACATTGTCGGCCAGGTTGACCGTATCGCCCGGTGCGTAGGCGGCCACGCGCCAGCGCAGTTCGGTGAGCGGTACATCGTTGCCGTTGTTGAGGGTCAGTTTGAGCGGTCGGTCGGCGGGGCAGTCTTGCGGCGCGTAGGTGATGCGCAACTCAAGACGCGCCAGTTGTGACGCTTCGCGATTGTCCAGCCATACCACCCAAACCGCGACAAACCCCAGGCCGACGGCAGCGGCCAACGATACCGGCAGCGCCTTGGCCGGGTAGCGCAGCAGCAGGATCAGCCAGGTGATGATCAGGAGAACGCCGAAAAACATGGAGACCACCTCGAATAGGGAACGAGCATCCTAACTTAAGCGTAGGCGGGATTGGTTAGCTTGAGCATTGTGCTGGCCGGGCGCACGCCATCGCAGGCAAGCCAGCTCCCACAGGTTGACCCTATTCCAAGGACGTACCCGGTCAAACTGTGGGAGTGGGCTCGCCCGCGATGACTGACTTACTGAGCACAAGCATCGGCCTGCAAGCCATCAATGCAAGCTTCCACCAAAGCCAAGCCAGTTTCCGCCAACTGCAGACTCGTCCAATTCAGGTAGCTCTGGTGTTCGGCCGTCCCCAGGTACCGTTCGTCGTTACTGTCAGAGTTCACAGGTTCTTTATTTTTTAGAACCACTCAGTTTGTTGGACATAGCGGTGTATCTCTACCTGAGGGAATGCGTGGGCATGGACAACGACTCGAGAACTGACCGTCTGCTTCTTACGTTGGTCAACGAGCCCGAACGGCAAGTGGGCCTGGAAAAAGTCAGCTTCATCACCGCGATGCAGCAATTGGGCATGGCGTCGGTGTTCGACATCATCGCCCAACCCAAGCCCCACTTCGTCCAACGCCTGGGTGAGATCTGCGAGGCGGATGGCGAGGTGGCCTATGACAATGCCATGTGCTATGCGGTGCAGATCGGTCGGCTGTACCGTGAGCACCAGGTATCCAACGGCAGAACCCAGTACCAGGGCCAGCAGACCGGTGTGCGTGCGCTGGTCGATGTCGGGCCGAGTTTCCCGAACCTGTTCAAGGAAAACTGGGATGAGTTCTGCAAAGTGGGCGCGATGGCGGCGGTCGATTCGCCGGTGGCCTACCTCAGCGCTCAATATCGTTTCGCTACGCGCACCCTGGAAGGCTCCGGCCAGGGTGATCGGCCCAAGATTCTGTTGAGGACTCGGCGGCCCGATCTGGAGGGGTTGATCATTGACCAGCAAAGCACCTTTACCCCCAGACCGATGCTGGAGTTAGTCAATGAGATACTTATGGCCGACATCGCCCGGTACCGGACAGGAAAGCCGGATGCCAACAAGCCGATTTACGACGTACTGGCCGAGCGGCGCTATCCGTTCATGTTTCCGTATTACTACCCTCACCACCAATGCCGATTAGGGCTGGCCGAAAAGAAGCTTGAGTTGGGGGAGTTGAACTACCGTATCAGCTTGCAGTTGCCCATCAGCCAACGGGGCTTGAACGATTATGGCGCGGTGCAGAACACTGCAGCGCAAGCGCAACTGTTGATGTCGGGGTTAAGCCCACAGCAACAGCAACTGTTGATCGAACCTTCAATGTTCACCACGTTTTATCTATCGAAGGCTGAGCTGACGGCGGCCTGGGGAGGGCCGGGGACTTCTCATCTGAGTCCGCATTCGGCCATCAGGATTGCTTTACTGATATCCCCACAGTCAAGCCTGAAGTCTGTTGTGCCTCAGGCAGAAACCTTAGTCAACCAAGGGAATTTGACGAGCACGGCAACGATTGAATTCTCGGGGCCTGACGATGCTAAACGAGAGGGTCTTTTCTGGATTAATTCTGGGACGCCGTTATATGCGAACACGGCGAATATATGGACGCCTAATTATCTTCACCCCGCGAATACCTCAACAATCTGCACAGTTATCCGCTGGGGGGGAGAAGAACCGTTTCCGATCGAACCGGGCTATCGAGCCTCATTTACTGTCACCACCACCACGGGCACTACCGCTAGGCCAGTTTCACTGGCGGTACTCAGCTTCACCATTGTCCTGGATGAGTACGTGACATGGACGGCCGAGCAGCAGGAGTTTTTTCAGCGCAGTTACGGTCTCCAAGGTATTGGTCACGTTGACAACCCACTGGTGCAACTCGAGACCTTCATGCAACGGTCGGAGCTGGATGCCGAGCAGGTCGAGGCGCTTTTATCCCAGCGTCAGCATTTCCCCCGCGTGTCTCCCAATTGCCCCAGCGGCAACCCACAATGGACGGGGGGCGCGGGAGTCGGCAAGGCATACCCGCACGCCTCTCACTATGGCGCGTGTTATGTCAACGGTCATGGCAGTGAGCGTTATGACAGTGTTGTGCCTGCTACCGTTGTCTCGACGCGTGCGGACCAGTTCGACAATTCCATGGGCCTCAAGGAAACCACGCTCGGTAGCCGTACGGTCTGGTACCTGACTAAAACGTCCCCTCAACGGTTTGACCGCTTGCAACGCATGATTCGTCTGCAGCGCTGGCTGAAGAAAGACCTGGGTATGGACATGTCCTATGCCGAACTGGACACGCTGCTCATCTGCGCCATCCGCAGTGAGGGTGAACACAACCTGACCATGGACCTGAACAGCAATACCCTGCGGGTCCTGGGTGTTTATCGTTATTTCAGCCGACGTTATGGCATCAAGCCCGAAGAATTTGCGGCGTTCCTCCACGATCTCACGCCTTACGCCACGGGTGACAAGGTGCCGCTGTTTGACCAAGTCTTTAACCCTGCTGCGCTGTTCGATACGCCGTTGGAACTCAATAGAGCCGCCTTTAATATCAGTGGGACAGACGCTGCGAACAAAAAAATCGTCGCACAAATCTGTGCCGCGCTCGGCCTTGAGCCTACAGAGTCATCGCTTTCTCGCTTGGCCAACCAAACGAAGGATTTTGTTGGGCCGTTACTCCGCGACCTTGGCACCCTGTCCTCTCTCTACCGTCAGGCGCGTATTCCGCAAATGTTTGGCTTGTCGCCGGAGGAAGGCTGGGGCTTGGTGGATATGCTGGGGGGGCTGGAGTACCAGCGATTACTCTGTACCGGGCGCCTGCTACAACCCTCATTGTCGTCCCTCAGGCCATGGTCGTTGACTGCGCAGGGCGCCAGCGATATGAGCATCAGGCTGGTGCTGGTGGTTGATGCCGCGCATGAAGATACCTTATTGCGTCTGCTACCAGGTTCAGCCTTGTTTGTGCTGGCGGGGACCGACTTTGCATCAGCAACTGGCACGCGGGTGTTTACCCTGGAGCGGCAGCCCCAGCATTCAGACGAAGAAAACTTCGTGCGCAATCCTGACGGCAGCGCGCTTACGCTTGAACCGTTGAGCGCTGGTGGGACGTTGTCGCTCAGCGGCAAGCGCCTTTCAAGGACAGCTTGGGAGGTAATAACCAGCCAACTGTCTTCAATTCACCACCTGCAAGTAAAGTGCGGCTCGCTGCCTAAAAGACACCTACCGACCGTAGAGGCTTGGGAAGAGGATGCGATGGCGCCCGCGCCTGACGTTCTCGATGTGTTGATGCAGATGGATTGGGCCGTGAATTGGCTCAAGGACAGCAAGCACAGTGTTACCGGGGTACGCCGCGCGTTGGGCCTGGAGCCTGGAGATTACCTGCCCCCCCAAGGCTTGGTGGACCGCTTGGGCATATTGGCCGCCGCGACGCGAGAGGTATTGATTACCGACGAGCAGATCTCGGCGCTGAATCTGCCTGTTTATGAACGACCCAAGTCCGCTGCCGCACGAGAGCCTATCAAATGGCGCGAAGTGCTGCAGTATTTGCTGGACCCGCAGGGGCTCGTGAGGCCTGTTCCGCTCACAGGTCTCGAAGACCCCCATCAGTACTTGCAAGAAGCGATTAACTATCGAGTGGGGCAGTTGAACCTCTTCCCAGATGAACGTGAGCAGAGCGTGGCGAAGCTTGTCGGCTTGTTACTGGCCGGGCATGACCGCCAACTGCGGCTGATCGAAGGTTTGGCACAAGAAATGATCAACCTGCCGATGGACCGCACCCAAGTTGTACTGCGTTGGGCACAGACCTCGGTACACGCCCTGTTGTCAGCGGTGTTGGGGCTAGCTACTGCAGCCGCCACTGACTCATTGATCAATCAACTCGAGCGTGTATTGCGTCATGGGACAGTGGTGATGGACCTGCGGTTGAGCACCAGTGCCTTGCGTGTGTTTTTGCTTAATCCGCAATGGCTGGGAGTTCCGGGTAGAAATCTGGAGTTGAACCTCAAGAGCTTCTACCTGCTGAGCTGCTACAGTCAGTGGTTTCATGGCCAAAGCCAGGCGGAGGAGGCATTGCTGGGTTATTTCATCGCGGCCAACCCCGGGAAAACAGCGCTCAAAAACAAAACATTGCGCGCTGCAGTCAGCGACCAGGCCGCTTCCGTTTTGGCCAGGCTGTTGGGGTGGCGGCAGGACGACGTGCATGAGCTTTTCCAACTGCTGGCGCAAAAGCGCGCCTGCTCCATGGCCGACATCGACTGGATCCTGCGCAGCCAAGCCACCTGTGCCGCCAGCGGGCTGGCTGCGGCGGACTTGCTCAGGGCCACAGCCCTGCACGGCGACAGTACGGGTGTGGCCTGGCAAGCGGTAGGCAATGCGGTCATGGCTGCCCGGCGCTGAGCGCCTGCGCACTTTTACGATGAATAAGGAGCGAGCATGTCCAGCTCAATCGATAGCCAGCTCAACGAAACCCTGCGCGATGCCCTGGTGGCCTACTATCTGGATGAGGTGGTACCGAACGCAGCGGAGTTTGTCGACGCCCAGTTGGGCGACAAAATCAAGACCGCCAACGACCTCTACCAATACAAGCTGCTGGATGTGCAGGTCAGCCAGGCCGTGCCCACCAGCCCGGTGGCCTCGGCCATCGCCAGTATTCAGCAGTACATCAATGCCGCGCTGATGGGCATGGAGCCGGGCTATGAAACCAAAGTGATGGAAGATCACCTGATCAGGCAGTGGCGCGAGATCGACTGCCAATACCCCATCTGGGCGGCCAACCAGCAGTTGAGCTATTACCCGGAACTGTATATCGACCCCTCGTTGCGCCTGACCAAATCCAAGTATTTCCAGCAACTGGAAAACGACCTCAATCAGAACAAGATCGAGATCGACACCACTCAGGAAGCGGTGCTGTCTTATCTGGCGAGCTTTGAGGAAGTGGCCAACCTGACGATTATCAATGGATACATCAATATCACTGATTTCAAGAATGGCATGTATTACTTTATCGGCAAGTCCCGGGCCGAGAGTGTGTACTACTGGCGCTCGGTGGATATGTCCCAGCGTACTTACATGAACCTCAACGGCACGGATCCCAACCGGCCAAAGTTCGATTATCCGCAGCCGGGGGCGTGGTCAGACTGGCACAAGGCTAACTTGCCGATTTCGGCCAGTGCGATTGAGCGCACCATCAGGCCAGTGTTGTTCAATAACCGCCTGTTTGTATTGTGGGTGGAGTGCGTGGATAACGACCCTGCTCAGATGACGGTTGAAGAAGGTTATCGCCCAGGTGGTACCCCCATACCGCCAGATCCGGGCTCACCGGTTATCAAAGTACACAGTAACCCGATGTTGCGTTTGAACATGGTCTACAAGAAGTACGACGACAGTTGGAGTATGCCGCAAACCGTCATTGAAGCCTGGAGTGGGTCACCGTTGTTCAAGACTATGGACTTGGCGGAGCAGGTTGAGAGCATTGCCGTGGCCGACAGTTCGACGATGCCGGAGTCGATGTTTGTGGCGATGTATATGGGGTATACCGCAGGTAATGCAACGGATGGTGCGGCGGATCAATATGCGTTTCTAAAAACGGCGATGATCGATAAGAACTTTAATGTAACGGCGCTGTTTCCCAATCGTGGGTATGTGCCCAGTATCGGAACTCGAAAGGAGATCAAGGCACCCCATGTCTTGAGGGTGGGAAGGTTATTTGCTCAGGATAATAAAGGGCGGTTTCAGTTCAAAGTGCCTGAGCTTAGTATAGCGCTGAAAAGTGTCGAGTCGCATCGGCCGCATCAAGAGCTGGATAACTGGAATTTTGAAGAGAGGCAGGTTTCGATTGTTAGCCCTTCCCGTGGAGATGATGTTACTTATGATAAGTCTACAGGGGAAGTGTTCTTTAAATCTAAAATATCAGCTGTATTTTCAAAGCCTCCTGATGTGACGTTTTCTATAACGGCTTTTGATTCGGAGACGCAAGATAGATATAAGCTTGAAATGGTTTTGCCCGCAAACCAAACGACGGGCTATGAGACGCTTTTGAACGGTTCTAGAATTCAAGTGTTGAGTGGTTCGCAGTTTAGTGGTGGGGGGAGGTGTAGGGTTAGTTTGATATCTTCTCGTACTAATGGATACGTTGGAAGCGGGTTATTGTCTTATTTCTTGCGTGACACATATGATGCTCATCATTGTACTCTTGGTCTGCCGGATGCAAATGGTTTTATATCAATATCTTCTAAGATTGCTGTGCTGGTGCGTGATTATTTGATGCACACCGGTTTAGTATTAAAAACAGTGCAGACGGATTGGCCTGCTGGATTCCGTCACGCTGAGGTCCAGGAGTTTATAAGGCCCCCTACTTATGTTTTTCAGCACGTTATTCTGCGACCTCTGAATCTGAGTGATCCGATGGCAGCTAATCCTGGCGCGGCGTCACTTTGGCACTCCGGTGGATTCGCAGTAATAAATCCACCCGACACCCATACATTAAAGCTCCCCATTAACCCTGAAACCCTGTTGCCTGACTGGCCGGGAGCCTGGCCCATCGGCTCAAAAAAAATTCCGATTATCCATGGTATCAAGGTGTTCAACGGTACCACCTGGCAGGTTTTGGGACATGCCCTGAAAATGACCTACGTAGAACTGGAGCTTGTCGCGCAAGTCACCACACCGCTGATCGCCCCTCGCATCAACACCCGTGCCAGCCCAACTCTGGGCATCGCCGAATTCATCGATTTCACCAACTCTGGCATCAAGCTAAACGATGCCGGCACCGCTCCACGCCAACCCATCCGCATGAATACATTGTTTGCACGCGAGTTGATCAACCGCGCCAATATCGCCCTGGAAAACCTGCTGTCCTGGGATACTCAGCTCCTTGAAGAGCCCCCTCTCAATCCACCAGCGGCCATTAACCAGATGGATTTTCACGGTGCCAACGGCTTGTATTTCTGGGAGTTGTTCCTGCACCTGCCTTTCATGGTCAGCCACCGTCTGAACCAGGAGCAAAACTTCGAAGGCGCCGAACAGTGGCTGGGCTTTATCTTCGACCCTTCGCGCAAAAAAGACGAGAAGGGCCGTCCGGCCTACTGGAACGTACGGCCTTTGATGGATGACCCGGTAGAAATGGACTACGTGTCGCGCAAACCCGCCGATCCGGACGGTATCGCTAGCAGCCACCCGGTGCGTTATCGCAAGGCGATCTACATGTTCTACATCAAGAACCTGCTGGACCGGGGTGACGCCGCCTACCGGCAACTGACCCCCGACAGCCTCGTAGCGGCCAAGCTGTGGTACGTGCGCGTGCTTGACCTGCTGGGGCCGCGCCCTGATATCAACGTGGTGGACCATTGGCAACCGATCCCCCTGAAAACCCTGAGCGACGCCACCAACTCAAAATTGCGCGAGTTCGAACAGCGCCTGATCCGGCAGGACCAACTACGCGAAGAGAGTGCCGCGGCCAACGATGGCGAGTCGCTCTACCACTTCGCCGAACCGCCGCTGTACCTGCGCACTTTCGCGCCCGACCCTACCCTGCTTGATCTGGATAACAGATACCTGCGCTTGCCCTTCAACCGTGAGTTGGTCCAGAACTGGGATACCGCCGAGGCGCGCCTGGACAACCTGCGCAACAACCGTACGCTGGACGGCAAGCCGCTGATGCTGCCCTTGTTTGCCGCCCCCTTGAACCCGCGCGATCTGCTGGCGGCGTTCGGTCAGGGCGCGGCCTCCGGTGGTGCCGCGCGGTTGTTGGCCCAGGAGGTGCCACCTTATCGCTACAGTGTGATGCACAACCGTGCCAGCAGTGCTGTGGAAACCCTGATCCAATTTGGCAATACGTTGTTGTCATTGATCGAGCGCAAGGAACAGGCGCAACTGCAGGAGCTGCAATACCACCAGGCTTGGGAGTTCGCCCAATTTGCGGTGGACCTTCAGCAGCAGGCACAAAAGATCGACCTTGAGCAGAAAAAAGCGCTGGAGGCGAGTAAGGCACTGGCTCAGGGACGCCTGGATTTCTACCGTAAGTTGGCCGATGAAGTGGTGAATGCCGGTGAAAAAGCTGCTGCAGCGCTGCACTTGGAAGGGCGGGTGTTGGACAACATCAGTCAGGTGGCCAATGCCGTTGGCAGTGGCCTGAAGGCCCCCCCCAATTCGGCTGGCGGCGGCGGCGGGGCTCACGCGGGTTTGACTAATGGTGCCGTTGCCGTAGCGTCCTCCGGGGGATGGCGCCTGGAGGGCGTCGCCGAAATGGTCAGTGCCTATTCTTCAGCCAGGGCCGCGATGCTCCATACCATTGCGGAGGCGACGGACCGCGCTGAAAACTTCCGCCGTCGCCACCAGGAGTGGATGCAAGCCGGTGACCAAGCCACGCTGGAAATTGCCCAGATCGAGGCACAAATGCAAGTGCTTGAAGCACAGGCCCGCGCTACCACTCTGCAATTGAACCAGGCCCGCGTCGCCCAGGATCAGGCGTTGGCCAGCTATGATTTTCTGCGTACCCGTTTCAGCAATGCGCAACTCTATCAATGGCTCAACGGCCAGTTCGCGACCTTCTATTACCAGGCCTACGATGCCACCTTGGCGCTGTGCCTGGCCGCTGAAGCCTGTTGGCAATTTGAACTCGCCGACTTCAGCACGCGCTTTATCCAGGCGGGCGTCTGGAAGGACAGCTACCGAGGCTTGAGCGCCGGCGAGGCGTTGAAGTTGTCCTTATTGAAAATGGACTCGGCGTACCTGAGTCGCAATGAACGACGGTTGGAGATCACCAAGACGGTGTCCCTGCGCCAACTCAAGGACAAGGATCCGACCTCCGCCATCAATCAGGACTGGGACACCATCAAGCTTGGCCTGATAGACAACTGCCGCGTCGATTTCCAGCTGACGCAGCCCATGTTCGACAGCAATTACCCTGGGCATAGCGTGCGCCGGATCAAACGTATCAGCGTGTCGTTGCCTGTGGTCCTGGGGCCCTACGAAGACATTCACGCCACCTTGACCCAAACCTACAGTGCCGTGCAGATAGGCGACACCCTCAAGGAAAACCTGCGGGCCAGCCAGCAAATCGTTTTGTCTGGCGGGGTGGATGACGATGGGCTGTTCACTTTCAGTTTCGATGATGAGCGTTATTTGCCCTTTGAGGGTACGGGCGCTATTTCAGGCTGGGCGTTGGAATTCACCTCTACTGACGTTGCGGCGCGAAACCGTCTGTTCGAATCGCTGACCGACATCATCCTGAAGCTGCATTACACGGCCAAGGCTGGCTAGGAGCAAGCATGGTGAACCATGACGAGTCGCTGCAAATCGCCGCGCCGTCCCTGCCCAAGGGCGGTGGCGCCATCCAGAGTATCGGCAATGGCCTGGGACCGGTCGGTATCAGCGGTAGTGCATCGTTCGAGTTGCCCTTGCCAATCTCCCCAGGGCGGGGTTTTGCCCCGGACCTGACGCTGGGTTACAGCAGCACCAACGGCAACAGCTCGTTCGGAATAGGCTGGGGCAAGACGCCCAATGCGATCACTCGACGAACGTCCACAGGGGTGCCGGCGTATACCGATGAAGACGTGATCCTGGGGCCGGATGGGGAGCCCTGGATGCCGGAGCGCAACCCGAGGACGGGTACAGAGGTTTCAAGGGTCGAGACGGCCTATAACGGCTTGCCGGTGGGGCCTTACACCGTTGTACGCTACTGGCCTCGCACCGAAGGCGCATTTGCACTGATCGAGCATTGGTCCGATACCGACGACCCGGGGGGGTTCTGGCTGATTCACAGCGCGGACGGCAATCTGCACCTGTACGGCAAAACCGCTGCTTCACGACGTGCCGACCCGGATGTCGATGCGCGTGTGGGGGAGTGGCTGCTCGAAGAAAGCCTCAACCCGCGTGGCGAGCACATTGTCTACCATTATCAGGCCGACGATCACGCAGGTGCCCAGCGTTACTTGAGCAAGGTGCTTTACGGCAATGCGCTCGCCGATGACCAGCTGTATGCGTGGCGCGTTGAGGCTGGGCAAGGTGTGCTATGGCATTTTCATCTGGTGTTCGACCATGGTGAACGTCCTATTGCCCTCATGACCGCTCCCCCTTATGAGGCCACCCAGGCATGGCCTGGACGCAGCGATCCGTTCTCCAGCTATGCCTATGGTTTTGAGCTCAGGACGCGGCAACTGTGTCGGCAGGTGCTGATGTTCCACTACTTTCCCGATGAGCCAGACATGGGGCCGGCGCCCGTGCTGGTGCGCCGACTACTGCTTGAATATCGGCCATCGTCACTGGGTTATAGCCTGCTGCATGCGGCCCATGAACAAGCCATTGACCGGGCCGGGAAGGTACAGAGTCGGCCGCCGTTGGAGTTCATCTATAACGCGTTCGAGCTCGCACCGGATCCCCAGCGCTATCAGCCATTTGAAACGATGCCGGGTCTTGACGACGGCCAGCGTTATCAATTTGTCGACCTGTACGGCGAAGGTTTTCCGGGCATTTTGTATTCTGACGATAAAGCCTGGTATTACCGCGCACCTATGCGGGCCAAGGCGGCGAGCCACCCTGACGACGTGGCCTATGACGATTGGCATGAGTTGCCAGAGATTCCGATAGCTGACCGCCTGCAAGCACCCCGGCAGTTTTTAAGCGACCTCACCGGTGATGGCTGCCTTGAATGGGTCGTAGCCCAGCCTGGGCTGTGTGGTTTTTTTACCTGCAACCCGGACCGCAGTTGGTCGAACTTCGCGACCGTGGATGCCTTCCCTCACGAGTTTTTTCATCCCCAGGGGCAATTGGCCAATCTGATGGGGGGCGGCTTGTCTGACCTGGCGATGATCGGCCCGCGCAGCGTACGTTTGTATGCCAACCAGCGGCAAGCGGGGTTTGCCCCCGCCACCCAGGTTAAGCGCAAGGAAGGCGAGGATGATCTGCCGTTGATCAGTAACGCCGCCACCGAGTTGGTCGCCTTCAGTGACGTGCTCGGCAGCGGCCAGCAGCACCTGATCCGCATCCGCCACGACCGGCTTGAATGCTGGCCCAACCTGGGGCGAGGCCGCTTTGGTAAAGGGTTCAGGTTCAGCACGCTGGGTTTTGCTTATGACGAGTTCGATGCATCGCGGGTCTTGCTCGCGGATCTGGACGGCTCCGGTGCCGCAGACCTGATCTACTTGAAAGCCGAGTGCGCGCTGGTGTTCATGAACCGTTGTGGCAACGGCTTTGACGACGCCGTCGAGCTTCCTTGGCCCAAAGACGTTCGCTATGACAGATTTTGCCGGGTGAGTACCGCTGACTTGCAAGGGCTGGGTTGCTCCAGCCTGGTGTTGACGGTGCCGCATATGTCGCCCATGCATTGGCGGTATGACTTTGTCGCAGCCAAACCCTATTTGTTATGTGCAACCAATAACAACCAGGGCGCCGCCGCGAGCGTGAAATATCGCAGTTCGGCCCAGGAGTGGCTGGATGAAAAGCAGCAATTGCTCGCGAGCAATCAACCGGCCGTGTGTCGTTTACCTTTCCCCGTGCCGGTGGTGAGTGAGCAGGTTCAATGTGACGAAATCACGGGTAATCGGCTGACGCAACGGTTCGAATATCGAAAAGGCTTTTACGACGGACAGGTACGAACGTTCCGAGGTTTTGCCCTGCTCCTGGCGACTGATACCGACGCTGCTGCCGAGGCATCACCGGAGTCGGGTTTCAGTGAGCCGGTATTGCGCAAGACCTGGTTTCATGTCGGACAGGTGATCGACCCAGCGTGCGATGAGTATTTCAACGGTGATCGGGCTGCTCACCCCTTGGGAGCAACCTTGCTTAGCCATTATCACGAAGCCGACGGTGTCGATGAACTTGTCGTACCCCAGGCCGATGAGTTGCCTGGCATGCTCCAAGCACTGGCAGGCCAGGTATTGCGTGTGGAAACCTATGGAGGGCGCAACGCAGGTGACGTCCCCTATAGCGTCGAGCAAAACCGCTACCTGGTACGCGTGCTGGATCGGCCAGTAGGCGGTCAATTCGCACCTTACAAGGTGATGCTGGCGTTATCGTTGGAGTCGATCGCCTACCAGTACGAGCAACAGGTCGATGACCCGCAGTGCCAGCACGGGATCAACCTGCGCTGGGATGCCTTTGGCAGCCTGACCCATGGCGTCAGGGTCAGTTATGCCCGGCGCCTGACGGCCCAGGATGATCCGGCCTGCCAGGTGGACCCGAATGAAATCACACCGCAGAAACGCTGGTGGTGTGATGCCCATGATTCGGCGCAGCAGGTTTACTACCTGAGTGAAAGCCTGGCGCGGTTTATTCACCTGACACACCCACAGGGCTGGCGCCTGGCCCTGCCTTTTCAGCAACGTGACAACGCGCTGGTGCTGGGTAAGGGCTCTGGTCCCAACGGCTTGCAACCCGACGCGATCAGCTATGAAGCCTTTATCGCGCAAACCGCCGCAAACCCCTTGAATCCCCAAGCTCAGCGAACACTGGTGGGGCAGTCGGTGCAGCGCTACCGGGACTTGTCCGGGGTTCACCCCTTACCGGATGGAGAGGCCATGTTCCTGGCCTTGGCCGATGAGTTGGAAATTGCCGAGCTGGATGAGGCAGCGCTCAAGGCGTACGACTTGCTGCGCAATGACGAGGGTGAAATGCCGTTTGACCTGGAGCAAAAACTCCTGGAGGTCGGGTACCACAAAATGCGCCTGGTTCTGCCGTCCATCGACGGGGCGCAAGCGCCATTGTGGTCGGTCAAGCGCGGTTTCAATACCTACGCCGGCCTCGCGGGTTTCTATAACGTCATCACCGTGCAGCAAACCCGCAGTCATGGTGTGACCCATCTGAGTTACGACCCCTATGGCTGCCTGAATACTCGGGTACGCCTACCTGACGGCTGTGAGACGCGTGTGGATTCGATTGACTATCGCTTGCTGCAACCGGCGCGCATTATCGACCCCAATCAAAACACTCAGGAGGTGCTTTACGGGGCATTCGGCCAGGTGATCGCCACCAGTTTTTTCGGCACCGAACGTGGTCAACCCGTGGGCTTTGCGTCGCTCGATGACTACCGTCCTCCACTCGGCGGCACACCTGGCCAAATCATTGATGCACCGGCCGCGGCGTTGCAGGATGCCGCCACTGCGCACTTTGCCGACCCGTTCAGTTGGATGGGCCGAGTGCCTGACGCCGACCTGCAGGATCGCCAATGGCTGGACGAATGCGTAGCGCAGGGCGACCTGCTACCCAGCGGGCATATTCGTGTGTCGCCCCGTTTGCTCTCGCCATCCGATGCATTGACGCCCGCGCGACAACGCCTGTTGAGCTTGATCCCTCAGGTGCGCCGCGAGCCTGTTCACGCCGTTACCTTGCAGGCTGATCGCTACCCGCTCGATCCGGAAAAACAAATCCGCGTCGCCTTGAGCTGTTGGGACGGTTTCGGTCGCGCCTTGCAGAGCAAGCAAAAGGTCGAGCGCGGTTATGCCTACCATGTACAGGAAGATGGCTCGTTGGCGCTTGACGGCAATTGTCGGCCGGTGACGGTACAGGATGTTGAGCGCTGGCGGGTCAGCGAGCGGGTCGAGTACAACAACAAGGGGCTGATTGTGCGCATCTACAGGCCCTATTTTGCCGATCATCATCGCTACATCAACGATGTCAGCTTCCGGCAACACGGTTACAGCGACCGACAATTCTATGACCCGTTGGGCCGTCCTACTCGTACCGTCCTCGCCAAGGAGGACTACCTGCGGCGTCATACCTACTGGCCTTGGTACAGCATTTACGAGGATGAAAACGACACCTATGAAGAGGTGATGGCGATGAAAGAGGCCCGGGGGAAGACATTGCAATGACCGCCCTTGCGCTGCACCGGCAGACCCCAGGCCTGAGTGTGAGCGACCCTCGCGGGCTGACGGTGCGCACGGTGCGCTATTGGCGTGAGAGTGGGCGGGAGCAGGCGCAGGCAAGGAGCAGTCGTAGTGGCTTCGACGGTGCGGGCCGAGTCGTGGCCGAGTGGGACCCGCGTTTGGTGGAGCGGGCCAACCTGACGCAGGTTTACTCGCTCGGCAGCAAGGTACTGGGCTCCCACAGCGTTGATGCAGGATGGCGTGTCAGCCTGTTCACGCAGGCGGCTGAACAGGTGCAAGCGTGGGACGCTCGCGGTAATGAGCGACAGGTTGAATACGATAGTTTGCTAAGGCCTGTGGCGGTGTTCGAGCAAGCTGCGTGCGTCGAACGTCATCACTACGCCGATGCGTCGCCGCACTATGCCGCGCACAACCAATGCGGCCAGTTGATCCGCCACGACACCCCGGCTGGAACGCAGCATTTCAATGAGTTCGGCTTGACCGGCGCGGTGCTGGAACAGCATCAACACTTTCTGCAAAGCCTGGATATGCCCGATTGGCCACTGCCCCTTGATGAGAGAGATGATTTGCTTGAACAAGCAGCCGGTGCTCGCAGCGCTTTGCTGCTCAACCCGGTGGGCAATGTGCTGGAGCAAACCGATGCGCAGGGTAATCGGCAGCGTTTCAATCACACCATCGACGGCCGATTGCGCGAGGCCTGGCTGCAGCTGAAAAACGCGACCGCCGCGCAGCGGCTGGTACATGACATTCACTACAACGCTCAAGGACAGATAGAACAGCAAACGGCAGGCAACCAGGTCACCAGTCGGTTTGATTACTGCCCGAAAGACGGGCGATTGAACCGTCTGAGCGCTGCCGGGCCTAGCGACGAACCGCTACAGGATTTGCACTACGTCTATGACCCGGTGGGCAATATCCTTAGCCTTGAAGACAAGGCCCTGCCGGTGCGCTTCTTTGCCAATCAACGCATCGAGCCGATCAACCGCTATACCTACGACAGTCTTTACCAGTTGATCGAAGCCACCGGCTGGGAGGCCGGCAGCGCTAATCGCGGGCCTGCTCATCTCGAGGATCCGGCTGCCGTGGCTAACTATCGTCAAACCTATCGCTACGACGCTGGCGGCAATTTGCTCGAGCTGATCCACCACGGCCCACAGCAACATGGGCGTGTGTTGACGGCGGCCAAGCACAGTAATCGCTGCCTGCCCGAGGTGGGCGGGAGGCCACCGACCGAAGCGGAGATTGCCGAAGCCTTCGATGCCAACGGCAACCTGTTGATGTTGGACCGGGGCCGAACACTGAGTTGGGATGCACGTAACCAACTGAGCCATGTGCATATGGTGGAGCGCACGTTGCGCCTCAATGACACCGAGCGCTACGTCTACGGTGCCGACGGCATGCGCCAGCGCAAGGTGCGCACAGCACAAACCAACGCCCGCACGGTGATCAGCGAGACGTGCTATTTACCCGGTCTGGAAACCCGCACGATTGATGACGAAAAACTGTATGTCGTCACTGTTCAGGCCGGCCGCACCACGGTGCAGGTGTTGCACTGGGAGGGCGCGGTGCCGCGTCAACTGGCCAATGATCAATACCGCTACAACCTGAACGATCATTTGGGGTCCTGCTCGCTGGAGCTGGACAGTGAAGCGCGGATCATCAGCCGCGAGACTTATCATCCGTTTGGCAGTACGGCGTTCACTGAGAGGGGAGACTCGAGCGAGCAGAGTTATCGCACGTTGCGTTATTCGGGTAAGGAGCGGGATGCGACCGGCCTTTATTATTACGGTCTGCGCTATTACATGCCCAGGTTTCAGCGCTGGATTAACCCGGACCCCGTGGGTGTCAGTGATGGTTTAAATGTATTCGCCTTTCTAGGCGGTAATCCCATTGGTTATCGAGACGCTGTGGGTGAGAAGCGCGAGCCGGTGAATAAAGATATCCACTTGATATGGGTGGGCGAGTCAGCGGAAGCGTTGGCGGCGCATGTCAGCAATATTAATAATACTGTCGAGCAGGCGAGCGGGTATAAAGTTCATCTTTATCTTGAGTCAGGTAACGAGGATGCATTTGCGAATGTCCTACAGGATCTTAAAGTTCATAATGTTGTCTATTTGAGAGAGGAGAAACTCTTCAGGAAATTCAAAAAAAGTCCAGTGGGGGCTATTTATAAAGACTTCAGGTCGGGAGATCCAAAAAACTTTGCGTTTGCGGTGGATACGCTACGGCCCTATTTGGTTCGCAAGAAAGGAGGGCTCTACTCCGATGTCGATGACCAGTATCTCGGTGCTGAGAGTGAAGGGCACGAGCGCCTGGGCGACACGACGCTTTATGCAAGACCCGACGAAATAATCACAAACTCACCTGTTCGGGTGCCTTGGGAAAATAGGGGCTCCAGAAATGCGGTGCTGATAAACAATAGCTCGTTTGCCGCGCATGCTGGAAACAAAACACTGAAGCATATCGAGAAAGAAATGGTCGTGCGTTATAAAGAAGTTGTTAAGTCTGAAGAGTATACGGATGGTCACGGTCGCATCGGAGCCGGGATACTCGAGTTGGAAACACCTGAGCGAATAAAGTTAATGAGTTCGATGGTAGGTCCAAAGGTGTTTAGCTCGATCATAAGAGAATATGATAGTGAGGCTAATGATATCGTTCGTCAGGCTATATTGGTCGAGTCGGGAGGCGACGTTCAGGGCTTTAATGATCGTAGAAATGAAAAGATGCCGCTTAGACGCTTCATTAAGGTAGGTAGTGCAAACTCTTGGAAATAAAATCCCCATGAGCGCTATTAACCACGAACTTCGAACGGAGATGGCCGGTGTGAAATGAATTTTATGTCGGCAATCCTCAAGTAGAGAGACTCAGCCATGCTCAGCTTGAATAGCCATACCCCCACATTGACTGTTACCGATCCGAGAAGTCTACCCGTTCGCTCGGTGAAGTATTTACGATCGACTGCCGGCCAAGCGGCACAGGCACACATCGACCGCACTGCGCATGACGCGGTAGGCAGAGCGACAGCGCGCTGGGACCCGCGTCTGCAGTCGGTGCAAAAAGACGACCCGCAGGTGCCTGCCAACCTGAATATCCTTCACTCGCTTGGCGGCCAAGTATTGTTGATTCAAAGCGTCGATGCGGGTTGGGATGTTCAACTGTTCGGTGAGGCTGGGCAGGGTGTGCAGTTCTGGAATGGGCGCGGTAGTCAACGCCGCGTAGTATTCGATGCGCTACTGCGACCTGTGGCGATTATTGAAAATTCAGCCTGCACCGAGCGCTTTGCATACGGGATGGCTGAGCCGACTGCGGCTGAACGTAATCAATGTGGGCGGGTGGTGCGCCAAGATGACCCGGCCGGTACTCGTCATTTCGACTACTACGGGGTAGGTGGCGAGCCGATAGCGCAAACCCAGCGTTATCTGCAAAGCCTGGATATGCCTGATTGGCCACTGCCCCTTAATGAGCGGGATGATTTGCTTGAGCAAGCAGCCGGTGCTCGCAGTACTTTGCAGTTCAACCCGGTGGGCAATGTGCTGGAGCAAACCGATGCGCAGGGTAATCGGCAGCGTTTCAATCACACCATCGACGGCCGATTGCGCGAGGCCTGGCTGCAGCTGAAAAACGCGACCGCCGCGCAGCGGCTGGTACATGACATTCACTACAACGCTCAAGGACAGATAGAACAGCAAACGGCAGGCAACCAGGTCACCAGTCGGTTTGATTACTGCCCGAAAGACGGGCGATTGAACCGTCTGAGCGCTGCCGGGCCTAGCGACGAACCGCTACAGGATTTGCACTACGTCTATGACCCGGTGGGCAATATCCTTAGCCTTGAAGACAAGGCACTGCCGGTGCGCTTCTTTGCCAACCAACGCATCGAGCCGATCAACCGCTATACCTACGACAGTCTTTACCAGTTGATCGAAGCCACCGGCTGGGAGGCCGGCAGCGCTAATCGCGGGCCTGCTCATCTCGAGGATCCGGCTGCCGTGGCTAACTATCGTCAAACCTATCGTTATGACGCCGCAGGTAATCTGTTGGAGCTGATCCACCACGGCCCACAGCAACATGGGCGTGTGTTGACGGCGGCCAAGCACAGTAATCGCTGCCTGCCCGAGGTGGGCGGGAGGCCACCGACCGAAGCTGAGATTGCCGAAGCCTTCGATGCCAGCGGCAACCTGTTGATGTTGGACCGGGGCCGAACACTGAGTTGGGATGCACGTAACCAACTGAGCCATGTGCATATGGTGGAGCGCACGTTGCGCCTCAATGACACCGAGCGCTACGTCTACGGTGCCGACGGCATGCGCCAGCGCAAGGTGCGCACGACGCAAACCAACGCCCGCACCTTGGTCAGTGAGACCCGATATCTACCAGGGCTGGAAACGCGCGATGGGGATGGCGAGAAACTGCACGTCGTCACCGTCCAGGCCGGCCGCACCACGGTGCAGGTGTTGCATTGGGAAGGCGCGGCGCCGCAGCAACTGGCGAATGATCAATACCGTTACACCCTTAGCGATCATCTGGGCTCTTGTTCGCTGGAACTGGACAGTGAAGCGCGGATCATCACTCGCGAGACGTATCATCCGTTTGGTACGACGGCCTTCACGCAGAAGGGTGATTCTAGCGAAGAGAGTTATCGCACGTTGCGTTATTCGGGCAAGGAGCGGGATGCGACGGGGCTCTACTACTATGGGTTCAGGTACTACGTGCCGTGGTTACAGCGATGGAGTAATCCCGACCCTGCAGGTGAAGTGGATGGGCTTAATCGCTATGAGATGGTGCGCAATAACCCAGTGACGTTCACAGATATCCTTGGGCTTTCACCCACCGTGTGGTTTACCTATGTTGATGGTCAAGAGCGGGCGTTAAGTGATAATGAACTGAGAGCTGCGTTTAGCGATGGGACACCTAAGATCATATTCTCGGGGGATGGCCACGCCAGTCCCTCATTTGCTTACGCCTCGGATATACCTGATGTAATGGCTGCAAACAGAAACGGTGCGCTAAGTTTGTATGTGGAAGCCACTCCAACTGACGCAGCCATTAAGGTTGAAAAATTCATTCCTGAATTTATCGACAAAAATAAAAGCGCGGTGATTGGGTGGGAACCAGAAGAACTCTCGACTTCGATGCTAGAGCTCTTTATCATCGCGATGGAACATTCTGAGTCGAGTGTAATCTCGTCGGGCGCGGTTTTGGATGATGTCGAGATGCTTGGAGCGAAAGTTACCAGCCAGTTATTTATGCAGGCTGAAGAATTAGCCAAGGAGTTTTCATTGGTTATTTCAGACTTTACAAAGCCGGAAGGTTATCCCGAGAGTACCGTTGAGCGATTAAGAACTATCACCTCGTCGGTTTGGAGGGATGAATTCATTAACCCGTATCTGGCGGAAAAAGTCGGGGTTGAGGCGAGTGCAAATAATGACCGTACATTTATGGTTTCAGTAGGGTTTGCCCATCTGGATGTTCGCTACAATCCGGTTCAGCAGATATTGAACGAAATAAGAGAGACTCATGGCTTTCAACAACGAATCTTTTTTAATCGATCCAACAACCCTATAGTAGTTAAAGCAGAGCAATAATTTTTTAATCAATAAAGGGTGTTTGCACTCAGTAAAAGCGTTCCCGCCACTAGCGATGGATCAGTGGTGTGCTGTCTGCCGACATCACGAGCCCACAAAGTTTTTCCGTAATCTATGGGGGCCGTCAAGCTGTGAAAAGGGCTCCCGAAGAAGACTGAACAGGCACCGCAAAGCCCAAATAAAAAGCCCCCACCCAACCCACTCATAGCTGACATGGATCTTCTGAAAAAGAAGGGATCCTATGAATCTCTGAGGCCGTCAAACCTCATCACGAATGCGTCGTGGTAGGCGCAAGGGTCGGCAAGATGAGGGTAAGGTTCAACGTAGGTCATTGCACCCGACGATGTGGGAACCGGTTTGAATAACTTGCCACACAGTTTGCGCAAGGAGGCTTGGTTGATCAACGACGGAACCCAACGTTGCACTTATACAATGTGAGTTTTTTATGAATATTTCAGACGCCGCTGTAAGCCTGTCCACCCCTCTCAGCGTGTCCGCACCAGCGGAGGCCTCCAGCCAGGCAGGACACGTGCAAGCGAGTGCCGCCCCCCTCGAATCGCGCTCGGGGCCGCGTATGCAAAGTATGGGGCTTACGAGCTTGCGGCAAACTGTGCTGCAAGGCCTCGGCGATACAATTCGTTCGCATGTTTTGCCATCCTCAGTACTTCATAGCACCGACAGTTCGAAAGACAAAGCCTATGGGGCCGGGTTGACGTTCGTTGGCGGGATGGCGAAGGTGGCCGGCAGGAAGATGGCAAGCTCAGGTGGCCTTTCCTCGAAAGTCGCAGGTTCGGCGCTGATGTGGGGGGGTAAAGCGGCGGAGAAAATCGGCAAGAACACGTATAAAAATGCTGAACCCAAGGAGGACGGCAATTACAACGCGTTTGCACCGCGTAACTGGGTTCGTTAAACACAGGCCTGACATCCTGCGAGGAGCTGTCTGTCTGTTTTGATGGTCATTGAACCGAAAAGCCCCCACCCAACCCACTGCGGATAGGGGACGCAATGGGCTGGGCGAGGGCTTCTTGTACGACTGTTTTACTGCGCGATAGTTTTCACCGATACACCACGTTCAACCGGTGTCGAGCGACCGTAGATATCTTCGAAGCGCTCGATATCGTCCTCACCCAAATAGCTGCCCGATTGCACTTCGATGATCTCCAACGGGATCTTGCCCGGGTTGCGCAGGCGGTGCACCGAGGCGATCGGGATGTAGGTGGACTGGTTTTCGCAGAGCAGGAACACGTTGTCGTCACAGGTGACTTCGGCGGTGCCGCTGACCACGATCCAGTGTTCGGCGCGGTGGTGGTGCATCTGCAGCGACAGGCACGCGCCCGGCTTGACCGAGATGTGCTTGACCTGGAAGCGGCCGCCCATGTCCACCGAGTCGTAGGAGCCCCACGGGCGGTAGACTTCGCAGTGGTTCTGGGTCTCGCTGCGGCCTTGTTCGTTGAGGGTGTTGACCATCTGCTTGACGCCCTGGACCTTGTCCTTGTGGGCAATCATCATCGCGTCCTTGGTTTCCACCACCACGATGTTGTCCAGGCCGATCACCGACACCAGTTTGCCGTTGCCATGCACCATGCAGTTGCGGCTGTCCTGGATCACTACATCGCCTTTGCTCACGTTACCGTTGGCGTCTTTATCGTTGACCGCCCACAGCGAAGCCCAGCAGCCCACGTCGCTCCAACCGGCTGCCAGCGGGACTACGCAGGCGCGCTGGGTTTTTTCCATCACGGCGTAGTCGATGGAGTTGTCCGGGCAGCACGCGAACGTGGAGTCGTCAAAGGTCACGGTGTCGGCGGTCTGCTCGCTGCGTTCCAGGGTCAGCACGCAGGTGTCATAGATATCCGGGTCGTGCTTTTTCAGCTCTTCGAGGAAGCGGCTGGCGCGGAACAGGAACATGCCGCTGTTCCAGAAGTAGCCACCGCTTTTGACGAACTCGACCGCACGTTTTTCATCGGGTTTCTCCACGAACTGCTGCACGCGGCTCACGCCTTCAGGCAGCAGCGAGTCGTTGGTGGACTTGATGTAGCCGTAGCCGGTTTCCGGCCGGGTGGCCGGCACGCCGAACAGCACCATCTCGCCACGCTCGGCGGCCACGGTGGCCAGGGCCAGTGCGCGTTGCAGTGCTTTCTGGTCGTCGATCACGTGGTCGGCGGGCAGTACCAGCATCAGCTCGTCACGGCCTTCGTTGACCAGCATCATCGCGGTCAGGGCCACGGCCGGCGCAGTGTTGCGGCCGAAGGGTTCCATCAGGATGCGCTGGCAGTCGAGCTTGCGTGCGCTCAGTTGCTCGTTGACGATGAAACGGTGGTCTTTGTTGCAGACCACGATGGGGGCGTCCATGCCTTCGAACACCAGGCGCTCCAGGGTTTGCTGGAACAAGGTGTGCTCGCCGGTCAGGGCCAGGAACTGCTTGGGGAACTGTTTACGGGAAAGCGGCCAAAGACGTGAGCCGCTACCACCGGAAAGGATTACTGGGATCATGGTGTTTCTCCTTGAATCGATATGGGTCAGAGCTACGAAGGTTTGTCGTTTCACTCTTGTTTTTGTCTCGGTCCTGAGTTGAAACCCGGTCAGTGTGGGAGCTGGCTTGCCTGCGATGGCGCCTACAAGACCGCCATCGCAGGCAAGCCAGCTCCCACAAGGGGGCATGTCAACTCAGGGAAATCGTCAGCGGGTCGACACTGGGCGTTTCACCCACACTGGCGACAGGCTCGAGCCCGAGCCGGTGACATACAGCACCGCCGCTTCACCGCGTTCCAACGCAACCGGCTTCACATCGCCGACTTTCTTGTCACCGTCATACAACGCCAGGCTCACTTTCACCGGGTTGATCTCCCGCTCGCCACGGCCCTTGGCAGCCACCGACTTGACCACATCGGTCTTGCCGTCGGCGGTTTTCAGGGTCAGGGCCTTGTCGCTGAGGTTCTGCACGCGCACCAGGGATTTCTGCTTGTTCTTGAACGGGGGTTCTTCAATCAACTGCGGCTGGCCGCTGCCACTGTTGACCAGGGTGTAGTAGTGGTCGGCAGCCAGCTTGACCGGCAGGGTCTGGCTGCCGACCTTGGCGCTGTAGTCGCCGCCCGGCATGAAGCTGAAGTCGCTGCTGGCCAGTGGCGCAACGTCGCTGAGGTTGGTGCTGCCGACGGTGGCGCTGACCTCCTGGTTGCTGGCGTTGTAGATACGTACAAAGCTGGAGCCTTTTGGTGCAGTCGGGCCATACAG
The DNA here is from genome assembly GCF_014268395.2 of Pseudomonas sp. SWRI22. NCBI lineage: Bacteria > Pseudomonadati > Pseudomonadota > Gammaproteobacteria > Pseudomonadales > Pseudomonadaceae > Pseudomonas > Pseudomonas sp. SWRI22. The sequence continues at coordinate 1,748,512 of NZ_JABWQK020000001.1, read as the reverse complement.
GGCGGCGTCACCGGCAGCGAAGGCCGACAGGGATACGAAGCTCAAGCCCGCTGCGATAGCCAGGGTTTTAGCGAGACGACGAGGAGTAGTAGTGAAAGTCATTGTGAGTTACCTCTCTTTCAGTTTTGCGCCCGGTCGGGCGTCTCGGATTTAGATGTGTTGATTGCCATGTTCTGTTGGCGCGAACCGGCTTGTTTAAGCTGCGCAACCCAGGCTGGGTCGGCATCACCGATTTCGTTGTTAACGGGCAGATAGCGTTCAGGAAACTCCCAGATCAGCACCTGGGGCGGGCTGTTCTTGAAGTCATCACTTTTGAGATAGCTGAGCATCGGCAGGATCGGGCCATGGCCGTCTTCGGCGTAGCTGACCACGTCGCTGTGCAAGGCTTGCTTGAGCGCACCGACGAAGTTCCAGTTGGGGTTGGCGCTGTAGCTGGTGCCGACCAGTGCCACCGGGGTTTCGCTGTCGCTGAACAGCGCGTCATCACCTTTCTCTTCGGCCAGGTGGGTGACGCGTTTTTCCAGCGGCTCTTTGGGCGGCATCAGGTTTTCGAACAGCGGGTCCAGAGGCAGGAACAAACGCAGGTCGCCTTTATGCGGTTCGGTTTTCTCGGCCTCGGTGACAAAACGCTGCGGCTCGCCGCTCAGTGGGGTCTTGTCGGCAATCGCCTTGGCCAATTGCTTGGCGGCGACTTCGGCACCGTCCGGGGTCCAGTGGGTATCGGTACGCAGGAACACCTGCTTGCCGGCGAGCTTGGCCTGTTGCAGGGGGCCGAGCAGGTCTGGCGCCGGGATGTTGTCTGCCGCCACGCGGGCGTGGAAGTCCTGGTACAGGTTGGCGTGGATGCTCGCCGGTTTCACCTCACCCAAGTGCTCCGGGTACAGGCGCACCTTGGCCGGTACGATCGCCATCACCAGTTGGATGCCCTGGGCCTTGAGCTTCTGGCGTACGCCTTCGACCAGCGCGTAGTTGCCTTGCAGGTTCTGGTCTTCGTTGACGGCGGGGTTGAATTCCTCGTCGCTGTACAACCAGTGGTCACGGCCCAGCACCACGCCAGGGCGGCCTTCATTGAACAGCTTGTAGTCCAGCGCTGCCCACAGGTTGGTGCCCAGGCGCTTGATCGGGAACTCGTCGTCGTAGTGAGTCTCGACGGCTTTGGTCCAGCGACCGTTAAGCACCGTGGCATCGGCGTTGGTGCTGAAGCCAAAGAAGCTGCGCAGTGACCAGGCGCCCAGTGCCAGCAGCAGCACCAGGAACAGACTTATGTAGAGGACGCGTAATGAACGGGTCATGGTCGGCTCCCTCAGAATTGGAAGTAAAGGAACGGCGAGAAACTCTGCGCCGACAGTTTGAGAATCGACGCCACGAACAGCAGCAGCACCGCAGCGCGCATGGCGTAGCGTGGCCAGTCAGCGGTCCAGTAGGCCGGTTGCACGGCAGCGTCACGGCCCACGCTGAAACCGGGCTCGTGGATGCTGCCCGGATTGTCGCCGGGTACGGCCTTGATCAGGCTCGGGTCGGCTGGCTTGGCCTTGTCGGCCGGGCGGTTGGTGTAGAAGTCGCGCAGACCGAAAAACGCCAGCGTTGCGTAGGCCACCACCAGGGTTGCCACTTGCAGGCCGGTAAGGTTGGCGCGGTTGAGTTCCGACAACGACCATTCGCTGAAGCTGAACATCGCACCGTACATACGCCCGGCAACGTGCAGGTTTTCGGCGCGGAAGATCACCCAGCCCATCACCACCAGCAGGAAGGTAAAGGCCCAGCGCAGCACATTGAAACTGCGCGGCGCGGTGTTCAGGCCGATGGCTTTTTCAATCGCCAGCCACATGCCGTGCCAGGCGCCCCACACGATGTAGGTGATGTTGGCGCCGTGCCACAGGCCACCGAGCAGCATGGTCAGGAACAGGTTGCGGTAAGTGGTCAGGGTGCCTTTGCGGTTGCCGCCCAAGGTGATGTACAGGTAGTCACGCAGCCAGGTGGACAGGCTGATGTGCCAGCGCCGCCAGAACTCGGTGATCGACTGACTGATGTAGGGTTGCTTGAAGTTTTCCATGAAGCGGAAACCCATCATCAAGCCCAAGCCAATGGCCATGTCGCTGTAGCCGGAGAAGTCGAAGTACAGCTGCGCGGTGTAGGCCAGCGCGCCGAGCCAGGCATCGCCTGTGGTGGGGTTTTGCAGGGCGAAGCAATGGTCGGCCACCACCGCCAGGGTGTCGGCAATAAAGACCTTCTTGATGAAACCCTGCATGAACCGCGTGCAGCCCTCGGAGAATTTATCCAGGGTGTGGGTGCGGTTGTTGAACTGGTCGGCCAGGTCACGAAAGCGCAGCACGGGACCGGCGATCAGGTGCGGGAAGATCGCCACGAACGCCGCAAAGTCGATGAGGTTGCGAGTCGCCGGAGTGTCGCCACGGTACACGTCGATGATGTAGCTGATGGACTCGAAGATGTAGAACGAGATCCCGATCGGCAACAGCACGTGGGTGAGGATGAACGGCTCCAGTCCCGCGGACTTCATCATCACATTGATGCTGTCGACGCCGAAGTTGGCGTACTTGAAATAGCCGAGGATGCACAGGTCGACCGCCACGCCGAGCAACAGCCAGCGCTGCGCCGGCTTGGTGCGCACACCGGCGGCACCGACCTTGAGGCCGATCCAGTAGTTCCACAGCGTGACGGCCGCGAACAGCGCCAGGAAGTCCACTCGCCACCAGGCGTAGAACACGTAGCTGGCAATCAGCAGCAGCAGATTGCGATAGCGTTGCCCGCTTAAGTAGTACAAGCCGAGAAAGATCGGCAAGAACAGAAACAGGAACACATTGGACGAGAAAACCATCCCGATCTCTCCATGTTTAACCAACAGTCAAGGGCCGGAGCCCCCCCAAACCCCCCCACGATTTCGGGGGAGGTTGTGATCGTTCCCACGCTCTGCGTGGGAATGCCTCTTGTGACGCTCTGCGTCACGCTTTGGGACGCAGAGCGTCCCGTGCTGCATTCCCACGCAGAGCGTGGGAACGATCAGCGACTAGCTGCCTTTGTTGCCTTTTTCATGCGCCGGGTCGTAGACCTTGGTCAGGTCGCCGCCCAGGCGGAAGGTCTTGAACGGTTGCATGCCATGCTTGCGTTCGATCACGTCCGGGGCGCAGGTGTAGAGCGTGCAGAAGGGCTCAAGCCAGGCAAATTTCATGTCTTCCTTGAGGTCCTTCATGTCCTGCTCTTTGCCGTTCTTCTGCTCGAAGATGTCCGGGTCTTTCACGCCGGCCAGCACCTTGTCGCCCAGGCGTTTGAGCGCGCTGTTGTTTTCCTGGCGCAGGTCCACGCCGTTGACCAAGGCAAAGCTGGCGATCATCGACAGCGGCGGCAGGGCGTAGTTGTGGTACGACAGGGCGCGTTGCTGGCGCTTCAATTCGTTCGGCAGGAAACCCTGGTCATCGACCTGGTTCACGCCGACCTTGTATTCCTTCACCGCCCAATCAAACAGGTCGCGGCGGTTGGTAGCGATGGACGTTGCCATCACCGACCAGGCTGCCCAGTAAGAGTGGTTGTTGGTTTTTTCCAGGGGCAGGTTGTCCCAGTCGCTCACCACCTGGTCGGCCAGCTTGTTGAACCAGGCTTCGATTTGCTGGGCTTCCTGCGGGTGCTTGGCCAGCGGCTGCGACTCGGAGAACTTCAAGCGCACATAGGCCGAGGCCATGCTGCCCAATGCCCATTTGCGCATGGACTTGCCGGTGTGGTTGAAGTCCTTGGACATCAACGCATCGGCCTTGGCCCACGACACCAGCCAGTTGAGCGTGCATTCGAGTTGCTGCGGGCGACCGTCACGCATGAACTGCATCACGCGCTTGCTGGTGTCTTTTTCCAGCTTGGTGATGTCGGCGGTGCTGTCGCGAAAGGCTTTTTCCGACTGCACATTCAGGGTCGAACGGGCCTTGTCGGAGCCTTCGTACTTGCTGCGAAACTGCAATGGCCCGGTGTAGGGCGTTGGCATGCTGTCGCAATCATTCTTGAAGTCGCCGGTCTTGAACGCTTCGATCGGTGCGAAATAGCCCTGGGGCGGGCGCAACGGCGCGGCCGCATTCACGGAGCCGGCAAACACGGCCAGGCCCAGCAGGGTAGGGAACAATAACTTTTGCATAAGTAACCTCACTTCCCGAGTTGGGCGGTCTGCTGACCACCGCTTGGGAATACGTTGCGTGTGCAAATTTTCGCTTCAACCTTCTGCGCCGCAGCGCCCGCTTCGGGGCCCTGCACTTCCACGGCCAGCAAGTTCTGCGAGGCCCAGTCTTCATCGGTGCGCAGTTCAAAGGCGAAACGCCCGTCTGTATCGGATGTTTCGGGTTTCTCGATCTTGATGTCCTCGTGGCGCCCGTTCATGTACCAGAGGGTGGCTTGCAAGGTTTTCACCGACGGATCGGCGAAGCGGATATCGACCTGATGGTTGGCGTTGCGCAGGTCTTTGTTCGCGCTGTTGACCATCAGTTCGTTTTTGCCCGGTTTGAGCGTGGTGCTGGCCGACATCTGCGCAGTCTTGCCTTCGCAACCGTTGTCCAGCAGCGCCATCATCTGGCGATAGATGGTTTCCTGGTCGAGACGGTACAGCGGCGAGAATTCCCAGATCAGGATCTTCGGCGGGGTTTTCTGGAACTCGTCGCTGCCTAGGTACTGCAGCATCGAGCCTTCCAGGCCACCGCCGGGGAAGGCGACGTTGAGGATGTCGGCACCGATTTCTTCTTCCAGAAAGCCGGCGAAGTTGTAGTTCTTGCCACTGTGGCTGGTGCCCACCAGAGTGATCTGCGGGTTGCCCGAATCGCCGAACAGGTCGCCGTCACCGGCTTCGCCCTTGGGCTCGGTGGTGAACTGGTCCATGTACTGGATCGCATAGCTGGTGCCGCACAGTTGCCCGGCCATGTTGTGCAGGGTGCCGGTCTTGCCCATGCGGCCCGAGCGCTTGGTCTCGAATTCACGCTTGGGAATCTCGGCATATTCCGGCATCTGCTTGACCTTGGCCGCGACGATTTTCGCGGTGCGCTGGGCGCCGTATGGGGTCCAGTGCTGGTCGCCACGGAAGTAGAAATCGTGGGCCGGCAACTCATCCGGCAGTTGCTCGTTGGTCAGCGGCGACAAGTCTGGCACCACGTAGCCCATCTTGGCGAAACGACCGAGCATGGTCTTGTAGTTGGTCAGGGCCTTGTCGAAATCGTACTTGGCCTTTTCCTCAGGGTTGAGCTTGTTGCGGTTCACCAGGCCACGGGTCGGCTGGTAGACCACCACCAGTTCCACGCCCTTGCTCTTGAACGCATCGTGTAGCTGCTGCATGCGCTTGTAGCCGGCCGGGGTGGTGTCGAACTCGGTGCGCAGGTCTTCCTGGGTACGGAACAGCCAGTCGCCCTGGGCTTGCTCCAGGGTGGTGAAGTTCTGCTGGTAGCGCGTGGTGTAGTTCTTCGCGTCATGGGCGGCGGGGCACAGGCTGCAGCAGGGTTCAGCGGTGAAGGTAGGAGCTTTGACTTCATCGGCGCGTACGCCCTGGCTGGCCGCCAGCAGGCCGAGGGTCAGACCCGAGAGGCTCAGCAGTTTGATCATGTGTGGGTGCATAAGGGTCATCCTCAGTCCTGCAATTCGGTCTGGCGTTCGACGGGGTCGATCAGCACGGCTTTCTGCTGGCGCACCAGCAGGTCGAGAATTTCTTCCTGGCGGTCACCCAGGATGCCGGAGAAGCTGATACCGCTGGATTTGGTCGGCGCCAGCATCGACACGCGATACAGCTCGATACTCAACGGCGAGTCGATAGACAGCGGCCCGCTGCCGTTACCCGCCAGTTCACCGCCAACCACGATCAGCGACACCTTGGCATCGAACGGGTCGAGGGCGATGTCGCGGTCGGTGTCGGTCAAGTCCTTGATGTGGCCGTACACGCCGGTCAGCCCGTTGGCCATCGAGGTGTTTTCGTAGAGCTTGATGTTCACGCTGTTACGCACACGAATGCCGTGGCGACGATTGGCGATGACCTTGTTGCCCCACAGCAGGTTGTCACCGCTCTCATAGAGGGTGATGCCGTCGGTGTGGTTGCGGTAGATCTCGTTGTCGGCGATCAGGTTGTTCACGCTGTTACGGTCGATCACCAGGCCCGAAAGCTTGTTGTCATAGCTGCGGTTGTTGAAGATGAAGCTGTCGTTCACTTCCCGGGAAATGATGATGCCGTGCTTCTTCTTGGTGCCGTACACGGTGTTGTCCGCGATGATCAGGCCGTGAGAACGGTCATGGGGGTCAATGCCGTAGACGATGTTGTCTTTGTAGGTATTGCCCTTGATCACAAAGCCTGTGGTCTCGTAGCAGTAGAAGCCGTACCACATGTCCGAGAACTCGGAGTCGATGATCCAACCGGTCGGCTCGGGGCGCTTGAGCACCTTGGCCATGTTCGGCGTGTACTGGGAAATACTCACCCCGTAGGACTTACTGTTGGCGTAGCCGAAGCTGGCCATCTTGGTCTTGGAGATATAGGTCTCGGTGCCGCCCCAGGCCAGCAGGAACGGGCGGAACTCCTTGGCCGACTTGAACAGCGCCGGGCCGTTGGCTTTTTCATCCCAACCGGTGACCTTGGTGTCACGCACGAACAGCTGGCCGTCATTGATCAAAAATGAGCCGGCTTGCTGGGACAGGCGCAGTTCCTGGGTGTTTTTGTCGATATCGAGGATGCCTTTACGGCCCACCACGATCGGCAACTTGGCCAGGAACACGCCCGGCGACGTTTCGCTGAAGTACTGCTTGGGCACCTTGCCCAGCAGGTCCTTGAGGTTCATGTAGCCGTCGTCGACAAAGATCGCCTGGGGAATGCCGTGTTGGCGCACTACCCATTCGGCCATCTTGTTATCGCCGCCGATAAAGTCCTTGAGTGCGTCTTCCTGCATCATGCGGCGGATGCTGATTTTGCCGGCTTTGGCCTTGACGATTTTCTTTTCCATCGCCTGCGCGGTGTAGCCCGACAGGTCGGGCAGCGCCGGCTTGGCCATTTCCAGCGGCGCGGTGGGCGGGCTGGAGATGGTGTAGGTTTTGGCCTGTTGCAGTTCCTTGGCGATGATCGGCGCCTTGGCCGCCGTATCGGCAAACGCTGTGGCGCTGGCCATCAGCATCGCCGCGACGAGTAGGCTTTGAGCATTCATGGCGCAGGCTCCCATCAGAATTTCCAGACCACGTCGACAAACGCGCGGTGCATGTAGGAGTCGACCTGGCTGCCATAGGCATCGCCGGGCTTGAACACGCCGGCACGCAAACGCACCAGGGCTGAAGGCTCGTCGATCGACTGGCTCAGCGCGGCTGGCAGCAAGCCTTTCTTGAAGTACTTGGTGACCACCAGGTCCATTTCTTGGCCGAGGTCTTTCTTGCCGTCTTCCAACGGCAGGGAGGTGCTGGAGAGGATCGCGCCGGTGACGTCATCGGTGTTGTTCTGCACCGCGTCGATACCGTTGCTGCCCACCGGCTTGTTGCCGTCCACGCGCCAGAACTTGTGGTACACCAGGCTGGCGTCATAGTCCTCGCGCAGTTGCCAGGAACCGAACAGGCTCATGGACTGCATGTTGTTCATCTCGCCGCGAAACGCTTCACCGAAGCGATGCACGCGGGACTGGGTGCCGGTCCAGTTCGAACGGTTGCTTTGCAGGCCGTTCTGTTCGTACTCGGCACTGGCGCGCGAGTACGCGGCACCCACTTGCCACTGCGGATCCAGGCGCAGGCGCACGCCGATATCGGTGGCCCAGCCGCTCAGGTCATCGCTGCGCTTGGCGCTGGTGGGGCGTGTGCCGTCGGCGTTCAAGGCGTTGACCTTGTCGCGGTCGCCGCGCATGCCGGTGATGCTTGCCCAGTAGTTGACGGTGTTGGTGTTGCGCCAGTTGTAGGCGTCGCTGTTGGCTTCGATGCCCAGCCAGGTCAGGTCGCCGTTTTCGCGCTTGTCCAACGGGTCGTTGGCGACACCCGGTTCGGCGTAGTCGAGCTTGCCGTCGTCATGGGTGTGGTGGCCGCGCACGCCGATCCACTGGCCCGGCGTCCACTGGTAGGCAGCGTCGGCGTAGAAGTGCTGGCGGTCCTTGTCGACCGGCGACAGTTCCTTGAGGTCGGTGCGGTATTCGCTGAAACGTTCGGCAGCGCCGACATTGGCCTTGAGCAAGGTGGTGTCGAAGGTCCAATTCAACGCTTCGATGTTGGTGTCGCGCCATTGGCCGTCGTCATTGCGCAGGCGCTGGCGGCCGAACTTGAGGATCTCGCCGGGGTAGGGCGTGAAGCCGCTGTAGCCGACCCAGAACTCACGCAGGGCCAGATAGTTTTTCTTGGCCTTGCGGTCGTCGTTGCTCGACTGCTGCTCGGTGGTGTCATCGGCCGACTGTTGCAGGGTGTCGGTCTCGATGATATCGCTGGAAACCACTGCCTGGCCCATGGCGTAGGCGCTCCATGCGCCGCTTTCGCCGTAGATCCAGGGGCGCAGGTCGAGGCCGATGCCGTTGACGTCGCCGCCTTTCTGGGTGCCGAGGTCGCGGTCATCTTCAGACTGCGCGGTGGCTTTGACTTCCAGGCCGAAGTTCTTGGCTTCGGTGAGCGCGGCCAGGGTCGGGCACGACCACAGCAGGGCGAAGGTCAGGCCGATACCGGCCTTGACGAATGGGTTGAGCTTCATAGGGATTCCTCGCCGTCTTCTTGCAGGGCGTGCAGTTGCAGCGTGCTTTGGGCCAGGGTGCCGCGGGCGGCCAGTTCCTGTTGCACCAGGCGTTGGCCTTCGGCGCGTTGCTCAGGCGTCAGCGGCGCTTCGAGCTGGGTGGCCAGGTCATTGGCCTCTGGCGTGTCCTGGGCCTTGGCCAGTTGGCTGAAGACATAGGCGTTCAACGGGTCGGGCTTGGTGCCCTTGCCTTGGGAAAACAGTTGGGCAATGGCGAAGTCGGCGCTGTTCTGGCCGTTGCGCGCTGCGGTCAGCAGGTGGTCGAGGGCTTTTTGCGGGTAGACCTTGCCCAGGTAGCCACGGCGGTAAATCTGGCCGAGGTAGTAATCGGCGGCCACTTCACGGCCCACGGCTTTCTCGAAATGCGCCTCGGCAGCCTTGGCATCGGCCGGCACCCACTTGCCTTCGTAGTAGAGCTTGCCCAGCAGCAATTCGGCGCGTGGCTGGTCGGCGGCACGGCCGTTGTCGAGGTACTTCATCATCTGGTCGACATCGCCCAGTTCGGGGAAGTCGTAGAGCAGTTGCGCCAGGCTGACCCAGGACGCCGGGTAGCCAGGGGCGATTTTTTCCAGCAATGCCTGGGCAGTTTTTTCGTCCGGGGTACCGAGGGTGGCATCGCCGAGTACGCGGGCCACGCTGTCGACGCGCTGCGCAGTCACGGTGCCACGGCTTACGCCTGCTTCCATTTGCTTGAGCAGTTCGGCCTGTTGTTCCGGCTGCTGTTTTTTCTGATAGACCGTGGCCAGTTCCACGTAGCAGATATCGGTGGTGTTCAGCGCGGCTTTGCAGATGCGCTCCACATCATCCAGGTGCTGATCGTAGGTATCCTGGGTGCGATACAGCAGCACCTGGGCCAGGCCGGCCTCCGGGTAACCCGCCGCCTGCCATTGGCTGATCTGCTGTTGGGCATTCACGTTGGGAAAGCTGTGTGGGTATTGCAGGTACAGCATTGCCAGCGGGATCAAGGTATTGCCTTCACCATTGGCAAAGGCTTTTTTCAGCAGGCTTTCGGCTTCATGGTGTTCGGCCTCAGTGGCGTCGGGCTTGGCCGCCAACAGGCGACCCAGGCGTGCCTGGGCACGCGGCGACGTATCTGCCGCCGCACGGTAGGTGGCTTCGGCCTGTTTGATTTGCGCGGGGTCACGGGTGCCGACCTGGATATCGGCCAGGCCCACCTGGGCCTCGCTGTAGCCCAGGTCTGCCAGTTGCTGGTAATTCTGCTGCGCGGTGACGGTGTCGCCGCGCTTGAGGGCTTCGTTGGCCAGGCGCTGGTCGGGCAGGCCGGCGCAACCGGCCAGGCTGATTGCTAGGGCGATCAACGCTACCGAACCAATGTGGGCACTGCCTTTGTGGCGAGGGAGCTTGCTCCCGCTGGGGTGCGCAGCGCCCCCAAAAGCCGGCTCCAGCTGCGCTGTCGAGCGGGAGCAAGCTCCCTCGCCACAGCAAGCCCGCTCCCACAGGGATTGTGGTGTTTTTGAGAGAGTCATCACAGGCATGTCCTCGCTTACAGACCGTGAGCCATGGCTTTGTCGATCAGCCAGTTCAGCGATGGGCCACGGTCGCTGGTGACTTCCACCGGGCGGCCGGCGTAGGTGCTGTCCAGCGGTGCATCAGGCTTGATCTGCACGCGGATGTCGGAGGACAGGTCGGCGCTGTTCAGGCTGGTGCTGCTGACGATGGTGCCGGTGCGAACCTGTTCTTCATCGGCGACCTGAAAGCTCACCGGCGTACCTGGGCGTACATCGCCAAACTGGCGGTAGGTGAAGCGGGCTTCAACGTTAGCCTGGCTGCCACGCGGCACCAGTTGGAAGATCACATCGCCCTTGCTGGCGTACTGGCCGTCGGCGACCAGTTGCTGGGCCACCACGCAATCGCACGGCGAAGTCAGGGTGCCTGTCATTTGCTTGCCGAACAGTTCTTCGACCTTGGCCGGTTGCAACTGGTCTTCGTCCAGGTGGCCCTTGAGCACGTCGAGCATGCTGGTGCTGAATGTCGCCAGCGGCGCGCCCTTGGCTGCTACCGAATCACCCTTGAGCAGGCTTTGCACGGTGCCGTCACGGGGCATGGTCACGTTCATGCCCGGTACGCTGACGAGGCCGGCCTGGGCGTGGCTGACGAAGTACATGCCGTAGAGCGACTTGACCACAAAACCGAAGGCCGCCAGGCCGACCAAAAAGATCGCCAGGCTGAAGGTCACGGCGCGCAGGCGACCGAACGCAGTCATGCCGCTGCCGCCGTCCTTGACCTTGCGTGCCTTGGTGAAGTTGTCGCGTTGCAGGGTCGCGAGTACGTCGCCCATGGTCACGATGTCGCCGGACAGGTGCGAGGTGATCAGGTGACGCAGGGTGGAAATATCCTGGGCATCGAGGTTCTGGAACTGGCAACCGGTGCGGCCGGTCTGGCGGTCGTAGGAGCGAATCTGCAGCTCCACGTCCATGGCCAGGCCGAGGTTATCGATCACGAACTGCAGGCGACCCTTGTGCACTTGGCCGATGGTGAGCGGCTGGGTGGCGGTGAAAGCCAGGCCGCCGGCGGACAGGTCGATAACCTTTGCTTCGGTCGGCGTGCGGTCGCTGTTGAAGAAGCGCAGCTTGGCCGGGATTTTCACCCGGGCGTGTTGGCGCTGGGCTTCGGATTCGTGGACAACGTTGGCGTTTACTTGGCTATTCATCGGGTGTAATTCCTAGGTTAATTCAGGCTTGGCAGGGTCAGACCATCATCAGCAACACGGCAACGAAGATGCTGCCGGCGGAGAAGGTCATGGTCCGAGACGACCAGGTGTTGAACCAACGTTGAAAGCTGGCCAAATCGCGGGTCAGTTTGGTGTCCTGGCGGGTCCAGGACTGTTGATCAAGGCGGAAGAACACGTAGATCTTCACCAACGCGCCCATGATCTGGTTGTAATAGAGAATCAGCGGGTAGGCCGGGCCGATCTTGTGGCCGGAGCACGACAGCAGCAGGGTGAGGATCAGGCGGGTGATGCCGATCCACAGCAGGTAGGCGAGGATGAACGCGCCGCCGTACTTGAAGGTGGCGATCATGGCCACGGTCAGGCCGAGCAGGGAGGTCCACATCGATACGCGTTGGTCGAACAGCACCACGCTGGTGAACAGGCCGAGGCGACGCACGCCCAGGCCCAGGGCACGGGAGTTCTGGCGCAGGTTGTTGCCGTACCAGCGGAACATCAGCTTGCGGCTGGCCTTGATAAAGCTCTTTTCCGGCGGGTGTTCCACGGTGTTGATGGCGGCGTCCGGCACGTAGAAGGTGTCGTAGCCCAGGCGCATCAGGCTGAACCAGCTGGACTTGTCATCCCCGGTGAGGAACTTGAAGCGGCCCAGGCGCCAGTGTTGCAGCGAGTCGCTTTCCACGTCGGCGATAAAGCCCGGGTCAGTCACTACGCTGGCGCGGAATACCGACATGCGCCCGGTCATGGTCAGCACGCGCTTGGACAGGGCCATGGAGCACATGTTGATGTGGCGTTGGGCGAAGCGCAGTTTGTGCCATTCGCTCATGATGTAGCCGCCGCGCACTTCGCAGAATTCGTTGGTGGTCAGGCCGCCGACATTGCCGAACAGCTGGAACCACGGCACGGTCTTGCGCACTACGCCTTCGGCCAGCACGGTGTCGCCATCGATCACGGCAACCACGGCGCGGTCGTCCGGCAGGTGACGCGAGATGGCGCGAAAACCGAAGGCCAGGCCGTCACGCTTGCCGGTACCGGCGATACGCACGAAGTCGAGCTTGACGTGAGCCGGCGGGTTCATCTTTTCCCAGAGGCTTTTCACCAGCAGCTCATCGGACATTTCCACCAGCGAGCACACCACGGTGGTGGGGAAGCCGCAGTCGATGGCTTCGCGAATCACCGAGCTGTAGACCTGTGCGGTGGTCAGCGCATCGATACGAAAACTGGTGACCATCAGGAACACATGGGACGGGTCGGCGGCCTTGCCCAGCTTGCGCACTTTGCGGCGCAGGTGCGGGTACACCACGTACAGGAACAGCATGCCGCGAAAGAAATGCGTCGCGCCCATCGAGTAGCGCCAGATACCCACGGCACCAATCAGGAAAATAAAATTCTTCGATTGCGAATCGAAGGTGCTGGCTGGCAGAGCCAGAGCTAGAAGCGCTAAAAGCCCCAGAAATAGTAGCCAGCCAGTCGCTTGGTTTAACCGTTGCATATTCGCGTCCGTCACAGAGAAGTCGGGCGGCAAGCCACAAGCTACAAGCCGAAAACCAGCGCTTCTAACTTGCAGCTTGCCGCTTGAAACTAGCCGCTGCTCCTTACCAACAAATACCTTCGGTACGGCCGCTCACGCTGGTGGCCTTGGACATGAAGCCCACCAGGTCGACCACTTGCTTGCCGTGCGGGGCTTCGTGCGCAAGGGCGCGGAACTTCTCGTCACGGTTACCGAGGATGATCACGTCGGAGTTGTTGATCACTTCGTCGAAGTCCGAGTTGAGCAGGGACGACACGTGCGGGATCTTGCCTTCGATGTAGTCCTTGTTCGCGCCGTGCATACGGGCGTACTCGACGTTGCTGTCATAGATGCTCAGGTCGTAGCCCTTGCCGATCAGCATTTCCGCCAGTTCTACCAATGGGCTTTCACGCAGGTCATCGGTACCGGCCTTGAAGCTCAGGCCCAGCAGGGCGACTTTGCGCTTGTCGTGGCTGGAGACGATGTCGAAGGCGTTCTGCACCTGGGATTCGTTGCTGCGCATCAGCGAGTTGAGCAACGGTGCTTCCACGTCCAGGGAGCCGGCGCGGTAGGTCAGGGCACGCACGTCTTTTGGCAGGCACGAACCGCCGAAAGCGAAGCCTGGGCGCATGTAGTACTGGGACAGGTTGAGGGTCTTGTCCTGGCAGACCACTTCCATCACTTCACGACCGTCAACGCCGACGGCCTTGGCGATGTTGCCGATCTCGTTGGCGAAGGTGACTTTGGTGGCGTGCCATACGTTGCAGGTGTACTTGATCATCTCGGCAACGGCGATGTCCTTGCGGATGATCGGCGCGTCGAGTTCTTCGTACAGCGACTGCAGGACGTCGCCGGAGGCTTTGTCGAACTCGCCGATAACGGTCATCGGTGGCAGGTCGTAGTCGGCGATGGCGGTGGATTCACGCAGGAATTCCGGGTTGACCGCGACGCCGAAATCAACACCGGCTTTCTTGCCGGAGCAGTCTTCGAGGATCGGGATTACCACGTTGGCCACGGTGCCCGGCAGTACGGTGCTGCGCACCACGACGGTGTGGCGGGTGGTCTTGTCACGCAGTACAAAACCGATCTCGCGGCATACCGACTCGATGTAGTTCAGTTCCAGGTCGCCGTTCTTCTTGCTCGGCGTACCGACGCAGATCATCGACAGGTCGGTGTCGCGGATGGCTTCGGCGAAGTTGGTGGTACCGCGCAGTCGACCGGTTGCGATGCCTTGGCTCAACAGTTCGCCCAGACCCGGTTCAACGATGGGGGATTTACCCGCATTGATCAGGTCGATCTTGTCCTTGGAGATGTCTACGCCGACCACTTCATGGCCACGGGCAGACAGGCAACCGGCACACACGGCGCCAACGTAACCCAAACCAAATATGCTGATGCGCATCGCAATTACCTCTATGTTTAAATCATGCCATTAGATGGCCGGAGTTCATGTTTGCAAGCGTCACTGATGCCGCGAAAGTTAGGCGAATAGACGCCGACTTACCGCGTGCAGGCATGTTAAATAGCGAGTGACTAACTATTGCACTCAAGTTGTGCGCAACGTGGCCTTGTTATTGGGGCTTGCCCTGAAATGCAGCCGGTTTTCCATGGCGGAAGGGTCCGGTGCCAGTGCCACAGGGCTTTGATACGGGCGAGAAGCCTTTTGATATCAATGCCTTGGGTTTTAACACTGGCTCATTTAGGTCAGCGCTGCCTTGGCCTTTGGGGGGTTGGCAATGAGTCCTTATCGCCGCCCTCAACTCAATCAGTTGATGATATGACCCTCGAGCCAAAGTGCTTTATGACAACTTGGCTACTTCCATTGGTCGGTATGTAAGTCATCTCTTACGTAAACAGAGAATTTCGTTACCGGTGGTATGAGCGGTGCTTCAGGACGAAGTTCCGGGCCGCTCATCCCCTTTCCGGAAATTTTTTGAAATATTAGAAAAGATGGCACTAGTACTATATTGATAGCACTTGCTATTTAGGCCAGTAGTTGTGGGGAGTTGGTGCGAGAGGATAGTTTTGTGCCACTACCGTTAAAAAAAAGTGGTGCCACTACGAAAAAAACCGACGAGTGTCGAGTGAAGAAATTGTTAGAGATGTGTCTTGATATTTTTTGACGTCAAATAAATGACGATTGGTGGGGTGAAATGCAGGCAAAAAATGTGGGAGCTGGCTTGCCTGCGATAGCGGTGTATCAGCGACATGTGAGTCGGCTGACCCTCCGCTATCGCAGGCAAGCCAGCTCCCACAGTTGATGTTGGTGGCTGTACAGGCCTTATTCCGGTGCGTGATCGCGCAAAAACACCAGGTTATCCGGCTTGGACTGCTCCGCATTGAAGCGATAGCCCTGTACATCGAACTGCTTGAGCTGGGCCGGATCGTTGATGCGTTCTTCAATCACAAACCGGCTCATCATGCCCCGAGCTTTTTTCGCGTAGAAGCTGATGATCTTGTACTGGCCGTTCTTCAGGTCCTTGAACTCGGTATTGATGATCCGCGCGTTCAAGGCCGTGCGCTTGACCGCCGAAAAATACTCATTGGACGCCAGGTTGAGCAGCACATCGTCGCCTTGCTCGGCCAGGGCTTCATTCAACCATTCGCTGATGCGTGTGCCCCAGAACGCGTAAAGGTCCTTGCCGCGGGCGTTGGCCAGCTTGGTGCCCATCTCCAGGCGATACGGCATCATCAGGTCCAGCGGACGCAGCAGGCCGTACAGGCCCGAGAGCATACGCAGATGGTCCTGGGCATAGCTGAAATCGGCCTCGCTGAAAGTCTCGGCATTCAGGCCGGTATACACATCGCCCTTGAACGCCAGCAGCGCCTGCTTGGCGTTGGCCGGAGTGAAGGCCGGCGTCCAACTGCCGAAACGCGCGGCGTTGAGGCCACCGATCTTGTCGGAGACGTGCATCAACTCACTGATTTGCGCCGGGCTCAGTTCGCGCAGTTGCTCGATCAGTTCCTGGGAGTGGTCCAGGTACTGCGGCTGGGTGAAGCGCGCTGTGACCGGCTTGGACTCGAAGTCGAGGGTTTTGGCGGGGGAAATCACCATCAGCATGAAGTTGGCTCCTGGAATCGTGGGGGGATTCTAGGGGGTTGGAGCGTTCGACTCCACCTATCAAGCCGATAGGCCCCGGTTTTTGTAGGAGCGAGCTTGCTCGCGAAAGTCGTCAACGAGAATGCTGGCAGACTGAATAGACGCGGTGCCCGGACGTTTTTCGCGAGCGAGCTCGCTCCTACACAAAAAGGGCGGACCAGTCCGCTATGATGGGCGGTAACTCTGTAGAGGGAGACCTCGTGTGCGATTAGCGCTTTTATTGTCCGCTTGCCTGCTGTGCCTGAATGCCCACGCCGCGCCGGTGGATGTCGCCAGCCTGGACCGTGGTACCTGGCCGGAAAAACTCGCCAGCCCGGCGCTGTTCGATGTGGCTTCGCGTGCGGAGATCCTGATGTTCGCCCACGGCCTGCTCGCCAGCGAAGCCCTGGACGACGCGGCGCTCAAGCAACGCCTGGGGCTTAAGATCATCAACCTGGCCGCCATCGGCGATCTGCGTCGCCAGCTCTGGCAACGGCTGTTGGAGAACTACACATTCGCCCAGCAGAGCTGCGAAGAAGACGCCTCGTTCTGCTACCTGGTGGAAAACATGGACGACCTGCGTGAGCAGGCCGGCAAGTTCGAGGTCAGTGACAACTCTTTCTATATAGGCTGGGCCGCCCCCAGCCGGCACTTTCACGAACGCTATCTGGACGAGTTGTTGCGCAAGGCCGCGCTGTTTCCGCAGATCAGCAGTGAAGTGGCGCGCTTTGGCGATCATGAGCGCAACGGTGATGAACTCAATGACCGGATGTTTTTACTGACCTTCGACGGTGGCCCTGCACCTGTCAGCGGCAATACCGACTGGCTCACCGATTACCTGCGCAAGCAAAAGATGAACGCGACGTTCTTTGTCCTTGGCAGCAGCTTGCAAACCCGTGTGGAGCGCAGTTCGGCCGCCGATGTGCAGGCGCTGTACCAAGGGCAGTGCGTGGGGCTTCAGGGCTGGCAGTACCGCTCCCACAGCCATTGGGTCGACTGGCAAAGCTCCATCACCCGCAGTGCCGGGCTGGTACAGAACCTGATGCCGGAAAACTATGTGCCCTTGTTCCGCCCGCCGTATGGGCAGCGCCGCGCGGACAGCCAGGGATTCTTCCAGCAACAGGGCCTGCAAGTGGCGTTATGGGACATCGACTCCCAGGACGAGCCGGGCAAGCTCAAGGCCGATGAGTCGGCGCAACGGGTGCTGACATTGATGCTGCTGTGGCGCAAAGGCGTGATCGTGTTTCACGACACCCAGGACAAGGCGCGGGTGGCATTGCCGGTGGTGTTGCAGGCTACGGCGCAGAGTGGCTTGGGTTGGCAGGAGTGTCGCGAGGCATTTCGATGAAGTGCCCGGCTTTGCTGGGGGTGGGGTGTTTTCGGGGCGATTTGCTGCGACATTTCGATGCAGGCGGACTTCCGACTTTAACGGGGTACATGGCACTCGGCTAGTGCTATTCGTCATCCTGAAAAATAAACTTCAAAAAAGCGTCAAAGTGCTTTTTCCTGTCATGGGTTTTGCGGTATTACGAAGTCAGACCGCCGAAACCTGCAACACAGGTGGCGTCTTCCAAGACTCCGCATGTGGGCATTGCACTTGACGTCCCTCAGGTGCACTCGGTGGTCGAATCGAGGCGCAGCACCGCCCAGGTATTGCGTCGAATGGCTCCCACAAAGGTGACCGAGTATGGATGATCATGGACGTAACCCTTCTTCCGACCAGCCAATCCTTTATGTGCTTGATACCAACGTATTGATCCACGATCCAAACGCACTGCTGAACTTCGAAGAACACCACGTCGCCATCCCAATGATCGTGCTTGAGGAGCTCGACAAACTCAAAAGCGGCCACCACAGCGTTGCCGCCGAATGCCGCCAGGCCATCCGTCTGATCGACAAGACCCTGGGTGAAGCTTCGCCCGAGGACGTTGAAGTCGGCGTGCCCATCCAGCGTGGCAAGAGCGGGCCCAAGGGTTTGCTGTCGATCCTGATGAGCAAGCGCAGCGAGCCCAACAGCCTGCTGCCGGAAAACCTGAACGACAACAAAATCATCAACCAATTGATTGACCTGCACGCCCGCGACAAGGACCTGCGCGTGGTGCTGGTGACCAAAGACATCAATATGCGCCTCAAGGCACGAGCGTGTGGGATCGCTGCCGAGGACTACAGCACCGACCAACTGGTCGACGACGTGTCGATGCTCTCGCGTGGTTATCACATGATGACCGGCTCGTTCTGGGACCGTGTCAGCAAGGTCGAAACCCGTCAGGACCACGGCCGCACCTGGCACCAGGTACAGCTGATCGACAACCTGCCGGCCGTGCATATCAATGAGTTCATCGTCGACGAACAGGGCTTCGTGGGCTGGATCAAAGAGATCCAGGTCGACAAGCTGCTGATCCTCGACCTGCATCAGGAACCCCTGTTGCACCAGGAAGCCTGGGGCCTGAAACCGCGTGATATCTACCAGAGCCTGGCGCTGTATGCGCTACTCGATCCGGACATTCACCTAGTCAACCTGACGGGCGCCGCAGGTTCGGGCAAAACCATCCTCGCCCTGGCCGCCGCCATCGAACAGACCATGGTGACCAAACGCTATCGCCGCATCATCGCCACCCGCAGCGTGCAGGGCCTGGACCAGGAAATCGGTTTCCTGCCCGGTACCGAGGCGGAAAAAATGGAGCCGTGGCTGGGGGCGATTACCGACAACCTCGAAGCCTTGCACATGGATGACGAAAACACCCATGGCAGCGTCGACTACATCCTCAGCAAAGTGCCGTTGCAGTTCAAATCCCTCAACTACATCCGAGGTCGCAGCTTCCAGCAAAGCCTGATTCTGATTGATGAATGCCAGAACCTTACGCCGCACCAGATGAAAACCATCATCACCCGTGCCGGCGCCGGTTCCAAAGTGGTGTGCCTGGGCAACCTGGCGCAGATCGACACCCCTTACCTGTCCGCGACCAGCTCCGGGCTGACTTACCTGACGGAACGCTTCAAGGACTTCCCGAACGGCGTGCACATTGCGCTGCAAGGGGTGCCACGTTCGATCCTGGCTGAATACGCCGAGTCCCACCTGTAACTACGCTGAAACCGCTGCGAAAAACCCCGGATTTTTCACGAAATCCGGGTTTTTTTGTTCTGTGCGACATTTGCCTGCGTTAACGCGTCCTGGGTGCCTGTGTTCTCTGTAATCATTTTGTTACATTTTTTCTGCGGTAAAAACAATAAGAACACTGCTTGACCCCGTCGGAACACCACCTCCTTGAGTCGACGAACGTTTAGAAAACCTGTCCAGGGTTTTCACCGTGACCCTGCCTATTACAAAGCCCGAAACACCGTTCATTGATGACGCACATATCCAAAGGGAAAGGAAAATGGACTTAGCAGGTAATCGCTTCACTGTGGCGCAACGCAATCGCACCCCTCGTTTCAAGACCATACCCCTTACATCCATAGCACTCGGCCTGGCCTTATGGCTGGGCCACGGTTCCGTGGCCAGGGCAGACGACAACCCCTACACCCCGCAGGTATTGGAATCGGCGTTCAGGACAGCCGTCGCCTCATTCGGCTCTGATACCGCCGTGTACAAAAACCTCAGGTTTGCCTACGCGGATATCGTCGATCTCGCGGCCAAGGATTTCGCTGCCCAGTCCGGCAAGTTCGATTCGGCCCTGAAGCAAAACTACGAGCTGCAACCCGAAAACCTGACCATCGGCGCCATGCTCGGCGACACCCGACGGCCACTGGACTACGCTTCGCGCCTGGATTACTACCGCAGCCAGCTGTTCAACAACAGCGGCCGTTACACCACCAATATCCTCGACTTCTCCAAGGCTATTATCGCCAACTTGCCGGCCGCCAAGCCTTACACCTACGTAGAGCCGGGCGTGAGCAGCAACCTGAGCGGGCAATTGAGCGCAGGTCTTTCCTGGGCGGGCGTAACCCGTGACTGGAGTGCCAACGCGCAAACCTGGAAGACGCCGGAGGCCCAGGTCAACTCCGGCCTGGACCGCACCAACGCGTATTACGCCTATGCCTTGGGCATCACCGGCAAGGGGGTCAATGTTGGCGTGCTCGACTCGGGCATCCTCACCGAACACTCCGAGTTTCAGGGCAAGAACGCCCAGGGCCAGGACCGAGTGCAGGCGGTGACATCTACCGGCGAGTACTACGCCACCCATCCGCGCTACCGCCTTGAAGTGCCCAGCGGCGAGTTCAAGCAGGGCGAACATTTCGGTATTCCAGGGGAATACGACCCGGCGTTCAACGACGGGCATGGCACGGAAATGTCCGGGGTGCTGGCCGCCAGCCGCAACGGCACCGGTATGCACGGCATTGCCTTCGACGCCAATCTGTTTGTCGCCAACACCGGCGGCAGCGACAACGACCGCTACCTAGGCTCCAACGACCTCGACTACAACGCGTTCATGGCCAGCTACAACGCCCTGGCGGCGAAGAACGTGGCGATTGTCAATCAGAGCTGGGGGCAGAGCTCGCGCGATGATGTGGAGAACCACTTCGGTAACGTCGGCGACAGCGCCGCGCAAAACCTGCGTGACATGACCGCCGCCTATCGCCCGTTCTGGGACAAGGCTCATGCAGGACAAAAAACCTGGATGGACGCCATGACCGACGCGGCCCGTCAGAACACCTTTATCCAGATCATCTCGGCGGGCAACGACAGCCACGGAGCCAACCCGTACACCAACGCGAACCTGCCGTTTTTCAAACCGGATATCGAAGGCAAGTTCCTTTCGATCACGGGCTATGACGAGACCAGCGCCCAGGTCTATAACCGCTGCGGTACGTCCAAGTGGTGGTGCGTGATGGGCGTGTCGGGCATTCCGTCTGCCGGCCCCGAGGGCGAACTCATCCCGAATGCAAACGGCACCTCGGCCGCCGCGCCGAGCGTCTCCGGGGCCTTGGCGCTAGTGATGCAACGCTTCCCCTATATGACGCCCAGCCAGGCGCGGGACGTGTTGCTGACCACCTCCAGCCTGCAAGCGCCGGATGGCCCGGACACGCCGGTTGGCGAACTGACCGGAGGCCGCACCTACGACAACCTGCAACCGGTGCACGATGCCGCGCCGGGTGTGCCGCAAGTGCCGGGTGTGGTCAGTGGCTGGGGCTTGCCAAACCTGCAAAAAGCCATGCAAGGGCCGAGGCAGTTCCTCGGTGCGGTGGCAGTGGCGTTGCCCAGCGGTACCCGCGATATCTGGGCCAACCCGATTTCCGATGAAGCCATTCGCGCCCGCCGCGTAGAAGACGCTGCCGAGCAGGCGACCTGGGCCGCCACCAAGCAGCAAAAAGGCTGGCTCAATGGCCTGCCCGCCAATGCCTCGGCCGACGATCAGTTTGAATACGACATCGGTCATGCCCGGGAGCAGGCAACACTCACCCGCGACCAGGACGTGCTCACCGGCAGCACCTACGTCGGTAGCCTGGTCAAGTCCGGGGATGGCGAGTTGATGCTGGAAGGCCAGAACAGCTATTCGGGCAGTACCTGGGTACGCGGAGGCAAATTGTCGGTGGACGGCGCATTGACCTCTGCCGTGACGGTAGATAGCAGTGCCGTGGGCACGCGTAATGCCGATAACCGCGTGATGACCACACTGGGCGGCACCCTGGCCGGCAACGGCACGGTGGGCGCCTTGACCGTCAACAACGGTGGGCGAGTGGCCCCGGGGCATTCGATTGGCACACTGCGCACCGGCGATGTCACGTTCAACCCGGGTTCGGTGTATGCCGTCGAAGTCGGGGCCGATGGCCGCAGCGACCAGTTGCAGAGCAGCGGGGTGGCGACCCTCAATGGCGGTGTGGTGAGCGTGTCCCTGGAGAACAGCCCCAACCTGTTGACCGCTACCGAGGCGCGCAGCTTGCTGGGCCAGCAGTTCAATATCCTCAGTGCCAGCCAAGGTATCCAGGGGCAGTTTGCAGCGTTTGCCCCCAACTACCTGTTCATTGGCACTGCGCTCAACTATCAACCGAATCAGTTGACCCTGGCGATAGCTCGCAACCAGACGACCTTCGCCAGTGTCGCGCAAACCCGCAACGAGCGTGCGGTGGCGACGGTGGCCGAGACATTGGGCACTGGCAGCCCGGTCTACGAAAGCCTGCTGTCATCGGATTCCGCCGCCCAGGCGCGGGAGGGCTTCAAGCAACTTTCAGGGCAATTGCATTCGGACGTGGCCGCAGCGCAAATGGCCGACAGCCGCTACCTGCGTGAAGCGGTCAACGCTCGCCTGCAACAGGCGCAGGCACTGGACTCCAACGCGCAGATCGACAGCCGTGACAACGGCGGCTGGGTACAGTTACTCGGTGGACGCAACAACGTCAGTGGTGACAACAACGCCAGCGGCTACTCCTCGTCCACCAGCGGCGTACTGCTGGGCCTGGACACCGAGGTGAACGAAGGCTGGCGCGCGGGCGCGGCGACCGGTTATACCCAAAGCCACCTCAACGGCCAGTCGGCGTCGGCGGACAGCGACAACTATCACCTGTCGGTCTATGGTGGCAAACGCTTCGAGGCGATTGCCCTGCGCCTGGGCGGTGCCAGCACCTGGCACCGCCTGGACACTTCGCGACGGGTGGCCTATGCCAATCAGTCGGACCATGCCAAGGCCGACTACAACGCGCGTACCGACCAAGTGTTTGCCGAGATCGGTTACACCCAATGGACCGTGTTTGAACCCTTCGCCAACCTCACGTACCTGAACTATCAAAGCGACTCGTTCAAGGAAAAAGGCGGTGCCGCAGCCTTGCATGCCAGCCAGCAAAGCCAGGACGCGACACTCTCCACCCTGGGCGTGCGTGGCCATACCCAGCTGCCGCTCACGTCCACCTCGGCGGTGACCCTGCGCGGTGAGCTGGGTTGGGAGCACCAGTTTGGTGATACCGATCGTGAAGCTTCTCTGAAGTTTGCCGGCAGTGACACGGCCTTCGCCGTCAACAGCGTGCCTGTGGCCAGGGATGGCGCGGTGATCAAGGCCAGTGCGCAAATGGCGTTGACCAAGGACACCCTGGTGTCGTTGAACTACAGCGGTTTGCTCTCCAACCGGGGTAACAACAACGGGATCAATGCCGGGTTTACCTTCCGGTTCTAACCTTGAATGTAGGAGCGAGCTTGCTCGCGAAAAACGTCAACGATAACGCGTGCACCCTGGGTAAACGCGGCGCCTGAGAGTGTTTCGCGAGCAAGCTCGCTCCTACGGGATGGGATAAACAGCCCTGCGCAAATTTTGACCCACAGGTTTACAATCGCTGCTCCTGATCAGGAGTATCCCTGTGCTGACTCATCTCGATTCCCAAGGTCGCGCCCATATGGTCGACGTCACCGAAAAAGCCGTGACGTTCCGTGAGGCGGTGGCCGAAGCGCGGGTGCGCATGTTGCCCGCCACTCTGCAAATGATTGTTGACGGCGCCCACCCCAAGGGCGACGTGTTTGCCGTGGCCCGCATTGCCGGGATTCAGGCGGCGAAAAAAGCCAGCGACTTGATCCCCTTATGCCATCCGTTGATGCTGACCGGCGTCAAGGTGGAGCTGCGCGCCGACGGCGTAGACGCTGTGCATATCCTCGCGCGCTGCAAGCTCTCCGGCCAGACCGGCGTTGAGATGGAAGCCCTGACCGCCGCCAGCGTCGCGGCACTGACGATCTACGACATGTGCAAGGCGGTGGATCGCGGCATGACCATTGAGAGTATTCGCCTGCTGGAAAAACTGGGCGGTAAGAGCGGGCATTTCAAGGCGGATGAACAATGAGTATCAACGTACTGTTTTTTGCGCGCTACGCCGAAGCGGTGGGTTTCGACTCGCTGGAGATGGAAGGTGAGTTTGCCAGTGTTGATGCCGTGCGCCTCGCGCTGGCTGCTGACCCGGAATTCGCCGTGCTCAACGAAGCGAGCCTGATGTGTGCGCGCAACGAGGAGTTGTGCAGCCTGGACGAGCCGGTGCAAGCCGGCGATGAAGTCGCCTTCTTCCCACCCGTGACCGGAGGCTGACCATGGCCATTCGTGTGCAGGTCGAAGCCTTTGATCCCGGTGCCGAAGTCAACGCCATGCACGCGGCCAACGTGGGCGTGGGCGCGGTGGTGAGCTTTGTCGGCTATGTACGCGACTTCAATGAGGGGCGCGACGTGTCAGGGATGTTCCTGGAACACTACCCCGGCATGACCGAAAAGGCCCTGGGCAAGATCGCTGTGGAAGCCGAGCAGCGTTGGCCGTTGCTCAAGCTGGAGGTGCTGCACCGTATCGGCGCGCTGGAGCCGGGCGAGCCGATTGTGTTTGTCGGCGCGGCCAGTGCGCATCGGCAGGCAGCGTTTGATGCCTGCGCGTTTGTGATGGATTACCTGAAGACGCGGGCGCCGTTCTGGAAGAAGGAAAACACCAGTGAGGGGCCGCGTTGGGTAGAAGGGCGCAGCAGTGACCACGCCGCAGCGGATCGCTGGAAGTAGCCAGCCAGACGCAGAAACCAATGTGGGAGCTGGCTTGCCTGCGATAGCATCACCTCGGCGTGACTGAAAAACCGAGGTGTCTGCATCGCAGGCAAGCCAGCTCCCACACAAGCCCGCTCCCACATTTTTTTACCGCATTTCAGCTCAAGGGCGTTTGCGTTCTACAGCCCGCAGCAAGTGCGTCGGCGGCGTCTCACAGCTGATCTTGCGCCCCAGCAACGCCTCGATGGATGGCAACTGGTACGAGTCATCCTCGCCCGCAAAGCTGATCGACACACCCGCAGCCCCAGCACGCCCGGTACGGCCGATGCGGTGCACGTAGTCGTCCGGTACTTCCGGCAGGGTGAAGTTGATCACGTGGCTGATGCCGTCGATGTGAATACCGCGACCGGCTACATCGGTAGCCACCAGCACGCGGATCTTGCCTTCACGGAAGCCTTCCAGGGTCTTGATGCGCTTGTGCTGCGGCACATCACCCGACAGTTGCGCAGCGTTGACGCCGTCGCGCACCAGGCGTTCTTCGATGCGGCGCACTTCGTCCTTGCGGTTGGCGAATACCATCACGCGCTCCCAACCGTTGTCGTTGACCAGGTTGTAGAGCAGCTTGTACTTGTCGGCACCGGCGACGGCGTAGATATGCTGCTCGACGTTTTCGCTGGCAACGTTGAGTGCTTCGATCTCGACGATGGATGGGTCGGTGGTCCACTGCTTGGCGAGGTTCATCACGTCTTCGGTGAAAGTCGCGGAGAACAGCAGGGTTTGGCGCTCGGTTTTCGGCGGCGTCTGACGAATGATCTGGCGTACTTGCGGGATAAAGCCCATGTCGAGCATGCGGTCGGCTTCGTCCAGCACCATCACTTCGACCATGTCCAGGTGCACGTCGCCACGCTGATTGAAGTCGAGCAGGCGGCCCGGGGTGGCGACGAGGATGTCGCAATGACGGGCTTCGAGGTGCTTGAGTTGCTTGTCGAAGTCCATGCCGCCCACAAACGTCATCACGTTGAGGCCGGTGTACTTGGTCAGGTCGGCGGCGTCCTTGGCGATCTGCACCACCAGCTCCCGGGTCGGGGCGATGATCAGCGCGCGCGGTTCACCCATGTAGCGTTCCTTGGGCGGCGGCGTTTGCAACAGCTGGGTGATGATCGAGATCAGGAACGCGGCGGTCTTGCCGGTGCCGGTCTGGGCACGGCCGATGGCGTCTTTGCCCGCGAGGGTGAAGCCCAGCACTTGCGCCTGGATGGGCGTGCAGTACGGGAAACCCAGGTCCTGGATGGCGTGCATCAGTTCCGGGGCCAGTTTGAAATCGTGGAAGCGGGTTTTGCCTTCCTGGGGTTCGACGACGAAGTCTTCGAGTTTCCAGGGGGTCACGGGCGGTTTGGGCGCACGTTCGCGACGGGGCTTGGCCACAGGCGCCGGGGCGGGTGCGGCAGGCTTTACCTGTTCAGGCGGCGTCACCGTGGTTTTGTTCGGTGAGGCGGCGGGCGCGTTCCGGCCGGGCTGTTGACCGTCATTGCGGTTGCCGGGCTTGGGGGCAGGAGCACTGGGAACAGGCGCGAGCGGCTCAGCCTCGCTTTTGCCGAACATCTTCTTGAGTGCTTTGAGCACGGTCATCTCATTAATTGATTAAGGAATGTACGCCGGCCAGTGTAATGCAAGAATCGGGCGCGGCGTAGTGCGTCTGTCATACGGCTACATAAACACGGGATTCAGCGTAGGCGTTCAGTCAGCCAGGTGCCTATATCGTGTATCTCTTGGGGTAACACTTCGTGGCCCATTGGGTATTCCTGCCATGTCACGGTGACACCACGGCCCTTCAAATGCTCGTAGGCGCTGCGGCCCATGGCGTTCTGCACCACATCGTCGTACTGGCCATGCAGGCAGAGCGTGGGAATGCGTTGCTGGCTGGCGGATAATTCCAGGTCATTATCGAAGGTTGGCGCATAGGTGGAGAGGGCGATCACACCGCCCAAGGGCCCCTCCCATTTCTTGAACGCGGTGTGGAAAACCACCGCGCCACCTTGAGAAAAACCGGCGAGGAAAATTCGCGAGGTGTCTATTCCGGTTCTCTGTTGCGCCTCAATCAGGTCTGTGACCATTTTTGCCGACGCTTCCAGTTCTTCCAGGCTGATCGAACGGGCCGGGCTCATGGCCTTGATGTCGTACCAGCTCGGCATCTCGTAGCCACCGTTAATCGTCACCGGACGCGTGGGCGCCTGGGGCAAAACGAAGCGGGTGGTCAGCAGGGTTTCCTGCAGGGCTTCGGCCACCGGCAGGAAGTCGTAGCGATCGGCGCCCAGGCCATGCAACCAGATAACGCAGGCGTCTGCGGGCTTGGCGGGCTGAAGAATCAAGGGTTCGGTCATGTCTGCTCCATAGATGTGCGGGCGCTCCGATGAGGTGCGTCGGAACGGTGCGCGACAGGTTGATCTGTTAAGAGAATGTCGCAAGGTTGAATCTTTTGCCATCGAAGCGCAGTTACAGCCACTCGGCCAAGACTCTGGTACGCGCCTTGCTATGTGTAGCTCGATGTCAGAACTCTCCCAGGGCGGTAACACTATCAGTGACTGCCGCTCGTGGGAAAGCAACTGGAATTACCGCAAAAACCTCATGCTGCTTGGCCCCAAAAAAAACCAACACGGGTCGATATCGCCTCATAAGGGTGCGCTGAGGTTGGAGCTCCGACACAACAAGAGCAATTGGAGGTTTGTAATGAAGGTATTGAAATCCACCCTGGCCATCGTCTCTGCGGCGGCTGTACTGGGTGTCAGTGGTTTTGCCCAGGCGGGCGCCACCCTGGACGCCGTGCAGAAGAAAGGCTTTGTGCAGTGCGGTGTGAGTGACGGCCTGCCGGGTTTCTCGGTGCCGGATGCCAGCGGCAAGATCCTCGGGATCGACGCTGACTATTGCCGCGCTGTGGCGGCTGCCGTATTTGGCGATGCCACCAAGGTCAAGTTCAGCCAGTTGAATGCCAAGGAGCGTTTCACCGCGCTTCAGTCAGGCGAAGTCGACATCTTGTCGCGCAACACCACCATGACCAGCTCCCGCGATGCGGGCATGGGCCTGAAATTCCCGGGCTTCATTACCTACTACGACGGCATCGGCTTTCTGGTGAACAACAAGCTGGGCGTCAAGAGCGCCAAGGAACTGGACGGTGCGACCATCTGCATCCAGGCCGGTACCACCACCGAGCTGAACGTTTCCGACTATTTCCGCGCCAACAACCTCAAATACACCCCGATCACCTTCGACACCTCCGATGAAAGCGCCAAGTCGCTGGAGTCCGGGCGTTGCGACGTGCTGACGTCCGACAAATCCCAGCTGTTCGCCCAGCGCAGCAAGCTGGCTTCGCCGAAAGACTACGTGGTGCTGCCGGAAACCATTTCCAAGGAGCCTCTGGGCCCGGTCGTGCGTAACGGTGATGACGAGTGGCTGGCCATCGTGCGCTGGGTGGGCTACGCCATGCTCAACGCTGAAGAGGCCGGTGTGACCTCCAAGAACGTCGAAGCTGAAGCCAAGGCCACCAAGAACCCGGACGTTGCGCGTCTGCTCGGTGCCGACGGCGAATACGGTAAAGACCTGAAAGTGAAGAAGGACTGGGTGGTACAGATCGTCAAGCAAGTGGGTAACTACGGCGAGATGTTCGAGCGCAACCTGGGCAAGAGCACGCCGCTGGAAATCGACCGTGGCCTGAACGCCCTGTGGAACAACGGCGGCATTCAATACGCACCCCCTGTGCGCTGATCGCTGATGGTTCTGTCACCCGGTAGGCCAACTGCCGGGTGATGTTCTGTTCCATTATTTTCGGGGCACTTCATGCAAAATCAAATCGGCGCACCCAAGCAGAAGCTCAGCTTCAGCGACCCCAAAGTGCGTGCGTGGCTGTTCCAGATCATTACGATCGTGGCGGTGGTCTCGCTGGGCTGGTACCTGTTCCATAACACCCAGACCAACCTGCAACACCGGGGCATCACCTCGGGTTTCGACTTTCTTGAGCGCAGTGCCGGTTTCGGCATCGCGCAGCACTTGATCGACTACACCGAATCGGACAGCTATGCCCGGGTGTTTGTCATCGGCCTGCTCAACACTTTGCTGGTGACTGTCATCGGTGTGGTGCTGGCAACCCTGCTCGGCTTCATCATCGGCGTGGCACGCTTGTCGCCCAACTGGATGATCAACAAGCTGGCGACGGTGTACGTGGAGGTATTCCGCAACATTCCGCCGCTGTTGCAAATCCTGTTCTGGTACTTCGCGGTGTTCCTGACCATGCCAGGGCCGCGCAACAGCCATAACTTCGGTGACACCTTCTTTGTCAGCAGCCGTGGCTTGAACATGCCGGCAGCGCTGGCGTCCGACGGGTTCTGGCCGTTTGTCACCAGCCTGGTGGTCGCTATCGTTGCCATCGTGCTGATGACCCGCTGGGCCAACAAGCGCTTTGAAGCGACGGGGGTTCCTTTCCATAAATTCTGGGCGGGCCTGGCGCTGCTGGTGGTGATCCCGGCGTTATGCGTGTTGATCTTCGGTACGCCATTGCATTGGGAAATGCCCAAGCTTGCGGGCTTCAACTTTGTCGGTGGCTGGGTACTGATCCCAGAGCTGTTGGCGTTGACCTTGGCGCTGACGGTGTACACGGCGGCATTTATTGCCGAGATCGTGCGCTCGGGCATCAAGTCCGTCAGCCATGGCCAGACCGAAGCGGCACGTTCACTGGGCCTGCGCCCGGGGCCGACGCTGCGCAAGGTCATCATCCCGCAAGCGTTGCGCGTGATCATTCCGCCGCTGACCAGCCAATACCTGAACCTGGCGAAAAACTCGTCGTTGGCCGCCGGTATCGGTTATCCGGAAATGGTTTCGCTGTTTGCCGGCACGGTGCTCAACCAGACCGGCCAAGCCATTGAAGTCATTGCCATCACCATGAGCGTGTACCTGGCGATCAGCATCAGCATTTCTCTGCTGATGAACTGGTACAACAAGCGCATTGCGCTGATCGAGCGGTGAGGACACACCCATGACTACGCATACGTTCAAACCTGATATGCCGCCGCCGAGCAAAGTCTTCGGGCCGGTGGCCTGGATGCGCGCCAACTTGTTCTCGAGCTGGCTCAATACACTGCTGACCTTGCTGGCGATCTACCTGGTGTACCTGGTGGTGCCACCGATCCTGCACTGGGCCATCCTCGATGCCAACTGGGTGGGCACCACCCGCGCCGACTGCACCAAGGAGGGCGCCTGTTGGGTATTTATCCAACAGCGCTTCGGGCAGTTCATGTATGGCTATTACCCCGTCGACCTGCGCTGGCGCGTGGACATGACGGTATGGCTGGCCATCGTGGGCGTGGCGCCGTTGTTCATCTCGCGTTTCCCACGCAAGGCGATCTATGGCCTGGGCTTTTTGGTGCTGTACCCGATCATTGCCTACTGCTTGCTGCATGGCGGCGTGTTCGGGCTGAGCAACGTGGCGACCAGCCAATGGGGCGGCTTGATGCTGACCCTGGTTATCGCCACGGTGGGCATCGCCGGCGCCTTGCCGCTGGGCATTGTGCTGGCGCTGGGGAGGCGTTCGAACATGCCGGCCATTCGGGTGGTCTGCGTGACCTTCATCGAGTTCTGGCGCGGCGTGCCGTTGATCACCGTGCTGTTCATGTCTTCGGTGATGCTGCCGCTGTTCCTGCCTGAAGGCATGAACTTCGACAAGCTGCTGCGGGCGCTGATCGGTGTGATCCTGTTCCAGTCGGCCTATGTGGCCGAAGTGGTGCGCGGTGGTTTGCAGGCGATTCCCAAGGGCCAATATGAAGCCGCTGCGGCGAT
The DNA here is from genome assembly GCF_014268395.2 of Pseudomonas sp. SWRI22. Lineage (NCBI taxonomy): Bacteria > Pseudomonadati > Pseudomonadota > Gammaproteobacteria > Pseudomonadales > Pseudomonadaceae > Pseudomonas > Pseudomonas sp. SWRI22. The sequence continues at coordinate 1,718,279 of NZ_JABWQK020000001.1, read as the reverse complement.
GGGTCTGGGCTACTGGCGCAGCATGGGCCTGGTGATCCTGCCGCAAGCCTTGAAGATGGTGATCCCTGGGATCGTCAACACCTTCATTGCCCTGTTCAAGGACACCAGCCTTGTGATCATCATCGGCCTGTTCGACCTGCTCAACAGCGTCAAGCAAGCCGCCGCCGACCCCAAATGGCTGGGCATGGCCACCGAAGGCTATGTGTTCGCCGCCCTGGTGTTCTGGATTTTCTGTTTTGGTATGTCGCGCTATTCCATGCATCTGGAACGCAAGCTCGACACTGGCCACAAGCGTTAGGAGTTTTTTGATGAGCGAAGCAATCAAACAGCCTGTGAGCCCTGAAGGCATTATCCAGATGCAGGGCGTCAACAAGTGGTACGGCCAGTTCCACGTGTTGAAAGACATCAACCTCAACGTCAAGCAGGGCGAGCGTATCGTGCTGTGCGGCCCGTCGGGCTCGGGCAAGTCCACCACCATCCGCTGCCTCAACCGCCTGGAAGAGCACCAGCAAGGCCGCATTGTGGTCGATGGTGTGGAACTGACCAATGACCTCAAGCAGATCGAAGCGATCCGCCGCGAAGTCGGTATGGTGTTCCAGCACTTCAATCTGTTCCCGCATTTGACCATCCTGCAAAACTGCACGCTGGCGCCGATGTGGGTGCGCAAGATGCCCAAGCGCAAGGCCGAGGAAATTGCCATGCACTACCTGGAGCGTGTGCGCATTCCGGAGCAGGCCCACAAGTTTCCCGGGCAGCTTTCAGGTGGTCAGCAACAGCGTGTGGCGATTGCCCGCGCGCTGTGCATGAAGCCCAAAATCATGTTGTTCGATGAGCCGACATCGGCGCTGGACCCGGAGATGGTCAAAGAGGTACTGGACACCATGATCGGCCTGGCCGAAGACGGCATGACCATGTTGTGCGTGACCCACGAAATGGGCTTTGCCCGCACAGTGGCCAATCGCGTGATCTTCATGGACAAGGGCGAGATCGTCGAGCAGGCGGCGCCGAATGACTTCTTTGATAACCCGCAGAATGAGCGGACCAAGTTGTTCTTGAGCCAGATATTGCATTGATGGAAGGTTAAAAAACAAACCCGGCCTGGTGCCTAATGCCAGTCAGTTAAGAGCTAGAGCAGACAACCAGTGACTTGTGGCGAGGGAGCTTGCTCCCGCTGGACTGCGTAGCAGTCCCATTTTGGGGGCCGCTTCGCGCCCCAGCGGGAGCAAGCTCCCTCGCCACAGTTACCGATTCTGTCTTAACTGACTGGCATTAGCCTGGTGCCGGGTTTATTTTTGCCTGTTGGTCTGTTCAGGATGCTTGTGCCGCACGTTGTTGCTCATCTTTTGCTATGAGCAGGCGATTGAGGTCTTCTCCGACATTGAGCGCCTCGATCTCGGCCAGCAGATGCGGATGCTTATCCAGGAGGCGCATGAGTGTAAACAATGGTTCAGGAGGGAAAACCTCAGCCCTTTCGTAGCGAGAAAATGAGTTTTGCCCGCGCACAGTCAACAGCTTCACTGCCTCCTTCTGAGTGAGCTGCAGTTTGCGACGGATTCGCTTCATTTCAGCCGCGATGACTTTTCTGCCATCAATCAATAATTGGTCACTGGCATCGGAATAACGCTCTGCGCTGTCATCGTCATGATCGAATTCGATTTCCTTACAAACCTGGCATTCCCAGCCCGCGATGTTTGGAATGTCGCGCATCATGCCGCGTGTGTTGATGGTGAAGGTGCGACCTGCGAAATACTGCATTCCATCATGGGTTCCGCAATTCACGCATTGTTGGGTTTTCATAAGGTTTTCTCCTTGAAGGAGATTACGGGAGCTTCGCCGCCTGGGCGGTGAGTCACCTTGATGTAAATCTCCGTACCGTACATCTTGATCAGATAGACGTCCTGCCATATCCGGTGGTCTGCATAGGTTGTCATTGATTTGTACAACATTCGCGTTTCAAGGGCGCAGACCGCCAACCGCATCTGGCCGATGCTCAATTCAAGTTGACGAGCGCTCTCCCGCGCAGTTGCCGTAAAGGCTCTGTGGCCCAGCCGGATGACTTGCGCCTTGATCAAGGCCAGATCGTAATGAGGTGTGTACTTTTCCATAAGACACCTGAGTCCAATAATTACCCTCTGAGGGTAATTTTACCAATCGAAAATACTGCTCCTTTCCCTGCCTAAAAACCCTAGTGCGTTGCCTTTGTAGGCGACTCCTAATAGGCTGTAGGAAAATTCATCCTATGATTGGACGAAAGCGTAAAGCCCATGACAGACATCGCCCCGCTGATCAAACGCTCTCTGGTTGACCAGGCGCTGGAACAACTGCGTCTGCGCATTGCCGAGGGTGTGTGGGCCGTTGGCGAACGCCTGCCCACCGAGCCCGAACTGTGCGCCGAACTGGGGATCAGCCGTAATACCGTGCGTGAAGCCATGCGTGTATTGGCATTCTCCGGGTTGATCGAAATTCGTCAGGGCGACGGCAGTTATCTGCGCTCGATGACCGACCCGTTGGGCACGATGCGTGCGTTGTCTCATTGCACCCTGGGGCAGGCGCAGGAGACGCGGCAGATTCTGGAAGTGGAAGCCATCGGCCTTGCTGCGCAACGCCGTACTGCAAGTGACCTGCGAGCGTTGCGCACAGCGCTGGATACCAGCGCCGCGCTGTATCAGGGCGACCTCGAGGCCTATATCAGCGCCGACCTGGCGTTTCACCAACGTTTGGTGGACGCCGCACACAACCCGGCCTTGAGCGAGCTGTATCAGTATTTCTCCGCTATCGTCGGCGCGCAGTTGCGCCAGACCCTGAACCTTTCACCGCGTCGCCAGGCCGTGTTCGACTTGCACGTTGCCCTGCTTGACGCCGTGGAACAGCAAGACCCCGAACGTGCCAAATCCCTCTGCCGGCAGTTGATCAATGAACCCTGAAACCCAACACACACCCGAACTTGAAGAGTTGTTGATTGACGCCGAGGCCGATGACGACGTGGTGCAACACAACCACCCGCTGGTGAGCCGGCCCTGGTTGCTGTTGCTGGGCCTGATCCTGGTGGCGCTCAACTTGCGCCCGGCCTTGTCGAGCCTGTCGCCGCTGTTGGCCGACGTCTCCAGCAGCCTGGGCCTGTCGGCGGCCCAAGCCGGTTTACTGACCACCCTGCCGGTGTTGTGCCTGGGCCTGTTCGCGCCCATGGCGCCGATCCTGGCCCGACGCTTTGGGGCTGAGCGGGTGGTGTTCGGCATCTTGCTGACCCTGGCTGGCGGGATCATCCTGCGCAGTTCATTCGGGGAAGTGGGCCTGTTTGTCGGCAGCCTGATCGCCGGCGCCAGCATTGGCATCATCGGCGTATTGCTGCCGGGTATCGTCAAGCGCGACTTCGCCGCACGCGCGGGCGCCATGACCGGCGTCTACACCATGGCCCTGTGCCTGGGCGCCGCATTGGCGGCAGGGGCCACGGTACCCTTGAGTCATTACTTCGGCGACAGTTGGCCCCTTGGTCTGGGGTTCTGGATTCTGCCAGCGCTGTTGGCGGCGTTGTTCTGGTTGCCGCAAGTCGGGCAGAAGCACGGCGCACACCGCGTCGCTTACCGTGTGAAGGGGCTACTGCGTGACCCGTTGGCCTGGCAAGTGACCTTGTACATGGGCCTGCAATCGTCCCTGGCCTACATCGTGTTCGGCTGGTTGCCGTCGATCCTGATCGGCCGTGGCCTGAGTGCCACAGAGGCGGGATTGGCGTTGTCCGGCTCGATCATTGTGCAGTTGTTCAGTTCCCTGGCCGCGCCATGGCTGGCTACCCGTGGCAAGGACCAGCGCCTGGCGATCGTGGTGGTGATGCTGCTGACCCTAGGCGGCCTGTTCGGCTGCCTGTATGCGCCGCTGGACGGTTTGTGGGGTTGGGCGATTCTGCTCGGTCTGGGGCAGGGCGGTACCTTCAGCCTGGCGCTGACCTTGATTGTGCTGCGCTCGCGTGACGCTCACGTAGCCGCCAACCTGTCGAGCATGGCCCAGGGGATCGGTTATACCCTGGCGTCCCTTGGCCCTTTCGCTGTGGGCGTGGTGCATGACTGGACCGGCGGCTGGACGGCCATCGGCTGGATCTTCGCAGTGATCGGCCTCGGCGCCATCGTGGCGGGCCTGGGCGCCGGACGTGCGCGCTACGTGCGCGTCACCTGTGAGAAGGTCTAGAGATAAACCACTTCCAGCGTGGCCGAACCGTCAATCGGGGTTTGCGTGCTCAAGTCCAGATTCTTGCGAGCATTGATCACGGTCTGCACCGTGACGTGGCTGCCTATTATGCCAATGGCGGTGGGGCCGCTGACGCTGCCCTCGATCGACGTAAAGCCCAGGTAGCTCCTGGAACCGATGTCGATGGGGTTGAGGTTGGACGTGCGCCATGCCAGGCCCCCGGTGGTGGATTCGGTGCCGTAGAGTTGCCCGTTGTTGCTGGCCTGGGTTTGCCGAGGATCGAAGGTCATGGAGTAGACGCCCAGGGGCGTGCCGTTGCTGTCGAAACCCAGCCCGTAGTAAATCTCGCTTTCGACCAGGGTCGAGTCGCCGCGGTTGTCTTGCATGCGCAGGGCATAACGTACCGGGCCGGTACACGCCATGCCGAAGAACAGAGTCTTGGCGGGAAGACGGGTGCGGGTTTCCAGGTTCAAGTCTTGTTGAGATATTTTGCCGTAGTCAATCAGGCCGCCGTTTGACAGTTGCGGCAGGCACGCGGCGGGCGTGACCAGCCCCTGGACGCTGAGGTCCACCGTCGAGGCCGCCAGCGCCGCCTGGGTGCTGGTCAATAATAGAAGGCTGCAAAGGGCAGGAATTTTCATGGTACGCACTCCTACAAGTAAATGATTTCGAGGGTGCCGGACCCATTGATACGCACGACGTCGCGCAGGTCCAGCGATTGGATGGGGGCCAGGTACGTCTTGATGCGCATCGTGCCGGTCAGGACCTGTATGGCGAGCGGGCCCGTAGTCACGCCGGTCTTGTCGGTAAAGCCCATGAGGCTGTTGGCAGCCATGGGGATCTGCCGCGCAGTGGAACTGCTCCAGGCTGCGCCATTGCTGGTGGAGTCGGTGCGGTACAGCGTGGATAAGCTGTCGGCGCTGAATTCCGCTGGGTCGACCGTCAGGTAGAAACGTCCGATTTTGTTGTTGCTGGCGTCCAGGTCCAGGCCATAGGCCGTTTCATCGGTGCCGCCGGTGGCTGAGCCATCGCGATTGTCTTTCATGCGCAGGCCGAAGCGGGCCGGAGCATCGCAGGTCACGCTCAGGCGCACGGTGCGCGTCGGTAGCGGTGTTTCGTGAGTGGCACTCAGATCCTTGGCGTACAGCGTGCCGTAGTCCACGACTCCCTGGTCCGACAGTGTCGGTTGGCAGGCGGTCGGCGCGAAGTGGGCGCGCAACGTGAGGTCGCGGTAACGCCCGCTTGCGCTGTGGTACATCATCCCGCTGACTTCCCAGGTGGTGGCGTCGCGCACCTGGGTGGCGGCCGGGTCGGCCCAGGCGCGCAGAGTCAACTGCAACGCCAGGGTTTTCCCCTGCAATACCGTGCCTTGGTGCAGCGGCGCGATGCCATGGTCGGGCCGCCATTCCAGCACGCTGGCGCTGCTCACCGGCGCCTGGCCTGCGCCGGGCAACAAGCCCAGTTCCACCGCCCGACCGTCGAGTACGGCGTTGCCGACCTCGATGGCGTAGCTGCCGTTGGGAGTGAATTGCAGACGTTGCGCGGAGGCGGCGGTGCCGCGATAAAACAGGCTCAGGTCCTGGGCCTGGGGGCAGGTGAACGTCAGGCTCAAACGGCGCTCGCCGAGCAGGCGTTGCGGCGCGCTGTCGCTTTGCGCCAGGCGACTCATCAAGCCCAAATCCACCAGCGGTTCGCTGAGGTTGAATTGGCATTCCTCAAAGGCTTGAGCAGTGCCGGCAAACGCGAGCAATAACCCCAGGCTCACGTAGCGCAAACAGGTTGCAGGGTGCATGGCAGTAGTCCTCATGGTGTGTAGCAACGAGCAGGTGCGGTTTCGAAATACACCGTGGGGTCGGCTTTTGCCGGCAGTTGGTAGCGCAATTCACAGCGTTTGCCTTGCGAGGTGGTGATCCACAGCGCTCCTTGGTCCAGCACATTGGGCAGGAACACCTGGCTGGCGTCCTGCACCAAGGTGATGAACTCACCTGTGTTCGTCGTAACGGACGCTCCCACGGGCATGGGGTTTCCCTGATCGTCGCTGACGGTGAGCAGCATGCGGCGGGTCAGGCCCACGCCGAACTCGACCCGATCGACAGCGCCACGCCCGGCCGAGATCATGGCCAGGCCATTGTTGATATCGGCGTTGCGCGGTAGAGAGCGGGTCTGCACTTCCACTGGGCTGCGCCCGTAGGCGGCCACCTGCGACACCACGGCCTGGCCTTGCCAGTCGGTCCAGACCGGGCCACTGGGGGTGCTGAGTTTGATGCCGCTCATGTCGCCGACGGAAACCAGAGCGAAGGTGTCGCGCACCGGGTAGGGGGTAAATGTCATACCGTCGCCATGCACGACTACACCGCCGCGGGCGCCGCCCTGGTAGCTCGAACGCTCGGCATCGGAGCGGCTGTAGCTCAAGTCGAGTTGGGTATAGCGTGGCAATGCCGAAATGCCCACGCTGGTTTCCACCTCATGGTCACTGCTGTCGTGTTCGGCGCTGACGCGGTAGCTCAATTGGTCGTCAAGCTGTTCGGTCAGGCCCAGACCGGTACGGTTTTGGCCGCCGGAGTTGCGCACCCAACTGCGCACCCGGCGGCTTTCGCCCAACGGCACGCTGACAGTGAGGTAGACCGCGTTGTCCTGTTGCTGGCGTCCGCCCATCTGCCACTCGGCGCTGGCCGATAACGAGACTGCGCCAATGCTCGTGCCCCACGCTGCGAGCGCGCGGCTGCTGCTGTTGCCCTCGAAGGTACTCGAACGTGAAACGCCGGCGCTGAATGCGCCCAGCTGCGGATGTGACCACCCCAGGTTGATACTTTGTTGATCGCGATAGCGTGAGTTGCGCTGGCTGCCGTCGCGCTCGTAGGTGCTTTCCTCCAGTTCGCGGTAGCCGCTGCTGCGCCAGGAGTTGGCGGCGCTGAACGACCATCGCTCGCTCAGGCGCTGTGACCAGGAAAGATCAGTCTGCACGCCCGAGACTTTTTCCCACGACTGGGTGTTGGACAATTGGGTAGACACCTGGATCTGACTGTCCAGCCACGGCAGCCAGCCCAGGCTGGCGCCCGCCGAGCGATACTCGCCGGTCGCCAGCACGCCACTGCCCAGGGTCAGTTGCGGATGCAAGTTCCCGGTCCAACCGGCGCTGACCACCCACGGCGCCTCTGCCTCGGCCCCGCCGACGTTGCGTACGCGCCCCGCTGCGACCGAATAGCCGGGTGCAGGCAGGCCGAGACCGAGCATGGCGGCGGGTACGGTGAAACGTCGTTCCCCGCCGACACTTTCCTTGACCGTGACTTCGACGTCCGAGCGCGTATTCAGGCGACGTACATCGTTCAGCACAAACGGCCCGGCAGGCACCACGGTGGAGTGAATCAGCGCGCCGTTCTGGCGCACTTCTACCTGTGCCGGGCTGTTGGCGATCCCCTGGATTTGCGCGCTCTGGCCTTGCTCCTGAAGGGCGTGCTCGGTCAGCACCTGGACGCCGGTGATTTGTGCGCCAGACAACACCGGGTTATAGAGGTTGATCTGCCCGGCCTGCAGCACTGCCTGATGGCTGGCGAAGGTCCGTTGCGCATAGGCCTCCAAGTGGGTGCTGCGCGATAAGCCATCCTGCCAGGTCTGCACTTGGCGGCTGCGCACGATCCAGTCGCCGGCGTTGAAGCCGACTTCGGTGTTGGCTGAACCAAACCGGCTGGCGTCTTCGCCAAAGCGGTTGTAGAACCCGCTCAGGTCGTAGTTGAGCATCCCGGCAAACCCGCCGGTCTGGTAGCCCGAGATGTCCTGTTGCACGGGGCGCAGTGCTTCGGTGGGCACGACCAGTGCCAACGTCAGTGTCGACGGGTCCGGTTCCACCAGGCTTTGCGGATACCGCAGAAGAAAATCCTGACAACCCACGGGGTCAGCGGGTATCACCAGGTTGGCGGCGTCCAGCAACGCACGGTCCAGGCAGGGGTTGCCCTGTTGATCGAAACTGACCTCCAGGCGTCCCCGGCGCAGGCCATTGACCCGCAGGTTGACGTTATGACGGCCGGCGGCAAAGCGCGGTGTTGCCAGCAGCAGGCTGGCCAACTGTGGATCGATGCCGCGCTGATGCAAGGTCTGGGCGTCGAAGCCTGCGGAGCTGGTGTCGTCGGCCCACGCCTTGTCCGGCATAAGCGCATACAGCAGCAACACCAGCGGCAAGGCTGGGCGAATGGGCACGGCTTCGCCGTCACGGTAACTCAATACTGTTTTCACGCAAGGTACTCGCTTAGTGAACGCACAGCCCTCATTGGGTTCGGGGCTTTGGGCGTTCTGGTGACGGTCGATAAGCCGTCACTTCGTTATCCAGGCGGCGGTCTTGGCGACGCCTGTGGTTTTCTGTCAGAGGGTGATGGGGGCGTCGTAGGCCTTGACCGCAAACCCGTACACAGTGGCCGGTTGCAGCCTGACCGTCTTGGCTTGGCCACCGCTGGCAGGCACGCTCAAGGCTTCACCTGGCAGCACGTAGGTGCGCGGCAGCATCGCCTTGCCGTCACCGGGCAACAGCCGCAGCTCCTGGGCCAGGCGCACCACATAGGGCGTGTCATTACGCACCTGCAATTGGCCGTCGCGCAGGGTCCATGTCAGGCCGGTCCAGGGGCTGCGATTGGGTGCCAGGCCCTTGGGATGCACAATCACCGGCAGGTTCTGGCGCACGGTCACGCCCACGCGGGCATGACCGGCGGCAGTGGCTGCGCGGCCCTGGGGCATGCCTTCGAACACGGCGCGTTTGAGCCGCTGGGTGAGCAACGGTTTTTGGTTTTGCAGAATAAAGCGCACCAACTGGGATTTGGACGCTTCGACTCGAGACAGCGGCGGCGTCACCACCAGCAGGGGTTCGGTATCTTCCGGAATATCCTGCAAGGTCACATGCAACAACGAGAGCTGGCTGTCGGAGTTGGTCACCGAAACGGAAGCTTCACCATCGGCCTCGTGGACGATCACCACGGATGTGTCCGGGACCATGCCGTCAGCCTTTGCTTGGTTGCCGAATATCAGCAGCAGGGCAATAAGGCCGAACGCGGTGTTTGAGCATGTCATCGTCATGATGGGTTTTCCATTAGGCGAAATGAGTGGGTCAGAGGTAACGCAAATCCAGAACGATGGAGCCGTCGAGGGGCACTTCCTGATTCAGGGTCAGGTACTGCGAAAAGTTGATGGCGGTGTCCACTTGAAGCTGGACCCTCAACTGGCTGATGAAGTCGGGTTGACGGTCGCCCGTCGGGGCAAAGGCCATATAGGATCGCGGGTAGCCATTGGGCTCGGGCGTCCAGCTTTCGCCGCTGTTGGTGGAGGCCAAGACCTGCATGGCCTGTGAGTCTCCCACCGGGTTGCGGTACGACAACGCCACGGAGCCGAGGCGTTCGTCCGGTGCATGGATGTTTCTGCCCAGCCCATAGAAAAAATCCGGTGCCAGGGAAGACTCCGCACGATTGTCGATACCCACCAGCGCAAACAGCATGGGCCTGGCGCATTGCACCTGCAGCTCGAGTTGCCGGCTGGGCAGCACGGTGAATTCGTCGACAAGGAGGGTGTGTGCGGGGATCTTTCCGTGGTCGACAAAACCTTCATCCGACAGCTCGATATAGCAGGCATCCGGTGTCACACGACCGGTTACCGTAAGCTCGGCAGCGGCGCCCGCACTGACCTTGGCCGCAGCGCCCAGGGATAACCACAACACGGCAAGGAAACGGGTGAACATAGTCATCGATTCATCACTGGCACGGGTGAACACAGCCCACGGCGAAGCCCATGCCCGTCAAGGATGAGGGCATGGGGCGCCATGGGTCAGAGGTACTTCACTTCAAGGGTGGCGGAGCCGTCGATGGTTACTTCGTTGCTCAGGTCCATGCCATCGGCGCGGTTGATAGCGGTGTACACGTTCAGGTCGACGGTCAAATCCTTAACTGCCAGGGGCTGGGTGTGGTCATCCATCGAGGCCACCGACATGTAAAGGCCTGCGTCCCACTCTGGCCATCTCATCCAATTCTGAAGGTCAGTGGAGGAGATCGTCTGCACTACCACGCCTTCATCGGCGACCGGGTTGCTCATGCGGATGTAGTAATAACCCAGTTGCTGGGTCTCGTTGATAAAGCCCAGCCCATAATATCCTGAGCCTGGCGGGCTTGAAGTTGCACGGTTATCCACCGAGTGCAGGGCAAACTGAATCGGGGCGTCACAATTGACTGTCATTGCCAGGGTCTGTCTACCGAGAAATGTCTGCCTGTCTGTATTCAAGTCCTTGGCGGAAATCTTGCCATGGTCGATCACGCCACCGCCGGACAAGCTGGGTGTGCAAGCGCTGGGCACGATCAGGCCTTTGACGGCCAGGTCCACGCTGGAGGCAGCGAAGGTGGTGGTCGAGCCGAGCAGCAATACGCCGGCGGCCAGGGTGGTCAATCGGGTTTTCATCGTAGGGACTCCTTAAAGGTAATTGACTTGTACGGTGGCGTGACCGTCGATAGGGACTTCGTCGGTCAACGTCAGGTTGTTGGCAGGTGCGATGTGGGTGATCAGGCGGATCTCGGCGTCCAGTTCCTGAACTGCAATCGGTATCACGTCGTCGCTGTGGGCGATCGCCGTCAGCAAGGTATGGCTGAGCATCACCGAAGGCATCCAGGTCACGCCGCCATCCCTTGAGGTGATGGTGCGCACGGAGACGCCGTCGGCCACGGGCAAATAGAGACCCAGCCCGGCATCGCCGACTTTTTCATCGCTGGGTGTGGTGCCCAGCCCATGCCAGCTGAAGTGGCTGGCGGCGGTGCCTGAACGGTTGTCGATGGTGTTGAGGGTGAAGTACGTCGGCCCGTCGCAGCGCACACTCAACAGCATGGTTTCTCTGGGCAGATCGGTGTAGGTGTCGGTGTTGAGGTCCTTGACCGACACCTTGCCGAAGTCCACAGTCCCGCCGCCGGAGATGACTGGTGAGCAAGCGCTGGGGGTGATGCTGCCGCGCACGAGCAAGTCTGTGTTGCTGGCGGCGAATGCTGTCGGGCTGAGGAGCAAGGCGCCTATCAGGCCGGATGCAAAAACATTCATGTCAGTGAGTCTCCTTGGGCAGGGGCAGAGGCGTTATAGGTATTTGACTTCAAGCGTGGCGGACCCGTTGATTGGAACCTCTGTGGTCAGATCCATTCCTGCTGTCGGCGCGATGATGGTTGCCACCATGAGGTCTGCCAACACCTGCTGGACCGGGGTGGGTGCCCACCTGCCGGTGATGTTGTCGCCAAACGAAGCGAGGTAGGAGGCTGGCCACATGTCACCCGGGAAACTTGCCCGCCAGGTGAGGCCGTTATCCGAGGACTCAATCATGGAGATCGCTGCGCCATCGGCGATCGGATTGCTTAAGGTCAGGGAGAAACTGCCTAATTTTTTTCCGCTGACCAAGCCCAGGCCATAGCTGTTCCTCGGATCGTGGGCGTCACCAACGTTATCAATGCCCTTCAGGGCTAGCAGGGTTGGCGCATCGCACGTGATGCCCAGTTGCAGGTTGTGACTTTTAAGCACGGTCCATCCATCCGGCCTCAAATCCTTGGCCGAAATTTTTCCGTGATCGACAATCCCGCCGCTTGAAAGGCTAGGTGCACAGGCGCTGGGTGTGATCAGCCCTTTGACGGCCAGTTCCACGCTGCTGGCTGCGAATGCCGATGAACTCATGGCGAGCAGCAGGGCACTGCTCAATAGGGCTACAGGGCTCTTCATTTTTCTGTTTTTTCCATTGCAGGCTGGCAGATAGAGGTGCGTGCAACGCAACGCCCGCTTCGGTGTCGGCGGGTGGTTGTCGGTGCGACGGTCTCGATATTTTTTGCGGCGGCCGAGGAGTGGCAAGCCGTCCCTCTTTTGGGGTGGGGCACAATTTAGCGAGAGGTGTGCGCGGGGGAAATACAACTAATACGACATTGGCAGGGTGGATCGAATAGGGCAGTTCGCGTTTTTTCGTAGTTGTTGTATCGGCTTTAAGTCACTCAAAAGGTTATTGGTTTTGTGTCGATAGCATTCAAAGGAATGTGGCGATCGTTGCTGCCTAAGTAGGCCTCTATGGCTATTGCGCCAGTGCCGAAGGTTGCTGCCGTATCAATAGCTACGAAGAGGTACTGATGGGTTCGCTGTCAGGTTCAACCGCAGGCGCGAGCCGCAAATCGAGATCGCCTGTTACTCCCCCGCCTCACTGGCGGCAGTTGCATGTCCTGGTGGCGGAGGATCATTCAGCCCACCGTCTATTGCTGGGTTGCTTGCTGCGAAAACTCGGGTTGGACCATGAGCTGGTCGCCGACGGGTATCTCGGGCGAGTGGCTTATGCTCGTCGGCCCTTTGACCTGGTGATCACTGATTGCCAGATGCCCGTCATGGACGGTTACAGCATGGCCCGCGCCATTCGCCAATATGAGCACCACGTCGGCTTGAGGCGAGTGCCGATCATCGCGTTGACCGCCGACCTGCAAAACGACAGCCCCCAGCGCTGCCGCGACGCGGGCATGGATGCCTGGCTGCTCAAGCCTCTGACCCTGGAACAATTAAGTGCCGTTCTGGCGCGATGGCTCCCGGATGCCGATCACGTGCCCATCGGTGAGGAGCCTGTTGCGCGGGTTTCGGGGTGGCCCGCCCGCGCGAGCCTGGTCGCGACGTTTGGCAGTGAACAGGTGGTCAATCAACTGTTGGAAAATCTGCTGGTCGAGGCTTGGCAAGACCACGACCTGTTGGGCCGTGCCTGTGCCGCATTGAACGCATCATTGACCGCCGAACGCCTGCATCGATTGACGGGTAGCCTGGTATTTATAGGAGGAACAGGGCTTGAGTCCTGTGCCGTGAGGTTGATCGAGCAGGTTCAGCGCGATGGCGTGTCTGCGCACCAGGCGGAGTTGACATCGTTCCAGGCACGCTTGCGCACCTATCTGGATTATCTGTCCACTCTGTGAAAGGTGTTTACAGAGGGTTTAAGTTATTTGGAAGTCTAGTTTTTGCTGTAGGTGGTTTCCTATTATGTTGTAGTCCAAAAAATAGCCGCTACTAAACATTGGCTTCGGCTGCAAGTGGGTCTTTGTTAGTAGTTGTTGATGAGCGCTGACAGAGGTATTTTGCGCGGATTCAAGTTGCCACCATTCGTAGGTATCTATGCTTCGAGTAATTATTGCTGACGATCACCCTATTGTTCGAGTCGGGCAGAGAGTCGTGATTGAGGCGAATGGCAAGTGCAAGGTGGTCGGCGAAGCCGACGGCCCCGATCAATTACTCGGGGTGTTGAGTACTACGGCATGTGATGTGCTGGTCACCGATTTTGCCATGCCGGGCGGTCAGCAAGCTGATGGCTACAGCCTGTTGAGCCTGTTGCGTCGTCAGTACCCGAACGTGCCGGTGATCCTGGTGACGATGTTCGCCAACGTTGCCACCCTGCGTGCCTCCTTCGCCCATGGTGCCAAGGCAGTGGTCGCCAAAAGTGCCTCTGCCAAGGAGTTGCCCCTGGCGATCAAAGCCGTGTGCGCGGGCCAGACCTTCGCCAGTGAATGCCTGCGGGTGCAACTGGTGGAGGCGGGGACAGGCAATCAGTCCCATGAGCCGCAGTTGTCCGGCAAGGAGAGCGAGGTGGTGCGTATGTTGGCCAGCGGCATGACTGTCAGCCAGATCGCGGCCAAGGTCCACCGGAGTATTTCCACTATCAGCAAACAGAAAAGTACAGCGATGCAGCGGCTGAGTATCTCTACCGATGTTGAACTGTTCGCCTATGCGCGTGCATCGGGAATGGTGCCTTAGAAAGTTGCAGTTTTATGACAGTGGTTTAACTAAAGGCCAAGTGCAGGATTCGTATTAGTTGTGTGGGGCTGGTGCGCTAAGTGCTCTAACTTGTTGTTAGCGCCTGCTGGCATTAGTTGAGGGTTGTTTAAATTCCCGGTCAAATTAGTTGAGACGAAATACCCATTGTGCGATGTACTTGCTTGTGCCCGCGTAACCGCTGGTTAATCGACCGTAAGTGATGCGACCCTGACGGAGGTCAGTTGCAACGCGCCTGCATTGATAGCCGTCAAGGCCGCGCGGCTAGTGTTCAAATCCGCACTGACGACCGCTGAAGAGATCCAGATCGACGGCAGCGCTATTTTTGTCATGAATGCCCATGGTCTTCGCGGCCTGTGCGGATTATCGTGCAGGCCTGACAATAATTGCTGCGGAACCTGCCCATGAGTGCTGCCCACGATGCCCTGATCCACCGCTTCTATGAGGCCTTTCAGCGCCTTGACGCCGAGGCCATGGCCGCTTGCTACACCGACGATGTGGTCTTCAGCGACCCGGCTTTCGGCGAACTGCGCGGGCGAGACGCCGGTGATATGTGGCGCATGCTTACCACGCGGGCCAAGGATTTTTCCCTGACGTTCGACCATGTGCGCAGCGATGACAGCACCGGCAGTGCCCATTGGGTGGCGACGTATTTGTTCAGCGCCACCGGCAATACCGTGGTCAACGATATCGGTGCGCGGTTCGTGTTCCGTGACGGCAAGATCTGTGAACATCACGACCACTTCGACCTGTGGCGTTGGTCGCGCCAGGCGTTGGGCCTCAAGGGCCTGTTGCTGGGTTGGTCGCCCGCGCTGAAAAACGCGGTACGTGCCCAGGCGCTCAAAGGCTTGAAGGCATTTCAGGCCGGGCGTTGATAAGCTTGGCGCTCTTCTGGTTTGCCGACATCGACTTGTGACTGATCCCTCTGAACCCAAACCCTGGTTCGTCTACCTGGTGCGTGCCGCCAATGGCTCGCTGTACTGCGGTATCAGCAATGACCCCGTGCGCCGGTTTGCCGCGCACCAAAGCGGCAAGGGCGCACGGTTTTTTCTGTCCAGCCCTGCCGTGGCCTTGGTCTATACCGAGCAATGTGCGAGCAAGGGCGAGGCGCTGCGTCAGGAGCGCTTGATCAAGAAATTGAAGAAGAGTGCCAAGGAGTGCCTGGCCGCGAGTGGCCTCGAGGGCGGCATACACAAAAATAGTTGCGAACCCATGTGAGGTAAACCTGCGCCCCATCCGTGTAGTGCTTGAAACTGCGATCTATTCGCATTAACAGCGTTTTCAACACGGGTTCTCAGAGCATGAAGTCGACGGCGGGCGGTTGGGTAAAACAGTGGCTGGGAGCTTCGGTCTTGGCAGTGTCGGGGCTGGCGTTGCTGCCCTTGAGCGTTGCGCGTGCGCAGGAGCAGCACAGCGCCCAGTTCAATTTTGCCCTGGCAGCCAAACCACTGCCCCAGGCCCTGAGCGAGTTCAGCCGGGTCACCGGCATCAGCGTGATCTATACCGATGAAGCGCCCTACGGCCTCAATGCCCCGGCAGTCAGCGGGCCGATGACGGCTCAGCAGGCGCTGCAACGCCTGCTGAGCCGATCCGGCTTCACGTTCCGCCAGATCGATGCCCGCACCCTGGCGCTGGAGCCGGTGCCAACCGACGGCGCGGTCAACCTCGGCGCTACCACCATCAGCGGCGCCAACCTCACCCAGGACAGCACCAGCTACCAACCGCCGCCGACCAGCTCGGTAATGCGCTCCCATGGGTTGCTGTTGGAAACCCCACAAACCGTCAACGTAGTGCCTGCTCAAGTGCTGCGCGACCAGCAACCGCGCAACCTGGATGACGCGCTGGGCAATATCAGCGGTATCACCCAGACAAACACCCTCGGCAGCACCCAGGACGCGGTGATGTTGCGCGGCTTTGGCGACAACCGTAACGGCTCGATCATGAAGGACGGTATGCCAATGGTGCAGGGCCGTGCCTTGAACGCGACAGCCGAGCGCGTCGAAGTGCTCAAGGGCCCGTCGTCGCTGTTGTATGGCATCCAGGACCCAGGCGGTGTAGTCAATATCGTCAGCAAAAAGCCTGAGCTGGTGCAGTCCACCTCCCTGACCGCACGCGGTTCGACCTTCGGCAGCGGCAAGAACGGCAGCGGCGGTAACCTCGACACCACCGGGCCCCTGGGTGACAGCGGCCTGGCTTATCGCCTGATCGTCGACCATGAAGACGAAGACTACTGGCGCAACTACGGCACCCACCGCGAAACCCTGGTGGCGCCGTCCCTGGCCTGGTATGGCGACACCACCCAAGTGCTGCTGGCCTATGAGCACCGCGAATTTCTCGCGCCGTTCGACCGTGGCACCGCCATCGATCCCAAGACCAACCATCCGTTGAACATCCCCGCCACTCGCCGTCTGGATGAGCCGTTCAACAACATGGAAGGCCGCTCCGATCTGTATCGCCTGACTGTCGATCATGATCTGAACGACGACTGGAAAGCCCACTTCGGTTACAGCTGGAACCGCGAGACCTACGACGCCAGCCAGGTGCGCGTGGTCAAGGTCAACACCAACGGCACCCTGACCCGCAGCATGGACGGCACTCAGGGCGCACTGACCACCGACCGCTTCGCCACCGCCAGCCTTGAAGGCAAAGTAGATGCCGCAGGTATGCAGCACGACCTGGTGTTCGGCCTGGACGATGAGTACCGCAAGATCTACCGCGCCGACCTGATCCGCCAGGCACCGCGGGGCAGCTTTGATTACACCAACCCGGTATACGGCAACGAAGTCGCCGGTTCCAAAGTCAGCGCGCCGGACAGCAACCAGACCGATCTTTTGCGCAGCGATTCGCTGTTCTTCCAGGATGCCATCCACCTCAACGATCAATGGATTCTGGTCGGCGGTGCGCGCTACCAGATGTACGACCAATACGCCGGCAAAGGCGTGCCGTTCACCGCCAACACCGACGGCAATGGCCAGAAGTGGGTGCCTCGGGCCGGGTTGGTGTATCGCTACAGTGACGAATTGTCGTTCTACGGCAGCTACACCGAGTCGTTCAAACCCAACTCCACCATCGCGCCACTGGCCAATAAAACTGTGTTGAATGGCAGTTTGCAGCCGGAGGAATCCAAAGCCTGGGAGCTGGGTACCAAGTTCGACCTGCCGGGGCGTATCACCGCCAGCGCAGCACTGTTCACCATCGATAAACGCAACGTGTTGGTGCAGGTAGGCGAGGGCCTGACCTCGGAGTACAGCGTGGCCGGCAAAGTGCGCTCCCGTGGTCTGGAGTTGGATGCCAGCGGCCAGCTGACGGATAAGTGGAGCCTGATCGGCAGCTATGCCTACACCGATGCCGAGGTCACCGAAGACCCCAAGCTCAAAGGCAACCGCCTGCAGAACGTGGCAAAAAGCACCGGCTCGCTGTCAGCGGTGTATGACTTCGGCAGCATCCTGGGCGGTGATCAATTGCGCGTCGGCGCCGGGGCGCGTTATGTCGGCGAGCGGGCAGGGGACGCGGCCAACAGTTTCGAGCTGCCCAGCTACACCGTGGCTGATGTGTTCGCCAGCTACGACACCAAGCTTGAGGGGCAGAAGGTCAAGTTCCAGCTCAACGTGAAAAACCTGTTCGACCGTACCTACTACACGTCCTCGGTGAATACGCAGTTTGTGTCCATGGGCGATGCGCGGCAGGTGTCGGTGTCCAGCACGCTTACCTTCTAACGCCATCCCTTTGTAGGAGCGAGCTTGCTCGCGAAAAACGTCAACGCTCACGCGGGCTGCCTGGTTCAGCGCGGTGACTGTGCGTTCTTCGCGAGCAAGCTCGCTCCTACAGTGTTAGCGTTGCCGTTATTGTTGATTTTGCGGGAACGGCACACTGATGCACTTTGGAAAATGGATACACACCGGCACTCTGCTGGTCGGCTTAAGCTTCTTGCTGGGCGGCTGCGCCAGCGTTTCACCGACTTCCACCCCGGCAACCCTGGATAAGTTGTTAAGCGACCCGGCGCTGCACGGCGCTACCGTCTCGCTGATGGTGCGCGATGCCCGCAGTGGCGCCACGCTCTATCAGCACAACCCTCGTACCCGGCTGGTGCCGGCGTCCAATCTCAAATTGCTGACCACTGCCGCAGCGATGGATGTACTGGGACCGCAATACCGCTTCGCCACCCAACTGCTGAGCAATGGCATACGCCAGGGCGACCGCCTGACCGGCAACCTGTACCTGCGTGGCCTGGGCGACCCGAGCATTCAGTTTGCCGACTACCAGGCGTTGGCCGCGCAATTGGCCAGCCAGGGCGTGCGCCAGGTGCAGGGTGATCTGGTGTTCGATGACACCTGGTTCGATGCCGAGCGATTGGGGGTGGATTGGTCCCATGACGATGAAACCACCTACTACGGCGCGCAGATCTCGGCGCTGACCGTGGCGCCCAATGCGGATTTTGATGCGGGCAGCGTGCTGGTTACGGCCAAGGCGCCATTGCGGAACGGCTCGCCGGTGAGTGTCGATATTTTCCCGCCTACTGATTACCTGCAACTGAGCAACCGTGCCATGAGCGGACCGGGCAACAGCTATGGAATCAATCGCCGTCACGGCACCAACCTGTTGCAACTCAGCGGCGCAGTAGCGCCGGGAAAGCAGAGCCAGCAATTGGTCAGCGTCTGGGAGCCAACGCAACTGGTCGCGAATCTGTTTGAACAAGCCCTGGCGCAACAGGGCATTACCGTACTGGGGCGTCGGGTGATGGGCGGGGCAAGCCCGGCGGCGGTAACGGTGCTGGCCGAGCACCAATCGGCGCCGTTACAGGCGTTGATCACACCGCTGCTCAAGCTTTCGAACAACAATATGTCTGAAGCCTTGCTCAAGGCCATGGGGCGCAAGACGGCCAATAGCGGCACGGCAGCGGCGGGTGCTCTGGCGGTGGCCGGGTTCCTCAAGCGCCAGGGGCTGGAAACCGCCACATTCAGTCAGGTCGACGGCTCAGGCCTGTCGCGGCGCAACCTGGTGTCGTCGCAAACCCTCACCGACCTGCTGCTGGCCGCCAGCAAACAGCCGTGGTTCGACGCCTGGTACAACGCGCTGCCGATTGCCGGCAACACCGACCGCATGACCGGCGGCAGCCTGCGCTATCGCTTGCGCGACACGCAGGCGCAAAACAACCTGCACGCCAAGACCGGCTCCATGGGCGGCGTGTCGTCATTGAGTGGGTACATCACCGATGCCGGCGGGCGCAAGCTGGTGTTCTCGATGCTGACCAACAACTACGTGGTGGCCGGCGCGCAGGTCAAGGCGTTGGAGGATCGCGTGGCCGTGGCCGTGGCGCTGGCGCGCAGCGACGAGTGATTCAGGGCTGATAGCCCATCCGCCAACTCACGGCCCGGGTCGCCGCCAGCAAGCGCTGCGCCGCCGGGCCATCTTCATCGGCATGGAACAGCGAGGTTGGGCCGACCACGGTCATCACCGCCGCGACTTGCCCGACCGCATTGAACACCG
This sequence comes from Pseudomonas sp. SWRI22, assembly GCF_014268395.2. NCBI lineage: Bacteria > Pseudomonadati > Pseudomonadota > Gammaproteobacteria > Pseudomonadales > Pseudomonadaceae > Pseudomonas > Pseudomonas sp. SWRI22. The sequence goes on along the minus strand of NZ_JABWQK020000001.1, from coordinate 1,698,833 downwards.
GCGCCGACAACGCATCCACGCCGGGCATCAGCAGGCCATGTACAAAGTGCAGGCCGCGGCTGCGGATTTGCTCGCACACGCTGGCATAGGCTTGATCGTCCGCCAAGGTGTGAGCGGTGCCGGCTTGAACCTCGCGTTCGCGCAACTCCACGGTTTCCCGCGACGGCAAGTAGGCGCTGAACACCAGTCCGGTGGACGAGCTGAGCAGCGGCAGCACTGAGCCCAACTGCGTCACCACGGTGACGGCGCGCACGGCTGGCTCAATCTGCACCACGGTCGCGCCCTGGTTGCCCCACACCGCCAGAAAGCAGGTTTCATTCAACTCATCGCGCAGTTCGGCCAAGGGCATGGCGCCGACTTTCAACACATCCATGCTGCCCAGCGCCGCCAGCCCCACGCGCAACGCTTCGCGGCCCAGGCCGTAATGGTTGGTGGCGCTGTTCTGTTCGGCAAAACCCGAGGCGATCAGCGCCTGCAAATAGCGGTGGACCTTGCTCGCTGGCATCTGCACATGCTCGGCCAGGCGTGACAGCGAGGTGGCCGGGGACAGTTCGGCCAGGGCCTTGAGAATATCGGTGCCGACTTCCGCCGAGCGGACTTTCTGTTTACCGGTGTCGCGGGGCTTTTCCATGGACGGGCGAGAATCCGAGAGATGAATGGGCGTCTTTATAGCTTGACGGTCGACAGTGATCAAATTACGTTATGCGTAACTGGATTACGATAAAAACAACTTCTGTACAGAGGAAGATCCATGGACCTCGAATACCTTTCGGGTTTCGGCAACGAATTCGCCAGCGAAGCCTTGCCTGGCGCGCTGCCGGTCGGCCAGAACTCGCCGCAAAAAGCCCCCTACGGGCTCTACACCGAACTGTTTTCCGGCACTGCCTTCACTATGGCGCGTAGCGAAGCCCGGCGCACCTGGCTGTACCGCATCCAGCCGTCCGCCAATCACCCGGCGTTCGTCAAACTTGCGCGGCAATTGGCCGGTGGCCCGCTGGGGGCGGTGACGCCCAACCGCCTGCGCTGGAACCCGCTGGATATTCCGAGTGAACCCACGGACTTTATCGATGGACTGGTCGGCATGGTTGCCAACTCGGGGTCGGAAAAACCTTTGGGCATCAGCATTTATAATTACCGCGCCAATTGTTCCATGGAGCGCGTGTTCTTCAACGCCGACGGCGAGCTGCTGATCGTGCCGGAGCAGGGCCGCTTGCGCATCGCCACCGAGCTGGGTGTGCTGGACGTCGAGCCGCTGGAAATCGTCGTGCTGCCCCGTGGCCTCAAGTTCCGTATCGAACTGCTGGACGCGCAAGCCCGCGGTTACGTCGCTGAAAACCATGGCGCCCCGCTGCGCCTGCCTGACCTGGGGCCGATTGGCAGCAACGGCCTGGCTAACCCGCGCGATTTCCTCACGCCCGTCGCCCGTTACGAAGACCTCAAGCAACCGACCACGCTGGTACAGAAATTCCTCGGCGAACTGTGGGCCTGCGAGCTGGATCACTCACCACTCAACGTGGTCGCCTGGCACGGTAATAACGTGCCGTACAAATACGACCTGCGTCGCTTCAACACCATTGGCACGGTGAGTTTTGACCATCCGGATCCGTCGATCTTCACCGTGCTGACCTCGCCCACCAGCGTGCACGGCCTGGCCAACCTCGACTTCGTGATCTTCCCGCCGCGCTGGATGGTGGCCGAGAACACCTTCCGGCCGCCGTGGTTCCATCGCAACCTCATGAACGAATACATGGGCCTGATCCAGGGCGCCTACGACGCCAAGGCCGAAGGCTTCGTACCCGGCGGCGCGTCGCTGCACAGCTGCATGAGCGCCCACGGCCCGGATGGCGAGACCTGCACCAAGGCCATCAACGTGGACCTGGCGCCGCACAAGATCGATAACACCATGGCCTTCATGTTCGAGACCAGCCAAGTGCTGCGTCCGACCCAGTTCGCCCTGGAGTGCCCCCAACTGCAACCTGCTTACGACGCGTGCTGGGCCTCGCTGCCCGCCACCTTCAACCCGAACCGGAGATAACCCATGACTCAACCAACGCAGACCCGCAGCTGGGTGGCCTCGGCCAATGGTCACGCGGATTTTCCTCTGCAGAACTTGCCCCTGGGCGTGTTCAGCATCAACGGCTCGGCACCGCGCAGTGGCGTGGCGATTGGCGACATGATCCTCGACCTGCACGCCGCGCTGGATGAGTTTGACGGTGATGCCCGGCGCGCCGTCGAAGCCACTGCGGGCGGGCAGTTGAACGCGTTTTTCGAACTGGGCCGTGGGCCTCGCGTTGCCCTGCGCCAGCGCCTGCTGGAACTGCTGGCCGAAGGCAGCAAGCTGCAAACCCGCGAGGCGCAAGTGCTGCACCGTGCCGCCGATTGCCAGATGCACCTGCCGGCCAAGATCAATGACTACACCGACTTCTATGTCGGCATCGAGCACGCGCAGAACGTCGGCAAACTGTTCCGTCCCGATAACCCGCTGTTGCCCAACTACAAGTACGTGCCGATTGGTTACCACGGCCGTGCATCGACCATTCGTCCCTCGGGTACAGAGGTGCGACGCCCTAAGGGCCAGACCTTGCCAGCCGGGCAGTCCGCGCCGACCTTTGGCCCATGCGCGCGCCTGGACTATGAGTTGGAGCTGGGCATCTGGATCGGCCAGGGCAATGCCATGGGCGATGCGATTGCCATTGGTGATGCCGCCGAGCATATCGCCGGTTTCTGCCTGCTCAACGACTGGTCGGCGCGGGATATCCAGGCCTGGGAGTACCAGCCGCTGGGGCCGTTCTTGTCGAAAAGCTTTATCACCAGCGTCTCGCCGTGGGTGGTGACTGCCGAAGCCTTGGAGCCTTTCCGCAAAGCCCAGCCGCCGCGCCCTGAAGGTGATCCGCAACCGCTGCCTTACCTGCTGGATAAGCGCGATCAGAACGCGGGCGCTTTTGATATCGAACTGGAAGTGCTGCTCACCACGGCCTCGATGCGTGAGCAAAACCTGCCCGCCCATCGCCTGACCCTGAGCAACACCGAGCACATGTACTGGACCGTGGCGCAAATGGTGGCGCACCACAGCGTCAATGGCTGCCAGTTGCAGGCGGGTGACCTGTTTGGTTCGGGCACGTTGTCTGGCCCGCAGCCGGGGCAGTTCGGCAGCCTGTTGGAAATTACCGAAGGCGGCAAGAAGCCGATTGAATTGGCCTCCGGCGAGGTACGTAAATTCCTTGAAGACGGCGACGAAATCATTCTGCGTGCCCGTTGCAGCCGAGAGGGCTTTGCCTCCATCGGCTTCGGCGAATGCCGCGGTACCGTGGTTGCGGCGCGCTGAGAGGGCAGGGCCATGGAACTCTATACTTACTACCGTTCTACCGCGTCGTATCGAGTACGTATTGCCCTGGCTCTCAAAGGCCTGGATTTCACCGCGCTGCCGGTCAACCTGCTGGTGCCGACAGGCGGCGCCAACCGCCAGCCTGAATACCTGGCGATCAACCCCCAAGGGCGCGTGCCGGCGTTGCGTACCGATGAAGGGGCGTTGTTGATCCAGTCACAGGCGATCATCGAGTACCTGGAGGAGCGTTATCCACAGGTGCCGATGTTCTCCAGGGATTTGCTCGTCAGGGCTCATGAGCGGGCGGTGGCGTCGATCATCGCCTGTGATATCCACCCGTTGCATAACTCCAGCACCCAGAACTTGCTGCGCAAGTGGGGGCACGATGAGGCGCAATTACTGGAGTGGATCGGGCACTGGATCAGCCAGGGCCTGGGCGCTGTGGAGCAGTTGATTGGCGACACAGGGTTTTGCTTTGGCGAGCAGCCGGGCTTGGCCGATGCGTTTCTGATCCCGCAGTTGTATGCGGCCGAGCGCTTCAAGGTGCCCTTGGCGGCATACCCACGCATTGGGCGGGTGGCGGCGTTGGCGGCCCAACATCCAGCCTTCGTGCAGGCCCACCCCGCCAATCAACCTGACACCCCCTGAACCCCCTGTAATGATCGTTCCTACGCTCAGCGTGGGAACGCCTCATGTGGCGCTCTGCGTCACGGCTCTAAAAACGGACGCGGAGCGTCCAGGGCTGTATTCCCACGCAGAGCGTGGGAACAATCATAAAAAAACAGGTACCTTGCGATGCACAATCAGATTGCCAGCTTTCGTGCGGCACTCGACGCCCGCCCGGTGTCGCGCTACCAATGGTTGATTCTCCTGCTGCTGGCACTGTTACTGGTCACCGATGGCTATGACGCCCAGGTGCTGGGCTATGTAGTGCCGGCGCTGGCCCAGGATTGGGGCCTGGAAAAGTCCGCGTTTGGCCCCGTGTTCAGCGCCAACCTGCTGGGCCTCACCCTGGGCTCGCTGTTGGTGACACCGCTGGCGGATCGGTTCGGCGTGCGACGTATCCTGCTGGCATGCGTGCTGATCTACGCCAGCCTCACGGTATTGATGGTGTTCGCCAATTCGCTGACCACGTTGATGGCGGCGCGGTTTATCTGCGGCATTGGCATGGGCGGCGCGATGCCCAGTGCCATGGCATTGATGTCTGAATACTCGCCGCCGCGGATGCGTACCTTGATGGTGACCCTGGCGGCCTGCGGCTTCTCGTTCGGCGGTGCAGCAGGCGGCTTTGTGGCGGCCGGGTTTATCGATGGTTTTGGTTGGCAGGCGGTGTTCCTGGCGGGTGGTGTGACGCCGCTGCTGCTGTTCCCGTTCCTGGTGTGGCTGTTGCCCGAATCCTTGCCACGCCTGTTGCGCGATGCACCGCCGTATCTGCGTTTGCGCAAAGTCACGGCGCGGATGCTGCCCGATTGGCAACCGCCACCGGCGACCGAAGCTGAAAACTTGCAGGAGCAGGGCAGCAAACTGACGGTGGTGGAGCTGTTTCGCAACGGCTACGCGCGCCCGACGCTGCTGATCTGGGCGACCTTTTTTGTCAGCCTCATCCTGCTGTATTTCATGATCAGTTGGTTGCCGTCGCTATTGCTCGAAAGCGGCCTGGCATTGAACGAAGCCAACCTGGTCACCTCCATGTTCCTGTTCGCCGGCACCTTGGGCGCCATCCTCATGGCCTGGTTTGCCGACCGTCTGAAAAGCAAAGTGCGGTTGCTGTCCGGCGTGCTGGCGGCGGCAGCGCTGTGCACCATTCTGCTGGGCTTGAACCACGACAACCCACGCTACCTGGTGGCCTGCGTGTTTGCAGCAGGGTTCTGCATCATCGGCGGGCAACTGACCCTCAATGCCTTCGCGAGCAACTTCTACCCGGCGCACGTGCGCGCCACCGGCACGGGTTGGGCGTTGGGTGTGGGGCGATTCGGATCGATTCTGGGACCGCTGTTTGGCAGCCTGCTGCTGGCGATGCATATACCGGTCGAGCAGATTTTCTTCTTCTGCGCGATTCCGGCGGTGATTGCAGCGTTGTTGATTATTCAGGTGCGCTCGCCGGGACCCACTACACCGAACACGCCATTGCCTGGCGATATTCTCAATCGCTAACTGTAGGAGCGAGCTTGCTCGCGAAAAACGTTAACGATAACGCGGGCATCATGGTTAAAAGGGGTGGCCTGGGTTTTTTCGCGAGCAAGCTCGCTCCTACAGTTGGGAGTTGGGTCAATGCACCACTGAGTTGGGCGGCAGATGCCCCAGCCGCTCGGTCAGGCGCAGGCGCTGGATCGGGTCGTCGCTGAGCAGCAGGGCGTGTTCCAGGTCGAAGCGTTCGGCGCTGGGGCAGTCCAGGCGTTGATACAGGCTGGCCCGCGCCAGGTAGTCGGAGGCGCTGGCGTTGCCCAGTTCCAGTACCCGCTCGGCGTCCACCAGGGCGGCCAGTGGCTCGTCGTTGGCAAGGTAGAGTTGGCGCAGGTTGCGCGACAGCCGTTGCAGGATGGCCCGTGGCTCGGCGGTCAGCAGGTGATCGGCCTGCAATTTCAGCTTCGCCCCGTACTGGCGCGCCAGCAACTCGCGACAGTCGTTGGGGTACAGGCGCCGGCCGCCGCAAGGGTCCAACAGGTGATCGGCTCCCGGTACCCGAAGCAGGAAGTGCCCAGGGAAGTTCACGCCGACCAGGGGGATATCCAGGCGCCGTGCCATCTCCAGTGCGATCAGGCCCATGGCCAAGGGTTGCCCGCGTTTGCGTTGCAGCACTTTGTCCAGCAGCGCGGCGGCGGGGCGCAACGGCGTGTGGTCATCCTGGGCAAACCCCAGGTCATTCATGCGCCGCAGCAGCGCCTGGCCGAGTTCATCCGCCGGTAGCAGGGGCATGCCCAGGCTGACCTGTTGTCGTAGCGCGCCAAGGTCGTGCAGGATCAACGCCGGCTGCACGCTGGCGTCATGCTCGGCAGCAATCCACAGCGCGGCCTCAAACAGCGCGGGGGGTGAACGGTCCAGGCAGGCGAAAAAGGCGGTGCGGGGATTCATTGAGTTCTCCGGCATATGCCCCCGTTTTAGCCTTGCTGCGAATTTTCGTCCAGCATCTTGAGAGATATCCCACGCTCTTATGTCGTAGATCCCACGAAAACGCGCGGCTTATTCCAGCGCAATCCAGCAGTTTTCTGCCGCAAGCCTATACTTGGCCCACTACCAGAAGTGATTCGGGAGCCCATTGATGTTTGCGCTCATGCACAGCACCCGCCTTGAATCGCTGCACCTGAGCGTTGATCCGGTGACCGGCTTGAAGGCGATCATCGCCATCCACAACAGTCGCCTGGGCCCAGCGTTGGGTGGCTGTCGCTACCTGGCTTACCCTAATGATGAAACCGCCGTGGCCGATGCCGCGCGCCTGGCGCAAGGCATGAGCTACAAAGCCGCGCTGGCCGGACTGCCGGTGGGCGGCGGCACGGCGGTGATCATCCGCCCCGTGCACGTGGAAAGCCGTGCGGCGCTGTTCGAGGCGTTTGGCCGTTGTGTGGAAAAACTCGACGGCCGCTTCATCACCTCGATCGACAGCGGTACCTCGGTCGCCGACATGGACTGCATTGCCCAGAACACTCGCTTTGTCACTAGCACCACCGCCGCCGGAGACCCTGCACCTCATGCTGCCATGGGGGTGTTTGCCGGTATCCGCACTACCGCCATGGCGCGCCTGGGCAGCGACAACCTCGAGGGCCTGCGCGTCGCGGTGCAAGGCCTGGGGAATGTCGGTTATGCCCTGGCCGAACAATTGCACGCCGCCGGTGCCGAGCTGCTGGTCAGCGACATCGACCACGGCAAGGTGCAACTGGCCATGGAGCAACTGGGTGCCCACCCGATTGCCAACGACGCCTTGCTCAGCACGCCCTGCGACATCCTCGCACCGTGCGGCGTGGGCGCCGTATTCAACCGTAACAGCGTCGGCCAGTTGCGTTGCGCCGCCGTGGCGGGTTCGGCCAGCGCTCAACTGACCAACCTGGACATCGCCGACCAATTGGAAGGCCGCGGCATCCTCTACGCACCGGACTATGTGATCAACTCTGGCGGGCTGATCTACGTCGCCCTCAAACACGCCGGTACCGACCTGCCAGGCATCACCGCGCACCTGTCGAACATCGGCAGCCGCCTGACCGAAATCTTTGCCCACGCCCAAGCCGAAAAACGCTCCCCCGCGCGGGTGGCCGATGAACTGGCCGAACGCTTGCTGTACAAATAGGCCAGGCATTAAAAAGGCCCTGAATCCATGATTCAGGGCCTGTTCAATTCGGGCTTTACTCCGCCGCCGGGTTCAGCAACTCGGACAATGCGTCCGGTTGGCTCTTGAACGCCTTGGCAAATACATCACGGTTCTTCGCCATGTAGATCCCGGCTTCTTCCACCTGCTGCTCGCTCAACGACGGCACGGCTTTTTGCAACACCTCTGCCAGCAACTCAGCGAGTTCAAGCATCTTGTCATGACGGTCAGCTTCGGCTTTATCCATGAACAAACGCTCCAGATCTCGGCTGCTGCGGTATACCACTTCGACGGCCATTCACCACCTCACATGCCTTCACGATAGTTGTCTTTTGCGACTACTGTATTTATATACAGCGAAAAGGATAAGCCAAACGTCGGGGTTTGGGTAGTAGGTTTTTAATGTAGCTGGGAAATAGGGGGCTGAACCGGAAATTTCGCACGGCACGCTGAGGTCGATGGTCGATCGTTCCCACGCGGAGCGTGGGAACGATCGGGGGGTAATTTAAGTGCCTCGTGTCACACGGCCACCATCTTATTCCCCAGCCCTGGCCTTTTTTCTGCATGCAGAACAACCGTCACGTCCACCCCGCATTATCCGGTCGAGCCGACCTAAGGAAGCATCATCGTGAAAATCAATTGGGCCGAAAGGCTGCGTCAGCAAGTACACGGGCTGGCCGAGTCGCTGGGTAATCTGTTTGTCGAGTCGTTCCATTACCTGGCGCTGTTCGCCATTGGTGCGGTGACCGCCTGGGCGGCGGTGATGGAATTTCTGGGGATGCTGGAGAACGGCCATATCAAGATCGATGACATCTTGCTGCTGTTCATCTACCTGGAATTGGGTGCCATGGTCGGGATTTACTTCAAGACCAACCACATGCCGGTGCGCTTCCTGATCTACGTGGCGATCACTGCGCTCACGCGTTTGCTGATCTCCAACGTGTCGCACCACAACCCGCCGGACGTGGGCATCATCTACCTGTGCGGCGGCATTTTGCTGTTGGCGTTTGCGATCCTGGTGGTGCGCTACGCATCGTCGGCCTTCCCTTCGGTGAAGGTCGAAAGCCCGCGTCGCAAGGGCGAGGCGAGCCTGGAGACCGAGAAGGGCGAGCTTTAAAGCCCGACGCTGAAGGGCAGGGTACGGGCGGGCGGTCGCTGCAGGAGTTTGTGGCTGTCGCCGTCCGTCATCAGCTCCAGAATTTCCACGGCGCTGTGGCCCTGTTCGATGGCGATGCCGAACTGGATGCTTTGCACCAGGCGCCTGAGGCGCTGCGGGTCGTTGCGTTGTTCGGCGCTGATCATGCGCTTGGCCACCACGCCAGTCTCGTCAGACAGGGTGAGCATGATGCTGCCGTCCAGCCTTTGGATGCTCAGGTTGACGCGGTATTGGGGGCTGAACGTGTCGGTGATGATCTGAAAAGGATTGTCCATGGTGCGTTACCGCCTGATAAGAACATGCAGTCATTGACGGCCGGTGTCGGGATTAGTTCGCATTGCCTGACCACTGGCCAAATTCCGTTTTCCTCAAAAGTTCTACAGCAAAGGGCGTGCCGTACAGCGATTTACCCGACATAGATATTCAAATGTGGGAGCGGGCTTGCCCGCGATTGCGGTGTATCAGCCAACAAGTACTTGGCTGAAGGACCGCAATCGCGAGCAAGCCCGCTCCCACATTTTTTGTGCTGTTTTTGGAGATCAGTGAGCTAATTCAGGGCATCACGGAAAAAACGATCGCAGACAGCGCAATCAGCCCGATCACCACCACAAATACATTGGATGCCTGGCCTGAATACTGGCGCAAAGATGGCACTCGGCGGATGGCGTACATCGGCATCAGGAACAGCAGGCACGCGATGATCGGCCCGCCCATGGTTTCGATCATGCCCAGGATGCTCGGGTTGAAGGTAGCCACGGCCCAGCAGGTCAGCACCATGAACAACGCGGTGCAGCGTTCCAGCCATTTGGACGACATCGAACGGTTGCGCCCACGCAGGGATTTGACGATCAGCCCCTGGAAGCCTTCGCTGGCACCAATGTAGTGACCCAGGAAGGACTTGGTAATCGCCACCAGCGCGATCAACGGTGCGGCGTAGGCAATCACCGGCGTCTGGAAGTGGTTGGCCAGGTACGACAGGATCGAAATGTTCTGCGCCTTGGCAGCGGCCAGGTCAGCCGGTGACAGCGCCAGCACGCAGCTGAAGCAGAAGAACATCACGGTCAGCACCATCATGCCGTGGGCGGTGGCCAGGATGCCGCTGCTTTTGCGCTCGGCCTGGGCGCCGTAGACGCGCTTCTGGTCCACGGCAAAGGCGGAGATGATCGGCGAATGGTTGAACGAGAACACCATCACCGGGATCGCCAACCACAGCGTTTTGAAGAACAGCGGCAGCGGCATGCCTTCGCTGGCCGAGGCGAAGAACGCGCCGTTCCAGTTGGGAATCAGGCTGAATGCCAGCAGCAGCAAGGCGGCAACGAAGGGGTACACCAGCACGCTCATGGCCTTGACGATTACGCGCTGTCCACACCGCACGATGGCCATCAGGCCGAGGATCAGCACCAGCGACAGAATCGCCCGTGGCGGCGGCGCCATGTGCAATTGGTGCTCCATGAAACTGCCCAGGGTGTTGGTCAGCGCCACGCTGTACACCAGCAGGATCGGGAAGATCGCAAAGAAATACAGCAGGGTGATCAGCTTACCGGCGCCGACACCAAAGTGTTCCTCGACCACTTCGGTGATGTCGCCGGATTTGCCCGACAGCACAAAGCGCGTCAGCCCACGGTGGGCGAAGAAGGTCATCGGAAAGGCCAGCAGCGCCAGCACGATCAGCGGCCAGAAACCGCCGACGCCGGCATTGATCGGCAGGAACAGGGTGCCCGCGCCGATGGCAGTGCCGTAGAGGCCGAGCATCCAGGTGGTGTCGTGTTTGGTCCAACCGGTGGTTACTGTGTTTTCTCTGACATCGGGATTTTCGGCAGCAGGTGTACGTACATCAGTCATCGGTATTGCCTCGTTATTATTTTTGCGCGGGCTCACGTTGGGGCGGGTAGCAGTGCTCCGATCAGCACTCCACCCAGCTGACCGCCAGGCCGCCCCGTGAAGTTTCTTTGTATTTGTCATGCATATCGGCGCCGGTATCGCGCATGGTGCGGATGACCCGGTCGAGGGAGATGAAGTGTTTGCCGTCGCCGCGCAGGGCCATCTGCGTGGCGTTGATCGCCTTGACCGCTGCAATGGCATTGCGCTCGATGCACGGCACCTGCACCAGGCCACCGACCGGGTCGCAGGTCAGGCCGAGGTTGTGTTCCAGGCCGATTTCGGCGGCGTTTTCCAGTTGCTCCGGGGTGGCGCCGAGGATATCGGCCAGGCCTGCGGCGGCCATGGCACAGGCCGAGCCCACTTCGCCCTGGCAGCCGACTTCGGCGCCTGAGATGGAGGCGTTTTTCTTGCAGAGGATGCCGACGGCAGCGGCGGCCAGGAAGAAATTGACCACGTCGTCGTCAGACGCGTCGGCGTTGAATTTCATGTAGTAATGCAGCACTGCCGGGATAATTCCGGCCGCGCCATTGGTCGGGGCGGTGACCATGCGCCCGCCAGCGGCGTTTTCTTCGTTGACGGCGAGGGCGAACAGGTTGACCCATTCCATCGCCGACAAGGTCGAGGTGATCACGTTGGGCTTACCGATTTCCAACAGGTTGCGATGCAACTTCGCGGCGCGACGGGGCACATCCAGGCCACCGGGCAGGATGCCTTCATCGCGCAGGCCCTGTTCCACGCACTCGCGCATCACCGACCAGATATGCAGCAGGCCGCTGCGGATCTCTTCGTCGCTGCGCCACGCCCGTTCGTTGGCCATCATCAACTCGGATACCCGCAGGCCGTGCTTGTTGCACAAGGCCAGCAGTTCTACGGCGCTGGAAAAGTCGTAGGGCAATTGCACGTCGCTGGTCGGCGCAATGCCTGATGCAGCTTCGGCGGCTTCGATGATGAAACCACCGCCCACCGAGTAATAGGTTTGTTCGCTCAGCAGGCCGCTGTCGCCATAGGCGTGCAAGGACATGGCGTTGGGGTGGTACGGCAGGCTTTCGTCCAGCAGCAGCAAGTCGGTGTGCCAGTTGAAAGCAATTGCCTGAGAGCCCGCCAGCAGCAATTGGCCGGACTCGCGCAGTTGCTGGATACGCGCATTGATCGATGTGGGGTCGACGCGATCTGGCCATTCACCCATCAAGCCCATGACACAGGCGCGGTCGGTGGCATGGCCGACACCGGTAGCGGACAGCGAGCCATACAGGCGCACTTCGACGCGACGGGTTTGGCTGAGCAAATGCAGGTCGGTCAGGGCTTGGGCGAATGTCGCGGCAGCGCGCATCGGGCCGACGGTGTGGGAACTGGAAGGGCCGATGCCCACCTTGAATAGATCGAAAACACTGATAGCCATGCTAAAGCCTTACAAGCAATGGAGTAGAAATCGCTGCCATGTTTTGTAGAGCAGGCGGAATTGGCGCGATACTGAGCCTCTGGATCAGTACTGACCAACGAATTATCCTAAGACACCCTTTAGCAGGACTAAACGCTATGACTCGCCCCCTCCATGGCCAGACCTATGTCTGGCTGCATGTGTTTTCCTGCGCTGCGCGGCATCTATCGTTCACCCGCTGCGCCGAGGAACTGCACATCACGCCGGGAGCGGTGAGCCAACAAATTCGCCAGTTAGAAGAGCGCCTGGGCTTTCGACTGTTTCATCGGCGTGCGCGAGGCGTTGAACTCAGCGCCGAGGGGCAGCGCCTGGCGGCCGTGGTGGGTGAGGCTTATGGCAGCATTGATGCCGAACTGCAGCGCCTGGACGCCGGGATGATCAGCGGCACCTTGCGCCTGCGTTCTATCCCCTCGTTTCTGGGCAAGTGGCTGACCCCGCGTCTGCCGCGTTTTCAGCAGCGTTTTCCGGACATTCAACTGCGCATGGTCGCCGAAGACAGCAGCATCGCCCTGCATGAAGGCGACTTCGACCTGGCCATCGACCTCAACGACGGCAGCTACCCTGGCTTGTTATCCACAGCCCTGTTGGACGAACAGATATTCCCGGTGTGCGCCCCCAGCCTGTTGCGTGGCCGCCCACCCTTGCATGGCCCGGCGGACCTGGCCCATTTCCCGCTGCTGCACGACATCACGGCCTGGCGTGGGAGTTATGAATATGCCGAATGGGAGTTTTACCTCAATGCCATCGGCTACCACGGTGCCGACGTACGGCGCGGGCACACCTTCAACCGCAATCATCTGACTATCGAAGCCGCCATCGCCGGCATGGGCGTGGCGATTGCGCGGCGCACCTTGCTGAACGATGAGCTGGAGCGCGGCACCTTGATCGTGCCGTTCGGCCTGGCCGTGCCCAACCATAAACGCTACGTGCTGCTGTATGCGCCGGGCGCGTTGAACCATCCGGGCGTGCGTGCGGTGCATGACTGGCTGGTGGAGGAAGCGGGGATTTTTCGCAGCTTGCACCCGTTGGGAGAGGGGCAATTGTGAGGAAAACAGAACGTAAGAAGTTGCAACTAACTCCCCACCCTACCAGCGTTTTTGCTCGTCGTCAGGGTTAATTTGTAATGTAGGATTTATCTTTGCAAAGGGGTTGAAATGTTTCAGCAGGTGCTCAATTGTGTAATCAAGAGGTCATGGTTTCACCACCCCGGTGTTGCAGTTTGTGACCTCTGGCGAGCTAGCTGAAATAAGGGAAGAACTATGCAAATCCAAGTCAATAGCGATAACCATATTGAAAGCAGCATCCGACTGGAGGAGTGGGTACGTACTACCATTGAGAGCACGCTCGAACGCTACGAAGAAGACCTGACCCGTGTAGAGGTCTACCTGCGAGACGAGAACGGCGACAAGCCCGGCCCTCACGATTTGAGTTGCCGCCTGGAAGCACGGCCAAAGGGCCATCAACCAGTTTCCGTGTGCCATAAAGCCGATACGCTGGAGCAAGCGATCGATGGCGCCGCAGTCAAGCTCGACCACGCACTGGAACATCTGTTTGGCAAACTGCAAGGCAAGCCGCGCGCTGCCGGTAAAAACCAGCCAATCAACAAAGTGAACGAAGACGCTTTGGAAGAGGAATTCCTGGAAAACGAAAACGCTGCCATTAACGGCTGATTTTTTCCATTCCCCCAATGAAAACGGGCCTGCACATGCAGGCCCGTTTTTCGTTCAGCGCTCGCGCCGGAAGAAATGCCGGCTCAGCAGCGCCAGCCCGCAGGCACCCAACCCCGCAAACAGCATGGCCCAGCCGGCGCCGCTGCGCAGTGCTGTTTGCGCATCCAGGATGGTCAGCCCCGGGGCATCCAACTTGCCGGCGGCAATATGCTGGCTGAGGCTTGCCCACTCCATTGCCGTGCTGTCAGGCAGCACATGGGCCAGGTTGTGGCTGATCCCCAACAACAACACAAGGCCCATCAGCGCGATATTGAGCGCCAGGGTGATCAGCCGTGCGCTGAAGTCGATGCCCGAGGCCATGCCTGCGCGGTCATTCGAGACGGAGCCGGTGGTGGTGTTGGTGGTCGGCGAATTGGTCAACGCCAGTCCGATACCGGCGATCACGCAACTGAGCAGCACCAGCGCCGTGCTGGGTTGTTCGGCGTAATTAACGGCGGCCATTCCCATGAACCCTGCGCCCATTACCCCCAGGCCCAGGGGAATGATGCGTTCGGCGCCAAAGCGTAGGGCCAGGCGTTCGGCCAGCGGCGGTACCAGCAAAGTCGGCAAGGTGTAGGCGAGCAAGGCGGCGCCTGTGGTCAGCGTGTCGTAACCCAGGCCCGCCTGGAAGTACAACGGCAGGTAAATCATGAACGGCCAGAAGCTGAAGTTCATGCCGATCGAGCCCATCAACGCGCCATTGAAACGTTGGATGCGGAACACCGAGAAGTCGAACATCGGATGGGCGCTGCGCCGCTCAATCAAGATAAACAGCAGCAGCCCGAAGACCGACAGGCCAGCCCAGCCGAGCATCGCCGGGGCGCCAAAGCCGATTTCGCTGCCCTGGGTGATGAAATAAACCAGCGCAAACACCGTGAGTGTCATGGTCAGCATGCCGGCGATGTCGAGGCGATGGTTGGCCGGGTCGCGGGACTCCTGCACGCTGATATGCAACAACGCCAAGGTGAACAGGGTCAGCGGTACATGCACCAGGAACACCCAGCGCCAGTCCGCCACGGCCAGGATCATGGCTCCCACCATCGGTCCGAAACCCAGGCCCACGCCAGCGATCACGCCCCATATCGCAAAGGCCCGCGCACGCGCCGCCGGCTCGCGGAACTGATGGGACAAGATCGCAAATTGGCAAATCATCATGGCCCCGGCGCCAATGCCCTGGACGAAACGCGCTGCGATCAGTGTCGGCGCATCGTTGGCCAAGCCACAGGCCAGCGAGGCCAGGGCGAATACCCACAGACACACCACCAGCACACGCCGACGACCGAAGCGATCCGCCAAGGTCCCCGCCGCCATCAGCACGCTGGTGCAGGCCAGGGTGTAGGCATTCATGATCCATTGGGCGTCTTGAAAGCCCGTGCCCAGTTCCTGTTCCAGCGTCGGCAGGATGACCGGCACGCTGGAGATTTCCAGGCCGAACATCAGGGCCACCAGGCAGACGGCGGTGAGGGCCAGGCCGTTCCTGGCGGTGCGCGGGGGAGTGAGGGCCGAGAGTGCGGCGGCGCGGGGCATACGACATTCCTTTCGAAAGCGGGAGGGGCTATTCTCTCGGGAATAAGGTTCCTTATTGGTGATAACTTTTCCACAAACAAGGGAATACAGGGCGACAATTAAGCATGGCTACTCCACGTTTTGATGGTGTCGAACTCTTTCTGCAGATTGTTGAAAGCGGCAACCTCACCGAAGCCGCCGAACGCCTGAACCTCACGCGTTCTGCGGTGGGCAAGGGCCTGGCGCGCCTGGAAGCACGCCTGGGCACTTGCCTGTTACAGCGTTCCACCCGGCGCCAGCGGTTGACCGAGGACGGGCAGGCTTACTACGAGCATTGCCTGCGCGCATTGGCAGAGCTGGAGGCCGCCGAGTCCGTGCTGGAAAGCGGCCGCCAGCAACCCCGCGGGCGTTTGCGAGTGAGCGTGCCCCTGGCGTTTGGGCATCACTATGCCGCGCCAGCGTTGTGGGCCTTGCTGGATCGTTATCCGGAACTGGAAATCGACCTTTGTTTTTCCGACCGCATGATCGACTTGGTGCAGGAGGGCTTCGATATGGCCGTGCGCATCGGCCCGTTGCCCGACACCGACCGCCTGAGCGCACGGCGCCTGGGGCAGCAGGCCATGGGGCTGGCAGCGTCGCCGGCGTATTTGCAGCGCAAGGGTGCTATTGGCAGTATCGAAGACCTGGCCGCTCATCGTGGCATTGCCTACCGCAGCAACACCGCGCAGCGCTCGCGCCTGGCTTCGCCCTTGATCGTGGACGACCTCCAGGCGGTAGCCGATGCCGCCATCGCGGGCGTAGGCCTGGCCTGGTTGCCGAGTTGGTTGATTGCCCACTATGCGCTGCGCGGGCAGTTGCAGGCCGTGCTGCCCAGCTACCGTGAGCAACCTGCGCCGATCCATGTGATCTGGCCGACGGCGGCGCATATGCCGGCCAAGACGCGGTGTGCCATTGACGCGTTGGTGGCGGCCACCCCGAGTTGCCTGGCGGGCAGTTAGATCCTGAACATACTGAAAACCATCTGTAGGAGCGAGCTTGCTCGCGAAAAACGTCAACGATAACGCGTGTTTGCTGAATGAACGCGGCGCCTGTGAGTTTTTCGCGAGCAAGCTCGCTCCTACAAAATGCAGTCAGAACGCGATAGAAGTCTGCACATACACCGTACGCGGCTCACCCACATACTTGCCCTTGTTGTTGTCGTCGAACGAGCGGGTGTAGTACTGCTTGTTGAAGATGTTCTTCACCCCCACCGCCACATTCAAGTCCGACAACTGCGGGCCGAAGTCATAGGCTGCGCGGCTGCTGAACAGCATGTAGCCGGGGATGCGTCCATTGGCACCGTCGGCGCTTTCGGCCTGGGTGTTGGCGTTGTCGGCGAACTGGCTGCTCTGGTAGCTGCTGTCCACATTCAGCTTCCAAGGGCCTTCGGTGTAACCCACACCGAGGGTGCCTTTGTGCTTGGAGGAGAAGGGCACACGGTTGCCTTTGTTGGGGCCGTCTTCGCGGATGGTCGCATCCACATAGGCGTAGGTGGCGTAGACATCAAAGCCGGCCAGTGCGGGGCTCAGGCCGTCGAGGGCGTAGTTGATGCTCGACTCGATGCCCTGGTGACGCGTTTCACCGCGTGCGATCACGGTGTCGTTGGTCTGGTTGCTGTCGTACTGGTTGTCGAAGTTGATCAGGAATGCGCCGATTTCTGCGCGCAAGCTGCCGTTGTCGTAGCGCGTGCCGAGTTCCCAGGTGCGGGCTTTTTCCGGTTTCACTTCGCCACTGTTCACACGGTTGGGCATCTGGCTGTACTGCACGCTGCCGAACGAGCCTTCGGTGTTGGCGTAGAGGTTCCAATCATCGGTGAGGTGATAGAGCACGTTCAGCGCTGGCAGTGCGGTGTTGTAGTCGCCCTTGTATTTGACGTTGCTCAGGTTGTTAGTCTGCTGGGACTCGATCATCTCGTAGCGAATGCCTGGGGTGATGGTCCACTTGCCGATGTCGATGCGGTCGTCGATGAAGAACGCATTGGCTTCGGTGCCGCCGCGCGTGTCGCGGTCGTTGCGGCTGTTGGTGGTGGGGATTTGCTGGTTGACGGCAATCGGCGTGCGGTAGCGCAGCTCGTGGCCGGCTTCATTGATGTAGCGGTAGCCAACACCCACTTCGTGGCTGGTGGGGCCGAGGTCGAAGCCCTGGGCGAAGCGCGTTTCCAGGCCACGTACCCAATATTCCCGTGGCGACAGCGACAGGAAGCTGCCTTGGTCCAGGTAGCCGCTGCGCAGGGTCTTGGTGAAGAAACTGTTGACCGTGAATTCGCGGCGGTCCTGCTCGTAGCGGTAGCCGACGTTGAACATCGTGCGGCGGCCCCAGAACTTATCATACGGGCGGGTGGACTGGTACGGATCAGCCTTGTAGTCCTTGACGTTCAAACCGCCCGGCATGTCGGCCTGGCCTTCGTAGTACTGCGCCATGGCGTTGAAGCTATTGGCGTCGTCCAACTGGTATTTGCCCTTGAGGATCAGGTCGTCGATGCGCGTGTTGCTGTTTTCGCGCCAGTCGCCGCCGCGGGTGCCGGAGTACAGCAGCGCGCCACCCAACCCATTGTCGGCGGTGCCGCCAGCCAGCAAGTTGCCGGTGGTCTTGAAGCCGTCGTGGCTGGAGGAGGGGCTGGTCTCGGTCTGCAAACCACCCTTGACCGTCGGCGCATCCGGGATGGCACGGGTGACGAAGTTGACGATGCCACCGACGTTTTGCGGGCCATAGCGCACCGCACCGCCGCCACGTACTACATCCACCGCGTCCATATTGCCCATGCTGATCGGTGCGAAGGAGAGTTGCGGCTGGCCGTAAGGCGCGAAGGGCACCGGGATGCCATCCATCAGCACGGTGGAGCGCGACGCCAGGCGCGGGTTGAGCCCGCGAATGCCGAAGTTCAGCGCCATGTCGTGGCTACCGGTGCCGTTGTTGTCCGGGGCGTTGACGCCAGGGATGCGGTTGAGCACATCGCGGGCCTGGGTGGCGCCCTGGCGTTCGAATTCTTCACGGCGGATCACATCTCGGGCGCCGGGGTGTTCGAACACGTTGGTTTGCGCCGCGTCACCGAGCCAGTCGCCGACCACGTTGGAGGTCTGCAACTCCAGTGTGGCGGGGGCGCCGGCCGGTTGCAGGCTGTAGGCGTTATCCCCCTCGGCGCGGGCTTGCAGGCCGGTGCCCTCCAGTAGTTTTTGCAGGCCCTCGGCAGTGCTGTAGCTGCCCGATAACCCAGGGCTTTGCATCCCTGCCGTCACGGCGGAGCCGAAGGACACCAGTACGCCGGCGTCACGACCGAATTGATTCAGGGCCGCTTCCAGGGTGGTCGGGGCGATATGGTACGCCTTGGCGTCGGCTGCCATCACCGCCGGCAGTGTGGTCAGGCTGAGACTGGCACCGAGCAGGAGTTGGCGCAGGGTACGGGCGAGAAGCGTCGGGTGCTGGGGCATGAAGGGCGGTCCTGAGAAGGAAGGATCAAGGTGGCTTTCCTTCTCTGTCACGCCAGGTGCGGAAAACGGCTCACAGCTGCAAAAAATATTTCGAGCTCACCGCCCACTGTAGGAGCGAGCTTGCTCGCGAAGGTCGTCAACGATCACGCGGGTTGTCTGGTTTAACGCGGTGGGTTGAGGTTTTTCGCGAGCAAGCTCGCTCCTACAAAAAGCGCTATGCATCACGCACGTGCCTGCACGGTCACCCAATAACGGGTAAAGCGTCGTACTTTCACCGGCAGGCTGATCTCCAGCAGGTCGAGGATGCGTTCGCTGTCATCCAGTGGGTAACTGCCGGACAGCAGCAGGTTGGCGACTTGTGGATCGCAATGGAGCTGGCCGCGACGGTAGCGTCCCAATTCATTGAGGAAGTCTTCCAGGCGCATGTGTGCGGCCACCAGCATGCCGTCGGCCCAGGCGCCGCTGTTGGCGTCGGTGGGGCGCGGGGTGTCCCAGCCTTTGCGGGTGAAATTGACTTGGTGCGCGGCGTCGACGCTCAGCGGCAGGCCGTTGTAGCGGTTGGGCATCACCTCGACCTGGCCGGCCAGTACCGCCAGTTGGGTGTGGTCGTTGAACTGGCGTACAGTCAAGCGCGCTGCCTGGCTGCTGAGCAGACCCTGGCCGGTCAGCACGTGCAACGGCGCCTGGCCTGCACGGGCGGTGAGCAGGATTTCACCTTCAAGCAGGCGCACCAGGCGCTGTTGGCCGTCGAAATGCACATCCACCGCGCTGCCGGTGTTGAGCTGCAACTGGCTGCCGTCGGCCAGTTGTACTGTGCGGCGCTGGCCCACCGGGCTGCGATAGTCAGCCGTCAACGGCGGCAAGATATGTTGCTGGCGCAGACTCCAGGCGGCGGCCGAACCGGCACCCAGAATCAACAGCAATTTAAGCGCCTGACGTCGGCTGCTGGAGGTGGGCGCGTTCAACGCTGCGTGGGCCAGGGGCGAGGGCACGCCGCGCAGGCGTTGGTTGACGCGCTGGATCTGCTCCCAGGCGCGTTGGTGTTCGCTGTGGGCATTCAACCATTGCTGCCAGGCCGCCTGCTGGCGTGGGTTGAGCGCGCCTTGCTGCATTTCCAGCAACCAGTGCACGGCTTGTTCGGCGACTTGGCTGGAGACGTTCATAGGGCGAAGTAGCAGCGCATGGCCGCTTTGGTCAGGTGGCGTTTGACCGTGGCGATGGAGATGCCCAGTTGCGCGCCGATTTGCGCGTAGGTCAGGCCGTCGAGTTGGGCCAGCAGGAAGGCGCGTTTGACCTGCTTGGGCAAGCCGTCGAGCAGTTGGTCCAGTTCCAGCAGGGTCTGCAGGATGATTGCGCGGTCTTCTTCCGACGGCGCCACATGTTCGGGCATCTGCGCCAAGGCCTCGAGGTAGGCGCGCTCCAGGTCCTGGCGGCGGTAGAAGTTGAACAGCACACGCTTGGCCACGGTGGTGAGGAAGGCGCGCGGCTCGATCAGCGTTGGCGCTTCCCGCGCACTGAGCACGCGGATAAAGGTGTCCTGAGCCAGGTCGGCGGCGTTTTCCGGGCAGCCGAGCTTGCGTCGCAACCAGCCGGTGAGCCAGTGGTGATGGTCGTTGTACAACACTTCGACGGGGTTGGACGGCTGCAACGCGATCACTCCGCAAGCATTCGACATGCTTTAGAGAACAAGAATTGTTCGCATTGTAGGGTGCATGACAGGGTTCGGCAATCGGCCAGGGCAGGTGATTCATCCGTTCTCTTTTGCTTATGAGAATATTTATCATTAATATTGCGCGCTGATGAACCAGGCGCCTGCCGCATGAAAAGCAAAATCTCATTGCCCGTTTCCTACCGCCTCGCCGTCACCTCGCGCGTGCTGGCGGCGGTGATTGGCGGTTATCTGATGGCCTCCCTGGCCGCCATCTGCCTGGCGCTCTGGCTGCCCACCTCCCGTGCCGATGCGGTGGTCACCGGCATGATGAGTTCCTTTGTGTTCTACCTGCTGGCGGTGCTCTGGTGTTTTGCCTGCCGCACGGCATGGCGCGCCTGGGCAGGGGTGATGGTGCCGAGCGCACTGTTGGCTACCCTGGCCGGCATTGGTTTCTGGATGGCTCGCACATGAAAGAGGGCTTTCGCCAGGCCATGGCATGGCTGCACACCTGGGCCGGCTTGATCTTCGGCTGGCTGCTGTTCGCGATTTTCCTGACGGGCACCCTGGCCTATTTCAAAGATGAAATAACCCACTGGATGCAGCCCGAAGTGCAGGCCCATCCCCTGGACGATGGGCGCAGCCTCGCCGTCGCGCAAAACTATCTGCAACAGCAGGCGCCTACCGCCGCACGCTGGTTCATTACCTTGCCGAACCGCCGCGACCCCGGCTTGTCGGTGATGTGGCAAGACAAGGTCGAGCCCGGCAAGCGCGGTACTTTCATCCAGAAAGTCCTCGACCCCGTCACCGGCCAACCGGTGCAGGCCCGGGAAAGCAAGGGCGGCGAGTTCTTCTATCGTTTCCACTTCCAACTGCAAATGCCTTACCCGTGGGGCCGCTGGCTGTCGACCATCGCCGCCATGGTGATGTTCGTCGCGCTGATCACCGGCATCATCACCCACAAGAAAATCTTCAAGGACTTCTTCACCTTCCGCCCGCGCAAAGGCCAGCGCTCCTGGCTGGACGGGCACAACGCGGTGGGGGTGCTGGTGCTGCCGTTTCACCTGATGATCACCTACAGCAGCCTGGTGATTTTCATGAGCATGGTCATGCCTGCGCCCATCGTGGCGTCCTACGGTGACGACAGCCGGGCGTTTTTCAGTGAGCTGTTCCCCGCTACTGACAATGCGCCGGCCCTCGGCCAGCCGGGCAAACTGCTGCCGTTGATGCCGATGTACCAGCAGGCGCGGGAGCAGTGGGCAGGTGGTCATGTAGGGCGTGTGGCGGTCAACAACCCCGGCGATGTCAACGCCTCGGTCAATGTGTTCCGCGTCGGCTCCGACAGCGTAGTGCATGCGTCGGGCAGTACGTTGTCGTTTAGCGGCACCACTGGCGAGCTGTTGCGGGCCAGTGCCGAGCCATCGTTGCCAGCGGTCGTTGGTGGCAGTTTCTACGGTTTGCACATGGGCCATTTCGCCGGCCCGGTGCTGCGCTGGCTGTACTTTATCTGCGGCCTGGCGGGCACGGCGATGATCGGCACAGGCTTGGTGATCTGGCTGGGCAAACGCAAGCTCAAGCACGCCAAGGCCTCGGTGATGCCCTTTGAACTGCGTTTGGTGGAGGTGCTGAATATCGCCAGCATGCCCGGATTGATGATCGCCATTGCAGCGTTTTTCTGGACCAACCGCCTGTTGCCGGTGAGCTTCACCGAGCGTTCGGACTGGGAAGTGCAGGCGTTCTTTATCGCCTGGGGCCTGAGCCTGTTGCACGCCTTGCTGCGGCCCGGTCGCCAGGGCTGGGTCGAGCAACTGAGCCTCGGCGCGCTATTGTTTGCCGCCATTCCATTGCTTAACGCCATCACCACCTCGCACCACCTGGGCGTCTCCGTGCCAAGTGGCGACTGGGCCATGGCCGGCTTCGACCTCACCTGCCTGGCGAGTGGCGTGTTCCTCGCCTGGGCAGCCTGGACGATGCACCACCGCAGCGCGCCGCTACCCAAGGCCGAGCGTGCCCGCGGGTTAACACTCAAGCAGCAGGCCAACTGATGCTTCTGGCGCTATTGATGTGCTACGCCGGGTTCATGGCACTGTGCTTGTCCACCGACCGTCACCACGGCGAACTGCTGCACAGCAAACCCACGCCCATTCGGCGCTTGGGGTTGCGGGTGGGCGGTTGGTTGCTGCTGGGCGTGTCGATCTGGCCATCGGTGCTGGGCGCCGGTTGGAGTCAGGGCCTGGTGGAGTGGTGCGCGGTGTTGATGCTCAGCGCCTTGCTACTGGTGTTGCTGTTGCCGTATCGGCCGAGGCTGGCCTTGATCCTCGCGGGGCTCGCTCTTCTGGCCAGCCCTGTTGCGGCGTTCGCCCTCTCTTGAGCCGGCCATGAGGACCCAACCACCGCAATCTTCTCAGGACACTCCGCACCCGGATGCAGCGGGTGGACGCGCGCATTTCCTGCAGGTGTTTTTGTCCCAGCGCTCGCAAATGGAGGCGTTGGTCAGCCGCCGTGTGGGTTGCCGCGCCACGGCAGCCGACCTGGTGCAGGATCTGTTCCTGCGCTTCTGGCGTCGCCCGCTGGTGCAGGTCGAAGAGCTGAGCACCTACCTGCTGCGCTGCGCCGGCAACATCGCCATCGACCACCTGCGCAGCGAAAGCGCACGGGCGCGCAGCAGCGAAGGCTGGCTACCGGAACAATCCGACCACCAAGGCTGCGAACCCCAGGCAGCGCTGGAGGCGGGCAATGATCTGCGTCATGTGGAAGCCGCCTTGCGCAGCTTGCCCGAGCGCACCCGCCAGATTTTCCTGCTTAACCGCATCCACGGGCGCAAGTACACCGAAATTGCCAAGGCCATGGGCCTGTCCCAAAGCGCCGTGGAAAAACATATGATGCGCGCCCTCGAAGCCTGCAAGGCCAGCCTTCGCGAACCATCGCCTCCACGCACGCCAGGGAACGCCCCGTGAACGTCACGCCCACGCCCGCCCAGGAACAGGCCGCGCTCGATTGGTTGTGCCTGCTGCATGACCAGCCCAGCAGCGGCGACCAGGCCACGTTCAGCCGCTGGTTACGCGCAGATCCCGCACACGTCGAGGCATACTCCCAAGCCCAGGTGCTCTGGGAATTAAGCGAAGTACCGGCGCGCCAGCTGGCCGACGAGGACGCGCTCGCGTTGCAGGGCTACCTCAACACGATCAACGCCTCCAAACGCTCCCGGGTAGCGCGTTGGTCTGGTGCCTTGGCCGTCGCCGCCTGCTTGCTGCTGATGGTGTCGATGGGCGTCGGTTGGCAGCCGTCACGCTGGGTCGATGAGTGGGGCGCCAATTATGTGACGGCGCCGGGGGAGGTGAAGACCTTCACCCTGGCCGATCAATCCAAGGTCACCCTCGACGCCGACAGCGCCATCGCCGTGGATTTCAGCCAGGGCGAACGGCACATCCAATTGCGCCGTGGTGCAGGTTTTTTCAGCGTGACCCACACCGGCCAACCCTTCGTGGTGGAGGCGAGCGGCGGTGAAACGCGAGTACTGGGAACTCAGTTTGAAGTGCGCCTGCAACCTGACGGCGCCGAGGTCACTGTGCTGTCCGGCCGTGTGGGCGTGACGCCCTCCAAACAGGGCCAGCAACAGGTGCTGACAGCAGGCCAGCAAGTGGCCTACGCCGATGGTATTGCCGACCCTTTGCATGGGGTCGACAGCGCCTCACGCCTGGCCTGGCGCGAGGGTTGGCTCAACTACTACAAGGCCCCCCTGGCCGATGTGGTCGAGGACCTGAGGCGTTATTACCCCGGTCGAATTCTTCTGCTTAACGAGGACATGGCCGCCAAACGCGTCAGCGGCAGCTTTTCGAGCCAGGACCCTGTAGCGGTCTTGAACGCCTTGCAAGCGGTGCTGGGTTTTGAACAGCACAGCCTGTTGGGCCGCATGATTGTGCTGCGCTAGGCCTGCGTTGCGGTTTTCGCTGCTGAACCTGTCAGGCAAGAAATACCTCAGCTCGACACGCTCGGCGATGGTGTCGCTGGAGGCCAATTTTCAATCACACCCCAGAGCTCGATGCGCAGAGCAGACTTGTGTGGGAGCTGGCTTGCCTGCGATAGCGGTGTGTCAGTCACAGGTATTGAACCTGTTACACCGCCATCGCAGGCAAGCCAGCTCCTACATTTGATTGGGTGTTACTTCAGGGCGGCCATGATTGCTTCGGGGTTGTAGTCGCGAATCAAGGTGCCGTTCACGTCCACAAACGGAATCCCGCCACCGCCCAGCGCCTCATACGCCTTGCGCGCCTTGGCATCCTTCTCGATATCGACGGCTTGGTACGGGATACCCTTCTGGTCCAGAAAACGCCGGATCTGCTTGCAGTACCCACACCACTCGGTGGCATAGAGCACCACCCGCGCAGAGGCACGTACGTGCTCGGGCGCCACCTGGGACGGGTTGAACAGCCGCTCCACCTTGCCCCAGTTCTGGATCGCAACCACCACCAGCAATACCAGCAGGACTTTCTTGAGCACCCCGCCCAGCATCAGTTACGGCGCTTGAGCTGGTCGGTCAGTTGGGTCGGCAGGCCCTTGATGATCAAGGTGCCGGCGGCTTCGTCGTACTCGATCTTGTCGCCCAGCAGGTGCGCTTCAAAGCTGATGGACAGGCCCTCGGCGCGCCCGGTGAAGCGGCGGAACTGGTTGAGGGTGCGTTTGTCGGCCGGAATCTCCGGCGACAGGCCGTAATCCTTGTTGCGGATATGGTCGTAGAAGGCTTTTGGCCGGTCTTCATCGATCAGGCCCGAGAGCTCTTCCAGGCCCATGGGTTCGCCGAGCTTGGCCTGGCTGCTGGCGTAGTCCACCAGGGTCTTGGTTTTCTCGCGGGCGGACTCGTCGGGCAGGTCTTCGCTCTCGACGAAGTCACTGAATGCCTTGAGCAGGGTGCGGGTTTCGCCCGGGCCGTCGACGCCTTCCTGGCAGCCGATAAAGTCGCGGAAGTACTCCGAGACCTTCTTGCCGTTCTTGCCTTTGATGAAGGAGATGTACTGCTTGGACTGCTTGTTGTTCTGCCACTCGGAGACGTTGATACGCGCCGCCAGGTGCAGTTGGCCCAGGTCCAGATGGCGCGAGGGCGTCACGTCCAGCTCGTCGGTCACTGCCACGCCTTCGCTGTGGTGCAGCAGGGCGATAGCCAGGTAGTCGGTCATGCCTTGCTGGTAATGGGCAAACAGCACATGGCCGCCGGTGGAGAGGTTGGATTCCTCCATCAGCTTTTGCAGGTGCTCTACCGCCGTGCGGCTGAAGGTGGTGAAGTCCTGGCCACCGTCAAAGTATTCCTTCAACCAACCGCTGAACGGGTGCGCGCCGGACTCGGCATGGAAGAAACCCCAGGCCTTGCCTTGTTTGGCGTTGTAGCTCTCGTTGAGGTCGGCAAGCATGTTCTCGATGGCAGCGGACTCGGACAGCTCCGAGTCGCGGGCGTGAAGAACTGCGGGTGTGCCGTCGGGTTTTTTGTCGATCAGGTGGACGATGCAATGACGGATCGGCATAGGCTTCTCGGCTGGTTGAAGGGGAGCGGTTGGCCTCCCCGAAAAGTCGCCCAGTGTACCGCACCCATTGGTCAAGACGTGCCCCGAACGGCATTTTGCACGCCCTCCCACTGGCCATATGCCTTTTTTTCACGGTTTAGAGCGATAAAGCTGACCAAATGGGTATGTTGAGGCGGATATTTCCCCGTCTCTGTGCTAGTTTTGCCCCGTCTTACGCCAAGTCTCGGCGTTAAGCGTGCATTCAGCATTTGTCAGGTCGAACCAATCCCCGTTTCAAGCATCTATAACCCCGATCTCCGTGGTTATGGCCGGGGATGCCAGGCCATGACGGTCGGGCTCGACGGCTGACACTGCACTCTGCAATCCATATGAATTTGATAGGGAAGGAACACCACAATGGCTATTACTAAAGACCAACTGATCGCTGACCTGGCTGAAGCAGTAGACGCACCGAAAACTACCGTGCGCGCTCTGCTGGACCAACTGAGCCAAGTTGTTGCTGATCAGCTGGAAAATGGCGGCGAAATCACTCTGCCAGGCGTTGGCAAACTGAAAGTGACCGAGCGTCCTGCCCGTACTGGCCGTAACCCTTCGACTGGCGCTGCCATCGAAATCGCTGCCAAGAAAGTTATCAAGCTGGTTGTGGCTAAAGGCCTGACCGACGCTGTTAACAAGTAAGACGCAGCAAAAAAACCGTGCTTCGGAGTGATCCGGGCACGGTTTTTTATTGCCTGCGATTTTATTGTAGAGCGCGGTTATTGTGGCGAGGGAGCTTGCTCCCGCTGGAGTGCGCAGCGCTCCCAGGATTTTGGGGCCGCTGCGCTGCCCAGCGGGAGCAAGCTCCCTCGCCACAATGATTCTTATCGAACCCAGCGCTGGCGCCAGATCTGCTGCTCGTTCTTGGTCTGGAATGTCCAGGCCACAAAGCGGCTCTGCTTCTGCCCCTGGGACATCTCCACCACCTGGCTTTCCAGCACGCCGGCTTTTTTCAGCGCGGTTTCGATCGCCGGCAGGTTGGACGCTTTGGACACCAGGGTGCTGAACCACAGCACTTTATGCGCAAAATGCGCGCTCTCGGCGATCAGTTGCGTCACAAATCGCGCTTCGCCACCTTCACACCACAGTTCGGCCGATTGACCACCGAAGTTAAGCACCGGCAACTTGCGTTTCGGGTCGGCCTTGCCCAAGGCGCGCCATTTACGCTCGCTGCCTTTGGTGGCTTCGTCCATGGATGCATGGAACGGCGGGTTGCACATCGTAAGGTCAAAGCGCTCACCCGGCTCCAGCAGGCCCAACAGGATCTGCTTGGGGTTGGGTTGCTGGCGCAGCTGGATGACCTTGCTCAGGTCGTTGGACTGCACGATGGCCTTGGCGGCGGACACGGCGATCGGGTCGACCTCCGAGCCCAGGAAGTTCCAGCGGTACTCCATATAGCCAATCAGCGGGTACACGCAGTTGGCGCCCATACCGATGTCCAGCACCTTGACGATCGAGCCCCGCGGGATCTTGCCGTCGTTGACGCTGGCCAGCAGGTCGGCGAGGAAGTGCACGTAGTCGGCACGCCCCGGCACCGGTGGGCACAGGTAGTCGGCAGGGATGTCCCAATGCTGGATGCCGTAGAAAGACTTCAACAGTGCCCGGTTGAACACCCGCACCGCATCCGGGCTGGCGAAGTCGATGCTCTCTTTGCCGTAGGGGTTGATGATCACGAACTGCGCCAGTTCCGGCGTGGTTTTGATCAGCGCCGGGAAGTCGTAACGGCCCGTGTGGCGGTTGCGCGGGTGCAGGGTGGCCTCTTTGCGCGGCGCGACGGGTTTGGCCGTGGCGGCGGTTTTAGGCTTCT
Organism: Pseudomonas sp. SWRI22; assembly: GCF_014268395.2. NCBI lineage: Bacteria > Pseudomonadati > Pseudomonadota > Gammaproteobacteria > Pseudomonadales > Pseudomonadaceae > Pseudomonas > Pseudomonas sp. SWRI22. The sequence goes on along the minus strand of NZ_JABWQK020000001.1, from coordinate 1,671,047 downwards.
TGCGCGGTGGTTTGGGCGTAGTGGGGGCGGTCATGATGATTCTGGTGTTGGCTCAATGTGGTGGGCATTGTCACACATTCCTGAACACAACTCGGTCAAATGTGGGAGCTGGCTTGCCTGCGATAGCATCACCTCGGTCTGCCTGATACACCGAGTCGTCAGTATCGCAGGCAAGCCAGCTCCCACAGGGATAGGGTTTTGATTGGGAAATGGTGTCGCTTTCCTGGACAAAAAAAAGAGGCCCGAAGGCCTCTTTCTCTACACGGTTTCCCCTTACAGGCTGGAAATCCGCGCATGTTGCTCCGCCAGCTTGCCCAAGGCCTGTTCAGCCTCGGCCAACTTGGCGCGTTCTTTCTCGATCACTTCAGCCGGCGCCTTGTCAACGAACGCCGCGTTGGACAGCTTGCCGCCCACTCGCTGCACTTCGCCTTGCAGACGCGCAATTTCCTTGTCGAGGCGGGCCAGTTCCGCACCCTTGTCGATCAGGCCGGCCATCGGCACCAGCACTTCCATATCACCCACCAACGCGGTGGCAGACAACGGTGCTTCGGCATCGGCAGCCAATACGGTGATCGACTCCAGCTTGGCCAGCTTCTTGAGCAGCGCATCGTTCTCGCTGAGGCGACGCTGGTCTTCGGCACTGGCGTTCTTGACGAACACGGCCAGCGGCTTGCCCGGACCGATGTTCATCTCGGCGCGGATGTTACGTGTGCCGAGCATCAGAGTCTTGAGCCATTCGATATCGCTTTCGGCGGCCTCATCGATGCGCGCTTCGTTGGCCACCGGCCAAGGTTGCAGCATGATGGTCTTGCCTTCGATACCGGCCAGCGGCGCCAGGCGCTGCCAGATTTCTTCGGTGATGAACGGCATGAACGGGTGCGCCAGGCGCAACGCCACTTCCAGCACGCGCACCAGGGTGCGACGGGTGCCGCGCTGGCGTTCGACCGGCGCGTTTTCGTCCCACAGTACCGGCTTGGACAGTTCCAGGTACCAGTCGCAATACTGGTTCCAGATGAACTCGTACAGGGCCTGTGCGGCCAGGTCGAAACGGAACTGGTCGAGCTGGCGGGTCACTTCGGCTTCGGTGCGCTGCAACTGCGAGATGATCCAGCGATCCGCCAGGCTCAGCTCATAGGCTTCGCCGTTCTGGCCGCAGTCTTCGCCTTTGTCCAGCACGTAGCGCGCCGCGTTCCAGATCTTGTTGCAGAAGTTGCGATAGCCTTCGACGCGGCCCATGTCGAACTTGATGTCGCGACCGGTGGAGGCCAGCGAGCAGAAGGTGAAGCGCAGGGCGTCGGTGCCGTAGCTGGCGATGCCGTCGGCGAATTCGTCGCGGGTCTGCTTCTCGATCTTTTTCGCCAGTTTCGGCTGCATCAGGCCCGAGGTGCGTTTCTGCACCAGGGTTTCCAGGTCGATGCCGTCGATGATGTCCAGCGGGTCCAGGACGTTGCCCTTGGACTTGGACATCTTCTGGCCCTGGCCGTCGCGTACCAGGCCGTGTACGTACACGGTCTTGAACGGTACCTGCGGGGTGCCGTCTTCGTTCTTCACCAGGTGCATGGTGAGCATGATCATCCGGGCAACCCAGAAGAAAATGATGTCGAAGCCGGTGACCAGCACGTCGGTGGAGTGGAATTTCTTCAGGAACTCGGTCTGCTGCGGCCAGCCCAGGGTGGAGAAGGTCCACAGGCCCGAACTGAACCAGGTGTCCAGTACGTCGTTGTCCTGTTGCAGCGCGATGTCCGCGCCGAGGTTGTGCTTGGCACGCACTTCGGCTTCGTCGCGGCCTACATAGACCTTGCCCGACTCGTCGTACCAGGCCGGAATACGGTGGCCCCACCACAGCTGACGGCTGATGCACCAGTCCTGGATGTCGCGCATCCACGAGAAGTACATGTTTTCGTACTGTTTAGGCACGAACTGGATGCGGCCATCTTCCACGGCGGCAATCGCAGGTTCTGCCAGCGGCTTGGTGGACACGTACCACTGGTCGGTCAGCCACGGTTCGATCACGGTGCCGGAGCGGTCGCCCTTCGGCACTTTCAGGCCGTGGTCGTCAACGCTTACCAGCAAACCGGCAGCGTCGAAGGCGGCAACGATCTGTTTGCGCGCTTCAAAACGGTCCAGGCCTGCGTATTCGGCCGGGATCTTGCCGTCAATGCTGTCGTTGAGCGTGCCGTCCAGGTTGAACACCTGGCAGGCCGGCAATACGGCGGCATTCTTGTCGAAGATGTTCAGCAACGGCAGGTTGTGGCGCTTGCCGACTTCGTAGTCGTTGAAATCGTGGGCCGGGGTGATTTTCACGCAGCCGGTGCCGAACTCAGGGTCGCAGTAGTCATCCGCGATGATCGGGATACGGCGGCCAACCAGTGGCAGTTCGACGAATTTGCCGATCAGCGCCTGGTAGCGCTCGTCGTTCGGGTTAACGGCCACGGCGGCATCGCCGAGCATGGTTTCCGGACGGGTAGTGGCGACGATCAGATAATCATTGCCTTCAGCGGTCTTGGCGCCGTCGGCCAGTGGGTACTTGAGGTTCCACAGGAAGCCTTTCTCGTCGTGGTTTTCCACTTCAAGGTCGGAAATGGCCGTGTGCAACTTGGTGTCCCAGTTGACCAGGCGCTTGCCGCGGTAGATCAGGCCGTCTTCATGCAAGCGCACGAAGGCTTCCTTAACGGCTTCGGACAGGCCGTCGTCCATGGTGAAGCGCTCGCGGCTCCAGTCTACGGACGAACCCAGGCGACGGATCTGACGGCTGATATTGCCGCCGGACTGGTCTTTCCATTCCCAGACTTTCTCCAGGAATTTCTCGCGACCCAGGTCGTGACGGTTCTGGCCGGTGGCTTCCAGTTGGCGTTCCACCAGCATCTGGGTGGCGATACCGGCGTGGTCGGTGCCCGGTTGCCACAGGGTGTCGCGACCCTGCATGCGGCGGAAGCGGATCAATGCATCCATGATCGCATTGTTGAAGCCATGGCCCATGTGCAGGCTACCAGTGACGTTCGGTGGCGGAATCATGATGGTGTACGAGTCGCCCGCACCTTGTGGGGCGAAATAGTTCTCGGACTCCCAGGTGTTGTACCAGGAAGTTTCGATAGCGTGGGGCTGGTAGGTCTTATCCATGCGCGGCGGGACCCTAGTTGGCATTTATTCAGGAAAGCCGGCAAGTATAACGGGGGATAGGGGCGAGGGCGAGGCGAAGACGGTTAAGACCGATGCAGAATTAATGTGGGAGCTGGCTTGCCTGCGATGACGGTGTTTCAGTCAGCATCTTCGGCGACTGATTCGCTGCCATCGCAGGCAAGCCAGCTCCCACAGGGGTCTATGCAAGGTTTAAGACTGGTATTGGCTGAGCAACCGCTCCATCCGCGCATCCATCCGACGCTTGATCTCGGCCTCGATATGCGGCGCAAAGTCATCGATCACATCCTGCATGATCAATTGCGCAGCGGCGCGCAGTTCGTTGTCCAGGTGCAGCAGCAGGGCGTCGGGGGCTTTTTCGGCGGCTGGAGCGGGTTCTGCAATCGCAGGTGCCGGCGCGGCAGGCTTGCCGCCGACCATGTCGAACAACAGCGGAATCTGTACCTCACCCTCGACCGTCTCGGTCAGCAGCGGCGGTTGCAGGTTGTCATCACCCAGCAACTGACGGATCGACTCCAGGTCGTCCAGCAGGTGTTCGTCTTTTTTCAGCGGGTTGGGAGTGTCCATCATGTACTCAAAGTCGTTGTAGCCGGTGATCTTGCAGAGGATAGCCCTGTTCACGGTAGAAACGGAAACTCTCCCGCGCAGCCTGACGAATAGCCGGGTCTTCCACTACCACTTCCGCCACACGGGCGAACGCTTGGGCAAAGGCCGGTACTTTCAGGTCGAGGTTGACCAGCAAGTCATGGTGATCGCCGCAATTGTCCCCCAAGCCCAGGACTACCAGGCTTTCAGGTTCGGATTCGGCGGGGCCGTGGGGCACGAAGCTTTCGCCCTTGAATCGCCACAGACGGGCATCAAGTTCTTCACGTTGGGCGGCATCGCTGCAGTGCAGGTAGATGCGATGGCCCATGCGCCAGGCTTTTTCAGTGAGTTTGCAGGCAAAGTCCAGGCGCGCTAGGGGGTCGGCGCTGGGCAATATATAGAAGTCGACTTGGGGCATTGGAAATCCTGGGGCTGGCCTGGTTGCCCCTCTGTAGGAGCGAGCTTGCTGTGGCGAGCAAGCTTGCTTGCGCTGGGGTGCGGAGTGCCCCTAAAAAGCCGGGGACTGCTACGCAGTCAACGGGAGCAAGCTCCCTCGCCACAGCAAGCTCGCTCCTACAGAAGGGCCGGGGCCGCTTAAGCCTTGGCGCGATCCAGCAGGTATTGGGTTAGCAGGGGTACCGGACGGCCAGTGGCGCCCTTGTCCTTGCCGCCGCTGGTCCAGGCCGTGCCGGCGATGTCCAGGTGAGCCCAGTTGAAGTTCTTGGCAAAGCGCGACAGGAAGCAGGCTGCGGTGATGGTGCCGGCTTTCGGGCCACCGATGTTGGCGATGTCGGCGAACGGGCTATCGAGCTGTTCCTGGTACTCATCGAACAGCGGCAGTTGCCAGGCGCGGTCGTCGGCGGCCTTGCCGGCGCTGAGCAGTTGCTCGATCAATTCGTCGTTATTGCCCAGCAGGCCCGAAGTGTGGGAACCCAAGGCAACGATGCACGCGCCGGTCAGGGTCGCGATGTCGATCACGGCCTGGGGCTTGAAGCGCTCGGCGTAGGTCAGGGCATCGCACAGCACCAGGCGGCCTTCGGCGTCGGTGTTGAGGATCTCCACAGTCTGGCCGCTCATGGTGGTGACGATATCGCCTGGGCGAGCCGCGCCGCCGCTCGGCATGTTCTCGGCACAGGCCAAAATGCACACCAGGTTGATCGGCAGCTTGAGTTCCAGCACGGCACGCAGGGTGCCGAACACGCTGGCGGCGCCGCCCATGTCGTACTTCATCTCGTCCATGCCGGCACCGGGCTTGAGGCTGATACCGCCGGTATCGAAGGTAATGCCTTTACCTACCAGGGCGTAAGGCTTCTCGGACTTCTTGCCGCCGTTGTATTGCATCACGATCAGGCGTGGCGGCTGGTCGCTGCCCTGGCCCACGGCATAGAACGAGCCCATGCCCAGGTCCTTGATCTTCTTCTCGTCCAGCACTTCAACCTTCAGGCCCTTGAACTCTTTGCCCAATGCCTTGGCCTGTTCGCCCAGGAATGTCGGGTGGCAGATGTTCGGCGGCAGGTTGCCCAGGTCGCGAGTGAACGACATACCGTTGGCGATGGCCTGGGCGTGGGTGACGGCGCGCTGGACTTCAGCCTGGGCAGCCTTGATGGTCAGCAGGGTGATTTTCTTCAGGGCGCGGGGTTCGGCTTTCTGGCTCTTGAACTGGTCGAAAATATAGCCGCCGTCCACCAGCGACTCGGCCAGCAGTCGGGTCTTGCCGTAGCTGTCGCGGCCCTTGACCACGATTTCATCGAGCGCCAGCACCGCATCGCTGCCGCCCAGGCCCTTGAGGGTGGTGAGGATGCCGCTGACGATCTTGCGAAACGGACGGTCGCCCAGTTCGGCATCCTTGCCCACGCCCACCAGCAAAACGCGCTCGGCTTTAAGGTTGGGCAGGCTCTGCAGCAACAGGCTCTGACCGACCTTGCCGGCCAGGTCGCCGCGTTTGAGCACTGCGCTGATAGCGCCGCCGCTCAGTTCGTCCAGTTGCTTGGCGGCGACGCCGAGTGTGCGGCCTTCGCCGACAGCGACCACGAGGGTGGCGGTTTTCAACGTTTCGGGGCTAACGCTTTTTACAACCAATTCCATTTTCGGGTCCCTTATCAAGGTCTGTGAGCCGGGAGCTTGTACTCCGGCTTTAAAGCTCGGCAGCGTTGTAAACCGCCAGCGACAAAGGCCGCAGTTTGAACCTCGCCAACGGAGCCTGACAACCCTTGGCGCACGCTTTGTGCGTGCGCATGAGTAAGCTCCGTGACAGGCGAGGTCAATCACAGGATAATGCGCCATCTTTTTAGCCGGCCCGTGGTAAGCGGGTCGACTCGGTATGCTTGCTTGTTTGGCCGCCTTAGCCTGACAACCCTGGAGTGTCTGGTTTGATTGTCTTCCGTTATCTGTCCCGCGAAGTCCTGTTGACCCTGAGTGCCGTGAGTGCGGTGTTGCTGGTCATCATCATGAGTGGTCGTTTCGTCAAGTTCCTGGCCCAAGCCGCCGCTGGCGCCCTGGATCCGGGCTCACTGTTCCTGATCATGGGCTACCGGATGCCCGGCATGCTCCAGTTGATCCTGCCGCTTGGCCTGTTTCTCGGCATATTGCTGGCCTATGGCCGGCTGTACTTGGAAAGCGAGATGACCGTGCTGTCGGCCACCGGCATGAGCCAGCAGCGCCTGCTGGCCATGACCATGGTGCCTGCCGCCGGTGTTGCCCTGGTGGTGGCCTGGTTGAGCATGAGCCTGGCGCCCCAGGGGGCCATGCAGTTCCAGCTGCTGCTGAACAAGCAGGATGCGATGACTGAGTTCGACACCCTCGAGCCCGGTCGCTTCCAGTCGCTCAGCGACGGTTCGCGGGTGACCTACACCGAAACCATGACCGACGACCGCTCCAACCTCGGCGGCGTGTTCATCTCCCAGAAGAACCTCGGTCAGAACCAGAAGGATCGGGGTATTTCGATTCTGGTGGCCGACAGCGGTCGCCAGGAAATCCGTCCCGATGGCAATCGCTACCTGATCCTGGAAAACGGCTACCGCTACGACGGCAGCCCTGGCCTGGCGGATTATCGGGCGATCAAGTACGACACCTATGGCGTCATGCTGCCCAAGGCCGAGATCAGTGACGAGGTCACCGACCGCGACGCACTGCCCACCTCATCGCTGTTCGGCAGCCCGGAGTTGCGCTCCATCGCCGAGTTGCAATGGCGCCTGTCCCTGCCGCTGCTGGTGTTTATCGTGACCCTGATGGCCGTGCCGCTGTCGCGCGTCAACCCGCGCCAAGGGCGTTTCCTCAAGTTGCTGCCAGCGATCCTGCTGTACATGGCCTACCTGACCATCCTGATTTCTGCCCGTGGTTCCCTGGAGAAGGGCAAGTTGCCACCGGCCTTGGGCCTGTGGTGGGTGCACGGGGTTTTCCTGATGATCGGCCTGGGGCTGCTTTACTGGGAACCTATCCGTTTGAAAATGAAGAGCCGTCGTGGCCTGAAGGAGTTGGCCCGTGGCTAAGCTTGATCGCTACATCGGCATTAGCGTACTGATCGCCATCCTGGCGGTACTGGGCATCATTCTCGGCCTGGCCTTGCTGTTCGCCTTCATTGATGAAGTGGGCAACGTTACTGACACTTACACAGTCACGGACGTGCTGAGCTACGTCGCACTGACCGCGCCGCGCCGCCTCTACGACATGATGCCAATGGCCGCGCTGATCGGCTGCCTGATCGGCCTGGGCACCCTGGCCAGCAACAGCGAGCTGACCATCATGCGCGCCGCCGGGGTTTCCATCGGCCGTATCGTCTGGGCGGTGATGAAGCCGATGCTGCTGCTGATGGCGTGCAGCGTGCTGATCGGTGAATACGTCGCGCCACCGGCCGAAGCCACCGCCCAGGCCAATCGCGCCCTGGCCCAGGGTTCGGGCGATGCGCAAAGCGCCAAGCACGGCCTGTGGCACCGCCAGGGTGACGAGTTCATCCACATCAACGCCGTGCAACCGGGTGGCCTGTTGATCGGGGTGACCCGCTACACCTTCGACAAAGAACGGCACATGTTGTCGTCCAGCTTCGCCAAGCGCGCGCAGTACAGTGGCGAGCAATGGCAACTGAGCGACGTCACCACCACGCACTTCCGTAACGTGGGCCAGGGCACCCAGTCCAGCACCGAAGTGGTCAACGTGCCGACCGAACAGTGGGATATCGCCCTCAAGCCGGAATTGCTCAATACCGTGGTCATGGTGCCGGAAGCCCTGCCGATCTCCGGTTTGTGGAGCTATATCCACTACCTCAAGGAGCAGGGTTTGAACAATGGCCGCTACTGGCTGGCGTTCTGGGTGAAAGTCTTGCAGCCGGTGGTTACCGCGGCCTTGGTGTTGATGGCGATCTCCTTCATTTTCGGGCCATTGCGTTCCGTGACCCTGGGCCAACGGGTATTTACCGGCGTGCTGGTGGGCTTCACCTTCCGCATCGCCCAGGACTTGCTTGGGCCGTCGAGCCTGGTATTCGGCTTCTCGCCGCTGTTTGCGGTGCTGGTGCCAACAGCTATTTGTGCCGTGGCCGGGTTCTGGCTGCTGCGCCGGGCGGGTTGAAGCCGCGCTCGCTAAATGCCACTCACTGTAGGAGCGAGCTTGCTCGCGAAAGTCTGCGAAACGCCGCGTTTATCCAGAATAAGCGCGTTATCGTTGGCGATTTTCGCGATCAAGCTCGCTCCTACAGTTTTAAGCCCCATTAAAGTGGGGCTTTTTTGTATTGGTCAGCAAAGATGACGTCTGGCCTGAGCATCAGGTACAATTCCCGGCTATTTTTCAGCGGGCAATCTGCCTGCAGCCTTTTTGAGTGTTGATCCGTGAGTGATTTGAGTCATATCCGCAATTTCTCCATCATCGCCCACATTGACCATGGCAAGTCGACGCTGGCCGATCGATTTATCCAGATGTGCGGCGGCCTTGCCGAGCGTGAAATGGAAGCCCAGGTACTGGATTCCATGGACCTCGAACGCGAGCGCGGGATCACCATCAAGGCCCACAGCGTCACGCTGTACTACAAGGCCAAAGACGGCATCACTTACCAACTGAACTTCATTGACACCCCTGGCCACGTTGACTTCACCTACGAAGTCAGCCGTTCGCTGGCGGCCTGTGAAGGTGCGTTGCTGGTGGTCGATGCCGGCCAGGGCGTCGAGGCGCAGTCGGTTGCCAACTGCTACACCGCGATCGAGCAGGGCCTGGAAGTCATGCCCGTGCTCAACAAGATCGACCTGCCCCAGGCCGAGCCTGAGCGCGTCAAGGAAGAGATTGAGAAGATCATCGGCATCGATGCCACCGACGCCGTCACCTGCAGCGCCAAGACCGGCCTGGGTGTCGACGAAGTGCTCGAACGTCTGGTGCACACCATTCCCGCGCCGACCGGCAACTACGAAGATCCGCTGCAAGCGTTGATCATCGACTCCTGGTTCGACAACTACCTGGGCGTTGTGTCCCTGGTGCGCGTGCGCCATGGCCGTGTGAAGAAGGGCGACAAGATCCTGGTCAAGTCCACTGGCAAGATCCACCTGGTGGACAGCGTCGGTGTATTCAACCCGAAACACACCGCGACCACTGATCTGAAAGCCGGTGAAGTAGGCTTCATCATCGCTGGCATCAAGGATATTCACGGTGCACCAGTGGGTGACACCCTGACCCTGAGCTCCACGCCAGACGTCGACGTGCTGCCCGGCTTCAAGCGCATCCAGCCACAGGTCTACGCCGGCCTGTTCCCGGTCAGCTCCGATGACTTCGAAGATTTCCGCGAAGCCCTGCAAAAACTGACCCTCAACGACTCGTCGTTGCAGTACACCCCGGAAAGCTCCGACGCCCTGGGCTTCGGCTTCCGTTGCGGGTTCCTGGGCATGCTGCACATGGAGATCATCCAGGAGCGCCTTGAGCGCGAATACGACCTGGACCTGATCACCACCGCGCCAACCGTTATTTTTGAGTTGCTGCTCAAAACCGGTGAAACGATTTACGTCGACAACCCCTCCAAGCTTCCGGACCTGTCGGCCATCGAAGACATGCGCGAGCCGATCGTGCGGGCCAATATCCTGGTACCGCAGGAACACTTGGGCAACGTCATTACCCTGTGTATCGAAAAGCGTGGCGTGCAGCGCGACATGCTGTTCCTCGGTACTCAGGTACAAGTGACCTACGATATGCCGATGAACGAAGTGGTCCTGGACTTCTTCGACCGTCTCAAGTCCACCAGTCGCGGCTATGCTTCGCTGGACTACCATTTCGATCGTTACCAATCGGCTAATCTGGTGAAACTGGATGTGCTGATCAACGGCGACAAGGTAGATGCCCTGGCACTGATCGTGCACAAGGACAACGCGCATTACAAAGGTCGCCAACTGACCGAGAAGATGAAAGAACTGATTCCGCGCCAGATGTTCGACGTCGCGATCCAGGCCGCCATCGGCGGGCAGATCATTGCACGGACTTCCGTCAAGGCTCTCAGAAAGAACGTACTGGCCAAATGCTACGGCGGTGACGTAAGCCGTAAGCGCAAACTGCTTGAGAAGCAAAAGGCCGGTAAAAAACGCATGAAGCAAGTAGGCAACGTGGAAGTTCCACAAGAAGCCTTCCTTGCGGTGCTCAGGTTGGATAGTTAGGTCCTATGTCACTAAATTTCCCGCTGTTGCTGGTCATTGCCGTTGCCGTCTGTGGTCTCCTGGCGTTGCTCGATCTGGTGTTCTTCGCCCCGCGTCGTCGGGCGGCCATCGCTTCCTATCAGGGCAGCGTCAGCCAGCCCGATGCGGTGGTGGTCGAGAAGCTGAACAAAGAGCCCTTGCTGGTTGAGTACGGCAAGTCGTTCTTCCCGGTGTTGTTCATCGTGCTGGTGTTGCGCTCGTTTCTGGTAGAGCCGTTCCAGATCCCTTCGGGGTCGATGAAACCCACGCTGGACGTGGGCGACTTCATCCTGGTGAACAAGTTTTCCTACGGCATTCGCCTGCCGGTGATCGACAAGAAAGTCATCCCCGTGGGTGACCCGCAGCGCGGTGATGTGATGGTGTTCCGCTACCCAAGCGACCCGAACGTCAACTACATCAAACGTGTGGTCGGCCTGCCGGGCGACGTGGTGCGCTACACCAGCGACAAGCGCCTGTTCATCAACGGTGAGTCGGTGGCCGAGAAGCTGCTGGGCGCCGAGCCGAATACCCTGGGCAGCGCCGAGCTGTACCAGGAAAAACTCGGCGCGGTGGAGCACCAAATCCGCAAGGAAATGAGCCGCTACCGCGCGATGCCGGATGGCCAGTGGAAAGTGCCTGCCGGGCACTACTTCATGATGGGCGACAACCGCGACAACTCCAACGACAGCCGCTACTGGGATGACCCCAACATTCCCAAGGACCTGCTGGGCATGGTGCCCGACGAGAACATTGTCGGCAAAGCCTTCGCGGTCTGGATGAGTTGGCCGGAACCCAAGCTCAGCCACCTGCCGAACTTCTCGCGGGTCGGGCTGATCAAGTAATACAAGCGGCGCTGTGAACACAGCGCCGAATGCTTTTCTGGGGCTTGGACATTTTCCGATGCCCGGTACCCATCAGGATTTGAATTTGAACACTGCGTCAATCGTCGATGGCCGCCGGTGCCATCAACTAGATATGGATAAACCGTGACCGTTTCTCTAAGTCGTCTCGAGCGTCAGCTCGGCTACACCTTCAAGGACCAGGAATTGATGGTCCTTGCCCTCACACATCGCAGCTTTGCAGGGCGCAATAACGAGCGCCTGGAATTCCTCGGTGACGCTATCCTCAATTTCGCCGCCGGCGAGGCGCTGTTCGAGCGCTTCCCCCAAGCGCGAGAAGGCCAGCTGTCGCGCCTGCGCGCACGCCTTGTGAAAGGCGAGACCCTGGCCGTGCTGGCCCGAGGCTTTGGCCTGGGCGAGTACCTGCGGCTGGGTTCCGGTGAGTTGAAAAGCGGCGGTTTCCGTCGCGAGTCAATCCTGGCTGATGCCCTGGAAGCCTTGATCGGTGCGATCTACCTCGATGCAGGCATGGAGACGGCCAAGGAGCGCGTTGTCGCCTGGCTGGCCTCGGAAATCGAAAGCCTGACGCTGGTAGATACCAACAAGGATCCCAAGACCCGCCTGCAAGAGTACCTGCAGTCCCGCGGTTGCGAACTGCCACGCTACGAAGTGGTGGATATCCAGGGCGAGCCCCATTGCCGGGTGTTCTTCGTGGAATGTGAAATCACTTTATTGAACGAAAAAAGCCGAGGTCAGGGTGTGAGCCGTCGTATTGCCGAACAGGTAGCGGCCGCTGCAGCACTGATTGCCCTGGGCGTGGAGAATGGCCATGACTGATTCAACCGCAACACGCTGTGGCTATGTTGCCATCGTCGGCCGCCCGAACGTGGGCAAGTCCACGCTGCTCAACCACATCCTCGGCCAGAAGCTCGCGATCACCTCGCGCAAGCCCCAGACCACCCGCCACAACATGCTGGGCATCAAGACCGAAGGCAACGTGCAAGCGGTGTATGTCGATACCCCTGGCATGCACAAAGGTGGCGAGAAAGCCCTGAACCGCTACATGAACAAGACCGCCTCGGCCGCGTTGAAAGACGTCGACGTGGTGATCTTCGTGGTCGACCGCACCAAGTGGACCGACGAAGACCAGATGGTCCTCGAGCGTGTGCAATACGTGACCGGCCCGTTGATCGTCGCGCTGAACAAGACCGACCGTATCGAAGACAAAGCCGAGCTGATGCCGCACCTGACCTGGTTGCAGGAGCAACTGCCGAACGCCCAGATCATGCCGATCTCAGCCCAGCACGGCCACAACCTCGAAGCCCTGGAGCGCGTGATCGCCGGTTACCTGCCGGAAAACGAGCACTTCTTCCCGGAAGACCAGATCACCGACCGCAGCAGCCGTTTCCTTGCCGCTGAACTGGTGCGTGAGAAAATCATGCGCCAGATGGGCGCCGAGCTGCCGTACCAGATCACCGTCGAAATCGAAGAGTTCAAGCAGCAGGGCAAGACCTTGCATATCCATGCGCTGATCCTCGTCGAACGTGACGGCCAGAAGAAAATCATCATTGGCGACAAGGGCGAGCGTATCAAGCGCATCGGCACCGAAGCGCGCAAGGATATGGAGTTGCTGTTCGACTCCAAGATCATGCTCAACCTGTGGGTGAAGGTGAAGGGTGGCTGGTCCGATGATGAGCGTGCGTTGCGCTCTCTGGGCTATGGCGACCTGTAACGGGTTGCACAGTGACTGGCGGGCTTGCTGTGGCGAGGGAGCTTGCTCCCGCTGGGCCGCGGAGCGGCCCCAACAAGGTCGACGAGGTTTTTCAGGTATAACTCGGTGGCTGCTAGAGGGGCTGCTTCGCAGCCCAGCGGGAGCAAGCTCCCCTCGTCACACAAGCGCTCTTCTTCTTTAGAGATTCCCCGTCTCATGTCGCAATCCCCACCCCCCAGCCAACCCGCCTACGTCCTGCACAGCCGCGCCTACCGCGAAACCAGTGCGTTGGTGGACTTCCTCACGCCCCAAGGCCGACTGCGCGCAGTCTTGCGCAGCGCACGGGGCAAGGCGGGTACCTTGGCGCGGCCGTTCGTGGCGCTGGACGTGGAGTTTCGCGGCAAGGGCGAGCTGAAAAACGTCGGCCGCCTGGAAAGCGTTGGCACCTCGGCCTGGCTGAATGGCGATGCGCTGTTCAGCGGCCTTTACCTCAATGAACTGCTGATTCGCCTGTTGCCCGCCGAAGACCCGCACCCGGCGGTCTTCGATCACTACGCTGCTACCTTGCTGGCCCTCGCTGAAGGCCGTCCGCTGGAGCCGCTGCTGCGCGCTTTCGAATGGCGCTTGCTCGACGACCTTGGCTACGGCTTCGAACTGGCCAACGACCTGCACGGGGAGCCCATCGCCGCCGATGGCATGTATCGCCTGCAAGTCGATGCGGGGCTTGAGCGTGTGTACCTGCTGCAGCCCGGCCTGTTTCAGGGCACCGAACTGCTGGCCATGAGTGAAGCCGACTGGCACGCTCCCGGTGCGCTGTCCGCCGCCAAGCGCCTGATGCGCCAGGCCCTGGCCGTGCACCTGGGCGGGCGGCCGCTGGTCAGTCGCGAGTTGTTTCGAAAGCCCTGACATCCCCGTGTATGCTGTGCACCGATTCTTTCCCTTTTCAGGAGCGCTTCCGTGACCACCAGCAATCGCATTCTTCTTGGCGTCAACATCGACCACGTCGCCACCCTGCGCCAGGCCCGGGGCACCCGTTACCCTGACCCGGTCAAGGCCGCGCTGGACGCCGAAGAAGCGGGCGCCGACGGCATCACCGTGCACCTGCGCGAAGACCGCCGTCACATCCAGGAGCGCGATGTGCTGCTGCTCAAGGACGTGCTGCAAACCCGCATGAACTTCGAAATGGGCGTCACCGAAGAAATGATGGCGTTCGCCGAGCGCATCCGCCCGGCGCATATCTGCCTGGTGCCCGAAACTCGTCAGGAACTGACCACCGAAGGTGGCCTCGACGTCGCCGGCCAGGAAGCGCGGATCAAGGCCGCGGTGGAGCGCCTGTCGCGGATCGGCAGCGAAGTCTCGCTGTTTATCGACGCCGACGAACGCCAGATCGAAGCCTCCCGCCGTGTTGGCGCCCCGGCGATCGAGTTGCACACTGGCCGTTATGCCGATGCCACCACGCCGACCGAAGTGGCCGACGAACTGCAACGCATCATCGACGGCGTGAACTGCGGGCTCAACGAAGGCTTGATCGTCAATGCCGGCCATGGCTTGCATTACCACAACGTCGAAGCCGTGGCTGCGATCAAGGGCATCAACGAACTGAACATCGGCCATGCGCTGGTCGCGCACGCGCTTTTCGTCGGTTTCAAAGGCGCCGTGGCCGAGATGAAAGCCCTGATTTTGGCTGCTGCCAAGCCCTGATCGCACATTAACCTGTAGGAGCGAGCTTGCTCGCGAAGGTCGTTAACGATGACGCGGGGAGTCTGGCTCTCCGAGTTGTTCTCAGGTCTTTCGCGAGCAAGCTCGCTCCTACAGGTTTGTGCCGTCTTTCATCTGTGCGGCAATGCGAAGCCTTACTGTTTAGCCGACGCAGGTGTATCGTATCAGCCCTTTGCGGGCCCTTGGCCTGCGGCAGATACGCGAGGTTGTTGTGTCCCGATCCTTTTCCCGTCGACAAATCCTGGGTGGTCTTGCTGGCCTGGCCGTAGTAGGCGTCGGTGTCGGCGGTGGCTACCGCTACTGGCTGGGGAAAGTCGCTGAGTCCGAGGCGGGGCACGATTACGAGCTGATCGCCGCGCCCCTGGACGTAGAGTTGGTACCGGGGCACAAGACCCAGGCCTGGGCGTTCGGCCCATCGGCGCCGGGCACCGAGTTGCGGGTGCGCCAAGGCGAATGGCTGCGGGTGCGCTTTATCAACCATCTGCCAGTCGCCACTACCATCCACTGGCACGGCATCCGCCTGCCGCTGGAAATGGACGGCGTGCCCTACGTCTCGCAATTGCCGGTGCTGCCTGGCGAATACTTCGACTACAAATTCCGCGTGCCCGATGCCGGCAGCTACTGGTATCACCCTCACGTGAGCAGCAGCGAAGAACTCGGCCGTGGCCTCGTCGGCCCGTTGATCGTGGAAGAGCGCGAACCCACCGGTTTCCAGTACGAGCGCACCTTGAGCCTGAAGAACTGGCACATCGACGAAGAGGGCGCATTTGTCGAGTTCAGTATCCCCCGTGAAGCGGCGCGTGGCGGCACGGCCGGGCGCCTCTCGACTATCAACGGCGTGCCCCAGGCGGTGATCGACCTGCCGGCTGGGCAAATCACCCGCGTGCGCCTACTCAACCTCGACAACACCCTGACTTATCGCCTCAATATTCCTGGCGTCGAAGCGCAGATCTATGCCCTGGACGGTAACCCCATCGAGCCGCGCCCGTTGGGCAAGGAATATTGGCTGGGCCCGGGCATGCGCATTTGCCTGGCGATCAAGGCGCCACCGGCGGGCGAAGAACTGTCGCTGCGCAACGGCCCGGTGCGCCTTGGCACCTTCCGCTCTGTCGCCAATACCGACGCGCCTACCGCATGGCCACCGGCATTGCCGGCCAACCCGGTTGCCGAGCCAGACCTGGCCAATGCCGAGAAACTCAACTTCAATTTCGAATGGGTCGGCTCAGTGTCGGTCAACGTCGAAAACGGCAAGCCGCCGAGCCTGTGGCAGATCAACGGCCAGGCCTGGGACATCACCGACAAGACCTGCGCCGACCGCCCCATTGCCAAGCTGGAGAAGGGCAAGAGTTACATTTTCGAATTGAAGAACATGACCCAATACCAGCACCCGATCCACCTGCACGGCATGAGCTTCAAGGTGCTTGCGTCCAACCGCCACAAGGTGATCCCGTATTTCACCGACACCTACCTGCTGGGCAAGAACGAACGCGCCCGCGTGGCCTTGGTGGCGGATAACCCAGGGGTGTGGATGTTCCATTGCCATGTGATCGACCACATGGAAACCGGCCTGATGGCCGCCATCGAGGTGGCGTGATGCGCCAGATTCGTCCCGCCGCGATTATCGACCGCAGCCGCGACCAGGACTTTATGCGCGAAGCCCTGGCGCTCGCCGCCCAAGGCGCTGCATTGGGCGAAGTGCCGGTGGGTGCGGTGCTGGTGCAGGACGGTGAAATCATCGGCCGCGGCTTCAACTGCCCCATCAGTGGCAACGACCCCAGCGCCCATGCCGAAATGGTCGCGATCCGCGCCGCTGCACAAGCGATCAGCAACTATCGGCTGGTGGGCAGCACGCTGTATGTGACGCTGGAACCGTGCAGCATGTGCGCGGGTTTGATCGTGCATTCGCGGGTTGCGCGGGTGGTGTATGGCGCGCTGGAGCCGAAGGCGGGCATCGTGCAAAGCCAGGGGCAGTTTTTTACCCAGGGTTTTCTTAACCATCGGGTGTTGTTTGAAGGCGGGGTATTGGCCGAGGAGTGTGGGGCTGTACTGAGCGAGTTCTTCAAAGCCCGACGAGCTAAACCGTGATGATCGTTCCCACGCTCTGAGTGGGAACGCAGCACAGGACGCTCTGCGTCCCAAAGCGTGACGTAGAGCGTCACAAGAGGCATTCCCACGCAGAGCGTGGGAACGATCATAGTGGTGTCATTTACGAGCGATGATCACCGCCCGCATCGGCGCCGGCAGCCCTTCAATGGTCTTGCTGTGATCCTCAGGGTCCAGGAAATCACTCAGCGACTGATACTTCATCCACTGCGTTCCACGCTGCTCCTCAACCGTGGTCACGCTCACATCCACGCACCGCACATCACTGAACCCGGCCCGGCGCAGCCACAGCATCAACGCCGGTACCGAAGGCAGGAACCACACGTTGCGCATCTGGGCGTAACGGTCTTCTGGCACCAGCACTTGTTGTTGGTCGCCTTCCACCACCAATGTTTCCAACACCAACTCGCCGCCCTTGACCAGGGTGTCCTTCAACGCCAGCAAATGCTCGATGGGCGAGCGGCGGTGGTAGAACACGCCCATGGAAAATACCGTGTCAAAGCCTTCCAGGTTCGCCGGCAAGTCTTCGAACGGGAACGGCAAGTGCCAGGCCTTGGGCTCGGACAAGTAGCGCTGCACCGCCTGGAACTGGCAGAAGAACAGCCAGTTGGGGTCCACGCCAATCACGCTGTCGGCCCCGGCGCCGAGCATGCGCCACATGTAGTAGCCGTTGCCGCAGCCCACATCGAGGATACGCTTGCCTTTGAGGTCCAGGTGCGGCGCGACCCGCGACCACTTCCAGTCCGAACGCCACTCGGTGTCCACATGCACGCCGAACAGGTGGAACGGGCCTTTGCGCCAGGGGCTCAGCCCCATCAGCGCCGTGTGCATCTGTGCGCGGGTGGCGTCGTCGCAATCGGTGTCCAGCGCCAGGCCGTTGAGCAAATCTACGCTGTTGGGCTGGATCTTCGGCAATGCATCCAAGGCGCTCTGCCAGCGCTCCAGGTCGCCATGGCCTTTTTCCATCTTGCTATCGAGTTGCGCTTGCAGGCCCTGGGCCCACACGGCCAAAGGAGTGCCGACCAGGTGGCGGGCGAGGGGGGACAAATCAATCATGGCAAGGCAATCAACGAGGCAAAGTTAAGACACTGGAACCACGGCACGACTTTCGAGAACCCGGCCGCCAGCAGGCGTTCGCGGTGTTCTTCGAGGCTGTCGGGCTTCATGACGTTTTCGATGGCGCTGCGCTTCTGGGCGATTTCCAGCTCGCTGTAGCCGTTGGCGCGCTTGAAGGCGATATGCAGGTCGGTCAGCAGCGCGTGTTCATCAACATCGTTGAAGCGCAGCTTTTCCGAGAGGATCAATGCCCCGCCCGGCAGCAACGCCTGGCGAATGCGCCCAAGCAACGCCAAGCGCTCCTGGGGGGCGATAAATTGCAGGGTGAAGTTCAGGGCCACCACCGAGGCGGGCTTGAATTGCAGGGCGAGGATATCGCCCTCGATCACCTCCACGGGCAGCAGCTCCTGGAACATCGAGTCCTGGCCATTGAGGTATTCGCGACAGCGCTCGACCATCGCGGCGGAGTTGTCCACGGCGATCACCCGGCAACCCTCGGTGCGTACATGGCGGCGCAGGGCTTGGGTCACGGCCCCCAGGGAAGAGCCCAGGTCATACAGCACGCTATGGGGCTGGGCAAATTGCGAGGCCAGTACGCCGAGGTTCTCGACGATGGTGGGGTAACCCGGCACCGAGCGCTTGATCATGTCCGGGAACACCCGCACCACATCCTCGTTAAAGGCGAAGTCCGGCACCTGGGGCAGGGGCTGGGCGAATAGGCGATCGGGTTCTTTGCTCACGGCTGTTCCGGCGACGGTGGGGGAAAGGCCGGCATTTTAGCCAAGTTGGCCCTCGGATGCGCGGGTTGTCTGATGGAAAGCCGAGGCGGTGATGCCCCACTGCCCGAGCCAGTAAGTGGCGATCAGCAAATACGGCGCTGCCTCGAACGCCAGCACAAACCGATTGATGCCGATCAGCGCGTCGGAAACCACAAACGACACCGCACCCGCCGCCGCCAGCCACGCTGAACGCTTGGGCACCTCGCTGCCCAGTCGCGCCAACGCACGCCAGAGCATGGCGCTGATCACCAGCGCGTAAACCACCACCGGTATCAGCAGTTCACCGAGGCCGTGGGAGATCAGGATGCTCAGCAAGATTGCGCCCAATCCGAGGGCCAGCACCAGCGGCAGCAGCGCCAAGCGCCGACAGTCACTGAAATAAGCTTTGAGATAAGCCAAATGCGCGAACAGAAACGCGCCCAGGCCAAAGATAAACAGGTCGCCTGGCCAGGCAAGTAACACGTCGCCCACCACGGAAAAAATCAACCCCAGGCTGATCCAGCGTCGATACTCGGTGGGCGGCGCGTCATGCAGCCAACCCAGCAGCGCCAGCACCGGCAGCGGCTTGACCAGCAGGCACAGCAGCGTTGCATGGGTCGCCAGGCCGTAGACAAAGGTGCCGGCGCCCATCAAGGCAAGGATCAGCCAGGGCATATCAGTTCACCGTAATGGCGCAGTCAAAGGTTTCGACAGGTTCGGCCTCCTGCTCCCAAGGTTGCTGGGATGTCAGGCGCAAACGCCCTTGCCCTGCGGCAAACGCCTGGAAGCGCCAGGTGGACTGGCCGCCACCGCCGATCACGCCGGACTCGGTGCTGCTGTAGACCTCGGGGCTCAAGGCGCGCAACACGCCGCCGGCGGAGTCCTGGATGGCCCAGCGGTAACCGGTGGTGGGGTTGCTGGGCAGGGTGAGGATCAGGTTTTGCCCGTTTTTAAGCTGGAGCGGGCAGGCGCTCTGGTTGTCCACGCTGACGTTTTGCTTGGGGGCACTGGCGCATGCGGCCAGCAAGACAAGGCTCAAGGGGAGAAGCAGGCGGGCAGCGGTCATGAAGGCTCCGTTAATACACGACGAAGGGGGAGCATAACCGAAGATGAGACAAGGTGTGACAAGGAGGGGTTTGCGTTGGCCGATCGTTCCCACGCGTGGGAACGTTGCCTTGGACGCTCCGCGTCCGCTTTGTGACGCGGAGCGTCACGGGATGTATTCCCACGCAGAGCGTGGGAATGATCAGGTCTGGATATTTCTCAGAAGAGCACCTTCGCCACATCCGCAAACCGCTTGGCAAAGTGCACCGTCATCCCTTCCTTCAAATAGTCCGGCAACTCTTCAAAGCTGCCACGGTTGGGCTCCGGCAAGATCAACTCGTGAATCTTCTGGCGCCGCGCCGCAATCACCTTCTCGCGCACCCCGCCAATCGGCAGTACATGCCCGGTCAAGGTCAGTTCGCCGGTCATCGCCACGCCTTTTTTCGGCGGTTGGTTGCGGGCCAAGGACAGCAACGCACTGGCCATGGTCACGCCGGCACTCGGGCCGTCTTTCGGCGTGGCGCCTTCCGGCACGTGCAAGTGCACGAAGGCTTCGTCGAAGAACTTCGCATCGCCGCCAAACGACTTCAGGTTGGAACTGATGTAGCTGTAGGCGATTTCGGCGGACTCTTTCATCACTTCACCCAACTGCCCGGTGAGCTTGAAGCCGCGGTTGAGCGTGTGGATGCGCGTCGCTTCGATCGGCAAGGTGGCGCCGCCCATGCTGGTCCACGCCAGGCCGGTAATCACGCCGGTGCCGGACAGCACTTGCTCATTACGGAATACCGGCATGCCCAGGGAGCTTTCCAGGTCCTTGTTGCCGATCTTGATCACCGAGTCCGGCTCATCCAGCAGTTTTACCACCGCCTTGCGCACCAGCTTGCCCAGCTGTTTCTCCAACTGACGCACGCCGGCCTCTCGCGCATAACCGTCGATCAAGGCGCGCAAGGCACCGTCGGTGATGGTCAGGCTGTTTTTGGCCACGCCGGCTTTTTCCAACTGCTTGGGCCACAAGTGGCGCTTGGCGATGGCGACTTTTTCTTCGGTGATATAGCCCGACAGGCGAATCACTTCCATGCGGTCCAGCAATGGACCGGGGATTGAGTCCAGGGTGTTGGCGGTGCACACGAACAGCACTTTGGACAGGTCCAGGCGCAGGTCCAGGTAATGGTCGAGGAATTCGACGTTCTGCTCCGGGTCCAGGGTTTCGAGCAGCGCCGACGCCGGGTCGCCCTGGAAGCTCTGGCCCATCTTGTCGATCTCGTCGAGCATGATCACCGGGTTCATCACTTCCACGTCTTTCAACGCCTGCACCAGCTTGCCAGGCAGGGCGCCGATGTAGGTGCGCCGGTGGCCCTTGATCTCGGCCTCGTCGCGCATGCCGCCAACACTGAAGCGATAGAACGGCCGCCCCAGGGATTCGGCGATGGACTTGCCCACACTCGTCTTGCCCACGCCCGGCGGGCCTACCAGCAATACGATGGAACCGGCGACTTCGCCCTTGTAGGCGCCCACCGCTAGGAATTCGAGGATGCGGCTCTTGATGTCATCCAGGCCCGCATGGTGCTTGTCGAGCACTTTGCGCGCGTGCTTGAGGTCTAGCTTGTCTTCTCCGTACACGCCCCACGGCACCGAGGTGGCCCAGTCCAGGTAGTTGCGCGTGACGGCGTATTCCGGCGAACCGGTTTCCAGGATCGACAGTTTGTTCAGTTCTTCATCAATGCGTTTTTTCGCTTGCGCCGGCAGCACTTTGCCTTGCAGGCGCTGTTCGAACTGTTCGACATCGGCGCTGCGATCGTCCTTGGTCAGGCCCAGCTCCTGCTGGATGACCTTGAGTTGTTCCTTGAGGAAGAACTCACGCTGGTGCTCGCCGATCTTGCGGTTTACCTCGGCGGAGAGTTCTTTTTGCAGGCGCGCGACTTCCACCTCTTTGCGCAGCATCGGCAGCACTTTTTCCATGCGCTTGAGCATGGGCACGCAGTCCAGCACTTCCTGCAGTTCATTACCTGTCGCCGAGGTGAGGGCGGCGGCAAAGTCGGTGAGCGGCGACGGATCGTTGGGGCTGAAGCGGTTGAGGTAGTTCTTCAACTCTTCGCTGTACAGCGGGTTGAGGGGCAGCAGTTCCTTGATCGCATTGATCAGCGCCATGCCGTAGGCCTTGACCTCATCGGTCGGCTCGCTGGGCTGGTGCGGGTATTCGACTTCCACCAGGTAAGGTGGGCGGTGGTGCTTGAGCCAGGTCTTGATGCGCACGCGGGTCAGGCCCTGGGCGACGAACTGCAGCTTGCCGTTCTCGCGGCTGGCGTGGTGCACCTTCACCAGGGTGCCGTACAGCGGCAGGGCGGAGGTGTCGAAGTGCCGTGGGTCTTCGGGCGGCGTGTCCATGAAAAACAGCGCAAGGGAATGGTGGTCGGATTTGCTCACCAGCTCCAGGGTTTCGGCCCAGGGTTCTTCATTGACGATCACCGGCAACACTTGTGCCGGAAAAAACGGCCGGTTGTGGATCGGGATGATGTAGACCTTGTCCGGCAGGTTTTGCCCAGGCAGGGCCAGGCCAGTATTGGACGAGGCGGTTTCAGCGTTTTCGGGGTCGGCGTAATCGTTGAGGTCGTAATCTGGAAATTCTTGCTGGTCGCTCATGGGGCACCTGCATCAGTAAGTATGCAGGTTAGATGGGGCGGGGTTGCGGTGGTTTCAATGGGGGGGCGTCGTTAGCAACAATTTGCATGAAATAACGGGAGGGTTGCGGTCAACGTACTTTACCCCTCCGCTTTTCGAACTGATCGTCAATAATGTGACGGCTAGACCCAGCTTTTATTGGGTTTACTTATCCCCAGTCCCAGCTAACCTGCTTTAATAAAATTCCCCATAAAAAAGGATGTTTTTTTGACGCCGGTTAGCAGTCGGCAGGGACGCGTATGACACAAGGAAAGCACGGCCAAGAGCGACGAGCGCGGCCCGAGGGCGCGGCCATGCACTGGCGCCACACGTTTCAGACCCGCATAGCCGGGGTGCTGGCGCTGTTGTTGCTGGTGGTCGTGGCCGCCACCTATTTTGCCGTGCACGCTGCCACCACCCGTGCGGTGGAGAATCAGGCCGACGTACAGTTGAACACCGGGCGGCAGGTGTTCGAGCGCCTGCTGGACCTGCGCGGGCGGCGCTTGCAGTACGGGTTGGACTGGCTGACCGCCGATGGGCCGTTCAAGCAGGCGGTGGCCGGCGGCCGGACGGTGCCGATCCTGGAGGCCCTGGGCACCCATGGCACCGGGGTCAGTTCCAGCGAAGTGGTGGTGCTGGGCCTGGATGACAGGGTCATGGTCAGTACCCTGCTGGTGCAGACGCGGGGCCAGTTGTTCCCGTATGCCGATGCCTTGCGCAAGGCGCGGCGCAGCGGCCAGCAAATGTTGATCGTCGCCATGGCCGGGCGCCCCTATTTGCTGGTGCAAAAAGATGTGCTCGGGCCTGTGCCGATCGCACGCGTGGTCATGGGCTTTCCCATGGACACGCAATTCGCCCATGAACTGCGCTCCATGAGCAATCTGGAGGTGTCGTTCCTCAGTGTGCAGGACGGCCATCTCGGTCAGCTGTTCACCACCCACCCTGGCAATTGGCGCCCAAGCATTATCAACCTCTTGCATGGCACGCAGGTCGATCCTGAGGCGAAGATCCAGCTGTTCCATGGCCAGCGTGTGCTCAGCCAAGTGTTGCCCTTGGCCAACAGCGGCGAAGGCGATGAAGTGCGCGTGTTGCTGCAAAGCCCGCTGGACCATGCGCTGGAATCCTTCGCGCCGCTGGACCGGCAGTTCATGGGGATTGCCCTGGCGGTGCTGCTGGTCTCGCTGGCGGTGGCATTATTCCTGGCGCGGCGAGTGTCACGCCCGCTCAATGCGCTGGTGCAAGCCGCTGAACGGATCGGGGCCGGTGACTACCGCACCCCGGTGCGGGTGCGCAGCCACGACGAGTTCGGCCTGCTGGCGCGGGCGTTCAATGCCATGCAAAGCGGCATCGCCCTGCGCGAACGGCAACTGGCCCACAATGCCTTGCATGACCCGCTCACCGGATTGCCCAACCGTGCCTTGGCCATGGAGCGCCTGGGCAGTGCGATCAGCGCACGGCGGTCGGTGGTGTTGCTGTACGTGGGGATTGAAAACTACCGAGTCATCAACGAAGGGTTTGGCCCCGAAGGTGTCGAGCACATGTTGTGCGAGGCCAGCCGCTGCTTGTCCAGCAGCCTGTTGGCCAGCGACACCGCCGCGCGCATCGCCGGCAGTGAGTTTCTGTTGTTGCTGGAAAACACCGAGATCGACTCTGCCGTGGCCCGCGCCGACCAGTTGCATGGGGCGTTGACCGAACCCCTGCGCATCGGTAATGACGAAGTGCGCCATGAAGTGAGCATCGGCATCGCCGCGTACCCTGCTGATGGGCAGCAGGTGGAAGAGTTGATCAACCGCGCGGCCATCGCCCGGCACGACGCGGCCAACCTGCCGGGGCATTTGCAGATCTACCAACCGGACCGCGACCTCGCCCACCAACGCCAGATCACCCTGATTCGCGACTTGCGCCGCGCCGTGATCGAAGGCGAGTTGTTCCTGTGCTACCAGCCCAAGCTCGACCTGCGGCACGGCCATGTGAGCCAGGCCGAAGCCTTGCTGCGCTGGCAACACCCGACGCTGGGGCAAGTGTCTCCCGGGGAGTTCATTCCTTTGGCCGAACGCACTGGCAGCATGGGTGCCCTGACCCTGTGGGTGATCGAGGAAGCCATCCGCCAGATTGCCGAATGGGCGCAGCGTGGGCTGGTTATCCAGCTGTCGGTGAATATCTCCGTGAACGACTTGGCGGATGATGACTTGGCCATTCGCGTCACTGCGTTATTGGCCCAATACCACGTGGGCGCCGAGCATTTGATTTTCGAGATTACCGAGAGCGCCATCATGCACAACCCGCAGCAGGCCCTCAGCGTGCTGGAGCAGTTGCGCAATTGCGGGATCAGCCTGTCGGTGGATGATTTCGGCACCGGTTACTCGTCCCTCGCCCAATTGCAGCGCCTACCGGTGCAAGAGCTGAAGATCGACCAGTCCTTTGTGCGCAACCTCGACAGCACCAGCGGCGACGGCGTGATCGTGCGCTCCACCATCGAGATGAGCCATAGCCTGGGGCTCAAGGTGGTCGCCGAGGGCGTGGAGTTCGAACACAGCCTCACCTTGCTCAAACGCTGGAACTGCGACACGGCCCAGGGCTACCTGATCAGCCGGCCGCTCAATGCCATGGCGTTCGAGCGGTGGATGCGGCGTGAGCAGGTGCCAACCTAGACAGTTTGACTGTGGCGAGGGAGCTTGCTCCCGCTGGAGTGCGAAGCGCTCCCAGGATTTTCGGGCCGCTGCGCAGCCCAGCGGGAGCAAGCTCCCTCGCCACAGGGGGGGCTACTTTGGCTGCGTTCAAGCGACCAGGGCTTGCAATCGCACCCACAACCTTTGGACATGCTGATGCTCGGTGCCCAGCGCGCCGATGGACACCCTCACCATCCAGCGCTCATCGAGGATGGCGGGGGTGACGTAGGCATCGCCTGACTGGTTGAGTTTTTCTGCCCAGGCTCGCGTGTGATGGTCCAGTGCCTGGCCTTCCAAACCCGGCGGTTCATGGCGAATGCACAGGGTTTGCAAGGCGGGCGTGGCCACCAGTGTCCAGTGCTCAGTGGCTTCGATCTGCTCTGCCAGCCAGCGCGCATTGGCCAGGTCTCGCCGCAACCGCGCTTGCAGGCCGCTGACGCCTTGCTCGCGTATCAGGAACCACAACTTCAAGGCGCGGAAACGGCTGCCCAGGGAGATCCGCCAGTCACGGTAGTTTCGCACTTGGCCGTCTGCGCTGGACTGCAGGTAACTCGGGTTGGTGGTCATGATGCGAATCAAATGCTCGGGGTCGCGCACGAAGTACACCGAGCAATCGAAGGCCGCGCCCAGCCATTTGTGCGGGTTGAGCACTAGGGAGTCAGCCTTTTCGATGCCATCCCATAAGGCCCGGCATTCCGGCAGGATCATCGCGGCGCCGGCCATGGCCGAGTCCACATGCAGCCACAGGCCGTAGCGTTGGGTGAGGTCGCCAATGGCCTCCAGGGGGTCGATCGCCATGGCGGCCGTGGTGCCGGTGGTGGCAATCACCACGCAGGGCGTGTTACCGGCGGCCAGGTCCTGTTCGATGGCGTGCGCCAGTACCTGGGGCGACATCGCATTGTGTGCGTCGGTGGCGATGGTGCGGATATGGTTCTGGCCGAACCCGGCCAGGATCGCCGCCTTGTTGACCGAGCTATGGGCATGGGCTGAGGTGTAGACGATCAGGGGCGCGCTGCTGTTTTGCAGGCCGTTGTGCATCAGCGCGTAATCGGAGCTGCGTTCCCGGGCGCTGATAAGCGCCACCAGCGTGGAGGTGGACGCAGAGTCCTGGATCACACCGCTCCACGTGTTGCCCAGGCCGAGCATGTCGCGCAGCCAGTCAGTGGTGACTTCCTCTATTTCGGTGAGAGCCGGACTGGATTGCCAGGACAACCCAATCACACCCAGGCCGGTGCTCAGGCAATCGCCCAGCACTGAGGACAGTTCCACATTGGAAGGGAAGAACCCGAAGAAACTGGGATGCTGCCAATGCAGCAAGCCGGGCATGATCAGTTTTTCGACGTCGCCCATGATCTGTTCGAACGGTTCGGCGGTGTCAGGCGGGCTGGCCGGCAGGGCAGCTTTGATCTAGCCAGGTCGGGTGGTGGGCTGCACGCCGCGTTGTTCGATGTTCTGTCGGTAGTCTGCAATCAGGTCGATCATGGCATAGCCATGTTGGCGGAATTCTTCGGGGGTCATAGATAAACGTCCATGTGCACGAGCAATAAAAGTATTAGCACCAGAAGTAAAACGGTTCGCCGGGGGTATAGCCGATAAACGACTGCATGCTGACGCGTTTTCCCGAATCGAACCCGCAGATGGCGTGGGGGCGGCGGGTATTGATGAGCACCAATTCGTTCTTGCGTGGGCGGATGCGCAGCGGTTTTTGTAAACACTGTTCGGGCAGTTGGGCACCCTCGAAGCGCTTGACCTCGTCATAGCTAAAGGCTTGGGTATCCCAGATGATCAACTCGCCCTCCGAAGGCGGTGTTTGCAGGTAGATATTGGCGCTGAATTGATGCTGCAGTTCAGCGATTGTGCGGGGCAGGCAATCCACATGGGGCACCGTTTCCGAGAGGTGCGCCGTCTCCGGGAACATGACGCGGATGATCCCGCAAAACATCGCTCGGCCCTGGAACGCAGCGGCTGTTGCACCTTGCGGCCAGAGCGCCTGGAACTGTTCCATCAGCTGTTGAATGGGCGGTTTTTGCGGCGCACAGAGGCTGTCGATAAGGCCGCGCATACGGGCCGCGTCTGCATAATATTTTTCTTGGGCGTCACCGCCGGCGGCCTTGCCGTACGTGGAGTTGAACGGGGTGCCCCAGCGATGCACACCATAGAAGTGCTGAACGACGCGCCCCTCTTCGTAGGTTTCATGGCCGTAGTGTTCCAGGGTGGCGGTGTCGTCGATGGCCTGAATCAACCGTGCGCTGGTGTTCGCGTTGGCAAACTCAGGTACGCGAATGGCGAGCACTTCGCCACTGATGAGTTTTTTCAAACTGGCAGTATTGAGGTGTTCAAGCTCCAGGATTTTTGTGGGGGTGGAAAGAATTGGTTTTGTAGCGACATGGTCCGTCATGCAATGAAGCTCCCTTTAAAGTTTTATCCGTACGCCTTTTGTATTACGCAGGGCGTGCGCACTAAATTAGTTTTAAAGGGTTGAGGGGAAACGCTGGGGCATTATCAGCAGGCAAAAAAAAAGCGGCTGCCCGTTCGGGCCGCCGCTTTTTTACCGCCAGCGCTACTTAATCCGGCAGTTTGAACGCCATTACATAATCACCCTGCTTGGTCCCCAGGGAACCGTGACCGCCCGCCATGACCAGCACGTATTGCTTGCCGTCCTTGCCGGTGTAGGTCATCGGGGTGGTTTGCGCGCCTGCAGGCAGGCGGCCTTCCCACAGTTGCTTGCCGTTTTTCACGTCATAGGCACGCAGGTACTGGTCCAGGGTGCCGCTGAGGAACGCGACGCCACCGGCGGTGGTGAACGTACCACCCAGGCTAGGCACGCCCATGGTCAGTGGGATTGGAACCGGCGAGCTGTCACGCACGGTGCCGTTCTTGTGCATCCAGATGGTCTGGTGGGTGGTCAGGTCGACCGCCGCCACGTAGCCCCAGGCCGGTGCCTGGCACGGCAGGCCCATCGGCGACAGCAGTGCTTCAAGGATCACACCATACGGGGCGCCTTTGTTCGGCTGCACGCCTTCGGTTTCGCTGACGCGTGGGCCTTGCTTGGCAATGTCGGCAGCCGGGATCAGCTTCGATTTGAACGCCATGTAGCTTGGGTTCACGAAGGCGATCTGGCGCACCGGGTCAACCGAGATACCGCCCCAGTCGAACACGCCGAAGTTGCCTGGGTACACGATCGAACCTTGCAGGGACGGCGGGGTGAACGGGCCGTCGTAGCGCATGGATTTGAAATCGATCCGGCACAGCATCTGATCGAACGGTGTCACGCCCCACATGTCGCGTTCTTTCAACGGCGGCGGCATGAAGTTCAGGTCGGACTTGGGTTGGGTAGGGGAGGTGCGGTCGCCCGCCACTGCGCCCTGTGGCACCGGGATTTCATTGACGGGCACCACTGGCTGGCCAGTGGCGCGGTCCAGCACGTAGATGCTGCCTTGCTTGGTCGAC
Source organism: Pseudomonas sp. SWRI22 (assembly GCF_014268395.2). Classification (NCBI taxonomy): domain Bacteria; kingdom Pseudomonadati; phylum Pseudomonadota; class Gammaproteobacteria; order Pseudomonadales; family Pseudomonadaceae; genus Pseudomonas; species Pseudomonas sp. SWRI22. Next base: position 1,642,682 of record NZ_JABWQK020000001.1, on the reverse strand, counting down.
GCCATCACCGCTTGCTTCACGCCCGCAGCGGTCTTGATGTCGATCAGCGAAGGCTGGCCGCCCACGTCCATGTCCCACAGGTCGTGGTGGGTGAACTGGAAGGTCCACTTCACGTGGCCGGTGTCGATGTCCAGGGCGGTCAGGCCCGCGGCGTACTTCTCGGACTCATCGGTACGGTCGCCGCCGTACTGGTCGGGCATCTGGTTGCCCATCGGCAGGTAGAGCATGCCGAGTTTTTCATCCACGGCGAACATGGACCACATGTTCGGCGAGTTGCGGGTGTAGGTCTTGCCCTCGGCCAACGGTGTGGTGTCGTCCGGGTTGCCGCTGTCCCAGTTCCACACCAGCTTGCCGGTGTGCACGTCGAACGCGCGGATCACGCCGCTTGGCTCGTCGATGGAAACGTTGTCGGTCACGTGACCGCCGATCACGACCAGGTTCTTGGTCACGGCCGGTGGCGACGTGGAGTAGTAACCGCCTGGGGCGAAGCTACCGATGTTGGCACGCAGGTCGACCTGACCTTTGTCACCGAAGTCTTCGCACATCTTGCCGGTGTCGGCGTTCAGGGCGATCAGACGGGTGTCGGCAGTCGGCACGAAGATGCGTTTCGGGCAGGCATTCGGTGCGGCGGCCGGGCTGGCAGTGCCAGTCGGGCTCTGCTCGGAAGCGTAGGCAGCGTCATCGTGGTACGACACGCCACGGCAGGTCATGTGCGCCCAACCTTTGAAGCTCTCAGCACCCTGGGTGGTGATCTTCGGGTCGAAACGCCAGATTTCCTTGCCGGTATCCGGGTCCAGGGCAATCACTTGGCTGTGCGGTGTGCACACGTAGAGCATGCCATTGACTTTCAGCGGGGTATTTTCGGCGGTGGTTTCACCGGGATCGCCTGGGCCAGGGATGTCGCCAGTGCGATAAGTCCACGCCGGCACCAGCTTATGGGCATTCTCCGGGGTGATCTGTGCCAGTGGCGAGTAACGATCACCAAAGGCCGAACGGCCATAGGAGTTCCAGTCGCCATCGGCCTGGGTTGGCGCAGCGCTGGCCATACCCGGCACCGCGTCGCGGTCCAGTTGGCCGGTCTTGACCATTTCACCTGGGTTGGTGAATTGGCTGGCCAGGGCGGTCGCGCCCGCCAGCACCACGGCAACGCTCAGCGCGCCAGTGCCCAGCGGTGCGGCTTGGCCACGCAGCAATGGCCGACGAAACCACGGCAGCAGCATGACGATGCCGAGGGCGAACAGCAGGGCCAGACGCGGCACCAGTTGCCACCAGTCCAGGCCCACTTCCCACAGGGCCCACACGGTGCTGGCAAACAACACCAGTGCATACAGGCCCAGCGCGGCGCGGCGAGTGGCCAGCAGCAATACGCCGGTCACGGCAATGCCGATACCGGCCAGCAGGTAGTACAGCGACCCGCCGAGCATACTCAGCTTGACGCCACCGGCCAGCAAGGCCAGCCCCATGATCAGCAGCAAGACCCCCAGCAGCCTGGGCAACAGGCGGCTTGGGCTTGAGGCACCATCAGTGCTCATAGTGTGTTTCTCCGTTACGTTGGAATTATGTAACCCCGTGCTTCACTCACTGTAGATGACGATTCGGCTCGGGCTTGGTTCATCGTTATTTTTGGTTTTTTCTGTGGATAACCGGGTTATCCACAGGCGGGCAATCAACCCCCCTGGCGCAGGTCGATTCAAGACAGCGCTGTCTTTGTGCAGGAAGAAATTCGGCAAAGGGAGTCGACCGGGAGGTGAAGCGTTTCAGATTGTTGCGAAGGATAATGCGGCGGGGCGTTTTGAGAAAGGGTGAATCGCAAGATGCATCATTTCAGTTTCGGTAACAGTGACAGATAGTCGCTGCAAAAATAGCCTGATGGCAGGCTCTATCTCTGTAGGAGCGAGCTTGCTCGCGAAAAACTCACAGGCGCCGCGTTTATTCAGGAAGCGCGCGTTATCGTTGGCGTTTTTCGCGAGCAAGCTCGCTCCTACAGGGGGGGTGAGGTGACGGTTAGAAAGTGGTACGGATGCCGAACTGCACACTGCGCCCCGGCGCCGGTGCGATGTCGCGCAGGATCGAGCTGGCATAGCGCACGGTCTGGTTGGTCAGGTTCTCGCCATTGACGAACGCCAGCCACTGGCTGCCGCCCACATTGAAGCGATACCCCGCGCTGGCGCCGAGGGTGGTGTAGCCATCGGTGCCGCTTTCGTTATCCGGCACACGCCCTTGGCCTGCGGCATGTTCCACGTCGATACGCGCTTGCCAGCGATCCAGTTCCCACAGCAAGCCGCTGTTCAAACGCAATGGCGCAATGCGCGGCAAGGCTTCGCCGGTGTCCAGGTTGGTGGCGCGGGTGTAGTCGCCCGACAGTTCCAGCGCAAACTTACCGTAGGCGCCTTCGCCGAGCTTCCAGTGATCCTGGGCTTCGAAGCCGGCGAAACGTGCGCGCACACCAGAATATTCGTACTCGGGAATACCTCCCGCGTCCTCTTCGCCTTCATCGTTCAGGGTACGACCCGTGCCCAACAAGCCGATGTAATTGGAGAAGTGGCTATAGAACACGCCGAAGCTGCCCTTGTGGGTGCCGTTGTCAAAGCGCAGGGCCAGGTCGCTGGACACGGCCTTTTCTTTCTTCAGGTTGGCATCGCCCAACTCGTAGGTACCGGTGGCAACGTGGGCGCCGTTGGCGTACAGCTCGTAAAAGGTCGGCGCGCGTTCGGTGTAGCCGAGGGTGGCAGCCAGGGACCAGATCGGCGTGAGGGTGTACACCGCACCTGACGACAGGCTACCGGCGGTGAAGTCACTGCTCTTGTCGGCATTGGCAAAACGCTCGTTGCCTTTGGCGTTCGGGTCGACGCTGGTGTGTTCCAGGCGTGCGCCGAGGCTGAGTTTCAGGCGTTCGGTGGCTTGCATTTCTTCGAGGATAAACAGCGCGCCGGCGTTGGTGTCGGTCTGCGGCACGAAGGCTTCTTCGCCCAGGGCCGAGAACTCGTTGCGGGTCACTTGGGCGCCGACCACGCCATCGAATGGGCCAATCGGCTGGTGACGAGCTTCCACCCGCGCTTCATAGCCTTTGTTCTTGAAGGTGGTGCCGGTTTCACCGCCTTCGATTTCGCGGTGTTCGTAGTCGGTGTACCCGGCGTCGATTTTCACCGAGGTAAACGGCCCTTGCAGGTTGCGAATCTCGGAGGCAAAGGCGTAGTGGTCCTGTTTCATGCGGATGCGCACATCCTGCTCGGCGGGTGAGCCGTAGTTACTGTCGTAATTACTGTAGGACAGCCCGGCATAACCATCGTCCCAGGTGTAGGAACCGCCCACCGCGCCGCCGTCCTGGCGCCCATTGCTGTTACCCAGGCGCCCGTTTTTGCCGGGTCCGTTTTCGCTTTCCGGCGCGTGGCGGCTGCGGGCATAGCCTGGGATTTTAAGGTCGTTGAACTCGCGCGCATTGGCATCCAGGTGCAAGGCGAAGGTGCCGTTGCCGGCTTCCAGCTTGCCGGCGCTGCTGCGGGTGGTGTCGGCGCCGCCGTAGCGCAACTCGCCAGCGCCATGGATGCCTTCGATGGCTTCGGTGGGGATGCGATTGTCGAAGGTGTTGACCACCCCACCGATGGCGCTGCCGCCGTACAGCAGGGCTGCCGGGCCCCGCACGATTTCGATGCGGTCAACGTTGATCGGGTCCAGTGGCACCGCGTGGTCGTAGGACAGCGACGAGGCATCCAGCGCCCCCACGCCGTTACGCAGGATGCGAATGCGGTCGCCATCCTGGCCGCGAATGATTGGGCGGCTGGCCCCCGGGCCAAAGTACGAAGACGACACGCCCGGCTGCTTGTTCAGGGTTTCACCGAGGCTGCCTTTTTGTTGCAGGGTCAGGTCATCGCCTTCCAGCACGGTGGTGGGCGAGGCGAGTTGTGTGCTGCCCAGCGGGTTGCCGGTGACTACTTGGGGTGGCAGTTCAAGGGCATGGGCCTGGGAGCCAATCAACAGGGCGGCGGCGAGGGGCGACAAGCGCCAGAGAGAAGGCAGCGACATCGGAAATTCCTGGGCAAAATGACTGATAATTTAAGTTACAATATAACATCTCTTTTCTGTGAAAAAGGGGAACTTTTCCTGGCGGGCTATATTCAATGCGATGCTTCCACCTGCTCGCCCCGTCGGCTAAGGTGCGCGGCTGTGTTCCTCTTTTTGCAAAAGGCCCGGCATGACCGCGACAAGCAACGACCCGCTCCACGGTGTGACCCTGCAGCACGTGCTCACCACCCTGGTGGAGCATTACGAGTGGAGCGGCTTGGCCGAGCGCATTGATATCCGCTGCTTCAAGAGTGACCCGAGCATCAAGTCGAGCCTGACTTTCCTGCGCAAAACCCCGTGGGCGCGGGAAAAGGTCGAAGGCTTGTACGTCAAGCTGATGCGTACCAAACGCCCACTGGATTGAGTGCATGAAGCGCTTTGTTGCGGCGGCGGCGTTGGCCGGTTGGGTGGGGTTGGCGATCCAGCAATACCTGATTCTCTATTCGCGCTGGGCCAGTGGCGCGAGCTTGCTGGGCGGCCTGATCAGTTTCTTCAGCTTCTTCACCGTTCTGACCAATACCTTGGTGGTCGTGGTGCTCAGCTACTCACTGGTCAAGCGCGACTCAGCCGCCAAGCGGTTTTTCCTCGCGCCTCGCATCAGTAGCGCGATTGCCGCGAGCATCGTGGTGGTGAGCCTGGCCTACAACCTGCTGCTGCGGCATCTGTGGAGCCCGCAAGGCTTTCAATTTATCGCCGATGAATTGCTGCACGACGTCATGCCGTTGTTGTTTGTGGTGTATTGGTGGCGGTGCGTGCCCAAGGGTACGTTGCGGCTCAAACACATTGCCGGCTGGGTGATCTACCCATTGGTGTACTTCGGTTATGTGCTGCTGCGGGGGCATATGCTCGGGCAGTATCAGTACCCGTTCATGGATGTGGACAGCCTCGGTTATCCACAAGTGTTTGTGAATACCGGAGGGATTTTGGCAGGGTTTATCGTCATTGGGCTGGTGATCGTTGGCCTGGACAAGCGCCTCAAATCACCCTCGATTTAAAGTGAGCACCATTAAGGTGGGAGCTGGCTTGCCTGCGATAGCATCACCTCGGTGTAACTGATAAACCGAGGTGCTTGCATCGCAGGCAAGCCCCACCTTTATTCTTCTTCGCTGCCCTCAGCACGCCAGTAACCCACGGCCTTGAGGTATTCCTCATTGACCTTGTGCGTATCCAGCAGCACCCGCCGTACCTGGCGTGACAACTTGGTTTCGGTGGCGACAAAGCTGTACAGCGTGCCGCTGGGCAGCGTCAGGTTGCGCACCACGTCGAGCAGGTCATCCTGGCCGCGCATCACCCAAATAATCTCGACGTCCGCCGCGCTTTGCAGCGCTTGTTGCTCCGCCGCATCGGCGATTTCAATCACCGCCAGCACCTTGCGCCCGGCCGGCAGTTCTTCCAGGCGTCGACCGATGGCGGGCAGGGCGGTTTCGTCGCCGATCAGCAGGTAGCTGTCGAAAATGTCCGGCACGATCATTGAGCCTCGTGGCCCGCCGATATACAGGTGCTGACCGACCTGCGCCTGCTCGGCCCAGGTAGACGCAGGGCCATCGCCATGCAGCACGAAGTCGATATCCAGCTCGCCGATTTTCAGGTCGTAGCGTCGTGGCGTGTAGTCGCGCATGGCCGGTTGCGGGCCGTCGCCCTTGATGGCGAACGTCGGGCTTTCCAGCGCCGCTTGCTCGGCGGCGTTCTGCGGGAACAGCAGCTTGATGTGATCGTCGCTGCCCAGGCTGACAAAGCCCGCCAGCTCAGGCCCGCCCAGTGTGATGCGGCGCATGCGCGGGGTGATGTCCACCACCCGCAGCACTTCCAGGCGGCGGCGTTTTATTTCATGGGTTACGCGGTGAATAGCTTGTGTGTTCATTGGTCTGTCCCGTCGGCAATGGCTTGGGCGGTGCGATTGAGTAGCGCCGCAACACGAACGATTTCCTGCGGGCTCCAGTGCCCGTTGTGCGAATGCAAGGCGTGGCGCAGGTTATGCACCGCTTCGTGGATTTCAGGTGGGCGGTCGTGGCCGCGCAGTGAGCGTTTGCTGACGTCGATGCGCATGCGCACGCCGTCCAGAGCAACGGCCTGCTCACTTAGAAAGAGACGACCGGAGTCGGTGATTGTGTAGTGCTTTTTTCCGCCTTCGGCATTGCCGCTGATCAGCTCGCTTTCTTCGAGGAAGGTCAAGGTCGGGTAGATCACGCCGGGGCTGGGGCTGTAGGCGCCGTCGAACAGGCTTTCGATGCGGCGGATCAGGTCGTAGCCGTGGCATGGTTGTTCGGCGATCAGCGCCAGCAGCAGTAATTTCAGATCACCCGGTGCGAAGACGCGAGGACCGCGACCGCCACGTTTTTCGAATTCACCGCGAGGTTCGTTTCTCATGCAGTCTCTCCAGACAGGTTTAGATATAACTTAAGATATATCTTAACGTGACGATAGGGCTTGGCGACCAACGGTCGTCGGCGCCTTTTCCGGCAGAGGACCTTGGAATACGTGGAATACAATTAATTTTAGAGTCATAACTTTAATTAGAGTTTAAACTCAGTTAAGTTTATGTCCGGCAGCTTGTTTGTGGTATTTTTCTGAGCGAAAGTTCTTTTGGTTGGCCCTGTTTTTTGTGTTGTAGTCTTGTTCTTACAGCTAATTTAAAAGTTTTGGCAAAGTGCCATGTTTTTCTCTCAATCCCTGATTAATAGGGCTACGCAGGCGTGAGAGGTTGCCTGCATACCTACTGTTGTTTTGAGTTGATCATTGTTTGGCGTTGCAACTAACGGCGGCGCGTTCGTTGTTAAGGCGGTTACTTGGCGACGAATCACTCAATGTTGATAACTACAGGTATTGACCATGTTCAAGAAGTTTGCGATTGCTGTTCCCCTGGCTGTTATGGCGCTGTCCTCCTCGGTAACAGCTTTTGCTGCCGGTGAAGCCAGCCACACCGTCAACATGAAGGCCACCATCCCGACTACCGTGTTCCACGCCCAGCCGCGTGACCCGAACTGGGGTCGCGATGAAACCATGACCTACAACCTGGTCAGCGGTGAGCTGGCGCCGTTGAGCGCCATCTACGACATCAAGAACACCAATGGTTCGGTTCACGCCTACATCGAAGGCGGCCCGGCCGTGCTGTTCAACGGTGACCCAAGCCAGAACATCCCGCTCACCACCACCCTCAATGGTGTGACCCTGACCGGCACCCCACAGGAAGTGGTCAACGAAGCCGACTCCACCCCAGGCGTAGGTGCGGAGATGCGCATCGTCGCAGCCAAGCCTTCGGCGACTCAGCGCGGTTCGTACACCTCCGTGATGCCAGTGGTCTTCGATGCGGTACTGCCAGTAGCGCCTTGATGCCACTTAATGCCCGCTTGGCGCGGGCATGACTTTTCAGGTCGGCGAATGCCTCCTCCGTTCGCCGGCCTGGTTTTCGATTCTGGTCTCCTGGCATTCAGAGTATCCGTTCATGTTCCCGATGACGCCTATCGCGGCTGCGCTTGCGCTGCTGATATGTACGAGTGCGCTGGCGGCACCTGCTGCTTCCGGTGCAGCCACGCCCGGCAGCCTGATCACTCAGGCCCAAGGCTTGCCCGCAGGCTTTGCCGATCACTTTTTCGATGTACCCCTGGCGGTGCGCGTAGACCTGGACCACCAACTGCTTGGCGAAGCGCTGATCGTGCTGTCCCGGGATGACCGCGTTACCCTGCTCGAATTCACCGACACCGGCGATAGCAAGGTGCCGGCTGCCACCCGCGACACCTGGCAAGGCCTGCTGGAAAAAGGCGTGGCGTTGGGCGCCTGTACCCAGTCTTGCCCGCAAAAGATGATCTCTGCTTACTACAATCTGGAAAGCTCGCAGTTGTCGATCCTCACGCAGGACGTTGAACTGAGTAGCGAAGCCCCGCGCTTTTACGACCAGCCCGACGGCGGCAGCCTGGGGTTGATCATCAACAACCAGCTCAACCTCAATGGCGGTCAGCAAGACAGCCTCGGCGGCCGTTATGGTTTGCAAGCCAGTTCCAGCGTGGGCAACTGGAGCCAGGTGTTCAACCTGCAACTGGCGCGCCAGAGCGGTAATGACCAACCCATGCGCCACGCGATTCATGAGCTGTATACCCAGCGTGAACTGGAAGGGCAATTTTTTCGCCTCGGCCACTTCACCCCCAATTCCGATGGCCTGACCCGTCAACTGCGCAGCTTCGGCGCCAGCCCCGACACCGCCTTGGGCATCATGTACGGCAGTTCCGACAGCCTGGCGATCAACAACCCCAAGCCCAGCGTGTACCCGATCTACGTCACCGCCAACCGTCAGGCAGCGGTAGAGATTTATCGCAACGGCTTGTTGATCAACACCCAGGCCGTGGCCGCCGGCCTGCAAACCCTGGACACCCGGCCACTGCCCGGCGGTATCTATGAAGTGGAAGTACGCCTGGTGGAAGACGGCCTCACCACCAGCACTACGCAGGAGCTGGTGTACAAGCCCGGTAACTGGCGCAACGCCGAAGACCGCTGGCGCTACAACCTGTTCGCCGGGCGCGAAACCAAGCTGTTCAGCAACTGGGACGAGCAAGCCTCGGGTGCGGTGACGGCCGGCGCGTCGCTCAATTACCTGCTCCACCCGCGGGTGATTCTTGGCCTGTCGGCCCGCCAGGTGCGCGAGCAACTGCAATATGGCAGCTCGGTGGACTGGACCGTTGCCGACAACACCAGCCTCTATGCCAATGTTTATCAAACCCGTGAACATGGCACGGGCCTTGACCTGCAAGGGCTCTACAGCTTCGGCGCGACCAACCTGGTGTTCAGTCACAACCGCAGCTGGCTCGACACCCGCGACACCTACGAAACCCTGCCCGACGGCACGCGCCTGCGGCGCAACACCTTTGTCGGCCAGGCCAGCAATTCGGCGTTGTCGGTCAACCATCGCCTTGATGCGAAAAACACTTTGAACATGCGAGTGTCCCACAGCCAAGGCAACGTCGAAGGTGCGGGGCTGGACCTGGGCTGGAGCCGTCACGACAGCTTTTTCGGCAGTGATGCCAACTGGCGTTTCTCGGTGTTCGACCGCCCCGGCAGCGCCGGCACCAATGACCAGCGCAACCGTGGCGTGGATGTGAGCCTGAGCGTGAACCTGGGCAGCGATGGCCGGCAGATTTCCGGCAGCATCGGCACCCGCACCGCCCGTGATGGCGGCCGCGATAACAATGCGTCGATCACGTATCGGCAGAACCTCACCGACCATGTGCTGCAAAGTGTCTCGGCCACGGCGATCACTGATACCTACGGCGTCGGCCTGTCAGGCATGGCCAACTTCAGCACCGACGTGGTCAGCGGCGACGGCTTTGTGCAGCGCAGCTCCTTCAATGGCGATTTCAGTGGTGGCTTGAACCTCAACAGCACCTTCGTCGCGGGCGCCGGGAAAATGCTGCTCAGCAGCCAGTACCAGGGCAACGGCGCGGGGATGATCATCGATGTGGAAACCGACCTCGACGAGATCGCCCTGCGCGCCGACGACCTGGGCGGCGGCAGCGCGGTACTGCGTCCGGGGCGCAACTACGTGCCGGTCTCGGCCTACAAGAGCAGCAGCGTGAGCTTCGACTTCGAAGGCAACCACCCGCCGGCGGCGAACATCCAGCCCGCACGCTCCAGTTACCACCTGAACAAGGGCGGCGTGGACTACCGCAAGATCACCGTGATGAAAACCGTCACCGTACTCGGCCGCCTGCTGGATGAACGCGGCGCGCCGCTTAAAGGCCATCACGTAATCAATCACGCCAGCCGTGGGGTCAGCGAAGTGGACGGGTTCTTCTCCATGGAGATGAGCGCCAGCGCGCCGACCCTGCAGGTGCGCTACCAGAACCAGTTGCTCTGCCAGTTCCGCCTGGACCCGAGCACTGCGCCGGATGAAAACGACGTGCTGATGATCGGTGATCTGCGCTGCACGCCGGACACGCTGGCCGAAGCTAACCACAAGGGCGAAACCGCCGGTTGACGGCGGTTGAAACGGGAGTTCATGACCTTGATTACCGCAATGAAAAAACGCTTGGGGCTCTGTGCATTCGCGCTGGTTTTGGGCGCTACCTACAGCTTGCCGGCACTGGCTATCGTCGAGCAGATCACGGCGGTGTTTCGCCCCGATCCGGCCAACCCAACGAGCAATAAATTCGTCAATACCACGCCGCAAAGTGGCTTGTGTCCCTGGCACGTTCCAGCCAGGTGCGAGGCGGTCAATACCTTCAGTATTCGTAACAGTTCGTTCCGGGCCTATTCCAATGGGCCGATACCGGCGTTTCCGGAGGATCCGCGCCAGAGCGCCTATTTCAAGGTGCCCTCGGCATTTCGCGATCTGCAAGTGACTCACACCGTCACCGGTCGTGCGGAGACGGTACAGATGCGCATTGCCGGTATTGGGGGACGGTGGAATGTCTCTTATCCACCGGGTGTGTCCGGCTGGGCCACGCCAGGCGTGGGCTGGAACGCTTATTGGCGAGGGGCGCCGGCACCGTGCTTGCCGATCAATTACATGGCGGCGGGACAAGCGTATGCGCTTTTTTTCTGGATCGTTCCAGAGAACGCCGGAGCCTGCAGCGTTACAAATGGTATGGAAATCGGGCGGATGAGCTACAGCACGCTTGAGTACGGCTACGAACTCAAGACACCAAACCCTCTGGGTATGGACGCTGGTACTTATGAGGGTTCCATCACTTACACCATGGGCCCGGGCGGCGATATGGATTTCGGCACAACCATGATCCCCGACGAAAACACCCTGACCTTCAACTTCATCTTGTCGGTGGAGCACGTGCTCAAGATTGACCTGCCGGCGGGCGGCAATCGCATCGAGCTGTTACCCGAGGGCGGTTGGCAGGCCTGGCTCAACCAGGGGCGGCGCCCCTCGCGGCTATGGCGTGACCAGACCTTCGCAATCTCCGCCAGCTCACGTTTCAAGATGACCCTGGAGTGCGGGCTGGTGATCGGCAACACCTGTGGCCTGCGTAACAACGACGGTGACGAAGTGCCGCTTCAAGTCGCCGTGAGCCTGCCCTATGGCTTGCGTGATCAGCACGACCAGGGCGTGAACAAACTGCCCCTGCGCCTCGACGGCGTCGGCACCGAACTGTTCCAGCCGTTGCAGTACGTGAACAACCGCGAGGGCAAGTTGCATTTCGAGGTGGGCAAGGATGACGTGGCCGACATGCTCAAGAAACCCGGCAGCACCTATTCCGGCGTGGCCACGGTGATCTGGGATTCGGAAGTCTAGGCGAGCCCGGCTCGCATATCGGCTCCCTGTGGTGGGCCGCGTTCAATCAATAAGGCGTAATCAAACATGAAACAAGCAGTGTTAGGGGCTGGGCTGTTGCTGATGTCATTGGCGGCGCAGGCCGGGCCGGCGATCAATGTCGGCGTGGTGTATGACTACTTGGAGGGCGACCGCAGTTCTTATCTCAAGCGGGTGTTCAACGGCGGCACCAGCACCGCCTTTATCAAGGTCAATGTGCTGGAAATTGTCTATAACGCCGACGGCACGTCCAGGGAAATCCCGGTGGCCTCCCTGACGGATGACAAGGGCGCCGCCACCAGCCGCGACGGCCTGATGGCCAGCCCGGCGCGGTTGATCGTTCCGGCGGGCGGGCGCCAGGGGACGCGCTTGCTGTACATGGGCGAGCGCGACAAGGAGCGTTACTTCCGGGTGCGCTTCATCCCGGTGGTGCCGGAGAAGGAAGACGACTTCGCCGTGACCGACGCCGAGCGCGACGAGTACAAAAAAGATCTCGCCGCCGGCGTCAACGTCATGGCCGGTTACGGCACGGTGTTTTTCGTTCGGCCCAAGGACACCCGCTTCGATACGAAGGTCGTCGAGACCGCCGACCAGTACACACTGCGCAACGCCGGCAACAGCGTGGTGGTACTCGATGAGTTCCGGGACTGTTCAGCGGCGAAAAAAACCGACTGCGAAGCCACCACCAAGCACCACATTCTGCCGGGGCGCCAATGGCAGCTTGAGAAGAAGCCCGGGCGTGAATACCGCTTCCAGATGATCGAAGGCCGCGACAAAACACCGATGACGGTCAACAGCAACGGGTGATGACAATGTTCAAGCAACTGACGGTATGGGCGGGGCTGGTCGCAACGTTATTCATCGGCGCGCCGGTACAGGCGTTTCAGGAACGCCAGAGTTTTGATGTGTCGGTCACTATTCCGATCCACGAAGCCTATGTGCTGCCCTCCGAACCCGACTGGATGGCGCAGGACCAACTGCTGGCATGGGACCTGGCGACCTCCAGGCTCGGGCGCCTGCGCAAGAACTTCGACGTGAAAAACCTCAATGGCGGCGTAGCCGCGCGGCTGGGGGACGTGCCCTATCTGTTGAGCGGCCGCGACCGTATTGATTTGCGCGTGCTGTTCAACCGGGTGCCCCTGACCCTGGACTCGACCCAGATACTCAGCGCTGACGAGGCGGGCATGGGCCGGCGCGTCGAGCTGGAGATTGCTCCGATCGAGCCGCAGGGTGGATACCAGGGCGGGTCCTACTACGGCACGGTGCACCTGATGTTTGATTTTCTGGCGCCTTGACCGTTTGGGCTCATTTCATCGAGCTGCTGGTACTTCAGGTCGAAGGTGTTGCCGTTGTTCCATTTGGCGGTGGGGTTCTGCTGCTCAAGGTAACGCTCCCAACCTTCTCAACCGGGCTACCAGCGTACTGCGATAGGCCAGATGAATACCGGCCTCGTCGTCCGATGTGAGCCGGTGCTGGTCCAGCTGCGTGCGGGTAGCGGGGCTCGAATAACAGGGTTGGGTTGTCTGTAAGTCAGATGACTTACCCTAATCACGTCCATGAAAGCATGGGTATCTACACAACTTTTTGGTGCGACGCCGGACCTGTGGGAGGGGGCTTGCCCCCGATGGCGGCCTGGCAGCCGGTCAGGATGTTGGATCGGATCGAGTACATATCCATTCCTGCGGTAACGGCCACTTAGGGTTCCGCTTTTACAGCGGGTCACTTTTGGAAAAGAGCCCCAAAAGTAACCAAAAGGGCTCTTGCCCCACCACTCGGCACCTCGCTTAGGCTCGGTGTGCCCGTAATCCGCCAGTGATTTGGGGGGCCGCCGCCACGCGCCATCCATGGCGCGGGGCGGCTAAACCGGCATCCCTGCCGGTTTACCCCCCAAATCCCTGTCGAATTCCGGCCAGCGTGGTTTGACGGGGCGCCTAAGATCAAGATCAAAAGCAGAGCAAGAGCAAGAGCAAAAGCGGCTCGCTTCGCATCGTGGGTACGGTTGGCAGTGGCTACAAAAGTTGTGTAGATACCCATGCCCATGAAAGGCCAGGCATACATAACCACTGCATCGCAGTTTGCGCTGCACGTTCATTTACCGATGCTGCTCACGCAGGCGTTCTGCTCGTCGCCTTGCAGGTATGGCATCAATAGGGGCGCCATGCCTTTAAGCACCTGCACCGGCAGCGCCGAGGTGAAGGTGAAACCCTGCGCCGAACTGCCGGGCACGAAGGCGGTGAGCGTGCCGAAGTGGCGCTCGCCGATATAAAACACAAAGGTGGCGGTGCGGTTGATCGCTTTGGAGCTGAGAATGCGCCCGCCGGCACCGATGGCTTCGATACGATTATCGCCAGTGCCGGTCTTGCCGCCCATGGCCAACGGTGTGCCGTCGGCGTGTTTGAAACTGCCGGCGACGCGTTTGGCGGTGCCGGCATCGACCACCTGGGAGAGCGCGCCGCGCAGGGCCGTCGCCACCTCGGAAGGCATCACTCGGCGGGCGCGGTCGGGGGCGTTGATCAGGCGGGTGTCATAGGGCGTACCGGCAGCAAAGTGCAAGCTGTCAATGCGCAGCACCGGAATGCGTACGCCGTCATTGAGGATGATGCCCATCAACTCGGCCAGCGCTGCCGGGCGGTCGCCGGAGCTGCCGATGGCGGTCGCCAACGATGGCACCAGATGATCAAACGGATAGCCCACCGCTTTCCAGCGCTGATGAATCTCCAGAAACGCTTCGATCTCCAGCATGGTGCGGATACGCCCGTCGCGGGCGCTCTGATGGCGGCTTTTGAATAACCAGCTGTAAACCTCCTGGCGTTCGAACTGACTGGCTTTGACGATCTCGCTGAACGTCGCGTCCGGATGGTTGAGCAGGTAGCCCATCAGCCACAGGTCCAGCGGGTGCACCTTGGCGATATAGCCTTGGTCAGGCAAGTCATAGGCGCCTGGGCCGTAGCTGTCGTACAGCGTGTCGAGGCGTTTGTCGTTCAGCGTCTGCTGGCCTTTGGTTCCCGCCAGGCGCGCACGCAGGAAGCTGTTGAAACTCTCGCGGCTGGCGTCGGGCAGCAGGTATCGGTGCACAGCCGCCAGGCGGATCGGCGTGGGATGCAGACTGTCGAGGAAGGTTTCCAGGCGCGCCTGGGTGTCTTTTTTCTGGTACTTCTTCCAGAACTTGAGCAAAAAAGCGGTGCCTTCGCGGTCGGCGAATTGCGCCAGGTATTCCTGGCGGCGTGGCTCGCTGTCGTCCTTGAGCAACTGCGCGCTGTTGTTGGCGCTGGTGTAGGTGACGTAGCGCACCAGGTCGCGCATCAGGCGGATGAACGGCAGGTTGATCGACTCGCGCAGGGCATCGCGCAGGCTCGGGTTGCGGCCGTTGTCCTGGTTGCGAAAGTTATGGAAGCGGTGCAGGCCGCCACCGGTGAAAAAGCTTTCGCCGGGGCTGGCCGAATAGGTGCGGTCCAAGGCCGCTTCGAGCATGTCTGCCAAGGATTTGCCGGGATTTTGCAGCAGGTAGTCCACGGCCCAACGGCTGAGGCGGTCCTGCTCGGCGACCTCGACTTTTTTCAACGCTGCTGGCGTCAATGCGCCGTAGCGCTCATGTAGCTCGGCGATGATTTGCAGGTAGGTGGTCAGCACGCGCAACTTGGCGGTAGAACCCAATTCAAGCTTGCTGCCCTCGTTGATGTCGAACGGCTGGTCGGTGTTGTCGGTTTGCACCCGCACGCGCGCGCTGTCGGCGGTGCGCTCGAACAAGGTAAAGCTGTAGCGCACCTGCGGCGTGCTGGCGGGGGTGAGCAAGCGCTCGCCCAGCAGCCCGATCTCTTTGGCATAGACCGGGTCGGCCAGTTGCTTGAGGTACGCGGTGATTTGCTCCTGCAGTCGGCCTTGCAAGGTGCTGGTGGCGGACAGGTCCAGGCGGTCGAGGTCGTACAGCGGGCGATCGAGCAGCGCGGCCAGGCGGCTGCGGGCCACGCTGATGCCTTTGTTGGCCTCGATCTTCTGGGTGGTCGGTTGTTGCTGCCAGTCGCGGTAGGTGACCTGGCTGGCCAGCGCTGCCTTCAATAATCCCGGCTCGATCACGCCCTGTTGCGCCAGCAGTCGCAGGTGACTGTCGGTCAACTGCGCCAGCTCATCGCGGCCCTTGGTCAGGTAGTGGGACGGGCGGCGCTGGGCGATCATCAGCGACAGCACTTGGCGCAACGCCAGGCCACGGGCCGCCAGGCTGGGCGCGGTGTTCGTGGTGTCGGCCAGGGCGCGGTTGACCTGGTTGAAGTCGGCGCCATACCACACCCGCAGGCCTTCGGCCATGCCGTGCACTTCGCCGTGGCCGGGCACTGCCGAAAGCGGCACGCTGTTGAGGTAGTCGCGCACCACGTTCTGCCGAGCGAGGAGGGTGTCGGGGCCGTGCTGATAGGCGCGCACACTGGCCGAGAGCATCTGGCGCAGTTTTTCGCTGCCCGACAGGGTCAGGCCGTCCGGCGAATGGCGGTACTTTTCCAACTGCGTGGCCAGGGTGCTGCCGCCCGCCGTTTGCCCCGGCAGGTGCAGCTGGCGCGCAACCTGTGACCACGCGGCCTTGGCAAAGCGCGGCCAGTCCACCGCCGGGTTGGCCTGGGCCGGCTGCGGGTCGAGCAACTCGCGGTTTTCGATAAACAGCAGGCTGCGCACCATCAACGGTGGCACGTCGCTGAACTGCGCATACAACTGCGTCGGGTAATTGAATTGATACAGCGGCGCGGCGCGGCAATCGGTGATGCTCAGCCCGGCCTGGATTTTTTCTGCGTAAGGAATAAACAGGCCGTGACGGCTGTAGTTCATCAGCGCCGCGGAGAAGCGTGCCTGGGACTCGATCACGTAATTACGCTTGAGCAGGCGCGGCAGGAAGTCGCCCAGGGCGCTGTAGCCCAGGCGCTGATCGAAGGGCCCGGCGCCGGGGTACAGGATCGCATCGCTGGCTCCGGGTTCGACGCGGTAGGTCAACTGCGCGGCCCATTGGCTGAGGGTGCGAGCTTGCCAGCGAGCGCTGTGCATCTCGCGCAACACGGCAAAACCCAGGGCGAGCAGCACCAGCAGCAGGATCAGCCAGAACAGCCGGCGCCATGGCCGGGGAGGTCTGAATTTTTTCGGCAATGGGGCGGGTGACGGGCTGTCGGCTTCAGCCTGGTGCGAGTCGGTTTGCCACAGTGCGCCCATAGTCGACTGATCCATTCCTACAGATTGATCGGACTTGTCTGAAGCGTAGACGCGAATTGCCTTGCCCATGAAGTTTGTCGACGGGGCAGCACACAGCGCGTCATGGCAGGCGTTAATTGTCTAGGCCAGCGGGTCGCTCGGCGGCGGTTAGCGTTTGATTTTAACTGCCCTCAGAGTATCAACATGACCGCTTCCACCCCTCCAGCCGACTCACAGCACCTCATCACGAGCGAGCAAATCGAAACGTTGTTTCGCGAGCCGCCGTCATTGCTGGCGGTAGCGCAAGAAAGCGCCCAGGCCTACCTTGACCAGCATTTTGCTGAACACAAATGGCAGGCCGGTCTGATTTATATCGCTGCGCCCGCCGACACTGACGGTAGCCTCGTTTACCAGGCCTTGTCCGAGTGGCTGCTGCAACGCCTGGCCCTCGCCGGCCCGGTGTTGCTGGTGGCGGACTATCACGTGGTCGCCCAACGGGTGCGCGAGGTGTTTGTGGAAGGTGGCCCGAGCCTGGTTGAACTGGAACGGCTGATCAACCGTTGCGGCGCACTGCTGTGGAGGACCTATGTGAAACGCCTGCAAGCCTGGTGGTCTGAAGAGCTGCCGGTGAACATGACGCGCTGGGGCTACCTGTCGGATGACCTGCTGACACTGCTATATGACTCACCCAAGCCGCCGGGATACAGCGAGGAGCAATTCGCCACACTGTTCCCCAAAACCCTGCTGCATCCGATTCGCCCGGATAACGAGTGGAGCGCCCACGGCGATGCATTGCGGGTGCAGGCGGTTTACCTGGCGGGGCCGCCCGTCGAGATGCTGCCGGTGCTGGTCCTTATTCACGGACAACAGCGCTTGCTGTTCAGCCCGGCCAGTGGCCTGCACCCGCTGCGCGAGGAGGACGAAATCGCTGCATGGTTGCCGGCTTTTGCTGAGGGCGCGCGCGTAGAGCAATGGTTTGCCGAGGACGTTGACAGCGATCCGTTCGACGCCCTGGCCGCGAGCTACCTGGCACGTCAACTGCGCGACATCGACCGGATCGACCGCAACCTGGCACTTGCACCGGGGCAGCATCAGGCGTTGCTCGACTACATCACCGATCCGCGACGCTGGTTCGTCGCCAGCCTGGGCGCACGTCAGCAAGCGCTGCGCAGCGCCATGCCGCTGTGGCTGGCTCACGCCGACGAGCAAGACAGCATCGCCTATGCGCGCCTGCTCCAGGCGCTGGTGGTGGCCCGCGAGCAAAATGGCGGAAAACAGTATCTCGACGGTATCGACTCGATCCGTCAGTTTGCCGATGACGCGCTCAAAACTTGCCTGCACGCTCAACCAGCGGCGCGCAAAGTGCTGCCTGCCGATGTTCAGCTGACCTTTAAACGGGTGATTGCCGCCGCAGTGCCGGTGCCGGGAGGTTTCATAGCGGGTGAAGTCGACCTGATCACCGTAAGCCTGACCGAACTGGCGCTGGAAAACCTGGCCGGGTTCCCTCACACCGTCACCAGCATCACGTTGAACGACGCCCCGGCGCCCGGTTGGTTGACTTACGACCTGCTCAGCGGGTGTGTGCAAACGGCTGACGTCGGCCAGGCTTACCCGGCTTTGTTGAAAAGAAAGCTGTTGGATGATCCAACCGAAAACGCTCGGCGCTTGCAGTTGTTCAAGCGCCAATTACGCGTGCAGTTGCCGATGCTGGCGTTGGAACTGAAGATCAAGGACGAGCACGGCCTGACGCTGGATGGCTTCAGGCGCGTGCAGGCTGCGCTGCAATCGCGCCTGGCCGATCGTACGGTACAGGACCAGGCAATGGCGCTGTGGCCGCTGGCGTTCAAGGCTTCGGCGGCTGCTGACGCCGATGAGGTGACCGCGCACTTCATCATTGGCCCAAGGGCCGGGCAGGCGGGCGTGCATCTGCTGTACCGGCCATTGCTCGAACCGATGTTGCAGGAGTACGCGTCGATCCACGCGTTGTTCGAGGCCATCAAGGCGCCAGGCCCATTACAGGACAGCGTGTTGACCTGGATCGCTCCGGCACGCCAGGCGGTCTACGCCAACGGCGGTTTCAATGAACCGCATATCCGTCGCTTTTTGCCTGGCGATGAGTTCGGCGTGTATGACAAACCGCCGGCGGCGCAACTGCACAAGCAGTTGGGCACGCAAGGCCCCTGCACCCTGGTGTTCAACGGCACGGCAAAGGCTCTGGTTGCCCTGGCTGACCGGCAATCGGTATCGAACGCCGAACAACGCTGGGCCCATATGAAAGAGGTAGGTTGGCTGTTGTTTGCCAGTGTTCTGCCGTTGACCAGCGGGCCGTTGCAATTGGGCGGATGGTTGGTGCAATTGGTCGACAGCCTGCAGCAGGATATTCAGGCCCTGGCCAGCGACGATGAACAGGCCAGGAACAAAGCCGTTACGGATGTACTGAGCAACCTGATGGCAATTCTTGCGCACCAGGCCACGCCCCACGCCCCCCATCAGGCGCTGCAACTGGAGCACCCCGTCTTTGCGCCGTTGGCACACGCCGAGCCCGCCGCGTCGGTGCCCGTTCGTGTCCCCGTGCCTGCAATGTTCCACACCCCGATCCGTTGGAGTAATGCGCGTAAAGACCTGACCACCGCGCAGAATGCTCGGGCACGCCGCCTGAGCCTCAGGGTTTTCTCCGGAGAATGGAGCAACGCCGAGCAAAGCGGCCCGCGCCAGGGTTTGGTCTATGACACTTCCTTTTCACCACCGCAATGGCATGCCTTGGTACGCGGGCACGTGTATCGGGTGGTGGACGAGGCCAATGCGGTGCGGGTCGTCAGCGCCGATGGCCGCGAGAAAGGTCCCTGGTTGAAATCCTTGGGTGACGGGTATTGGGATTTTGATGCGCGATTGCACTTGCCAGGGGGCAATGCCGATTCCGCGCTCGAAGCCGAACTGCAGGCACTTGAAGTGTCCGAGCCGAGCCTTGAACAGCAATATCGTGATGCTGGGCGCGCACGTGACAGGGCCGGTGCAGCCATGATCGTGGCGCGTAAGCTAGCGCGCGAATCAAAGGGCAAGGTTACCGAGGCACAGTTGGCGCAACTTGAGGAACGCTACCGCAAGGAAATGCAGAATAAGGTGACGTCCTCGCAACAAGAGCTGCAATTGCTGATGCGTTTGCGTGCGATCAAGCCACGGCCTCGGTATGAAGAAGAACTTTGTGAAGTGCTGGAATCACTGATTCTGGGCCTGCAATTACTGGATGCCGACACGCGTGAGCAGATGCTGCAGATCAATGCGCGCATCCGCCCTCTGCTCGATGTCCTGCAAGATGAGAGTGAGGACGAAGCCGGCTCCGATCTTAATCGCCAGGCCCATGCTGACCTGGACCGCAACATGCGTGAGCAAGTGGCAGCCGAGGAGGCGGCGATTCGCTGGCGCACGCTGGAAAAAACCTATATTGACCAACTCAGGGCAGTGCCGCGGCTTGGGCGCAACAAGGCCCGCGAGCTGCAAAATGACTTGGCTGAAAGGCCTTCGGTCCTGGATTTGCAAGCGTTGCAAGTGACCACACTGTGGGGCATCACCATTGATATCGAAGGCCCACCGCTGGAGGCGGAGTTTTTTGACAGCTTGAACCAGGTGATCAATCGTGCCCGCTGGGCCAGCCGCTCCCTGGCGGACCTGGAGCATCTTTCCATCGCGCGGGAAGAACGTGTAGAAGTGCTCAAAAGCCTGGGGCGCATCTATGCGCTCACCGACGACCACATTCAGTTCTGGCGCGCCATGGCGCCGGACACCTTTGACTTGGCCAATCTGCAAAAACTCCAGACGTTGCTGTCTGGCCTGCACCGTCAGGTTGAGGAGCAACTGGCTGACCTGCTGGACACCGCCCCCGGCGTGGTGTCGGTCAAGGCAGAGGCAGCAGGCTCGCGGCAAAAAAAGATCATCCGCACGCGCAACCGCGATGTGTATGTGGCCCGGGTCAAAGGCCCGACCGGCACCGCAGAGCTGGTGGACGACAAGGGCAGTGTGATCGCCACCTTCACCGAGGCCGACGACGGCGTATGGGAAGCGGTGGAACCGCCGGCCAAACCCCGTACGGCCAACCCGCAACTGGGAGCGCTGGTGAACAAGGGCCTGCGGCTGTTGGCAGGCGTCGACAACGCGATTGCGAAGGTGCAAGGCATGTCGGACAGGTGTGAGCCCGAATCCCTGCAAGCCCTGTTGGTGGCGCAAGCCAACAGTCGGCGTATGGTGGCGGCGGATATCGACAGAAAATTACGCAGCCTGGACGTGTCACGGCTGGCCGCCACCCAGCAGGCCAACGCCAGGGTGCGGGCCAGCGACTTGCGGGCCGCGGCGACGCGCCTGGAGGCGGCGGGTGTCGAGGCGCGTGTCCGGGCCAGCAAACTCAAGCTGACGCGGGCCGAAGATGTCGATTTCCTGCACGCGCTCAATGAGGTGCGCATCCAGCGACAAGGTGCCCGCGTACGCCTCAAGGGTAAAACCGTGGATTTTCTGCAAGTCTATGTTGTGCAGGATGCGCAAACGGCGCAGCCGCTGTGTTACGCGCACTTTCACTATGGAACCCGCCTGGGCCCGGACGATCACTACACCGCCGCCCACATCAAAAGCCCCGAGCAGCAGCGACTGGGGCGCCAGGCCCAGGCCGAAGCTGAAGCCCAGGCGTTCGCCCGAATGCGCAGCGGCCAGACCGGGCGCGTGCAGCAAACCCTGGACATCGACCGTGCGAGCATTTCCCGGCTGCTGGCCAGACGTTTGTTTTTCAGTGTGGACTGAACGGCACGCCGGCTCCCACATTTGAACGGCCTCGGGGTGCAGAACCGCGCCATCATGTGCTTGCCCCCAGGTGTCCCGATCCTGACCGGTTATGCAATACTCTGCGCCGTTTTGCGCCGGGAAGGCCGATCTAGACGCTTGGTGCTTGCACCGTCCAATCGGTTTTTCTCGGGGCTTATCGCCAAATTTCCCTGTTTATTGAGTGAAAAGACCTGACGTTAGCTTTTTATACTGCACGCCCGCTGACCTGTGCGCGTGAGTCGCACCAGGCGGATTTGCCCATGAGGCGAGTCCGGTCCAGCCGGTGTATCAGCCCATCCGCGGATACGCCCAGGCTCGGTGGCTAAATCCAATAACAAAATGAGGTTGTATTCCTATGCCTGTCGGCAAACCACTGCCCCCTGGCGAGACCGCTCAAGGCGGCCCGCTCAAACGCGAACTCGGCGAACGGCATATCCGCCTGATGGCGCTCGGCGCGTGTATCGGTGTGGGGCTGTTCCTGGGGTCGGCCAAGGCCATCGAAATGGCCGGCCCGGCGATCATGCTCTCCTACATCATTGGCGGCCTGGCGATCCTGGTGATCATGCGCGCCCTCGGAGAGATGGCCGTGCACAACCCGGTGGCCGGTTCGTTCAGCCGCTATGCGCAGGATTACCTCGGTCCATTGGCAGGCTTTCTCACCGGTTGGAACTACTGGTTCCTGTGGCTGGTGACCTGCGTCGCAGAAATTACCGCGGTGGCGGTGTACATGGGGGTCTGGTTCCCCGACACGCCACGCTGGATCTGGGCACTGGCGGCGCTGATCAGCATGGGCACCATCAACCTGATCGCGGTCAAGGCGTTCGGTGAGTTCGAGTTCTGGTTCGCGCTGATCAAGATCGTCACCATCATTGCAATGGTGATCGGTGGCGTCGGTATCATCGCCTTCGGTTTCGGCAATGACGGCGTGGCGTTGGGCATTTCCAACCTGTGGACCCATGGCGGCTTCATGCCCAATGGTGTGCAGGGCGTGTTGATGTCCCTGCAAATGGTGATGTTCGCCTACCTGGGCGTCGAGATGATCGGCCTTACCGCCGGTGAAGCGCGTAACCCGCAGAAGACCATTCCCAGCGCCATCGGCTCGGTGTTCTGGCGCATCCTGCTGTTCTACGTGGGCGCGCTGTTCGTGATCCTGTCGATCTACCCGTGGAATGAAATCGGCACCCAGGGCAGCCCGTTCGTGATGACCTTCGAGCGTCTGGGCATCAAGACTGCCGCGGGTATCATCAACTTCGTGGTGATCACCGCCGCGCTGTCGTCCTGCAACGGCGGCATCTTCAGCACCGGGCGTATGCTCTACAGCCTGGCGCAGAACGGCCAGGCGCCGGCGACGTTCGGCACCACCTCCAGTAACGGCGTGCCACGCAAGGCCTTGCTGTTGTCGATCTTTGCCTTGTTATTGGGCGTACTGCTCAACTACCTGGTGCCGGACCAGGTGTTCGTATGGGTGACCTCCATCGCCACCTTCGGCGCGATCTGGACCTGGCTGATGATCCTGCTGGCCCAGCTCAAATTCCGCAAAGGCCTGAGCCCGGCGGAGCAGGCGGCCCTCAAGTACCGCATGTGGCTGTACCCGGTCAGCTCCTACCTGGCGCTGGCGTTCCTGGTGCTGGTGGTGGGCCTGATGGCGTACTTCCCGGAGACCCGTGTGGCGCTGTATGTCGGGCCTGCGTTCCTGGTGCTGTTGACCGTGTTGTACTACGTATTCAAGTTGCAGCCCGCCGTCGCCAATAGCAGCGCGACCCGCTCCGTTTAAATGTGCGGGCTTGCCTGCGATAGCGGTGGTTCAGTTGCAGATTAATTGACTGGCCCGCAGCCTTCGCGAGCAAGCCCGCTCCCACAGGGGGATCTGTGCCGGGCGTTGATCCTGTGGGCAATACCCAACCAATGTGGGAGCTGGCTTGCCTGCGATAGCGGTGGTGCAGTTAAAAAGTCAGTGACTGACACTCCGCTTTCGCGGGCAAGCCCGCTCCCACAGGGGATCTGTGCCGGGCGTTGATCCTGTGGGCAATACACGACCAATGTGGGAGCTGGCTTGCCTGCGAAAGCGGTGGTTCAGTTGCCATCCTGGTGTCCGGCGGCGTCGCTAACTATGTAGTCGTGACGACGGCGCGGCTGGCGTAGCGTTGGTCCAGGCGCTTGTTCAGGTCCAGCCATGCCGCCAATAAGCCCATCAACACAGCGCCCGCCAAGGCCGTGGATAACTTGATCGCCAGGCTGTCGCCGGCCATGGCATTGAGCATGTCGGCCAGTGGCGCCAGCACCACGCCCAGGCAAAACACTTCCAGGGAGTAACGCCCCATCCTCGCCAATTGCAGGGCCAGCCACTGCTGCGTCCAGCCGACGTCGGGGAGCAATTTGGCGGTGACGTAGGCCAATGCCAGGAAGTGCAGCAGGCGCACCGGGGACAGGTCGGTCTTGCTGATGGGGTACAGCCATTCGCCAATTACGCGTGGCATCCAGGCGTCATGCACCTCGGGCCAGCGCCACGACAGGGTGATCACACAAGTCACCAACACGTAGAGCGCAGCGGCCACGAACAAGGGTTGGCGCAGCAACGGCCGCGCTTCGGCGCGGCTGGGTGAGCGCAACGCGGCTGCGCCGCCGAGGATGAACAAGCATTGCCAGGTGATGGGGTTGAAGTACCACACTCCGCCGTTGCTCGCGGGCAAATTCCAGCCCTGCCAGGGCGCCAGCAGGTACACCGCCACCGAGATCGCCACCATCACGTTGGGCACATACACCAGCAGTGGCAGGGTGAGCGGCAGGCTCAGAATCAGCACGATGTACAACGGCAACGGGTCGGTGAGGTTGGGCTTGAAGCGCAGCAGCAACTCATCCATCAAGGCCTGTTGGGTATCGCTGAGAAAATACCCCAGGCCCATTTCCTGCACCAGGTCGCGAGTCTCGATATGGCTGTTGGCGAAAATCACGATGCCCATCAACAGCGCCAACAGGAAAATATGCGCCACGTAGAGTGTCCACACCCGACGCAGGATTTTCAGGCAGGCGAAGAGATAGCCCTCGCGCTGCAGAATCTTGCCGTAGGCCAGCACGGCTGCGTAGCCGGCCAGGAACACGAAGATTTCCGCGGCGTCACTGAACCCGAAGTTCTGCACGGTGATGTTGGCGAGGGGGTTGTGAGGCACGTGATCCCAGAAAATGAAGATCAACGCCAGGCCCCGAAAAAAGTCGATGCGCGGGTCGCGTCCGTTCAGCATGGCAGCGGGCTCTTGAACAAGTTGTTTAATGACGATAGGTGAGCGCGGGCGTCGCCGCACGTCGGGCGGGCGGAGGTTGGCGGTATTTGTAAGCAATTGCAAAGGCTGGGTATTACTGAATGTCTCTAGAGATCAATGATCACCAGGGTGCCCTGGCTGCCGGCGAGCACACCGTGGGCAGTGCCGGCTTCCACCAGGTACATCTGGCCGGCGTCCACCCTGATGGCTTTATCACCGATGCGCAGGTGCAAGTACCCACTGATCACCAACAACCCTTCGTTGTAGTCGTGGGTTTCTTCCTCGTACGTCTGTTCATCCATGCGCAGCACTTTGATCCGCGCCGGGCCAACCTGGCCCAGGCGTGTGGATGTCCAACTGTCGGGCAGTTGCGCGGCGATTGCGGCGAAGTCCAGTAACGGCATGTGAATCTCCTTGTTTTCAACGATGCCGTCGGTGGTCCGGTTCAGCAGGCGGTGGGTCTTGTCAGAAAATGTCCATCAACAAGACCCGGCACGGCTTGGCTTGATGCTCATTGATCTGGGGCACCAACCGGGTGAAGTGCTCGGTCTGGCAGTGCGCATCCAGCGCCGCTTGATCTGGCCATTGCTCGATAAAAATGAAGTGCCCGGGGTCTTTTTGATCGATGAACAAATCGTAGGCGATGCACAGCGGTTCCTGGCGGGTTTTTTCCACCAGTTCAGCGTACCAAGGGCGCACGGTTTCCAGGTGTTCCGGCTTGATGAAGTCTTCAGCGATGACTTTCAGCATGGCAGGCGTCCTTCAGGCTGCTGCGGTTTCATGAGGCTCGAAACTGTCCGCCCGCGCCATCTGCCACATGCGCGAATAGAACTCGCCATTCACTTCACCGGTGAGCAACTCCCCAGGCTTGAGAAACACATGCAACTGAGAGAACAGCTTGATCTCCGTCGCCGACATCCGACGTACCAAATGCTTGGCCGACAACTGCGACGGATGCTCCAGCCCGGCGGCGGCGAGCATTTCTGCCAAAGCGTGCAGCGTGTTGCGGTGGAAGTTGAACACGCGCTGGGCCTTGTCCGGCACCACCAGCGCGCGTTGGCGCAGCGGGTCTTGGGTGGCGACGCCAGTCGGGCATTTGTTGGTGTGGCATGACTGCGACTGAATGCAGCCAATGGCGAACATGAAACCACGCGCCGAGTTGGCCCAGTCGGCGCCGATGGCCAGGACGCTGGCGATGTCGAACGCGCTGACAATCTTGCCGCTGGCGCCGAGCTTGATCTTGTCGCGCAGGTTTAGGCCCACCAGGGTGTTATGCACGAACAGCAGGCCTTCGCGCAGCGGTACGCCGATATGGTCGGTGAATTCCACCGGCGCGGCACCGGTACCGCCTTCCTTGCCGTCCACCACGATAAAGTCCGGAAGAATGCCGGTTTCGAGCATGGCCTTGGCGATGCCCATGAATTCCCACGGATGGCCTAAGCAGAACTTGAAGCCCACAGGTTTGCCGCCGGACAGTTCGCGCAACTGAGCGATGAACTGCATCAGCTCGATCGGCGTGGAAAACGCGCTGTGACGCGACGGCGAGATGCAGTCTTCACCCATCATGATGCCGCGGGTGTCGGCGATTTCCTGGGTGACCTTGTGCTTGGGCAAAATCCCGCCATGGCCGGGCTTGGCGCCTTGACTCATCTTGATTTCGATCATGCGCACTTGCGGGTTCTGAGCCTGCACGGCGAAGCGTTCGGGGTCGAAACGGCCGTCGCTGGTGCGGCAGCCGAAGTAACCGCTGCCCAGTTCCCAGGTAAGGTCGCCGCCGTTTTCTCGGTGATAGGGGCTGATGCTGCCTTCGCCGGTATCGTGGGCAAAGTTGCCGAGCTTGGCGCCGTGGTTGAGCGCACGGATCGCGTTGGCGCTCAATGAGCCGAAGCTCATGGCCGAAATATTGAACACCGACGCCGAGTACGGCTGTGTGCACTGCGGGCCGCCGACCATCACGCGAAAACTGCTGGGGTCGCTCAGTGGCGCAGGGCGCATGGAGTGGCCGATAAATTCGAAGCCTGACTGGTACACGTCAATCAGGGTGCCGAAGGGTTTGTCTGCCGTTTCGTTCTTGGCGCGCGAATACACCAGCGAGCGCTGGGCGCGGGAGAAGGGCAGGGCGTCGCTGTCGGACTCCAGCAGGTACTGGCGGATTTCCGGGCGGATGGTTTCTACCAGGTAACGGATATTGCCCAGGATCGGATAGTTGCGACGCACCGCATGGGGGCTTTGCAGCAGGTCGACAATGCCGATCAGGCTGAGTACGCCGGTTACCAGCGTGATCGGCCACAGCCATTCATGTTCGATAAAGGGGAGGCTGGCGAGGGTGAAAATGACGCACACAGCAAAGAAGGCGTAGCGGCTTAACAAGGACAGGCTCATACGGTTTCCTTGGGTTCGGACTCTTCAGGTCGATTAACCATTCTGCACCTATCGACAAAGCACGGACAAGGATTGATCGTCCAGTCAGCTATTTGAGCCTCTGCGTATTTGTACCGACAAAAAAACTATCAGCTTGATCAGGAACGTATTGCTGCCCCGTCACCATTCATTGAGTGTCTGGTTGTGACCGGGCGCTGTGAAGTAAGGACACTTTATCAAGAGGGAGTTTATAACGACCAAAACGAGTGACTTACCTATGACGACATCGATAGCGGTAGCGAATGTTTTTTCCAATGTCTGGAATTCTGCCCCCTCCAGCCACGATTGGAATAAAAGCCAGTTAACCGGCCCGCTACGGGAGCAAGTCGCCCAAGAACACAAACGCATTGAAGGCATCGAAAAACCTGAGCAGGATGTGAGCCGAAAGCCGGAGATCGCCACAGGCCGCCCACCGGGTGATAACCGCACCGCCGAACAAATCATCAACGATAATCCGATCCTCAAAAAACTGGGTCATCAAAAAGATATCAATCGCTCATTGGCTTACAAACTTCTTGGGGATTGGACGAGCAACAACAAAGACCCGGACGCACGGGCTGATGCAGCCTTCAACGCTGCGCGGGTGCTCAACTATATCGATACGTCCTTATCGGCTGACGGAGAACACCGAGGCAAGGCCCACGGCAATGGCGACCTTGAAGGCATTACCCATAGCGGCGACGCTCGGCACGGTACACCTGCAGGCGTGTGGAAAGACTTTACGGAGCAGGGTTATTTAGCCTTGCGTGAGCATCACCGTCTGGATAGTACCAGCGACACCCATGTCAGGAAGGACGGCACCAACAAAGATAACGTGCAATGGGCTGCCGGCGAGGCTGGAAAGAGAACCCGGTTTATCCCTGGACTCAGCAACATTCTTCTAGGTATTGGCGATTCGGAACCGGGAGTGATCGGAGCTATCAAAGGGGCCAAGGCGGGTTTTGACAAAACTCGGGCTGATGGTTTCGATGAAGCGCTCGCCAGCGCTACGAGAGGAGATCTTGTCGGCGTCGTTAAAGGGTATATCAATGCTGTGAAGAACAACGAAGCCAAGCCGAATGAGGCCCAGTCAGCACTGGATAAGATCAGCAGTTAAGCCAGTTTGGTTTTCAATGGTTGGACGCCCCAGGAAACGGATTTCCAGAAGGCCCCATAGCTCCTCGCGCTCTACCTTTATTGCAAGAGGTTCTCGTTTGGATGTTCGGTGTTGTGTTACTGTATAACAAATCAACCGCACCCAGACGCCCCGGAGGCCTCATGAAAGCTGGTATCCACCCCGACTACCGCACCGTGCTGTTCCACGACACCGCCGCCGATGTGTTCTTCCTCATCGGTTCCACCGCCGACAGTGATCGCACCCAGAAACACAGCGACGGCAACACCTATCCCTACATCCCCCTGGACGTCTCCAGCGCCTCGCACCCGGTCTACACCGGCCAGCAGCGCAAGACCCAGGCCGAAGGCCGGATTGCCGGGTTCAACAAGCGTTTTGCATCGTTTGGGTCGAGCCCGAAAAAAGCTGACGCATGAGCATGATTCGGCGGCGTGCCCTACGCCGCCGTCTGCCGAATCGGCAGCACTACCCGAAACTTCGTACCCTTGCCCACCTCACTGCTGACGCTGATATCGCCACGGTGTTTCTTGACGATCCCGTAAGACAACGACAAACCCAGCCCGGTACCTTCGCCCACAGGCTTGGTGGTGAAGAACGGGTCGAAAATCTTCTGCACGGTGTCGGGGGCAATCCCACAGCCGTTGTCTGCGACTTCCAGCCACACGTTCTCGCCGTCCACCCCGTTGCTGATGGTGATGGTGCCGCGCTCAGGGCCCATGGCTTGTGCGGCGTTGATCACCAGATTCATCACCACCTGGTTGAGTTGCGAAGCCAGGCACTCGATTTCTGGCAGCGGCGTGTAGTGCTTGACCACATCGGCCTTGTACTTGAGTTCGCTGGCGACGATGTTCAGCGTCGAATCGATGCCTTGCTGCAGGTTCGCGAATTGCCAGGTCTGGTCGTTATCCACCCGTGAAAAGTTCTTCAGGTCCTTGACGATCTGCACCACGCGGCCGATGCCTTCCTTGGATTCGCGGATCAGGATCGGAATGTCGTCCTTGAGAAAATCCAGGTCCAGCTCGTTGCGCAATGCCATGAGCGGTTCGCGATGTTCTGGCGCCCCGATGTGCGCTTCGCTGCGCTGGTAGGCATCGAGCATCTGTTGCAGCTGCTTGAAGTAACTGTCGAGGGTGCTGAGGTTGGAGGAAATAAAGCCCACGGGGTTGTTGATCTCATGGGCGACGCCGGCCGCGAGTTGCCCCAGCGAGGCGAGTTTTTCCGACTGCACCAGTTGGCTTTCCAGATGCTTGCGCTCTTCAATTTCCAGTTGCAGCGCTTGGGTGCGCTCTTCCACCAACCGCTCCAGCTGCGAGGTTTGCAAGGAGGCGCGGCGCGCCATGTCCCATTTGTTGGCCAGGGTGTTGGCCATTTGCTGGACTTCTATGTTGTCGAACGGCTTTTTCAGGATCAGCAGGCGGTCGTGGGCGTGCAGGCGAAACAACAGGTCATCCCAGGAATAGTCCGAGTAGGCGGTGCACACCACCACTTGCAGGTCGGGGGCGACTTTCCACAGTTCTTCAATGGTCTTGGCGCCGTCCCAACCCTGGGGCATGCGCATGTCAACGAAGGCCAAGGCATAGGGGCGCTGTTGCGCCATGGCGCTGGTCAGCAAGCCCAGGCCTTCCTCGCCGCCATACGCGCCGTGCAGTTCGAATGCCTGGATTTGAGGTTTGGCGGTGTCGCCAAACAGTGCCGACTCCATCTCATCCAGCGCTTCGGTTGAGGCTTCGTCGGGCATCAGGATCTTGCGAAAATCCTCATGAATAGACGGTGTGTCATCGATCAGCAGGATGCGCCGGTTGGGAGGTTGGTTCATGAGCTGCTTCCGGCAAGGGTCATGGGGATGGTCAAGGTGAAGACGGCGCCAAGGCCCGGCCCGTCGCTGTGGGCGCTGAGCTGGCCGTTCATTTCCACGGCGGCCAGGGCGCAGCTGTGCAGGCCGAAACCGTGGCCCTCCTTGCGGGTGGTAAAACCGTGGGTGAAGATGCGTGCCATGTTCTCGGGCGGTATGCCTTCGCCATCGTCCTTCACACTGATCTTCAGGGTCTCGTCGCCTACCGATTCCACCGCCAGGGTGATTTGCCGTGGCCGCTCAGACAGTTTGTCCATGGCGTATTTGGCGTTGCTGATCAGGTTGACCATGATCAGCAATAACCTGTGCTTGTCCGCCAAGATCTCCGGCACCGGGGCGTACGCCTTCACAACAGTGACATGGTGACGGCTCAGCGCGCCGGCGTTCATGCGCAGGGCGTCGTCCATCAAGGCGCTGATATTGACCGGCTCCAGCAAGGTAGACGCACCCGCATAGGATTGCTGGGTTGAGACGATGTCCTTGATGTGGTCCACGCTTTTGCTCAACTGCGCCAGCTCATCGCTCATGCCTTGCTGTTCGATGGCAATCGCTTCGACCAACTGGTTCAGATAGCCCGGCAGCAACTTGCCCTTTTCATCCTCGGTAAGGAAGGTGCCCAGGTCGCCTTGGTGAGCGTTGATCAGTTGCATGGCCTTGCCCAGGCCGAGTGCCTTGCTGCTGCGCAGCTTGCGGCTGACCAGGTCGGCAGAGATGTTCACACTGTTGAGCACGTTACCGACGTTGTGCAGCACGTTGGTGGCGATCTCCGCCATGCCGGCCTGGCGGGCGCTGTTCATCAGCTCGCTCTGGGCATCCTTGAGCTGTTGCGTGCGCCGTTCCACTCGTTGTTCCAGGGTTTCGTTGGCGGCCTGCAACGCTCGGTTGACGCGGTTGATCTCGGCGAAACTGCGCAAAAGGCGCACCGCCAGGGAAAGCAGCAGCACCACCAGCAAGGTCGAGAAGATCAGCAGGTAGCGATGGTACTGATGATCGATGAGGTCCGTAGCCTGCTGGTCCTGATTGAGGTGAGTGGTCAGGTCATCGAGGTGTTCGGCCACCGGCACGGCGGCAATCCGCTCGAGCAGGCTGTTGACCAGTGGCTGTTCGCGCAGGATCAGCGAAATATGATTGCTGAGGATCTCCACCGGTGCCTGGAACTCGCTGGGCAGGCTCTGTTGGTTGATGGCCAGCTTGCCCAGGCCCACCAGGATATCGGCGGCACGTTCGTCGCTGGTGACTTGGGCGAACTCCAGGCTGCTGAGCAGCAGGTCGTAAGTGTCGGTGGCCACGCTTTGCAGTTGCAGGCGGCCTTCGTCGGTCATGCTGTTGAATTGGGCCTGGATGTCGTCTTCGGCCGTCGGTAAAAAAGCCAATGAGTTACGCAGCACTGCGTTGTGGGATTTGAACTGGTCGACGAGCCGGGCTTTTTCCTCGATGGCCGTCAGGTACTCCGCATGGCTGGCTTGCCAACCGGGCAGGTCGGCAGCGCTGTGGTAGGTGTCGCGGCTTTCCAGTTCAGCGCCGATACGGGTCATTTCGGTCAGCGGCGTGACCAGTGGGTCGTAGTTGTGGGTGATCGCGATGCGGGCCTTGAGCACTTCGCTGTCCCACTGAGCATTGAGCTGCTGGAGTTGGCGGATCAAGTCGCGCGACTGGGTATAAGTGGCTGTCTGGTCGCGTGAAGACTTGAGGTACAAAAACACCAGGGTGGAGGCCAGGAACAGGGTGATGAGGCCTAGCAGGATTTGGCTGGTGCGTCGGCGTGACAAGGGTCTCATAACGGCTTGCCCGCCCATTCGCCGGTCAGGGTCTTGAGAAACTGGATAATCAGGTCCTTGTCTTCCTGGGACGGGTTGCGCCCCAACTGGTACTTGAACATCACGTCAACCGCCTCTTCAAGGGTCTTGGCCGAGGCGTCGTGGAAGTACGGCGCCGTGACGGCCACATTGCGCAGGCTGGGCACCTTGAACACATGGCGGTCTTCTTCATCCTGGGTCAGCAGGTAGCGCCCCAGGTCCGATTCCAGCGGGTTGCCGCGGGCCTTGAAGTAATCGCCCATCACGCCGAATTTCTGGAACATATTGCCGCCAATGTTCACGCCCTGGTGACAGGC
This sequence comes from Pseudomonas sp. SWRI22, assembly GCF_014268395.2. NCBI lineage: Bacteria > Pseudomonadati > Pseudomonadota > Gammaproteobacteria > Pseudomonadales > Pseudomonadaceae > Pseudomonas > Pseudomonas sp. SWRI22. Next base: position 1,610,639 of record NZ_JABWQK020000001.1, on the reverse strand, counting down.
AATGCAGCCGTAATCCTTGAAGCGTTGGTAGCCGTATTTTTCCTGGCGGGTCAGGATATCGGTGTTGCCCAGCAAGTATTGGTCAAACCGCGAATTGGGTGTCAGCAGCGTACGCTCGTAGGTGGCCAGGGCGTTTTGCACATTGGAAGCGGTGACGCCATCGGGATAGGCCTGTTTGAACGCGTTCTGGTAGGCGGGCAGGGCGGACAGGTTGCGCACCACGGTATTCCAGTCACTGCCCATTTCCACCGGGCTGATCACCACCTGCTCGACCTGGGCCTGCAGCGTGTCCACCCGACCGTTCCAGAACTGTTTGAAGTTCAGGCTGGCATTGAATACGGAAGGGGTATTGATCTGCACCGGTTTGCCGTCAAAGCCAATGGAGAATGGCTTGTTGTCGACGCCGCCGCTGGTCAGTTGGTGACAGCTCGCGCAGGACAAGGTGTTGTTGACCGACAAGCGCGGCTCATTGAACAACTGGCGACCCAACTCAACCTTGGCCGGGTCCAGTACTGGCATCACCGGCAAGGGCTTGAGCGCTTCGTCCAGCGGCGCGGCTGACAGCGATGCAGTGCCCAGGCATAACGCGAACATCAGGCCGGAACGGTGGTTTACGACATTGCTCAAGCGAGCACTCCTTGCAGGCCCAGGGCTATTTATTTTATTGATCCGGCATCAGTGTCGCGCTATCCGTTTGCAGCAGCTGCACAAAATCTTTCGAAGGCAACGCCTTGCTGAACAGAAAGCCCTGGCCCTCCTCACACCGCTGGGCTTTGAGGAAATTCAATTGGTCGACGGTTTCCACACCTTCGGCAATGATGTTCAGCTCCAGGCTCTTGCCCATGCCGATGATAGCGCTGATCAGTTGTTCGTCCTGGCTATTGATGCGCAGGCCGCGCACGAAGGATTGGTCGATCTTCAGCACGTCGATGGGAAAGCGCCGCAGGTAGCTGAGGCTGGAGTAGCCGGTGCCGAAATCGTCCAGGGCCAGGCGGATGCCCATGGCCTTGATCTTTTGCAGGGTTTCCACGGTTTCGTCGACGTTCTGCATCAGCACGCTTTCGGTGATTTCCAGTTCCAGTTGGGTGGGCGGCAGGCCTGTTTCTTTCAGGATGGCGGCCAGGTTGTCGACGAAGTCCCGTTGGCGAAAGTCGATCGCCGAGATGTTCACCGACATGCGCAGGGGCGCCAGGCCCATCTCGCGCCAGGCTTGGGCTTGTGCGCAGGCTTGGCGCAGTACCCACTGAGTCAGGCGCACGATCAGGCCGCTGTCTTCGGCGACCGGAATGAACTCCGCCGGGCTGACCCAACCCGACTGCGGTCGAAACCAGCGGGTCAGCGCTTCCGCACCGACGATGCGCCCGGACTCCAGCGCCAGCTTGGGTTGGTAATGCAGCACAAATTCATCGCGGTCCAGCGCCTGGCGGATCGCGCTTTCCAGGTTTTGCTGATGCTGGGCGCGCAGGTTCATGTCTTCGGTGTAAAAGCTGAAATCCCCCGGGCCGCGTTCTTTGCTGGTGCGCATCGCGGTTTCAGCGTGCTTGAGCAAACCCACGGCATTGTCGCTGTCATCGGGGTAAATACTGATGCCCAGGCTGGCGCTCACACTCAGGTCATGCCCCGCAACATGGCGGGTCGCGCTGACGGCATTGAGTACCTTTTGCGCAATGTGCTGGGTTTGCTGGGGATGCAGGATATCGTTAAGCAGCACCACAAACTCGTCGGAGCCATAACGAAACACCGAATCCGACGCCCGCACCGCCGCCACCAGGCTCAGGCTGACCTGTGCAAGCACCTCGTCGCCGGCCGGATAGCCCAGGGCGTTGTTGATGCGCTTGAAGCGGTCGAGCCCCAGAAACATCACCGCCAGTTGCGTGTCGTGCCTGCGGCCCAAGGCGATCGCCTGGGTCAGGCGGTCGCCCAGCAACGTGCTGTTGGGTAACTCCGTCAGGGCGTCGTATTGCAATAAGTGCGAGACCTTGAGCAGCTCCTGCACGCGTTCCTCGATGGTGCGCTCCAGGCTGATCACTTTGAGGGCCGCGTCCTGGGCCAGTTGCCATTTCCAGGTCAGGGCGCTGGCCATCTGGCGGATTTCCAGGTGGTCGAAGGGCTTTTTCAGGATCAGCAGTTGGTCGTTGTATTTCAGGCGCGCTTCGATTGCCTCGAAGGAGTAGTCGGAATAGGCCGTGCAGAGCGCGATTTGCAGGTTGGGGTCCGCCTCCCACAACTGTTCGATGGTGTGCAGGCCGTCCCAGCCAGGGGGCATGCGCATGTCGATAAACACCATTGCGTAGGGCGAGTGGGCGTCGAGGGCTTTTTTGACCAGCGCCAAGGCTTCCTGGCCCTGATAGGCCGAATCCAGGTCAAACGCCTGGCGCGCCGGTGCGGTGGTGCCGAACAGGGCGGACTCCAGAGTATCGAGGGAGGGCTCGCCATGCTCGTCGGCACAGAGGATCTTGCGAAAATCCTGGTGGATCGAAGCCGTGTCATCCACGATCAGGATGCGCCGGTTGGCCCGGCCCGATTCCGTCCTCATGGCGCACTCGGCACGTGCAAAAGGCTTGATGGCATGACAATTCCTTCCCTGGTTCTACAACTGAACGGGGCGCGAGCATGCAGTGCAGCATAGTTGAGTTCCCTTGATATCGACGGCCAGTTGGCGTCAAATCAATCGCGCTTTGTATTGCGCGGATTCAATTTAGCCTAACTTCGTTTAATTTGAAGGCAGAGTCGCCATGGATGAACAACTCGCTACGAAGTCCGCTGTTTTGCTGGTCGACGATGAAGAGTCGATCCTTAACAGCCTGCGCCGCCTGTTGCGCGGCCAGCCCTATGAGGTGGTATTGGCCACCAGCGGCGCCCAGGCGCTGGAGATCATGGCGACCCGGCCTATCGATCTGGTGATGAGCGATGCGCGCATGCCCGGCATGGACGGCGCCACGCTGCTGGCCGAGGTCCACCGCCGTTATCCCGCCACCAGCCGCATCCTGCTCACCGGCTACGCCGACCTGACCACCATCATCAAGGCGATCAACGACGGGCAGATCCACCGCTACATCAGCAAACCCTGGAACGACGAAGAGTTGCAACTGGTGTTGCAGCAAACCCTCGAGCACCAACGCCTTGAACGCCTGGCCCGAGACCAGACCGAACAGCTCAAGCTACTCAACGCCACCCTGGAAAAACGCGTGGCGGCGCGTACCGCCGAGTTGCAACAAACCGCCGACATGCTCGACCTGGCCTACGATGAGCTCAAGCGCAGCTACGTGACCGGGACCGAAGTGTTTTCGCTGCTGGCCAACCTGCGCTTGCCCAAGGACAAACAGACCAACCGTGCGTTGATCGAGTTGATCCGGGTGTATTGCGCCGCCCAGTCCATGGACGAATCCAGCACCCGTGACCTGACCATGGCCGCCGCGTTGTACAACATCGGCAAGTTGAGCTGGACGGACAGCATGATGGTTGCACCGTCGGACAAACTGCACAGCACCGACCGCGGCTTGTACCGTGAGTATCCGGGGCAGAGCGAGTCGCTGCTGATGACCCTTGAGCCGATGAAGGACGCGGCGCGGATCATTCGTCATCACCAGGAACGTTGGGACGGCACGGGGTTTCCCGACCACCTCAAGGGCGATGCGATCCCGCCCGGTTCACGGCTGCTGAAGCTGGCGGTGGACTTTATCGAATTGCAGAAAGGCCTGATCCTGGAGCGGCACCTCAACAGCGACGAGGCGCTGCTGTATATCCGCAAGTACGCCGGGCGCCTGTATGACCCGGCGTTGGTGGAAGATTTCGTGCAAGCCTGCGCGACCTTCCTCAGCGATGTGACCCTGGGTGATCCGACGGTAAAAGTCCTCTCCACCCGTGAGCTGGAAGCCGGCATGGTGCTGGCGCGCAACCTCAATGCCGACAACGGCATGTTATTGCTCAATGCCGGCAAGGTGCTGAACCTGCCGCTGGTGGACAAGCTGATCGCGTTCGAGGCGATGGAGGGCGCCAAGTACAGTGTGTTTATCAGGGCGCCGGACGAGGTGCCGCCCCTCCTGTAGTTATACGCCCCAGGCTACGTGCTTGCTGGCGTGGTAATCAAAGATACCCCTGATGATGTAGACATCTTTGCCACCTTCTTTGCCGTTTTGTTCAATTGCCACGCGCCAAAGACCACGGCCTGTGCCGGGCTGCACCTGGGGGAGATCGACGTAGGTGAAGTTGCCTATTCGCTTGCGGCTGAGGCGACCGGCTTGGATATCCTGGGTGATCTCCTCAAGTTTGGCGGTGGCGGGGGTGGGCAGGAGTTTTTTCTGGGTTTGCGCCAGTTCATCCAGCTTCACGATGTTGATGTGCGGATCGCGAGTGGGCACGACTTCCGGCCCGACAGGCAGCGCCGGCGCTGGCCTTTCAACTCTATGGGTTTGAACGCGGGGGACTTCGAACTCCAGAGGCGTTGCAAACTTGGGCAGGGCTTTTTCGAATGCTGTGACGTCTCTACTGTCTACCATCGCTACGCCAGTATCTGCCCCATGCTGGCCTCGGGATAGGGCGATATAGGGAATACCGGATTTTTTGAAATCCTCTGAAAAGGAGGTGACTTGAAGCTTGGCGAGTTTGGCCTTGAAGGTCTCCGTCATGAAGGCATCCAGGGTGCTTTTTGTCTCAGGCAGCAATAAGAATCGACGTATCGCTTCCTGGCGTGTAATTCTGAGATCTGAGGCGAGTTGATTAATACGTACGAGGTGTTCGGGCTTGTATGCAAACACTTTCAGTGCAGCATCCCGCCAAGTATAAAGTTCATATTTTGCTGCGAATTTATTCATCGCATGCTGGTGTTTGTGGGTGATGGCGTACCCGACAAATTGTGCGCCAGTATCGGGGTCGGCAACGGCAATCGATGTTCTGATTTGTTTGTCGAGGTTCTCGTTTTTGCCAATGAGCCTTTTGACTTTTTTAAACAGTTCTTCCTTGTCCCGCGCAGACAGGGGTTGCGCAAAATGTTGTGTCGACAGGTGTATATGTTCAACCGTGGCCAGTTCGAGCCGCAGGTTTAACAGGGAACTACGTAACCTCTCTTGATTGGCTCGGCTCAAGCTTTTCGAGTTCGACATCCAGCGGCGAAATTCAGCTTCATCCAGGGTGCCAAGCTGTTGTCGGGCGCGAGTGATCAAATCGAGCTTCAGGGAAGCGTCGGTTTGTTCTATGACGCGCACGAAATCCCGCATTTCCCCTTCTGTTGCAAAAAGCCGCATCGCCGCGATCAGGTCCGCATCCACTTGCTGTTCAGGGGTGAGAGGACGCAGGGCACCCAGAACGGAACCTCCGCCCACAGCGTCTCGTTCGAAACGGGGCTTCCAGCTCTTTGCGTCTCCCGGTACGACCATAAAGTCCACGTGGTGACCTGCCGGGTCTTTTACATAGCGTGCGCCGTCTTCTACATAGGACTGATACAGGTGATAGCGGCCTGTTGGGTCGCGCATCGCGATGAACTGGTTATTGTGTTTATCAAAAAAACACGGTGCGCGGCCCGACTGGCGCGACAGTCTGTATCGGTGGGTGTCGGCAAACTCCACTACGTCAAAGAACGGCTCCATTTGTTCAGGCAACCGATATGGCATCACATTGACCCAGGCGGGTTCCAACGGGCGGAGGGAGGCACCCGTCAGTACAATGGCGGTGCTCCTGTCCGTACCGACTTTACTGGCCAGCCCCGGAATGCGCCGCCCCAGCTGCTTGGCCACGCCTAATCCGCGGTTGATAGCTCGGCGCAAAAACGACAGGGCGGTTTTGCCGGGTATCAACCCGAGCAGAAAATCGGCAGTTTCCACCCCGAACATAAAGGCGTTTACCGCCGATTCGCGGAAAATTTGCGCATTGCTCCGTGAACGGTAGTCGGCGTGCGCGAGTTGAAAACCCAGTTGCGCCGAATACAGGTATGCGTGGAAATTGCCGGTTATCGGCGTCAAGGTATAGCGGTACACACTGCGCGTATCGTTGAAGATCCGTGTGATCTCTTTCGTATCCTTAGTGGCCATCTGGGAAGTGAAATAGGTCTGCCATTCCGGTTTTGCTTTCAGCGTGTCCAGCTCCACCAGCCCCTTGGTCAGCTCCCGGAAGGCAACGCCATCTGGTGCATCCGGGGTATACAGCACACTGACCCCGTCAGGCTTGGTGCCTTTTCGATGAATGACCAGGACACGATGCATGACCTGCCCGCCTTGGCCCCTCTCTTGCGCGGCGCCCAATACCAGCAGGTTGACCTCTATCTCGAATTCGCTGACTCGGGGGCGGGTGGTTGAATCAGGGTGTTCAGTGACGGCTTTTATCCAGTCAAACCCACTGCCTGGCGTCTGGAATGTAAACAGTTTGGCTGCGTCAGGGTTGAGACGGTTCTCAAGCGCGTCCTTATTCATTTTTGCCGCGTTGGCGCGCTGCCAGACTGTAGCGAAGCTGCTTGTCCCGCTGCTCAGCGAGAAGGTTGACCGCAGATACGTATCGTATTTTTGGCCAATGTCAGCTTCTGTTGCGAGTGCGCGCAAATCATCGTTGCCAAGTTTTCCGTGAGGGTTGCCGGCTGTGTCAATAATGTTGGCGGTGGCACTGATCGTTCTATGTATGCCATGCACCGACCATGGGTCGACATTACGTTGGGTATAACTTCCCAGTGTGCGCAGATCCACCACGGTTTGGGTACGCCAGGTGCCCCACATCAGTTTTTTGCCTGGCAGGCACTGCGGGATATTGATCTTGCGGTCTTCGCTGATGTAGACAATGGTGGCTTCCTCGTTACGATACCCCGTCATTTCGGCTGACCGGGAGGACGTTGTGACGCGCAGATGAACCAGGCTTCTATAAGGGTCAATATCAACGTTGGCATACACAGGTTTCTGTTTTTTCAGCACCTTGTCGGTCTCCTGTTGGGAGAACGCTTCCAGTGTCAAGATTCTCTCAAGATGAGGTGTGAGTTCCTCATTGCTGTCGATCAGTTCTTGTTCCAGTTGCCTGTACCGAGCTTGGTCTTGCTCGCCGGCGGTTTTCAACCATGCGGGTTCGGCCGTCAACAGGCGTAGATTGCGCACCATAAAAGCATTAGCGACATCCCACTGTGGCGTCAGGTCTGCGGCCAGGTCGAGCTCGCCTGTGGAGGGCAACGTCTCCCTGCGCAAGGCTTCGCGAACGGAGAAATGTTGCCTGACTCGCAATGCGCGGACACTGTCAGCAATCACGTCAGCGTCTATCTGGGACGGGGCCGTCGTCAGTACGGGCAAGCCGCTCAGCGCGGTACGAGCGGCTGTCGGCAGGCTTGCGATCAACAGCTTGCCTGGCGCTGCGCCGTCTTGTATGCGGGCTGCGACGGTGTCATTCAAACGCGCCAGGTTTTCAAACTCCTCAAACTCCTCGCTTGGGCTATAGAGCATCACTTTGCCCGTCAGAGGCGTCGTGCCCGTGGGGGTCAGAATGAATGCGCCGGCGAATTCACTGCCATCCTCCAGTGCCAGTCGGTACACCGTGGGCCTGTTGTCGACGGTAAACACCTGTTCACGTGCCGCAGCACTTGGGTACTTGAGCACATTCTGCGCCAGTGTCCGTGCATGCGCCGACAACGTGCCGTCCACCGAGCGCAATGCCAGTTGATGGGCCAGCACTTGTCGTCGCAGTGCGACCAATTGCTCCTCCGTGTTGGGTTGGGAGGGCTCGCCAGCCCCCCAGAATGTATTCAGGCTCAACGTGATGGCTATTTCCAGCCTGGCGGCCAGGGTTGTCGTCGAGGCATTGGCAGAGAGGATTTTATCGGTGTCCAGGGTGTTGCATTCGCGGTAGAAGGCGCCGCTCTCCTGGGTCAGATAAGACTCTGCGCCAGGCGCGCGTAAGGTGGCCAGCAGCGAGCCCAGTGGTTCGCAGGACAGCAGGTGCTTTTGTCCTTCCTGGTCTTCGCGATAGCGGCTATAAAAAATCTGGTTGGGATTGATGGGCAGATGTGCATCGGGAAACATCTCGGCCAATTGCTGCTGGTACACGCGGCCGACACTCGGCTGTCGCCTTACCAGTTCAGAGGTCTGTGCATTGAGTTTGTCGAGTTCACGGGTGAGGTAAGCCAGTTGTTCTTCGGCAGAAAGTGACGCCGGCGGCACGACCGCAAGCGTCATCGGTTGCACGGTAGGGGTTGACGTGCTGTCGGCCGGCAGCGGTTGTGGTTCGTCAGTGGATGATTGTTTGAGGGTGGGCAATGAATTGTGCATGAGTAAACTCTTATAAAAGAGCGCGGCGCACCGAGGTGCAGCGAGCCCTGCTGAATATGAGTTTGCGAGTTTAGGGTGGCCGAAACTGGACCCTGCGGTGTATGTATGTCGGAAAAAATCGGCCTGCACTCGCGAGTTGCGTGTGCAGAATGCGCGTGGGATCCTTGGCCGCTTTTCAATCCGAGAGAGGGCTTTCCATGTCCAAGACTATCCGCATTGCAGCCGCGCTGTTGGTCCGTGGCGACGGTCAAACCCTGCTTGTGCGCAAGCGCAATACCCTGGCTTTCATGCAGCCGGGCGGCAAAATCGACGCCGGCGAGCAACCTGCCGAGGCGCTCGTCCGTGAGTTGCACGAGGAGCTGAACCTGCGCGTTGATCCGAGCCAAGCCGTCTATCTTGGCCAGTTCTCGGCACCCGCGGCCAACGAACCGGGTTTTACCGTAGAGGCGGAGTTGTTCAAGGTGCAGGTCGACGTCGCCGTCACCCCTGCAGCAGAGATTGAAGAAGTGTGCTGGATCGATCCCATGGGCGAAGGTGACTTGCATCTGGCGCCATTGACGCGCGATTTGATCCTGCCGTTCTATCGTGATTCGCTGGCAACCGCATGATGATTCGCCCGCTGGACGCCGACGATGCGCAAGCCTATCGGGCATTGATGCTCGAGGCCTATGGCGCGTATCCGCAAGCGTTCACGTCCAGTGTCGCGGAGCGCGCCTCGATGCCATTGAGCTGGTGGCAAAAGCGTCTCGACAGCCCGCTGGATTGCCTGTTGGGCGGCTTTGATGGGGCGCGACTGGCCGGCATCGTTGGCCTGGCCTACGAGCCTCGCGAAAAGGCGCGGCACAAGGTGACCTTGTTCGGCATGTACGTGACCGAGGCTTATCAACAGCAAGGGCTGGGGCGGCAGCTGGTGCAAGCCGCACTGGAAGAAGCCCGCCGCCACCCGCGCCTCAAACTGATCCAGCTGACCGTCACCGCCGGCAATGACGCGGCCTTTGCGCTCTACCAGCGCTGCGGTTTCATTCAGTACGGCCTGGAGCCACTGGCCGTGCGGGTAGGCGTCGAATACTTCGACAAGATCCACATGTGGCGCGAGCTACATTGATCGTTCCAACGCTCTGCGTGGGCACGCATCCCGTGACGCTCCGCGTCACCACGTGGACGCAGAGCGTCCTTGGCGGCATTCCCACGCAGAGCGTGGGAACGATCGGCACTCGCCCGCACACTCAGAGCCCGCTCAACGCACCGCGCTTACGCCATCCAAGGTGGAAAACGAGGTGTCCTTGGCCGTCAGCAAGAAGTCGCGCATATAAGGTGCATCCAGCATGTCGGCACGAATGCCCGCATACAAGGTGGCGAACAAACCCTTCTCACCCAACCGCTTGGCCTTCACATACCCGCGTGAGCTGTATTCATGCAGCGCCCAGTGGGGCATACCGCACACCCCACGGCCGCTGGCCACCAGTTGCATCATCATCACGGTCAGCTCCGAAGTCCGCACCTGGGCCGGTTCAACGTCGGCCGGTTCCAGGAAGCGGGTGAAGATGTCCAGGCGGTCACGTTCCACCGGGTAGGTGATCAGGGTTTCTGTCTGCAGGTCTTCCGGCACGATGTAGGACTTGTTCGCCAGCGCGTGCTGGTTGGCCACCGCCAGCATGGCTTCGTAGGTGAACAGCGGCACGTAGGTGATACCCGGCAGTTCCAGCGGGTCGGAGGTCACCACCAGGTCCAGGTCGCCACGGGCCAGGGCCGGCAGCGGCGCGAAGGCAAAGCCCGAGGCCAGGTCCAGCTCGACTTCCGGCCAGGCATCGCGGAACTGGTCGATGGTCGGCATCAGCCACTGGAAACAACTGTGGCATTCGATCGCCATGTGCAAGCGCCCAGCGGTACCCCCGGCCAGCCGCGCAATATCGCGCTCGGCACCGCGCAACAACGGCAGGGTGGCGTCGGCCAATTGCAGCAGGCGCAGGCCGGCGCTGGTGAAGCGCACCGGTTTGGTCTTGCGCACGAACAGCGGCATGCCCAGGCGCTCTTCCAGTTCTTTGAACTGATGGGAGAGGGCGGACTGGGTCAGGTGCAGGCGTTCGGCGGCTTCCACCAGGCTGTCGGCTTCGCGCAAGGCGTGCAGGGTTTTCAAGTGACGGATTTCGAGCACAGGCGCTCCATGAAGAAAATTTGCGACGAAAACGGAATGCTTGATTTTGTCTCATGTTGTGGGGCGTGTCGACCATGACCACTGGGCGCTCTTCATCAAACTGTCATCGAACTGTGGCAGCGCGCTTGAACAAACTTCATCAGACTCGCGCTCTACTGGGGTTCTGCGTTTTGGTGTTTTTCATGCGTGCGTTGTTTTTAGTGGCCGCTCTACTGTTCGGCCTGCCGTCTTTTGCGGCGTCTCGATGTGATGTCAATGTCCCGACCCAAACGGTCGACCTGGCTCAGGTGAGCATCGCCTATCAAAGTATCGGCCGTGCGTCCGACCCTGCGTTGCTGCTGGTAATGGGCCTGGGCGGGCAGTTGATCCACTGGCCGGACGAAGTGGTGGTGGCCCTGTGCGAACAAGGCTTTCGGGTGATTCGCTACGACAACCGCGACGTCGGCCTGTCCACCTGGCGGCAGGCGCCGGCGAGCGCCAACCTGACCTTCGAAGTGCTGCGCTACAAGCTCGGCTTGCCGGTGGCTGCGCCTTATACGTTGACCGACATGGCCGACGACGCCCTGGGCTTGATGGACGCGCTGCAGGTGCAGCAATTTCACGTACTCGGCGCGAGCATGGGCGGCATGATCGCTCAACACCTGGCGGCCATGGCGCCACAGCGGGTGGAAAGCCTGACCCTGATCATGACCAGCTCCGGCGCCGAGGGCTTGCCCGCGCCGAACGCGGCGCTGGTGCAATTGCTCTCGCGGCGCAGCGCGCCCAATCGTGAGGTGGCGCTGGAGCAACAGGCGGATTTGCTCGCGGCGTTGGGCAGCCCGGATATCAAGGACGATCGCCAGGCGTTGCTGCACCAGGCGGCGCTGTCCTATGACCGCGCCTTCAACCCCGAAGGCGTGAAGCGCCAGATCATGGCAATCCTGGCCGAGCCAAGCCGTGTGCCCTTGCTCAACCAACTGCGCGTGCCTGCGTTGGTCGTCCACGGCACCGCCGACCCCTTGCTGCCGGTGATGCACGGCGTGCATCTGGCCGCGCATATCCAGGGCAGCCAGTTGAAATTGATTCCCGGCCTGGCCCACCGTTTTCAGGAAGCGTTCAAGGCGCCCTTGCTGGCGGCGGTGTTGCCCTACCTGCAAGCCCATCGCCAGGATGCCGCGCACTGGGCGCAGATCGATTTGAGCGAGCCTTCGAAGGTGCTGTGAAGGTGGTGTATCGTGCAACCTTTATGTATGCGCATGACTGCACGCGAGGTTGCCCACCATGAGTACTCCCCTGAAAATCGATTTCGTCAGCGACGTATCCTGCCCCTGGTGCATCATCGGCCTGCGGGGCCTGACCGAAGCCCTCGACCAGCTCGGCAGCGAAGTGCAGGCCGAGATTCATTTCCAGCCGTTCGAACTGAACCCCAACATGCCCGCCATCGGTCAGAACATCGTCGAGCACATCACTGAAAAATACGGCTCCACGGCTGAAGAGTCCCAGGCTAATCGTGCGCGTATCCGCGACATGGGCGCCGCACTGGGCTTTGCGTTCCGCACCGACGGCCAGAGCCGTATCTACAACACCTTCGACGCGCACCGCCTGTTGCATTGGGCCGGGTTGGAAGGTTTGCAATACAACCTCAAGGAAGCGCTGTTCAAGGCGTATTTCAGCGATGGCCAGGACCCTTCCGACCACGCGACCCTGGCGATCATCGCCGAGAGCGTAGGGCTGGACATTGCGCGCGCCGCCGAGATTCTTGCCAGCGATGAATACGCCGCCGAAGTCCGCGAGCAGGAACAGCTGTGGGTTTCTCGTGGAGTGAGTTCGGTGCCGACCATTGTCTTCAATGACCAATATGCGGTGAGCGGTGGGCAACCGGCGGAAGCCTTCGTCGGCGCGATTCGCCAGATCATCAACGAATCGAAATCCTGAGGCCGAGCACGCAGCAAAATGTGGGAGCTGGCTGTCAGTTGCAAATGAGTTGACTGAAACACTGCCATCGCAGCATAGGTATCTACACAGCTTTGGTGTGACGCTGGACCTGTGGCGAGGGAGCTTGCTCCCGTGACGGACTGACAGCCGGCGCTGATCTAACTGACACACCACGATCCAAATGTGGGAGCTGGCTTGCCTGCGAAGACGGCCTACCAGCCAACGCCTATCTACCTGACACCCCGCGATCAAACTGTGGGAGCGGGCTTGCTCGCGAAGGCGGCCTGACAGGCGACACAGTTGGACCGTGTACATATCCATTGCTGCGGTAACGGCCACTTAGGGTTCCGCCCTGACGGCGGGTCACTTTGGAAAAGAGCCGGAATGCCGGCCCAGCCCAAAGTAACCAAAGGGCTCTTGCCCCACCACTCGGCACCTCGCTTGGGCTCGGTGTGCCCGAACACAGGCTTGAATCCGTGGGCCGCCGCCACGCGCCATCCATGGCGCGGGGCGGCTAACCCGGCGTCCTGCCGGGTTACCCACGAATTCAAGCCTGCGTTCGGCCAGCGTGGTTTAACGGGGCGCTTAAGATCAAAAGCAGAGCAAGAGCAAGAGCGACTCGCTTCGCATCGTGGTTAGCGTCTGCTGTTACAACTCACAAAGTTGTGTGAAGACCTATGGCCATCGCAGGCAAGCCAGCTCCCACATTTGATCTGTGTCGGCATTAAGAGAAGCGCTGGCCCATCCCTTGCATTACCCCCCTAAAGCCCAACCGGCCTGCGGTTGGGCACTGCCATTAGGGGTGAAACTTACCTTGAATATTCTTGACCTTGACCACAGCCTCACCGGCCAGGCACCGATTGCCCGGCGGTTGGCCAGCGGTCGGGCCACGCGCCTGGACCTGCTGGACTTGGGCCCGAAATTGCGTTTGTGGTCCACCGAAAAAACCTGGAAGCGTTTCGTCGAGCGCCTGGCCCAACGGACACGGCCCCGTGACGCGCGCCCGGAAATGCTGTTTGTCGGCTCCGGCGATTATCACCACCTTACGCCAGCGTTTTTGGCCGACCTCAAAGAGCCCGTCAGCCTGATTCACTTTGACAACCACCCAGACTGGGTGCGCTTTGCGCCCAAGCGGCACTGTGGTTCGTGGGTCAACCGGGCGCTGAAGATGCCAGCGATCCAACGCATCGTCACCCTCGGCCCGTGCAGCGATGACCTGCATAACCCGCAACTGCGCGGCGGCAACCTTGGCGCCCTCAAGCGCGGGCGTTTGCAGCTGTTTCCCTGGCAGCATCCGCCGTCCAAGGTCTGGGGCCGGGTGGGGGACGGCGCCGGCCACCAGCAACAGGAAAACCACCTGCACTGGCGCAACCTGGCGGACCTGGATTGGGGCGCCTTCCTCGACCAGATGATTGCCAGCCTGCCCACCGAGGCGATCTGGATCACCATCGACAAAGATGTGCTCGCCAGTGAAGACGCCGCCACCAACTGGGACCAGGGCGGCATGCGCCTGACCCATTTGCTCCAGGCCCTGCGGGCGTTGGCGGCGGGTAAACGCATCATTGGGATCGACGTCTGCGGTGAGTTCGCTACGCCGGCATTCAGCAACGCGTTCAAGCGCTGGGAAGCCAAGTCCGACCAGCCGCCACCGGAGCGCTGGAGCCCGCAAGACTTGCAGCGTAATGCGGCAACCAATGAAGCCTTGATCGACCTGTTTGAGGAACTGTTCCCGTGACCCTGACCGTGGTGTTGTTACTGGCGTTTTCCATCGTCCTCGATGTGATTGGTCAGCTGTGTTTCAAATTGGGCGTGGACCGTTTGCCGCAACTCGATGGCGGTTTTCGCCTGCGTGCGTTCTGGGGCCAGGTGTTCAATGCGCCGCTGTTGTGGGCCGGCGTCGGCGCCTACGTGATTGAGTTTTTTGTGTGGCTCGAAGCGCTGTCCCGTGCGCCCTTGAGTCTGCTGTTTCCGCTGGCGGCGTTGGCCTATTGCCTGGTGGTACTGGCAGGCAGGGTGGTGCTCAAGGAGACCGTCAGTCGGCGTCGTTGGCTGGGCACGCTGGTGATTACCTTAGGTGTGATGTTGGTAGCGATCGCGGGGAATCAGGCATGACAACGCAAACAATCAATACCGGCTGGCTGCATGGGCGTGTTGGCACCCTGGTGCTATGGGCACTGCTGATCGCCACCGAAAGCGCCGGGCAGTTGTTCACCAAGGTGGCCGGCGATCAGTTGGGGCCGATGGACTTCAGTTGGCAATGGCTGGCGGACGTGGCGCGCAACCCGGGGATTCTGGCGGCGATTGCCAGCTATCTGGGTGCGTTTTTTGTGTGGATGCTGATCCTGCGGCGTAGCAGTTTGTCCCTGGCGTTTCCGCTGAGTTCGCTGGTGTTTGTGGCGGTGCTGCTGGGCTCTTGGCTGGGGTTGGGGGAGCACATCAGCGTGTTGCATTGGGTGGGCGTGGTGGTAATTATCGGTGGTATCGCACTGTTGGCTGAGGGCGAGGAACACTGAAGATAGAGCTATGAAACACAGGCCCATTGTGGGAGCGGGCGTGCTCGCGAATGCGGTGGATCACTGAAGTATCGGGTGACTGACACACTGCTTTCGCGAGCAAGCCCGCTCCCACAATTTTGCTCCCAGGTGATTCAGTCAAAGGTGTAGCTGATCGCCGTCTGCACCTGGCCCTGATTCACATGGCCAGCCTCCTTGACGATGCTGCTCTTGGCCGCCGACCCCACCAGGTGTACCCAGCTGGCGCTGGTCAGCAGCGACCAATGGGGCGCCAGGGGGAAGGCGAAGCTTTGGCTCAGCGTCACGTTCTGGAAGCCCCCGCTCGCTTTATAGGGCCGCAAGCCTGAAGCGACGGCTTCGTTGTTGTCCACGCCGAAGAAGGTATTGGTCTGCCGCGCGTCGGCAAAATGCGCAACCAGGCTATTGCTGCCGATAATCCCGCCACCCACGGGGTAACCCAGTTCGCCGCCGATTTTACCCAGGGCGCCGCTCTGGGAATGCCCGCCGCCCACGGCCTGGCCCAATTGCGCATAGACCCGCCAGAAATCGGCCGGGGCGTATTGGACGAAACCGCCCACCTCGGCCATGTCCGACACGTTGCGCAGGCCCTGCAACTCGCCGTTGGAAGTACGCCCCGGCAGGTAGTTGATATAGGGGCCAGCGGTAAGGCCGTGGGTATCCAGGGCGCTCCAGGTGAGGCCGTCATCGGTACTCAGGCTGACGTCACCCCAATCCAGGTCCAGGTAAGGCACAGGCCGGGTTTCGTAGCGGCTGCCGCTGGGGTCGTGGGGCTGATAGCTGAGGCCCGCGCCCACGTCGCCCGTGATGCCTTCTGCCCACGCGGCACTGCAAAGGCCCCACCCTCCAAGTAAACCGGTGAATACAGCAGCAGCGAGCTTGGACATGGGGACGTTTCCTGAAGGTGGGCAGGCGCGCATGAACGCGCAAACCGACGCGCCTGCGCAAGCACTCATGTTGTTTGTAGCAAGCTACAAAAATTGTAGCTCCCGCGACACCTATCGCCGCGCATTTCGCCCTAACCCCCAGCCCTGCGGGGTTTTCGCCAGTTGGCACAGTCCCTGCTCTATCCCTTGGCAAGCGCATACAGCGCGCTCCTCCAAGGCCCTTTACCTAAAGGAAAGGCAGATGATCAACTGGCATATCGTGTGTGACTTCGACGGGACCATTACCCCCACCGATGTCATCGACAACGTCCTCCAACGCTTCGCCGGCCCCGAGTGGGAAACCATTGAGCAGGAATGGCTGGATGGGCATATCGGTTCACGCGAATGCCTGAGCCGCCAACTGGCGCTGATCAAGGCCACCCCGGCTGAACTGCTGGCGTACTTTGACAGCGTCGAGATCGACCCGGACTTCCCGGATTTTGTCGATCACGTCATGGGCCTGGGTGCTTCCATCGAAGTGGTCAGCGATGGCATCGAGCAGGGCATTGCCCGCATCCTTTCGCGCAACTACGTGACCTTGTTGCCGATCCTCGCCAACCGCCTGCGACAGGTCGACCAGGACAGCTGGCGCATCGACTTCCCGTATGCCAGCGATGCCTGTCGCGCCGCTGCCGGCAACTGCAAGTGCAAATCCACGCCGCGCAACAAGCGCGTGCTGGTGATCGGCGACGGCAAGTCCGACATGTGCGTGGCCTCCACCGCCGACTTCGTGTTCGCCAAGGGCAGCCTCGCCGACTACTGCGCCGCCCACCAGATTCCTCATGCGCGCTTCGACAGCTTTGCGCAAGTGCCGGCGTTGCTGGCCAAGCTGCCACAAGGCCTCGCCGCCAACGCCACCACCTTCAACACCTCTTCTGACAATCAGGAACTCTTCCATCATGTCTGATATCCGTATCGCTACCGCTGAAGACCAGGTGCTTCTGGATAAAGAAGCCAAGTATTGCTCCTACGGCGACACCGTTCACTACATCGAGCCGCCGCGTATTTTCAGCCGCTGCGAAGGCTCCTATGTGTGGGACACCGAAGACCAGGCCTACCTCGACCTGCAGATGTGGTACTCGGCCGTCAACTTCGGCTATGCCAACCCGCGCCTGAACAACGCGCTGAAAAAGCAGATCGACACCTTGCCGCAAATCGCCAGCCAGTACCTGCACAAAGGCAAGATCGAGCTGTCGGAAATGATCGCGGTCGATGCCAAGAACAAGTTCGGCCTCGATGGCCGTGTGCACTTCAACGTCGGCGGTTCGCAGTCCATCGAAGATTCCCTGAAGGTGGTGCGCAACGCCAGCAACGGCAAAAGCTTGATGTTCGCCTTCGAAGGCGGCTACCACGGGCGCACCCTCGGCGCCTCGTCGATCACCTCCAGCTTCCGCTATCGTCGTCGCTACGGCCACTTTGGCGAACGCGCCAATTTCATCCCATTCCCTTACCACTTCCGTGGCCCGAAGGGCATGACCAAGGAAGAGTACGGCAGCCATTGCGTGCAGCAGTTCGCCCGCTTGTTCGAGACCGAATACAACGGCGTGTGGGACCCTAAGACCAACCAGTGCGAATACGCAGCTTTCTATGTCGAGCCGATCCAGGGCACCGGCGGCTACGTGATCCCGCCGATGAATTTCTACCGCGAGCTCAAGCACGTCCTGGACCAGCACGGCATCCTGATGGTGTCCGACGAAATCCAGATGGGCTTCTACCGCACCGGTAAACTCTGGTCGATCGAGCACTTCGACGTGCAGCCGGACGTGATCGTGTTCGGCAAGGCGCTGACCAATGGCCTCAACCCGTTGGGCGGTATCTGGGCCCGTGAAGAGTTGATCAACCCGAAGGTGTTCCCGCCAGGTTCGACTCACTCCACCTTCGCCTCCAACCCGCTGGGCACCGCCGTCGGCCTGGAAATGTTCAAGATGACCAGCGAAGTCGACTACGGCGCCATGGTCATGGCCAAGGGCAAATACTTCCTGGAAGGCCTGCAAGACTTGCAAAAACGCTTCCCGATCATCGGCGATGTGGACGGCCTGGGCCTGGCGTTGCGCTGCGAAATCTGCGGCCCGGATGGCTTCACCCCGGACAAGGCGACCCTGGACTACATGGTCGAAGAAGGCATGAAAGGCGACATGCTGGTAGACGGCCAGAAACTCGGGCTGATCCTCGACGTAGGCGGTTACTACAAGAACGTGATCACCCTGGCGCCGTCCCTGGAAATCAGCTACCCGGAAATCGATCTGGGCCTGAAGTTGCTCGAGCAACTGCTGGTGCGAGCGACCACGCGGTGAATGCTCAAGGGATCGACCTCGGTGAAGGTACTGCCGGTTTCGTTCTCGGTGATGGTCCGGTCGGGATCCTGTTGATCCACGGCCTGACCGGCACGCCGACCGAGTTGCGCCAGGTCGCGAAGGGCCTGGCCAAGGTGGGTAACTGCACGGTGTATGTGCCCACACTGGCGGGGCACTGCGGCGACAACAGCGACTTGCAGGCCACTGGCTGGCAGGACTGGTACGAAGGCGTGCGCAAGACCTTCGTACAGGTCAAGCAACGCCACGGGCAGGTGTTTGTCGGTGGCTTGTCCATGGGCGCGGTGATGTCGATGTATGTGGCGTCCGAACATCCTGGGCAAGTCGCCGGGTTGCTGATGTATTCCACCACCTTGAAGTACGACGGTTGGAGCATCAACAAGCTGGCGTTCCTCACGCCGTTGCTGATGAAGATTCCATTCGGCGTACACATTTGCAGCTTCGAAGAGAAGCCGCCCTACGGCATCAAGAACGAGCGCCTGCGGGCCATCGTCGAGCGGCAGATGAAGGAAGGCGAGAGCAGCGAGGCGGGGTTGCTGACCATGGAAGGCATCACCGTGCGCGAGCTGCACCGCATGAACGCCGTGGTCAAGAAGCGCATGCCCCAGATCAAGGTGCCGGCGCTGGTGCTGCACTCCATCGAGGACGACATCACCAGCCGCTGGAACGCCGATTACGTGGAGCGCCACCTCGGCGGGCCGGTGACCAAGATCCTGTTGGACAACTGCTACCACATGATCACGGTCGATTTGCAGTACCGGCGGGTGATCGAGTTGAGTGCCAGGTTTGTCGAGCAGCACGCAGTGCAACTCAATCGTGTGGCGTGATTAGTTTACTTGTAGGAGCGAGCTTGCTGTGGCGAGCAAGCTTGCTTGCGCTGGGGTGCGAAGCACCCCCAAAAGCCTGCGACTGCTGCGCAGTCGAGCGGGAGCAAGCTCCCTCGCCACAGCAAGCTCGCTCCTACAGTAGAACGGCGTTGATAAGGAAAAACTGTGATAACCACCCAAGCCTTCCCGACCATCCGGGCTATCCAGCGCGATGCCTGGAACGACTGTTTTCCCGGTGCCCTGGAGGATTGGGACTATTACCTAGCCGTGGAAAACGCCGCGATCGATGACTTTCAGTGGCGTTACCTCGCGGTCTTCGAGGATCAAACGCTGGTGGCCGTGGCTGCCGCGTTCGTCACCCATTATCGCCTCGACACCACGGTGTCGGGGGCTGGCAAGCGCTTGACCGAGCGCCTGGAGCAGCTGTGGCCTGGCGTTTTGCAATTGGCGTTGTACGCCATCGGTTCGCCGGTGGCTGAACGCTGTGACGCCGGTGTCGCGAGCCATGTGCCCGAATCCCGCCGCCCGTTGCTGTTGCAGCAATTACTGGCGGCTGCGCGCAGCGATGCCAACGCGCTCGGTATCGGCTTGCTGGCGGTCAAGGATGCGCCCACCAACGACCCGCATTGGGCCCAGAGCTGCCTTGCCGCAGGCTTTCAAAGCATGCCCAGTTTGCCCACGGGGGTGTTGCCGCTGCCTTATGGCTCGGTGGATGCCTACCTGGGGTCGCTGGGCAAATCCACGCGCAAGGACCTGCGCCGCAAACTGCGCGCACCAGGGCCGCGGGTCGAGTGGCGGCGTAATATCGATGATGTGCTGCCTGAGGTCATGCGCCTGTATGAAGCCACGCTCGCGCGCGCAGACTTACAGTTCGAACGCCTGCCCGCCGGTTACTTCACGGGCGTGCTCGAACACCTGCACGAGCGGGCGGTCTGTGTTCTGTACTGGGTGGACGAGCGCCTGGTGGCGTTCAACCTTATCCTCCTGGATGAGCATCGGCTGGTGGACAAGTTCTTTGGCCACGACCTTGAGTTCAGCCGCGAGTACAACCTGTACTTCCGCAGTTGGTTGACCAATGTCGACTATTGTATTGAACACCGTATTCCGGTGTACGAGTGCGGCCAGGCCGGGTATGCCAGTAAACTGCGCCTGGGGTGCGAGTTCGAGGGCAACAGCCTGTTCTTCCGCCACCGCAACCGGCTGGTCAACGGCCTGCTCAAGCTTGTAAAACTGTTTATTCGACCGGATCGTTCCGACCCTGCCATGGCTGCTGCGATAAGCGAAACCTGATGATTACCAAGACCCGCCAGAAAGCCCGCCCCTTTGCCATCTCGCGTTGGAGCGTCCAGCGCAAGCTGGTGCTGGCGTTCTGGCTGGTCAGCGTGATTCCCACCATGATCGCGGCTGAGCTGGCTGCCACCACGCTGTCGCAGATTTTCGACAGCAACGTGCGTATCTGGCTGCAAGAGTCGACCAAGATCGTCAAGGACGAAATCGGCGACATCCTTCACGACAACGCGCGCATGGCCAAGCTGTTCCTGCGCTATACCAGCCCGCCGTCGTCCAAAAATGCCGAGAAGCATGACCGGCTCACCGCCGACATTGCCGATGCCACCGATATCGACGTGGTCGCGCTGATCCGCACCAGCGACCGTAAAGTGATGTTCAGCACGGCCGCCGATGACATCGTCAGGCAGATCAACCTCACCAGCAACGCGGTGCTGCAAACCGTGCAAGTCGCCGGCGTGAGCACGGGCCTGGTGGTGTCCACCTTCGAAACCAGCCGTGACGGCGTTGATTACCTGTTGCTGGTCGCCACTTACCTGGACAGCAGTTTTCTCACCAGCGTGGCCGATGTGCATTCCCTCGACCTGCGTTTGTACCTGGCCAACCCTGCCGGTTTTTCCGAAATATTTTCCACCCAGCGCTTCGCCAATCACCCCTCGCGCATCCCCAAGAATGTCGAGGCCTACCTGCGCAGCACCAAGCAGCCCAGCGAGCAGTTCACTAACCAGTACAGCGGTTTGTATTGGCCGATTTTCAATGATGCCGGCGAGTTGCAAGGCGTGATCTTCAGCGGCCTGCTACGCCATACCAGCCTGGTGGGGTTGGTGAACCAGAGCAACTTGTTCGTGCTGATCTTCCTGGTCAGCTCGGCGCTGTCACTGGCGGCCGGGTTGTTGGTGTCGCGGCGCCTGACCAAGCCCCTGCGCGATTTGTCCCAAGGCGTGGATGCGGTGATCTCGGGCAGTTATGCGCACCGTGTGGTGGTCAGTGGCGGTGACGAACTGGCGCAATTGAGCAGCACCTTCAACCACATGACCGAACGCCTGGGCGAGTTGCATCACCTGGAAGCCCAACTGCGTCGGCGTGACCGCTTGCATGCCCTGGGTGAAGTCGCCATGGGCCTGGCTCACGAAATTCGCAACCCACTGGGCATCATCAAGACCGCCACCCAACTGTTGCATCGGCGCGCTGACCTGGCGGAAACCGACAAGCGTCACCTGGAATATGTCATCAGCGAAGTCAGCCGCATCAACGAGCTGATTACCGAGTTCCTCGATTTCGCCAAGCCCAACCCGCCGATACGCGTGCAGCAACCGGCACGCGCCCTGGTGGAAGAAATCCTCGGTTTCTGCGGCCCGGAGCTGAGTAGCCATCGCATTGACGCGCAGATCGACGACCAGGCGCCTGGCGCGACGATCTACGCCGATGCCAAGCAGCTCAAACAGGCCTGTCTCAACCTGATTCTCAACGCCGTCGACGCGATGCCCGACGGCGGGCGCCTGACCCTGGGCATTCGCAGCGTGGGCGACAACACTGTGATCAGCATCGCCGATACCGGCGAAGGCATCCCGGCGGACATGGTGGAGCGCATCTTCACGCCATTCGTCACCACCAAGGCCTCGGGCACAGGCCTGGGCCTGGCCAAAGTCTATTCGATCATGGAAAGTCACGACGGCAGCATCGAATGCGCCAGTGAGAAAGATGCCGGCGCGACCTTCAGCCTGTACATTCCGTCTGACGGTGAAGACGACGGTGAAGATGAGGACGGGCATGACGCATAACGTATTGGTGGTCGACGACGAGCCCAAGCTCTGTGATCTGCTGACCCAGGCCTTGAGCCAGAACGGCATCCAGGTGTTCAGCGCGGGCAATGGCCTGCATGCGCTCAAGGTGCTGGGGGAGGAGGACATCGACCTGGTCATCAGCGACTGGCGCATGCCGGGCATGGACGGGCCGGCGTTGCTGGCCGAGATCAAGGTGCGTTATCCGACTTTGCCGGTAATCGTGATGACGGCCTACAGCACGGTGAAAAACGCCGTGCAGTCGATGCGTAACGGTGCCTATGACTACATTGCCAAGCCGTTCGACATCGACGAGCTGGACATCACCGTGGCCAAGGCCCTGCAATTTCGCGACATCATGCGCGACAACGCGCGCATGCGCGCCGAGCTGGACGAGCATGCTCAGTTCGACAGCCTGGTGGGCGACAGCCCGGCGTTTCGCCAGGTGCTCCAGGCGGTGGATTCGGTGCGTGAAAGCAACGCCACCATCCTGCTGACCGGCGAAAGCGGCACTGGCAAGGAAATGGTCGCCCGCGCCATCCACAAGCATGGCAGCCGTGCCGACCAACCCTTCGTGGCGGTCAATTGCGCGGCCATCCCTGAAGGCTTGCTGGAAAGCGAGATGTTTGGCCATCGCAAAGGCGCGTTCACCGGCGCCGTGGCTGACCGGGTAGGGCGCTTCATGCAGGCCGACAAGGGCACGCTGTTTCTGGATGAAGTCGGTGATATGCCCTTGGCGTTGCAGGCCAAGATTCTGCGCGCCTTGCAGGAGCGGGTTATCGAGCCGGTAGGCGACCCCCGCGAGCGCAAGGTGGATGTACGAGTAATTGCCGCCACCAACAAGAACCTGCTGGATGCGGTGGCGGCCAAGGAGTTTCGCGAAGACCTGTATTACCGCCTCAATGTCTTTCCGATTCCGTTGCCGTCGTTGCGCGAACGCGTGGAAGACATCGCGCCCCTGGCGCGCCACTTCGCTCACACTTTGAGCGCCACCACTGGCAAACGTATCACCGGTTTCAGCCCCGAGGCGTTGCAGGCCATGGCGGCGTATCACTGGCCGGGCAATATCCGCGAGCTGCAAAACTGCGTGGAGCGCGCAACCATCGTGGCGGCTTCATCGGTGATCGAGGATATTGATTTGCCGGGGTATCTGTTTGCTTCCACACCGAGCGAGGGTGATGTGACCGCGATCCTCAGCGACGGCCCAGGCGTGCCGCGGGATCTGGATGCGGCGCTGGCCGAAGTGGAGAAAGCCTATATTCTTGCGGCGCTGCAGGAGAGCAATGGGGTGCAGGCCGCGGCGGCGCAGCGGATCGGGATTTCCGAAAGGAGCTTCTGGTATCGCCTGAAGAAGCTGGGGATTCAGGTCGACAAGATCGTGCGCTGATCTGAGTGTGGGAACTCATGATCGCTCCCACGCTCCACGTGGGAGTGCCTCTGGTGACGCTCTGCGTCACGCGTGTGGACGCGGAGCGTCCTTGGCTGCATTCCCACGCGGGAGCGTGGGAACGATCTGCCGTGTTGCGTCAGGTGTGCAGGCGTACCCACACGCTGACCAACACCGTCGCGGCCATCAACCAGGCCACGGCGGCGACTGCCAGCGATGCCTCCAACCGCAGCCGATCGACCATCACATACAGCGTCGCCAAATACACAAAGTACGGAATGATCGACCACATCCCGAACAGGATCGTGGTCTTCAAGTCCGCAACCGTTCGGCCTTTGCCGACGATGTAATGGGCGATCAGCGCAAAAGTGGGAAACAGCGGCACCAAGCCTGCGATGTAATAGTTTCTGGTCTTGGCCAGCGCCGCCAGGATCAGCACCACTGCGGCGCCAAGTGCAGCCTTCAGGAACAGATCCATCAGTGACTCAACCCGTATTTCTTGACCTTGTCGAACAGGGTGGTCTTGGCCATCCCCAGTTCCTGGCTGGCCTGGGTCAGGTTCCCGCCGCTGCGTTGCAGGGCATCGTTGAGCAGGTTGCGCTCAAAGGCTTCCACCGCCTCGGTAAAGGCAACCCCTTGGTTGCCGCTGCCGGCGCCGCTTTTCTTGAAGGCGGGCAGGCCGAGGGCGAAACGTTCGGCGACGTTGCGCAGCTCACGCACGTTGCCTGGCCAGTCGTGGCTCATCAGGCTGGACAGGGTCTGGTTGTCCAGCTCCGGCACCGCCCGGTCGAAGCGTAGCGACGATTGCTGCAGGAAGTGTTCGAACAGTTGCAGGATGTCTTCGCGCCGTTCGCGCAAAGGCGGCAGTTCCAGGGTGACGACGTTGAGGCGGTAGTACAGGTCGCTGCGGAACTGGCTGGCGCGGCTCAACTCGTCGAGGTCGGACTTGGTGGCAGCGATTACCCGGCAATCCACCGCCACGCTCTGGTTCGAACCCAGGCGTTCCAACGTACGTTCTTGCAGCACCCGCAGCAATTTGATCTGCAGGTTGATCGGCATGCTCTCTACTTCATCGAGGAACAGCGTGCCTTGATGGGCATGCTCGATCTTGCCGATGCGACGTTTGCCGGCGCCGGTGAAGGCGTTGGCCTCGTGGCCGAAAATCTCGCTTTCAAACAGGTTTTCCGGCAGGCCACCGCAGTTGAGGGCGACGAACTGGTGGGTATGGCGCCGGCTGAAATCATGCAGGCAGCGCGCGACCAGTTCCTTGCCGGTGCCGGTCTCGCCTTCGATCAGCACGTTGGCCGAGGTATCGGCGACATTGGCAATCAGTTCGCGCAGGTTTTGCATGGCCGGCGAGCGGCCGATGATGCGGCCTTCCAGTGAGTCGCGTTCGGCCAGTTGCCGGCGTAGCGACCAGACTTCCCGCGCCAGCCCGCGTTGTTCCAGGGCGCGGCGTGCCACGTCCACCAGGCGTTCGGGCGAGAAGGGTTTCTCCATGAAGTCGTAGGCGCCGTTACGCATGGCGCCCACCGCCATGGAGATATCGCCATGCCCGGTGATCAACACCACCGGCAGGCTTTTATCCAGGGCCTTGAGGCGGGTCAGCAGTTCCAGGCCATCGATGCCCGGCAGGCGGATATCGCTGATGACGATGCCGGCAAAGTTTTCGCCGATGCGCTTGAGCGCTTCTTCGGCGCTGCCCACGCCGACGCTAGTGATGTCTTCGAGCGCCAATGCTTGCTGGCAACCGAGCAGTACATGGGGGTCGTCTTCGACGATCAGGACGGTAAGGTCTTGGGCTTGTGTATTCATGTCGACTCAGCTCGTTGAGCGCCCACCAATGGCAGGTTCAAGACAAAGGCGGTACCACCATTGGCCGGATGTTCCACGGCAAGGCTACCGCCTGTGGCGGCCGCGAGGCTTGCGGAAAGGGTCAGGCCCAAGCCCAGGCCTTGTTCGCCGGGCTTGGTGGTAAAAAAGGGTTCGAACAAATGCTTGCGCGCCTCGGGGTCGATGCCGTGGCCATTATCACGCACCAAAAGGCGGTATTTGCCATCGCCGCTCTGGCCTTCCAGCCACAGTTGCGGCACTGCTTGGGCCTGCATCGCATCGAGCGCGTTACCGATCAGGTTGACCAGGATCTGCTCCAGGCGGGTCTGGTCGATCTGCAATTGGGCGTTGGCAAAGTCACGGTGCACGGTCAACGGCAGGCTGTCCAGGCGCGCGCCGAGCACCTGGAACGCGGCGTCCACGGCCTTGCCGAGGCTGGCTTCGCCCTGGTCGTCACCGCGCCGGGCAAAGGAGCGCAGGCTGGCGGTGATGCGGCCCATGCGGTCGATCAGTTCGTTGATGGTCTTGAGGTTGGTGCTGGCAGTGTCCAGGGCGCCGCGCTCAAGGAAGCGTACGGTGTTGCCCGACAGCGTGCGCAGCGCCGCCAGCGGCTGGTTCAGTTCGTGGGCGATGCTGGTGGACATCTGGCCGATGGCCGCGAGTTTGCCGGCCTGCACCAGTTCGTCCTGGGCGTGGCGCAGGGTTTCTTCGGCCTGGCGTCGTTCGCGAATCTGGCCCTTGAGCCGTTCGTTGCTGGCGCGCAGGTCGGCGGTGCGTTCGGCAATCCGACGCTCAAGCTGGCTGTTGGCTTCCTGCAAGGCTTCCCGTGCGGCGAGGCGGGTGGCGATGACCTTGCGCCGTTCGTTCCAGGCGATCAGCAGGAAGGCGACCAGGCCAAAGGCGACGGCCACCAGGATGCCCTGGTTGATCGCAGCGCGGCGCAGGTCGTTGAGCGGGGTGAGCAGGGTGAAATTCCACGGTGTGTCGTTCAGCGGGCGGGTCTGCGCCAGGTAGCTGACGGCGTGCTGGTCGTTGACCACTTCGGTGTTGGCCGGGAAGGTCAGTTTCTCGGTGCCTTCGTTCAGGCGCTCACGGGCCAGGGGTTGCAGTTCATTGAGCGTCGCCCAGTAATATTGCAGGCTGTGGGCCAGGCGGTCCTTGGTGTCATCGCTCAGCGGGCGTACAGCCTTGAGGCGACGCGCCGGGTCGCTGGAAAGAATAATGATGCCGTTCTCATCGCTCACGAAAGCTTCGAGGCGCGCACGTTGCCAGCGCTCTTCAAGGGCTTCGAGGCGCACCTTGACCACGGCGACGCCGATGATCTTGCCGTGCTCTTCCAGGCCGTGGGCCAGGTAATAGCCGGGTTCGCCGTTGGTGCTGCCGATGCCGTAGAAACGACCGGGCTGGCCGCGTACAGCATTCTGGAAATAGGCGCGAAAGGACAGGTCCTCACCTTGGTAACTGTCGGCATCGCGCCAGTTACTGGTGGCCAGCACACGGCCGGTGGTGTCCATTACATAGATGGCGCGGCTGCGACTGCGGCGGTTCAGGCCTTCGAGGTAGTCGTTGACCGTCTTGCGGGTTTCCTGGTTCGGGTCGGCGAGCAGTTGGGAAACACTGGACTCCAGCTCCAGCAGGCTGGGCAGGTAGGTGTACTTGCTCAGTTCGCTTTCGACGGTGCGGGCGTGCAGCTCCAACTGGCGTTCGCCATTGTCGCTGAGGGTGCGGATGCCGTAGTAGTCACTGACCCAGAAGCCGATATAACCCAGGCCGACCATCAGGGCGATGATCAACGGCGGCAGGAACAGTTGGCGTATCAGACGAGGCTTCACGGCAAGTGATGGCGGCGCGGCGCGATATTGATTGGGGTCGCATTTCATCACAGATGCCTTGGGTCAGCTACTTCTCGCCAGTGTAAGAGCGGGCTTGTGTGGGAGCCGGGCTTGCCCGCGATGCAGGCGCCTCGGTGTAACAGTTGCACCGAGGCGATGCCATCGCAGGCAAGCCAGCTCCCACACAAGCCCGGCTCCTACAGGACGAACGGTGTTGCTTTTAGTGCTGCAGGATTTTCTCGAGGAAGTGCTGCGCACGCTCGGAGCGGGCGCTGATGTCGCCGAAGAACTCTTCTTTCGGGCAGTCTTCGATGATCTTGCCGGCATCCATGAAGATCACGCGGTCGGCCACTTTGCGCGCAAAGCCCATTTCGTGGGTCACGCACATCATGGTCATGCCTTCGTGGGCCAGTTGCACCATCACGTCGAGCACTTCGTTGACCATTTCCGGGTCCAGCGCCGAGGTCGGTTCGTCGAACAGCATGACGATCGGGTCCATGGCCAGGGCGCGGGCAATCGCCACACGTTGTTGCTGGCCGCCGGAGAGCTGGCCTGGGTGCTTGTGGGCGTGTGCCGACAAGCCCACGCGTTCGAGCAGTTGCAGGCCCTTCTTGGTGGCTTCTTCCTTGCTGCGGCCCAATACCTTGATCTGCGCGATGGTCAGGTTTTCGGTGATGGTCAGGTGCGGAAACAGCTCGAAGTGCTGGAACACCATGCCTACGCGCGAACGCAGTTTTGGCAGGTTGGTCTTCGGGTCGGCGATGGAGGTGCCGTCGACGACGATGTCGCCTTTCTGGAACGGTTCCAGTGCGTTGACGCACTTGATCAGGGTGGATTTGCCCGAGCCGGATGGCCCGCACACCACGATCACTTCGCCTTTTTTAACCTCGGTGCTGCAATCGGTCAGCACCTGGAAGTCGCCATACCACTTGTTGATGTTCTTGATAGAGATCATACGGCAAACCTTTTTTGCAGACGCTTGACCAGCAGCGAGGCGGAAAAGCTGATGATGAAGTAGACGACACCGGCGAAGATCAGGAACTCATTGGAGCGGCCGATGATGTCGCCGTTGGAGCGGGCGGAGTTGAGGAAGTCCACCAGGCCCACGGTGTAGACCAGGGAGGTGTCCTGGAACAGGATGATCGACTGTTGCAGCAGCAACGGCGTCATCTTGCGGAACGCCTGGGGCAGGATGATCAGGCGCATGGTCTGGCCGTAGGTCATGCCCATGGCTTGTGCCGCCGCCATCTGGCCCTTGGGAATCGACTGCACACCGGCTCGTACGATTTCGCAGAAGTACGCGGCCTCGAACATCATGAACGCCACGACGCAGGAGGTGAACGCGCCGATAGGGGTGTCTTCGCCGGTGATCCAGCGCAGCACGAACGGCACCGCCAGGTAGAACCAGGTGATCACCAGCAGCAAGGGGATCGAGCGGAAGTAGTTCACGTAGGCGCCGGCCACGCGGGACAGCAGTTTGTTGGACGACAAGCGCATCAGGGCCAGGATGGTCCCGATGATGATGCCGCCGACCACGCCCATGACCATCAGCTTCAAGGTCATGACCATGCCGTTCCACAGGCCTGGAATGGCGGGGATGATGCCGCTGAAATCGAAGTCCATTATTTGCCCCCCACGGAGATCAGGCCGGGCACCGCGACTTTCTTCTCGACCACGCGCATCAGCAGCATCAGGCTCATGTTCAGGGTGAAGTAGATCAGCGTGGCCAGGGTGAAGGCTTCAAACAGGTTGGCCGAGAACTCGGCGGTCTGTTTGGTTTGCGCCAGCAGTTCCATCAAGCCGATCAAGGACGCCACGGAGGAGTTCTTGAACACGTTGAGGAATTCCGAGGTAAGCGGCGGAATGATGATGCGGTAAGCCTGGGGCAGCAGCACGTTCCAGTAGATCTGCGGCAGCTTGAAGCCCATGGCGCGCGCCGCGGATTCCTGGCCGCGTGGCAGCGCCTGGATACCGGTACGCACTTGCTCGCACACACGGGCGGCGGTGAACAGGCCCAGGCACACCACGACGCTCAGGTAGGCCGAGGTGGTCGGGTTCAGGTCTTGTTTGTACCAGTCCTGCAGGTTCTGCGGCAGCATGTCCGGTACCAGGAAGTACCAGATGAACAGCTGAACCAGCAGCGGCACGTTACGAAACAGTTCCACGTAGCAGGTCGCGATGCCCGATACGAGGCGGTTTGGCACAGTGCGCATGACCCCCAGAATGGAGCCCAGCAGCAAGGCGATAATCCATGCCACGACAGCGATGGCGATGGTCCAGCCCAGCCCGGAGAGGTACCAGTCGAGATAAGTCTCGCTGCCCACGCCGGTGGACTTGAAGAACACGCCCCAGTCCCAGTTGTAATTCATTAGGGTCTCCCCTCGAGATCGATCGATGTACAAGCACCCGCTTGGGGAAGATCCGTTCCCGCCTGACGTTGAACGCCAGGCACACACGATCGGCTCGAAAACCGCCAGGTCGAGTGTTCCAAGTTAAAACCAGCAGGTAATTACAGACGCCTGAGGGAGGGTTGGCTCCCTCAGGACATAAGCTTAGTCAGGTATCAGATTTTTACTTCTGGCGCTGGTTTGTCGCTAGGGTTAGCGATCAGCTCCTTGACCTTGTCGCTCATCGGGAAGTTAAGGTTCAGGCCTTTCGGTGGGATCGGGCTTTCGAACCATTTGGCGTAGATCTTGTTGATCTCGCCGGACTTGTACAGGGCGACAATGGCGTCATCCACGGCTTTCTTGAAGTCCGGGTCGCCTTTGCGAACCATGCAAGCGTAGGCTTCAAAGGACTGCGGAGTACCGGTAATGACCCAGTCGTCCGGCTTCTTGGCCTTGGCTTCTTCACCGGCCAGCAGGGCGTCGTCCATCATGAATGCAACGGCGCGGCCGCTTTCGAGCATCTGGAAGGATTCGCCGTGGTCTTTGGCGGAGATAACGTTCATGCCCATCTGCTTGTCGGCGTTCATCGCCTTGATGATGCGCTCGGACGTGGTACCGGCGGTGGTCACGACGTTTTTGCCTTTCAGGTCGGCAAAGTCAGCGTAGGACGGCTTGCCTTCCTTGTCTTTCTTGACCAGCAGGCGGGTGCCGATTTCGAAGATGTTGACGGTGAAATCAACTTGCTGGGCGCGTTCGGTGTTGTTGGTGGTGGAGCCGCACTCCAGATCCGCGGTGCCGTTCTGGATCAACGGGATACGGGTTTGCGAGGTCACCAGGTTGTACTTGGCTTTGAGGTCGGGTTTGTTCAGGTCTTTTTTCAGTTGCTCGACAACGGCCAACTGGATGTCGTGGGAGTAGCCCACGGGTTTGCCCGAGCCATCCGCGATGTAGGAAAACGGAATGGAGCTGTCGCGGTGAGCGAGAGTGATGGTGCCGGAGTCGTTGATTTTCTTCAGTGTGCCGGTGAGTTCGGCGGCAAAAACTGGAGTGCTGATCAGAGCAGCAGCGATAGCTGCGCCCAGGATATGGGGAACGATGCGCATCAATACTTCCTCGACATTTGTTTTTTTTATGAAGCCAGCTGAACGGCTCTCTTGTAAAGCGACTGCCCGTGACGGCTCCTAAGGCGCCTCAGGCAATCGTTGAAGAGTGTAGAGCATGAGTCGTGCCATACCGAAAACAAAAGGATAACTTCATGATTTATATGGAAATTAACTTTTTGTGTCGGCAGTATTTTCGGTCGGTAGTCCGGCAAACCGAATAGGGCAGAGGTGTGCGTTCGGAAAACCGAATAGTCCGTAGGAGCGAGCTTGCTCGCGAAAAACGCAAAAACGCCGCGTTTATGCTGAATAAACGCGGCGCTCTCGGGTTTTTCGCGAGCAAGCTCGCTCCTACACTGGGGCGGTCAGGCGGCTTCGATCTTGCTGCGGTTCTGCTCGACCTTGGACAAGTAGCGCTGCAGGTTTTCCTGCTCTTGCGGCGTGGTGAACAGGCCAAGCTTGGTACGGCGCCACAGCACGTCCTGCGGTTGTGTTACCCACTCTTCGGCGCACAGGTAGTCGACTTCGCGGGTATAGAGGCCGCCACCCAAGTGGTCACCCAGATCGGCGAGCGATTGCGCGCCTTCCAGCAAGCGCCAAGTGCGGCTGCCGTAAGTGGTGGACCAGCGACGGGCGATCTCGCTCGGTACCCAGTCGAACTTGGCGCGGATGGCATCGGCCAGGGCTTCTGGGGTAGTCATGTGTTCGCCACCGGGCAGGCTGGCTGTGGCAGTCCAGCTTGGGCGCATCTGGGTGAAGTACGGCGCCAGTTGGGCCATGGCCGACTCAGCCAGTTTGCGATAGGTGGTCAGCTTGCCACCGAACACCGACAGGATCGGCGCTTCGCCGGTGCCGCCGGACAGCGACAGGGTGTAGTCACGCGTAATGGCCGACGGGTTGTCCGACTCGTCATTGCACAGTGGGCGCACGCCGGAGTAGGTGTGGACGATATCGTCACGGCTCAGTTGTTTCTTGAAGTGCGCGTTGACCACTTTAAGCATGTAGTCGGTTTCACCTTCGGTGATCGCCACTGCAGCCGGGTCGCCGGTGTATTCGCGGTCGGTGGTGCCGATGATGGTCAAGTGGTTCAGGTACGGAATGGTGAAGACGATGCGTTGGTCCTCGTTTTGCAGAATATGCGCGTGAGCACCCTCGTACAGTCTCGGCACGATCAGGTGGCTGCCCTGGATCAGACGAATGCCGTACGGTGAATCCAGCTTCAGGTCGTCCCGGATGAATTTGGCCACCCATGGGCCGGCGGCATTCACCAAGGCGCGGGCGCGGATCGAGAACAGGCTGCCGTCGGCACGTTCCATGTTCATTTCCCACATGCCGTTGCTGCGCTTGGCGCTGACGCAACGGGTCTGGGTGTGGATGTGCGCGCCTTTCTCGCGGGCAGCCATGGCGTTGAGTACCACCAGACGGGCGTCGTCGACCCAGCAGTCGGAGTATTCAAAGCCTTTGGTGATTTCGCTTTTCAGCGGGCTGTCGGCACCGAACTTGAGGCTTTTGGAACCCGCGAGCTTTTCGCGCTTGCCCAAGTGGTCATAAAGGAACAGACCAGCACGAATCATCCAGGCCGGGCGCAGGTGCGGGCGGTGCGGCAGTACGAAGCGCATTTGCTTGACGATGTGCGGTGCCTTGGCCAGCAGTACTTCGCGTTCGGCCAATGCTTCACGCACCAGACGGAATTCGTAATGCTCCAGGTAACGCAGTCCACCGTGGATCAGCTTGCTGCTGGCCGATGAGGTGTGGCTGGCCAAGTCATCCTTTTCGCAAAGGAATACCGACAAACCGCGACCGGCTGCGTCTGCTGCAATCCCGACGCCATTGATCCCGCCACCAATTACGGCTACGTCATAGACTTCGGCAAGCGGTGGAGCAGGCAAGGTGGAAGGGTTCATCGGCTGGCCTCGCGATCTTTTCGTCTTGGAATTCGAACATGAATGTTCATTTGCGAAAATGGTAGCTGATAATTGCGGGCACAGCCACCCGACTTCGATTGAAAAAACTCATCGAAGGGCGGGGAAAGGAAGAATCATGAACAAAGGTGAATGTATGGGTGTGAGTGAGGCCGTCATCGCGGGCAAGCCCGGCTCCCACATTTGATCGCATTTCAAACTGTGGGAGTCGGGCTTGCCCGCGATGACGCCTGAACAGGCGCTAAACGACTTCCAGCCGCACCTTGTGCTCATTCAGCACTTGCACCAACGCCGGCACCGGCTGCTGGTCAGTCACCAGGCAGTCCACCAGGCTGATCGGCCCCAGGCGAATCATGGCATTGCGCCCGAATTTGCTGGAGTCCGCCGCCAGGATCACCTGCCGCGCATTGGCGATGATTGCCTGGGAAACCCGCACCTCCTGGTAATCGAAGTCCAGCAGGCTGCCGTCCTCGTCGATCCCGCTGATGCCCACCAGGGCAAAGTCGACCTTGAACTGGTTGATGAAGTCGACACTGGCCTGGCCCACCACACCACCGTCACGGCGCACATTGCCGCCGGTGAGCAACACATCGAAGTCGTCCTTGGCACTGAGCATGGTGGCGACGTTGAGGTTGTTGGTGATGATTTTCAGGTGGCTGTGATTGAGCAGCGCACGGGCGATGGATTCGGTGGTGGTGCCGATGTTGATGAACAGCGAGGCATGATCGGGAATCTGCGCGGCGATGGCTTCACCGATGCGTTGCTTCTCGTCGCGCATCTGGTCGGCACGCATGGCGTACGCGGTGTTCTCGACACTGGAGTCATAGGCTGCGCCGCCGTGGTAGCGGCGCAACAGGTTGGCGTCCGCCAGCTGGTTGATATCGCGGCGGATGGTTTGCGGGGTGACAACGAATAGCTGCGCCATTTCCTCGATACTGACGTACCCGCGTTCGCGGACCAGTTCGAGGATTTGTTGTTGGCGGGGAGGCAGATTCATGGGGCGTCCTTTGGGCTGCCATACAAAAGTGGCCCATGATGACGCAGGAATCCGCTCCCTGCCAGTTACAACCTGCCGTAAGCCAGCGCTTGGCTTATTCGGCGCCTTCGTGCGGCTCCCAGTCACGGGTGCGGCTCACAGCTTTTTGCCAGCCGGCGTAGAGTTTCTCTTTGGCCGCCTCGTCCAGCTGTGGCTCGAACTCGCGCTCGATTACCGCCTTGCCGCGCAACTCGTCCAGGCTGCCCCAGAAGCCACACGCCAGGCCGGCCAGGTAGGCTGCGCCCAAGGCAGTGGTCTCACGCATTTGCGGGCGTTCTACCTGGGTGCCGAGGATGTCGGCCTGGAATTGCATCAGGAAGTTATTGGCAACCGCGCCGCCGTCCACGCGCAGGGCCTTGAGGCGTTCGCCCGAGTCCTGTTGCATGGCGTCGAGGACGTCGCGGGTCTGGTAGGCAATCGACTCCAGGGCTGCGCGAATAATGTGGTCTACGCGTACGCCACGGGTCAGGCCGAACAGTGCGCCACGGGCATACGGGTCCCAGTAGGGCGCGCCGAGACCGGTGAAGGCCGGTACCAGGTACACGCCGTTGCTGTCCTTGACCTTGCCGGCAAAGTATTCGGTGTCGTGGGCATCGTTGATGATCTTCAGCTCGTCACGTAGCCATTGCACGGTGGAGCCACCGTTGAAGACCGCGCCTTCCAGGGCATAGGCCACCTCACCGCGCGGGCCGCAGGCAATGGTGGTGAGCATGCCGTGCTTGGATTTCACCGCCTTGTCGCCGGTGTTCATCAGCAGGAAGCAGCCGGTGCCGTAGGTGTTCTTGGCCTGGCCCGCTTCCACGCACATCTGGCCAAACAGGGCCGCTTGCTGGTCGCCGGCAATGCCACCGATAGCGATGCCGCTCTTGGTACGGCCATAGATTTCCGACGACGACTTCACTTCAGGGAGCATTTCCCGTGGGATGTCGAGAATCTCCAGCATCTTCGCATCCCACTCCAGGGTGTGGATGTTGAAGAGCATGGTGCGCGACGCGTTGGTGTAGTCGGTGACGTGGGTCTTGCCGCCGGTAAATTTCCAGATCAGCCAGCTGTCGACGGTGCCGAACAGCAGTTCGCCATTGCGCGCACGTTCGCGACTGCCTTCGACGTTGTCGAGGATCCACTTGAGCTTGGTGCCGGAGAAGTATGGGTCGGTCACAAGGCCCGTGGTGTCGCTGATGTATTGCTCATGGCCGTCGCGCTTGAGCTGCTGGCAGATCTCGGTACTGCGGCGGCACTGCCAGACAATAGCGTTATAGATCGGGCGGCCGGTGATCTTGTCCCAGACCACCGTGGTTTCACGCTGGTTGGTGATACCGATGGCGGCCACCTGGTCATGGTGCAGGCCGGCCTGCGCCAGCGCTTCGACCATCACCGCGCTCTGGGTGGCGAAGATTTCCATTGGGTCATGTTCAACCCAGCCAGCCTGCGGGTAGTGCTGGACGAATTCACGCTGGGCGGTACACACCACGTTGGCGTCACGATCGAAGATGATCGCCCGGGAACTGGTGGTGCCCTGATCAAGGGCAATGATGTAGTTCTTATTCTGAAGGTCGGTCATGTCAATTGCCTTGGACGAAATAAGGAAGTCAGAAATCAGCCTGGGCCGCGAAGGGCAGGGGACCAGGCTGGCGCTTTCAG
Organism: Pseudomonas sp. SWRI22; assembly: GCF_014268395.2. NCBI lineage: Bacteria > Pseudomonadati > Pseudomonadota > Gammaproteobacteria > Pseudomonadales > Pseudomonadaceae > Pseudomonas > Pseudomonas sp. SWRI22. The sequence goes on along the minus strand of NZ_JABWQK020000001.1, from coordinate 1,575,537 downwards.
GAAATACGAGTCTTGCCGTTGACAGCCGTGTCAGGTGTTTCTTCAGCGATAGCCGGTGCGGCGCTCGGCAGGTGGCGAGCAATCAGCCCGCGATAGGCCGCAGCGCCCAGGCATGCGCCGACAATCGGAGCGAAAATCGGCACCAGGAAATAAGGAATATCGCGACCGCCAGTAAAGGCCATTTCACCCCAACCGGCGAAAAAGGTCATCAGCTTGGGACCGAAATCCCGTGCCGGGTTCATCGCAAAGCCAGTCAACGGGCCCATGGCGCTGCCGATTACGGCGATCAGCAAACCGATCAGCAGGGGGGCCAGGGGGCCGCGTGGCAGGCCGTTGTTATCATCGGTCAGAGCCATGATCACGCCCATCAGGATGGCGGTGATGACCATCTCCACCAGGAATGCCTGGGCCGTGCTCAGCAGCGCATGGGGATAGGTGGAGAACACCGACGCCAATTCCAGGCTGGCTTGTGAGCCGCGGACCATGTGGTGAGTTTGTTCGTAATCGAAAAACAGATTGCTGTAGAGCGTGTACACCAGGGCGGCGGAGCAAAAGGCGCCGGCGACCTGGGCAAGAATATAGAAGGGCAGTTTGCGCTTTTCAAAATCGGCAAAGATGCACAGGGCGATACTGACCGCCGGGTTGAGGTGAGCCCCGGAAATACCGGCACTCAGGTAGATCGCCATGCTCACGCCGACCCCCCAGATGATACTGATTTCCCACAAGCCAAAGCTCGCACCCGCGACCTTGAGCGCGGCGACGCATCCTGTACCGAAGAAGATCAGCAGCGCGGTGCCCAGGAATTCGGCCATGCATTGGCTCGAAAGTGAAGGCTGTTGAAGAGCAGTTGTCATGGAAAACCTCAATTGTTGTTCTTGTCTTGCGCACGGCCTCAACGGGCAGTTGCGCGATATTCACCACGAGAAGGATCCCCATCCTGGATCGCGGCTTACTGCGGAGTACCAGAGGATTATTCCTACGGTATTCGGAAACGAAAAAATATAGACAAGAATGACCGCTGTCAAAGGTCGAAAGTGAACCATTGGTCATTTCCGAACTATTGGTGTGGTGAATGATCATGGCCAAGGCGCGTTGCTTTTGCGGTGATAGGTCTGTGCTAGAGCGTTTTAGGTAGGCTTGGCCTAGAATTGGCCATCAGTTTGCCCGCCCGGAGCCGTTATGACCCCTGCATTGGACCTGTTGAAAAAAGTTCGCGCCGAACATCGTGTGCATAGTTATGAACATGATCCCAAGGCAGCCTCGTATGGGCTGGAGGCCGCGGAAAAATTGAGCCTGGACCCGGCCCAAGTGTTCAAGACGCTGCTGGCGAGCAGTGAGAAGGGTGAATTGTTGGTGGCGGTTGTGCCGGTCGTCGGAAGTCTGGACTTGAAAGCCCTGGCTCATGCTGCGGGTGTGAAGAAAGTCGAAATGGCTGACCCGGCAGCGGCGCAGCGTTCCACGGGTTATCTGTTGGGCGGCATCAGCCCGCTGGGTCAGAAGAAGCGGCTGCGCACGTTTATCGATGAAACGGCGCAACCCTTTGCAACGATTTTTGTCAGCGCGGGCAGAAGAGGATTGGAAGTTGAATTGCCAGCGGCGGTGTTGGCTGAACACACCCAGGCCAAATTCGCACCGATCGGGCGGGCCTGATATGCATTCTTTGAAGTCTATGAGGATCAAATGTGGGAGCTGGCTTGCCTGCGATAGCATCAACGCGGTGTAACAGATAACCCGAGTTGTCTGCATCGCAGGCAAGCCAGCTCCTACATCCCGACCCGGTTTTATCAGTGAGCGACGCTGTGGCGGCGCACGCCTGACTCAACAGCAGGAATTTGCGCCGCTGTGCTGCCGGATGCCTGGAACACCACCAAATGCTCAGCCGCCACACGAATCCCCACCTCCGCGCCCACTTGGTGATCGGCATGGCTGGGGAAAATCGACTCCAGCTGAGCGCCGGTCGGCAGCTGTAACCGGTACAGCGTTGAGGCGCCGAGGAAGGTCTTGCCGACGATCCGGGCTTTCAACGCGCTGTCCGGCGCATACACGATATCGTCCGGGCGCAGCAGCACGTCCACCGCAGCGCCGGTCGGCAAGGTGTAGGCACGGTTGCCGCGCAGGTCGCCCAGTTCAGTGCTGACCGATTCGGGCGAGTTCAGCCGACCACGGATGAAATACCCTTGGCCGATGAAACTGGCGACGTAAGGCGTCTGCGGTTCGTGATAGAGGTTGTAGGGCGTGTCCCACTGCTCAAGGCGGCCTTCCTTGAAGACCCCGACGTGATCGCTGACGGCGAAGGCCTCTTCCTGATCATGGGTTACCAGGATCGCGCTGGTGCCGCGAGCCTTGAGGATGTCGCGCACTTCATGGCTGAGCTTGCGGCGCAGTTCGCCATCGAGGTTGGAAAAGGGTTCATCCAGCAACAGCAGTTGCGGCTCCGGCGCCAGGGCCCGGGCGAGAGCGACGCGTTGTTGCTGACCACCGGAAAGCTCATGGGGGAAGCGCTTGCCCAGGTTCTTCAAGTTGACCAGTTCCAGCAACTCGGCAACTACGCGCTCTTTTTGCGGGTGCTTGCGAATGCCAAAGGCGATGTTGTCAGCCACGCTCAGGTGCGGGAACAACGCGTAGTCCTGGAACACCATGCCGATACGACGTTTTTCCGGGGCGAGGGTGAAACCGGCACGGGAGATGACTTCGCCCGCCAGGCTGATTTCGCCTTCATGCACCGGTTCAAAGCCAGCAATCGCGCGCAGGGTAGTGGTCTTGCCACACCCTGAAGAGCCGAGCAGGCAACCGATATCGCCGGCGTTGAGGTGCAGGTTGAGGTTCTGCACGACGCGCTGGTCTTGATAACCGCATGCCAGATTGCGCAGGTTCAGCAGTAATGACTGGCTCATGCGTGGTGGTACGACGGTGGTACGAGGAATTCGAGCAAGGCTTTTTGCGCATGCAGGCGGTTCTCGGCCTGATCCCACGCGACTGAGCGCGAATCGTCGAGCAGGTCCTGGCTGATTTCTTCGCCCCGGTGGGCGGGCAGGCAGTGCATGAACAGCACGTCTGGCGCGGCCAGGTCGAGCAACGCACGGGTCACCTGGAACGGCGCGAACTGGGCCAGGCGCTTGGCGGTTTCGTCTTCCTGGCCCATGGAGGTCCAGACGTCGGTGCTGACCAGGTGCGCGCCGACCACTGCGTCTTTCGGATCGCGCAGCAGTTGCACACGGCCATCGGCCTTGGCCATGAACTCGGCGCTGGGCTCGTAGCCTTCAGGGCAGGCGATGCGCAGGTGGAAGTCGAACTGGATCGCCGCTTCTATATAGCTGTTGCACATGTTGTTGCCATCGCCGATCCAGGCCACGGTCTTGCCTTGGATCGAGCCACGGTGCTCGAGGAAGGTTTGCATGTCGGCCAGCAACTGGCAGGGGTGCAGGTCATCGGACAGGCCGTTGATCACGGGCACACGGGAGTTGGCGGCAAATTCGGTCAAGGTGCTGTGGGCGAAGGTACGGATCATCACGGCATCGAGCATGCGCGACATCACGATGGCGCAATCGCTGATCGGCTCACCACGGCCCAATTGGGTGTCGCGCGGTGACAGGAAGATGGCCTGGCCACCCAACTGGATCATGCCGGCTTCGAACGACAGGCGTGTGCGGGTCGAGGACTTTTCGAAAATCATCCCGAGTACCCGGTTTTTCAACGGCTCAAACAGTACACCGCGGTTACGCAGGTCTTTAAGCTCAATGCCTCGACGGATCACGCTGACCAGCTCTTCGGGCGTGCAATCCATCAGGGAGAGAAAGTGCCTTGCGCTCATCATTAACTACCTTTTGCAACAGACCGCAGATACTCAAAGCCTTGTTTATTGCGACAACGGGCGAGACCTGCGGCGAAAGCCGCACGGGGCGACGAAATAGGGGAAGACGCGATATTGACATTAAATGTCGCGTTTTACCAATAGGGCTACGGCTTTAGGGGTGTTCAAGCAGGGCGCTGGCGCGCGTTTGAAGACGAATTCCTGACAGCAGCGAGCCATTTGTACACTGGCGTCCAGGCCTTTTGCAATGCGCGGGGGCGGGCTTGGGCCAGGTCGCGTCGGTTTCAGCGCCTGCTGACAAGGTTTCTGAAACATTTGCTCATGCTTAGCCATGCCCTGGCCTATGCCCGTCGATTCACAACGCGAAGGTTGCTGGCGCGCCAAGTGGTCGCGGCCCATAGTTGAGTCAAAGCCCCTATAAAAGAGACTGGCCATGACCAAGACTCTCCACCACCGTGCCTGCCACCTGTGCGAAGCCATCTGCGGCCTCACCCTGGAAACGACCCAAGCCGAAGACGGTAGCCTGGCGATCAGCTCGATCAAGGGCGACCCTCTGGACAGTTTCAGTCGCGGCCACATCTGCCCCAAGGCGGTGGCCCTACAGGACATCCAGAATGACCCGGACCGCCTGCACCAACCCATGCGGCGGGTGGGCAGCGAATGGCAGCCGATTGGCTGGGATGAAGCCTTTGCCCTAGTGGCCGAGCGGCTTGCGGGTATCCAGACGCGGCATGGGCAGAACGCGGTGGCGGTGTATCAGGGCAACCCAAGCGTGCATAACTATGGGTTGATGACCCACAGCAACTACTTTCTAGGGCTGTTGAAGACGCGCAATCGTTTTTCCGCGACCTCGGTAGACCAACTGCCTCATCACCTCACCAGTCACCTGATGTACGGCCACGGCCTGTTGTTGCCCATACCCGATATCGACCAGACCGACTTCATGTTGATTCTCGGCGGCAACCCGCTGGCTTCCAATGGCAGCATCATGACCGTGCCCGATGTGGAGAAACGCCTCAAGGCCATCCAGGCGCGGGGCGGAAAAGTGGTGGTGGTCGACCCTCGGCGCAGCGAGACGGCAGCCATCGCGGACCAGCATGTGTTCGTACGCCCCGGCGGCGATGCGGCATTGTTGTTTGGGGTGCTCAACACTTTGTTCTCCGAAGGGCTGACACGCGATAGCCATTTGCCGGTGCAAGGCCTGGATGATGTACGCAAGGCGATTACCGGCTTCGATGCCGAGGCCATGAGCCGCCAGTGTGCGGTGCCTGCCGAGCAGATTCGCCAGTTGGCCAGGGACTTCGCCGGCGCTGACAAGGCCGTTTGTTATGGCCGCATGGGGGTCTCGACCCAAGCGTTTGGCACGCTGTGCCATTGGCTGGTGCAACTGATCAACCTGGTGACCGGCAACCTGGACCGTGTCGGCGGCGCGCTCTGCACCAGCCCCGCGGTGGACCTGGTGGCCTCCACCAGCGGCGGCCATTTCAACCGCTGGCAGAGCCGCGTGTCCGGGCGCCCGGAGTACGGCGGAGAACTGCCGGTGTCGGCGCTGGCCGAAGAAATGCTGACCGAGGGTGATGGGCAGATCCGCGCCCTGGTGACGGTGGCCGGCAACCCGGTACTGTCCACGCCTAACGGCCGCCAATTGGAACAAGCCCTGGACGGGTTGGAGTTCATGGTCAGCATCGACCTGTATATCAACGAGACCACGCGTTATGCCGACCTGATCTTGCCGTCCACCTCGGCGCTGGAAAACGATCACTACGACACTACCTTCAATTTGTTCGCGGTACGCAATGTCACACGCTTCAATCGCGCCATCCTGCCCAAGCCTGAGGGTGCATTGCATGACTGGGAGATCTTCGTTGGCTTGGCCAAGGCGTTCGCGGCGCACACTGGCGCGGTGCTCAAGCCCACCCTGCCACCGGCACAGATGATCGACTTTGGCCTGCGTGCGGGTGCCTATGGTGACGCATCCAGTCATAAACTGTCGGTGGCGATGCTGGCGGATCATCCCCATGGGGTCGACCTGGGGCCGCTCAAGCCCAACCTCGCGGCACGTTTGAAAACCGCGGATGGCAAGGTGCAAGCGGCACCGGCCGTGATCCTGGCAGACCTGGCGCGTTTCGCCGCGCAGCCGGTGCCGGTGGCCGACGAACTGCTATTGATTGGCAGGCGGCATGTGCGCAGCAATAATTCCTGGATGCATAACTATCACCGGCTGGTGAAGGGTAAGCCACGCCATCAACTGCTGATGCACCCCGATGATCTGGCTAGCCGTCAGTTGAGCGATGGCCAGCGGGTGCGGGTGAGTTCGCGTATCGGTATGGTCGAGGTGGAAGTAGCGGCCAGCACGGACATGATGCCGGGTGTGGTCAGCCTGCCTCACGGCTGGGGCCACGGTCGTCCGGGCGTGCAGATGAGCATTGCGAGCGGCCAGCCGGGGGCGAGTGCCAATGACTTGACCGACGAGCGGCAATTGGACGAGTTGTCGGGTAATGCGGCGCTCAACGGCGTACCGGTGAAGGTGGCGGCGGCCTGAGCATCCTGCTGGATTTTTGCGTTACAATGCGCCACCGTGCCGACCCGTGAGTCGCAAAGTTCCTGCAGAGGTGTTCCATGGATATCATCGAAACGATCAAAGAGCAGATTGCCAACAACACCATTCTGCTTTACATGAAGGGCGCACCTAACGCGCCTCAATGCGGTTTCTCCGCAAAGGCGTCCCAGGCTGTGATGGCATGTGGCGAGAAGTTCGCTTACGTGGATATCCTGCAAAACCCTGAAATCCGCGCCAACCTGCCAAAGTACGCCAACTGGCCGACTTTCCCGCAGTTGTGGGTAGCCGGTGAGCTGGTTGGCGGTAGCGACATCATCACTGAAATGGCAGCTGATGGTTCGCTGCAAGCGCTGATCAAGGACGCAGCGGAAAAAGCAGCGGCCAAGACTGACGCCTAATTGGCTAGCAATAAAAAGCCCCGCTTCTCACAAGAGAGCGGGGCTTTTTTTGAGCTTTTCTGTAGGAGCGAGCTTGCTCGCGAAGGTCGCCCAGGCAACGCGTTAAATCAGATGCGCTGCGTGATCGTTGACGTTCTTCGCGAGCAAGCTCGCTCCTACAGTGATAACAAACGCAGTTATTCGCCCATCTGCGATTGCAGGTAATTCTCCAGGCTGACCTTGTCGATCAGGCCCAACTGGGTTTCAAGCCAGTCGATATGCTCTTCCTGATCTTCCAGGATATCTTCCAACAATTCACGGCTGCCGAAATCGCCCTTGGTTTCGCAGTGAGCGATACCAGCCTTCAGGTCGCTGTGGCTCTTGCGCTCAAAGCCCAGGTCGCTGCTGATCATTTCCTGGGTGTGCTCGCCGATGTTCAGCTTGCCCAGGTCCTGCACGTTCGGCAGGCCTTCCAGGAACAGGATGCGCTTGATCAGCGCGTCGGCGTCCTTCATGGCCTTGATCGATTCTTTGTATTCACGCTTGCCGAGCTTTTCCAGGCCCCAGTCGTCGTACATGCGCGCATGCAGGAAGTACTGATTGATCGCGACCAGTTCATTGGCAAGGATTTTGTTGAGTTGCTGGATGACTGAGATGTCGCCTTTCATGACTGGGGTCCTGCCCTGTAATAGCTGTGTATAGGGCGGAGTCTGAGCGGTGAAAATCCTAGTGTCAAACCTAAGTTATTGAATAATAAATGAAAATTAATCGGAATAAGAATGTTTGTGTTCCGCGTCTTGGCGCTAACTAATTGAATTACAGGCATAAAAAAACCGGACACAAGGTCCGGTTCTTTAAAACATGCCTATCAGGCGTGTGTAAATTCTGTCGAGTAGGGGAGTGCGGCCTGGGCTGTTTGCAGCTGCGTCAGGGTTTCCCGTACCACTTGCTTGGCCAGGCAAGCACATTTGCCGCACTGGCTGGCAACGCCGGTGGTTTCACGCACTTCTTTGTAGCTGCAGCAACCTTCATAGATTGTTTCGCGGATTTGTCCGTCGGTGACGCCAGTGCAGAGGCAGACATACATAAGTGAGAACCGTCGCGGGTTTATGGCTTAAGTGCGATGGATCTTAATGTTAACGAGAATGATTGTCAAAATAGTTTCAGCAGCAATCCGGGGGGAATTGCCCGTGCGCTGACGAACGGTTTTTTCGGTGTATGATGGTCGGTCTTCACGAAGCGTGATTGCGTCATATTTCTGTCTGTTTCCACAGGCAGACTCGACCGGTCCTTTTACTTCAATCGTCACCCCTATATCAGGAGATATCCAATGAGCGTACTCGTCGGTAAACAAGCCCCGGATTTCGACGTACCAGCCGTCCTCGGCAATGGCGAAATCGTAGACAGCTTCAAGCTGTCTGAAGCCATCAAAGGCAAATACGGCCTGGTGTTCTTCTACCCGCTGGACTTCACCTTCGTCTGCCCTTCAGAGCTGATCGCCCTGGACCACCGCATGGACGATTTCAAAGCGCGCAATGTTGAAGTGGTCGCGGTTTCCATCGACTCCCATTTCACCCACAACGCCTGGCGCAACACCGCCATCAACGACGGCGGCATTGGCAAAGTCAAATACACCATGGCTGCCGACATGAAGCACGACATCGCCAAGGCCTACGACGTTGAGTCCGAAGGCGGCGTGGCGTTCCGTGGCGCGTTCCTGATCGACGACAAGGGCGTTGTGCGCTCGCAGATCATCAACGACCTGCCGCTGGGCCGTAACATGGAAGAGCTGATCCGCCTGGTCGACGCGCTGCAATTCCACGAAGAGCACGGCGAAGTCTGCCCTGCCAACTGGAAAAAAGGCGACAAAGGCATGAACGCTTCGCCAGAAGGCGTTGCGGCTTACCTGACCGAGAACGCTGGCAAGCTGTAAGCCAACGTCACGGTACAAAAAAACCGGCCTGAAAAGGCCGGTTTTTTTATGCGTGGGATTTGCCTTCAGTCGTTGAAGTCTTCCCAGCCGCCCATCTGTTTCCACCGATTGACGATGCCGCAGAACAGCTCGGCGGTCTTCTCGGTGTCGTAGCGGGCCGAGTGGGCTTCACGCCCGTCAAAGTCGATACCGGCCGCCTGGCAGGCTTTGGCCAGAACGGTCTGACCGTAGGCCAGGCCGGCAAGCGTTGCGGTGTCGAAACTGGAGAACGGATGAAACGGGTTGCGCTTCATGTCCAGCCGCGCCACGGCGGCGTTCAGGAAGCCCAGGTCGAAACTGCTGTTGTGGCCGACCAGAATCGCACGTTTGCAGCCATTGGCCTTCAACGCCTTGCGCACGCCACGGAAGATATCGGTCAGCGCCGCTTCTTCACTTACCGCCATACGAAGTGGGTGGTCGAGCTTGATCCCGGTGAATTCCAGGGCAGCGGCTTCGATATTGGCGCCTTCAAACGGCTCGACGCGGAAGAAATGGGTGTGTTCCGGGTACACAAAGCCCTGTTCGTCCATGCCGATGGTGGTTGCGGCGATTTCCAGCAAGGCGTCGGTGGCGCAGTTGAAACCACCGGTTTCTACGTCGATGACAACCGGCAGATAACCGCGAAAACGCTCGGCCATCGGATGGCGCGAGCCGCCACCGCCGTGCTCTTGTTCGTCGTCGTAATGGTCTTCACTCACTTGCTTTCCTCCAGCAGGCGCCAGCGCAGTTTCTCACCGGCGCGCAGCGGGATAACGGTCAGCTCGCCAAACGGCAGGCTGGCAGGGGCGGTCCAGTCTTCACGGACCAGGGTAATGCGGTCGGTATTCGCCGGCAGGCCGTAGAAACGCGGGCCGTTGAGGCTGGCGAAACCTTCGAGTTTGTCCAGCGCGTTACGCTGTTCGAAAGCTTCGGCGTACAACTCGATGGCGGCAAACGCGGTGTAGCAGCCGGCGCAGCCGCATGCGGCTTCCTTGGCGTGCTGGGCATGTGGCGCAGAGTCGGTGCCGAGGAAGAACTTCGGGCTGCCGCTGGTGGCGGCATCCAGCAGTGCCACCTGGTGGGTATTGCGCTTGAGGATAGGCAGGCAATAGAAATGCGGCCGAATCCCGCCCACCAGCATGTGGTTGCGGTTGTAGAGCAGGTGATGAGCGGTGATGGTCGCGCCAACGTTGGCCGACGCTTCGCTGACGAACTGCACCGCATCGGCGGTGGTGATGTGTTCAAACACCACTTTGAGCGTAGGGAACAACTCGACCACACGACGCATGTGTTCATCGATGAAGATTTTTTCGCGATCGAACACATCCACGTCGCCACGAGTGACTTCCCCGTGGATCAGCAATGGCATGCCGACCTCCGCCATGGCTTCGATCGCCGGCAGGATCTTGTCGATACTGGTTACACCGGAATCGGAGTTGGTGGTCGCACCTGCCGGGTACAGCTTGGCGGCGTGCACATAACCGCTGGCCTTGGCTTCACGAATTTCTTCAGGCTGGGTGCGGTCGGTCAGGTAGAGCACCATCAACGGTTCGAAGCGGCTGCCGGCCGGTCGTGCAGCGAGGATGCGCTGGCGATAGGCGTCGGCTTCTGCGGCATTGCGCACCGGAGGTACCAGGTTAGGCATGATGATGGCACGGCCAAACGTGCGGGCCACATCGGCCACGGTTTGGGGTAACGCAGCACCATCGCGAAGATGAATATGCCAGTCGTCGGGACGCAGCAGGGTCAGGCGGTCGGACATTGGGGATTCCAGGCGGGTCAATCTGGTGGGAATGCTACCGGAAAAGACTCTTGCAGGCACTCGCTATCAAGTTTTGCCGGATGCTACCGATATCTCCGGGTATGCCTTAACGATGTATGACGCTTTGAAGTGTTGTAGAAACCAGTGGAGCCTCCCGTGCGCCAGTATTATCTAGCCCTGCTCAGTGTGTTCGCCAGCCTGCCTGCGGCGGCCCTCACGTTCCAGACACGTCTGGAGAATATTGAGTGGAAGGTAGAGGGCGATCAGTTCGAGTGCCGCCTGACCCAGCCGATCACCGATTTCGGTTCCGGTGAGTTCGTGCGCCGGGCCGGCGAGCAGGCAACGTTTCGTCTGAAAACCTATGGCGGCACCCTCGGCGCCGGCTCGGCAACCTTATTGGCCGCGGCCGCGCCGTGGCAGCCGGGCCGAGGTGATATCAACCTTGGGGCCGTGCGTGTCGGCAGCGGCGACGTCCTGTTCAATAGCTCCCAGGCCCAGGCCGGCCGCCTGTTCACGGGTTTGCTTGAAGGGCGCAGCCCGACCGTGCGGCATTACGGACGTCAAGGCGGCTACTCGGAAATTCGCCTGCTGCCTGTGAAGTTCAACAAGGCGTACAACGATTATCAGGTGTGCACCACCAAGCTGCTGCCCATGAATTACGACCAGGTCAAACAGACTGAAGTGGGCTTCCCCGGTGGTGGTATTGAGCTGGACGCGGCGGCCAAGAAGAAGTTGTCGGTGATCCTGGCATTCATGAAAGCCGATCCCACGGTCAATCATGTCGAGTTGAACGGTCATTCCGACAACAGTGGCAATCGCCTGACCAACCGTGACGTCTCACGGCGCCGCGCCCTGGCGGTGATGGACTACTTCAAGGCCAACGGCATTCAGGAATCGCAAATCACGATGCGCTTCCATGGCGAAAGCTACCCCTTGGCGCCCAACACTAATGCCACCAACCGTGCGCGTAACCGCCGTGTAAATATTCAGCTTGAGCGGGTGGCTACCCCAGAGAAACCGGCGCCTCAGGCCACTGCGCCGAGCAACCCGGCGGCTACCTCATAAGAGGCGACCATCGGTCGCCCACTCGACATAATCTGTCGCTTTATCTTCATTTGCTGTCGCGCCCCTGTAATTTCACGGTTTTGATCGGTAGAATCGTCGCCTTTCCGTACAACCCCGTGGAGTGATGGCATGGCCGACGTAAACAAGGTCGTTCTCGCGTATTCCGGCGGCCTGGACACTTCGGTGATCCTCAAGTGGCTGCAGGATACTTATAACTGTGAAGTGGTGACCTTCACCGCTGACCTGGGTCAGGGTGAAGAGGTCGAACCTGCACGTGCCAAGGCGCAAGCCATGGGCGTGAAAGAGATCTACATTGACGACCTGCGCGAAGAGTTCGTCCGCGATTTCGTTTTCCCGATGTTTCGCGCCAACACTGTCTACGAAGGTGAGTACCTGCTGGGTACCTCCATCGCACGTCCGCTGATCGCCAAGCGCCTGATCGAGATCGCCAACGAAACGGGCGCCGACGCCATTTCTCACGGCGCCACCGGCAAGGGCAACGACCAGGTACGTTTCGAACTGGGTGCCTACGCACTCAAGCCAGGCGTTAAAGTCATTGCGCCGTGGCGTGAATGGGACCTGCTGTCCCGTGAAAAGCTGATGGATTACGCTGAAAAGCACGCTATTCCGATCGAGCGCCATGGCAAGAAGAAGTCGCCGTACTCGATGGACGCCAACCTGCTGCACATTTCCTATGAAGGCGGCGTGCTGGAAGACACCTGGACCGAGCACGAAGAAGATATGTGGAAATGGACGGTCTCCCCGGAGAACGCTCCAGACAAGGCGCAGTACCTGGAACTGACTTACCGCAACGGCGACATCGTTGCGCTGGACGGCGTTGAAATGACCCCGGCCACCGTACTGGCGACCCTGAACCGTATCGGCGGTCAGCATGGTATCGGCCGTCTCGACATCGTCGAGAACCGTTATGTGGGCATGAAGTCTCGCGGTTGCTACGAAACCCCGGGCGGCACCATCATGCTGCGTGCCCACCGCGCCATCGAGTCCATCACCCTGGACCGTGAAGTCGCCCACCTTAAAGACGAGCTAATGCCCAAGTATGCCAGCCTGATCTACACCGGTTACTGGTGGAGCCCTGAGCGTCTGATGCTGCAACAGATGATCGACGCCTCCCAGGCTCACGTGAACGGTGTCGTGCGCCTGAAGCTGTACAAGGGCAACGTGATCGTCACCGGCCGCAAGTCCGATGAGTCGCTGTTCGACTCCAACATCGCCACCTTCGAAGAAGACGGCGGCGCCTACAATCAGGCGGACGCGGCAGGCTTCATCAAGTTGAACGCACTGCGCATGCGCATTGCTGCCAACAAGGGCCGCTCGTTGTTCTGAACCGTGCGCCCGTCGTGAAAAATGGCCCCTTTTGCAAGGGGTCATTTTTTTTGCCTGGATTTTAGATGCGGCGCTGTTTATTAGCGTTTAGCGTGTGTTTAAGGATTTTTCCGTAACTTGCGCAATTATTATCCAGTTTATCTTTATGTTTTTAAGGTTGAATGATTTTTTACATCTGAGGGGGAACTATATCTGACAGAAAATTCACTCATGTAGCTGCAATGGATATGTGAGTTGTTGAATTTTCTGTAGGAATTATGGAAGTGTCGAAATATGTTAAATGGAACTAATGCGGATAGTTTTTTCGGGGCGGTTTGCTGGCGCCATTGCGACAAACAAGGGGTATTTCCTGAAAGACTTGTGCGGCACGTTTACTTTCACGGGCTGATGGTCATGATCTTTCACTCAAAATATGTACGCGTCGAGAAAGGTCTGAAAGCAACCATAAAGCTCTATGCATCTAAGTTGGCGAATTTTTGTAGGCTAATTCCTATCTTCTTGTGGGTTGGGTCTCTGCCTGCTCTTGCTCGGGGGGGAATGCTATGCCAACTAGTAATCGACTAGGCTATTGTGTTTGCTCTAAATAATTCGAACAGCGAAATTGGACTTTCTCATGAATAAAGTGCTGATCGTGGATGATCATCCCGTCATTCGTCTTGCTGTGCGCATGCTAATGGAGCGTCATGGTTATGAGGTCGTTGCCGAGACTGATAACGGTGTCGATGCGTTGCAACTTGCACGGGAACATATGCCGGATATTGTGATACTGGATATCGGAATCCCCAAGCTCGACGGCCTGGAAGTTATTTGTCGGCTGGCTTCGACCAAGCAAGCCGTCTCGTTCAAGGTGCTGGTGCTGACGTCCCAGGCGCCTGGCCATTTTTCCATGCGCTGCATGCAGGCGGGTGCCGCCGGCTATGTGTGCAAGCAGCAGGATCTGACAGAGTTGCTCAGTGCCATCAAGGCGGTGCTTTCCGGCTATAGCTATTTCCCGAACCAGGCGCTCAACTCAGTGCGGTCAACCATGGGCAATGCCAGTGAAGCCGACATGGTCGAACGCTTATCGGGACGGGAGATGATGGTGCTGCAGCAACTGGCCCGTGGCAAAACCAACAAGGAAATTGCCGATGGCATGTTCCTCAGCAACAAAACCGTCAGTACCTACAAGACGCGCTTGCTGCTCAAGCTCAATGCCAGGTCCCTCGTGGACCTGATCGAACTGGCCCAGCGCAACGGCTTGGTCTAGGAGGATATTGCCCCCCTTGAATACCCGTGTAACCGGCAGAAAAAAGCCTCCGTCAGGGAGGCTTCCGGCCGTCAACGGCTCGATCAGAGATCGAAGTCGTAATCGGCCAGCTGTTTTTGCAAGCGTCGCTCTTCCAGAAGATTGTCGATAGTGCGGCGTTTGCTTAAATTGGTCTTGGCCACCTCTGCCACAGGTGCCTCTACCACATCGTCATCCGACTCAACGAGGTCGTCTTCCACTTCCAGTTGTTCGTTGCCAGCGCTCATAAGGTTAACTCCAGGCTAAGACTGCCGTTGGGGCTCCTTATAGCGATAATCCGCGAACGGGTAAAAAAGATTTTTTCAATCGTCTGATCACAAAAACCAATGATCGCTCAATCGTCGGAGGTCTTGTCCTTGTATTCGCACAAGTCTTCGATACGGCAGCTGCCGCAGCGCGGCTTGCGGGCCTGGCAAACGTAGCGTCCGTGCAGGATCAGCCAATGGTGGGAGTCGAGCAGATAGGGCTTGGGCACGAACTTCATCAATTGCTTTTCCACCTCAACCACATTCTTGCCCCGTGCAATGCCGGTTCGGTTGCTGACGCGGAAAATGTGCGTGTCCACCGCCATGGTCAACTGCCGAAACGCGGTATTGAGCACCACGTTTGCCGTTTTGCGGCCCACGCCAGGCAAGGCTTCGAGGGCTTCGCGGGTTTGTGGTACCTCGCCTCCATGCAGCTCCAACAGCAGGCGGCACGTTTCGATCACATTCTTGGCCTTGCTGTTATACAGGCCGATGGTCTTGATGTATTCGGACAGGCCTTCCACACCCAGAGCGTAAATCGCGGCGGGTGTATTGGCCACGGGGTACAGCTTCGCCGTGGCCTTGTTAACGCCAACGTCCGTGGATTGAGCCGAAAGGATCACCGCAATCAGTAATTCGAACGGTGAGGAGTAGGCCAGTTCGGTTTTCGGTTCCGGATTGTCTTCGTGAAACCTACGGAAGATTTCCAGGCGTTTTGCGGCATTCATAGGGACAGACGTTTCCTTGCAGGCGGTCGGCGTGATGTTAGTAATACACAGCGCAGTGGGTCAGCCGTTGGCCTCGGCATCTTGCAGCGTTTGCTCGGCGTCATTCAATGCAGCTTTCAAGGTTGCCAATTGATGCTCGTCAGCATGGTGATCCTGAGCCTTTTTCAACGCTGCACGGCGCATGGCCAGCTGGATTTTTGCGCGCTTGAACTCGGCGCTTTTAGTGGTCGTCTTTGGTGGCTGCGGTGAGCTGTTGGCCTCCAGTGCGGCAAGCGCCTGCTCGGATGCCTCGAACTGTCGCTGCAGCATAATCAATTGCGACTGTTGCTCAAAGGTCGGCGGATGCCCAAACGCTTTCAAGGATTTGTGCAACTGAGCGCGACTCATGGCGACGCTGCTTTTGGCCTGCTTGATCGCAGCGTCCTGAGCGGCCTGAGTGTTATCGACCGGTGCAACCTCCATCGGCGCTGCGCGCTTGGCTCGTGCCAGTCGTTCGGCGAGCTTGCAGGCTTCTTCACGTTGCAGGCGGGCGTTACGTTGTTCGAAGCGTCGCCGCGCCCGGTTGCGTTTGAGGTCGCGTGCACGCCGTTCATCATCGTTGCTGGCCAAGTCACCGACGATAGGCACAACGTCAGCAAGCGGGCGCATCTCGATACAGTCGACAGGGCAGGGCGCAACACACAGGTCGCAACCTGTGCACTCGTCGACAATCACGGTGTGCATCAACTTGGCGGCACCCACAATGGCGTCCACCGGGCAGGCCTGGATGCATTTGGTACAGCCGATGCATTCGGCTTCGCGGATATAGGCGACTTGCGCAGGCGCATCTCCACGGCTGGTGTCCAGCTCCAGTACCGGCAGGCGCAGCAGTTGCGCGAGCCCGGCAATGGTATCCTGCCCACCGGGCGGGCACTTGTTGATGGCTTCGCCTTTAGCGATGCCTTCTGCGTAAGGCTTGCAACCCGGGTGCCCGCACTTGCCGCATTGAGTCTGCGGCAGCAGCGCGTCGATACGTTGAATGAGGTTCATGCTGTGATCATAGCGTGGACGCCCGGCCCTGGGAGGAGGGCAAGCTGAGAAGCCCCGCCGTAGCAACAGCGGGGCATTTTGCAGAGGTTACTTGATGCGTTGACCCGGCTTGGCACCGCTGTCCGGGCTCAGCAGGTAGATTTCTTCGCCGCCAGGGCCCGCCGCCATCACCATGCCTTCGGAAATGCCGAACTTCATTTTCCGTGGCTTGAGGTTGGCGATCATCATGGTCAGGCGGCCATCGAGCTTGGACGGGTCCGGGTAAGCGCTCTTGATGCCGGAGAACACGTTGCGCTGTTCGTCACCGATATCCAGCGTCAGGCGCAGCAGCTTGTCGGCACCTTCCACGGCTTCGGCCTTGATGATCAGCGCCACACGCAGGTCTACGGCGGCAAAGGCGTCGAAATCGATTTCCGGGGAAATCGGGTCCTTGGCCAGCTCGCCATTGCCCGCCGGCGTGGATTGGCCGGTATCAGTCTGGCTGGCGACCAGGTCTTCTTTCGAAGCGTCGGTCATTGCCTGGACTTTCACCGGGTCAATTCGGGTCATCAAGGGCTTGAACGCGTTCAACTGATGATTGCCGAGCAAGGTGGTGTGATCGTTCCAGCTCAACGGCGGTACGTTGAGGAACGCCTCGGCATCGGCGGCCAGCAATGGCAGCACCGGCTTGAGGAAGATCACCAACTGACGGAACAGGTTGACTCCGGTGGCGCAGATCGCCTGGACTTCAGCTTCCTTGCCTTCCTGCTTGTTCAGTGACCACGGCGCCTTGTCGGCGATCCAGGCGTTGGCGCGGTCGGCCAGGCCCATGATCTCGCGCATGGCGCGGGCAAAGTCGCGGGCTTCATAAGCGTCGGCGATGCTCGGCGCGGCGGCCAGGAAGGCGTCGGTCAGTTCCGGTGCGGCGTTCTCGGCTACCAGTACACCGGCGTTGCCCTTGTGGATAAACCCGGCGCAACGGCTGGCGATGTTGACGACTTTACCCACCAGGTCCGAGTTGACCTTCTGTACGAAGTCTTCCAGGTTCAGGTCCAGGTCGTCGACGCCACGGCCCAGCTTGGACGCGTAGTAATAGCGCAGGTATTCCGGCGACAGGTGGTCCAGGTAGGTGCGCGCCTTGATAAAGGTGCCACGGGACTTGGACATTTTCTGGCCGTTGACCGTCAGGTAGCCGTGCACGGCAATACCGGTCGGCTTGCGATAGCCCGAGCCTTCAAGCATCGCTGGCCAGAACAGCGCGTGGAAGTTGACGATGTCCTTGCCGATGAAGTGGTACAGCTCGGCGGTGGAGTCCTTGCCCCAGAACGCGTCGAAGTCCAGCTCCGGGGTGCGGTCGCACAGGTTCTTGAAGCTGGCCATGTAGCCGATCGGCGCGTCCAGCCAAACATAGAAATACTTGCCCGGCTCGCCCGGAATCTCGAAGCCGAAGTACGGCGCGTCGCGGGAGATGTCCCACTGCTGCAGGCCACTGTCGAGCCATTCGGAGAGTTTGTTGGCCACGGCGTCCTGCAAGGTGCCGCTGCGCGTCCAGGTTTGCAGCATTTGCTGGAAATCCGGGAGCTTGAAGAAGAAGTGCTGCGAGTCCTTGAGCACCGGAGTGGCGCCGGAGATCGCTGACTTGGGATCCTTCAAGTCGGTCGGTGCGTAGGTCGCGCCGCATTTTTCGCAGTTGTCGCCGTACTGGTCTTCGGTGCCGCATTTCGGGCAGGTGCCCTTGATGAAGCGGTCGGCCAGGAACATCTTCTTTTCCGGGTCGAAATACTGGGTCACCGAACGTTGGTCGATGTGTCCGGCTTCTTTCAGCCGCAGGTAGATCTGGCTCGACAGCTCGCGGTTTTCGTCCGAGTGGGTCGAATGGAAGTTATCGAAGTCCACCAGAAACTCGGCAAAGTCGGCGCTGTGTTCAGCCTGCACATTGGCGATCAGTTGTTCCGGGGTGATGCCTTCCTTTTCGGCGCGCAACATGATGGCCGAACCGTGGGCGTCGTCCGCGCAGACATAAATGCATTGATTGCCGCGATGCTTCTGGAAGCGCACCCACATATCGGTCTGGATGTACTCAAGCATATGGCCAAGATGGATCGAACCATTGGCATAGGGCAGGGCGCTGGTAACGAGGATCTTGCGTGGCTCGGACATGGGGCTCGGCTACTTGATGAAACGGAGGTCGGCCACTATAAAGCGCCGGGAAATTTATTTCACCCCGTGACGCTGTTTCAGTATCTTGCGCAGCTTCGAAAGCATGCCGTTCGGCGGCTGGAACGGTTAGGATAGCCGCCTGTTTCAGTCAGTCTTTTTTCGGGAGTAGCCCATGAGCGCCGTCAATCGCGCAGCGGTGGAAGCCGTTCTTCGCCAGTACACCGACCCTTATTTGAACCAGGACCCGGTCAGTGCCGGTTGTGTGCGTGCCATCGAGGTCCAGGGCGACCAAGTGTCGGTGCAGTTGCAACTGGGTTATGCCGCGGGTTTGTTCAAAAGCGGTTGGGCGCAGATGTTGCAAATGGCCATCGAGGGCTTGGACGGCGTGGGTTCGGCCAAGGTCGATATCCAATGTGTGATCGCGCCGCACAAGGCCCAGGCGCAGATCCCGGGCCTGGCCAACGTCAAGAACGTGGTGGCGGTGGCGTCCGGCAAGGGCGGTGTGGGTAAATCGACCACGGCGGCCAACCTGGCCCTGGCCCTGGCACGGGAAGGCGCGCGCGTGGGCATCCTCGATGCCGACATCTACGGGCCGAGCCAGGGCGTGATGTTCGGCATCGCCGAAGGCACGCGGCCGAAGGTGAAGGATCAAAAATGGTTTGTGCCCATCGAGTCGCTGGGTGTGGAAGTGATGTCCATGGCGTTTCTCACCGATGACAACACGCCGATGGTCTGGCGCGGGCCGATGGTCTCCGGTGCGTTGCTGCAACTGGTCACACAAACGGCTTGGGGCGACCTCGACTACCTGGTGATCGACATGCCGCCAGGCACCGGCGACATTCAGTTGACCCTTGCGCAGAAAGTTCCGGTGGCCGGTGCAGTGATTGTCACCACGCCTCAGGACCTGGCGCTGCTCGACGCCAGGAAAGGTGTGGAGATGTTCCGCAAGGTCAACATCCCGGTGCTGGGTGTTGTGGAAAACATGGCGGTGCACATCTGTTCCAACTGCGGGCATGCCGAGCATCTGTTCGGTGAAGGTGGGGGCGAGAAGCTCGCTACCCAGTATGGCGTTGAACTGTTGGCATCGTTGCCATTGGCGATGGAGATTCGCGAGCAGGCCGATGGTGGCAAACCTACCGTAGCGGCAGAGGCTGATGGGCAGATCGCGATGATCTATCAGGAATTGGCCCGTCACGTCGGTGCGCGGATTGTTTTGCAGGAAGCGACGACGCCGGCGATGCCGACCATTACCGTGAGCGACGATTGATTAGGCTTTAACGGTTACGTGAAAAGCCTGACGATCCGTGGTGCTCTCAGGTTTTTCGCGAGCGAGCTCGCCCCTACAGGTGGGGCGCCAATAGGGCTTGCTGCTACTTTGCGTAATGCGCGTGTAAGCATTCGCTTACTTTTCCGTAAGTGTTTGGTTTTTTTAGCGGTTACGTACGTCTTGAATCGACGAAGCTATTATCTAAGCTTTTGAAAAATAAAGATTATTTTAATTCTGGCGAGCGGAAAAGTTTGTCAGCCCGCCGTGGGGATCGCGTTGAACTTCTCTGGGAACGCTCTAACATCAGCCCTGTGTCCACGGATTGGCACAGCCATCAAGGAACGATGGTTTGAAGGAACGTCGCAGGATGCGATTCATCAGGATGATGAAAAGGAATACAGGGACTAGGGAAAAAATGTGGGCGGGTCATACCGCCCCTTTTTTTTGCCTGTAGAAAAGTGAATGCAGGCACCCGAACGCAAAAAAGGCCCTCAAGGGGCCTTTTTTTGTTGGGCAGCGGCGCTTTAGCGCTCTAGTTGCTCAATTTTGTTGGGCTTGCCATCCCATTCAGCGGCATCCGGCATCGGATCTTTGCGCTCGGTGATGTTTGGCCACACTTCGGCCAGCTCGACGTTCAATTGAATGAATTGCTCCATGCCCGCAGGCACTTCGTCCTCGGAGAAAATCGCGACGGCCGGGCATTCTGGTTCACACAGGGCGCAGTCGATGCACTCATCCGGGTGGATAACCAGGAAATTCGGGCCTTCGTAGAAGCAGTCCACCGGACAGACTTCTACGCAGTCGGTGTACTTGCACTTGATGCAGTTGTCGGTGACGACGAAGGTCATTTCTAATTTTCTCCTCAGGCGGCGGCAGCGAAACCCCTTGTGGTGGGGTTCGCGAGGTTTGAGAGCGATAGTCTGCGGACCAGGCTAAAAGCCCGCAGCATCCCAAACCGCGCGAGATTCTATCAGCTTGCAAGCGTCTGCGTTATATCCGAGTCTTCAGTGCATATAACATTTCGAGCGCTTTACGCGGCGTCAAGTCATCCAGGTCAAGTTTTGCCAACTCATCCAGCACTGGATGGGGCAAACTGGCGAACATATCGCTCTGGTGCGGCGCGGCAGGTTTCTTGCTGGCCTTAGCAGGGCTGGCGACCACGGTTTCATGGGGCAGCGCCGTTGTTTCCAGGCGGCTGAGGTGTTCGCGGGCACGGGTGATCACCTCGTTCGGCACACCGGCCAACTGCGCCACGGCCAGACCATAACTCTGGCTCGCCGGCCCTGGCAGCACATGGTGCAGGAACACGATGCGCTCGTTGTGCTCGGTGGCATTGAGATGCACGTTGGCCACCAGCGGCTCGCTTTCCGGCAACACCGTCAGCTCGAAGTAGTGCGTGGCGAACAGCGTGTACGCACGCAGATGCGCCAAGCGTTCGGCCGCGGCCCAGGCCAGGGACAGGCCGTCGAAGGTGCTGGTGCCGCGGCCCACTTCGTCCATCAGCACCAGGCTGCGTTCGGTGGCGTTGTGCAGAATGTTGGCGGTTTCGCTCATTTCCACCATAAAGGTCGAACGGCCGCCGGCCAGGTCATCGCTGGAGCCGATCCGCGTGAAAATGCGGTCTACCAGGGACAATTCGCAACTGGCTGCCGGTACGAAGCTGCCGATATGCGCCAACAACACGATAAGCGCGGTCTGGCGCATGTAAGTGGATTTACCACCCATGTTCGGACCGGTGATCACCAACATGCGGGTATCGTCGTCCAGCGACAGGTCATTGGCGACGAACGGCGTGGTCAGCACCTGCTCTACCACCGGGTGACGACCTTGCACGATACGCATGCACGGTTCGCTGACAAACCGTGGGCAATTGAGGTCCAGGTTCAGCGCACGTTCGGCGAGGTTGCTCAATACATCCAGCTCCGCCAGGGCGGCGGCGGTGTCTTGCAACGGCGCCAGGCGGCTGATCAAGTCCTCGAGCAAGGCTTCGTAGAGCATTTTTTCCCGCGCCAGGGCGCGGCTTTTGGCTGACAGCGCCTTGTCTTCGAACTCTTTGAGCTCAGGGGTGATAAAACGCTCGGCGCCTTTGAGGGTCTGGCGACGTTGATAGTCGATAGGCGCCGACTCGGCCTGCTTGCTCGGCAGCTCGATAAAGTAGCCATGCACGCGGTTGTAGCCGACCTTCAGGTTGGCCAGGCCCGTACGGGCTTTTTCGCGGGCTTCCAGGTCGATCAGGAACTGCCCGGCGTTTTCGCTCAGGGATTGCAGCTCATCCAGCTCGCTGTCGTAGCCGGTTTTCAACACGCCGCCGTCACGAATGATCGCCGGCGGGTTGTCGATAATGGCCTTTTCCAGCAGCGCCGCGAGGTCCGGGTAAGTGCCAGCGGTGACGGCAAGCTGTTGCAGGTGCGGCGTGTCCAGTTCGGTCATCGCGACTTGCAGCTGCGGCAGGGCGCTCAAGGCATCGCGCAGGCGCGCCAAGTCGCGGGGCCGCGCATTGCGCAGGCCGATCCGCGCCAGGATGCGCTCGATATCGCCAATCTCTTTCAGTTGCGGCTGCAGTTTTTCAAAGCGATAGCCGTCGAGCAGGCAGGTAATGGAAGACTGGCGCGCTTGCAGCACCGTCAAATCCCGCAGCGGACGGTTCAACCAACGGGTCAGCAAACGGCTGCCCATCGCGGTCTGGCAACGGTCCACCACCGATTGCAGGGTGTTATCACGCCCACCGGCCAGGTTGGTGTCCAGTTCCAGGTTGCGACGGCTGGCGCCATCGAGCACCACGGTATCGTCCAGACGCTCATGGCGCAGGCTGCGCAAGTGAGGCAGAGCAGTGCGCTGGGTTTCCTTGGCGTAGCTGAGCAAGCAGCCTGCGGCACCGATGGCCAGGGTCAGGGTTTCGCAACCGAAGCCTTTAAGGTCCTGCACCGAGAACTGCTGGCACAGACTTTTCAGCGCAGAGTCGCGCTCGAAATCCCACGGTGCACGACGCTTGGTCCCACGACGTTTCTCTGCCGGCAAGTCCTTGGGCCAATCATCCGGAATCAACAACTCCACCGGATTGATACGCTCAAGTTCCGCCAACAGGTTCTCCCAGCCCTTGATCTCCAGCACGCTGAAGTTGCCGCTGGTGATATCCAGCACCGACAGGCCGAACAAACGCTCATCGCCCAACACCGCCGCAATCAGGTTGTCGCGACGCTCATCCAGCAACGCCTCATCACTCACCGTGCCCGGCGTAATAATGCGTACTACCTGACGCTCCACCGGCCCTTTACTGGTGGCCGGGTCGCCGATCTGCTCACAGATCACCACCGACTCACCCAGCTTCACCAGCTTGACCAGGTAGCCTTCCAACGAGTGGTAAGGAATCCCACACATCGGAATCGACTGCCCCGCCGACTGCCCGCGCGCGGTCAGGGTGATGTCCAGCAGCTTGGCGGCCTTCTTCGCGTCTTCATAGAAGATCTCGTAGAAGTCGCCCATGCGATAGAACATCAACTGATCAGGGTGCTGGTTTTTCAGGCGCCAGTACTGCTGCATCATCGGGGTGTGGGAGGACAGATCGGAAATTGCTTTATTCATCAGTGGCTTAGAGTGTCTCGTCGAATTGGTGGGGGCAAAAAAGGGGCATTTTAGCATCCACTTTTTGGGCACGGTGCCATCAAGCTGCTCGTCATTTTCCAAGAGGCCGCGCTATGATGCCTTAAGTACATCCCTTGGCCCATTTTTTCAATGGAAGCATTTGCCCTGGTGACTGTCTTTCAGCCCGACCTAGGGAAGCGTCTATAAAATAAAGGATTATCATGGCTATACCAGCACCTAGAAAACCGATCAGTCGCACGCTGCAGCTGAAGCCAATTCAGTTTTCTGAGCTCAAAGATGGCAACGATACAACCTTATCTGGCTTGATGGCTGTATTGGCCGGCGAGCTTCCCACCGTCGGGTCACGGACTGATACGACGGGTGTAACACTCGCTGATATGAGTGTGATACCTAATCAATGTACATTTTTTAATAACTATCAAGACCTGGGTGATGACACCTGTCTGTTTGAGATTTGGACATACGAGCCTGGCACGATTCCGCATACGCTTACACCTGACCCTAGCCTAGAAAATGCTGTGGTTGATACGGTTGCATTGGAAGTCGATGAGGAAGGTAAAACTAAAGAGTTTATCCATATTTCTCATGTGTTGGCATTTGGGCGCTGCGCCATAATTGAAAGTACGCGCAGTACCGGCGGTGTCCATAATATTCAGCGTTATTTGAATAAAATGGCGCGTGGAATAGGACTTGGTAGAAGAGGTAACTTCTTCTTTACTGATGCTGTTTCAAGTAGTTTGTCTAAAGAGATTGATCGTGCTGGTGGCGCGAGTGGATTTACCGTTGGCGTAACCAGCGTGGATCCTAATAGCAAAAGTGAATTGCTGGGGGTTCTTTCTGGTGTTCGTGGTTATATGCCCTCGTCGGGAATTTTGACAGTTGATTGGAAATCCAAGGATAAGCTCCCTACGGATAAGGTCATCAAGGCATACGACGAAGCGCAGCAGCAAGAAGAGGTAGAGACTGTTATAATTCATTTGAATGACGGATCTTCCATTCGTGGATTGTCCAAGTTTAAGATCAAGAAGACTGTGCATGTGGACGACGTCGGTGGGAAAAATCCGGATCGTGCCGAACTTGCACACAAGATGGTGCTCTATCTAGAGGAACTTTGCACTCCCGGTAAGGATGGAAAAAGGATTTTGGACGAATCTGGAGGGCTGGCAGATAATGAAATATTTATACCTAATTCCCGAAGAAGTAAGAAACGCGAAGCTGGTAAGTGATGAGCTGGGAGAGGTGGCGCGTTCGGGTTCTAGTAACACTGCCTATTTGTGCTGGAATGCTTTGGTCTTAGTAGTAGGTGGTGTGCCAGGATACTTTGGTGCTTCCTTCGTTGATGATAATTTACTCAATGCTATTATTGCGTTTAGCGGTGTGATAATTGGGTTTGTGATTACAGCGATGCTTTTTTCTGGGCGTAGCCAATATTTGACTAAGATGACTTATGAGCAAACGTTGTTGTATGCTCAGAAGACTAGATACATGCTCATGTCTCAAATTAATACGTTGTTCTCGTTTTTGATGTGTTTGCTGTTTTGTATTTTGACTATGGTTTCTAGTAAAAGTGGTTTTTTGCATCAGCCCACAGCGGTAGCGTTTTCGGCCGGTTTTTTTGTACTAGGTTGTTATCGGGTTTTGTTGTTGCCTTTCCAAATTTATGATGTTCACTCGTTTGCTCTAGATAATTTGATCGCTGATTCAAATGAGAGCACGACAACTGATGTTAAGTCAAAAACGGCAGAAAGATTAAGGCTTTTGAAGCGATAATAACTGTTCAAAAAAAGCGCCTTAGGCGCTTTTTGTTTCTTTTAATTTTGACCATATAAGTTCTAGTTCTTTAGGGGACTCATCATCCATCAATTTAGCATAAACCTCGACCAGCATTGTGAAATCTTTGTGACCCATCTGCTTCGCGATGAATGCAATGTTACCTCGAGTTGTCAGGCACCAGCAGGCGTAGGTGTGGCGAGTTTGATATGGCCGACGTGGACGGATGCCTGAACGCTTTTGGATCGCTGCCCACTTGGTGTTCCACGCGGTGGGAACATACCAGAAGTTTATGATCTTCTTGCGCGCCTGAGTGGATGGGGAAAGCAGTGGGGTAACCCTCTCTTTCCGGCTCTCGTGCCTGTTCTGGAACACCTCAATGACGCGTACAGGATGATCGGCAACAATCGACAGCAACACCCGGCAGGCTTCGACCGCTGGTGGCATTAATAATACTGAGCGGGGCTTCCCCGTTTTAGGAACCTTGAACGTGCCATTGGCGGTTATGGCGCGGGTTATGTTTATCTGCCCTGCGTCCAGGTCGATGTCCTCTACAGCCAGCGCGCATAGCTCACCTGGTCGAAGCCCGGTATACACGGCCAAGGTAATCGCCGCAGAGTCCTGGGGGTGAAGGCATCCTCTATCGACCAGCAGCTGAAACTCATCACGAGTAAGCGGATCCGGCTCTTGGCCTTGCATTGCGAACCGATTGCACGCTTCTGATAATCCCTTGCGGCAGTATCCATTGGTCTCGCACCAGCCCAGGAAACCGGCGAACGTCGCCAGGTAGTGATTGACGGTTGACGGCGCTCGATCTGCAATCAGCAACGTCCTCAGCAATTGAATGTCTTCGGGCAACAAAACTCCGGCGAAACGATCAATTCCAACCAAGGCAGTGCAGATGTCCAAGGCATAGCCGTACTTCTCCTCGGTCATCGGCGTGATGTCGACAGCCTTCAACGGCTTGTACCGCTCCAGTAATGCCCCAAGCCTTTCGTCCTTGGCACTGCTGTAGTTGGTCGCGTGCTTTGAGTTTGGAAAGTGCCGCCCATACTCAAAGTGGTCGGTTTTGATCTCATGAAGAATTGCCGCCCTTAATAGGGCGGCGTGTTTGATGTTGGCTTTGGTGATCGGAAGGCCGAGGGATTCGCGGCAGCGCATACGCCGCCACATGAACACAACGCGCAGGTTACCGCCGTGTATCTCAATCCCCTTGTGCTTTGCCAGCTCGGTTTCTAGGCCGCTTCCTGAGGTGCGCTCTCGGCCCCAGGTGCCGTTTTTCACTTTGTGGCGAATGGCGTCTTCGCTATAGCCAGTAAGTTCTGAGGCGCGGCTGATCATTATCCAGCGTGGAAATCTCATATTTTTCCTCTCCACAGGCTGCTGTCATGCGACATTGAGCGGACTGACAGTGGGTATTGCTCAAGGCCAGCCCCACGTCGGTGAGCAGGGGCGCTACTCGCAAAACGTGGATAAAAGGGGGCTAATCGGTGCACACGTTCCAAGTGAAAAGTATCAACGACATGTTATTGAAGCTGGACTGGGAGATAAGTCAGCTGCAGCGCAGTTACATCTCCAATGCGGTGGATAACCTTTCCACGTCGAGTTATTTTGCAATCAACGGCGCCCTCACGGCGTTCCACATTTGTGAATGGATCTGGCACAGCGGAAATGAGTTACAGCGTGCGATTTGGGGAAAAGGTCAGAAGGTAGGGGAGCCTACGAAGACAAACTTCCAGTTGAATCTGAGAGATGCTTGCCCAAACCTCACGGTATGTCGTGAGATCGCGAACTCCTTCAAACATTACGCCCCAGATCGTCATACCGATGAAGCGGTCAAGCCTGCCTCCGTTTGGTTTACTACTTTTCCGGCAAGGGCAGGGATTGCGCGAGCTGGGGACGCGTTGAACTCTCCGGCCGCAGTAGTGATGATTTCCAATGGCGTGGATACGCTGCCTGTTGCTCACGTCCTCAGCGTCGTCCATGGATACTTGGAGGACTTCTGTGAGAAACACGGGCTTCTTGGCGAAATTATTGATTAGGGCGGCAGCCTTTTTACCCTCTTTGCCAGGCTGCGCGAGCGGGCGTTTCTGAGGGGTTAGCGTTACATCACTGAGCGCTGCCCTGCGCAGATTTTCGTGGGGTATGAGTGCCTCGGCAGTGGCGCTGGGAGGAGCAATGATGCCTGCTGCTGCGCAGCAGAGACTGTTTGTTTCTAGCGTGTCGCCACCATTTGCAGCAATCCGCAAAGCGGACAGGGCACCGGTGTTGTTCTGTCGGTTCTCGGCCAGGTAAAAACACAAAAAGAGGCGACGCATTTATTCAATGCGCCGCGCCCCTCTTCCTAGCTCCTTACCGAATGTTGCCGGGCGAATTCAACACCTTCACCACATCATCAACTACCGCCTTCACCATTTCCTGCAAGTAATGCGACGCCCAGGCATAACGGTCCGTCTCCTTGGTCATCGCCGCATCTTCTGCGAGCAGTTTGGCGACATGGAGAAGGTCGGATGCGTGATGCAAGGCGTCTTGCAAGGAAACACCGCTGTTGACGCGGAATAGAGGTTGGTCGGAGTGAAAGAAGAAGGGGGTGACACCAAGAGTGGTTAACGCAGGTGGATTTGTAGCGGTCATCGGTAAAACTCCCATATCAAGTGAGAGCTACCACGTTCGTTATCAGGCGAATGGGGTGGCAGCTGTGCGCAGGCTGATAAACCGGAGATACAGGAACCCGGCAGACCCGAAGGTCTCCCACGCACAGCCGCCATTGCACGAAATGATGGGCGAAAAAAACGCCTGCAAATCGGGTTTGGTGGCGCTTGGTGCGCCTGCATCTTGACGGGTTATCAGGCCCGGTCGCTGAATTGGCAGCGACGAATGGAAGGGTAGCGTGGTGATAGGGAGGGTGCAACTGGGAAAATTGTGTCTTGGAAATAAATGCGTCCCCTTTTTTCCACGTCCCCTTTTTTCAGGAGTATCAGGGCATCTGATACGTGAACGCAACCGAGAAAGACAGAGATATCCTGGCGCGCACGTTGTACGGCGATGGCTTTGAAGACCAGATTGCCTTGGCCTCGACCATTCGCAAGCGTGTGTTCGACGGCCAGGCCGCATCTTGGTGGGGAGGCATATGCTGGCGTGTGCCTGAAGCCGTTGCAGTTCAACTGCTGGAACCAGAACGACCCGAACTACACTTACCTGAGCGGTGCCAAGCAGATCCCTGCCGCGCAGTGCGCCTAGGTTCAGCGCGCGGCTGACCAGGTTATATCGGGTGCGGTGCCGGACCCTACCGGCGGCGCTACGCACTACTACGCGACCACGGTGCCAAAGCCCCGGCCTAGGCGTCGAAGGCAAAGCAAACGCTGCGCCTCGGTCACCATGTCTTCTTCAAGGATGTGCCGTGATGACGCCCGTACAGATCATGGTCACACTTTGCTGGCGATGGTGATCAGCGCCGCATGCACCTGGCAGGTTCAGGAATGGCTTATAGGTATGAGGCTTGTCGAGCAGGCCGGCAGGACGCCGTAGGGAGTTGGGGGTTAGCAGGCTGATTTGACTATCAAGTGCCCAAACATTTCCATGTATTCATTCGGGCCATCAAGGTCGGCAGCATCAAAATCACGTGACCAGTGAGCGAGCCAGTTTTCAAGATCTTCAGCGCTGTACTCGTGAGTTGCAACACCAACCATAATATCGACGAATTCGTCGCTGGGCGCGGTCAGCTCGTAACCATTCAGGAGGAGAAAAATATACCCAGCAGCTGCCGCAGTTCGCTTATTGGCGTTTGCAAAGCAGTGGTTTTTGATGAGGCTTTCCATAAGAACTGCGGCAAGACAGAACATGTCGTTTGTCTGCGTGTAGTACCTATGAGTCGCAGGTCTTGCCTGGGAGGAGTGGAGCAGTTCTTCGCTGAGGACGCCCAACGGTTCCGTTGGGGTTTGCGCTAAAATTAGGCGTTTGTTAATCCATATAAGGGCATCTGGAGTGAGATAGCGAATCCCCTCCAGGTGCTCGCTTAGCGCAGACGTATCCATTGTCGACACAAATTAGACCTTTGCCAGAGCCTCGAACGCCTTTTCATAACGCTGGAAAGCTGTGCAGAAGGCTTTTTCGATTTGAGCCTGGTATACGCCTTCAGCCGAACGTGGTTCCGCCACGCGCGATTTGTCGCGCTGAGGGATGTAGATGCGGTCGGTTTTTTTCAGTGCGTGTCCCACGGTTTTCTCCTCGTCCCGGCGGTGCCGGGGAATGCCATAACTGGTCCAGAAATGGTCTTCATGCTCCGTAAAACGTAATTTACGGTCCACTTAAAGTGGATGGCGATTCTTCATATGTCAACGCATGAAGTCAATGAAAAATAACTATCGGAAAGCCCGTTCGTCATTTGGTTACCATTCACACAGTGTGTATCGACCGAAATTTCTGTATCTAAATGCTCTGTTGAGACCATTCATAAAATCAGACAGCAATCTGGCTAAGCAGTTCGTAAAATTGACCAGCCGATCAGGATGCGACCGATAATCTCAGGAAAATTCTGTCTAAAACTGTTGAAAGTGATGGGGCAAAGGGGGCGCTTGGCCCAGCATTTTTTGCGATGGCGGCAAGGTTAACACGCGAGGTGGCGGGTTCGCAGGTTGCAAACGGCCAGGTAAAACGCAAATTAACCCAATAAAAAGCCCGGCACAGTACCGGGCTTCGAAAGGCGATGTGCAATCAAGCTCTTTTCGCTTCTGCCTCATCATCACGAGATTCTGCTGCTTGGTCGCTTCAGTCAGAACCTCACTGTAGACGCGCTTTTTTTGATCAGATTTTGCGTCACGGATAAAGTCGGCAAAGGAGCTTTTTGCGCCTTTGGACAAGCCCAGCTTGATCGATATCATCAACGCGCTCCTGATGGTGGCCCGAGCTTAGCCGCTAGATCGGCCCGTGTATGCTGCTCGGGAATATGGTAGTCAATTTTGTCGACACCTGCTTTGTAAAGTCGTCCAGAGTTGTCGATATGCTTGATAGCAAAACCTCGCGAACGTCCCCGCTGATTAAGCGGCAAACTCGTTGCGAAGCTCATCGGGGTCGATCCATAGGAGGTCGAGACTATCACGCGATTCCAGCTCCTTTACTGGCCGAAACGTCACTTAATACATCGGTTTTATGTATAAATATGCAAATTAGCATTTGCCAACCCCAAAAACTCCCGTCACTATCCGCGCTATGCAAAAACGCAACGTTTCTATCGTCTTAAGAGAGCTGCTGGACCGCGACCGGATCTCCCCCACGGAGCTTCACCGCCGTACCGGCGTGCCTCAATCCACACTGTCCCGGATCCTCAGCGGCAAGATCGTTGATCCGTCGGATAAACACATCTCGCGCATCGCCGAGTATTTTCGCGTCAGTACTGATTACCTGCGCGGGCGCGCAGCAGTGGGCGTTGTGCGCGACGATGGGCGCGACCCGATGCATTCGGAACTCAAGGACATAAGCCTGTGGGACGACGACACCCCCGTTAATGATGACGAGGTGTCGATCCCCTTTCTGCGCGAGGTTGAATTGGCTGCTGGATCAGGAAGATTCGTCATCGAGGAAAGTGAGAAAGCCAGCCTGCGGTTCGGCAAGCGCAGCCTGCGGCATAATGGTGTGCAGTTCGACCAGGCCAAATGCGTGACGGTACGTGGCAACAGTATGTTGCCGGTATTGCGCGACGGCGCCACGGTAGGGGTGAATGCCGGCAAGAGCGGCATTGGCGATATCGTGGATGGCGACCTGTATGCCATCAATCACAACGGCCAGTTGCGGGTTAAACAGCTCTACCGCCTACCTTCCGGTATTCGCCTGCGCAGCTTCAACCGTGATGAACACCCCGATGAGGACTACAGCTTCCAGGATATCCAGGATGAGCAGATCAGCATCCTCGGTCATGTTTTCTGGTGGGGCATGTACGCCCGCTAACCTCCACGCGTAAGAAGAAACCCGCCCATGTGCGGGTTTTTTTTCGTCCATAGGAAACCGGCAAAACCCAAGCCCGCCAGGCTTCGAATGCATCCGTGCATTCCGGCAGCAAAAATAAATGCATTTGTGCATTGACTGTATATGCATACATGCATATTCTTCATCTCAAGCCAGCCAACAAGGCCGGTGGAGGCGGCAAGGATGCTGCCAAGGAAGACAAGGAAGGCACGCAACATCGGCAAGGACGCCATCGAAGCGATGGCAGGGATGCCAGGCAACACCGGCAAGGATGCCGACGCTCTTTAGTTTCAACGCTTCAACAACGGGCAGCGATGAACCGGCCTTAACGGTTCAGAGGGTTGGCAACTGACCCGGGTGTGCAGCGTAAAGCACCAAAAGCAGTTATCCGGCAGACAGGGATCGTGGTCGGAAAAACATCGAGGAAAGGACCGTACCGCGCCAGTAGCGCCGAAAGTCCGAGGACATCATTACTGAAAAGCCCGGGCGACCGGGCTTTTTGGAATGCCTACCTACTCAAGCATTTGTAAATGAAATACGGACTATTTATTGCTCAGCCAGGAGGCGTGACATGACAAGTGAACAGCAAGCGTTAGCGGAGATGCCTATCTGGCTGGTCATCGTACTGGCAGTGATCGGCGGTGTATCCGGCGAGATGTGGCGGGCCGACAAGGAGGGCGCCCGCGGTTGGTCGTTGATCCGCCGCCTGGCCCTGCGTTCCGGGGCGTGCATGGTTTGCGGGGTTTCGGCTTTGATGCTGTGCTACGCCGCCGGCATGTCGATCTGGACCGCCGGCGCCATTGGTTGCCTGACCGCCATGGCCGGTGCCGACGTGGCTATCGGCCTTTACGAGCGGTGGGCGGCCAAGCGCATCGGGATCAACCAAGGCTCCCGCCAGGACCCGCAGTAATTGTTGCAAGGACGCTACTAAAATGACGCTTATCGAAAAGCCATCGCAACTGCCCCAGGCCATTGGCGCGGCGCTGCATGCAGCCCTCCCGGGCCTCAAGGTGGGGAGCCACCAGGACTTCCAGGGCGACGCTGAAAAAAACGGCGTAATGGTTACGGTCGAAGGTAATGGCCCTGGCATTCGCTCTCGCGAGGGGCGCAAAGCCCACGTCTTGGCCATCTCACTCAGGGCCATGGTTGCTCCCGGTGCATTGGCGTTCGATGCCTGCGACCTGGCCAGCCAACTGATGGACCTGGTGCTGGATAACCGATGGAACCTGCCCCCGGCACAGTGCGATTTGCCGGCGAATATCGTCGCTGCGCCCGCTTTGCGCACTTCCGTAGAAACGGACTACGACACCTGGACGGTTTCCTTCACGCAAACCCTCTATCTGGGGCCGACGCTACTCGACGATCCCACAGGCCAACCGCTATTTGCCTGCACCTGGGACGTCTCCAACATCGACGACCCGGCCCAATACAAGCCACTGGCGGAGTAACCCATGTTCGACGCGCTGTTACGCATGCAATTGGGACCGATCGTCGAACGCCTGGCCGAGATGGAGTCCCAGCTCGAGGACCTCTACCGCCGCGCCGAGAGCTTCTGCCGGATCGGCATCTGCCAGCAGGTCGATGCGGCCAGCAACACCTGCAAGGTCAGCCACGGTGACTTGCTCACCCCGGCGATCCGCTTTTTCAACCCCAGTGCCGGTGCACAAACCGAAACCCGCATCCCCACGGTGGGTGAGCAATGCCTGCTGCTCAACTACGGCGGGGGGGAGGGCGGTGTGCAATCCGTGGCCCTGTTCGGCCTTAACAGTGATCGCTTCCCGCCGGTCTCCAGCGTGGCAACGCTGACTCGGCGCCGGCATCAAGATGGCACCCAAAGCGACTATGACGACGCCAGCCACACCTTCAACTGGGTCAACGGCCCGACCAGCTTCAGCGGTTCCCGCGAACAGGTTGACGTCAAAGTCGGCGCCGCCAGCCTGACCCTCAACGCCCAAGGCATCACCCTGCAAGTCGGCGGCACCAGTCTGTTGCTGGATGCCGGCGGCGCGCACTTCAGCGGCCCGGTGGTGGACCATCAAGGACGCGTCATCAGCCCCCGATAAGGACACCCCATGCTTGGAATCGATAGGAACACCGGGGCGGCCGTCGACGACTGGCTGCAATTTGTGCAGCGCGCCACCCGAGCGCTGACCACCCCTGTGGGCACTCGGCAAAAACGCCCGTTGTACGGCTCGCTGATCCCACAGTTGCTCGGCCAGAACCTCGGCGACGACCTGTTGATCCTCGCCCAGAGCCACGCCGCGCAGGCCTTCTACAACACCCACAACGGCATCGGCGACTTCGACCCTCAGGTCATTGTCGCCACTCGCCAAGGCGCCGGCCTGCTGTTGCGGTTTGCCGGCACCTGGAAAAACCGCCAACAATCCTTCGAGGTCGTGACATGAGCATGCTGATCCCCGGCCAGAACCAACTGGCGGAACCGGCCATCATTAAGGTCGATGAGTTCGAACCGTTGCTGGCCGAATTCAAAGCGTTTGTCATCGACTATGTCGCCACCCGCGCGCCGCAAAGCGCAGCCAAACTCCAGGCCAGCCTCGACAACGAAAGCGAACTGCTGACCCTGGCCCTGGAAGCTTTTTGCGTGCGCCTGCAAACCCACGAACGCAAATACAACGCCCGCATCAAACAGATGCTGGCGTGGTGGGCCACCGGTAGCAACCTGGATGCACGCCTGGCCGATATGGGCCTGGAACGCCAAATGCTCGACCCTGGCGACCCGGCCGCGTTCCCGCCGGTGCCACCCACCTTGGAAAGCGACGACGACGCCCGCCTGCGCTACTACCTGGCACCCCACGCCCCAGCGGCGGGCTCGCGCATGCAGTATCGTCGCGAAGTGTTCACCCTTGGCGAGCGCCCGGCGGTGAAAGTGCAGAGCGCGACGCCTGGGGTGGTGACGGTCACCTACACCTTCGACCCGGACGGCTATGCGGCCCAGATCAAGGACGGCAACGCCCGACGTACTGCACCGGGTGAAGTCATGGTCACCGTGCTTTCCCGCGAGGGCGACGGCACGCCGTCTGCCGACTTGCTTGACGGCGTGCGTCGACATTTCGCACGGCCGGATGTACGGCCCGAAACCGACCTTGTCAGCGTTCAGGGCGCACAGATTCAACCCTACAAAATTCGCGTGGTGGCCAAGATCAACGCCGGACCGGACTCCGGGCTGACCCAAGTGGCAGCGCAGAAACTGCTGCAAGACTACGCAGAGTCCTGCCACCGCCTGGAAGGGCGGGTCGACCCCAGCTGGATCGACTACGCCATCCACAGCGCCGGCGCCGCGCAACTGCAAATTCTTGAACCGCTGGCGCCGATTGTCAGCACCGCTTTTCAGGCCCCGTATTGCATGGGCGTCGAGGTGGAGGTGCGCACCCTATGAGTGAACCCAAAGCGAGTTTGTTGCCGGCCAACAGCTCACCGCTGGAAAAGGCTCTGGACCTGGGCTTCGGCACATTGCTTGAGCGCGTCACGCCGCCGTTTCCAGCGCTGATGAATCCACTTCAAACCCCAAGCGAATTCCTCCCTTACCTGGCCGCCGACCGCGGTGTCAGCGAATGGGACGCCGAGGCCAGCGAGGCGGAGAAGCGTCTGACCGTGGCCTTGTCCTGGCAGATCCAGCGTCAGGCCGGCACGCCCAAGGCGCTGAGCCATGCGGTGGAGTCATTGGGTTTTACCCCCAACATCAGCGCCTGGTACCAGCAGCGCCCCGTGGGCGTGCCTTACACCTTCGACGTGCAGGCAATCATTGGGCGCAGTTGGTCCAGCGGGGATCACAACCGGCTGATCCGGCGTATCAATGCGGCCAAGAGTGAGCGCGATCAGGCGACGATTACCATCGTGCATGAAACCGAAGGCCAGCTCGCGCTCACGCAAGTGCTCGACGCGCCTTTAAGCGACGGCGAGTTCTACCTGAACGGCGCGTTGCCGGACTTGGCGCTGGTTGCCCGGCTAAACAGTGCCGGGGTTGCCCAGCACTACACCATTAACGATTACGACCTCAGGGCGCAGCCATGACAGATGAAATCACGCGCCTGGTGCGCTTCACCTCCAAAGGTTTGGATGAAGTGCTGCAGGCAAAGAACCAGGGCCTCAAAGGCGAAATCACCCACGTTGGCGCCGGCACCGGCCGCTACAACCCCGACGGCAGCGAAGTGGCCTTGCGTGACGAGCGCCAACGGGTGGCCATCGTCGATTACGAAGACCTGGGCGAGCGCCAACTCAGGATGGCCGCGCTGTTCGATGGCGACGGTGAGTATGAGATTGGCGAGTTCGGTTTTTACCTCGCCAGCGGCACCTTGCTGGCGGTGTATTCCGTGGCGGGGAAGTTGCTGACGTATAAAGCGGCGGCGGCGCGGGTGCTGCAGAAGTTTACGCTGGATGTTTCGCCGTTGCCGGCGGATAGCGTGACGATTGTGGTGGGGAGTGAGAACTTGAATCTGTTGTTGGCGGAGGAGATCGCGATTATGGCGGCGGCTTCGGTTGGCAATATGTCCCGCCACCTTGATTTAATGTTTCGGGTCATGCATCTCGAAACGAAGTAATTGCACTGACAAAAGTGCTGGAAAGATTAATTGACAGGGAGTTGATGATGGGGATTGAAACGACTATTACGAAGGTTGTGGATGCGTGTAATAAACTCACCGATACGGTTACTTCTCAGGTCGGAAAAATTAATACTCGAATGGATACTGCTCAAGAACAGTTTTCTACTTGGCGAGGCACTGTTCAAGCCAAGGATATTAATGGTCGCGCGTCTTATTCGCAGGTTATTGATCTAACTGGTTTATCCACCAATATTTTTTATCCGGTATGGTGGCGTATGCCGGGTAACGAACAGGGGATTTCTGAAATAGTCATATCTAGGAACTATGCTCAAAATCATGAATTGAATCCATTTAATAATAATTTTGAACCTCATGTTGCGGGCTTGAATCTTCAAATGGAAGGCTGCGGCATTCCTTGGAATGGAGATGCAAATTTTCTAGCCATAAAGCGCGTCTCTCAAACGTATCGAGAGACTGTCCGAAAAGCGCAGTTCGCGATGCTTTCTTTTGTTCGGCCTGTAACTGGCTTGAAACCGATTTGGCTTAATTTGACGCCAGGTGTTCTGACCACATCGCCGCAAGAGTCCGGGTGCTACTTGCGCGGTGGACTAACATATCTTGTGACCAAAAGCTTTCAAGAACCCGTGAAGTACAGTCGTACGGATGAAGAGGTTGAGCTAAGCCAAGCAGTTACGCCGGAGTATGAAATTTCTTGGAAGGTCAAACCGTTCGTAATGACCGCGCCAGAGCTGGGCGATACATATCCGGAAAGTAACACGGCATACACGTTGGATAACGATAAGCGCTATGCGGTGAAAGGAGTATGACCATGGGCCGTTCTATTAGAAAGCTGTTACTTGATTCGGGTGAAACGCTCATCAACGTTCCCGCAGACCGCCCTACGTTGGTTTCTCTCGGATTCAGTGAATCTCGGGCCAATGAGTTGTGCAAGGAGGCTGAAAACGCTGAAAAGCAGGAGGCAGTTATTACTGCGCGCCGTACTTTGTACGCCACCCAGGCCGACCCGCTATTTTTAGAATGGCAATACGACGAAACCCCTGAAAAAGAAAAGGTCTGGCGTGACAAAGTCGCCGAGATCAAGGCGCTCTACCCCTTGCCTGATCGCACCTGACCCACCTCCGCGAAAGCGGTTTTTTTCGCCTCCCCAAAAGCCCCTCCCCGCAGGGGCTTTTTGCATTTCCCACCCGGAGATTTCCACCCATGCCCACCCGCCAAACCTACACCGTCCTCATCCCATTCCCCATCGGCAACGGCCATTGGTCTACCGCCGGTGAGGAGCTGGAACTGCTCGACGTCGAAGCATCCGCCCTGCGCACCGCTGGCCGTCTGGAACTGACCAGCGTCCTCAACTCCACCCCGAAGAAGGCTGAATAACCATGGCAGAAGTCCTGAACTTCGAGCACAACGGCATCACTGTGAATGCCACTGAATCCCCCGAGGCCATGGGTGGCCTTGGCGATAACGTCATTGGCCTAGTTGGCACTGCGCCGAATGCCCATGCGTCAATCCCGAAAAACGCCCCGTTTCGCATCAACAGCTTCACCGCCCAGGCGCTCCTGGACCCTACCGGCACTGAGTCGGGCACCTTGTTCCAGGCGGTGTACCAGATCCTCAAAGTGGTCAAGGTGCCGGTCTATGTGGTCATCGTCGAAGAAGGCGCCACCCCGGCCGACACGATCAACAACGTGATCGGCGGCAACGACCCGGTCACCGGTCGCAAACTGGGCCTGGCGGCCCTGAGCAGCGTCCCTGAAGACCTGACCATCATCGGCGCTCCAGGCTTTACCAGCACCAAGGCCGTGGCCGGTGAGTTCGCCTCCTTCGGCAAGCGCATCAAGGCCCGTGTGGTGCTGGATGGCAAGGACGCGTCCGTTGCCGACCAAGTGACCTACAGCGGCGAACTGGGCGGGGCCGACCTCGGCTTCGACCGTTGCCTGCTGGTGCACAACATGCCGTCGGTGTACTCCAAGGCCGCGAAGAAAAACGTGTTCCTGTCGCCATCCTCGCTGGCCATTGCCGCATTGGCCAAGGTCAAGCAGTGGGAAAGTCCAGGTAACCAGGTGACGTTCGCCGAGGACGTTTCCCGCGTGGTCGAGTACAACATCCTCGACACCTCCACCGAAGGCGACTTGCTCAACCGCTACGGCGTGAGCTACTACGCCCGCACCATCCTCGGCGGCTTCTCGCTGTTGGGCAACCGCTCCATCACCGGCAAGTTCATCAGCTACGTCGGCCTGGAAGATGCCATCAGCCGCAAGCTGGTCAAGGCCGGCCAGAAAGCCATGGCCAAGAACCTC
Source organism: Pseudomonas sp. SWRI22 (assembly GCF_014268395.2). Taxonomy (NCBI): domain Bacteria; kingdom Pseudomonadati; phylum Pseudomonadota; class Gammaproteobacteria; order Pseudomonadales; family Pseudomonadaceae; genus Pseudomonas; species Pseudomonas sp. SWRI22. The sequence goes on along the minus strand of NZ_JABWQK020000001.1, from coordinate 1,537,757 downwards.
ACCAAGTCCTTCATGGACCAGGAGGTCAAGCGCATCAACGACTGGCTGCAAACCCTGGTGGCCGACGAAACCATCCCCGGCGGCAGCGTGTACCTGCACCCGGAACTGAACAGCGTCGAGAAGTACAAGAACGGCACCTGGTTCATCGTCATCGACTACGGCCGCTACGCGCCGAACGAACACATGGTTTATCAACTCAACGCCCGCGATGAAATCATCGAGCAGTTCCTGGAGGACGTTCTCTAATGTTTACCAACCGAGTCAGACAGGCCATTGCGGCCACCCTTCAAGGCCTGCCGTTGTCCGCAACCGTAGAAGAGTTCACCCCGCCGAAGATCGAGTTCGACATGGAGCCCATGTCCGGCGGGCGCTTTATTGCCGAGGAAATGGCCAAGAGCGGCAAGGTGCTCAACGCCAAGCTGGTGCTGCAAGGTGCCGGCCCGGAAATCATGCTGGCCCTGGGCGTGCGCACTGGCGACGACATCTTGCTGAACGTGCGTGAAGCCGGCCAAGACCAGGACGGCAAGACCTACTTCACCTACCACACCGTGGGCGGCAAGCTCAAATCCCTGGAGGAGGCGAAGCTGAAAATGGGCGACAAGGCCACCACCACGCTGGAGCTGTCCTGCCGTACCTACAACCGTCTGGAAAATGGCATTTCGGTGATCGATATCGATGTGCGCACCCAGAAGTTCGTGCTCAACGGCGTCGACATCCTTGGCGATGCGCGCCGCGCCGTGCTGATGCCTTAAGGGCCGGCGCAATCTGAAGCGAGCACGGTCAAGGTGGGAGCTGGCTTGCCTGCGATGCAGGCGACTCGGTATCTCTGGAGCATCGAGTGGATGCCATCGCAGGCAAGCCAGCTCCCGCAGGGGCCGTGCTCAGGTTTAGATTTTTTGCACTTTTCAACACCGCTCAACAAGGAATTCCCCATGGCCTGGATGCCACCGTTGCACATCCTGCTGTCCCCGATCACCGCCGACACCGGTGCAATGATCGAGCAGGTTCAACTCAAGCCGTTGTTCTACGCCGCGCAGAAAGACGCGCTGGCCCGGGCCGGTGATGACGAGGACGACCAGTTCTTCGAACTGGCGAAACTCGCCACCGGCCTGTCGGAAAAAGAGCTCGACCAACTCAAGCGCCCGGACTACGTGAGCATTGCGCAGTACGTACACGAAATGTCGACACGGCCGGCCTCGTTCTTCCTGAAAGAACAGGACGTGACGACCCACGACCAGCCTGTCCACCTGCTATTACCCCTGGAAGCCGCCGGCCGAAACCTGTCGGAACTGCCCCTGGAAATGCCCGCCCTGCGCGCTACCAAGGTGATGAAAAAGCTAGCCACTAACAAAGAGCGTGCCGAGTTCATCACCGCCCATTGTACCGGCCTGATGATTCCCGATCTTGCCGGCCTGACCGTGCCCGACTGGACCGAGCTGCAGGAGCGCATCGACGATTTTTTAAACAAACCGGCGGACTTCTTTCGGAGCGCGACATCGAAGTGATTCTCGATGTAGTGCCGCTGGTTTACTCGGTGAACGAAGCGGAAATCCTCGATTGGGAAGCCGGCAAAGCATTGCGCCGCTACGACATCGCAATCAGTCGTCTTGGCGTCAAACAGGAGTAGAGCGCAATGGCAGATAGTAATCATGGAGCAGGGTCAGCCATTGCCAAGGACGGCGTGATGACTCAGGGCGCCCTTCAGATGACAGGAATGCAGGCCAGTCTCAAACCTATCACCCAAGCGCTGCCGAGCCCGCTTGAGGTGGCCCCGGGGAGTGCGGCGAGTTTGGCCCTGGCATTGGCCGATGCCAGCTTGCAGATCAAGCATCTGGCGGACGGGCAGGTACGGTTGGTCGATACGCTGGAGCTGTTCAACGTCTCGTTGCTCAAGGTGATGGACGCCCGGCAAGCTCAAACTGCCGGGAACGCAGAGGGTACGAAGACCGTCGCGGCTACAGACAAGCGCACACCCTCGCAGGCGCTGGACGCCGCGATGACCGATATTGATCAACTGTTGATGTTTGCCCGGCATGAGCGCAAGGCATTGCGTGAAGCCAACCTTGCCATGGCGTCCGAGCCGGTGGTGGCTGCCAGTGGTGCCAGTGCCGTCGACCTCGCGAAGGTCGAGTATGCCGCCGCCCGTTCCGGTATCGGCAGTGATCGCAAGGACGCTTCCGGCAATATCGACCCCGTTGGGCGCCGGGCAGACCTGCAGCAGTTCGCTCGCGACGCTGCGATCCTGGCGACGGCGTTCAAGATCGACGTCAAAAATGCCGGCGAAATCATGGGCGGCTGGCGCGAGTCAATGCACCTTGATCGCGCACAAGCCTTGGACCTTGCCGACGCAACAAACGTGCTGGGCACCCAGGTATCGCTCAAGGCCGAATCGGCGGATATCGGCGCTGTTGTGCAACTCCAGGGCGCTGCCGCGAAGGCTGCGGGCATGAGTCCCGAACAGGCTGCAGCGCTTTCGGCGGCGTTGTTGAGCGCAGGTAACAACAAGGCTGTTGCTGGTGCCGGGCTGGAAAAAATCAGCACCGTCCTGGCTAAAGGCGACAACGCCTCTGCAGGGCAACGCAGTGCCTGGGCAGAGCTCAAGCTTGATCCAAAAGTACTCGCGGCGGGCATGAAACAGGACGCCCCACAGGCCGTGCTTACGGTGCTGGAGGCGCTCAAGTCGCAACCTGCCGAAAGGCAGGCGGTGCTGGCGACGCAGTTGTTCGACGGCAACCAGACGATTCTGAGCCTGGTACCGGTGATCGACAACGTGAAACAGGCCTTTTCGCTGGTCGCAGAAAAATCCACCTACGCCACTTCGACGCTGGGCGACCAAGGTTCGGTGCTGCGTTCCGCCGCGGTTCGTGCGGACTCTACTTACGCGCGTCGGCAAGCCTACGAGGCCAGTACCACACGCTTGAGCACCGCCTCTGATACAGCGCTGGCCCCCGTTGTGGATGCCTCGCTGACCGTAATGAACGGCCTGGTCAGTGGCGTGGCTTGGCTCGCGGAAGGCCTGCCCAAGGCTGCCGCTGCCGTCGCCCTGGCGGGGGCGGTGCTGATCCCGGTGGTTTCTGGTGTTTTCGGTGCCGTGAAGGACAAGATTTTCGAAAAGGTCGCAGGGAAAGTGCTCGGAGAGGGGCCGGCAGCAGGGAATAAAACCACACCGCCGGACAGCCAGCGCAAAGCCCCGAGCAATGACGAGCACAGCGGTAATCGCCCGTCTGCTTCCGGCCCTGGCATCTCTGGCAAAGCGGCGAAGGTGAGCAAGCTGGCCAAAGGGGTCCCCCTGGGTTTGGTGGTGGCCCAGGCCGGTGTCGAGATGACGAAAGGCGCGATGACCGGAAACCTGGGTCAAGCGGTTGGCACTAGCGTGGGCTCTATCGGCGGCGGTGTTGCCGGCGGTGTCGTCGGTGATGTGGCTGGGATGGCGATAGGCCGAGCGGTCGGCACGCTGGCGGGAGCCGTTATCGGTTCGGTCGTTCCGGGTGCCGGCACAGTGTTGGGCGGTGTGATGGGCGGCGTCGCCGGGGGCGCAATCGGTAAGGTAGTCGGTGGTGCCGTGGGCACTTTCGTGGGCAGTGACGTCGGTGCGTGGCTGGCTGAAAAAGTGATGGGGGCGGGCGATCGCCTGCCATCCCCCACAGAGGTCAGCAAAAACCTCAACGCCCCTCAAGCCGACAACCGCCAAATCAACTTCGCCCCGCAAATCACCATCACCGCGCCTGAGCAAGCCAGCCATCAACAACTGGCGGCGCTCGTGGTGCAACAGATCGAAGCGCAATTTACCCCGCTGTCGATGGACAACCTGCTGGCGACCCGACGCGGCGCAGCACTCACCGATGGAGCTGTGTGATGCGACAACAGATGGTCTTGGGTACTTTTATTTTCGGGCTGTCCCGTGGGTTCGCCTACGACACGCTTGATCGTGGTAGCAGCGGGGGCTGGGTCAGTCTCGACATCATTGCCGGCAAACCTAAATCCAGCCAGGTCGGCCAGGGGCTCGAAACCCTGGCATTGGGCGGCAAGGCTGCGCGTGCCAATGGCATGGCGCGCCTGGATGAGTTGCGCACCCTGCAGGCCCTGCGTGCGCCGTTGCCTTTGGTGGACGGGTTAGGGCGTAACTGGGGGCTATGGACCATCCGGTCGATCAGTGAAAAACAAGCCAGCGTGATCGACGACGGGACGGCCATGGTGATCAATTGGACATTGTTACTGGAGGAGTTCGTCAATGCGTAGGGTTCGAAGTATTGCCGGCGACTCGGTGAACCTGTTGCTCTACCGTGAGCTGGGGCGCAGTGATGATGCCGCAGAAGAAGCGTTGTGGCGCTTGAACCCGGAGTTGGCCGAACAGGGCGCGGTACTGCCGGCGGGCGTCAGCGTGCTGGTGCCCGAATTGGACGCGCAACCAGTTGCGAGCCGGCCGGTTTCCGCCTGGGATTAAGGAGCCATCATGGCACTCGGATTTACACCTGTAGTGGAGCTATACGGAGCCAATGCCGCGTTATTCAACGAGCGGCTATTGGAGTGGGAGCATACCGACGCAGCGGGGTTTGTATCTGATCAACTGAAGTTGACCCTCGATATCGAGGGGCTTGAAGGGCTGCCCGATCTGGGCGGCAAAATTGGCCTGCGTATTGGCTATCTGGAATCGGGCCTGGTGGATAAGGGTGTGTTCAAGATTACCCAGCGCACGCCGTCGATGTTCCCATTGAGACTGGTGCTGGTGGCCACGGCGGCACCGTTCGACGAGCACGAATTCAAACAGCGCCGCACCGCCAGCCATGGGCCGATAACCCTGGGTGCGCTGTTTCGCCAACTGACCACCCGATATGGTTTTTCACCGCGTGTGGCGCCTGAACTCGACGGTGAGCCGATCGCGCACATCGATCAGACCAATGAAAGCGACATGGCCTTTCTGACGCGCTTGGCCAAGCGCTTCGATGCGGTGGCCAAGCCTGTCGATGAGCTTTATGTACTGGGGCGCAAAGGCCAGATCAAGACGCTGTCGGGCAAGGCATTGCCGGATGTACGGTTGTCGATTACCCATGACAATCGTCCAGGTGACCGCGCGTTCATCAGCGCCAGCTTCACCGAAACCAGCCGTGCCAAATACAACGGTGCGCAAACGTCATGGTGGGACGCGGCAGCCGGAAAACAGCGTGTCGTCAAGGTGGGCATCGCACCCTTCAAAGTGGTGACACCGCGATACCAGAGCGAGGACGAAGCACGCTCGGCGGCGCAGGGAGAGATGCGGCGGGTGGAGCGCGAAGGGTTGCAGATCGATGTGGTTTGCCCGGGTAATCCTTCGTTGGCTGCTGAAGGCCTGTTGCTGCTGGATGAGTCGTGGCCGGGGTTCATGCAAGGGCGCTGGTCGATTAAAACGGTGAAATCCAGGGGCGAGCGAAAAGGTGGCTATCGGAGTACGGTCCAGGCCAGCGGTTTGTCGGTGTAGATCCTTCCTTAGAGTAAAACCCATGGTAATCACACATGCTCAGCTTCTGGGTGTAATGCCTGGAGCCCGCCTTCGCGCGGGCATTTTTTTAACCTTTCTAAATGCGGCCTTTGCGGGGCATCAGATCAATACGGCCCGTCGCGTCGCCGCCTTCCTCGCCCAAATCGGTCACGAGTCTGCCCAGTTACAGTACGTGCGCGAATTGGGTAGCGATCAATACCTGAGCAAGTACGACACCGGCAGCTTGGCCGCGCGGCTGGGCAACACCCCTGAGGCGGACGGTGATGGGCAAATGTATCGGGGCAGGGGGTTGATCCAGATCACCGGGCGCCGTAATTACATGGCGTGTAGCCAAGCTCTGTTTGGTGACGATCGTCTGCTGCGACAACCAAAATTGCTGGAGCAGCCACAGTGGGCCTGCGAATCTGCCGCCTGGTTCTGGCAAAGCAACGGCCTCAATGAGCTCGCCGACAAAGACCAGTTCACCACCATCACTCGCCGTATCAATGGCGGGCTCAACGGTCTGGACGATCGTTTGCGGTTGTGGGTGCGAGCGAAGGCGGTGCTATGCGTTTCCTAGGTGCGTTTCGCTTGGTCGGTGTGTGCCTGCTCATGGCGCTTGTTTGGCAGGTGCAGGCGTGGCGATACGGGGCGCAGCTGGAGCTGCAATCGGTCCGACATACACAGGCGCTCAGCCAACAAAGCCAGGCAATTCTTCAGCAACAACAGGCTGAACAGGCCAAACGCCTGGCCCTTGAACAGCAAATCTCTACTAGCGATCACCAACACATTCAGGAATTGAACGATGCCCTGCGTAATCAAGCGGCTCTGCGCGATCGCCTGGCCACTGCTGATGTGCGGCTGTCAGTCCTTCTCGCCACCGTCACCACTGGCTGCACAGTGCCTGCCGCCCCCAGCCCCGGCGGCGTGGTTCATGCAACCTCGCGAGCCCGACTTGACCCGGCGCATGCTCAGCGAATTATCCGCATCACCGACGACGGCGATAACGCCCTGATCGCCTTGCGTGCTTGCCAGGCCTACGTGCAGGCCGTCGCGCATTAGCGTCTTGATGCACTCTGTACCTTGCAAGGTCGATGGGCTCCTGTAGGGTAGACAAACCCCCGCCCATTCCTGGAGACGACCGTGAAGGAAATCACTCAACTGGCTGCCGAACTGGGTCGCCGTTTGCAGGTGCTCAGTGCCCACGTCACCACTGCCGAGTCCTGTACCGGCGGCGGCATTGCCGAAGCCATCACGCGGATCCCGGGCAGTTCGGCCTGGTTCGAGGCGGGCTATGTCACTTATTCCAACCGACAGAAGACCCGGCAGTTGAATGTGCCGGAAAAACTGTTCGCCAAAGTCGGGGCCGTCAGCCAGGAAGTGGTGGAGGCGATGGCCCGCGGTGCGCAGGAAAAAAGCCTGGCACGGTTTGCCGTGGCGGTCAGCGGTGTCGCTGGCCCGGATGGCGGTTCGCCGGACAAGCCGGTGGGCACCGTTTGGCTGGCTTTTGCCGTGGGCGAAGAGGTGACCGCCGAGCTTGCGCACTTCCCCGGCAACCGCGACGAGGTCCGCCGACAAACGGTAAAAGCCGCGCTGGAGGGCTTGTTGCGACGAGCTGCAGTAGAAATAGACAATCAGGGGTAGGCGATCTCGGATCTTTGTGGAACAATACTGTCTACTTATACAGGTGTTGGCCGTCAGGCCTTATTGATTACGTGAGGACTTTAATGGACGACAACAAGAAGAAAGCCTTGGCTGCGGCCCTGGGTCAGATCGAACGTCAATTCGGCAAGGGTGCCGTAATGCGTATGGGCGATCACGACCGTCAGGCGATCCCGGCTATTTCCACTGGCTCTCTGGGTCTGGACATCGCGCTCGGCATTGGCGGCCTGCCAAAAGGCCGTATCGTTGAAATCTACGGTCCTGAATCTTCCGGTAAAACCACCCTGACCCTGTCGGTGATTGCCCAGGCGCAAAAGATGGGCGCCACCTGCGCGTTCGTCGACGCCGAGCACGCCCTGGATCCTGAATACGCCGGCAAGCTGGGCGTCAACGTCGATGACCTGCTGGTTTCCCAGCCGGACACCGGCGAGCAAGCCCTGGAAATCACCGACATGCTGGTGCGCTCCAACGCCATCGACGTGATCGTGGTCGACTCCGTGGCGGCCCTGGTGCCCAAGGCTGAAATCGAAGGCGAAATGGGCGACATGCACGTGGGCCTGCAAGCCCGCCTGATGTCCCAGGCGCTGCGTAAAATCACCGGTAACATCAAGAACGCCAACTGCCTGGTGATCTTCATCAACCAGATCCGTATGAAGATCGGCGTGATGTTCGGCAGCCCGGAAACCACCACCGGTGGTAACGCGCTGAAGTTCTACGCTTCGGTCCGTCTGGATATCCGCCGTACGGGCGCGGTGAAGGAAGGTGACGAGGTTGTCGGTAGCGAAACCCGCGTCAAGGTCGTGAAGAACAAAGTGGCCCCGCCATTCCGTCAGGCTGAGTTCCAGATTCTCTACGGCAAGGGTATCTACCTGAACGGCGAGATGATCGACCTGGGCGTACTGCACGGTTTCGTCGAGAAGTCCGGTGCCTGGTATGCCTACAACGGCAGCAAGATCGGTCAGGGCAAGGCCAACTCGGCCAAGTTCCTGGCAGACAATCCGGATATCGCTGCCACGCTTGAGAAGCAGATCCGCGACAAGCTGCTGACCGCAGCGCCGGACGTGAAAGCGGCTGCCAACCGCGAGCCGGTAGATGAAATGGAAGAAGCCGATACTGACGTCTGAAGCAAACGATGACTGTTGTACTGGATACACTCGTCGCCGTTCGGCGCACTGCAATGGACCTGCTCGCTCGCCGCGAGCATGGTCGAGTCGAGCTGACACGTAAGTTGCGTCAGCGCGGCGCAGAGCCTGAGATGATCGAAACAGTCCTCGACCGGTTGACGGAAGAAGGGCTGTTGTCGGAAGCCCGTTACCTTGAAAGCTTTGTGTCTTACCGCGCACGTTCCGGTTACGGCCCTGCGCGGATTCGCGAGGAGTTAAGCCAGCGCGGACTGCAACGTGCCGATATTGACCTTGCGCTACGTGAGTGCGGTATCAGTTGGCAGTCGCAGTTGGAGGAAACCTGGCGTCGCAAGTTTGCTGGGCATCTTCCTATTGATGCCAAGGAGCGTGCGAAGCAAGGTCGCTTCTTGAGTTATCGCGGGTTTTCGATGGACATGATCAGCCGCTTATTGAGCGGTCGGGATATGGACGACTGAGCAAAAAACAAAAGGCCCACTATGAAAATAGTGGGCCTTTTTTTTTGCCTGCAAAAAATCACGCTGTTTCTGGTGTCATCCGTTGCTGTGCCTTGCCCTGGGCCTGTGCCCAGTTCTCCGGCAGGTTGATGTAATCCACCAACTCCCGCAATCGCCCCTGGTCGCGACCGTTGAAATTGAACACCAAACGCGTCAAATGGCTGAACCTCGGTTCGTCATAGTCTTCGCCCGTATAGGCGAGTTGCTGGAACTCGCCACTGAGCCGCAAGCTGGCAAACGCTTGCTGCATATGGGCCAGGGCGCGGTCACTCAGTGGATGATTCATGCGCACCACAAACTCACGCTTAAGCCAACGGGTGGAGTGGAAGTTGGCGTAGAACTGGTTGATTTCGTCCACCGCCTCTTCGGCGCTGTAGACCAGGCGGACCAGTTTGAGGTCGGTGGGCAGGATGTAGCGATTGGCTTCCAGCTGGCTGCGGATGAAATCCAGGGCGCCTTGCCAGAATCCACCGCCCGGCGCATCCAGTAGCACTACCGGCACCAGCGGGCTCTTGCCGGTCTGGATCAGGGTCAGCACTTCCAATGCCTCGTCGAGGGTGCCGAAGCCGCCAGGGCACAACACCAGCGCGTCGGCTTCTTTGACGAAGAACAGCTTACGGGTAAAGAAGAAGTGGAATGACAGCAGGTTGTCGGTGCCATCAATGGTTGGGTTGGCATGCTGTTCAAAGGGCAGGGTGATATTGAACCCCAGGCTGTGCTCCAGGCCCGCGCCTTCGTGGGCTGCGGCCATGATCCCGCCACCGCCACCGGTGATGACCATCAGGTCGGAACGTGCCAACGCCGCCCCCACTTCTCGGGCCAGCGCATACAGCGGGCTTTCCACTGGCGTACGCGCCGAGCCGAATACCGTGACTTTGCGCCGGCCCTTGAATTGTTCGAGCACCCGAAAGGCATGGTCCAGTTCACGGATGGCACGCAGGGTGATCTTGGCGTTCCAGCGATCACGGTCGTCTTGGGCCATGCGCAGGACGGTGAGGATCATGTCTCGATAAAGAGGGATATTCGGGCTGTTGGGGGCGATCAACTGAATTTGTGCGTCGACCTGCTGAGTGAGGTCGGTCCCGTTTTCTTCAAAATGACGAAGCAGCAAATCATTCGATTCATAAGGCATTCAATTTCTCCTTCTTTACAGGGCCTGGGTAGTCGACGAGAACGTCGCCTGGGCCACGACACTGCTTGTGTCGCGGCATGCCGCAGGAGGGCAGGCCTTTTTTGTCCTGAAAATATGACAGAACAGCATTAAAAACTGTGGTGGGTGGGCATCTGGGATGAACTGATCATGGGCCGAAAAACCCTTGGCTGGCAACCGCTTATTGGGGGTTCATTACGCAGTTTAGTCGTTGGTGGCAAACGCAGAGGAAGCGTGCGCGCCGCTGGGAAGCAGCGCGGGAGGGTCAAGCAGAGGTTACTTTTTCTTTTTCGCCGGAGCCGGGCAATCGGCCTCTGCGAACTTGACGGAAGCCACCGGGCGATTGGTCTTGTTCTCGGTAATTTCGTAGCGCATCACTGCGCCCTTGGCCATCAGCTCGCGGTAGCCCGGGTTGGTGCACACACTGCGGCCCAGCTGGAAATACACAGCCTTGGGGTTGGCGCGCATCTGTTCGGCACGGTCAGGCAGCACGCTGAGGTGATCGATCAGTTGCATCCCTTCAACGGTGTAGGCGACTTCCAGGGTTTTTTCATCGATTTCCCGGGGCAGGTCCTTGTTGCTTTCGGCCGCGACGCTTTGCAGCTTCTTGTTCATTTGAGCCTCCAGCAGCGAGGCCGCGTGGGCGCCCATAGGCAAGACCAGCGCAAGGGCGACGGATGGGGCAACAAGGCGCAGCATGGAACGCAGCATGAAACTCTCCTGATTCGGTTACTGGTGCATAGACCAGCCACTGGGCTGTGCGTTCAGTGGCGCGCAATTATAGGTGAGCCCTTGCCACTACAGCCAGGCGTATCGCTGGTAAACTGCTGGACTTCTGTTTTTCACGAGTTTGTTCCGTGTCGATTTCCTTTTCTTCGCCGCGTGCCCGATGAGTCACGCCGTCTCCCGTTTGCGTACCCAGCGTCTGGCGCGTGCCGTCAGGCCGTTTCTCAATCGGGGTTCCCGTGCTGAGCGCTGTCCCGGCTGTCGGGTCATTCCTGAGTACTGCCTGTGTGCCTGGCGGCCTCAGGTAGAAGCCAAGTCCGCCATGTGCCTGTTGATGCATGACGTAGAACCGATGAAGCCCAGTAACACGGGCTGGCTGATCGCCGATGTCATACACGACACCACCGCATTCGCCTGGTCGCGTACCGAAGTCGACCCCGAGTTGCTCAGGCTGCTGGCCGACCCGCAGTGGCAACCCTACATCGTATTTCCCGGTGAATTCGTGGCGCCGCAACGGGTGGTCAGTGAAGTGCGCGTGGAGGAGGGCAAGCGCCCACTGTTCATCCTGCTGGACGGCACCTGGAGCGAAGCGCGCAAGATGTTTCGCAAAAGTCCCTATCTGGAACATTTACCGGTGCTGAGCCTGGCACCCGAGCAACTGTCGCGTTACAAGCTACGGCGCTCCAAGCGTGATGACCACTTCTGCACCGCCGAGGTGGCGGCGCTGTGCCTGGAGCTGGCCGATGACCTGGTCGCCAGCGAAGTGCTGGATGCCTACCTCGATGTATTCAGCACCCATTACCTGGCTGCCAAGTTCCAACTGCCACTGGATGCGGCAGACACCGTGCATACGCGCCTTGCACCCTACATCCCGGCGGGATAACCAGACGACGTTTGCATGATGGCACTGTAAGCCCGCAACCCGCTAAAATCCCCACGGGCGTAGTGCTTGACCCTCCAGGCTACGCTGGGCATGCTGTGCGCCGATTGGGCGCAACCGTGAATTATCGACGTCGTTTCATGTGTTTTTGACGTTGAGCGGGCCCTGTGGCGATCGCTGTCCGGCCGTCGCCTCGTGTATTGGTGAACCCTGAACCCATCAGGGCTCCCATAAAAAACAGGATCATTTAACCAATGGCCACATACGAAATCCTGATTGCCGATGACCACCCGCTGTTTCGCAGCGCACTGCATCAGGCCGTAACCCTGGGCCTTGGCCCCGATGTACGTTTGGTCGAAGTAGCCAGCATTGCCGAACTGGAAGCCCGCCTGACTGAAAAATCCGACTGGGACCTGGTGTTGCTCGACCTGAACATGCCGGGCGCCTACGGTTTTTCCGGGCTGGTGCTGCTGCGTGGCCAATACCCGCAGATCCCCGTGGTGATGGTGTCGGCCCAGGAAGAAGCCGACGTGGTGGTGCGCTCCAAGGAGTTTGGCGCCAGCGGTTTCATTCCCAAGTCCAGCGCGATGGAAGATATCCAGAAAGCCGTGCGCACGGTGTTGGACGGCGATGTGTCCTGGCCACCCCAGGCGTTTGAAGAAATCAATGTGTCCGATGAAGCCAAGGCCGCCCGCGATGGCCTGGCCAGCTTGACGCCCCAGCAGTTCCGGGTGTTGACCATGGTTTGCGAAGGTTTGTTGAACAAGCAGATTGCCTACGAATTGAGTGTGTCGGAAGCGACCATCAAGGCCCACGTTACGGCGATTTTCCGTAAGTTGGGTGTGCGTACGCGCACTCAGGCGGCGTTGCTTTTGCAGCAACTCGAGTCCATCTCGCAACATTAAGTTACAGCCGCTTCACGCTTTTTTGACTTTGCGTGATCTAGCTTCCCCACTTCTTTGGTTCAGTTGCCTACATCTATGTCGCCTTTCAAGGGTCAAACCGGTATCAAACGTATCTTCAATGCAGGGGGCTATTCCCTGGATGGCCTGCGTGCGGCTTTCACGGGCGAGGCGGCATTCCGCCAGTTGGTGTTGCTGAACGTCATCCTGATCCCCTTGAGCTTTTTCCTGCAGGTCAGCCGGGTTGAACGGGCGCTGCTGATTGCAGTGTGTTTGTTGGCGCTGATCGTCGAATTGCTCAACTCAGCGGTAGAAGCGGCCATTGACCGTATTTCCCTGGACCGCCACCCGCTGTCGAAAAACGCCAAGGACATGGGCAGCGCCGCGCAATTTGTGGCACTGACCATGATCACCCTGGTATGGGCCGTGATCCTGATCTGACGATCAAGCGATACTCGGCAGCACGATCTCGTCGCTGCGCTGCACCCCAGCGGTGAAGGCGCGGCACAGTTCGAGAAACTCACGCATCGCCGAGGTCTGGTACTTCTGCTTGTGCCAGATGAAGTAGAACTGCCGGGCCAGGTCCAGGTCCGGGGTTTCCACCGGCACCAGGCTGCCACGGCGGAAGGCATCGCGCAGCGCCAGCCGCGAAATGCAGCCAATCCCCAAGCCCGACTCCACTGCCCGTTTGATCGCCTCGGTGTGTTCCAGCTCCAGGCGGATATTCAGCGCGCTGCGGTGATGACGCATTGCCTGATCAAAGGTCAGTCGCGTGCCCGAGCCCTGTTCCCGCAGGATCCACGCTTCGTGGGTCAACTCGTCCATGGTGGCCACGCCACGCTTGGCCAAATGATGCTGGGGCGCACAGAACACCACCAGCTCATCTTCTACCCACGTCTGCACCTCGATATCCGGGTGGCTGCAGTCGCCTTCAATTAGACCCAGGTCAATTTCGTAGTGGGCAACCTGATGCACGATATGGGCAGTGTTCTGCACATGCAGCTTTACCTGGCTCTCGGGGTGTTGCTGCATAAAGCTGCCAATCAGCAGTGTCGCCAGGTAATTGCCTATGGTCAGCGTGGCGCCGACCGCCAGGGAACCGAAGCCTGACTTGCCGTTGAGCAGGTCTTCGATCTCCTTGGCCTGGTCCAGCAATGCCACCGCCTGAGGCAACAGCTGGTGACCGAGGGCGTTGAGGCTCAGGCGTTTGCCGGCGCGGTCGAATAATTGGCAGCTGGATTGACGCTCCAGCTCGGTAATCGAGGTGCTGGCGGCGGATTGAGATAAGGCCAGAAGGCCAGCAGCGCGCGAGACGCTTTCCTGCTGGGCGACGGCGACGAAAACTTGCAGTTGACGGAGAGTAAATCGCATATCGATATAACCGATAACCCTTATCTTAATAATCCAGTTAACAGATATTGTCGCCGCCATTAGAATGCTGTGCAATTGCGCATCCATACCTTTGGCGCAGACCCATTTCCAGGAGTCCCCCGTACATGAGCAACATGAACCACGAGCGTGTCCTCAGTGTTCATCACTGGAACGACACTCTGTTCAGCTTCAAGTGCACCCGCGATCCGGGCCTGCGCTTCGAGAACGGTCAGTTCGTGATGATCGGCCTGCAACAGCCCAACGGCCGCCCGCTCATGCGCGCTTACTCCATTGCCAGCCCGAACTGGGAAGAGCATCTGGAGTTCTTCAGCATCAAGGTGCCCGATGGCCCGCTGACTTCCCAATTGCAGCATTTGAAGGAAGGCGACGAGATCATCATCAGCAAAAAACCGACGGGCACCCTGGTGCTTGACGATTTGAAGCCGGGCAAACACCTGTACCTGCTCAGCACCGGTACTGGCCTCGCCCCGTTCATGAGTGTGATCCAGGACCCTGAGACCTACGAGCGCTTCGAAAAAGTCATCCTGTGCCACGGCGTGCGCTACGTCAACGAAGTCGCCTACCGCGAATTCATCACCGAGCACCTGCCGCAGAACGAGTTCTTCGGTGAGGCCCTGCGTGACAAGTTGATCTACTACCCGACCGTGACCCGCGAGCCGTTCGAAAACGAAGGCCGCCTGACCGACCTGATGCGCAGCGGCAAGCTGTTCAGCGACATCGGCCTGCCGCCGATCAACCCCGAAGACGACCGCGCCATGCTGTGTGGCAGCCCAAGTATGTTGGATGAGACCAGCGAAGTGTTGAACAGCTTCGGCCTCAAGGTTTCGCCACGGATGCGTGAGCCGGGTGACTACCTGATCGAGCGTGCGTTCGTCGAGAAGTGACTTCGGGTCACTTGTAGGAGCGAGCTTGCTCGCGAAGAACGCCAACGATAACGCTGGCATCTTGACTGAACGCGGTGCCTGCTCGTTTTTCGCGAGCAAGCTCGTTCCTACAGTCGAATGCGTTGCAAAGAAAAGCCCGCGTTGCCTGTGAAGGCAGCGCGGGCTTTTGCGTTTCTGCGATTTACTGCGCCGAAACCACTTCCAGCACACAAATCATCCCCGGCTCCGGGTAGTGCCAGCGCACATCCACATCCCAGAACCGCACACCGTATTCGCGTTCCGACGTCGGAACCTGATACGCAGGCCGCGGGTCCTGTGCCAGACACTGTTCAATCAACTCCACCAACGGTTCACCAAGGCGCTGTGCATGGCCTTGCGCCTGTTGCAGTGCAGCCTTGAGCCATTGCACGCCGATCAGCGCGGGCGCATCGCTGGCGATGTCGTTGGTGGCCGCATCCACGATATCGGCATAAGGCACATACGGCTTGATATCCAACACCGGCGTGCCATCGAGCAAATCTATGCCGGAAATCCACAGGCGCCCCCGTTCCACCTTGTCCAGCTTCACCACCGACTGGCCGATGCCATTGGGGCGATGGGTTGCGCGGGTGGCAAACACGCCCATGGACGTATTGCCGCCCAGGCGTGGCGGGCGCACTTTCAGGCGTGGCTTGTCTTCCAGGGCCTGATGAAACAGAAACAGCAGCCACACATGGCTGACCTGCTCCAGCCCCTGCACCGCCTCACCCTGGTCGAACGGCGCTACCAGCTCCAGCACGCCACGGGCAGCCGGTGCCAGTTGCGGTTGGCGCGGGATGGCGAACTTCTCCTTGAAACAGGAGCGTACGAAGCCGACGGGCGAGATCTGGTAACTCATGGCTTAGGCACGGACCCGCAAGGTCAGGCCCTTGAGGAAGTTACGCAGCAACTGATCGCCACAGGTGCGGTAGTTGGTATGACCAAACTTGCGAAACAGCGCGCTCAGCTCTGGCTTGGACACCGGGAACTCCGCCGCCTTGAGGATTGCATGCATGTCGTCTTCCTTCAGTTCGAAGGCCACGCGCAGCTTTTTCAGAATGATGTTGTTGGTCACCGGGGTTTCGATCGGTTGCGGCGGGCGGCTTTCGTCCTTGCCGCGCTTGAAAATCACCAAGCCATCGAGGAAGTGAGCCATGACTTCATCCGGGCAGAACACGAAGCCTTCTTCCTCATCTTTCTTGAGGTAGGTCAGTAGGTCTTCCTTGGTCACGTCCATGCCGCCGAGCTTGATGATCTCGACCATCTTGTTGTCGCTGATGTCGAGCATGTAGCGCACGCTGCGCAGTACGTCGTTGTGAATCATGGTGGGCAATCCTGGTATTCAACTGATGACACCGCCGGAATCAGGCGGTGTCGGGAAAAGGGAACGGCTTAAAACTTTTCTTTGCCGGACAGGTAACGCCATTGGCCCACTGGCACCTTGCCGATGGACACGCCGCCGATGCGGATGCGGCGGATGGCGATGACTTTCAGGCCAACGGCTTCGCAGAACAGCGCGATCACGCCGGGTTGCGGATTTTTCATCGCAAAGCGCAGGCGGTTCTCGTTCTGCCAGCTGGCTTTGACGGCAGGCAGCTCTTTGCCTTTGTAGGTCAGGCCGTGGTTCAAGCGGTTAAGGCCGTGGGCAACCATGTCGCCTTCGACTTCCACCACGTATTCCTGCTCGATCTTGGCGGCATCGGCGGTCAACTTGCGCAGAATCTTCCAGTCTTGGGTGAACACTAGCAGGCCACTGGCCTTGGCTTGCAGGTCGGCGCTGGCGCTCAGGCGCAGAAAGTGCCCCTTGAGCGGGCGCTTGCCGAAGCGGTGCTCTTCAGAAAGGGTTTCGGCGCTGATCGAGGCCATGGCGGTTTCAGCATCCATGCCTGCGGGGGCGTGCATCAGGATGGTCACCGGCTCTGGCGCGGTGGCTTTAGCTTCCGGGTCCAGCTCGACCTTCTCGTCAGTGACCTTGAACTGCGGCTCGTCGATCACTTCGCCGTCCACCGAGACCCAGCCGCCTTCGATAAACAACTCAGCCTCCCGACGGGAGCAACCGACCAGTTCGATAAGGCGTTTGGAGAGGCGTATGGGGTCAGTCATGACAAGGGCCGTAACAAAAGGGGGCCACTATTGTACCTGCCTGGCGCCGGTTAATCCCGGCCCCATTTCAGCACATGGGCCATAACAATTACTTAACTGACACAACACGGGTCAAATGTGGGAGCTGGCTTGCCTGCGATGGCGGTATACCAGCACCGGATGGGTAGACTGACCCGACGCCTTCGCAGGCAAGCCAGCTCCCACAGTTCAGACATTACGGGCCCGTTGCTGCTGGTGTAGACGCAGGTGCAGCAATGGATAAGGCTGCCCAAGCCCATCATGTTCTGTGCGCCCGATTACCTCGAAGCCTTGCTTGAGGTAAAAACCCAGGGCCTGGGGGTTCTGTTCGTTGACGTCCAGTTCATCGGCATTCATGTGTTCGATCGCGTAACCCAGCAATTGCCGGCCCAGTCCCTGGCCACGGTGGTGCGGGTCGATAAACAGCATTTCCACCTTGCCCGCCGACACTCCGGCGAACCCGGTGATGCGTTGGCATGAGTCCTTGGTGCAGATCAGCATGACCGCATCGAGGTACCGGGTCAGCACCAGGTTTTTCAACATGTCGATATAGCTGTCCGGGAGGAAGTCGTGGGTGGCGCGTACCGAGTTCTCCCAGATCTGCACCAGGCGCGTGTAATCGCTGGTTTTAGGTGTGTGAATCACCGAATGCTGACGCATACCCGCTGTCCCTTGCTGTATTCGGGGTTGATGGACAATACGATAGACCTAAAAAAGCCCCGCATCTTCTCAGAGGCGAGGCTTTTTATCACCGTGCGATCAGTCGCGCTTTTCAGCCCACAAGTCGTACTCGTCGGCGTCGGTCACGGTGCACCAGACTTTGTCACCCGGCTTCAGGCCGCTGGCATCGTCGATAAACACGTTACCGTCAATTTCAGGGGCGTCGAAGAAGCAACGACCCACCGCGCCTTGCTCGTCGACTTCATCGATCAGCACTTCGATTTCCTTGCCGATGCGCAGTTGCAGGCGTGCCGAGCTGATGGCCTGCTGGTGCGCCATGAAGCGCTCCCAACGGTCTTGCTTGACGTCGTCCGGTACCACGGCCAAGTCCAGCAGGTTGGCCGGTGCACCTTCCACCGGCGAGTACTGGAAGCAACCGACGCGGTCCAGCTGCGCTTCGGTCAGCCAGTCCAACAGGTACTGGAAGTCTTCCTCGGTCTCGCCGGGGAAACCGACGATGAAGGTGGAGCGGATGATCAGCTCCGGGCAGATCTCGCGCCAGTTCTTGATGCGTGCCAGGGTCTTGTCTTCGAACGCCGGGCGTTTCATCGCCTTGAGCACTTTCGGGCTGGCGTGCTGGAACGGGATGTCCAGGTACGGCAGGATCTTGCCGGCGGCCATCAACGGGATCAACTCGTCCACGTGCGGGTAAGGGTAAACATAGTGCAGGCGCACCCACACGCCCAGGCTGCTGAGGGCTTCGCACAGCTCGGTCATGCGGGTTTTCACCGGCGCGCCGTTCCAGAAACCGGTGCGGTATTTCACATCGACGCCGTAGGCGCTGGTGTCCTGGGAGATCACCAGCAGCTCCTTGACGCCAGACTTGACCAGGCGCTGGGCCTCGTCGAGCACATCACCCACCGGGCGGCTTACCAGTTTGCCGCGCATCGACGGGATGATGCAGAAGCTGCAGCTGTGGTTGCAGCCTTCGGAAATCTTCAGATATGCGTAGTGACGCGGGGTCAGCTTGATGCCTTGAGGCGGCACCAGGTCGATCAGCGGATTGTGATCCTGGCGTGGCGGCACCACCTCGTGCACAGCGTTGACCACTTGCTCGTACTGCTGCGGGCCGGTCACCGCCAGCACACTCGGGTGCACGTTACGGATATTGCCTTCTTCCACCCCCATGCAGCCGGTCACGATGACCTTGCCGTTTTCCTTGATGGCTTCGCCGATCACTTCCAGGGATTCGGCCTTGGCCGAGTCGATGAAGCCACAGGTGTTGACCACCACCACATCGGCGTCCTGGTAAGTGGACACGACGTCGTAGCCTTCCATACGCAATTGCGTGAGGATGCGCTCGGAGTCGACAAGCGCCTTCGGGCAACCCAGGGAAACAAAGCCAACCTTGGGGTTGGCTTTTGCGATGGTGGTGGACATGTCTAACCTCGGTATTGAATGACGCTGCCGGTCGCGCACGACAAGGCAACGGATGGGCGCTTGGTGCGCCTCTGATCAAAAAGTGCGCAATTCTATCGGCGGGCAGCGCACTTGACCAGCTTTATGCAGGGAAATGCGACGAGTGCTGCGCCGGGTAATCCCCATAGCTACTGGCGCGCGCTTAAGCCTGGACGTCTTGTTCTGTTCGGTGCGATACCACTTTAGACATGCCCACACCTAACGCCTGGAGGACTTTAAGCAAAGTGGAGAGCTTAGGATCACCGCCGACGCCGATGGACCTGTAGAGGTTTGCTCGATTGAGTCCTGTGTTCTGCGACAAGCTGAGCATCCCACCACGAGCTTCCGCCACTCGACGGATAGCGACAAGGAAAGCGTCCTCGCCACCGGCTTCATCTATTTCCTCAAGCGCGACAGATAAATATTCGAGGGCGAATGCTTCGTCGTTGCGAAGCATTTCCAGAACGCTATCTTCGTGCGGGCGGGTACGAATGGTCATTTTTGCTGCACCTTGTAAGATTTCCAGAGAGCCTTGGCCTGATCGATATCGTTCTGCTGTCTGGCCTTCGAACCACCGCCCAATAGGAAAATGATTTTTCGATCCTGGACTGCGTAATACACGCGAAACCCTGGGCCGAAGTCGAGCTTCATCTCAAAGACCCCATCACCCACTGGCTCGGTAACGCCAAAGTGACCAAGGGACGCCCGATCCACTCTGGTGGTGATTCTTGCTTTCGAACGCGTGTCCTGCACTGTATCCAGCCAAGCCTGGTAGATATCCACGCCGTTGATTGACAGTACGTGTTTCACTTCGTACATGAGGAGTGTACCTTAAAAGAGACAGTCCGATAGTTGAGTTTTTATATCGACTGCGCGCCATGCGAATGCACGAATGACTGATCAGGTAATCCGGCCAAGGCGCTCCTGCTCACACCACCCACGCAGCACGACTGAGCCGGGCCAGGAATATACGGTTGGCCGTAAATGTGATCAATGCAGGCAAAAAGGCGCCAAAGTGCTGCTGTGCCCGCTATGACTGATTGCCTAAAACGACACCCCGTTCACTTGAACGGGGAAATACGACGAGTGCTGCGCTATGCTTCGCGCCGTTGCGCACGGGTAAAGCCCTTGGGTCAATAAAACGTCTGTTACGAGAAGTAAAACGGCGCATGCTAGGGTCAGCTTAGAAGCGCTGTTTATAAAAGACCTCAGGTCAAAGGGCAGGAGTGGTTGATGGGTCAGGCAAGTAGTCAGGCAGCAGGTGCCGAGCATTCAAAAGCCAAGCCGATTGGCATGCTGGTAGCGGCGGTCGGGGTGGTTTATGGCGATATCGGGACCAGCCCGCTCTACACCCTTAAAGAGGTGTTCAACGGTGGTTATGGGGTGCAGGTCAACCATGACGGCGTCCTGGGGATCCTGGCGCTGATCTTCTGGTCGCTGATCTGGGTGGTGTCGATCAAGTACGTATTGTTCGTGCTGCGTGCCGACAACCAGGGCGAGGGCGGCATCATGGCCCTCACCGCGTTGGCCCGGCGAGCTGCCGGGAAGCACACGAAATTGCGCAGTTTCCTGGTGGTGTGTGGCCTGTGTGGCGCGGCGTTGTTCTACGGCGACAGTATGATCACCCCGGCAATTTCGGTGTTGTCGGCCATCGAAGGCTTGGAACTGGCGTTCGACGGCCTGGAAAAATGGGTAGTGCCCATTGCCCTGGTGGTGCTGGTGGCGCTGTTCCTGATCCAGAAACACGGCACCGACCGCATCGGCAAGCTGTTTGGCCCGGTGATGGTTACCTGGTTCCTGGTATTGGGCGGCCTGGGGGTGTACGGCATCCTGCAGCAGCCCGAAGTGCTCAATGCGCTGAACCCGGCATGGGGCGTGCGCTTCTTCATGGTTCACCCCGGTATTGGCGTGGCGATCCTCGGCGCGGTGGTGCTGGCATTGACCGGCGCTGAAGCGTTGTACGCCGACATGGGCCACTTTGGCCGCAAACCCATCGCCCGCGCCTGGTTCCTGCTGGTGCTGCCGGCGCTGGTGCTGAACTATTTTGGCCAGGGCGCGATGCTGCTGGGCGATCCGGAGGCGGCGCGCAACCCGTTCTACCTGCTGGCGCCGAGCTGGGCACTGGTCCCGTTGGTGGGCTTGTCCACCATGGCCACGGTGATTGCTTCCCAGGCGGTGATTTCCGGCGCGTTCTCGTTGACCCGCCAGGCGATCCAGCTGGGTTACATCCCGCGCATGCATATCCAGCACACCTCCAGTGCCGAACAGGGCCAGATCTACATCGGTGCGGTGAACTGGTCGTTGATGGTCGGCGTGATCCTGCTGGTGCTGGGTTTCGAATCCTCCGGCGCTCTGGCCTCGGCCTACGGTGTGGCGGTGACCGGCACCATGCTGATGACCACCATCCTGGTATCAGCGGTGATGCTGCTGCTGTGGAAATGGCCACCGGTGCTGGCCGTGCCGCTGTTGCTCTGCTGCCTGTTGGTGGATGGCCTGTTCTTCGCCGCCAACGCGCCGAAGATCCTCCAGGGCGGCGCCTTCCCGGTACTGGCGGGGATCGTGCTGTTCGTGCTGATGACCACCTGGAAGCGCGGCAAGCAATTGCTGGTCGGCCGTCTCGACGAGGGTGGCCTGCCGTTGCCGATCTTCATCAGCAGTATCCGCGTACAGCCGCCCCATCGCGTTCAGGGCACGGCGGTGTTCCTCACCGCGCGGCCCGACGCCGTGCCCCATGCGCTGTTGCACAACCTGCTGCATAACCAGGTGCTGCATGAGCAGGTGGTGCTGTTGACCGTGGTCTACGAAGACATTCCACGGGTGCCTGCGGCGCGACGCTTCGAGGTGGATGCCTATGGCGAAGGCTTCTTCCGGGTGATCCTGCACTTCGGGTTCACCGATGAACCGGACGTGCCTGAAGCGCTGAAACTGTGCCATCTGGATGACCTGGACTTCAGCCCGATGCGCACCACCTACTTCCTCAGCCGTGAAACGGTAATTGCCTCGCGCATCAAAGGCATGGCCCGTTGGCGTGAAGTGTTGTTTGCCTTCATGTTGAAAAACGCCAACGGCAACCTGCGGTTCTTCAAACTGCCGGTCAACCGTGTGATCGAGTTGGGCACCCAGGTCGAGATGTAAGGCGCTGCCTACCGGGAGCCGGCAATCGGCTCCCGCTTTCCTTTCTGAACCCTGTGCAAACGATGGTTGTCGACTAGGCTCTATGCACTGTTGAACAGTGCCCACAGAACCCAGAAGAGGTGCGCCATGAGTCAGCTGCTCGAACCTTATACCCTGCGCCAATTGACCCTGCTCAACCGCATCGCGGTTTCACCCATGTGCCAATACTCCAGCGACGATGGCCTGGCCAATGACTGGCACCTGGTGCACCTCGGCAGCCGGGCCGTGGGTGGCGCCGGGCTGATTTTTACCGAGGCCACGGCGGTGACCGCCGATGGCCGTATCACCGCCCAGGACCTGGGCCTGTGGAACGACACCCAGATCGAACCATTGCGGCGCATCACCCGTTTTATCGCGGCCCAGGGCGCGGTGGCGGGTATTCAATTGGCCCACGCCGGGCGCAAGGCCAGCACCCACCGGCCATGGATCGGCAAACACGGCAGCGTCAAGCCGGAGGAGGGCGGCTGGGTGCCGGTGGGGCCCTCGCCGATTGCCTTCGACCCCAATCACACCCAGCCCAAGCCACTGGACGAAGCACAGATCCAGCAAGTAATCGCCGACTTTGTCGCCGCCGCCAGGCGCGCCTTGACCGCAGGCTTTGAGGTGGTGGAAATCCATGCAGCCCACGGGTACCTGCTGCACCAGTTTCTCTCGCCGATCAGCAACCAGCGTCAGGACCACTACGGCGGCTCCTTCGAAAACCGCATTCGCCTGGTGCTGGAAGTCACCAAGGCCGTGCGCGCCGTGTGGCCTGAGGAGTTGCCGCTGTTTGTGCGCGTGTCGGCCACCGATTGGGTGGAAGACGGCTGGAACCCGGATGAGACCGTGGAATTGGCGCGCCGCCTGAAAGACCTCGGGGTGGATCTGATCGACGTGTCGTCCGGTGGTACCGCCGCCAATGCCGAGATTCCCACCGGCCCCGGCTACCAGACGCGCTTCGCCGAGCGCGTGCGCAAGGAATCGGGCATCGCCACCGGCACGGTCGGCATGATTACCGAACCGGCCCAGGCCGAGCACATCCTGCGTACCTGCCAGGCTGACATTATTTTTCTGGCCCGTGAACTGCTGCGCGACCCGTACTGGCCGTTGCATGCCGACGATGACCTGGGCGGACGCAAAGCCATCTGGCCGGCGCAGTACCAGCGGGCAACCCATCGGGACCAGCCGATCCATGAGTCGGATCTGCGGGATTGACCCTACTTACCTCTGTGCCAAACCCACCCTGATACGGTGGGTTTTTTCTTGCTCGCGTTTATAGGAAGGTTGATCCTTGGCGGTTGTTAAGCAGGAGAAGCTTATGCTGGTGGAACGCGCGTTAACCGAAGACGATATCCCTTTGCTGGCAACCATCGATCGTACGGAGCTGATCCCGGCGTGCTATCGCATGGACTGCGGCGAACTGGTGTTGTATGCCACACATCATGATATGCGCGGCTGGCCCGAAGGCGAGGCTGAACAGGATGCGGTGGCGCTGCGTGCCTGCCTCCAGCGCGGCGGGTGGTTGTGGGGCGTATTCGACGGCCAGGTGCTGGTTGCCGCAGTGGTGGTGGACAATCGGCCGTTCCATCACCAGGGCCTGCTGATGCGGCAGCTGAAATTCCTGCATGTCAGCCACAGTGCCCGCGGTTCTGGCCTGGGCGGTCGGTTGTTGGCGCTGGCTTGCGAGCACGGCCGGCAAGTGGGGGCCCAAGCGCTCTATATCTCGGCGACGGAGTCGCGTAACACTGTGGACTTTTACCTGCGCCATGGTTGCGGTCTGTTGCAGCAACCCCACGCTGAGCTTTATGCGCAAGAACCGCTAGACATTCACCTGTATCGACCCCTGCGTGAGTAATGGCTGTAGGTTTTTATTACCGCCGTTATTTTTTAAGTTAATACTCTAAAAAAATCCCACGAATGATGAGATAGTTTCTACGCTAAGGGTAAGCCCGACTCCTGGCCCAGGGAGACAGGCGGTTGGTCCGCGAAGCCGTTGCGCTTCCCGGGAGTTTGGAAATGGGCACCAGGAGTGTTTGACTGATATCAGGAGTAGCGGTCCATGGCCAAGTCCTATGGCGTAGCGGGTGCGGTGGCGTCTTTTCTGAGCCGTCGGATGTCCTTGCGGGGTCGAAGGTTGAGTTCAGATGAGATGGAGTTGCTGGTGCAATACCGGGCGCTGACCGAGAGCGATCAGGTGGCGATGCGGTATCTGATTGGTGCGATGAAAAGCGTGTCGCGGTTCTAAGCCACCTGTGATCATTCCCACGCTGCGGCGTGGGAATGATCAGGCGGTTAATTTCAGGTGTACTTGCGCTGCTCCGGTGCTGGCGGGAAGTACTGATACAGCCAGGTTTCACTCAGGGTGCGGTCCTGGGTTCGTATAAACAGGCGCAAT
This sequence comes from Pseudomonas sp. SWRI22, assembly GCF_014268395.2. NCBI lineage: Bacteria > Pseudomonadati > Pseudomonadota > Gammaproteobacteria > Pseudomonadales > Pseudomonadaceae > Pseudomonas > Pseudomonas sp. SWRI22. Next base: position 1,513,262 of record NZ_JABWQK020000001.1, on the reverse strand, counting down.
TCGACGGGGTCCACGCTGTCGCTGGTGGGGTACCAGTCGAACAGGATGCGATAGCCCTTGATGTTATCCAGCACCAGCACGCTGAAATCCTTCACCTCACCATGGGAACAAGTCACCACCGGCTCGATGCCGGTGCCCGCTGGCAAGCGATCCAGGCCGCCGCCCTTGAAGTCTACGGCGAAACGCCGCGCCCATACCTTCGGATAATGCTCGCCGGGTGCCCAGCCTTCGGTAAAGCCGCCCATGCCCGAACGGGTCGCGTCGACCTGTGCCAGCGGCGTGCTCACCGGCGGCAGTGCGCTCCAGTACAGCTTGTAGCCGTAGTTGAGCGAATCACCCGCGGCCACGGGCTTTTTCGGGGTCCAGAAGGCCACGATATTGTCCAGGGTTTCGCCAGTGGTGGGGATTTCCAGCAAGTCGATGGAGCCTTCGCCCCAGGCCGTGGTCGGTTCAACCCACAGGCTTGGGCGTTTGCTGTACCAGTCGACGGTGTCCTGGTAGCTGGCGAACTCATGGTCGGTCTGCACCAGGCCGAAGCCTTTGGGGTTGGTGTCGGCGAACGCGTTGAATTGCAGCTTGGCCGGGTTGTTCAGGGGCCGGCAGATCCACTCGCCGTTGCCGCGCCACATGGCCAGGCGGTCCGAGTCGTGGATTTGCGGGTGAATGGTGTCGCACATGCGGCGCTCATGGGTGCCGCAGCTGAACATACTGGTCATGGGCGCGATGCCCAGTTGCTCGATGGCGGTGCGCGCATTGATGTGCGCGTCGATCGCCATCACCACTTGGTTGGCCTGGCAGTCGATATCGAAGCGGTAGGCGCCGGTGGCGCTTGGCGAGTCGAGCAGGGCGTAGACCACAAAGCGCGTGGCGTTCTTGTCCGGGGTTTCGAACCAGAACTGCGTGAAATCGGGGAATTCCTCGCGTTTTTTCGCGTAGGTATCAATCGCCAGGCCACGCGCCGAGAGGCCGTACTGGCCGGTGGAATCCACCGCACGGAAGTAGCTGGCGCCGAGAAACGACAGCACGTCATGGCGGTCCAACTCCGGCGCCTTGAACAGCTTGAAGCCGGAGAAACCCAGGTCCCCGGTCAGTTGCTGGGTGTCCACCGTGGTTTTTTCATAGTTGAACAGTGAAGGGCGAAAATGCACTTCGCGGGCTTCACGGGTCTTTGGGTCGACGCTGTGCATACGCACCGGCGTCTTGAAGCCCATGCCGACGTGGAAGAACTGCACGTCCAGTTGGCCGTTCAACTCCTTCCACAGCGAATGGTTACGGTCATAGCCGATGGCGTTGAAATTCTGCGGGGTCATGGTGGCCAGGGTCGGCGGCAGCACCTGCTTAGTGTCCTGGTAGCCACGGGTGGCCAATTGCTTGGCCTGGGCCTTGAGCGATTCGAAATCGAACGCCACGGCCTTGCCATCGGCAGCCCGATTCCCGGCCCAGGCCTGCGCGGCCAGCAGGCCACTGGCCGACAACCCGGTGTAAGCCGCAATGGCCATGGATGCTTTGAGCAAATTCCTGCGGTGCATAGAGACAACCTGTCGTGAGCAAATCCCGCGCCGTTCCTGGCACGTATCGGATCAGAAATAACGGTTCGGACATGCCTTCGGCCAAACGCAACGGACAATAAACAGACGCCGGATAGCTTAAGCGGTTCGATGAACAAGGCAAATTGATTGATGGCGGGATGATGGCGTTGCATGTGCAACAAGACATTTCCAGCATCGCAGGAGGACGTTACATCTGGAAGCACTCTAGATCGCGGCTTTTTGGCACTTAGTTTTACGCTGGAGGCCTATTGGTCCTACGAACCCAAGTGTCTGGAGGCTACGAATGAATACCCGTGGATTGCTCGATCAGTTGCTCAAGTCTGGCCAGGACATGTTGCAAAACAAGGCCGGCGGCCAACGCAAATCCAATGACAAGGGCGCCCTCGGCGGCTTGCTCAGCGGTGGCGGGCTCGGCAGCATGCTCGGCGGTGCCGGCGGCGGCGCCCTGGCGGCGGGGGCCATGGGTTTGCTGCTGGGCAACAAGAAGGCGCGTAAATTCGGCGGCAAGGCGCTCACCTACGGCGGCTTGGCCGCACTGGGTGTGATTGCCTACAAGGCTTACGGCAACTGGCAAGCCCAGCAGGCCAGCGCGCCCCAAGGCGAGCCGCAAACCATCGACCGCCTGCCGGCTGACCAGGTGGAGCAACACAGCCAGGGCATTCTCAAGGCACTGGTGGCCGCGGCCAAGGCTGATGGGCATGTGGATGAGCGCGAGCGCGCCTTGATCGAAGGCGAATTTACCAAGCTGGACAACGACCAGGAGCTGCAACACTGGCTGCACGCCGAACTCAACAAGCCCCTGGACCCAACCGACGTTGCCCGCGCCGCCAGCACCCCGGAAATGGCCGCCGAAATGTACATCGCCAGCGTGATGCTGGTGGACGAAGAAAACTTCATGGAAAAAGCCTACCTGGACGAACTGGCACGCCAACTGAAACTTGAACCAGGCTTGAAGCTTGAGCTGGAAAAACAAGTACGGCTAAACGCATAAATAGGGCCACACGCCAGTCAAACCTGTGGGAGCAGGCTTGCCCGCGAATGCGGTGGGCCAGTCACTCTATTTCTGACTGACTGACTGACTGACTGACTCACGCCATCGCGGCATAGGCACCAACACCGTAACCACGATGCGAAGCGAGCCGCTCTTGATCTTGCTTTTGATCTGCTTGTGATCTTGATCTCAGGCGCCCCGTTAAACCACGCTGGCCGGAATTCGACAGGGATTTGGGGGGTAAACCGGCAGGGATGCCGGTTTAGCCGCCCCGCGCCATGGATGGCGCGTGGCGGCGGCCCCCCAAATCACTGGCGGATTACGGGCACACCGAGCCTGGGCGAGGTGCCGAGTGGTGGGGCAAGAGCGTTTTGCTTACTTTTGCGCTTTTCAAAAGTGAGCCGCCGTCAGGGCGGAACCCTAAGCGGCCATTGCCGCAGGAATGGATATGTACACAATCCAGCTGTGTTGACTGTCAGGCCGCCATCGCAGGCAACCAGCTCCCACATTCAGATCGTGGGGGGGCAGGTGGGTAGGCGTCGGCTGTCAGGCCGTCACGGGAGCAAGCTCCCTCGCCACAGGTCCAGCGCCGTACCAAAATTGTGTAGATAGCTGTGGCCAACGCGAGCACATCTGCATTCTGTGCACTGCACATCAAAAGCCTTGATAAAAGCGCGCAGCCGCTCAGCTATACTCCCCTCCATTTGAATGGCCCTGCGAGGAATTACTGTGAAGAACTGGACCCTGCGCCAAAGGATTTTGGCGAGCTTTGCGGTAATTATCGCGATCATGCTGCTGATGGTCGTGGTCTCGTATTCGCGCCTGCTGAAAATCGAAATCAGCGAAAACTCAGTGCGGGACGATGCGGTGCCCGGGGTGTTTTTCAGCTCGATGATTCGCAGCGCCTGGGTCGACAGCTACCTGCAAACCCAGGAGTTGGTCGGAATCCACGAGAACCAGGGCATTTCCGAAGCCGACAAACAGGACTACAAGTCTTTTGAGGCTCGGCTTGAGCAACATATGGCCAGCTACGCAGGGACGATCAATATCACCCAGGATCGCACCGAATTCGATGCCTTCGAAAAACTGCACCAGAGCTACAACCAGATTCTCGCCCAGGTTTTGGCGGCCCATCAGAGCAATAACGCCGCCGAAGCACTGAGGTTGTTCAACGAGCAACTGACCCCCGCCTGGACAGCAGGCCGCATGAAGCTCAATGACATTATCAATGAGAACAAGCAGGTCGCCGACAACGCCACCGCCGCCATCGATGATGCGGTAGCGGCCGCGAAGATCAGCATGGGCGTCTCGCTGTTGCTGGCGATTCTCGCCGCCGCGCTGTGTGGCCTGTTGCTGATGCGCGCGATCATGGCGCCGATGCAGCGCATCGTTCAAATCCTCGAAGTCATGCGCACCGGTGACCTGAGCAAGCGCCTGAACCTGGAGCGCAAGGACGAATTCAACGCGGTTGAAACCGGCTTCAACGACATGATGACCGAGCTGACTGCCCTGGTGTCCCAGGCGCAGCGTTCATCGGTGCAGGTCACCACCTCGGTCACCGAGATTGCCGCGACCTCCAAGCAGCAACAGGCGACCGCGACAGAAACCGCAGCCACCACCACCGAAATCGGCGCCACTTCCCGCGAGATTGCCGCCACGTCCAAGGACTTGGTCCGCACCATGACCGAAGTGTCCACCGCCGCCGACCAGGCCTCGGTGGCTGCCGGTTCCGGCCAGCAGGGCCTGGCCCGCATGGAAGAAACCATGCACTCGGTGATGGGCGCCGCCGACCTGGTCAACGCCAAGCTGGCGATCCTCAATGAGAAGGCCGGCAACATCAACCAGGTGGTAGTCACCATCGTCAAGGTGGCCGACCAGACCAACCTGTTGTCCCTCAATGCTGCGATCGAGGCTGAGAAAGCCGGTGAGTACGGGCGCGGCTTTGCCGTGGTTGCCACCGAAGTGCGCCGCCTGGCCGACCAGACCGCTGTGGCGACCTACGACATTGAGCAGATGGTGCGTGAGATCCAGTCGGCGGTGTCGGCAGGGGTGATGGGCATGGACAAATTCTCCGAGGAGGTGCGCCGCGGCATGTCTGAGGTGCAGCAAGTGGGCGAGCAACTGTCGCAGATCATCCATCAGGTACAGGCCCTGGCGCCGCGGGTGCTGATGGTCAACGAAGGCATGCAGGCCCAGGCCACCGGTGCCGAGCAGATCAACCACGCGCTGGTGCAATTGGGCGATGCCAGCAGCCAGACCGTCGAATCCCTGCGCCAGGCCAGCTTTGCCATTGATGAACTGAGCCAGGTTGCGGTCGGTCTGCGCAGCGGCGTCTCGCGTTTCAAAGTCTGATGAGCGAACTCGCGGCTAAACGCGGTGCCGTCCCGGCAGCGAAAAAGGCGTTGTTTCTGGTGTTTCGCATCGGCAACGAACGCTTTGCCCTCAAGGCTACGGAAGTGGCCGAGGTGCTGCCGCGCCTGGCGCTCAAACCTATCGCCCAAGCGCCCTTGTGGGTGGCGGGTATCTTCGCCCATCGTGGGGTGCTGGTGCCGGTCATCGACTTGAGCGCCCTGACGTTCGGCACTTCGGCTCAGGCGCGTACCAGCACGCGCCTGGTGCTGGTCAATTACCAGCCGCAGCCCTGGAGTGAGGCGCGTTGGCTGGGGCTGATTTTGGAACAGGCCACCGACACCCTGCGTTGCGACCCCGCCGAATTCCAGCCCTATGGCCTGGACAACCGGCAGGCGCCGTACCTGGGGCCGGTGCGTGAAGATGCCCAGGGCTTGATGCAGTGGATTGGCGTTGCGGATCTGTTGACCGCGCCAGTGCGCGCCTTGCTGTTTTCCGCCGAGTTGAGCCTATGAGCAATGACCCGCGGTTTTTCGCGTTTTTGAAAGAACGCATCGGCCTGGACGTCGCTTCGGTGGGCGAGGCGATTATCGAACGCGCGGTGCGCCAGCGCTGCCAGTCGTCCCAGTCGCAGTCGGCGGAGGCTTACTGGCAACACCTGCAAACCTCCCATGACGAGCAGCAGGCGCTGATCGAAGCGGTGATCGTCCCCGAGACCTGGTTTTTCCGCTATCCCGAATCCTTTGCAACCCTGGCCCGCCTGGCCCAGATGCGTCTGGCCGAGATCAATCAGCTGCGCGCCCTGCGTATTCTCAGCCTGCCGTGTTCGACGGGCGAAGAACCCTATTCGATTGCCATGGCCTTGCTCGATGCGGGCCTGGCGCCCCACCAGTTCAAAGTGCAGGGCATGGATGTCAGCCCGCTGTCGGTGGAGCGCGCGCGGCGGGGCGTGTACGGCAAGAACTCGTTTCGCGGCGCCGACCTTGAGTTTCGTGACCGTCACTTCACTGAAGACGCAGGTAATTACCGCATCGCCGACCGGGTGCGCGAACAAGTGCGCCTGCAAGTCGGCAACTTGCTGGACCCGGCACTGCTGGCGAATGAGCCAACCTACGATTTTGTGTTCTGCCGCAACTTGCTGATCTACTTCGACCAGCCGACCCAGAAACAGGTCTTTGATGTGCTCAAGGCATTGACTCACGTAGACGGTGTGCTGTTTATCGGCCCGGCCGAGGGCAGCCTCCTGGGGCGTCACGGCATGCGCTCCATCGGTGTGCCGCAGTCCTTTGCCTTCAGTCGGCATGTAGAACCGGCCCCGCCGGTTGCACCTGTGGTCAAACCGACGCCCGCGCCGCTACCGCAGCGCAGGGCGGCGCCGATACCGCTCAAGCCGCGGCCGTTCAGCACCGTCAGCCCCAACGTGCCACCGGTCAAAGTGGTGACTACCGATGCCGGGGATTTGCTCAGCCAGATCGCAACCCTGGCCAACGAGGGCAAAAGTGCCGAGGCCCGAGCGGCCTGCGAACGGTATTTGAGCAGTCACCCGCCGGCCGCCCAGGTGTTTTACTGGTTGGGGCTGCTCAGCGATGTGGCTGGCAGTGCCCTGGAGGCCCAAGGGTATTACCGAAAAGCCCTGTATCTGGAACCGCAGCATCCCCAGGCCCTGATGCACCTGGCCGCGTTGCTCGAGTCCCAGGGTGACAGTGCCGGCGCGCGCCGTCTTCAGGCACGCGCCGCCCGTAGCGAGCGAGCTGACAGTGAGTCCAAACGATGAGTAGCCCTGACGCGCTCGACACCGCAGGCCTGGACCTGACGCTGACCGATACCCAAGCCATTGACGACTGTTGGAACCGCATCGGTATTCATGGCGACAAGTCCTGCCCGTTGTTGGCCGAGCATATCCACTGCCGCAATTGCTCGGTGTATTCCGCCGCCGCCACACGCCTGCTCGACCGCTACGCACTGCAACAGGACGACCATCATGCGCAGGCAACTGCCGAAGCGGATAACGAGGTGGTCACCCGTTCGCTGTTGATGTTCCGCCTCGGCGAAGAATGGCTCGGTATCGCCACCCGTTGCCTGGTGGAAGTGGCGCCGTTGCAGCCGATCCACTCGCTGCCGCACCAGCGTTCCCGAGCGCTGCTGGGCGTGGCCAACGTACGCGGGGCGCTGGTGGCGTGCCTGTCACTGGTGGAACTGTTGGGCCTGGACAGCACCAGTGCCGGCGCCAGCGGCGGGCGGATCATGCCGCGCATGCTGATCATCGCTGCCCAGGACGGCCCGGTCGTGGTGCCGGTGGATGAAGTAGACGGCATCCATGCCATCGATGAGCGCACCTTGAAGGCCGCATCGGTGTCCGGCACCCAGGCCAGCGCACGCTACACCCAAGGCGTGTTGCAGTGGAAAGGCCGCAGCCTGCGTTGGCTGGACGAAGCGCAATTGTTGTCCGCCGTGACCCGGAGCCTCGCATGACCCCCGACCAGATGCGCGATGCCTCGCTGTTGGAACTGTTCAGCCTGGAGGCTGATGCGCAGACCCAAGTGTTGAGCGCGGGCCTGCTGGCGCTGGAACGCAACCCGACCCAGGCCGACCAGCTCGAAGCCTGCATGCGCGCCGCGCATTCACTTAAAGGGGCGGCGCGGATTGTCGGTGTGGATGCCGGCGTCAGCGTGGCCCACGTCATGGAAGATTGCCTGGTCAGCGCCCAGGAAGGCCGTCTGTATCTGCAACCTGAACATATCGACGCATTACTGCAAGGTACTGATCTGCTGATGCGTATCGCCACCCCGGGCAACGATGTGGGGCCGGCGGATATCGAGGCGTACGTAGCGCTGATGGAGCGCTTGCTCAATCCCTCGCAGCCGATTGCCACGCCCGTGCCAAAACCCGAGCCCATCCCCGCGCCGCGGGTTGACGCGCTGCTGCTGGACCCCGAGCTGGAGCCTGCGCCACCGCTCGGCAGTGACGCGCCGCGCCAGAACAAGCGCATGACCGAAGGCGGCGAGCGTGTGCTGCGGGTGACGGCTGAGCGCTTGAACAGTCTGTTGGACTTGTCCAGCAAATCCCTGGTGGAAACCCAGCGGCTCAAGCCGTACCTGGCCAGCCTGCAACGCCTCAAGCGCATTCAAAGTAACAGCTTGCGTGCGCTGGATGCCCTGGACGGCCAGCTCAAGTCGCTGGATCTGAACCTGGAAGCCCAGGAGGCCCTGGCCGATACCCGTCGCCTGCTGAGTGAAGCCCAGGCCCTGCTGGCGGAAAAAAACGCCGAGCTGGATGAGTTCGGCTGGCAGGCCGGCCAGCGCGCCCAGGTGCTCTACGACACCGCATTGGCCTGCCGCATGCGGCCGTTTGCCGATGTGCTGGCCGGGCAGGTGCGCATGGTGCGTGACTTAGGTCGCAGCCTGGGCAAGCAAGTGCGCCTGGAGATTGAGGGCGAAAAGACCCAGGTCGACCGGGACGTGCTGGAAAAACTCGAAGCGCCGCTCACCCATCTATTACGCAATGCGGTCGATCACGGCATCGAAACCCCTGAGCAACGCGTGCTGGCGGGCAAGCCGGCGGAAGGCTTGATTCGCCTGCGTGCGTCCCATCAGGCCGGGTTGTTGGTGCTGGAATTGAGCGATGACGGCAACGGTGTCGACCTCGAGCGCCTGCGCGGCACCATCGTCGACCGCCATCTGTCGCCGGTTGAAACGGCCCTGCGTCTGAGTGAAGAGGAACTGCTCACGTTCCTCTTCTTGCCAGGGTTCAGCCTGCGCGACAAAGTCACCGAAGTGTCCGGGCGCGGGGTCGGCCTGGACGCGGTGCAACATATGGTTCGTCAACTGCGCGGCGCGGTGGTGCTGGAGCAGACGGCGGGGCAGGGCAGCCGCTTCCATCTTGAGGTGCCGTTGACCCTGTCGGTGGTGCGCAGCCTGGTGGTGGAAGTCGGCGAAGAAGCCTATGCCTTTCCCCTGGCGCATATCGAACGCATGTGCGACCTGGCGCCCGACGACATCGTGCAGTTGGAAGGCCGCCAGCACTTCTGGCATGAGGGCCGGCACGTCGGCCTGGTTGCCGCCAGCCAGTTGCTGCAGCGCCCGCCGGGGCAGAGCCCGTCAGATACCTTGAAGGTGGTGGTGATCCGCGAGCGCGATGCCGTGTACGGGATTGCCGTGGAGCGTTTTATCGGCGAGCGCACCCTGGTGGTGTTGCCGCTGGATGATCGCCTGGGCAAAGTCCAGGACATTTCCGCCGGGGCCTTGCTAGATGACGGCTCGGTGGTGTTGATCGTCGATGTCGAAGACATGCTGCGTTCGGTGGATAAATTGCTCAACACCGGTCGCCTGGAGCGCATTGCCCGGCGCAGCCAGCAGGCCACCGAAGCGCCGCGCAAGCGTGTGCTGGTGGTGGACGACTCACTGACGGTGCGCGAGCTGCAACGCAAATTATTACTCAATCGTGGTTATGAAGTCGCTGTTGCGGTCGATGGCATGGATGGCTGGAACGCATTGCGCTCCGAGGACTTCGACCTGCTTATCACTGATATTGATATGCCTCGCATGGACGGTATTGAATTGGTCACACTTTTGCGCCGTGACAGTCGCCTGCAATCGTTGCCGGTGATGGTGGTTTCCTACAAGGATCGTGAAGAAGACCGCCGCCGTGGCCTCGACGCCGGGGCCGACTATTATCTAGCCAAAGCCAGTTTCCATGACGACGCCTTGCTCGACGCCGTGGTTGAACTGATTGGAGGCGCCCGGGCATGAGGATTGCGATCGTCAATGACATGCCCCTGGCGGTGGAGGCCTTGCGCCGCGCCCTGAGTTACGAGCCCGCCCACGAGGTGGTATGGGTGGCCAGCAATGGCCTGGAAGCGGTACAGCGTTGCGCCGAGCTGACCCCGGACCTGATCCTGATGGACCTGATCATGCCGGTGATGGATGGGGTGGAGGCCACCCGGCAGATCATGGCCGACACGCCTTGCCCGATTGTGATCGTCACTGTCGACCGCCAGGCCAACGTCAGCCGCGTATTCGAAGCCATGGGCCACGGCGCCCTGGATGTGGTGGACACCCCGGCACTGGGCGTTGGCAACCCCAAGGATGCGGCCGCGCCCCTGCTGCGCAAGATCCTCAATATTGGTTGGCTGATCGGCCAGCGCGGCACGCGGGTGCGTGCCGAAACCCCGCCGCAGCGGGTCACCGGCAAGCGTCAACGGCTGGTGGCCATTGGTTCTTCGGCTGGTGGGCCGGCGGCACTGGAAGTTCTGCTCAAGGGTTTGCCCCGGGATTTTCCCGCCGCCATCGTGCTGGTACAGCATGTGGACCAGGTCTTCGCCGCCGGCATGGCCGAGTGGCTGAGCAGCGCTTCCGGCCTGCCGGTGCGCCTAGCCTGTGAGGGCGAGCCGCCTCAACCCGGCGTGGTATTGCTGGCCGGAACCAACCACCATATTCGCTTGTTGAAAAATGGCACGCTAGCCTATACCGCAGAGCCGGTGAACGAGATTTACCGGCCCTCCATCGACGTGTTTTTCGAAAGCGTCGCCAGTTACTGGAACGGTGACGCCGTTGGCGTCTTGCTCACCGGCATGGGGCGCGACGGCGCCCAGGGCCTCAAGCTGATGCGTGAACAAGGATATTTGACCATCGCCCAGGACCAGCAGAGCTCGGCGGTGTATGGCATGCCCAAAGCGGCGGCGGCGATTGATGCTGCTGTTGAAATTCGCCCACTGGATAGAATTGCGCCCCGATTGCTGGAGGTCTTTGCAAAATGAACAAAAATCTCCCGCCGTGCTGGCTTGCAGGTAGTAATTCAGGTGATTGCACATGAATGATTTACAGCTCGACGACTTCAAGACCGACGAAAACGCCGCCATGGTGCTGCTGGTCGACGACCAGGCCATGATCGGTGAAGCCGTGCGGCGTGGCCTGGCCCATGAAGAGAACATCGACTTCCACTTTTGCGCCGACCCGCACCAGGCGATTGCCCAGGCGATCCGCATCAAGCCCACGGTGATCCTGCAAGACCTAGTGATGCCGGGCCTGGACGGCCTGACCCTGGTGCGTGAGTACCGCAATCACCCGGCCACCGCGAATATCCCGATCATCGTGCTGTCCACCAAAGAGGACCCGCTGATCAAAAGCGCGGCCTTTGCGGCCGGGGCCAACGATTATCTGGTCAAGCTGCCGGACAACATCGAATTGGTGGCGCGCATCCGCTATCACTCGCGCTCCTACATGACGCTGTTGCAGCGCGACGCGGCCTACCGCGCGTTGCGGGTCAGCCAGCAACAGTTGCTGGACACCAACCTGGTGCTGCAACGCCTGATGAACTCCGATGGCCTGACCGGGCTGTCCAACCGCCGTCACTTCGACGAATACCTGGAGCTGGAATGGCGCCGCGCCATGCGCGACCAGACCCAACTCTCGTTGCTGATGATCGATGTGGATTTCTTCAAGACCTACAACGACAGCTTCGGCCACGTCGAGGGCGACGAAGCCTTGCGCAAAGTCGCCGCCACCATTCGCGATGCCAGCAGCCGCCCTTCGGACTTGCCGGCGCGCTACGGTGGCGAAGAGTTCGCACTGGTCCTGCCCAACACCTCGCCGGGCGGCGCACGCCTGGTCGCGGAAAAACTGCGCATGGCGGTGGCGGCGTTGAAAATCCCGCACATCGCCCCGGCTGAAGGTGCCAGCCTGACCATCAGTATCGGGCTGTCGACGTTGACGCCGGCTCAGGGTACGGACTGTCGGCAGTTGATCATGGCGGCGGACAAGGGGTTGTACACGGCCAAGAACAATGGGCGTAATCAGGTTGGTATCGAGTAATTAGAGGCCAACTTCAATGTGCGAGGGGGACTTCCCCCTTGCACTCCTGAGTTTCGTACTCATCCGAATTGATTACATATGAAAGTTTTTGAGCTAAGAAATCTGCCATCGTTGTAGAGCCGATGGCAGGGGGCAGGACGGCGTTATTCTATTCTGAATCCAGGCTTGCCATTATTCGCGCGCCACTCTTTGACCTCTTTTACAATGCCTTCTGGACTGTCTTCTCTACCCTTTCTTGGATAATAGACGAGGTCTGACCCATCAGGATGCTCCGTAAGTCGCTTGAATTCTAATAGCATTTCGTCATCTTCTTCCTCAGAGCGAGCACTCGCATCACAAAGAGAAATTACAAATTTTAAAAATTCGCTTTCTGTGTACTCGGAAATTGAGGTTTTCATCTTAATTACCTTTGCCGTGAATACGCTTATGAAGTTTTGGAGTGACTATGTGGATATTGTCGATGTCGAAAATTTCTCCGCCTTGGGAAATGAATATTTTATGGTGAAGTTCGAATTTACTAGATTTTCCAGCATGTTCTAGTTCGCTAGTATAGGGCGCCTTGCCGTTTAGTATTCTTCTTAGGTTTTGACGGTTTAACTGACTAGCCAGTTCCGAGTCGCTAGCAACCGTTTTCCAGAAGGCTTCACGAAATGCCTTGAAGTTTTTAAATTCTTGACCTCTCAGTTTTGCGGCAATTTGCGATGGTATAGGGACTCCTTCACCCTGGGAGGCCGCTCCCAGCCAAGAGCCGGTTATAGATTGCCCATTGCCTGTCACGATTCCGGGATCTTCACGCCGATCCCTGAACATGACATAGATTGGAGGCAGGCCAGAATCGACCGGGAAAACGATGATGAAGTCGTCAAATCCAGCTTCAACAACGGCTGGAAAACTGTCAACCCTACCCTCGACTGGAATTGTGTCGGCGCCTGCATAGACGGGCGTTTCAGGCGGGGCCGGTGGCAGCGTTGTTGAGCTATCTCCAGGAGCGGAAATAGGTGTCCAAATCAACGTTCTTGGTGGAATGTCACTTGTCGTGACGGTGTATACCTTCTGCCCAGGATCATAGGTCGCAGTAACCACTTTGACCCTGGAAGGCACGCTTGCACCATCGGTGTTGACCACAAAAACTTCTGACCGCCCATCTGCGGCCGTCCTCGAACTCATTCGAACCGGCAGGTCGATTGTGCCGTTGACTGCCGAACTTATCGTCGACTCGTCGAGGCCTGGTACCAAGGTTGAGATCGGTGTGCCAAGCGCATAACGCTCTGGAAGTTCTCCGTTCGCGAGTTTGGGAGAATAGATCAGCACTGAAACACCGACCATCAAGCCACTCGCGGTACTGGCGGCCAATTCCGTCAATGCGGCCACTGCTGCCCCAATAGCGGCTCGCAGCGTGACGGTAACCCCCTCTGCTGTAGCGATAGTTCCGACTGAGGTCATGACGATCGCTTGAGTCGCAGCAGCAGTGCCCGACAGTCGATAGGTATTGGCTACTCTTACCGCTTCAATACGCGCTTGGGCCGTTGCTACCTGCTGCGCACGTTCTGCGAGGTCGCTGATTGCATTGGAGGCGTTGGCAAGAAACCGCGCGGACTCTGACTTCAGCACAAAGTCATGATGGCTGAGCCATCTCACCCCAAGAGCGGTATTCTGCTGTAGATAAATAAGCTGTTTGAGTCCCTCAAGCTCGGGTTTGCTCAGTGGCGGTGTAACCCGTGGGTTGGCTGCGGGATAGTAAATCATCAACCCGTTCCGGTTTATGGCTAACGGTGGGTCAATAGGTTTGATCGCTGCCATCGTTTCTTCGATCATTTTGTCCAGCGTGTTTTTGTAAAGCATGAGGGTCTGGCCGGGTGTCAATCCAACGACCGAACCGGCAAGAGAGGCGAGTTCCACCTGCAAATATTCCGGCAGCAACTGCACTTGAATTTCCAACTCATCTGCAATGACCTTCAGATACTCATTGTGTAAATTTGCCCAGCCAGGATCATGTTCGGCTAAATTGGCCTCCAGCGTTTGCCGGGCCTTTGCCAACCCTGAAAGTTTTTTAGTCAGAATGTCTATGGAGAGCGAGAGAGCCTTGAGTTCTTGTGCGGCCCTCCAGACGTTGTCGTAAAGTGTGTAGGCATCGCCCAGATTTTTTATCGGGTCAGAAGAGGCAAGCGTTTCACGTAGCTTTGTATAAGTTAAGTTTTCCATCAGGTAAAAAGGGCTTTGATCATAGAGCCCATAGATGAGTGGCGCAGTACTGGCGTATTTGGTTTTTTTCGCGCCGATGATTTCAAGTGTGATTTTTTGATCGAGAACGGCTGAGGCTGTTTCTGTAAGCGGCTGTGAAGCTTTCGCGGCTTGCTGTTTCTCTGCGAGTTCGCGTTCAGTTTCAGTAGTGAGCGTTGCGAACCGTGCGCTGTACTCCGCGTCAATCAAGGATTGATTGTACTTTTGCTCTCCAATGAAATCGGCGGTGGTGCTAGGGAAGTCAAACTGCTTGAAGCGGCTACGGTCTCCTTCACCTCGACGTGGCCCTTCTTGAAGGCCCCAGCCATCTCCACTTCCTACGTAGCCTCCGCCTTCACCACCCCAATAAGTGTTTCGTCTCCCTGCGGTAATTATCGTCGGCTTGAGTTCTAAAGGTTGTCCTGGCTGCCACCCTTGTTGTGCCATAGGGCCTCTCCATTTTTATGAGAGTGATCGTTAGAGTTTGTGCGTCCTGAAGAAAAAAACTCAGGCGCTTTGATCAAACTTATTTGAGAGGGAAGAAAGAAAAAACTGATGGCGTTTTGATTTGATTTTATGCGTGTAGGAGACTCTGTAAGACGGTTCTGAAACTGATGTATTTATATTCTTGTATGTTTATCACTTGAGTCTTGGGATGATTTGGCTAGAAACCTAATTGTTTGTTTTTATTGGAGTGGGTTGGTTTGTGGTCTTTTAGGCAGGCTCTGATTTGGATTTTCAAATTATTTGTATAAACAGATGAACGGTCTGGTTTTAGCGAGTAGTAGGTCGGGTTTTCTAACGCGCGGCATCGTCAACCTATAGGAAATGCTCTGAGGGTCACGTGTCTGTCACCGAAGCAAGCGTGACGAGAGGCAAGCGCTGTCTTGGCAGAATCGACCAAGCGGGCTGCCGTTTCCAGCCGTTTGCCGTTATACTCGCCGGCTTTCAAAAGTTCGCCAACGAGTGCTGCCCGCCATGGAAATCAACCCGATCCTTAACACCATCAAGGACCTGTCCGAGCGCTCCGAAACTATTCGGGGGTATCTTTGACTACGATCAAAAGCATGAGCGTCTGACCGAGGTCAATCGCGAGCTTGAAGATCCGAGTGTCTGGAACAAACCTGAATACGCCCAGGAACTGGGGCGCGAGCGCGCTGCGCTGGCACAGATTGTCGATACCCTCGACGAACTGAACACCGGCCTGGGTGATTGCCGCGACCTGCTGGACATGGCCGTCGAAGAAAACGACGAAGGCGCAGTGGGCGATGTTGTCGCCGAGCTGGCCCGTCTCGAGGAAAACCTCGCCAAGCTTGAATTCCGCCGCATGTTCAGCCACGAAATGGACCCGAACAACGCCTACCTGGATATCCAGGCCGGTTCCGGTGGCACCGAAGCCCAGGACTGGGCCAACATCCTGCTGCGCATGTACCTGCGCTGGGCCGACAAGCGCGGTTTCGACGCGACCATCATGGAACTGTCCGCCGGTGAAGTGGCCGGTATCAAGGGTGCGACCGTACACATCAAGGGCGAATACGCCTTTGGCTGGCTGCGCACCGAGATCGGCGTGCACCGCCTGGTGCGCAAGAGCCCGTTCGACTCCGGCAACCGTCGCCACACCTCATTCTCTGCGGTGTTCGTCTCGCCAGAGATCGACGACAAAGTGGAAATCGAGATCAACCCGGCCGACCTGCGGATCGACACCTACCGTTCCTCCGGCGCTGGTGGTCAGCACGTAAACACCACTGACTCGGCCGTACGTATCACCCACGTACCGACCAACACCGTGGTCAGCTGCCAGAACGAACGTTCCCAGCACGCCAACAAGGACACCGCCATGAAAATGCTGCGGGCCAAGTTGTACGAGCAGGAAATGCAGAAGCGCAACGCCGCTTCCCAGGCGCTGGAAGACACCAAGTCGGATATCGGCTGGGGTCACCAGATCCGTTCGTACGTGCTCGATGCCTCGCGGATCAAGGATCTGCGCACTAACATCGAACGCAGCGACTGCGACAAGGTACTCGACGGCGATATCGACGAATACCTGGAAGCCAGCCTGAAATCCGGCCTCTAATACCCTCTGTGGGAGCGGGCTTGCCCGCGATCCCCCGCCGAAGGCTGGGGGCAACGAACCTGATGGAATATTTAAAGACATGAGCGACCAACAACTCGACCCGCAAGCCCTGCAACAGGAAGAAAACTCCCTGATCGCCCTGCGCAAGGAAAAGCTTGCTGCCGAGCGCGCCAAGGGTAACGCCTTCCCCAACGACTTCCGTCGCGACAACTACTGCGATGCCTTGCAGAAGCAATACGCGGACAAGACCAAGGAAGAACTGGCAGAGGCTGCGATCCCGGTCAAGGTGGCAGGTCGCATCATGCTCAACCGTGGCTCGTTCATGGTGATCCAGGACATGACCGGTCGCATCCAGGTCTACGTCAACCGCAAGACCCTGTCCGAAGAAACCCTGGCCTCGGTGAAAACCTGGGACATGGGCGACATCATCGCCGCCGAAGGCACCCTGGCCCGTTCCGGCAAGGGCGACCTGTACGTCGAGATGACCAATGTACGCCTGCTGACCAAGTCCCTGCGCCCGCTGCCAGACAAGCACCACGGCCTGACCGACACCGAACAGCGCTATCGCCAGCGCTACGTTGACCTGATCGTCAACGAAGACGTGCGCCAGACCTTCCGCGTACGCTCGCAAGTCATTGCTCACATCCGCAGCTTCCTGATGCAGCGTGACTTCCTGGAAGTGGAAACCCCGATGCTGCAGACCATCCCGGGTGGTGCCGCAGCCAAGCCGTTCGAGACCCACCACAACGCGCTGGACATGGAAATGTTCCTGCGTATTGCGCCTGAGCTGTACCTCAAGCGGCTTGTTGTTGGCGGCTTTGAAAAGGTGTTCGAGATCAACCGCAACTTCCGTAACGAAGGCGTCTCGACCCGTCACAACCCTGAATTCACCATGTTGGAGTTCTACCAGGCCTACGCCGACTACGAAGACAACATGGACCTGACCGAAGAGCTGTTCCGCGAGCTGGCACAGCTGGTGCTGGGCAGCACTGACGTGCCGTACGGCGACAAGGTGTTCCACTTCGGCGAGCCATTCGTGCGCCTGTCGGTGTTCGACTCGATCCTCAAGTACAACCCCGAGCTGACCGCTGACGACCTCAACGACATCGACAAGGCCCGTGCCATTGCCAAGAAAGCCGGCGCCAAGGTGCTGGGCTTCGAAGGCCTGGGCAAGCTGCAGGTGATGATTTTCGAAGAACTGGTGGAGCACAAGCTGGAACAGCCGCACTTCATTACCCAATACCCGTTCGAAGTGTCTCCGCTGGCCCGTCGCAACGACGACAACCCGAACGTCACCGACCGTTTCGAGCTGTTCATCGGTGGCCGCGAAATCGCCAACGCCTATTCCGAGCTTAACGATGCGGAAGACCAGGCCGAGCGCTTCATGGCCCAGGTGGCCGACAAGGACGCCGGTGACGACGAAGCCATGCACTACGATGCCGACTTCGTTCGGGCCCTGGAGTACGGCATGCCGCCGACTGCCGGTGAAGGTATCGGCATTGACCGTCTGGTGATGTTGTTGACCAACTCGCCGTCGATCCGCGACGTGATCCTGTTCCCGCACATGCGGCCACAAGCGTAACCGTAGCGAAATCCGAAGCCGCCTTTTATAAGGCGGCTTTTTTATGTGGCCTGTTCAAGTGGTGCTCGTCATTGATCGTTCCCACGCTCCGCGTGGGAGTGCACTCTGTGACGCTCCGCGTCACCTCTAAAGGAAGAAGTGTGGTGAACCGCATAATGGCTCAAGAAGGTGCCGCCGGCATTGCTGCTGCCGTGGCTGAAAGTGTTCAGTACCAGGGCCGCAAGGCCAGTCGGCGGGGCAGCGAGCAGCGCCGGCAAGACATTCTCGATGCGGCCATGCGTATCGTAGTGCGCGATGGCGTGCGGGCCGTACGTCATCGGGCAGTGGCGGCAGAGGCGGGGGTGCCGCTGTCGGCCACCACCTATTACTTCAAAGACATCGACGACCTGCTCACCGACACCTTCGCCCAATACGTGGAGCGCAGCGCCGCTTTCATGGGCAAGCTGTGGGTGCGCAACGAAGGCCTGTTGCGCGAGATGGTCGCCTATGGTGACGGCAGCCCGCAGTCGCGTTCGCAACTGGCCGATGATATCGCCCGCCTGACCGCCGACTATGTGCTGCGCCAACTGACCAACCGCCGCGAATACCTGATGGCCGAGCAGGCTTTTCGCCAGGAAGCCCTGCTCAACCCGCGCCTGGCCGAACTGGTACGCTCCCACCAACAGATCCTGTTGCAGGGCACCGGGCAGTTTTTCCAGGTATTGGGTTCCCGTGAGCCACAGCAGGATGCCAAGGTGTTGACGGCTATCATCAGTCGGATGGAATATCAGGGCCTGTTGGGCGGCGCAGAGCCTTTGACGGGTGACGAGATGCTTGAAATCCTCAAGCGTCACATGCACCTGGTATTGGCCTCGGCCTAGCCCTGTGCGCAATCTGCTTTGGGTGGGGGCAGGCAAGCCAGCTCCTACCTCTGATGGGCCTGCTGCTCAGATGTGAAGCCGTGCGCTAACTGCGCGTGGGCCAATAACGTTTAAAGAGGAAGCACCGGGTGGACGATTACCAGCAGACGATACGCACCTTGTCCGATCGCATTGTGCTGGCGCAAACACCGATCCGCGTCCTTGATGCGGTGAAATGGGACGAGAACATTCGTCAGGGATTTCTCAAGGCCAAGGGCAAGGCGATGCCTGCCGTAGACCGTGATTACTACCTGAACCGGCCGCTGTCGTTCGATTCCAGTGCGGTGAAGCTGGAGTTTCAGAACATCGAGCGCGACATCACCCGTCGCCTTGGGCAATTCAGTCCGGTGGGGCAGATCATGCGGCGCATGTGCCGTGAATACCGCATGGTGGTGCGCATGCTTGAAGCGCGCGGCACCGAGGACTTCGGTCTGATTTCCCAAGAGCTTTACGGCGCCGCCTCCGATGCGTTCCACGCCGGCGACCCGACCCTGGCCGACCTTGGCCTGATGCTCTCCGACTACCTGAACAACATCGATGGCCGGGGTGACCTCAAGGACGAAGCCAAGACCCTCACCGCCAAGGACGCGGTCAGCCTGCTGCAAACGCGCCTGAACAAGGTGTTTGGCGAAGCCGAAGAGACCATCCGCGTGTTCGAGTCCGACGGCATCGTCGCCGATGCGGCAGCGGGCGCCGACTACATCAAGATCCGCGCCGATGCGATGTTCAATGACCGCGACGTGCGCGCCCTCGAAGTGCATGAAGGGTTGGTGCATGTGGGCACCACCCTTAACGGCCAGAACCAGCCGATCTGCACGTTTCTGTCCAAGGGCCCGCCGTCGTCCACCGTCACCCAAGAAGGCCTGGCGATCCTGATGGAAATCATCACGTTTGCCTCCTACCCCAGCCGCCTGCGCAAACTCACCAACCGGACCCGCGCCATCCATATGGTGGAGGAGGGCGCTGACTTCCTGCAGGTGTTCGAGTTCTTCCGCGAGCAAGGCTTTGAAATGGCCGAAAGCTATGGGAATGCCAGCCGGGTATTTCGTGGTTCGGTGCCCACCGGCCTGCCATTTACCAAGGATTTGTCCTACCTCAAGGGCTTTATCATGGTCTACAACTACATCCAGCTCGCCGTGCGCAAAGGCAAGCTGGAGCAAGTGCCGCTGCTGTTCTGCGGCAAGACCACCCTTGAAGACATGCGTACCCTGCGCCAGTTGGTCGACGAAGGCCTGGTGGTGCCGCCCAAGTACCTGCCGGAGCAGTTTCGTGACATGAACGCGCTGGCGGCCTGGATGTGCTTCTCCAACTTCCTCAACCACTTGAGCCTGGACCGGATCGAGGCGGATTACTCCAATATCCTGTAACTGACGAAACCGAATCAAAAAATGTGGGAGCTGGCTTGCCTGCGATAGCGCTGGGTCAGCCAGCGCTCAGTCACTGATAGACCGCTATCGCAGGCAAGCCAGCTCCCACATTTGATCTTTACTGGTCTTCAGAACTTTCGCGAGGTTTCAACGGATGAGAATCCTCGGCATTTTATGCCTGCTACTCACATTGAACGGCTGCAGCTCCTTGCTGTTCTACCCCGAGCCCGGCCTACCCTTCACCCCGGAAAAAGCCCACCTGCAATACCGCGACGTCACGCTCACCACCGCAGATGGCGTGAAACTGCATGCCTGGTGGCTGCCGGCCAAACCCGGTGTCCCGCTCAAGGGCACAGTCCTGCATTTGCACGGCAACGGCGGCAACCTCGCCTGGCACCTGGGGGGCAGTTGGTGGTTGCCGGAGCAGGGTTATCAAGTGCTGTTGCTGGACTATCGCGGCTATGGGCTGTCGGAAGGCAAGCCGTCGTTGCCGGCGATCTACCAGGATATCGACGCCGCATTCGGCTGGATCGACAAGGCGCCTGAAACCCAGGGGCAACCGTTGGTTATTCTCGGCCAAAGCCTGGGCGGTGCATTGGCGGTGCATTACCTGGCAGCCCACCCGGAGCGTCAAGCCCAGCTAAAAGCCTTGGTACTGGACGGCGTGCCAGCCAGTTATCGTGACGTAGGACAATTCGCCCTGAGCACTTCCTGGTTAACCTGGCCGTTGCAGGTGCCGCTGTCGTGGCTGGTGCCCGACGCCGACAGTGCGATCAATGCCATTCCCCGGTTGACCGGTGTGCCCAAGCTGCTGTTCCACAGTCTGGATGACCCGATCGTGCCGGTGGCCAATGGGATCCGCCTGTATCAAGCGGCGCCACCGCCCAGGGTGTTGCAACTGACTCGTGGCGGCCATGTGCAGACCTTTGCCGACAAGACCTGGCAAACCGTCATGCTGCGTTACCTGGACGACCCGCAGCACTTCAATGGCCTGCGCCGTCTGGGCGAGATTCCGAATTACCCTATTCCTAAAGTTGACTCATCAGAGAGCCCGCAATGAGCGAAGAACGCAACATGATCCCGCTGATCCTCACCGGCATCGGTACCATCATCGGCACCGTTGGCTGCCTGTGGTACTACGGCTATCTGCACTTCGCCAAGCCGGAAGATGCGTTGCTGCTCAGCGATTTCACCATGCTCAAGACCATACCGGGCGAAGATTACAAAGTCTCCCTGACCCCGGCCGCGCAAGTGGCGCAGTGTGTTGACGGCGTATTGGTGATGTTTGATACCGAGCAGAAAGGCTTGAGCGGCGTGCTGGTGAACAACAAGAAGCAGGCCGTACGTTGTATAGGTCAAGAAACGCCGAAACTGGAGCAGTAGGACAGGCAGTGTGGGGAAAGCTGGAACCATTTTGAGTGAGTTGCCACTGATTTGGGACCGAGCAGCAACGCTGATTCGGTTAACTCTTTAACTTGATTTGGAGTCACATATGTCTATAAGTGGAGTTGGTCCTTCCCAAGGTGGTTTTGGCGCTCAAGATGCAGGTCAACAATCCGGTGACGTAGGCAGCCTCAAGAAAGAGATTGAGGATCTGAAGAAGCAAATAGGTCAGATGCAATCTCAAGGTGCCGGTGGTTCAGAGGGCGGCGGCGGTTCGGGAGGCGCTGTGGATGACCTTAAAAAACTGCTGAAAGAACTCGAGGAAAAGCTTAAAGCTATGGAAGGCCAAGAGGGTAAAGGCGCTGATGGCGAAGGCAGCAAGCCTGGTGGCGAAGGTAGCGCAAAGATTTCCATTGATTTCCAGCAGTAACATGAATAACGGGAACCGTCTTGCGTCAGAAGCCACAAAAGCGTCATGACTCATAAAGATTGGGGCCGAGACAGTGGCGATTACTATTGCTGCGATACGCAATATGTTGAACATGGCGAGAGGGCATGAAGAACTGGAGCGCAAAGTTGCCCAGACGCATGAGCTTAGCCAGCTGATGGACAAGCTATCGAGCGCGAAGATAGAAATGCCGCTCGAAGATACACATCGTCCAGTCGGGTTCGACGAACCCAAAAAAAACCCACCGTAAGGTGGGTTTTTTATCCAGCATCAATCAGTTAGCAACGGAAGACCGTGGCTTGACCGGCTGGTTGTCGTTGGAAATGGTCACTTCCACGCGACGGTTCATGGCGCGGCCGGAGACGCTGCCGTTATCGGCA
Source organism: Pseudomonas sp. SWRI22 (assembly GCF_014268395.2). Lineage (NCBI taxonomy): Bacteria > Pseudomonadati > Pseudomonadota > Gammaproteobacteria > Pseudomonadales > Pseudomonadaceae > Pseudomonas > Pseudomonas sp. SWRI22. Next base: position 1,491,210 of record NZ_JABWQK020000001.1, on the reverse strand, counting down.
ACCGGGTATTCCTTGCCATAACCCTGGGTCACGATACGCGAGATATCCACGCCTTGTTGAGCCAGTGCACGCTGAACAGAAGCGGCACGACGCTCAGACAGGCTCTGGTTGTACGAGTCGGAACCGGTGCTGTCGGTGTAGCCTTCGACGATCACTTTACGGTCTGGGTTATCGCGCAGGAACTGAGCCAGCTTGGTGATGTTCACCAGGCCGCTGGATTTCAGATCGGACTTGTTGGTGGCGAACAGCACGTCACCGAAAGTCACCAGGGTGCCGCGATCGGTTTGTTTGGCGTTCAAGCTGTTTTGCAGTTGCTTGATTTGTGCGTCACGAGCGTCCAGCAGGGCGCGGGCACGTTCGTCACCAGCGTTTTTCAGCTTGGCTTCGGATTCGCGCAGGACGATGGTGTCCTTGGCCACTTCAACGCGCTGGTTGGTCAGGTAGGCCAACTGGTCGACTTTCTTCTCGTCTTCCTTGTCGCGGTAGGCCTTGTCAGCCTTGTCCAGCCATTCGCTGGCGTCTTTGGTTTCCAGCGCCGCCAGCTTGGTGGCTTGCGGGTTGGTTTGCAGGGACGAGAAATTGGTCCGCGCATTTTCCAGGTTCGCGTTCGGCGGGGTGGAGCAGGCCGCCAAGGCAACGCTCATCGCCAGCAGGGCAGGGATCATCAATTGTTTACGCATAGTCGTGTCGTCCTTTCAATTCGATATCAGGTGCGATGCAGTCAAGGAGCTGCGGCTTACTTCTGCATGATTGCAGCTGGGCGCATGCCTTCCTTACGCAGTTCTTCAACAGCCTTCTGGGAATCCTTCACAGCCTGTTGAGCCTTGGCAGCCTGGGCCTTACGCTCAGCGACGCGGGCATCCCACTCGGCTTGTTCAGCCAATTGGCGAGCCTTGTCGTAGTTCTTGTCGTGCATGGCAATCTCAGCTTCTTTGAGCTTGTCCTGGGCCGACTTCATTTCCACCGCCGCATACTCGGTACCGCCGGCGCTGACTGCGCTGTTGACGGCCGATTGGGTCACGGCGTACTGCTCGGTTGGAGGGTTGCCGGCGCAGCCAGCCAGAACGAAGCTGGTGCCGATTGCCAGCGCGGCCAATTTGAGCCCGCGCAGGTGGTTAAACGAGGATTTGGCAGTGCTGGTGTTCATCGTCTTCAACTCCATTGGATAACTCCTGAAAAACATCAAAATCCATCGGGGCGTATCGATTTCGGGCCCGTCGGTAAAGCACATGGCGTCCGTTCAAACGACCGTTCCACAAGTGATGGCTACTGGCTGTGACCGGAGGCTTTTTTCAAAAGTTCAGCGGATATGGCGATTTGCCTAAAAAAATATCTGACTGATTGGTCAGTGTTTGAAAAATGGAACTTTCGCGGTGCGCAGCGGTACCTCCGGGCCTGTAAAAGGCCCGGAATACGTGGGTTTAATTGACGTCAATAAATGTTTATCAGTGTTTTTGTTCGTCAGCGCCGGCCGACAAATCATGTAAGTGGCGACGGGATAAAGTAAGAAAGCGTGGCGTGGGGCCGACGTCTTCATACAGCGGGTCACCCTCTTCGTCAGTGGCAATTACCTGCTGGCCCTGGATGTAGGGAAAGCTGGCTTCCAGCTCTTCTAGGGCGGCACCGATCAACTCGCCGAGCAGTTCTTCGACATGGCGCTTGGGGTACATCTCGGCAATGGCCGCCAGCCGTGCAGCGGCTTCTACATCCAGATGAATGGCGTACTCAGTCTTGGTCAAACGACCCTTGGCGGTTTCTTCCCAATGCTGGGCCAGTTCTCGAATTTTCATGGCTACCTCAATAAAGCCTGCGATGGCAGGCGGTGATGAGTGACCAGCCGCCTGCGTGGATGACGCGGCGACTCACCGTTGAGACTAGCTGCAAGCGCCAAGGTTTAAAGTCGTTTGCGTTCGGCCTTGTCAGAAACCGACGTCGGCGGCACTCTGAAGCACCTGCGCGTCCCGGATTTCTGGCTGGAGATTGGCTGATGAGTGATATCGATGCACGCTTGCGTGAGGATGTTCACCTGCTGGGTGAGCTGTTGGGCAACACCATTCGAGAGCAGTACGGCGAGGCTTTCCTCGAAAAGATCGAGCAGATCCGCAAAGGCGCCAAGGCCGACCGTCGCGGAGCCGTTTCAGAGAAAGCCGCTGGCGATGAGTTGAGCGCCAGCCTCAATCAGCTGCAGGAGGACGAACTGCTGCCGGTGGCCCGAGCCTTCAACCAGTTCCTCAACCTGGCCAACATTGCCGAACAATATCAATTGATTCATCGGCGCGATGAATCGCAACCCGCGCCGTTCGAATCCCGGGTTTTGCCGGAGTTGCTGGCCCGTCTGCAAAGCGAAGGTCACAGCAATGAATCCCTGGCCCGGCAGTTGGCGCGGTTGGACATCGAGCTGGTGCTCACCGCCCACCCCACCGAAGTGGCCCGCCGCACGCTGATCCAGAAATACGATGCCATTGCTGCGCAACTGGCCTTGCAGGATCACCGCGACCTCACCACCGCCGAGCGCGAGCAGATTCGCGAGCGCTTGCAACGCTTGATTGCCGAAGCCTGGCACACCGAAGAAATCCGTCGGGTGCGGCCCACCCCGGTGGACGAAGCCAAATGGGGCTTTGCGGTGATCGAGCATTCGCTGTGGCACGCCATCCCCAATTACCTGCGCAAGGCCGACCAGGCCCTGCACGCCGCCACCGGCCTGCGCCTGCCCCTGGAGGCTGCGCCGATTCGCTTTGCTTCGTGGATGGGTGGCGACCGTGACGGCAACCCGAACGTCACCGCGCCGGTCACGCGCGAAGTGCTGTTGCTGGCGCGTTGGATGGCGGCGGATTTGTATCTGCGTGACATTGATCAATTGGCCTCCGAGCTGTCGATGCAACAGGCCAGCCCGGCGTTGCAAGCCAAAGTCGGCGACAGCGTCGAACCTTATCGTGCCTTGCTAAAGCAACTGCGTGAACGCCTGCGCGCCACGCGCCAGTGGGCCCACACCTCGTTGACCAGCACCACCCCGGCGCCGGCCGAGGTGTTGCAGAACAACCGCGACCTGCTGGACCCGCTACAACTGTGCTACCAGTCCCTACACGAATGCGGCATGGGCGTGATCGCCGATGGCCCGCTGCTCGACTGCCTGCGCCGTGCCGTGACGTTCGGCCTGTTCCTGGTGCGCCTGGATGTGCGCCAGGACTCCAGCCGTCACTCGGCGGCCATGACCGAAATCACCGATTACCTGGGCCTGGGGCGTTATGAGGACTGGGATGAGGATGCGCGTATCAGCTTCCTCACCCAGGAACTGACCAATCGGCGGCCATTGCTGCCGGGTTACTTCAAACCCTCGGCGGACACTGCCGAGGTGCTCAATACCTGCAAGGAAATCGCCGCCGCACCAGCCGCATCATTAGGTTCGTATGTCATCTCCATGGCCGGCGCCGCGTCGGATGTGCTGGCGGTGCAACTGCTGTTGAAGGAATCCGGTGTACAGCGGCCAATGCGCGTAGTGCCATTGTTCGAGACCCTGGCCGACCTGGACAACGCCGGGCCGGTGATGGAGCGCCTGTTGCAACTGCCGGGTTACCGCGCGCGCTTGCAGGGCCCGCAGGAAGTGATGATTGGCTACTCGGACTCGGCCAAGGACGCCGGCACCACGGCCGCCGCCTGGGCACAGTACCGCGCCCAGGAGCGTCTGGTGGACATCTGCCGCGAGCAACAGGTGGAGCTGTTATTGTTCCACGGTCGCGGCGGCACTGTTGGTCGTGGCGGTGGCCCGGCGCACGCTGCCATCCTGTCGCAGCCACCGGGCTCGGTAGCGGGGCGGTTCCGCACCACTGAGCAGGGCGAGATGATTCGCTTCAAATTCGGCCTGCCGGATATCGCTGAGCAGAACCTCAATCTCTACCTGGCCGCGGTACTGGAAGCGACCCTGTTACCGCCGCCGCCTCCCGAGCCTGCCTGGCGTCATCTGATGGACGAACTGGCGGCAGACGGTGTCAGCGCATACCGGGCCGTGGTGCGGGAAAATCCGCAGTTCGTCGAGTACTTCCGCCAGTCCACGCCGGAGCAGGAGTTGGGCCGTTTGCCTTTGGGCAGTCGCCCGGCCAAGCGTCGTGCGGGCGGGATTGAGAGCTTGCGCGCCATCCCATGGATCTTTGGCTGGACCCAGACGCGCCTGATGCTGCCCGCCTGGCTCGGCTGGGAAGCGGCACTGAGCAAGGCGCTGGAGCGCGGTGAAGGTCAATTGCTGGGGCAGATGCGCGAGCAGTGGCCGTTCTTTCGCACGCGCATCGACATGCTGGAAATGGTCCTGGCCAAGGCCGATGCCGATATCGCCCGTCTTTATGATGAGCGCCTGGTGCAGCCGGACCTGCTGGCATTGGGTGCGCACTTACGCGACCTATTGTCGCAGGCGTGTGACGTGGTGCTTGGCCTGACCGGCCAGTCGCAGCTGCTGGCCCATAGCCCCGACACCCTGGAGTTCATCCGCCTGCGCAACACCTACCTCGACCCCTTGCACCTGTTGCAGGCCGAGTTGCTGGCACGTTCCCGTCAGCAGGAGGCTGCCCAAGACAGCCCTCTGGAACAGGCGCTGCTGGTGTCCGTGGCCGGTATCGCGGCCGGTTTGCGCAACACCGGCTGAGGTTTTTTGCGTGTACTCAATGGCTTGCGGATAAACCGCGACGACCGCCCGGAAACGGGCGGTCGTCGTTTGAGAGGGTGGGTTGCGCTCAGGCACACCCTGGCGCTGACGCATGTGCGGCGCGGGTTTCTCCTACTTTTGGCGGCTTGTATGGTGAGGGCCCGCTGTGTATCTTGATCAGCCTTTGGCCGTTTGATCGGCCTAGAACCACATTTTTACGAGATTGGCCCCACGCGGCGAATCCGAGCGTCATCTCTATAAAAAATTGAGGAGCACATCGATGCGCGTCATTCTGCTGGGAGCTCCCGGGGCCGGTAAAGGTACTCAGGCAAAGTTCATCACTGAAAAATTCGGCATTCCACAAATCTCCACCGGCGACATGCTGCGTGCGGCCGTCAAGGCTGGCACCGAACTGGGCCTGATCGCCAAGAGCGTGATGGACAGCGGCGGCCTGGTCTCCGATGACCTGATCATCAACCTGGTCAAGGAACGCATCAGCCAGGAAGACTGCAAGAACGGTTTCCTGTTCGACGGCTTCCCACGCACCATTCCCCAGGCTGAAGCCTTGGTGAAGGCGGGCGTGGAGTTGGACGCCGTGGTCGAAATCGCGGTTGAAGACGAAGAGATCGTCCAGCGTATCGCTGGCCGTCGTGTTCACGAAGGCTCTGGCCGCGTGTACCACATCGTCTACAACCCGCCGAAAGTGGAAGGCAAGGACGATGTCACCGGCGAAGACCTGGTGCAGCGTAAAGACGACACCGAAGAAACCGTGCGTCATCGCCTGTCGGTCTACCATTCCCAGACCAAGCCCCTGGTGGACTTCTACCAGAAGCTGTCCGCAGCCCAGGGCAAGCCGAAATATAGCCACATCCCTGGTGTGGGCTCGGTAGAGGCCATCACCGCCAAGGTGCTGCAAGCACTGAGCTGATCCCTTGATCAGCGGCACAGACAACGGCCCGCTTGCGGGTCGTTGTTGTTTATACTGGCGCACTTTTTTCCGACTTGGACACCCACACCGATGAGTACCCTGCTGGCCCTGGACACCGCGACTGAAGCTTGCTCCGTTGCCTTGCTGCACGATGGCAAGGTCACGAGCCACTACGAGGTGATCCCGCGCCTGCATGCGCAGAAATTGTTGCCGATGATCAAGCAATTGCTTGAAGACGCCGGGACCACCCTGGCTGCCGTGGATGCCATCGCGTTCGGCCGTGGCCCCGGTGCGTTCACTGGCGTGCGCATCGCCATCGGCGTGGTGCAGGGCCTGGCCTTTGCGCTGGAGCGCCCGGTGTTGCCGGTGTCCAACCTGGCGGTACTGGCCCAGCGTGCGTTGCGTGAGCACGGGGCATCGCAGGTGGCAGCGGCAATTGATGCGCGCATGGATGAGGTTTACTGGGGTTGCTACCGTGAGACCGCAGGCGAAATGCGCCTGGTCGGTACGGAAGCGGTGCTGGCCCCCGAAGCGGCGCAGTTGCCCGCTGACGCCAGCGGCGATTGGTTCGGTGCCGGCACGGGTTGGGGTTATGGCGAACGCATCAAGGTGACCTGTGCCGAGCAGGACGCGGCGATGTTGCCACACGCCGAAGACCTGCTGGCGTTGGCACGTTTCGCATTCGAGCGCGGCGAGGCGATTGCGGCGGACCAGGCAGCACCGGTGTACCTGCGCGATAAAGTCGCGCAGACCAAGGCCGAACGCGGGATTATTTGACGCCAAAAAGGTGGGTGTTACGCGGCAAATTTCGCCAATCGTCAGAATTTGCCTGGGTTTTTAAACCTTTTACAAATTATGTGTTCTAGTTATCACCAGAGCATTTGCGCGCCATGGAAAGTGCCGCTAAATTGCCATCATTGATACCGAGTCTGCATGTATGCGTATAGACGGTTTTTCCTCACAGTCGTACCCCCTCAAGCGTAAGCCGCGCAAGGCGAGCGTGACGGTAGACGAGTCCGTCGAGGATTCACCGGACTTCATCGAAGTACACACCGATACGCCTTCCAAAGCTCAAGGCGCCTCGAGCGCCCGCATCAGCGGCGTTCCTGCCCGTCAGCAAGACATGGTCTTTCCCCGTTCCATGAGCAAAAGCGTTGCCACCGCCTTGGCCAGCTACCTGACCACTGCCGGCTTTGTCGAATGGGATATGGAAGTGCTGGGTCTCGATATCCATATCTGATGCGTTTGCCTTATTACATCGGCTGCCCGTCCTGGAGTGAAAACGCCTGGCGCGAGTACCTGTATCCCGTTGAGGCACGTTCCAGCGATTACCTCGGGCTCTATTCCCAGGTCTTCAACGCCGTTGAGGGCAATACCACTTTTTATGCTCGCCCCTCGGCCGCCACTGTGCAGCGCTGGGCCGAAATCATGCCTGATGATTTTCGCTTCACCGCCAAATTTCCCGGCGATATCAGCCATGCTGGCGATTTGCGTGAACAGTTGCCGGCGGCAGAAAGTTTTGTCGGCTTGATGAGCCCTTTGGGTGAGCGCGTTTCACCGCTGTGGCTGCAGCTCTCGAAGAGCTTTACGCCGCCACGCCTGGCGGAGCTGGCTGGATTTCTCGATGGCATTGATCGGCCGCTGGCCGTGGAGGTGCGTCATGAACTGTTCTTCGCCAAGGGTGATGCTGAGCGCATGCTCAACCGCCTGTTGCGCGATCGCGGTGTCGAGCGCATCTGCCTCGATCCACGTGCCCTGTTCAGTTGTACCTCTACCTCGGAAGCGGTGCTGCATGCCCAGTCCAAAAAGCCCCGGGTGCCACCGCGCCCAGCGGCCCTGACGCAGTTTCCCCAGGTGCGCTTCATTGGGCATCCGGACCTTGAGGCCAATGACCCGTTCCTGATTCCATGGGTGGAAAAGATCGCCAGTTGGATCGAAGAGGGCCGCACGCCCTATATGTTCCTGCACACGTCGGACAATCGTCTCGCGGCACAACTGGCGCTGCGCTTCCACGCCAAGCTGATGGTGCGCCTGCCAGGGCTACCGCCGCTGCCTGCCTTGCATCGAGAACCCGTGGCGGAGCAGCTCGGGCTACTTTGAGGGTCGAGCCGTGGGTGTGGTCAAGACATTGAGTGTGTTGCTGGTGCTGGTGGGCGCATTTGCGTTGGCCGTCTGGCGGGGTTGGGTGCCGATGCCGGCCGAGTGGAACCCCTGGGCGCCCTTGGATGTGCGGGCCAGCCCCAACCTGTTGACGCGCTACAAGCTCAGTCGTTTGCAGGACGATCCGGCGCTGTGTGACCAGGTGTTGAACACCTCTGGTCTGCGCGTGAGCCGCCAGGCCGATACACCGGCTGATGCGGCGTGCCCCTTGCGCAATATTCTGCGTGTGCAGGGCGCTGACGTGGCCTTGAGCAGCAGCTTTCTCGCCAGTTGCCCGCTGGCGGTGGCGTTCGCCTTGTTCGAGCGCCATAGCCTGCAACCGGCGGCCCAGGCCGTGTTTGGCCAGGCGGTGAGCCGCGTCGAGCATTTGGGCAGTTTTGCCTGCCGTAATATCTACAACCGCGCCGACGGTCGACTCAGCCAGCATGCCTCGGCCAATGCGCTGGATATCGCCGGTTTTCGCCTGGCGGATGGGCGCAGCATCAGCGTGCTCAAGGATTGGCCGGGGCAGAGCGACAGTGCGCGTTTCCTGCGTTTGGTACGCGATGGCGCCTGTGATGATTTCAACGTGGTGTTGAGCCCGGACTACAACGCGGCTCATCGCAACCATTTCCATCTCGACATGGGGCGTTGGTGGGTGTGTCGCTAGGGTTCAGGCGGCCAGGCGCAGGTTGTGGGTCACCAGCGGGCGTGCCCAGTAGTAATCGAAATCCAGTGCCTTTTGCTGCGCCAGCAGCTCTTCTTCAGGGTACGGCGTGGCGGCCGGTGGCAGCAGGTCCAGCTCGAATTCGGCAATCGGCAGGTGCAGTGGGCGTGGTTGTGGCGCGGGGCCTGGCCCGGGTAGCGGTTGGCCGGCGTTCAGCACGATGGGGCGCACCCACTCGCTCTCAAACGCTTGTTGGCGTTGCTGGGCGATGACTTCTTCTTCCGGGAACGGCGTGGCGGCCGGTGGCAGCAGCTCGGTTTCGAACTCGGCAATCGGCAGGAAGAGCGGTTCCGGCGGGGCGATCTCGGTGTCTTTCACATCGCACTCACGCTGGGTGAGGATCTGCGCCAGCAGGTCGGCGCCTTCGCGGGGTTCAACTGCCGGGTCTGCCGGGGCGGGCGCCTTGGCGGCGAGCGCGTCCGGCGTTTCACCGAGCTGCTCGGCCAACGCGCGGGCGAAGAAGTCCTGCCACACATGACTCACCCCGGCCAGCGCTTGGGTATTGCGCAGGCCGTAATGGTTGTGGGTCGGCAGTACACCGATGGAAAGGGGAAGAATGTCTGACATTTTTCTCGGTCGACGCTCAGCTCTGGCAAAATACCTGACTGTGATTTTTATCGGCCGTTGTTTGCCGATCCTTAATATTTTTGAGCGTGGCGATTGATGAACGAACAACCAGCGGCCAGCCGCATCCAGGTCCAAGCCTTGGCTGACAGCTTCCAGGCCCGCGCTGAACAGTGGGCTTCGCTGCTGGGGTTGCCTCTGCAGGTGGCCGATGCGGATTTTTCCCTGCAAGTGGGGGAGCACGGCTTGCAGTTGCAACAGCTTGGGCCTGATGCGCCAGGGCCGGTGCGGGTCGACTTTGTCGAAGGCGGCGCGGCGCATCGGCGATTGTATGGTGGTGGCAGCGGGCAGATGATCGCCAAGGCGGTGGGCATCGCCCAGGGCGTGCGCCCGCGAGTGCTGGATGCCACGGCTGGCTTGGGCAAGGACGCGTTCGTGCTGGCCAGCCTCGGGTGTGAGATGAGCCTGATCGAGCGCCAGCCGTTGATCGGCGCCTTGCTCGAAGATGGCCTGGCACGCGCTGCCGAAGATTTTGACGTGGCGCCGATTGTGGCGCGCATGAAGCTGCTCAAGGGCAACTCCATTGACGTGATGCTCAATTGGCAGGGCGAGCCGCCTCAGGTGATCTACCTGGACCCAATGTTTCCGCACCGTGAGAAAACTGCCCTGGTGAAGAAGGAAATGCGCCTGTTCCGGCCGTTGGTGGGCGATGACCCGGATGCACCGGCGTTGCTTGCGGCCGCTCTGGCTTTGGCCAGCCATCGGGTGGTGGTCAAGCGGCCGCGCAAGGCACCCTGTATTGAGGGGCCGAAGCCAAGCCATGCGCTGGATGGCAAGTCCAGCCGCTACGATATTTATCCCAAGAAGGCGCTCAAGGCTTAAGCGGCAGCATTCATCTTGCTGATGCGGCGAGATCCAATTGTGGGAGCTGGCTTGCCTGCGATGACGGCCTCCCAGCCGACACCTATCCACCTGACACTCCGCGATCAACCTGTGGGAGCTGGCTTGCCTGCGATGGCGGCCTTCCAGCCGACACCTATCTCCCTGGCGCCCCGCAATCAAATTGTGGGAGCGGGCTTGCTCGCGAAGGCGGCCTGACAGCCGACACAGTTGGATTGTGTACATATCCATTGCTGCGGTAACGGCTACTTAGGGTTCCGCCTGACGGCGGGTCACTTTGGAAAAGAGCCCCAAAGTAACCAAAGGGCTCTTGCCCCACCACTCGGCACCTCGCTTGGGCTCGGTGTGCCCGAACGCAGGCTTGAATCCGTGGGCCGCCGCCACGCGCCATCCATGGCGCGGGGCGGCTAACCCGGCGTCCTGCCGGGTTACCCACGAATTCAAGCCTGCGTTCGGCCAGCGTGGTTTAACGGGGCGCTTGAGATCAAGATCACAAGCAGATCAAGATCAAGAGCGACTCGCTTCGCATCGTGGTTACCGTTGGTCGCTACCGACTACGCAGATGTATCGAAACCCTGGCTGCGATAGGCCCGCATAAACAACTTCACCACGTCCTGCACATGCTCCTCGGCCTCTTGCGCACTCAATTGCCCGCCACACCCGTACAACAAACGAAAGTTCGCCGTGCCCTTAAGCAAGCAAAAGAAGTGCTCCGCGGCTTTGAACGGTGTGTCGATGCTCAGGGCTCCGCCCTGGTGAATCTTGCCGAGCAGGCGCTCCATGCCTTGCAGCATGCGCATGGGGCCGGCGTTGAAGAAGATCTGGGAGAGTTTCACGTCCTGATTGCCGGTGGTCATCATCAGGCGATGCAGGTTTACCGACTCCTCGCTGTTGATCAGCCGATGAAAGCCGCGTGCGATGTTGAGCAACACCGTCTCGACGGGCATGCCTTCGGGAAGCTCGAAGTGCATCACCGGCAACTGCTCTTCACATTTGGCCACCACCGCAGCGGTGAACAGCGTCTCCTTGTCGGTGAAGTGGCTGTAAACCGTGAGCTTCGATACGCCGGCCGCCAGGGCAACGGCGTCCATGCTGGTGTTCGCATAACCCTTGTCCAGAAACAGCGATTTCGCCGATTCGAGGATTGCCTGGCGTTTTGCCATGTCCTTGGGACGCCCGGGGCTTGCGGTGTTCAGAGGATTGTCGGACATTTTCACCTTTAATACTGGACTGGTGAGTTTGGTATTAATAACATACCGGCCAGTATAATTATTCCAAGCTCTATTTGCGAAAGGTCCTTCAGCATGCGCAGCGCTTTCCTGCCCCTTGCTTTGCCTGTCAGCCTGGTCTTCCTGTTGGCCGCGTGCGGCCATGAAGAAGCGGCCCAGACCACCGTACGTCCGGCCATGGTGGTGCAACCGCAGCCTTCGGCACAGGCGATGGACAGCTACCCCGGTGAGGTGCGTGCCCGTTATGAGCCGGACCTGGCCTTTCGCATCGGCGGTAAAGTCAGCAAGCGCCTGGTGGAGGAGGGCGAGCGGGTCAAGGCCAACCAGCCGCTGGCCGAACTCGACCCCCAGGACGTGCGCCTGCAACTGGAAGCGACCCGCGCTCAAGTAGCCGCTGCAGAGGCCAATCTCAGCCTGGTGCGTGCGGAACGAGATCGCTATAAGACCTTGATGGACCGGCAGATGGTCAGTCGGTCGCAGTACGACAATTCCGAAAACCTCTACCGAGCCGGTGAAGCACGCCTCAAGCAGATCAAGGCCGAGTTCGATGTGTCGAGCAACCAGGCCGGCTACGCCGTGCTGCGTGCGCCTCAGGACGGGGTGGTCGCCAAGCGTGCGGTCGAAGTGGGGCAAGTGGTTTCCGCTGGCCAGACCGTGTTCACCCTGGCCACCGATGGCGAGCGTGAAGTGTTGATCAGCCTGCCTGAACAGGGCTTTGGCCGCTTCAAGGTCGGCCAGCCAGTGTCGGTGGAGTTATGGAGCCAGCCAGAGCAACGTTTTGCCGGGCGCATTCGTGAGCTGTCTCCCGCGGCTGACCCCAAATCCCGCACTTTCGCGGCGCGTGTGGCCTTCACCGGCGGCAAAGTGCCCGCCGAACTGGGGCAAAGTGCGCGGGTTTTCATCCAGGCCGACGGTGTCATTGCGCTGTCGGTACCCTTGTCTGCCCTGAGTGCCGAAAACGGCGCGTCCTACGTCTGGCGCGTACAACCGGACAACACCCTTGAACGCACTCCCGTGCGCATGGGTGCCTTTGGCGAAAACACGGTACCGATACTGGAAGGATTGGCCGCCACCGATTGGGTGGTTGCCGCAGGCGTGCATGTACTCCATGAGGGCCAATTAGTGCGCCCGGTGGATCGCTCCAACCGTGTGGTTAATCTGGCGGCCAAGGAGTAGTCCCCATGGGTTTCAATCTTTCCGAATGGGCGTTGCGTAATCGCCAGATCGTACTGTTCCTGATGATCCTGCTGGCCGTGGTTGGAACCTTGTCCTACACCAAGCTGGGGCAAAGCGAAGACCCGCCCTTTACCTTCAAGGCCATGGTGATCAAGACCAACTGGCCCGGGGCCACGGCCCAGGAGGTATCGCGCCAGGTCACCGAGCGAATCGAGAAAAAACTCATGGAGACCGGTGAGTACGAACGCATCGTGTCGTTCTCCCGCCCCGGTGAATCCCAGGTCACCTTTATTGCCCGTGATTCGATGCGTTCGGCGCAGATTCCCGAGTTGTGGTATCAGGTGCGCAAGAAAATCAGCGACATCCGCCACACCTTGCCGCCGGATATCCAGGGGCCGTTTTTCAACGATGAGTTCGGCACCACGTTCGGCAATATCTACGCCCTGACCGGCGACGGATTCGACTATGCCGTGCTCAAGGACTACGCCGATCGCATCCAGATCCAGCTGCAACGTGTCCCGGATGTGGGCAAGGTCGAGTTGCTCGGCTTGCAGGACGAGAAGATCTGGATCGAGCTGTCCAACCTCAAGCTCGCTACCCTCGGCTTGCCTTTGGCTGCGGTACAGCAGGCGTTGCAGGAACAAAATGCGGTGTCCACCGCCGGCTTCTTTGAAACCCCTACCGAGCGCGTGCAATTGCGCGTTTCTGGCAACTTCAAGACGGTGGAAGAGATCCGCAACTTTCCGATACGCGTGGGGGATCGCACTTTCCGCATTGGTGACGTGGCTGACATCCATCGAGGTTTCAACGACCCACCGGCACCGCGCATGCGCTACATGGGCGCAGATGCCATCGGCTTGGCCGTGGCCATGCGCGACGGTGGCGACATCCTCGTATTGGGCAAGGCCCTTGAAGCGCAATTCGCACGCCTGCAAAAGAACCTTCCGGCAGGGATGGAGCTGCGCAAAGTGTCGGACCAACCAGCAGCGGTAAAGACCAGCGTCGGCGAGTTTGTCCAGGTACTGGCTGAAGCGTTGGCGATTGTTTTGCTTGTGAGCTTTTTCTCCCTCGGTGTGCGCACCGGCATGGTCGTTGCCCTGACGATTCCGCTGGTACTGGCGATGACCTTTGCCAGCATGTATTACCTGGGCATCGGCCTGCACAAGATTTCCCTTGGCGCCTTGGTCCTGGCACTGGGCTTGTTGGTAGATGACGCGATCATCGCCGTGGAAATGATGGCGATCAAAATGGAGCAGGGCTACGACCGGCTCAAGGCTGCGAGTTTCGCCTGGACCAGTACCGCGTTCCCTATGCTCACCGGCACCCTGATCACGGCGGCGGGCTTCTTGCCGATTGCCACCGCGCAATCGAGCACCGGGGAATACACCCGCTCGATCTTCCAGGTGGTGACCATCGCACTGCTGGCCTCCTGGGTGGCAGCCGTGGTGTTTGTGCCGTACCTGGGGGAAAAACTCCTGCCCGACCTGGCGAAGATTCACGCCGCCAAACACGGTACCGACGGCCCGGACCCTTACGGCACACCCTTCTACCAGCGTGTAAGACGTCTGGTGGAGTGGTGCGTGCAACGGCGTAAAACCGTGATCGTGCTGACCTTGCTGCTGTTTATCGGCTCGGTTGCACTGTTCCGCTTCGTGCCGCAACAGTTCTTCCCGGCTTCCGGTCGCCTGGAGTTGATGGTCGACCTGAAACTGGCCGAGGGCGCTTCGCTCAGCAACACCGCCGAACAGGTCAAACGCCTGGAGGCGTTGCTCAAGGAGCATGCCGGCATCAACAACTATGTCGCCTACGCGGGCACCGGTTCGCCGCGGTTTTACCTGCCACTGGACCAGCAATTGCCCGCTGCCAGCTTCGCCCAGTTTGTGGTGCTGGCTAACACCATCGAGGAGCGAGAAAGCCTGCGCACCTGGCTGATCGAAACCCTCAACGAGCAATTTCCCGAACTGCGTTCGCGTGTCACACGGCTGGAGAACGGCCCGCCCGTAGGCTACCCGGTGCAGTTTCGCGTGACCGGCGAGCACATCGAAGAGGTGCGCGCGCTGGCGCGCAAAGTGGCGGCGAAGGTTCGCGAAAATACCCATGTGGTCAATGTGCACTTGGACTGGGAAGAGCCAAGCAAAATCGTGTACCTGAATATCGACCAGGACCGTGCCCGCGCCCTCGGCGTGAGCACCGCCAACCTGGCGAAATTCCTGCAGAGTTCCCTGACCGGCTCCAGCGTCAGCCAGTACCGTGAGGACAACGAATTGATCGAGATCCTCCTGCGCGGCACGGTGCATGAGCGTAGCGAACTGTCGCGCCTGCCGAGCCTTGCCGTGCCCACCGACAATGGTAAAAGCGTGGCGCTGTCGCAAATTGCCACCCTCGAATATGGCTTCGAAGAGGGCATCATCTGGCATCGCAACCGCTTGCCCACGGTGACTGTGCGGGCCGATATCTATGGCAAGGAACAGCCGGCGACCCTCGTGCAGCAGATCTTGCCGACGCTCGCCGATGTACGTGCCGAACTGCCGGACGGCTACTTGCTGGAAGTGGGCGGCACGGTTGAAGATTCAGCGCGTGGGCAAAACTCGGTGAAGGCCGGCGTACCGCTGTTTATCGTGGTGGTGCTGACCTTGCTGATGCTGCAACTGCGCAGCTTTTCGCGCACGGCGATGGTCTTTCTCACCGCACCGTTGGGGCTGATCGGCGTGACCCTGTTCCTGCTGGTATTCCACCAACCCTTCGGCTTCGTCGCCATGCTTGGCACCATCGCGCTGTCGGGAATGATCATGCGTAACTCGGTGATTTTGGTGGACCAGATCGAGCAAGACATCAAGGCCGGCCTGGCACCTTGGCAGGCGATTATCGAAGCTACGGTCCGACGCTTTCGCCCGATTGTTCTGACGGCACTGGCGGCGGTGCTGGCGATGATTCCACTGTCGCGCAGTGTGTTCTTCGGGCCGATGGCCGTGGCGATCATGGGAGGGTTGATCGTGGCTACGGCATTGACCTTGCTCTTTCTCCCGGCGCTTTATGCTGCGTGGTTTCGCGTCAAAAAGGACGCTGGATAATCAGGCTGTCATCTCGGTTGTCGGGGCGTAGAGAGTACGCGCCCCGTCACCGTGGGCATGCGGCAGAATGAGCAATTTTCCTATGTGAGAGATAGGAAGCTCACTACACGGGCCTAGGAACCTTTCCTTATTGATTGCCACTCAATGTTACCTGGTTGGCAGGTACCTACTGCTCTTGCTCGTCGGCAGAAACAGTAGTGATTGGAATGAATTTAAGGAGTTCGCCATGTGTATAGCTAGTTTGAAGGCTTTTCTGCGTCCGCCCAGCAGGCCAAAACCTCCTGAAAAGTGTAAACCCAGCCCTCCTGAACGTTGTAAGCCCAAGCGCCCTGGGTATTGCAAACCCAAGCCCCTTGAGAGTTTCAGACCCAACCCTCCTGAGGAATGCAGACCCAAGCCTCCTGAGGAATGCAAACCCAAACCCCCTGAGTATTGCATGCCCAAACCTCCTGAAGAGTGCAATCCCGAGCCCCCTCCGAAGTGTTGCTACATAAAAACCGTTGAGCTGACGATTGTCATGAAGGCGGCCATAAATTACTGACTTTGAGGCTCTTTTTTGCGCAAACGCCTCGAGAATACGAGGCGCTTGTGGGGGGCAGGGCAGATCGGCAGGTTTTACAGCGCGCCAAACACCTTCTTGGCCAAGCTGGTAGCCGCAGCCGCTGGATTCTTGCGAATCGTTTCTTCCTGCTGCGCAATCATCTTGAACAAACCATCCAGGGCCTGCTCGGTCACGTAGTTCTCAACGTTGGCGCTCTTGGCGTCCACCGCGCCAAAGGCCGCGGCCTTGCCGGCGAGGGCGTTGTACTGCTGGGCCACGCCGACTTTGTCGGTGGCGGCCTTGACGATAGGCAGGAACTTGGCGCGAATCTCTTCACGGCTGCTTTTGTTCAGGTACTGGGTGGCGGAGTCCTGGCCACCGCTGAGAATGCCCTTGGCGTCGGTCACGCTCATGTTCTTCACAGCGTTGACCAGGATCGGCTGGGCCTGGGTCACGGCGGTTTCCGCCGCCTTGTTCATGCTGGTTTCCAGCTGCGTGACCTGGTCACCCATGCCGAACATTTTCAACTTGTCGGCGACTTTGCCGAGTTTGCCCGGCAGGTCGATCTTCACGTCCGGGTTGTTGCTGAAACCACCGGGCGTCCCGAGCTGTTTCACAGCAATCTGTGCACCTTGGGTCAAGGCATCCTTGAGGCCGCCGCTGGCGTCGCCCTGGGACAGGCTGCCGAGATCCAGGGCCATGGCGTTGGCGCCGAATAGCAAGCCAGCACACAGGGCGGTGAGGCGAAGAGATTTGCGGAGCATGGGCGCTTCCTTATGAAGTGGGAATGATCAGTGTGCAGCCGCATCCACGCGCAGGCGCAGCGGTTGTGGGTCCTGGCCGTTGAGCTGCACGGTGTGCCGCTCGGTGGTGATAAACAGTAGCTTGCCGTCCAGCTCGATGCGAGCGCTGACCGAGTATGTGTGGCCTGGCTTAACCTGGGCCGGGTCATAGCTCAGGTGAAACGGCAGCGGCACCTGGCCTTTGACCGGCCCTTTCTGTTCGGCGAGGGTCACGGCCGGGGCGTCCATCAGGGACACGTCCTGCAGGCTGACACTCAAGGTGGCGGCTGGCGGCAGGGCGATGCGTTGCAGGTAGAACACTTCGCCGTCGAGGCTGGCCTTCGGGGTTGGGGTCATCGAGTGGCAGGCTCCGAGCAGGGCGGTCAGGCCCAGGAGGATGAGTTTTTTCAAGGTGCGGCTCCTTTTCAACGGCGCCGGAATCCGCCCGGCGCCTCAATCAGTCTAGCGCTGTGCTTCAGGATTGACGGCAACCGGTTCGGCCGCAGCCTCGGCTGCGCCGTCCACGCGGTGCAAGGCAACTTGGCGGATCGACAGGCGAATATCCGCCGGCAGTACGCGTTTGGCGGCGCCTTCGGCCAGTTCGCCGAGCAGGTCGTGATAGCCCAGCTTGCCGGCTTCATCGCGGCGCAGCACATCTTGCTCCAGCAACGTCTGGATAAAATGTCGGAAAAGACTCTTGTCGAAGAATTCCGGGGCATTGAGGCCGTGCAGGATCGACAGGCGCTGGGCCATGATCGTGCACAGGTCTTCCAGCTCTTCGGCGCTGATGCTGTTCTGGCCGCTGTTGAGCAGTAACGAGATCGCCATGTAGAAACGTTGCAGGGTCTGGGCGATGCTCTTGGACAGCAGCGTCAGCAGCACAAAGTGCCGCGAACTCGGCGCCGGGCGCAGGTATACGGCGTTTTCGAAACGCAGCAGGCCTTGTTCGACAAACGCGTCCAGCCACTGGTCGACCACGCTGTCCAGATCCTCCAGCGACCAACGGATAAACAGCTCCGATTGCAGGTACGGGTAGAGCGCGTGGGTGTAGCGCAGGATCTGTTCGCGGGTCATGCGCGAACTGCTCTGGAAGAAGCTCGCCAGCAACGCTGGCAGGGCGAAGATGTGCAGCACATTGTTGCGGTAGTAGGTCATCAGGACGGCATTCTGCTCATCCAGATAAACGATTTTGCCCAGGGCGTCGCTCTGTTCGGACAACAAGTTCATGTCCTTGACGTGCTTGATCAGCGCCAGGCCATCGCCCTCCGGCAAAGTGGTATGGGGCGAGTAGGGCACACGACGCAACAACGCCAGGTACAGGTCCAGTTGGCGGGCCATGGCCTGTTCATCCAGCGCCAGGCGAGTGGTGGACAGTAGCGCCAGCGCCACCAGGTTCACCGGGTTCACCGCAGCGGCTTCGTTCAAGTGGCGCGCCACCTGTTCGCCGAGGCGATTGGTGGTCTCGTTGAGCCACGCCGGTTTGTAGTTCGGCCCCAGTTCCTGGGCGCGCCAGTCCGGTTGCTCGGCGTCGAGGAACTCCGCCAGCTTGATCGGCTCACCGAAGTTGACCGCCACTTGGCCGAAGCGCTGCTTGAGCGCGCCGACCACTTTGAAAATATCGAAGATCGACTCTTTCTTCTTGCTCGCGCCACGCAGTTCGCCCAGGTAAGTGCGGCCTTCGAGCACGCGCTCATAGCCGATATACACCGGCACGAACACGATGGGCATGCGCGAGGAACGCAGGAAGCTGCGCAAGGTGATCGCCAGCATGCCGGTTTTCGGTTGCAGCATGCGCCCGGTGCGCGAGCGCCCGCCTTCGACGAAGTATTCCACCGGGAAACCCTTGGTAAACAGGGTGTGCAGGTATTCGTTGAACACCGAGGTGTACAAAGGGTTGCCCTTGAAGGTGCGGCGCATGAAAAACGCACCGCCACGGCGCAGCAGGCTGCCGATCACCGGCATGTTGAGGTTGATGCCGGCGGCGATGTGCGGCGGGGTCAGGCCGTTCTTGAACAGCAGGTAGGACAGCAGCAGATAGTCGATGTGGCTGCGGTGGCAAGGCACGTAGATCACCTCGTAGCCTTGGGCCACCTTTTGCACGCCCTCGATGTTATTGACCTTGATACCGTCGTAGATCTTGTTCCAGAACCAGCTCAATACCACTTCCAGGAAGCGGATCGCGGTGTAGGTGTAATCCGAGGCAATCTCGTTGCCATAGCGCAGGGCCAGGGCCTTGGCTTTTTGCGGGGCGATCTTTTCGCGTTCGGCTTCATCCGCAATGGCTTGGCGTACCAGCGGCATATTGACCAGGCCCTTGACCAGATTACGCCGGTGGGACAGGTCGGGGCCGATCACTGCCGTCTTCAGGTTACGGAAGTGCACACGCAGGATGCGCTGGGCCATGCGTACGGTGCGTTCGTGACCTTTATTGTGCTCGATCAATTCACGCAGGTTGATAGGCGCGGAGAATTGCACGCGAGTCTTGCGCCCCAGGATCAGGATGCTCAACAACCGGCGTAGACGCCCGGTGACCGCCCAGCTGTCGGCGAACAACAGCTTCCACGGGCTGGACTCGCTTTCGGGGGATTGGCCCCAGAACACACTGACCGGAATGATTTGTGCATTCTCTTCGGCGTGTTCGGTGAGGGTGTTGACCAAGCGCGTCAGGGTGGGCGGCGCACCGCGCTTGTCCTGGCGGCCGAGCCAATCCGGATCCGGCGTGAGGTAGAAGAACGCCGCAGGCTCCATCAACGGCCCCACCGACACCGGCAGCACCGGACGTGGCAGGCCAGCCTTGGTGCACTCGGCATCGACCACCGCCAACTCGGTCAGGGAGGGTGATTGCAGGACGTAGAAAACCGGCCGGCTGCGGTCCAGGTTGAGGGTTAGGGACGACTGGTTGATCGTCTCTGAGCGAACCCAGAGGTACAACAGTCGGCGCAAGGTGCCGAACACCAGACGGCGGAACGGGGAGCGGGTCATAGGCGAGCTGCTTCAAGTGGAAAAAACCGAGCAGGCGCTCGGGCGGGTAGTGTGCCGTATTCGCCGAAAATCGGCAAAAAAGCAGCGATGTAAAGTTGAGTTGATGGTTTTTGAGCCTGTCTTATACTCGGCAGTTCAATGCGAGCGACTCAACAATAAAAAACCAGTGGGAGTGAACAGATGTCAACGCGCGAAACCGGGAATGTGAAGTGGTTCAACGATGCAAAGGGCTACGGCTTTATCCAGCGTGAGGATGGCAAGGATGTGTTTGTGCATTATCGCGCTATTCGCGGTGAGGGCCACCGTTCGTTGGCCGAGGGCCAGCAGGTGGAGTACGCCGTGGTGACGGGCGAGAAGGGCTTGCAGGCGGAGGATGTGGTGGGCCTGTAGCAACGTTGTTTGATCGTTCCCACGCTCTGCGTGGGAACGCCTCTTGTGACGCTCCGCGTCACGCTTTGGGACGCAGAGCGTCCCAGGCTACTTTCCCACGCAGAGCGTGGGAACGATCTTCAGGCGGTCTTCCAGGTGATCTGTTCTTCACCGTCTTCGCTGATGCGAATCCAGGTGTCGGCACTTTCCTCACCTTCTTCCTCAACCCAGGTGCCCGGCGCGCAACGCACTTCGACGTTCAGCGCGGCAAACGCGGCGCGGGCGCAGGCAATGTCGTCGTCCCATGGGGTCTGGTCGCTTTCCAGGTACAGGCTGTTCCATTTGCCCACCGCCTTGGGCAGCCAGGTCACCGGCACGCTGCCGGCCTTGCACTTGTAGGTCTGGCCTTTCTGGACCCAGTCGGTACACGGGCCGAGTGCGGCGCCCAGCCAGGCAGCGATGGCCTTGTGATCGACGTCGGCGTCCTTCAGGTAAATCTCAATATCGGGTTGGCGCATGGATGTTCCTCGTTGCGGGATTCGAAAATCCATTCGCGGATGGGTGAACGTCAGTCATTGAAGCACGAAATAATCGTAACGCATCGACACCGTGACCTGCAGCGGCTCGGCCGCCTCGATCACCTCGTGGCGGCGCTCGGCACTGGCCCGCCAGCCGTGGGGCGTCATCGCCAGCAGGTTGGCGCGGTCCTGGGCTTCGGCCAGGCTCAGGGTGAATTCCAGGGTTTCACTGTGAGCAAGGCTCATACCGTCCGGCACCAGGGCCAGGTGTTTGTCGTCGGTGTACTCGCGTACCTCGTCGTAAAGACGCTCGCGCAGTTCCATCAAGTGGCCGCTGGTCGGGCCGACCTTCATCAAACCGCCGCCGGGACTGAGCAGGCGCTTGGCCTCTTGCCAGTCCAACGGGCTGAACACGCTGGCGAGGAACTGGCAGCTGGCATCGGCCAATGGCACGCGGGCCATGCTGGCGATCAACCAGGTCAGCGCCGGGTTGCGTTTGCACGCGCGCTTGACCGCTTCCTTGGAGATATCCAGGGCATAGCCATCGGCGTGGGGTAGGGCCTGGGCAATTTGCGCGGTGTAGTAACCCTCGCCACACCCAATGTCGACCCAGCGCTGCGGTGCACGCTCGACGGCCAGTTCGGCCAGGCGCTTGGCCACTGGCGCATAGTGGCCAGCGTTGAGGAAGTCGCGGCGCGCCTCGACCATGGCCAGGTTGTCGCCTGGGTCGCGGCTGTTCTTGTGCTGCACCGGCAACAGGTTCAAATAACCCTGGCGCGCGCGGTCGAAGCGGTGCCCGGCCGGGCACGCCACGCCATTGTCCACGGTATTGAGCGGTGCACTGCAAATGGGGCAGGCAAGCATCAGGCGAGCAACTTGATCAGGGTCTGGTAGTAGATTTCGGTCAGCACGTCGAGGTCGCTGGCCAGGATGCGTTCATTGACCTGGTGGATCGTCGCGTTCACCGGGCCCAGTTCGACCACCTGGGTGCCCAACGTTGCAATGAAGCGCCCATCGGAGGTGCCGCCACTGGTGGACGCCTGGGTCTCGCGCCCGGTGATCGCCAGGATGCTGGCCGACACTGCATCCAACAGAGCGCCTGGCTCGGTGAGGAACGGCAGGCCCGACAGCGCCCACTCCACGTGCCAGTCCAGGCCATGTTTGTCGAGAATGGCCGCGACGCGTTGTTGCAGGCCCTCGACGGTGGATTCGGTGGAAAAACGGAAGTTGAACACCGCCGTCAGGTCACCCGGGATCACGTTGGTGGCGCCAGTACCGGAGTTGAGGTTGGAAATCTGGAAACTGGTTGGCGGGAAGAACGCGTTGCCGTCATCCCAATGCTCGGCAGCGAGTTCGGCCAGGGCCGGTGCGGCCAGGTGGATCGGGTTCTTTGCCAGATGCGGGTAAGCCACATGGCCCTGTACACCGCGCACGGTCAAGGTGGCGCCAAGGGAGCCTCGGCGGCCGTTCTTGACCACGTCGCCCACCAGGCTGGTGCTCGACGGTTCGCCGACGATGCACCAGTCCAGGCGCTCGTTGCGTGCGGCCAGGCGTTCGATCACGGCCTTGGTGCCGTGGTGCGCCGGGCCTTCTTCGTCGCTGGTGATCAGGAAGGCGACCGAACCCTTGTGGTCCGGGTAGTCGCTGACGAAACGTTCCGCCGCCACCAGCATCGCCGCCAGGCTGCCTTTCATGTCCGCCGCCCCACGGCCGCAGAGCATGCCGTTGTCATCGATCAACGCGTCGAACGGGTCGTTCTGCCAGGCCTGTACCGGGCCGGTCGGCACCACGTCGGTGTGACCGGCAAAACACAGCACCGGGCCTTCGTGCTTGCCGTGGATGGCCCAGAAGTTGTCCACATCTTCGATGCGCATCGGTTCAAGCGCAAAACCGGCGTCGCCCAGGCGCTGCATCATCAGCTTCTGGCAATCGGCATCGATCGGTGTGACCGACGGGCGACGGATCAGGTCGATGGCAAGTTGAAGGGTCGGCGAAAGGTCGGCATGGGCCGTCATGGGGGGAACTCCGGAAATCGAGGCGGCGACGTTCTAACTGTAGGAGCGAGCTCGCTCGCGAAAAACTCAAGGGCACCGCGTGCATTCAGGATGCCCGCGTTATCGTTAACGATTTTCGCGAGCAAGCTCGCTCCTACAGTGATGGGTGTAAGGCACGCAAAAGGGCCGTTATCTTATAGCAAAACGGCGGCCAAGGGCCGCCGTTTAGTGCATCGCGTGACTTTTTACGCCGCCGGCGCAGCCTCAGGCGCCGTCGAAGGTTTGGGCAGCGACGACAAGAACGCCATGATCAGCGCCGCCACGTACGGCAGCGACTGTACCAGCAACATCACCACCCAGAAGCGAATGTCATTGCTCGGCAGGCCTTGCACCAGGTAGATCCCCAGCGCCGCGCCCCATAGCAGCAGCATGATGAACATTTCTTCGCGGGCTTCGGAAATCGCCACCCAGAAGCCGTGGTTATCCGCGTTTTTCGGTGTACGAAAGAACGGAATGCTGCTGGTGAAGAAGCCGTACAACACCGCCTTGGCGATGGTATGAGACAGCGCCAACCCGGCCAGCGCCGCGCAGAACGCATCTTTCAAGTTCACACCTACCGCACGACGATAGAGGAAGATGATCTTGCCGACTTTGAACACAAACAACGCCAACGGCGGGATTGCGAAAATCAGCAATGGCGGGTCGACCCGAGTCGGCACGATGATCATCGCCGCAGACCACAACAGGGCGCCGACGGTAAAGAAGATGTTCATGCCATCGGCCACCCACGGCAACCAGCCCGCAAGGAAGTGGTAGCGCTGGCCACGGGTCAGTTCGGTGTCTTTGCCGCGCAACAGGCTGGCGGTGTGGCGCTTGATGATCTGGATCGCGCCATAGGCCCAGCGGAAACGCTGTTTCTTGAAGTCTATAAAGGTATCCGGCATCAAACCCTTGCCGTAGCTGTCGTGGTAGTACGCCGCGGACAGGCCTTTTTCGAATACGCGAAGGCCCAGTTCGGCGTCTTCACAGATGCACCAGTCGGCCCAGCCCAGCTCTTCAAGCACCGAGCGACGGGTCATGGTCATGGTGCCGTGCTGGATGATCGCGTCACGGTCGTTACGGGTGACCATGCCGATATGGAAGAAGCCCTTGTATTCGGCGTAGCAGAGCTTCTTGAAGGTGCTTTCGTTCTGGTCGCGGTAATCCTGGGGCGACTGCACCACGGCGATTTTCGGGTCGGCGAAGTGCGGCACCATGTGCTTGAGCCAGTTCGGCGATACGCAGTAGTCCGAGTCGATCACTGCGATCACTTCGGCATCCTTGGCGGTGTGCGGGATCAGGTAGTTCAGCGCGCCGCCCTTGAAACCGGCCAGGGGCGCGACGTGGAAGAACTTGAAGCGCGGGCCGAGGGTTTCGCAGTAGTCGCGCACCGGCTCCCACACCGCCGGGTCCTTGGTGTTGTTGTCGATGATCAGGACTTCGTAGTCCGGATAGTCGAGGGCGGCCAGGGCATCGAGGGTCTGCTTGACCATTTCCGGTGGCTCGTTGTAGCACGGCACGTGGATCGATACTTTAGGGCGGTAGTCCGAGTCGCCTTCCACGGGCAGGAATTCACGCCGACGCTTGTGGGTCCACACCGCTTCCGCCAGTTCGTGGGCTTCGGTCAGCAACACAATGAACACGCCCAGGGCGCCGAGTGCCAGCAACACCCCGACCGTCACGCTGAACCAGGTGCTGTATTGCTGGCTGTAGTCGTAGCCGATCCAGACCAGCACCGACCCGCACAGGAACGCAATGAAGGTCAGGAAGGTACGGCCCCGCTGGCGCAGGGCCGAGCCGTCGATCATCAACAGGGTCAGGGACAGCAGCGCAAGCACCACCGAACCGATGGCCAGTACCCGCCATTGCGGAATCGCCACCACCGGGCCGTCAAAATTGAATTTCTGCTGGCGCGCGGCATTGAATACACCCCAATACGCACCCGCCGACCCTTCGTCGCTGACCTTCCACGGCTGGTCGAAGGCCTCGATCACAAAGTAGTTGTAACCCTGGCGGTTGAGCTTGTTGACCAGCGTACGCAGGTAAATCGCCTGGTCGGCCGGCGACGACTCATTGCCACCGCGCATACGGCCGTTGCTCGGCCAGCCCACTTCCGATAGCAGCAGTGGCTTTTTCGGGAAGGCTTTCTTCAGGTCCTTGGCGCGGTCGAGAACGTACTGGCCGGCCTTGTCCATTGGGATGTATTCCCAGAACGGCAGGATGTGCGCGGCGATCAGGTCGACGTGCTTGGCCAGTTGCGGGTTCTTTTCCCAGATGTGCCATTGCTCGGAGGTGGTCACCGGGACTTTCACGGCGGCGCGCACGCGGTCGAGCAGCACGATCAGGGCTTCGGGGGTGATTTCTTCACGGAACAACGCTTCGTTGCCCACCACTACGCGCACGACGCTGCGCGAGGTGTTGGCGATCTCGATAGCGCGCTGGATCTCCCGCTCGTTACGCTCAAGGTCCGGGCTGATCCAGATCCCCAGGGTCACGCGCAGGCCAAACTCTTCGGCCAGCTTGGGTATATCCCCCAGGGGGCCGTCCACCGAGTAGGTACGGATGTTGTCCGTCAGCTTGCTCATGATCGCAAGGTCCTGACGCATCTGTTCGTCGGTAGGGTACTGGCCTTTCTGCGGGTACTGGCCTTGCTGGAACGGCGAGTAGGAAAAACCGGAGATCTGATCGGGCCAGTTGGGAGCGGTGACCGGGCGGTTGATCAGCGCCCAGAAACCGGTGAACAGCGCGGCAATTGCCAGCACCACCACCAGGTTGAGTCCAAATTTACGCGATGCCATGGTTATGTCGGGTTCCAAAGGGTGCGGAACGAAAGAGGTGTCGGCCTGCGCCGAACGGCGCGCATCCTACACTGGCGCTTCCCTGAGCGTACAGCAGACAGAGAAAAGCCGGACGTTAGTCTGCGAAACTCCATCTAAGTTCTTCACTTGTAACTTGTAGCTTAAAACTTGCCGCTCCGTAGCCCTATAATGCGCGCCGGTTTTTGGGGTAATGATGATGAGTACAGAAGATCCGCGGTTTGCAGGCGTCGCCCGCTTGTACGGGCTTGAGGGCCTGGAGCGCTTGAAAGCGGCCCATGTGGCGATTGTCGGCGTCGGCGGCGTGGGTTCCTGGGCGGCGGAAGCGATTGCCCGCTGCGGGGTGGGCGAGATTTCGCTGTTTGACCTGGACGATGTCTGCGTCAGCAACAGCAACCGCCAGTTGCATGCCTTGGACAGCACCGTGGGCAAGCCCAAGGTCGAAGTGATGGCTGAGCGTTTGCGCGGTATTAATCCTGAGTGCACCGTGCACGCGGTGGCAGACTTCGTCACCCGCGACACCATGGCCGAGTACATCACCCCGACTATCGACTGCGTGATCGACTGCATCGACGCGGTCAACGCCAAGGCGGCGCTGATTGCCTGGTGCAAGCGTCGCAAGATCCAGATCATCACTACTGGCGGTGCCGGCGGGCAGATTGACCCCACGCTGATCCAGGTGTGCGACCTGAACCGCACCTTCAATGATCCGCTGGCGTCGAAAGTACGCTCTACCTTGCGCCGCGATTATGGCTTCTCGCGCACGGTGACCCGTCATTACAGCGTGCCCTGCGTGTTTTCCACCGAACAACTGCGCTATCCCAAACCCGATGGCAGTATCTGTTTGCAGAAGAGTTTTGTCGGCGACGGGGTCAAGCTTGACTGCGCGGGAGGGTTTGGCGCGGTGATGATGGTCACCGCCACGTTCGGCATGGTGGCGGCGACCAAGGCGGTGGACAAGATTGTGGCGGGAGTGCGCAGGCCGTCGGAGCGCATCAAACCCAGCTAAATCTCATTGCCGAACATAGATCCAGATTGTGGGAGCTGGCCTGCCTGCGATAGCGGTGTGTCAGCCACTGAAAATACTGACTGATTCGCCGCTATCGCAGGCAAGCCAGCTCCCACATTATTTCTGTGTACGCGTCAGGTCTCGCATGCGTTGCAGTACGGCATTCAAGCCATTGCTGCGCGACGGCGATAGTTGGCGCGACAGGCCCAGTTGATTGAACCAGCCAGGCAGGTCGACCGCTTGCAATTGATCAGCCGACAAGCCGTTGACCCGCGCCAGCAGCAACGCCACCAACCCGCGAATCATCCGTGCCTCGCTGCTCGCAGCAAACTGCCAATGGCCGCCCTGCAAGCGGCCCACCAACCACACTAGGCTTTCACAACCTTGCACCAGGTTAGCGTCGACCTTTTCGTCATCAGCCAGGGCGGGCAAGCGTTCACCCCATTGCATCAGCATCCGTGCGCGCTGCTCCCAGCTGCCCACAGCCTGGAAGGCCTCCAGCGCGGCCATGGCGTCCACTGGCAAGCTCATCGCAACATATCCAGCGCCTGGTCCAACGCTTCAAAAAAGCGTTCCAGGTCGTCGGAATCGTTGTAGAGCGCCAGGGAAACGCGGATTGCGCCTGACAGATGCATTGCCTTCAACAATGGCATCGCGCAGTGATGACCGGCGCGCACAGCAATGCCTTGCTCGGTCAGCAGGTGGGCGAGGTCGGCGTTGTGCACGCCCTCCACCACAAAACTCACCAGCGCCACCTGCGGCGATCCCAGCACGCGCACGCCATTGCGTGCCTTAAGCCCGCGCAGCAGGTAGTCATGCAGGGCGGCTTCGTGGGCGATCACCGCCGAGGCATCCAGCGAGCTCAGGTAATCCAGGCTCGCGCCCAGGCCGATCACACTGGCAATCGGTGGGGTGCCGGCTTCAAAGCCCAGCGGCGCGGGGCGAAAGCTGGCGCTGTGGTAGTCGGCCTGTTGCACCATCTCGCCGCCGAACTGCCAGTGGCGCAGGTGGTGCAGGGCCTCATTACGGCCATACAGTACGCCGACGCCGTCCGGGCCGTAGAGTTTGTGGCTGGAGAACACGTAGAAGTCGCAGCCGAGGGCCTGTACGTCGTGGCGGCCATGGACGATGCCTTGGGCGCCGTCCACCACCGTGAGGGCGCCGTGTGCCTGGGCCAGCGCCAGCAAGGCTTGCAGCGGCTGCCAGGCCCCGAGCACGTTGGACAACTGGCTCACCGCCAGCAGGCGCGTGCGTGGGCCAATCAAGCGGGCTGCGGCGTCCAGGTCGATTACGCCTTCATCGTCCAAGGGTAATACCACCAGCGTGAGCGCGTGGCGTTTGGCCAATTGCTGCCAGGGCAACAGGTTGGCGTGGTGTTCCAGGGCGCTGATAGCAATCTCATCGCCCGCATTGAATAAGTGTTCCAGGCCATAGGCCAGGAGGTTCAGCGCAGACGTTGCGCCGTGGGTAAACACAACCTGCCCGCTGTCACCTGCGTTCAACCACTGCGCGACCTTGCTGCGGCTGTCTTCAAAGGCCTGGGTAGCATGGGCCCCGGGCAAATGCTGGGCACGGTGCACATTCGCTGCGCCATTGGCGTAGTAATGATTGATGGCATCCAGCAGGGCTTGGGGTTTTTGCGTGGTGGCGGCGCTGTCCAGATAGGTCTGGTCTTGCCGTTGCAGGGTGGCGATGGCCGGGAAGTCGGCGCGCCAGGGGGAGGGCACAAGCATGGTGATCAAGACTCGTATAAGCGAGCCGCCCCCGAGGGTGCGGCCCGCTAGTGGCATCGAGTGGCTGCTTAGTTGTGAGCGTGCAGCGCTTCGTTCAGTTCGATGGCCGATTTGTGGGTTTTGCACTCCACGGCACCGGTCTCGGAGTTACGACGGAACAGCAGGTCCGGCTGGCCAGCCAACTCGCGTGCCTTGACCACCTTGACCAGTTGGTTCTGCTCGTCCAGCAGGGCAACCTTGGTGCCGGCGGTGATGTAGAGGCCCGACTCCACGGTGTTGCGGTCGCCCAATGGGATACCGGTACCGGCGTTGGCGCCGATCAGGCAGCCTTCGCCCACCTTGATCACGATATTGCCGCCGCCCGACAGGGTGCCCATGGTGGAGCAACCGCCGCCCAGGTCCGAGCCCTTGCCGACGAATACGCCCGCCGATACGCGACCTTCGATCATGCCCGGGCCTTCGGTGCCCGCGTTGAAGTTGACGAAGCCTTCGTGCATCACGGTGGTGCCTTCGCCCACGTACGCGCCCAGACGGATACGTGCAGCGTCAGCGATACGCACGCCAGCCGGTACGACGTAGTCGGTCATTTTCGGGAACTTGTCCACCGAGAACACTTCCAGCAGGTCGCCACGCAGGCGCGCTTCCAGTTGGCGCTCGGCCAGTTCATTGATGTCGATAGCGCCCTGGCTGGTCCAGGCCACGTTCGGCAACTGCGGGAACACACCGGCCAGGCTCAGGCCGTGGGGCTTGACCAGGCGATGGGACAGCAGGTGCAGCTTGAGGTAGGCCTCGGGCGTGGAGGTCAGTGCGGCGTCTTCGGCCAGCAAGGTCGCGACCAGCGGCGTGTGGCTTTCAGCCAGACGGCTGAGCAGGGCGGCCTGGGCAGCATCGACGCCTTTGAGCGCGTCGGCCAGTTGCAGGGCCTGGCTCACGGTGAAGGTGATCGCCTGGTTGCCTTCGGTGTAACCGAGGATCGGTGCGATGGCGGCAACGATTTCAGCCGATGGATTGAGCAAGGGTTGTGCGTAAAACACTTCCAGCCAAGCACCTTGGCGGTTCTGAGTGCCGACGCCGAAGCCCAGGCTGAACAGGGAATTGGACATGCTGTTACCTCTACAAAAATGGAAGGCTGGCCTACTTGAGGGCCGCCGAATAACTATCTGGCTTGAAGCCAATCAGGGTTCTGTCACCGAGATCGAGCACCGGGCGCTTGATCATCGAGGGTTGTGCGAGCATCAATTCAATGGCTTTCGACTGATCGAGATCGGCTTTGCGTTCGTCTTCGAGTTTGCGAAAGGTGGTGCCCGCACGGTTCAAAACCACCTGCCAACCGTGCTCGTTGCACCATTGGGTCAAGTGTTCGCGGTCGATACCGGCCGTTTTGTAGTCATGGAACTCATAGCTCACCCCGTGCTCATCGAGCCACGTGCGCGCCTTTTTCATGGTGTCGCAGGCTTTGATGCCGAAAAGGTGCAAGGTTTTGCTTGAAGCACTCAAGGAATTGCCCCCCTTTGGACGTATGAAAATGAAAGATCGCCGATTATGCCACGACCAGCGGGTTTCGGCGCCGCTCGTCAACAGCGTGCGACTTTTGTGCAAAGTGCCAGTGCGCAGCATAGGCGAGTAACATAGCCAGGTAACATAGCCGGGTAATATGGCACTTCAACGGCCAGTTGTTGCCTGATGTGTCGTTGCAAGCCGATTGTCCGGGAAACCCGCGTTATGCAAACCGCCTACACCGTTCTTATCCTGCTGATGCTGGTCAGCTTTTCGCGCCTGATCGGGCGCATCATCCCACTGCCCTTGCCCCTGGTGCAGATCGCCGCCGGCGCCTTGCTGGCCTGGCCCACGTTGGGGCTGCATGTGGCGCTGGACCCTGAGCTGTTCCTGTTTCTGTTCCTGCCGCCACTGTTGTTTTCCGATGGTTGGCGCATGCCCAAGCGTGAGTTGTGGCACCTGCGTGGCCCGATCCTGACATTGGCGGTGGGGCTGGTGCTGTTCACCGTGGTGGGCGCCGGTTACTTCATTCATTGGTTGCTGCCCTCGATCCCCTTGCCGGTGGCCTTTGCCCTGGCAGCGGTGCTCTCGCCGACGGACGCTGTGGCGGTGTCGGCCATTTCCCAGAACCGTTTGCCCAAGCCGCTGATGCACATGCTCCAGGGCGAGGCCTTGATGAATGACGCGTCGGGCCTCGTGACTTTCAAGTTCGCCCTGGCCGCTGCGTTGACCGGGGTCTTTTCCCTGGCGGATGCCAGCCTGACGTTTGTGTTAGTGGCGGTGGGCGGGCTGGCGATCGGTGTGGCGTTGAGCTGGCTGGTCGGCCGCCTGCGCGCCTGGATGATCGCGCGCGGTTGGGACGACCCGGCGACCCATGTGGTGTTCATGTTGTTGCTGCCCTTTGCTGCGTACGTACTGGCTGAACGCCTGGGCGCGTCCGGCATCCTCTCGGCGGTGGCAGCGGGCATGATGCAAAGCTGGCTCGACCTGCTGCCGCGCCAGACCAGCACGCGCCTGCTCAACCGCAGCGTGTGGTCGTTGCTGGAGTTTGCCTTTAACGGCCTGATCTTCCTGCTGCTCGGTCTGCAACTGCCAGACATCATCAAGGCCGTGGTCAGCCATGAAACCACGCTGTGGCCCACCTTGATGTATCGCTGCCTGGATGTGGTGGCGATCTTTCTGGTGCTGGTGGTATTGCGCTTCATCTGGGTGCAAAGCATCTGGCGGCTGTCAGGTTTGCTGCGCAGGCTACGTGGCAAAAGCGCGCTGACCCTGGTGCCGACGGCCCGTTCCTGCTGGTTGTTGACCGTCGGCGGTGTACGCGGTGCGGTGACCCTGGCGGGCGTCATGTCGGTGCCCTTGCTGTTGGCGCCTGGCCAGGATTTCCCTGAGCGTGACCTGCTGATCTTTATCGCTGCCGGTGTGATCCTGTTATCACTGGTCGCTGCCTGTATCGCGCTGCCGCTGCTGTTACGCGGCGTCGAGAATAGCCCGGATGAAAAACGCCACAAAGAAGTGCGCGAAGCCTGGAAAAAGACCGCCGTGGCCGCGATTCATGCACTGGAGGCCGACGAGCCAGTCGAGGCCGACACGCCGGACGCCGCCCAGGCGGCATTGGCTACCGAACTGAAGGCACGGCTGATGTCGGAATATCGCCATCAATTGGAGGTCTTCAACGATTCGGCTGAAGCTCAGGCGCTGGCGCAGCAAATGGACCTGCTTGAGCGCAAGCTGCGGCTCAAGGCTCTGCGCGCCCAACGGTTGGAGTTGTACAGCTTGAGCCGTCACCACCAGATTGGTGATGACGTATTGAGGGAGGTGCTGGCGGAATTGGATATGAGCGAGGCGAATTTGGGTCACATGAAGTGACCCGTAAGCCCTTAACGGCGACGCTGGATAAAGTCGCGAATCCGCTCAGCCGCTTCCACGCATTCGGCCAACGGCGCAACCAATGCCAGGCGCACACGCCCCGCACCTGGGTTAAAGCCGTCCACTTCCCGCGACAGGT
Organism: Pseudomonas sp. SWRI22; assembly: GCF_014268395.2. Taxonomy (NCBI): domain Bacteria; kingdom Pseudomonadati; phylum Pseudomonadota; class Gammaproteobacteria; order Pseudomonadales; family Pseudomonadaceae; genus Pseudomonas; species Pseudomonas sp. SWRI22. Next base: position 1,459,555 of record NZ_JABWQK020000001.1, on the reverse strand, counting down.
AAGAGCCCGGCACCACCGTCACATGTTCTTCCACGAACAAATCGCGGCAGAAGGCGGCGTCATCGCCTTGTACATTCGGCCACAGGTAAAAGCCGCCGTCCGGGCTTTGCACGTCCAGCACCGGCTTGAGGATCGCCAGCACTGCGTCGAACTTCTCGCGGTACAGGTCACGGTTGGCCAGTACATGGGCCTCGTCCTGCCAGGCGGCGATGCTGGCCAACTGGGTTTGCACCGGCATCGCGCAGCCATGGTAGGTGCGGTACAGCAAAAAGGCCTTGAGGATCTCGGCGTCGCCGGCCACGAAGCCTGAACGCAGGCCTGGCAGGTTGGAGCGCTTGGATAGGCTGTGGAATACCACGCAACGCTTGAAGTCCTGAAGGCCCAGTTCGACGCAGGCGCTGAGCAGGCCCGGGGGTGGGGTTTGTTCGTCGAAGTACAGTTCGCTGTAGCATTCGTCGGCGGCGATGACGAAATCGTATTTATCGGCCAGGGCGATGAGTTTTTTCAGCGTGGCGACTGGAATCAGCGCACCGGTCGGGTTACCGGGGGAGCACAGGAACAGGATCTGGCAGCGTTTCCAGATATCGGGGGAGACAGCATCGAAGTCTGGATTGAAGCCGTTGCTATCCAGGCACGGCAGGTAATGCGGCTTGGCCCCCGCCAGGAACGCGGCGCCTTCGTAGATCTGGTAGAACGGGTTGGGGCTCACAACCAGTGCATCGTCGCCACGGTTGACCACGGTCTGGGTGAAGGCAAACAACGCCTCGCGCGTACCGTTGACCGGCAGGATGTTGCGCGCCGGGTCCAGCCAGCCCTTGGGCACGTTGAAGCGGCGTTCGCACCAGGCGCCGATGGCTTCACGCAGTGCCGGGATACCCAACGTGGTGGGGTACACCGCCATTTGATCGAGGTTATTGCTCAAGGCCTCGGCAACGAAGGCCGGTGACGTGTGCTTGGGCTCGCCGATGGACAGTGCGATCGGGCGTTTGTCCGGGTTCGGCGTCACGCTGCCGAGCAGGGCGCGCAGCTTCTCGAAGGGGTAGGGCTGCAACTGGTTAAGGGCGTTGTTCATATAAGCCTCTATCACGGTGAGCGCGGATCTGTGGGAGCTGGCCTGCCTGCGATCTGCGGTCGATCGGACGGGCCGAGGTGTCTGCATCGCAGGCAAGCCAGCTCCCACATGACTCGTGTTCACAAAGTTAAGAATTCAAATAGTCACTCTGGTCAGCTCGACACCGGGTTCCTGGGTCACGCTCAACTGCTCCACGATTGCCGCCTGTAAACGCAGGCACAGCTCCGGGTCGGACAGTGGCTGGTTGTCGGCATCGGTGATAAAGAACACGTCTTCTACCCGCTCGCCCAGGGTCGCAATCTTGGCATTTTGCAATGACAGGTCGAACTCCAGGAAAATCCCGCCGATACGCGCCAGCAGGCCTGGGCGATCCGGTGCGCTGAGCTCCAGCACCGTCACCGGTCGCTGTGCGTCGTTGGAAATGGTCACCTGAGGCGCAAAGGCAAAATGCTTGAGCTGGCGCGGCACCCGGCGCTGGATGATGGTGGGGTAGTCGTCGGGGTTGCGCAGGGCTTCGGTGAGGCCCTCGCGGATCTTTTTCACGCGCGCCGGGTTGTCGCCAATCGAGTCGCCGTCGGCGTCGAGCACGATGTAGGTGTCGAGGGTGAACTGGCTGCTGGAGGTGATGACCCGGGCGTCATGGATGTTCAGGTTGAGCTGGTCCATGGCCGCCACGGTCACGGCGAAGAAGTCGTGCTGGTCGGGCGCGTAAATGAAGATCTGCGTGCCGCCTTCGAATTCGCGCTGGGTGGTTTCCTTGATCAAGACCAACGGGCCGCCATCGGCGGGTTGCTGCAGGATTGCGTCACTGTGCCAGGCCACGTCGCCGGCGGTGTGGCGCAGGAAGTAATCATCACCCAGTTGCGACCAGAGTTGCTCGACGTCGTCCGGGTCGTTACCGCCGCGCACCAGGATATCCAGGGCTGCGCTTTGGGTGCGGCGGATCTGCTCTTCGCGGTCCACCGGGTTCTCCAGGCCACGGCGCAGGGCGCGCTTGGTTTCGGTGTACAGCTGGCGCAACAGGCTGGCACGCCAGGAGTTCCACAGCGTGGGGTTAGTGGCGTTGATATCGGAGACGGTCAGCACATAGAGGTAGTCGAGACGGGTCTCATCGCCGACGATGCCGGCAAAGTCGTGAATCACCTGTGGGTCGGACAAGTCCTTGCGCTGGGCCGTGGTCGACATCACCAGGTGGTTCTGCACCAGCCAGACAATCAGGCGGCTGTCCCACAACGGCAACTGGTGGCGCTGGCAGAAGGCTTCGGCATCCACCGCGCCGATCTCCGAGTGGTCGCCATGCCGGCCCTTGCCGATGTCGTGGTACAAGCCGGCCAGGTAAATCAACTCGGGCTTGGGCAGCTTGGCCATCAGCTTACTGGCCAGCGGGAATTTCTCTGACACCTGCGTGTACTGCAACTTACGCAGGTGCTTGATCAGGTTCAGGGTGTGGGCATCGACGGTATAGATATGGAACAGGTCGTGCTGCATCTGCCCGACGATAAAGCCGAACTCCGGCAGGTAGCGCCCCAGAATGCCGTAGCGGTTCATGCGCCGCAGGTTGCGATGGATGCCGATGCGGCACTTGAACAGCTCGATAAACAGGCTGGTATTGCGAATGTCGTTGCGAAAATCGTCGTCGATCAGGTGACGGTTTTCCCGCAGCAAGCGGATGGTATCGGCGCGCACGCCTTTGATCTCCGGCTGCTGGGCCATCAACACGAAGATTTCCAGCATGGCGAACGGGGTGCGGCGGAACACGTTGTCGTTGCGTGCTTCGATATATCCGTCGTGCAACTGGAAACGCGCATTGATCGGCTGCGGTGGCGCTTCGTCTTCGGGGGCCAGGATCACTTCTTCGAAGTGCTGGATGATCAAGTCGCTGAGCTGGGCAATGCTCATGACTACCCGGTAATACTGCTGCATGAAGCTCTCGATGCTGGTCTTCGCATCTTCGCCTTCAAAGCCCAGAAGGGTAGCGATAGAGCGCTGGTGATCGAAGAGCAGGCGGTCTTCGGAACGACCGGCCAGCATGTGCAGGGCGTAGCGCACCTTCCACAGGAATTCCTGGGACGAGGCCAGCAGGGAATTTTCGCTCTCCACCAGAAAGCCTTCGCCGGCCAGGGCGCGCAGGTTCAGCGTGCCGTATTGACGGCGCGCCACCCACAAGATTGTCTGGATATCCCGCAGCCCACCGGGTGAGCCTTTGACGTTGGGTTCCAGGTTGTATTCGGTGTCGTTGTACTTGTGGTGCCGGGCTTTTTGCTCGGCGCGCTTGGCCAGGAAAAAGTCTTTGCTTGGCCACATGTGTGCGGTACTGGTGACTTCAAGCATGCGCTGGCGCAGGCGCTCGGGGCCACAGATGGTGCGGCTTTCCATCAGATTGGTGACCACCGTCAGATCGGCACGGGCCTCTTCGGCGCATTCGTCCACCGAGCGTACGCTCTGGCCGACTTCCAGGCCGATGTCCCACAGCAACGTCAGAAAGCGCTCGATGGAATCGCGAAAGATCTCGTGATCGGCCTGGTCCAGCAGGATCAGCAGGTCGATGTCGGAGTAGGGGTGCAGTTCGCCGCGACCGTAGCCGCCGACCGCCACCAGGGCGATATCGGCGTCGAAACTCCAATTGAACTGCTCCCAGGCCTTTTGCAGGATGTTATCGACGAACCAGGCGCGGTCTTCGATCAGGCGGCGAATATCCCGGCCGCTGCGAAAGCGCGCATCGAGCACCTCGCGGGCTTGGCGGATGGCCTTCTTGAAGGCGGCGATGGGGCTTGCCTTCAGTGCCAGCTCGGCCTGGAATTGGCCACGGTCGAAGAGTTCGGGATCCACCTGGGGCATCGTTCGGCTTTCCTTTCTATCTATCAGTCAGTCACAACACGTTGCGGGAAAACCTGGGCGACCTTCAGGCAGAAACGCGTGGGATGGTGTCGTCAGCGCGCAGGGTGAAGATCTCGTAGCCGGTGTCGGTGACCAGCAGGGTGTGCTCCCACTGGGCCGAGAGCTTGCGGTCCTTGGTGATGGCGGTCCAGCCGTCGCCCAGCACCTTGGTGTCGGCCTTGCCTTGGTTGATCATCGGTTCGATGGTGAACGTCATGCCGGCCTTGAGTTCCATGCCGGTGCCGGCGCGGCCGTAATGCAGAATCTGCGGCTCTTCGTGGAACACCTTGCCGATACCGTGGCCGCAGAACTCGCGCACCACCGAGAAGCCGTTCTTTTCCGCGTGCTTCTGGATCACTTCACCGATGTCACCCAGGCGGCAGCCGGGCTTGACGATCTCGATGGCCTTGTACATGCATTCCTGGGTGACCTGGGACAGACGCTCGGCCCATACCGGCACATTACCGACGTGGAACATGCGGCTGGTGTCGCCGTGGTAACCATCCTTGATCACCGTGACGTCGATGTTCAGGGTGTCGCCGTCTTTCAGTGGCTTGTCACCGGGAATGCCGTGGCAGACCACGTGGTTGATCGAGGTGCAGATCGACTTGGGGAAGCCTTTGTAATTCAGCGGGGCAGGGATGGCTTTTTGCACGTCGACTATATAGTCGTGGCAAATGCGGTCCAGCGCTTCGGTGGTGACGCCGGGCTTGACGTGTTCGGCGATCATTTCCAGCACGTCGGCAGCCAGTTTGCCGGCAACGCGCATGCCTGCGATGTCTTCGGCGGTTTTCAAGGTAACGGTCATACAGGCTCTCTCTAGCGCGACGCGCTGAAATCAATACGGTTCACGGGGAGCGCGACAAAGGGGTACAGCATTCGCGCAAGTCCCAAAAAACGCGATTCTAACAGACGATGCTGGCAAATCATGCGCGTCTGGTGATCGCTTCTCTCTATGAGGTAGAGGCATGTTGGCTGTATTCAAGGGCTTACGCAAAGACGACGACCGGCAAGTGTGATTGCGGGTTTCGTTTTTGCCGATGCTGTGGTATAAAATGCGCCGCTTTCCGGGGATACCCCGCAAAGCTTAAATCCACACACGTGTCGACACGATGACCTGGGTGCCGGAGGCCTTGATGCCGCTGGTTGGTCATTGGGATACGTGGAGGCCAAACCCGACTTATTAAGGAACTATCATGTCCCAAGTCAACATGCGCGATATGCTGAAGGCCGGTGTGCACTTCGGTCACCAGACCCGTTACTGGAACCCGAAAATGGGTAAGTACATTTTCGGCGCGCGTAACAAGATTCACATTATCAACCTTGAAAAAACCCTGCCAATGTTCAACGAAGCGCTGACTTTCGTAGAGCGTCTGGCCCAGGGCAAAAACAAGATCCTGTTCGTCGGCACCAAGCGTTCCGCTGGCAAGATCGTTGCTGAAGAAGCAGCACGTTGCGGTTCGCCGTACGTCGATCACCGCTGGTTGGGCGGCATGCTGACCAACTTCAAAACCATCCGTGCTTCCATCAAGCGTCTGCGTGACCTTGAAGTGCAAGCCGAAGACGGTACTTTCGCCAAGCTGACCAAGAAAGAAGCGCTGATGCGCTCCCGTGACCTGGAAAAGCTCGATCGTTCCCTGGGTGGTATCAAGGACATGGGCGGTCTGCCTGACGCACTGTTCGTTATCGACGTTGATCACGAGCGCATCGCGATCACCGAAGCCAACAAGCTGGGCATCCCGGTTATCGGCGTAGTCGATACCAACAGCAGCCCGGAAGGCGTTGACTACATCATCCCAGGCAACGATGACGCAATCCGCGCTATCCAGTTGTACATGGGTTCGATGGCTGACGCTGTAATCCGTGGTCGCAACCACGTTGCTGGTGGTACCGAGCAGTTCGTTGAAGAAGCTCCGGTAGCTGCCGCTGAGTAATTGACGCCCTGGCGTTGACTCAGTAAGCAAAAAGGGGGCTTGGCCCCCTTTTTGCCACCTCGAAAACCATTTGTCGGCAGCGCAGCTACATTGTTTGTAACGTGCAGCGGCCTACAACGGAGATTCGGGAAGAATTGATCGCCCGTTTGATCGGGTGGAATGGTTGAAAACCTATCCAAGAGGATTTTGAAATGGCAGAGATTACTGCAGCGTTGGTTAAAGAACTGCGTGAGCGTACCGGCGAAGGCATGATGGATTGCAAAAAGGCCTTGACCAAGGCCGGCGGCGACATCGAAAAAGCCATTGATGACATGCGTGCTTCCGGCGCCATCAAGGCTGCCAAGAAAGCAGGCAACGTGGCTGCTGAAGGCGCTATCGCTCTGAAAGAAGACGGCAAATCCGCCGTTCTGCTGGAAGTGAACTCCCAGACCGACTTCCTGGCTCTGCAGGATGACTTCAAGGCGTTCGTTGCTTCCAGCGTCGAAAAAGCTTTCGCTGACAAGCTGACCACTGTTGAGCCTCTGATCGAAGCTCAAGAAGCAGCTCGTCTGGTACTGGTCGGCAAGGTTGGCGAAAACGTCAACATCCGTCGCCTGGTTCGCGTTGAAGGTGATGTAGTTGGTGGCTACCTGCACGGCAACAAAATCGGTGTTGCAGTTGTTCTGAAAGGCGGCGACGTTGAGCTGGCCAAAGACATCGCGATGCACGTTGCTGCAAGCAACCCTGAGTTCCTGCTGCCTTCGGAAGTTTCGGCCGAAGCGATCGAGCGTGAAAAAGCTGTGTTCCTGCAGCTGAACGAAGAAAAAATCAAAGGCAAGCCAGAAAACATTGTTGAGAACATGGTCAAAGGCCGTATCAGCAAGTTCCTGGCCGAAGCAAGCCTGGTTGAGCAGGCGTTCGTCAAGAACCCTGAAATCAAGGTTGGCGAACTGGCCAAGAAAGCCGGTGCTGAAATCGTTTCCTTCACTTACTTCAAAGTAGGCGAAGGCATCGAGAAGCCGGTCGACAACTTCGCTGAAGAAGTTGCTGCCCAGCTGGCTGCCGCCAAGCAATAAGACAGTTCCAAACTGTCGCCGAAAGAGGCTGCCCGCTCACGCGCGCAGCCTCTTTTCAAATGGGAAGGCCAATTTTATTTGGTTTCCTCTCGGAACTGGCTTACAAAGCCGTGTTCCGATGGCGCTGTGACAGCGTCCAGCTAGAGTGAACGCAAGCCGTAAACGGCTCGCCAAGAATTTTTAAAAAATACGCCGCAGGAGAGATTCGCAATGGCTCAGCAGGGCAGTGGTTATCAGGCTCGCTATAAACGCATTCTACTCAAGCTCAGCGGCGAGGCCCTGATGGGCTCGGAAGAGTTCGGGATCGACCCCAAGGTGCTTGACCGCATGGCGCTGGAAGTCGGCCAGTTGGTCGGTATCGGCGTGCAGGTCGGCCTGGTGATTGGTGGTGGCAACCTGTTCCGCGGTGCGGCACTGAGTGCGGCCGGTATGGACCGGGTTACGGGCGACCACATGGGCATGCTGGCTACTGTGATGAACGCCCTCGCCATGCGCGACGCCCTGGAGCGCGCCAACATCTCGGCCATCGTGATGTCGGCAATTTCCATGGTTGGCGTGACTGATCACTATGATCGCCGCAAAGCCATGCGCCACCTGAACTCCAAGGAAGTGGTGATCTTTGCTGCTGGCACAGGTAACCCGTTCTTCACTACCGACTCGGCCGCATGCCTGCGTGCTATCGAAATCGATGCCGACGTGGTGTTGAAGGCGACCAAGGTGGATGGCGTATACACTGCAGACCCATTCAAAGACCCGCATGCCGAGAAGTTCGATCATCTGACCTACGATGAAGTACTGGATCGCAAGCTGGGTGTCATGGACCTGACCGCTATCTGCCTGTGCCGCGACCACAAGATGCCGCTGCGCGTATTTAACATGAACAAGCCCGGCGCCCTGCTGAATATCGTACACGGCGGCGCAGAAGGGACTCTGATCGAGGAAGGCCAACAATGATCAACGAAATCAAGAAAGACGCCCAGGCGCGTATGCAGAAATCCCTGGAATCCTTGAGCCACGCCTTTGGCCAGATCCGTACTGGCAAGGCGCACCCAAGCATCCTGGGCAGCGTGATGGTGCCTTACTACGGTTCCGACACCCCGCTGAGCGGTGTGGCCAACGTGACCGTGAAGGATTCGCGTACCCTGCAAGTTGTTGCCTTCGAGCGCAACATGCTCGCCGCCGTCGACAAGGCTATCCAGAGTGCCGGCCTGAACCTCAACCCGACCAACCTGGGCGAGTTGCTGCTGATCTCCATGCCAGCCCTGACCGAAGAAACCCGCAAGGGCTTCACCAAGCAGGCGCGCAGTGCTGCTGAAGATGCGCGCGTTGCCGTGCGTAACATCCGTCGCGATGCACTGGGCGATCTGAAGAAGCTGGTCAAGGACAAGGAAATCAGCGAAGACGAAGAGCGCCGTGCCGTCGCTGATATCGACAAGCTGACCAAGGACGCCGAAGCCCAGATCACCAAGGCGACTGAAGAAAAAGAAAAGGACCTGATGGCCGTATAAGGGGTCAGGACGCCTTCATGGAAAAGACCAAGCAGACTGTGCCCTCCGTGGTGCCGCGCCATGTCGCGATCATCATGGATGGGAATAATCGCTGGGCGAAAAAACGCTTTATGCCGGGTGTTGCCGGGCATAAAGCGGGTGTTGACGCGGTAAGGGCGGTGATTGAGGTGTGTGCCGAGGCCAAGGTCGAAGTATTGACCTTGTTCGCGTTCTCAAGTGAGAACTGGCAGCGACCCGCCGATGAAGTCAGTGCCTTGATGGACCTGTTCTTCAAGGCTCTGCGTCGTGAGGCCAAGCGCCTCAACGACAACAACATCAGTCTGCGCATCATTGGTGATCGCTCGCGGTTCCATCCGGAGCTGCAAGCGGCCATGCGCGAAGCCGAGGCCATCACTGCCGGTAGTAACCGTTTTGTGTTGCAGATCGCAGCCAACTACGGTGGCCAGTGGGATATTGCCCAGGCTGCGCAGCGGCTGGCCCGCGAAGTGCAGGCCGGCCATCTGCGCCCGGACGACATCACGCCCCAACTGTTGCAAACCTGCCTGGTGACCGGCGACCTGCCGTTGCCGGACTTGTGCATTCGCACCGGTGGCGAGCATCGCATCAGCAATTTCCTGCTGTGGCAGCTGGCCTACACCGAGCTGTACTTCTCCGACCTGTTCTGGCCGGACTTCAAACACGAAGCCATGCGTAATGCACTGGCTGATTTCGCTTCCCGTCAGCGTCGCTTCGGTAAAACGAGCGAGCAGATCGAAGCTGGAGCCCGGGTTTAAATGCTTAAACAACGAATCATCACGGCGCTGATCCTGCTGCCGATTGCCTTGTGCGGTTTTTTCCTGCTCGACGGTTCCGGCTTTGCGCTGTTCATCGGCCTGGTTGTGACCCTTGGTGCGTGGGAGTGGGCGCGCCTGGCAGGCTTTGTCAACCAGTTGCCGCGTATGGCCTATGCCGCCTTGGTCGCGCTGTTGTTGTTCTTCATGTACATCCTGCCGGACATCGCGCCCTGGGTGCTGGGGGCTGCAGTGTTGTGGTGGGCGTTGGCGACTTTCCTGGTGCTCACCTATCCGCGCACCAGTAGCCAGTGGTCCAGCGTGGCCTGCAAGCTGGTGATTGGCCTGGCGATCCTCTTGCCGGCCTGGCAAGGGCTGGTGGAGATCAAGCGTTACCCGCTGGGCAACGAATTGATCCTGGCTGTGATGGTGTTGGTATGGGGCGCCGACATTGGTGCCTACTTCTCGGGTAGAGCTTTTGGCAAACGCAAGCTGGCCCCGGCCGTAAGCCCTGGCAAGAGCTGGGAAGGCGTATACGGCGGCTTGGCCTTGACGCTGCTGATCACCCTGGTGGTCGGTGTGGTGCGTGACTGGTCAGTAAAGGAAGTGCTTCTGGCCTTGCTGGGGACGGCTATTGTCGTCTTCATCTCGGTGGTGGGCGACCTTACCGAGAGCATGTTCAAACGCCAGGCGGGCATCAAGGACAGCAGTAACCTGCTGCCAGGCCATGGCGGTGTGCTTGACCGTATCGACAGCCTCACCGCCGCGCTGCCTATTTTTGCCGTGCTGTTGTGGATGATCGCTTCGTGAGCCGCCTGCAGCAGGTTACGGTGCTGGGTGCGACCGGCTCGGTCGGGCTCAGTACCCTGGATGTCATCGCGCGTCACCCCGATCGCTATCAGGTTTTCGCCCTGACCGGCTTCACGCGTTTGCGCGAGTTGCTGGCCTTGTGCGTGCGTCACTCGCCGCGCTTTGCCGTGGTGCCGGAAGCTGCTGCGGCTCGCAGTCTGCAGGATGATCTGCGGGCTGCCGGGCTGGCCACTCAGGTATTGGTTGGCGAGGCAGGCTTATGCCAGGTCTCGGCCGATGCGGACGTGGATACGGTGGTGGCGGCGATTGTCGGTGCGGCAGGTTTGCGCCCGACCTTGGCGGCAGTCGATGCTGGCAAGAAAATCCTGCTGGCCAACAAAGAAGCCTTGGTCATGTCCGGCGCGCTCTTTATGCAAGCGGTGCGTAAGAGCGGAGCGGTGCTGCTGCCTCTGGACAGCGAGCACAACGCCATCTTCCAGTGCATGCCCGGTGATTTTGCCCGCGGCTTGAGCCAGGTCGGCGTGCGCCGAATTTTGCTGACGGCATCGGGTGGCCCATTCCGCCAGACTCCGTCGGCCGAGCTGGACCATGTGTCTCCCGATCAGGCATGCGCTCACCCGAACTGGTCCATGGGGCGCAAAATCTCCGTGGATTCGGCGAGCATGATGAACAAGGGCCTGGAGTTGATCGAGGCATGCTGGCTGTTCGATGCGCGGCCTGACCAGGTTGAGGTGGTCATTCACCCACAAAGTGTGATCCATTCCCTGGTCGATTACGTGGATGGTTCGGTGTTGGCGCAATTGGGTAACCCGGACATGCGCACACCGATCGCCAACGCCTTGGCGTGGCCTGAGCGGATTGATTCCGGCGTAGCACCGTTGGACTTGTTTGCAATCGCGCGCCTGGACTTCGAAGCCCCGGACGAGCAGCGTTTCCCTTGTTTGCGCCTGGCGCGGCAAGCGGCCGAGGCGGGTAACAGTGCCCCGGCGATGCTTAACGCGGCCAACGAAGTGGCCGTGGCGGCGTTTCTTGAGCGGCGCATCCGCTTTCCGCAGATTGCGAGTATCATCGAGGACGTCCTGGCGCTTGAGCCGGTAGTGGCAGTGAATGACCTGGAGGTGGTGTTCGAGGCCGACACCAAGGCCCGAGCCCTGGCCGGGCAATGGTTGGATCGCAATGCGGGTTAGGCCGCGGGCAGGTTTGAGTCTTCAGGCATTGGATTGAAATGCGGAGAAATTAGATGAGTGCGCTCTACATGATTGTCGGCACCCTGGTTGCTCTGGGTGTGTTGGTGACCTTCCACGAATTCGGCCACTTCTGGGTGGCGCGTCGTTGCGGCGTCAAGGTATTGCGCTTTTCCGTCGGTTTCGGCATGCCGTTGTTGCGCTGGCATGATCGCCGAGGCACTGAGTTTGTCATTGCTGCTATCCCGTTGGGCGGCTACGTCAAGATGCTCGATGAGCGCGAAGGCGAAGTGCCTGCAGACCAGCTGGACCAGTCCTTCAATCGCAAGACCGTTCGTCAGCGTATTGCGATTGTCGCGGCGGGACCGATCGCCAACTTCCTGTTGGCGATGGTGTTCTTCTGGGTCTTGGCCATGCTGGGCAGCCAGCAGGTGCGCCCGGTCATTGGCGCGGTCGAAGCCGACAGCATCGCGGCCAAGGCGGGCCTGACGGCAGGGCAGGAAATTGTATCGATTGATGGCGAACCCACCACAGGGTGGGGCGCGGTCAATTTGCAGTTGGTGCGTCGCCTGGGTGAAAGCGGCACCGTCAATGTGGTAGTGCGTGACCAGGGCTCCAGCGCCGAAACCCCGCGGGCATTGGCGCTGGACCATTGGCTCAAGGGCGCCGATGAGCCCGATCCGATCAAATCCCTCGGGATCCGCCCTTGGCGTCCGGCCTTGCCGCCGGTGCTGGCCGAGCTGGATCCAAAGGGGCCGGCCCAGGCTGCTGGCCTGAAAACCGGTGATCGCCTGTTGGCCCTTGATGGCCAGGCGCTGGGTGACTGGCAGCAGGTGGTTGACCTGGTGCGTGTGCGCCCTGATACCAAAATTGTGCTGAAAGTTGAGCGCGACGGTGCTCAAATCGACGTCCCCGTGACCCTGTCGGTGCGAGGCGAAGCCAAGGCGGCCGGGGGCTACCTGGGGGCAGGGGTCAAAGGTGTCGAATGGCCGCCATCGATGGTGCGAGAGGTCAGCTACGGGCCTTTGGCAGCGATTGCAGAGGGCGCGAAACGCACCTGGACCATGAGCGTGCTGACCCTCGAATCCCTCAAGAAAATGTTGTTCGGTGAGCTCTCGGTAAAAAACTTGAGTGGACCGATAACCATTGCTAAAGTGGCGGGCGCTTCTGCCCAGTCGGGTGTCGCGGATTTCCTGAATTTCCTGGCTTATCTGAGTATTAGCCTTGGGGTTCTGAATTTGCTGCCCATTCCAGTATTGGATGGGGGGCATCTGCTGTTTTATCTGGTCGAGTGGGTGCGTGGTCGCCCCTTGTCGGATCGGGTGCAGGGTTGGGGGATACAGATTGGTATCAGTTTGGTGGTCGGGGTGATGTTGTTAGCCCTGGTCAACGATCTGGGACGTCTGTAACGCTTCGCTGAATTGCGAATCTGCCGCATTTTGCGGCAGTTTGTTTATTGCCAGTTGGAATAAGAAAGGACTTCATGAAACGTCTGCTGCTAACTGCGGTTCTCACCGTATTGATGATCGCCGAAGTTCACGCCGAGTCCTTCACCATCTCCGATATTCGCGTCAATGGCCTCCAGCGGGTCTCCGCGGGTAGCGTCTTTGGTGCCTTGCCGTTGAACGTCGGGGAACAGGCGGATGATCGTCGCCTGGTGGAATCCACTCGTGCGCTGTTCAAAACCGGGTTCTTTCAAGATATCCAACTGGGTCGCGAAGGCAACGTCCTGGTCATCACGGTCGTCGAGCGACCTTCCGTCGCCAGTATCGCGATCGAAGGTAACAAGGCCATCTCCACTGAAGACCTGATGAAGGGCCTGAAGCAATCGGGCCTGGCCGAGGGCGAGATCTTCCAGCGCGCAACCCTTGAGGGTGTGCGTAACGAGTTGCAACGCCAGTACGTTGCCCAGGGCCGCTACTCCGCGACCGTGGAAACCGAAGTGATCCCCCAGCCTCGTAACCGTGTGGGCCTGAAGGTCAACATCAACGAAGGCACCGTGGCCGCCATCCAGCACATCAACGTCGTGGGCAACACCAAGTTCCCTGATGAAGACCTGGTCGACCTGTTCGAACTCAAGACCACCAACTGGTTGTCGTTCTTCAAGAACGATGACAAGTACGCCCGTGAAAAACTCTCCGGTGACCTGGAACGCCTGCGCTCCTACTACCTGGACCGTGGCTACATCAACATGGACATCGCTTCGACCCAGGTGTCCATCACCCCGGACAAGAAGCACGTCTATATCACCGTCAACGTCAACGAAGGCGAGAAGTACAAGGTTCGTGACGTCAAGCTCAGCGGCGACCTGAAAGTGCCTGAAGACCAGGTCAAGTCCCTGCTGCTCGTGCAGAAGGACCAGGTGTTCTCGCGCAAGCTGATGACCACCACCTCAGAACTGATCACCCGCCGCCTGGGTAACGAAGGCTATACCTTCGCCAACGTCAACGGCGTGCCGACCCCGAATGATGAAGACCACACCGTGGACATCACCTTCGTCGTCGATCCGGGCAAGCGTGCCTACGTCAACCGTATCAACTTCCGTGGCAACACCAAGTCCGCGGACGAAGTGCTGCGTCGTGAAATGCGTCAGATGGAAGGTGGCTGGGCTTCGACCTACCTGATCGACCAGTCCAAGACCCGTCTTGAGCGCCTGGGCTTCTTCAAGGAAGTCAACGTCGAAACCCCGGCCGTACCGGGTGTGGATGACCAGGTTGATGTGAACTACGCCGTTGAAGAACAAGCCTCGGGTTCGATCACCGCCAGCGTCGGTTTCGCCCAGAGTGCCGGTTTGATCCTGGGTGGTTCCATCACGCAGAACAACTTCCTGGGTACCGGTAACCGTGTGTCCATCGGCCTGACCCGCAGCGAATACCAGAGCCGATACAACTTCGGCTACACCGACCCCTACTGGACTGCAGACGGTGTGAGCCTGGGCTACAACGCCTTCTATCGCACCACCGACTACAAAGACCTCGATGTTGACGTTGCAAGCTATGCGATCGACAGCCTGGGCGCCGGTGTCAACGTGGGTTACCCGATCAGCGAGACCTCGCGCCTGACCTTCGGCCTTACAGCCCAGCAGGATGAGATCAAGACCGGTGTGTACACAGTGGACGAAATCTTCGACTTCACCCGTCGTGAAGGCGACAAGTTCCTGAACTTCAAGGCGTCTGCCGGCTGGTCCGAGTCGACCCTGAACAAAGGCGTACTGGCAACCCGCGGCCACTCCCAGAGCCTGACCGCGGAAGTCACTACGCCGGGCAGCGACCTGTCGTTCTTCAAGCTCGACTACCGCGGCCAGTTGTTCCAGCCGTTGAGCGATAACTACACCATGCGCCTGCACACAGAGTTGGGCTATGGTGACGGCTATGGTTCGACCAATGGCTTGCCGTTCTATGAAAACTACTATGCAGGTGGCTTCAACTCGGTACGTGGCTTCAAGGACAGTACCTTGGGTCCGCGTGGCACGCCGAGCCGTGGCCAGGCCTTTACAGGTAACCAGGGTACGCAAGTGGACTCCGACAACGACCCGCTTCCTTTCGGTGGTAACGTGCTGATCCAGGGTGGTGCCGAAATTCTGTTCCCGCTGCCATTCGTAAAAGATCAGCGTTCCCTGCGTACTTCGGTCTTCTGGGACGTGGGTAACGTGTTTGACTCCAAGTGCGATCAGATCACCAACCCAAGTGGCGTGAAGTCCAACACTCAGTGCAACGACGTGAGCCTCAGCAACCTGGCGAGCTCCGTGGGCGTGGGTGTGACCTGGGTGACTGCGCTGGGCCCGTTGAGCTTTGCTCTGGCCATGCCGATCAAGAAACCGGATAACGCTGAAACCCAGATTTTCCAATTCTCCCTCGGCCAGACGTTCTAAGCGTCTGACCTAAGATAACGACAACGGATTCTGTAGGAGTACATCGTGCGTAAGTTGACTCAATTGGTCTTGCTGGCCACTGTGCTGGTCACCACCCCGGCCTTCGCCGAAATGAAAATCGCGGTCCTGAACTATCAGATGGCCCTGCTGGAGTCCGATGCGGCCAAGCGATACGCCGTGGATGCCGAGAAGAAATTCGGTCCGCAGCTGACCAAGCTCAAGACGCTGGAAAGCAGCGCCAAGGGCATCCAGGACCGCCTGGTAGCCGGTGGCGACAAGATGCAGCAAGGCGAGCGCGAGCGTCTGGAGCTTGAATTCAAGCAAAAGGCCCGTGACTACCAGTTCCAATCCAAGGAGCTGAACGAAGCCAAGGCTGTGGCCGACCGCGAAATGCTCAAGCAGCTCAAGCCGAAATTGGACAGCGCTGTGGAAGAAGTCATCAAGAAGGGTGCCTTTGACCTGGTGTTCGAGCGTGGCGCCGTGATCGACGTCAAGCCTCAATACGACATCACCCGCCAGGTGATCGAGCGCATGAACCAGCTGAAGTAAACCATGACAGCGACTATCAAGCTCGGCGAGTTGGCCGAGTTCCTGGGGGCCACCTTGCGTGGCTCCAAGGAGAAAGAAATCACTGGGCTAGCCACCTTGCAGGAGGCTGGCCCAGCTCAGTTGAGCTTCCTCGCAAATCCTCAATACCGTAAATACCTGGTCGACTGCCAGGCGGCAGCCGTGTTGCTGAAGGCCGCCGACGCCGAAGGGTTTACCGGGGATGCGCTGGTGGTGGCCGATCCGTACCTGTCGTACGCCAAGGCGTCGCACCTGTTCGATCCCAAGCCGAAGGCGGCCGGTGGTATTCACCCGTCTGCCGTGATCGCCGATGATGCCCAGGTTGATCCTGCCGCCAGCATCGGTGCATTCGCCGTGATCGAAAGCGGGGCGCGTATTGGTGCTGGTGTCACCGTGGGTGCCCACTGCTTTATCGGTGCACGCTGTGAAATTGGTGCCGATGGTTGGCTGGCCCCCCGCGTGACCCTCTACCACGATGTGCGTATTGGTCAGCGTGTGGTCATTCAGTCCGGTGCTGTTATCGGCGGCGAAGGCTTTGGCTTTGCCAACTCCAAAGGTGTCTGGCACAAGATCGCCCAGGTCGGTGGCGTATTGATCGGCGATGATGTGGAGATCGGCGTGAACACCGCCGTGGATCGCGGGGCCTTGGCTGATACCGTGATCGGCAACGGTGTGAAGCTCGATAACCAGATCCAGATCGCCCACAACGTGCAGATTGGCGATCACACCGCCATGGCGGCCTGCGTGGGCATCTCCGGCAGCACCAAGATCGGCAAGCATTGCATGCTCGCCGGTGGCGTTGGGCTGGTGGGGCATATCGATATTTGCGACAACGTCTTCATCACCGGCATGACCATGGTGACCCACTCGATCACAGAGCCAGGGGCCTACTCGTCCGGTACCGCGATGCAACCTGCGGCCGAATGGCGCAAGAGTGCCGCGCGTTTGAGGAAGATCGACGACATGGCACGACGTATCAAACAGCTTGAAAAGCGTGTCGGGGACGTGACCCCTGGCGGTAATGCTTCATCAGAAGGCTGATACCATTTCCATATCAAGTGTGCGCAGCCGCTAGACGGCCTCCTTGATTTGCTAGCGGGGCGTGCGCCTGGTGCGCCCGCCCCCAATCTTTATTACAGGCTTCCCCCCGAAATGATGGACATCAACGAGATTCGCGAATACCTGCCTCACCGTTACCCGTTCCTGCTGGTGGATCGCGTAGTGGACCTCAATGTCGAGGAAAAGCGCATTCGTGCCTACAAGAATGTCAGCATCAACGAACCATTCTTCAATGGTCACTTTCCTGCGCATCCAATCATGCCAGGTGTGTTGATCATCGAAGCCATGGCCCAGGCTGCCGGTATCCTTGGTTTCAAAATGCTCGACCTCAAGCCTGCTGACGGCACGCTTTACTATTTCGTGGGTTCGGACAAGCTGCGTTTTCGCAATCCGGTCACCCCGGGTGACCAGTTGATCCTGGAAGCCAAGTTCATCAGTTGCAAACGCCAGATCTGGAAGTTCGAATGCCAGGCCTCGGTAGATGGCAAGCCGGTGTGCTCTGCCGAGATCATCTGTGCGGAACGCAAACTATGAGTTTGATTGACCCTCGCGCAATCATCGATCCGTCGGCCGTACTGGCCGCCGACGTTGAGGTCGGCCCTTGGTCGATCGTCGGCGCAGGTGTGGAAATCGGCGAGGGGACTGTCATCGGGCCGCACGTGATCCTCAAGGGTCCGACCCGTATTGGCAAACACAATCGCATCTACCAGTTTTCCTCGGTAGGCGAAGACACCCCGGACATGAAGTACAAGGGTGAAGAAACACGCCTGATAATCGGAGACCACAATATTATCCGTGAAGGCGTCACCATTCACCGTGGCACCGTGCAGGATCGCGCCGAAACCACCTTGGGTGATCACAACCTGGTCATGGCCTATGCGCACATCGGCCATGACAGCGTGATCGGCAATCATTGCATCCTGGTCAACAACACTGCGTTGGCAGGCCATGTGCACGTTGATGACTGGGCGATCCTTTCCGGCTTTACCCTGGTACATCAATACTGCCATATCGGCGCCCACAGCTTTTCCGGTATGGGCACCGCCATCGGCAAGGATGTCCCGGCATTCGTGACGGTGTTCGGCAATCCTGCCGAAGCCCGCAGCATGAATTTTGAAGGCATGCGTCGTCGTGGTTTCAGCGAAGAAGCCATCCACGCCCTGCGCCGTGCCTACAAGACGGTTTACCGCCAAGGGTTGACCGTGGAGCAGGCCTTGGCCGAGTTGGCCGAGCCTGCCACGCAGTTCCCGGAAGTCGCTGTATTCCGTGATTCTATCCAGACCTCGACTCGCGGCATCACCCGCTGATCATGGCCACTCTGCGTATTGCGCTCGTGGCCGGTGAAGCTTCCGGCGATATCCTGGGTGCTGGTTTGATGCGGGCGCTCAAGGCCCAGCATCCGGCGGTGGAATTTATCGGGGTCGGTGGCCCATTGATGCAGGCCGAAGGCCTGACCTCCTACTTTCCGATGGAACGCCTGTCGGTCATGGGGCTGGTGGAAGTCTTGGGGCGCCTGCGTGAGCTGCTGGCTCGCCGCAAGCTGCTGATCAAGACGCTGATCGAAGAAAAACCTGACGTCTTTATCGGCATCGATGCGCCGGACTTCACGCTCAATATCGAACTCAAGTTGCGCCAGGCCGGGATCAAGACCGTGCACTACGTCAGCCCATCCGTGTGGGCGTGGCGCCAGAAGCGTGTGTTGAAAATCCGCGAAGGCTGCGACCTGATGTTGACCTTGCTTCCATTCGAAGCCCGGTTCTACGAGGAGAAGGGCGTGCCGGTGCGGTTTGTCGGCCACACCCTGGCTGACGCCATTCCCTTGCAGGCTGATCGTGCGGCTGCGCGCGCCGAGCTGGGCTTGCCCGATGGCCCGTTGGTAGCGTTGATGCCAGGCAGTCGTGGCGGTGAGGTGGGGCGTTTGGGGGCGTTGTTTTTTGATGCTGCCGAACGTCTTCAGGCGCAAAAGCCGGGAATCCGCTTTGTGCTGCCTTGCGCCAGTCCACAACGTCGTGCACAGATCGAAACCCTGCTGGAAGGCCGCAACCTGCCGTTGACCCTGCTCGATGGCCAGTCCCACCTGGCCCTGGCAGCCTGCGATGCGGTGTTGATCGCCTCGGGCACTGCCACGCTTGAGGCCTTGCTGTACAAGCGGCCGATGGTCGTGGCCTATCGCCTGGCGCCACTGACCTTCTGGATCCTCAAGCGCATGGTCAAGAGCCCTTACATTTCCTTGCCCAACCTGCTGGCCCAGCGCCTGCTGGTGCCGGAGTTGTTGCAGGACGATGCAACGCCCGAAGCGCTTGCGCAAACCCTACTACCCTTGATTGACGGCGGCGAAGAGCAGACCCGTGGTTTCGACGATATTCACCGCACGTTACGCCGTGATGCCTCGAACCAGGCGGCCGACGCCGTGTTGACCCTGATCGGCCATAAACAGGAAGCCTTATGACCATGCAAATGGGCCTGGATTTCAGTCTCGTCGCCCAAGCCCACGAACTGGTGGCGGGTGTTGACGAAGTCGGGCGCGGCCCGCTGTGTGGCGCAGTGGTCACGGCGGCGGTGATCCTTGATCCGAACCGCCCGATCCTGGGGCTCAACGATTCGAAGAAGCTCACCGAAGCCCGTCGCGAAAAGCTCTATGACGAGATCTGTGAGAAAGCCCTGAGCTGGCATATCGCCCGGGCTGAAGTCGAAGAAATCGACGAGCTGAATATCCTGCACGCCACCATGCTGGCGATGCAGCGCGCTGTGGAAGGGCTGCACATCACCCCGAAAATGGCGATGATCGACGGTAACCGCTGCCCCAAACTGACAATGCCGTCCGAAGCGGTGGTCAAGGGCGATAGCAAGGTTCCCGCCATTGCCGCCGCCTCGATCCTGGCCAAGGTCAGCCGCGACCGTGAAATGGCCGCGTTCGAATTGATCTATCCCGGCTACGGCATTGGTGGCCATAAAGGCTACCCGACCCCCGTTCATCTGGAAGCCCTGGCTCGGCTCGGCCCCACCCCGATCCATCGCCGCTCGTTTGCCCCGGTGCGCCAGGCTTATGAGGCCCGTGAAAGTCTGATCGAGGTATAGCAGCAAGGCTGATGTTTTTACCCAGGCCCGGTACAATCCGGGCCTTGTTGTTTTCATGTATCAAGACAGGATCACTATGCCGGCTTCATTCGTTCATCTACGCCTGCACACTGAGTACTCCCTGGTCGACGGCCTGGTACGGATCAAACCGCTGGTCAAAACCCTGGTGGGCATGAACATGCCTGCGGTTGCGGTTACCGACCAGAACAACATGTGTTCCCTGGTCAAGTTCTACAAGAACGCCATGGGCGCCGGCATCAAGCCGATCTGCGGCGCCGATCTGTGGCTGTCCAACAAAGACCCGGATAACCCCCTGAGCCGCATCAGCCTGCTGGCGATGAACGGCGTGGGTTATCGCAACCTCACCGAACTGATCTCCCGTGGCTTTATCGATGGTCAGCGCAACGGCTCGATCATCATCGAGCGCGAGTGGGTGGCCGAAGCCAGCGAAGGACTGATCATGCTCTCGGCGGCCAAAGAGGGCGAAATCGGTATCGCGCTGCTGGGCGGCAACCCTCAGGAAGCCGAAGTGCTGGCGCGTGAGTGGATGCAGGTGTTCCCAGGCCGGTTCTACCTGGAAGTCCAGCGCACCAACCGCCCCAACGATGAAGAGCATCTGCACGCTGCCGTAGCCCTGGCCGATAAGTTGGGTGCGCCGCTGGTGGCGACCAATGATGTGCGCTTTATCAAGAAAGAAGATTTCGAAGCCCACGAGACCCGCGTGTGCATCGGCGAAGGCCGTGCCTTGGATGACCCGCGCCGCTCGAAGAACTACAGCGAAGAGCAGTACCTCAAAAGCGCCGAGGAAATGGCGGAGCTGTTCAGCGACTTGCCCGAGGCCCTGGAAAACTCCGTCGAGATCGCCAAGCGCTGCAACATCGAAGTGAAGCTGGGCAAACACTTCCTGCCCAACTTCCCGATTCCCGATGGCATGACCATCGACGAATACTTTCGCAAAGTGTCGTTCGATGGCCTGGAGGAACGCCTCAGCGTCCTGCTGCCCAAGGACACCACCGAGGACTACGAAGCCAAGCGCCAGGTGTATGTCGATCGGTTGAATTTCGAGCTGGATATCATTATCCAGATGGGGTTCCCCGGTTACTTCCTGATCGTAATGGACTTTATCCAGTGGGCCAAAAACAACGGTGTACCGGTAGGCCCTGGCCGGGGGTCAGGTGCTGGCTCGCTGGTGGCCTACGTACAGAAGATCACCGACCTTGACCCGCTTGAATATGACCTGCTGTTCGAACGGTTCCTGAACCCGGAACGGGTTTCCATGCCCGACTTCGACGTCGACTTCTGCATGGATGGCCGTGACCGCGTGATTGAGTACGTGGCCGAAAAATACGGTCGCAACGCGGTAAGTCAGATCATCACCTTCGGCTCCATGGCCGCCAAAGCGGTAATCCGCGACGTGGCGCGGGTGCAGGGCAAGTCCTACGGTTTGGCGGACCGCCTGTCGAAGATGATCCCGTTCGAAGTCGGCATGACCCTGGAAAAAGCCTACGAGCAGGAAGAAATCCTGCGCGACTTCATCAAGGTCGATGAAGAAGCCGCCGAAATCTGGGACATGGCGCGCAAGCTCGAAGGCGTGGTGCGTAACGTCGGTAAACACGCCGGTGGTGTGGTTATTGCGCCGACCAAGCTCACCGACTTTTCGCCGATCTATTGCGATGAAGAAGGCGACGGCCTGGTCACCCAGTTCGACAAGGACGACGTGGAGGCCGCCGGCCTGGTGAAGTTCGACTTCCTCGGCCTGCGGACCCTGACGATCATCGACTGGGCACTCAAGACCATCAACCGCGACCGTGCCAAGGTCGGCGAAGAACCGCTGGATATCGCGTTTATCCCGCTGGACGACAAGCCGACGTACAGCCTGCTGCAAAAAGCCGAAACCACCGCAGTGTTCCAGCTTGAATCCCGGGGCATGAAGGAGCTGATCAAAAAGCTCAAGCCCGACTGCCTGGAAGACTTGATCGCACTGGTGGCCCTGTTCCGTCCGGGCCCGCTGCAATCGGGCATGGTGGATGACTTCATCAACCGTAAACACGGCCGGGCCGAGCTGGCTTACCCGCATTCCGACTATCAGTATGAAGGCCTCAAGCCCGTACTGGCGCCGACCTACGGCATCATCCTGTACCAGGAACAGGTGATGCAGATCGCCCAGGTGATGGCCGGCTACACCCTCGGCGGTGCGGACATGCTGCGTCGCGCCATGGGTAAGAAAAAGCCCGAGGAAATGGCCAAGCAGCGCGGCGGTTTCATTGAAGGTTGCGCCACCAACAATATTGATGCCGACCTGGCCGGTAACATCTTCGACCTGGTAGAAAAGTTCGCCGGTTATGGCTTCAACAAATCCCACTCCGCCGCCTATGGCCTGGTGTCGTACCAGACCGCCTGGCTGAAAGCCCACTATCCTGCACCGTTCATGGCGGCGGTACTCTCGGCGGATATGCACAACACCGACAAGGTCGTGACCTTGATCGAGGAAGTGCGCACCATGAAGCTGCGCCTCGACGCCCCGGACGTCAACGCTTCGGAGTTCAAGTTCACGGTGAACGACGAAGGCCGCATCATCTATGGCCTCGGCGCGATCAAAGGCGTGGGCGAAGGCCCGGTCGAGGCCATTACCGAAGCGCGTCAGGACGGGCCGTTCAAGGACCTGTTCGACTTTTGCGCACGCGTTGACCTCAAGCGCATCAACAAGCGTACCCTCGATGGCCTGATCCGCAGCGGCGCACTCGACCGTCTTGGCCCGTATTTTCATGATGAGCCGAAGGCTTACCAGGCCAATATCGATCGTAACCGGGCGGTGCTGCTGACCGCCATGGAAGAGGCGATCAAGGCCGCTGAACAGACCGCCCGTACCCATGACAGCGGCCACGCCGACCTGTTTGGCGGGCTGTTCGTCGAAGAAGATGCGGATGTCTACGCGAATCACCGCAAGGCCAAGGAGCTGACTCTGAAGGAGCGCCTCAAGGGTGAAAAAGACACCTTGGGCCTGTACCTCACTGGCCACCCGATTGACGAGTACGAAGGCGAAATCCGCCGTTTTGCCCGCCAGCGCATCATCGACCTGAAACCGGCGCGGGATACCCAGACCGTCGCCGGTATGATCATCGCCCTGCGGGTGATGAAAAATAAGAAGGGCGACAAGATGGGCTTCATCACCCTCGATGACCGCTCGGGCCGCATCGAAGCGTCATTGTTTGCCGACGCGTTTCACTCCGCCCAATCGCTGTTGCAGACCGACGCCATGGTGGTGGTGGAAGGGGAGGTCAGCAATGATGACTTCTCCGGTGGCCTGCGCCTGCGCATCAAGCGCGTGATGAGCATGGAAGACGCCCGCACCAACCTGGCCGAAAGCCTGCGCCTGAAGGTCAAGACCGAAGCGCTTAAAGGTGATCAGCTACGCTGGTTGGGTGACCTGCTAAAACGCCATCGTGGCGCATGCCCGGTGACTATGGAGTACACCGGCAGCGATGCCAAGGCCATGTTGCAGTTTGGTGAGACGTGGCGAATTGATCCCGCTGATGGCTTGATTCAAGCTTTGCGTGACCAGTTCGGGCGAGACAACGTCTTCCTCCAATACCGTTGACGGTCATATAGATCTGATCTCGACTAAACATTTAATCTCGACCTAAACGCGCCTCTCCCTTAAGGTAGGGCGCGAATAGACAACCGGCTGGCCAGGCACCCCTTGGCCGTCGACCCAAGACGGACGCTTATGAACCCGAATTTTCTTGATTTCGAACAGCCGATCGCTGACCTGCAAGCCAAGATCGAAGAGCTGCGCCTGGTCGGCAATGACAATTCGCTGAACATCGGTGATGAAATCGCTCGCCTGCAAGACAAGAGCAGCACGCTCACCGAAGACATCTTCGGCAAGCTGACCAGCTGGCAGATCGCGCGCCTGGCTCGCCATCCGCGCCGTCCCTACACCCTGGACTACATCGAACACATCTTCACCGAGTTCGACGAGTTGCACGGCGACCGTCACTTCTCCGACGACGCAGCCATCGTGGGCGGCATCGCTCGCCTGGACGACCAGCCGGTGATGGTGATCGGTCACCAGAAAGGCCGTGAAGTGCGCGAGAAAGTACGCCGCAACTTCGGTATGCCGCGCCCGGAAGGCTATCGCAAGGCGTGCCGCCTGATGGAAATGGCCGAGCGCTTCAAGATGCCGATCCTGACCTTCATCGACACGCCGGGTGCCTACCCGGGTATCGACGCCGAAGAGCGCAACCAGAGCGAAGCGATTGCCTGGAACCTGCGCGTCATGGCCCGCCTGAAAACTCCGATCATCGCCACCGTGATCGGTGAAGGTGGTTCCGGCGGTGCGTTGGCCATTGGTGTCTGCGACCAACTGAACATGTTGCAGTACTCGACCTACGCGGTGATCTCGCCGGAAGGTTGTGCCTCGATCCTGTGGAAAACCGCCGAAAAGGCGCCGGACGCTGCCGAAGCCATGGGCATCACCGCCGATCGCCTCAAAGGCCTGGGTATCGTGGACAAGGTCATCGCCGAGCCACTGGGCGGCGCCCACCGTGACCCGGCTGCCGCCGCTGCGACCATCCGTGCCGAGTTGGGGTCGCAACTGGCGATGCTCAAGAAGCTGGATAACGAAGCGCTGCTGGCTCGTCGTTATGAGCGCCTGATGAGCTACGGCCTCTAAGCCGACGCGGTACCCAATGTGGTAGCCGGCTTGTGTGGGAGCTGGCTTGCCGGCGACAGCATCACCTTGGTATCACTGATACCCCGAGGTGCCTGCATCGCGGGCAAGCCCGGCTCCCACATTTGCTTTGTGTATGCTGACGAACGTATTCCAGCTTTGCGGCGGTGACGTGTGATGAAACCAACCCTGCCGGCCACACTCCTGCACACCCTGGCCGACTGGCGCAACGCGCCGGCCTGGCATATCGCATTCTCCGGCGGTCTCGACTCCACCGTTCTGCTGCACCTCCTGGCCTCATTGGCCAAAATCGAAAATCTGCCTCCTGTCAGCGCCGTCCATGTCCACCATGGCCTGCAAGCTGCTGCCGATGCTTGGCCCTCTCATTGCCAATCGGTCTGCGACAGCCTGGGCGTACCTTTGCGCGTCATGCGCGTGCAGGTCAGTCAGGGTGCGAGCCTTGAACGTGCGGCCCGCGAGGCGCGCTACCAAGCGTTCATGCAGGTCCTAGGGGTGGGGGAGGTGCTTTTCACTGGCCAGCATCGCGACGATCAAGCCGAAACCCTGCTGTTTCGCCTGCTGCGTGGCGCCGGTGTAAGAGGGCTGGCGGCTATGCCTGAGCATCGCCCCTTGGCGCAGGGGTGCTTGGTGCGGCCGTTGCTGGCATTTTCCCGTAGCGACCTGGAAGCCTACGCCCATCAGCATCAGTTGCAGTGGATCGACGACCCCTCCAACGTTGATCCACGGTTTTCCCGCAATTACCTGCGTCACCACGTACTTCCCACGCTGACGAAACGCTGGCCACAGGCGATCACCCACTTGGCTCGCACGGCTGAACACATGGCTGAGGCGCAAGGGCTGCTCGACGAATTGGCGATGATGGATCTGCAGCGCGCCGATCAGCCTTCTGCGTTTCCCTGGTTGCCTCTGCCGTCCCTGGCGCTTGAACCATTGCGCGAGCTATCCGATGCCCGCCAGCGTAACGCCCTGCGGCATTGGCTCACGCCACTGACCCGTTTACCCGACAGCGACCACTGGGCCGGTTGGCATGCCCTGCGCGATGCCAAGAGCGACGCACAGCCTCTGTGGCGCCTGGCCGACGGCCAAATGCAGCGTAGCGGTGAACGCATCTGGTGGTTGCCCTCGACCTGGTCGGAGTTTTCCGACGCATCGGTGAGCTGGCCCGATCCGCAAGATCCACTAGAGTTAACGGGCAATGGTCAACTGAGGTTTATCGGCATGGCCCCCGAAGGCCCGCTGGAGGTGCGTTATCGCCAGGGTGGCGAAATCATCGACGTAGCGGGCCGAGGCCGGCGGGATCTCAAGCGTCTGCTGAATGAAAGCGGCATGCCGGGCTTCGCCCGTGGCAGATTGCCGCTGGTCTATCGGGGCGAGCAATTGCTGGCTGTGCCAAGTGTTGCGGGGGCATGGTCCAGGTCGGTGGGTGAGGTGCAATTGGATTGGTTGCCACAGACCTGCGATCAAGGTTTGAGCTGATAGCGCCTTTCCGGTAGACTACGCTCCCTTCTTGATACAACTTCTGTGGATTCGCCTGAATCGCAGTCGTTGCCGATTACCAAGCAGTCTTTGCTGGGCGATTCCAAAAAATGTGTAGCGATCAACGTACCGGTGCTTCATTGCTGGTCTGTCACAACGCGGCGGTTTTTTTGAAAGGTGCACTGTGATTAATGCAGGTGATCGGGGGCTTCGGCCTTCCTTCGCTTTCCCCGGCGGCTCGGACCGCTTTAACGCAGACTTCTAGGGTTTTTCATGACGCGCTACATATTCGTCACGGGCGGTGTTGTTTCTTCATTGGGGAAAGGCATTGCCTCCGCTTCATTGGCGGCCATCCTGGAGGCGCGGGGACTTAAGGTCACCATGCTCAAGCTGGACCCGTACATCAACGTTGACCCGGGCACCATGAGCCCGTTCCAGCACGGTGAAGTGTTCGTCACCCACGACGGCGCCGAGACCGACCTGGACCTGGGCCACTACGAGCGGTTCATCCGCACGACCATGACCCAGAACAACAACTTCACCACCGGCCGTGTCTACGAGCACGTGCTGCGCAAAGAGCGCCGTGGTGACTACCTGGGTGCAACCATCCAGGTGATCCCGCACATCACCGACGAAATCAAGCGCCGCATTATCAAGGGTGCAGGCGATGCCGACGTGGCGATGGTCGAGATCGGTGGCACCGTGGGTGACATCGAGTCCCAACCGTTCCTCGAAGCCATCCGCCAGTTGCGTTTCGAAGTCGGCGCCAAGCGCGCGATGCTGATGCACCTGACACTCGTGCCGTACATCGCCACTGCCGGAGAAACCAAAACCAAGCCTACCCAGCATTCGGTCAAGGAACTGCGTTCCATCGGCCTGCAGCCGGATGTGCTGGTATGCCGCTCCGATCACCCGATCGACATTTCCTCGCGCCGCAAGATCGCGCAGTTCACCAACGTTGAAGAACGTGCGGTGATTGCCCTGGAAGACGCCGACACCATCTACAAGATCCCGGGCATCCTGCATTCCCAGGGGCTGGATGATTTTGTGGTCGAGCGTTTCGGCCTGCAGTGCGGCGGCGCCGACCTGTCCGAGTGGGAAGCGGTTGTCGACGCCAAGCTCAACCCTGAGCATGAAGTCACCATCGCCATGGTCGGCAAGTACATGGAGCTGCTGGACGCGTACAAGTCGCTGATCGAAGCGATGAGTCACGCCGGTATCAGCAACCGTACCAAGGTCAACCTGCGCTACATCGACTCCGAAGACATCGAGAACCAGGGCACCGCGCTGCTCGAAGGTGTTGACGCTATCCTCGTCCCCGGCGGTTTCGGCCTGCGTGGCGTGGAAGGCAAGATCACCGCAGTGCAGTACGCCCGTGAAAACAAGGTGCCGTACCTGGGTATCTGCCTGGGCATGCAAGTGGCTGTTATCGAGTTCGCCCGTAACGTGCTGGGCTGGAAAGACGCCAACTCCACCGAATTCGATCACACCAGCGGCCATCCGGTCGTGGGCCTGATCACCGAGTGGGAAGACGCCACCGGCGCCGTTGAAACCCGTACCGAAACGTCCGACCTGGGCGGCACCATGCGCCTGGGCGCACAGGATTGCCTGCTGGAAGCCGGCTCGCTGGTACACGACTGCTACGGCAAGGATGTGATCGTCGAGCGTCACCGCCACCGTTACGAAGTGAACAACAACCTGCTGCCGCAGATCAAAGAAGCTGGCCTGAAAATCTCCGGCCGCTCCGGTGATGGCAAGCTGGTTGAAGTGGTCGAGGCACCGGATCATCCGTGGTTCGTGGCTTGCCAGTTCCACCCGGAGTTCACCTCGACACCGCGTGACGGTCACCCGTTGTTCAGTGGTTTCGTCAAAGCAGCACTGACGCAACATCAGAAGAAGGCGTAAACCTGATGGCCCAGAAGATCATTCGCGTAGGCGACATCGAGATTGCCAACGACAAGCCCATGGTGCTGTTCGGCGGCATGAACGTGCTGGAAAGCCGCGACATGGCGATGCAGGTGTGTGAAGAGTACGTGCGGGTCACCCAGAAGCTGGGTATTCCTTACGTCTTCAAGGCCAGCTTCGACAAGGCCAACCGTTCGTCCGTGACCTCCTATCGCGGCCCGGGCCTTGAAGAAGGCATGCGGATCTTCCAGGACATCAAGCAAGCCTTCGGCGTGCCGATCATCACCGACGTCCACGAGCCTGAGCAGGCTGCCGTGGTCGCCGAGGTGTGCGACATCATCCAGTTGCCGGCTTTCCTTTCGCGCCAGACCGACCTCGTGGTCGCCATGGCCAAGACCGGCGCGGTGATCAACATCAAGAAAGCCCAATTCCTCGCTCCTCAGGAGATGAAACACATCCTGAGCAAATGCGTGGAAGCGGGTAACGACCAGTTGATCCTTTGCGAGCGGGGTTCGAGCTTCGGCTATAACAACCTCGTGGTGGACATGCTCGGTTTCGGCATCATGAAACAGTTCGAATACCCAGTGTTCTTCGACGTGACCCACGCGCTGCAAATGCCCGGTGGTCGCTCGGACTCCGCTGGCGGGCGACGTGCCCAGGTGACGGACCTGGCCAAGGCGGGCATGAGCCAGTCCCTGGCGGGCCTGTTCCTTGAAGCTCACCCGGACCCGGACAACGCCAAATGTGATGGCCCATGCGCCCTGCGCCTGGACAAGCTGGAGCCATTCCTGGCCCAACTCAAGCAGTTGGACGAGCTGGTCAAGAGTTTTCCGACGGTAGAGACCGCGTAACTGGCATTTCTCCGGTAGAATTTCCCACGCTTTACGCTCAGGCCCCCGGGCCTGAGCCTTGTCGTCTGCAAGCCTGCCCCGTTGTTCCACCCTTGCGGTCGGTCAAAAGATTTCCTTCAGCTGCGTCGTTTTCGTCAACTTTGGAGTGTTTACAACAATGGCAAAAATCGTCGACATCAAAGGTCGTGAAGTTCTCGACTCCCGTGGCAACCCCACCGTCGAAGCCGACGTGCTTCTCGATAACGGCATCATCGGCAGCGCCTGCGCGCCGTCCGGTGCTTCCACCGGTTCGCGCGAAGCGCTGGAACTGCGTGATGGCGACAAGAGCCGTTACCTGGGCAAGGGTGTACTCAAGGCTGTAGCCAACATCAACGGTCCGATTCGTGACCTGTTGCTGGGCAAGGACCCGCTGGACCAGAAAGCCCTGGACCACGCGATGATCAAGCTCGACGGCACTGAAAACAAAGGCAGCCTCGGCGCCAACGCCATCCTCGCGGTATCCCTGGCCGCCGCCAAGGCAGCAGCCCAGGACCAGGACCTGCCGTTGTACGCACACATTGCCAACCTGAATGGCACTCCGGGCGTCTACTCGATGCCGGTGCCGATGATGAACATCATCAACGGTGGCGAGCACGCTGATAACAACGTCGACATCCAGGAATTCATGGTGCAGCCAGTGGGCGCCAAGTCCTTCTCCGAAGGCCTGCGCATGGGCACCGAGATTTTCCATCACCTCAAGGCTGTACTGAAGGCCCGTGGCCTGAGCACTGCCGTGGGTGACGAAGGTGGTTTCGCGCCGAACCTGGCCTCCAACGAAGATGCACTGAAAGTCATCTCCGAAGCAGTGGCCAACGCTGGCTACACGCTGGGCACCGACGTGACCCTGGCCCTGGACTGCGCCGCCAGCGAATTCTATGAAGACGGTAAGTACAACCTGTCCGGCGAAGGCCAGGTGTTCGACTCCGAAGGCTTCGCTGAATACCTCAAAGGCTTGACCCAGCGCTACCCGATCATCTCGATCGAAGACGGCCTGGACGAGTCCGACTGGGATGGCTGGAAAATCCTCACCGACAAGATCGGCGAAAAAATCCAGCTGGTGGGTGACGACCTGTTCGTGACCAACACCAAGATCCTGAAAGAAGGCATCGACAAGAAGATCGCCAACTCGATCCTGATCAAGTTCAACCAGATCGGCACCCTGACCGAAACCCTGGAAGCCATCCAGATGGCCAAGGCCGCGGGCTACACCGCCGTGATCTCCCATCGCTCCGGCGAAACCGAAGATTCCACCATTGCCGACCTGGCCGTGGGTACTTCGGCGGGCCAGATCAAGACCGGTTCCCTGTGCCGTTCCGATCGCGTTTCCAAGTACAACCAATTGCTGCGCATCGAAGAGCAATTGGCAGGTAAAGCCAAGTACAACGGTCGCGCCGAGTTTCGCGGCTGAACAGTAAATGGTAAAAAGTCGGCGGATTGCGTCGGAAATCTCACGAAAATGTGAATTTCGGCGCTAATCTGCTGACTGACAAGCGCAAGCCTGGGTTTTCCAGGCTTTGTGCTATCAGTTGCTGCAAAAGGTTTGCATGACTGTCTTTATTCAATGGATACCCGGATTTCGATGCGCAGTCCCAATTGGTTGTTCCTCGTCTTGCTCTTGTTGCTGGCTGGCCTGCAGTACCGCCTATGGGTCGGTAATGGCAGCTTTGCGCAGGTGGAAGAGTTGACCCAGCAAATTGCCGACCAGCGTGCCGAAAACGAACGCCTGCTGGAGCGCAACCGTGTCCTCGACGCTGAAGTGCTTGAGCTGAAAAAAGGCACGGAGACCGTTGAAGAGCGGGCTCGTCATGAGTTGGGCATGGTCAAGGAGGGCGAGACCCTCTACCAGTTGGCCCAATGAGCTACGATTTACCGGCCTTCTGGGCCGTGATTCCTGCCGCGGGCGTCGGTGCCCGTATGGCTGCGGACCGTCCCAAGCAGTACCTGCAATTGGGCGGGCGCACTATTCTCGAACACAGCCTCGGCTGTTTTCTCGACCATCCATGCCTCAAGGGCCTGGTGGTCAGTCTTGCAATTGACGATCCTTATTGGCCCACCTTGGCATGCGCCAATGACCCGCGTATCCAGCGTGCCGACGGGGGCTCGGAACGTTCCGGCTCGGTACTCAATGCGCTGCTGCAACTCAACGCCCTGGGCGCAAGTGATGACGACTGGGTGTTGGTGCATGACGCTGCGCGGCCTAACCTGAGCCGTGATGACCTCGACAACTTGTTGGCGGAACTGGCTGACGATCCGGTAGGCGGCCTGCTGGCGGTGCCGGCGCGCGACACCCTCAAGCGTGTCGACAAGCACGGCCGTGTGGTGGACACCATTGATCGCAGCCTGATCTGGCAGGCTT
Source organism: Pseudomonas sp. SWRI22 (assembly GCF_014268395.2). Taxonomy (NCBI): domain Bacteria; kingdom Pseudomonadati; phylum Pseudomonadota; class Gammaproteobacteria; order Pseudomonadales; family Pseudomonadaceae; genus Pseudomonas; species Pseudomonas sp. SWRI22. Next base: position 1,428,450 of record NZ_JABWQK020000001.1, on the reverse strand, counting down.
ACACGCCGCAGATGTTCCGCCTGGGCGCCTTGCATCGCGCCTTGGCCGACAGCCTGGTGGCCGATGCGGTGATCACCGATGAAGCGTCGGCCATGGAATGGTCTGGGCAGGCACCGCGCCTGATCGAAGGGCGTTCGGACAATATCAAGGTGACTCGGCCGGAAGACCTGGAGTGGTTGAAGTTGCGCTGGGCTAACCGGCGGTAACCCGTCAGACCGAGTCTGCTGCATCGCAGGCAAGCCAGCTCCCACATTTGATCGCTGCCACATCAGACAACGCGGTCAACTGTGAGAGCCGGGCTTGCCCGCGATGAGGCCGATGCAGGCCCCCTCAGTTCAATGCTTGTACTCCGGCCTCTGCGCCAACCCCACCTTCAAGAAGTCCACCAGCTTCCTCACCTTCGGCGACAAATGCCGCTGCTGCGGATACAGCGCCCACACGGCGGTATTCGGCGGTTGATGAGCCTGCAGCAGCGACACCAACGCCCCGCTGTGCAGATGCTCCAGCACGTAGTAATCCGGCAACTGGCACAAGCCCATGCCTTGCAACGCCGCATCCAGCACCGCTTGCCCACTGTTGCAGCGCCAATTGCCTTGCACACGCTGGGAAAATTCCCGCCCATCCTGGGCCATTTGCCAGATATCCGAGCTGCCAATCAGACAGTTATGCCGGCTCAACTCCGACAAGCTGTGTGGTCGACCGTACCGTTCGAGGTAGGAGGGGGAGGCGCACAGGTACATGCGCCGAGGCGCCAGGCGGCTGGCGACCATGCGCGAGTCTTGCAGGCGTCCCAGGCGGATGGCCAGGTCGAGGCCTTCATGGACCAGGTCCAGCGAGCGGTTGGTCAACTCGATGTCCACGCGCAGTTGCGGATAGTGCGCCATGAACCGCGTCACCAGCGGCACGATAAAACGTTCGCCATAGGCCACGGCGCAGGTCATGCGCAACATGCCCTTGGGTTCGCTGGTCAGGTCGCCCACCGCCCGCAACGCTTCCTCGCGACCGTCCTGTAGGCGTTGGCAGTGCTGCAGGAAGGTCTGACCGGCTTCGGTCAAGGTCACCTTGCGCGTACTGCGGTACAGCAATCGGGTTTGCAGGCGTTCTTCAAGACGCGCCACTTGCCGGCTGACATGGGATGAAGACACCCCCAACCGTTCGGCCGCCGCCGTGAACTGGCTGCATTCGGCCACCGCGACAAACTCGTCAATGCCTTCCCAGCGGTTCTCCAGCATGGTGATTGTCCCTGTACAGCAATAATGTTTTGCTTTGGTCCGGATTATTCATCAATGGGTCATGATTTACACTCACCGTCTCAGTTTTTAACCCGATGGAGAAACCTGGATGATCAAGTCCCGTGCCGCCGTAGCCTTCGAAGCCAAGAAGCCCCTTGAGATTGTTGAAGTGGATGTCGCCATGCCCAAGGCTGGCGAGGTGCTGCTGCGGGTAGTTGCGTCCGGCGTGTGCCACACCGACGCCTACACCTTGTCGGGCGCCGACCCGGAAGGCATTTTTCCGTCGATCCTCGGCCATGAAGGCGGCGCAGTGGTGGAAGCCATTGGCGAGGGCGTGACTTCGGTCGCTGTGGGCGATCACGTGATCCCGCTGTACACCCCGGAATGCGGCAAGTGCAAGTTCTGTCTGAGTGGCAAGACCAACCTGTGCCAGGCCATTCGCGCCACGCAGGGCAAGGGCTTGATGCCGGATGGCACCACGCGTTTCTCCTACAAGGGCCAGCCGATTTTCCACTACATGGGCACCTCGACGTTCTCCGAGTACACCGTGCTGCCGGAAATCTCCGTGGCCAAGATTCCTAAAGAAGCGCCGTTGGAAAAAGTCTGCCTGCTCGGTTGTGGCGTCACCACTGGCATCGGTGCGGTGATCAACACCGCCAAGGTCAAGCCGGGCGACACGGTGGCCGTCTTCGGTCTGGGCGGTATTGGCCTGTCGGCGATTATCGGTGCAGTCAAGGCCAAGGCCGGGCGCATCATCGCCATCGATATCAACCCGGCCAAGTTCGAAATCGCCAAGCAACTGGGCGCTACCGATTGCATCAACCCTAAGGACTACGATCGCCCGATCCAGGACGTGATTGTCGACCTGACTGACGGCGGCGTGGACTTTTCCTTCGAGTGCATCGGCAACGTACAACTGATGCGTGCGGCCCTTGAGTGCTGCCACAAAGGCTGGGGCGAGTCGGTGATCATCGGTGTGGCCGGTGCTGGCCAGGAAATTGCCACTCGCCCATTCCAACTGGTCACCGGGCGCGTCTGGCGTGGTTCGGCGTTTGGTGGCGTGCGCGGTCGTACCGAATTGCCAAGCTACGTGGAAATGGCCCAGACCGGTGAAATCCCGCTGGACACCTTCATCACCCACACCATGGGCCTGGAAGATATCAACAAAGCGTTTGACCTGATGCATGAAGGCAAGAGCATTCGTACCGTCATTCATTTTTGAAGCAGCGGCAAGCTACAAGTGACAAGCTGCAAGTAGGTGTACGCCTTACTTGCAGCTTGAGGCTTGCAACTTGCAGCTGGGAGCATTCCCATGACCCTGGAAAATATCTCCTGCCAAAAGAGTTCTGGCGGCTGGCATAAACGCTACAAACACAGCTCCCACGTGCTCGGTTGCGACATGACCTTCGCGGTCTATCTGCCGCCGCAAGCAGAGCAGGGCGGTAAATTACCGGTGCTGTATTGGCTGTCCGGTCTGACCTGCACCGATGAGAACTTCATGCAGAAAGCCGGCGCCCAGCGCATGGCCGCCGAGTTGGGCTTGATCATCGTTGCACCGGACACCAGCCCCCGTGGCCCCGGTGTGCCGGACGATCCGGACAACGCCTGGGATTTTGGCCTCGGCGCCGGCTTCTACCTCAATGCCACCCAGGAACCCTGGGCCAAGCACTATCGGATGCATGACTACGTGGTACAGGAGTTACCGGCCTTGGTGGAAGCGCATTTCCCTGCGTCGGATAAGCGCGGCATCAGCGGCCACTCCATGGGCGGTCACGGTGCGCTGGTCTGCGCGCTGCGCAACCCTGGACGTTACCTGTCGGTGTCGGCGTTTTCGCCGATCAACAACCCGATGGACTGCCCATGGGGTCAGAAAGCCTTTTCCCGTTATTTGGGTGAAGAGCGCTCTAAGTGGCGTGAATGGGATGCGTGCGTGCTGATCAGCGAAGCCTCGGAAAAGCTGCCGCTGTTGGTGGACCAGGGCGATCGCGACGATTTCCTCGCCGTTCAGCTCAAGCCCGAAGCCCTGCTGCAGGCGGCCAAGGCAGCCAACCATCCGCTGGAACTGCGCCTGCAGCCTGGCTACGACCACAGCTACTTTTTCATCGCCAGCTTCATTGAAGACCATTTGCGTCATCATGGGCGTGCTTTGCTCGGTTAATCTGAGGCAAAAGTAGGTAGAATCACGCCCTGAATTAAATCGGGGCGTTTTTTTATGCGTATTGGCCACGGCTACGATGTGCACCGTTTCGCTGAAGGCGATTTCATCACCCTGGGCGGCGTGCGCATTGCACACCACCATGGGTTGCTGGCTCATTCCGACGGCGACGTGGTCCTGCACGCCTTGAGCGATGCCTTGCTCGGCGCGGCTGCATTAGGCGATATCGGCAAGCACTTTCCGGACACCGACCCCACCTTCAAGGGGGCGGACAGTCGTGTGTTGCTGCGCCATGTGGTCGGCCTGATCCATGCCAAGGGCTGGAAGGTCGGCAACGTCGATAACACCATCGTCGCCCAGGCGCCGAAAATGGCCCCCCATATTGAAGCGATGCGCGCAGTGATCGCCGCAGACCTGCAAATTGAATTGGATCAAGTCAACGTGAAAGCCACCACCACCGAAAAGCTCGGGTTTACCGGTCGTGAAGAGGGCATTGCGGTGCACTCCGTCGCCTTGTTGCTGCGCGCATGAACGACCTGCAACTGCTGGGCCCGCGGGCCTATGGCGAGGCCCTGGGCAGCGCGGTACTGAAGGCCACGGCCGAAGACTTCCAGGTTGATGAGGTGCTGGACATCCCGCTGACCGGCGATGGCGAGCACCTGTGGCTGTGGGTGGAAAAGCGCGGCTTGAACACTGAGGAAGCGGCACGGCGTATCGCCAAAGCCGCTGGGGTGCCATTGCGCACCGTCAGCTATGCCGGGCTCAAGGATCGTCAGGCCCTGACCCGCCAGTGGTTCAGCGTGCAATTGCCCGGCAAGGCCGACCCGGACATGAGCGGCGCAGAAAACGACACCCTCAAGATCCTGAAAACCGCCCGTCACAAGCGCAAGTTGCAGCGTGGGGCCCATTCGGCCAATGGTTTCACCTTGCGCCTGACCCAATTGGCCGGCGACACCGCTGCCATCGACGCACGTCTGCAGTTGATTGCCCGGCACGGCATCCCCAATTATTTCGGCACCCAGCGTTTTGGCCACAACGGCGGCAATGTGGTGGATGCTCGCGAGTGGGCTGCCCGCAAGGCCCTGCCCGAGCAGCGCAACGTGCGCTCGCGCTTGCTGTCCACGGCTCGCAGTTACCTGTTCAACCAAGTGTTGGCGGCTCGCGTCGCCGACGGTTCATGGCAGCGTGCCCAAGTTGGCGATCTGCTGGCGTTTACCGACAGTCGCAGTTTTTTTCCGGCCGGGGAAGCTGAATGCAGTGACCCGCGCCTGGCGATCCTGGACCTGCATCCCACCGGCCCGCAGTGGGGCGAAGGCGACTCGCCGGCGAAAGGTCTTACGTACGAGCTGGAACAATCTGTCGCCGCTGGCGAAGCAGACCTACGTGATTGGCTGGTGAAGGCGGGAATGAGCCAGGAACGTCGCATTCTGCGACTGCCCATTGGCGGGTTGACGTGGCATTATCCCGGGCCTGACATTCTGCAATTGGAATTCGTCCTGCCGGCCGGATGCTTCGCCACTGTCTTGGTGCGCGAGCTTGTTGATCTGGTGCCGGTGGGGCAGACGGACAGCCCATGCGTATTCTGATATCAAACGATGACGGTGCCACCGCACCCGGTCTTGCCGCGCTCCATGCTGCGCTGCAGGATTACGCCGAGTGCGTGGTGGTTGCCCCCGACCAGGACAAGAGCGGCGCCAGCAGTTCGCTGACGCTCGACCGTCCGCTGCATCCGCGGGTCCTGGCCAATGGCTTTATCAGCGTTAACGGCACCCCCACCGACTGCGTGCACCTGGCGATCAACAGTCTGCTGGAGCACCAGCCAGACCTGGTGGTCTCGGGGATCAACCTGGGCGCCAACCTGGGTGATGACGTGCTGTATTCCGGCACCGTGGCGGCCGCCCTTGAAGGGCGCTTCCTGGGCCGCACCGGCTTTGCCTTTTCCTTTGCTTCGCGGCAACTGGATAACCTGGCGACGGCGGCCTACTACGCGCGCAAGTTGGTGGAGGCCCATGCTTCCCTGGACCTGCCGCCGCGTACGGTGCTCAACGTCAATATCCCCAACTTGCCCCTCGACCATATTCGCGGTATCCAACTCACGCGCCTGGGTCATCGCGCCCGTGCGGCGGCGCCCTTGAAGGTGGTCGACCCTCGCGGCAAGGAAGGGTATTGGATCGCCGCCGCTGGCGACGCCGAAGATGGCGGCGAAGGCACCGACTTTCATGCGGTGATGCAAGGCTATGTCTCCGTTACCCCTCTGCTGTTTGATCGCACCTTCAGTGATGCCTTCAGTGGCCTTGATGGCTGGCTGGAGGGACTGCGTTGATGGCTCGTGAACAAGACGACCTGTTGCGCCGTGGCATCGGGATGACCTCCCAGCGCACCCGGGAGCGGTTGATCCAGCGTCTGTATGAAGAAGGCTTGTCCAACGCGCAGGTGCTGGAAGTGATCCGGCGCACGCCGCGGCACCTGTTTGTCGATGAGGCGCTGGCGCATCGCGCGTATGAAGACACAGCGTTGCCAATCGGCCACAACCAGACCATTTCTCAGCCCTATATGGTTGCGCGTATGAGCGAGCTATTGCTGGCGGCGGGGCCGTTGGACAAGGTGCTGGAGATTGGTACCGGCTCCGGCTACCAGACGGCCGTGCTGTCGCAATTGGTAGAGCGGGTGTTTTCGGTCGAGCGCATCAAGGTGCTACAGGACCGGGCCAAAGAGCGTCTGGTGGAGCTGAACCTGCGCAACGTGGTATTCCGCTGGGGCGATGGTTGGGAGGGCTGGCCGGCGCTGGCGCCCTACAACGGTATCATCGTCACCGCCGTGGCCACCGATGTGCCGCAAGCCTTGCTGGATCAATTGGCGCCTGGCGGGCGGCTGGTCATCCCGGTGGGCTCCGGCGAAGTGCAACAGTTGATGCTTATTATCCGTGAGGACGAAGGTTTTTCCCGGCATGTACTCGGTGCCGTGCGGTTCGTACCCTTGCTCAACGGCCCGCTGGCCTGATCATTTATTCGCAGGCAGTGAATTCTGTAAGCGCGGATGTGTCTTACGGCGGGGTCCATTGAATCAACATGCCTGGCAGCCACGATTAAACATGATGAATTTTTCCTTTCAGTCAGGTGCCAGTAAAAAGCCAATGCCCAGTTATACTTGCGTCATATTTCAAGCCTGATACAGGCGTTAACGTTCAGCCACCACAAAGGGAGCGGCGGGTGAGTCTCACAGGTCCTGCGCAGCGAATGAGTAAAACAAGCTTTCAGCGACTGGTGCTTGGCCTTGTCTTGAGTTCCTTATTGGCAGCCTGCTCGAGCACGCCATCCGGCGGTGCGCGGGTCGTTGACCGTACCAACGCAACCCCCCAGAGACCTACGGTCACCACCGGCCAATACGTGGTGCGCAAAGGCGACACACTGTTCTCGATTGCCTTCCGTTATGGCTGGGACTACAAGGCGTTGGCCGCCCGTAACAACATTCCTGTGCCGTATACGATCCATCCTGGGCAAACCATTCGTTTCGATGGTCGCTCAGGTTCTGCACCTACGGCAGTTGTGACAAAGTCGGGTTCTTCGCCATCGTCCTCGAGCAAGACCACCATCATCACTCGGCCTGCAGGCAGCGCCACGCCTACGGTTGCGAGCAAGCCGGCACCCGCGCCGTTGCCACCTGCCGGGCCTGCGCCGACCGGATGGGGATGGCCTTCAAACGGAGTGTTGATTGGAAAATTCTCTTCAAACGGTAGTTTGAATAAAGGCATTGATATCGCCGGGGATTTGGGACAGCCTGTTTTAGCTGCGTCTGATGGGACAGTGGTGTACGCCGGGAGTGGTTTGCGGGGCTACGGCGAGCTGGTCATCATCAAACACAGCGATACCTACGTCAGTGCCTACGGTCATAACCGCAGGTTGTTGGTTCGGGAGGGGCAGCAGGTCAAGGTCGGACAGACGATTGCCGAAATGGGGTCAACGGGCACAGACCGGGTGAAACTGCACTTTGAGATTCGCCGCCAAGGGAAGCCTGTAGATCCGCTGCAATTCCTACCCCGTCGTTGATGTGTTGCACAGCCTGTTCCCTCACGTAGAAGGAACAGGCTCCAGCGTTGCCAAGGATAGAGGCGTCGCTTGAGCTTGAGGTCGAACTCACCAAAGGACTATAACAATGGCTCTCAGTAAAGAAGTGCCGGAGTTTGACATCGACGATGAGGTTCTCCTTATGGAGACCGGCATCGATTTGGAAACGATGTCAGATAATGAAGGGGTATCACCACCTTCAGTTCGCACCAAATCCAAAAATGCTGCCGCGTTGAAGCAGCACAAGTACGTTGATTACACGCGGGCGCTCGATGCGACCCAGCTGTACCTCAATGAAATCGGCTTTTCCCCTCTGTTGACCCCCGAAGAAGAAGTCCATTTTGCGCGTCTGTCGCAGAAGGGCGATCCGGCTGGGCGTAAGCGCATGATTGAAAGCAACCTGCGCCTGGTGGTTAAGATCGCCCGACGCTACGTCAATCGTGGGCTGTCCCTGTTGGACCTGATCGAGGAGGGCAACCTGGGCTTGATCCGGGCTGTGGAGAAGTTCGACCCTGAGCGGGGCTTCCGTTTCTCCACCTATGCCACCTGGTGGATTCGCCAGACCATCGAACGGGCGATCATGAATCAGACCCGCACGATCCGTTTGCCGATCCATGTGGTCAAGGAGCTCAATGTCTATCTGCGGGCGGCGCGTGAGCTGACGCAAAAACTCGATCATGAACCTTCGCCTGAAGAGATCGCCAACCTGCTGGAAAAACCGGTAGGGGAGGTCAAGCGCATGCTGGGCCTTAACGAGCGTGTCTCTTCGGTCGATGTCTCGCTGGGGCCGGATTCGGATAAGACCCTGCTGGACACCCTGACCGATGATCGTCCGACAGACCCTTGCGAGCTGCTGCAAGACGATGATCTTTCCCAAAGTATTGACCAGTGGCTCTCAGAGCTCACGGACAAGCAGCGTGAAGTGGTGATTCGCCGCTTCGGCCTGCGCGGCCATGAGAGCAGCACCCTGGAGGATGTAGGCCTGGAGATCGGCCTGACCCGTGAGCGGGTGCGGCAGATCCAGGTAGAGGGCCTCAAGCGCTTGCGCGAGATCCTGGAGAAGAATGGCTTGTCGAGTGAGTCGTTGTTCCAATAAACGACACAAGACAAAAATGTGGGAGCCGGCTTGTGTGGGAGCTGGCTTGCCTGCGATAGCATCAACTCGGTATAGCTAGTGCACCGAGTCGATAGCATCGAAGGCAAGCCAGCTCCCACATACAGCTGCGCTCCCACATTTTTTTGTGTCCGTCATTACATCGGTGTGCTGATCGTTCCACGCTTTGCGTGGGCATGCAGGGGTGACGCAGAGCGTCACAAAAAGCATTACCACGCGGAGCGTGGGAACGAGCAGCCAAAATTCAGGCATAAAAAAACCCCGCTTTTAAGGGCGGGGTTTTTTCGACTAAGTCAGTACAAGTTAGATAACTTGAACTTCTTCAGCTTGCATGCCTTTCTGACCGCGGGTAGCGATGAAAGAAACCTGTTGGCCTTCTTTCAGGCTTTTGAAGCCGTCGGATTGGATAGCTTTGAAGTGAACGAACAGGTCGTCACCGGATTGTGGAGTGATGAAGCCGAAGCCTTTTTCATCGTTGAACCACTTAACGGTACCAGTTTGGCGATTAGACATGGTGTATCTCCTTGGACAAAGTTAACTGCGACTCAGGAAAAGCCCTGGCCGAGACTGAGTGCAAAGAGCAGGAAAAATTCTTGGAGATGGTTGGATCGAAATTCAACATATCGTGTAGAGATTCTCAGTGACACAAGCAGCACAGTGGCGCCACCTTAACCCTTTTTCCGGAACGTGCCAATGGTATTTCCGAAGGTTTCTCTAATTTCGTGACTGGCGGTGGTATTTACAGTCATGGGCGCCTGCCGTCCGGGCCCCGGCCACGCTGGCTGCGGCTTATAGCTGGCAGTGCATTGATCAAGAAAACCGGTGCGGCCTTTGAACCCCAACGCCGGCCCCGGTAAGATGGCCCACAGATTTTTTTCGCCTCGCTATTCAGGACACCGCCATGAGCATCAAATCGGACAAGTGGATTCGCCGCATGGCGCAGGAACACGGCATGATCGAGCCGTTCGTCGAACGCCAGATTCGTGGCGAAGGCGACGAGCGCGTGATTTCGTACGGTGTTTCCAGCTATGGCTACGACGTGCGTTGCGCCGATGAATTCAAGGTGTTCACCAACATCAATTCGGCGATCGTCGATCCGAAAAACTTCGACGAAAAGAGCTTCGTCGACGTCAAGAGCGACGTGTGCATCATCCCGCCCAACTCCTTCGCCCTGGCGCGCACCGTGGAGTTCTTCCGTATTCCTCGCGACGTGCTGACCATCTGCCTGGGTAAAAGCACCTATGCCCGCTGCGGGATTATCGTCAATGTCACGCCGCTTGAGCCTGAGTGGGAAGGCCACGTCACCCTGGAATTCTCCAACACCACGACCTTGCCGGCGAAAATCTACGCCAACGAAGGCGTGGCACAGATGCTGTTCCTGCAGTCCGATGAGGCCTGTGAAGTGTCCTACAAGGACCGTGCGGGCAAGTATCAGGGCCAGCGCGGCGTCACTCTCCCACGCGCTTGATCGAAAGCGCCTACGGGTAAAGGGAATTTGTCTGCAGAAAGTGACTCTATCTAGGTGTACTGCTTCGGCGCGTGTGAAACGCGTCGGGCCATACTTGAGGAGTACCCTATGAAGATCGACCCGCGAATCAGCGCAGAACTCGCCCGGCTTGAACCCAACCAGATTGGTGTTCTGGCCTGGTCCTTGATGGCCAATCCCGCGCACGCGGGGGGCATCCCTGGTCAACCCGAACCTGATTACCCGCAGCCTACCGAGCCGGGTGAGCCGACCTTACCGGACGAGCCGCCACCCGCGCCCGTTGCCTGATACCTGAGCAGGCTTGTCTCGATTCATTGAATCGGCCAGACCTGGTGATCGCCAATCACAAAGATTCGCTGGTCTTGGGCCTGCTCCACGGCATAACCCCCTGTGAACGCGCCGAAGGCTGGCAGCAGGCTAACCTGAGTGCCGATCTGGAAGCACGGCAGGCGTAGCCGCTGGCGCCCTTTGCCGCGCAGGTGGTACACCGGATGCACATGCCCCGCCAGTACATGATGGCTGGCGTGGGCGTCTGGCTCATGTTGCAAGGCGAAAGGGCCCATCAGCAGGGGCTCGGGGATCACCTCGATGCCCAGATCCAACGGTGGGTCGCCGGCGCTTTTGTCGTGATTGCCGCGAATCAAGGTCAAGGCCAATGTGCGATTGCGCTCACGCCAGGCCCTGATTGCGTTCAGGGTGCCGCTGGCGTGAGAGCCGGGACCGTGAAGGAAATCGCCGAGAAAGATCAACTGCGCGAACGGTAGGGCCGATACGAGCCTGTCCAGGCGTTCCAGGTTGGCCGTAGTCGTGCCCTGTGGCACCGGTTGTCCCAGGCTGCGATAGGCCGAAGCCTTGCCAAAATGCGCATCGGCAATCAGCAGGCATCGGCGTGCGGGCCAATACACGGCCTTGTCCGGCAATAGCCAGAGTTCTTCGCCTTCAACCGTCAGTGGGTAATGCATCAGCCTTGCCCTTTGTCGGCGACTTTTTCCAGGTCCTTGACCATCCGCGCGATGCGCTCCGAGAGTTTTTCCGAGCTCATGCTTTCGCGCATCCGTTCTACCAGCAGCGGAAAGGCCAGGGGCGTGGGCCGCTGGATCCTGTGCAGGTCTAGCTTCAATGTCGACAGATGATTGAGCGTCTGTTCCAGTCGGCGAATATCCAGCTCGTCCCGCAGCACTTCTTCCCCGGCCTGGGCCAGCAGCAGATTTTGTGGGTCATATTGCTTGAACACTTCAAAGAACAAACCACTGGAAGCCTGCACTTGTCGCGTACTTTTTGGCGCGCCGGGATACCCGGCAAATACCAGCCCGGCGATTCGCGCAATCTCGCGAAAGCGGCGCAGGGCCAGTTCCCCGGCATTGAGGCTGGCAATTACGTCAGCCAGCAGGCCTTGGGGGCTCAGCAACCGAGTATTCAACAATTGGGGCCACTGCACCTCGGTGGCGCTCAACAGTTCCAGGCCATAATCATTCACCGCAATCGAAAAGGTCAGCGGCTGCTGCTGGCTGACCCGCCACGCCAGCAAACTGGCTAGGCCCAGGTGTACCTGGCGGCCAGCGAATGGGTACAGAAACAGGTGCCAGCCCTCCCGCGACCGCAGGTTCTCGGCCAGCAGATGTTCGCGTGTCGGCAGGCCGGACCAGCGCAATTGGGTGTGCAGCAACGGTTGCACCGCCTTCATCTCTGGGCCGTCGAAGTGCCCATGCGCGGCGGCATCAAAACGCTCGACCACCGCCTGGGCCAGTTCGTTGGAAAGGGGCATGCGCCCGCCATTCCAGCGTGGCACGGCGGCTTTTTTCGCGTTGCTGCGGCGCACATAGGCGGTCATGTTTTCCACACGCACCAGTTCCAGCAAGCGCCCGGCGAACAGAAACCCATCCCCCGGCTTGAGCCTTGCAATAAACCCTTCCTCGACACTGCCCAGGTTCTTGCCGCCGCCGCCCTTGCTCCAGAACTTGAGCTGGATACTGGCATCACTGACGATGGTGCCCACGCTCATGCGGTGGCGGCGTGCCAGGCGGGCATCCGGAACACGCCAGATGCCGTGCTCATCGGGCTCCACCCGGCGGTAATCCGGATAAGCGGTGAGTGACAGGCCACCATGGCGCACAAACCCCAGGGCCCAGGCCCAATCCGCTTCGGTGAGGTCGCGATAGGCCCAGGCGCCGCGCACTTCGTCCAACAGTGCCGCCGGAGTAAACCCGCCGCCCAAGGCCATGCTGACCAGGTGTTGTACCAGCACATCCAGCGGCTTGTACGGTGATTCCCGCGCTTCGATGCGCCGTTGGGCGATCGCATCCTGGGCGGCTGCGGCTTCCACCAGCTCCAGGCTGTGGGTGGGCACCAGCGTTACCCGTGAGGGCCGCCCTGGTGCGTGGCCGGAGCGCCCGGCGCGTTGCATCAGCCGCGCTACGCCCTTGGCGGAGCCGATTTGCAGCACCCGTTCCACCGGCAAGAAGTCCACGCCCAGGTCCAGGCTGGACGTGCACACCACCGCTTTGAGTTGCCCGTCTTTCAACGCTCGCTCCACCCAGTCCCGGGTCTCCCGCGATAGCGAGCCATGGTGCAGTGCAATTAATCCGGCCCAGTCCGGTCGGGCGTCGAGAATCGCCTGGTACCAGATTTCCGATTGGGCCCGGGTGTTGGTAAATACCAGGCAACTGCTGCTGGCCTCTACCTCGGCGACCACTTGCGGCAACATCTTCAAGCCGATATGCCCTGCCCAGGGAAAGCGCTCGGTGACGGGCGGCAGCAAGGTGTCGACCTTCAGTGCCTTGGCCGTTTGCCCCTGTACATTGATGCCGCCGCCCTGTGGGACCAGTACCTCCAAAGCGTGGGCCTGATTACCCAGCGTCGCGGAAATACCCCACACCATCAATTCAGGATGCCAGCGCCGCAAGCGTGCCAGTGCCAGTTGCAACTGCACGCCGCGCTTATTGCCGATCAGTTCGTGCCATTCATCCACGATGACCATGCGCAGGTGCGCCAGGCTGGTTTCACTGTCGGCACGGGCCAGCATCAGGGTCAGGCTTTCCGGGGTGGTGACCAGGGCGGTGGGTTGGCGACGGGTCTGGCGCGCGCGTTCACTGCTGCTGGTGTCACCGGTGCGCAGGCCCACGCTCCAGGGAATCTGCAACGCCTCCAGTGGGGCTTGCAGGGCGCGTGCGGAGTCGGCGGCCAGGGCGCGCATCGGCGTGATCCACAGGACGGTCAGCGGCTCGGCAGGTGGTTTGCGTTTGCCTGTGGCGGGCGGGCGGGTAATGGCGAAACGGTTGAGGGCGGCAAACCAGAGGGCATAGGTTTTACCCGCCCCGGTGCTGGCATGCAGTAACCCCGACTGGCCGGCCTTGACCTCGGCCCATACCTCTTTCTGAAAGGCGAATGGCTTCCACCCTTGGGTGGCAAACCATTGCTTGGCGAAGTCGGGTTTTTTTGCCATGCGGCAGCGGACGCTCTGGAGGGGTTAGTTCAAAGACCCCTGAGGCAGCGCCGACGTTCAACTGCCTAATGCCATTCAGTCAAGCAGAAGCGCTGCCCTGTGGCGAGGGAGCATGCTCCCGCTGGACTGCGTAGCAGTCCCAGTCTTTTTGAGCAAAGAGCGGGGGCCGCTTCGCGCCCCAGCGGGAGCAAGCTCCCTCGCCACAGCAAGCTCGCTCCTACTTCAAATTGCCACTCAGAAACTGTTGCAGGCGTTCGCTTTTCGGATTGCCCAGCACATCCTCCGGCAAGCCCTGCTCCTCCACCAGGCCCTGGTGCAGGAACAGCACCTGGCTTGAAACCTTGCGCGCAAAGCTCATCTCGTGGGTCACCATGATCATGGTGCGGCCTTCCTCGGCCAGGCCCTGGATCACCTTCAAAACTTCGCCCACCAACTCCGGGTCCAGCGCCGACGTGGGTTCATCGAACAGCATCACCTCCGGCTCCATGGCCAGGGCGCGGGCGATGGCGACACGCTGCTGCTGGCCGCCGGAGAGGAACGCCGGGTATTGATCAGCCACGCGCGCCGGCAGCCCGACTTTGTCCAGGTAGCGGCGGGCACGGTCTTCGGCGTCCTTTTTACTGCAACCCAGCACGCGGCGCGGGGCCATGGTGATGTTTTCCAGCACGCTCATGTGGCTCCACAAGTTGAAGTGCTGGAACACCATCGCCAGCCGTGTGCGCAAGCGTTGCAACTCGGCGTCGTCGGCCACGCGCATGCCATGGCGGTCGCTGACCATGCGGATCGCCTGGCCGTCCAGGGTCATGGCGCCATCGTTGGGGGTTTCCAAAAAGTTGATACAGCGCAGGAAGGTACTCTTGCCTGAGCCACTGGCGCCGATCAGGCTGATCACATCACCGGTCTTGGCCTTGAGCGACACACCTTTGAGCACTTGATTGTCGCCATAGCTTTTGTGCAGGCCTTCAACGGTCAGTTTGTACATGTGGCATGCATCCTCAAGGCGAAAGTAGATAACCGCTGCGGTAGGCCTGTGTGCCGGCGACATGGCAGATCACCATGCCGGCCGTGGCCATGCGGCGTAGCGAACGGGCGTAAAGCAGCCCGGCGTGCTGGCAGTGCACAGGCGTCACGCGGTCTGTAATGGGATCGATGATTTCAGCGACCAATTGCCCCGCCTCCAGGTATTCCCCCGGCAGGGCGCTGAACACGAGCAAGCCACCCACTGCAGTGGTCACTGGCTCCACCGCCGCCAACGGCGTAGCCGGGTAGGCCAGGGCAGGCAAGGGGGCTGCATCGCCGCGAATGGTGCCGAAGTGGATCAAATAATCAATGATGGCCTGGCAGTCCAGCGCGGCGAGGCCGTGGTTGACATCGCCCTGGCCACGCAGCTCGACGGTCACCGACAAGCTGCCCATGGGGATCGGGTAGCGTTCGCCGAAGCGTTGCTGCAACTGCCACCACACCAGGGTGAAACACTCGTCAAAAGACTGCCCACCGGAATCGGTGGCCAACAAGTTGGCCTCCGAGCCCAGGTAGCGCGCCAACGGTTCTACCTGTGGCCAGGCTTCGGGCGTGGTGTACAGGTGCGCCACGGCTTCGAAGTCGCAATGCAGGTCCAGCACCACGTCGGCATCACAGGCCAGGCGTTGCAGCACCAGGCGTTGGGAGTGCAACTGGGTCTGGGCGGTGTGCGCGGCCAGGGCGCTGCGGATCAATTGGGCATTGCGCTGCGGATCATCGCCCAGCAGGTCTTCGACCTGGTTACCGACGTCTTCGCTGAGGTCGACAAACAGGCGATTGAAGTTCTGCCCGCTTTCCAGTTCGTAGCGGCCCAAGGGGATGTCCATCAACACCTGTTCCAGGCCCACCGGGTTGGCGACGGGCACCAGCACGATTTCGCTGCGCAAGCGCCCGGTCGCTTCAAGTTCTGCCAGGCGCGCCTTTAAATGCCAGGCCACCAGCATGCCTGGCAATTCATCGGCATGCAGGGAGGACTGGATGTACACCTTGCCTTCGGGCTGCTGCGGGCCGAAGTGAAAACTGTGGATCTGCCGCGCCGTGCCGGGCACCGGTGCGATCAGGTCATGTAGCTGATGGTGCATGCAAGCTCCTTAGTGGCTAGGCCCGAGAAAGGCCAGCCAACGACGTTCCGCCAGGCGAAACAGGCCGACCAGGGCAAAGGTCACCGTCAGATAGATCAGTGCGGCAATGCCAAATGACTGGAAGGTCATGAAGGTGGCAGAGTTGGCATCCCGCGCCACTTTGAGGATGTCCGGGATCGTCGCGGTAAAGGCCACGGTGGTCGAATGCAGCATCAGGATCACTTCGTTGCTGTAGTAGGGCAACGAGCGTCGCAACGCGGAAGGCATGATCACGTAGGCGTACAGCTTCCAGCCACTGAGGCCGTAAGCCTTGGCCGCCTCGACTTCGCCGTGGGCCATGCTGCGGATTGCCCCGGCGAAAATCTCCGTGGTGTAGGCGCAAGTGTTGAGGGCGAAGGCGAGCAGGGTGCAGTTCATCGCGTCGCGAAAGAACGCATCCAGCACCGGTTGTGCTCGTACGGCGGCAAGGCTGTAGATGCCGGTGTAGCAGATCAGCAATTGGATATAGAGCGGAGTGCCACGAAACAGGTAGGTGTAGAACTGCACGGGCCAACGCACCATGCGCTTGCGCGAAACGCGGGCGATGGACAGTGGAATCGACACCAGAAAACCGATGACCAATGAGGCGCTGAGCAGCCACAAGGTCATGGCCAGGCCGGTGATGTGCTGGCCGTCGCTGTAAAGAAAAGGGCGCCAGTATTCCTGCAATAGCTCGATCATCGCACTGCCTCCCGGGCGCCTGCGGAGTAGCGACGTTCAAGTCGGCGCAAGACAAAGTTGGAGGCGCTGGTGATCAACAGGTAGATCAGCGCCGCCAGCACCAGGAAATAAAACAGTTGATAGGTGCTCTTGCCAGCGTCCTGGGCGGCTTTTACCAAGTCTGCGAGGCCGATGATCGACACCAGTGCGGTGGCCTTGAGCATCACCATCCAGTTATTGCCGATGCCCGGCAGCGCAAAGCGCATCATCTGCGGGAAGGTCACGTAGCGAAACCGCTGCCCGCGCTTGAGCCCGTAAGCGGTGGAGGCTTCGAGTTGGCCGCGGGGCACGGCGAGGATCGCACCGCGAAAGGTTTCGGTGAAATACGCACCGTAGATAAAGCCCAGGGTGATCACCCCGGCGCTGAACGGGTCGATCTCGATGTATTCCCATTCCATAAAGTCGGTAAAGCCACTGAGCCAGGTTTGCAGGCTGTAGAAAATCAACAGCATCAGCACCAGGTCCGGCACACCGCGAATCAGAGTGGTATAGAGCTGGGCGGGGATACGCACAATGGCCAGGCTGGACAGTTTGGCGCTGGCGCCGAGCAGGCCCAGCAATACGCTGACGGCCAGGGACAGCACCGACAACTTGATGGTCATCCAGGTGCCTTGCAGCAACAGCGGGCCGAAACCCTTCAAGCTGAATGCGCTCAGCCCGAGGGTTTGCAACAGATCTTCGAACATAAATCAGGACCTATGGCGATAAAAAAGCGCCCCACCCGAAGCAGGGCGCCCCAGGCATTATTTGCCGCTGTACAGGTTCAGATCGCCAAAGTGTTTCTTCTGGATAGTGGCGTAGGTGCCATCATCGTGTAACGCTTTGATACCTTTATCCAAAAGCGCCTTGAGTTCAGTGTTACCTTTTTTGATACCGACGGCGGTTTTCGACGGCAGCAGCGGGTCGTCGATAGCGGCGCTCACTTCATAGCCAGCACCGGCTGGCGACTTGAGGAAGCCCAGTTCGGCTTGGAGCATGTCCTGCACGGAAGCGTCGAGGCGCCCGGAGGTCAGGTCGGCGTACACCTGGTCCTGGTTGGCGTAAGCCTTGGTGGTCACCCCGGCTTTATCCAGTACGGCCTTGGCGTAGGCTTCCTGGATGGTGCCTTGCTCGTAACCCACGGATTTGCCCTTGAGAGATTCTGGCGTCGAATAGCCAGCGCCTTTCTTGAACACCAGCGAAGTCGGGCCGGAGAACAGCTCAGAGGAGAAGTCGATCGCCTTCTCGCGCACGGGGGTCACGGTCATCGACGAAATCACGCCATCGAATTTATTGGCTTTCAGGCCCGGGATCATGCCGTCGAAGTCACTTTCGACCCACTTGCACTTGACCTTCAGCTCCGCGCAGATCGCATTGCCCAGGTCGATATCGAAGCCCACCAGGCTGCCGTCGGCGGCCTTGGATTCGAACGGTGCATAGGAAGGGTCGACACCAAAACGCAATTCCTTGTATTCCTTGGCTGTAGCAACACCAGCAGCCATGCACAGAGTCAGTGCAGAAAGGGTCAGCAATGCTTTTTTCATTATGTAATCCCTGGAAACCAAGATAAGCGCTTGTGGCGCGATTAGGACTGTTACTGAACGGTGTCAGACCCATCACAAGTAGCAATTTCTGCACCATAGTTCCGGATGGGCTTTTTAAACGATGGGATAAGGCAGTTCCAAGTGTAGGCGGCGCCCAAAAATGGGCATGGAATTTCCAGTGCACCATTGTGGAACTGTCGCTGATCAAAAGGTGGGAGCTGGCTTGCCTGCGATAGCGGTGGGTCAGTTGTTACATGGGGTACTGACTCACCGCTATCGCAGGCAAGCCAGCTCCCACAAGGGGCTACATCAGGCTAGCAAGTCTTGTAGCGTGGCCAGGTTGTCCGCTTCATCCACCGCCTTG
The DNA here is from genome assembly GCF_014268395.2 of Pseudomonas sp. SWRI22. Lineage (NCBI taxonomy): Bacteria > Pseudomonadati > Pseudomonadota > Gammaproteobacteria > Pseudomonadales > Pseudomonadaceae > Pseudomonas > Pseudomonas sp. SWRI22. The sequence continues at coordinate 1,410,209 of NZ_JABWQK020000001.1, read as the reverse complement.
TCCTGGCGCCAGCGCAGCATCCGCGGAAACCGCACCGCAATCCCGCTCTTGTGCCGCTTGGACAGGGCAATCCCTTCAAAACCCAACTCAAACACCATGCTCGGCGTCACGCTGCTGACCGGGCCGAACTTCTCCACCGTGGTTTTGCGCACAATGGCGTCGACCTTGCGCATTTCCTCGTCGGTCAGCCCGGAATACGCCTTGGCGAACGGCACCAGTGTGCGCTCGCTTCCCGGTGGGCTGTCCCATACCGCGAAGGTGTAGTCGCTGTAGAGGCTGGCGCGCCGGCCATGGCCGCGCTGGGCGTAGATCAACACGGCGTCGACGCTGAAGGGGTCGACCTTCCATTTCCACCAAAGGCCCATGTCCTTGGTGCGGCCCACGCCGTAGAGGCCGTTGCGATCCTTGAGCATCATGCCTTCCACGCCCAGGCTGCGAGAGGCTTCGCGCTGCTCGGCCAAGGCTGCCCAAGTCTTGCCTTCCAGCAAGGGCGAAGGCAATAAGACCGGTTGGTTGCACGTAGCGATCACCTGTTCCAATTGGGTGCGACGTTCGGCCTGGATGTGGTTGCGCCAGTCGTCGCCCTGATACTCCAGCAAGTCGTAGGCGAGCACGGCCACTGGCGCATCCTCAAGGACTTTTTTACTCAGGGTCTTGCGGCCAATGCGCTGTTGCAGCAGCGCGAAGGGTTGTACCGAGTCTTTCCACACCACGATTTCGCCATCGATCACCGTACCGTCGGGCAGGCCACTGACCAGGCTGTGGAGTTCAGGGAAGCGTTCAGTCAGCAATTCTTCACCGCGAGACCAGACCCACAGGCGTCCCTCGCGCTTGACCAGTTGTGCGCGAATGCCATCAAACTTCCATTCCACCTGCCAATCGGCGGGTGAACCGAGCAGCGTGTCGAATTGCTCCACCGGTTGCGCCAGCCCGTGAGCCAGAAAAAACGGATAGGGTTGCCCGCCACGTTGCGCGTGTTCGTCGGACGATTCGGCGGCAATCAGCTTTAGATAGCCTTCGGCTGTGGGACGGTTCGACAAATCGGTGTAGCCCACTAGCCGCTGCGCCACGCGTTTGCTGTCGAGATCGGCCATGGCGGCGAGGGCGCGGGTCACCAGCAGTTTGGATACCCCGACCCGGAAGCTGCCGGTGATCAATTTGATGCACACCATCAGGCTCGGTTGGTCCAGTTGCGCCCACAGCGCCGGCAGCCGGTCTGCAAGGTCCAAGGGTGGCAGACCGCGCAGGGGCAGCAGTTTTTCTTCCAGCCACACGGCCAGGCCGTCTTCGGATGTGTAGGTGGATTCTGGCAGGAGCAGTGAGATCGTCTCGGCCAGGTCACCTACGGACTGGTAGCTCTCTTCGAACAGCCAGGGTTCGATGCCGGCCGCTTCGGTGGCCATGTCCCGTAGCAGGCGCGTCGGCACCAGCTGTCGTGGCCTCCCGCCGCTAAGAAAGTAAACGGCCCAAGCGGCATCTGCTGGCGGCGCCTGCAGAAAGTAGGCCTGCAGGGCGGCGAGCTTGGCATTGCTGGAAGTGGTGGCGTCGAGGTTAGCGTACAGCTCAGCGAAGGCTTTCATGCCGTGGCCTCTTCTTCGTCATCACCGTATTCGGTGCTGAAGCCTTGGGCATCCAAGCCCTTTTCCCGCAGGTGGCGTACCAACACACCGACCGAACCATGGGTGACCATCACCCGTTGCGCGCCGGTTTGTTCGATGGCCCATAACAGGCCCGGCCAGTCGGCGTGGTCCGAGAGCACGAAGCCACGGTCCACGCCGCGCCGCCGTCTGGTACCGCGCAGGCGCATCCAGCCGCTGGCGAAGGCGTCGCTGTAGTCGCCAAAGCGGCGCATCCAGGTACTGCCTCCAGCGGAGGGCGGGGCGATGATCAGGGCTTGGCGCAGCAGTGGGTCGGTCTTTTTGAAGTCGCCGGCATACAGGGTCTCGGGGATGTAGATGCCCGCTTCGCGGTACACCCGGTTCAACGGCTCGACCGCGCCGTGGCTGAGGATCGGGCCGATGCTGGCGTCCAGCCCATGGAGGATGCGTTGGGCCTTGCCGAAGGAGTAGCAGAACAACACGCTGGCTTTGCCGCTGGCGATATTGGCCTGCCACCAGTCATTGATCCCGGCAAAAATCTGCGCCTGGGGCTGCCAGCGGTAAATCGGCAGGCCGAAGGTGGATTCGGTGATAAAGGTGTGGCAACGCACCGGTTCGAAGGGCGCGCAGGTACCATCGGGTTCGACCTTGTAGTCGCCGGACGCCACCCAGACCTCGCCCTGGTATTCCAGGCGTACCTGGGCCGAGCCCAGTACATGCCCGGCGGGATGAAAACTCAAAGTCACGCCGTGATGCACCAACCGTTCACCGTAGGCCAGGGTTTGCAGGTTGATGTCCTGGCCCAGGCGCCAGCGCAGGATACCTTCGCCGGGGGCGGCGGCCAGGTAGTGTTGATTGCCGGTGCGGGCGTGGTCGCCGTGGGCGTGGGTGATGACCGCACGTTCCACTGGACGCCAGGGGTCGATATAAAAATCACCGGCAGGGCAGTAGAGGCCTTCGGGGCGGGCGATGACAAGGTCCATGGGGGTGCCGGGGCGGTGGGCTTGTTAGTTATGAGGCGGGGCTGGGTGCAGAAGTTCTATCTGAATGCAGGTAGTACAAAGGTGGGAGTTGGCTTGCCTGCGATGACGGTCTGAAAGCCGACACCTATCTACCTGACACCCGACGATCCAACTGCGGGAGCTGGCTTGCCTGCGATGGCGGCCTGACAGCCGAAGCTGTTATCTGTGTACATATCCATTTCTGCGGTAACGGCCACTTAGGGTTCCGCTTTTACAGCGGGTCACTTTTGGAAAAGAGCCCGGAATGCCGGCCCAGCCAAAAGTAACCAAAAAGGCTCTTGCCCCACCACTCGGCACCTCGCCCAGGCTCGGTGTGCCCGTAATCCGCCAGTGATTTGGGGGGCCGCCGCCACGCGCCATCCATGGCGCGGGGCGGCTAAACCGGCATCCCTGCCGGTTTACCCCCCAAATCCCTGTCGAATTCCGGCCAGCGTGGTTTGAAGGGGCGCCTAAGATCAAGATCAAAAGCAGATCAAGAGCAAGATCAAGAGCGGCTCGCTTCGCAACGTGGTTACCGTCGGCTGCTATCGCAGGCAAGCCACAATGCCAGTCAGTCAAGCGGTCATCGCCGACTGTAGGAGCGAGCTTGCTCGCGAAAATCGTCAACGATAACGCATGCTTGCTGAATGAAAGCGGCGCCTGTGAGTTTTTCGCGAGCAAGCTCGCTCCTACAAAAAGCCCTTAACTGACTGGCATTGAGGCAAGCCAGCTCCCACAGCGTTATCCAGTTTCGTCAGGGAAGCCCGGTTACTTACCAGGCGTCAGGGTCAACCTTGTCTTGCCATACACCTTTTCAAAGTTCTGCGGCTGCATCGGAAAGCTCAGGTATTGCGCCTTCAGCGACGGGTCGATGCCATTGACATAGTTGGGGCTGGCCGGGTTGCCGGATTGGCCGATGCCGCCCTGGCCCATCATCGGTTCCACTTGGCCGAAGTCGATGATCATGCGCAGCGCCGACACCTGGGTCGCGTTGAAATCCTGGCCCCAGCTATACGGCGCCGGGTTCAAGGTATTGTGGTCGCCACCGCTGGCAAAGGGACCGCGGATGACCTGGCCGCTGGTGTTTTTCCAGGTGGTGCTGTGCAGCTTGCCCCACTGCCAAGCCTTGTGGTCGGCGCCCAGTTGGCTGTCGCCAGTAGTGATGGCGGCGGCCAGGGTGCGAGCCAGGATCGCGGGTTTGTCTTCTTTTTGCGGTGTACGCGTGTCATCCCAGAATGGGCTGTCTTCACGGCCCAGCAGGTGGTCGGCGATGGCCGAGTAGGACAGGCTGGCGTTGCTGGCGAAGGCTTTCCAACTGGCGCTGTTTTCCGGGCCAAGTTTGTCCAGGAAGATCTGCCGGGCGCTTTCCTGCAGGAACAGTTCGTAGATTGCCGCGTCAGCCGAGGTGGTTGCCAGCCGACCATCGAAGGTCATCAGGCGCTCCAGTGCTTCGCGGGCCTTGGCACGTTCCGCTGTCGGCAGGGCCTCGATGGCCTGCTTGAGCGGCTGGGCCATGCCGGGTGCCTGGAACATGTTCTTGAGTTTGGCGGCGAAGAGGGTGGTCTGGTCGTATTGCATGGCGATCAGGCTGCGGCTGTCATGCTTGCCGGCGTTGGCCAGTTGCGCCAGGCGCTCGCTGCGCTCCGGTGCATCCCAGGCGTTGGACAGTTGCATGCCGTAGCCACGCGGCGCGGTACGCTGGTTGGCGGTGCCGATCCAGCCTTGGGCCGGGTCCTGGTCGTACGGGTGCAGCATCGCGTCCGCGTATCCGTCCCAGTCAAAGCGCGTGTCCCAGCCCGGCGATGGCAACAGGCCTTCGCCTTCGCGGCGGTTGGGGAAACGGCCGGTGACCTGCCAGCCGATGTTGCTGGCGTCGGCGAAGATCATGTTCAGGGCGATGGCGCGAATCTCGCGGGTAGCATCCGAGGCCTTGCCGGCGTTTTGTGCGCGGGACAGGTCGAAGAACGCATCCAGGCTCTTGTCGTCCTTGAAGTCGGCGGTTTGCAAGGCCAGGCCAAGACCGCTGGTGAGCGCCTGGCTGCTGTTGAGCAGAGCGCCGTGGCGGGTTTCGTACACCACTTCGCGAATCGAGCGCTGGCCCTTGATGAAGAAGGTTTCGTTGCGCACGCCGGCCGGCAGCCATTTGCCGTTGTTCTCGTAGTACAGCGCATTGCCCTGGCGTTTGACCTTCTCGAGGAACAGGTCCTGGGTGTCGCCCTTGACCGCGCTCATGCTCCACGCGACCTTGCCGTTGAAACCCGACAGCAGGGTCGGCAGGCCGGCAATCGAAGCACCGACAGCCTGGTATTTGGGCGCACGAATCTGCACGTAGTTCCACGGCGACGGTGCTTGTGGCTGCGCGGCGATGTCGTTGGCCAACAGGCTCTTGCCGCTGCGGCTGCGTTGCGGGCCAATGGCCCAGTTGCTTGAGGTGGTGACGCCCAGGGCATTGAGGCTGCGCAATTGCTGGCCCACCGTCTCTAGCCCGGCGAGGCCGGTGATCTGGCTCAGGTTGACGCCTTTGAGCTTGTCGGCTTCGGCCAGCGGGACGGGTTCGTCCGGTGCGCTTGGGGTGAGCCAGGCGAGTTTGTCGACGCCGACCTTTTGCGCCAGCACCAGGGACGAAAGCTCCTCCTGCAAGTTGCTCGACTGGCTGAAATTGAGCAGGCAGAACAGCAGCGCCGAATCTTCCGGCTTCCAGTACTCGGGCTTGTAGCCGCTCTGGGCCAGGTCCGTCGGCAACTTGTCGCGATAACGGAACAGGTAGGCGTTGACGCCTCGGGCATACACTTCAAAGAAGCGTTTGAGGCGCGGCGATGAGGCGCTATACAACTCGCCAGCGCTTTTCTTGAGGTTGACCGCCCGCATGAAACGGTCGACGTCCAGCACTTGCGGCCCCGACATTTCCGCCAGGCGGCCCTGGGCCAGCAGGCGCAGGGTGACCATCTGGGTGATGCGGTCGCTGGCGTGCACGTAACCGAGGCTGAACAGTGCGTCGTGGAAGGTGTTGCTTTCGATCAGCGGCATGCCTTGGGCATTGCGGCGCACCGACACATTCTGTGCCAGGCCCTTGATTGGCTGCACGCCAGCAACGGGCGGCAGGGTGTCCTGGGTGTTCTGGAGCTGGCAACCGGCCAGGCCCAAGGCACTGACCACTGCCGCGGCAACGCCGAACCGGGGAAGAAAATGTAAGAGGGCTGGCGAGGCCATGGCAAAGCTCCTGCGGGGGGTAGCGTCAGTAAAGGCGCTACGTTAGTGAGCGCGGTGAAACGACGCAAGCGGGAGTTTTGGCAATTGCGTGAGAACTTGAAACAGCCACCAATCGAGGTGGCTTAAGGTTTTGTAGGAGCGAGCTTGCTCGCGAGAAACCCATAGGCGCCGCGTTTACTCAGAAAACGCGCGCTATCGTTGACGTTTTTCGCGAGCAAGCTCGCTCCTACCCGTGCGGTTTAAGCACCGTGGCACTTCTTGAATTTCTTCTCGCTGCCGCACGGGCAAGGATCGTTGCGACCGACGTCCTTCAACGCATTGCGCACCGGCTCCTGGTGAGCGTGGCCGCAGTTCGGGCCGTGGACATGGCCGTGGTCGTGATCATGATGATCATGATCGTGGTTGCAGTCAGGACCATGGACATGAGGTTGCTGTGTCATCGATGTTGCTCCGGAATAAAATCGCCGGGGATTATCTCGCCATTGTGTGCCACCTGCACGTCATTACCGATGAATAATCCGGTTTTCAGTTCGCCTTCTAAACGATAAGGCACGGGCCGGTCGGGATTTTTCAGCATCTGCACCACCTCACGCACCTGTGGCCAGAGGTTGGTGCGCACCGAGACCTTGAAGAATTTATGACCGCGTGGCGGTACGGTCAGCCACTCGTTGGACTCGCCTTCGGTCAACACCAGATTGCCCAGGCTGACCTTGTAGACCAGGCCGCGCACGGTTAGGTCGGCGTCGTCGCGGTTGTCCACGCGAAAGTACAGCTTGAATTTCTGTTCCAGCAGCTTGGCCCGCACCACTTCGACCTTGACCAGGGAAACGTGGGGGGGCGGCGCGTCGTCTTCGAACCAGGACGCGCAGCCGGTCAGGCCCAGGGTCAACGCCAGCATCAAGCTATACATCCGAAGCATGGCGCTATCCCCGTCGAGTGATTAGAAGTAGCTGGAACAGCACTTCTTGAATTTCTGCCCGCTGCCACACAAACAGGCATCGTTACGTCCGGCCTTCACTTCTACCGTAGGGTCGATGAAGTACCAGCGCCCTTCATTCTGTACGAAAGAAGACTGCTCGCGGTGACTATGTTCACCGGCAGCGTCATGCCAGCGCGCGGTAAAGGTGACAAAGGCGTGCTCAGGCTGGCCGCCGAATACCTCGGAGCTTTCCACCTCCAGGCCCAGCCAGGTGCTCTGGGCACTCCAGGCGGCAATGGCGTCGCGGTCCAGGCCGGCCTGTTGCGCAGGCAGCGTAGTGGCGACCAGGTAATCGACCAGGCCCAGCACATAGGCGCTGTAGCGCGAGCGCATCAACGCGCTGGCGCAGGGGGCCGGGTGGCCGGCGTGATAATGGCCGCAGCAGGCATCCAGCAGATTGCCGCTGCCGCAGGGGCAAATGGATGTACTCATCGGGTTACCACCAATACTTTCCGAAGTTTTCCGGGTTGGCCCAGAAGCGGGCGTTGAGCCAGTCCGGCACCTGTTTATAGTCAAGCAGATCATAGGTAAACAGCGTCAGCACCTGATCATCGCGTTGGAAGCGTTCGCCGGCTTGCAGGGCCAGGGAGAAAAAATCGGTGTCCTTCCAGTCGCAGGCACCCAGGTCCACCAGCACGGCAATGCGGCTGGCGTTGAGGTTACGGATGCCTCCGAGCAGGGTCAGGCCTTGGGGTTTGGACAGATGCTCCAGGCAGTCGACCACCAACGCGATGTCAAAGCGCTGCACGGCGAGGTCTTCCGGCAACGGTCCTGGCGCGGCATAGAACACCTCGGTATCCGCGTGCGCAGCCCGGAAGGCATCCAGCGCCGGAAATTGGCTGGCGCCCACTAACAACAGGCGTTTTGGCCTGTGAAGGTCCAGCAGGGCCGCCAAGGCTTGTTGGGGCGTACGGGCAGAAATTCCAGCGGTCATTGCAGATCCTCGCATCAAGACCGTAGAGACTAGCGCGGCTAGGCGCGTGGGCCTAGAGCGCGACGGTCGATACCCACCGAGGCAGAACTGAAGTTTTTTGATCCTTCACTGGCAAATCGCCGGTAGAAGTCGTTACTGTGCGCTCAAAGAAAAATTTGAAAACACTCAGGAGCCCCATGATGCGTAAGGTTTTTCTGTTGGCCCTGTTGGTCAGCCCCGTTGCCCTTGCCCAAAGCGTCAGTGTCGAAACCAATTCGTTGATGCGCTTGCCCAGCAGCACCAGCGTGTTGCAGCTCGAGCGCCTGGACGTAGCGGACTACGGCACCTTGCTGATTCCGGCCACCATCAGCCAGGTCACGGTGGATGAGCTGCACTTGGGGCGCGACGCACGCATCACCATTGTGCCTGGCAATAGCGCCTTGCAAATGCAGGTACGCGAGGCGCAGCTGGAGCACGGTAGTCAGATCACCTCACGGGGCGCCCCCGGCACCCACGAAAAACCCGCCAAGGCTGGACGTGATCTGACCTTGCGCATTAACTCGCTGACTGCCGAAGCGCTGTCGGTGGATGCCCGTGGTGGCGCTGGAGCCCAAGGATATGCGGGCCTGGACGGTGCCAACGGCGTGGACCCGGGTTGCACCTGGGGTTCAGCCGGGCGCGGCTTTAATGGCGATAACGGCGGCGATGGCCGGCCAGGGGCAGCGGGCGCCCAGGTACGCCTGGAGTTGCCACAGGAATTCCCGGCCGAACAGATCAAGGTCTGGGTCGATGGCGGGGCTGGAGGCCTGGCGGGTGTTGCAGGTAAACCCGGCAAGGGCGGGCAGTCCAAGGGCTGCCTGGTGTACCGCGCGGACGGCGGCGAAAAGGGCCGACCAGGGTTGGAGGGGCAACCGGGGCCGGCTGGGCCTGCGGGGTCTGTGACCATCCAGCGGCTGTAAGAGCCAGCTTGCTCGCGAAAAACGTCAACGATAACGCGTGCTTCCTGAATAAACGCGGCGTCTGTGAGTTTTTCGCGAGCAAGCTCGCTCCTACACGCGTTAGGGCAAGCCAACAGCTCAGAACATCGGCCGAGCCGAAGCCACCGCCACCACCACCAACCCCACGATCAAATTAATCCCCACCAACCTGCGAATCTGCCCCAGCGCAGCCGCGCCCGCCGGCCAATCCTCAGCCGCCACCGCTGCCTTCAGCTCCGGGAACTTCAAGGCCTGGATTCGGATAAACAACACCGTCATCACCAGATACAGCCCCATCATCACCTGCACATAACGCGGCGCGGTCTCAAAACCACTGAAGCGCAGTTGCAGCAAACCGATGCCGCTGATCGGTAAAAGCACCACCGCCACCCACACCCACACAAAAAAACGTTGAAACACATTTGCCCACAGCTTGAGCCGGGCAGGGCCCTCAAGCGCCGCCATGGCGGCGGGGCGCAGGATCATCCAGGCGAAAAACATGCCGCCGACCCAGATCAATGCGGCCAGTACATGCAGGGTATAAGCGAGGCTAAACGCGGTCATTGTGGTACTCCGTTCTGCGCGGGATTAATTAGCGGGGTATGATAGCGGCCGATCCGAACCACTGAAAATTTATCCAGCGTTTTTTGCGCCCGACTATCCATGATCAGCACTGAACTCAAAACCACGATCCAGGGCGCCTATTCGCGTTTTCTCGAAGCCAAGAGCTTGAAACCGCGCTACGGCCAACGCCTGATGATCGCCGAAGTGGCAAAAGTCCTCGGGGATATCGACACCGACGACGAAGGCCGCCGCGAGGGTGAGCCTGCGGTAGTGGCCGTCGAGGCCGGTACCGGTACCGGCAAGACCGTGGCCTACAGCCTGGCTGCGATCCCTACGGCCAAGGCTGCTGGCAAGCGCCTGGTGATCGCCACCGCTACCGTCGCGCTGCAAGAGCAGATCGTCTACAAAGACTTGCCCGACCTGATGCGCAACAGCGGCTTGAGCTTTACCTTCGCCCTGGCCAAGGGCCGTGGCCGCTACATGTGCCTGTCCAAGCTCGACGTATTGCTGCAGGAAGGCCACGCCCAAACCGCCACCGCCTCCTTGTTCGAAGAAGAAGGCTTCAAGATCGAGGTGGATGAGGCCAGCCAGAAGCTGTTTACCAGCATGATCGAGAAGCTGGCCGGCAACAAATGGGACGGCGACCGCGACAGCTGGCCCACTGCCCTGGAAGATTCAGACTGGGCGCGCCTGACCACCGACCATAGCCAATGCACCAACCGCCATTGCCCCAACTTCGGCCAGTGCGCGTTCTACAAGGCGCGCGAAGGCATGGGCAAAGTGGACGTCATCGTCACCAACCACGACATGGTATTGGCTGACCTCGCCTTGGGCGGCGGTGCGGTACTGCCTGATCCCCGCGACACCCTCTACGTCTTCGACGAAGGCCACCATCTGCCAGACAAGGCCATTGGCCATTTCGCCCACTACACCCGTTTGCGTTCCACGGCCGACTGGCTGGAAACCACTGCCAAGAATCTCACCAAGTTGCTGGCCCAGCACCCGTTACCCGGCGACTTGGGCAAGTTGATCGAGCAAGTGCCGGAGCTGGCGCGCGAGATCAAGACCCAGCAGCAATTCATGTTCAGCGCCTGCGAGCAGGTGGCGGACTTCAAGCCCGGTGAAGACGTCGAAGGCCGAGAGCGCCCGCGCCACCGTTTTGTCGGCGGGATGATTCCCGAGCACATGCGCGAAATGGGCATCGAGCTGAAGAAAGGCTTTTCACGCCTGACCGACCTGTTCACCCGCCTGACGGATTTGCTCAAGGAAGGCATGGATGGCGAGGTCAATATCGGCATCGCCAGCAACCAGGCCGAAGAGTGGTATCCCTTGTTCGGCAGTTTGCTGTCTCGTTCCCAAGGCAATTGGGAGCTGTGGACCGCCTTTACCGTCGAAGACCCGGAAGACAACCCGCCCATGGCCCGCTGGCTGACGTTGTCGGAAAGCGGTGCGCTGTTCGATATCGAGATCAACGCCAGTCCGATCCTCGCCGCTGAAATGCTGCGCCGCAACCTGTGGAACGTCGCCTACGGCTGCCTGGTAACCTCGGCCACGCTGACGGCCCTGGGCACCTTTGACCGCTTCCGCATGCGCGCCGGCCTGCCGAAAAAGGCCGTCACCGCCGTGGTGCCCAGCCCGTTTCATCACGCTGACGCCGGCGTGCTTCGGGTGCCGGACCTCAAGGCCGACCCACGGGACGCGGCCGCGCACACGGCGGCGATCATTCGCGATCTGCCGTCGTTGGTGGAAGGCTCCCGCGGCACCCTGGTGCTGTTCTCGTCGCGCAAACAGATGCAGGACGTGTTCGACGGCCTCGACCGCGACTGGCGCAAGCAGGTGTTTATCCAGGGCAACCTGTCCAAGCAGGAAACCCTGAACAAGCACAAAGCGCGGGTCGACGGTGGGGATTCCAGTGTGTTGTTCGGCCTGGCCAGCTTTGCCGAAGGCGTGGACTTGCCCGGTGCCTACTGCGAACACGTGGTGATCGCCAAAATCCCGTTCTCGGTGCCGGATGACCCGGTCGAGGCCGCACTGGCCGAATGGATCGAAGCCCGGGGCGGCAACCCGTTCATGGAAATCTCGGTGCCGGATGCTTCACTGAAGCTGGTGCAGGCCTGCGGGCGTCTGCTGCGTACCGAAGAAGACCGCGGCACCATCACCTTGCTCGACCGTCGCCTGGTTACCCAGCGCTATGGCAAGGCGATCCTCAATGCATTGCCGCCGTTCAGGCGCGAAATTTCTTAAGCCACCGTGGGCGGATTCGCCCACTCTGTGGTCTATCTCATCACTATCATCAGGCCAGTCATCGGCCGTTTGGGAGAACCTTGTTCGTATGATTCGCACGCTGCCCGCTCTTTTTGCCCTGCTGTTCGCTGCGCCGTTGATGGCGGCGCCCGAGGGGCAACAAACGCTGTTCAACTTCGTCCGGCCTGCCGATGTGGTCAAGGTGGCGACCCAGGACGCCAGCCTGCCGCAATACAACGCCGAACAAACCCCCGAAGGCGAGGTGCTGCGCCGCATCACCTTCAACCCAGCGGCCGAGCCGAGCCTGGTGCTCAGCCCGCAGACGGGGACGTGGGATTGGTCGCAATCGAGCGCCATGAGCCTGCGTATCCAGAGCGCGATGAACTGGGCGCTGACCCTTTACGTCAAGGTGCAGAGCGCCGACGGCAAGACGCTCGTCAGCCGCATCGACCTGCCTGCCGGCCCGGCCCAGACGCTGCTCGTCCCGCTGCAAGCCAACTCACCGCTGAGCCAGGGCATGAAGGCCGGCCCGCCGATGCCGATGACGGTGGATGGCCAACGGGTATTGCTGGCCGCCAGCGCCGGGGAAATCGACCGCAGCCAGGTCGTCTCGGTGACCCTGTCGATGCTCAAGCCCAATGCCGCTCAAAGTATCCTGCTGGAGCGCTTTGGCGTGCAGGACAGCGAGCCGGTATTGAAGGCTGCCTACACTGAACTGGTGGATGCCTATGGCCAATCCAACCGCGCACGCTGGCCGGAGAAGGTCAGCAGTGACGAGCAACTCAAGGCATCGGCCGCCAAGGAAAAACAGCAGCTCAAGACCTGGCTGGCCGAGCGGGACAAGTCCTCCCTGGATCAATACGGTGGCTGGAAGAAGGGCCCGGCCTTCGATGCCAGCGGTTTTTTCCGCACCCAGAAGCGCGACGGCCGCTGGTACCTGGTGACGCCGCAGGGGCATCCGTTCTACTCGCTGGGGGTGAACACCGTGGCGCCGGACAACAGCCAGACCTACGTGGCGGGGCGCGAGTGGATGTTCGCGGCGCTGCCCAAGGCCGGCGAACCCTTTGACAAGTACTACGGCAGCGACGACAGCCGCACCGGCAACGGCGCCGGCGAAGGTCGCGGCTTTGGCTCGGGGCGTTGGTACGATTTCTACGGCGCCAACCTGCAACGCACTTACGGCGGTGACGCGTTGGACCAGCCACGCTGGGTGACCCATACCCTCGATCGCCTGCAAGCCTGGGGCTTCAACACCGTCGGCAACTGGAGCGATCCGGACCTGGCTACTGCCGACCGCGTGCCGTACACCTTGCCGCTGTCGATTGTCGGTGACTATGCCAGCATCAGCACCGGCACCGACTGGTGGGGCGGCATGCCCGACCCCTTTGACCCGCGCTTTGCCATGGCCACCGAGCGCGCAGTGGCTATTGCCGCACGCGATCACCGTGACGATCCTTGGCTGATCGGTTTCTTTGCCGACAACGAACTGGCCTGGGCCGGTCCTGGCGAGGATGCAAAATCCCGCTACGCCCTGGCGTACGGCACCCTGCGCATGACCACCGACGTGCCGGCCAAGCGCGCCTTCCTCAAGCAACTGCGCGATAAATATCGCAATGAAGAGGGCCTTTCCAAAGCCTGGGGTATTCAACTGGCTGGTTGGGAACTGATGGAAGACCCAGGCTTCGAGCCGCCGATGCCCAGCCCTGAACACCCGGAAATCGAAGCCGACTTCAAGTATTTCCAGAAGACCTTCGCCGATGCTTACTTCAAGACCATTTCCGACTCGCTGAAGTGGCACGCACCCAACCAGCTGTTGCTAGGCGGCCGTTTTGCGGTGAGCACGCCCGAGGCCGTCGCTTCGTGCGCGCAGTATTGCGACGTGCTGAGCTTCAACATGTACACCTTGAAACCCCAGGACGGTTACGACTTCGCCGCCCTGCGTGCGCTGGACAAACCGGTACTGATCACCGAATTCAACTTTGGCTCCGCCGACCGCGGCCCGTTCTGGGGCGGCGTGACGCAACTGGCCCGCGAAGAGGACCGCGGCGCGGCGTACTCCGCGTTCCTCAAGCAGGCGGTGGCCGAGCCGTCGATTGTCGGGGTGCACTGGTTCCAGTACCTGGACCAGCCGGTAACCGGGCGTCTGCTGGATGGTGAAAACGGCCATTTCGGCCTGGTCGGCATCACCGATGTACCCTTCCAGGGCTTTGTCGAGACGGTGCGCAAGAGCAACCTGGCCGCGCTCGACCAGTTGGGCCGTGAGGCGCAAAAAGCCAAGGCCACCCAAGCGATGCGTGAAAGTGAAGCCGGCAAGCCGGGGCGCGACGGCAAAGGCGCGGGGCAGGGCGCTGGGCATGCCGGTGGACACGCTGGAAACGGTCATTGATTCATCGTTGACGGGTTCACAAAACCTACAATGGCTGAAAGAATGGCGACCACTTTTCATGGTGTTTTCCGAGGGGACTTAGGTGCAGATTCAGGGTCATTACGAGCTGCAGTTCGAAGCGGTGCGCGAAGCCTTCGCCGCCCTGTTCGATGATCCTCAGGAGCGTGGTGCCGGGCTGTGCATCCAGATCGGCGGGCAAACCGTCGTCGACCTGTGGGCCGGTACTGCCGACAAGGACGGTGCCGAGGCCTGGCACAGCGATACCATCGTCAACCTGTTCTCCTGCACCAAGACCTTCACGGCAGTGACTGCCCTGCAACTGGTGGCCGAAGGCAAGCTCAAGCTCGATGCGCCGGTAGCCGAGTACTGGCCGGAGTTTGCCGCTGCTGGCAAGGACGCGATCACGCTGCGCCAGTTGCTCTGCCACCAGGCCGGGCTGCCCGCCATCCGCGAAATGCTGCCTACCGAAGCGTTGTACGACTGGCAATTGATGGTCGATACCCTGGCGGCAGAATCCCCGTGGTGGACACCGGGCCAGGGCCACGGCTATGAGGCGATCACCTACGGCTGGCTGGTTGGCGAACTGTTGCGCCGCGCCGACGGGCGCGGGCCGGGGGAGTCGATTGTGGCGCGGGTGGCACGCCCATTGGGGCTGGACTTCCATGTAGGCCTGGCGGATGAAGAGTTTTATCGCGTCGCTCATATAGCGCGCAGCAAAGGCACTGTGGGGGATGAAGCCGCGCAACGGTTACTTCAAGTAATGATGCGCGAGCCGGCGGCGATGACTACCCGTGCATTTGCCAATCCACCGTCTATTCTGACCAGCACTAATAAGCCTGAATGGCGACGCATGCAGCAGCCTGCGGCGAATGGCCACGGTAATGCACGCAGCCTGGCCGGGTTTTATAGTGGTTTGTTGGACGGTAGTTTGCTGGAAAGCGACATGCTCGAACAATTGACCCGCGAGCACAGTATCGGGCTGGATAAAACCTTATTGACCCAAACCCGCTTCGGCCTGGGCTGCATGTTGGATCAACCGCAGTTGCCCAATGCCACGTTCGGCCTTGGGCCACGTGCATTCGGGCATCCCGGGGCAGGGGGCTCAGTCGGGTTTGCCGACCCTGAACATGATGTAGCCTTCGGTTTTGTGACTAATACCCTGGGTCCCTACGTACTTATGGACCCGCGGGCCCAGAAGTTGGTCGGAATATTGGCCGGTTGTCTATAAACCCCTTGCTGTTTCACAATTTTTTGTTACAAAGGCAAGTATAAAAAAGATGCTGAACGACATGTTGTAACTTGAATGTTCTTTTAGCGTCTGTTTAACGGGTCCTGCGACCCTCTGGTTTTTTCTCATTTTGTGGATATCTCATGTTATCGAACAAGTCTTTGGCACTGGCGCTGTGCCTCACTATTACGGGTTGTGCACAAACTCCACAAAATGATGCCGAAGGTGGGCATTGGTGGTCATTTGGATCTGACAAAACGGCGACCAAGGATCCAGTGGCCCAGACCGACGCCAAGTCGGATGCCAAACCCGACGCCAAGCCGGCCGCCGGTGCCAAGCCTGTTGAGCCTGTCACCGCTGCTGCCGCTGCCCCGGCTGCCAAAGCCGACACCGGTTACAGCTGGTGGCCGTTTTCCACCAAGAGTGCCGAAGACAAAGCCGCCGACGCCAAGGCCGACCTGAAAGCCGACCTCAAGGCGGCAACCCCGGCCTCGGACGCCGCACCTGTCGTCGCCAAGACCGACAGCGAGCCGCGCTGGTGGTGGCCGTTCGAAAGCAAGCCAAAGCCATTGGCCAAGGTCGATGTGACCAATGTACAAATGCCTGACCCGAAGATCACCCAAGCCTGGCTGGACGAATACGAACCACGCCTGCGTGCCGCCATCAAGGACAGCAACCTGCAACTGGAGCGCCGTGACAACACCCTGGTGGTGATTGCCCCGGTAGACGGCTCCTACAACCCGAAGCGTCCGGCCATGTTGCTGCCGGTGACCCTGGGCCCGTTCACGCGGGTGGCCAAGGCCGTCGAAGCTGACCCGAAGACCGCCGTACTGGTGCTGGGCCACGTTGATGCCACGGGCAGCGCCCCGGCCAGCCAGGCGTTGAGCAAGGAACGTGCGCAGTCCATTGCCTCGATTTTCAGCCTGAGTGGTCTGAAACAGGATCGCTTGATGCTGCGTGGCATGGGCGACCTTATGCCGCGTGCCGCCAACGACAGCAATCAGGGGCGTGCGCTGAACCGTCGCATGGAAATCATGTTCACTCAGCGTACAACGATGTTGGCACTGCTGAGCAAGTACAACTCCGGCAAGACCCCGCCCGTAGCCGAAATGGTCGCGGTGCAGAATGTGCCTGCGCCAGCACCGGCGGCCAAAGCGCCTGCCAAAAAGGCCACGGCCAAGAAAGCGGCGGCCAAGCCAGCGGCTAAAAAGGCTGCGGCCAAGCCGGCTGCGAAGAAACCTGCCACGGCAAAAGCCAAGGCGGCGCCCGCTTCGAACGACCAGGCGAAGAACTGAGCTGTTGAACCACAAGGATAAAGCCGCATGACCCAGGCACTGGCCGATATGCGCCGTGACTACACACGGGACGGTTTGAGCGAGGCCCAGGCCCCGGACGAGCCGTTTGCGTTGTTCCACCATTGGTTTGCTGATGCGGTGAAAACCGAACAGCCGCCAGTGGAGGCCAATGCCATGACGCTGGCGACGGTGGATCAGGACGGCCGCCCGCACTGCCGCATCCTGCTGCTCAAGGGCCTGGATGCACAGGGCTTTACCTTCTTCACCAACTATCAGAGCGCCAAGGGTGAACAACTCGCGGCGCGGCCGTTTGCGGCCATGACCTTCTTCTGGCCAACCCTGGAGCGCCAGGTACGCATTGAAGGGCGCGTGGCCAAGGTCACGCCTGCAGAGTCGGATGCTTATTATCAGGTGCGCCCGTTGGGCAGCCGCCTGGGCGCCTGGGCCTCTCCGCAGAGCAAAGTCATTCGTGATCGCGAAGAGCTGCAGGCGCTGCTCAAGGCCACTGAAGAGCGTTTCAGCGATACCCAGCCCGATTGCCCCGAGCATTGGGGTGGGTACCGTTTACTGCCTGAGCGCATCGAGTTCTGGCAAGGCCGCGCCAGCCGCCTGCATGATCGCCTCAACTACCGCTTGCAAGACGGCCAATGGTGCCGCGAGCGCCTGGCGCCCTGAGCGTCACCTTTCGTCATTCCACCTGAATCAACACCGTTGCGTCGAAGTCTCTGTTCAAGAGACTTCGGACGCTTTCGGCTGTGCGGCTACACTGATCGAGCCGGTTATGGCATGGTTCCGTACCCTGGCTTGGTTACCGTTCGTCGAGTTCTCTGGTGCTGGCAGTCTGTACTCAGGCTGAATGAAAGCAAGTTTCTGCCTGGTGCGCCGTGACACGCGCCAAGCCACAGCGTTTAATGAATACCTGTCCTTTGGAGTTGATGCTATGCGTAAGTCCGTTTTACTAGTTGCCTGCTTTACCACCCTGTCGTTGCTGTTGGGTGGCTGCGCCTCGAGTCTGACCGGCGACTCGTACTCTCGTGATGAGGCGCGTCGTGTACAGACCGTTCGCATGGGCACCATCGAATCCCTGCGTCCGGTGAAAATCGAAGGGACCAAGACCCCAATCGGCGGCGCCGCGGGCGCAGTCATCGGCGGCGTTGGCGGCAGCGCCATCGGTGGCGGCCGTGGCAGCATCGTGACTGCTGTGATCGGCGCAGTTGCGGGCGGCCTGCTGGGCTCGGCCACCGAAGAAGGCCTGACCCGTACCCAAGGTGTGGAAATCACCGTGCGCGAAGACGACGGCAGCATGCGTGCCTACGTACAAGCCGTGCAGGAAAATGAAATCTTCCGCATTGGTGACCGCGTACGCATCATGACCGTCGACGGTACCAGCCGCGTTACTCGCTAAGCCTTGAGCTACAGGCGAAGAAAAACCCCCAACCGGGTGACCGGTTGGGGGTTTTTTTGTAGGAGCGAGCTTGCTCGCGAAAAACGTTAACGATAACGCGTGCTCAATGAATGAACGCGGCGCCTCTAAGTTTTTCGCAAGCAAGCTCGCTCCTACAACTGACTGACTTCAATCATGCAACGACGACTTTCTTGCGACTTGCCATCGCCGTCACGGCATACCCGATAAAGGCCGCCAGGATCGACCCGGTCAGAATCCCCATGCGATCTTCACCGGCAAACTCACTGGCGCCCGGCACAAACGCCAGGGAGCCGACAAACAGGCTCATGGTGAAGCCGATCCCGCACAGGATCGCCACGCCCAGTACCTGGCCCCAATTGGCGCCGCTGGGCAGTGAGGCGATGCCGGTCTTGATCGCCAGCCAGGTGAGGCCGAACACACCGACTGTCTTGCCGATCAACAGGCCCGCGGCGATGCCCATGGGCACGGAGTGGGTGAAGCTCTCCAGGCTGACACCGGTGAGTGACACACCGGCATTGGCGAACGCGAACAGCGGCAGGATGGCGTAGGCCACCCAGGGGTGCAGGGCGTGTTCCAGGCTCAGCAGCGGTGAGGTTTCGGCATTCTTGGTGCGCAGTGGAATGCAGAACGCCAGGGTTACACCCGCCAAGGTCGCATGCACACCGCTCTTGAGCACGCACACCCACAGGATCAGGCCGATGATCATATACGGCCCCAGCTTGATCACGCCCAGGCGGTTCATCGCAATCAGCGCAATCAAGCACGCCCCCGCGCCCGCCAGGGATGCCGTGGACAAGTCAGCGGAATAGAACAAGGCAATGACGATGATGGCGCCAAGGTCATCAATGATCGCCAGGGTCATCAGGAACAGCTTCAGCGACACTGGTACGCGCTTGCCCAGCAGGGCCAGAACGCCCAGCGCAAAGGCGATGTCGGTGGCCATGGGGATCGCCCAGCCGGCCAGGGCGGCCGGGTTGTCCTTGTTAAGCGCCCAGTAGATCAGCGCCGGCACCACCATGCCGCCGATGGCCGCTGCGCCAGGCAGCACCACTTGCGAAGGCTTGGACAGGTGACCATCCAGCAGCTCACGCTTGACCTCCAGGCCGATCAGCAGGAAAAACAGGGCCATCAGGCCATCGTTGATCCAAAGCAGCGCCGGCTTGGCGATTTTCAACGCGCCAACCTGAGCCACCACCGGCGTGTCGAGAAAGGCGTTGTACAGGTGCGACAACGGTGAGTTGTTGATAATCAGCGCCAAAGCGGCAGCGGCGATCAACAACAGACCACTGGCGGCTTCCAGCTGGAAGAAACGGGTGAAAGTGCTACGCAGAGGCAAGGGATGCTCTCCAATCCAGGTTCAATAGGTGGGTACCCTAACCCGTACCGTTAGTTGTTAAAACAAAAGTTATATTCTTATTTGTTATAAGTGGTTGGCCGGAACATCGGTGGGTTAAAGACTAGCAATTGTGTGTCCAATTGCGTCGTCACTGTATCTGTGTGAAGCGTGGGAAACATCCTAAGATCACCGCTGAAAACCTTTAGAGAAGCCACCATGAGCGACCACCGTACCTGGGCCCGCGAAGCCATTCGTATCATTGAAGCGGACTTCCAGCGGAGCGCCGACACCCACCTGATCCCGCTGCCATTACCGGGTTTGCCAGGCATCGAGTTGTACTTCAAGGATGAGTCCAGCCACCCCACCGGCAGCCTGAAACACCGGCTGGCGCGCTCGTTGTTCCTGTATGCGCTGTGCAATGGTTGGCTCAAGCCTGGCGCCCCCGTTATTGAAGCGTCCAGCGGCTCCACCGCGATCTCGGAAGCCTACTTCGCGCGCTTGCTCGGCTTGCCGTTCATTGCCGTCATGCCCGCTACCACGTCCCAAGAGAAGATCGCCCAGATTGCCTTCTATGGTGGGAAGAGCCATCTGGTCCAGGACCCGACGCAGATCTACGCCGAATCCGAACGCCTGGCCCAGGAAAGCGGTGGTCACTTCATGGACCAGTTCACTTACGCCGAACGTGCCACCGACTGGCGGGCGAACAACAACATCGCCGAATCGATCTTCCAGCAGATGCGCTTTGAACAGCACCCGGAGCCGAGTTGGTTGATTTCCAGCCCTGGCACCGGCGGCACCACCGCGACCCTGGGCCGCTATGTGCGTTATCGTCAACATTGCACGCGTGTCCTATGTGCCGACGCCGAACGCTCGGTGTTCTTCGACTTCTACCAGAGTGGTGACGCCAGCCTGCGCCTGGACTGTGGCTCACGGATTGAAGGGATTGGTCGCCCACGGGTGGAGGCCTCGTTTCTGCCGGCGGTGATTGACGCCATGGTCAAGGTACCGGATGCATTGTCCCTGGCGGCCATGCATTACCTGGCTGAGCATTTGGGACGACGGGTTGGCGGGTCCAGCGGGACCAACCTGATCGGTGCGCTGATGGCGGCGCAACAGATGAAAGCGGCGGGGGAGTCGGGGTCGATCGTTGCGATCTTGTGCGATGGTGGTGAGCGCTATGCCACGACCTATTACGATCAAGCGTGGCTGGCGGGGCAGGGCTATGAGCTGGAAGGGTTGATCGCGGCGGTTGCGGCGAGTGTCGAACGCGGTGAGGCGCTACCCGCTAACATCCTGCGCGCTAATATCTGACAAGCAGCGCCAAGTTGTAAGCTCCAAGCTACAAGAAAAGCAGGATGCATACCTGTTTTTAGCTTGTGGCTTGAAGCTTACAACTCGAAGCTTCAACCGTGGATGCCGAGCATATCCCGCGCCAACGCCTCGGCGATCCGAATCCCGTCGACACCCGCCGACAGAATCCCACCGGCATAGCCTGCGCCTTCACCGGCCGGGAACAAGCCTTTGACGTTCAGGCTCTGCATCGACTCGTTGCGGGTAATGCGCAGTGGTGACGAGGTGCGGGTCTCGATGCCGGTCAGCACCGCATCGTGCAGCGAGTAACCTTTGATCTGCTTCTCAAATGCCGGCAAGGCTTCGCGGATGGCTTCGATGGCGAAGTCCGGCAGGGCCAGGGCCAGGTCGCCCAACGACACGCCGGGTTTGTAGGACGGTTCCACACTGCCCAGCGCGGTGGAGGGTTTGCCGGCGATGAAGTCGCCCACCAGTTGCGCCGGGGCCTCGTAGTTGCTGCCGCCGAGGATGTAGGCGCGGGACTCCAGACGCTCCTGCAACTCGATACCGGCCAGCGGGCCACCCGGGTAATCCACCTCGGGGGTAATGCCTACCACGATGCCAGAGTTGGCATTGCGCTCGTTACGCGAGTATTGGCTCATGCCGTTGGTCACGACGCGATGGGGCTCCGAGGTCGCAGCCACGACGGTGCCGCCGGGGCACATGCAGAAGCTGTAGACCGAACGGCCGTTCTTGGCGTGGTGCACCAGCTTGTAGTCCGCAGCACCCAGCTTCGGGTGGCCGGCGTATTTACCCAGGCGTGCGGCGTCGATCAGCGACTGTGGGTGTTCGATACGGAAACCCACCGAGAACGGCTTGGCTTCCATGTACACGCCACGGTCGTGGAGCATGCGGAAGGTGTCCCGGGCGCTGTGGCCCAGGGCAAGAATCACGTGCTTGGAGAGGATCTGCTCGCCGCCGTCGATGACCACGCCGTTCAACTGGCCGTCTTCGATCAACACGTCGGTGACCCGCTGCTCGAAGCGTACTTCACCACCCAGGGCGATGATCTGCTCGCGCATGTTTTCCACCACGCCGGTCAGGCGGAAGGTGCCGATGTGGGGCTTGCTGACGTAGAGAATTTCTTCCGGCGCGCCGGCCTTGACGAACTCGTGCAGCACTTTGCGACCGTGGAATTTCGGGTCCTTGATCTGGCTGTACAGCTTGCCGTCGGAGAAGGTGCCTGCGCCGCCTTCACCGAATTGCACGTTGGACTCGGGGTTGAGCACGCTTTTGCGCCACAGGCCCCAGGTGTCCTTGGTGCGTTGGCGCACTTCCTTGCCGCGCTCGAGGATGATCGGCTTGAAGCCCATCTGTGCCAGCAGCAGCCCGGCGAAAATCCCGCAGGGACCGAAGCCCACCACGATTGGCCGCTCAGCCAGGCCTTCCGGCGCCTGGCCCACCACCTTGTAGCTGACATCCGGTGCCGGATTGACATTGCGGTCGTCGGCAAACTTGAGCAGCAAGGCGGCTTCACCCTTCACGTTCAGGTCGACGGTGTAGATGAAGCACAGCTCAGAGGTCTTTTTACGCGCATCGTAGCTGCGCTTGAACAGGGTGAAATCGAGCAGGTCATCACTGGCGATGCCCAGGCGCTGCACGATGGCAGTGCGCAGGTCTTCTTCGGGATGGTCGATGGGCAGCTTGAGTTCGGTGATTCGTAACATGACAGGATCCGGTAGGCGGCGGGCAAGGAGGCCGGCTGTTTTGCAAACCGGCGATTATAAGCCCCAATGGCAAGTTTCCGTCAGGTTAAAACAGCACAGGGCCTAATCAGTCGTCCCGCGAGCCGCCGAATGCTGCGCAACCACGCTGCACCTGGCCGTTCACGCGCAACTCGGCGCTCATGTGTTGCAGGCTGCCGCTCACACTGTCGACGCAGCGCTGGGGCGCCACCCACAGTTCGATGTGCTGGTTGTTGGCTTCAGTCATCAGATTGAAGCGGCCGTCGCCCAGTTGTTCCTCGACGTAGGGTACTGCCAACGGTGGATGGCCTTCGCGTTCCAGCACCATACCCTTGGCCGTGACATTCATTGCCCAGGCGGGTTTATGGCCGTTGGCCCGCAGTATCATGCGCTTGAAGTCCGGGTCGGAGCACGCTGAAGTCGAGCGTTCGACGCGATACAGCTGTTGCAGGTCGACTGAACCCTGGGTGCCGCTGGCGACCCCGGAAAACTTGCCGCGCAGGTCGGCAAACAGCTTGCCCTGCTGGCCGGCCAGCGAGGCGGCTTCCTGCAGAACGCTGGTGCCGCCGGTGTCGTTGACCACGTAGCTTCGCTGGTCGCCGCACGGCTGGAACAGCAGTTTGCCGTCCACCGCGGTCAACTCACCCTGCATGCGGGTCAGCCCGACAGTCGATGGCTTGGCCGGCTCGCTTTCGAACAATTGGCAGGCGGCGAATACAGGAAGCAAGGCAAACAGGACGAGGGTACGGGCGGCGCGCATTATCGGGTCTCCAGGCAAGTGCCGCCACGTTACGCAGGCTGGCCGTGCATCACAAGCCCGCTTGCCAGCTTCAGGCGTTTCTTACAGTACTCACCCTCATCCCACGATAAAGGTCTGACCAGTTTGTAGGCCCTCGACGCTTTTTGCGTAAGCCAGCGCCACATCGGCGGCGGGGGCAGGTTTGTAGCCACGGAAATAAGGGGCATAGCTGCCCATGGCTTCCAGTAGCACAGTCGGGCTGACCGAGTTGATACGCAGGCCGCGAGGCAATTCAATGGCCGCCGCTTTGACGAAGGCGTCCAGAGCACCGTTGACCAAGGCCGCCGAAGCGCCGGTACGGATCGGATCACGGTTCAGGATGCCGCTGGTGAACGTGAACGAAGCACCGTCGTTGGCGTACTCACGGCCGATCAACAGCAGGTTGACCTGGCCCATCAGCTTGTCACGCAGGCCCAGTTCGAAATCGCTGTCGTTCATGTCTGCCAGGGGCACGAAGTTGACGCTGCCTGCCGCGCAGATCAGGGCGTCGAACTTGCCGGTCTGTTCGAACAGCTTACGGATCGAGGCGCTATCGCTGATATCCATCTGGAAGTCACCGCTGGTGCGGCCGATGCTGATCACTTCGTGGCGCTGGGCCAGTTCCGCCTTGACCGCTGAACCGATGGTGCCGCTGGCACCGATCAATAGGATTTTCATCGTACTGTTCCTCTGGGCTGATGCCCTGTAGGAGCGAGCTTGCTCGCGAAGAACGTCAACGATCACGCGGTAAAACTGACTACACTGCGGCGATCTTGAGTTTTTCGCGAGCAAGCTCGCTCCTACAGGGGTTGGGATTTGCGTTCAGTCTAGTGTGGCTTTTTAATTGGATAAACGTGCTAATAGGCAACCTTTGGTTTTCAAATGGAAACAGTCCATGAGCGAAATGGATGACCTGGCGGCGTTCGCCGTGCTGATCGAAGCCGGCAGTTTCACCGTGGCGGCCGCACAATTGGGCTGCAGCAAAGGGCAGTTGTCCAAGCGCATCAGCCAGTTGGAAGCGCAGTTTGCCGTGGTTTTGCTGCACCGCACCACGCGCAAGCTGAGCCTGACTGCTGCCGGCGCGGCGTTGCTGCCCCAGGCACAAGCATTGGTGGTGCAGGTGGAACGCGCCCGCCAGGCATTGGCGCGGCTCAAAGATGATTTGGCTGGCCCTGTGCGTATGACCGTTCCAGTGTCGTTGGGTGAAACCTTCTTCGATGGCTTGCTGATGGAGTTCTCCAAGCAATACCCGCAGGTGCAGATCGAGCTGGAGCTCAATAACAACTACCGAGACTTGGCACGGGATGGTTTTGACTTGGGGGTACGTTCGGGCGCCATCGAACATGAACGCTTGGTGGCTAAACCTTTGCTGGCCTGGCATGAGATGACCTGCGCCAGCCCGGCTTATCTGGAACAGCATGGCGAGCCGCAGACCCCAGCAGACCTGGCGGCGCACAGCTGTTTGCTCAACAGTCATTACAGCGGCCGCGAGGAATGGTTGTACCACCAGCAACACGAATTGCTGCGGGTAAAGGTGAGCGGCACCTTCGCCTCCAACCACTACAACCTGCTGAAAAAAGCAGCGTTGGTCGGCGCCGGTATTGCCCGCCTGCCGTCCTACGTTCTACCCACGGAGCTGGCTGACGGCCGATTGCGCTGGCTGCTGCGCGATTATCAGACACGCAGCATGCCGATGTACCTGGTGCATCCCTACCAGGGCGGCTTGCCACGGCGTACCCAGGTGTTGGCCGACTACCTGGTGGACTGGTTCAAGCGCAGCGGCGAGGCACTGGATCGGCTTCAGCGATAACGACGGGCAATCAGGTGGTCGATGGACAGGCACCCCGGGCCTTTGGCAAGCAACAACAATAACAGCGCAAGCCAGGTGCCGTGAGTGGGGTAGGCGTCAGGGTAGACGAACAGCTGGATGGTCAAGGTCATGCCGATCAAGGCCAGGGCCGAGAAGCGCGTGGCGAACCCCAGCAGAATCAATACCGGGAAAAAGTGCTCGGCAAAGGTTGCCAGGTGCGCGGCCACCTCTGGCGACAGCAGAGGCAATTGGTATTCGCTGCGAAACAAAAAGAGGGTCGAGGCGGCGAGTTTGGGCTCACCCCATTGGAAGGTGCCGCTGATCAGGTCAATGGCAAAGCCTTCGACCTTGGTCTGGCCAGACTTCCAGAACACCGCCGCAATGGAGAAGCGCGCGATAAAGGCGATCAGGCTGTAGGGGATTTTTTCAAACAGTGCGACGGTTCGTTTTACCAGGCAGGGAGCGGGAAAGTTCATGGCGATACCTCTGGTTGCAGATGCAAATGGGTGATGGCGTCGTGGCTGATCAACTGCGTGAGACATAGGTGCAAATCGAATTCGTCAGAGGCTTTCAGGGCATCAGCTATGGCCATTTCCAGCCCTGCGCCTTGGTTGAGTCGGTTGATAAAGGTCACAGACCCGCGGTCGATGGCGAATACCTTGACCACCAACCCTTGGCGCAAGACCAGCCCGCCTTGGGCATGCCAGGGGTTCAAGCTGGCGATGGCCCCGTCGGCCTGGTGCACCGCCCAAACCGATACCACCGCGTAGGACGATTCCAGCGTGGCAAGTGACGGATGCAGTCCTACACGCAGTTGCCCCAGTTGTGCGCAACCTTGCAGTTGCCGAAGTACGCTGTGCTGATCCAAAACCTGGCAATCCGCCGCGTGATAAGCGCGGACCCTCAAGCGTTCCAGCCGGGCGACATCGGCCAGGTAGGGCACGCTCCAGGCTGGTTCGAAACCCTGGATAAAGTCAGCGAACGTGCCGCCGTACTCATTGATCAAGGGGCTGGTGGGCGGGTGGGCCTGGGCATACAGGCCGGCCATGGCGCGGAAAAACTCATCGCCGACCAGTTGCCGCGCCACCGGGTAGGCGGCTGCCAAAGCATTGATCAAAGCGCTATGGACATTGTTTCGATACACCGCAAAGCGGCTCGCCGGTTCAGCACCGTTGCTGCTGAACACGCCCTCGGGGCAGGTTGCTTGCGGGGCCAGTAAAGCCTCGGCGAATGTTTGCTGAATGCTCATCGGGCCACCTGCGACAAATACCATTCGGCCTGCCGGGCCTCTTTTTGCAACACGCTGAACGCGGGCACCTGGTTATCCCGCTCGATCAGCGTCGCCACCGCTCCGGTCCGCGCCAGTACCTGTGCGTAAAGCTGCCACACGGCGTTATCGATCGGCGCGCCGTGGTCATCAATCAGCAGGCGGTCGCCCAGGCTGTCGGTGTCTTCGGCAAAACCGGCCAGATGAATCTCACCCACTGCGTGCAATGGCAAGGCATCGATGTAGGTCAGCGGGTCGCGCTGATGATTGATGCAGGACACGTAGACGTTGTTGACGTCGAGCAGCAGGCCGCAACCGGTACGGCGGACTATCTGGCTGATGAAGTCGGTTTCGTCCAGGGTAGAGCGCTGGAACTGCAGGTAGGTGGAGGGGTTTTCCAACAGCATCGGCCGCTTGAGCGCGCTCTGTACCTGATCCACGTGTTCGCATACCCGCTCCAGGGTGCAGGCGTCGTAGGCCAGGGGCAGCAAGTCGTTGAGAAACACCGGGCCGTGGCTGGACCAGGCCAGGTGTTCGGAAAAAGACTGGGGTTGATAGCGTTCGATCAGCGTGGCCAGGCGTGCCAGGTGCTCGCGATCCAAGGGGGCTTCGCCGCCGATGGACAGGCCGACGCCGTGCAGAGACAGGGGGTACTGCGCACGAATCAACCCCAGGTAGTGATGAAACGGGCCGCCGGCCACCATGTAGTTTTCGGCGTGTACTTCGAAAAAACCGATGTCGGGGCGGGTCTCGAGCACCTCGGTGAAGTGCTCGGTCTTGAGCCCCAGCCCGGCCCGATAGGGGAGGCCGGGCACCTGAGCCGGTGAGACCGCGTGTTGGGCTGTAGGCGTCATCATCAGTACTCAGGCTGCGCGGGGTTCAGGATTTGGCGGTGAAGGCCGCTTCCTGGCCAAAACCGGTCGGCGAGGTGGTGCTTGGGGTCTTGGTGCAAGTGCCGGCGGGGACCAGCTTCCAGGCATTGGCCTGGTCTTTGGTTTTGGAGGTGCCAGCGCAGGACGTACCGGCGCCCGCGGCGCAGTCATTCTTGCCGGCTTCAGCCACGCCGAAGCATTTCTGCATGTCGTCGGCCGCGTGGGCGGTGGTGGTCAGGGCGGACAGGCTCAGGGCAGAACCAAGGGCCAGAACGAGGGTGGCGGCGGACAGTTTGGTGGTCATGGTGTGTCTCCAGCAGTGGTTGAATGCGCAGGCTTGATTGCCTGCATGCACCACTAGAGAAAGGGGGAGGGAATTCGTTACAAAGCCATCGAAAAAAACTGCAAACAACACCTGTTTAATGACTTATACAAAGCAAATGTGGGAGTCGGGCTTGCCCGCGATGCAAACGCCTCGGTTTTTCAGATACACCGGGGTGATGCTATCGCAGGCAAGCCAGCTCCCACACAAGCGAGCTCCTACTTAGAACTCACTCTTTCTTAGCCGCCGAGGTACGCCTCCCGCACCTTCGGATCGGTCAGCAATTGCTCACCCGTGCCCTGCATCACCACCCGGCCATTCTCCAGCACATAGGCACGGTCAGCGATTTTCAGCGCCTGGTTCGCGTTCTGCTCCACCAAAAACACCGTCACACCGTCCTTGCGCAGCTGTTCGATGATGTCGAAGATCTGCTGGATGATGATCGGTGCCAGGCCCAGGGAAGGCTCGTCCAGCAACAACAGCTTGGGCTTGCTCATCAGCGCCCGGCCGATGGCAAGCATTTGCTGCTCGCCGCCGGACATGGTGCCGCCGCGCTGGCTGAAGCGTTCCTTGAGGCGGGGGAACAGGTGCAGCACTTTGTCCATTTGTTCCTGGTAATCGCCCTTGTCGGTAAAGAACCCACCCATGGCCAGGTTCTCTTCCACGGTCAGGCGCGAAAACACTCGACGGCCTTCCGGTACCACCGCAATGCTCTTGCGCATGATCTCGGCGGAGTGCTTGCCCACCAGTTCTTCACCCATGTAGCGGATGCTGCCACTGTAGGCTTGCGGCGAACCGCACAAGGTCATCAGCAAGGTCGATTTGCCGGCACCGTTGGCGCCGATCAGGGTGACAATCTCACCCTGGCGCACTTCCACATTGACGCTGTGCAGGGCCTGGATCTTGCCGTAGAAAGTGGAAACGTTTTCGAATTGCAGCATTTTACGCTTCCCCCAAGTAGGCTTTGATCACTTCAGGATTGTCGCGGATCTGCTCCGGCGTCCCGTTGGCCAGCGGCGTGCCCTGGTTGATCACCACGATATGGTCGGAGATGCTCATGACCAGTTTCATGTCGTGTTCGATCAACAGCACCGTGGCGTTGTTTTCCTCACGCAGCAAACTGATCAGCGCCTTGAGGTCTTCGGTTTCCTTGGGGTTCAGGCCCGCGGCAGGTTCGTCGAGCATCAGGATGCGCGGGCGGGTCATCATGCAGCGGGCGATTTCCAGGCGACGTTGCTGGCCGTAGGCGAGGGTGCCTGCCGGGCGGTTGGCGAACTCGGTCAGGTTGACCTTGTCCAGCCAGTACGCCGCGTATTCCATAGCCTCGCGTTCGCTCTTGCGGAACGCCGGGGTCTTGAACAGGCCAGCGAAGAAGTTGGTGTTCAAGTGACGGTGCTGGGCGATCAACAGGTTCTCGACCGCCGTCATGTCTTTGAACAACCGCACGTTCTGGAAGGTACGCACCACGCCTTTGCGGGCGATTTCGTGGCCGGCCAGGCCCTGTATGGGTTGGCCGTCCAGCAGGATGCTGCCACCGCTCGGCTTGTAGAAACCGGTGAGGCAGTTGAACACCGTGGTCTTGCCGGCGCCGTTGGGGCCGATCAGCGCTACCACTTGTTTCTCTTTGACGGTCAGGGCCACGCCATTGACCGCCAGCAAACCGCCGAAGCGCATGCTCAGGTTTTCGACTTTCAGGATCTCGCGGCTCATTTGCGCAGCTCCATGTGTGGACGTTGCATGGGCAGCAGGCCTTGAGGGCGCCAGATCATCATCAGCACCATCATGGCGCCGAACATCAACATGCGGTATTCGCTGAACTCACGCATCATTTCCGGCAGCAGGATCATCACGATGGCCGCCAGGATCACGCCCAGTTGCGAGCCCATGCCACCCAATACCACGATGGCGAGAATGATCGCCGACTCGATAAAGGTGAACGATTCCGGCGTCACCAGGCCTTGGCGAGCGGCGAAGAAGCTGCCGGCAAAACCGGCGAATGCAGCGCCCAGGGTGAATGCGGAAAGCTTGATGATGGTTGGGTTCAGGCCCAGGGCACGGCAGGCGATTTCATCTTCGCGTAGTGCTTCCCACGCACGGCCGATGGGCATGCGCAGCAGGCGGTTGATCACGAACAAGGCCGCCAATGCCAGCAACAGTGCCACCAGGTACAGGAACACCACTTTGCTCACCGGGTTGTAGGCAATCCCGAAGTACTCGTGGAAAGTCTGCATGCCTTCGGCGGCAGTGCGGTCGAACGACAGCCCGAAGAACGTCGGCTTGGGAATGCTGCTGATACCGTTGGGGCCACCGGTGATATCGGTGAGGTTACGCAGGAACAGGCGAATGATTTCCCCGAACCCCAGGGTCACGATGGCCAGGTAGTCACCGCGCAGGCGCAGCACCGGGAAGCCCAGCAGGAAGCCGAACGTCGCCGCCGCCATACCCGCCAATGGCAGGCAGATCCAGAAGCTCCAGCCCAGGTAATGCGAGAGCAGCGCGTAGGTATAGGCACCCACGGCGTAGAAGCCCACATAACCCAGGTCGAGCAAGCCTGCCAGGCCCACCACGATGTTCAGGCCCAGGCCCAGCAACACGTAGATCAGGATCAGCGTGGCAATGTCGACCGCGCCGCGCGAGCCGAAGAACGGCCAGATCAGCGCCGCGATGATCAACCCGATGATGATGTAGCGCTGGGTGCGCGGCAGGGTCAGAAATTGGCTGACCTTGGGCGACACCAACGGGCCACGGTTGCCCTTGAACAAGGCACCCACCTGCTGGGTGAACAGTACACGCAGGAACATCAGCACCGAACACAGGGCGATGACGGTCAGGGTCACAGGCCCGGTGCCGTGCACTTCCAGGTTGATGCCGACAATGCTCAGCTTGAGGCCGAGTACCGGGAAGGCCACGGCCCACACCAGCAAGGCGCTGAAAAACGCCGATTTAAGATATCTGCTCATACTTTCTCAACCTCCGGACGGCCCAGGATGCCGGTCGGACGGAACAACAACACCAGAACCAACAGGCCGAACGCGACGACGTCCTTGTACTGGTCACCGAAGATATCGGCGCCAAAGGCTTCGGCCACACCCAGCACCAGCCCGCCGAGCATGGCGCCCGGAATGCTGCCGATGCCGCCCAATACCGCAGCGGTAAAGGCCTTGAGGCCCACCAGGAAACCGGCGTTGGGGTTGATCACGCCGTATTGCATGCTCAGCAACACGGCCGCCACGGCCGCCAGCGCAGCACCAATGACGAAGGTCAGGGCGATGATGTTGTTGGTGTTGATGCCCAGCAGGTTGGCCATCTTGATGTCTTCGGCGCAGGCCCGGCAGGCGCGCCCCAGACGGGAGCGGGAGATGAACAGCGTCAGGCCCAGCATGGCCACCAGGGTGACCACGAAAACCAGAATCTGCATGTACGAAATCAGCACTTCTTGTGCGCCACCCGGGCCGAAGGAGATGCTCCCCGGAATCAGGTTGGGAATGGACTTGTCCTTGGAGTCCTGGGACAGCAATACGGTGTTCTGCAGGAAAATCGACATGCCGATCGCGGAAATCAGCGGGATCAAACGGTTGCTGCCCCGCAGGGGACGGTAGGCAACCCGCTCGATGCTGTAGCCATAGGCACTGGTTACGATGATCGACGCCAGGAACGCAGCGGTCATCAATAGCGGCAGGGAGTGGATCCCCATCATGGCCAGCCCGGCAAGGGCGATAAAGGCCACGTAGGAACCAATCATGTACACCTCGCCATGGGCGAAGTTGATCATTCCAATGATGCCGTAAACCATTGTGTAGCCAATGGCTATCAAGGCATAGGTGCTGCCAATGGTCAGGCCATTAACCAGCTGTTGGAAAAAATGATAGATCTCAGGCATTACAGCGCTCCTAAAAACCCGATACGCATTTCACTGGTGGAGTCATTTCCGGCTCGGTGCCCTGTTCTGTGACCAGGTTGCACGAAGCGTTTGCCAGCGAACCGCTGGTGACGGTTTTAAGATTTTCAGGTGAGCCAGCGCCCGGATCGCGGGTGACATGGCCCATAAACCTCGTAAAACAAAGCCCACTGCTTGCACAGTGGGCTTGTTGACCAGTAACGCCTGGCTTACTGAGGGGAGACTTCGGTTTTTGGTTTACCGAAGTGCCATTCGTAGACCACGAACTTGAAGTCCTTCAGGTCGCCCTTGGCGTCGAAGCTCAGATCGCCGGTAGGGGTCTTGAAGGTACCCGCGTGGATGGCCTCGGCCACTTTGGCGGTGTCTTCGCTCTTCGCGGCAGCGATACCGCCGGCGATGACTTCAACTGCCGAGTACGCCGGGAATACGAACGGACCGGTTGGGTCCTGTTTGTTCTTGGCGAACTCTTCAACGATGGCTTTGTTGGCAGGGTCGGTGTCGAAGGATTTCGGCAGGGTCACCAGCAGGCCTTCGGAAGCGCCCTGGGCGATTTGCGAGATAGAGTCGTTACCCACGCCCTCTGGGCCCATGAATTTGGCGTTCAGGCCTTTTTCCTTGGCTTGGCGCAGGATCAGGCCCAGCTCAGGGTGGTAACCGCCGTAGTAGACGAAGTCGACGTTGGCTTGCTTGAGTTTCTGGATGATCGAGGAGAAGTCTTTGTCACCGGCGTTCAGGCCTTCGAAGACGGCAACCTTGGTGCCTTTTTCTTCAAGGGTCTTCTTCACGGCGCTGGCAATACCTTCACCGTATTGCTGCTTGTCGTGCAGGACGGCAACGATTTTCGGCTTCACGTGGTCGGCGATGTAGTTGCCGGCCGCTGGGCCTTGCGCGCTGTCCAGGCCGATGGTGCGGAAAATCAGCTTGTAGCCACGGGAGGTGATTTCCGGGCTGGTGGCGGCTGGGGTAATCATGATGACGCCTTCGTCTTCATAGATATCCGACGCTGGCTGAGTGGAGCTGGAGCAGAGGTGGCCGACGACGAACCTGACGCCATCATTGACCACTTTGTTGGCAACGGCCACGGCTTGTTTTGGATCGCAAGCGTCGTCGTATTCCTTGGCCTCAAGCATCTTGCCGTCTACGCCGCCCTTGGCGTTGATGTCTTTGATGGCTTGCTTGGCACCCATGAATTGCATGTCGCCGTATTGCGTCACCGGACCGGTCTTGGGACCGGCGATGCCGATCTTGATGGTGTCGGCTGCGAACGAATGGCCGGCAACCCCAGCCAGGACCATAGCGGCAAACAGTTTGGAAATCTGCTTAGTAGCCTTATTCATAGTGCTCCACTCTTACTGTTGTATTTTTTATAGTTCTAGCGGCCTTGTGAGCTGCAGAACCGGATCAGATATCGCGGATATCCCCCCGGCATTGCCCTGGCAACTGTACCGGTACAGTGTAGAGCGCCGGTTGATCGCTTGAAAAGCTGGCAGCTGGGGGCAAAACCTGGGTATGTCGCTTAAGTGAAAGAAAAAGACAGAATTGCGCCGGGCTGCTAACAGCTTTCAAGGCATTCCTTGGCTTTCCTGGCAGTTTCAATCGCTACTTCATTTGCTACTGGGTTTTTCTGCCTGAGCGACGGGGCTATGATTGCGCCGATTTTCTACTCAGGTGAATTCCCATGACGCAAGAACCAAGCACCCTCTATGCCAAGCTGCTCGGTGAAACCGCCGAAATTTCCTGGAAGGAGCTTGAACCGTTCTTTGCCAAGGGTGCCCTATTGTGGGTCGATGCCGGCCTGGATTTGATCGAGGCCGCCGAAGGAATGGCCGAAGACAACCGTGACAAAGTCGCCGCCTGGCTGGCTGCAGGCACCCTTGGCGAGGTGTCTGCGACGCGGGCATTGGACCTGGTCGAACGGGATCCAAGCTTATGGGCAGTGGTGGTCTCGCCATGGATCCTGATCCAGGAAAGGGCAGCATAAGAATGGCGCGCACGAAAAAGGTGCGTATTTTTCACGCGCTGAAGTGTGTAGCCGAGTAACCGCTGAACGCGTGATGGCACCTTGCCGTAGAGAAAGGTCACAGCCGAGGGTGACGTAAGCGTCACGGGAACAGTTGAGGTCCGAAGGAATGAGTGGCGCAATTGTTTCCAGGTATGACCCGGCGTGAAGAGAAGCAGCGATTACACCACCACTCCCCGTGCCTGGGTCTCAGCGAATCGGCCTGACAATAGACGGCGGGCCGATACGCCCTGGCGCCGGGTCTTTTGGCTGTGGAGCGTCGTTGTTCTCCACGCTGAGCGGGTATAGCGGGTTGCGCATGGCAATCCCCTGCATCACGCCGATGATGTCATTGAAAGGCACCGCCGGGCTGAGCAGGTAGCCCTGGATGTAGTCACAGCCATGCTTGAGCAGCAACTCGAACTGTGCCTGGGTTTCCACGCCTTCGGTAACCACCTGCAAGTGCAGGGTGTGGGCCATGCCGATAACCGCCTGGACGATTTCACTGTCTGCGGTGGATTTGGGAATGTCCTGGATAAACGAGCGGTCGATCTTCAAGGTGTTGAGCGGCAAGCGCTTGAGATAAGCCAGCGACGAATAGCCAGTGCCGAAGTCATCGATGGCCAGTGACACACCCAGGGCGCGAATTTGCCGCAACAGTGCCAGGGTGCTGCTGATGTTGCCCATCAGTGCATTTTCAGTGACTTCCAGTTCAAGTCGGTTGGTGCCTATGCCGGCGAAGCGCAGGGCGTCTTCGATTTCATCGGCCAGTTCGTCACGCGCCAGGTTCAACGCCGAGCAGTTCACCGCCATGATCAACTCGGTGTAGCCCCGGTCAGACAACAGGCTCAGGTCGTGACAGGCCTGGCGCAATACCCAGTGGTCCAGCTCGGCGATCAGCCCGTTGTTCTCGGCAATGCCGATAAAGCGGTCCGGAGCCAGGAGTCCGTGCTGGGGGTGTTGCCAGCGCACCAGGGCTTCCAGGCGCGTGACCTTTCCCAGCTTCATGTCGAAGATCGGCTGATAAAACAGCACCAGCTGGTTGCGCGTACGCAAGGCGGCGCGCAGTTCTTCCTCCAGTTGCAGCTCAAGGAAGGCGCGTGTTTTCAGGTTGGAGCTGAAGAAGTGCAAGCTGTTGCGCCCGGCGTCCTTGGATTGGTACAGCGCCAGGTCGGCAGTCTTCAGCAGCTCTTCGCAGGTGTGGCCGTCCTCGGGAAACAGGCTGATGCCGATGCTGGTGGTCATCACCATGCGCCGGCCAGCCAGCTCGATGGGCTCTTTCATCTTCTGCATGATGCGCTGGGCCATCTGCCGGGCTTCGTCGCGGTGATGAATAGTGATCAGAATGCAGAATTCATCGCCGCCAAAGCGTGCCACTACATCTTCATGGCTGCGTATCGAGCCCTTGATATGCCCGGCCAGCACCGTGAGCAACTGGTCGCCCGCATCGTGGCCAAGGCTGTCATTGATGCGCTTGAAGTGATCAATGTCGAGAAAGATTACCGCCAGCATGCCTTGGCTTCGGGTTTTTTCCGCAACCTTTTCCGCGAAGATCTGATTGAAACCACGGCGGTTGAGCAGGCTGGTCAGTGCATCGAAGTGGGCCACTTGTTGCAGTGAAGCGCGGGCCTGGTCGAGTTCGCTGAGCAGCGCATTGACCCGGCGCAGGTCCCGCTCTTTGTGCTGCAGCTTTTTATCTGCCAGGGCTGCGCTGACACTACTGCCGATCACCAGCAAGGTAATTACCGCCACCGACAACCCCAGTTGAATCGGACTGCCATCCACCGGCAATGAAAGATCCGCGCCAGCGGGCACCAGCATTTGCATGGCCGCCATGCCGGTGAAATGCATGCTCAGGATCCCGGCTCCCAGCACCAGGCTGGCGGCGTATTTGAGCAACTGGTGAAACACGCCGGCTCCGTTGCGCAGGTAGCTGGACAGCAACAATGCCGCCAGGCTGGCGCCGATGGCAATCGCCACCGAGGCCAGGAACAGCCGTGTTTCGAAGTACACCTGGGCCTGGGAGCGCATGGCCGACATGCCCACGTAGTGCATCAGCGCGATACCCAGTCCCATCCACACCGAAGCCACCAGGTACTGATGAAAGCGCAGGTGGGTATGACTGAGGGTCTGCATGGCGAGCAGCGAGGCGATCAGGGCGATCAGCAGCGAGGCGAACGTCATGATCAATTCGTAGTGAATGGCGATGGGGGCCTGGAACGCCAGCATGCTGATGAAATGGGTCGACCAGATTCCGCCTGCCAGGCAACCCGCGCCCAGCCAGCGCCAATGGCGGCGGGCGGTGGGGTCTTCGACATGGCCCACACGTTCGGCCATGTCCAGCGTACCGAAGCCCGCCGCGCAGGCGACCAGGTACGCCAGTAGCACCAGAAAGGGGTTATGACTGCAATTGAGTAATAAATGCCCACTGTCTGGAAGGTCGGTAAAAAAGTGCTGCCCCAGCCATTCCATAGCGTATCCCGTCATAGAGCCATGTCACTGCCAGAGGCGATGACCGATGAGATCGAGTATAGAAGTCTCCGAAGATTTGCCATGAGTAATGGCGTTTTGATCTCAAATTATTTTGACATGCCTTCCATAGCGTTTGGTGCTAAGCGCTGATGGGCAGGTCGAGTTCGAAGTGTGGGGCTTCCAGCGGCGCCAGGCCGAATGCGGCACGGGCGGCGTCGCAATCGACATTTTGCACGCCCTGGCTCCAGGACGAGTCGAACTCACGGCATACGCTGGAGCGTTGCTCATAAATAGAGCAACTGGTGGCCTGTCCGACTTCACCTTCAAGGCTGCAGCACCGTGCAGGTTTCTGATCGGTGCCGATCATCGCCACGCGGCTGGGGTTGATCTGCACCACCAGGTCATCGGGCACCGTGCCCCCGGACGAGGCGCACTCACCCCAGAAGAAAGACACGCGAAAGTGTGAACAGCAGGCACCGCAATTCAGACACGGACTGGCTTCGGACATGGGCGTCATCAATAAGAAAAGTAGGAGGAGGGTGCTACGAAAGGCTCGCCATTCTATCCGTGCCATCGCCATTGGGAAGAGGGGCACGCACTTATATTTTCGTGGGCAAAATCCGCTGTTGCCTGGGTGAAATCATGTCCTATCAGCTTTACGAATCATTACAGACAATCACTGACAGCCTGACTATGTTGCAATGACCTGAGCAGGATGCATCGGGCATCGCAGCTCTCATAACAATAAAAGAGACGGACCCATGCAGAACTCGACCCAAGCGGCGAATGCCTGGCGCATTCTGTTCCTGCTGTTCCTCGCTAACCTGTTCAACTTTTTTGACCGCACCATTCCCGCGATCATCATTGAGCCCATCCGCATGGAATGGCACCTGAGCGACTTCCAGCTCGGTATCATCGGCACCGCTTTTACCATCGTCTACGCCATTGCCGGGCTGCCGCTCGGGCGCCTGGCCGACACCGGTTCACGCAGCAAGTTGATGGGTTGGGGCCTGTTCGCCTGGAGCGGGCTGACGGCCGTCAACGGCATGGTCGGCAGTTTCTGGACCTTCCTGCTGGTACGCATGGGCATTGGCATCGGCGAAGCCAGCTATGCACCCGCGGCCAATTCGCTGATTGGCGACCTCTTTCCCGCCCACCGCCGTGCCCGAGCCATGGGGATTTTCATGCTTGGCCTGCCGTTGGGCCTGTTGCTGGCGTTCTTTACGATCGGTGCGATGGTCAAGGCGTTCGACAGCTGGCGCGCGCCCTTCTTTATCGCGGCGGTGCCGGGGCTGATCCTTGCGGTGTTTATGTTCTACATAAAAGAACCCAAGCGTGGTGCGGCGGAAACCGTGCAAGTCTCCCAAGAGCGCGTCGACCGCCCGATCCGTCGCGTGCTGGCTGTGCCGACCTTTCTGTGGCTGGTGCTGGCCGGGTTGTGCTTTAACTTTGCCACCTATGCGTGCAACTCGTTCCTGGTGCCGATGCTGCAGCGCTATTTCCTCATGCCGTTGCAGGACGCGGCCGTCGCGACGGGTGTCATCGTCGGCCTGACCGGTTTGGTGGGCTTGACGCTGGGGGGCTGGATTGCCGACAAGATTCATCAGCGGGTCGCCAATGGCCGACTGTTGTTCGCCGCCTTCAGCTTGATCATCTCCACGGTCACCACCGCCTGGGCATTGCATGCCGGGCGTGTCGAAATCGGGGTGTTTGTCGCGCTGTTCAGTGTGGGCTGGCTGTTTGCCTACAACTTCTATACCTGCGTGTATACCGCGATCCAGGACGTGGTCGAACCACGCTTGCGCGCAACGGCGATGGCGCTGTTCTTTGCCGGGCTGTATCTGCTCGGCGGTGGCATGGGGCCGGTGGTGGTCGGGGCGTTGTCCGATCACTTTGCCCATTCAGCGATGTATGCGGCTGGGGTGCAGCAGATGACAGAGGCTTATAAAGCGGTAGGCTTGCATGACGCCATGTACCTGATTCCAGTGGCGTTGTTCTTGACCATGCTGTTTCTGTTCCAGGCCTCGCGCAGTTTTGTGCGTGATGCCAAGCGGATGAAGGAAGGGTTGAGTGCGGTTGAGGTGCCGGCAGCGGCGGCAACGGCGTGAGACCGAGTGATCGTTCCCATGCTCTGCGTGGGAACGCCGCTCTGGACGCTCTGCGTCCGCTTAAAAGTCGTGACGCAGAGCGTCACATGATGCATTCCCACGCCGAGCGGGGGAACGATCTCTAAGGCTAATAAAAAGGCCCGCATTGCGCGGGCCTTTTACGTTCAGCGGATTATCAACCCGCCACCAACACCCGAATCGCTTCCAGTCGCAGTGCCGCTTTATCAAGCATGGCCAGGCCTTGCTCGCGCTGGTTGCGCAAGGCAACCAGCTCGCTGTCACGTACGGTCGGGTTGACCGCTTGCAGCGCGGTCAGGCGCGCCAGCTCTTCGTCGGTGTCTGCCGCCAGGCGACGCTTGGCTTCGGCTACACGCTCGGCGTGACGCGGGGCGATCTTCTCTTCACCGGCGTTGATGCGCGGTGTGAGTTGGTCGCGCTGCGCCTGTACGAATTTGTTCGCGCTGGCCCGTGGCACGCTTTCCAGCTGGTCATTCAAGGTTACGAACGACACGCGGCCCGACAGGTCATTACCGTTGGCATCCAGCAGGCAGCGCAAGGCGGCCGGTGGCAGGTAGCGACCCAGTTGCAGGGAGCGCGGGGCGACCACTTCGCTGACATACAGCAGTTCAAGCAATACGGTGCCTGGCTTGAGCGCCTTGTTCTTGATCAGTGCCACGGCGGTGTTGCCCATGGAACCGGACAGCACCAGGTCCATGCCGCCTTGCACCATCGGGTGCTCCCAGGTGATGAACTGCATGTCTTCGCGCGACAGCGCCTGGTTACGGTCGTAGGTGATGGTTACACCCTCGTCGTCGCCCAGGGGGAAGCTGGCGTCGAGCATTTTTTCGCTGGGCTTGAGGATCAGCGCGTTTTCCGAATGGTCTTCGCTGTCGATGCCGAATGCGTCGAACAGGGTTTCCATATAGATCGGCAGGGCGAACTGGTCGTCTTGTTCGAGGATGTCCTCGACCAGTGCATCGCCTTCGCCAGCGCCGCCTGAATTGAGTTCGAGCAAGCGGTCGCGACCGGTGTGCAGCTCCTGCTCCAGGCGCTCGCGCTCGGCACGGGCTTCGTCGATCAGGGCTTGCCACTCGCCGTCGTCGGCGGCTTCCAGCAAGGGCAGCAGGCGTGGGCCGAACTGATGCTGCAAGGCGTTGCCGGTCGGGCAGGTGTTGAGGAAGGCATTGAGCGCCTCGTGGTACCACTGGAACAGGCGCTCTTGCGGGCTGGTTTCCAGGTAGGGCACGTGCAGTTCGATCACGTGTTTCTGGCCGATCCGGTCCAGGCGCCCGATGCGCTGTTCCAGCAGGTCGGGGTGGGACGGCAGGTCGAACAGCACCAGGTGATGGGAGAACTGGAAGTTGCGGCCTTCACTGCCGATTTCCGAGCAGATCAGCACCTGGGCACCGAACTCTTCATCGGCAAAATAGGCAGCGGCGCGGTCACGCTCCAGAATATTCATGCCTTCGTGGAACACCGTGGCCGGGATGCCGGAGCGCACACGCAGGGCGTCTTCCAGGTCCATGGCGGTTTCGGCGTGGGCGCAGATCACCAGGACCTTGGTGCGCTTGAGCATTTTCAACTGGTCGATCAGCCACTCGACCCGAGGGTCGAAACGCCACCAGCGGTTCTCTTCCTCGATGTCCGGTTGCGCCTGGAAGCTGACTTCCGGGTACAGCTCGGCGTGTTCGCCCAGGGGCAGTTCGAGGTATTCGTCCGGGTTCGGTAGCGGGTAGGCGTGCAGCTTGCGCTCGGGGAAGCCTTGCACCGCAGCACGGGTGTTGCGAAACAGCACGCGGCCGGTGCCGTGGCGGTCCAGCAGTTCACGCACCAGGCGTGCGCTGGCCTCGGTGTCGCCATCGTTGACGGCGGTGAGCAGGGCTTCACCTTCGTCACCGAGGAAGCCTTGAATGGTCTTGTGCGCGGTCGGCGACAGGCGGCCCTTGTCCAGCAGCTCCTGCACGGCTTCGGCCACCGGGCGATAGTTTTCGCTCTCGGCGCGGAAGGCTTGCAGGTCGTGGAAGCGGTTCGGGTCCAGCAGGCGCAGGCGCGCAAAATGGCTGTCCTGGCCCAGTTGTTCTGGAGTGGCGGTCAGCAGCAGCACGCCAGGAATCACTTCGGCCAGTTGTTCGACCAGCGAGTATTCGGCGCTGGCCTTGTCTTCGTGCCACACCAGGTGGTGGGCTTCGTCGACTACCAGCAAGTCCCAGCCGGCGGCGAACAGCGCGTCCTGGGCCTTCTCGTCGTCCACCAGCCATTCCAGCGCAACGAGTGCAAGCTGGGTGTCTTCGAACGGGTTGGTGGCATCGCTTTCGATAAAGCGCTCTTCATCGAACAGCGCAACCTGCAGGTTGAAGCGGCGGCGCATTTCCACCAGCCATTGGTGCTGCAGGTTTTCCGGGACCAGGATCAGTACGCGGTTGGCACGGCCCGAGAGCAGTTGGCGATGGATCACCAGGCCTGCTTCGATGGTCTTGCCCAACCCCACTTCGTCCGCCAGCAACACGCGTGGCGCGATACGGTCAGCGACTTCGCGGGCGATGTGCAGTTGGTGGGCAATCGGTTGGGCGCGTACGCCACCCAGGCCCCACAGCGAGGACTGCAACTGGCGGCTGGTGTGTTCCAGGGTGTGGTAGCGCAGCGAGAACCACGCCAGCGGGTCGATCTGCCCGGCGAACAGACGGTCACTGGCCAGGCGGAACTGGATGAAGTTGGACAGTTGGGTTTCTGGCAGGGTGACCTGCTCGTTCTGCCCATTGAGGCCGTGGTAGACCAGCAGGCCATCGACGTCGTCGACTTCCTGTACGGTCATTTTCCAGCCTTCGAAATGGGTGATGGTGTCACCCGGCGAAAACCTCACGCGAGTGAGGGGCGCATTCCGTAGCGCATACTGGCGAGTGTCGCCAGTGGCCGGATAGAGCACGGTCAACAAGCGGCCGTCCTGTGCCAGAACGGTGCCTAACCCCAGCTCTGCTTCGCTGTCACTAATCCAGCGTTGCCCCGGTTGATACTGCTGCGCCATGCTGCCTGACTCCCGCCGTGAAAAAGCCGACTATGTTAACGGAACACGGCCCGGCGCCCAAGAACTCTGACAAAAACTACGCTGTTTGTACGGGCAGGCGGAAATTGAATCGACGGGTGGCGGGCACTTGAGAGTGTCGACTGAGTCACAGCTTGGCACGCGGGTGCTCAAGTCGCCCTGCCACCCGCCGACAGCCTGTTGATCAGGAGAATAATTATCATGCTGCCACCCATGCTGCCCGTCAGTGTTGTGCCGGTCACGTCGCAACTCGACCCGGCACGCCAGAAACCGGATATTCCGCCGGTGGTGCCCGTTCAACCGGGCTCCAACGAGAGCACGATCGACCTGAAAAAAGGCGATGCCGAGCAATCGACCTTTCTGCTGCGCGAAGAGCAGCGTCGCCAGCAGGAGCAGCAGAAACGCCGGCGTGAAGCCGACGACGACGCGGAGCAGCATTTGCCGATTCCCGGCGACTTGCTCAACGCTGACAACACCGTGCCCGTGGCGCCGCTGATCGAAGACGCGCCGCGCCAGGGCCTGTGGGTGGATATCGAGGTTTAATCGTTCAGTTCGCGCAGCGCCTTCACCAGTAACTCAATCTCGTCATCGGTGTTGAGCGGGCTGACGGAGATGCGCGCAATGCTGTTCAACCCAC
The DNA here is from genome assembly GCF_014268395.2 of Pseudomonas sp. SWRI22. Classification (NCBI taxonomy): domain Bacteria; kingdom Pseudomonadati; phylum Pseudomonadota; class Gammaproteobacteria; order Pseudomonadales; family Pseudomonadaceae; genus Pseudomonas; species Pseudomonas sp. SWRI22. The sequence continues at coordinate 1,368,814 of NZ_JABWQK020000001.1, read as the reverse complement.
GTGCTTGCATATCCAGCGGGGTGTAGGCCACGCCATTGGCGCCGATGTTGATGCGCTTGCAGGCCAGGCGTTGCTTGAGTTCAAAGCTGTCCCAGCCGGCCAGGTTGAACGCGATCAAGCCTGAATGCGTTCTACCTAAGTCATGCAAGGTAATTCCCGGTATCTGACGCAGTGCCTCGCGGATTCGCGTGCTGGTCTTCGAGACCCTTTGCCATACTTGCTCAATCCCCAAGTGATTGATTTCTTGCAACGCATTGCCCAGGCCGGCCAGCAGGGCGAAAGAGACTTCGCTGGTTTCAAAGCGCCGGGCGTCGTTGCGCAGGTCGAAGCCTTCGGCGGTCCAGGGCGCTGAAAACACGTCGCGTTGGGCCGGGTTCAGATGCGGCAGAAAATCCGGCCTGATATACAGCAGCGCGGTACCGCGAGGCCCGCGCAGGTGTTTGCGGCCGGCGGACTTGAGCACATCGCACTGCAACGCTTGCACATCCACCGGCACCTGGCCGACGGCTTGGCCCGCGTCGATGAAGTAGGGAATGGTATGCCGCCTGGCCACATCGCCGATGGCCTGGGCCGGGTTGATCAAGCCACCGTTGGCCGGCAGCCAGGTGAGGTCGATCAGCTTCACCTTGGCATCCAGCATTGCCTCCAACGCCACCGGGCAGGCCGCGCCGCTGGCATCGCACGGGATGACCTCCACCCGCGCCCCGGCTTGAACGGCCAGTTCCATGCTCGCCAGGTTACCGCCCCATTCGTGGCGCCCCACTAGAATACGATCGCCCGGCTGCCATGGCCCCAGCGCCTGGAAGGCCATGCTCCAGGCCGTCGAGCCACTGCTGGCGAAGGCAATCGATGAGGCGGGCGCATTGAGCAGTTGGCCGGCGGCTCGGCGGGCATTTTCCACTAAGACGGCACCCTGTTCTCCGGCCTCCATCGGGCCGTCGCGGGCTTCGCGTTGCAGCTGTTCGATGATGGCGTCGAGCGTCGCCTGGCTGGGCAAGGACGCCCCGGCGTGGTTGAAGTGTACGATGCCGGACTGGCAACCGGGCGTGGCTTCTCGCAAGTGCTGGACTTGCAGCGGGGTCATGGCTGCAGCTCGAAAATGGCGTCCACTTCCACGGCGACACCAGCCGGCAGACTGCAGACCCCTACAGCGGTGCGCACGTGCCGGCCCTTGTCGCCGAGGGCATTGACCAGCAGGTTCGAAGCGCCATTGGCGACCAGGCTTTGGCGCTGGAAGTCGGCGCTGCTGGCAATGAACACGCCCAGGCGCATGATGCGCACCACCCGCGACAGGTCATCGCCCAACGCGTCGCTCAATTGCCCCAGCAGGCCCAGCGCCGCCAATTCCGCCGCTTGGGCGCCATCTTCATCGCTGAGAGAATCGCCCAGCCGGCCAATGTAGGCGGGTTTGCCATCGGTCATGGGAATTTGTCCCGAGATGAACAGCTGGTGTTGGCTGATCACATGATTGACGTAGTTGGCAGCGGGTTGGCTGGGCGTGGGCAGTGTCAGGCCGAGGGCGTGTACACGCTGGCGGATTGAATCGGTCATGGTGAAATCCTCTGGTGTCAGAAGGTTCCAGCATGTTGGCGGTGGCGAGGGGCGACAAACGGATAGATCTCAACCGACGTATCGAAAAACCTCACGCGTCGGCACACGCCTGCTTCAACCACTGGCTGAAGCATTCAGCCGCCTCACTGAGCGGGCGCTGAGGTGCGATCAGCCAATAGCCGATATCGCTGTGATAGGGCGGCCAGTCAAAGGCCTCTACCAGGCTGCCGTCCTGGAGCCTGCGTTCGATCAGGCGATGGCGGCCCATGGCGATCCCCTGGCCGGCCACGGTCGCTTCGACCACGATGTTGTAGTCATGCAGCATCACGCGGGGGTGGTGATCTAGGTTGACCTGGTAATGGGCCGACCAATCGGTCCACTCGAAAGGGCGGTGGGAGGTCGCCATCAACAGCGCGCCCCTGGCGATCTGCCTGGCTTTGAACCCAGGGCTGCATACCGGTGACAGGGTTTCGGCCATCAGGCGTGTGGCGCGCACGTCGGGCCAGTCGCCCTTGCCGTAGCGGATGGCCAGGTCAACCTCGGCCGTGGCGACGTTGGCCAGTTGAATGGCGGGCAGCAACTCCACCTGGATATGCGGGTAGCACCGTAGAAACTCGGCCAGGCGCGGCGCCAGCCATAACGTGGCAAAGGATGCCAGCAAGCCGATACGCAACACACTGGCGCTGGGCGCACCCCGTTGGTTGCGCGTCGCAGCGGCGATGGCGTCCAGGGCAGGGCGGATTTGCGCGTAGTAATCTTGCCCGGCCAACGTCAGGTCAATCGCACGAGTGCGCCGGATAAACAACGGTTTGCCCAGGTGGTGTTCGAGCTTATGTACCTGGTGGCTCAGCGCGCTTTGGGTCACCGACAACTCGTTGGCCGCCTTGATAAAACTCAAGTGCCGCGCCACGGCCTCGAAGGCGCGCAGGGCCAGCAGCGGTGGAAGGTCGTTGTGCAAGGCCACCTGGATGCGCCTCCTGGGCAGGGTAGAAAGTGCCGATTTTGGTCGATGGCCTGCATTTTGTCGCCCGCTTAATTGCCGTCGGGCGGGGCAGGCCGCATTATTGAGGCATTCCCGCCACGACGTAAGCCAAGCCATGAGTGATGACGACAAGCTGATCGACCTGAACGCCGAACGTGCCAAGCGCGTGCACGACCTCAATGACAAACGCTTGAATGAAGTGCGCCAAGCCTTTGAACAAGCCATGCCCTTGGGCAAGCCCAAGAAAAAGTCCAAGAACAAGCCGAAAAAGCGTTGAAACGCCCTGTATCCATTGATGCAGGTCAGTTATTCCCCTTCTTTACGCCCCGTTGTGGGCGACATTGATCCTGGTCAATTTCCCACTGCGCCTTCTCCATTAACTTAGCCCTATCGCAACAGGGCAAGTGCAGGAGGCCGGTCATGTTTTTCGATAATGTGGTTTTCGCCGGAGTGCTGACTGTTAGCCTCATGGTGCTGTTTTTTGTAGGGTTTGGATTTTTTATCTGGAAAGACGCGAACAAGCGTAAAAAACCTTAAGTCTTTCCGGGTTACATGAGCACGCAAGGCATTTTGGGCGACTTCGGTCGCCCTTTTTTTTGGCTTGATCGTTCCCACGCTCCGCGTGGGAATGCATCCCGTGGCGCTGCGCGTCACCCGTGCGCGAGTGGGACGCGGAGCGTCCGTGGCGGCATTCCCACGCAGAGCGTGGGAACGAGCATAAAAAAAGGTGCGATCCTCGCGGATCGCACCTTTTTTATTGCCGGCTGGCTATCAGTTGCCCAAAGCCTTGGACGCCAACCAGAACAACCCGGCCGAAAGGCCTACGGTCGCTGGCAAGGTCAATACCCAGGCCATCAGGATGGTCTTGACGGTGCCACCTTGCAGGCCGCTTTTGTTGGCAACCATGGTGCCCGCCACGCCAGAAGACAGGACGTGGGTGGTGGACACTGGCAGGGCGAAGATATTGGCAAAGCCGATCATGGTGGCCGTGGTGATTTGCGCCGACATGCCCTGGGCATAGGTCATGCCTTGCTTGCCGATCTTCTCACCGATGGTCAGTACCACGCGCTTCCAGCCCACCATGGTGCCCAGGCCCAGAGCCAGTGCGACCGCGAGAATCACCCAGAACGGAGCATACTCGGTGGTGGCGGTCAGGTCTTTGCGCAGCTTGTCGAGGTCTGACTTCTCACGGGAGTCCAAGCCTGGCAGCTTGCCGACCTTTTTCGCGGTGTCATCCAGGCAAAGCAGGTAGCGACGCACTTCGATGCGGTGGTCGGCCGTCAGCGAGTGGTAGTCCGAGACGCCCTTGAGGGTGCCCAGCAGCGCGTTGATCGTCGGTTCGGTCTGCTGCGGGTTGCAGCGGAACTTGCCCGGCAGGTCATCCTTCACGCTTTTGCCCAGGGCCAGGAACTCACCGAGGGTCTCGTGGTTGCGCTGGTAGAACTGGTTCAGGTGCAGGGTGGCGTCGCGGGTACGTTCGATCTGGTAAGTGGTGCTGCCCAGGTCCAATACGAACTGCGCCGGCACGATACCGATCAGTACCAGCATGATCAGGCCGATGCCTTTCTGGCCATCGTTGGAGCCGTGCACGAAGCTTACTGCCATGGCCGAAATCACCAGGACCAGGCGGTTCCAGAACGGCGGGTGCTTCTTGTCGTCGAGCTTGCGGCGCTGGTCCGGGGTCTTGTGCATCTTAGACAGCGGGCGCCACCACTTCAGGCCGATCAGCACCAGGGCGGCGACCAGGAAGCCCGCCATCGGCGAGAACACCAGGGAGGCGCCGATATCCACGGCCTTCTGCCAGTTCACACCGTCAGCCAGGGGGATGTCGTTGATCAATGCATTGGCCAGGCCGACACCGAGGATCGAGCCGATCAGGGTGTGGGAGCTGGAGGCGGGGATACCGAAGTACCAGGTGCCCAGGTTCCAGGTGATCGCCGCCGCCAACAACGAGAAGACCATTGCCAAGCCGTGGCCGGTGTTCACATTGATCAGTAACTCCACCGGCAGCAAGTGCACGATGGCGTAGGCGACACCGACACCGCCGAGCAATACGCCGAGGAAATTGAACACCCCGGAGAAGAACACGGCCAGGTGTGGCGGCATGGCTTTGGTATAGATGACTGTGGCCACCGCGTTAGCGGTGTCATGAAAGCCATTGATGAACTCGAAGGCGAGGACAAAGGCCAGGGCGAGCAACAGGCTCACGAGAACCCAAGCATCCAGTCCGCTGAATAAATCGATCATGAAGGTTTTCTGACCCGGTCGTAAGGGGGCGCGATTATGCCAGAAAACATCAGTAATCGATGCATTAGCTGCTCATCGGTAACAATCTTCCTGGAAAAAAAACCGGCAAGACACACGTATCCCAGGGTTTTCGGGGCTTTGGCAAGTCTTTGATTTATAAAGCGCGGGCCGCGGAAGGCGGGCTTTTGTCATGAAAATGCCATGCCTGAAACATTTGTATGAAATTTCGTGGGTGGCTGTAGGTTACTGACCAGCGGCCGCTGAACCAGTGGTTGACCGGCAGCGACTGCAAGGCGCTGAACTCGACCAAAGTGCTCAGGGCTCCTCGGTCTTGAGTTCCTGCTCGATTTTTTGGATTTCCTGGGCAAATGCCTGATCCAGCAGGCTGGCTCGTTTGCGCCATGGTTTGCGTTCCGGCTCAGGTTGCGCGGCGTAGGTGGTGACTTCCCCGCCGTAGACGTCCTTGTAACGTTGCTCCTGGCGCTCAAGTTCCGCGCGCAGTTCATCTTTCGTCACAGTATTACCTAATTGAGTTGAGTTATTGATTGCGCAGTGTCATGCCTGAAAGTCGTGCTCGGGGCGATTCCAAATAGAACAGTAGAACCGTTCAAGTTGGTATACGGGCCTGAGGGCCGTTCTTTTAAGCGAGTACTTGTGGCCGGCGTTGCGTGCAGCCTGCAATGCCTGGTGAGCTCCCCTCCCGATAGTGATACCGGGCTGACCTCTGCACAGGTTGCATTATAGCGGCGCATTTGAAGAACACTATCATCATGAAGTTAAAAAGCGTCAACGGCGTGCTTGGGTTTTGTTACATATCGCCGACGTATTTGTGAACAGCGTCATCTTCATATCTGTATTCATACTGATAGAAGGGTAAATGCCTACACTTTTCGGCGACATCAGCTAAATCTCGAACGTTATCTGCAGGGTCTGCACCCATGCCGGCCAAATTGCGATAATCGCATGGTTGTCCGATAATCGCCCAATGTTACCGGCGTTGACTTGTGCAGGGCGGCCGGCACGGCTTGTAATAGCCGCCAACCCTCCCGTGGTGATAACAAGAGAAGGCCCGTTGAAATGAACGATCAATTGCGCAACTCCTTTGCATCAGTGGCGCCGCCGATCGTGGCTTCACCGGCCAAGCGCATCCAGGCATTCACCGGTGATCCGGATTTCATGACGTCCCTGGCCCGTGGCCTGGCCGTGGTGCAGGCGTTCCAGGAGCGCAAGCGTCACCTGACCATCGCCCAGATCAGCCACCGCACCGAAATTCCCCGCGCCGCCGTGCGCCGTTGCCTGCACACCTTGATCAAGCTCGGCTACGCCACCACGGATGGGCGCACCTACTCGCTGTTGCCCAAGGTGCTGACCCTCGGTCACGCCTATCTGTCGTCCACACCGCTGGCCGTTTCGGCACAGCCTTATCTGGACCGCATGAGCGAGCAGCTCCATGAAGCCTGCAACATGGCTACCCTGGAAGGCGATGACATCCTCTATATCGCCCGTTCCGCCACCACCCAGCGCCTGATCTCGGTTGACCTGTCGGTGGGCGGGCGCCTGCCTGCGTATTGCACGTCCATGGGTCGCATTCTGCTGGCCGCCCTCGACGATGCCTCGCTGCAGGATTATCTCGACCATGCCGACCTGCAAACCAAGACCAGCCGCACACTGACAACACCGCAAGCGTTATTCGAATGCCTGCAACAGGTGCGTCAGCAGGGCTGGTGCATTGTCGACCAGGAACTGGAGCAGGGCCTGCGCTCCATCGCGGTGCCGGTGTATGACGCGTCCGGCCAGGTATTGGCCGCGCTGAATGTCAGCACCCACGCCGGTCGGGTCAGCCGCAGTGAGTTGGAGCAGCGCTTTCTACCGAGCATGCTCAGCGCCAGCCGTGAGCTGAGTGCGCAGCTGTTTGCCTAAGCTGTTCGGTGACCGCACAGATCCCGACTGGCTCGATTGACGGTGTTTCCCTTGGCTTATTAATGTGCGGCAGCGCTCTGAGGAGCTGCCCAATAAGAATGACGGCCCCAGGTCGTCAGCCCGCCATCGGTGTGGAATAAAAATAATGAATCAGCCTTCTGTCGGTACCACCCTGGACGTACAGTCCTTTATCAACACCCAGCCACTTTCGCGCTATCAGTGGCGCGTGGTGATCCTGTGTTTCCTGATTGTCTTTCTCGACGGCCTCGATACAGCCGCCATGGGCTTTATCGCGCCGGCACTGTCCCAGGACTGGGGCATCGACCGCGCCAGCCTCGGCCCGGTGATGAGCGCCGCGTTGATCGGCATGGTGTTTGGCGCACTCGGTTCCGGCCCGCTGGCCGACCGCTTTGGCCGCAAAGTCGTGCTGGTCGGCGCGGTGTTGGTGTTTGGTGCGTTCAGCCTGGCGTCGGCCTACAGCACCAATGTCGACCAATTGCTGGTGCTGCGCTTTCTCACCGGCCTGGGCCTGGGCGCCGGCATGCCGAATGCCACCACCTTGTTGTCTGAATACACCCCCGAGCGGCATAAATCCTTGTTGGTGACCAGCATGTTCTGTGGTTTCAACCTCGGCATGGCCGGTGGTGGGTTTATTTCGGCCAAGCTGATCCCGGCCTTCGGCTGGCACAGCCTGTTGCTGATCGGCGGCATCCTGCCGTTGATCCTGGCGGTGGTGCTGTTGGTGTGGCTACCGGAGTCTGCCCGCTACCTAGTGGTACGCAATCGCGGCACCGACAAGGTACGCAAGACCCTGGCCCCTATCGAGCCAAACATCGTTGCCCAGGCCACTCACTTCAGCGTACCGGAGCAAAAAACCGTCAAGGCCCGCAATGTGTTCGCGGTGATCTTCTCGGGCACCTACAGCGCTGGCACGTTGCTGTTGTGGCTCGCGTACTTCATGGGCCTGGTGATCGTTTACCTGCTGACCAGTTGGCTCCCCACCTTGATGCGCGACAGTGGCGCGAGCATGGAGCAGGCCGCGTTTATCGGCGCGCTGTTCCAGTTTGGTGGGGTATTGAGCGCGGTGGGCGTGGGCTGGGCGATGGACCGGTTCAACCCGCACAAAGTGATCGGCACTTTCTATTTGCTGGCCGGGGTGTTTGCCTACGCGGTGGGGCAGAGTCTGGGCAACATCACGTTGTTGGCCACCTTGGTGCTGGTCGCCGGGATGTGCGTCAACGGTGCGCAATCGGCAATGCCGTCGCTGGCGGCGCGTTTCTATCCCACCCAGGGCCGTGCCACCGGGGTGTCGTGGATGCTTGGCATCGGCCGCTTCGGCGCGATTCTGGGGGCGTGGATGGGCGCTACCTTGCTGGGCCTGGGCTGGAACTTCGAGCAGGTGCTCACCGCATTGGTGATACCGGCGGCATTGGCCACGGCAGCGGTGGTGATCAAGGGTATGGTCAGCCATGCCGATGCCACCTGAAACCGATCACTACCCCTGTGGGAGCTGGCTTGCCTGCGATAGCGGTGCTGAATCCACTCGCGCCATCGCAGGCAAGCCAGCTCCCACATTGACCCTGTTCCTTACGATGGTTAGTTAAGTAACAATCGGTTCGATAATCGAACACTCAGTCGATTATCGGATTGTTCGGCCCATTTCCCCGGCTTAATCTTCAAGCACTTCGGCGCCACTTCAGCGCCTTTTTCGATCAACACCGGGAGCCCAACCCCATGGCTGAAATCCTCACCCTGCGTGATGCGGTCAAGCGCTTCGTGAACGACGGCGATACCGTCGCCCTCGAAGGCTTCACCCACCTGATCCCTACGGCCGCAGGCCATGAAATCATTCGTCAGGGCAAGAAAGACCTGACGTTGGTGCGCATGACGCCTGACCTGATCTACGACCAGTTGATCGGTGCCGGCTGTGCGCGCAAGTTGATTTTCTCCTGGGGCGGCAACCCGGGCGTGGGTTCCCTGCATCGGCTGCGCGACGCGGTAGAGAAACAATGGCCGCAAGCGCTGGAGATCGAAGAGCACAGCCACGCCGACCTGGCCAATGCCTACGTCGCCGGTGCCTCCGGCCTGCCGTTCGCGGTGTTGCGTGCCTACGCCGGTTCCGACTTGCCCAAGGTCAACCCGCTGATCAAGACCGTCACCTGCCCCTTCACCGGCGAAGTGCTGGCGGCGGTGCCGTCGGTGCGTCCGGACATTACCGTGATTCATGCGCAGAAAGCCGACCGCAAAGGCAACGTGCTGCTCTGGGGCATTCTCGGGGTGCAGAAGGAAGCGGCCCTGGCGGCCAAGCGCTGCATCGTCACCGTCGAGGAAATCGTCGACGACCTGAATGCGCCGATGAACAGCTGCGTGCTGCCGACCTGGGCGCTGACGGCGGTGTGTCACGTACCCGGTGGTGCCCATCCGTCCTACGCGCACGGCTACAACGAGCGGGATAACCGTTTCTACCAGGCTTGGGACCCGATTGCCCGCGACCGTGGCACCTTTACCGCCTGGATCGACGAATACATCCACGGCACTGCCGACTTCAGTGAATTCCAGGCCAAGCTGGCCACCGCGCAGGAGGCTAAGTAATGGCTTACTCCACCAATGAAATGATGACCGTCGCCGCCGCACGCCGCCTCAAGAACGGCTCGGTGTGCTTTGTCGGCATCGGCCTGCCATCGAAGGCCGCCAACCTGGCGCGCCTGACATCGTCGCCGGATGTGGTGCTGATCTACGAGTCGGGCCCGATTGGGGCCAAGCCCAGTGTGTTGCCGCTGTCCATCGGTGATGGCGAGCTGGCGGAGACCGCCGACACTGTGGTGCCCACCGGTGAGATCTTTCGCTACTGGCTGCAGGGCGGGCGCATTGATGTCGGTTTTCTCGGCGCGGCCCAGGTCGACCGTTTCGGCAATATCAACACCACCGTGGTCGGTGATTATCACCAGCCCAAAGTGCGTTTGCCGGGTGCCGGTGGCGCGCCGGAAATCGCAGGTTCGGCCAAGAGCGTGTTGATCATCCTTAAGCAGTCGTCCCGTTCGTTTGTCGACAAACTCGATTTCATCACCTCTGTGGGGCACGGCGAAGGTGGCGACTCACGCAAGCGTCTGGGCCTGCCCGGCGCCGGCCCGGTAGGCATCATTACCGACCTATGCATCATGGAGCCGGAGGAGGGCAGTCATGAGTTCGTGGTCACTGCGCTGCATCCGGGCGTAACCCGCGAGCAAGTGATCGCCGCCACCGGCTGGGCGATTCGCTTTGCCGACCAGGTGAGCACCACCGCTGAACCCACCGAGACCGAACTGACCGCCCTGCGTGACCTCGAAGCGCGCACCGCGGCTGCCCACGGCCAAGCACCGGGAGAAGCCTGATGCGCGAGGTTTTTATCTGTGATGCCATTCGCACACCTATCGGCCGTTTCGGCGGTGGCCTGTCCACGGTGCGTGCCGACGACCTGGCGGCGCTGCCGATCAAGGCGCTGATCGAGCGCAACCCGTCGGTGGACTGGAGCGCCGTAGACGAAGTCTTCCTCGGCTGCGCCAACCAGGCAGGTGAAGATAACCGCAACGTGGCACGCATGGCGTTGCTGCTGGCGGGGCTGCCGGAAAGTATTCCTGGAGTGACCCTCAACCGCCTGTGCGCCTCGGGCATGGATGCCATCGGCACCGCTTTTCGTGCGATTGCCAGTGGTGAAATGGAGCTGGCGATTGCCGGTGGCGTCGAATCGATGTCCCGCGCTCCGTTTGTGATGGGCAAGGCCGACGCGGCGTTCTCGCGCAACATGAAGTTGGAAGACACCACCATTGGCTGGCGCTTTATCAACCCGCTGATGAAGGCCCAGTACGGCGTGGATGCCATGCCGCAGACGGCCGATAACGTGGCCGATGACTATCAGGTTTCCCGCGTCGACCAGGACGCTTTCGCCCTGCGCAGCCAGCAACGCACCGCCGCTGCCCAGGCCGCCGGGTTCTTTGCCGAGGAAATCGTTCCGGTGCGGGTCGCCCATAAAAAAGGCGAAACCCTGGTGGAACACGATGAACACCCACGGGACACCACGTTGGAAGCCCTGGCCAAGCTCAAGCCGGTCAACGGCGCGGACAAGACCGTCACTGCTGGCAATGCCTCGGGCGTCAACGATGGCGCCGCCGCGCTGATCCTCGCCAGCGCCGAGGCCGTCAAGCAACACGGCCTCACCGCCCGCGCCCGTGTGCTGGGCATGGCCAGTGCTGGTGTAGCCCCGCGCGTGATGGGCATCGGCCCGGTGCCGGCGGTGCGCAAACTGGTGGAGCGCCTTGGGTTGGCTGTCACCGACTTTGATGTGATCGAACTCAACGAAGCCTTCGCCAGCCAAGGCCTGGCGGTGCTGCGCGAGCTGGGTATTGCGGACGATGCGCCCCAGGTCAACCCCAACGGCGGCGCCATTGCCCTCGGCCATCCCTTGGGGATGAGTGGTGCGCGGTTGGTGATGACGGCCCTGCACCAATTGGAAAAAACCGGCGGCAGCAAAGGCCTGGCGACCATGTGCGTGGGCGTCGGCCAAGGCTTGGCCCTGGCGATTGAACGCGTCTGATCAATAAAAGAGGATTGCTCCATGAGTGACAAGCCCGGTTACCGGCGCCCGCAAGCGGGCACTCAACCTGATTACCTGCACCCGGCCTACCAGTCGACGAACCTGCGTTCGCCGTCCCAGCCTTTGGTGTTCCTGCCCCATTCCTTGTCGGAAATCACCGGCCCGACCATCGGCGCCGAACGTATCAATGAGAAGGACAACGACCTGACAGCCCAGCATGAGGGCGAGCCGCAAGGCGAGCGCATCATCATTCATGGCCGTGTGCTGGACGAAAACGGCCTGCCAGTGCCGGGCATCCTCGTGGAGATCTGGCAGGCCAATGCCGCCGGCCGCTACAACCACAAGCGCGACCTGCACGATGCACCCCTGGACCCGAACTTCACCGGCACCGGGCGCACCGTCACCGACGCCGATGGCTGGTACCAGTTCCAGACCATCAAGCCCGGCGCCTACCCGTGGGGCAACCACCACAACGCCTGGCGCCCGGCGCATATCCACTTTTCGCTGTTCGGCCCCAGCGTGCTGACGCGCCTTGTGACGCAAATGTATTTCCCGGGTGACCCGTTGCTGGAGTACGACCCGATCTACAACTGCGTGCCGGATACCAGCGCCAAGCAACGCTTGATCGCTAGCTTCGACCTGGAAAAAACCATTCCTTCCTATGCCCTCGGCTACCGCTGGGACATCGTCCTGCGCGGCCGCGACGCCACGCCGATGGAGAAATGAGATGACACTCAACGCGACCACGTCCCACACCGTCGGGCCGTATTACCACATTGGCCTGACCTGGCTGAACCGTGAAGACCTGACCGTCACCGCCACCCTTGGCGAACGCGTGGCGATCAGCGGGCAAGTGGTGGACGGCAACGGTGATGTCGTCAACGACGCCATGCTGGAAGTCTGGCAGGCCAACGCCGTCGGCAAATATGCTCACCCCGAAGACGAGCAGGACAAAGCGCTCGACCCGAACTTCGAAGGCTTCGGCCGCGTGCCGGTGGATGCCGAAGGGCGTTTTCGTTTTACCACCATCAAGCCGGGCAGTGTGCCGGGGCTCAAGGGCACCACCCAGGCGCCGCATTTGGTGGTGCTGGTGTTTGCCCGTGGGTTGGTGAAGCACTTGCTGACGCGGATTTATTTTGACGGTGAGGCCTTGAACGGCGATGACCCGTTGCTGGCGTGTGTGCCGGCAGAACGTCGTGGCACCTTGATTGCCCAGGCGGATGCGGCAGGGGTATATCAGTGGAATGTGATTTTGCAGGGCACAGATAAGGAAACGGTGTTCTTCGACTATTGAGTTGGCTGTTGACGATCGTTCCCACGCTCTGCGTGGTAATGCATCCCGTGACGCTGCGCGTCACCCGCGAACGGCAGGACGCGGAGCGTCCCATACGGCATTCCCACGCAGAGCGTGGGAACGATCATCCAGGCTCCACCTATCCAAAAGTCTGCTTGCGGAACAGGGTTGTTGCAAAGTATGTCTAGGCTATAACCGTTCCCACTGAGTAAAAAAACATGACAACAAAAACCAGCCACTACACCGGAGAAGAACGCAGCAAACGGATCTTTGCGATTGTCGGTGCGTCCTCCGGCAACCTGGTCGAATGGTTCGACTTCTACGTCTATGCCTTCTGCGCGATTTATTTTGCCCCGGCGTTTTTCCCCTCGGATGACCCCACGGTGCAGTTGCTCAACACCGCCGGTGTGTTTGCCGCCGGGTTCCTGATGCGACCGATCGGTGGTTGGTTGTTTGGCCGGGTGGCCGACAAGCACGGGCGCAAGAACTCGATGATGATCTCGGTGCTGATGATGTGCGGCGGCTCTCTGGTCATCGCCTTCCTGCCCACTTATAACGACATCGGTGCCTGGGCCCCGGCGCTGCTGTTGGTGGCACGACTGTTCCAGGGCTTGTCGGTGGGCGGCGAATACGGCACCACGGCCACCTACATGAGTGAAGTCGCGCTCAAGGGCCAGCGTGGCTTCTTTGCTTCGTTCCAGTACGTGACCCTGATCGGCGGCCAGTTGCTGGCGGTGCTGGTGGTGGTGATCCTGCAACAGATCCTCACCGAAGAAGAACTGCGTGCCTGGGGCTGGCGCATCCCGTTTGTGATCGGCGCCATAGCCGCCGTGATCTCCCTGCTGCTGCGTCGCACCCTGAAAGAAACCACCAGCAAGGAAATGCGCGAAGACAAGGACGCCGGCAGTATCGTCGCGCTGTTTCGCGACCACGGCAAAGCTTTCATTACGGTGCTGGGCTACACCGCCGGCGGCTCGCTGATTTTCTATACCTTCACCACCTACATGCAGAAGTACCTGGTGAACACCGTCGGCATGCACGCCAAGACCTCGAGCTACATCATGACCGGCGCGCTGTTCCTGTACATGTGCATGCAGCCGTTGTTCGGCATGTTGGCCGACAAGATCGGCCGGCGTAATTCGATGCTCTGGTTTGCCGGCCTTGGCACGCTGTTCACTGTGCCGATCCTGTTGACCTTGAAAACCGTGACCAGCCCGTTTTTGGCATTTGTGCTGATCACCCTGGCCTTGGCGATTGTCAGCTTCTACACCTCCATCAGCGGCCTGGTCAAAGCGGAGATGTTTCCGCCGCAGGTGCGTGCCTTGGGCGTAGGCCTGGCCTATGCGGTGGCTAACGCGGTGTTTGGCGGTTCGGCAGAAGTGGTTGCGCTGAGCCTCAAATCCATCGGCATGGAAAACACCTTTTATTGGTACGTCACCGCGATGATGGCGGTGGCCTTCCTGTTCAGCTTGCGCCTGCCGAAACAGGCGGCGTACCTGCATCACGATCTGTAAGGGATGAGTTATGACGTTGCGCACGAGCAATCAACTGTTCGACGCTTATTTCACTGCTGACAGCATGGCCGAGGTGTTCTGTGACCAGGGGCGCTTGCAGGGCATGCTGGATTTCGAAGCCGCACTGGCCCGGGCGCAGGCCCGCGTAGGGTTGATTCCCCAGGCCGCCGTCGCACCGATTGCCCAGGCGTGCCTGGCGTCGCTGTATGACGTGGATGCCCTTGGCAGCGCAATTGCCACGGCGGGCAACTCAGCGATTCCTTTGGTGAAGGCGTTGGGCAAGTTGATCGCCAGTGAGGACGCTGACGCCGAGCGTTATGTGCACCTGGGCGCAACCAGTCAGGATGTGATGGACACCGGCCTGGTGCTGCAACTGCGCCGTGGGGTGGAATTGATCGAGGCCGACCTGGCTCGCCTGGGGGAGGTGTTGGCCGCCCAGGCCCAGCGTTACGCCACCGTGCCGTTGGCCGGGCGCACCTGGTTGCAGCACGCGACGCCGGTCACCCTGGGGATGAAAATCGCCGGTTGGCTGGGCGCGGTGACGCGCAGTCGCCAGCGCCTGGCCGAGTTGAAGCCGCGCCTGCTGGTGATGCAATTTGGCGGCGCCTCGGGCACCTTGGCCGCCCTCGGCGAACACGCCATGCCTGTGGCCGAGGCCTTGGCCGCCGAGTTGCAACTGGGCTTGCCGGAGCAACCCTGGCACACCCAGCGTGACCGCCTGGTGGAGTTTGCCAGCCTGCTCGGTCTGATTGCCGGTAGCCTCGGCAAGTTGGGCCGCGATATCAGCCTGTTGATGCAGACCGAAGCGGCGGAGGTGTTCGAGCCTTCGGCGCCGGGCAAGGGCGGTTCGTCCACCATGCCGCACAAGCGTAACCCGGTGGGCGCCGCGGTGCTGATCAGCGCAGCCACCCGCGTACCCGGCCTGGTGGCGACAATGTTCAGCGCCATGCCCCAGGAGCACGAACGCAGCCTGGGCTTGTGGCACGCCGAATGGGAAACCTTGCCAGAGATTTGCCGCTTGGTGTCCGGTGCCTTGCATCAGGCAATTCTGGTCAGTGAAGGGCTGGAGGTGAATGCCGAACGCATGGCACAGAACCTCGACCTGACCCAAGGCCTGGTACTGGCCGAAGCGGTGAGTATCGTGCTCGCCCAACGCTTGGGCCGTGACACCGCACACCATCTGCTGGAGCAGTGCTGCAAACGTGCGGTCGCCGAGCAGCGCCATTTGCGCGCGGTACTGGCGGATGAGCCGCACGTCACCGCCGAGTTGTCGGCGGCTGAACTGGATCGGCTGCTCGACCCTGCCCACTACCTGGGCCAGGCGTCTACCTGGGTCACGCGTGCGGTGACCGAACATTTTGCTTTGACTGCCTGAGGAGAACGCTGTGGCTTTTGTACAACTCGCCGAGGGCGAACTGCATTACCAACTCGAGGGGCCCGCCGACGCACCGGTATTGGTGCTGTCCAATTCCCTGGGTACCGACCTGCATATGTGGGACCTCCAGATACCGGCCTTCACCGAGCATTTTCGTGTGCTGCGATTCGACACCCGTGGCCACGGCCAATCCCTGGTGACCGAGGGGCCTTACAGCATCGAGCAACTGGGCCGAGACGTGATCGCGCTGCTGGATGCGCTGGATATCCAGAAGGCGCATTTTTGCGGACTGTCCATGGGCGGCTTGATCGGCCAATGGCTGGGCATTCATGCCGGCGAGCGCCTGCAACGCCTGGTGGTGTGTAATACCGCGGCCAAGATCGGCACGCCCGAGGTGTGGAACCCGCGTATCGAAATGGTCCTGCGTGATGGCGCAGCCGCGATGGTGGCGCTGCGCGATGCGTCGATTGCGCGCTGGTTCACCGCGGATTTCGCCGCTGCCAACCCGCATCAGGCCAAGCAGATCACCGACATGCTCGCGGCCACGTCACCCGAGGGGTATGCCGCCAACTGCGGCGCCGTGCGCGATGCGGATTTTCGTGAGCAATTGTCCTCGATCAAGGTGCCGACCCTGGTGATTGCTGGCACCGAAGACGCGGTGACGCCGCCAGCCGGCGGCCACTTTATCCAGAGCCATGTGCAGGGTGCCGAGTATGCCGAGTTCTATGCGGCGCACCTGTCCAACGTGCAGACCGGTGCTGCGTTCAGCGACCGGGTGATCGAATTTCTGCTGGCCCGCTGAGGAGCTATTTGTGGACGAAAAACAACGTTACGCCGAGGGCCTGCAGGTGCGCCGTGAAGTACTGGGCGATGCCCATGTCGACCGCAGCCTCAATGCCCTGACTGAGTTCAACAGCGAGTTCCAGGAAATGATCACCCGCCATGCCTGGGGTGACATCTGGACCCGCCCCGGCCTGCCTCGGCATACCCGCAGCCTGATCACCATCGCGATGCTGATCGGCATGAACCGCAGTGAAGAACTGAAACTGCACCTGCGTGCCGCCGCCAGCAACGGCGTGACCCGCGCCGAGATCAAGGAGGTGTTGATGCAGAGTGCGATCTATTGCGGGATCCCGGCGGCGAATGCGACGTTTCATTTGGCTGAGTCAGTGTGGGATGAGTTGGGCGTGGAGTCCCGAGGTTCGGCCTGATAGACGCTGGCCCTGTTTCTAATAATCCTCTCTGAGTGGCAGTTGGAATTCTTCTCTGAGTGTGTTTTCAGTGAACGGCTTCGGGTTGGTTGTGGTGGGTTTCGCAAATGGACTGTTGATGAAGTTGAACGGCCGTGCGTCGGTGGGTAATCCAACCGCTTGGTGTTCTTCATCGCGTTCCCCGCGGGGCTTATGCTCCCGATTTGTTCTCCCGGGTAGCACGGTGCCGTTGGCTCCGTTATACGCATGAGCCATCTCATGGTAAAGAGCCACAATGGGACCACTTCCATCAAACATGGAAAAGGAGGGGTTGTAATGTATTTCGCCTGCGTTCGCGACGTCCCCGGGTTGGTTGGAAATAATTTTTCCGTAGTCGGATGGTGTTAATCCTACTAAGTCGTCTGTTATTGAAATGCCCCCGAAGTCTTGCCCTCTCGAATGGTCTTTAGATGCTAAGTCCTTAGGCCTGTTTGTGGAAAAGTGTTTTTTTAGTTTTGAATTGTTGTAGTAGTAGTAAGCGTTTTCGTCGGCGGTTTCTTTAATTAGCGTAGGGGCATCATTACGTTTTGCTGCCGAGTCACCCTCAGCTAACATCTGCTTGCCTACCGGCGAGAGGCGTAATAGGTCAATATCATCGTTTACGTTTTGTACGAAATCTTGAGAGCCGTCAACAAGATACCCGCTGTGTCCCAGTTCCTTGTAGGCGGTGTGAGTCAATGTCGAGCCCGAGGTACGATGAATTTCATCCGTTGGTTTGGCGTAGATTACGGTGTCGTCACTGTGCGTGCGAACGATGTTTTTATCGCGACCGGTATATACGGTCGCCTTGCCGTGAGTGACGATGAGGTTTTCGCCTTTACCTCCGTGCAAAATAGTCGGGTTATCAAGAGTGTTTTTTGTGACAATCATAAAGTCGTGACCCTCCCCCCCGTCCATGTACAAAACTCGTCCTTCAACGCCCTCGCCAGCTTGCATGCGGTCATTGCCATTATTGCCTCTGAGCATGCCATGACCGGTACCGGCGATCATCAGATCGTCGCCGTCCCCTCCGAATGCTTTACCATCGCCTCTGCCGAGTTTGAGCGTGTCGTTGCCTGACCCTCCGCGCATGAGGGTGTATCCTGAACCCGCCTGGGCGTAATCATTGCCTTCCCCTAAGTCGATATCGACAGGGAATTCAACATCCGAGTCGACAAGCACACAGTCGTCGCCCCCGTTTGTTTTGATCCGCAAGCAGAAGATTGGGGTATTTATGAACGCCATGTTATTTAGTTGGTAGGGTATTTCATTGATGAGTACAGTTAAACTTTCGCCGGGTCCTTTTTTTATTCTGATGCGGTCATGGGTGTTACCTGTTTCAATTACCAAGTGGCTGTCTGCGATAGTGGCAGGCTTTCGATCCGGGCTATTGATGGTTACCTCATGAGTTATTTTTACATTCTTGTCGTGTCGTAATGTTTCAGAGTTGATGTATTTTTCTTTGCCTGCGAGTTGGTCTGGTGTAAAACGTGAGAATGCGTTTAACCTGTGGCGACGGTACTTGTCGTAGCGAGGGTCGCTGAAACCGGGGATTTCAATAATAGTCGCCGTTGCAATGCTGGAAGGCCCAGAGGCAAGTGAGGGCGATGAAAGTATCGGGGCAGCGTTTGGTATTTGGGTGAAGGAAGACTGAGTGATCATTGGTTACCTGTAGATGAAGGATTGCGTGCCTCTTTATTGGCGAACTTTGAGGGTTGGTTCCTTATGTCTGTATCTACCGGTAAGTCCAATTGTTGCGGAACGCTTAGTTTGCGTCGGCGCCCCACAGCCAGTGCCATAGCCCCCGGCAGAAGTACCGCTTCGTTTGCAATTTTCACCGAGCGGGCGAGGGTTGCGCGTTGTAGTTGGGTGTGACCCGTAGCGAGATCAAGGAGGTGCTCGAGCCGTGTTGGCGGCGTTCAATGCCTGCTGACGACAACGATCGTCGACAACTCTATGCGCTCGGTATTGGCGGGGGGCGCTGTTATAAATGACAGTTTTATAGTGTTTTTAGAATGATCATTTTTGCAAATAGATATATAGGTCGGTACGACTTTCCCTCTTAGTGAGTATCTGCATCCCACACCCAATTCCACACCCCCGGCAGATTCACAGGCTCGTTCACTTCCTTGATCGTACGTGCCATCGCCGCGCGTTGCAGCTGGGCCGTGTCGGTGTAGAACGGCTCGGCAGCGGTCGTCAACCCGTTGACCCGAGCGCTGTCCATCAGGATCTGCAAGTACTCCTGCATATGCCGCGCGGTGTAGCGATTGATGTCATGGAAGGTCACCACCACCGGGATCACCCCCTCCACCGTTGGCAGCTCACCCAAGGCGATGCGTTCGCGTACCACCGACAGTTGCCGATACAGGTTGGCCCGCCGACGCGGGCTGGCGTTGAAGCCCCAGATCTTGCCGTCATTGGCACTCAAGTCCGTCAGCAGTACGTGCATGCCGTGGCGTTGGTAGGCGGCGAAGGTGCGCTTGTCGTAGTTCCAGAAGGGGGGGCGTACCAGCACGGGGCGCGCCCCCGTGATGGCGGCAATGTCTGCGGCCCCTTCGGTAAGGGTGTGTTCCAGGGTGGCGTCGTTCAGCCAGCGATGATTGGTGTGAAACGCCGTGGCGGTGTGAAAGGCCAGGACATGGCCAGCGGCGAATTCGCGTTCCATGGTCTTGCGCCCCCGGGCACTGCCGCCGGAGCGAGCGGCTTCGGTCTGCAGGAAGAACACCGCCTTGATCCCCGGCAGCACCGGGTTGTTGGCCAGGTCCGCCACTACCGAACGGCTCGGATTGTTGTAGCCCGAGGCGCTTGGGCCGTCATCGAAAGTCAGCAAAAAGCGGATCGGCGCCTGGGCCAGCAGGCGCTGTTCGGTCTGTGGCGTCAGGGCGATGGGGGCGCTGATGCAGCCCCCCAGGCTCAAGGCCAGGGCAAACAGTGCGATTGCTGTAGCGAAGGATTTCATGCCGTGCGGCGCCCGAGTAAAGGCCGCTGCTGGGGGGATCAGCAGCGGCAGGCGCGCACCATACAGTAAGTGCTATGCCGGTTTACAGCAGACTGATCGGATAGCTGACGATCAACCGGTTCTCATCGAACTCGTTGTTGCTGTAGTCCCTGCGCATGCTCGAATTGCGCCAGCGCACGTTGAGGTTTTTCAGCGTGCCGCTTTGCACCGTATAGCCTACTTCGGTCTCGCGGCCCCATTCCTTGCCGTCGGTGATGGTGCCGGTGTGCACGTTGCTGCCGCTGATATAGCGGTTCATCAGGGTCAGGCCCGGTACACCGAGGGCGGCGAAGTTGTAGTCGTGGCGAACCTGCCAGGATTTTTCCTGTGCGTTGTCATAGCTGGAGTTGTAGCTGTCGTTGGCCAGGGTGCCGCCGCTGGTGCCGTTGACGCGCATCCAGGCACTGTCGCCGGTGAGTGTTTGCAAACCGACGTAGAAGGTGTTGCCGCCGTACCTGGCCGAGAACAAACCGGACCAGGTTTTGTTGTCCAGGTCGCCGGCGCGGGCGCTGCCGTCGTCCTTGCCGTAGAAGAAGCCCAGGTTGGCGCCCAGGGTCCAGTCGCCCACAGGCTGGCTGTGGATCAGATTGACGAACTGCTGGCTGTAGATGTCCTTGAGCTGGGCATTCCACACGCCGACTTGGGTGCGTTTGTCGTTGAACGCGTATTCGGCGCCCTGGAAATTGAAACGGTCGGAGGTGAAGGCGGTTTTGCCGAACATCGACATGTCGCTCATGCTGCCGTCGTCCCGCGGGCTGTTGGCGCGGAATTGGCCGCCATAGAGGGTCAGACCGTCGATTTCCTTCGAGGTGATCTGCCCACCACGCAGGGTCTGTGGCAGGGAGCGGCCATCGTCGGAACGCAGGATCGGCAGCACCGGCATCCATTCGCCCACCTTCAGCTCGGTCTTGGAAAAGCGCGCCTTGAATGCCACGCCCAGCCGACCAAATTCATCGGCTGGCCGACCGTCATGGTCCAGCGGCAGCAACTGCGTGCCGCCCGTGCCACGCCCGCCATCAAGCTTGAGCGAGTACAAGCCCAGCACATCCACACCAAAACCGACTGTGCCTTGGGTGAACCCGGACTTGGCGTCGAGAATGAAACTTTGCGTCCACTCCTGCGCGCCACCCTGAGCCTTCGTAGGATTGGTGTAGTTGCGGTTGAAGAAGAAATTACGCAGGTTGAGGTTGGCGCTGGCGTCTTCGAGAAAGCCGTGATCCTGGGCGAGAACGGGCAGGGCAGAACTGGCGACAGCAGCCGCCAGCAACAGCTGGCGCGGTTGGAAAGTGCTCATGGTGTGGACCTGTTGTTATTGGGTTTATGCAGGTGGCGGCCATGGTGCGCGGCGGTGCGGGGGCGATGAAAGTAGGGGAAGGTGGTTTGTGGGCGATGATCGAACGTAATTGAGAGGCGCTCAACTCATCAGCTTCCGGCGCACAGGGGAGCTGTCTACTGTCAGGGTTGACAGTAGATGTTCTGAGTTCATAGGCCTATTTTCGAAAAGGTGGCGGTATCTTTTTTACGTGATCAGGGAGTGAACTCCATGAGCTTTGGAACAGATATGGGTGCATTTTTAACGTCCTCAAATACGTTAAGGGCCGAATTGATCAAGACGGTGCCCATTCAATTCGATAGTTTTGAGTTGAGCTACATCGAAGGGCACCAGTTACGAATTCGCTTGGGGATCAAAGACAACCCTGGCTCGAAAAACGAACTGACACTTGAGGCTGACGGTGATGGAGCCGAGCGTGCGTTCACGCTCAAGGAGAATATGACCTACATCATCGGGCCAGGAGAAGGCCTTATCCATGCCACATTTGGGCTTGAAGGCGATGTCGAGTATTCCCCGCAAGAGTATTGGGGCAACTTGGTCGTCAAAAGCATTTCCAGCGATGGCTCTGGCGAGGCCTCGATCAATGTCAGGTTTTCACTCGGTTGGACAACCGATGACGGTAGGGAGATTGAGGTCAAGTGTTCGACGCTTGAAATCAATGCATGAGCTCTCTTTGATGATTTGAAAGTCATGGCATAAAAAAACCGCTTCCGGTGAGGGAAGCGGTTTTTCACACCCGCGCTATCAGAACAACTTCAACGGCGGTGCTTGTTCTTTCAACGGCTCGTTCTTCGCAGTCTGCTCGTTCCAGCCACCGCCGAGGGCCTTGTACAGGTTGACCTCGCTGGTGAGCTGCGCCAGGCGATCGGTGATCAGCGATTGCTGGGCACTGAACAGTTGGCGCTGGGCGTCGAGGAAGGTCAGGTTGCTGTCGACACCAATGCGGTAGCGACGCTCGGCCAGGCGGTAGTAATTCTGGTTAGCCTCGACGAAGCCGCGCTGGGCATCCAGTTGCTGCTTGTAGGTCGCACGCGCGGCCAAGCCGTCGGAGACTTCCTGGAAGCCGGTCTGGATGGCCTTCTCATAGTTGGCCACGTTGATCTCTTTCTGGATCTTCGAGTAGTCCAGGCTTGCGCGCAGGCTACCGGCGTTGAAGATCGGGATGTTGATCTGCGGGGCAAACGCCCAGGTACCCGAACCGCCTTTGAACAGGCCACCCAGGGTAGGGCTGGCAGTACCGGCGCTGGCGGTCAGGCTGATGCTCGGGAAGAACGCCGCACGGGCCGCGCCGATGTTGGCGTTGGCGGCCTTGAGGTTGTACTCGGCTTGCACGATGTCTGGGCGACGTTGCAGCAAGTCCGAGGGCAACCCGGCAGGCACTTCGCTGAGCAGGTCATCGGACAGCGGCTTGCTGGCGATATTCGCCGGCAGGCCGGTGCCCAGCAGCAGGGTCAGGCTGTTTTCGTCCTGGGCCACCTGGCGGGTGTAACGCGCCAGTTGCACACGGGCGTTTTCCACCGAGGTGCGTGCCTGGCTGAGGTCGAGGGCCGAGGCCACGCCGACTTCATTGCTGCGCGAGGTGAGCTTGTAGCTTTGCTCGAACGCGGCCAGGGTGTCCTGGGTCAGCTTGAGCAGCTCCTTGTCGGCCTGCCAGGTCAGGTAGGCATTCGCCACGCTGGCCACCAGGCTGATTTGGGTGCTGCGGCGCGCTTCTTCAGTGGCGAAGTACTTTTGCAGCGCTTCTTCACTGAGGCTGCGCACGCGGCCGAACAGGTCCAGCTCATACGAACTGATGCCAAGGCCCGCCGAGTACTGGCTGGCGATGGTCGATTCGCCGGTCTGCGACAGCTTGGCCGGGGTGCGCGAACGGCTGCCGTTACCGGTGGCCGATACCGCCGGGAACAGGTCGGCACGCTGGATCTGGTATTGCGCTGCATAGGCGTCGATGTTCAGCGCCGCGACACGCAGGTCACGGTTGTTCACCAACGCGGTCTGGATCAATTGCTGCAGGGCAGGGTCATGGAAAAACTGCTTCCAGCCTTGCTCGGCAGCGGCCTGGCTCGGCGCCTGGGCCGACGAATACGCCGGCCCCTGCGGGAACTGCGCGGCCACCGGCGCGTCGGGACGCTGATAGTCAGGTATCAGCGAGCAGCCACTGAGCACGAATGCGGTGACGGCTAGGGAAAGTAGCGACTTGCTCATTGGCCAGCCTCTTTAGGAGTTTCAGTAGTGTCTTTCTTTTTGCGTTCGCCAGCGGCGGACACGGTTGCGTAGAACAGTGGCACCCAGAAGATCGCCAGCACAGTGGCCGTGATCATACCGCCGATAACGCCGGTACCGATTGCGTGCTGGCTGCCTGAACCGGCGCCGGTGGAGATTGCCAGCGGCAATACGCCGAGCATGAACGCCAACGAGGTCATGATGATCGGGCGCAGACGCATGCGGGATGCTTCGATAGCCGCCTCGACGATGCCTTTGCCTTGCTCATGCAGTTCCTTGGCGAATTCCACGATGAGGATGGCGTTTTTCGCCGCCAGGCCCACCGTCACCAACAGGCCCACCTGGAAGAACACGTCGTTGGACAAACCGCGCATGCTGGTGGCGATCAGTGCACCGATCACACCCAGAGGTACAACCAAAATCACCGCGATCGGGATCGACCAGCTTTCGTACAGTGCCGCCAGGCACAAGAACACGACCAGCAGCGACAGTGCGTACAGTGCTGGCGCCTGGGAACCGGAAAGGCGTTCTTCGTACGACAGGCCTGTCCAGGCGTAACCGACACCGGCCGGCAGTTCTTTGGCGATGCGTTCGACTTCGGCCATCGCATCACCGGTACTGTAGCCCGGTGCCGGGGTACCGAGGATTTCCATCGCCGCTACACCGTTGTATCGCGAAAGCTTGGGCGAACCGTAGATCCACTTGCCCGACGAGATGGCCGACAGCGGCACCATTTTCCCGTCGTTGCTGCGCACGTACCATTTGTCCAGGTCTTCGGGCGACATCCGGCTGGCGGCGTCGCCTTGTACATACACCTTCTTCACGCGACCACGGTCGATGAAGTCGTTGATGTAGCTACCACCCAAGGCAATGGCCAGGGTCTGCTGGATATCCGCCAGGCTGATGCCTTGGGCACTGGCTTTCTCGTCGTCAACGGTCAGTTCGTACTGCGGCTCGTCGTTCACGCCGTTAGGACGCACGCCGGCCAGCACCTTGCTTTGTGCCGCCGCACCCAGGAACTGGTTACGTGCAGCCATCAGCTTGTCGTGGCCGACGCCACCCTGGTCTTGCAGGAACACGTCGAAACCCGTGGCGTTACCCAACTCCAGCACCGAAGGCGGCACGATGGCGAAAACCATGGCGTCCTTGAAGGCCCCGAAGAAGTAACCCTGGGCACGCTTGGCCACTTCGAACACCGACTGGCTCGAATCACGCTCATCCCACGGTTTGAGCATCACGAAGGCAAGCCCGGAGCTCTGGCCACGACCGGCGAAGTTGAAGCCGTTCACGGTAAACACCGACTTCACCGCCTTGCCTTCGCCTGGCTCGCCTTCCTTGTCGTTCAGCAGGAAGGCGCGCATGTCGTCGACGACTTTCTGCGTGCGCTCAGCCGAAGCACCGACCGGTGTCTGCACCTGGGCGAAGATCACACCCTGGTCTTCCTCAGGCAGGAACGCGCTTGGAATACGGGTGAACATCCAGATCATGCCGGCCAGGATCAGCGCATACACCAGGAATGCCGGGATCTTGTGCTTGATCATGCCGCCCACGCCGCGCTCGTACTTGAGTACGCCACGGTCGAAGGTGCGGTTGAACCAGCCGAAGAAGCCGCGCTTGGGCTGGCCGTGTTTTTCCGGATCAATCGGCTTGAGCATGGTGGCGCACAAAGCCGGGGTGAAGATCAGGGCAACCAGCACCGACAACGCCATCGCCGAAACGATGGTGATGGAGAACTGCCGGTAGATCACACCGGTGGAACCACCGAAGAACGCCATCGGCAGCAGTACCGCCGACAGTACCAGGGCAATACCCACCAGGGCACCCTGGATCTGGCCCATGGACTTGATCGTTGCTTCCTTGGGCGACAGGTGCTCCTCGGCCATTACCCGTTCGACGTTTTCCACCACGACGATGGCATCGTCCACCAGCAAGCCGATGGCCAGGATCATGCCGAACATGGTCAAGGTGTTGATGGTGAAGCCGCACGCCGCCAGGATCCCGAAGGTACCCAGCAATACCACCGGTACGGTCATGGTGGTGATGATGGTGGCACGGAAGTTCTGCAGGAACAGGAACATCACCAGGAACACCAGCACGATCGCTTCGACCAGAGTGTGAACCACACCGGAGATCGATTCGGTCACGACCGGGGTGGTGTCATAGGGCACCACCGCCTTCATGCCAGGCGGGAAGAACGGCTCCAGGGACTTCACTGTTTCGCGGATGGCCTTGCCGGTGTCCAGTGCGTTGGCACCGGCCGCCAGCTTGATCGCCATACCCGAGGCCGGCTTGCCGTTGAACTGTGCACTGATGCTGTAGTTCTGGCCGCCCAGTTCGATGCGCGCGACGTCACCCAGGCGAACCTGGGAGCCGTCGGTGTTCACCTTCATCAGAATCTTGGCGAATTCTTCGGTGCTTTGCAGGCGCGTCTTGCCGATGATCGTGGCGTTCAGCTGGGTGCCGGGCAGGGCAGGCAGACCGCCCAGTTGACCGGTGGCCACCTGCACGTTCTGGGCCTTGATGGCATTGCTGACGTCCACTGGCGTGAGCTGGTAATTGTTCAGTTTGGCCGGGTCGAGCCAGATACGCATGGCGTACTGCGAACCGAACACCTGGAAGTCACCCACCCCCGCGGTACGGGAGATCGGGTCCTGGATGTTGGACACGATGTAGTTGGAGAGGTCGTCCTTGGTCATGCTGCCGTCTTCCGACACCAGACCGATCACCATCAGGAAGTTCTTCACCGACTTGGTCACGCGGATACCCTGTTGCTGCACTTCTTGCGGCAGCAGTGGGGTGGCCAGGTTGAGCTTGTTCTGTACCTGGACCTGAGCGATATCCGGGTTGGTACCCTGGTTGAAGGTCACGGTGATGGTCATGCTGCCGTCGGAGTTACTGTCCGAGGAGACATAACGCAGGTTGTCGATACCGTTGAGCTGTTGCTCGATGACCTGCACCACGGTGTCCTGCACGGTTTGTGCGGAAGCGCCTGGGTAGGTCACCTGGATATCAATGGCCGTTGGCGCAATGGCCGGGTATTGGTTGATGGGCAACTTCAGGATCGAGAGTGCCCCGACCAGCATGATCACCAGGGCAATTACCCAGGCGAAAATGGGACGGTCGATAAAAAATTTCGACATGGATTACTCCCCTTGACCAGCAGCGGCAGCAGGCGCTGCGGCAGTACCGGCGGGTTTAGCGTTGGAGGCTTCCGTGACCTTCACCTCGGCGCCTGGCTTGACGTACTGCAAGCCTTCGGTGATGACGCGATCACCGGCATTGAGGCCTTTTTCCACCAGCCAGTAGGCACCGGCGGTACGGTTGGCAACCAGTTCGCGTTGCTCGACCTTGTTGTCCTTGTTCACAATCAGCGCGGTCGGAATGCCGCGCAGGTCACGGGTCACGCCTTGTTGCGGAGCCAGGATGGCTTTGCTGTTCACACCGGCCAGCAACTGGGCGTGTACGAACATGCCCGGCAGCAGCACGTGATCAGGGTTGGGGAACACGGCGCGCAGGGTCACGGAACCGGTGGTCTGGTCGACCGACACTTCGGAGAACTCCAGCTTGCCGTCCTGGGCGTAGGCCGTGCCGTCTTCCAGGGTCAGCTTGACCTTGGCAGCGTTGTCGCCGGCTTTTTCCAGTTGGCCGCTGGCCAGGTCGCGACGCAGCTTGAGCATTTCAGCTGAAGATTGCGTGACGTCGACGTAGATCGGGTCCAGTTGCTGGATCACCGCCATGGCGTCGGCCTGGCCATTGCTGACCAGTGCGCCTTCGGTTACCGAAGAACGGCCAATACGCCCGGAGATCGGCGCGTACACCTTGGTGTAGCGCACGTTGATCTGGGCGGTTTGAACGTTTGCCTCGGCAGTCATGCGGTTGGCAACGGCGGTGTCGTATTCCTGACGGCTGACGGCTTGCTCCTCGACCAATTGCTTGTAGCGATCGGTGATGGATTTGGTCTGGGTCAGGCTCGCTTGTGCGCTTTTGAGCGTGGCTTCATACACCGACGGGTCGATCTGGTAGAGCTGTTGCCCTTCCTTCACGTCGGCGCCTTCCTTGAACAGGCGCTTGAGAATGATGCCGTTGACCTGAGGCCGGACTTCCGCGATGCGAAAGGCCGTGGTGCGGCCTGGCAGCTCGGTAGTCAGGGTATAGGCTTGCGGTTGAATGGTGACCACGCCGACCTGAGGGGTTTGAGCGGGCGGTGCCGCTTCTTCCTTTTTACATCCGCTGAGCAGCGATGCCAGGGCGACGGCAGTGACCAGAGCGGTAACAGCTGGCTTAAGTTGCATGAAGATCCTCGGGTCAGGCGCGCAGAGTGCGCACAAGAAGTGTGGAAGGGTAAAAAACAAGCCGTGAGTGGATAAGTAGCTTGCTACGCAATATACTTACGTTCATGGTTGTTTGTAAACTCTTGACAGGCTTGGCGCAATGTTGACAAAGCACTGCCGCAAGCCTCGATTCTAGTACGTTCGGCGCCCATGACGGCGTCGTCCCACAATTATTCAGATGACGGTCAAGTACCGTCCACAGTGTCCCGATTGAGGTTTTACTGCCATGGTTCGTCGCACCAAAGAGGAAGCTCAGGAAACGCGCAGCCAGATTCTCCAAGCCGCCGAGCAAGCCTTTTATGAGCGTGGCGTAGCGCGTACCACCCTGGCGGACATCGCCGCGTTGGCGGGCGTGACGCGTGGGGCTATCTATTGGCATTTCAGCAATAAGTCCGATTTGCTCCAGGCCTTGCTCGATACGCTGCACGAACCCCTGGACGAATTGGCCCGGGCGAGTGAAAGCGAGGATGAAGTCGACCCGCTGGGCTGTATGCGCAAGCTGCTGATTCATCTCTACCATGAAGTGGCCCTGGACCCGAAAACCCGGCGCATCAACGAGATTCTGTTTCATAAGTGCGAGTTCACCGATGAAATGTGTGACATGCGCCGCCAACGCCAGACCCACAGCCTGGAATGCAACCTGCGTATCAGCCTGACGTTGCGTAACGCGGTTCATCGCGGGCAACTGCCTGAAAATCTCGACACCACCCGTGGGGCTGTCTGCATACATGCCTTCATCCACGGTTTGATCGGCCAGTGGCTGCTGGTCCCCGATAGCTTTGAACTGCACCAGGACGCCGAGCGCTGGGCTGATATAGGGCTGGACATGCTGCGCCTGAGCCCCAGCCTGCGCAATTGAAACAAAATGCGTAATTGCAACCCGTTGTGTCAACAGTAAAGCCTAAGGACGGTCAATCGTCCTTCTGGCTGATTTGTGGGGTGACTTTATATACGGCCTGGCGGGCGGTTGATAGGTAGCCGGCTAAGTATTTTGTAGCGATATTGTTGCCGTTCTGTGAAGCGATGTTTCCAGGGGGGGCTACAGACAGGCACAAATGTGGGAGGGGACTTGCTCCTGACACTGTAGGAGCGAGCTTGCTCGCGAAAAACTTCAACGATAACGCGTGCTTCCTGAGTGAACGCGGCGCCTGTTAGTTTCTCGCGAGCAAGCTCGCTCCTACCGCATTGGGTTTGCGGGTTAGGTTAGATCGGCAGCGTCGGGTAGTCGATGTAACCCACCGGGCCTTTGCCATAGAAAGTTTCGGGGTGCGGCTCGTTCAACGGCGCATCGGCCTTCAGTCGCGCCGGCAGGTCCGGGTTGGCGATAAAAGGAATACCAAAGGCCACTGCATCCGCCTTGCCCGCCGCCAGCCAGGCGTTGGCGCTGTCTTTGGTGAAACGTTCGTTGGCGATGTATACGCCGCCGAAGGCTTTTTTCAGCTGTGGACCAAGGCTGTCTGCGCCTTCTTTTTCGCGGGAGCAGATGAAGGCGATGCCGCGCTTGCCCAGTTCGCTGGCGACGTAGGTGAAGGTCTCGGCGAGGTTGTCGTCACCCATGTCATGCGCGTCAGCACGCGGTGCCAGGTGCACGCCCACGCGGCCGGCGCCCCAGACTTCGATGGCGGCGTCGGTGACTTCCAGCAACAGGCGCGCACGGTTTTCCAGGGAACCACCGTACTGGTCGGTGCGCTGGTTGGTGCTGCTCTGCAGGAACTGGTCAAGCAGGTAGCCGTTGGCGCCGTGGATTTCCACGCCGTCGAAACCGGCGGCCTTGGCGTTCTCGGCGCCGGTGCGATAAGCGTCGACGATGTCGGCGATTTCAGCGGTTTCCAGGGCGCGCGGGGTTGGGTAGTCGGCCAATGGGCGAACCAGGCTGACGTGGCCTTTAGCCTGGACCGCACTCGGAGCCACCGGGGTTTCGCCGTTCAGGTAGGACTCGTGGGAGATGCGGCCAACGTGCCACAACTGCAGGAAGATCTTGCCGCCCGCGCCATGCACGGCCTTGGTGATGTTGGCCCAGCCGCGCACCTGATCGTTGGACCAGATGCCGGGGGTGTCCGGGTAGCCCACGCCCATCGGTGCCACGGAAGTGGCTTCGCTGAGGATCAGCCCCGCGGACGCGCGTTGCACGTAGTACTCGGCCATCAGCGCGTTGGGCACGCGCCCGGCGTCTGCGCGGCAGCGGGTCAGCGGCGCCATGATGATGCGGTTCGACAGTTGCACGTCGCCCAGTGTGATCGGATCGAAAATAGTCGTCATGGAAAAAACACCTTCTCTTTCAAGTTGATCAGTTGGTCGCGGGGGCCAGGTCGGCGTTGCCGCCCTGACGGAAAGTGATAAGGGTCACCAGCAGCGCGAGAATCGCCAGTGCTGCAGCGGCCAGGGGCACGCTGGTCAGGCCGAAACCGTGGGCAATCACGCTGCCGCCGACCCAGGCGCCGAGGGCGTTGCCGATGTTGAAGGCACCGATATTCAGGGTGGATACTAGGTTCGGCGCGGCCTTGCCGAAGGTCACCACGTTGATTTGCAGCGCCGGCACGGCGGCGAACGAGGCGGTGGCCCACAGGAACAGGGTGATTTCAGTCGGTATCACCGCAACGCTGGTCCAGCTCAACACCGTGGAAACCACCGCCATGCTGATGAACACGCCGATCAAGGTGGCCGCCAGGCGCTTGTCCGCCAGTTTGCCGCCGATGATGTTGCCCACGGTGAGCCCCAGGCCGATCAGCAGCAGGGTCCAGGTCACGCCCTTGGGCGACACGCCGGTGACATCGCCGAGCAGCGGTGCGACGTAGGTAAAGAGGGTAAACATAGACGCGGCAAACAGCGCGGTCATGCTCAGCGACAGCCAGATACCGGCACCCTTGAGGGCGGCCAGTTCGGCGCGCATGTCGAGTTTTTCTTCGTCACGCTTGGCGGGCAGGAAGCGAATAAGGCCGATCAAGGCGATTACGCCAATCACGGTCACGGCCCAGAAGGTCGAGCGCCAGCCGGCTTCCTGGCCCAGCGCCGTACCCAGGGGCACGCCCAGCACGTTCGCCAGGGTCAACCCAGTGAACATCAACGCGACGGCCGACGCACGTTTGTTGGCCGGCACCAGGTTGGCCGCCACCACCGAGCCAATGCCGAAGAACGCACCGTGGCACAACGCTGTGACCACACGGGCAAACATCAGCACGTTGTAGTCGCTTGCCAGGGCACAGAGCAGATTGCCGATAATGAAAATACCCATCAGCGCTACCAGCGCCGCCTTGCGTGGCAGCCTGGCGGTGGCCAGTGCCATGAACGGCGCGCCGATGGCCACGCCCAGGGCGTAGCCGGTGACCAGCCAGCCGGCGCCGGGAATCGACACACCCAGGTCCGTCGCCACATCGGGCAGCAAGCCCATGATGACGAACTCGGTGGTGCCGATGGCGAAGGCGCTCAGGGCCAGTATGAGTAGCGAGAGGGGCATGGGCGTGTCCTTGATGATTACGGTGCGCTGAGTTCGGTAATGAGCGCAGCGAGAAAGGCTTGGATCACTTCCTCGTTGCGCTTGAAAAAGTGCCACTGCCCGGCCTTCTGGCTGGTGATCAACCCCGCCCGTTGCAAGGTGGCCAGGTGCGCCGACACGGTCGACTGGGACAAGCCGCAGCGCTGGTCGATCTGCCCGGCGCAGATGCCGTATTCGTGGTTGTGCAATTGCTCGGGGAACTGCACTTTCGGGTCTTTGAGCCAGGTGAGGATGTCTCGTCGTACTGGGTGCGCCAGGGCTTTTATTATTTCGTCGAGGTCGATGGACATGGCAGGGTGCTCGGTGTCGTAAAGCGTTATATCGCGATGAGGCGAACTTTAAATCGCAATATCCCGATATACCAATATGATTTTGATATGAGACCAAAGCGAATCGGTATATCGGGTTATAACGATATGTGGGTGGCAGTGGTAGACTGCGCGGCATGAATTATCTCGCACATCTGCACCTGGGCGGCCAACTTCCGGCGCAATTGCTGGGCAGCCTCTATGGCGACTTCGTCAAAGGCCGCCTGCAGGGCCAGTTCAGCCCGCAAATCGAAGCGGCGATCCAGCTGCATCGCTCCATCGACCGGTTCACCGACAGCCACCCCTTGGTGGGGGAGGCGTTGTCGCGTTTCAGCCAGACCCGCAGGCGCTATGCCGGCATCGTGCTCGATGTGTTTTTTGACCATTGTCTGGCGCGGGATTGGGCGCTGTATGCCGACCAGCCTCTGGAGCGTTTCACGTCGCAGGTGTATCGGGTGTTGGCGGCTGAACCCGCACTACCGGGGCGGCTGGCGCAGATTGCGCCGTATATGGCCGCGGATGATTGGTTGGGCTCGTACCGCGAGTTTGCGGTGATGGAGCAGGTGCTGCGCGGGATTTCGCGGCGGCTGACACAACCTGAGGAACTGGGGTATGCGATGCAGGAGTTGCGGGTTTTGTATGAGCCGTTGAGTGAGGACTTTCGACTGTTCTACCCAGAGTTGCAGAAATTTGCGCAATCTCAACTGACTATTGAGATCTGAATGTGGGAGCTGACTTGCCGGCGATAGCGGCCTACCGGTTGAGAATGTTATGGCTGACCCACCGCCATCGCAGGCAAGCCAGCTCCCACATTTGGATTGAGTTCACATTGCTTCAGGCTGCGAATGCAGGCCGAGCGGCCACTTGCTCGGTTTCCGGCACCGGGCCGAACAATGCCTTCTGCACCGCCTGCTGCGCCTGATACGCCAATGCCGCACGTTCCTGCCCGGCGCAGGCAATCGGCTTGAGCACATGAATCTCCACATCGCCGCGGTCATTGGAAAACAAGCGCATCAGGTGCGAGAGCAAATCATCATCGCCAATAAAGGGTGCCAGCGGGTCGACTTGGCCGTCGCGCAGATACCGAATCGCTACCGGCTGCAGTGATACATCCGCATCGATCGCGCTGGCCAGCAAGCGCCCGTGGAACGTGCGCAGGCCGCGCCCGTCGGTGGTGGTGCCCTCGGGGAACATCAGCAAGGGGTGCTGTTGCTCCAGATGACGGGTCATTTGCTTGCGGATCAGTTGGCTGTCACCTGATCCGCGGCGAATAAACAGGCTGCCAGCCTTGGCCGCTAGCCAGCCGGCCACCGGCCAGGTGCGCACCTCGGCCTTGGACAAAAACGACATCGGCGCCACCATGCCCAGCAACGGGATATCCGTCCAGGACACGTGATTGCTCACCCACAGCATCGGCGTTTGCGGCAACTCGCCATGCACCGTTACGCGAAAGGGCAGGGCGTTGGTCAGTCGCGCCATAAAGAAGCGCGACCAACGCTGGCGCCGCACCATCGAGTTAGCCACGCCCAGGCGCTCGAACAAGCCAAACACACTGGCCATGCTCAGCCCCAGCCCCACCACCAACAACACGCGGGCGATGCGCCCGTAGATGCGCAGGCGGTTCATCACATGGCCGCCTTGAAGTGGCGCGCGTAGCGCGGGCACAACTCGTCGCGCTTGAGCAGGATAAACACGTCTGCTACCTGGAAGTCTTCATCCCAGCACGGCTCGCCGCAGATCTTCGCGCCCAGGCGCATGTAGGCCTTGAGCAGCGGCGGCATTTCGGCGATGACGTTGGACGGCAAGTCCAGGGCCGGCAGTGGTTTTTTCGGTTCGGCGCGCAGGTGTTCGTTGCACAGGTAGCGCTCGCGCAAGCGCTGCATGATCGCGTGGGCCTGGATGCCGCCATCGTGCATCGGAATGCTCGCGCAGCCCATCAGGTAGCTGTAGCCGCCCTGGTTGAGCACTTCGGCCAACTCGCCCCACAACACCGCGATGGTGCCGCCATTGCGATAGGCCGGGTCGACGCAGGTGCGGCCAATCTCCAGGATCGGGCCCTGCAAGTGCAGCAGGCCATGCAGGCTGAATTCTTCTTCACTGTAGAACCGGCCCAGGGTGCTGGCGGCCTGGTGGTCGAGCAGACGGGTAGTCGCGACGAGTCGACCGCTGTTCAAATCCCGCACGCCGATATGGCTGCAGTGAACATCATAGTCATCCATGTCCAGACCCAATTCCGCGCCTTTCAGCTTGGCGTTGAACTCGCCGCTGAACACGTTGAACCGCAGGGCCTGGGCTTCCTGCAATGCCTGTGCGCCTACCAGGCGTTCGGCTTGCAGACGGCGTTCATTGCCTTTGTCGCTGATGCGGGCGATCTGAGTCATAGCGAGTCTCCGGGTGCCGGCCAGGTTGCGGCCAGTCGACTTTGTTGTCCAAAGTCAGGCTATGTAGCCTCGGTGTCAGCTCCATGAAGTTACGGTGACGGTTGGATGACAGCCCCCTTGTCGCAAATCTGTCACTGGCGTGAGCTAGGCTCGCGGGCTTGAATGCCCCCTTGAGTTTGCGTCCATGGTCCGAGGCCTGTTGTGCGTTGCCCTGCTGTTTGTCACCGTGAATGCCCGCGCTGAAATCTGGCCTGATAAGGAGTGGGCCGTGGGCACATCTCTCGCCGGCCCCGCTGTCGATGCCCTGGACGCCTACGCTTTCCCACCCCGCGACGATGCCACCCGCAACGGTATTCGCACCGACGCGTTGCTGGTCATTCGTGACGGCGAAATCATTTATGAACGCTACGCCGCGCCCACCACTGCCAGCACGCCGCACCTGACCTGGTCTGTCAGCAAAAGCCTGATGGCTACCGTGCTGGGCGTGGCCTATGGGCAAGGCCGCTTCAAACTCAACGACCCCGCCGCACGTTTCTACCCGCCGATGAAGCAGCACCCCAAGGTGAGCATGGCTGACCTGCTGCACTGGGCCTCCGGGTTGGACTGGCAGGAAGACTACGAGTACGCCCCGTTGAAATCTTCGGTGGTGGCGATGCTCTACACCCGTGGCCACACCGACATGGCGCAATTCGCAGCGGATGCCGAGGCGGTCGCCGCCCCTGGCCAGGCTTTCCGTTATTCCAGTGGCGACAGCACTATCCTGTCCGCCGCGCTCAAGGGCATGCTCGGCCACAAGGCCTACATCACCTACCCGTGGGACGCGCTGTTCCAGCCCTTGGGCATTCGCGACGCAACCTGGGAAACCGACGCCGATGAGACGTTTGTCTCGTCGTCCTATGCCTACCTCACGGCCCGGGATCTGGCACGAGTAGGGTTACTGATGGCCCGGGATGGGCGCTGGGGCGTGCGGCAACTGCTGCCCAAGGACTGGGTCGCCTTCAACCGCCGGCCCTTCGACCGCTACAAAGCCGGCCAGGATGAAGCTGTGCCGGGCGGCCATTGGTGGCTCAATACCGGCGCCCCCCAACCCTGGCCCGACGCACCGGCCACTACCTTCGCCGCTCTGGGGCACTGGGGCCAGGCGCTGTTTGTGCTGCCCGACGAACACCTGGTGATCGTGCGTTACGGCGATGATCGGGATGGCAGTTACCGGCATAACGAACTGCTCAAACGCGTGCTGGCGGCGGTGCGCTCATGATCCGTCGTCATCCGTTCATCAGCGTTTTACTGGTGTTGCTTTTCGCATTGTTCGGCTGGGTTTGGCACGAGCGCGTCAACCTGCAAGCCTTCCCCGACATCATCGCGGCGTACACCGCCAAGGAGTACTGCTCGTGCCGGTACGTGGCCAACAACCCGGCGCAGTATTGCCTGGGGTATGTGAAGCAGTACGTGCCCATCAGTGCGTTTATCGACACGCCTGAGCGCAGTGAAGTGACAGCGAGCGGGTTGGGGCGTACGCATACAGCGCGATGGATGGGCAACCGCCAAGGCTGCCGCCTGACTCCCTGACACACTCATTCCTCTGTGGGAGCTGGCTTGCCTGCGATAGCGCCAGGTCAGCCAACATCACTGGTGCCTGTGCCGCCGCCATCGCAGGCAAGCCAGCTCCCACATTTAGATTATCTGCGTGGGTTCTCGGAAAAAGAACCGGCCCTGAGGTTCCACAGGGTGGAACCACCTTTGATTGTCCTCACGCGCACATCGCGCTTAGCTGTCGATGTATCGCCAACAAGAACGGGACCACCCGCCTGTGAGGAGAATCACCATGCGCCCGCACCAGCACATCCTGGATTGGCTCAGCGACGTTGCCAGCGACTTGCACGCTGTGCGTCACGATATCCACGCCCACCCCGAACTCGGCTTTGAAGAGAACCGCACCTCAGCGCTGGTCGCACAGTCACTCAAGGAGTGGGGTTACGAGGTGCACACCGGCATCGGCAAGACCGGTGTGGTCGGTGTGTTGCGCAATGGCAACAGCTCGCGCACGTTGGGGATTCGCGCCGACATGGACGCCTTGCCCATCATCGAAAACACCGGCGCGGCCTACACCAGCCAACATGCCGGCTGCATGCACGCCTGCGGCCATGACGGCCACACCACCATGTTGCTCGGTGCCGCGCGTTACTTGGCGGCGACGCGGCAATTCGACGGTACTTTGAACCTGATTTTCCAACCCGCCGAAGAAGGCCAGGGCGGCGCCGAGGCGATGCTTGCAGATGGGTTGCTGGAGCGCTTCCCCTGCGACGGGTTGTTCGGCATGCACAATATGCCAGGCTTGCCGGCTGGGCATCTGGGCTTGAGAGTGGGGCCGATGATGGCCTCCCAGGACCTGCTCACCGTGACGCTCGAAGGCGTAGGTGGCCATGGCTCGATGCCGCATTTGACCGTGGACCCGCTGGTGGCGGCGGCGAGCATGGTCATGGCCTTGCAAACGGTGGTAGCACGCAATATCGACACCCAGGAAGCTGCCGTGGTCACGGTCGGCGCCCTTCAAGCAGGGCAAGCCGCCAATGTGATTCCCCAGCAAGCCCTGTTGCGCCTGAGCTTGCGCGCACTTAACCCCAAGGTACGTGAACAGATGCTGGAACGGGTCAACGCGATCATCCAGACCCAGGCCGCCAGCTTCGGCTGCACCGTGCAGATCGAACACCGGCCGGCCTACCCGGTGCTTGTCAACCACGCCGAAGAAACCGAATTCGCCCGCCAGGTCGGTGTGGCCTTGCTCGGTGCCGACGCTGTGGATGGCAACACCCGCACGCTGATGGGCAGCGAAGACTTCGCCTGGATGCTGCAACGCTGCCCCGGCAGTTACCTGTTTATCGGCAACGGTGTGTCGCGACCGATGGTGCACAACCCCGCCTATGACTTCAACGACGACATCCTGCTGACCGGCGCAGCCTACTGGGGTGCGCTAGCCGAGAGCTGGCTCAAGCCAGCCGGATAACCCAACCCCTTGTAGGAGCGAGCTTGCTCGCGAAAATCGTCAACGCTGACGCAGCGCTTTGAGGTAGCCCGTGTTGCCTGCGCGTTTTTCGCGAGCAAGCTCGCTCCTACAGCAACGCCTTTTTCTGCCGCTGGACCCTTTCCCTGTATCGGTTGAATGGAGTGTTCCTCATGCAGACTGCAAAACTCGGCGTTTCCCGCACCCGCCAAGTGGTGGCGGCGGTGATCGGCAACGCGTTGGAATGGTATGACTTCATCGTTTACGGTTTCCTGGCCAGCATCATCGCCCGGCAGTTCTTCCCCTCCGAAGACGAATACGCGTCGCTGCTGATGGCCCTGGCCACCTTTGGCGTGGGCTTTTTCATGCGTCCGGTGGGCGGCATCCTGTTGGGCATCTATGCCGACCGCAAAGGCCGCAAAGCCGCGATGCAGTTGATTATCCGGCTAATGACCGTGTCCATTGCGCTGATCGCCTTCGCGCCGAGCTACGCCGCCATTG
Organism: Pseudomonas sp. SWRI22; assembly: GCF_014268395.2. Taxonomy (NCBI): domain Bacteria; kingdom Pseudomonadati; phylum Pseudomonadota; class Gammaproteobacteria; order Pseudomonadales; family Pseudomonadaceae; genus Pseudomonas; species Pseudomonas sp. SWRI22. Next base: position 1,331,563 of record NZ_JABWQK020000001.1, on the reverse strand, counting down.
GCATGGGTGCGCCGTTGCTGATTGTGGTGGCGCGGATGCTTCAGGGGTTTGCCACCGGCGGTGAATATGCCAGCGCCACGGCATTTCTGGTGGAGAGCGCACCTGCCCATCGCAAGGGCTTGTATGGCTCCTGGCAATTGGTAGGGCAATGCCTGGCGGTGTTCGGCGGGGCGGCGATGGTGGCGTTGGTCACGCATTTCTTTTCGCCCGAAACCCTCGACCTGTGGGGCTGGCGCCTGCCGTTTGTGCTGGGCTTGTTGATCGGCCCGGTGGGGTTGTGGATTCGTCGGCACATGGAAGACCCGGAAGAGTTTATCCAGGCGCGTAAAAACGCCACCGGCCCGGCGCCGAGCCTCATGCAAGTGCTGCGTGACCATCGGCGCAGCATCCTGGTGTCCATGGGCTTGGCCTGCGGGGCGACGGTGTCGTTCTACGTGGTGCTGGTGAACATGCCGACCTTCGCCCACAAGAACCTCGGCCTGCCGCTGGACCAGGTGCTGATGGTGCAGATGTTTGCGGTGGCGCTGATGACCGTGGTGATCCCCTTGTCCGGCCTGCTCTCGGATCGGTTGGGACGGCGACCGGTGTTGATGGCCTTCACCCTGGCGTTCTTCGTGATGGTCTACCCGTTGTATGTGTGGGTGGCCGCCGCGCCGTCCATCGAGCGCCTGCTGGTGATGCAGGTGATGTTGTGCACGGCGATTGGCGGGTTCTTCGGGCCAGCGCCGACGGCATTGGCCGAACAGTTCCCTATCGAGGTGCGCTCGACCGGCGTGTCGGTGGCCTATAACGTGGCCGTAATGGTGTTCGGTGGTTTCGCGCCGTTGATCGTGACCTGGCTGAGCAAGGTGCTGGGCACGCCGGTGGCGCCGTCGTTCTATGTATTGTTTGCGTGTGTGCTGACGCTGCTGGGCACTTACTGCATGCGCGAGGCGCCCCGGGCGAGCAAGCCGCTGCCGTTTTCCAGAGAGGTGAAGCCTTGAGTATTGTTGATTGGGATGCCACTGAGCTGTCGCGGGCCATTCATGGGCGGCAGGTGTCGTGCGAAGAGGTGATGCAGGCGTACCTGGCGCAGATCCAGCGCTTTAACCCTGGCGTGAATGCGCTGGTGTCGTTGCGCGAAAGCGAGGCCGTGCTGGCCGAGGCGAGAGCCTGTGATCGTGAGTTGGACCGGGGCCATTCCCGTGGCTGGATGCATGGCATGCCCCAGGCCATCAAGGACCTGGCGGCCACCCAGGGTTTGCGCACCACCCTGGGCTCACCGCTGTTCGCCGAGCATGTACCGAACGAAGACGCCATCAGCGTGGCGCGGGTGCGGGCCAGTGGTGCGATCATCATTGGCAAGACCAACGTGCCGGAGTTCGGCCTGGGCTCCCACACCTACAACACGCTGTTCGGTACCACCGGCAACGCCTATGACCCGCGCCTGGCGGCCGGCGGTAGCAGTGGCGGAGCGGCGGTGGCCCTGGCGCTACGCATGCTGCCGGTGGCCGACGGCAGCGACATGATGGGCTCGCTGCGCAACCCGGCGGCGTTCAACAACGTGTTCGGCTTGCGCCCCTCCCAAGGACGGGTGCCCCACGGGCCGATGCCGGAGTTGTTCGTGCAGCAACTGGGCACCGAAGGCCCGATGGGGCGCAGCGTGACGGATGTGGCGCGGTTGCTGAGCATCCAGGCCGGTTACGACCCCCGCACGCCGCTGTCATCCTCGGCCGATCCGGCGGTGCTGGGCCAGCCGTTGCTGCGCGACTTCAAGGGCGTGCGCCTCGGTTGGCTGGGGGACTACAACGGTTATCTGCCGATGGATGATGGCGTGATGAGCCTGTGCGAAGCGGCGCTGGATGATTTCGCCAGGTTGGGCTGTGAAGTGCACAGCTGCCAACCGGACTTTTCCATGGCGCGCCTGTGGCGCTGCTGGTTGGTACACCGCCATTGGCTGGTGCACGGCAACCTCGGCGCGGCCTACGCCAACCCGCAAAAACGCGCGTTGCTCAAGCCCGAAGCGCAATGGGAAGTGGAGGGCGGCCAGGGCTTGAGTGCCCAGCAGGTTTACCAGGCGTCGGTGGACCGCAGTGAGTGGTACCGCGCTTTGGGCAAGCTGTTCGAACGTTACGATTTCCTGCTGTTGCCCACCGCCCAGGTGTTCCCTTTCGATGCACAACAGCCTTGGCCACGCCTCGTTGGCGGGCGTGAAATGGACACTTATCACCGTTGGATGGAGGCGGTGATCGGCCCGACCCTCGCCGGTTTGCCGAGCATGAGCATTCCGGTGGGCTTCAACCCCCAGGGCTTGCCCATGGGCCTGCAAATCATTGGCCCGGCCCAGGCCGACAGGGCCGTGCTGCAATTGGCCTACGCCCATGAGCAACTGACCCAATGGGTACAACGCCGGCCACCGGCGTGCCTTGCAACGACCCGCTGAGCGCTGACCAGGCCTGTATCTTGCTGTGAAAAAAGATCATCCACCGGCAACAGGGAGATCGAACATGGAGACAGGCACTGTACGCTCGGTTGAGCGCGCTCTGGCAATCGTCGAGTTGCTGGGCGAGCACCAGGCCCTGGGGCTGGAAGAACTGCACTACCTCACGCAGCTGCCCAAGGCCACGGTGTCGCGCATGTTGCTGACCTTGCAGGAACAGGGGTGGGTCTACCGCGGCCTGAGCGATCGGCGTTACCGCCTGCGTGCCCGGCGTTTGTTCGGCGATACCCAGCAACGCTTCAAGCGCCAGGTGGTGGAGAGCGCCGCCCCTTGGTTGCTGGAGCTCAGCGAGCGCACTGGGCTGGTGGTGGACTTGTCGTGCTTCGATGGCGAGCGCCTGGAGGTCATGGAAAGCGCGATCCCCAGCGTGTTGCGCAAGCTGTACCCGAACAACTGCCAGATCGTCGGCCAGTACGCCAGCCTGTTCCACTCGGCGATGGGCAAGGCTTGCCTGACGCAATTGCCGGCTGACGAAGTACAGCGCCTGGCAGGCCGCAATCATGTGGCGGCAGACGAGCACTATCGCGCATGCGAGCAAACCCAGCACCAGGGCTTCGGACAGCGTACCGAGGGCTATTGGGAATACCCGGTGCGTTTGCCGTTCCTGATCCGGGCGGTGGCCTTGCCGGTGCGCGCCAATGGCCGATTGGTGGGGAGCATGGCGCTGCATTGGCCGATGCATCAGGCGCCGGTGGAGCGGGTGTTGAATTTGCACATGGGCAGCCTTGAAGAAGCGATCTGCGAAGTGCAGCGAACGCTGGTTTGAAAACACAGCAAAAACCCTGTGGCAGCTGGCTTTTGTGGCGAGGGAGCTTGCTCCCGCTGGGGTGCGTAGCGCCCCCAAAAAGCCGGCTCCAGCTGCGCTGTCGAACGGGAGCAAGCTCCCTCGCCACAGCAAGCCAGCTCCCACATTGAATTTGCGCCGGTTGTGAGATTGCGCTTAAGGTTCGCCCAGGTTTTTTTGCCCCATGAGTCTTTATGTTCAATGTCAAACCTCTGGTCTTCGCGCTGCTGGCCTTTGCTGCCGTGCCCGCCCACGCCGATTGGTACCTGGATAACGAATCCTCGCGCCTGTCTTTCGTCACCACCAAAAACACCGAGATTGCCGAAGTCCAGCGCTTCCTGGTGCTGCACGGCAAAGTCGACGCCAAAGGCGCGGCTCGGCTGGAAGTGGAGCTGGACTCAATCAACAGCGGTATTCCGTTGCGCGACGAGCGCATGCGTAAAGAGCTGTTCGAGATCAAGACCTTCCCCGAAGCGCAGATCAGCGCACAGATCAATCTGCAGCCCATCAATGACCTGGCGTCCGGCGCGCAGTTGGAATTGCGCCTGCCCTTGAGCGTCACGCTGCACGGCAAGACCCAGACCTACAGCGCCGAACTGCTGGCCACGCGCCTGGATGAGCGGCGTTTCCAGGTGGTAACTCTGGAGCCCGTGGTGCTGCATGCCGAAGATTTCGACCTGGCGCCCGGTGTGGCTACCTTGCGTAAGGCGGCAGGGCTCAAGTCGATCAGTTTGTCGGTGCCGGTGGGTGCGGTGCTGATTTTCACGGCGCGCTGACATGAGCGGCGCGGTGTTCCCGTGGCGCAGCGCCAATCAGTTCGAATTGCTGATCGACGGGCCGAATTTCTTCCCGCAGATGCTGGTGGGCATCGCCCGGGCCGAGCAGCAGGTTGACCTTGAGTTGTACCTGGTCGAAGCCGGGGCCTGCGCCGAGGCCATGGTGCAGGCGCTGGTACTGGCCGCCGAACGCGGCGTGCAGGTGCGTTGCCTGTTTGACGATTACGGCAGCCTGGCGTTTACCCTGGGGCTGCGCAAGCGCTTGACCGATGCCGGCGTGGCGCTGCGCTTTTACAACCGCCTGAATTGGCGGCGCTGGATGCGCAACCTGTACCGCGACCATCGAAAGCTACTGCTGATCGACCAGCGCATTGCGGTGGTCGGCGGCACCGGTGTCACCGACGAGTTCTGGACGCCGGGGCAAGACACCGCCGACTGGCATGAAGTGATGGTGCAGATCAGCGGCCCGCTGGTGCTGGACTGGCAGGCCCTGTTCGACCGGCAATGGCACGCTAACGCCGCGCGCCGTGAATGGAAACCGGCTACCCACTTTGGTTTGCCTCGCTTGCCCAAGGTGCCCGCGACCGGGCCGGGGCTGGGCCGCGTGGCGTATGCCGATGCGCGTCAGCACCGTGACATCCTGCAATCGTTGATTCGTGCTTTGAACAGCAGCAAGGGGCGTATCTGGCTGGCGACCCCGTACTTCCTGCCAACCTGGAGCGTGCGCCGTGCCTTGCGCCGGGCGGCAGGGCGCGGTGTGGACGTACGTTTGCTGCTCACCGGCCCGCGCACCGATCACCCGTCGGTGCGTTACGCCGGGCACCGTTATTACCCGCGCCTGCTGCGCTCAGGCGTGCAGATCTTCGAATACCAGCCGTGTTTCCTGCACCTGAAGATGGTGCTGGTGGATGATTGGGTGAGCATTGGCTCGTGCAATTTCGACCACTGGAATCTGCGCTTCAACCTGGAAGCCAACCTCGAAGCGCTGGACCCGCAGTTGACGGCAGCGGTGGTGGGCAGTTTCGAAGCGGACTTTGCCCAAAGCCAGGCGGTGAGCCTGGAGGCATGGAAGGCGCGGCCATTGTGGCGGCGGGTGAAGCAGCGGGTGTGGGGCTGGATTGATCGGTTGGTGGTGAACCTGCTGGATCGACGCGGTTAGTCGGGCCACCTCAATCAACTGTGGGAGCTGGCTTGCCTGCGATAGCATCACCTCGGTACACCTGACAAACCGAGGTGCCTGTATCGCAGGCAAGCCAGCTCCCACAAAAGCCAGCTCCCACAGCGACCGTGTTTACAGCTTCAGATCAGAGCAGTTCGAAGGTTTGCTGCTGCACATCCTGGGAATCCAAGCCGATCTGCACATTGAACTCACCCGGTTCCGCCGCGAACTTGAGTTGGGCGTTGTAGAACTTCAAGTCGTCCTCGGTGATGGTGAAGTGCAGCGTGCGCGCTTCGCCGGCCTTGAGCATGATCTTCTGGAAGTTCTTCAGCTCCTTGATCGGGCGGATCATCGAACCGGCCACGTCCTGGATATACAACTGCACAACCGTTTCGCCATCGACCTTGCCAGTGTTCTTCACGGTGACGCTGGCATCGAGCTTGCCGGTCTTGTTCAGCGTGGTGGACGACAGTGCCATGTCCGACAGGCTGAACGTGGTGTAGCTCAGGCCATAGCCAAACGGAAACAGGGGGCCGGTGGTGTCATCGAAGTACTGCGAGGTGTAGTTGCCCGGCTTGCCTGGGGTGAATGGCCGGCCGATGGTCAGGTGGTTGTAGTAGGTCGGAATCTGCCCGACCGAACGAGGGAAGGTGATCGGCAGCTTGCCCGATGGGTTGTAGTCACCGAACAGCACGTCGGCGATGGCGTTGCCGCCTTCGGTACCTGCGAACCAGGTTTCCAGGATCGCGTCGGCCTGTTGGTTCTCTTCGAGAATCGACAGCGGACGGCCGTTCATCAACACCAGCACCAGCGGTTTGCCGGTGGCTTTGAGGGCCTTGATCAAGTCGCGCTGGCTTTGCGGGATGTTCAGATCGGTACGGCTCGACGATTCGTGGGACATGCCACGGGACTCGCCCACCGCGGCGACGATAACGTCGGCGTTGTTCGCCGCCTTCACCGCTTCATCAATCAGCACCTGGGCAGGGCGCGGGTCGTCCACCACTTCCGGGGCATCGAAGTTGAGGAAGTTGAGGTAGTCGAGCACCGCTTTGTCGCCGGTGATGTTGGCGCCACGGGCATAGATCACTTTGCCTTTTTCACCGATCACGGCGTTCATGCCGTCGAGCAGGGTCACCGATTGTGCAGGCCGGCCGGCAGCAGCCCAACTGCCCACCATGTCGATGGGTGCCTTGGCCAGCGGGCCGACAAGGGCAATGGTCGCGGATTTTTTCAGCGGCAGGGTGTCGTTGTGGTTTTTCAGCAACACCAGGCTGCGGCGCGCAATGTCGCGGGCCTCGGCACGGTGCAGGCGGCTGTCGGCGTAGGTGTCGGCCGGGTCATCCTCGGCCTTGCCGATGCGCAGGTACGGGTCCTTGAACAGGCCCATGTCGTACTTGGCGCCGAGCACTTCGCGCACGGCGTTGTCGATGTCGCTCTGCTGGATCTCGCCGGACTTGAGCAGCCCCGGCAATTCCTTGCCGTACAGCGAGTCGTTCATGCTCATGTCGATGCCGGCCTTGATCGCCAGCTTGGCGGCTTCACGCCCGTCCTTGGCCACGCCGTGCTTGATCAGCTCGACGATCGCACCGTGGTCGCTGACGGTCAGGCCCTTGAAGCCCCAGTCCTTGCGCAGCAGGTCGTTCATCAGCCAGGTGTTGGCGGTGGCAGGCACGCCGTTGATCGAGTTGAGCGCGACCATCACGCCGCCGGAGCCAGCCTTGATCGCCGCGTGGTAGGGCGGCAGGTAGTCTTGGTACATCTTGACCGGGCTCATGTCGACCACGTTGTAGTCGCGCCCGCCTTCCACCGCGCCGTAGAGGGCGAAGTGCTTGACGCTGGCCATGAGGCTGTCGGCATTCGCGGGGCTGGTGCCCTGGAACGCCTTGACCATCACTTCGGCAATGCGTGACACCAGGTAGGTGTCTTCACCGAAACCTTCGGAAGTGCGGCCCCAGCGCGGGTCGCGCGAGATATCCACCATCGGTGCGAAGGTGATGTCGAGGCTGTCGGCGGCGGCTTCCTGGGCGGCGATGCGCCCGGAGCGGCCAATGGCGTCCATGTCCCAGCTGGAGGCCAGGGCCAGGCTGATCGGGAAAATGGTGCGGTGGCCGTGGATCACGTCGTAGGCGAAGAACATCGGGATCTTCAAGCGGCTGCGCATGGCCGCGTCCTGCATCGGACGGTTTTCCGGGCGGGTGATGGAGTTGAACGTGCCACCGATGCGGCCGGCGGCGATTTCCTTGCGGATCAGCTCGCGGGGCATTTCCGGGCCGATGCTGATCAGGCGCAATTGGCCGATCTTCTCATCCAGGGTCATTTGCTTGAGCAGGTCGCTGACGAAGGCGTCCTTGTCGTTAAGCGCAGCAGGCTTTGTTTCTGCCCATACGGGGTGGCTGGCCAGAGTGGCAACAAGGCCGAGCAAACACAGCTTTTTCATGAATATCCTTTTTCGGCGACTGCGCAGCATTCAGAGAGATGCTGTCGGCCAAAATGTGGGGAACGTCTATTGTTGTTCGGGTGTTGTTCAGATAAATGCAGCACACTCTGAACTCTTTTTCGCGCTGGGCATCTTTGTAGCTGATTGGCTCGAAGCATTCCAGTGGTGGCGGATTATGCCCCAAGCGCGTGGTTTATAGGGTTAGTCGTCACATTCCATCAGATCGGGCAGGAGAAACACTATGCAAGCAGCACACACTTATCGCTGGGGCTTCAAGGCTGCGGCGCTGTTACTGATCAGCAGCGTGCTGAGCGGTTGCGGCATCAACAACATCCCGACCCTGGACGAACAGGCCAAGGCCGCCTGGGGCCAGGTGCAGAACCAGTACCAGCGCCGTGCTGACCTGATCCCCAACCTGGTGGAAACGGTGAAGGCGTATGCCGCCCACGAACAGGAAACCCTTACCGCGGTGATTGAAGCGCGGGCCAAGGCCACCTCGATCCAGGTGGATGCCAGCACCCTGGACAACCCCGAAAAACTCAAGCAGTTCCAGCAAGCCCAGGATGGCCTGAGCGGCGCACTCAGCCGTTTGATGGTGGTGTCCGAGCGTTACCCGGACCTGAAGGCCAACCAGAACTTCCTGGCCTTGCAATCGCAACTTGAAGGCACCGAGAACCGTATCGCTGTGTCTCGCCGTGACTTTATACAGGCCGTACAGGCTTACAACACTGAGATCCGCACCTTCCCGGGCCGCCTGTGGCACAGCGTGATGTACAGCGACTTGCCGATCCGCGCCACGTTTGAAGCCACCAGCGCCGATGCCGATAAAGCGCCGCAAGTGAAGTTCAAATAAGGCTGCACTGAGGTGTCGATGCGTTTATTACGGATAGGCCTGGCGCTGTGGCTGTTGGCCTGCGTGGGCGTGGCCCAGGCGGCACCGAGCTTCCCGGCGCTGACCGGGCGGGTGGTGGACAGCGCGCAGATGATCGACCCGGCGGTGCGCGAGCAACTGACCCAGCAACTGCAGGCGCTGGAGCAGACCTCGGGCGACCAGTTGGTGGTGGTCACCGTGCCCGACCTGCAAGGCGTGCCTATTGAGGACTACGGTTATCAATTGGGCCGCCAGTGGGGCATTGGCCAAAAGGGCAAGGACAACGGCGCGCTGTTGATCGTCTCCCGTGATGACCGCCAATTGCGCATCGAAGTCGGGTATGGCCTGGAAGGCGTGCTGACGGATGCGCAATCCTGGGTGATCATCAACCAGGTGATCCTGCCCAAGTTCAAGGCCGGCAATTTCAGCCAGGGCATCAGCGACGGCGTGGCCGCGATGATCCAGGTGGTGGGCGGTGAGCCCTTGGCGGTGCCGGCCCATGTGGCGGATGCGAACTTCGCCATGGATAATCCCGGGTTTTCCATCGGCCTGTTTATTCTGCTGATCGGCGTGCTGTGGCTGTGCAATCGCATGGGCTTGCCAGTGGGCGCTATCCTGCTGGCGATTCTCAACAGCAGCGGGCGCGGCGGCGGTGGGGGCGGCGGTGGTGGTGGTTTCCGCGGCGGCGGCGGTGGTTTTGGCGGTGGCGGGGCTTCGGGCAGCTGGTAATGACAATAACGAGAATAGAGCATCTACAACCATGGCATTACTGACTGAACACGAGCAGCGCCAAGTCGCCGAAGCGATCGCCCGGGTCGAGAAAACCACCGACGCGGAGTTGGTCACCGTGCTGGCGGCGCGCGCCGACGACTACGCCTACATTCCGTTGCTGTGGGCGAGCTTGATCGCGTTGGTGGTGCCGGGTGTGGTGCATTACCTGTCGGGCTACCTGACCATGTACACCTTGCTGGTGGCGCAGTGGGCGACGTTCATTGTGCTGTGCCTGGTGTTCCGCTTGCCCAAGGTCACTACTCGGCTGATCCCGCGTTCGGTACGCCACTGGCGTGCGTCCAACCTGGCGCGGCGGCAGTTTCTGGAGCAGAACCTGCACCACACGGTGGGCAGCACCGGGGTGCTGATTTTTGTCAGCGAGGCCGAGCGTTATGTGGAGATCCTGGTGGATGACGGGATTTCCAAGCGCCTGGATGACAGCAATTGGGACGCTATTGTCCAGGCGTTTACCCAGCAAGTTAAACAGGGGCAGACGCTGGCCGGGTTCATCGCCTGCGTTGAAGCCTGTGGCGAGTTGCTCAAGGTGCATGTGCCCGTTACCCAAACCCGCAACGAACTGCCCAATCGCCTGGTTGTACTCGAATAACTGCTTTTTTGTAGGAGCGAGCTTGCTCGCGAAAAACTCATCGACGCCGCGTTCATTCAGGACACCCGCGTTATCGTTGACGTTTTTCGCGAGCAAGCTCGCTCCTACACAAGGCAGCATCCTTATTCGGGTTGATTGACCGTTGATCAAATAACCCCGTGCCCTGAACCCCCATCCCGCCTAAAATGCCCGGCATTCTTTACCCGAGGCGTTTTTGTTCATGTCCGTCACCGCTCAACCTACCCGCCCTGCGCCGGATCATCATGCCCAGTTCATCGAACTGTTGAGCGCAAGCTTGGCCCAGAACGCTTTTATCAAGCTGGTGCTGGCCAAGTACGTCGGTGAGGAAGCCGAGTTGCAGCGGCTGATCATCAAGCCGGTGGTGGTCAAGGAGCAGCCTTGCCTGTCGTTCGTCTATCGCTACAAGACCCGCGACATCACCAAGAACTTCCCCTTGGCCGACGGCGTGGCGGCGATCGCCGAGCTGTTGCCCAGCTCGTTCAAGAACGCGCACTTGCTGGCGCTGACCGACGAAGCCCAGTTGGAATACAGCAAGAAGAACAAAAGTTCGCTGTTCAAAAGCAAACCGCAGCAACTGCGCGAAGCGCCTTCAGCCGAGCATAACCGTGAAAAAAATCGCTTCCTCGACCTGAGCCGGCCGTTCCTCTCCGACCTGGGCGTGACCGACGCCAAGCAGGCGCTGATCCCCTCGATGTCGCGCAAGTGGAAGCAGATCAACAAGTTCATCGAAGTGTTCAGCCATGCGCTGACGTCGTCGCCGTTGCAACTCGACCGCCCGGTGCGTGTCGCCGATTTCGGCTCGGGCAAGGGTTACCTGACCTTCGCTATTCACGATTACCTGCGCAATACCCTCAAGGCCGAGGGCGAGGTCACCGGTGTCGAGTTGCGTGAAGACATGGTCACCCTCTGCAACAGCGCCGCCGCACGCCTGGAACACCCGGGGCTGGTGTTCAAATGTGGCGATGTACGCAGCGTGGCGCCCAGTGAGCTGGACGTGATGATTGCCTTGCATGCCTGCGACATCGCCACCGACTACGCGATCCACACCGGCATCCGTTCCGGTGCGTCGATCATCATGTGCTCGCCGTGCTGCCACAAACAGATCCGCCTGCAGATCCAGAGCCCGGCGTTGCTCAAGCCGATGCTGCAATACGGCCTGCACCTGGGCCAGCAGGCGGAAATGGTCACCGACAGCCTGCGCGCATTGTTCCTTGAAGCCTGTGGCTATGAGACCAAGGTGTTCGAGTTCATCTCGCTGGAACACACCAACAAGAACAAGATGATCCTGGCGGTCAAACGTGCCGAGCCTGTGGACAACGCGCAGCTATTGGCAAAAATCCAGGAGCTCAAGGCGTTTTATCACATCACCGAACACTGCCTGGAAACCCTGTTGCGCGGGGATGGCTACCTGGCCTGAAATGGGCGCGGTTCCCTGTGGGAGCTGGCTTGCCTGCGATGACCATGGTGGCTGCACCGCCGCTATCGCAGGCAAGCCAGCTCCCACATTTGGAATGCGTGTGTGGTTAGAAGAAGCGTGTGACGCTGATCTTCGCATCACGCCCCTTGGTATAGGCACGGTCGCCGCTCAAGGCCGGGCGGAAGTTTTTGTTGAACAGGTTGTCCACCGTGAAGTTCACCTCGGTGCCTTTGAGGTATGCCTGCTGCGGCGCCCATTTGGCGAACAGGCCCTGGGTGTTGTAGCGCTTGTTGCCGTACTGGTCGTAGAACACATCGCCGATGCTGGAGCCCGGGCCGCCCGAGTATTTGTCGCTGGGCAGGCGGTCGGTGGCGCCGATGAATTGGCCCATCCAGCCCACCTGGGCATCCCAGGCCGGGATGTGAGTGCCCAGTACCAGCACCCATTTGGTCGGCGGAATATCCCGCGCGGCTACGTCCGGGCCCCAGGGATTGGTGTAGGCGCCTTGGTGCTGGCCCTTGGCATAGGCGAACGACACCGAGCCAAACAGGTAGGTGGAGTTGTAGATCGATTCGAGCTCAACGCCCTTGATGGTCAGGCTGCCGATATTGCGGTAGTTGGACATCGGCCCAGGCGGGCAAGCTGAAGCGATGCTGCCGCCATTGACAGCCTGGTTCTGGCAACCCACGCCGGTGGCCTTGAAGATCTCGTCTTCGACTTTGTTGTGAAACAGGGTGGTGCGCAGTTGCAGGTTGTCGTCCTGGGCGAGCAGGTTATCGAAGCTGGTGATGTTGCCCACGGTGATCGAGGTGATGCGCTCCGGGTCCAGGTCGACGCTGGTGGCGGTGCGACTGCCCACGCCCTGCACTTCGTATTGTTCGTCGATCACCGGGGCGCGCCAGGTCTGGCTCCAGTTGGCGAACAGCCCCACATTCGGCGTCACGGTCCAGAATAGCGCCAGGCGTGGCGACCAGCCGGTGTAGGTGCGGTCGCTGTAGTCGTGACCCACTGCCGGGTTGGGGTTGTTGTAGTAGGGCGCATCGTTGCCTTCGCCGCGGTTGCGCACATGGTCGTAGCGCAGCGACGGCGTGATCGTCACGTCGCCCAACGTCACCGCGTCCTGGATAAAGAAGCTGTTGGTATCGACTTTGCCGTGGGGCATGAAGCCCGGCTGAAAGTGCCCGTAGTTGTAGCGCGGCGTGTTGTAGGTGGCGCCAGGCATCCACATCTCGGTTTCGCGGGTGTGCTTGCGGATTTGCCCGCCGACCGTCACGGCATGCTGCAAGGGGCCGGTGTCAAACAGGCTGACGTTACGGATATCCAGGAGCTTGTCGGTGTAGGCGGTGTCCATCTTGCGCCCGCCGGTGGCCAACTGGAAAAACGCCGTGGCGTCACGCTCATCGGTCTGCTCGGTGTTGGACTGGGAGTACTTGATGGTCAAGTCCACCAGCGGGTTGTCCAGCGGCTGGTATTCATACTTGCCCGACCAGGTGGTGTCGACCGTGTCACGGTGGGCGAGGAAGCGCTTCAACGCGCCTTCGTAGCCGTAGCGGTCGATGTTGAACTGGGTCGGTGGCGTGGGGTAACTGGCGGCGGAAAACGGGGTCCAGCGGTTGCTGTGGGAGCGCGAGTACGACAGCCCGACACTGTGCTCATCGGTAAAGTGTGCGTTGACCTTGAACAGCTTGCCGTCCACATCCTGGGCGCTGTTGGGCAGGCGCTGAGGGTTGATCGGGTACTCATTGTTGTCGTTGGGCAACTTGGCGGCCACTTTCATATCGCCGCCGTCGCGTTGGGTCAGGTAGGCCAGCGCATCGAAACGGCCGTCGTCGGTACGGCCATACACGGCACTGCTGTAGACCTGCTCATGGTCGTTGCTGGAGTAGCCATATTTGAGCATCGCACCGCTGTTGCGGCCGTCCTTGAGCAGGTCCGGGGCGTCCTTGGTGACCATGTTGACCGTGCCGCCGAAGCCGCCATTACCGGTGAACGGCGAGTTGGGACCTTTTTCCACTTCAATGCGCTTGATCAGCTCGGGCTCGATAAACACCGTGCCTTGCTGGTAACGCTCAAAGCCTGTCTTGGTGGCACCGTCAACGGTCAGCGGCACGTCTTCGGCATCGCCGAAACCGCGGATGTTGATGGTCTGGCCGCCGGGTTTCAGCGAGCCGCCCTGGCTGACACCGGGCAAGGTCTGCAACAGGCTGGGAATGTTATTGGACTGGTAACGGTCGATGTCGGCCTGGGTCAGGGTGGAGCGGTTGACGGTGCTGGCGTTTACCTCATTGCCGGTACCGATCACGCTCAGGGTGTCCAACTGGATTGCGCCACCGGTGGTGGTTTTGCCCTCGTCGGGGCGCACCACATAGGTACTGCCGACCTTGATCAGGTTGAGCTCACCGTTTTTGAGCAGGGAACGGATGGCCACTTCCGGGGTGTAGTTACCGTCAAGCGCTGGGGCCTGCACGTTCTTGAGCAGGGTTTCATCGAACAGCAGCTGGATTTTCGCTTGCTGGGCCACCTGGCTCAGGGACGTGGCCAGCGACTGGGCCGGCAGGTGCAGCTTGAGCGACTCGGCTTCGGCGCTGAGGCTCAAGGCCAGGCACGTAGCCATGAGTGTCGGTCGAAGAAACAGGTGCGAAGCGTGGCAAGGCGCGCGAAACATGAAATCCCCCGGAGCGGCTAAATAGCCAAAAAGGTGTGCGTATCAAACACAGACAGGAGGAAGACGGGGCAGGCAAAAAAAACCACACATGCGAATGCAAAATATTCTCATGTGTGGTTTCTGCCGTTTAGTTGCTCGGCTCGATTCTCATGATGCCATCCGCCGAGAGCACGGTTTTCACTGGCAACAGCGCGGGCAAGGCGTTGAGCAGGGCGTCCGGGTCGCTCACATCAAGGTTGCCCGACACCTTGAGCAGCGCGACGGCCTTGCTGACCTGCAACGGCGTCTGTGGACGGTAGAGGCTAAGTTCGTCGATCAGGCTGGCCAGCTCTCGATTGCGAAACGACAAATGCCCGCTGCGCCAATCGGCGATCTCTTCGGCGCTGAGGCTTTGCGATTGCACGGTGCCTTTGGCGTAGTTGTATGAGGCCCGTTGCTGGGCGTCGAGCAGGGTGACGGGGCTTTCGCCATTTGGCGCGAAAGCGACCTGGCCATGGGCAACGCTGACCACCAATTGCTGCTGCCCACGGCGCACATCGAAAGCCGTGCCCACCACCCGTACGCTCGACTCGCCGGCCTGCACGTAGAGGGGGCGTTCCTTGTCGGCGGCCACTTCGATGTACAGCTGGCCTTTGTCCAGATGCAGCACCCGTTGATGGGCGCTGAAGTCCACGCGGATATGGGTGTTGGCATTCACATACAAGGTACTGCCATCTGGCAGATTCAAAGTGCGCACGCCCTTGGCATGGGTGGCAACCTGGTTGTGATACAGCTCGCGCGGTGCGCCGATAGAGGTCGCCAGCACGGCGCAGAGCAGAGCAGCCGCCATCGCCAGGGCAGGGCGCCAAAGGCTGGGCTTGCGCTTGGGCAGTGCCAACGGTTTGTTCAGTTGTTGCAACTGGGCGAGGTCGGCCCACAGCTGTTCGAATTCGGCATAGGCGCGCGCATGCGCGGGCACCGCCTGCCAGTCTGCAAAGGCTTTACGGTCGGCGCGGCTTGCTTCGTTGCGGTTGCGTGCAAACCAACTGGCGGCTTGGGCGTCGATGCAATCGCTCGCTTGGCTGTCCAGCGCGTCTGTGTCGCTCGGGCGGTTCATTCTGGCTGCTCCGTGCCGGGGGCGGGTTGAAGGCGGCGCTTGCAGTGCAGCAGGGCAAAGGCGATGTGCTTTTCCACCATGCTGGTGGAGATGCCCATGCGCGTTGCTATCTGCGCCTGGCTCAAGCCTTCGAAGCGGTGCAGCATAAGGGCTTCTCGTCGGCGCGGCGAGAGTTCGGCAAGGACTTCTTTCAACTGTTCCAGGCGTTGCAGGCGAAGGGCGGCGGCCATGGGGTCGTTGTGCTCGTCGGTGACCGGCTCGGCATCCATTTCGGCGTGATCAGGGTGGACGGTTTGCCGTACCTTCTGTTTGCGCCAGTGATCGCGCAGCAGGTTGCGCGCCATCTGGAACAGAAACGCCCGTGGCTGCTCGACCTTGGCACGGTCGCGGTAGCCCAGCCATTGGGTAAACACATCCTGGGCCATGTCCGCCGCGTCGCTGGCGTTGTCCGTGCGTTTACGCAGGAAATACAGAATGTCTGCATAAAACCCGCGACAGGCATCGGCCGCCGACGGGTCGGGCTGGGGACGAGACATGGATACCCTTCTTGACGAAGTACGACGTGGAAAAGTCGCGAATGATATCGAGAACTATTGTCATTTGTCTCCAGCTAAATAGATCTCCCGTGTTTGGCTGGAAAAAATTGGGGCATGGCCTTTAATCCTACAAGTTTGGGAGCGATATCCCACTCAAAGGAGAAAGTCATGGCTGGATGGTATGAGTTGAGTAAAAGCAGTAACGGGCAGTTTCGTTTCGTGCTTAAGGCGGCGAACGCAGAAACCATATTGACCAGCGAGCTTTACACCACCCGCGGTGCTACTGAAGCCGGCATTGCTTCAGTGCAGGCAAACAGCCCACATGATGAACGTTATGAGAAAAAAGTGGCCACCAACGGCCAACCGTTCTTCAACCTCAAGGCGGCCAATCATCAAGTGATCGGCAGCAGTGAGCAGTACACCTCTACAGCCGCACGAGACAATGGCATTGCCAGCGTCAAGACCAATGGTCCCAGTGTCACTATCAAGGACAAGACCTGACGGTTGTGCAAGAAGACCTGCACCCGGCTCGCGAGAGCCGGGCGTTTTTATACCGATGACAGCAACGCTTTGAGCTGTCCGATCCCTGCCTCACCCAACGGGAACACCGGCAAGCGCGGATTACCCACCTCCAGCCCGGTCAAGCGCAACCCGGCCTTGATCGTCGCCGGCAGCCCGCCTTTGAGGATGAATTGCAGCAAGGGCAACTGTCGGTAGAACAGCTCCCGCGCCTTGTTCAAATCATCGGCCAGTACGGCCTGATACAAGCTCAGGTTCAGTTGCGGGATCAGGTTCGGCGCCGCGGTGCACCAGCCTTTGGCGCCAGCCGCGAAGGCTTCCAGCGCCAGCGGGTTGCAACCGTTGTAGAACGGCACGTCACTCTGCAGTTTCAACTGGTGCATGCGCTGGATGTCGCCAGTGCTCTCCTTGACCATGGTCACGTTCTCGACCTGCTTGAGGATACGCAGGATCAGCTCCACCGACATGTCGGTGCCGCTGGTGGCCGGGTTGTTGTAGAGCATGATCGGCACGCCGATGCTGTCGCCGATGGCGGCGTAGTGAGCGAGGATTTCCGCGTCACTGAGTTTCCAGTACGAGGCCGGCAGCACCATGACCACATCGGCGCCGTGCTCTTCGGCGTAGCGGGCGCGGCGCACGGCCTTGGCGGTGGTCAGGTCGGACACGCTGACAATGGTCGGCACGCGCTTGGCGACTTTCTTGATGCTGTAGGCGCTGACTTCATCCCACTCGGCATCGCTCAGGTAAGCGCCTTCGCCCGTGCTGCCCAAGGGCGCAATGGCGTGGACGCCGCTGTTGATCAAGCGGTCGATGGAGCGCCCGAGGGCGTCGAGGTCAACGCGCTGGCCGTCGGCGCTGAAGGGCGTGATGGTGTAGCCGATGATGCCGTGAATGGTTGGGTTGGACATGGGGGAAACTCCGGTCGAAAAGGGGGGCAATCAGTTCAGGCAATCGGCGTGCTTGCGTAGGTTTTGCCGGGCGTAATAGTTGAACGCGGCGCCGTGGCGTTTGGGTTTGGAGATCCAGTCGTGGGCCTCGCGCCCCAGCTCCGGCAGGATCGGTTTGACGGTACCAGCAGACATCGCCAGCAACTGCAACTTGGCAGCCCGTTCGATCAACTGCGCAATCACGCAGGCTTCTTCGATGCTGGCCCCGGTGGACAACTGGCCGTGGTGCGAGAGCAGAATGGCGCGCTTGTCGCCCAGGGCCGCGGTGATGATTTCCCCTTCTTCATTGCCCACCGGCACGCCGGGCCAGGCCTCCAGGAACGCGCAATCTTCGTACAGCGGGCAAAGGTCCATGTGCGACACCTGCAACGGCACTTCCAGCATCGACAGCGCGGCAATGTGCGTGGGGTGTGTGTGGATGATGCAGTTTACATCCGGGCGGCCGCGGTACACCCAGGTGTGAAAACGGTTGGCGGGGTTGGGAATGCCATGGCCTTCCAGTACTTCGAGGTCTTCGTTGACCAGCAACAGATTGCTGGCCGTGATTTCGTCAAAACCCAGGCCCAGTTGCTGGGTGTAGTAGGTGCCGGGCGTCGGCCCACGTGCGGTGATCTGCCCGGCCAAGCCGGAGTCGTGGCCGTACTCGAACAGGATTCGGCAGGTCAGCGCCAGCTTTTGCCGGTCGGTCCACGTATTATCTGCCAGGCTGTTTTGCATCTGGCTCAGTGCTTGCTTGACCAGTTGGTCTTTTGGGAGTGCTAATGTCTTGGCCATATCGGTGTCCTTTGGGTGGTTCAATGGACGTCGGATTTGCTGGTCGCCCGCTGCTCGCAAGGTCGTTGGGTGAATGCAAATGACACTAAAGATGCTATATGACACTTTGTGTCATTGGCAAGCCTGTCTCATCGCTTTCTGCAGGGATTAACCGCAGCACATGTCTATCCGCTTGAAAATATTAAGAAAAAAACTTGGCGTGACCCTGGAGGCCTTGGCCGAAAAATCCGGGATGACCAAGAGTTACCTGTCGAAAGTCGAACGCGGGCTTAATACGCCATCCATCGCTGCGGCGTTGAAACTCGCCAAGGCGTTGAACGTGAAGGTCGAAGAACTGTTCAGCGAAGACAACGTCAGCCTCGACAGCTACAGCCTGGTGCGTAGCCATGAGCGGCCCGACACCTCGCCGGGTTATGCGGTGCTGGCCCATCAAGTCAGCGAGCGCAGCTTGTTGCCGTTCATCATCTACCCGCCGGCGGAGTTCACCGACAAGACCTTCAAGGAGCACCTGGGGGAGGAGTTTTTATTCGTGCATGAAGGCCAGGTTGAGGTGGATTTCATGAGTGAGCGCGTGCTGTTGGCGCGCGGTGATGCGCTGCATTTCAACGCGCAGAAACCCCACCGGATTCGCTCGGTGGGAGAGGTGCAGGCGCAGTTGCTGGTGGTGGTGCACAGCGCTGAGGAGTGAGACTGAGCCCGACTTGAAATGCATTCAATGTGGGAGCTGGCTTGCCTGCGATAGCGGTTTATCGGTGCCCAATCTGTCGCTGACCCACCGCCATCGCAGGCAAGCCAGCTCCCACATTTTGCTCAGCGTTCTACAGGGACGGACAATGCCGGATTGCCCAGTGGGTGCGTACGCGCGGTAAAGAACCTCAGTTCCACATTAGAGCCCTCGAACAGCTCCATATACCGCCGCTTCTGCTGACGAACAAACCCATCACTGCGCCCCGACACCGAGATCGCCAGGGTGCTGATGCTGGCCTGGCCGATAGCATCCACCAAGTGTTTATCCTGCGGCCCCAAGTCATGCCCGAAGATGCACAGCGCGCCTTCATGGCTCAACAGCTGTTCATAACAGAACGACAGATAATCCGAACTGCGGATACTTTTGAGTTTCTCCTCCACCTTGCCTTCACTGACAAACAGCGGCACATCGTCGAGGGTCTTGATCGTGTTGTTGATGGCAAAACTGCTGAGCAGGGTGCTGTCGGTGGACGGCAATTTGCGCGCCGTGCCGTCGAGGTTGCGCACCAGGTGCAGGCCTCCGTGCAGGTACAGGATGCGGGTGATGTCGGTGCGCGTATTGCGCAGGTCGAAGCTTGAGTCGGCGCTGCGAAACAGGTCGTCGATACCCGGTGCGTGCAGGGTCGCCCAGTAGTTGAGCAAATCGTAGTTACTGGTGAATACGGTGGCGTAGGTGGCCAGCTCCGCGTTGATCGTCGCCAGCGTCGACGGTTGCACCAGGCGCCAGGGAATGTGCACGGCATGGATGGTGTTGATCAGTGCTTCCTTGATCGCGTAGTAACGGTTACGCGGCGCCGCCGAGCTGACCGCCAGGGCCTTGTTGACCCGGCTGGTGGTTTTCAAGGCGCCCAGGGCTTGCTCGAAACTGCGGGTTTGCAAGGCGTCGAACACGCTGAGTTCGGAGGCGCTCAGGGGTTTTTCTTCGACGGTACGGGCGTTTTCGAACAGCGAGTCGTAGGCAAAGTCTTCCCAGATCGTGCGGCTGGCGCCGTTGCCGATCAGAATCCCGCTGAAGTCGACGGCAGCGCGCAGGGCACTCCAGTCTTCAAGGTGGGCGTCAATATCCTGGAAATCCTTCATTGCGGCGGGTCTACTCGAAATCGGCTGGGGGGTGACTTTATCACGAGCCGGCATTGATCCTGATCAAGATGCGCCACGCGGTACAGGTTGATTCTGTCGGCATAAAGCCTTTGAGGATTGATCATGAGCAGCACGTTCTTCATCCCCGCCGTCAACATCATGGGCATCGATTGCCTCGACGAAGCGATGACCGCCATCCGCAACTACGGCTTCGGCAAAGCGTTGATCGTCACCGACGTCGGCCTGGCCAAAGCCGGTGTGGCCGGCATGATCGCCGAGAAGCTGGCGATGCAGGATATCGACTCGGTGATCTACGACGGCGCCAAGCCCAACCCCAGCGTGGAAAACGTCGAAAAAGGCCTGGCGTTACTGCAACAGAGCGCCTGCGATTTCGTCGTGTCCCTGGGCGGCGGTTCGCCCCATGACTGCGCCAAGGGCATTGCCCTGTGCGCCACCAACGGTGGGCGTATCGGCGACTATGAAGGCGTGGACCGATCGAGCAAGCCGCAACTGCCGCTGGTAGCCATCAATACCACCGCTGGCACGGCCAGCGAGATGACGCGTTTTTGTATCATCACCGACGAAAGCCGCCACGTAAAAATGGCCATCGTCGACCGCAATGTCACGCCGTTGCTGTCGGTCAACGACCCGGCCCTGATGGTCGGCATGCCCCAGGGCCTCACCGCCGCCACGGGCATGGATGCGCTGACCCACGCCATCGAAGCCTACGTGTCCACCGCTGCGACACCGATCACCGACGCCTGCGCGATCAAGGCCATCGAATTGATCAGCGCCAACCTGCGCCTGGCGGTGCGCGACGGCACTGACAAGGCCGCACGGGAAAACATGGCCTACGCGCAATTCCTCGCCGGTATGGCCTTCAACAACGCGTCCCTGGGTTTCGTGCATGCCATGGCCCACCAACTGGGCGGCTTGTACGACTTGCCCCACGGCGTGTGCAACGCCGTGCTATTGCCCCATGTACAAAGCTTCAATGCCAGTGTCTGCGCCAAACGCCTGAGCGACGTGGGCCGGGCCCTTGGTGCAGATATCAAGGGCATCACCGCCGAGGAGGGCGCCCAGGCTGCCATCGCGGCGATTCGTCGGTTGTCACAGGACGTGGAAATCCCTGCGGGCTTGCGTGAGCTTGGCGCTAAGTTGCAGGACATTCCGTTGCTGGCCAGCAATGCGTTGAAAGATGCCTGCGGGCTGACCAACCCGCGGCGGGCGGACCAGCGTCAGATTGAGGAGATCTTTCGTAGCGCTTTTTGATAGGGGCAGCCTTTGGCAGCACGCGGTAAGCTACACGCTCAATGCATTCAAGCATCAAGCGTGCGGCGTGCCGCTGAGGTCCCTTCATGAGAGTTCTGTTATTCGGCGCCACCGGCATGGTGGGCCAGGGTGTGCTGCGCGAGTGCCTGCTGGCGGTCGATGTGCAGGAAGTGGTGGCCGTCGGCCGCACGCCCTTGACCCAGGAGCATGGCAAGCTGCATCAGGTGTTGCACAACGACATGCTGGATTTCCACCCCCTGGAAAACCTGCTGCAGGGTTTTGATGCATGTTTCTTCTGCCTGGGTGTTTCGTCGGCGGGCATGAAGGAGGCGCGCTATACCCACCTCACCTATGACCTGACCCTCGTGGCGGCCAGCACCCTGGCGCGGCTCAATCCGCAGATGACCTTTATCTATGTGTCCGGCGCCGGCACGGACAGTTCTGAAGCCGGCAAGTCGATGTGGGCGCGGGTCAAGGGCAAGACCGAAAATGCCTTGCTGCGCTTGCCGTTCAAGGCGGTGTATCTGTTCCGCCCCGGGATCATCCAGCCGTTGCACGGTGTGCGTTCGAAGACGCCGTTGTACCGATCCTTCTACAGCGTGCTTGGGCCGGTGCTTTCGTTTGTGCGGCGACTGAAACCGGATTGGGTGGTGAGCACCGAGACCGTCGGCCGTGCGATGTTGCAGGCGGCCAGCCAAGGCGCGCCGCAGCCCGTGGTGGAGCAGGCCCAGATCAATCGCCTGGCGGCTGAGCGCCGCTGAGCTGAATCAGCGCAACGCCGCTGATCAGCAGTAACGCGCCCAACGCCCGGGAGGTTGTCAACTGACGTTCCACCAGGCCGAACAGGCCGAAATGGTCCAGCAGCAACGACGCGAGAATCTGCCCGGCCATGGCCAGCGCAATGAAGCCCGATGCGCCGAGCTTGGGCAGCAGCATCAACGCCAATGAAATAAAACACACGCCAAAGGCACCACCGGCCCACATCCACAACGGTGCCTTGCTGATAAAGGCCAGGCTCGGCAGGGGTAAACGCATCGCCACAATCACCGGCAGCAGCACGATGATGCTCACCAGTAACGACGCCAGGGTGGCCCACAACGGATGGCCGAGCCCGCGCCCGAGGTTGGCGTTGATCGCACTCTGAAACGGCACCACCGCGCCGGCGAACACCGCCAGCGCTAACAAACCTACCCAATGCAACACAGTCATCTCGACGCTCCCAAAGGTTTTGCTGGACTCTAGGGTATTCGTCGCGCAAATTTAAATTCCAAATTCTTATGCTGGACATGCAGTTGATGAATGATCTGCGCCGCGTCGACCTTAACCTGCTGGTGATCCTCGACGCTTTGCTCAGCGAGCAACACGTCACCCGCGCCGCCGAGCGCCTGCACCTGAGCCAGCCGGCGGTCAGCCATGCGTTGGCACGGCTGCGCGATATGCTGGGCGACCCGCTGCTTATGCGTCAGGGCGGCACACTGGTGCCAACCGCCCGCGCCCTGGAATTGGCGGCGCCATTGACCGAAGCTCTGGCCCAGGTGCAGGCATTACTGGCGCCGAATCGTTTTGACCCCACTTCTGCCAAGCGCCGCTTTCGTGTGGCGATGTCGGACTACAGCGCGGCGATATTCCTGCCCGGTTTGGTTCGCGTCCTACGCCATGAAGCGCCCGGTATCGACTTGCAGATCATCCAGGCCAGCCGCGAAGGCATGGTTGAGGGTGTGCTCAATGGCGATCTCGATCTGGCTGCGGGCGTATTCCCCGACATGCCCGCCGAACTGCGGACTACGCCGCTGTTCGAAGAGCATTACACCTGCCTGGTCGACCCCACCAGCCTTGCGCCCAACGGAGTGCTGGACCTGCCGACATATCTGTCACGCCCCCATGTGCTGCTGGAGATGCGCGGCAGCGGCACGCCAGAAATCGAACGGGCGCTGACGGCCATTCGTGAACGCCGCCACGTGGCGATCAGCCTGCCGCACTGGAGCGTGGCGCCGCAGTTGATCCAGGGCACGGACCTGATTCTGACGGTGTCGTCCCGGGGTTTGATGAATATTGACGCTCGGCAATTGCTGGCCGTGCCACCGCCGTTTCATATTCCGTCGTTTGCCTTTGAGCTGGCCTGGCATACGCGGCGGGGGGGGGATGTGGGGTTGCAGTGGTTGATTGGCAGGGTGGTGGGTGTATTGTCCGCAGACCCACGATAACGCGAGAACACCTAGATGCTCAGCGGTTTCAACCACCTGACCCTGGCCGTCACCGATGTGCCGCGCAGCGTCAGTTTCTATCACGACCTGCTGCGCCTGCAGCTCGACGCAACCTGGGATAACGGTGCCTACCTCTCACTGCCTGGGCTTTGGCTGTGCCTGTCGCTGGACCCGTTGCGCTCGGCTGCTCCGGCGATGGATTACACCCACTATGCGTTCACTGTCGATGCTGCTGATTTCACTGCCTTGGTCGAACGCCTGCGCGCCGCCGGCGTACAGGAGTGGCGAGACAACCGCAGTGAAGGCGCATCGTTTTATTTTCTCGATCCCGACGGCCATAAGCTGGAGGCTCATGTCGGCGATCTGGCCTCGCGGCTGCAAGCCTGTCGCGCCCGGCCCTATGCTGGAATGAAGTTTTACCCACCGCGCTGAAACATGCAGAATCGTTCACCTTCAAGCGTCTGTCGGAGCGTCTACCATGACCCCATCCTTGCTGTTCGCCGTACTGGCTTCGGGTTTTATCTACGGCATTACCCCTGGCCCCGGTGTCCTGGCCGTATTCGGCATCGGTGCGGCCCGTGGCCGGCGTGCCGGGGCAGGATTCTTGTGCGGTCATTTGCTCGGCGATGTGGTGTGGTGCAGCACGGCGCTGATTGCCATCGTCGGTGCGCGAGAAGTCGGCAGCAGTGTCTTTGATGTGCTCGGCGTACTCAGCGGGGTGTATTTATTCTGGCTCGGCTGGCGTGCGATCCGCACTCAACGCCGCAATAGCGACGCCCCTCAGGGCGCGGCGCGCCATCCGTTCTGGCACGGTGTTCTGTTTGGCTTGACCAACCCCAAGGCCTACCCGGTTGCCGTGGCGACGTTCACCGCGTTGCTGTCCAGCCGGGCCGAGTTGTTGACTTGGTCGATGCTGCCGACCTTGATTCTGTTGAGCTTTATCGGTGGCTTGCTGGCCTACGCGATCCTGATTGGCGTGGTGGGTGCCCAACGGGTGCGCACGCTGTATCAACGCCATGAAATCCTGATCACCAAGCTCTGCGGCGTGATGTTTATCGGCTTCGCCCTCAATGCCCTGGCGCACGCATTGCCGGGCCTGTTCGGCAGCAAAGCGGCCTGAGGCGACGACGACCGTTCGTCGCCCAGGTAAGTTTTTTCTAAACCTTTACCGTCCTGAAAATTCGAATTCAGGGCGGGTTGTATGCTCCCGCGCCTATTTTTGCCCTGGAGGAACCCATCATGAGCCGCATGGCTATCCGGTTACGCACCGCCAGTTTCGCGATGCTGCTGGGCCTCGGCGCCAGCAATGCTTTCGCCCAGTCGCCTGCAGAATTCATCGAGCAGGCTTCGGCCAAAGGCATGGCCGATATCGAAACCAGTCGCATGGCCCACGCCAAGACCTCGTCCCAGGAAATCAAGGACTACACCATTGAGGTCATCAACGAGCGCACTCTGGCCAACCAGCACTTGGCGGCGATCGCCAAGAAGCTTGATTTGCCAGTGGCCCCACGGGAGAAGATCGTTGATAAGGCCGAAACCCTGATGCCTGAGCTCAAGGACGGCGATTCCTTTGACGCGGCCTATACCGCGCAGCAGGTCAAGGAAAACGAAGACGCCATCGCCCTGTTCCAGAAAGAAGGCGCGGCGTCGGATGTGCCAGAGATAAAGGCACTGGTGGATGAGACGCTGCCCAAGCTCGAAGAGCGCTTGCAAAAAGCCCGGGCCCTGGCGTCGACCTACGGTAAGGGCCATCAAGGCGACGGTTGAGGCCGCTGCCCGATCTGAAAAACGGCGGTGGGAGGGGACTCCCACCGCCGTTTTTATGCAGGGTTTCAGACGGGGTATGGGTCAATGCCGCCTATAACGCCAGTTCCGTCTGACCTGTGCCTTCAAGTGCAAGTAAATACTGCTTGGCTGCCAACCCGCCCGCGAACCCGGTCAGTCCGCCGGAGGCGCCGATCACCCGGTGACATGGCGCAATGATTGAAATGGGGTTGCGCCCATTCGCGGCGCCGACGGCGCGCACGGCTTTGGGGTTGCCGATCTGCTGTGCGATCTGGCTATAGCTGCGGGTTTCGCCGAAGGGAATGGTCAGCAGTGCTTGCCAGACTTGCTTCTGGAAGTCAGTGCCGGTGAAGTCCAGTTCCAGTTCGAAGTGGTTACGCTTTCCGGTGAAGTATTCCTGCAATTGGCGCTCGGTTTCCAAGAGCACTGGGCTGTCGTCGGCTTCGATCAATTCACCCAGGCGCACGCGATTGGCACGTTCTACTTCCCAGAGGATGGCGTTGAGTTTGCCATCCCGTGCCACCAGGGTGAGTTCACCGACAGGGGAAGGCATGAGCTTGTACTGGTAGTCCATGAGCAGTTTCCTTGAAGGGCGTTGATGGGGGCCACGCCACTGTAGTTCCACCAAGGGGGTTGGGAACTACGTTTCTTGCGGTCAAATTCTTGCCCAACTAGACATTCCAGTAAACCCAGCTGGAATAATGGGGGTACCAGTAGAGCCAGGCGATAATGTAAAGGGCCTTGAGTACTGACGCGGTACTTAACATGACCATAGAAATGACGTTGAGCAGGGTGACAAACAAAGCGAACACAGCCACGCGTGGGGTTGCGTGACGCCAGGCAAACCTCACGCCATACGCTGAGGCGGCAATCACTCCTGACTCCAGCAATAATCCGAGGGGGAAGGGCAGCCGTACAAACGAGACCAGCAGCGGCAAAACCAACACCCAGCCGGCTACTTGGCACAGGATGATTTTGGGTGTGGCTTTTTTGGTGTCCAGCATTGCCATGTTTCCAAGCTCTGGGCCGATGAGCCTACATTATCGTGAGGTGTTGCCGGTCTTCCTGTAAGACTTTGTTTAGGCGTACCTATCGCTCCTGCTGTAATGCCTTTCGCGCTGCGAATGCCAGAAACCCCGAGCAGCTTTTTCCTGTGGATGATTCAACAGGTATTCAACGATGCGATTCAACAGATAGCCGAGCAGCAGATGAGTGCTGGAGACTAAATTTTAGGCATAAAAAAACCGGTCACCAAGGACCGGTTTTTTGTGCAGCCTCCGCCAGAAACCCCCTGACGCAAGTGCAAATCTGAGTGGAGCGGGTAGAGAGAATCGAACCTGATACATAAATCAATAAGTTAGGTTATATTTTGGTGTGTGCTGTACATGCAGCCATACAAAATACCGGAAGCCGACGAACGGTCGCTATTTTTGCGTTGCTGATCGCTCTGCGAGTGCTGCGATTGCCTCAAGCGCTTCACGACGCTGTTCGTGCCCTAGCGAGTTAAAAAGCGCTAGTAGGCGGGCTTCCTCGTCGTCAGCGTAGAAAAAAGCGAGCGGCAAGCCAAGTGCATCCGCGATCTGTTTAGCGGCAGTCGGACTCGGGGTGTGCACGCCGCGTTCGTACTGATTCATCCGTGCGCTAGCGCTGGCGGGCTCAAAACCAGCTTCCTGCCCCAAGCGCTCTTGAGACCAGCCTGCTGCTTTCCTTGCCTCCT
Organism: Pseudomonas sp. SWRI22; assembly: GCF_014268395.2. NCBI lineage: Bacteria > Pseudomonadati > Pseudomonadota > Gammaproteobacteria > Pseudomonadales > Pseudomonadaceae > Pseudomonas > Pseudomonas sp. SWRI22. The sequence continues at coordinate 1,304,899 of NZ_JABWQK020000001.1, read as the reverse complement.
TCAGCCGATTGCTAAATACGCTGCCCATTCTCTCACTCGCAAAGGCTAAGAGAATCTTAGATTTTTCTTGACGGGATACTAAGTAATCCTTAGTGTCGCAAAAAATGTGGATCTTAGTCTGCGGGGGAGAGCAGTGATGCTAAAGCTGAAAAAAGAAACCGTGATAGTGAAAGATTCGATTTATGACACCGTTGAGGATGCGGGTTCTATATATCGTCGTGTTCGGGTTCAGAACGAAGGCGGAAAAACCGCATTCTTCAAAGAATTGATTGTTCCAAGATACGTGGGCAAGAGCGGGGCAATGAAGGAGGGTGTCCCAAGAACTTGGTATATAAAAAATATCACCAAGAAGAAATCAGTTGTGATTGCTCACCAGAAACCGAACGGTGAGGTAGATTTTGATCTCGATGAAGTAAAAGTAATATCTAGATCATTTGTCTTGGTTGGAGTGTATGTTGGTGTTGCAGCCCTTCCAGCGTCAATAATAATTGCAACAGCAACTTTTGGCTTTGGTCTTCTCTTGTTTCCAGTATTTTTGTATATGGCTTATCGAAATATTTTTAAAATTGCACCCGCACTTAGCCGAGCTACTTTGGAAAAAGAGCTTAGGGGGTTTGGAGTCAACTTATAGCTTTCGAAGCCCCTTAGGGGCGGCCAGGGTCAAACGAAATGGCGGGGGGCCCCACGAAGTGGGGTTCCGCCCCGCAGGGCGCACGCAGGGCGTATTTCGCTTGATGCTGGCGGGGGAAGTTAAGCCTTGGGAGAGGGGTGAGGGGTTGCTCTTCCCCCTCACCCCCGAGCCCATCGGCGGCGAGATGGGGGGACGGGGGCGCAGCCCATGGTGCTCCGCCTTACTGTTCGCATACTTCGTATAGTTCACAGTAGTTTACTTGGCCAAGTTTCAACCCGGCCTGCCCCGTGGCAGTGCACACGATGTTGATTTCCAGTTCCTTGACAAACTCATCAATTATTGCGGGCGATGCATACTCGCCAGGAATATCCTTGTTTGAACGAACTTGTAATCTTGCATATGCACATCTCAAACAACGAGTCTTATTTGCCTGGCAGTGTTGGAGCAAGTGCAGGCTCTGTAGCGTGTCTTTCCGCTTGCTGATCTGAATTTTTTCCATGATCTAACTCCTCTGGTTTTATTTTTGTTTTTATTGCAAAGCCAAATCTATACTTATCTCCACTTCCGTCCTCCCCGACACTCAGCTTGTCAATTTTCTTGATGTGCCTCTCGGTCTTCTTAGCCAATTGAACTTCTAATTTGATGTCCTCAATTAATTTTTCGACTTTCAATTTTAGTTCTGAAATTTCGTACTGTAGCGTTTTTCCGGGGGAGTAAAAATTCTGTCCGGTGTACATGCTTACGGCGAATGAAAACATATCTTTTACCGCGCTTTCTATTTTTTTGATCGTTTCCTTTGCCAATTTTGCATAGTCACCAGATAGTTTCTGTCTATACAGAATGTCTTTCTTGATAGCTCCAGCCATATCATTGTGAAATTTTGCCAAGAGTTCATCATGAACTTTATTGCCGGTTGAAATATTCGGCGCGACAATAGATCTGGGCGACGTCTTCGGAATATTTATTAGTGGTTCGGCAATCAGCTTGTTCTGGTTAACAAGGTTGCGAGCAGCGCTAGCAGCGGGAGGGCTAAAATTATTAATAACATCCCGAATCTCACTAAGTTCTTTGTGAGTTTTTTGTAGTTCTGCTGATGATTTTGCAAATCTATCTTCTGCTCGTTCAGCGACACCTGCAGGGATACGATGCCTGCTCTCAACTTCCGTTGATCTGAAAGTAAGCGTTTCACTGTAGCGGGATTCAGTGCCAGCTCTTTCAGCTTCAAATTTTGCATCTCGCTTTGAATGCCTCTTTGCAATTTCTGAGAAAGGTTGCTCACTGTATAATTCTCCTTCAAGCTTTGCGGCTTTACTCATTCCTTCGAATTTAAAGGAAAAATAGTTATGGCCTTTTCTTGTTATTTCCGCACCCTGCTTCCGCAAAAAAATAAGCATATCTTCTCGGGAACTTACGGCCCCAGCATCTATTAAATTATCTATAGCAGCGACGACCTGTTTCTTTATATTTCTCTGGGGGTCAAACTGAGGTAATTCAACCGATCGCCGTATTTTTGTATCCCGTGGGTTTTGCAATCCATATTTATTGCATACTTGGTCGACAAAGCTGTCATTCTGCAAAATGAACTCGTTATTATTCCCAGGGCCGTGCTTGCCATTATAGTTCGGTGGAAAGGGGTTGAAATATTTTCCAGATTCGAGATGAATCCGAGGGATCATATAATGAATCTCAAGCCGCCCGGTGTGCTCATGCTGTACTAGTAAAATGTTTCGACAGTCTTTTTTCACGCCAGCGAACGCGAAATCCTTGAAGTCTTCAATGATTTTGCCTTTCATGCCCCGTGTGGAATTAATTAATGCCGTTTCTTCTTCGGAAAAACTCAGCACTCCACTTGTGTATTTGTGTTTGAAGTCCAGTGATTCGCAGAGCACGCGCATTGCAGAGGGGTTGCCTTCGAGTAAAGTGGCTGCTGGAGTTCTCTGTCTCCACTCTTGTGTTTCTTTGTCGAAATAATTTTCGGAGAGGAAATAATTAATACCAGTCCCAGCGCCGACAGTGCTATGTTTCGATAAACCATGGATCATGATGCTGTAGCCTTTTTAACTCTTTGTGTGCGATTGCTTTTCCTTATTTCGTCCGAAAATATTACGACCTCGTTTATATCTCGCGCGATAAAGTTAAGCTGATAAATTATTAGGTCTGCATCCGCTTTTTCTCTGTACGTATTTGCATGATGCGCAAGCATATTGATATTTGAGTTTATCCGTCCAAGCCAGCTATTGAGGTCGCGCATCTGCGCCGGCATTCCTGGAGATATGTCGATCTGCGTAGATGTGATCATCTCATTGATTAGTTGCGAGACACTCATCTCGCATTTGCGCGCATTCTCTTTTAGCCGCTCTCGCTGTGAGAGCGGTACCTGTGCGTTAATTTGCACCCATTTTACCTCATGTTCCATGCGGCCCTCCGGGCTCTTATTTTTGTGATCGTCAGGGGTGTGGGGAAACCCCACTGGGTCTCTAGGGCTAGCCCTAGACAAGGCCGGAAAATGTCGAAGACTATTTTTCGAGGAGCCTTGTTCGCCCTAATCATCTAAGAGTATTATTAATTTATAGCTGGCAGCGATGCAAGTTACGCAACTAATAAAATTGTATATAAATAGGGAATGACACAGTGGGAGACATATATTTCGGCAATGTTGCGATATTTTATGAAGCTGAAGACGTTATGACTCCAGGGGCAACCTACCGTCAATCTGAGGAGGACATTGATGCGAAGAATAATTTTAAAATGCTAAAGCAGCACTTGGCCAAATACCTTTCATCCACAAGCACTGTTCCGCTCGGCTGTGTGTCTGAGGGAAAAGACGCAGTAGGTGGGTCGCAGAGACAGGTCTCTTTAGATGATTTTTTTGAGTGATACTGAATCTTTGGAATAGATGACTTGGTGGGACACACTAAGCCGGGCGAAAGATAAGGCACCGGCTGCGAGAAGGAAGCGCTTAAGACCTGCGGCGTTGAGAATGGGGAGAAAGGCAGTCTCAACCTTAGTGTGTACGGCTTTCACCGCTCCTAGGTAGCTAGCGCCTCATCGACCCATGAGGTGATGAAGAATTCGCTAAGTAGGTATGAAACGCAGCCTTCTGAGGGGCCGCGTGGAGGTATATTGACTAACCTTTCAGCCAGCAGGCTAGCACAGAAAAACATCCGAAAAAAGCCTCGACAGCTCCGATCAGTACACCTGCCGAAGCTCTTTTCGCTCCAGAGCGTTTAAAAGATCGACTTCTGTCCAGTTAATGAACCAATATTTAGAAGCATAATGCGTAAAAAAATCGCTTAACTCTTGTTGAGTCGGCTTGCTGATCTTCATCGCAACGCATAGCCTATTTACATATTTGGATTTTCTTTTTCGGCCTATATATGGACATGTCAGGCTGTCTAACAACAGACAAGCTTGCTCTGTATTAGAGAGGATTTTTGACATGTCTTGAAGCTTTGCATCTAATTTTTTAAGAGTGCTTTCTTTAATTGTTGAGTATTGAACATGATCTTTGATATAAAAAAGACAAGAAACCATGTTAAAATACGAGCTATCGCCACCGAACACTTTCTCTACTATATGCGAAGGGAGCAGATAAGCAGCGCCAAAATCGCTCAAAGACAAAATAACATTTAGAACTTCAAGCGATATGAAATTATCAATATCAGCTCTTTTGTGGAAGGTGTCGCTATCGAGCAGGGACAGAGACAGGTCGAATGCGCGCTGTTTTATTGTATGCTTGTAATGACCTAAATGTTGGTCGGCAAACCGACAGAGCAGTATCAATGATGCGCAAAACTTATACGAAGAGCTAACAGAGGGTGCCACCGAATAGAAAAAATGCATGACCTCCAAAAATACGATACAAGCATCCTTGTAATCGTTAATTTCGGCTTCGGGATTAAGTTCTTTGGGGATGTTAATTAGCAGCTTTGTTCTTTCAAACAGCGCAGATATGATATATGAAGACACCTCATCATAATCCATACCTTCAGCAGAACAAGTTGCTTTGATAGCATCAACAAAGCTACGCACAAGCCTATCAACTTTGAATATCTTCTTTGGCTTTAGCGAAGCCCCTTCTTCAACTTCCTCTAAAAACCTTTCCGTGAATTCGTTTACGTAAAGATTTACCTCTCTAATCACTTTAGATTTTGGTGTGAAAAAAGGGCGCTGATATATTTGACTTTTGGCTGAGTTGACGTGCAGCTTGTACCCCAAAAGCGTATCCGCATAAATTTCGTAAATTTTATTTGCCATTTCGATGGATCTGGCAAATATGAAAACATCGTCAACGTAGCGTTTGATAGAATAGTCAATGTTCAAAATCCAATTGAACTTTTCAGATGCCATCTTAGCTTCTACTCTACAGTCAACGTTCTGGAATATTATCTCTGAAAAGATCCGACTTACTTCTGGGCCTATCACAATCCCATTTGTTTCGTTGTGATTCGCCATCCGTATAACGTCGTCAAAATTATTTCCGAATATAGATGCGGCGTACCTTCCGTCCTTTACAAAGCTTTTGTCTTTAGTAGCCCACGCAATCGAATGCGTATAAATACTATCAAAGCACTTTGAAACGTCCAGAGTTTTTAGAACGCTAAAGTCTTTTTCAAGATCGAGAAAGGCTTTTGAGTTAAACATTTTATAAAGTCTAGTGTAACCCTTGTACGCGTAGAAGGATGAACTGTGTTTTAGCGTTGTTTCAGAGGCGGTGTCGTCAACGGTACCTCTCTTGTATTGCCCTATGTTCTCCCATGAGCTCTTGTAATAAAATACACTCGCGGTTTTGAATGGAGTTCGTATCGAGTATTTACCTAATGTACAGTAATGACAAATGAGATGCTCGTAGCGCTCATAGAATAGTTTAATTTGCCATTGTGAGAGTGGATGCAAAACCGAGAGGCATCTGAAGTCAGTTGCACTTTTCCTTATTTTATATTGGTAAGGCACAGTGCTCCATTTTCCGCCCTTACTTGTTATAAATAAGCTTTCGATTGTCTTAGCGAAGCCTGTGCTCGATGCTTGTTTCTTTGCAATATTGTAGAAGCCGTCATTCGAAAATATTATCGGGGTTTCATAAGGAGCTGTTTCAGTTACGAGAACTCGACAATAGTCACCCTTTATAATTCGCTCAGATTTTTTATCATCAAGCATACTCCCAACACTCCCTGATCGCTTTGAACTGTGAACGGTTGAAGTGGAAATAATTACGTTCACTGAATCCGCGCTTAAAGCTGAAAGTCAATAGTCTGCGGCGTTGCGCGACAGAAGTGATCGAGAAAAAACGATCAAATACTTTACCGTAACTGCTCATTGTCGCCAGGTATAGGTACTCATCCAATATAGCTAGGGCTGTTGATTTTGCTTCATCTATCCTGTGATAGTTATGATAAATTCCAGCCAATCTATATCCGCCTCTATTAATATCTAGTACGCTAAAGTTAGAAGTCAAAAACTTTACGCGCATTTCTAAAAGCTCAAAATTCCTGTTTTTACAGTAGTCTAGATAAGCTTTAGTGAGACGCGTTTTGATCTTTTTTATCTTAGAGTCCGCTATATCCAATACTACTTCTCGGCTGCCGTTTTTCTCCGGTGGTTCGTAAACCGAAAAACTATAGCCTAAGTATTCGAAAGAGAAGAGCAGCGGCATTTCCGGATGCTGGCTTTTTTTGTATCCAGAAGAATCGGGTGCAGAACAAAGCTCCTGTTTTTTCGTATTTAAATGGAGTCCAGGCGGTAGCAGCTTGCTCACTTTAGCGAGAAACTGTTTTGAGTGCTCCTCCCCCCCAGTTATCACAATAATGTCATCGACATATCGACTATAAAAATATACACCTGCCATCGTTTTTATTGAAGAATCAAAAGAACTCATTACTACTTCAGATAACGTCGCACTTAAGGCCATACCTCTTGGGATCCCTAACCCTCCAGCCAAGGTATGATGCTCAATAATGTCTTTAATGTGTTTTTTGGTCTGAGGACTTAAACCCTTAATTCCGTACACAGCACTCAGGACATTGGACGCCGTGAATGACTCGTAAAAGCTCTTGATATCTAATCTATATATTTTAAATTGAGCACTTTCTGCGATCAGAGCGCGAAGATTAGCGATTATAGTGTCTCTTGACGGCGAGTATAACGACTTAGCCATTCGTAGATTTTTATCTATCTTTCGTAACACCAGCTCGTGACTGAAGGCGGGAACTCTGTAGACATTCTTCCCGCGAAGAATTGAGCTCTCAAGAAAAGAGTATGATTCGTACCCAACATCAGAGCGAGCGACAGCAGCTTCAACCTCTGCGGTCTTTGATAACGGGTTTCTCAGCCACGGCCTAAGGTAGAAATCATTCTTTCGCAGAACCTTTGAAACCGAAATAAAATTAAACGACTGGTCGTACATATGTCATCCCTTACAAAAAGAATGAAGCACCCAAGCACCCAAGCATTCCAGACACTGGGCCCTATTACCACCGTTGGATGGGGAACAACGCGGATGAGCCGTCAACCCCACATCTCGGGCATGTCCTCTCCTGCGCGTACTTTTCTTTGCTAGGACGAGATCGGCTTTGGAGATGACCCCGTCGACTCTTGTATTCTGACGTCAAATACAGTGTGTTCGCCGCCGATAGATCACTCTTCACGGGTATCAAAGAAATTGGGGCATCGCTGCCTGCGGTACACACGGTTGATCGTAACATGACAATTCGCTCCTTGAATCGCTGAGATAGCGCCGAGCATAGCGCTTCCGGCACTTAGGAGCTACGGACGTTATGGAGGCCTAGGGAGTCGATCTCTCAGCGTCGTCGCCTGTTTGACCTATCTTGATCTGGCAAGGGCACGCATGACGAAAATATTGGCCATCGAGACTCAAAAATTTGAACAATCGGCACGGGGTGCGGCTCATCCTAGGCTGCCGCTAGGCTTCTCTTCTGCCGCTGTCTTATAACGCGTCACCCGCCGCTCCTCCAGTGCCGCCAATGCACGTATCATCTGTGGGTGCAGGTGTATTGAGCCTTTATGCGAAGAAAGGCTCCTGGCGGCACTGTACGCTCTCCTGACCGCTTCTTTCTCACGCTCACTAGCCGCTTGAGCACAGAATCTCTTCCAGATTCGAATCTTCGTGAGCGGTCTCGCGTGTCGTTTCTTTCTTTTTGCTTTTCTTGAATAATTAATAACAATTGTGACCTGTTCTGTCTCCTTACGTCTCAATTTGTCCGCTTGCTCCTGGCTGATGTCTTCGCACAAACCTGCGATCTGCACAGACTGCTCATCCAACTCATGCTTTATTGATTTTGCGGTGAGGATTACTTCGCCGTATTTGTTATTTCCCTCTTCTTTTTCAAAGTTAAGCTTATCCGAATCATTCTCAAAAAAATGCACGCGGGCCGTTAATTGGCTCTCGTTCCTATCGTCTAAATCCATAGGGGGGTGGATTTGCTTGGCCAGTTGCTTTATATGTGTCGGCGCATCGGGATCTTTAGCCACCCGTTTAAGTGCTCTCTGTTTTCCTGTGGCGCACTTGATACCAAAAAATGAATATTGTCTCGCGCCCATGGCACGGATGGCGCATTTGTACCTAGTGGCAGTGTCATCGTCTTCACCCGCTAATGCTTTCAGTACGTATCCGAATATATAAGATGAAGGGGTGGCGGTATCATCACCTGTCTTTTCAATAATGCGGACAATATCGCGCTTGTTATTCGCAAAGTAGTCTTTACGATCTATGTACAGTCGTTCAATTGAATCTTCAATAGCTTCCAAAATCTCTAATTCTTTATTGAAGAAAATTGCTATGTGCCAATGCGGGCATCCATCTTCATGAACCTCGACCACCCGGAATCCGAAATAATCCCCGCTTCTTCTATCGACACCAATGTTATCTAGAGCGTCCAATATCGAACGCCAATCCTTTTGCAGAGATCGGTTAGCCTCCCTGGCACTCGCCCCCGAATACTTATCCCTTCCAATCTTCGGGTTTGGATGAAATTCTGGGGACGCTGTTAGCGTGATAAAAGCGCAGCCAAATTGGTTCTGCTCCGCGATCCTCTCAAGAGCTTTTATGTCCAGAAATAACTCGTTAAGTCTGTTTTTTCTTGCCCCGTTGGCCACATCTAGCAAGTTGAAGACAAATGCGTCAGAACCATTGCTGCGGATTATTTTGTTACAGCCCATCAAGAACTTATCTGTTTTCTTTTTGCGTTCTTTATGCATTTCTATTGTTCTGTCGGTGCAGCACACTTGAGTGGCATTCTTTCCGCCGAGCTCTTTTTTTAGATGTGCTAGATGTTCTCTTTTTTCATCGGCTAGTTTGATGATTTGCCTGCGCCACCATTTTTTATCACTGATTCTGAGGGCCAGTGAGTCGATAGTTGAATTTTTGGGTTTTTTTAACTTTATATTAAACGGTAGGTCGTAAATGATAAGTTTCTTTTGATTTTCGTTTGCAGATAGCAGTGAAAATCTATATGCGGCAGCGATTTTATGCGCGAGACGGACAAGCTCATCATTTGAAAAATAGATTATTTCTTCGATGGTAGGGAGTGTTTCAGAGGGCTGTATGTCGACCTTTTCATACATCTCGTTCCAGTGTTCGTCGAATCCACGGAAAAGAATTTTGCTATATTGGGTTTCTAACAACTGCTTTGGGAGAATTCGGTTGGGAGTGGTAGTGTACATCTTATTGTTCTTATTTTTATAGGCCGCTCTAGGCGGCGTTTGTGCTTCTAATCCGCTCCGGGCGGTGAACTATGTCATCTTTCTTATGCTACCTATCCGACGGATGACTCTACAATTTCAGTCGATATCCAGGGTCGATAGGCCAAGGTTCACAAGGCTTCTCCTTGCAGTTCAGCGATCTGTTCTAAAAGATTAGCTTTAGCTTCTTTCAGAAGTTTTAACTGGTCTCTTTCACGAGTGATCCGCTTTTGCTCTACCCATACGTCTTCTTCAATCCGCTTGATCAACTCGCGGCTAGCAATCATGAAGTTTTCACTGTCGTCCTTGTTCGTCAAGCTTTCACTAAGATCTGATAGCAGATCACGCTCTGACACCCACTCATCAATAAGGCTTTGAGTAATGACGTTTCTCTTGGGTTTTCCCAGTTCGCAGATATTAATCAACATTGGCTCGCGCTCCTGTTGTTAAAGTAAGTTTCGACATCGCTTTTTCTCCAACGGCTTGATTTTCCAAATTTCAATGGCGCGGGAAAACCTTGGCTTTTGATTGATCGGTAAATTGTTGCTCGTGAGAGCTTTAGCTCTTTGATTAGGTCTTCAAGTGTCATCAGCATTATTCGTCTCCTACGACGTGTTGTTGTTGCTGTATGTAGATTTAAAGACCGAGGAACTTACGTCAAGCAGTATTTTTTGTTGTACGACACTGCCCGGAGTATTCAACAAAAGACACCGCTACGACCGTTTGTAAGCGCCTGAAAATACGGGGGATACCGGTGTCATCCAACTTTTTCGCGTAATAAGAAAATTTTCAGATTTTTACTAGCAGGTGGAGAAATTTACGGGCGGATTTGGCGTTTATTTTGGTTGTCCGAAATAGCCCCGAGCTTTCGTCGGAGCAGTTATTATGACGTTGTCTGACACTGCCCCGGATTTTTGGAAAGGGCAGTAGGTTATACGTATAGCTTTGTGCTGATGGCCGCTTCGCACATATTGACGAGTCCCCTTTTGAGCCTTTCGAGTGCCGAGAAATTCAGCTTTTTTTCGAGTAAGTTACTCGCGTCATAAATCTCAAACTCAAAAATATCAAGTTGTCCCTTTGCGTTTCTGAAGTACCCGAATTCGATACGAACGTTGTCTTCCTGCGAGTTTCCCTCCACATCTGACTCCTCGTGGAGCATGTAAATTTTTGCTACTGCCAGGGTGTGCCCGGATTCTGCGCGATTCATTTGGCTGAGTTCAATATTCATTCGTGTTATTTTCCAGTCCGGTCTATTTGTTTTTTGATACTGCTGTTCTTTTCTTAAAGTCGGATTTTTGATTCTGCGTCAAACCTTCTTTTAATGCATCTAGGTAATCGCAGTACCATTGCATCATTATTTCCCTATTTTTGAGATGGGATGCTTTGTCATAAACCGCTCTAAGCCCCGGCTTCTTATGTGCGAGCTGCATCTCCACCCAAGGTTCAGGCCAGCCATGTTCGGAGAGCAAAGTCGTCGCTGTGTGACGTGATCCGTGCCCCGTCATACGGTCTTTATATCCAGCACTTGCAAAACATTTGTTAACAGTATTTTCCGACATCACTAAGCCTTTCGATCCTTCCGAAGGAAATAAGTATCTAGATTTGCCAGTAATGTTTTTCAGGTTGTTTAAAATTGATATCACTTGACTGCTCAGCGGGACTACATGATCACGACCCATTTTCATTTTGCTGTTAGGAACGCTCCAGATTTTTTTATCAATATCAAATTCTATCCACTCGGCGTTTCTGACCATGCCTGGCCTGGATGCTGTATAGATAGTTAGCCACGCAGCACTTTTAACAAGTGTGCGGCTGGGTGAAGCCTCAAGAGCTTTCAAGAAATCTGGTAGTTGATGTTCGAGTAGGTGAGGGTATTGTTTTTCTTGTGGCTGTACTGATGCGATGTCCAATAAATTGCTTGCTGGATTATTTTCACATCTGCCACTTGCTATCGCGAATCCAAAAATCTGATTCAGCCAGCTCCGGACTTTTTTTGCAGTGTTATGCGCCTCTCTAAGCTCAATTGAATTCTGTAATTCGGCACAATGCTTGCGAGTGACTTTCGAGATGGATAATTTACCCAGTGCTGGCAGCATGTCGTTGTCCAGCGCATATCGCATGGACTTGAGCGTTTTTTCTGCTCTGCCGTCGGCTGATTTTTTGGTGTACCAAGCCTCTGCAACGCTCTCAAAACTGTTGCTTGTCGCTTCGCTCAATTCGTATTTTTTTTGCGCCTTATGCGCGACAGGATCCGTTCCCGCTGCAAGCAGCTTGAGAGCCTGCTGAGCCTTTTCACGGGCTTGTTCGATGTTCACGTCCCGATAGCTGCCCAAGCCGTGCCAGCCCCATTTTCCATCAGATTTTTTATATCTCAGCTCCCAGCGTTTGCGCCCGGTTGGGCTCACAACGATGTGAAGCCGCTCCGCGCCACCGTAGTTCTCGCGATACTCCTTGACCTCGGGTTCAAGTGCATCGATGACAGTTCGAGAAAGGGGTCGTCTTTTTATCTCTGATCGTTTCATGTTTGTGTATGGCCTGGTTCGAAGTTTTCGAAACCGTACACGAGCCTGTACAGAAAAAGTAGGGCCGTGCAGAGACCACCCGAAACCATGAGAGATTCACGGAGCGCTAAGTTATTGATCTATAAGGGGAGGTGAGATGTTGGGAGATGGGTGGAGATGTGATGTGGAGCGGGTAGAGGGAATCGAACCCTCAACTAAAGCTTGGGAAGCTTTCGTTTTGCCACTAAACTATACCCGCTCAGAGCGGCTGACTTTGTACCAGATGTTCAGCTGGATTTGAAGTTTTTCTTTGAAAAATGTGAGAGTTGCGTGTGGCGACACAGCTTGCTCGCCACAGTCTCAGGCCTGATTTCAAAGCGTCCATGCATGCTGCGCCTGGCCCTGGCTATACCGGAACGAGCTTGCGGGCCGCTGCCCTTTCAAGAAGCCCACCACGGCCTCACGGCTGTCGCGGCACGCGGCTTTATGTTCCATGTCCAGGAAGTGTCCCGTTGCCTGAATGGTGCTGAAGCTGCTCTTGGCCACATGCTGGCCAAACAGTTTGGCGTCGTCTGCACTGGTGTATTCGTCCCATTCGCCGTTCAAGAATAGCACTGGAATATCGATCTGCCTGGCTGCCTTGAGGTAGCACTGCCGGTCGCTGTTGAGCACGTGGCTGATGTGAAAGTGCATCTGCCCGTATTCGTGTGCGGCCAGGTTGCTGACATGGCGGTAGTTGAAGCGTTTGAACAGCGAAGGCAGGTGCTTGCCGATGGTGCTGTTGACCAGATGGCCGACGCGGTCGCGGTCGAGGTTGCCCAAGTAGTCGACGCCGCGTTCGAGGTAGTCACGCATCGGCGCATTGATCACCGGCGAGAATGAGCTGATCACGGCTTTTTCTACCCGACGGGGGCGCTGTGCGAGGGCAACCAACGTGGCGGCCCCGCCCCAGGAGAAGGACAACACGTGTTCAGCGGCGAAGTGGTCGAGCAGTTCAAGGAGGATCTGGCCTTCGACTTCCTTGGTCAGCATCTGCTCATGACGGTTATGGATTTTGGAACGGCCAGCGTAGGGCTGGTCGTACAACACCACATTGAATTGCGGGTACAGGCTTTTCACGGTTTGAGCGAAGGACGCTGTGGTCGCCATTGAGCCGTTGACCAGGACGATGGTCTTTGCCGCCGCGTCCGCGCGATAGAACTCCGTGTACACCCGATACTGACCCTGTATATCCAGCACAGCGATTTCTGGCCTCATGTCGTAAGACTCCTGGCAAGCGGGTAGTGCGCGCAGATCACTCTGCACGAGCTTTATGACAGGTAGGCATACGCCTGGAAAATGAGGGCCCATGTCGGTCCGATGACGGCTGGCCGGCGGGTGTTGTTATGGCGGGCGGTTTGCCGGGAAGGCCCGAGGATCAAGCGCGGGCGAGGCAAGGTGTTTCTTGGAGGTTATAGGCGACTCATCAGTCATTATCTGGCTGAAGCCCTGATTCAAGCAGTACGGTACGCATGTCGCAAGGCGACGGGCTGGTTTTTTGCCATCATCGGCTGAACGGTCGTCAGACTTTTAGGATTTCTTCGTCAGTCAGTGGCCGATACTGACCCGGCGCAAGCGACGCATCGAGCACTAAGGGCCCCATTCGCTCGCGGTGCAGGCCGATCACCTTGTTATCAAAATGACCGAACATGCGTTTGACCTGGTGATATCGGCCTTCGATGATGCTCAACCGCGCTGTCCTGGGACCCAGCAGTTCAAGTTCGGCAGGTTGGGTGGTGAGATCTTCGAAAGCGAAATACACGCCCGCCGCGAACGTCACCGCGTACTGCGGGCCGATGTCCTGTTCGGTTTGCACGTGGTACACCTTGGGCAACTTGGTCTGCGGTTGCGTGAGGCGCCGCGACCATTGGCCGTCGTTGGTGATCAGGATAAGGCCGGTGGTGTTGAAATCCAGGCGCCCGGCGATATGCAGTTCGGCTTTGTCCGGTTCGTCCAGCAGGTCAAGGACCGTGGAGTGTTGCGGGTCCGACGTGGCGCTGACGCAACCCCGAGGTTTGTGCAGCATGAAATAGCGCGCCGGCTTGCCCGCTTGCAGGATTTCACCGTCAACGCAGACCTGGCTGAATTCACGTACGTCATGGTGAGGATCGCTGACCGCAACCCCTTCAACGGTCACCCGGCGTTCCACCAGCAACAGGCGCACTTGCTTGCGATTGAACTGTGGCAGGTTGCTGAGGAAACGATCAACGCGCATTGCGGTTACGCAACTGTTCGTCCACCTGGGCGCAGCGTGGGCACAGGCAGGCTTTATCACGCAACTCATCCGGCAGGGCTTCAAGCACCGCCGGGTCGATGATGACGCCGTAGCACCAGCAGGCTTGATCGGCAGTGCGCGGATCGGCCAGGGAGCAGTCGTTGCGGGCACCACAGGCGGGGCAAAGGGTCGGTGTGATCATGGGTCGGTTCAGAAGGGAATCGGGTAGGGCACGTTAGTTGTTGCACGATACAGCGCGGCTGCGCGGCATTCCATCATCATGGCGTTTTGGCGGGCTTTCACTTCGTCTGAAACAGGTGTTTCCAGTTGTGTCGCGAACGCACCAGATTCGGTTTTTGATGTCAGATGTTTCGTCATTCAGTGAAAGCTGAATGCCGCTCGCCAGCGTCGCTGGAGGAGCTCTTCCGCGGTCCAGGAGGCCGCCATGTATCGACGACTGCTGCTCATCGCTTTGCTCGGCCTGACCCTTTCAGCCTGCGTGCCCTATTACGATGGAGGCGCTACCTACTATCGCTCCGAGGTCTACACCGTGCCGGCGCCAGCCTATTACTACGGCGGCCCGCGTTATTACCCTTCTGGGCGCAGCTATTACGCGCCAGCGCCTCGCTACTATGCGCCACAGCCTCGCTACTATTCGGCGCCGCGCTACTACCAACCGGCCCCGCGCTATTACCCTCGCGCCGGGTACCGGCCCTACCCAAACCAGGGGTGGGGCGACCGCTGGGGCAATGGCGGGCGTGGACGCGGTTCCGACCACGGAAGTGGTCGCGGCGGTCACCGTTAAATATCTTGAAAAACAAGCGGCGCATCATGCGCCGTTTTTTATGGGTACCGTACGTCCGTACTGTCAGATTTAACAGCTATCTTTGAGGCGCTAGCTGTACTTCACTAACGAGGAGCCTTGTGCTTTTGCGTGGTGAGACTGAGCAGATGGAAACCCTATGTTCAAACAATTGATTTGCGTGCTCCTGCTGATGAGCTGCTTCATTGCATCGGCAAGAGCGGAGCAAGGCTGTCCTTATCCGTCGCAGGTCGCGTATGCAGACGGCCATTATCGCGTCAAGGACAATGGCCTGGGCTGGCAAAGCCCGAAGGTTGCGTCTCGTGGTGTTATTGACGGATTCATTGGTGCAGTCTTCATGCCGGGCGAGGGCGAGGAGAGAGGAAACGGCTACATGGACAAGTGCATCTACCGCACCAGTTGGAACGGGGTGGTAGCGTTGAGGCCAAGCAGCGGCAATGAGGTTATCAACATGTCGTTGACCAGCACCTTGTATTGGAGGCTGCAGCCCGATGCGTTCGAGTTGCCGGTGTATACGTGCGTGGACAGCCAGCCGGACAACTGCGCTTTCAAGGTCAACGACAAGCGTACAGACCTGTCAGTAGTCAGATAAATCTGCCAGAGGATTCCTACCTTCCCAGGCCTTGTCAAAGTGCGCCTGCACCACCGCTTCGGGGAGTGTGTTGATATCCGGCCAGTGCCAACGAGGCGCCTGGTCTTTGTCGATCAGGCGCGCCCGAACCCCTTCGGCGAATTCCGGATGACGGCAGCAGTTGAGGCTCAGGGTGTATTCCATCTCGAACACCTGGGCCAATGAGAGGTGACGGGCACGCTGGAGCTGTTCCCACACCAGATGCGCCGTCAGTGGGCAGCCCTCACTGAGGGTTTTGCCGGCCCGGCTCAATAGCGGGTCGCTGTGGTCGCGCAGCAGGCTCAAGGCGCGCCAGGCACACCGCACATCTCCTACATCAAGCCATTCGTCGATCTGTGCGCGGCGCGGTAGCCATTGCGCTTCGGGTTGATCACTGTTTGCCTCCTGCGCCAGGGCCTTGAGCAAGCTGTTGAGTTGCATCGCGCTCTGTTCCTGCCAGTTCAGCTGCAGCAGGCCATCGAGCAGATCGTCTTGCTGGTCATCACGCAGGAAACGGTCGGCCAGGCCCAAGTCCAGCGCGTCGCGACCGTTGATATGGGCGCCGGTGAGGCCCAGGAACAGGCCGAGCTTGCCCGGCAAGCGGGACAAGAACCAACTGGCCCCCACATCCGGGTACAAGCCAATGCTGATCTCGGGCATGGCCAAACGACTGCTTGGCGTAACGATACGCACGGCGGCGCTTTGCAACAGGCCCATGCCGCCGCCCAATACATAACCGTGGCCCCAGCAGATCAACGGCTTCGGGTAGGTGTGCAGGCGGTAGTCAAGACGATATTCGGCGGCAAAAAACTGCGCGGCCAGGGTCGGAACTTCGCCCGGCTGTTCACGGCAAGCCTGAGCCAGGCTGCGCACTTCGCCACCGGCGCAAAAAGCTTTGGGGCCGTTGCCGCGCAGCAGCACGCAGACGATCTGCGGGTCTTTGGCCCAGGCCTCCATGCGCTCATCCAGGGCCAGAATCATCGGCAGGGAGAGGGCGTTAAGGGACTTTGGCGCGTCCAGGCTGGCGATACCGATGCGAGCGCCGCCACTGCCGGTCAGTTCTTCGAAATGCAGGTTCATCGTGGCCTCAATCGAGAAGGTGAAGGATGAGTATGATCCCTTCGTGGGAAAGTGCCGGTGCTGTGTCAGATCAATTGACAAGCGGGGTCGGCTTTCCTAGGGTTCGCCTCATTCTTTTTTACAAGACAATTCAACTATGACCGATGGCGACCGTATCAAACTCGAACCCAGCTGGAAACACGCCCTGCGGGAGGAGTTCGAGAAGCCCTACATGGCGCAATTGCGCGAGTTTCTGCGCCAGGAACATGCCGCTGGCAAAGAGATCTACCCCCCCGGCCCATTGATTTTCAACGCGCTCAACTCAACGCCGCTGGACAAGGTCAAGGTCGTGATTCTCGGACAAGACCCGTACCACGGCCCTGGCCAGGCCCACGGCTTGTGCTTCTCGGTACAACCGGGCGTGCCGGCACCGCCGTCGCTGGTCAATATCTATAAAGAGCTCAAGCGCGACCTGAACATCGACATCCCCAACCACGGCTACCTGCAAAGCTGGGCCGACCAGGGCGTGCTGATGCTCAACACCACCATGACCGTGGAGCGCGCCAACGCCAACGCCCATGCCGGCAAGGGCTGGCAGTTCTTCACCGATCGGATTATCGAGGTAGTCAGCGAGCATCAGCCTCACCTGGTGTTCCTGCTGTGGGGCGCCCATGCTCAGAGCAAGCAGAAGCTCATCGACGCCACCAAGCATCTGGTGCTGACCTCGGTGCATCCGTCGCCGTTGTCGGCGTATCGCGGGTTTCTGGGCTGCGGGCATTTCAGCCGGGCCAACAAGTTTCTCGAGCAGAATGGCGAGGCCCCCATCGAGTGGCGTTTGCCACCGGTGTGAGGCCTGGCACATTCAACATGTGGGAGGTTTTAGCGGGGGGCTGGCTGACGGTTCCAGTGCCCAAACAAAGGCTCGGCCAAAAACAGCACGAACAACAAGCGCATCACCTGCATCGCCGTCACCAAGGGCACCGACAGCTGCAGGGTTTCAGCTGTCAGACTCATTTCAGCGATACCGCCTGGCATCATGCCCAGCGTCAGTGATCGCAGGTCGAGGTGAGTGAGGGCGCTCAAGCCCACCGCCGCTAACGTCGCCAGCAGCATGGTCAATGCCGTGCCAATCAAGGTGCGGCCCATGAACGATGGCGCGCGACGGAAGAACTGCCGATTGAAGTGGCAGCCCAAACCGCTGCCGATCAACCATTGGCCGATCTGACTGCCGCCGTCTGGCAGGCCGATGTGTAAATCCCAGGTCACACTGGCGATCGCGCTCACCAGCAATGGCCCGAACAGCCAAGGGTTGGGTTGGCGCAAGCGTTGCCAGCCCCAGGCAACCAGCGCACCCACCGGAAACAGCACGGCCAGCCACGCCCAGTCCACGGGCGCCGGATGGAACTGCGGCGCGCCGCCTCCGAGCAAATATTTGAAGATCGCTGGCACGCACAGCACCACCACCAGCACACGCAGGCTTTGCCCGGCCGCAACCCGGCTGAGCACCGCGCCATTGCGGGCGCCGAGGTTGACCATCTCCCCGGAACCGCCCGGCATGCTGGAGAAAAACGCCGTGGCGCGGTCTTCACCGCTGCGGCGCATCAACCACACGCCCACCACGCTCGACAAGCTGGTGACCAGTGCACCGAAGAAAATCAGGCCGAAGTGGCTCATCACCTGCTCGATCACCACCGGGGTGAAGTGCAGGCCGATGCCGATGCCCACCACCCATTGGCCGCATTTGCGCCCGCCGGGAATCTCTGCCAATTGCCAGGGCGTCAGGCAGCGCACCAGGATGATCGCCAGCAACGAGCCGACCATGTACGGCAAAGGCCAGCCGACCAGGCTGGCCAGGTAACCGCCGGCCAGGCCGACCAGCGGTGTTCCCCACCAATGTTTAAAGGTGACCTCAGACATCGGCCAGGGCACGACGCTGTTGCACGCGTTTACGCCAGATACGCAGCAGCGGTACAAGCAGCATGATTGCGGTCAGCACCCAGACGCCAAAGGTGATCGGGCTCGACCACAGGATTTCCAGCGCACCGTTGGAGATCGACAGCGCACGGCGCAGGTTCTGCTCCATCAGGCCGCCGAGGATAAAGCCCAGCAGCAGCGGTGACAGCGGGAAGTCCAGCTTGCGCAGGATGTAGCCGAAGATGCCGATGGCGATCATCAGGAACAGATCGAAGGTGGTGGCATGCACGGCGTACACGCCAATCGCGGTAATGATGGCGATCACCGGCACCAGCGCCCAGTTCGGCACGGCGAGGATACGGGTGAAGATGCGGATCATCGGGATGTTGAGCACGACCAGCATGATGTTGGCAATGAACAACGAGGCGATCAGGCCCCAGACAATGTCCGGTTGCTGTTGGAACAGCAGTGGGCCGGGGGTGATGTTGTACAGCGATAGGGCGCCGATCATCACCGCCGTGGTGCCCGAGCCAGGAACGCCGAGGGTCAGCATGGGTACCATGGCGCCGCAGACCGATGCGCCGATCGCGGTTTCTGGGGCGGCCAGGCCGCGCATGTCGCCCTGACCGAATTTGCCGCTGGCGCCTGCGATGCGTTTCTCGGTCATGTAGGCAACGGCCGAGGCCATGGTTGCACCAGCGCCCGGCAACACGCCGATGATAAAGCCCGACACGCCGCAACGAAGATTCACAGTGAGCACCGACAAGGCTTCCTTGGCGTTGAACATCATGCGCCCGGTGGCTTTCACTGCTTCCTGGCCACGGTGGGTTTTTTCCAGCAGCAGCAGGATCTCGCTGATGGAGAACAGGCCGAGCACCAGGACCACGAACTGGATACCGTCGGTCAGGTGAATATTATCGCCGGTAAAGCGGTACACACCGCTGTTGGCGTCGATGCCCACGCAAGAGAGGAACAAGCCGATCAGCGCGGCAACAAACGTCTTCAGCGGTTTGTCACCGGCCATGCCGCCCAGGCAGACAATCGCAAACACCATCAGGACGAAATATTCCGCCGGGCCGAACGCAATCGCCCACTTGGCCAGCAGCGGGGCGAACAGCACCATGCCGCAGGTGGCGATAAACGCGCCGATGAACGAACTCCAGGCCGACAATGACAGTGCCACGCCAGCCAGGCCTTTGCGGGCCATCGGGTAGCCGTCGAGGGTGGTCATGACGGTGGAGGCTTCGCCCGGGATGTTCAACAGAATCGAACTGATGCGGCCGCCGTATTCGCAGCCCAGGTACACGGCTGCCAGCAGGATCAGCGCCGACTCTGGCGGCAAGCCCAGGGCGAAGGCGATGGGGATCAGCAGTGCCACGCCGTTGATCGGGCCCAGGCCCGGCAACAGGCCGACCACGGTGCCAATCAGGGTGCCGCACAACGCGGTCACCAGGTTATAGGGGCTCAGCGCAACGCCGAAACCCTGGCCCAAATAGCCAAAAGTATCCATATCAGTTCTCCAGAACGTCGAGCAGGCCGAGGGGCAACGGTACGTCCATGGTTTTATCGAACAGCAGATAAAGACCGACGCTCATCAAGGTGATGATCACCACGCTGGGCAACCAGCGGCCGCCGTACAGCCGTGCCATCGGAATACCGATCAGCATGCTGCTGAGAATGAAACCCAAGGATTCGAATGTGCCGGCAAACACCAGCAGCAGGGCCACACAGATGCCGATCTTGATCAACGTGGGTTGATCCAGCGCGGGTTCATCGTCAGTGTGTTTGGTCGCCTGCGGGCGAATCATCATGTAGATGAGCGCCAGGCCCATCAGCCCGAGCAACAGCAGGGGGAAGGCTCTTGGCCCTACGGGTTCGTAGGAAAAAGCCGCCTGATACGGCCAGGCCATCAGCGCGAGGCCGATACAGGCCAGCAATAGCACGGCAGCGAAAATGCGTTGTAAGAGCATAGAAAACTCCAAGGCCCCTCTTGTAGGAGCGAGCTTGCTCGCGAAAAACGTCAACGATAACGCGTGCTCTCTGGACGCACGTGGATGTCCTTGGGTTCTTCGCGAGTACGCTCGCTCCTACAGGGGCATTACACAAAAGAGGGGCGATTACTGGATCAGGCCGAACTCTTTGGCCAGCACTTTGTAGTCAGCCACCTGTTTCTTCACGTAGGTGTCCAGCTCCTGGCCCGTCATGGCGAACGGGAACAGCTCGCGCTGGTCACGCAGCTTGGCGAACTCCTCGGAAGCCAGCAGTTTGTCGAAGGCGTCTTTCCACCAGGCGTAGTCGGCATCGCTGACCTTTGGCCCCAGGTAGAAGCCACGCACCACCGGCCAGACGATGTCGTAGCCTTGCTCTTTGGCGGTCGGGATATCCTTCATTTCCGGCTCATCCAGGCGTTGCTCGGAGAACACCGCCAGCAGGCGCATATCGCCGCTCTGGATATGCGGCATGGAGTCGGAGATGTCGGTACTGCCCACCTGGATATGCCCCCCCAGCAGAGCCGTAGCGATTTCACCGCCACCCTCAAGGGCGACGTAACGCAGTTCGCGCGGGTTGATCCCGGCGGCCTTGGCGATCAGTGCGGTTTGCATCCAGTCCTGGCTGCCGACGGTGCCGCCGGAGCCGATCACCACGCTGCCTGGGTCTTTCTTCAGGGCTTTGACCAGGTCGTCGAGGGTCTTGTAGGGCGAGTCGCTTTTCACCGCGATGGCGCCATAGCTGGTGCCCACTGCCGCCAACCAGCGCACGGCGCTTTCATCAAAACGGCCGAACTTGCCCTGGGCCAGGTTCAGCAGCGAACCGCTCGACCAGGCGACCAACGTGCCCGCATCCGCAGGGCGCTGGGCGACGACCGCGTTGTAGGCTACCGCGCCCACGCCGCCTGGCATGTAGGTCACACGCATCGGCTTGGTCAGCAGCTTTTGGTTCACCAGCGCGCTTTGCGCCAGTTTGCAAGTCAGGTCAAAACCGCCGCCTGGGGAGGCCGGGGCGATGCATTCCGGACGCTTGGGTTCGTCGGCGGCCAGCAGTTGGCCGGCGAACAGCATGCAGCCAGCGGCGAGGGCAAATTTACGCAGTGAAAGGGTCATGGTGATCTCCATCGTTTTTGTTATGAGGGGGTTACTACCAAAGTGCGACGCTGTAGCTGACCAGCAAGCGCATTTCATCTGCGTCACGGGCCGAATAGTTGGAACGATAGGTGGCGTTACGCAGGCGCACGGCCACATCTTTGAACGTGCCGCTTTGCACCACGTATTTGATCTCGCTGTTGCGTTCCCACTCCTTGCCGGTCTCGCCGTTCTTGAGCTTGATGTTGTCACCCGAGAGGTAACGGCTCATGAAACTCAAGCCAGGAATGCCCAGCTTGGCAAAGTCGTAGTCGTAGCGTGCCTGCCAGGAGCGTTCTTCGGCGCCGGCAAAATCGTTGATCTGCACGAAGTTGACCAGGTACGGGTCGCTGCCATCCACATACGGGAAGGCGCTGTCGCCGGACATGTGCTGGTAGCCGGCGCTGAGCTTATGGCCATTGAGGGCATAGCTGAACAAGCCGTTGAGGGACGTGTTGTCGATATTGCCGCCGCGGGCCGAGCCGGTGTCATCGCTGATTGCCAGTCGCAGGTCGGCGGCGAAAGTGCCAGGGCCCATCGGGCGTGAGGCGACCATGCCGAGGAAGTGTTGGCGATACACGTCGTCGAGTTGGGCGAAGTGGTAGCTGCCGGTGATCTTGTCGGCGAACTTGTAGTCGACGCCGCCGAAGTTGAAGTGCTTGCCGGTGGCACCGCTGAGGAAGCGGCTGTTCTTGTTATTGAGCGCGATGTCTTCGTAGTTGGTGTCGTCGCGGTCCTTGGCTTTGTCCAGGCGACCACCAGTGAATACCAGGTTCTTGAATTCCTTGGAGGTGATCAAGCCACCGTTGAAGGTCTGCGGCAGGATGCGCCCGTCGTTGGGCTTGAGGATCGGCAGTTCGGGGATCAGCGAGCCGATCTTCAGCTCGGTGGCGGAGATTTTCACTTTGCCGGTCAGGCCCAGCTTGGAGTACTCGTTGGCGGCGCGGCCGTCATCGTGGGTCGGCAGCAGGCCGGTGCCGGTGCGGTCGGGGCTGGAGTCGAGCTTGACGCCGAGCATGCCCAGCGCATCCACGCCAAAGCCGACGGTGCCGTCGGTGTAGCCCGATTGCACGTTGAGCATGAAGCCCTGGGCCCATTCGTCGCGCTTGGATTGCTGGGCACTCGTACCGTCGCGAAAGTCGCGGTTGAAGTACATGTTGCGGGTTTCCAGGGTCGCGCTACTGTCTTCGAAGAAGGCAGCCTGGCTGAGCGGCGAAAAGCCGGCAAGGGCAGCGGCACTGGCGAGGGCGGTGTGGGTCAGGCGGGAAGAACGAACAGGCGGGCAAGCCTGTGGCTGGGTCGACAGCATCGTGGTGTACTCCGTTATTGTTCTTATTCTGGCGAAAACGCTTCGAGGCGTTTTTCGGGCGCTACGGGTCAGGCAACTCGGCGGGCATAGACCACCATGGTTGGATGCTAAAGGGCGAAGCTTTCACTAACCTTTCAATCGCCTTTCAATGTTTTCGGGCTTCACAGGCCAGGTTGCGGCTGTAAACTGCCGGGCAAAGCGTGGCGTCGACCACCCCTGAACGAGGTAGAAATCCATGCGTGTCCTCCTGGTTGAAGACCATTTGCAGCTCGCCGAAAGCGTGGCCCAAGCGCTCAAGAGCATGGGTTTGACCGTTGATGTGTTGCATGACGGCGTGGCGGCGGACCTGGCCTTGAGCAGCGAGGAATACGCCGCGGTGATCTTGGACGTAGGGTTGCCGCGCCTGGATGGTTTCGAGGTGCTCGCACGTTTGCGGGCACGTGGAAAAAACCTGCCGGTGCTGATGCTGACTGCTCGCAGTGATGTAAAAGACCGCGTGCACGGCCTAAACCTGGGCGCCGATGACTACCTGGCCAAACCGTTTGAACTCACGGAACTCGAAGCACGGGTCAAGGCACTGTTGCGGCGCAGCGTGCTGGGCGGCGAGCGTCAGCAAACCTGCGGTGTGCTGGTGTACGACCTCGACACCCGGCGCTTCACGGTCGCAGGCGAGCTGATGACCTTGACCTCCCGAGAACAAGCGGTGCTCGAAGCGTTGATCGCCCGGCCGGGGCGTGTGATGAGCAAGGAACAATTGGCGTCCCAGGTATTCGGCCTGGACGAGGAGGCCAGCCCCGACGCCATCGAAATCTACGTGCATCGTCTGCGCAAGAAGCTCGATGGCCAACCCATCGCCATCGTCACCTTCCGGGGCCTTGGCTATTTGCTGGAAGCCCGTGATGCATAAGCCCAGCAGCCTGCGCTGGCGCTTGCTGTGCAACCTTGCGTTATTGCTGGTGTTGTTGATGCTCGCCAGCGGCATGAGCGCTTATTGGAACGGTCGCGAAGCCGCCGACACCGCTTATGACCGCACGCTGCTGGCCTCGGCACGCACCATTGCCGCCGGCTTGACCCAGGTGGACGGCACCCTCAGCGCCAATGTGCCCTATGTGGCCCTGGACACCTTTGCCTACGACAGTGCCGGGCGCATTTATTACCAGGTCAATGATATTGATCAGAAGCTGATTTCCGGTTACGAAAACCTGCCTGGCCCGCCGCCTGGCACGCCCCGCACCGACGATTATCCAGCCTTGGCGCGGTTCTATAACGCCATGTACCTGGGCCAGCATGTGCGCGTGGTGAGCCTGCTCAAGGCCGTCTCGGAACCGAACATGAACGGCATGGCCGAAATTCGTGTTGCGGAGACCGACGAAGCCCGGGTGGCCATGGCCCGCAGCCTGATGGCCGATACACTGCTGCGTCTGGGCATGCTCGCCATCGGTGCGTTATTGCTGGTGTGGTTCGCGGTGAGCGCCGCACTGCGCCCGCTGGAACGCCTGCGTACGGCGGTGGAAGAGCGCCAGCCTGATGACCTGCGGCCTCTGCCATTAGTGGAAGTTCAGGATGAGTTCGGCCCACTGGTGCGCTCGCTCAACCATTTCACCGAACGTTTGCGCGGGCAGTTCGAGCGCCAGGCGCAGTTTATTGCCGACGCTGCCCACGAGCTGCGCACGCCCCTGGCGGCGCTCAAGGCCCGGCTGGAACTGGGCCTGCGTGCCGAAGAACCGGCCACCTGGCGCAGCACCCTGGAAACGGCCGCCCAGGGCACCGACCGCCTGACGCACCTGGCGAATCAATTGTTGTCCCTGGCCCGCATCGAAAACGGTGCCCGCGCCATTGCCGAAGGCGGTGCGCAACTGCTCGATTTAAGCCAATTGGCCCGTGAGCTCGGTATGGCCATGGCGCCGCTGGCCCACGCGCGGGGCGTGGCCCTGGCACTGGAGGCCGACGAGCCGGTATGGCTGCGCGGCGAACCAACGCTGTTGAATGAGCTGCTCAGCAACCTGGTGGATAACGCCTTGGCCCATACCCCGCCTGGCGGCAATGTGATTTTGCGAGTGACGGCCCCGGCGGTGCTGGAAGTCGAGGATGACGGCCCTGGCATCCCACTGGATGAGCGGGACCGGGTGTTCGAACGCTTTTATCGACGCAGCCAGCAGGGCATGGGGTCGGGCTTGGGGCTGGCGATTGTCGGGGAGATTTGCCGTGCGCACCTGGCGCAGATCAGCTTGCATGATGGCGAGCTGGCGGGGCTTAAGGTGCGCGTGAGTTTTATCGCGGGTTGATCAGTAAAACATCGACCGCGCTTCGTCCAGTTCGCTGCGCAGGGCGTCGCTGTGCAGGTCTATGCGCAGCTTCATGAGGGCCGGCAAGGCGGTAATCGGCACGGTTCCCAGGGGGTGGTCGGTGCCGCGGTGGCAGTACAGCGCGGCGACCTGCACCAGGTCGACGTAGTCCAGGCTTGCAGAGTCGCGTGTCAGGTCCAGGTATTGGCCCGGCACGTTCACCAGCATCTCAGGGAAGTCCCAGACCCGCAGCAGCTTGTCCCCCAGCACCGGGTGGATGCTGTCGATGACGTGGTTGAGGCTGACGGGGTCGGCCAGCAGCTCATAGTGATCCTCGGCATACGTGAGGATCGGCAGCACGCCTATCTGATGCACCAAGCCACCCAGGGCCGCCTGGTCTGGCTTGAGCTGGCTGTGGCGACGGCACAAGGCGTAGCTCACGCCCGCCACTTCCAGGCTGCGGCGCCACACGTCGCGCATTTTCTGTTCGACCACCTCTGAGCGGGCGTGGAAGATCTGCTCCATCACCAGGCCGATAGCCAGGTTGCTGCTGTAGTTGGTACCGAGCCGGGTGATGGCGGTGTGCAGGTCGGTGACTTCCTGGCTGGCCCGTAGCAGCGGGCTGTTGACCACTTTGATCAGGCGCGCCGACAGGGCCGTGTCACGACTGATCACTTTGCTCAGGTGGCTGATGCTGATGTCCGGGTCTTCGGCGGCCTGGCGAATTTTCAGGGCCACCTCCGGCAATGTCGGCAGAACCAGGTCATCGTTGTCGATGGCCGTTACCAACGCTTGTTGGACTTTTTCCGCCAGCTTGTTCATTCATGCTCTCTAGGGTGCTGCAAAAAGTACGGCGATTAACGCTGGATCTCGCGGTCACGGTCCAGTTGGTAGGGTAGGTCAAGCAGATTCAAGCCCGGGCCCTCGAGGGCGCCCAAGCGCACGTCGCCACTGTCGGCAGCTTCGGCTTGCAGCACGGCGAGAAGTTCAATCGACTGGTCGGCTTTTGCTGCGATGACCACTTCGCCGATCGCGCTGTTATGGCTCGGGGAAAATAACGGAGTGCCTGGCTCGGGAAGCTCGTTGGCCTCCAGGCTCAGGCGATACAGGCGCCGCTTGAGTTTGCCCAGGTACTGCATGCGCGCGACGATTTCCTGGCCGGTGTAGCAGCCTTTCTTGAAGCTGACGCCGCCCACAGCCTGCAGGTTGAGCATCTGCGGAATGAACAGCTCGCGCGTCTGGGGCATCACCTGGCCGATACCGGCACGGATCTGGCCAAGCAACCAGGCATTCAAGTCAGCCTGTTGCAACTGCGCGGCCAATTGGCTGCGCACGGCGTCGGCGTGTTCGGCAGGTACCCAGAGTTCGGCCCGGCCCGGGGAAACGCGGACGGCAATCGATGCCTCGTTGCGCGCCACGCTATCGGTCTCGACCGGCAGCGCGAGGCCCAGGGCGCTCAGGGCCGCGTCTGCGTTCGCCAGGCCGAAGCGCGCCCAGGCAGCGCTTTCGTCGGTGAGCTTGGATTTGGAGAACACCGCGTACTTTTTCAAATCCGCCAACTGCGGGTCAAGCAACTCGGTGGCCATGGCCAGGAGCACGCCATCACCCTGCAGCAGGATGCGGAAGCTCGACTGCATCCGGCCTTTTTGCGTGCAGCGCGCGCCCAGGCTGGCCTGGGTATCACTCAGGTAATTGAGGTTGCAGGTCAGTTGGCCCTGCAGGAACTTGGCAGCATCAGAGCCGCGGACGGCGAGAACGCCTTCGTGGGACAGGGAGCAGAAAAAAGCGGAGTCAGCCATGGGTCATCGCAGGTCAAAAAGTCATGGGTGCATCATAGAGGGGCGTCCGGCAAATGCATAGTTTCCATATAGGGCGACCAAAGCCGACTGTTCCAGTGTCGTCGGGGCTGTATACTTGCGCTCTATTTTAGGAGGGCTCCATGGTCGAAGATGTAGAAATCAATCGCCTCTACTGGCACAGCCGTCGCGGCATGCTGGA
Organism: Pseudomonas sp. SWRI22; assembly: GCF_014268395.2. Lineage (NCBI taxonomy): Bacteria > Pseudomonadati > Pseudomonadota > Gammaproteobacteria > Pseudomonadales > Pseudomonadaceae > Pseudomonas > Pseudomonas sp. SWRI22. The sequence goes on along the minus strand of NZ_JABWQK020000001.1, from coordinate 1,277,699 downwards.
GCTGGATGTGTTGCTGGTGCCTTTCACCAAAGAGGTGTACGCGACGCTCAATCAGGTGGACCGCGACCTCTACGTCAGGTTGCTCGAGTGCGAAGACCAGGACATGTTTGGCTGGTTCATGGAGCGCGCCGAATCCGAAGACCCGGAGCTGCAGCGCATGGTTCGGATGATCCTGGATCGTGTCCAGCCCAAGTAATCGTTTCGAATGCCGCTGGCAGGCCTCGCGGCTGTTGCTGGCGGCCTATGTGCTTGCCCAGCTGGTCGCACTGGGCAGCCTGCTGGCTCTCGACCTGCCTTATTCAAGCCTTGGCATCCTGCTATGCCTGGCTCATTGTGCCTGGGTATTGCCGCGGCAAATCCTACTCACTCACCGTTCGTCGATTCGTGGCCTGCGCCGTGACGACGATGGTTGGCAATTATGGAGCGCCGCACGCGGGTGGCACCCAGTGCAGCTGCGGCCCGACAGCCTGGCGTTGCCGCTGATCGTGGTGTTGCGTTACCGAGTGCAGGGTGAACGGCGAGTGCGGTCCATCTGCGTGGCAAAGGATGCGCAGGCCGCCGATGTGCACCGGCGCCTGCGGGTACGCCTGAAGTTCAGCCGCCGTAGGTGGTTGGCACCAGGATAGTGTCCCGGGCTTCGGGCAGCATCTGTGGGTAGTCGAGGGTGTAATGCAGGCCGCGGCTTTCCTTGCGCTCCATGGCCGACCGGATCATCAGCTCGGCCACTTGGGCCAGGTTGCGCAACTCGATCAAGTCGCGGCTGACCTTATAATTGCTGTAGAACTCGTCGATCTCATCCAGCAGCAAGCGCACCCGATGTTGCGCCCGTTGCAGGCGTTTGTTGGTGCGCACGATGCCCACATAGTCCCACATGAAGCGCCGCAGCTCGTCCCAGTTGTGGGCGATGATCACATCCTCGTCCGAATCGGTGACCTGGCTCGCGTCCCAGCGGGGCAGGGCGGCCGGTACCGGGATGCGCGCCAGTTGTTCAAGAATGTCCGCTGCCGCCGAGCGCGCATACACGAAGCATTCAAGCAATGAATTGCTGGCCATGCGGTTAGCGCCGTGCAGGCCGGTGAAGCTGGTTTCGCCGATGGCATACAGGCCCGGCACGTCGGTGCGGCCATGCTGATCGACCATCACGCCACCGCAGGTGTAGTGCGCGGCCGGTACCACGGGGATCGGGCCCTTGGTGATGTCGATATTGAAGGTCAGGCAGCGTTCGTAGACGGTCGGGAAGTGGGTCTTGATGAAGGCTTCGGGCTTGTGGCTGATGTCCAGGTACACGCAGTCGATACCCAGGCGCTTCATTTCGTGGTCGATGGCGCGGGCGACGATATCGCGTGGTGCCAGTTCGGCGCGTGGGTCGAAGCGCTGCATGAAGCGTTCGCCATTGGGCAGCTTCAAATGTGCGCCTTCGCCGCGCAGGGCTTCGGTGATCAGGAAGCTCTTGGCCTGCGGGTGATACAGGCACGTGGGGTGGAATTGGTTGAACTCCAGGTTGGCGACCCGGCAGCCCGAGCGCCAGGCCATCGCAATGCCGTCGCCGCAGGCACCGTCGGGGTTGCTGGTATAGAGGTAGACCTTGGCGGCGCCGCCCGAGGCAAGAATGGTGAAGCGTGCGCCATAGGTATCGACTTCACCGCTGGTGCGGTTGAGTACGTAGGCGCCCAGGCAGCGTTCGCCCGGCAGGCCCAGGCGTTTTTCGGTGATCAGGTCGACGGCGACGCGCTGCTCCAGCAATTGGATATTTGGACGTTGGCGGGCCTGGTCGAGCAGGGTCTTGAAAATCGCGGCCCCGGTGGCATCGGCAGCGTGAATGATTCGGCGATGGCTGTGGCCGCCTTCGCGGGTCAGGTGGAACTCAAAGCCACCGTCGTCGCTGCCGGCATGTTCATCGCGGGTGAAGGGTACACCTTGGTCGATCAACCATTGGATGGCTTCCCGACTGTGCTCGACGGTGAAGCGCACGGCGTCTTCGTTGCACAGGCCACCGCCGGCGTTAAGGGTGTCTTCGACGTGGGATTGCACGGTGTCTGTGTCGTCCAGCACCGCAGCAACGCCGCCCTGAGCCCAGAAGGTCGAGCCGTTGGCCAGGTCGCCTTTGCTCAAAACCGCTATACGCAAATGGCTGGGCAGGGTCAGGGCCAAGCTCAAGCCGGCGGCGCCGCTGCCGATTACGAGGACATCGTGTTGAAACTGTTGGCTCATTTGACGGATTCCGCAAAAAGCGATCCAAAGGGGGGCGCAAACAGGACGCCTGGATCGGCGAATCAAAGGGTCACACGGGCCACTAGTATATAGAGGGGTGGAGCGGCACAATAGCCACGCCTTCGTGGCATTGTGAGATTATGCTGCGCAGCTTTGGGAAACGGCCGGTTGGCGGGACGGGAACTTTTTGCATAAGCCCCGACTCAATAGCAGGTTGCCCGAAAGCTGGGAAAACGTTGAGTTTATTGGCCCGTCGGGAGCATTGGACGCGTCACGAAACCGGCGACAAGATTATTCGCGCAGCCGGCACCGACCGTGCTGCGTTTTTCGTGTGTGCCAAATCAGTGCATGCCGGAAACTTGCTTGAAGGGGGAGAACTTTTGCGAAAAGCCCGAGTCTATGTTTGCAAGCCTGATCGTTTAGTTATGCAAGCCTCCTTCAAGTACAACGAGGAGTGTTCATGCTAACCCAGGAAGAGGATCAGCAGCTGGTCGAGCGCGTACAGCGCGGTGATAAGCGAGCATTTGATCTGCTAGTGCTGAAATACCAGCACAAAATTCTCGGGTTGATCGTGCGGTTTGTGCACGACACCCATGAAGCGCAGGACGTTGCGCAGGAAGCCTTTATCAAGGCTTACCGTGCACTTGGAAATTTCCGCGGTGACAGTGCGTTTTACACGTGGCTATACCGCATCGCCATCAACACGGCGAAAAACTATCTGGTGTCACGCGGTCGCCGCCCACCAGACAGTGATGTCAGTTCAGAAGATGCTGAATTCTACGATGGTGATCACGGCCTCAAAGATCTCGAGTCGCCGGAGCGTGCATTGCTGCGCGACGAGATCGAAGGCACCGTCCATCGCACTATTCAGCAACTGCCAGAAGATTTGCGTACGGCGTTAACTTTACGTGAATTCGATGGTCTGAGTTACGAAGACATTGCGAGCGTCATGCAATGTCCGGTGGGGACTGTGAGGTCGCGGATTTTCCGGGCCCGGGAAGCCATCGACAAAGCCTTGCAACCGTTGTTGCAGGAAAACTAAAGACAGCGGCGACAGCCAAGAGAGGAACCGCCATGAGTCGTGATGCCCTGCAGGAATCGCTGTCCGCAGTGATGGATAACGAAGCGGATGAACTGGAACTTCGTCGAGTGCTCAACGCATTTGATGACGCCGAAACCCGTGATACCTGGTCTCGTTACCAAGTCGCTCGGGCGGTGATGCACAAGGATCTCCTAATCCCTCGTCTGGATATTGCTGCGGCCGTTTCTGCTGCACTGGCTGATGAAGCCGTTCCGGCAAAAGCCTCGCGTGGTCCGTGGCGCAGCCTGGGTCGTCTGGCAGTGGCCGCTTCGGTGACCGTTGCTGTGTTGGCAGGTGTTCGCCTGTACAACCAGGACGAGATCGCAGGCAACGAGCTGGCCCAACAGACTCAGCAACCGGTCATGGCCGGTCCGCAAGTCAAAGGTCCGGCCGTGCTGGCTGGCTACAAGGAAAGCACTGATACCACCGGCCCTATGGCTAATGGTGTACTTCAGGGGCAATCCGGCTGGCAGGATCAGCGCCTTCCAGGCTACCTGCGTCAACATGCGCAGGAATCGGCTGCCAAAGGCACTGACAGCGCTCTGCCATACGCTCGTGCAGCAAGCCAGGAAAACCGCTGATTCGCTAAGGAGCCCTATGCGCGCCATACCGCTCCTTACGCTTTTGCTCAGTAGTTGGTTTGCACTATCCGCCCATGCCGATGAAGCCCAAGACTGGCTGATTCGACTTGGGCGTGCAGAGCAGCAGCAAAGCTTTGAAGGTACGTTTGTCTACGAACGTAACGGCAGTTTTTCTACCCATGACATCTGGCACCGTGTCCAGAATGGTCATGTTCGTGAGCGCTTGTTGCAACTTGACGGCTCCGCCCAGGAAGCGGTCAGGGTTGATGGTCGGGCACAATGTGTCAGTGGCACGTTGGCGGTTGGTCTCGGTCAGTCACCTGAGGCACCCTCGCGTATTCTTGATCCAAAAAAACTCACTTCATTCTATGACCTGGCCGTTATTGGCAAATCGCGCGTGGCCGGTCGTCATGCGGTGATTGTGTCGATCAGCCCCCGTGATCCCTACCGTTATGGGTTTGAATTACACCTGGACCGTGAAACTGCGCTGCCGCTTAAATCCTTGCTGCTGAATGACCAAGGGCAGTTGTTGGAGCGTTTTCAGTTCACCCGTCTGGATGCTTCGGCCATTCCTTCTGACCAGGACTTGCAGCCCAGCGGCGACTGTTCGCCGGTAACGATGTCCGCCGCTAAAGCACCTGAGCTGTCTGCCACGCAAAAGTGGCATCTGGACTGGCTACCGCCTGGTTTCCAACAGATCAGCAGCGCTACGCGCAAAGATGCCCAAACGAAATCTACCGTCGACAGCCTGATGTATGACGATGGGCTCGCGCGTTTTTCGGTGTTTCTTGAGTCAGCCAACGGCGCCGATGTGAATGAAACCCGCGCTCAGCTTGGGCCGACCGTGGCAGTATCCCGGCGTTTGAATACGGTAGATGGCGAAATGATGGTCACGGTGGTGGGCGAAATTCCCATTGGCACTGCTGAGCGCATCGCGTTGTCGGTGCGTGGTGAAAAGGCCGCCGCCAAGCCCTGAGATTGTTAATCTTATGTTCATCCTGGTCTATCAATCTGGGCCCGAATTTCGTTGGGTGCTGGGCGTATGAAATCTCTGGATCAGCATTTTCACTTGCAAAAACTTCCCATGTTTTTTATAGGTCAGGGTTTGATGGCTCTGGCCTTGTTTGTTCGCGGAACAAAAATGCCGCTCGCAGTATCCGGCGTTTATTGAACCCTGTCGCTTAACCCTGCTCGTCGTAACGGGAGCTGTATGTCGATACCACGTTTGAAGTCTTACTTATCCATAGTCGCCACAGTGCTGGTGCTGGGCCAGGCCTTACCTGCGCAAGCGGTCGAGCTGCCTGACTTCACCCAACTGGTGGAGCAGGCCTCGCCTGCCGTGGTGAACATCAGTACCACGCAGAAGCTGCCGGATCGCAAAGTCTCGAACCAGCAGATGCCCGACCTGGAAGGCTTGCCGCCCATGTTGCGCGAGTTCTTCGAACGCGGGATGCCGCAACCTCGCTCTCCTCGTGGCGGCGGTGGTCAGCGCGAAGCCCAGTCCCTGGGCTCCGGCTTCATCATTTCGCCTGACGGCTACATCCTCACCAACAACCACGTGATTGCCGATGCCGACGAGATTCTCGTGCGCCTGGCCGACCGCAGTGAACTCAAGGCCAAGCTGATTGGTACCGATCCACGTTCCGACGTGGCTTTGCTCAAAATCGATGGCAAGGACTTGCCGGTGCTTAAACTGGGCAAGTCCCAGGACCTGAAGGCCGGTCAGTGGGTGGTCGCGATCGGTTCGCCGTTCGGCTTTGACCATACCGTTACCCAAGGCATCGTCAGCGCCATTGGTCGCAGCCTGCCAAACGAAAACTACGTGCCGTTCATCCAGACCGACGTGCCGATCAACCCGGGCAACTCCGGTGGTCCGCTGTTCAACCTGGCCGGCGAAGTGGTGGGGATCAACTCGCAGATATACACCCGCTCCGGTGGCTTCATGGGCGTGTCCTTCGCGATCCCGATCGATGTGGCCATGGACGTCTCCAATCAGCTCAAAAGCGGCGGCAAGGTCAGCCGCGGCTGGTTGGGTGTGGTAATCCAGGAAGTGAACAAGGACCTGGCTGAGTCCTTCGGTCTCGACAAGCCGGCCGGTGCCCTGGTTGCGCAGATTCAGGACAATGGCCCTGCGGCCAAGGGCGGCCTGAAAGTCGGTGACGTAATTCTGAGCATGAACGGCCAGCCGATCATCATGTCGGCGGACTTGCCTCACTTGGTCGGCGCGCTCAAGGCCGGCGGCAAAGCCAAGCTGGAAGTGATTCGTGATGGCAAGCGCCAGAACGTCGAACTGACCGTTGGGGCAATTCCGGAAGAAGGCGCGACCCTGGACGCCCTGGGCAACGCCAAGCCAGGCGCCGAGCGCAGCAGTAACCGCTTGGGTATCGCCGTCGTTGAACTGACCGCCGAGCAGAAGAAAACCTTCGACCTGCAAAGCGGTGTCGTGATCAAGGAAGTTCAGGACGGCCCAGCCGCCTTGATCGGCCTTCAACCGGGTGACGTGATCACCCACTTGAACAATCAGGCAATCGATACCACCAAGGAATTCGCCGACATCGCCAAGGCGTTGCCGAAGAATCGCTCGGTGTCGATGCGCGTCCTGCGTCAAGGCCGTGCCAGCTTCATCACCTTCAAACTGGCCGAGTAATCCGCTAGACCTATAAAAAAGCCCCGCTGCCAGTTAACGGCAGCGGGGCTTTTTTGTGGGCGCCGGGTTTAGCTCATCATGCCTTTCACCAAACGCTCTTGTTCGATCAGTTCGCGCTGACGGGCGTCGATGCGTGAGGACAACGGGAAGTTATTGCCGGCGCGCCGCTTGGCAAAGTCCAATTGCTGGATGGCTTGCTGGAAATCCCCCACCAATGCGAAATATTCGGCGCGAGCCTGATGCAGGCCAATGATGTTGCCGGACAAGCCGCGAGTCTCGGCGACCTGATACCACACGTCCGGATCGTCCGGTCGCGACTTGAGCAGCCCATCCAGTGCCTTTTCTGCATCGGCGGTACGATTCTGTTTAAGCAGCAGGTCTACCCGCACCTGGTTCAGCGGATAGTTGCTGGGGTACTGGGTGAGCATGCGGTCGGTACGTTGCTGCGCATCCGGCATGCGGTTGCTGGTGATGTCCAGTTCGATTTGGGCCAGGTTGTAGGTAATGTCATTGGGCGCCTTGGCCAACAGCGGCGCCAAGCTTTCCCGCGCTTCTTTGAGTTGAGTACCCTTGATCTGAGCGATGGCCAGGCCATAACGCGCAACGTCATTTTTAGGGTTCTCATCCAGCTGCGCCTGGAAGTGCTTGGCGGCCAGACCTGGTGTGTCTTCGTACTTGAGCTGCACCCGTGCGCGAATCAGTTGATAGCGCAGGCTGTCTTCCTTGCCGCCAGGTTTGGCTTGTTCGGCGCGGTTGCGGGTGTCGGCGATACGCGATTCAGTCACCGGGTGAGTCAGCAGGAACTCCGGTGGCTTGGCGTCGAAGCGGTATTGGCGCATCAGCCGTTCGAACATCGTGGGCATGGAGCGCGGGTCGTAGCCGGCTTTCTCCAGGTTGAGGATGCCGATGCGGTCGGCCTCTTGCTCGTTCTGGCGAGAGAAGCGGCGCTGTTCCTGGATCGCGGCGGCTTGTGAGCCGGCGATCGCGGCGATACCGGCATCGCCGGCACCCGCAGCGGCGGCGATAATGCCGCCAAGCAGGGCGGCCATCATCGGCAGTTGCATGCGTGATTGCGCTTCCACGCCTCGGGCGAAGTGACGCTGGGACAAGTGCGCCAGTTCGTGGGCCAGTACCGACGCGTATTCGCCTTCGGTCTGTGCATTGAGAAACAGGCCGCCGTTGACCCCGACGATCCCACCGGGAGCCGCAAAGGCGTTGAGCTGTGGGCTGTTGATCAGGATGAATTCCAGGCGCCGGTCATTGACCTGGCTGGTCTCCACCAGCTTGTACACGCTGGTTTCAACGTAATCCTTGAGTTGCGGATCATTGAGTTGCGAAACCTGGCCGCGCAGGTAGGCCAGCCAGGCGCGGCCCAATTGGTATTCCTGTTGCGGCGAGACTATGGCAGAGCTGGCGTCACCAAGTGACGGCAGGTCGTCAGCAAAGGCCGGGGAGGCCAGCAGGCAGGCCAGCGTCAGCAGGGTAGGGCGCAAAAAAGTCATGCACAAAGCCTTTCGACAAAGAGCTTACTGTAGCCGGACACTGAGCTTGGGACCAGATATTCTAAGCGGCCCGAATGTTTGCCTGGAGTAGCACCATGACCGACGCTGTAGCCTGTGACGCCGAACTCGACGCCAGCGGTCTTAACTGCCCTTTGCCGTTGCTCAAGGCCAAGCTGGAGCTCAATAAAATGGCCAGCGGTGCCGTGCTCAAGGTGACTGCCACCGACGCCGGCTCCCAGCGTGATTTTCGCACCTTTGCCAAGCTGGCCGGCCACACCCTGGAGCATGAAGACGCCGCCGAGGGTGTGTACCGTTATTGGTTGCGCAAGGCCTGAGGGCCTTTTCGACGCAGAATCAGGCCTTATTCAGCGCCTGCGCTGCCGCCAACACGGCATCAACATGCCCCGGCACTTTCACTCCGCGCCATTCCTGACGCAGCACTCCTTGGCTGTCGATCAGGAATGTGCTGCGATCCACACCCAGGTATTCCTTGCCATACAGCTTCTTCAACTTGATCACATCAAACAGCTGGCAGACCGCTTCGTCCTTATCGCTGATCAGCTCGAAAGGAAATGCCTGTTTGCCCTTGAAGTTCTCGTGGGACTTCACGCTGTCACGCGACACGCCGAACACTTCGGTATTGGCGGCCTTGAATGCGGCGTACTGGTCACGAAAGCCTTGGCCTTCGGTAGTGCAGCCTGGGGTGCTGTCCTTCGGGTAAAAGTAGATCACCACTTGCTTGCCCTTGAGGGCCGCGAGGCTGAAGGTCTGGCCGCTGGTGGCCTGGGCCTCGAAATCGGCCACGGATGTGTCGATGGCTACCGGCATAGAGAGGTACTTCCTTACATGGGGTTCTGTGGGCGCCATGGTTCGATCAAGGCGTCGAGGTTCAGGGCATCGGCGAAATCGAGGAACTGGTCGCGCAGCCAACTGATCTGTACGCCGGCCGGCAAGGTCACGGTAAAGGTGGCATTGAGCATGGTGCCGCCGGTTTGTGGCGCCTGGTAGGTGTCACAGGTCAGGTTTTCCAGCTCGACGTTATGGTCGATAAAGAACTGGCACAGCTCGTTGACGATGTCCGAACGGTAGGCCGAGCTGACGTAGGCCACGTAAGGCAAAGCCTGTGGGCGATTTTCCAGGGCGGCGCTGCGTACCACGTTGACGGTAAAGTCGTGCTTTTTGGCCAGGCCCGGCAGGCCGGTTTCAAGGCGTGCCAAGGCATCCCAGGAGCCAGAAATCTGCAGGACCAGCGCACTGCACTCGCCGTGGCGGGTCAGGCGGGAGGTCACGACGGCGCAGCGGTTCTCATGGCTGGCGCGGCACAGGACGTTGGTCAGCTCCATGGGGTTGGCGCCGAGGGCACTGATAACAAGGAATTGTTCGCGAACTGTGGGGGTGGACATGCAGCCTTCCTAAAGCGATGAGCGGTCGATACCGTGTGGGCTGTATCGATCAAAGGATCAAGGGTAGCGAAAAGCGTCGCCAAGGGCTAGGAGGTGGCGTTTTCATTGCGTGATCAGCCGGCTTCGGGCGGTGCTTTGGCCCGATGATGTCATTGCCCGACGTTTAGTTGCGCCAGAACGCATCCTCACGCGGTACTTCGCTTGTACAAGCATCTTGGCGCCAGTACCATTACGGCTCTCTTTTTCCGGCAGGAGCGGTTGCATGATTGCGGGCAGTATGGTGGCACTGGTCACACCCATGGATGCACAAGGTCGTCTCGACTGGGACAGCCTGGGCAAACTGGTGGACTTCCACCTGCAAGAGGGCACCAACGCCATTGTGGCGGTCGGCACCACAGGTGAATCGGCCACCCTCGATGTGGAAGAGCACATCCAGGTGATCGAGTTCGTGGTCAAGCGCGTTGCGGGCCGCATTGCCGTGATCGCCGGTACGGGCGCCAACTCGACGCGTGAAGCGATCGAGCTGACCAGGAACGCCAAGAAGGCTGGCGCCGACGCTTGCCTGCTGGTAACCCCGTACTACAACAAGCCGACCCAGGAAGGCTTGTACCAGCACTTCAAAGCCATCGCCGAAGCCGTGCAGATCCCGCAGATCCTCTACAACGTACCGGGTCGCACCGCGTGCGACATGAAGGCCGAGACCGTGATCCGCCTGTCCACCGTGCCGAACATCATCGGCATCAAGGAAGCCACTGGCGACCTGCAGCGCGCCAAGGACATCCTGGCCGGCGTGAGCAGCGACTTCCTGGTGTATTCCGGTGACGACGCCACCGCTGTCGAGCTGATCCTGCTGGGTGGCAAGGGCAATATCTCCGTGACCGCCAACGTGGCCCCGCGCGCCATGAGTGATATGTGTGCCGCCGCCATCGCGGGCGATGCAGCCACCGCTCGCGCCATCCACGAAAAGCTGATGCCGCTCAACAAGACACTGTTTATCGAATCCAATCCTATTCCCGTGAAGTGGGCGCTGTTTGAGATGGGTCTGATGCCGGACGGTATCCGTCTGCCGCTCACCCCCCTCAGCGAAGCCTGTCACGAACCGCTGCGACAGGCCCTGCGCCAGTCCGGCGTCCTGGTTTAATTGAGGAAGCACTACGCATGAAGCGATTGGCCGGACTTTCCGCACTTGCCTTGATTATCTCCAGCACCAGTGGCTGCGGTTGGGTATGGGGCCCGGAAGGCTACTTCCGTGACCGCGGCAGCGATTACCTGGAAGCGCAAGCAACCAAACCGATGCAACTGCCGCCTGATGTCAATGTCGCCAAGCGCCTTGACCCATTGTTGCCGATTCCACGCAACGTCGCCGACGACACGGTCAAGGGTGAGTACGTAGTGCCACGCCCACAGCCGATCATGGCCGTGGCCGATGCCAGCGACTACAGCCTGCAGAAAAGCGGCGACAACCGCTGGATCGTGGCTCAGCGTCCGCCTGCCGAAGTCTGGCCGGTGGCGGTGCAGTTCTTCCAGGACAACGGTTTCCGCCTCGACCAGCAACGCCCGCAGACCGGTGAGTTCACCACCGCGTGGCAGCAAGGTCGCGAGCTGTCCGCCAACATGGCCCAGCGCCTGCTGGCGGGCGGTGTAGCCGCCGACAGCGAAGCCCGTGTGCGTGTGCGCATCGAGCCTGGCGTGCAGCGCAACACCAGCGAAGTCTATGTCGTCAGCGCCGAGCGGCCTGCCGGCAGCACGGCTGACGTCGACTTCACCCCGCGCTCGGTCAACACCGGTGTCGACGCCGCGTTGGTCGACGAGATGCTGGCCAGCATGAGCCGTATCTCCGAGAAGGGCGGTTCCGTATCCTTACTCGCCGCCCGTGATTACGACACCCCTAGCCGCGTCAGCCTCACCGAAGACGGCAGCGGCAACGTCGTGCTGAACCTGGGTGAAGACCTCGACCGCGCCTGGGCTAGTGTTGGCCGCGCGTTGGAGCAGGGCCCTTGGCGCGTTGAAGACATCAACCGCAGCCTGGGCCTGTACTACATCAACGTGGCTGAAAAGGCCGAGAAGAAAGACGACGAGCCAGGTTTCTTCGGCAAATTGTTCGGCAGCGCGCCGACCAAGGAAGAGATCGAAACCCGCGCCGAGCGTTACCAGGTTCGTTTGAGCAAGGTGGGCGAAAGCGTGCAAGTCACCGTCGAGAAGAACATCAACACCGTCGCGCCAGCTGAAACAGCGCGCAAAGTGTTGGGCGTGATTCAAGACAACCTGGGCTGATCCGATGCGTTTTGCCGTTCTCGGCAGCGGTAGCCAAGGGAACGGTACGCTGGTCGCCCATGATGACACGTACGTGCTGGTCGATTGTGGTTTCTCCTTGCGGGAAACCGAGCGGCGCCTGTTGCGCCTGGGGGTTCACCCCACGCAACTGAGCGCGATTCTGGTAACCCACGAACATGCCGACCATGTGCATGGCGTGGGTTTGCTGTCTCGGCGCTACAATCTGCCGGTGTACTTGAGTCGTGGCACGTTGCGCGGGATGCGCAAACCCATTGAGCCGGCAGGTTTTCTGGCCGGTGGCGAGCAACTGCAAATCGGTGCCCTGAGCATCAATGTCGTCGCGGTTGCCCACGATGCCCAGGAGCCCACGCAATACGTATTCAGTGACGGCCAGCGGCGTTTCGGCGTGCTGACCGACCTGGGTTCCTACTGCGCCAGGGTGCTGGACAGTTACCGGGACCTCGATGCCTTGATGATCGAGTCCAACCACTGCAGGGATCTACTGGCACGCGGTCACTACCCTTACTTTCTCAAGCAACGGGTGGGCGGCGAGCTGGGACATTTGAACAACCACCAGGCCGCATACCTGGTGTATGAGTTGGGCTGGCAAGACCTGCAACACCTGGTCCTGGCTCACCTCAGCAGCAAGAACAACCTGCCGACGCTTGCCCGGCAATGTTTTGTCGACACCTTAGGGTGCGACCCGGACTGGCTGCAACTGGCCGATCAAGATTCAGGGCTCGACTGGCGACACATCGCCTAGCCCACCTTACTCAAAGCGGAGCCCATCATGGAAAAACGTGAAGAACTCTACCGCGGCAAAGCCAAGTCGGTGTACAAGACCGACGACGCCAACCGCCTGATCCTGCTGTTTCGCAACGACACCTCGGCGTTCGACGGCAAGCGCATCGAACAGCTGGATCGCAAAGGCATGGTGAACAACAAGTTCAACGCCTTCATCATGCAGAAACTCGAAGCGGCCGGTATCCCGACCCAATTCGACAAACTGCTGGGCGACAACGAGTGCCTGGTCAAGAAGCTCGACATGATCCCGGTGGAATGCGTCGTGCGTAACTACGCCGCCGGCAGCCTGGTCAAGCGTTTGGGCGTGGAAGAGGGTCTCAAGCTCAACCCTTACACCTTCGAACTGTTCCTGAAGGACGACGCCAAGGGCGACCCGTTCATCAACGAATCCCACGTCGTGGCGTTCGGCTGGGGCACCGCTGAGCAACTGGCGCGCATGAAGGAGTTGTCCCTCAAGGTCAACGACGTGCTGAGCAAGCTGTTCGACGACGCCGGCCTGTTGCTGGTGGACTTCAAGCTCGAATTCGGCGTGTTCCACGACGGCTCCATCGTCCTGGGCGACGAGTTCAGCCCGGATGGCTGCCGCCTGTGGGACAAGGACACCAAGAAGAAGATGGACAAAGACCGCTTCCGTCAGGGCCTCGGTGACGTGATCGAAGCCTACGAAGAAGTCGCCAAGCGCCTCGGCGTACCGCTGTAATCGACGCAAGCATCTGATAGCACGGAAAAAAATCGCTTCGGCGCTTTGCATCCATCAATCATGCTGTTATGATGCGCGCCGTTGGAGAGATGCCAGAGTGGCCGAATGGGACGGATTCGAAATCCGTTGTACCTTCACCGGTACCTAGGGTTCGAATCCCTATCTCTCCGCCATTACATAGAAAAAGCCCCGTAGCTGAATAAGCTGCGGGGCTTTTTCGTTTTCAGCCTTTATTAACGGCTGCTTCAGGGAATTGTTGTAGTCCTGCCTAACGCTGAACAAGGCGCTCAGACGCTTTGCGATAAGCCTGATCTCGTTCACGCTTATCGACGGCGACCACGAACACCGTAACTTCCTGATCTATCACTTGATACACCAGCCTGTATCCGCTGCTATGCAGTTTGATCTTGTAGCAGTCAGGCAGCCCATGTAGGCGGTTAGCCTCAATACGTGGGTTGTTCAGGACTTCGACCAGCTTCTTCTTGAGTTGCTGACGGAGGGTGTCGCCGAGTTTCTGCCATTCCTTCAATGCACGCGCATCAAAATCAAGGCTATAGGTCATCCAAAGAAACCCTTACGCGTTGAGGCGATGCAAGACGCTCACGTACGGTCGCCATCAAGGCTTCATCCTCTTCAGTCATCAGCACAGGCTTAAATGGCAACTGGCCGCGTTCGGCAACATATTGCAACGCCTGACGTATCAGTTCAGAAGGTGTGACACCGAGTTTCTCCAGCTCTAGGTAGGCACGAGCTTTCAGGTCGTCATCGATACGGATGTTGATAGATGCCAAGGGATAGCTCCTTGTGTAATGACGTTGGTCATTACATTGGAGCAATCGGGTTTCATTGGCAAGTCTGTCTGGACATACGGCAGTCGCTCTCATCTGTTAATCCTACTTCTTGGCCGTCGGCTTTGCCGGGCGCTTTTTATCGGTTTCCTTCACCGTTTCCCTTGGTCTTCTCTTCGCCTCTTGCTCTGTTACGTATTCACCAGTGACCGCATCGCGATATCTCGTTGGCATATCAGCACCCTTGACAGTATGTCGCCACGGCGACGACCTTTTGAGGCTAGCTTGCAGGCTTATGCACACAAGGTTCCTGGTGGGGATTCTGGTTACCAAGCTTTTCCGAAACAGGTGCTTACGTTGTGCAGGTTCGGCAGTTTTCGTGCAGGGTTGCGTTGGCTGGGGTTACATCATGAATAAGATCACCGCTGATTCTACCGGAGGGCATGCACGCAAAAATCTTTTGCGTAGCCGATGATGTCGGCACCGAAGAAACCCTTATAAACGCCACCGAAACCCTCTCATCCGCCCTTCAATCCGCCTACCAATGCGCCGAAGATCCAGTCAGCACGAAGTCGCCCGTGATCATGGCCCTGGCTCAATTGATCGAGAACGCGCAAGCCTTGGTGGATGCTGTCCTCGAGCATGACTTCCCCACGGCCAAATAAATACCTGCTCCCTGAAACGAAAAAAGCCTGCTGAACTCAACGCTCAGCAGGCTTTTTTGCGCCTACAACTCGGTCAGGCAGGCTGCGCCACCAAGCTGTTGCTCACCTTGCGGCCCAGCACCAGCACGGTCGCAAACCCGAACCCCACCAACACCGTAGCCAGGCTCAACAGCACCGAGCTGCCCATTTGGTCGACGATCCGCCCGCCAAAGAATGAACCCAGGGCAATGATCACCTGAAACAGCGCCACGAACAGCGGCATGCCTCGTTCCACATCCTTGGGCGCCACCACGAACATCCAGATGCTGGCGCAGGCCGGGAAAGCGCCAAAGGCAAAGCCCCAGAGCGCGATCAGCACTACGGCGCCTGTCATACCGGTGGCGAAGTAGGGGAACAGTGCAGTGCTGGTACCGATCATCAGCGCGACCAGCAGCAGGGTGTTGCGTACGCTGCGGTTGGCGGCGAAGCCGGCGAACACATTGCCCAGCACGCCCGCCACGCCATACAGCAGCAACAATGAGCCAATCGTTGGCCCGTCGAAGCCGGAGCTGTGTTTAAAGAACGGCGCGACATAGGTATACGCAGCAAAGTGCGCCAGGCCGATCAGCAGTACGGCGATCAACCCGACCCGCGCTTGTGGGTTGATAAACAAAGCTGGCAGGTCACGGATCTGAATGGCTTTCTCAGGGGTGAGTCGCGGCAGCAGGAAGATTTGCGCCAACAGCACCGGAATGCCCACCAACGCCGTGACCAGGAAGGTCATCCGCCAGCCCATCAGGCCGCTGAGCCAGGTACCCACAGGCACGCCCAGAACGGTGGCCAGGGTCACGCCCATCATGATGATCGAGGTGGCCTTTGCTACGCCCACGCCCTTGGGCGCCAGCCGCCCGCTGAGGGCAATGGCCGTGGCCCAGAAGCCGCCGATGCTGATGCCGAGCAATACGCGGCCGAACAGCAGCAGGCTGAAATCATTAGCGAAGGCCACCACCAAGTTGGCGATGATCATCACCAATGTCAGGCCGATCAGCAAGTAACGACGGTCCATGGCGCCAATGCTGACCGACAGAAACGGCGCGGCGAGGGCAGCCATGATGCCGGGCAATGTCACCATCAATCCGGCGTGACCGGCACTGATGCCCAAATCGCTGGCGACGTCGTTGAGTACGCCCACCGGTAGGAACTCACTGGTCACCAGGGCAAAGGCACCCACGGCGACCGAAAGAATCGCCAACCACTGCTGTTTGACGCTTTGTTGATTATGTTCAGGATGCCCGCTAGGGGCCTGGCTCGCGCTTGGCATGGGATTGGGTTCCGGGAGGAATGTCGCCTGAAGCCAGGCGAGGAGGGAATGTGGGGCGATTATAGGAATCAGTGTCGGCAATCGTTCAGGCGCTCGTTTCGATAGTAATCATCAGTGCTATCGATGTGAGCAATCATTTTTCGGCCAACCGTTCCAGAAGGCACTCAATAAACACCCCCTCCGCCCGACTCAACTTCTGCTCCCGGTTCCACAACAGATGAATATCCACATCCGCAATCCCCTCATCCGGCGGTAACCGCCACAGCAGCCCGCGCTCCACATCGTCCGCCACCACATGAGTGGGTAAGCAGCCCAAGCCAAACCCGGCAATGACCAATCGCCGCACTTCTTCCAGGCTGGAGGATGACGCCACGATCCGCCCGCCAAACCCTTGCTGATCACGGAAAATAGTCAGCGGCGACAACATGCCGCCAATCTGGTCGCTGGTAAAACTCACGAAATTCTCCGATTGCAGATCCCCTTCGACTAACCCTGTGCGTCCGAACAATGGGTGGTGTTTTCCACAAAAGAACGCATAACGCTGACGCAGAAACAGATGCTGTTCCAGGCGCGGTTGCGGCCGGCGATTGAGGCTGAGCCCCAGGGTCGCGGTTTTTTCCAGCAGCGCGGCGACAATGTCGGAGCTGCGCATCACTTCGACTTCCAGATCGACCCGTGGATGTTCGCGATGAAAACCCGCGAGAAAGTCGTCGAAAGTGTCGGAATTAATCCGGCTGATCATCAGCAAGCGCACTTTGCCGATCACTTCATCACCCGGCTTTTGCAGGGCGTTGCTCATCTGCGAGACCTGGCCGTACATCTCTCCGGCAATGGCAAAGATCTGCTCACCGGCTTCGGTGAGCACGAAGCGCGGGCCTCGGCGCAGGATGAGCTGGCAATCCAGTTGTTCTTCCAGGCGCTTGAGCGCCTGGCTGATGGCCGGTTGCGTCAGATGCAGGCGGGCGGCGGCGCGGCTGATGCTCAGTTCCTGGCCGATCACGCGGAAGGTGCGCAGCAGGTTCCAGTCCAGGCGGTCATTGAGCAGAGGGTGAATATCGCGGCGGAATTCGGGCATGGCGGTGCTCGATAATAAGCAGTTCTTATAATCAAGATAATAAATAGAAAATTGACTAATCATAGCCCCTGGCCGAAAAATCGGGTTTAACGAGCGCCACCAGAGCGCACCGGTTTGACTTTCTCCTGCCAAAAAAATAAACAAAGGAGCCAGCCCCATGAAGCCTTCCGCTTCGCCGCAGCCTCGCCGTGCTGCGGCCGCCGCCTTTATCGGCACCATGATCGAGTGGTACGACTTTTACATCTATGCCACCGCTGCAGCGCTGGTGTTCGGTCAACTGTTCTTCCCCTCCGACGATAAATTGTTCAGCACCATGGCCGCGTTCGGCACCTTCGCCGTCGGCTTTTTTGCGCGGCCGTTGGGCGGCATCGTGTTCGGTCATATCGGCGACCGCATCGGCCGCAAGAAATCCCTGGTGATTACCCTCGTGATGATGGGCGTGGTCACGGTGTGCATCGGCCTGTTACCGACCTATGCCCAGATCGGCGCTGCCGCACCGGTGCTGTTGATCCTGTTGCGGGTGGTGCAGGGTATTGCGGTTGGCGGCGAGTGGGGTGGGGCGGTGTTGATGGCTGGCGAGCACGCGCCGAAAGGGCGGCGTAATTTCTTTGCATCCTTCGCGCAGTTGGGCAGCCCGGCCGGTTTGATTCTTTCCTTGCTGGCGTTCAGTGCCGTCACTCGTTTACCTGAAGAGGACCTGCTCAGCTGGGGCTGGCGCCTGCCGTTCCTGGCCAGTGCCTTGCTGTTGATCGTCGGCCTCGCGATTCGCCTGGGTGTGAACGAGTCGCCGGAGTTCCTCGAAGACAAGGCTCTGGCGGAAAAAGCGCGAGCGATCAAGCAGGACCAAGCCCCCGTGCTGGAAGTGCTGAAGACCGCTTGGCGTCCACTGTTGTTGTGCATTGGCGCCAATACGTTGGGGATTGCCGGCGTGTATTTCACCAACACCTTCATGATTGCCTACAGCACTCAGCAACTTAATCTGCCGCGCTCGTTGATTCTGGAATGCCTGTTCTTCGTCGCCATTATTCAGTTCTGCGTCCAGCCTCTGGCCGCCTGGGTGGCGGAGAAGGTCGGCGCTACACGGTTTCTGTGCGCCATGTGCGTGCTGGCAATGGCCTCGCCGTACCCGATGTTCGTCCTGGTCAGCAGCGCTGAGGCGCCGTTGATCATCCTCGGCATTGCCCTGGCGGTGGTGTGCATGGCGTCGTTCTACGCCGTCATCGCAGGTTTTGTCAGCGGCCTGTTTGAAACCCGTGTGCGCTACACCGCGATCTCCCTGGCTTACCAGGTATGCGGCGCGCTGGCCGGCGGCCTGACACCGTTGATCGGCACCTGGCTGGCCCATCAATACCTGGGCCAATGGTGGCCGATGGCAGTGTTTTACAGCGTGATCGCGGCGGTTTCGTTGGTGTGCGTACTGGCCTTGTCCCGCCGCCATGCCACGGCCCACCGCCTGGAAATGGCACACAGTTGAGGGAGTCAGCAATGTTGAAGATTAATGGCGAGCGCCTGTGGCGTAGCCTGATGGACATGGCCGAGATCGGCGCGACCGCACGCGGTGGCAGCTGCCGCCTGGCGTTGAGCGCTGAAGACAAGGCCGGTCGTGAGCTGTTCAGCCACTGGTGTAAAGCAGCCGGCCTGACGTTGAGCGTGGATGCCATCGGCAACCTGTTCGCCCGCCGCGCGGGCACCGACAATGACGCCGCCCCGGTGATGATGGGCAGCCACCTGGATACCCAGCCCGAAGGCGGACGCTTCGATGGGGTGTACGGCGTATTGGCTGGCCTGGAGGTCATCCGCAGCCTCGACGACCAAGGCATCCAGACGCGCAAGCCGTTGGAAATTGCAGTGTGGACCAACGAGGAGGGCGCTCGTTTCACCCCGGCGATGCTGGGCTCGGCGGTATTCACCGGCACGCTCGCCCTGGACAAGGCACTGGCCACCGCCGATGTCGACGGTATCAGCGTGGCCGAGGCATTGCGCGCCACCGGCTACAACGGTGAGCGCCCGTTGGGTGGCGCGGTGGATGCGTATTTCGAAGCGCATATCGAGCAAGGCCCGATCCTGGAGGACAACGCCAACAGCATCGGCGTAGTCACCGGTGGTCAAGCGATTCGCTGGCTCGATGTACGGGTCGAAGGCATGGCCGCGCACGCTGGCACCACGCCGATGCCGTTGCGTAAAGATGCGCTGTACGGCGCGGCAAAAATGATCCAGGCCCTGGAAAACCTCGCTGCCGATTTTGCCCCGCAGGGCCTTACCACTGTGGGTGAACTGAGCATCGCCAAGTCGTCGCGCAACACCATCCCCGGCTTGCTCAACTTTACCGTCGACCTGCGCCATCACCGCGACGCCGACATCGACGCCATGGAGCAGCAAGTGCGTGCACGCCTGCAGGCTATCGCGGACAACCGTGGCCTGAGCGTCACCATCACGCCTCACTGGATCAGCCCGGCTACGCCGTTCGACGCCGAGTGCGTGGCTTGCGTGCAGGCTGCGGTGGACGGCTTGGGCTACAGCCAGCAGACCATCGTCAGCGGCGCCGGCCACGATGCGATTCACCTGGCGCGCTATTGCCCCACCGCGATGATCTTCATCCCCTGCGTCGGCGGCCTCAGCCACAACGAAGCCGAGGATGTCTTGCCCGACGATGTGCGCCAGGGTACCGATGTCTTGCTCAACGCCGTCTTGAAACGCGCCGGGCATGTTCATTTCTAAAGGCCGACGCCGCACCCCTGTGGGAGCTGGCTTGCCTGCGATAGCGGACTGTCAGAGAACAATTTACTGCCTGATTCACCGCTATCGCAGGCAAGCCAGCTCCCACAGGTTCTGTGTTTATCCAGGAGCAACTCATGAAGACGTTTTTTCACCCCGAACAACTCCTGCATCACCCGCGTAGCTACTACTCCCGCGGCCAGATGCGCACGCCCCAAGAGGTTCCCGAGCGAGCGCGCAACTTGCTGCTGGCTGCGCAAACCCTGGGCTTCGATATCCAGCAACCGACTGATTACGGTATGGATCCGTTGTTCGCCGTGCACGGCGGCGACTACCTGGCTTTTCTTCAAGAAGCTCACCAGCGCTGGAAAGAAATCCCCGAAGACTGGGGCGACGAAGTCATGTCCAACATCTTCGTGCGTGAACCCAATGCCTTGCGCGGCATCCTGGCCCAGGCGGCACGCTACCTGGCCGATGGCAGTTGCCCCATCGGTGAGTTGACCTGGCGCTCGGCTTATTGGTCAGCCCAAAGCGCCATCGCCGCAGCGGGAGAAATCCTCGATGGCGCCCCTGCCGCCTACGCCTTGTGCCGGCCGCCGGGCCATCACGCCCGCTTCGACGCGGCCGGTGGCTTCTGTTACATCAACAATGCGGCCGTGGCTGCGCAAGCGCTGCGCCAGGGTTTCCAGCGTGTCGCCGTGCTCGATACCGATATGCATCATGGCCAGGGCATCCAGGAAATTTTCTACGACCGCGACGACGTGCTGTATGTGTCGATCCACGGCGACCCGACCAACTTCTATCCTGGCGTCGCAGGCTTTGCCGACGAAAAAGGCAACGGCACCGGCGAGGGGTACAACCTCAACCTGCCGATGCCCCATGGTGCCAGCGAAGCGGTGTTCTTTGAAAAACTGGAGCAGGCCCTGGCAGCGGTGAATGACTTCTCGGCGGATGTGCTGGTGTTGTCACTGGGCTTCGATATCTATGAGCTGGACCCACAAAGCAAAGTCGCGGTGACGCGGGAAGGCTTTGCGCGGTTGGGAGCCCGCATCCGTGCGCTGGGGTTGCCCTGCGTGATCGTGCAGGAAGGCGGGTATCACTTGGAAACGTTGGACAGTAATGCCCAGGCGTTTTTCGGTGCACCAGCGGCTTGGAACGCGCTATCAGACCCTTTATTAAAGGGTGTTTGAACGCTAAAAGCCTGCTGATCAGTTTTCAGCAGGCTTTTCAGCCCTTGTCGGGTGCTCGTTCTGATCTGCGTGCAACAACGCCGTGTAATCTTGCCCGCCGTAAAACACCCCCACTATTGATACCGTTTTGAAGTCAGGCTTCACCCTGAAAGCAATAATGGTGCTGCGACGATAGTGAGTGATGCGCAAGTCTTTCAGCAGGTCGTCACGGCGCATGCCACGCAAGGGAAACAGGGCAAGGCTTTCACAGTAGCTGACAAGATTGTCGATAAAACGCGCCGCTACAGGAGGGGAGCCGACATCGCTGATGTAGTCTTCAAGGGCATCGAGTTGCGCCAAGACCTCGGGCGAAAAAACTACCGAGTAGCTCACGCTTCCCCTGTGCCTTTGCGCTGACGTCTGGCGGCCATATGTTCGCGGACCTGTTCTGGCGATAACCCAAGCTCAGGCTTCGCCTCAAGGGCGGTCGCTGCGGGGATGACTTCGGCTCTGAGCCAATCCTCCATGGCACGATCACGCGCCAGCAACGCCCGCAGGCCGTCGCGAATCACTTCACTTTCGCTGGCATATTCGCCAGCAGCCACCTTGGCTTTGACCAGGGCCGCCATTTCTAGGGGCAAGGTGATGCTCATTTGCTGGGTTGAGCGCATGGGTGTATCCGCCTGGGGTGAGTGGGATTCAATCCTACTCGACCATTGGCGCGATGCAAGAAGCAACTGATCGATGCCGATGCCCGGCGCCTCGTCGTCTATCCAGAAGGGGTAGGTTTCCATGAGTTGCTACGTCTCCAGTTGTGTAGGTCAGGCCGAAAGTATTGACCCGTTTTGGCGATCGCGTTGCCGTAGGTGGCTGATAACCTGCTGATATGTATGACTTCATATGTGTAACAGGATGATCTTGGCAAACCGTCTCGGCACACATGGCGTCCCACCGGCTCCCATAAGATAATGCTCGCCACCTCGACCACCTTTGGCCTGCCTCCCGTGATCATCAACTTCGACCTCAACGACCTCCAAGCTTTCCGCGCCGTGGTGGACAAGGGCAGTTTTCGTGGCGCTGCCGAGGCCATCCGTATCTCGCAACCGGCCCTCAGCCGGCGTATCGAAAAGCTCGAATCCGCGCTGGATGTAAAGCTGTTCGAACGCACCACGCGACGGGTCAGCCTGACCATGGTCGGGCGTGCATTTTTGCCCCAGGTTGAGCGCATGCTCGACGATCTCGACATCGCGCTGATGGGTATCAGCAACGTCGCCTCGACGCGCATGGGGAATGTCACCATCGCCTGCGTGCCGTCTACCGCGTACTACTTCATGCCCCATGTGATCTCCGAGTTCCACAAGCTATATCCGAAGATTCGCCTGCGGGTGCTGGATGCCAGTGCCGGCGAGGTGTGCAATGCGGTAGCCAGCGGCGAGGCGGACTTTGGCGTGAGTTTCAGCGGTAGCCTGGCCGATGAGGTGGAATTCGAGTTGCTGCTGCAGGAGCGCTACGTGCTGGCCTGTCGGCGTGATCACCCTCTGGCAGGGCGTGACAGCGTGAGCTGGACCGAGGCTTATGAGCATGACTACATTGAGGTGGACAAGACGTCGGGCAATCGCTTCCTGCTCGACCAGGCGCTGCGTGGCGTGCGGGTGAAAAAGCCGAGTATCTGCGAGACGCACCATGTGACCACCATGATCGGGCTGGTGGAGGCGGGGCTGGGCGTAGCGATGGTGCCGTCGATTGCGATGCCGGCGCACACTCACCCGATTCTGGTCAGTGTGCCGCTGGTGGAGCCCCAGGTACTGCGCAATGTGGGCTTGATCAAGCGCCGCGGGCGGACGTTGCCACCGGCGGCGCTGGAGTTGGAGCGACTGGTACGGGAGATGCCGTTCCGATCAGCGTGACACCGAGTCCAGGCCGGTGGATTGCACCTCCTGCTGGGCCTCGGGCGATGCCATGAACTGCAACAGTGCCTTGGCCTGCTCAGGGTGTTTGGCGTTCACTGGAATACCGGCGGCGAAACGGGTAACGGACTGCACGTCTTCCGGGATCTTGCCTACGAACGTCACGCCCTTGACTGGCAACAATTCCGCCACTTGTTGCAAGCCGACCTCGTAATCACCCTTGGCCACCTGTTCGCCCACCGGCACGCGTTGGATCATGGTTCCCTTGGCCGGCATGCCGAGTTTCTTGAACAATTCCTTCTCGACATAAACGCCGCTGGCGCTATCCGAATAGGCCACCGATTTGGCTTTGCTCAGCACGGCCTTCAACTCGGCGTCTGTATTGATCACAGGTTTGGCCGCACCTTCCTTCACCACCAGGCCAATCCGCGAGTCGGCCAGCTCCACGCGGGATGCGGGGTCGACTTTGCCTTGTTTGATCAACTCATCCAGGGCATAGCCGACCATGATCACCACATCTGCCTGTTCGCCACGGGCCAGGCGGTTGGGAATCGCTTCCGGCGCCTTGCCCATGGACGGGCCAAGGATGGTGTCGAGGGTGTCACCGCTTTGCTCGGCGTATTGCGGGCCGAGCAATTTATACGCGGCGGTGAAGCCGCCCGAGGTCATGACCTTGAGTTGTTCGGCCTGGGCTGATAGCGCCAGGGTGCCGAGGACGACAGCAGCGAGGGTCTTGAACAGGGGCTTCATTGCGCAGCCTCCTGCATGACTTGGCCGCGGGTATTGGCGCGGCGATACAACGCCAGGGTCGAACACAATGCACACAGCGCGGCGAAGATCATCCAATACGCAGGTGAAGCCTTGTCTTCGGTGATGTGAATGAACCAGGTGGAGATCGCTGGCGTGAAGCCACCGAACACTGCTGTCGCCAGGCTGTAGGCCAGGGAGAAACCCGCCACACGCACTTCCACCGGCATGATTTCAGTCAACGCCGGGATCATCGCGCCGTTATACATGCCATACAGGAACGAGAACCACAGCAGGGTTTCCAGCATGTGCGCAAAGCTTGGTGCGTTGACCACGTAGGACAATGCCGGATAAGCCGTAAGGACAGTCAGCACCGTCATGGCAATCAGCACGGGTTTACGGCCGAAGCGATCGCTTAACGTGCCGCCGATCGGCAGCCAGAAAAAGTTCGAGATCGCGACCAGCAAGGTCACCAGCAAGGCGTCCGAGGTGCTCAGGTGCAACACGGTTTTACCGAAAGTCGGCGCGTACACGGTGATCAGGTAGAACGCGGTGGTGGTCATGGCCACCATCAGCATGCCGCCGATGACCACGGTCCAGTTCTTCACCAGGGTCGCCATCACTTCACGCATGGTCGGGCGATGCTTGCGGTTGGCGAACTCTTCGGTTTCCTGCAGGTTGCGACGCAGCACGAAGATGAACGGAATGATCACGCAGCCGACGGCGAACGGAATACGCCAGCCCCAATCGGCCACCACCGCAGGTTCCATCCACACGTTCAGGCCATAACCCAGGGCCGCGGCGACGACGATGGAGATCTGTTGGCTGCCCGACTGCCAACTGGTGTAGAAGCCTTTACGGCCCGGCGTGGCCATTTCGGACAGGTACACCGACACGCCACCCAGCTCCGCACCGGCCGAGAAACCTTGCAGCAGGCGCCCCAACAGCACCAGAAACGGCGCCCACAGGCCGATGGTCTGATAACTCGGCACCAGTACGATCAGTAGCGTACCGCTGGCCATGATCGACAAGGTCACGATCAAGCCTTTGCGACGGCCCACGTCATCGATGTAGGCACCCAGAATAATCGCGCCCAATGGACGCATCAGGAAGCCAGCGCCGAACACGGCGAAGGTCATCATTAATGACGCAAACTCATTAGCGGCCGGGAAGAACGCGGCAGCGATATAGGTGGCGTAGAAACCGAACAGAAAGAAGTCGAACTGTTCGAGAAAATTGCCCGAAGTAACGCGCAATACCGCGCCTATTTTCGAGGGGGCAGCCGCAGGCCGGGAAGGGGTCGTCATGGTTTTGTGTCTCCAGCGTTCTTTTTAAAGTGCTTGTTTCGCTTAAGACTTGGGATAGTGGCTGACACATTTAGAAATGATAAGTGACTAATTTGGATGAATTGATGCGTGTTGGCTATCAATCCGTCCCGGCTTCAAAACAACCCGTCGTGTCCTATGCTTGAAGCTGTTTCCAATTCTTATGGGCGGAGGCCGTTATGGGCAACGAACACAAGCAGCACAACGAGCCGGAGCGTGAAGAACCCCGGCGGCAGCGCGAAGACGAAAAGCCGCAAACCTGGAAGCATCCGGACGATGGCACCGAGCTTTCCGAGCGTGACCAGGAGTTCCCGCTCAAGCCTTGAGTCAGGTAACCGCGGTCTAATTGCGGGCTTGCTCGCGAAGGCGGTGTGTCAGTCAACGGAGTCGTCGGCTGATCCACCGCCTTCGCGAGCAAGCCCGCTCCCACATTTTTAAGCGCAGCGGCAACCTTCAAACGCAGATTTACCGTCCCCAACCCGTTTATTGAGCAGTACGCACATAGACGCAGCCCCGCAGCCTTCCTAAACTGCCGCTTGTCTTGGGGAAAGGGGCGGGCGCCGATGAATCGCAATGAATTACGCAAGGCTGACATCAATCTGATGGTGGTCTTTGAAGCACTGATGCTTGAGCGCAATGTGACGCGGGTGGCGGAGAAGCTGTTTCTCGGCCAACCGACCATCAGTTCGGCCCTCAACCGCCTGCGTACCCTGTTCAACGACCCACTGTTTATTCGTGTCGGCCATCGCATGGAGCCTACGGCGCGCGCCGAGGAGATCATCCAGCACCTGTCGCCGGCCCTGGACTCGCTGTCTTCGGCCCTGAGCCTGACCCATGATTTCGACCCGTCCATCAGCACCATGACTTTCCGCATCGGCCTGTCCGATGACGTTGAGTTCGGCCTGCTGCCACCCTTGCTACGGGCCTTGCGTCAGGAAGCGCCGCAGGTGGTGTTCGTGGTGCAGCATGTGGATTATTGGCGCATTCCCGACCTGCTGGCTTCTGGCGATATTACCGTCGGCATCACCCAGACCCGCGGGTTGCCGGCCAATGCCAAGCGCAAGCTATTGCGGCACATCCGCCCGTGCCTGCTGCGCGCCGATGCCTCGGACACCCCGCTGACCCTTGACGAATATTGCGCACGGCCCCACGTGCTGGTGTCCCACACCGCCAATGTGGCCGGGTTTGCCGATGAGTGGCTGGCAGAGGTGGGCCGCAAACGCCATGTAGTGCTCTCGGTGCCGCAATACAGTTCGTTGCCGGCCTTGCTTGCCGGCACCGACATGATCGCCAGCCTGCCGGATTACACCGCCCAGGCTATGGCCGCCAGCGGGAATCTGTTCTGCGAGCCGTTCCCGTTCGAAACCCCGACCCTGGATTTGTCCATGGTGTGGCTCAGCCACGTTGACACAGACCCGGCGGAACGCTGGATGCGCTCGCGGCTGGAGGCATTCATGAGTGATCGCGGGTTGGTAGCGAATAAAGCCTGAGGTTTATACCCGTGCTAGGGGAAGGAGGGGGGCGCCTCAAGAACGGCTAATCCTGAACGTGCTCTTCTTGAACGGGGTTGCCAATCAGCGACGCACGCAAAATACGGATGCGTTGTTCGGAGTGATAGGCGCCTGCTTCCGTAAACCTGAGGAATGCTCGCGCGCAACACTTACAGCCCCAGACGCTTGAAATATTATAAGGAAAGAAATCAAAGCAGATAGGCGCGTCTTCAGACCAGAAATGGGTACCGTTCGGGTGGTATTCCTCAAGGCTGAGTTCTTGTGCCCTATCGGTCGAGATTTCGCCTAGGAAGCGCAACAGGCTGCTCGCCTCGAGTGTTTTGGGTAAGGTTTCCCACCCCTGCGACAAGCCCCGAACACAAGAGCAGGCAGTAGACTCCAGCGAAGAGCGTTCGGCAATCTGCCTGATATTTTCTGGCGTGAGTATCATTTTTATGCAGTTCCAGGCAGTAATAGCTCAGATTCGATTCTTGCTTAAAACCAGTTTGTTCAAATAGCTTTCAACTCTGGGTAAAACAAACTGCAGTATCTTCGGCATGGTGTGAATAGGCAGTTGGCAGCATGCAAAATACAACGCCATTGTGGGCGATAAGCTGACACCAAGAGCAGACCATAATAGCCCAACATTTCTATTGCCACCGTTGAGTGCCATGGTGAACTTGGCGATCAATGACCCGGGATATAAGCAGCCCATGAGGAGCTGCAGGCAGACGTTGATGCAATAGGCAATGGCGATCATTGATATGGCCAACGAAGGGGTCTCCAGAATTACCTGCTGCATGCCCGCCATCGTGCCTACTGCAAAGAGGAAAAGCGCGATGACGACAATACCGTCAATAGCCAGGCCGTGCGTGGCGACGAAGGTGTGCGAAAAACGACGTATCAAAATAGCAGCGCCTTCGGCGCCTCCTATCAACACGGCCAGTCGGATCGCCAGATCAACGGGGTTCAAGGAGAGTGAAAGGCCATCAGCGAATAGGTGGAGTATCAGCGGAGCGGTGACAGGGATAATTGCCATTGAGCAGAGCGCAGTCACCAGGGACATGGAAGGGTCAAGCCCGAGCATTCTCGCGACGGCTGCATTTCCGCTGGCGGGCGGGGCGGCAACAGCGATGGCTATCGCAAGGGAAAGTTCTTGATTGCCGGTGAGGTAAAGCGAAAGCATCCCAAAAATATAAGGGCAAGCCACCACCATCAGGGCTGGAAATATCAGGGATATTTTCAAGTTTCTGGCTGCAGTGATGACTTCAGCGTTGTTAATACGCAGGAGAGTGCCCAGAACAAATATGAAAACCATGACGGGGAGCAATGGCCTCGCCAAGTCTGCAAGATAGGGAATAGCCAATCCAATTGCGCAACCGCATGCGAGTACGGTAGGCCCTCTGCGCGTAATCTCGGGCAGAATTCTATGCATAAGAGTGCTCTCGAGGCGACGTCCCTTTCGGGACGCTGCTATTAGGTACGCAGAGTTATTTCAGGTGTGACAGATGGCGGTGGCGAGTTCCTGGATTGCCTCACGACCAGGCGCCCATCGATCAGAATCGAGGTAATACTTGGAAGGTCACCACTGCTGAAACTTCCAAGTACGCTGGGTTGCGCTCCTCCCAAAGGCCCACAGGCGATCAGAATGTCGGCTTCTCTTCCGACGCCCAGAATCCCGCGATTCAACTTTCTCACCTTGGCGGTGTTACCCGTTGCGAAACAGACGGCCTTTTCCGGTGGAACGTCGCCGAAACTACTGAGCAAGGCAATTGCCCTGAGCATGCCAAGCGCGGGAACCCCACATCCGGCAGGGGAATCCGTGCCAATGACGATACGGTCCAGTTGGTTCATTTCTCGTGCGTAATTCAGGGTGGTGACCGCCGCGAACTCGTTGCCGTTATGTACGATTTCCAGGGCACCCAGACAGCCTTCACACAGGCATCTGATTTGGCTGGGTGCCAGTGCGGTATAGCCGCCATTGATGTGCCCGATGATATCGGGCGCAATTTCAAGGATCTCTTCTGCACCCATGCTCTGGGAGGTAGAAATTGAAGGACCGCCCGTGTGGGTAATGGAGGTCATGCCGTGTTTGCGAGCCATCTTGACCAATTCAGATGCACGACTGACTGACTTGACCGGGCCTATCCCGACCTCTCCCAGTTGGTTGATGCCTTGAGCAACCATTGCGGCGAAATCCTCATCCGAAAATTCATCGTTGAGCAGTGGCGCGCCGGCTTCCATTTTTATTCCGCTAGGGCGCGCATTGGAGAAAGAGCGCTGCGCTGCGATTGCCATGGCGATAGTACCGACCCTGTCGGTCGGTAGCCCCGGAACGTGCACTTCCCCGGCAGAGATCATGGTCGTCACGCCGCCCTGCAAGGAGTGCCAGATCCAATTGTGGTTGCCAGAGCGCGGGCTGTACTCACCCAGGGTCGGGTGAGTGTGGTTGTCGATCAAACCTGGCATGACCGTGCTCTGTTTGGCGTCAATCAGCAGGTCTGCGTGTGAAAAATCCACATCTACTGCCTGACCCACGTAGGTGATCATGCCATCAACACTGACGAGGGTATCTGCTGTAATGAGTGGAGACGCGAGATCACCCGTGAGGAAAGTGCCTATATTATGAATAATTGACGTATATGGCTTATGGTTCGACATTTAATTTATCTCTTTATATCATCGAGTAACGGGTTCGAAGATCCGCGCGCCACACTTGTTGAATGAACGGAAGTTCCACAAGTTATTCGTGATGAACAAACGCTGGATCCAACGATACGCATGCCCCTCTGGATCGAAACTGGGGGTGAACTTGTCACGCGAATGGAGCATGAAACGATTGTTGATGTACACCAACTTGCCAGGTTGAATGTCCAGCGGCCGCGCTACGCTTTTAAGCGCGTTGTAAAACCTCAACAGGGTATTTTGTGCTTCGTGATCAGCGGCAATTACCATGTCCGGGTAAAACGCAGCAGTGACTCTAGGGTGAGTCAGCGGGCCGCTCAGAATTGGGTACACATGAGTTTCTTTCGCGCCTGCGGCACTGTTCCTCCAGCGGTAGGGCTGACGAATGATGAAATGTTTGCCATATAGGATTTCAATATCGGCCTGTTCCAGAACCTGAAGGGCTTCCCTCGCATCGGCCACCCAGGTTTTCGGGCCCACCCCGGCAGGGTCACCGCGAACGCCGAGAAGCAGAAGAGCCAGCGGCGAGGTGTCGCCACGGGAGTCATAAGCCTGAAAGGCATTTTCGGTGTGCAGGTCCAACTCCAGGTCCGAACCGTTGCCGGTATACTCGCCTACGGCCTCCGGATGCGGTACCAAGTCATTGACCAGTTTTGGCCCCTCATGCTTGATGGAGTAGGGCTCCGCTATCAAACTGCCCAGGGCAACCAGCACATTTTCAGAAAGATAACCACTTTTGAAGTTCAAGCTATTAGCGTCGCCTTGCGGGCTGCCAAATGTGTCATCAATCGGAAGGTTCTCAAATACACAATAAGAAGCATCGTCATCTTTAAGTGATTCAAGCTTTTTTAGAAGTCGCGCGGGAAACTTTTGATAAGCGGTCATGCGAATGAGGTGGATGTAGTCTCGCCCTCCCGTTGGCTCGTAACAAATGTCTATGAGCGCGTCCCGAATACTCTCTTTTTCAACAGCCGTCAGCCAGAAGCTGTTGGCGTCTGCACATGAATCGTCCACACGCACTCCTTTATAGATCTGATTGATTTGTCATGAGTTGAGTTATAAGTAAGTTACGACTTTCAAGCGCTGAGGTGGGGGTCTCCGTATCCACGACCTGACAGTGTCCATGCTTTGATAAGGCCCGACCTGAGTGGGTGACTCAACCTAAGAGCTTATCTGTGTACGCACCGGTGAAATGGTGGGTGTTAAATTGGCCATCAGCATCGTAGGGTTGTCCTTCATCGGTGCTGATGATTCTTGATAACCGCCCACGATGGTAGGCAGTCATGAAGTTGAAGAATGGCGTGCTTTCTTCTCTTGTTTCCGTTATTCCGTAAAGCCTCAACTGTTTGGTTATGGCAGCTTCCAGTTGTGGCAACATATACCAAGGGCATGTTGGAAAGCAGTGGTGGGCCGCGTGGTAACCAAAATTCAAAATAATCAGATTGAGGAAGGTAAACTTTCTTGCCACCGGTACGGAGAAGGTATTCTGGATTTCGTAGTGTTTTCCATGGGTTAGCTTTTCTCCCGCCGTATACACCTGCTGGAAAGAGTGCTGGAAACAGTCGACGAATCGTACGATGTGTATCCTAAGGAAGGAGGAGGCTTGCCATACCACCACAAGTATCAGGGAGAACCGGGCAAACGTAGCGAAGGCTACAACGTAAATGCACAGGCTTCCAATACCCCTTGCAACTTCGCGCCTGCTGCCACTGAATATCACGGAGTAAATATTGGTAAGCTTGATCACATAGTAGAAGGCGGGAAGATATATTTTTTCTGCAACAATGATTGCACTGAATAGCCTCGGATGAGCGACAGCAAAGTGACCACTATTGAACCCACCAATATCAATTTTTTCGGCATGATGGCGAACATGATCTTTTCTATAGGCTTCAAATGAAAAGAAAGAGAGGCCGTTAAGGAAAGACAGCAACTCTCCGATGACAGAATTGACTTTCTTCGACTTGAAAACAGAATTGTGCGCGCAATCGTGGCTCAGGTACCAGGACCAGATTTTGGCAAGGGCAATCAAGATAATCGCACCGAGTACCGCAACGATCTGTTGAGTATACGCCAGGAATATGCCCCCTACAGTGAAGGATGCTATTGCACTTAGTATCATCACCGATGGCAACAGTCTTCGCTCTTTAGCTATTGAAATAAGCAGGGTTTTCACGTTGGCGTCTTTGATGGCGCGCAGATAATTATCAGCATACAGTAAAGACATCTCA
This sequence comes from Pseudomonas sp. SWRI22, assembly GCF_014268395.2. Taxonomy (NCBI): domain Bacteria; kingdom Pseudomonadati; phylum Pseudomonadota; class Gammaproteobacteria; order Pseudomonadales; family Pseudomonadaceae; genus Pseudomonas; species Pseudomonas sp. SWRI22. The sequence continues at coordinate 1,246,399 of NZ_JABWQK020000001.1, read as the reverse complement.
TCACCTTCAAGAGCAAAATCACTGAAACGCTTATTGAGCTGGTAACCGATCATGCCTGGACAGGTGTAATCACTTCCGTGCGCATGTGGAACTAACGGCGGGGTTTGAATATGTGTGCATACACAATGCCAAAGATGTATTGCAGGTGTACGGCTGGCTAGGGTTCTTTTGCTGTTGCATCTGGCACCAGTGAAGGTGGTACTAGCGAGACCGTAGCGTGCGTATCCGCGTCCACGGGTTGTTCGCTGCTACTGGATTTGTAGCCGATCAGTATCACGCCGACGATGCACAATAAAACACCGGCAATATTTAAATAAGAGAGTCCTTCTTTAAGCAGAAATACCCCGATGAAGCCGAGCGCAATATTGATAATGGCGCCGGTAACGATATTGCCCGTACTGAGGTCCCATCCACTGCGATACATCATCAAAAAGCCGATTTCCATCATCAAGATGCAAAACGCGATGCCTCCCTGAAGCCAGGTCATTTGCTTCAAGCCCGCGAGTAACGTTCCACTGCCCAAAAAAAACGGCAACATCAAGGTGGACAGGATAACGATCGCCACATAAATACTGACAATTGAAACCAAGGGGTTGATCGTAGACGGTATTTTCTTCATGAGCATGTGATAGCCCACGGTGCCCAGTATCGCTACGATCGCTGATAGATAGAATGTGTATTCTTTACCTAGCACGTTCAATACTCCTACTAGTTGGGTTCAAGTTCACGAAATGTGGTGGTTTCCAAGAACCTCTGGTCCATGTACTCACCCGCGATGATCGCTCCGTATTTCGCAGGACTGCCGTCTGCGCAACAGCTGGGCAGGCACTCCACTTTGGCGGTGTAGTCTGGGTCCATAAAGAACGCCGCCGAATGGCGTAATTTGCCGGAGGTATTTATCACTCGATGCAGCGTTGCCTTGTAACGGTCATTCGTCCAGCGAGACATTAGATCCCCGACATTGACGACAAAGGCATTTGGGATGGGTTTGACTTTGATCCAGGTGCCGTTGGCACTCTGTACCTCCAACCCCCCGGTGGCACTTTCCGAGATCATCGTGATCCAGCCGAAGTCTGTATGCTCTCCAGCACCCATCGGCGCTCCCTGCGTATATTGGGTGGAGGGATAACGCAGGACTCTCAATTGGGCCATCGGCTTCTTGAATTTATCATCGAAGTAATCGATCGGCATATTGAGAGCAAGGGCAAACACGTTTAGCAGTTTTTTTCCGAACGCAAGCATTTGCGAGTGATATTCCCTCATCGCAAGCTTGAAGTCGGGTAATTCCTCTGGCCATACATTGGGGCCGTAAAAAGGTAATTTGGCTTTTACGAACTCGTCGTCAAGCGACAAGTCCGCGGCCATGTCAAAACCCTCTTTGACATCGCCCAATATGCCATCCGACTTATCAGCGCCTTCGCTAAAGTAGCCACGCATATAGGGGGATTTATGAATTTCGATTTTTTCCTTGGCCTGAACAGGCAGGTCAAAAAACGATTCTATTTGAGAGAAGACAGTTGAAATAAGCGTGTTATCTACACCGTGATTGACGACGGTGAAAAATCCGACCTCCCTGCACGCGTTGTCGATCTCCTTTACTAGACGTGGTGATATCTCTGCTCCCTGCGTCAAACTACCGACGTCAATGATAGGTATGTTCTTTTCCATGAATGCACCACTTGCTCTAAAAAAGGCGCAACGAGACCTACTCCATGAACGCTGAAGTGCACTCAGGGATAGACCGTATATAGGCCAGTGTCATTTAGTTAGACTAAAGAATTTCGTCAATCCGCAAGCGCTGTCAGTATGGACTCGACATTCTCGATCGACGCGCCTCCTGTTACCGGCTAGGTGGCGTAGCCTAGAATTCACTTCTATGAAAGCGAAGGCAAATCAGATAAAGTAAGCCTGGCTTAGTTTTTTTACCATGGAAGGGGGATTGATTAATGTTCGCAAAATTGCCGTTGACAGCCATTCGTGCATTTGAATCTGCCGCAAGACTCGGTGGGTTTAAAGCAGCCTCCGCGGAGTTGTTTGTTACCCCAGCGGCAGTATCACAACAAATAAAAACACTTGAAAACTTACTGGGCAGTATGCTTTTTGTACGCACTCCCCACGGTGTTCAACTCACAGCGAACGGTGAGAGGCTATATTCCAAGGTGCATCTTTCGTTTCTGGATATAAGCGGTAGTATGTCTTCGCTCAAGCCACCCGCCGACTCCAACACACTCCGAGTTTCTACCACGCCGGCATTTGCGTCTTTATGGTTGATCCCTCGGCTGGCGAAATTTTATAGCGAACATCCAGACATTCATGTCAGTGTTGAAACCAGTAATGAAGTGGTGGATTTGTTTCGTGACTCATCTGTTGATTTAGCTATTCGTTGTGGGTTTCGCGATTTTCCAGACTTGTACAGCCACGCGCTTATGCGCGAACAGTTTGGTGTTTTCTCTCATGCCCACTGGAGGCAAGAGGAAGTTAAAACTTCGTTGAAACTTATAAATATACGTTGGGCGACGTCATCGCCCGCTTCAATTAGTTGGGCGTCCTGGTGCGCGGCTGCGAATCATGAAAGTTGGCTATCAAACGCGGTCTATCGTGAATACAACGATGAGCATTTTGCGCTCCAGGCCGCTATTGCCGGGCATGGCTTGACGCTGGCGAGCACGGTCTTGGCGGCAGACTATGTTGCGAATGGATTGCTGATTCCTTACAGACCCGACATCAAGATTCCGGGCGCGCAGTTTTCAGCTGTATGCGTGCCGGGGCGTGAGCGTTCAGGTGCCGTAAAGCAGTTTCTGGCGTGGATGGTCAAAGTAATAGCAGACTGCCATATCGATTGCCCTGTCGCTCGGGATGTCGCGTCACAGGCTGTCACTAAGCGCCGAACGTCACTGGCTATCTGATTAGGGTGTGGAGAGCTTGATCAGGCGCGTTCCTATAACAAACCCTGATCCGCACACACCTTCACCACTTGTTCCCGAAACCAGGTATTGGCGCTGTCCTGCCCACTGGTTTCGTTCCACTGCATATCCAGGGTGAACCCCGGCAAACCGTTAGGTGCTTCGCAAACACCGAATGCCGGCGCCGGTGCCAGTAACTTTTGCACGCGGCGGGGCAAGGTGACGATGAAGTCGGTGCCGGCAATCATCTTCAATGCCGCGCTGTAGCTGTTGGCCCGTGCAATCACCTGACGCTTGCGGGCCTGGCGCGCAAGCCAGCCATCGATCATGTTGGTGTCGGAGGTCCACGGCGTAGGGAATACGTGGCGCCGCTCAACGAAGGATTGCAGGCTGAACGCCTGTTCTCTCGGCGCTGAGCGTTGGTCGCACACGCAGACCAAGTCGTCCTCCAACAGCATCTGGGTCTTGAAGTCTTTGTGAGCGCGGTGAAAGTGCGGGCCGAAGCAGATCACCAGGTCCAGGCGACCCTCACGCAGGTCGTCGGCGGGGATGTCGGTCTCCAGCTTCTGCACATTGACGATTACCGGCAGGTCGGCATGATCGAAGCGCTTCAGCAGGCGCGGCAGGATCAACTGTTCGAAATATTCCGGAGCGCACACATTGAAGGTCACGGCCTGTTGGGTCGGATCAAAAGCCTGGCCACCGGCATGGCACAGGTTGATGCTTTCCAGAATCTTGTGCACGTGCTCGTACATGGTGGTGGCCTTGTACGTAGGACGCATGCCTGCGCGGGTGTTGATAAACAGCTCATCTTCAAAGCTGGTGCGCAGCTTCTTCAGGCTATAGCTCACGGTGGACTGGCTGACGAACAGCGTTTCAGACACCTCGGTAACGCTGCTCTGGTCGTAGACGGCGATAAACACCATCAAATCCTGCATATCGAGCTTTCTGAGCAAGTTACTGTTTAGCATCGGTTTCGTCCGTAAACCCTTTGTACCGAATTCAGTACAAGACTGAGCAAAATGTTAACGGAACGCTCGTACCAATAGAAAGCTCTGTAGGACCCTTCAATGTTTTGTGTGGGACAAAAAATGTTTGTAATACGACGTCAGCGGATATGGCGTGCGTAATGCGCCGGGTTGAAACGCATAACGATCAGCAGCATCAGCCCGCTCACTGCCATCAATGACCACCAGGCCCATTCGAAGCTGCCCAATTGGTCGCGGATCATGCCGGCAATGAGCGGCGACAGGCCGGCGATCAGATAACCGATGCCCTGCACAAACGCGGTAAGGCCACCGGCGCGGCGCGGGTTGTCGAGGTGGTCCAGGGACAGGATCAGGCTCATCGGAAACAGGCCGCCAATCCCCAGGCCGAGCAGGCATGGCCACAACAGGCTCCAGTGTTGCGGGCTGAGAATGAGCCCGCAGAAACCCAGGATGATCAGCACCAGCAACACCGCCACCACGCCACGCTTATCCTGGCGGCGGTTGGCGATGGCCGGGGTGACCAGGCCGGAGATCACTTCCATGGCGGTCAAGAAGCCCAGCAGCAAGCCGGCATTCTGTTCACTCCAACCCTGCTCGACGTAGTAGGGCGCCAGCCACGCCAGCACACAGGTGTAGGACGCGGTGCCGAGGCCAAAAAAGATCGCCAGCAACCAGGCGCGGCGATTGCTGGAAAAAGCCTCCTGAGGGCCCGAGCCGGCTTGAGGCAACGGCGGCAGTGCCGCACGCTGGGCATACCAGAACACCAGGGCCAGCAACGCCAGCAGTGCCCAGATAGCCAGGCCGATACGCCAACTGCCGGTCCGGGCTTGCACCAACGGCGAGAACGAAGCAGCCAGGGCCGCGCCGCCCATGATCGCGGTGACATACAGGCCCATGAATAACGAGACATTGGCGCTGAACCGCGACTTGATCAGCGCCGGCATCAATGCCTGAATCAGCGCAATGCCGACTCCCGCCGCGATGGCACTCACTATCAGCTCCAGTGCCGAATCCAGGAACAACCGCGACAAGGTCGCCAGCCCAATCACCAGCAGCGACAGCACAATGCTGCGATGCTCGCCCACGCGCTTGGCCAGGCCCATGCCAAAGAACATCGCCAGGCCCATGGCCATGACCGGCAACATGGTCAGTAAGGCGGCGCTGCTGAAACTTAGCGGCACATCCGCACGAATCGACGCCAGCAAGGGCCCCACGGCCGCCATCGAGGGGCGCAAGTTGAGAGCGACGAGCACTACGCTGATCATCAGCCATAGTGCGGAGGTGGATTTTGCCTGAACGTTTTCCATGGGCCTGCCTTGAATGAACAAGGGCGAATCAGGCCATGGAGCGTGCAGCAGGGCAAATCAGAAAGTCGCAGGGGCTATTGAAAAAATGCGGATGCCGAGTGGTGAGGTAAGCGCGCATAGGGCGTTGGCTGGCAGGGCGTCACGGGAGCAAGCTCCCTCGCCACAGGTCCAGCGTTGCGGGATTACAGATTCGTCAACTCCCACCGCCCCTGGTCGATTTCAAGCAGCGTCGGCCCCTGGCGATCAGCAGCAGCATGCAATGCGGTGCGAAGATGTTCGATGCCGCGGATGCTTTCTGCCGCGCAACCCAAGGCCGTGGCCACGCCGATAAAGTCCGGCGTGTAGATGTCCACACCCACCGGCTCGATATCACGGTTGACCATGTATTTCTTGATCTCTTCATAACCCTGGTTATTCCACAGCAGCACGATCACCGGTGTACGCGCTTCCACCGCGCTGGCCAGCTCCGGCAGGGTAAATTGCAGGCCGCCGTCGCCGATCAGGCACACCACCGCTTGGCCATCGCCGCGCCCGAGCCAGGCACCCATGGCGGCGGGCAGGGCATAACCCAGGGTGCCGTAACCGGTGGAGGAATTGAACCAGCGGCGTGGGTGGTCGAGGTTAAGGGTCAGGTTGCCGCTGTACACCGGTTGAGTGGAGTCGCCCACGAACACCACGCCGGGCAATTCCTCCAGAACGGCGTTGAGAAACCGGGTTTGCGCACGCGTCGAAGCGTCCCAGGCAGGTTCCAGCTCGGCCCACAAACGGGCGACGCGTGCTGCACCCCAGTCGGCAGTGCGCGGCGCCAGCGGCTGGCGGTTGATTTCGGTAAGCAGGGCTTGGGCGGCAATGCGCGCATCGGCCACCAGTGCCACTTGGGGCGGGTAGTTGCGTACGGTCTGGTCCGGGTCGATATCGATGCGCAGCAGCGTTCCGGGAATGTTGAAACCGCCGGCGAAGGTGACGTCGTAGTCGGTCTCCGCCAACTCGGTGCCGATCGCCAATACCACGTCAGCTTCAGCCACCAAGGCACGGGTGGCGGGCAGTGTTTGCGTGGAGCCGATCAGCAGCGGGTGCGCGGCGGGCAACATACCCTTGGCGTTAATGGTCAAGGCCACGGGCGCGCCGAGGGTTTCTGCGAGGTGGGTCAGTTCGGTGGCGGCGTCAATGGCGCCGCCACCGGCCAGGATCAGCGGGCGCTTGGCCGCAGCCAGCCACTGGCGCATCTGCTCAATGGCAGCCGGGGCTGCGCCGGCACGGGTGACGCTGACAGGCGTGCTGCCCAGCAACGCGTCGGCATTTTCCACCAACACATCCAGGGGGATCTCGATATGCACCGGGCGCGGCCGACCAGCCTGGAACAACGCAAACGCCCGCGCCAGCACGGCGGGCAGTTCGGCCGCTGACATCAAGGTATGGGAGAACGCTGCCACTCCGGCCACCAGTGCGCTCTGGTTCGGCAGTTCATGTAACTTGCCGCGCCCGCCGCCCAACTGGCTGCGTGCCTGCACGCTGGAAATCACCAGCATCGGGATCGAGTCGGCATAGGCCTGGCCCATGGCGGTGGTGATATTGGTCATGCCGGGGCCGGTGATGATAAAGCACACGCCGGGCTTGCCAGAGGTGCGCGCATAACCGTCGGCCATGAAGCCGGCGCCCTGTTCGTGGCGCGGGGTGACATGCCGAATACTGGAGCGCGCCAGGCCCCGGTACAGCTCCACGGTGTGTACGCCGGGAATGCCGAACACGTGGTCCACGCCGTAGCGTTCCAGGAGGTGCACCAATACTTCGCCGCAGGTCGCCATACAGGTCGCTCTTGTGATGGATTCGAAGCGCTATTGGAGCGGTTGGCCGGTGGCGGCAACAATCGATAAAAAGTCATACTCGCCATGTCCTCCCGTCATGGCTGCGCCCCGATGAAACGCCTCCCTCCGTTACCTGCGTTGCACACCTTCTGGGTCACGGCCCAGTGCTGCAACTTCACCCGTGCCGCCGAACACCTGCACATCACCCAGGGCGCGGTGAGCCGGCAGGTGGCCGGGTTGGAAAGCCAGTTGGGCTATGCCCTGTTTCAGCGCCAGGCGCGTGGCTTGAGCCTGACGGAGGAGGGGCGCGAATGGCTGGCGTGCGCGCAACAGGTGTTTGGCTTGCTCGCTGACGCGGTGGAGCACATCGGTGACCGGCGCCGCACCTTGCAGCTCAAAGCGTCCACCTGCGTGATGCGCTGGTTGTTGCCGCGCTTGCTGCAATGGCAAAAAGAACGCCCGGATGTGCCGGTGGAGCTCACCACGACGGTGGCCTATAACGTCGACTTTCGTCGTGAGACGTTTGACGCGGCGGTGATCTATGGGCCCATCGCCGAGCAGTCCGCCGAGGCGCGGCACTTATTCGACGAGCGCCTAACGCCGGTCTGCGTGCCTGGGTTGCTGGGCAGTTTGCGTACGCCGCAGGATTTGCAGCATCAGGTACTGTTGCACCCGACCCGAGACGAGCGCGATTGGACGTTGTGGCTCAAGGCTGCAAATGCCTGTTTGAGCGATCCCATCCAACGGCACCACTTCGAAACCTTGGACTTGGCAATGACCGTAGCGTCCCAGGGCACCGGGGTGGCGATGGGCGACAGTGCGCTGATTGGCGAGGATCTGAAGGCGGGGCGGTTGGCGATGCCGTTTGAACTGCGGGTGTCGACGGGGATGGGGTATTTCCTGGTGTATCCGCCGGGGAAGGAACCGTCGGTTGGGTTGGTCGCGCTGATGGATTGGTTGGTCAGTGAGGCCAGTGCGTGAGCTGGCTTGCCCGTACATCGCCCTATGTAGGAGCGAGCTTGCTCGCGAAAAACGTCAACGATAACGCCTATATCCTGAATGAACGCGGCGCCTGTGAGTTTTTCGCGAGCAAGCTCGCTCCTACAAAAAAGGCAAGCCAGCGTTGGGTCAGTAACCGACGGTAAAGCGCTGGCGCGAATGCTTCGGTGTTTCCACTTCATCCAGCATGGCGATGGCGAAGTCGGCAAAACTGATCGAACTGTTGCCGTCACTGTTCACCAGCAGATCATCCTTGCCCAGGCGGAATTTGCCCGTGCGCTCGGTGCCGTCGAACAGGGCCGATGGCGACAGGAAGGTCCAATCCAGCTCCTTTTCCTGACGCAACGTTTCCAGGAAGTCAGCCCCGGCACTGGCTTCAGCTTTATATTCAGCCGGGAACCCTTCGCTGTCGATCACGCGCCCGCCACCGGGCAACAACAGCGAACCTGCGCCGCCGACCACCAACAAACGTTTCACCCCGGCCTTTTTCACCGGGCCGATCACGGCGCTGGCGGGAAGGGTGGCGAAGTGCGCCGCGCTGATCACCACGTCGCTACCGCTGATGGCGTGTTGCAAGGCCTCGGCATCCAGGGCATCAACCTGTTTGACCGTAACGCCTGGGCGCACAGCCAGCTTGTCGGTATTGCGGGCGATGGCGGTGACGGTATGCCCGCGACGCAGCGCTTCTTCCAGCAGTTGGCTACCGGCGCGGCCGGTGGCACCAATGATTGCAATCTTGCTCATGATGTTCTCCAACAGGGTTAAGGTTTAAAGCCAGTTACCACTTCATTTCGCCCTTGGCGACTTTGGCGCTCAGTTCCAGCGAGCTTTCGTCGGCGAGGGTGGGGTAGCGTTTTTTCATGGCCGCAATCAGGGCGGCGGAGTCCTTGGCCTTGGCGGTTTCGAGGTCGAAGGCCTTGATGTAATCAGCGGTGAAGGTGACCGAGGCCAGCGATGGCGTGCCCAGGTAATGGCCCGGCACCACGGTGTTCGGCTTCAGGTCTTCAATGCGCGTGAGGGTGGCCAACCAGTCTTTATGGGATTGCGCGCTCTGGGTATCGGCCATCCAGACGTGGATGTTTTCAGCGACCACCACACCACCGACCACGGCCTTGATCGACGGAATCCACACAAAGCTGCGATCTGGCTGCGGGCCGTCGAGGCCCACCACTTCAAGCTGCTGTCCTTCCAGGGTCAGGCTGTGGCCTTTAAGTACCTGCGGTACAAGGGTCTTGGCCGGTTTGTCTGCGCCCATTTTCGGGCCCCAGAAGGCCAGCTTGTCGGCGACCGTGGCGTTGATATGGTCGACCACCGGCTGCGGCGCCAGCACCTTGGCGTCGGGGAAGGCGGCGGTGAGGGTGTCCAGGCCGAAGTAGTAGTCCGGGTCGCCATGGCTGATGTAGATGGTGGTCAGGCGTTTGCCGCTGGCGCGGATCTTCTGCACCAGTTGCTCGGCTTGGCCTTTGCCGAATTGCGCATCCACCAGGATCGCGTCTTTCTCGCCGCTCACCAGCACCGAGCTGACCGGGAAGATCGCGGCTTCGCCTGGGTTGTACACGTCCAGTTTCAGCTCTGCCGCCGCTGCGTGGGCAGCGAATGCCAGGGCGGCAGTAGCCAGGGTCAAGCGTTTGAAGGTCGAGAACATCGGGCAGCTCCTGCCATAGATAAGGGATGCACAGAGCTTAGTTGCATAAAACGCGACAAAAAATGCGATGCTGGGACATAGTTTGTTTCTAAAAGCGGGCAAATCATGGATCGTCTTCAAGCAATGCGCGTGTTTGTCACCGTGGTGGACCTGGGCAGCCAATCCGCCGCCGCCGACCACCTTGACCTGTCGCGCCCGGTGGTCTCGCGTTACCTGGCGGAGCTGGAAGACTGGGTGGGTGCACGCCTGCTACACCGCACCACGCGCAAGCTCAGCCTCACTGCCGCCGGGGGTGAAACACTACCGCGTTGTCGGCAATTGTTGGATTTGTGTGGGGATATGCAGGCCGCCGTCAGCGAACCCGATGACGCGCCCCGAGGTCTGTTGCGCCTGAGCGTCAGCACCTCGTTCGGCCAGGCGCAGCTGGGCGCGGCGATTGCCGAATACGTCAAGCTTTACCCCCTGGTGACGGTGGATTTGCAGATGCTTGATCGCACGGTGAACCTGGTGGACGAGCGCATCGACCTGGCGATCCGCACCAGCAACGATCTGGACCCCAACCTGATCGCCCGGCGCCTGACCGTATGTCGCTCGGTGGTGTGCGCCACACCGGCTTATCTGCGCGAGCATCCGGCGCCGCAGAAAGTCGAAGACCTGGCCCGGCACAATTGCCTGACCCACTCTTACTTCGGCAAGAGCCTGTGGCATTTCGAAGAAAACGGAGAGCACGTGTCGGTGCCGGTCCACGGCAATATCACGGCCAATGAGGCCAGCACGTTGATGCGCGTGACGCTGGCCGGGGCAGGGGTGGCGATGCTGCCCAGTTATCAGGCCGGCGAGCTGATTCGCAGTGGGGAGTTGGTGCGCTTGCTGCCGCACGCCGAGCCACGACAAATGAACATCTATGCGGTGTACGCCTCACGCAAACATATGCCTTCGGCGTTGCGTAGCCTCCTGGATTTCCTGGTGCTGCGCTTTCCTGAAGAGCCGGTTTGGGATGTCGGGCTATGAGCTGAAATAAGCGCGCTGAATGACATCGCATCAGGGCAAGTTGACCTATGCTTTAAACAGCACCCTGTAGATCCGTTCAGAGGTCTGTGCCATGAGCATTAAAACCAGAAAGTACCTGACAATTTTCACCCTCTGCGCATTGGCGACAGCGCTGTATGGGACTGCCGCCTACCGCGTCGAGCAAACGCGCATGCAGCCAGCGGCGTTCGCTATCAGCTGCCATCAGGACCAATGCGTTCCCCGCACCGGCAGTTTCAGTGCGCTCAGGTAGGCTGCTCTGCCTTCAGTTGTTCACGAAACGCCTTGGGTGAAAACCCGACCCTGCGGCGAAACAGCCGTGAGAAGTTGGTCGGGTCGGAAAAACCCAGCACCTCGGACATTTCATTGATGGTCATGCTGGTGTAGGTCAGTAGGCGCTTGGCTTCCAGCAATTGGCGGTCATGCATGATCTGCAACGCCGGTTGCCCACCCAATTCCCGACACGTCCCGTTCAAGTGTGAGACCGAGATGCCCAGCTTGTGGGCCAGGTCTTCAATCTTCGGGTGTTCGCGGTAATGCTGTTCGACCAGTTGCGTAAACCGCCGAAAGTACTCACGACCCCGCGGCGCGCGTGGATGGCGGCGCTGGATCGCCTGGCGGCTGACCCATACCAACAACACGCTGACCAGGGCGTGCAGCATCATGTCCCGTGCCGGTTGGTCATCGGCGTATTCGTCCTGCAAGCGTACGAACAGGCTGTTCAAGTAATCGCTGTCCTTGCCCGCCGGGTAGCTGCCAAGTGTGTGCAGGCCATCGACGGTAGAGCCCAGTTGCGCCTGCAAGTGGCTGACCAGCGGCGCCGAAAGCGTTACCACAAACCCTTCCACATCCTCGGAAAAACGAAAGCCATGCACGCACAGCGGTGGCAGCACTTGCAGGCTCGACTCGTTAAGCGTGGTGCGCTGGCCCTCGATTTCCAGTTGTGCCTGGCCTTTGTGCACATACAGCAACTGGCACAGGTCCGCGTGCCGGTGGGGCTGGATTTCCCACTGGTATTCCCGACTGCGCCGGGAAATGGTTTCGCAGTGCAACAAATCGGGAGTCGGCCACTGCTGGCTTTCCCCGTAAAGCTTGAAGACCGGAATCGCGGTTTTGGTCATGGTTTCAATCCGATACTCAGGATAATGGTTCGGTAATCGCCCCGATTGGCGAAAAGCACAGGTTTTGACGCAGTTTTCACCTTCTTATGAGCCTCACTCAAGTGAAAAATGTCAGCCACAAGAGCAATGACAACTCTTTCACTCCATACGTTCGCGTGAAGCTTGAAGGTCATAAAAATAATGAAAACCCTGAAAACCCAAGTCGCCATTATTGGTGCCGGTCCTTCCGGATTGCTGCTCGGCCAACTGCTGCACAACGCTGGCATCCAGACCCTCGTTCTAGAGCGTCAGAGCGCCGATTACGTACAAGGCCGTATCCGCGCCGGTGTGTTGGAACAGGGCATGGTCGACCTGCTGCGCGAAGCCGGGGTCAGCCAACGTATGGACGCCGAGGGTCTGGTGCACGACGGGTTTGATATTGCCCTCAATGGCCAACTCACCTCCATTGACCTCAAGGCCTTGACCGGCGGCCAGTCGGTGATGATCTACGGTCAGACCGAGGTCACCCGCGACCTGATGGCCGCCCGCGCAGCCGCCGGTGCCATCACCCTGTACGAAGCCTCCGATGTTCAACCCCATGACCTGAAAAGTGAACAGCCCTGGCTGACCTTTGAGCACGAAGGCCAAGCCTACCGCCTGGAGTGCGATTACATTGCCGGCTGCGACGGTTTCCATGGCGTGGCCCGCCAGTCGATACCGGCGCAAGCGCTGAAGGTGTTCGAACGCGTCTACCCCTTCGGCTGGCTGGGCGTGCTGGCCGACACGCCGCCGGTACATGCCGAACTGGTGTACGCCAAACACGCGCGGGGTTTTGCGCTGTGCAGCATGCGGTCGCCGACCCGCAGCCGTTACTACCTGCAAGTGCCGGTCGAAGAGAAGCTGGAAGACTGGGCGGATGAACGTTTCTGGGATGAACTCAAAAGCCGCCTGCCCGGCTCATTGGCCGAACAATTGGTGACCGGCCCGTCGATCGAGAAAAGCATCGCGCCGCTGCGCAGCTTTGTGGTGGAACCCATGCAGTACGGGCGCCTGTTCCTGCTCGGCGATGCCGCGCACATTGTGCCGCCCACCGGTGCCAAGGGCTTGAACCTGGCAGCCAGTGATGTGAGCACCTTGTTCCGCATCTTGCTCAAGGTGTACCGCGAAGGGCGCCTGGACTTGCTGGAAAAATACTCGGCAATCTGCCTGCGCCGAGTGTGGAAAGCCGAGCGGTTTTCCTGGTGGATGACCTCGATGCTGCATCAGTTTCCCCAGGCGGATGACTTCAGCCAGCGTATTGCCGAAAGCGAACTGGACTATTTCATTCACTCCCAGGCCGGGCGCAAAACCATCGCAGAAAATTACGTCGGCCTTCCTTACGAGCCTATCGAATAGCCTGCTATCGTATCGAGCATTCCCACCGGTGACCGTTGCCTGTGGGCCCTGCTCGAAGGTTCTGCCGTGACTCACCTCAATCAGCCCGCTCCAACCGTTCCCGCCGTGCGCAGTATCCTGGTCGCGCTGATGATGGCGATCTTCCTGGGTGCCCTGGACCAGACCATTGTCGCCGTGTCCATGCCGGCCATTTCCGCGCAGTTCCATGACGTCAACCTGCTGGCCTGGGTGATCTCCGGCTACATGGTGGCGATGACCGTGGCGGTGCCGATCTACGGCAAGCTCGGTGACCTGTATGGGCGCCGGCCCATGATGCTCATCGGCATGGGCCTGTTCACCCTCGCGTCGTTGTTTTGCGGCCTTGCGCAAAGCATGGAGCAACTGGTGCTGGCTCGGGTTCTGCAGGGTATCGGCGCTGGCGGGATGGTCTCGGTGAGCCAGGCGATCATTGGCGACATTATTCCTCCCCGCGAACGGGGACGTTATCAGGGGTATTTCAGCAGCATGTACGCGGTGGCCAGCGTGGCCGGGCCGGTACTGGGCGGTTATATGACCGAGTACCTGTCGTGGCGATGGGTGTTTTTGATCAACCTGCCACTGGGCGTCGGTGCCTGGTACGTGGCCCATCGCACTCTGGTGGGGCTGCCGGTGCCGCAGCGCAAGCCGATCATCGATTACCTCGGCACGGTGCTGATGATCGTCGGCCTCACCGCCTTGTTGCTGGGCATCACTGAAATCGGCCAGGGCCATTCGTGGCGTGACGATCAAGTGCTGGGGTTGCTGGCCTGTGCCCTGTTGGCCTTGAGCGTGTTTGTATGGCACGAACGCCGCGCACGGGAACCGCTGTTGCCGATGCACTTGTTTGCCAACCGCAGTGCGGTGTTGTGCTGGTGCACGATTTTCGTCACCAGCTTCCAGGCGATTTCCCTGACGGTGCTGATGCCCCTGCGCTACCAGACCGTGACCGGCGCTGGTGCCGACAGCGCAGCCCTGCACTTGCTGCCGTTGGCGATGGGCTTGCCGATGGGCGCGTATTTCGCCGGGCGCATGACCTCGGTGACCGGCCGCTATAAACCGATGATCCTCAGCGGCGCGGTGTTGAGCCCGCTGGCGATTCTCGGCATGGCCTACAGCGCCCCCCAGGCGGTGGCGCTTACCAGCGTCTTCATGTTGTTGTGCGGTATCGCCGCCGGCATGCAGTTCCCGACCTCGTTGGTGGGTACGCAGAACTCGGTAGAGCAACGGGATATCGGTGTGGCCACCAGCACCACCAACCTGTTTCGCTCCCTGGGCGGGGCAGTGGGGGTGGCTTGCATGTCGGCGTTGCTGCTGGCGCTGTTGCACGATTCCAGTTTCGCCCATTTGACGAGCGGCGCACTGGTGGCCGAAGGCAGTTCCGGCAACGTACTGCTCGACGGCCTCAACGCCGCACCCGGCCCGGCGCAGGATGCGTTGCGCGACGAGCTGGCGGTGACGTTCCGGCATTTGCTGATGGTGAGTGCGGCGGTGTCGCTGCTGGGGTTGGCCGCTGCGATAGCGATGCCGAATCGGGTACTGCGCGGCCGTGAAGACAAAGTTAGATAAGCGGACGCGGAGCGTCCCAGGCGGCGTTCCCACGCAGAGCGTGGGAACGATCAGGATCAGGGGCTGTAATACCCCACCGCAACCATGAAATGCCCGCTCTTGCGCACATAGGCATGCTTGTTTTCGACCTTGCCGGTCACCGGGTTTTTCCAGCGGTATTTGTATTCGCCCTGGTCCTGTTCGGCCATCATCTGGAGGATCGGCACACCCACTGGTTTGCCATCCGGGTCCTTGATCTTGGCAAAATCGGTGTTGATCAGGCGCAGGTTGGTGCCATGGGCGACGTAGCGCCGCGTGTTCAGGTCCACCACGAATACGTAGAGATCATCTTGCAGGAAGCCGCCTTGCAAGGAGTTGATCGCCTTGAGCGTGCCGGTTTCATCCTTGACCAACGCCTCCACCGCCTTGTTGCGCAGCGCCCGTGCCTGTTCCGGCGTGGCGCGCGGCAAGTAATAACCGACCGCCAGGATGCGTTCGCCCACCCGCTGATAAAACACATGCTTGTGTTCGACCTTGCCGTCATTCCAGTTCTGCCAGCGGTAGTCAGCCTGCTGGATACCCTGGCCTTCGGGCACGCTAAGGGCTTGTTTGAACGAGGCTTGCAGGTCGGGCCCGAGTACCTCGGACACGTCGCGACCGATCAGCGCGGAGGAGGGCCCGCCACTGGCCAGGAGCACGCCTTTTGTATCGACCACAAACACATAGCGGTCCTGGTCGATGAACTCGCCCTGACGGCTGAAGGCGGCGAACGCCTTGTCACCTTGCTTGTGGTAGTACGCCAAGGCTTTTTCCAGCAGGGCCTTGGCGGCTTGGGCATCCGCTTCCTGTGCCGTGGCGGCATGCACCTGGCTGCAACACAACAGCAGCAGCCAGGTGAATCGGAGCAGTCTCTTCATTTACCCGTCCCTCGTTCTTGTTGGTGTGCCAAGAGCGTAGACGGTTGGCGGCAAATCAGAAGGGTTTGGTCGGCAGGTATTTACCGTCCAGGGTGATGACCGCACGGGAGCCGCCGTCCGGGTCTTCGACTTTCTTGATGTCCAGCTTGAAGTTGATGGCGCTGATGATGCCGTCGCCGAATTGCTCATGCACCAGGGCCTTCAAGGTAGAGCCGTAGACCTGCAGCATTTCGTAGAAACGGTACATGGTTGGGTCGGTCGGCACACCGCTCGGGAAGCTGCCGCGCAGTGGGACGCTTTGCAGCAGTCGGCTGGCGTCCTCGTCAAGGCCGAGTTTGCCGCACACGATGTCGGCCGCCTCCTTGGGCAGCGGGTGCTGGCCGAGCAGGGCTGCGGTGACGAATGCCAGGCTCAGCCCGGTGCCGTCGGTGAGGTCCTGCCACGACAGGTTTTTGCGTGCCTTGAGGTCGATAACGGTGTCGGCCAGGGCCAGACGTGGGGTTTGGGCGAATTGGGATTGCAACATGGTGACGTCCTCTTGGGTTGAATAAGGTTCAGGCAGCGTGGGCGCGGGTGCTGGGGTGGTCGAGCAGGGAGACGAAGCGCCCGGTGTGCCCGTCCAAAGCGTCGATGCCGCCGGTTTCGATGTCGTACACCCAGCCATGCAGGTTCATCCGGCCTTGTTCCAGCGCCAGGGCGACAGAAGGGTGAGTCTTGAGATTAGCCAGTTGGGCGACCACGTTTTCGCGCACCAAGGCATCCAGGCGGGCAGCGTCCGAGGCATGCGTACGGACTGCATTGATCACCTTGGCCGACTCGGCATGGCGCAACCAGTTGGCCACGGCGGGCAGGTGGTCCAGGCATTTGCAGGTAGAAATTGCAGTCATTGCACCGCAGTCCGAGTGCCCGCAAATCACAATGTCGCTGACGCCCAGCACCGCTACGGCATATTCGACTGTGGCCGACACGCCTCCCGGTTCCGGGCCGTAGGACGGCACTATGTTGCCGGCGTTACGGATGACGAATAGGTCACCGGGTTCCTGCTGGGTCAACAGCTCGGGGACTACGCGGCTGTCAGAGCAGGACACGAACAAGGTGCCGGGGTTTTGCGTGGTCGCCAGGTGTTTGAACAAGTCACTGCGCGGGGTAAAGGCTTCACGTTGGAATTTGCGAAAGCCGTCAATGAGGTGCTGCATGGTGGTTCTCCTTGCGTCGCTGATGGGGCAAGGATGGAAGTTTTCGGCTATAGCGTCCAAGACCGGTTTATTATGCTTTCTATAAGTTATGCCTATAGTTGGAGCACTGCCCATGCTGTTGCGTCATATCCGTTACTTGCTGGCCGTTGCCGAGCATCGCAATTTCACGCGTGCCGCCGAGGCGCTGCACGTGTCGCAGCCGACCTTGTCGCAACAGATCAAGCAACTGGAAGAAAGCCTGGGCGCGCCACTGCTGGACCGTTCCGGGCGCAGTGTCAGCCTGACCGACGCGGGGCAGGCCTATGTGCGTTATGCGCGGCTGGCCTTGCAGGATCTACAGGCCGGCACCCGCGCCATACATGACGTGCAGGACCTGCGCCGGGGGCATTTGCGCCTGGCCATGACGCCGACCTTCACCGCCTACCTGATCGGCCCGCTGCTGGCACGCTTCAATGCGTCGTATCCCGGCATCACCCTGAGCATTGAGGAACTGACCCAAGACCGCATCGAAGCCGCCCTGGGCGAGGACCTGCTGGATATCGGCATCGGCTTTACCGGCGAGCATGGGCTGGAGATCGACTGTGAGGCGCTGTTTGTCGAAGAGCTGAGCCTGGTCGTCAGTGCCAGCCATCCAGAACGCACACAACCAGCCTGGCTCGAACAGCCCCTGGTGCTACTGAACACAGGCTTCGCCACCCGCCGCTATATCGACGACTACTGCCACCAGCAAGGGGTTAAACCGCAGATTGCCATGGAGGCCAACTCCATCAGCGCGATCATCGAAATCGTGCGCAGCACGCCCCTGGCAACCATCCTGCCCCGCGCACTGGCCGAGGCCCAGGCAGGCCTGCATGCCGTGGTGATCAATCCACCGTTGCCGCAGCGCACCGCGGCACTGCTGAGTCGCAAGGGCGCGTATCGCAGCGCTGCGTGTGCGGCGTTTGTAGCGTTGATCAAGGCGTAGGACCGGGCTGACGCCCCAGGATCCCAATGTGGGAGCTGGCTTGCCTGCGATGACGGCCGGACAATCAACACCGATCTACCTGACACCCCGCATTTCAAGGCGCAGCCAACCACTGCCCCACAATCCCTGCATACGCCCCCGTCGCCACACTCAAATGCAACCACTGATCCACGTAACTCTTCCAGGCCACATCATCTCGCGGCAACAAAAACGCTTTTTCACTGTACTGCATCGGTTGCTCCGGGTTGACCGCGCACAACCCAGGCTTGAGCTTCTGCTGATAACGCGCCTCGCTGGCGTCGGTAATCATCACATCGGCTTTGCCCGCCAGCAGTTCATCAAAAATCGTCACGTTGTCATGCAGGCGAATCTGCGTCTGGCCCAGGTGCGCACGGGCAAACACTTCATTGGTGCCACCGGCGGGTTCGATCACTCGCACCTGGGGCTGGTTGATCTGTTCCACCGTCTGGTAGCGCTGCACATCGGCGCAGCGCACCAGTGGGATCTTGCCATCGACCCCGAGAGACTGGCTGAAGAAGGCTTTTTTCTGACGTTCCAACGACACGGAAATTCCGCCCACCGCGATGTCGCAGCGTTGGGTCAGAAAGTCCGGCATCAGGGTTTTCCAGGTGGTGGGCACCCAGTTGATTTTGGCGTTGAGGCTCTTGGCCAGGGACTCGGCCATGGCAATGTCGATACCTTCATAGCCGCCGTCGCTGCGCAGCGAGGTGTAAGGCTTGTAGTCGCCGGTGGTACACACGGTGAGGGTGCCGCGCGCAATCACGTCGTCAAGGCGAGATGCAGCGGTGTCGGCCTGGGCGACATTGGCCAGGCTTGCCAGTACACAGAGGGCCAGAGGCGCTTTCATGGAGTCGAATCCTTGGGGCTCGGTTGAAGCAGCCATAATGCCCGTTTTGGTAGGAACGAGCTTGCTCGCGGAAAAGCTGTGTGCGCCGCTGTGAACCAGGCACCCCGCGTTATCGTTAACGATCTTCGCGAGCAAGCTCGCTCCTCCAGACAGAATGTTTAGCCAAACTGCAACCAAACTCCATCAAGCCTGAATTTACCCGTGTAACCTCGCGTGTGACGCTCAAGTCTTTCTATCACTGTGAATCGCGCATGCACGCTTGCCCCGACACTCACACCGCGACATTGCCGTCTGCGCTTGCGTTCTGGGCCTTGTTCCATTGCCGACACGCGCGCCCGCCAGATACCTCTCTCCTACGTTGATCTACCCCAAGGATGACGCGCACCTGTGCGCATCTGCCCGGCGGCGCCTGCGCGCTTGCCTGACGCAAACGTATGAGAATTCCCATGAGTGTTTTTGCCAGCCTGCATGAAGCCCAGACCTTCCTTGAACAGAACCCCGACATTGAGATGTTCGAGCTGTTTATCCTCGATAACAACGGCGTACCGCGCGGCAAGCTGCTGCACCGCGACGAACTGCTGGCGGTGTACGAAAGTGGCCGGCCTCTGCCCAGTACCATCCTCGGCCTGACCATCAATGGCGATGACGTAGAAAACTCCGGGCTGGTCTGGGAGGTGGGGGATATTGACTGCCGCGCCTACCCGATCAGCGGCAGCTTGCAGCGCATGCCATGGCGCTTGATCCCCACCGCAGCGGTGCAAGTCAGCATGCACCCCACCGAAGGCCTGCCCGCCACCGTGGCCGACCCCAGGCACCTGCTGGCCAATGTTATCGAGGCGCTCAAGGCCGACGGTTATTACCCGGTGATGGCGGCGGAGCTGGAGTTCTATCTGCTCGACCAGAAGCCCGACAGCAACGGCCGCCCGCAACCGGCGCGGGATGTGGATGGCAATCGCCCGCGTTCGACGCAAGTCTACGGCCTGCGCGAACTGGAGCAGATCGAGCCGTTTCTTGCCGACCTCTACAGCGCCTGCAAACTGCAAGGGATTCCGGCGCGCACAGCTATCTCCGAGTACGCGCCGGGCCAAGTGGAAATCACCCTCGAACACCGCACCGACGCGCTGCAGGCGATGGACGAAGCCGTGCGCTACAAACGCCTGGTCAAGGGCGTGGCGCACAAACATGGAATGACCGCCTGTTTCATGGCCAAGCCGTTCGACGACCTGGCCGGCACCGGTATGCACATGCACGTCAGCCTGGCCGATGCCCAGGGCAATAACCTGTTTGCCAGTGAAGCGACCGACGGCACGCCACTGCTGCGCCAGGCCGTGGGCGGCATGCTCAGTACCTTGCTCGATTCACTGTTGATGTTCTGCCCCAACGCCAACTCTTATCGACGCTTCCAAACCAACAGCTATGCGCCGCTCGCTGCCACCTGGGGCGTGGACAACCGCACCGTCAGCCTGCGCGTGCCCGGTGGCCCGGCTCTATCCCGGCATATCGAACACCGCATCTGCGGTGCCGACGCCAACCCCTACCTGGCGGCTGCTGCGATCCTGGCCGGGATTCATCGAGGCATCCGCGAACAGCTCGACCCTGGCGCCCCGGTGCAAGGCAACGGCTACGCCCAGGCCAAGGAACTGCTGCCCACCGACTGGCTGACCACCTTGCGCGCGCTGGAAACCTCCCGCTGGGCACCGGATGCGTTCGGGCGCGAATTCCTAAGCGTTTACCTGGCGGTCAAACGTGCCGAATACCGCCAGTTCATGGGCGAGGTGGGGGAGCAGGATTGGCGGTGGTACTTGCATCAAGCGTGACCGGTTTTAGCGGGGTGGGCTTTCGACCTTTTTTTCACGTTGCGAAGGTTAAGCTGCGGATCAAGGTCGTTCACTACCGTTTCATTCACATGAGCCCGCGATGTCGCCACAACCTCCATCCTCCATCGAGACCGAATTCACCGAGCGCTATGACCGTGAGCATGCCAGGGGCTGTGGCGACCCGCGTCCGCCCAGGCTGTTGCAGCGCCTGTCGGCGTGGCGCGATGCGCGGTTGGTACGCCAGGCCCTGAAAGTGGCGGGCGAGCCAGGGCTTATCCTCGACCTGGCGTGTGGTTCCGGGCGCTTCTGGCCGGTGCTGGCCGAACACGTCAACCGTGTGATCCTGGCCTCGGACAACTCCCAGGCGATGCTCGATCACGCGCGCACCCATCACCCGGGCGCGTTGCTCAAGCGTGTCAAAACATTCCAGGGCTCGGCGTTTTCCATTGGCCTTTCGGCGAATGCGGTGGACTGCATTTTCTGCCTGGATTTGTTTCGCCATGTGCCCGGCAGCGATGCACGGCTCATGTTATTGCATGAGTTTCACCGCGTCAGTCGCGACACGGTGATTGTTGCCGTGAACGTGGGCACGCCGGTAGAGAGCGAGTTTCGCCAAGCCGGCTTCAAAATCCTCAATTACCAAGAGTTCCTGCCGGGCTCGCGGCGATGGTGCGTCTACGTTTTGCGTAAGAGAGGATAACGCCCGTTTGTCGGACTATTCTTCATCTCCTGTCGGAGTTTTCATGATGGCGTGTGCACTGCGGATGCTCGCAAGCCCCTTTCGCGATATATACTGCGCGCCATTCTTCAAGGGAGAGCCGTGTGGCCATCGATATTCACTGGATCTGCGACAACGATAGCCTCGGCCAGCATTGCGCCGAATGGCAGCAGTTGCCATTCGTCGCCCTCGACACCGAATTCATGCGGGTCGACACCTTTTACCCTATTGCCGGGCTGATCCAGATCGGTGATGGCGTGCGCGCTTACCTGATCGACCCCCTGACTATCGACAATTGGCAACCCTTGGCCGCCTTGCTGGAGAACCCGGCGGTGATCAAGGTGGTGCACGCCTGCAGCGAAGACCTGGAAGTGCTGTTGCGCCTGACTGGCAGCTTGCCAGTGCCGTTGTTCGACACCCAATTGGCGGCGGCGTACCTCAACCTCGGTTTCTCCATGGGCTACTCGCGCCTGGTGCAGGCGGTGTTGGATATCGAGCTGCCCAAGGGCGAAACCCGCTCCGACTGGCTGCAGCGGCCATTGTCAGAGACGCAGGTCAGCTACGCCGCCGAAGACGCCGTGCACCTGGCCGAGGTTTACACCCGCCTGCGCCCGCAACTGTCGGACGACAAATACGCGTGGGTATTGGAAGACGGCGCCGAACTGGTGGCCAACCTGCGCCGTGAGATCGACCCCTACGAGCTGTACCGCGACGCCAAGCTGGCGTGGAAATTGTCCCGTGCCCAACTCGCAGTGCTGCGTGAGCTCTGCGCCTGGCGCGAGCAGCAGGCCCGTGCCCGCGACTTGCCGCGCAACCGCATCGTTCGCGAGCACTCGTTATGGCCCCTGGCCAAATCCCAGCCGGATAACCTCGCCGCCCTGGGCAAGATCGAAGACATGCACCCGCGTACGGTGCGCCAGGACGGCCAGTTCCTGCTGGACCTGATCAAACGCACTGCCAGCCTGCCCATGGACCAATGGCCGCCTGCCGTGGCAGAGCCGTTACCGGTGGACGCTGCAGCGTTGATCAAGCAACTGCGTGCCCTGGGCCAAACCTTCGCCGAGCGCCTGGACATGGCGCCGGAACTGATGCTGCGCAAGAAAACCCTCGAAGCCCTGGTTAAAAGTGGCTACCCCGATGGGCCTTACCAATTGCCAGACTCGCTGCGTGGCTGGCGCCGCGAGTTGATGGGCCAGGCGTTGCTCGACAGCCTGGCCAATGCCGGAGAACAGCCTTGAAACGTATTTGCTCCATCTACCGCAGCAAGAAAAAAGACGGCATGTACCTCTATGTGCTCAAAAGCGATGCCCTGGAGCGCGTGCCCGAGCCGTTGATGGAAGCCTTTGGCAAGGCGCATCACGCCTTTGACATGGTGCTGACGCCGGAGCGCAAGCTGTCGCGCGAAGACATCGCCGTGGTGCTGGAAAACCTCGACAAGCAGGGCTACCACCTGCAAATGCCGCCGGCCGAGGACGAGTACATCGAGCACTTGCCCGAAGAGCTGCTGCGCCGCAACGACCCGATGTGATCGACCAGTGCCCGCTTCAGGGCACAGCTTCAATGGAATCGTATTAGAGGACGGTGGCCGTAAGGATGCGGGCGGCCGTCTGCACTGTTTTTTCAAAGGTTTGAACCATGCGTGTTCTGATTGCTGAACAGGATCATCCGCTCTACGCCCAATTGCTCAGGGACGCCGCCCCAGACCTCGAAGTGCTGACCAGCGGCGACTCGGCCGAACTCTCGCGCCTGGCCGCCGACTGTCCGGTGTGGCTGGGCCAGCCCGATCTGTTGGCTACCCTGCTGCGCCAGGGCCATCATCCGCAATGGCTGCAATCGACCTGGGCGGGCATCACGCCCCTGCTGGCCGATGGCTTGCCACGCGACTACCGGCTGACCCGCGCGGTAGGCATTTTTGGCCAGGTCATGGCCGAGTTTGTCCTCACCTACATGCTGGGCCACGAGCGTGAAGTGCTGGCGCGGTTGGTCAGCCAGGTGGAGCGCAAATGGGATAACCGCATGGGCCAGAGCCTGGCGGGGCGTAAGGCGCTGATCGTCGGCACCGGTGACATCGGCCAGCGCGTGGCCGAGTTTCTGCTGCCGTTCGGCGTGCAGTTGTATGGCATCGCCAGCCAGGCCCGCGAGCAGGCACCGTTTATCGAAGTGGCGGGGCTCGACCAGTTGGGCCGGCTGGTGGGGGAGGTAGATTACGTGATCAACCTGCTGCCCAACACGCCTGATACCCATGACCTGTACGACGCGGCGCTGTTCAAGCAATTCCAGCCCACCGGGTTGTTTATCAACGTCGGACGCGGCGTGGCGGTGGTGGACGCCGATCTGGTCGAGGCGCTCAAAGAAGGGCACCTGGCCGGCGCGGTGATCGACGTGTGCCGCCAGGAGCCCTTGCCGCAACGCCACCCGTTCTGGACGGCGTGGGGTTTGCTGTTGACCGGGCACAGCTCGGCCCCGACCTCGCCGCCAATGATGGTGGAGTTGTTTGTGCAGAACCTGCGGGCGTATCAGGCCAAGCAAGCGCTGCGCGGGGAAGTGGATTTCGAGCGCGGCTACTGAAGAGCTTGCCCGATGGCCTCATGTAGGAGCGAGCTTGCTCGCGAAAAACTCACAGGCGCCGCGCTTATTCAGAAAGTGCGCGTCATCGTTGACGTTCTTCGCGAGCAAGCTCGCTCCTACAGAGGATGAGAGGGCGATGCTTAGAGACTGAAGTTCCCCTCGGACACCAGCTCGCTCAACGGCTTGCGCGGGCTCGGCATTTCGCGCCCTTGCAGGTACTCCGGCAAACTCGACTTGTCACCCAGCTTGCCCACCGCCACGGCCGCATGCAGCGCATAACCCTGGGGAATCTTGAGCTCCTTGCGGGTCAGTTCCTGGTCGAAACCGGCCATGCCGTGGGTGTGCCAGCCACTGAGGCTGGCTTGCAGCGCCAGGTGGCCCCAGGCCGAGCCGGTGTCGAAGGTGTGCCACAGCGCCGGGGTTTCTTCGGTAGCACCCGGGGCGATGAAGTCGGTTTTCGACGCGATGATGATCAGGGCCGACGCATGCTGCGCCCAATTGCGGTTGAATTCATTCAGCAGGCCCAGGAAGCGCTCCCAGTCCGGCGTGTCACGGCGCGCATACAGAAACCGCCACGGCTGCGAGTTGTAGGCCGAAGGCGCCCAGCGTGCCGCTTCGAAGAAACTCAGCAGCGTCTCCTGCGGGATGCTCTCGCCGGTAAAGGCGCGGGGCGACCAGCGCTCGGTGAATTGGGTGTGGATCGGATAATCGGCAACACGGGGGTTATTGCTCATGGACAGACCCTGATGAAAAAAACGGGATTCAAAACTACTGCGCCCACCCAGGCCTGACAAGTCTTGCAACACCGTCAGTCGTAAGCGCTTGGCCCCAACGGGCTTGGGCACTAGACTGGCGGCCTTTTCACCTTCCGATACTGATGCAGAGCCATGGCCGCCAAAGTCGAACCTTTCTGGATACGCAAAACCCTTGAGCACCTCGACCAAGAGGAGTGGGAGTCATTGTGCGACGGCTGTGGCCTGTGCTGCCTGCAAAAGCTTGAGGATGAGGACGACAACAGCGTCTATTACACGCGTATCGCCTGCAAACTGCTCGACCTGAAAACCTGCCAGTGCACTGATTACCCCAACCGCCGCGCCTCGGTGCCCGATTGCATCCAGCTCACACCGGGCCAGGCCGATCAGTTCAAATGGTTGCCGCCGACCTGCGGTTACCGCCTGGTCAGCGAGCGCAAGGACTTGCCGCTGTGGCATCACCTGGTCTGCGGCGACCGTGACGCGGTACACCACGAACGCATTTCCCAGTCCGGGCGCATGCTCAGCGAAGGCAGCGTGCCCGAGGACGACTGGGAGGATTACCTGATTTTCCGCGCAGGCTGAATGAGGAGTGTGTATGAAGGTGGCCGCCAAGTGGGCAGCGGGCCTGGTCGTGCTGGCGCTGAGCGGGCCGGGCTGGTGCGCGAAGAAAGTCGACCTGGATTACCACATCAAGCTGTTGCCCCAAAGCCAGCAGGCCGAGGTGCGCGTCAGCCTGTCCCAGGGCGCGGCGGTGCGCAGCCTGAACTTCGACCTGGGCCGCGACGGTGACTACAGCGACTTCAAGGCCGATGGCCAGTGGCAAGTCACGGGCAACCGTGGCCTGTGGCAACCCAGCCCTGACAAGGCCAGCCTGACCTACCGGGTGCGCCTGGCCCATGCGCGCAAGCCCGGCGTGTATGACACACGCATCACGCCCGGCTGGGCGTTGCTGCGCGGCGAAGACCTGGTGCCGGCCGCACGTCTCGACCAGCAAGACGGCGTCGAGCTGGTCTCACGTCTGATGTTCGAACTGCCGACGGGTTGGAAGAGCGTCGAAACGGCCTGGCCGCGCATCGGCCAGAACAAATTCCGCATCGACAACGTGTCCCGCCTGTTCGACCGTCCCACCGGCTGGATGCTGGCGGGCAACCTCGGCAGCCGCCGCCTGCGCCTGGGTGAAACCGACGTCACCGTGGCCTCGCCCAAGGGCCAGGGCATGCGCCGCATGGACGTGCTGACGTTGCTGACGTTTGTCTGGCCCCAGGTGGAAGCCGCGTTCCCGCGCCATCCCGGCAAACTGTTGATTGTCGGTGCCAGTGACCCGATGCGGCGGGGCGCTTATTCGTTACGCGATTCGATCTACCTCAACAGCCGCACGCCGCTGGTGGGCGAAAATGGCAGCAGCCCGTTGCTGCGCGAAGTGGTGCAGGCCATCGGACGCTTCAATGACCACGACAGCAGCGACTGGATCAGCGAGGGCTTGGGCGAGTACTACGCGATTGAGCTGATGCGACGTGCCGGTGGCATCACCGATGAACGCTATGCGGCGATCCAGGCGCGGCTGACCAAAGAAGGCAAAGACGTCACCACTCTCAAAGGCGAGCACGTCAACGGCGCGAGGCTGGCGCGTTCGGTGGTGGTATTGCAGGAGCTGGACCGTGAGATCCGCGTGAAGACCCACAACAAACGCTCCCTGGACGATCTGGCGCAGGCGTTGATGCGGGTGAACAGCGTCAACACCAAAGAATTCGTGCAGTTGGCCGAGAGTGTGATCGGTGAGTCGTCGGTGGTACTGGACAGCAAACTGCTGCGCTGATCCAAACCCCTGTGCAATTCAAAATGTGGGAGGGGGCAAGCCCCCTCCCACATTTGAATCTCCAGCATGTCCAAGTCTCAGGTCAGGCTTTAGGTTTCACCGCCTTTTCAGCCGCCACTTCGGCCTTGGTCTTCAGGTTCTTCAACTCTTCACCGGCCCGTTCGATCTTGGTGCGCACGCTGTTCATTTCCTGGCGGCCCTGTTCCAGTTTGTCCTTGAGCGAACTGTGCCCGGTAAAGCCACGGGCCAGTGCCACGCCACCAATCGCCACCTGGATCAAGCCGAAAATCCCGCCGCGGCGCAAGCCTTTACCCACCATCATTACCCCGCCGGCCACCGAGCCGATGCGCTCCCAGCCATGCACGTTCTGGGTGGGTTGAGGCTTCAAGGGGGCGGCTTCGATGATAGGTCGCAAGGTTTTGCTGTCGCTCATGATCAGTCTCCAACAAGGGCAAGTGTTATTAGCTGACTGCGCGCATGTGCCGGATGTTCCCGCAATGTCAGTACTTGGGGCCCGAACGGGTGTTATTGCCCTTGGCCAGTCGGTCGTAGAGCACCACGTTGACCGTGGCCGCCAGGTTCATGCAGCCGGTGGTGGGGATGTACACCACATCCTCGCACCAGTCGCGGATCTCTTTGTCCAGGGAGCCGTCTTCGGGGCCGAAGATATACAGGGCGCGGTCGGGGTGGGTGTATTCAGGCAGCGGACGGGCGCCTTCGACCAGTTCCACGGCCACCGGAATGCAGCCCAGGGGCAGGATCTTTTTCAGGTCGTCAATGCCGATCAGCGGGATATCGTGGTGCACCTTCTTGGTGTCGGTGATGAAATCCCGGGCGCGCTCGTAACGCACGCCGGTGTAGAACACCGAGGCCACGCCGTAGCAGCCGGCGGCACGCATCACCGAGCCGACGTTTTCGGGGGATTTGGGGTTATACAGACCGATGCAGCTGTAGCGTTTATTGCCCACGGGAGTGCCTTTGAAAAAGGCAGCAGTATAGCTGCAAGCTACAAGCTGCAAGTTAAAAACCGAGCGGCTTTTTCTTGAGGCTTGCAGCTTGGAGCATTCAGCTGCCTTTTTTCATCAACCCCGCCAACGCCGCAAACGGGTTGTGCGTTGCCTTGGCAATGTTCGGGCTGCTGGTGGAGCCTTCGCCGAAGTATTGCTGGTCGGTGTAGCGCGAGTGTTCGTTGTCGTGGCAGTACAGGCACAGCAACTCCCAGTTGGAGCCGTCCTGGGGGTTGTCATCATGGTTGTGGTTGCGGTGGTGGACGGTCAGTTCACTCAAGCGCTTGCCGGAAAACTCACGGGCGCAGCGGCCACACACGTGGGGGTACATCTTCAAGGCTTTATCGCGGTAGCCCATTTCGCGGTCGCGCTGGGCATCGGCGAGGATGCGGTCCAGCTTGGCGGTGTGGGAGGGTGGGTTATTCGAGCTCATCATGGCTCCTGGCTATTATTGGGTGGTTCACGGACAAGGTTGATTCTAGCCGCTCCCACAGGGGATTGGCGCTATTGAATCAACCGTGATCAGCCCTTGAGCTTCTCTGCAATCCAGATGGTATGCCGCGTGCCCTTGTTGCCATGGGCAAACACTTGCACTTCCTCGGCCTTGAAACCGGCCTTGCGCAGTTTGTCACTGAACAGCTTGTCGGCGCTGGCCGACCACACCGCCAGCACACCCTTGGGCCGCAGGGCCTTGGCGCACGCGGCCAGGCCACTGGCCGAGTACAGCCAACTGTTAGCTTTTTGCGTGAGCCCCTCGGGGCCGTTGTCGACGTCGAGCATGATCGCATCAAAGCCTTGGGGCTCGGCCTGCAGTACCTTGGCCACGTCTTCCAGGCGGACCACGGTGCGCGGGTCCAGCAGCGGGCGTCCGGATTTCTCCCCCAGTGGCCCACGGTTCCATTCCACGACGCCGGGCACCAGTTCGGCCACCACCACTTCGGCGCTCTTGCCCAAATGCTTGAGCGCCGCGGCCAAGGTAAAGCCCATGCCCAGGCCGCCGATCAGCACCCGTGATCCTGGGCGTCCGGCCACTTTGCGGCAGGGAATCTCCGCCAGGGCATCTTCGGAGCCGTGCATGCGCGTGTTCATCAACTGGCCACCGTCACCGCCCTGGATCTTGATGACGAAGTCCTCGCCGTATTCGAACAGGCACAAGGCACCGCCGTTGTCGGGGATTGGGGTGGTGTCCAGCAGAACAAAACGTTTCATGGAAATCTCATTGGGAAGGGCATTCTTGCGCGGTTGGGAGTAGCCTTAGGGCATTCCGGTCAGGCCATGGAGCCATCGATGAAGTGCAGCATTCTAACGGTCATTGTGTTGAGCGCGCTCGCATTGGGTACCGCGCAGGCTCAGGAGTTACAAACCGTACCGGTCGCGCCCACGCCAACCCCAGGCGCGCCGGGCACGCCAACACCCACGTTGTACCCGCAAGTCACTCCGCCCGTTGCGCCCAAGACCCAGAATGGCTCGCCGCCGCTGGCGCCCATCGTGTTGCCGGCGCCGCCCAAGGACCAGACGGTCCCTGGCCTGCAGCAGAACGACAGCAAGCCGAAAACGCCGGGCGGTTAGACCAGACCGAGGGCCTTGAACACAAAGGCATATTCGAGGGCGACGTCACGTAAGCCCTGATAGCGCCCGCTCATGCCGCCATGGCCGGCACCCAGCTCGGTCTTGAGCAGCAGCAGGTTGTCGTCCGTCTTGATATCCCGCAGCTTGGCCACCCACTTGGCGGCTTCCCAGTACTGCACGCGGCTGTCGTTATAGCCGGCGATCACCAGCGTGGCCGGGTAAGCCTGGGCGCTGACGTTCTCGTACGGCGCGTAAGCCTTGATGCGCGCGTACACCTCGGGGTCCTCGGGGTTGCCCCACTCGTCGTACTCGGTGATGGTCAGCGGCAGTTCCGGGTCGAGCATGGTATTGAGCACATCGACGAACGGCACTTCGGCAATTGCCGCCTGGAACAATTCCGGACGCTGGTTGAGCACCGCGCCGATCAACAGGCCGCCGGCACTTCCGCCGCTGATCGCCAGTTGTGGGGAGGTGGTCAGGCCCTCGGCAATCAAATGTTCGGCGCAGGCGATAAAGTCGCTGAAGGTGTTCTGCTTGTGTTCCTGCTTGCCGTTGCGATACCAGGCTTCCCCCAGCTCACCCCCGCCGCGCACATGGGCGATGGCAAACGCCACGCCACGGTCGAGCAAGCTCAGGCGCGCATGGGAGAACCACGGGTCCAGGCTTGAGCCGTAGGCACCGTAGCCATATAGGTACAGCTGCGTCGGCTTGCCGAGCTGGTCACGCTTGACCACCAGGCTGATGGGTACCTGAGTGCCGTCGGCGGAAGTGGCCCACAGGCGTTGGCTGACGTAATCGTCGGCGTTGAAGACGCCCAGCACCGGAGTTTCCTTGAGCACGACCTGTGCGCCTGTCGCCAGCTCAAGCTGGCGCACTTGGGCCGGGCGGTTCAAGGCCTCATAGCGCAGGCGGATCTTATCGCTGGGGAACTCCAGGCTGTTCTGCACGTAGAGGCTGTAGGCGGCGTCAGGCAATTGCACCCGGTAGGCCGGCACATCCTCAGGGTGCACTTCGATAACCGGCAGGCCACCGATGCGCAAGCTCAAGGTCATGGCGTTGGCGTTCAGGCTCACGCCGTCGAGCATGACTTCGTCGCTGTGGGGGATCAGGTTCTGCCAGTCGGCTTCGGTGGGCGGCGTGCCGGTGTCGGCGGCCACGTACAGCGCATGGTTGATGCCGTCGCGGTTGCTGCGGATAAACCAGGTCCACTGGCCATTGCGCTTGCCGTGGTCGACATCGTATTCGTGGTCTTCGACCCGTGGCGCCAGGCAGGTGAAGGCCAGGTGCGGTTGCTCGGCGTCCAGCACCCAGACTTCGCTGGTGGTCTTGCTGCCCAGGGCCAGCAACAGTTGGCGTTCGGAGCTTGAGCGGTAGCAATGCAGGAAGAAACGGCCGTCGGGCTCGTGGAAGACTTCCTGCGCGGCGGTGCCGTCCAGGCGATAGCGATACAGCTTGTGCGGGCGATGGGTGTCGTCCAGTTCGCCGAAAAACAGGGTCAGGCTGTCATTGGCCCAGGTCATGCTGCCATCGCAGTTGTCGAACGCCAGTTCGCTGACCTTGTCGGTCGCCAATTCCTTCACGAACAGGGTGTAAATCTCTTCGCCGCTGGTATCGAGGCTGTAGGCCAGGCGTTGGTGATCGGGGCTGATGCTGAACGCGCCCAGGGAGAAAAAGCCGCCATTGGCCAGCACGTTTGGGTCCAGCAACAGCTCTTCGCTGCTGGTGTCCACCTGGTTGCTGTCATCGGCCGGGCGGCGGCAGCGGTAGTGGCGGGCGTATTCGTCGCCGGCGGTGGTGCGGGTGTAATACAGATAGGGGCCCCAAGGGGAGGGCAGGGACAGGTCAGTTTCCAGAATGCGGCCCTTGATCTCGTCGAACAGGGTCTCGCGCAACGCTTGCTGATCGGCCAGTTGGGCTTCCTGCCAGGCGTTTTCGGCCTTGAGGTAGTCGAGCACCTCAGGGTTGTCGCGTTCTTGCAGCCAGGCGTACGGGTCTGGGCCTGGGGCCTTGCGGGCAATCGGTGCGGTGGAAATAGGCATGGATAATTCCCTATCTGGCAGACGGTGGCAGGCATTGCAGCCGCGACACGCAAAAGCCGTTATCATAGCCGCCTGTTTGCCAACCTTGCCATGGACACCATGACCGAGAACGACTATCTGACCGCTTGGGGCCTTTACGCCTTCGCCGCTTTGGGCTGCCTGTTGGTGTGGTGGCGCATGACCCGCTGGATCTGGCGCTGGCTGCGCGAGCCCCTGCAATTGCTGATGGCGGTGTTGCTGCTCAGCCCGACCATTGTCGACCCGGTCAAGACCCAGTTTGCGCCGGCCGTGGCCATTACCGCCCTGGACCTGGTGCTCAAAGTCGGCAACAACGCCTGGCGCGCCATTTCCGACCTGTTCATGTACACGATGATCGCGTTTGCCCTGTACATCGTGTTTGTGCTGATCCGCTGGCCCATCGAGCGCGCCGCCAATGCTCGCCGTGAGCGCAAGGCTGCTGCGGATGCGGCCTTGGCCGCCGAGCCGGAAGACGACGAACCGTTCCGTCGTCCGGCGCCTGCCGGTGGTATGCGGGTCGAACCGCGCCTTTAACGTTGTTTGCCCTGCAGCGAGAGCCCTGGCATGTGTGAATTATTGGGCATGAGTGCCAACGTCCCCACCGATATCGTGTTCAGCTTTACCGGACTGATGCAGCGCGGTGGGCGTACTGGCCCGCACCGCGACGGCTGGGGCATCGCCTTCTATGAGGGCCGTGGCCTGCGCTTGTTTCAGGACCCGGCCGCCAGCAGCGAGTCGGAAGTCGCGTTGCTGGTGCAGCGTTACCCCATCAAGAGTGAAGTGGTGATCGGCCATATCCGCCAGGCCAATGTGGGCAAGGTCAGCCTGGCCAATACTCATCCGTTCGTGCGCGAGCTGTGGGGGCGTAACTGGTGTTTTGCCCACAACGGCCAACTGGCGGACTTCAACCCCCGCGCCACCTTCTACCGCCCTGTGGGCGATACCGACAGCGAAGCGGCGTTCTGCGACCTGCTCAACCGCGTGCGCGAGGCCTTTCCCGAACCGGTGGACATCGAACAGGTGCTGCCCGACCTGATCGCCGCCTGCGCCGAATACCGCAGCAAGGGCGTGTTCAACTGCCTGCTCAGCGACGGCGACTGGCTGTTCTGCTATTGCTCGACCAAGCTGGCGCAGATCACCCGGCGTGCGCCTTTTGGCCCGGCGCGCTTGAAAGATGTCGACGTGATCGTCGATTTTCAGGCCGAAACTACCCCCAATGATGTGGTAACGGTGATCGCCACCGAACCCTTGACCGACAACGAAAACTGGACCCGCTACGAACCGGGCCAATGGAGCCTGTGGCGACGCGGTGAATGTGTCAGCCAGGGCGTTACCGAGTAAGGAATCGAGCATGTTGCTTAGCTATCTGCGGTTGGTGCTGTTTGCCGTTGGCTTGTTGGTCGGCGTGCAGGTGCCGGGGTTTATCAATGACTACGCCAAGCGCGTCGAAGCCCACTTGATCGAGGCCCAGACCGGCTTGCGCGGTTTCGAGTCCACGGCGCAGCAGTTTTTCAACGGTGATATGCAAGCCTTGGTGGCGCATTACCGCGCCAGCGATGACCCGGTATTCCAGAGCGACGCCAGCAGCCTGGGCGCTATGCTCGATCGCCAACTCGAGTTGGACAAGCAATACCAGGCCATGCAAGGCCCGTGGTACATCCGTGCCCTGCAAGTGGCGGTGGCTGCCGACCCGGATATCCGTTCGGAGACCTGGAATGGCTACAGCTACCAGATTCTGCTGACGCCTGAAGCCATGGGCTGGGGCCTGGGCGGGGCGATGCTGTTGTCGTTCGGCATCGAGTGCCTGTACCGCTTGATCGACTGGGTGGTGTTGGGCGGCCGGCGCCTGCGCCAGAGCCGGCCCATCGAAGAACGGGACCTCAAGGGCCTCTAACGACCCACCGATCGTTCCCACGCTCCGCGTGGGAATACTTTTTCTGACGCTCCGCGTCGCGCTTCGAGGCGCAGAGCGCCCTAGGCTGCGTTCCCACGCAGAGCGTGGGAACGATTAATCGGGTTTATGCAGTTGCATGCGTTCTGCACCGACTTGCTCGGCATAGCGGGCGACGACTTTCTGGCACAACCCCACAATCTCCTCCACCAACTCCACCCCCACGCGCCACGACACCACTACTTGCAAGTTCGGCAGGCGCTGGGCCATGGGCAGCATCACCAATTCCCCTCGCTCCAGCTCTTCGCTCACCAGCACCGGCGGCAGTGCGCCGATGCCGAAGCCATCGCGCAGCAACCGGGTAATCGCTGACACCGAGTTCACGCAGTTCATGCGCGGTGCGGCCACGCCATTGGCCTGCATCAAACTCAACACGTCCTGATGCGGGTGAGAGTTTTTCGAGTAGGTGATGATGCGCTCCTGGGCCAGTTCGGCGAGGGAGGCGTAGTCGCGGTTGTAGATCGACTGGCTGGCCACGATCCAGGCCATGGGGTGGCTGGCCAGTTCCAGGCTGCGCACGGTTTCCAGGCGCAGCAGGTCGGTTTGCAGGATCAGGTCAAGAAAGCCTTTTTGTAGCTGATCGCTGAGGTTCAGCGCGGTATCGGCGATCAGCTCGATCTCCACCAGCGGGAACAGTTTCATCAGTTCAGCGACCAGCGGGCTGAGCCAGGTGTGGATCACCGTGTCCATCGCGCCGATCCGAATGCGCCCGACCTTGCTGCCGGTGGTCTCCAGAGACTGCTTCAAACCCTGCATGGTCACCATCATTTGCTCGGCATAGTCGAGCACTTTCAAGCCTTCCGGGGTCAGGCTCACGCCTCGCGAGTCACGCAGGAACAGCTTCACGCCCAGCTCGCTTTCAAGCACGGCAATGCGGCTGGAAATCGAGGCCTGGGTGGTGAACAGCTTCTCGGCAGTCAGGCGAAAGCTCTTGAGCCTGGCCACCCAGACGAAGGTTTCGAGGAACTTCAAATTCATGGGATCAACTTTTTCTTATGCATGGATCGGTTTTTATTAGTTGGACGTCGCACCGGGCAAGCGCCAAAAATCGAGCTATTCCACGATAAGCGTCGTCGGGGTGTCAGGACAAGTTGCGAGTTCTGCGTAAAAAATCCCACACTACAAGAAAACAAAGCCTACAGGAGCGACCACCGTGAGCCGCCTGCTACTGAACTGCGACATCGGCGAAAGCTTTGGCAACTGGACCATGGGTCTGGACGCCGAAGTCATGCCGTTCATTGATTGCGCCAACGTGGCTTGCGGTTTCCATGCCGGCGACCCGAGCATCATGCGCAAGACCGTCAGTCTGGCGTTCAAGCACGGCGTACAAGTGGGCGCCCACCCGGCCTACCAGGACCTGCAAGGCTTCGGCCGGCGCTCCATGAACTACACGCCGCAGGAAATCCAGGACCTGTTGCACTATCAGATCGGCGCGCTGGACGGCATCTGCCGCGCTCAGGGCGGGCGCGTCAGCTATGTGAAACCCCATGGTGCGATGTACAACGACATGATGGCCAACCCCGCGCAGTTGCGTGCGGTGATCCAGGCCGTGGCCGCCTACGGCGACCTGCCGCTGATGCTGCTGGCCACCCGGGATAACCGCGCGGCCCAAGCGTTGGGTGATGAATACGGGGTGACGCTGTGGTTCGAAGCCTTTGCCGACCGTGCCTATGACAGCAAGGGCCATCTGGTTTCCCGCCAGTTGCCCGGCGCGGTGCACCATGACAGCGAAACCATTGTGCAGCAGGCCCTGACCCTTTCCCGTGGCGAATCGCTGATTGCCAGCGACGGCAGTCCATTGGTACTCCAGGCCAATACCCTGTGTGTGCATGGCGACAACGCCAGTTCGGTCGCTGCCGTGCAGCGTATCCGTGAAGCGTTGAAAACAGCATGAACCCACGCATCGAAGTGGTGGCGATCGACTGCCTGATGGTGCGCCTGTTTGACGTGATCGCCGAAGCCAACATGCCGTGGATGCTCGCGGCTACCGAGCGCCTGCGCAATGGCTTTGGCTTGGCATTGGTGGACCTGGTGCCGTCCTACACCACCTTGATGGTGCATTACGATCTCACTGCGCTAACCCCGGCCCAGGCCCGGGCGCTGATTGACCAGGCCCTCACCGATCTGCAACCCCAGGCCCAGGGCAGCGGCCAGTGCCATGTGTTGCCAGTGTGGTACGACCTGAGTGTCGGCCCGGAACTGACCTTGCTGTCCCAGCGCAGCGGGCTGGCCGTGGAGGAGGTGGTCCGCCGCCACAGCGCCCACGAGTACCAGGTATTCGCCCTGGGCTTTGCCCCTGGGTTTGCCTTTATGGGGCTGGTGGACGAAGTGCTCGCCACCCCACGCCTCAACACGCCGCGCAAACGCGTGGCCGCTGGCAGTGTCGGTATCGCCGAACGGCAGACCGCCGCTTACCCGGTGGTGTCCCCAGGCGGCTGGAACCTGATCGGCCGCACCCCGGCCAAACTGTTCGACCGTGAGCGCGACGGCTACAGCCTGATGCAGCCCGGCGACACGGTGCGCTTCGAAGCGGTCAGCCACGCGCAATTCATCCACTTGGGTGGCGACGACACGCCGCTGGAGGCGCAGGCATGAGCCGCTTGATCATCGAGGCCAGCACGCCGCTGTGCCTGTTGCAGGACGGCGGGCGATTCGGCGTGCGTCATCTGGGCGTGACCCAGGGCGGCGCGCTGGATTGGGTGTCGATGTCCTGGGCCAACTGGCTTTTGGGCAATGCCCTGGATGCCCCGGTGGTGGAAATTACCCTGGGGGGCTTTACCGTACAGGCCGAGGATTATTGCCTGCTGGCCTTGGCCGGTGCGGACCTGGGCGCCTATGTCGATGAGCGGGCGATAAGCCCCGGTCGCAGTTTTATTCTGCAAAAGGGCCAGCGACTGCGCTTCACCCAGCCGTTCAATGGGGCACGCGCTTATCTGGCCGCGCCCGGTGGCTTTGATGCGCAGGCGGTACTGGGCAGTTGTGCCACGGTCGTGCGCGAAGCGTTGGGCGGCGTGGACGGTTTCGGCAAGGCCTTGGCCGAAGGCGGGCGGTTGGCGTATTCCGGTACGGGCGGTGCAATGAAGGTGCTGGTCAACCCGGATGTGCAATCCGCTGCATCACTGGACGTGATCATCGGCGCGCAGATAGGCCAGTTCAGCGGGCAGAGTCTGTTTGATGCCTTCAACGCCGAATGGTCTCTGGACAGCCGTGCCGACCGCATGGGCGTGCGTTTGCTCGGCACGCCGTTGCAGTATCAGGGGCCGTCGTTGATTTCCGAAGGGATACCGTTGGGCGCGATCCAGGTGCCCCCGGATGGGCAGCCGATTGTGTTGCTCAATGACCGGCAGACGATCGGCGGTTACCCGCGGTTGGGCGCGTTGACACCTTTATCCTTGGCGCGGCTGGCGCAGTGTCTGCCGGGGGAGAAGGTGCGGTTGGCACCGGTGGTGCAGGAGGCTGCGCATCGGCAGCACATCAAGTTTTTGCAGCAGTTTGCCGATCGCTAAAAAGCATCGCAGGCAAGCCAGCTCCCACAGAGGAATGCATTCCAACTTTGAAATGCAGTCAACATGTGGGCGCTGGCTTGCCTGCGATGAGGCCGGTCAAAACACCGCCTATTTCGAGAGAAAGCGCATACCTTCTTCCAACCCGCGCAGCGTCAGCGGGTACATCTGATCCTCCACCAACTCGCGAACAATCCCCGTCGACGCTGTATAGCCCCAAGTGTCTTTTGGGTAGGGGTTAATCCAGATCAGCTTCTTGTACTTGGCCATGAAGCGCTGCATCCACACATACCCCGGCTCCTCGTTCCAATGCTCGACGCTGCCGCCGGCCTGAGTGATTTCATAGGGCGCCATGGCCGCATCGCCGATAAAGATCACTTTGTAGTCGGCGCCGTATTTGTGCAGCAGATCCTGGGTGGACGTGCGCTCCGAGGTGCGACGCTGGTTGTTCTTCCACACCGACTCGTACACAAAGTTATGGAAATAGAAGTACTCCAGGTGCTTGAACTCGGTCTTGCACGCGGAGAACAGCTCTTCGCAGATCTTCACGTGGGCATCCATCGAGCCGCCGATGTCGAACAGCAGCAACAGCTTGATAGTGTTACGCCGTTCGGGGCGCATCTGGATATTCAGCAAGCCGGCATCGCGGGCGGTGTGGTCAATGGTGCCGTCGATATCCAGCTCTTCGGCCGCGCCCTGGCGGGCAAACTTGCGCAGGCGGCGCAGGGCGATCTTGATGTTGCGCGTGCCCAGTTCCACCTGGTCGTCGAGGTTCTTGTACTCGCGCTGGTCCCAGACTTTCACCGCCTTGCCCTGACGCTTGCCGGCGTCACCGACGCGAATGCCTTCAGGGTTGTAGCCGCCAGAACCAAAGGGGCTGGTGCCGCCGGTGCCGATCCACTTGTTGCCACCGGCGTGGCGTTCTTTCTGTTCTTCCAGGCGTTTCTTGAACTCCTCGATCAGCTTGTCGAGGCCACCCAGGGACTGGATCTGCGCGCGTTCCTCATCGCTCAAGGAACGTTCGAATTCCTTGCGTAGCCATTCTTCGGGGATCAGCGCCTGCAGGTGGTCGTCGAGCTTTTCCAGGCCGTTGAAATAGGCGCCGAAGGCCCGGTCGAACTTGTCGAAGTGCCGCTCGTCCTTGACCAGGATCGCCCGTGCCAAGTAGTAGAACTCGTCCATGTCGGCGAAGGTCACGCGCTGTTTGAGCGCGTTGATCAGGTCGAGCAGCTCGCGCACCGACACCGGTACCTTGGCGGCACGCATTTCGTTGAACAGGTTGAGCAGCATCAGCGATTACCGCGACGGCTCATGAACGCCAGACGCTCCAGCAACTGCACGTCTTGCTCGTTCTTCACCAGGGCGCCAGCCAGGGGAGGGATGGCCTTGGTCGGGTCGCGCTCGCGCAGCACTGCTTCGCCAATATTGTCGGCCATCAGCAGCTTGAGCCAGTCGACCAGCTCGGAGGTGGACGGTTTTTTCTTCAGGCCCGGCACCTTGCGCACATCGAAGAACACGTCCAGCGCTTCGCTGACCAGGTCTTTCTTGATGTCCGGGTAGTGCACATCCACGATCTTTTGCAGTGTGGTACGGTCGGGGAAGGCGATGTAGTGGAAGAAGCAGCGGCGCAGGAACGCGTCCGGCAGCTCTTTTTCGTTGTTGGAGGTAATGATGATGATCGGGCGCTTCTTAGCTTTGATGGTCTCATCGATTTCGTAGACGTAGAACTCCATCTTGTCGAGTTCTTGCAGCAGGTCGTTGGGGAACTCGATGTCGGCCTTGTCGATTTCATCGATCAACAGGATCACCCGCTCTTCGGACTCGAAGGCTTCCCACAGCTTGCCCTTCTTCAGGTAGTTGCGCACGTCGTGCACCTTGTCCACGCCCAGTTGGGAGTCGCGCAGGCGGCTGACCGCGTCGTACTCGTACAGGCCCTGGTGCGCCTTGGTGGTGGACTTGATGTGCCAGGTGATCAACCTGGCACCGAAGGATTCGGCCAGTTGCTCGGCAAGCATGGTCTTGCCGGTGCCCGGTTCGCCCTTGACCAGCAGCGGCCGCTCCAGGGTGATGGCGGCGTTGACGGCCAGTTTCAGGTCATCGGTAGCCACATAGGCCTGGGTGCCTTCGAACTTCATCGGTCATTCCTCGAATTCATCAATGGCCTGACTATACCGCGCAGCCCCGGCGACTGTGAACGCAGACGGGGCATTCAGTCTCTGAATGGCGGGTCACATCAGCCCTGGCCCATGCAGGAAGTGTGGGAGCTGGCTTGCCTGCGATGACGGTGTATCAGTGACAGATGAGTTGGCTGACCCACCGCCATCGCAGGCAAGCCAGCTCCCACAGGGTTAATCAGCGCTAGGCTTGGGCTGTTCGTAACGAGCATTGAAGGCCTGGATGAACCCATTGCGCAGAATCGCGATCACCGCAGAAAACGCACTGATATTTTGCTGATGCACGCTACCGCTCAGCTCCACACGGGTGGCGAACTGGTTTTTACGCTGGTTTTTCAGCACGGTTTCGCTGGCGCCCACCACGGCTTCCCAGATCGAACGGAAGATATTCTTGTCCTGGTTTTCAACGTCTTGTTGCCAGTCGAACACCTCCACATCACGCAGCAGTGGCTTGATGTAGCCGGTGAGCTGGCCATTTTCAGCCTGGGCTTCGATCACCACATCACCCGTGCCTGCCTTGAAGTCGAACTTGCCATAGGCCGATGCAAAGTCGTTCATGCGTTTGAGTTGCAGGTCGCGGGCGCGGAAGCGGAACTCGAACTCTTCGAAATCGCTCAGCGGGTCAAAGGTGGCGTTGGCTTCTAGGGGCGCCTGGCCTTGCAGCAGTGCCTTGCCTTCAAAGCGTGCATCGCGCTTGCCTTTGACATCCACCACATTGGTCAGGTTATAGAAGCTGGCGTTGACCCCGGTGGCGTTGATATTCACCTGAGGCTTGGAGCTGAAGTTATGGAAGGCGATCTCGCCGTCTTCGATGCGCACTTCATTGAGGGTAATCGGCAGCAGCTTGCGCAGTTGTTCCTGCCAGTCGGTGCCCTTACCGGTCTGGGACGCCTGTTTGTTGGCCCCGCCGTCGACGAAGTTGATCTGCGGGCGCACAAAATGTCCTTCGGCCACGACGGCATGGTCGTACCACAGCGAATGCCAGCTCACTGCGAACTCGATCAGCGGCGCCTTGACGAACGGCACCGGGACCTTGCCGT
Source organism: Pseudomonas sp. SWRI22 (assembly GCF_014268395.2). Lineage (NCBI taxonomy): Bacteria > Pseudomonadati > Pseudomonadota > Gammaproteobacteria > Pseudomonadales > Pseudomonadaceae > Pseudomonas > Pseudomonas sp. SWRI22. The sequence goes on along the minus strand of NZ_JABWQK020000001.1, from coordinate 1,206,744 downwards.
CCACCTTGACGATTTGCAGGCCGTTGATCCGGTATGCGCCGCGCCATAGCGCAAGGTCCACATCGGCAATCTCGCCACGGTAATCGCCCATGTTGGCGAGTTTGTCGTTCAGGTAGTTGCGCACCAGGTAGGGCAGCGCGATGTGCACGGCAATCAGGACCAGCACCAGAGCGGCGATTGTCCCTAACGGCCAACTGTAGCGACGTTTCATTGGGCAGTTCTCCTAGCTTGTAGGGGATTGACTGTTCTGATCGTCGCAACGTTCCTCCTTCTGGACGCTTGGGAGCACGAGGCATACCCTTGGGGCCTTTCCCAAAGTCTCGACAACAGGAATCGTCATGAGCCGCATCTTCGCAGACAACGCGCACTCCATCGGTAATACGCCTCTGGTTCAGATCAACCGCATCGCACCGCGTGGCGTGACGATCCTGGCCAAGATCGAAGGGCGCAACCCGAGTTATTCGGTCAAGTGTCGCATTGGCGCCAGCATGGTCTGGGATGCAGAAAGCAGCGGCAAGCTCAAGCCGGGCATGACCATTGTCGAGCCGACTTCGGGCAACACCGGTATCGGCCTGGCGTTTGTCGCCGCCGCCCGTGGCTACAAATTGCTGCTGACCATGCCGTCGTCCATGAGCCTTGAGCGCCGTAAAGTGCTCAAGGCTCTGGGCGCCGAACTGGTGCTGACCGAGCCGGCCAAGGGCATGAAGGGCGCCATCGACAAGGCTGCCGAGATCGTCGCCAGCGCCCCGGCCACCTACTTTATGCCGGCCCAGTTCGATAACCCGGCAAACCCTGCGATCCACGAGAAAACCACCGGCCCGGAAATCTGGAACGACACCGATGGCGCCGTGGACGTGCTGGTGGCAGGCGTGGGGACCGGCGGCACGATCACCGGAGTATCACGCTATATCAAGAACACGGCGGGCAAGCCGATTCTGTCGGTGGCCGTGGAACCCATGGTTTCCCCGGTGATCACCCAGGCCTTGGCGGGTGAAGAGATCAAACCCAGCCCCCACAAGATCCAGGGTATCGGCGCCGGATTCGTGCCGAAAAACCTCGACCTGTCGATGGTCGACCGCGTGGAGCTGGCGACCGACGAGGAGTCCAAAGCCATGGCCCGACGCTTGATGCTGGAAGAAGGCATCTTGTGCGGGATCTCCTGTGGCGCCGCCATGGCCGCGGCCGTGCGCCTGGCCGAGAAGCCGGAGATGCAGGGCAAGACTATTGTGGTGATCTTGCCGGACTCCGGTGAGCGCTACCTGTCGAGCATGTTGTTCAGCGATTTGTTTACCGAGCAGGAAAACCAGGCCTGATCTTAAGGGCAACCCTGTGGCGAGGGAGCTTGCTCCCGCTGGGTTGCGCAGCGGCCCCATTATTCTGGGAGCGCTTCGCACTCCAGCGGGAGCAAGCTCCCTCGCCACAAGGTTGATGTATGTCACCCGGTCGGTCTGGGCCTTCTGCATAATGGCTCAAGTGTTTATCATGGCCGGCTGTTACGTCTGGTTTCCCATTGACGGAAATTTGCTGGCCAGGCGCTTATTTCCAGGAGTTGCTGCATGACCTTTTCTTTGGCCGCCAAACTGTCGGTGTTGCTGCTGTTCATCGGCAGCACGCTGTATGTGCACCTGCGTGGCAAGGCCCGTTTGCCGATGTTGCGTCAGTTCGTCAACCATTCGGCGCTGTTCGCCCCATATAACGCCCTGATGTACCTGTTTTCCGCGGTGCCGTCCAAGCCCTACCTGGACCGCAGCAAGTTCCCGGAACTGGATGTGCTCAAGGACAACTGGGAAGTGATCCGCGAAGAGGCCATGCACCTGTTCGACGAGGGCTACATCCGCGCCGCCGAAAAGAACAACGACGCTGGTTTCGGTTCGTTTTTCAAGAAGGGCTGGAAGCGTTTTTACCTCAAGTGGTACGACAAACCGCTGCCATCGGCCGAGGCGCTGTGCCCCAAGACCGTGGCGTTGGTGAGCAGCATCCCTAACGTCAAGGGCGCGATGTTTGCGCTGTTGCCGGGCGGCAGTCACCTCAACCCGCACCGCGATCCGTTTGCCGGTTCCCTGCGTTATCACCTGGGGCTGTCCACGCCGAACTCCGACGACTGCCGTATCTTCGTCGACGGCCAGGTTTACGCCTGGCGCGACGGTGAAGACGTGATGTTCGACGAAACCTACGTGCACTGGGTGAAAAACGAAACCGAACAGACCCGGGTGATCCTGTTCTGCGACATTGAGCGGCCATTGAGCAACCGCGTGATGACCCGCATCAACCGCTGGGTCAGCAAGCAACTGGGTCGCGCAACCGCACCGCAGAACCTCGATGACGAGCGCGTGGGCGGCATCAACCAGGCGTACGCCTGGAGCAAGACCTTCAGCGACAAGTTCAGTGGCCAGGTCAAACAGTGGAAGCGCAAGCATCCCAAGGCCTACCGCATTGCGCGGCCGGTGCTGGCGGTGGCGGTGCTGGTGCTGCTCTGGAAGTGGTTGTTCGGGTAAAAGCAGTTTCTAGAGACAAGCTACAAGCTACAAGCTACAAGCTGGCAACTTACTTGCAGCTCAAAGCTTGTAGCTTGAGGCTGTCCTTTAGGACGCGATCAACTGGCGCAGCACGTAGTGCAGAATCCCACCGGCCTTGAAGTACTCCACTTCATTCAAGGTATCAATCCGGCACAGCACCTCAACCTTCGCGCTGCTGCCATCCTCCCGCGTGATCACCAGCGTCAGGTTCATTCGCGGCTCGATCTCGGCATCGGTCAGCCCGTGGATGTCGATCTTCTCCTTGCCGGTGAGCTTGAGCGTCTTGCGGTTCTGATCCAGCTTGAACTGCAACGGCAACACGCCCATGCCTACCAGGTTGGAGCGGTGGATACGCTCGAAACTCTCGGCGATCACCGCCTTGACCCCTAGCAGGTTAGTGCCCTTGGCCGCCCAGTCGCGGCTGGAGCCGGTACCGTATTCCTGGCCGGCGATCACCACCAGCGGTGTGCCCGAGGCCTGGTACTGCATGGCGGCATCATAGATCGCCATTTTCTCGCCCGTAGGGACATACAGCGTGTTACCGCCTTCTTCGCCGCCGAGCATTTCATTGCGGATACGGATATTGGCGAAGGTGCCGCGCATCATCACTTCATGGTTGCCCCGGCGTGAGCCGTAGGAGTTGAAGTCACGCGGCTCCACGCCCTGTTCGCGCAGGTAGCGCCCGGCCGGGCTATCGGCCTTGATATTGCCGGCTGGAGAGATGTGGTCGGTGGTTACCGAATCCCCCAGCAGGGCCAGCACGTTGGCGCCCTTGACGTCCTCGATCACCGGCAGCGGGCCAGCAATGTCGTCGAAGAACGGCGGGTGCTGGATGTAAGTGGAATCTTGCTGCCATACGTAGGTGGCTGCCTGCGGTACTTCAATGGCTTGCCATTGCTCGTCGCCGGCAAACACTTCGGCATATTCCTTGTGGAACATGCTGGTGCTGACTTGGGCCACCGCTTCGGCGATTTCCTGGCTGCTGGGCCAGATGTCCTTGAGGTACACCGGATTACCCTGCTGGTCATTGCCCAGCGGCTCGCTGCTGATGTCGATGCGCACGGTACCGGCCAGCGCGTAGGCGACGACCAGGGGTGGCGAGGCCAGCCAATTGGTTTTCACCAGTGGGTGCACGCGGCCTTCGAAGTTACGGTTGCCGGACAGCACCGAGGCCACGGTGAGGTCGGCCTTCTGGATGGCTTTTTCGATCGGCTCGGGCAGGGGCCCGGAGTTGCCGATACAGGTGGTGCAGCCGTAGCCCACCAGGTCGAAGCCAAGCTTGTCCAGGTACTGGGTGAGGCCCGCGGCCTTGTAGTAGTCGGTGACCACTTTGGAGCCCGGCGCCAGGGAGCTTTTCACCCAGGGCTTGCGGGTCAGGCCTTTTTCCACGGCTTTTTTCGCCACCAGCCCGGCCGCCATCATCACGCTGGGGTTGGAGGTGTTGGTGCAGGAGGTAATCGCGGCGATCACCACCGCGCCGTTTTTCAGGCGATAGGTGTTACCTTCGTATTCATAATCCGCCTCGCCGACCAGGTCGGCATTGCCCACGGCAACGCCGCCTCCGCCTTCGCTTTCCAGGCGGCCTTCTTCTTTGCTGGTGGGCTTGAATTGCAGGTCGAGAAAATCGCTGAACGCTTGGCCTACATTCGGCAGGGCGACGCGGTCCTGGGGGCGTTTGGGCCCGGCAAGGCTGGCCTCGACAGTGCCCATGTCCAGGGCCAGGGCATCGGTGAACACCGGCTCCTGGCCGGCGTTGCGCCACAGGCCTTGAGCCTTGGTATAGGCTTCCACCAACTTGACCGTCTCAGCCGGGCGGCCGGACAGCCGCAGGTAGTCCAGGGTCACCTCATCCACCGGGAAAAAGCCACAGGTCGCGCCATATTCCGGTGCCATGTTGGCGATGGTCGCGCGGTCGGCCAGGGGCAAATCGGCCAGCCCGTCGCCGTAGAACTCGACGAACTTGCCCACCACACCTTTCTTGCGCAGCATTTGCGTGACGGTCAGCACCAGGTCGGTGGCGGTAATGCCTTCCTTGAGCTTGCCGGTGAGCTTGAAGCCGATCACTTCCGGGATCAGCATCGACACCGGTTGGCCGAGCATGGCCGCTTCGGCTTCGATGCCGCCCACGCCCCAGCCCAATACGCCGAGGCCGTTGATCATGGTGGTGTGGGAGTCGGTGCCTACCAGGGTATCGGGGAAGGCGTAGGTGCGGCCGTCTTCCTCTTTGGTCCACACGGTGCGGCCCAGGTATTCGAGGTTGACCTGGTGGCAGATACCGGTGCCCGGCGGTACCACGCTGAAGTTGTCGAAAGCGCTTTGGCCCCAGCGCAGGAAGGCGTAGCGTTCGCCGTTGCGCTGCATCTCGATATCGACGTTCTGCTCGAAGGCGCTGGTGCTGCCAAACTTGTCGACCATCACCGAGTGGTCGATCACCAGGTCCACCGGTGACAGCGGGTTGATGCGCTGCGGGTCGCCCCCGGCCTTGGCCACGGCGGCGCGCATGGCGGCCAGGTCGACCACGGCGGGTACCCCGGTAAAGTCTTGCATCAGCACGCGAGCGGGGCGGTACTGGATCTCGCGGTCGGACTGGCGTTCTTTGAGCCAGGCGGCGATGGCCTTGAGGTCGGTGCCGGTGACGGTCTTGGCGTCTTCCCAGCGCAGCAGGTTTTCCAGCAGCACCTTGAGGGACATCGGCAGCTTGTCCAGGTCACCCAGGCTCTTGGCGGCTTCGGGCAGGCTGAAGTAGTGGTAGGTTTTGCTGTCTATTTGCAGTGTCTTAAGGGTTCTCAGGCTATCAAGGGATGACATTACATGACTCCTTATGGTCCGCACGGCTACGGACCTGACGGGACGAACAGAGCTATCACGTTAGCGCTGTTTTCATTAGCAGGCTAATAACTGGACTCTATCGCTGAGTCCAAGGTTCCGAACTCGGCTATCATGCGCGCGTTTTCATGACAGGTATTGCGATAGCGCAACGCCGGTTGATTCACCAGGAGATTCAATGAACACCCTTTTTATGCACTGCCGCCCGGGTTTTGAAGGCGAAGTCTGTTCCGAGATCGCGGAGCACGCTGCGCGCCTGAACGTTTCCGGCTACGCCAAGGCCAAGACCGGCAGCGCCTGCGCCGAATTTGTCTGCACCGAAGAAGACGGCGCCCAGCGCCTGATGCACGGCCAGCGCTTTGCCGAGCTGATCTTCCCCAGGCAGTGGGCGCGCGGGGTGTTTATCGACCTGCCGGAAACCGACCGCATCAGCGTGATCCTCGCCCACCTGCGCGAGTTTCCGCTGTGCGGCAGCTTGTGGCTGGAGATGGTCGACACCAATGACGGCAAGGAACTGTCGAACTTCTGCAAGAAATTCGAAGTGCACCTGCGCAAAGCCCTGCTTAACGCCGGCAAGCTGGTGGACGACCCGAGCAAGCCGCGCCTGCTGCTGACCTTCAAGAGCGGCCGCGAAGTGTTCATGGGCCTGGCCGAGTCGAACAACTCGGCGATGTGGCCCATGGGCATCCCGCGCCTCAAGTTCCCGCGTGATGCGCCCAGCCGCTCGACCCTCAAGCTGGAAGAGGCCTGGCACCACTTCATCCCCCGTGACCAGTGGGACGAACGCCTGCACGGCGACATGACCGGCGTCGACCTCGGCGCAGCACCGGGCGGCTGGACCTGGCAACTGGTCAACCGTGGCATGCTGGTGACCGCCATCGACAACGGCCCCATGGCCGAAAGCCTGATGGACACAGGCCTGGTGCAACACCTGATGGCCGACGGCTTCACCTTCGTGCCCAAGCAGCCGGTGGACTGGATGGTCTGCGATATCGTCGAGAAACCTGCGCGCAACGCGGCACTCTTGGAAACCTGGATCGGCGAAGGGCATTGCCGCGAGGCGGTGGTAAACCTGAAGTTGCCGATGAAACAGCGTTACGCTGAGGTGAAGCGCCTGCTGGAGCGCATCGAAGAGGGCTTCAAGGCGCGCGGCATTCGTGTGGAGATAGGCTGCAAGCAGCTCTACCACGACCGCGAAGAGGTAACCTGTCACCTGCGCCGCCTGGTAGACGTAAAGAAATCCAAAGGCCGCTGATATTAAATGTGGGAGCTGGGTTGCCTGCGAAAGCGGTATAACAGTCGAAGTTTATGTTGAATGTGCCCCCGTCATCGCGGGCAAGCCCGCTCCCACATTGTTGAGCGGTGCCAGTTTTAGGAGTGAAGTATGAGTCTTGAACAGCCTGTCGACGGCACCCTCGACGCCACCGGCCTCAACTGCCCGGAACCCGTGATGATGCTGCACCAGCACATCCGCGACCTGCCGGCGGGCGGCCTGCTCAAGGTCATCGCGACCGACCCGTCGACCCGTCGCGATATCCCCAAGTTCTGCGTGTTTCTCGACCACGAACTGGTGCGTCAGCAGGAAGATGCTGGCACCTACCTGTACTGGATCCGCAAAAAAGCCGATTAAGCCTGCGCCTTTTCGGCCCGTATGCGTCGGCGTGCGCTGCGCGCCAGACGCACCACCAACATCCCCGCCGCACAGCTCAAGCCCACGATCAGACCTTGCCATAAACCGCTCGGGCCGCTGGGCTCACCGAGCCAGTTGGTCAGGCCCAGGGCGTAACCCACCGGCAGGCCCACGCCCCAATAGGCGAACAAGGTCAGCACCATGGTCACCCGGGTGTCCTGGTAGCCGCGCAATGCGCCGGCGGCGGTGACCTGGATCGAGTCAGAGAACTGGAACAGCGCCGAGAACACGATCAGCATCGACGCCAGGTGGATCACTACCGGATCGGGGGTGTAGATCGCTGCAATCTGCTCGCGAAACAACAGCATCAAGCTGCAGGAAAAGCAGGCATACGCCAGTGCGGTGCCCATGCCGACGCCGGCGGCGAAGCGTGCTTCCCGAGGTTCGCCGCGCCCCAACGCCTGGCCGACGCGCACGGTGACGGCCATGCTCAGGGAATAGGGGATCATGAACACCAGGGAGCTGACGTTCAGCGCGATCTGGTGACCTGAGACCACCGTGGCGCCCAGGCTGCCGATCAACAAGGCGATCACCGCAAAAATACTCGATTCGGCAAAGATCGCCACGCCTATCGGCAGGCCAATGCCCAACACGCGCTTGATCACCGCCCACTGCGGCCAGTCGAAGCGCTTGAACAATTCGCTGCTTTGATAGGCCGCGCCCCAGCGCGTCCAGATGGCCAGGCCGATCATCATCACCCACATCGCAATCGCGGTAGCCCAGCCACAACCCACGCCGCCCATGGCCGGTACGCCCAAGTGGCCGTAGATGAAGATGTAGTTCAGCGGAATATTCAGCGCCAAGCCGCACAAGCCCATGACCATGCTCGGCCGTGTGCGGCCCAGGCCGTCACTGAAACAGCGAAACACGTAGTACAACGCCACCGCCGGCATACCGGCGGCGATGCCGTGCAGGTAGCCCATGGACGGCTCGATCAAGTCGGGTTCGACCTTCATCGCATGCAGGATCGGCTCGGCGCATAGCAACAACAGCGCCCCTGCGATGCCAACCACGACGGCCAGCCACAATGACTGACGCACCAAGGGCCCGATCTCGCTGAACTGGCCCGCACCGTAGCGCTGGGCGACTTTCGGCGTGGTGGCCAGCAGAGTGCCGGTCATCAACAGGTACACCGGGATCCAGATCGAATTACCCAGGCCCACCGCCGCCAGGTCCTGCGGGCTCACGCGCCCGGCCATCACCGCGTCGACGAAGCTCATCGCGGTGGTGGCCAGTTGGCCGATCATGATCGGCAAGGCCAGCGTCAGCAGGCCGCGCACTTCCCGGCTGATGCGGGCGGGGCGGGAGAGGGTAGCGGTGGCAGTGTTCACGTACAGGTGTCCAATAAAAAGGCAGTCGCAAGGACGGCGGATTCTACGCGTTGACGCAGCGGTCAGGAAAAAACCTGTGTTAGGGATTTGTAAGCGATGCGCCCAGGCCAGCGCTGACCCCTGTGGGAGCTGGCTTGCCTGCGATGCGGGCACCTCGGTCCATCAGGCAAACCGGGTCGATGCAATCGCAGGCAAGCCAGCTCCTACACAGGATCTTCTGTACACTGCCAATCCGCCAAAGGAGCCTGCCATGCTGATTGTTGCCGACGAAAATATCCCGCTGCTCGATGCATTCTTCGAAGGGTTTGGCGAGATTCGCCGCGTGCCCGGCCGTTCCATCGACCGCGCCACCGTCGAGCAGGCCGATGTACTGCTGGTGCGCTCGGTGACCAACGTCAACCGTGCCTTGCTTGAGGGCAGTAACGTGCGCTTTGTCGGCACCTGCACCATCGGCACCGACCATCTGGACCTCGACTACTTCAGGCAAGCGGGTATCCAGTGGTCCAGCGCGCCCGGCTGCAATGCGCGTGGGGTGGTGGACTACGTGCTTGGCAGCTTGCAGACCCTGGCTGAAATCGAAGGCGCTGACCTCAAGCAGCGTACCTACGGCATCGTCGGCGCGGGTGAAGTCGGCGGGCGCTTGGTCAAGGTGCTCCAGGGCCTGGGCTGGAATGTGTTGGTGTGCGATCCGCCGCGCCAGATTACCGAGGGCAGTAATTTCGTCAGCCTGCAGCAGATCATCGAGCAATGTGACGTGATCAGCTTGCATACGCCGCTGATCAAGTCCGGCAACGGTTCTACCTGGCACCTGCTTGATCGCCAGCGCCTGGAACAGCTCAAGCCAGGCACATGGCTGATCAATGCCAGCCGGGGCGCGGTGGTGGACAATGCGGCCCTGCGCGAGGTGTTGCTGGCGCGCGAAGACCTGCAAGCGGTGCTGGACGTGTGGGAAGGCGAGCCCGAGGTGGACGTCGACCTGGCTGACCTGTGCGTGCTGGCCACGCCCCATATCGCCGGTTACAGCCTTGATGGCAAGCAGCGTGGCACTGCGCAGATTTACCAGGCGCTGTGCGCGCACCTGGGCCATGAACCGAGTATTCGACTGAGTGATTTGCTGCCGGCCCCCTGGCTGGCCGAGATGCACCTGCATCCTGAGACTGACCCGGCCTGGGCGCTGGCGACCTTGTGCCGCAGTGTGTACGACCCACGCCGTGACGACGCGGATTTCCGTCGCAGCCTGGTGGGCACTGTGCAGGAGCAGCGCCAGGCCTTCGACCTGCTGCGCAAGCATTACCCGGAACGTCGCGAGGTCGATGGCTTGAAGGTGCGCATCAAGGGGGAGTCGGCGGTGCTGTCACAGATCGTGACTGCTCTGGGTGCCGAACACCTATAACTGTAGGAGCGAGCTTGCTCGCGAAAAACGTCAACGATAGCGCAGCGTTTCTGATTTAACGCGGCGCCCTCAGGTTTTTCGCGAGCAAGCTCGCTCCTACAGGGGTCATAAAAAACCCGGCCACCTGGGCCGGGTTTGAAAGAGCGTGGGCGCTTCAGCCTTGCTGGGCAGGCTTGACCAGTCGCTGTTCCAGCTCGCTGCAGGCTTGCTGGATCATTTCTTCGGTAATCTGCACTTCCCGGCCCTTGGCATCGATGTACGAGCAAGGCAGTTGCTGCGGCTGGCGGATCACTTCAATCTTGGCGTCGCTGCTATTTTGCAAGGTCATGGCCTGTCTCCTCATCAGGTTGTGTACCTACTTTAATTCCCCCTCATGAACGCGCTGTTACAACTCCTTACACGCTCGTCGGTTCCAACACCCAGTCCACCAGAAACCGGTACATATTTCCAGATGAGTCTTAGACCGATAGCCTCTAGCGGCCTGCATCGGTGGGCATAATTAACCTGACTCATTGTTATTTGTGCAAGTTCCCCCAATGTTGATGTATAGACTCTCCATTGGTGATCCTTCCATGTTCTCAATCCGTCAACGCCGTGCGATTCGCCTGGCCAGCCGCTTTATCGCGCCCTACCGCTGGCAGGCGCTTGGCGCACTGCTGGCGCTGATCGTCACCGCTGGCATCACCTTGTCCATGGGGCAGGGCATACGCCTGTTGGTGGACCAGGGCTTCATGACCCAGTCGCCGCATCTGCTCAACCAGTCTATAGGCCTGTTCATGCTGCTGGTGCTCGGCCTGGCCGTGGGCACCTTCACGCGGTTTTACCTGGTGTCGTGGATTGGCGAGCGGGTGGTAGCCGATATTCGCCGGCAGGTGTTCAACCACCTGATCTACCTGCACCCCGGCTTCTACGAGAACAACCGCAGCTCGGAAATCCAGTCGCGGCTGACCACCGACACCACCTTACTGCAATCGGTGATCGGCTCATCACTGTCGCTGTTTCTGCGCAACGCCCTGATGGTGATCGGCGGCATCGTGTTGCTGTTTATCACTAATCCAAAGCTCACTAGCATCGTGGTGGTGGCGTTGCCGCTGGTGCTGGCGCCGATTCTGATCTTCGGGCGCCGGGTGCGCAGCCTGTCGCGTTTGAGCCAGGACCGTATCGCGGACGTCGGCAGCTATGTCGCCGAGACGTTGGGCCAGATCAAGACCGTGCAGGCCTATAACCATCAGGTGCAGGACGAACAACGCTTTGCCGTCACCGTCGAGGACGCCTTTGTCACGGCACGTAAACGCATCTTGCAGCGCTCCTGGCTGATCACCTTGGTGATCATGCTGGTGCTCGGCGCGGTAGGCGTGATGCTGTGGGTGGGCGGCATGGACGTGATCAGCGGACGCATTTCCGGCGGTGAGCTGGCGGCGTTCGTGTTCTATAGCCTGATTGTCGGCAGCGCCGTCGGCACCCTGAGCGAAGTGCTTGGCGAGTTGCAGCGTGCCGCCGGGGCAGCCGAGCGTATCGGTGAGCTGTTGCAGTCAGGCAACGAGATCCAGGCGCCGGCCACTGGCGGCGTACGTTTGCCGGAACGGGTCAGTGGCCGCATGGAGCTGCAGGACCTACGCTTTTCCTATCCTTCGCGACCGGACAGCTACGCCATCGACGGCTTGAACCTGACCATCAACCCGGGCGAAACCCTGGCGTTGGTAGGGCCGTCCGGTGCGGGCAAGTCGACGATTTTCGATCTGCTGCTGCGCTTCTACGACCCCCAGCAAGGCCGCATCCTGCTCGAAGGCCAGCCGCTGACCGAGCTTGACCCGTTAGACCTGCGGCGCCATTTCGCTCTGGTGTCCCAGAGCCCGGCGTTGTTCTTCGGCAGCGTCGAGGACAATATCCGCTACGGCAACCCCTCTGCCACCATCGCCCAGGTAGAAGCCGCCGCCCGAATCGCCCACGCCCACGACTTCATCCTGAAAATGCCCGACGGCTACCAGACCCATTTAGGTGAAAGTGGCCAGGGCCTCTCCGGCGGCCAGCGCCAACGCCTGGCCATCGCGCGCGCCTTGCTGGTCGACGCGCCGATCCTGCTGCTGGACGAAGCCACCAGCGCCCTCGATGCCCAGAGTGAACACCTTATCCAGCAAGCGCTGCCGCAGCTAATGCAGGGGCGCACCACGCTGGTGATCGCCCACCGTTTGGCCACGGTGAAGAATGCCGACCGCATTGCGGTGATGGACCAGGGAAAGCTGGTGGCGGTGGGCACGCATCAGCAGTTGATTGCGAGCAATCCGCTGTATGCGCGGTTGGCGGCGTTGCAGTTCAGTGATGGAGATGAACAGGTGAATCAGCGCCCATAAAAAATGCCCGCATCTTTCGATGCGGGCAATGAAACCTCTGTAGGAGCGAGCTTGCTCGCGAAAAACTCACAGGCGCCGCGTTTATCCAGGAAGCACGCGTTAGCGTTGACGTTCTTCGCGAGCAAGCTCGCTCCTACTGGTCGTCGAAGTACCGCTCATGCCAATCCACCAAAGGCTGTGGTGAGTTGAGCTTCTGCCCGTAGATCACCGAATAAGACAGCACGTTCTGCACATACTGGCGGGTTTCGTCGAAGGGGATGCTTTCCACCCATACGTCGAAACTCAGGTGGTCTGCGCCGCGCAGCCATTGGCGCACGCGGCCTGGGCCGGCGTTGTAGGCAGCGGAGGCGAGCACGCGGTTGCCGTTGAACTGGCTGTGAACCTGGCTCAGGTAAGCAGCGCCGAGCTGGATGTTTTTATCCGGGTCCAGCACCTGGGCCGGGGAGGCCAGGGGGATGCTGAACTTGCGTGCGGTTTCTTTGGCGGTGCCGGGCATCAGTTGCATCAGGCCGCTGGCGCCGACGCCGGAGCGGGCATCGTCCATGAACGCGCTTTCCTGGCGGGTGATGGCAAAGATCCAGCTGGAGTGCAGGCCACGTACCTTGGCTTCGCGCACCAGGGTGTCGCGGTGGGCCATCGGGAAGCGGATGTCCAGATCGTCCCAGTACTGCGCCTGGCTGATGGTGCGGATGGCCGGAAAGTACCACTTCATGTCGTAGGCCAACTTGGCCTGGGCGACCATCTCGTCACGGTTGAAATGACGACTGACGTGGTACCACTCACGGCGACCGTCGACGATCTGGCCACGGGCGTAGAATTCCAGGGCACGCCGCACCCCAGGGGTATTGCGCACCTTGTTGACCAGCGCCTGGCTCATCACCAGCGGCTTGTTGTTCAACTGGTAAGGAGATTTGGAGCGGTCAGCGGCGAGGAAACCGTAGAAGTCCCGCTCCTTGGCCACGTTTTTGTACAGGACCAAGGCTTGCGGGTTCTTCGGCTCGGCCAGCTCCAGGCTGCGTGCCTGCCAGTAGCGCCAACGGTTGGTGGTGGCCAGGTCCTGTGGGAGTTTGCGGGTCAACTGGTAGGCGTCTTCCCAGCGCGCCAGGCGCAACAGCAGGCGCAGACGCCACTCTGAAACCGTATTGTCGCGCAACTCGGGGTCGTACTTGGTCATGACCTCTAGCGCGCGCGGGTCGAAGCGCTTGGCCAGGGTCAAGCCGATCTCGCGGGCAATCGACACCTTTTCGTCACGGGAGAAGTGCATGCTGCTGGCGTAGCCATCGAGCAGCGACATGGCTTTGTCCGGATCCTGGCGCGCCAGGCGACGCAGGCCCAGGCCCACGGCGTCAGACATGGCCTCGGTGGCCGGCTGGAAGCGTGACGGGTCGCTGAGCATGTCTGGCTTCTGTGCCACATCCACCATCAGGCGGCCCTGGGCGCCAAGGGTCGGCAGGGTTTTCACCAGGCTGTTGGCCAGCGCGTAATTACGCGCTTCGGCGGCGAGCTTGGCGCGGTCCCAGATCTTCTGCTCGGTGAGTTGGCCGGCAGCGGCCCATTGGCCAAACGTGACGTCACAGGCGGCTGGCTGGGATTTGCCGGTCATCCACAGTTTTTCGGCGGTCTTGTAGCCTTCGGCCTTCAGGTTGTGGCTGAGCTGGTATTGGCCATGCAGGCAGTCCAGCTCGACGAAATTGAGCTTGGTGTCGTAGTACTTTTCAAAAGTCTGCCAATCGCCGCGTTCGGCCAGCCAGCGCAGCCAACGCAGTTTCATCCAGTTGGCCTGGGGCAGGTCGCCGTGTTTGGCGAGGAATTGTTCGATTTCCTCGTTACTTGCGGTTTTCAGGCGCGCGGTCAGTTCGTCATAGGCCAGATAGGGCGTGAGCGGGTAGTCGGCCAGGGCCTGGCTGTATTGCATGTAAGGGCCGGTGTCGCCCTTGGCCAGGGCGCGTTTGGCTTGATCGTAATACTGGCGTTGAGTGGTGAGATCCACCGCCTGGGCGGATTGAACGGCAGTGGCGGAAAGGAGCAGACAAGACAAAAAGTTGAAAAGGCGACTGCGCATGAGACGTCCGTGCAGAGAAATCACGACTAGCACCGGCACCGCCGACACTGATTGCCCCTAGCTTAGCCTTTTGCCAGCGGCCCGCGAAAGCTTTGCCGGCTGGTTCGTTCAAGTTCGCCGGAAATGTCCTACAGAACGTGTCTATACAGAAAATCCCGACCGCATCCCACCTTCAACTCAGGTAGAATGCGCGCCCAGTTTTTGGAGAAGCGTATGACCCTGCTCAAATTCAGCGATGTGTCCCTTGCTTTCGGCGCCATGCCGTTGTTGGACAAGGTGTCCTGGCAGATCGCCCGTGGTGAGCGGGTGTGCATCATCGGCCGCAACGGCACCGGCAAGTCCAGCATGATGAAGCTGGTAAAAGGCGACCAGAAGCCCGATGACGGCTCTGTCTGGCGTGCCCCGGGCCTCAAGATCGGCGAATTGCCGCAAGAATTGCCGGTGGCCGACGGACGGACAGTGTTCGACGTGGTAGCCGAAGGCCTGGACGGCGTAGGCGAGTTGCTCGCGCAATACCATCACCTGGCACAGAACTGCGTCACCGAAGAAGACCTGGACAAACTGATGCACGTCCAGCAAGACCTCGAAGCCCGTGATGGCTGGCGCTTGCAGCAACTGGTGGACAGCACCCTGAGCCGCCTGCAACTGCCGGCCGACAAGACCCTCGCCGAATTGTCCGGTGGCTGGCGTCGTCGCGTGCTGCTGGCCCAGGCGCTGGTGTCCGAGCCGGACCTGCTGCTGCTCGACGAACCGACCAACCACCTGGACATCGGCGCCATCGCCTGGCTTGAAGAGGCCATCAAGGACTTCCAGGGCGCCGTCCTGTTTATCACGCACGACCGTGCATTCCTGCAGAGCCTGGCCACGCGCATCCTCGAGCTGGACCGTGGCGGCCTGATCGACTGGAACGGCGACTACGCCAGCTTCCTGGTGCACAAGGAAGCCGCCTTGGCGGCCGAAGAAACCGCCAACGCGCTGTTCGACAAGAAGCTGGCCCAGGAAGAAGTCTGGATCCGCCAGGGCATCAAGGCCCGTCGCACCCGTAACGAAGGCCGCGTGCGTGCCTTGAAAGCCTTGCGCGTGGAGCGCAGTGAGCGCCGCGAGCGTACCGGCAAGGCCAATATCCAGCTCGATACTGCCGACAAGTCGGGCAAGCAAGTGATGGTGCTGGAGAACGTCAGCTTCCATCACCCGGACGGCCCGTTCCTGATCAAGGACTTCTCCATGGTCCTGCAGCGTGGCGATCGTATCGGCCTGCTGGGCGCCAACGGTACCGGCAAGACCACCTTGCTCAAGCTGATGCTCAGCGGTCTGCAACCGACCAGTGGCAAGGTAGAAGAGGGCACTCGCATCGACGTGGCCTACTTTGACCAGCTGCGCCACCAGTTGGACCTGGAAAAGACCGTGATCGACAACGTCGCCGAAGGTCGCGACTTTATCGACATCGACGGCCAGAGCCGCCACGTACTCAGCTACCTGGGCGACTTCCTGTTCAGCCCGCAACGTGCGCGCACGCCGGTCAAGGCTCTGTCTGGTGGTGAGCGCGCGCGCCTGCTGCTGGCCAAGCTGTTCAGCAAGCCGGCCAACCTGCTGGTGCTCGACGAACCGACCAACGACCTCGACGTGGAAACCCTGGAACTGTTGGAAGAGGTCTTGCTGACCTTCAACGGCACCGTGCTGATGGTCAGCCACGACCGGGAATTCCTCGACAACGTGGTCACCAGCACCCTGGTTTTCGAAGGCGAAGGCAAGGTGCGTGAATACGTGGGCGGTTATCAGGACTGGCTGCGTCAGGGCGGCTCGCCGCGCCTGCTGGGCGTGACCGAGAGCAAGTCGGGCAAGGCCGACCTGAACACGGCGGTGGTGGCTCCGGTCGCTGCCGAAACGCCTGCACCGGCTGCTGAAGCTGCGCCTGCCAAGAAAAAGCTCAGCTACAAGTTGCAGCGTGAACTGGAAGCCTTGCCAGGCGATATCGATGCCAAGGAACAGCAGATCGCTGCGGTCGAAGCGGAAATGGCTGACGCCGGCTTCTACCTGCGCCCTGCGGCAGAAACCGCCAAGGTCATCGCCTCTCTGGAGACGCTGAACCAGGAGCTGGAAGCGTTGGTTGAGCGTTGGGCCGAGCTGGATGCCTGACTGATCGACCCGCAATAAAAAAGCCCGGCACTCTTCTATGAGCGCCGGGCTTTTTAATATGAAATGCGATTCAACTGTGGGAGCTGGCTTGCCTGCGATAGCAGTCTGTCAGTTGATGTATCGGGTGGCAGATACACCGCTATCGCAGGCAAGCCAGCTCCCACATTAGACCTTCATCGGTCTTACGAACTCTTTACCAGTTTGACGGCCAGTACATCGCACGGTGCGCCGTGCAATACATCATTGGCGGTCGAACCCAGCAGCAAGGCCAAGCCGTGGCGCCCATGGCTACCCACTACGATCAGGTCACAACCCTGTTCTTTGGCCAGGTGGTGGATTTCCTGGCGCGGTTGGCCGTAGGTAAGATGGGAATTTTCCTTGCTGACCTTGGGATACTTGAGGATCAAACGGTCAAGGCGCTCTTTGGCCTGGTCGAATTGTTGCTGCTGCAGCTGAGAAAGGTCCATCGGCACGTCACCACCAAAGGCCATGGCCATGGGCTCGACGATGTGCACCAGCGACAGTTTGGCGCCATTGGCAATCGCGGATTCCTGTGCGCGCTTGATCACTGGATCGCACTCTTCGGTCAGGTCGACAGCGACCAGAATATGTTCGTAGGGCATGAGGCGTTCCTCCAGGGGGCTGCAATAAGTTCAGTATGGCTGCTTTCAAGCGGATGGGGTTGCCGCAGATCAAATCCGCTCATCTAGAAATTCGGGAGTACACATATGACGGTCTGGATAGTGGTGTCAATCCTTGCGGTGGTTTTAAGCCCCCTGGTATGGCTGCGCCCTTCGCGCCAGCAGAGTGGGCGCATGGCCCTGCGCATGGAGGCACGCCGCATCGGGCTGGCCATGCAGTTGGCGCCCCAGGAGTGGCCGCACTGGCTCAAACAGGAGCCGCCGAGCCCGTGCGCGCAGTATTGCCGGCCACGACGCGGCAACGCGCCCGCAACCTGGAGCTACTGGCAGCTGGAGCCCGGGCTGTGGGTCAATCAGTGGCGTGAACCCTGTGTGGATGAGAAGTTGTTGCCGCATTTTGCAACGCTGCCGGCAAACGTCTACAAGGTCGAGGCCGACAAACAAATGATTGCCCTGTATTGGGGCGAAAAGGGCGAAGCAAGTGTGCTGAAAGACATCGATGCGCTGCTCAGGGCCCTGGCCTGACCCACACCTGTAGGAGCGAGCTTGCTCGCGAAAATCGCCAACGATAACGCGGATAATCAGGCTATACGCGGCGCTCTCCAGGTTTTCGCGAGCAAGCTCGCTCCTACAGAAAAGCCGGCCAATAAAAAGCCCGACATCATCATCGGGCTGGAGCTGGCCAGGCAGGCCGGTAAATCTGTAGGTTGCCGCTAGCCTAGCCGTGTATTGCGTTCTGTACAGCTTTTTCCCACACCTTTTCTATTATTGATCCTGTGAATATTTGAATATTGGCGGGTGGCCAGCCTGTGGGCCGGGTTCTGAAATGACCGGAAAGTCGCGTTTTTCCTAGCCTTTGGAGCGATTGACAATTGCTCGGAATTGGATGAAGGTGGCGTACCCAAATCAAACGGGCGTATGAATTGAGCGTTTGCCTGTCAGACGACTCATACAAAACCCGACTATCGCACTGGCGGGTGTGCCTGGCGGATTGGCGTGAGCATTGATTCAACTGTCAATGTCAAACCAGAGACCAGCGTCCAGTGTGTACTGTTCAGCTTCCATATCGTGGAGATCAGTTGATGATTTACGAAGGTAAAGCCATCACGGTTAAGGCTCTTGAAAGTGGCATCGTCGAACTCAAATTCGACCTCAAGGGTGAGTCCGTCAACAAGTTCAACCGTCTAACCCTGAACGAACTGCGTCAGGCCGTAGACACCATCAAAGCAGATGCTTCGGTCAAGGGCGTGATCGTCTCCAGCGGCAAGGACGTGTTTATCGTCGGCGCTGACATCACCGAATTCGTCGACAACTTCAAGCTGCCCGATGCCGAGCTGGTGGCTGGCAACCTCGAAGCCAACAAGATCTTCAGCGATTTCGAAGACCTCAACGTGCCGACCGTTGCTGCCATCAATGGCATCGCGTTGGGCGGCGGCCTGGAAATGTGCCTGGCGGCAGACTTCCGCGTCATGTCTGCGACGGCCAAGATCGGCCTGCCGGAAGTCAAGCTGGGCATCTACCCAGGCTTTGGCGGTACCGTGCGCCTGCCGCGCCTGATCGGTGCCGACAACGCGATCGAATGGATCGCCGCCGGCAAGGAAAACAAAGCTGAAGATGCACTGAAAGTCGGTGCTGTCGACGCTGTGGTTGCCCCGGACAAATTGGCCGAAGCCGCGCTGAACCTGATCAAGGGCGCCATCAGCGGCGAATTTGACTACAAGGCCAAGCGTCAGCCGAAGCTGGAAAAACTCAAGCTCAACGCCATCGAACAGATGATGTCGTTCGAAACCGCCAAAGGTTTCGTGGCCGGCCAGGCCGGCCCGAACTACCCGGCGCCGGTGGAAGCGATCAAGACCATCCAGAAGGCCGCGAACTTCGGTCGCGACAAAGCCCTGGAAGTGGAAGCGGCAGGCTTCGTCAAACTGGCGAAAACCTCGGCGGCCCAGAGCCTGATCGGCCTGTTCCTGAACGATCAGGAACTGAAGAAAAAGGCCAAGGCCTACGACGAAATCGCCAAGGACGTGAAACAGGCCGCCGTACTCGGCGCCGGTATCATGGGCGGCGGTATCGCCTATCAGTCGGCGTCCAAAGGCACGCCGATCCTGATGAAAGACATCAACGAACACGGTATCGAACAGGGCCTGGCCGAAGCCGCCAAGCTGCTGGTGGGCCGCGTTGATAAAGGTCGCATGACCGCTGCAAAAATGGCTGAAGTGCTTAACGGCATTCGCCCTACGCTGTCCTACGGCGATTTCGGCCACGTCGACCTGGTGGTCGAAGCGGTTGTCGAAAACCCGAAGGTCAAGCAAGCCGTACTGGCTGAAGTGGAAGCCCAGGTCAAAGATGACACCATCCTGGCCTCCAACACCTCGACCATTTCCATCTCGCTGTTGGCCAAGGCCCTCAAGCGTCCGGAAAACTTCGTCGGCATGCACTTCTTCAACCCGGTGCACATGATGCCGCTGGTAGAAGTGATCCGTGGCGAGAAGTCCAGCGAGCTGGCCGTGGCCACCACCGTTGCCTACGCCAAGAAAATGGGCAAGAACCCGATCGTCGTCAACGATTGCCCGGGCTTCTTGGTCAACCGCGTGCTGTTCCCGTACTTTGGCGGTTTCGCCAAGCTGGTCAGCGCCGGTGTGGATTTTGTGCGCATCGACAAGGTCATGGAAAAATTTGGCTGGCCCATGGGCCCGGCGTACCTGATGGACGTGGTCGGCATCGACACCGGCCACCACGGTCGCGACGTCATGGCTGAAGGCTTCCCGGACCGCATGAAAGACGACCGTCGTTCGGCTGTCGATGCACTCTACGAAGCCAAGCGCCTGGGCCAGAAGAACGGCAAGGGCTTCTACGCCTACGAGACCGACAAGAAGGGCAAGCAGAAGAAAGTGGCCGACCCGTCGGTGCACGAAGTACTCGCTCCGGTCATCTACGAACAGCGTGAGGTGTCCGACGAGGACATCATCAACTGGATGATGATCGCCCTGTGCCTGGAAACCGTGCGTTGCCTGGAAGACGGCATCGTCGAAACCGCCGCCGAAGCCGATATGGGCCTGGTGTACGGCATTGGTTTCCCTCCATTCCGTGGTGGTGCGCTGCGTTACATCGACTCCATCGGTGTGGCCCAGTTCGTTGCCCTGGCTGATCAGTACGCTGATCTGGGCCCGCTGTACCACCCGACCGCGAAGCTTCGTGAAATGGCCAAGAATGGCCAGAGCTTCTTCGGTTAAGTGCCCAGACGACTAGAGCGAGAATATTTATGAGCTTGAATCCAAGAGACGTCGTGATCGTCGACTTCGGTCGTACGCCGATGGGCCGCTCCAAGGGCGGCATGCACCGCAACACCCGCGCCGAAGACATGTCGGCGCACCTGATCAGCAAAGTGCTGGAGCGCAACACCAAGGTCGACCCGAACGAAGTCGAGGACGTGATCTGGGGCTGCGTCAACCAGACCCTGGAGCAGGGCTGGAACATCGCGCGCATGGCGTCGTTGATGACCCAGATCCCGCACACCGCGGCCGGCCAGACCGTCAGCCGTCTGTGTGGTTCGTCGATGAGCGCGCTGCACACCGCTGCGCAAGCGATCATGACCGGCAACGGCGATGTATTCGTGGTCGGCGGCGTGGAGCACATGGGCCACGTCAGCATGATGCACGGCGTCGATCCTAACCCGCACATGTCCCTCTACGCGGCGAAAGCCTCGGGCATGATGGGCCTTACCGCGGAAATGCTCGGCAAAATGCACGGCATCACCCGTGAAGCCCAGGACGCCTTCGGCCTGCGCTCCCACCAGCTCGCCCACAAGGCGACTGTGGAAGGCAAGTTCAAGGATGAAATCATCCCGATGAACGGCTACGACGAGAATGGCTTCCTGAAACTGTTCGACTACGACGAAACCATTCGTCCGGACACTACCCTGGAAAGCCTGGCGGCCCTCAAGCCAGCCTTCAATCCAAAGGGCGGCACCGTGACAGCCGGTACTTCCTCGCAAATCACCGATGGTGCTTCGTGCATGATCGTGATGTCGGCACAGCGTGCCCAGGACCTGGGTATCCAGCCGCTGGCGGTGATTCGTTCGATGGCAGTGGCGGGTGTGGATCCGGCGATCATGGGCTATGGTCCAGTACCGGCCACACAAAAAGCGTTGAAGCGCGCAGGCCTTTCCATCTCCGATATCGACTTCTTCGAGCTCAACGAAGCTTTCGCTGCACAGGCCCTGCCAGTGCTGAAAGATTTGAAAGTACTCGACAAGATGAACGAGAAGGTTAACCTGCACGGCGGTGCGATTGCCCTGGGCCACCCATTCGGTTGCTCCGGTGCGCGTATCTCTGGCACTTTGCTTAACGTGATGAAGCAAAATGGCGGCAACCTTGGGGTTGCAACCATGTGCATTGGTCTCGGCCAAGGCATCTCTACCGTCTTCGAACGCGTCTAAACGTTCGGTTGACGGAAGCCGGGGCCCAGTGCCCCGGTTTTTGTTTTTTGGAACTTTTAAATATTTTTTTTCAACAAATTTTGCATGAGGGCCAGAGCATGAAAGTCGAACCAGGGCTCTACCAGCATTACAAGGGGCCGCAGTACCGTGTTTTCAGCGTGGCGCGCCACTCTGAAACCGAAGAAGAAGTGGTGTTTTACCAAGCGCTGTATGGCGAATACGGCTTTTGGGTGCGCCCTTTGAGCATGTTCCTGGAGACCGTCGAAGTTGACGGCGAGCAGGTCCCGCGCTTTGCTTTGGTCACGGCCGAACCCAGTCTTTTTACAGGGCAATAACGGCAGGTCGCGCAGAATGCTGCGCTTGACCTCATCCGGTTGCCACTATATATAGCGTTGCCGCGTCAGGCGCCAACTGCCTTTCACTTCTCGAATTCAGGAATTTTCCGATCCATGGGCAAATCGCTGGTCATTGTGGAATCCCCGGCTAAGGCCAAGACCATCAACAAGTACTTGGGCAACGAGTACGTGGTGAAGTCGAGTATCGGCCATATCCGAGACCTGCCCACCAGCGGTTCGGCTAGCGCCAGCAAGGAGCCTGCCGCCAAGCGCGGCAAGGCCGCCGCGGGCGAAGGTCCGGTACTCACGCCTAAAGAAAAAGCGCGCAAGCAACTGGTTTCGCGCATGGGTGTGGACCCGGACCATGGCTGGAAGGCCAAGTACGAAATCCTTCCGGGCAAGGAAAAGGTCATCGAAGAGCTGCGCCGGCTCGCCAAAGATGCTGACACCATCTATCTCGCGACGGACTTGGACCGCGAAGGGGAAGCCATTGCCTGGCACCTGCGCGAAGCCATCGGCGGTGATGACAGCCGCTACAAGCGCGTGGTGTTCAACGAAATCACCAAGAAAGCCATTCAGGAAGCCTTCTCCAAGCCGGGCGAGCTGGACATCGACCGTGTCAACGCCCAGCAGGCCCGTCGCTTCCTCGACCGCGTCGTCGGCTACATGGTCTCGCCACTGCTGTGGGCGAAGATCGCTCGTGGCCTGTCCGCCGGCCGTGTGCAATCGGTTGCGGTGAAGCTGGTGGTGGAACGTGAGCGCGAGATCCGTGCGTTCATTCCTGAAGAATACTGGGAAGTCCACGCCGACCTCGGCACTGCCAAGGGCGCCAATGTGCGCTTTGAAGTGGCCCGTGAGAAAGGCGAGGCCTTCAAACCACTGAACGAAGCCCAGGCCATGGCCGCGCTGGAGAAGCTCAAGGCTTCCAGCTACAGCATCGTCAAGCGTGAAGACAAACCGACCAGCAGCAAGCCGTCGGCGCCGTTCATCACCTCCACCCTGCAACAGGCCGCGAGCAACCGCCTGGGCTTCGGGGTGAAGAAGACCATGATGATGGCCCAGCGTCTGTATGAGGCTGGCTACATCACCTATATGCGTACGGACTCCACCAACCTCTCGCAAGACGCGGTGGCGATGGCGCGTACCTATATTGAAAGCGAATTCGGCAAAACCTACCTGCCGGAGAAGCCGAACGTCTACAGCAGCAAGGAAGGCGCACAAGAGGCTCACGAAGCGATTCGTCCTTCTGACGCAAACACCACGCCTGCCAAGCTGAGCGGCATGGAGCGCGACGCTGAGCGCCTCTACGAGCTGATCTGGCGCCAGTTCCTGGCTTGCCAGATGCTGCCGGCGCAATACCTGTCTACTACCGTCAGCGTGGGCGCGGGCGATTTCGAGTTGCGTGCCAAGGGCCGTATCCTCAAGTTCGACGGCTACACCCGTGTGATGCCGCAGATCGCCAAGCCTGGCGATGATGATGTGCTGCCGGACATGGCCCAGGGCGACACGCTGAAGCTGATCAAGCTCGACCCGTCCCAGCACTTCACCAAGCCACCGGCGCGTTATTCCGAAGCCAGCCTGGTGAAAGAGATGGAGAAGCGCGGTATCGGTCGTCCGTCGACCTACGCGGCGATCATCTCCACCATCCAGGACCGTGGCTACGTTGCGTTGCACAACCGTCGTTTCTATTCGGAAAAGATGGGTGACATCGTGACCGAGCGTCTGTCGGAGAGCTTCTCCAACCTGATGGACTACGGCTTCACTGCTGGCATGGAAGAGAACCTCGATGACGTGGCCCAGGGCGAACGCGACTGGAAAAACGTGCTGGACGAGTTCTACGGCGACTTCAAGAAAAAGCTCGAAGTGGCTGAGAACCCCGAGAACGGGATGCGCGCCAACCAGCCGGTGATGACGGATATTCCGTGCACTACCTGCGGTCGACCGATGCAGATTCGTACCGCCTCCACCGGCGTGTTCCTCGGTTGCTCGGGCTACAGCCTGCCGCCCAAAGAGCGCTGCAAGGCGACCGTCAACCTGGTGCCGGGCGATGAAATCGCGGCTGACGACGAGGGTGAGTCCGAGTCGCTGGTGCTGCGTGGCAAGCATCGCTGCCCGATCTGCAGCACGGCGATGGACGCCTACCTGCTGGACGAGAAGCACAAGCTGCACATCTGTGGTAACAACCCTGATTGCAACGGCTACGAGATCGAAGAGGGCACCTATCGCATCAAGGGCTATGAAGGCCCGAGCCTGGAATGCGACAAGTGCGGCAGCGAGATGCAGCTCAAGACTGGCCGTTTCGGCAAGTTCTTCGGGTGCACCAACCCAACCTGCAAGAACACCCGCAAACTGCTGAAAAGCGGTGATGCGGCGCCGCCGAAGATGGACCCGGTGAAAATGCCCGAGCTCAAGTGCGAGAAGGTCAACGACACCTACATCCTGCGTGACGGCGCTTCGGGGCTGTTCCTGGCTGCGAGCCAGTTTCCGAAAAACCGCGAGACCCGTGCGCCACTGGTGATGGAGATCGTGCCGCACAAGGACGAGATCGATCCGAAGTACCACTTCCTGTGTGAAGCGCCGAAGAAGGACCCGGATGGTCGCCCAGCCGTGATCCGCTATAGCCGCAAGACCAAGGAGCAGTACGTGCAGACCGAAGTGGACGGCAAGCCTACTGGCTGGAAAGCGTTCTACGACGGCGGCAAGTGGAAGGTCGAGGACAAGCGCCAGGGCGCTTGATCCGCTAGTCTGTTAACGCCAAAAGCCGTCTGTATAGACGGCTTTTGCTTACTGTAGGATTGAGCTTGTTGTGGCGAGCAAGCTTGCTTGCGCTGGGGTGCGAAGCGCCCCCAATAGCTGGCGACTGCTACGCAGTCGAGCGGGAGCAGGCTCCCTCGCCACAGCTAGCTCGTTCCTACACAGCCAGCATCACGCCTATTCGTTGTGGAGATTGCCGTCATGGCCAACGAACTCTATACCCGTACCAATCAGAAAATTTACTTCGCGGGTTTATCCCTGGACGCCCTTGGCCGTGCCGAGGAAGGGAAAGAGATGAATGCCATCGCGCTGGTGCAGGCGGGGCGCGAAGCGGCGTTGTTCCACCTGTACGGTGCCTTGCTGGGGCTGTGCCATGAAATCGCCGGGTTCTACCGCCTACCCCAGGCCGGTGCGCCGCGTGCAGAAATGATCATGAATCGTGAAGTGCTGGACGCCATGGCGATCCCCGAGTTGGCCGAACTGGTGGAAATGGCCCAGAGCCCCGACAGTTGGGTGGCGCGGCTGCTCAAAGCACATGCGGATATGTTTCAGCCGCCGCGTATTCCCCATGTGCCCAAGGGGGATGTCACCCAGCCGCTGATCGTCGCCGTGGCCTTGGAGCAGGATGAGCCCAAGCCGTTGAGCCGTGAGGAGTTGGAAGGCTGGCGCCAGGAGCTGAAGAAGATGGCGCTGCGCTTTCGTGAAGGGCTCAACGAGTGCTGAAGGAGTAAATGAGGGGGGCTGGCTGCGCAGCGACGCTGAACCTGTGGCGATGGAGCTTGCTCCCGCGACGGCCGGACGGCCGACGCTTATCTACCTGACGCCCTAGGATCCAAATGTGGGAGCTGGCTTGCCTGCGACGGCGGCCTGCCAGCCGACACCTATCTACCTGATTCCTTGCGATCAAACTGTGGGAGCTGGCTTGCCTGCGATGGCGGCCTGACAGGCGACCCTGTTATACCCAGTACATATCCATTCCTGCGGTAACGGCCACTTAGGGTTCCGCCTGACGGCGGGTCACTTTCGAAAAGCGCGAAAGTAACCAAAGCGCTCTTGCCCCACCACTCGGCACCTCGCCTAGGCTCGGTGTGCCCGAACACAGGCTTGAATCCGTGGGCCGCCGCCACGCGCCATCCATGGCGCGGGGCGGCTAACCCGGCGTCCTGCCGGGTTACCCACGAATTCAAGCCTGCGTTCGGCCAGCGTGGTTTAACGGGGCGCCTGAGATCAAAAGCCAGATCAAGATCACAAGCAGATCAAGATCAAGATCAAGAGCGGCTCGCTTCGCATCGTGGTTACCGTTGGCTGCTACAGCTTGCAAAGTTCTGTGAATGCCCATGCTGCGATAGAGGCGAGTCAGAAAAGCCCTGAGATAACTGACCACCGCCATCGCAGGAGAGCCAGCTCCCACATTGATTAGCGTTTTGCCATGGCACCATTCATCAAGCCGTCAACAAACCTGTCCATATCCCCTGCGAGGCTGGGTGGATGACTGATATAATCCCAGGCCTTTCGTGGAGAACAGACTTTTATGCCAACGTCCTTTCTGGAAATTGTTGAACTGCCTGACGGCCGAATCGAACTGCGCCGGGCGGAGGACGAGGGTTCTCTGGTTATTCTGGATTTCTCCGAAGACGCCAAGGTCTTCCTGCAAGGCCAGCACGTCGAAGTGGCTAAAGCCATGTTGAGCGTGGGTGTGCAGATGGCAGGTCGCCTTGCCGAAGGCGAGCCGGAGAAAGAAGAAGGGCCGCGCGTTCTTCACTGAGTCCTTCGTGAAGGCTGCTTCGGTGGCGCGCCCATCATTACCCCAATCGAATATTCAAACTCTGTGCATCACCCGTACGCGCAGCGCTGATCAGTTGCTGCTTGGCGCTGGCATTCAGCGGGTTCAACCAGCTCACCACCGTATGGCTACGGCCCAGGCGCAAGGCTTCGCAAGTTAGTTGCTGGGCGCTTTGTGCGCCGCGTGGTTGCAGCAACAGGATGCGCTCGCGGTTGAGCCCGGCGTCCCGCAGCCAGGCCTGGGTGAGGCTGGCGGGCGGGGCGATCAATGTCAGCCAGCGGGCGTCCTGATCTTCGCTCAATTCGCGCAGGATAGGTGCCAGCAGGTTCAGGCAGCTCTCAGCCGCACCGCGCAACGACAATTCACTGAACGCCTCAGGTTCGCCGCCCCAGGGGGCTTCGACCGTTTCCTTGAGGATTGGCGCAAGGGGCTGGGCCATGAAGGCCTCGAACAGCGACAGTTGTGTGTGTTGTGGGGTGTGCACGAGCTGCATGATGCCTCCTTTAACGGCGAATGACGCCGACACTCAAGCCTTCGATCACCAGGTCCTGGTCTTTCAGGTTGACTTCGATCGGGGCAAACTCAGGGTTTTCGGCCAGGAGCCAGACCTTGCTGCCTTCGCGCTTGAAGCGTTTGACCGTGACCTCGTCGCCGATACGGGCAACGACGATCTGGCCATTGCGGGCTTCGCGGGTGGTATGCACGGCCAGCAGGTCACCGTCGAAGATGCCCACGTCCTTCATGCTCATGCCGTGCACACGCAACAGGTAGTCGGCACGCGGATGGAAGAAGGTCGGGTTGATGTTGCAGGATTCCTCGACGTGCTGCTGCGCCAGGATCGGCGCACCTGCGGCGACGCGACCGATGATCGGCAATGTCGACTCGTCTGCCTTGGCTTCGAAGCCAGGGATGCGAATACCCCGCGAAGCACCGGGGGTCATCTCGATCGCACCTTTGCGAGCGAGTGCCTTGAGGTGTTCCTCGGCGGCGTTCGGGGACTTGAACCCCAATTCCAGGGCAATCTCCGCACGGGTAGGCGGGTAACCATTGTCATCAAGGCAGCGCTTGATAAAAGCCAGAATCTCAGCTTGGCGTGGCGTCAGTTTTAGCATGTTGATCGCTCTGTCTTTTTATACAGTGACTGGGATTATATACAGTGAACTGCGCTTGGCAATCATCCTTTTTGGCGGCTCCGCTGGACGGTCATCCGTCAGCCGTCCTACAGAGCAGAAGCGGCGCTGCCTACAGAGCTGCGAGGATATGATTAAATAGCGGTGAAACAGATGACCGACCAGCCGCAAAGCGGACCCGCAGGCTTGACAAGACACACTCTGAAACGTATGTTTCAAACAAGTGTTTGTCAGGCGGAGTAGCCATGGCCCAGTCGGAAACCGTTGAACGCATTCTCGATGCTGCCGAGCAATTGTTCGCGGAAAAAGGATTTGCTGAAACTTCATTGCGTCTGATCACCAGCAAGGCTGGGGTCAACCTGGCCGCCGTGAATTACCACTTCGGCTCGAAAAAGGCTCTGATCCAGGCGGTGTTCTCACGCTTTCTGGGCCCGTTCTGCGCAAGCCTCGACCGTGAGCTGGAACGCCGCCAGGCCAAGGCCGATCACAAGCCCAGCCTGGAAGAGCTGCTGGAAATCCTCGTGGAGCAAGCGTTGGTCGTGCAGCCCCGTAGCGGCAACGATTTATCGATCTTCATGCGCCTGCTTGGCCTGGCGTTCAGCCAGAGCCAGGGCCACTTGCGCCGTTATCTGGAAGACATGTACGGCAAGGTGTTCCGCCGCTATATGCTGCTGGTCAACGAAGCGGCGCCGCGTATTCCGCCTATCGAACTGTTCTGGCGTGTGCATTTCATGCTCGGTGCCGCAGCTTTCAGCATGTCGGGTATCAAGGCGTTGCGGGCAATTGCCGAGACCGATTTCGGTGTGAACACGTCCATCGAGCAAGTCATGCGCCTGATGGTGCCGTTCCTTGCCGCTGGCATGCGCGCCGAAACCGGCGTCACCGACCCGGCCATGGCCACCGCCCAGTTGCGCCCGCGCAGTAAAACCGTACCGGTCGCCGCCAAGGTTTGATCGCTGCGGGTGGGCGCGGTCGCTTGCATCCGCTAAGCTAGCCGCCATGCCGATTTCAGCTATTTATTCACAACCCGTCGTCCTTGCCCTGCCTGGCAGGGACCACGGGTTGTGTGCGTTATTTAAGGAAGGTTTATGACTGCTGCCCTGCAAGGTTCTTTGATGGTCGACGTCGCCGGTACCTGGCTCACGGCCGAGGATCGTCATCTGTTGCGCCAACCGGAAGTGGGCGGCCTGATCATTTTTGCGCGCAATATCGAGCACCCGCGTCAGGTTCGCGAGTTGAGCGCAGCCATTCGCGCAGTGCGCCCGGACCTGCTGCTGGCTGTGGATCAGGAAGGCGGCCGCGTACAGCGTCTGCGCCAAGGCTTCGTGCGCCTGCCGGCCATGCGTGCGCTGGCGGATAACCCCAACGCTGAATACCTGGCTGAGCAGTGCGGCTGGATCATGGCCACCGAGGTGCTGGCGGTGGGCCTGGACCTGAGTTTTGCCCCCGTGCTGGA
This sequence comes from Pseudomonas sp. SWRI22, assembly GCF_014268395.2. Taxonomy (NCBI): domain Bacteria; kingdom Pseudomonadati; phylum Pseudomonadota; class Gammaproteobacteria; order Pseudomonadales; family Pseudomonadaceae; genus Pseudomonas; species Pseudomonas sp. SWRI22. The sequence continues at coordinate 1,177,905 of NZ_JABWQK020000001.1, read as the reverse complement.
CCTCGACTACCAACGCAGCGCCGTGGTCGGTACCCGTGCTTTCGAAGGCGACCCCGAGCGCGCTGCCGTGCTCGCGGGCGCATTTATCCGTGGCATGAACAGCGCCGGCATGGCCGCCACCGGCAAGCACTTCCCTGGCCATGGTTGGGCCGAGGCCGATTCCCACGTCGCCATTCCCAATGACGAGCGCAGCCTGGAGCAGATTCGCGCCAACGACCTGGTGCCTTTCGCACGCCTGAGCAAGCAATTAGCCGCCGTGATGCCGGCGCACGTCATCTACCCGCAGGTCGATGCCCAGCCTGCTGGTTTTTCGCGTCGCTGGTTGCAGGACATCCTGCGCGGTGAGTTGCAGTTTGACGGGGTGATCTTCAGCGATGACCTGTCCATGGCCGGCGCCCATGTGGTCGGCGATGCGGCCAGTCGGATCGAAGCGGCGCTGACCGCTGGTTGTGACATGGGCTTGGTGTGCAATGACCGTGCGGCGGCCGAGCTGGCGCTCAGTGCAGCACAGCGGATGAAGGTCACGCCATCGGCGCGGATTGCGCGTATGCGTGGGCAGGCGGTTGCGTCGACTGATTACAAACAGGATCCGCGTTGGCTGACAGCGCTTACTGCGTTGCGTGATGCGCAGTTGATCGACTGAAAACCGAAGCGCGGCCATCGCAGGCAAGCCAGCTCCCACATTTTGATTTGTGAATACATTCAGGTGTGGGAGCTGGCTTGCTCGCGAAGGCGGCCTAACAGTCAGCGCTTCTCTTGCTTGTTGGGCAACGGCGCAAACAACGCTTCAATCTCGTCATTGCCCAACTGCCAATCCCCCGTCGTTCGCCCATCCAGCACGCCCGCAGCCAGATCGGACTTCTCCTTCTGCAAATGCTGGATTTTCTCCTCCACCGTGCCCCGGGCAATCATCTTGTACACGAACACCGGCTTTTCCTGCCCGATGCGGTACGCACGGTCGGTGGCCTGGTTTTCCGTGGCCGGGTTCCACCAGGGGTCATAGTGGATAACCGTATCGGCTTCGGTCAGGTTCAAGCCGACGCCGCCGGCCTTCAGGCTGATTAAAAAAATCTGCAACTTACCGCTCTGGAAATCCTTCACCGGTGTACGTCGATCCCGCGTCTGGCCAGTCAGCAGGGCGTAGGCAATGCCGCGCTTTTTCAGTTCGGCCTCGATCAGGCTCAGCATCGAGGTGAACTGCGAGAACAGCAGGATCCGGCGGCCTTCGGCAAACAGCTCGTCGAGCATGTCCATCAGGCTGTCGAGCTTGCCCGAGCTGCTGCCACGGGCGGGCAGGGTGGCGTCGTTGACAAGGCGCAGGTCGCAGCATACCTGGCGCAGTTTGAGCAGGGCTTCAAGAATGATGATCTGGCTGCGAGCCACGCCCTTGCGGGTGATCTCGTCGCGGACCTTTTTATCCATGGCCAGGCGCATGGTTTCGTACACGTCGCGCTGGGCCTCGTTGAGGTCGACCCAGTGGATGATTTCGGTCTTGGGTGGCAGTTCGGTTGCCACTTGTTCCTTGGTGCGGCGTAGCAGGAAGGGTTTGATCCGACCGTTGAGGTGCTGCAATCGCACCTCGCTGGCACGTTTTTCAATCGGCACGCGGTAATCACGGTTGAAGCTCTTCACGTCGCCCAGCCAACCCGGCAACAGGAAGTGGAACAGCGACCACAGTTCGCCCAAGTGGTTTTCCAAAGGCGTGCCGCTCAGGCACAGGCGCTGGCGGGCATTCAGCTCGCGTGCGGCCTGGGCCGCCTTGCTGGACGGGTTCTTGATGTACTGCGCTTCATCCAGGATCAAGACGTGCAAGGGCAGGGCGGCGAGCTGTTCAATGTCCTTGGGCAGCAGGGCGTAGGTGGTCAGCAACAGGTCGTAGTCATTCAGGTTGGCGAAATGTTTCTTACGTCCTGCGCCATAAAGTGCCTGCACTCTCAGTTGCGGGGTGAAGTGCGCGGCTTCATCCAGCCAGTTCGGGATCAGGCTGGTAGGCATCACGACCATGCACGGCCGATCAAGGCGCCCTGCGTTTTTTTCGGTAAGGATGTGCGCCAGGGTCTGCAAGGTTTTGCCCAGGCCCATGTCATCCGCGAGTATCCCGCCCACCTCGAGTTGGCGCAGCGACTGCATCCAGCTCAGACCTTCCAGCTGGTAGGGGCGCAAGGTCGCATTCAGACCTTCGGGCGCCACGCAGGTGAAATCCTTGATATCGCGCAGACGCTGGGCGAAGTTGCGGATCTTCTCGCCGCCTTCCCATTGCAGAGGCAGGTCTTCCAGCGGGTTGAGGCGTATGGCGTCGGCCTTGGCCAAGCGCAGCGCGGTGGTGCCGGCTTCCTGCAGGTAGAACTCGCCGAGGGTCGCCAGTACCGGCTTCAAGCGGCCGTAGGGCAGCGCCACTTGCAGCGGGCCGTGGCCGTTGGGCAGGCCGGGGATGTTCACCAGGATCAGCTCTTCATCGCGGCGCCGCGCGAGTTTCTCCGGGTTGAGGATCTCGGTATGAGAGCGCATCAGGTTCAGCAGGATCGGCAGCAGGCTCAAGCGTTCGCCGTTGACGATGATGCCCAGCTCCAGGTCGAACCAATCGCGTTCCGGCCCTTCATCGACCGTGGCATACCAGTCATCGACGGGGCTGAGGTCAAAGCCGAAGTCTTCATCGATCTGCAGCTCCCAGCCCTCGGCACGCAAAGTGGGCGACACATTGAGGGTGAAGTTCAGCCAGGCACTGTCATTGACCATCTCGAACAACTCGCCGGCGCTTTCCGGCAGGGCCTTGCTCTGGCGCGTGGCGATCTTGAAGCCAAGCAGGCGCAGGTGTTCGCGATAGGCCTGCTCTTGCTCGGGTTGGCGCTTGATCCGCAGGCTCTGCGTCTCCTGGCGCACAATGATGTCGGCATTTTTTTGCCCGCTGACATAGTTGCCCAGGTAGTTGAACGACAGCGCCGCACGGTGCTGGATATAGCGCTGCATCTTGCCGTTGCGCGGTTCGAACGCGCTGAACTCCACGCTGGCCAGCCACAGGCGTGGCACCGGCTGCACGTCGTCCATCACCACTTGCGGCAGGACCACGCGGTTATCGAGCACCGCCTGGAGCTTCTCCAGCAGCTGCGCATCCTGAGCCGCTGCCGGGTAGGCCAGGGTTTCCTGGACCTTGAGCAGCACCGCCGCGATGTGTTTGCAGTTGGTGTGCACCGGGCACGTGCAGCGGCTGTCCACCAGGATCAGCAGGCCCTTGGCCGATTCGCGCAGTGAGATGGTCTGGCGGTAAACATTACCGCCCGAGCCTTCGCAACTGGCGGTGATGGTGCTGTCGCCGCACTCGACGATGCGCACGCGGTTCTCCAGGGCGTAGCGTCGCCCGCGCTCGAGGCTTTGCTCTTTGAAGCGATTGGCCCACGAAGGGGCCAGGGGTTTGGTCAACGACGACGTCAGGGGCATGGCGCGCAATCAGTCCTGAAGGTCGGGCGGTGGTGCGCTGGGTGGCTTGGCGGTCAGCGAGGTGATCTTGATCAGCAGCGCCAGGTGGCCGCCGTCCAGGTAGTTGAGCTGGTTGTTCTTGGTGCGCACGTCTTTCTGGCTCAAGTGTTCGCTGGCGATCACGCTGCCGTTGCCGTCGAACTGGTTGATCCAGAAGTCCGCGTCGATATCGGTAAAGCGCCCCAGTTGCAGGCTCAACACCCCTTCGATAGGGAACTGGCCGAATTGCTCCTGGCCGTCGGTGATCGCCACCTTCACCGGTTGCTCGCCCAGGTTCTGTTCCCAGGCCTTGTGGGCCAGTACCGTGTAGTTGGCGTCGGCGCGCAGCTTGTCGACGATATTGCCCAGGCGCGGCGGGCTCATCCGCTCACCCAGGCGCGGCGCGCCCGCATCCCAGTTTTCCGGGGCGGCGCGGCTGTTGATCACCGGTTCTGCATTCTGGCGCACCAGGATCATTTCCACCTGATACAGGCTGTCGGCAAAGGCCGAAGGTGCGAGTACCACCAACAACAGGCTCAAAATGCGGAACACGCGCATGGGGGCGTCCTTAAACGGATTTCGGAATAAGGCGTTCAAACAGCGCCTCCAAGGTGTTGAAGCGTTCTTCGGCACGTTCCATCGGCACCATGAACTTGAACAGCGTAGCCCCTTCGAACTTGTAGCGGTTGGGCTGGCCCTGGATCAGCTTGATCAGCACCAACGGGTCGACCGGCGTCTGCGCTTCGAATTCGATACGCCCGCCTTGCGGCCCGGCGTCGACTTTCTTGATGCCCAACTGCTCGGCCTGCAACTTGAGCAGGGTCAGGCGCACCAGGTTCTTGGTCGGTTCCGGCAGTAGGCCGAAACGGTCGATCATCTCTACCTGCAAGTCCTTGAGGCCTTCTTCGTCGGCCGCCGAGGCAATGCGCTTGTACAGGATCAACCGTGCATGCACATCCGGCAGGTAGTCTTCGGGAATCAACGCCGGCAAGCGCAGGTTGATCTCCGGGCCGCCGCCCAAGGGTTGGTCGAGGTTAGGTTGTTCGCCTTTGCGGATGGCTTTTACCGCGCGTTCGAGCATCTCCATATACAGCGTGAAACCCACCGCCTGGATCTGCCCGCTCTGGCCGTCGCCGAGCAATTCACCGGCACCCCGGATTTCCAGGTCATTGGTGGCCAATACAAAGCCGGCCCCGAGGTCCTGGGTATTGGCGATCGCTTCCAGGCGTTTTTCCGCATCGGAAGTGATCTGCTGGCGCGGCGGTGTGAGCAGGTAGGCATAGGCCTGGTGGTGACTGCGCCCGACGCGACCGCGCAATTGGTGCAGCTGCGCCAGGCCGAACTTGTCGGCACGCTCGATGATGATGGTGTTGGCGCTCGGCACGTCGATGCCGGTCTCGATGATGGTCGAGGCGATCAGTACGTTGAAGCGCTTGTGGTAAAAGTCGCTCATCACCTGTTCGAGTTCGCGCTCGCGCATCTGCCCGTGGCCAATGGCGATACGGGCCTCAGGTACCAGTTCGGCGAGGTCGGCGGCGCATTTCTCGATGGTTTTCACATCGTTGTGCAGGTAATACACCTGGCCGCCGCGCAGCAGTTCGCGCAGCAGGGCTTCCTTGACCGTGCTCTTGTTCTGCTCCATCACGAAGGTGCGCACCGACAGGCGACGCGCCGGTGGCGTGGCGATGATCGACAGGTCGCGCATGCCCGACACCGCCATGTTCAGCGTGCGCGGAATTGGCGTGGCGGTGAGGGTGAGGATATCGACTTCACTGCGCAGGGCCTTGAGCTGTTCTTTCTGGCGCACACCAAAGCGGTGTTCTTCGTCGATGATCACCAGGCCCAGGTTCTTGATCTTCACATCGTCCGACAGCAGCTTATGAGTACCGATGACGATGTCGATTTTGCCCTCGGCCAGATCGGCGACGGCGGCATTCACTTCCTTGGCGGACTTGAAGCGGCTCATTACCTCCACGGTCACCGGCCAGTCGGCAAAGCGGTCGCGGAAGCTGTTGTAGTGCTGCTGGGCAAGCAGGGTGGTTGGCACCAGGATCGCCACCTGGCGACCGCCGTGTACCGCAATAAAGGCTGCACGCATGGCCACTTCGGTCTTGCCGAAGCCCACGTCGCCACACACCAGGCGGTCCATCGGCTTGGGCGCGAGCATGTCGGCGCGCACCGCTTCGATGGTGGTTTGCTGGTCCGGGGTTTCTTCGAAGGCGAAGCCCGCACTGAAGGTGGCGTAATCGGCTTTGGGGTCAGCGAAGGCATAACCTTCGCGGGCAGCACGGCGGGCATAGATGTCGAGCAGTTCGGCGGCCACGTCGCGCACCTGTTCGGCGGCCTTGCGCTTGGCTTTCTGCCAGGTCTCGGAGCCCAGGCGGTGCAACGGCGCCAAGGCGTCGTCGCTGCCGGTGTAGCGGGCGATCAGGTGCAGGTTGGCCACCGGCACGTAGAGCTTGGCGCCCTCGGCGTATTCCATGGTGAGGAATTCGGCGGCCTGGTTGTCGATCTCCAGGGTCTGCAGACCCAGGTAGCGGCCCACGCCATGGTCGATATGCACCACCGGCGCGCCTTCGCGCAGCTCAGTGAGGTTCTTGATGACAGCGTCATTGTTGGCGTCTGCGCGTTTTTCCCGGCGACGGCGTTGCATCACGCGCTGGCCGAACAGCGGGCTTTCGGCGATCAAGGCCAGCGCCGGGTCATCCAGCTGCAGCCCTTCGTCCAGCGGCGCGATGGTGATTGCCAGGCGTTCTTTGCTGGCGACAAAATCCGGCCAGCTGTCGACGGTTTTTGGCCGCAGCTTCAGGCGTTCCAACAGCTCCAGCAGCACTTCGCGACGCCCGGCGGATTCGGCGGTAAACAGCACGCGGCCCGGGAAGTCACCGAGGAAGTTAGACAGCGCCTCCAGCGGTTGCGTGGCTTTGGCCTGGATCGCCAGATCGGGCAACGCGCTCGCCGGGAAACGCTCGCGGCCGCTGCCGGCGTCCACGTCCTGCTGGCTGGCGACCACACGCGGCCAGTTTTTCAGGCGCGCGAAGCAGTCTTCAACTGGCAGGAACAGTTCAGCGGGCGGCAGTAAAGGCCGTGATGGATCGACGCGGCGTTCTTCGTAGCGGTTGCGCACATCGTTCCAGAAGTTTTCCGCCGCCTGTTCGATACCCGGCAGGGAGAACACCTGGGTGTCCTGCGGCAGGTAGTCGAAGAGGGTGGAGGTTTCGTCGAAGAACAACGGCAGGTAGTACTCGATACCGGCAGGTGTAATCCCGCTGCTCAAGTCCTGGAAGATCGGGCAGCGACGGAAGTCCACATCGAAGCGCTCACGAAAGCGCGCCTTGAAGCGTGTTACCGCGTCTTTTTGCAACGGGAATTCCCGCGCCGGCAGCAGCTTGATCGAGTCGACCTTGTCGATGGAACGCTGGTTCTCCGGGTCGAAGGTGCGCAGCGTCTCGATCTCGTCATCGAACAGGTCGATGCGGTACGGCAACTTGCTGCCCATCGGGAACAGGTCGATCAAAGCGCCGCGCACCGCGAACTCACCGTGCTCGTACACCGTGTCGACGCAGCGGTAGCCGCTGGCTTCCAGGCGCGTGCGCATCTGCTCGACGTCGAGCTTCTGGCCCACGTCCAGCACCAGGCTGCTGCCGAGCAGGAACTTGGTCGGTGCCAGGCGGTGCAGGGCGGTGGTGATCGGCACCACCAGCACGCCGTGGGCCAGTTCGGGCAAGCGGTACAGGCTGGCGATGCGCTGGGAGATGATGTCCTGGTGCGGCGAGAACAGGTCGTAGGGCAGGGTTTCCCAGTCGGGAAAATGCAGCACCGGCAAATCCGGGGCGAAGAAGCTCAGCTCCTGCTCCAACCGTTCGGCACTTTGGCTGTCGGCGGTGAGCAGCAGGGTAAAGCGCTTGGCTGCGCTGGCAGCCTCGGCTATGGCCAGGCTCAGGGCGGCACCGGGCAGGTTGCCCCAGTGCTGTTTACCTGCCGCGGCAGGGAGTAACGGTAGACGCAGAACGGGCACGGAAGGTTGAGCTCCAAGCGTTGCGACAAAGTCGGTAATTGTAACGGCCCCAGGTGCCGCCTGTCAGTTGCTGACTGTGCCTATTACGGTTTGCAGGAAATGTAGTGGCTAAGACAAACAATGGCGGGTTTTGACTCAATATGTAGTGCCAAAAAGCGCGAATGTTTAGGAGAGTTACGGACAAGTCGGCCTGCTCGCCAAACTAGTGGCCTTCTGGAACCCGCGTGTTTCCTGGGCTGTAGCGCGGTGGTATTTTTTTGCAAGGGCTTTTTGTTGCCCTTCGCGCATTGCTCAACGCTCAGTCGGACGACATAATGTAGCCCCTTTTTTCTGCCCCTACATGTGGAAGGTTCCCGTGACTCAGAAGCCCGACCAGTGTCTTGGTGAATGGATCGACCGTGAAGCACTCGCTGAAGCGATGATTCCGCTTATCGGTCAGCTGTACCGCAATAACAATGTGGTGAGCTCGATCTATGGCCGCAGCCTGATCAACCAGTCTGTCATCGCGATTCTCAAAGCCCATCGCTTTGCGCGCCATCGCTCCGCCGACGACAGCGAACTCTCCGTCCACGAAACATTCCCACTGCTCAAAGCCATGAGCGAGCTCAAGCTCGGCGCGGCTTCGGTAGACCTGGGCAAGTTGGCCTACAAATTCCGTAAAGAAGGTGCCGGCCGCACTGCCGAGCAGTTCGTACGTGAAGAAATGGCCGATGTGGTTGGCCAGCAAAACGCTGCCGCCCGCAAAGGCACCGATGTGGTGTTGTACGGCTTTGGCCGTATCGGCCGCCTGCTGGCGCGCATCCTGATCGAGAAAACCGGTGGTGGCGACGGCCTGCGCCTGCGTGCCATCGTGGTGCGCAAAGGTGCCGAGAACGACCTGACCAAGCGCGCCAGCCTGCTGCGTCGCGACTCGGTACACGGCTCGTTCAATGGCACCATCACCATTGACGAAGAAAACAACACCATCACCGCCAACGGTAACCTGATCCAGGTGATCTACGCGAAGAACCCGACCGAGGTGGATTACACCCAGTACGGCATCCAGAACGCCCTGCTGGTGGACAACACCGGCGTATGGCGTGATGCCGAGGGCCTGGGCCAGCACCTGGCTTGCCCGGGTGTCGACCGCGTTGTGCTGACCGCGCCTGGCAAGGGCAAGCTCAAGAACATCGTGCACGGCATCAACCACGCTGAAATCACCGCTGACGACAAGATCGTGTCCGCCGCTTCCTGCACCACCAACGCCATCGTGCCGGTGCTCAAGGCTGTGAATGACAAGTTCGGCATCGTTAACGGCCACGTTGAAACCGTTCACTCGTACACCAACGACCAGAACCTGATCGACAACTTCCACAAAGGCGATCGCCGTGGCCGTAGCGCCGCGTTGAACATGGTGATCACCGAGACCGGTGCTGCCACTGCCGCTGCCAAGGCCCTGCCTGAACTGGCCGGCAAGCTGACCGGTAACGCGATCCGTGTACCGACGCCGAACGTGTCGATGGCCATTCTCAACCTCAACCTTGAGAAAGCCGCCACCCGCGAAGAGATGAACGAGTACCTGCGCTACATGGCGCTGCACTCCGACCTGCATAAGCAGATCGACTTCGTCAATTCCCAGGAAGTGGTCTCCACCGACTTCGTTGGCTCGCGCCATGCTGGTGTGGTGGACGCGGAAGCGACCATCACCCAGGACAACCGTGTTGTGCTGTACGTGTGGTACGACAACGAGTTCGGCTACAGCTGCCAGGTGGTTCGCGTGATGGAAGACATGGCTGGGGTCAACCCGCCTGCGTTTCCGCGCTAAGCCTTTGCGCTGAATGAAGAAGCCCCGACTGGTTCGGGGCTTTTTTATGGCCGTGGGTTTTGTGGTGTCTGGGAGGGCCTTATCGCAGGCAAGCCAGCTCCCACAGTTGAACTGCATTTACCTGTGGGAGCTGGCTTGCCTGCGATGACGATGGAACCGTCCACGCCGCCATCACTTGAATAGCGTGTTGCGCAAACTGTCCGACAGCCCTTTGGGCGCCAGCCAGATACCCAGGTAGGCCTTCGCTAATTCAGCGTCCGGGCTGCTGAACACCACCTGCCCATTAATCTCCAGATTCAACCCGCGCCCCGGACGAAAATCCAGGGCATAGCGATCGCCGCTGCGAATATCCCGAAAGCGCGCGTGCAGCTTGGCTACCTCCGGGTTCAACCCGGCATTGGCCTGCTGGCGTTCCAGGGTGACGGTGGCCGCCTTGATCACATCATCGCGGTCAATGTCGCGAAAGTAGTACAGCGCCAGGCGCACCGCCTTCTGCTGGTCCCAGGCCTGCTTTGCCGGCAGGTCAGCGGGTGCATACAGCGCGGCGGCATACACCTCCGCCCAGAGATAGTTGAACACCGCCTGGTTTTTCAGGGCCAGCCCCTCGACCTGTGCGGGGAAGCTTGCCTGCTTGAGCCGCTGTGCGTCGTTGGCGTGCGCCGTGAGCGACACCATCAGCATCAAACAGAAAAATAGTTGTCGCATAATGGCTCATCCTGAATTCGGCGCTGATGTGCGTCCTGTAGTATGGCAACACTGGCCTACGACGCGACCAAGGGTTAATGTTCGCGGCGCTCGGCCTTCTATAGACTGTGCCCCGGTTCACACACTTGAGCCAAATTGTCCTTCATGCTCGCTGGCCGCGGCATGATTTAGCCCGGCGTCCAATCGTACGCCTGGCCTGTTCTGAGGAGTACGCATGGCTGTCTACAACTACGACGTGGTGGTACTGGGTTCCGGCCCAGCTGGAGAAGGTGCGGCGATGAACGCTGCCAAAGCAGGGCGCAAGGTGGCGATGGTTGATAGCCGTCGCCAGGTCGGCGGTAACTGCACCCACCTGGGTACCATCCCGTCCAAGGCGTTGCGTCACTCGGTACGGCAGATCATGCAGTTCAATACCAACCCGATGTTCCGGGCCATTGGTGAGCCGCGCTGGTTCTCGTTCCCGGACGTACTGAAAAGCGCTGAAAAAGTCATCTCCAAGCAAGTCGCCTCGCGTACCGGCTACTACGCCCGTAACCGCGTCGACCTGTTCTTCGGCACCGGCAGTTTTGCCGATGAGCAAACCGTCGAAGTGGTCTGCGCCAATGGCGTGGTCGAGAAACTGGTGGCCAAGCACATCATCATCGCCACCGGTTCGCGCCCGTATCGCCCGGCGGATATCGATTTCCACCACCCGCGTATCTACGATAGCGACACCATCCTGAGCCTGGGCCATACCCCGCGCAAACTGATCATCTACGGCGCCGGCGTGATCGGCTGTGAATACGCCTCGATCTTCAGTGGCCTGGGTGTACTGGTCGAGCTGGTGGACAACCGCGACCAGTTGCTCAGCTTCCTCGACTCGGAAATCTCCCAGGCGTTGAGCTACCACTTCAGCAACAACAACATCACCGTGCGCCACAACGAAGAGTACGAGCGGGTCGAAGGCCTGGACAATGGGGTGATCCTGCACCTCAAGTCCGGCAAGAAGATCAAGGCCGACGCCTTGCTGTGGTGCAACGGCCGTACCGGCAACACCGACAAGCTGGGCATGGAAAACATCGGGGTCAAGGTCAACAGCCGTGGCCAGATCGAAGTGGATGAGAACTACCGCACCTGCGTGCCGAACATCTACGGCGCCGGTGACGTGATCGGCTGGCCAAGCCTGGCCAGTGCCGCCCATGACCAGGGCCGCTCGGCCGCTGGCAGCATTGTCGACAATGGCAGCTGGCGCTACGTGAACGACGTGCCGACCGGGATCTACACGATTCCCGAGATCAGCTCGATCGGCAAGAACGAGCACGAACTGACCAAGGCCAAGGTGCCTTACGAAGTGGGCAAGGCGTTCTTCAAGAGCATGGCGCGTGCGCAGATTGCCGGTGAGCCGCAAGGCATGCTGAAAATCCTGTTCCACCGCGAAACCCTGGAAGTACTCGGCGTGCATTGCTTCGGCTACCAGGCCTCGGAGATCGTGCACATCGGCCAGGCGATCATGAACCAGCCAGGTGAGCAAAATACCCTCAAGTATTTCGTCAACACCACCTTCAACTACCCGACCATGGCCGAAGCCTATCGGGTAGCGGCCTACGACGGCCTCAACCGGCTTTTTTGAGCGGCTCCGGCCGGTGGCCTGAGCCGGCCGGGGAGACCGATTTCAGTAATTCTCGAGGGTGGCAGTGGCCAAACCGGGAAAGTCTGTAATCAGGCTATCTACGCCGAAGTCGGCGAGCCTGCGCATCAGCGCAGGTTCGTTGACTGTCCACACGGACACATGCAAGCCCTGGCGCTGGGCTTTTTCCAGCCGCTCGGGGGTGCACAGCGTCCAGTTCAATGCCAAATACTCACAGCCGTAGTTCTGCGCGACCTTCAGCGGGTCGAGCCAGGCATATTCGGCGACCAGCCCGCGTGACAGGTCCGGGGTGAGTTCCACGGCGGCCTTGAGCACTTCCCGCGAGCTTGACGTGACCGTGACCTTGTCCATCAAGCCAAAGCGCACAGCCATTTCGCGAATCGCCAGCACAGTGGTGGCGGCACGGGTACGCGAGGCGCTTTTGACTTCCAGTTGCCAGTGATCGAAGTCGCACTGTTCGAACAACTCCTCCAGGCGTGGAATCGGGCAGGGGCTTACCCAGCCTGGGCCGCCTTTGCGCGCGTCCATTTTCACCAGATCAGCCGCAGAGTACTCGACGACCTTGCCGCGCCGGTCGGTGGTGCGCTTGAGGGTCGGGTCGTGGATGACCATCAACTCGCCGTCCATGGACAGGTGCAAGTCCAGTTCGCAACGACGTACGCCGTGTTTGAGACATTCCTGAAAACTGGTCAGGGTATTTTCCGGTGCTTCGCCTTTGGCACCGCGGTGGCCGTAAATCAGGGTCACAGTTGCTCCTTTGCGCCAGGATGGCTGGCGTCGTGAATACGCATTCAGAGGTCTTCGCTTTGTTCTCGCGCCAGGCGGCGTTCCTGGGCCTGTTTCTGCAGGATATAGCGCGCCAGCAGTTGGCGTTGGGCGTCGGTCATGGACTCGAACTCCGTGCCCACATCAAAGCCGTCGCCCTTGGGGTCGCAATGGGTCACCCGCGCGCGCAGCAACAGGCCGAGCGCCTGGGGCATCAGCACCAGCTTGACCGCCAGGTGAGTGTCGGCGGCCAGCGGTGTCGGGTGCTGGAAGTCGATGCCGCCCTCGGAGAGGATCACCGGTTGCGGCGCACCCACCTCGTTCAGCAAACCGCGAGCCATGACCTGGCTGAGCAGATCCAGGCGTTTGTTCTGCACTTTGAGGAAGGCCGCCAGGCTGCGGTCTTTCTCGCTGATCTGGCGCAGCAGGTGCTGGGCTTCGAATTCGCTCAAGTGCAGCTCGCTGAGCAGATTGAACAGCGGTGAATCATCCAGCAACACTTCCTTGCTCGCCGCGTCGGGGCCCGACAGGGGTTTGATTTGAAGTGCGATCATGTCGTCGATACGGTAGTATTCGCGGCGCTCTTCTTCATCTAATGTCGACATGGCGAACCCCAGGTAACGGTAATGGTCTGAGTGTAAAGCTGCTGACCAGACCCCGCCACCGGGACGTCTTCTTTTCCTCCGAACAAGCCCCGACATGTTCAGACCTCTCTTCGTATTTATCGGCACGCGTTATACCCGTGCAAAGCGTCGCAATCATTTTGTGTCGTTCATTTCCTTGACCTCGATGATCGGTCTCGCCCTGGGCGTGGTCGTGATGATCGTGGTGCTGTCGGTGATGAATGGCTTCGATCATGAGATGCGTACCCGCGTGCTGGGCATGGTGCCCCACGCGACCATCGAGGGCGATGCGCCCATCAACGACTGGCAAAGCCTGGCCGCCAAGGTCCAGCAGAACCCCAAGGTGGTGGCGGTAGCACCGTTTACCCAGATGCAGGGGTTGCTGACCAATGACGGCAAAGTGCAGAAGATCCTGCTCAACGGCATCGACCCGGCCCAGGAGCGCAACGTCTCGATCATCGACAAGTTCATGCTGCAAGGTAAGCTCGACGAGCTGTCGCCGGGCAGCTTTGGCATCGTCATCGGTGACAAGGCCGCGGCCAAGCTGGGCGTAGAGGTTGGCGACAAGCTGACCTTCGTCGCCCCGGAAGTCACCGTGACCCCGGCCGGCATGTTCCCGCGCATGAAGCGCTTTACCGTGGTGGGCACCTTCCACGTCGGCGCTGGCGAGATCGACGGTTACATCGGCCTGACCAATCTCACCGACCTGGCCCGCCTGCATCGCTGGCAGCCCGACCAGGTGCAGGGCCTGCGCCTGAAATTCAACGACCTGTTCGATGCGCCGCGCGGCGCCTGGGAAATTGCCCAGCACCTGGGTGAAACCGAGTACTACGCTCGCGACTGGACCCGCACCCACGGCAACCTGTATCAGGCCATCCGCATGGAAAAAGCCATGATCGGCCTGTTGTTGTTGCTGATCGTCGCCGTGGCGGCCTTCAACATCATCTCCACGCTGGTGATGGTGGTGAACGACAAGAAGGGCGACATCGCCATTCTGCGTACGTTGGGCGCCACGCCGGGGCAGATCATGGCGATCTTCATGGTGCAGGGCACCGTGATCGGCGTGGTTGGCACCTTGATCGGCACGGCGGTGGGCATTTTGGCCGCGCTGAACGTCAGCGCCGCCATCGCCCTGCTTGAAAAGGTGATCGGCCACAAGTTTCTCAACGCCGACGTCTACTTCATCGATTACTTGCCGTCCCAGGTGCAAACCCAGGACGTGCTGATGGTGGGCGGCGCTGCGTTGGTCCTGAGCTTCCTTGCCACCCTGTATCCAGCCTGGCGCGCGGCACGTACCCAGCCAGCACAGGCATTACGTTATGAGTGAATCGGGCATGAGTGAAAAAGCAATCCTGAGCTGCCGCAACCTGGGCAAATCCTACGAGGAAGGCCCGGAGTCGGTGGTGGTGCTGTCCAACCTGCAGCTTGAACTGCACCCTGGCGAACGTGTGGCGATCGTCGGCAGTTCCGGTTCCGGCAAGAGTACCTTGCTCAACCTGCTGGGCGGCCTCGACACGCCGTCCCAGGGCAGCGTATGGCTGGCCGGTGAAGAACTGTCGGCGTTGAATGAAAAGGCCCGCGGCCAACTGCGCAATCGCTCGTTGGGCTTTGTGTACCAGTTCCACCACTTGCTGCCGGAATTCACCGCCCTGGAAAACGTGTGCATGCCGCTGTTGATCGGCAAGACCGCGATTCCTGAAGCGCGTCAGCGTGCCACGGCCTTGCTCGAGCGCGTCGGCCTCGGCCACCGCCTGGAGCACAAGCCAGCGGAGTTGTCCGGTGGTGAGCGCCAGCGCGTGGCGATTGCTCGTGCCCTGGTGAACAACCCGGGCCTGGTGATGCTCGACGAGCCGACCGGCAACCTCGACTCCCACACCGCTCAGGGCATCAAGGACTTGATGCTGGAACTGAGCACCCAGATGCGCACCGCGTTCCTGGTGGTGACCCATGACATGAGCATGGCCCGGCAGATGGACCGCGTACTGCATTTGCAGGAAGGTCATCTGGTCGCTATCTGACCTGTTGCAAGCCCGGTTTTTTGAGGTCGGGCTTTTTCATTTTTCCAACGGTGCCCGCGAATGTTCAGACCGTTATCGATTTTTATCGGCACGCGCTATACCCGCGCCAAGCGCCGCAACCGTTTTGTCTCGTTTATCTCGATGACCTCGATGATCGGCCTCGCCCTGGGCGTACTGGCGATGATCGTGGTGCTTTCGGTAATGAACGGCTTTCAGCGTGAAATGAGCTCGCGCATCCTCGGCATGGTGCCCCACGCCACCATCGTCGGCGTAAAGCCGATTGATGATTGGCAGCCGGTGGCCGCGGCCGCGATGAAGAATCCGCAAGTCACCGCCGCTGTGCCCTTCACCCAGATGGATGGCATGTTTTCCTATAAGGGCGCGATGCAGCCGATCGAGATCAGTGGCGTCGACCCGGCCCAGGAAGGCAAGGTGTCGATCGTGGCCCAGCACATCGTGCGCGGCAAACTCGACGACCTCAAACCTGGCGAGTTCGGTGTGGTGGTCGGTGATATCACTGCGCGGCGTTTTCGCCTGAACGTGGGCGACAAGCTGACCCTGATCGTGCCGGAGCTCAGCAGCGCCCCGGGCGGTATCACCCCGCGCATGCAGCGCCTGAATGTGGTGGGCATCTTCAAGGTCGGCGCCGAACTGGATGGCTCCATGGCCCTGATCCACATGGCCGACGCCGCTGAAATCCAGCATTGGCAGCCCAACCAGGTGCAAAGCGTGCGCCTGGCGGTGAAGGACCTGTATGCAGCGCCCAAAGTCTCGGCAGATATCGCCGCCAGCCTGGGCGCGGCTTACAAGCCGGATGACTGGACCCACACCCAGGGCAGCCTGTTCAGCGCGATGAAAATGGAAAAGACCATGATCGGCCTGCTGCTGCTGATGATCGTCGCCGTGGCCGCGTTCAACATCATCGCCACCTTGATCATGGTGGTGAACGACAAGGGCGCGGATATCGCCATCCTGCGTACCATCGGCGCCACACCTCGGCAGATTATGGCGATCTTCATGGTGCAGGGCACCGTGATTGGCGTGGTCGGCACCTTGATCGGCGGCGTGCTGGGGGTGATTGCGGCGCTGAACGTGAGTGAGCTGGTGGGCTGGCTGGAGCGGGTGAGCGGGCAGCATATCTTCAGCTCGGATGTGTACTTTGTCAGCAACCTGCCTTCGGAGCTGCAAGGTGGGGATGTGTTGCTGATTTGCTCGGCGGGGTTTGTGTTGAGCTTCTTGGCGACGATTTACCCGGCGTATCGGGCGGCGAAGATTGAGCCGGCGCACGCCCTCAGGTATTCGTAACCTGCTCGTCTGATCGTTCCCACGCTCCGCGTGGGAATGCCTCACCGGACGCTCCGCGTCCGCTGTTGGGACGCAGAGCGTCCCGGAATGCATTCTCACGCGGAGCGTGGGAACGATCAGCAGTCGCCCTTGGGCAACTCAATCACAAACCTGGTCCAGCCCGCCTGCGACTCACAATAAATCCTCCCGCCATGCGCCCGTACAATCGACTGGGTAATCGCCAACCCCAGCCCCGCATGTTCACTGCTGCCTGCGCGCCTCGACGGGTCGGCTCGGTAGAACCGGTCAAACAGCCTCGGCAGTAACGACGCAGGAATGCCTTCCCCGCTGTTCTCAACCGTCAGTGTCACGCCACTCTCGATCCGCACCCGCACTTCACCGCCCGGTGGGGTAAACCGCAGCGCGTTATCCAGCAGATTCGACAAGGCCCGACGCAACATACCGCGATCGCCCATCGTCTGGGCGGTGCCTTCGCGCACCAGCGTCACCTGTGCGTCCTCCGCTAGCAGGGTAAAGAACTCCAACAGTGCGTCGACCTCATCGCCCAAATCCAGAGCTTCTCGGCTGGGCATCAGCAAGCCGTGGTCAGCTTTGGCCAGGTACAGCATGTCGTTGACCAGTTGCGCCATCCATTGCAGCTCTTCCAGATTGCTGTGCAGCGCCTCGCGGTAATCCTCCAGTGGGCGCGGTTGGGTGAGGGTGACTTGGGTCTGGGTCAGCAGGTTGGACAGCGGTGTGCGCAGTTCGTGGGCGATATCTGCGCTGAAGGCAGACAGGCGCTGGAACGCGTCATCCAGGCGCGCCAGCATGGCGTTGACGGCTTGGGCCAGTTCCGCGAGCTCCACCGGCATTTGTTCTTGGGGTAAGCGTTGCGTTAGGGAGTGGGCGGAGACACTGGCGGCCACTTCGCCCATGCGCCGCAGCGGTCGCAAGCCACTGCGCGCAGCCCAGGCGCCGAGCAGGGCAGTGGCCAGGGCCGAGAGGCCGACGGTCAGCCAGATCAAGCGTTGCATGCGTTGCAGAAAGTGCTGGTGGTGGGTGATGTCGAGGATCAGGGTCAGTTGTGGCGAATCCAGTTGGCTGGGCGTCAAGGGCGCGATGAATACGCGATAGTCGGTGCCTGCGTATTGCAGGCTGTGCAGGCCGGGTGCTTGGGGCAAGGGAAGGTGTGGCGCGCCGTCCAGCCAACGTTGCCCAGCTCCGGTGATGCGCAAGGCGAGGTCGGGCTGGTGATCGAGTTCGGCGCGCAGTTGAGGGGTTCGCCGGGCGAGGTCTTCCGGTGAGGCGACACCTTGCAAGGTGCTGCGCAGGGCTACCAGTTTGCTTTCGAGCTGTTGCTGGTCCAGCTCCATGAAGTGCGCCTCGCTGGCCCGGTTGAACAACACTCCGGCGATCAACGAGACCACCGCCGTGCAGGCGGCAAACAGCAGCGCCAGGCGGCTGGTCAGGGACAGGCGCTTGATCACGTGAACCGTTCCTCCAGCACGTAACCCATGCCGCGCACGGTGTGGATCAGCTTATTGGGGAAATTGTCGTCGACTTTCAGGCGCAGGCGGCGAATGGCGACTTCGATGATGTTGGTGTCGCTGTCGAAATTCATGTCCCACACCTGGGAGGCGATCAGCGTCTTGGGCAGCACTTCGCCCTGGCGGCGTAGCAGCAGCTCCAGCAAGGCGAACTCCTTGGCGGTGAGGTCGATGCGCTGGCCGCTGCGCTCGACACGGCGGCGGATCAAGTCCAGGCTCAGGTCGGCCAGTTGCAGCGTGGTCTCCTGCGGCATGCTGCTGCCACGGCGCAACAAGGTGCGCACCCGCGCCAGCAGTTCGGAAAACGCGAAGGGTTTGACCAGGTAATCGTCGGCGCCCAGCTCCAGGCCATGTACTCGGTCTTCTACGGCATCGCGAGCGGTGAGGAATAGCACCGGGATGTCCAGGCCGGCACTGCGCACCGCCTGCAGGATTTGCCAGCCATCGCGGCCGGGCAGCATCACATCGAGGATCAACAAGTCATAGTCGCCCGTCAGCGCCAAGTGCTGGCCACTGGTGCCGTCGGCCACCAGTTCGGTGGTAAAGCCCGCTTCGGCCAGGCCCTGGCGCAGGTAATGACCGGTTTTGGGTTGGTCTTCGACGATCAGCAGTTTCATTCAGGACTCTTGGAGGTTGGGTACAGGGCTATGCAGGAGCGAGCTTGCTCGCGAAAAACGCCAACGATAACGCGGGCTGTCTGGCTTAACGTGTTGTGCTCAAGCCCTTCGCGAGCAAGCTCGCTCCTACAAAAAAACATTGGGCTTTATACCGTGCTCGTCAGGGTATGGGCGCAAGCTGACAAAGTTGTAATCTAGCAGTCAGCTGGCTGGCAGCGAGGCCATCTTAAAGTGTTGCCCAAGCTGGATACCTATTTTGGAGAGTGAAAGATGGCGTTGCGTACACCTCTGTTATTGGCAGGCTGCCTGATGGCGTTGAGTTTCAATGCCCTGGCAGATGCGACTCACACCTACGCGTTCGGCCAGCCGGCCCCGGCGGATAAAGCCACGCGCACCGTTGAAGTCACGCTGCGGGACATTGCCTTTGAGCCCAAGTCCCTGGACGTCAAGGCCGGTGAAACCGTGCGCTTTGTGCTGGTCAACAAAGGCCAGTTGCTGCATGAGTTCAACCTGGGAGACGCGGCCATGCATGCCGCCCACCAGAAAGAGATGTTGCAGATGCAAGCCAGTGGCATGCTCACCGCCACCGGCATGGGCAAGATGGATCACAGCGCCATGGGCCACGGCGACATGGGCGGCATGAAGCACGACGATCCCAACAGTGTGTTGGTGGAGCCGGGCAAGACGGCCGAACTGACCTGGACGTTCAAGCAGGCCACAGGCCTTGAGTTCGCCTGCAACCTGCCCGGGCATTACCAGGCGGGCATGGTCGGTAAACTGACCGTTGAGTGAGGCGTTTGTTAAGGGGGCGAGCAAAGGCTGGTAGACTGGCGCGGTTTATTTAGCCAGGTTTCCGCCATGCATCCCGCAGCCGAACATTCGCCGCTGGGCAAGTCCAGTGAATACATCAGCACTTACACGCCTTCGTTGTTGTTTCCGATTCCACGCGCCGCCAAGTGGGCCGAGCTGGGCCTGAGCGCCGAGACCCTGCCTTACAAGGGCGTGGACTTCTGGAACTGCTTCGAACTGTCCTGGTTGTTGCCCTCGGGCAAGCCGGTGGTGGCCATCGGTGAGTTCAGCATTCCGGCCGACTCGCCGAACATCATCGAGTCCAAGTCGTTCAAGCTGTACCTCAACTCGCTGAACCAGACCGCGTTTGCCGATACGCAAAGCCTTGAAGCCACCTTGCGCACCGACCTCAGCTTTGCGGCCGGCAAGCCAGTGAGCGTGCGCATTCGCAGCCTGGCCGACATCGAGGCAGAAGGCGTGATGGCGTTGCCGGGCGTGTGCATTGACGGCCTGGATATCAACGTCAGCAGCTACGAACACCCGCGCCCGGAACTGCTGCGTTGCGATGATTCGCGCGTGGTGGAGGAGAGCGTGCACAGCCACCTGCTCAAATCCAATTGCCCGGTGACCAGCCAGCCTGACTGGGGCAGCGTGGTGGTGGAATACCGCGGTGCGGCGCTGGATCACGCCAGCCTGCTGGAATATATCGTCAGCTTTCGCCAGCACTCGGACTTTCATGAGCAGTGCGTGGAGCGGATCTTCCTGGACTTGCAGCGCTTGCTCAAGCCAGAGAAGTTGACCGTGTATGCACGGTATGTGCGTCGGGGTGGGTTGGATATCAATCCGTATCGCAGCACTGAGAACACCCAGTTCCTGAACGTGCGGCTGGCGCGTCAGTAAGCCTTCATACAAAAAACTGTGGGAGCTGGCTTGCCTGCGATTGCGATTTTTCAGTCCTTCATCAAGTGACTGATACACCGCTATCGCCGGCAAGCCAGCTCCCACATTTGGTTTTGTGTTTGGCTTGGGCTCGGGTTAGATGCCGATATTGCCAAGGGTCAGCACGATATTGCGCAACGTCCCGGCAATGCCTGGATGGTCCAGTTCAAAACCTTCCACTGCCCGGTTCACATCGTCAGCGATGCTGGGCGTCTGGGTGGCCGGTTCCATTTCCAATTGGACTTCGAACTTGGCGATCAACTCTTCCAATGCTTGACGTTTCTCGGCGGGCAACTCGGGATGGTTCTCCAGTTGCTCACGCACAATATCGGCCTGCTGTTGTAACTTCTCGCGATCAGGCATGACGTTCTTTCCTTTTATCGATAGGCACTGGCATAGACCGCGGCGCACGGCGAAAGGTCTACGGGCTGACCTGTAGATTAATCCACTGGGGCCAACTGTGCATGATCTCGATCAGGGCTTCTCGCCCTTGAGCTGGCGCAGGCGGATGTCGGCCAGGCAGGTGCCGAGTTCGCCGAGATGGTCGATCACCGAGTGCACGCCCAGGCCATAGAGCGCCACCGTGGCCTTGCCGCGCTTGTGTTCGCGTTGCTGCTCGGTCAGTGCCTGCCATTGCCGGGGCGACAGGCCGCAGAGCGAACCGCAGGAGGCCAGGCCGATGGTCCACAAACCGGCATTCAGGCCCGATTGCAGCAGACGCGGCTCGCCGCTGACCAGTACGCAGCCTTCCAGACGTTCGATGTTCAACTCCATCAGCGCTTGCCAGCAGGCGTGGGGCGCGGGCCAGCGAATGGAGGAGGGCGAGGCGGCCTTGAGCCAGCCAGGCAGGCCGGCGCAGAGTGGCGCGGTCACGGCGGGAGGCAGTTCGTCCAGCCAGGCGCAGGGCACGCCTTGTTCTTTGAGACTGCGCAGGATTTTCAATGCGCCTGGCGTGGACTCGGCGTCGGCGCAAGGTGAGTCGCTGCGCGCCAGGGAACCAAAATCCACCAGGCAGCCACTCAGGCCAAATAACACGGCGGTCAATGAGGGCGCGGCGGCGACGGCAATCTCGGCGTGTGGCATCTGAACGTCCCTGAAATAGCTGCCACGCTATCGGGGCGGCATGACAAGGGGATGACACTGTCGGTATTTGTAGGAATTTTGTGCATTTTCCCTAAGACGATTCTAGGTAGCTGCCTAAATCGACACTTCCGTCATATACTGACAGCCTTATTCAGGGCATAGCGCCCATGACAGACCATTCAAGGAGCAAAAGCTATGCGCTGGAGCCAGTACTTCGCTCAGCTATCGGTGTGTGCCACCATCCTGTTGGCGCCTTTCGCAGCCCAAGCGGCCTCGGAAGATGACCCATGGGAAAGCGTCAACCGCCCCATCTTCACCTTCAACGACACCGTTGACACCTATGCCCTCAAGCCAATCGCCCAGGGCTATCAGTTCGTCACCCCACAATTTGTGCAGGACGGCGTTCACAACTTCTTCCGCAACATCGGTGATGTCGGCAACCTGGCCAACAACGTGCTGCAACTCAAGCCGCACAATGCAGGCGTCGACACCGCCCGCCTGTTGGTCAACACCACATTTGGCGTACTGGGCTTTATTGACGTCGGCACCAAAATGGGGCTGCAGCGCAGCGACGAAGACTTCGGCCAGACCCTCGGCTACTGGGGCGTGGGCAGTGGCCCGTACGTGATGATCCCGTTGCTGGGCCCAAGCACCTTGCGTGATGCGCCGTCCAAATACGTCGACAGCTACACCCAACCGTACCGCTACATGAACGATATCGGCTGGCGTAACAGCACCTTCGGCCTCAACGTCGTTGACGTGCGCGCCAGCCTGCTCGACAGCGAGAAGCTGATCAGCGGCGACAAGTACACCTTCATTCGTAACGCTTACCTGCAGAACCGCGAGTTCAAGGTCAAGGACGGCAAGGTCGTTGACGACTTTTAAGCTGTGACGTTTTGAAATGAAAAAGGCGACCTTTGTAAGGTCGCCTTTTTTGTGCGCGCTGATCGTTCCCCACGCTCCGCGTGGGAATGCATCCCGTGACGCTCCGCGTCACCTTTGCGCAGGGGCTGGATGTTGCGTTAGCGCATTTTCAGAATCTTGAGGCCCAGATGCTGGTCATCGCCTACCGCCTTGGCCCACACCACCTCGGTATCCGCCTCAAGACCCCTGAGCGCGGCGTGCTCTGAATCAATGCGCACGGTCAGCAGGTCGCCCACAGTGAACTGGCGAGGTGCCTGCACCTGCATGCCGGAACTGGAGAGGTCCACGCAGGTGCCGGCAATCTCCTGCCCGGCATGGATCAAAGACACATCGGCATCTATTCGCATGCGGATGAAATCGCGTTTTTCGGCGTAGTCGCGCTCGTGTTCGCTCACAGCATCCATCCTTACTTTGCGTTGTGGTTGTGAGGGTTCTTATAACTCCGGGTGATTTGCGGTGTAAAGACGCCCGGCGACCATCGGCATGAGCTTGAAACCCCTCACGGATGGGAGTACCGTCTGCGCCTTAGAAGGGCACCTCTGCTTTACCGTTGTGCATGGGCCAAATCCCATTGCTTTGTAGGACAGAGAGGCTAGAAAGCGAATCCAGTACGTGAGCCCGGCCATTGCCGAGCCGCCTACGCCAACCTAATTCTGGCGCCGTTTGCCCACATGCAAAAAACCAGTGCCACGCTGCTGATTATCGATGACGACGAAGTAGTGCGCGCGAGCCTCGCGGCCTACTTGGAAGACAGTGGCTTCAGCGTCCTGCAGGCCAGTAATGGCCAACAGGGTCTCCAGGTATTCGAGCGCGACAAGCCCGACCTTGTGATCTGCGACCTGCGCATGCCCCAGATGGGCGGCCTGGAGCTGATTCGCCAGGTGACCGACCTTGCCCCGCAAACGCCGGTGATTGTCGTGTCCGGTGCCGGTGTCATGAACGATGCCGTTGAAGCCTTGCGCCTGGGCGCCGCCGATTACCTGATCAAGCCCCTGGAAGACCTGGCCGTGCTGGAGCACTCGGTGCGCCGCGCTCTGGACCGTGCACGCCTGCTCGTGGAAAACCAGCGCTACCGCGAAAAGCTCGAGACCGCCAACCGCGAGCTCGAAGCCAGCTTGAACCTGCTGCAGGAAGACCAGAACGCCGGGCGCCAGGTGCAGATGAACATGCTGCCGGTGAGCCCCTGGACGATTGACGAGTTCAAGTTTGCCCACCAGATCATCCCGTCGTTGTACCTGTCGGGTGATTTTGTCGACTATTTCCGTGTCGATGAGCGCCGTGTGGCGTTCTACCTGGCCGACGTTTCCGGCCACGGCGCGTCTTCCGCGTTTGTTACCGTGTTGTTGAAGTTCATGACCACACGGCTGTTGTTCGAGTCCAAGCGCAACGGCACCTTGCCGGAGTTCACCCCCTCCGAGGTGCTGGGCCACATCAACCGGGGCCTGATCAGCTGCAAGCTGGGCAAGCACGTGACGATGGTCGGCGGCGTGATCGACGAAGAAACCGGTCTTTTGACCTACAGCATTGGCGGTCACCTGCCGATGCCTGTTTTGTACACTCCTGACAGTGTGCGCTACCTGGAAGGGCGTGGCCTGCCCGTAGGCTTGTTTAACGAAGCCACCTACGAAGACCACATCCTGGAACTGCCGCCGACCTTCAGCCTGACGCTGATGTCTGACGGTATTCTGGACCTTCTTCCAGAGCCTACACTCAAAGAGAAAGAAGCCGCCTTGCCCCAAAAGGTCAAGTCGGCGGGCGGCAGCCTGGATGGCCTGCGGCAGGTTTTTGGATTGGCCACGCTAGGGGAGATGCCGGATGATATCGCCCTATTGGTGTTGAGCAGGAATCTTTGATGAGTACCGGAAGAATCCAATTCGCCGAGCAAGACGGGACCTTCGTCCTGAAGTTTGTCGGTGAAGTGCGCCTGACCTTGTGTTCGGCCCTGGATGCGACGATCGAGCGGATCTTCACTGCGCTGAACTTCTCGGCGATCGTGATCGACCTGACCGAAACGCGCAGTATCGATAGCACCACCCTGGGCCTGTTGGCCAAATTGTCCATTCTGTCTCGGCAGAAGGTCGGCCTATTGCCGACCGTGGTCACCACCCACGAAGACATCACCCGTCTGTTGCAATCCATGGGCTTTGACCAGGTGTTCAACATCGTTGACCGCCCCATCCCGTGCCCTGAGTGCCTGACCGACCTGCCGTCCCAGGACCAGTCCGAGGAAGTGGTGCGGGTCAAGGTGCTGGAAGCGCACAAAATCCTGATGGGCTTGAATGAGTCCAACCGCGAAGCCTTCCACGACCTCGTCAACGCCCTCGAGCGGCACTGACGGCCTCCCTGCCCAAACACACACAGTCCAATGTGGGAGCTGGCTTGCCTGCGATTACGCAGTGTCAGTCGATGACGTGTTGGCTGGCCCACCGCTATCGCAGGCAAGCCAGCTCCCACATCGGACGGCGGTGACACCGACGCACAAAAAAGGGCGACACCCTCACAGGTGCCGCCCTTTTTGCTGCTATCTGCTTTTACAGCTTGGCCGACAACAACGCCTCCAGTTTCTCCTGGTCCCGAGCAAACTGACGAATCCCCTCCGCCAGCTTCTCAGTCGCCATCGCGTCCTCGTTGGACTCCCAACGGAACTGCGCTTCAGTCATATGCACACGGGCCTCACCGGCATGGCCTGGCGCCAATTTGCGCTCCAGCTTGCCTTCATCGGCTGCCAGCTTCTCCAACAGGTCCGGGCTGATGGTCAGGCGATCACAACCGGCCAGTTCCTCGATCTGGCTGAGGTTACGGAAGCTCGCACCCATCACTACTGTTTTGTAGCCGTTAGCCTTGTAGTAGTTATAGATGCGCGTCACCGACTGCACGCCCGGGTCATCGGAACCGGTGTAGTCGTTGCCGTTGGCCTTCTTGTACCAGTCGTAGATACGGCCCACGAACGGCGAAATCAAAAACACACCCGCTTCCGCACAGGCAACGGCCTGGGCGAAGGAGAACAGCAGCGTCAGGTTGGTCTGGATGCCTTCTTTTTCCAGCTTCTCGGCTGCGCGGATGCCTTCCCAGGTGGAGGCGATCTTGATCAGCACGCGGTCGCGGCTGACGCCGGCTTTGTCGTACAGGTCGATCAGACGGTGCGCACGCTTGAGAATAGCGGCCTCGTCGAACGACAGGCGCGCATCCACCTCAGTGGAAATACGGCCCGGCACGACTTTGAGAATTTCTTGACCCACCGCCACCGCAAAGCGGTCACTGGCCAGGCCCACATCGCCGTTGCAGTCCTGCACGCACTCATCCAGCAGCTTGGCATAGCCAGGAATCGACGCAGCCTTGAGCAGCAGGGAAGGGTTGGTGGTCGCGTCTTGCGGCTTGAGCTTGGCGAGGGTGGAGAAATCGCCGGTATCGGCTACGACGGTGGTGAATTGCTTGAGTTGTTCCAGCTTGGAAGTCATGGGCGTGCTCTGTCCTGTGGGTCTAGTGACATTACCCGAGCGCTGGCAGGCGCTCAAGGGCGCAAATGCGTTAGGTCGTTTGCGAGGGCAATAACCTGGAAACGGCCGTTTGAATCACCGGCCGTAGTGCTCAATTGGAGGGCAAAATCGCAGCTAGGTTCAACTGGATTCCACCCGTCCTGCGCCACTGGTTTCAAGCCAGTTGATAGAGGCAATATCAATGTTTTGAAGTTGTGAAAAGTTTATTTTCCAGCTCTTTAGTTGTTGCTGTTTTTACTTGTGCTATACCTGACTGGCAAGCGCTAACTTGGGCCGATAAAAACTCTGATGACATAACTGTCCGCGGCGAAGTGTGTGCGTCTGTGCATTAAAATCTGCTGGTTCGTTAGTTTGAAAGCAAAGGAGAGATGTAATGAAACGGAATATATCAACACTATTCGCCGCCCTGGGTTTTATTTGTTCAACAACGGTATTTGCCGATGTGACGGTACAGCAGGCCCTCAGCGCCGGTTGTTACGATACCCAGGAAATGCGTGGCATCATTGACACTGCCAAGGCAGGTAAACCCATGGGGAGCCGCACCCTGGAAAAGGAAAACGAACTGACCTCATCCTACGGCGGCAAGATCACCGATACCAGAGTGACTGCGCCTGCCACCTGGGTGTACCGCGCGTATGAGAGCGCGGACACCAACAATTGGCACGTCCAGAAACTCAAGGCCGGGGTGATCTACTCCAAAGCGCAGAACGACCTGGACAAATACCTCAGGGACGGTGGTACACCCGAAAAATACTGGGCCATCGATGGGCCTGACCTACACGCGCTGGGTTTTATCGGTGCCACCTACACGACAATGCGACTGCTCGCCTTACAGTCCAGCGACACCCCGAAAAGTCAGTTCGTGAGTTTTGCACTGGACTACGCCACCACCGGAACCTTTGGAGACGCCGTGTATGCACTGCAAGTAAACCCGAACTCACCCATTCTGGGGTTGGTTAACTGCAAAACGCCAGGCGGTGAAGTTCAATTTCAAATACTCGGCGGCACCACATTCAACACGCTTTACCGAAAAGTCAGGACCGATAAAGTTTGGAAAAGGTATAACCGAGACACCGACCAATGGGTAACGGTGCCCAAAGGAACAGTGCCGGAAAACTAAGCAACAGTGCAGCAAGGGCCGGCAGCACCTGCCGCGCTCTTGCAATCACCGCTAAATATGTGGGAGCTGGCCTGCGATAGCGCCGGTACACCCAGTGAGCACTTACCTGACACTCACCAGGCAAAAATGTGGGAGCTGGCTTGCCTGCGATAACGTCGGTACGCCCAATGAGCATCTACCTGACACTCGACCAATCACCGCCCCTCCAACAACGTCCCCGCCTGATCCAGCAACGCCAACGGATCCGCCGCCTTATGAATATCCACCGACAACAACTGCCTGAACTTGCGCGCCCCTGGAAACCCCGTGCCCAACCCCAACACATGCCGAGTAATGTGATGCATCGTCCCACCACTGGCCAAATGCTCAGCAATATAAGGCCGCAACTGCGCCAACGCCTCCGCCCGGCTAATCACCGGCGCCTCACTGCCAAACAACCGCTGGTCCACCTCCGCCAACAGATACGGATTGTGATAAGCCTCCCGCCCCAGCATCACCCCATCAAACGTCTGCAAATGCTCCTGGCACTGCTCCAGCGTCTTGATCCCACCATTGAGATTAATCTCCAACTCCGGAAAATCCCGCTTCAACTGCGCCGCCACGTCATAACGCAACGGCGGAATGTCCCGGTTCTCCTTGGGCGACAACCCCTCCAGAATCGCAATCCGCGCATGCACGGTAAAACTGGTGCAACCGGCGTTCTTCACCGTCCCGACGAAGTCACACAACTCGGCATAACTGTCCCGACCATTGATGCCGATACGGTGCTTCACCGTCACCGGAATCGACACCGCATCGCGCATGGCCTTCACACAGTCCGCCACAAGGGCAGGGTGCGCCATCAGGATCGCGCCGATCATATTGTTCTGCACCCGGTCGCTGGGGCAGCCGACGTTCAGGTTCACTTCGTCGTAACCCGCGGCCTCGGCCATACGGGCGCAGGCGGCCAGATCGGCCGGGACACTGCCGCCCAACTGGAGCGCCAGCGGGTGCTCGGCTTCGTTGTGGCGCAGGAAGCGGTCGTGATCGCCATGGAGGATAGCGCCGGTGGTGACCATCTCGGTGTAGAGCAGGGCGTGTTTGGAGAGCAGGCGCAGGAAGTACCGGCAGTGGCGGTCAGTCCAGTCCATCATGGGGGCGACGGAGAAGCGGCGGGAGAGTGGGGCGGTTTGTAGGGACATGGGGGATCTGAGTCAGCGAGGCGAATGGGGCGCAGTTTATCAGGAACGGCTCTTGGGTGCCGGAGAGGCAAGTTTTGCGCGCATTACCACGTTGCCGCGTGTGGAATACGCCAAGGATCTGCAGTCGATCACCCCGCACTCTATACGGGATCAGATAGGACCAGTTGGGAACTGCCCATTCGCGGGTATGTTTCACCCGACCTTCTCGCCCCATGGAAGGAAACTGAGCCAGCCTGTCGACACTGGAGAAAATGGCATCCGAGAAGTCGTCGGCGGCTTTTGGATTTTCGAGAGCGATATAGTTCGCTTCGTCTTCCAGATTTTTGAGTTTTTTTGCAAGCCACTCAACCCGCATTCCTGCTCCAGCGCCTAGCGCGCATGGCCGCCACTTGGTCATCATTGGCGAATTTGCCTTCGTCGGCGTCTTTTACCGCCAGCTTGATCTGAGCGGTCAGCGTTTTTTCGTGCTCGATGTAGTCTCGAAGAACATCCATTGCCAGGTAGCTCGCTATCTGGCCGTTGGTTTTGGCCAGGTTGGCGAGAGAGTTGGAGAGGTCTTCCGGCAGGTTTAGGGATATCCCTGTCATGGCGGCCTCGATGGTGGACGGTTGTGGGGCATCTTACACCGTGGAGCGTCGGGTTGAAGCAGCGGGCCGTCGCGAGGTGTGTCTGGCAGCGAGTCGTTTGCTTTTCCTTTGCCAACTCAAAACCTTATATCGTGGCGAATAAATAAATCTGCCCCTTTTGTGTTCATCCCGCCTGCGTGGCTATTGGCTCCTCCGTAATTTTGCGACTCTATTGACTTTTGATAGGATGGAGATATTTTTTTTGGATGGGCTATTTTTTAAAGTTTTTGAGCTTATTTGTTCAATGACTTTTTCTATGGCAGGTATTTTTTTTAGTATTTCGTCTTTTGCTAGGCCTCCTAGTTTTAAAATTGTTGATAGAAATGGTATTGCACAACCTGCGGTGTCAATGCCTAAGTCTAAGGCATGTTTTATCTTGTTTTTTCTTGAGAAAAAAGCTTCCAATTCTGAGTTGTATTGATTGATTCTGAGTGCTCTATTTTCAGTGTTTAGGTGCGCTAGCTCTGAAAATAGAGAGTTCATCCCTTTTCGAATTCCAGCGTGGGATATTTCTTTTTCGTACTCTTCGATAGAGATGTAGTCGTTAGTTTGGAATATTGATATTAAATCGAGTGTTGGGTTTCCTTGGGACTTGAGTATTGTAATATCATTAAAGTCTTTCAAAGTTTCGTAAGTGCTATTCTTGTATAGGTTTAGCGTGTTTCCCATAAGAAGGGAATAAGGGTGGTCTGTGTAGCTGTTGTCTTCGAGGTAAAAGGGGAAGTAGGTGGCATCAAGCGCATGTGCTACATGAATTTTGTCACTGTGCACAAGGAATTCAAACTCTAATTTCTCCTTCAAACTACTAGGGAGTTGATGAGTTATGGTTTTGTTTACGCCATATCGTGCTATGCCCATTGGGCCTGCTTCATTTAACTCTGAAAAGCTAGCTCGTAAAGCATATTTGGGCCAAAGTAAATAGTCAGCAATTAGTTTTGGATTTTGCCCTGTCGCTGTGGAAAGCTCTGTTATGAGAGGGTGTAAATCACCTAGGGCGGGGTCGCTTAATATGTACGAGTTGTTGATGGAGACAATATCAATCGCACATAAAGCAGCTAATGCCCGTCTACTTATAACGGCATTCCGCTTTTCCTGATAGGCTTCGTTTAAAAAGCCGTAGTCCAGTCGATGTTCAGGTTGGATGTTTAGGATTTTTATTCTGTCTTGAGAGACTAAAAATAAAATTTCATTTTTTGTGATTTTTTGATCTCTTAAAAACGCACTCATATTTTCTTTTAATGGAAGTACGCAGTACACAATGTCATAGAGTAATATTAAGCTTCTCAGGTTGCAGTTTTTGAAAAGTGTATAGTTCACTAGGCATGAGGTTTTTTTGCTGTCAGTGAAATATAAGTCATCTTTTGTGAAGGAGCCGCTGTAGATGTTTTCAATGTTTTCAAACCACAGTTTTTCATCCCTTTCCAGAAATTCGCAGTTTATTCCCGCAGCTGCCGATGAGGGGCCGATAATGAAAACCTCGTCTGCATAACCCCGCTTTGATTCATTGGTTCCACCAGTTTTTATTTCATACTGCATTACGGTTTTTAAAAGATTAAGTTTGTTTTTGAATTGTGTTATCTGTTCTTCTTGTGGGTTGCCCATTAATGTGATTGTTATTTTGTTTTTAGGGAAGTCTGTCTCGAAGGAACTGATTTTTAGTTTTGGGAATGTGCATAGGAGATGGTTATGGAATTGATCTGTTGTGAACGGTAATCCTTCAAAATTTGACGGGATTGTTTTGTCATCAATCGGGGCGAGCTTTTTTTCAAAGTATTCTGGAGTTTCCCAAATTAGTTTTACTGGGGTGGTGATAAAACGAATCTTGTTCTCGAAATTTTCCTCAATTTCTTCTTTGTTTTCAATGTGTTGATGGATTTCTATTAGGAAGCTATTTGTTTTTATCTTGTATATGGAAGTTGTGAGCGTGGGGTGCATTGTTCTTAGGTTGAGATCTATTCTTCTGCACCATCCTTCATAGTCCATATGCATATTTTCCTTTAATTGACATCATTGAGATGAAAGCAAGCTTCTCTGAATAGTCCTACATGCTATCGGCATTGCGTTGCTTCATCCACCCCGCTAATCTCCTCAAGTCGCTGCTAACCCAGCGGCCGGAGGTGGAAGTCCGTATTGCTAAGGCGTTTTTAACTCCCGAAAATCTTTTGAGCTTCGCCCATGCACAACAACACGCGCAGTTCTTCACTTGATCAAAGCGTGTCGCCCGTCGACCCCAAGCTTCAAGCCGCAGCCCTGCGCGCAATCAATCATCACTTGCCCCCATCCGACGACGCTGCGCCCGTTGAACGCCCAAGCAACAACCTATTCCTCGTAAACCCGACCATCGACCCCGAAACCCTCCTGGCCAATGCCGCCGAAAACCTCGCATCCGCCAACGAAATGGCCGCCACTTTGGCGTTCGACCTCGACGATTCCCAGCGCGCCATCGCCCTAGGCATTCAGCAGTTAATCGAGTTGAGCTCGCTGCTCGTTGGCCGAGCCCAGGAGCAAGTTGCGCCTGTGACCGCCTCGGTCAAAGCCTGACAACTAACCCTGCCGCCTTACCCAAGGCGGCAACCTGAACTCATGCTGTCCCACAGCAAAGTTTCATAATTCCCTGCACCGTTGAGGTCTACGATCCCCTACTGAGAGAGGACCCCAGCGCCTCCAGCCCATAGGGAGCTGAAACCATGATCTCGAACCTCGTCAAAGTTGTGATGATCACCGGCACGTTGATGTTGAGTGCTTGTTCATCTTCATCGAGCGTGACCAACAGCGACCCGTGCTTTTCAGGCGGTTGCCAGGCATTTGGCGACCATAGTCCCAACAAAGCCGCGAAGATGAATTTCGGTGGCAGTGGGCTGGGGAGTAGTTATGGGGAGTATGGTTCGGGGTTGTTGCATGATGATTGATGGGATGGTGGGGCGAGAGTGTTTTGCTTGCTTTGCCGCTTTGCAAAGTGAGCAGCCGTTGGGGTGGAACGCTAAGTAGCCGTTGCCTGAATACGGATAGGTGTGCGGTCTGATCCTGCATCCTCGTCGACTGTAAGGCCGCCTTCGCGAGCAAGCCCGCTCCCACAGTTGGAGCGTGGGGAGTCAGGTAGATAAGCGCCGGCTGGCAGGTCGTCGCGGGAGCAAGCTCCCTCGCCACAGGTGCAGCGTCGTGCCGAAGATGTGTAGATATTGATGCTGCAATGTCGGTGGATCAGTTAACTCATCTGTCACTGATACACCGCTATCGCAGGCAAGCCAGCTCCCACATTGGCCATGTATCGCTCGCAGAATCAGCGCCCGGCTCGGATCCCTGTGGGAGAGGGCTTGCTCGCGATGGCGATGGGTCAGTTAATTCATCTGTCACTGATACATCGCTATCGCAGGCAAGCCAGCTCCCACAGTGGCCATGTAGCGCCCACAAAATCAGCGCCCGGCCCAGATCCCTGTGGGAGCGGGCTTGCTCGCGAAGGCGGCGTGTCAGTCACTGAATCTATAACTGAACCACTGCTTTCCCAGGCAAGCCAGCTCCACACATTGGTATTGTGTTCGCTTAGCTGATCGCTATTAGGCGAGCCGTTAATGGCCGCCTTTCATCCGCCGGGCAATCAGGTAGAGGCCCAGCCCCACCAGCGCTGTAGCAGCACCGATGTAGCCGGTACTGGTCCAACCCAACCCTGCCGTAATCGCCATCCCCCCAAACCACGGTCCCAGCGCATTCGCCAGGTTAAATGCCGCATGGTTCGATGCTGCCGCCAAGCTCGGCGCTTCATGGGCAATGTCCATCAACCGAATCTGCAACGGTGCCGCCAACGCGACCATGGTGCCCACCAGCCCCATGCTCACCAGTACGCCCCACAGCGACGCCGCGGCGAAGGGGAAGAACAACAACACCGCCATCGACCACACCAATATCAAGCCCACCGCCCGGAACTGCATACGATCAAACAGCTTGCCACCGGCGATGTTGCCGATGATGCCGCCCACGCCAAAGGCCGCGAGGCCGAAGGGGATCCACTGCGGCGAGACCTTGGTCACTTCGAGCATGGTTGGCGCCAGGTAGCTGAATACGCAGAACATGCCGGCAAAGCCAATTGCGCCGATGGACAGGGCCATCCACACCTGGGGTTTGGTGAAGGCGCGCAGTTCTTTGCGCGGGTCGCTGCGTTGTTCGTCGTGGCGGTGGGGCACGAATTGCCAGACCAGGGCGATGGTGAGCAGGGCGATCACGCTGACCAGGGCGAAGGCCGAGCGCCAGCCCAGGTGTTGGCCGAGGAAGGTGGCAATGGGGTTGCCGAGCAGCATGGCCAGGGTCAGGCCCATCATTACGCGGGCCACGGCGCCGGCGCGTTTGTCGGTGGGTACCATGCTGGAGGCGACCACGGCGGCGATGCCGAAGTAGGCGCCGTGGGGCAGGCCGCTGATAAAGCGGAAGGCCACCAGCGAGCCGAAGGTCGGGGTGAAGGCGGTGGCGAAGTTGCCCAGGGCGTACAGGCCCATCAGCAACAGCAGCATGTGTTTGCGCAGCAGCTTGGCGCCGAGGATGGCCAGCAGTGGGGCGCCGACCATGACGCCCAGGGCGTAGGCGCTGATGGCGTGGCCCACCTGGGGTTCGCTCAGGCCCAGGTTCTGGGCGATGTCGGGCATCAGGCCCATGATGGCGAATTCGCCGGTGCCGATCGCGAAGGCGCCCACGGCCATGGCCGCTTCCATTTTGGCGGCGCTGCGCGCGGGCAGTACCTGCCCGGGTGTTTGCTGGATAGTCATGGGTAACTCTGTGTGAAAAGTGTGCACGAAGGACAGTCGTCGATGCTACGCAAGCCGCGACGAAGGTGTCTAGAACCGCCATTTTCGGCAGAGTTCCACGCCTGTGACCGCAGGTCGCGGCTGCCAGGCTTGACAGGGGCGCATTAAAAGCCGCGATTTAGGCCTGTCAATTGGCCAAACGGCGCATAAACGCTGTTTAGCGTGATATTCTGCGCGCCGTCTTGGGCTAGTCTTTCCCTGGTGCGTACACCCGTATACGTCCCAGCGGTTGGCTGTCGCCCAGGTAGCTGAAGCCAATAATGATAAGAAGTCAGCGCAGAAGGGACATAACAGTGAGGTCGATCCATCGGCCTTGTGTGCCCACCCTGCAGCCTTTATGTGACTGTGCAGACCCCGCGTACGTTGCCTGACGTAGCGTGAACGAGGGTTACTCATGATCAGGGGCGGTAGGGCGGATGGCGTTTTATCATAGGTGCTACTGATGTTTAAAAAAGTAAACACTGCCCTGCTGGGGCTGGCTTTGTCGATGGGGATCACGTCCGTTCACGCGGAAGAGGCAAAGAAAGTCGATGTGCTGCTGATCGGCGGCGGCATCATGAGTGCGACCCTGGGTGTCTGGCTCAATGAGCTGGAGCCGGGCTGGTCGATGGAGATGGTCGAGCGCCTCGATGGCGTGGCCGAAGAAAGCTCCAACGGCTGGAACAACGCCGGTACCGGTCACTCGGCCCTGGCTGAGCTGAACTACACCCCGGAAGACAAGAACGGCAACGTTGAGATCCCGAAAGCGGTCGAGATCAACGAAGCGTTCCAGATCTCCCGTCAGTTCTGGTCCTGGCAGGTTCAGCAGGGCGTGTTGAAGAACCCGCGTTCGTTCATCAACTCCACTCCGCACATGAGCTTTGTGTGGGGCGATGACAACATCAAGTTCCTGAAAAAACGCTACGAAGCCCTGAAGGCCAGCCCGCTGTTCGCCGGCATGCAGTACTCCGAAGACCCGGCGCAGATCGCCAAGTGGGTTCCGTTGATGATGGAAGGGCGTGACCCGAGCCAGAAAATCGCGGCCACCTGGAGCCCGATCGGCACCGACGTAAACTTCGGCGAGATCACCCGCCAGTTCGTCGCTCACCTGCAAACCACGCCGAAGTTTGACTTGAAGCTGTCGAGCGAAGTGCAGGACATCACTAAGAACGCCGACGGTTCGTGGCGCGTGAGCTACAAAAACCTCAAAGACGGCACCAAGACTGAAACCGACGCCAAGTTCGTGTTCATCGGCGCCGGCGGCGGTGCCCTGCACTTGCTGCAGAAGTCGGGCATTCCTGAAGGCAAGGAATACGCAGGCTTCCCAGTCGGTGGTTCGTTCCTGGTGACCGAGAACCCGACCATCGCCGAGCAGCACCTGGCCAAGGCCTACGGTAAGGCTTCGGTAGGTTCGCCACCGATGTCGGTTCCGCACCTGGACACCCGCGTGCTGGATGGCAAGCGTGTGATTCTGTTTGGCCCATTCGCCACCTTCTCGACCAAGTTCCTGAAAGAAGGCTCGTACCTGGACCTGCTGACCAGCACCACCACCCACAACATCTGGCCTATGACCAAAGTCGGTATTCGTGAATACCCACTGGTCGAGTACCTCGCCGGCCAACTGATGCTGTCCGATGACGACCGCTTCAAGGCGCTGCAAGAGTACTTCCCGAACGCCAAGCAATCGGACTGGCGCCTGTGGCAAGCCGGCCAGCGCGTGCAGATCATCAAGCGTGACGAAGAGCAAGGCGGCGTGCTGAAGCTCGGTACCGAAGTGGTCAGCTCTGCCGACAACACCATCGCCGGCCTGTTGGGTGCATCGCCAGGCGCGTCCACCGCGGCTCCGATCATGCTGACCGTGCTGCAAAAAGTGTTCAAGGACAAGGTAGCAAGCCCGGCCTGGCAGGAAAAACTGCACCAGATCGTGCCAAGCTACGGCACCAAGCTGAACGACAGCCCTGAAGCGGTTGCCAAGGAATGGGCCTACACTGCCGGTGTGCTGCAACTGACACCACCGCCAGCGATCCCGCAATTGGCCGCTCCACAGGCTACCGAGGCTGCCAAGCCTGCGGCTGAGCCAAGCAAGCCGGTTTCTGACCTGGCGCTGTAAGCCTCACCCACGAAAAAGCCCGCTGAACCGGTGACGGTCAGCGGGCTTTTTTGTGGGGAAATGTTCAGGAGAGCGGCGGGTGTCGCTCCACCGGGGGCAGCTCAACCGCACGCTCGGCCGCCGCCAGCGCAGCCTTCAAGCCAGCCTGGTCCAGGCGCACGCAGTACGCCGGTTTGGCCCGCTCGAATCGCCAGCTTTCATCCAGCTCACCAGCGTCGACGGCATCGAACCCCAACTCATCGAGCAGCTGGGTCACGACGGCCTTCGCGGTGGCGTCATCCGCCGCGACGGGCAGCGCCCGCCGATCAGGTGCACCGTGAGGGCGGGCATCTTGCGTCAGGTCGGGGGCGAAGATCGCGTTAAACACTTTCACCACGTGTGAATGTGTCAAATGGTCGGCCAGCAAGCGGCTGGTAGTCGTTTCAAAGCGGTCCAGCTCTGGGATATGCCCATCGCGGTCGGGGTAGTAATTGTTGGCATCCATCACCGTTTTACCCTCCAGCCATTGCGCGGGCACGCTGCGGTAGTGTTGAAAGGGAATCGCCACTAGCACCACATCGCCGAACCGTGCGGCATCGTCTGCGCTGCCAACTTGCACACCGAGTATGCCGCTTACCACGCTGCTCATGGTGTGCGGGCCGCGGGAATTGCTCAGCATCACCTCATGCCCGGCGGCCAAGGCCAGTTGTGCCACAGCACGCCCAATGAAACCTGCTCCAATTACGCCAATCTTCATGTGCTTGCTCCGATGGAAGTACGAAGTGGCTATGATGATTGGCAACCATTTGGTGATAAATCGCAGTTGTGGCGCGGCTGTTGTTACTAGGGGTAGGGAATGATGGATCGTTTATCAAGCATGAATGCCTTTGTGATGGCTGCTGAGCTCGGTTCCTACGTGCGTGCCGCTGAGCGCTTGAATATGTCACCGCAAATGGTTGCCAAGCATGTCACCGCCTTGGAACAACGCTTGGGCGCGCGCTTGCTTAACCGTACTACGCGAAGGCAAAGCCTTACGGAGTTGGGGAGCGCTTACTACGAACGTTGCAAGCACATCCTGACGGAGACTGAGGCGGCGGATTCCCTTGCGCAAATCATGAACGACACCCCGCGTGGCAAGCTGAAAATCACCGCCCCGGTGACGTTCGGCTCCTACAGCCTGATGCCGTTGATCACCGGATTCTTGCGTGACAACCCGGATGTGCAAATCGATCTGCACCTTACGGATCGTTTCGTCGACCTGGTGGAGGAGGGCTATGAGGCGGCCTTTCGTATCGGCCCCTTGGGGACCACCGGCCTGACCGCCCGGCCGCTGGCGCCGTATCGCCTGGTTGTCTGTGCGGCACCGGCCTATTTGCAGGCGCGGGGCACACCGATGACGCCGGCAGACCTTGAGCATCACGAATGCCTGGGCTATGCCTTCTGGTCACGCCCGGCAGATCGTGAATGGGTGTTTTACCAAGGTGCGGTCCCGCACAGGGTGCAGGTAAGCAGCCGTTTGCAGATCAACGAAAGCAGGGCGCTGATGTCGGCGGCGCTGGATGGTTTCGGTATCGTGCTCGGCCCTGAAGACTTCTTGCGCAGGGCACTGGCCGAGGGCCAGTTAGTGCGGGTGCTGCCGGACTTTGACGCGCCAAGTCGATCAATGCATTTGGTCTACACCGCGAATCGGCAGCGCACGGCTAAGTTGCGGCGGTTTGTCGACGCCGTATTACAACGTTTTGGCTCGGTTTAAACGCGCGAGCTCTCTCACCTGTTCATGCAGATGCAGCGCCAGCAGTGCCCGTTCGACTTGAGGCCGGTGGGTTCAGCAATCTGACAGACATTTCCTGTTAAAAATAATCAAAGCCCATGCAGGAGCCCGGCTGGAATAAAGGCGGATTACTTTCTGATGCAGGTGCAGGGCGTTCGCGCCCGAGGGTTTTGTATGTTGTTACGTTATGCAGCATTGGCCGCCATGGTGGTGGCGGCGTCCGGGTGTGTACAAGAGCGTGTAGTACATGAACGCAGGCCGGTGCAACGTGAGTATGTTGAGGTGGTGGCGCCGCAGCCGCCTCCGGTGCAGGTGATAGAAGTCGAACCGGCGGTACGCGAGGGTTATATCTGGTCACGCGGTTACTGGCGTTGGGAAGGCGGGCGCTATGTGGCGGTGCACGGCCATTGGGAGCCGGTGCGCCAGGGCTATCGTTATGTACACCCGCATTGGGTGCAGCGTAATGATGGCTACCACTGGCAGATCGGCGGCTGGATACGCTGACCTAACCTCCTTCTCTGTAGGAGTGAGCTTGCTCGCGAAAAACGTCAACGGTTACGCGGGCATTCAGGTTGCACGCGGTGCCTGTGATTTTTTCGCGAGCAAGCTCGCTCCTACACAAACAAAGCGGGCTAGCCGAGCCGTTTCATTCCCGCTGCCTTGGCCGCGTTCAGATCAAAGGTGGCGGTGTACTCGCAGCCCGCCGCATGGCCACAGCGTTCAACCAGGCAGTCGGCAAAGTCGGCTTTGCCTGCGCTGAACTTGCGCAATGCCTGCCAGATGATATCGGCGTGTTCGACGGTCAGTTCCCGCGTGTGCAACAAGGTTTCCAACACCATCACCACCTCGCTTTTGGCCGACTGGTAGCAGGACTGCAACACCCACACCAGCTCCGTAAGTGTCACCAGACTGACAAAGCCTGGCGAGGTGGCGGTGAGCGATTCGATGAGCTGGGACGCCTTGGCTGATTGAACCGGGTCGTCCTGGGTCACGTAACGCACCAGCACGTTGGTATCCAGGCCGATCATCCAGCTGTTGCTCCCTGGGCCGCGACGGCGCGGTTCATGTCTTCGATAGACACGGCATGGGCAGGCTTGCGGATCAAACCCTTGAGGTCCTTGACGGTTTTGCTCGCGGCAATCATGGAAAACTTGCCGTCTTCCATTTCGACGAATTCCACCCGGTCGCCTGTTTCCAGGCCCAGGGCTGTCCTGACCTGGACTGGGATGGTGATTTGCCCTTTTGAAGTGAGTGTGGCGGTGGCCATAGTGAAGATCTCCATCGTGATATTCCTTACCTTAAGGTAAGGAATGACGGAGGACAATATCCGTTGGTCCATAGGTCGCTCGCTGAGGTGAATGAGTCAGAATAGTAAAACCCTAGTCCGAACTCTCGTTC
This sequence comes from Pseudomonas sp. SWRI22, assembly GCF_014268395.2. NCBI lineage: Bacteria > Pseudomonadati > Pseudomonadota > Gammaproteobacteria > Pseudomonadales > Pseudomonadaceae > Pseudomonas > Pseudomonas sp. SWRI22. The sequence continues at coordinate 1,139,255 of NZ_JABWQK020000001.1, read as the reverse complement.
CTCACACGCGTTGCTATGTCCCAAACGAATACAAACTATGACCGACCGCCGCTGGCTTATTGCACCACGCGATAGCACGGCACATACGCCGCTCCGCCCGGCAGTTTCATGCGGTGCTGGGCCACGAACGCCTTCAATAATTCATCCAACGGTTTCATGATCGCCGGGTCGCCGTGGATCTCATACGGGCCGTTCTCCTCGATCAGGCGAATACCCTTGTCTTTGACGTTACCCGCCACGATCCCCGAGAACGCCCGGCGCAGGTTGGCCGCCAGTTCATGGGCCGGCAGCGCGTGGTTGAGTTGCAGGCTGGCCATGTTTTCGTGGGTGGGGTCGAACGGGCGCTGGAAGCCTTCGTCGATCTTCAGCAGCCAGTTGAAGTGGAACGCGTCGTTACGCTCGCGGCGGAATTGCTTCACCGCCTTGAGGCCGGTGGTCATCTGGCGGGCCACTTCAGCCGGGTCGTCGATGATGATCTGGTAATGCTTCTGCGCCGCTTCGCCCAAGGTGGCGCCGACGAACGCGTGCAATTGTTCCAGGTAAGGCGCGGCATGTTTCGGCCCGGTGAGCACCACCGGGAACGGCAGGTCGCGGTTGTCCGGGTGCATGAGGATGCCGAGCAGGTACAGGAACTCCTCGGCCGTGCCGGCGCCGCCGGGGAAGATGATGATGCCGTGGCCCACACGCACGAAGGCTTCCAGGCGCTTTTCGATGTCCGGCAAAATCACCAGCTCGTTGACGATGGGGTTCGGCGCTTCGGCAGCGATGATGCCTGGTTCGGTCAAGCCCAGGTAACGGCCATTGGTGATGCGCTGCTTGGCGTGGGAAATGGTTGCGCCCTTCATCGGGCCTTTCATCACGCCGGGGCCGCAACCGGTGCACACGTCGAGGCTGCGCAGGCCCAGTTCGTGCCCGACTTTCTTGGTGTATTTGTATTCTTCGGTGTTGATCGAATGGCCGCCCCAGCACACCACGATCTTCGGCTCGACACCCGGGCGCAGCGTACGGGCGTTACGCAGCAGGTGGAACACGTAATCGGTGATGCCTTGGGAGTTGCTCAGGTCGATACGCTGGCTATCCAGCTCGTTCTCGGTGTAGACGATGTCGCGCAGGGCGCTGAACAGCATTTCGCGGGTGCTGGCAATCATTTCGCCATCGACGAAGGCATCGGCGGGGGCGTTGAGCAGTTCCAGACGTACGCCGCGGTCCTGCTGGTGAATACGCACTTCAAAGTCTTTGTAGGCGTCGAGGATGGTCTTGGCGTTGTCGATATGCGCGCCGGTATTGAGAATCGCCAGGGCGCATTGGCGGAACAGGGTGTAGATGCTGCCGGTACCGGCTTCGCTCAGTTGCTGCACTTCACGTTGGGACAGGGTTTCGAGGCTGCCCTTGGGGCTGACGGAGGCGTTGATGACTTGACGTTGGGGCATTCTGATTCCTTGAAAGCATAGCCACCGCGCCCGCTAGGGGGCGATGGCTTGAGAATGGTGAGCGCCAATTAAGGTCGCACGAGACGGTTATTTACCTCAGGCGCAAGGCCCAGCGCAAATGCCGTCCAACACCATCATGCCGCAGAACTTACTGAATCAGCTTCCAGTTTTTGTAGAAAACCCGACGCAGGGTAAAGACCAGGCCGGCAAACCCTGCGATCACGGCGTTGAGCACCGAGGGCAGCAGGGTCGGGCGCACAATATCAATGAACAGGCAGTAGCGTTTGGCGTCGTTTTTGTTGAAGGAGGCGTGCATCAGCGTGTCATCGAAGATAAACAGCGGGTCGTCGTGCCAGTAGTGCTTGTGCTTGCCCACCTGGATGTACACACCTTCATGGTGCGGTGCCGGCGCCATGTTGTAGAGCACACGGAACATCATGCGCAGGGGGCCGAAGTGGAACGACGTCGAGCGGTTCTCGTTGAACACCGAGACGCCGATGGTTTTCACGAACGGCAGTTTCTTGCGCAGCTGCGGGATATCCAGGGTGGTTTCGATCGGGCGACCGTACCACTGGAAGAACAACATGCCGCGTTTCTTCTCGGCCATGCGCTCGTCCAGGTAGCTGATGATTTCATCCTTGCGGGCCATGGCGTCGTCGATCACCTGTTGCAGGTCTTCGCGCCAGGCCGGTGGCAGGTCGTTCATGGTGTAGACATGCCGGTTGCGGCTGCTGAGCAGGTCGAGCAGGGTGTTGAACGGTGCCAGCACCCAGGTATTACGACCGTTGCCGATAAAATACTTCTTGATGGTGTCGCGGTCGTACAGGCCGTTACGCAGGAAGTCATAAACGCCGCAGCACACCACCAACAGCAGAAACACCAGGCAACTGCGCGGGAAACAATAGATCAATAGCAGAACGCCGAGTACCCACGCCAGGGATACCAGCTTCTTGCCGACAGCATTTTTGCTCATGAAACGAGGCTCCAAAGCCGAAACATATTGAAACAATCTCGTCATCATAGGGGTTTATGGGGCGGGCAGGCGTTTTTAAATAGGGTGAAATTGTGAAGCTGCTGCACAATTTGTAACCGTTGCCGTGCAGGCTCCGACGTTTTGTGGATTGAATTTTGAGAACAGAAGATTTGCGACTATCGTGACGCTTCGGTTTTTCAGGCGTCATAGACCGGTACGATTGAAGTTGAATGGCCACTATTGGCCTTCGGCACCTTGGAAGAGGCAGAAATTTTTATGATCATCAAACCGCGGGTTCGTGGCTTTATCTGTGTGACCGCTCACCCTGTTGGCTGTGAAGCGAACGTCAAAGAGCAGATCGACTACGTAACCAAAAACGGCGTCATCGAGGGCGGCCCTAAAAAGGTACTGGTCCTCGGTGCCTCCACCGGCTACGGCCTGGCCGCGCGCATCAGTGCTGCGTTTGGCTGCGGCGCCGACACCCTGGGCGTGTTTTTTGAGAAAGAAGGCGAAGAAGGCAAGTTGAGCTCCGCCGGCTGGTACAACAGCGCGGCGTTCGAGAAGTTTGCCGTGGAAAAAGGTCTGTACGCCAAGAGCATCAACGGCGACGCGTTCTCCGACGAGATCAAGCGCCTGACCATCGAGACCATCAAGAAAGACCTGGGCAAGATCGACCTGGTGGTCTACAGCCTGGCCGCGCCACGCCGTACCGACCCGCAAGGCGTGGTGCACAACTCCACCCTCAAGCCAATCGGCAAGGCCGTGACCCTGCGCGGGATCAACACCGACAAGGGCGTGGTGGTCGACACCACGCTTGAGCCTGCGACCCAGGAAGAAATCGACGGTACCGTGAAGGTCATGGGCGGCGAAGACTGGCAGCTGTGGATCGACGCCCTGCGTGACGCCGATGTATTGGCCGAAGGCGCCAAGACCACCGCGTTCACCTACCTCGGTGAGAAGCTGACCCAGGACATCTACTGGAACGGCTCCATCGGCGAAGCCAAGAAAGACCTGGACAAGAAAGTGTTGACCCTGCGCGAAAACCTCGCTGCGCTCAAGGGCGACGCCCGTGTGTCGGTGCTCAAGGCCGTGGTCACCCAGGCCAGCTCGGCGATCCCGATCATGCCGCTGTACCTGTCGCTGCTGTTCAAGGTGATGAAAGAGCAGGGCACCCATGAAGGCTGCATCGAGCAGGTCTACGGCCTGTTCAAGGACAGCCTGTACGGCAGCGAGCCGAAACTCGACGCCGATGGCCGCCTGCGTGCCGACCTGGCCGAGCTGGAACCGAAGGTCCAGGATGCCGTGGCCGCGCTGTGGAACCAGGTGACCGACGACAACGTCAACGAGATCAGCGATTTTGCCGGTTACAAGGCCGAGTTCCTGCGCTTGTTTGGCTTTGAGGTCGACGGCGTGGATTACGACGCGGATGTGAACCCGACCGTCAAAATCAACGGCCTGATCCAGGCTTAAAACGCGGTCAATAAGGTGGGAACTGGCTTGCCCTGATGCCAGTCAGTTAACGCAAATCCCCTGTGGGAGCGGGCTTGCCCGCGAAGGCGGTGTGTCAGTCGCAGCATCTGAGGCTGTACGACCGCTTTCGCAGGCAAGCCAGCTCCCACATTTGATCTTCGTTGTTTTGAGCATTGCGTTCGCTCAATGAGGCCATGCCTCCTCCCACCTGTCTTTTCAGACACTTCTTACACCTCGGCGCGCGCCTCCCTCTTGTAGATCTGTCAGACTCCAGCAGCTATCAAGCCATGCTAACGGAGGATCTGATGACGATTCGTGCAGTAGTTTTTGATTTCGGCGGTGTCCTGTTCGACTGGAGCCCGCAGCACCTGTACCGCAAGCTGATTGCCAACGACGTCGAGCGCCAGTGGTTCCTCGACACCATCTGTACCCAGGACTGGAACACCGAGCAAGATGCCGGGCGCTCCCTGGCTGAAGCCACCCGCACCCTGGTTGCCCAATACCCCGAACACGAGACCCTGATCCAGGCTTATTACGAGCGCTGGCCCGAAATGCTGCGGGCTGAATTAACCGAGGGCGTGGCGATTCTCGAAGCGTTGCACCAGGTTGAGATGCCGCTGTTCGGGCTTACCAACTGGTCGGCTGAAACCTTCCCTTACGCCCGGGCCAACTATCCATTCCTGACGCGTTTTCGCGACATTCTGGTGTCCGGCGAGGTGAAGTTGATCAAGCCTGACCCGGCGATCTACCACGCCAGCCTCACCCAGGTGCGTGCGCACCTGCCGGATGTCCAGGCCAGTGAAGTGGTGTTTATCGACGACGTCGCCGGCAATATCGAGGCCGCTATCGCGTTGGGCTGGCAGGGCATTCACCACGTATCGGCCGAGCGCACCGCCGCGCGTTTGCGTGAGTTGGGCGTGGCGTTCTAGCGCGTCCATTTCTCCATCACAAAGTCGACGAACGCCCGCAGCTTGGGCAGGCGATAGCGGTCCTGGCGATACATCAGGTGCATGGGGCGGCTGGGCAGTTTATAGGTGGTCAGCAAGGCCACCAGCTTGCCGCTCTCCAGGTCCGGTTGCACCAGGGCATCGGCCAACATGCTGATGCCCATGCCGTTGATGGCGGCCTGGCGCAAGCCTTGGGAGCTGTTGATGGTCAATGAGCCAGACACCGGCACCTCCACTTCACCTTCATCGCCGGTCATGCGCCAGAGTTTATCGGTATCGCGCCAGTTGTCGTTCGCGGGGTAGGCGAATGCCAGGCAGTCATGCTGCTGCAGGTCATCCGGGGTTTGCGGTGTGCCGCGTCGCGCCAGGTAGGCAGGGGAGGCGCAAAGGGTAAGGGTATAGGCCTGCAGAGGCCGGGCGATCAGGCTGGAGTTTTCCAGTTCGCCGAGACGGATCGCCACGTCAAAACCGCTGTCGACCAGGTCCATGCGCTCATTGCTCATCACCACGTACAGGTCGATAAGTGGGTAGCGCTGGGAAAACTCACTCAAAGCCGGCACCAGGCGTTCGGTGCCGAACACGGGGGGCGCGGTGATGCGCAGGCTGCCTTTGGGGGTTTCGCTGTGGACCTGCTCGGCCAGCAGCTCGGAGTCGGCCACCAGCCCCAGCACTTCCAGGCAGCGCTGATAATACTGCCCGCCAAATTCGGTGAGGTTTTGTTTGCGCGTGGTGCGTTTGAGCAAGCTGACGCCAAGCCGTTGTTCCAGCGCTCGCAGATGGTTGCCCACCATGGTGGTCGAAATCCCGCATTCCTGCGCGGCGGCGGTCATGCTGCCGGCCTCGACGACTTTCACGTACACCGACATTGCCTGGAACAGATCCATTATCAAGCCCTGGTTTAAAGTTATTGCAGCAATTCTGCGTTTATCCAGCGAGGGTGGTTAACCATACTTGATCCACCCCAACGATGCACTGGAGCCGCCACCATGACCGCCGCCTGCCTGATGAGCACTTATCAACCCCTGGCCCTGAGCTTCACCCGCGGCCTGGGCACGCGCCTGTGGGACCAACAGGGCCGCGAATACCTGGACGCCGTGGCCGGCGTGGCGGTGACCAATGTTGGCCATTCCCACCCCAGGTTAGTGGCCGCCATCAGCGAACAGGCCGGCTTGCTGCTGCACACCTCCAACCTCTACAGCATCGACTGGCAACAACAATTGGCCCGGCGCCTGGCCCAACTGTCCGGGCTGGACCGCGTGTTCTTCAACAATTCCGGCGCGGAGGCCAACGAGACGGCGCTGAAGTTGGCGCGTTTGCATGGCTGGAAAAAAGGCATCGAACAGCCGTTGGTGGTCGTGATGGAGAACGCCTTCCACGGCCGCACGCTAGGCACCATGGCTGCCAGCGACGGGCCTTCGGTGCGCCTGGGGTTCCAGCGATTGCCCGGCGATTTCATCAAGATTGGGTTTGGCGACATGGCGGCTCTGGAGGCGGTCACCGCGCAGTTCGGTACACGCATCGCGGCGGTACTGCTTGAACCGATCCAGGGTGAAAGTGGCGTGTTGGTGGCGCCACCAGGCTACCTGAAAGCCATGCGCGATCACTGCACGCGCCACGGCTGGCTGATGATGCTCGACGAAATCCAGACCGGCATCGGGCGCACCGGCACCTGGTTTGCCTTCCAGCACGAAGGCATCGTGCCGGACGTGATGACCCTGGCCAAAGGCCTGGGCAATGGCGTGCCCATCGGCGCCTGCCTGGCCCGCGCTGCTGTCGCTGAGCTGTTCACCCCAGGCAGCCATGGCAGCACCTTTGGCGGCAACCCGCTGGCGTGTCGCGTCGGGTGTACGGTGCTGGAGATTATCCAGGAGCAAGGCTTGCTCGAGAACGCTGCGCGCCAGGGAGAACACTTACTGGCCCGGTTGCGGATGGAGTTGGAGGAACATCCGCAGGTGCGGGCGATTCGTGGCAAGGGCTTGATGATCGGCATTGAACTGGCCAGCCCTTACCGCGACCTGGCCCAACGGGCAGCGCAGGAGCATGGGCTGTTGATCAACGTCACGCGGGGCAAGGTCATTCGCCTGTTGCCACCACTGACGCTGGAGCGCAAGGAAGTGGAGATGATCGTGCGAGCCATCACCCGCCTACTGGACTGAAAGACGATGCTCGTTCCCACGCTATGCGTGGGAACGCCTCCTGTGACGCTCCGCGTCACGCGTTAAGAGCGGACGCGGAGCGTCCAGGGCAGCATTCCCACGCAGAGCGTGGGAACGATCAGCAGCGTGGGAGCGATCAGAAACACTTACTGGCGCGGTTGCGGATGGAGTTGGAGGAACATCCGCGCGCAGGAGCATGGGCTGTTGATCAACGTCACGCGGGGCAAGGTCATTCGCCTGTTGCCGCCACTGACGCTGGAGCGCAAGGAAGTGGAGATGATCGTGCGAGCCATCACCCGCCTACTGGACTGAAAGACGATGCTCGTTCCCACGCTCTGCGTGGGAACGCCTCCTGTGACGCTCTGCGTCACGCGTTAAGAGCGGACGCGGAGCGTCCAGGGCAGCATTCCCACGCAGAGCGTGGGAACGATCAGCAGCGTGGGAGTGATCAGAAAGAGGGGCCATTCAGCCATTCCTGGTTCATCGTTTCGGTGTCCCCCAAGTACTCCAACAACCACGCCATGGCCGGCGACAGTTTGTTCTGCGCCCACGCCACACACGACGGGCTGGCCGGAAATGGCCGGCTCAATTGCAGCGCCACCAATTCCCCGCGCTCGATCCATGGCAACACCTGATGGGCCGGCGCCATCCCTACACACAGGCCATCGCGCAGGCAATCCAGGGCCGACGCCCAGTTGGGCACCACCAGGCGGCGCTGGTTATCCAGGGTCCAGGTGTCGCGCTTGGGCAGGTTGCGGGAGGTGTCGGTCATGCACAGCGAGGCAAAGGGGCGCAGTTGGTCATCACTGAGCAAACCTTCCACCGCAGCCAGCGGGTGCCGGGCGCTGACCACGCACAGCCAGTTCAACAGGCCCATGTCGCGGAAGCTGAAGTGGCTGGCCACCGGCACCGCGCTGGTGGCGCCGATCACGATGTCGGTGCGTTCATCGGCCAACGCATCCCACACGCCGTTGTACACCTCGTATTCGAGCAGCAATTCCACTTCGGGAAACTGCCGATAGAAGTCGAGCACCAATTGCCGGCAGCGCTGGGGTTTGACGATGGAGTCCACGGCCACCTTCAATTGGCCGCTCCAACCATTGGCCACCTGTTGGCACAGGCGCCGGGTGCCGAGCATTTTTTTCATCACGCCGCGGGATTCGTCGATAAACAGGCGGCCGGCAGGGGTCAGTTCCACGTCGCGATGCCGGCGCACAAACAGCGGCACGGCCAACCATTCTTCGAGCTGACGCACGGTGTAGCTGATGGCCGACGGTACGCGGTGCAGTTCCTGGGCGGCGGCGCTGAAGCTGCCGTGACGGGCGACGGCGTCCACCACATCCAGGGAATATTCCGACCACATAGGTACTGCCTTCAAAATTATTGATAAGAGTATCCAATTATTATCGCTTCACACAGATATTGTCAGCTTCATAATGGGCGCCAGTCAGCAAATAGTTTGATGGCAGTATCTACAAGGCTTCGATGAAAAATTCTTTTGGTTTTACCTGGTATCTGGCGGGGCTGAGCATGCTCGGTTATCTCGCCATGGACATGTACTTGCCGGCGTTTGGCGCCATGGGCGAGCAGTTGAACATTGGTGCTGGCGCGGTGGGCGCCAGCTTGAGCATTTTTCTTGCCGGCTTTGCGCTGGGGCAGTTGCTGTGGGGGCCGCTCTCGGACCGCCTGGGGCGCAAGCCCATCCTGCTCGCCGGCCTGAGCCTGTTTGTGCTCGGTTGCCTGGGCATGTTCTGGGTTCAGAGCGCGCCGCAACTGCTGGCCCTGCGCTTTATGCAGGCGATTGGCGTGTGTGCCGCCGCCGTCAGTTGGCAGGCCTTGGTGATTGATCGCTACCCGGCCGACAAGGCTCACCGCGTCTTCGCCAGCATCATGCCGTTGATGTCGCTATCGCCGGCCCTGGCACCGCTGTTGGGCGCCATGGTGCTGAATCACTTTGGCTGGCAAGCGATCTTCGGCGTGTTGCTGGTGGTGTCGTTGTTGCTGTTGTTGCCGACCTTGTTCCTGCGCAATGTGCCCAAGCGTTCGGAGCACAAGGGCAGCCCGGTGCGCCTGGGGTATGGGCAATTGCTCACTTCTCGGGTGTTTACCGGCAATGTGATGATCTTCGCCGCCTGTTCGGCCAGCTTCTTCGCTTGGCTGACCGCCTCGCCGTTCATCCTCGGTGGCATGGGTTACAGCCCGAATGACATTGGCCTCAGCTACGTGCTGCCGACCCTGGCGTTTCTCGTTGGCGGCTACAGTTGCCGCAGCGCCTTGCAGCGCCTGCCGGGTAAAACCCTGCTGCCGTGGTTGCTGGTCGCCTATTGCTTGAGCATGGTGGCGTTGTACCTGGTGGCCACCTTGAGTGTGCCGACCCTGACCACCTTGTTGATCCCGTTCTGTCTGATGGCGCTGTGCAACGGCGCCAGCTACCCGATTGTGGTGGCGAATGCGCTGATGCCCTTTGCGGAAAATTCCGGCAAGGCGGCGGCCCTGCAAAATACCCTGCAATTGGGCTTGTGCTTCCTGGCCAGCCTGTTGGTGTCGTCGATGATCGAGCAGCCGCTGTTGATCACGGTGATTGTGATGCTGGCGACGGCACCACTGGCGGTGTTGGGCTATTGGCTGGCACGGCCGAAGGGCAACTCTTCCGAACTGGCCAACGCCTGAGCTGACAATACGATCAAACTGGTAGGAGCGAGCTTGCTCGCGAAAAACGTCAACGATAACGCGGGCTTTCTGAATGAACGCGGCGTCGGTGAGTTTTTCGCGAGCAAGCTCGCTCCAACAAAAAGCCTGCTTCTTCAGTCAGAACGTCACTTCCATGTTCAGCGTCGGTGTTGAGGTGCGGCTGCCACGTCCGCCGTCCACCCCGAACTTGTTATGCCAGTACTCATACCCCACCCCCAGATACAGGTTCGGCTTCACGCTTTTACCTGGTCGCACCGCCACCATCAGCGCTGTACGCATCAAGGCCTCCGCTGCCGTATCGCGGCCATGGTAGTCCTCGCCTTTTTCCCCGACGTAGTTAATGAACCCCTGGAATTTCGCCGCATGGTTGCCCACCTCGAACGGTCGCATCCAGGTCAGGTTGAGCATGTAGGTAGCGTCGAAGGTGTGGTTCGACTCTTGCGCGCCGGGAATGCCGGTGTGGTTCTTTTCCTTGTAGTACATCAGGCTCAGGTCCAGCACGCCGACAGTGTTGAACTTCAACGTAGGGCCAATCACCAAGGCGCGCTTCTTGGCGGATGCGAAGTTGTTGTTGCGGTTGGCGTCGAAGCCCAGGGTCAGCGTGTAATCCTTGATCAGCCCCGTGCCCGGCGGCAAGTCGAACACGCGTGAGGCATACAGCTGATGCCGGTACACGGCGTACACCTCGCTGCCACCGTGGTCGGTGCCTTTGCGCGGGTCGCTGCTGTCGGACAGGAATACGTCGAGGTTGAGGAAATTGCTGCCGTAACGGTAGCCGCTGGCGTGGGTAAAACTGTAGATGCGCTTGCTGAAGTCGTCGGGGTTGTTCGGGTTGGTGAAGTGCTGCCCGTAGCGGAACCCGACGCTGTTGTTCATCCATTCCACCGCAACAGCCTCCCCGCCGCCGAGAAGGGTCAATGCGAGGGTGGCGCCCTGTAGTGCCTTTTTCATTATTTTTGTCCTTTGGCGTTCTGGCTCGTGACGGCCGGATTGTTTTTGTAACGCCGTTGGAGGGTATCTTGTTCGATTGATTGTATACAACTCTATGGACATACAGTCTGAACATTGCATACAGTGAGCGCACAACAAAAACAGAGAACCCCTCACCATGACTATCCCGAAGGCGTCACCGCAGCGGCCCGAAGATGAAAATCTGGGCGTCGCCGCCAACATGGCTTACGGCCTGCAGCATGTGCTCACCATGTATGGCGGCATCGTCGCCGTGCCGTTGATCGTCGGCCAGGCAGCCGGGTTGTCGCCGGCGGATATCGGTCTGCTGATCGCTGCATCGCTGTTTGCCGGTGGCCTGGCCACGCTTTTGCAAACCCTGGGCCTGCCGTTCTTCGGCTGTCAGTTGCCGCTGGTGCAGGGCGTGTCGTTCGCGGGTGTGGCGACCATGGTGGCGATTGTCGGCAGCGACGGTGCCGGTGGTGTGCCAGCGATTCTCGGGGCGGTGATGGCCGCGTCCTTTATCGGTTTGTTGATTACCCCGGTGTTTTCAAGGATCACCAAGTTTTTTCCGCCGCTGGTGACGGGCATTGTGATTACCACCATCGGCCTGACCCTGATGCCTGTAGCGGCGCGCTGGGCCATGGGCGGCAACAGCCGGGCGGCAGATTTTGGCAGCATGTCCAACATCGGCCTGGCCGCGCTGACCCTGGTGCTGGTGCTGCTGCTGAGCAAGATCGGCAGCGCAACCATCTCTCGCTTGTCGATCCTGCTGGCCATGGTGATCGGCACCGTGATCGCGGTGCTGCTCGGCATGGCGGACTTCTCTGGCGTCATGCAGGGGCCGATGTTCGGTTTCCCCACACCCTTTCACTTCGGCATGCCCACCTTCCATGTGGCGGCGATCATTTCCATGTGCATCGTGGTGATGGTGACGCTGGTGGAAACGTCGGCGGACATCCTGGCGGTGGGTGAGATCATCGACACCAAGGTGGACTCCAAGCGCCTGGGCAACGGCCTGCGTGCCGACATGTTGTCGAGCATGTTTGCGCCGATCTTCGGTTCGTTTACCCAGAGCGCATTCGCCCAGAACGTCGGCCTGGTGGCGGTGACAGGGGTCAAGAGTCGGTTTGTGGTGGCCACTGGCGGGGTGTTCCTGGTGGTGCTCGGCCTGTTGCCGTTCATGGGGCGGGTGATCGCGGCCGTGCCCACCTCCGTGTTGGGCGGCGCCGGGATTGTATTGTTCGGCACGGTGGCGGCCAGCGGGATTCGCACGCTGTCGAAGGTGGATTACCGCAACAACATGAACCTGATCATTGTCGCCACGTCTATCGGCTTCGGCATGATCCCCATCGCCGCGCCGAGCTTCTACGATCAGTTTCCAAGCTGGTTCGCGACCATCTTCCACTCGGGCATCAGCTCGTCGGCAATCATGGCGATATTGCTGAACCTGGCGTTCAACCACTTCACCGCCGGCAACTCGGACCAGCAGTCAGTGTTTGTGGCGGGGACTGAGCGCAGCTTGTGCTTTCGCGACGTGGCTGCGTTGCGCGATGGGGATTACTACCGGGGTGGGAAGTTGTTTGATGCCGAGGGCAAGGAAATTCCCCTGGTAGCAGATACCTCAAAGAAAGCCGCAAAACCCGAAACCACTGAGGTTTAAACAGGTAGGAGCGAGCTTGCTCGCGAAAAACGTCAACGATGACGCGTGCTTCCTGAATAAACACGGCGTCTGATAGTTTTTCGCGAGCAAGCTCGCTCCTACAGAGGGCGGATTTCAGCCGGCCTTGAGGGCTTTGTGCGGCAACGAACACGCCTCATCCAGAAACTTCACCACCGTCCCCATGCACGCCTGGCGCTCTTCCACATGCGGCATATGGCTGGAGTCTTCAAACAGTGCCCAGCGCACGTCCGATATCTCATCCAGGAATGGCTTGACCACCAACGGTGTGGCTTCGTCATGTCGACCGGAAATCACCAGGGTTGGCACCTTGATGGCTGACAGGCGGCCGATCACATTCCAGTCCTTCAAGCTGCCAATCACGTGGAATTCGGTCGGGCCGCTCATGGCGTGGTACACCGTCGGGTCGGCATCCACCTGGGCGAAGGTGCGTGCCACTTCTTCGGGCCACGGGTTGACCCGGCACACATGCTGGTCATAGAAAATCCGTGAGGCCGCCAGGTATTGCGGGTCTTGGTAGGTGCCGGCCTGCTCGTGCTTTAGCAGGGTTTCATGCACGCCTTCAGGCAACAGCTTGCGCAGGCGGTTGGCTTCGCTGACCCAGGTGCGCATGCAGGTGGGGGAGTTGGCAGGGATAAACGCGCGCAGGCCCTTGGGTTGCAAGATTGCGTGTTCGCTGCCCAGCATGCCGCCCCAGGATTGACCGAGGATCGCGTAGTTCTCACTGATTTGCAGGTGGTCCAGCAGGTTGTTCAACTCGTCGAGGAACAGGCCGATGGTCCAGAACGACGGGTCTTTTTCCGGTAAGTGCGTGGAGCGGCCGTTGCCCAACTGGTCGTAGTGGATGACCGCGTGGCCGCTGGCGGCGACGTCCTTGAAGGCGTCGACGTAATCGTGGGTGCAGCCCGGGCCGCCATGGATGATCACCAAGGGCGTGCGGCCTGTGGTCAGGTCGCCGGTGACGCGATACCAGGTCTGATAGGCGCCAAAGGGCGCGTAGCCTTCGCGAACTTTTTCGATGAATTCCATTTCGTACCCTGCTCTGAAAAAAAGGATCAGGGTTACGATAGTCTGAACAAAAAGTTTAGGTAACTAGCAAAACAGATAGGTTTTTGCCGAAAGCTCAACCTTCCAGCAAGCGGTAATGGGTGGCGCGAACCACGGCCTGAACACGGTTCTTGGCGCCCAGTTTGTGCATGGCTGAGGCCAGGTGCAGGGTGACCACCGCCAGGGAGCGGCTCAATTGCGTGGCGATTTCGGCGGCGGTCAGGCCTTCAGCCGCCCATTTCAGGCATTCGCGCTCGCGCTTGGTCAGGCGTATGTGCGGATAAGCCCGCACCTCCTTGCTGAACAGCGGGTAAGCCGCTTCCTGGAGGGCATGGGTAATCAGGCTGAAATCGGCCAGCGTATGTTGGGCGTCCTTCAATACCGTGCGCGCCTTGCCGGTGCGCAACCCGGTTAGCGAGGCGAAGCCGCCCCGGGGCAGATGAATCGGCACGCTGACGCCGCAGGTCAGCTGACGCTCATGCAGATAAGAAGAAACGGGGGCGTGGCAGGGGTCGATGATCTTTTGCAGGGCCGTCTCAGTCTTGGCCTCATAGGACCAGACAAACGGCGACACTGTGCTCAGCGCCAGGTGTTGCACCGGGTCGATCTGGTAAAACCCTTCGCTGCACCATAAGGCGTGCCAATCGCTCGGTGTGTTGCGCAGTTGCAACAGCGAGGGCGTGATCAGTGCGCCGTTGAGGTCGATGGGCACTGGGGTGTAGTCATACACCAGGGCATCGAAGCCCAGTTGTTGGGCAAGGATAAACGTATTGTCCATCTGTTCATCCAGGCTCCTGCCCGGTATGAGGCGATTATTGAAGGCGGTCAGCTTGGCCAGCATCCGTTCTGCTCCCGAATTCATTTGAATCTCGACTTGCTGCAAGTAGAATGCCACGCCCCGGCGAAGGACTGCCAGGCCAAACCTATAAGAAATACTAGGTTATGGACGCACGGCATCCTCGGTAGTGTTGACCTGATAAACGGCCGCTACCCGCCAGGCCGATACAACACAAGGAATGTATGCATGTGGCGTGAAATTGCCCCCGACCAGCAGTACAACGTGCAAGTCGACGGCCATAACCTCGTGGTCTACAGCTTTGGCGAAGGCGATGAGGTGCTGCTGTGTCTCAACGGCGGGCCGGGCCTGCCGTGTGACTATCTGCGCGACGCCCATGGCTGGCTCAAAGCACATAACCTGCGAGTGGTTGCATTCGACCAGCTTGGCACGGGCGCATCAGCCAGACCGACCGATGCCTCACTGTGGGAAATCCGCCGTTATGTCGAAGAAGTCGAGACCGTGCGCCAGGCGCTGGGCCTGGGCCGCGTGCATCTGCTCGGGCATTCCTGGGGCGGTTGGCTGGGGATCGAATATGCCGTGCATTATCCCGGTGCGCTCAAAAGCCTGATCCTGGAAAACACCGTCGGCGACATTCCCCACCTGTCCCAGGAACTGGAGCGTCTGCGTGGCGCCCTGGGCAGCGAAACCGTGGCCATGATGCAACGCCACGAAGCCATGGGCACCCTCGACCACCCGCAGTACCAGGCCGCCATCACCTTGCTCAACTACCGCCACGTGTGCCGGCTCGACGAATGGCCAGAGCCGGTCAAGCGCTCCCTGGGTGACTGGAACATGGGGCCGTACGAAACCATGCAAGGTCCCAACGAGTTCCTCTATATCGGTAACCTCAAGGACTGGAACCGCCTCAAGGAAATGGCCGAGTTCACGATGCCGATCCTGATCACCACCGGCCAGCATGATGAACTCACCCCCGCCTGTGCGATGCGCATGAAACTTGCAGCCCCCCACGCCGAGTTGCATGTGTTCCCCAACAGCAGTCATATGCCTTTTTACGAGGAGCCACAGGCGTACTTCCCGGTGCTGCTGGACTTTCTCGCTCGCCACCGAGGCTGACGCATGAACCTGGCGCGCTACCGTTTTGTGTTGTCCCGGCCCCTGCAATTGCTGCCGGTGCTGCTGGGCATCAGCCTGATCACCTTCGTGTTGGTGCGCTCGATTCCTGGCGACCCGGCGCGTGCCTTGCTGGGTTCGCGCAGCACGCCGGATGCGCTGCTGAAGATCCGCGCCCAGTTCGGCCTCGACCAGCCCTTGTGGCTGCAATACTTTTACTTCCTGAAAAACCTGCTCAAGGGCGACCTCGGCCAATCGCTGCTGTACAAGGTCGACGCCCTCAAACTGATCGTCACCCGCATCGAGCCGACGCTGGTGCTGGTGCTGGGCAGCGTGGTGCTCGCTTTGTTGATAGCGGTGCCACTGGCAACGATTGCGGCGCGCCAGCAAGGCCGTTGGGCGGACAAGCTGATCCGCGTGTTCACCACGGTCGGCCTGGGCATGCCGGCGTTCTGGCTGGGGTTGATGCTGATCCTGCTGCTCAGCGTGAAATGGGGCTTGTTCCCGGTGTCCGGTTACGGGCGCACTTGGCTGGATAAGGCGCACCACATGCTTTTGCCATGCCTGACCATCGCCCTGGCGCTGTCGGCGGTGCTGGTGCGCAACCTGCGGGCGAGCATGTTGATGGAGTTGCAGGCGGATCACGTCACCGCCGCACGTGCACGCGGGCTGGCGGAAGGCGCGGTGTTTCGCCGGCATGTACTGCCCAACGCTCTGGTGCCGGCGGTCAACCTGCTGGCCGTCAACATCGGTTGGCTGATCAGCGGCACGGTGGTCATCGAAAGCCTGTTCGCGATTCCAGGCATCGGCCAGTTGCTGGTGCGCGGCATTTTCACCCGTGACTACATGGTGGTGCAGGGTGTGGCGATGGTGCTGGCCTGTGCCACGGTGGTGGTCAACTTCCTGGCCGACCTGGTAACCGTGGCCCTCGACCCACGGGTGAAGATGCAATGAGCAGTCGCCCCCTGATCGCCCCGTGGCGCTTGCGCCTGCGCTTTGGTTTTCGCAATGGTCGACTGACCGCCGCGTGGGGTTTGTTGATCCTGTTCGCGTGGTTGGCCCTGGCGCTGTTTGCGCCGTGGGTCGCGCCCTATGACCCTATCGCGCAGGACACCAGCATGAGTTTGCTGGCCCCCAGCCTTGCCCATCCGTTGGGTACGGACAATTACGGCAGGGACATCCTGTCGAGGGTGATCTGGGGTGCGCGCATCGACCTGCAGTTGGCGGTTATCGGGGTGATCTTCCCGTTCATCATTGGCACCTTTATCGGTGCGGTCTCGGGTTATATCGGCGGGCGTTTCGACAGTGTCTGCATGCGTGTGATCGACGTGGTGCTGGCGTTCCCGTTCCTGGTGCTGATGCTGGCGATCATGGCCATCCTCGGGCCGGGCTTGCAGAGTTTTTACATCGCCATGGCGCTGGTGGGCTGGGTGTCGTATGCGCGCCTGATTCGCTCGCAGATCCTGGTGCTCAAGGAAAGCGAGTTCGCCCTGGCCACCAAGAGCCTGGGCTTTGGCCATGGGCGCATTCTGTTCCGGCATTTGCTGCCTAATGCGCTGTTTGGCTCCATTGTGTTTTCCATGTCCGACGCGGTGCTGGTGCTGCTCAACGGCGCCGCCGTCAGTTACCTGGGCCTGGGGGTGCAACCACCGACCGCCGAATGGGGGACGATGGTGGCCGAGGGGCAAGCCTTTATCACCACCGCCTGGTGGATCTGCACCTTTCCGGGCCTGGCCATCGTGACCTTGGCCATGGGCTTCAGCCTGTTGGCCGATGGTGTTGCGCAGGTATTGGGAGAGCGCTCATGAGCCTGTTGCAGGTGCGCGACCTCAGTGTGATCGCCAACAACGCCGGGCGTGAGGTCACCTTGGTGGATCGGGTGTCCTTCGACCTGGCCGAAGGTGAAATCCTTGGCCTGGTGGGCGAGAGCGGTTCGGGCAAGACCATGGCCTGTCGCGGCCTGATGCGTCTGTTGCCATCGCCCAATCTGCGCGTGCAGGGCGGCGCTGTGCAGTTGGCCGGCCAGGACCTGTTGGCACTGGATGATGCCGGCATGCGTGCCGTGCGCGGCGGGCAGTTGGGCATGGTCTTCCAGAACCCCAGCAGCCACCTGGACCCGTTGATGCGCATCGGTGAGCAGATCGCCGAGGGCATCCGCCTGCACCAAGGCGCGTCGAAAAAAGACGCGCGCTTGCAGGCGATCGAGGTATTGCGTCAGGTCGGGATTCCCGACCCCCAGGCGCGAGTCGACAATTACCCCCATGAGTTTTCCGGAGGCATGCGCCAGCGCGCCATGATCGCCGTGGCCCTGGGCTGCAACCCGAAGGTGTTGATCGCCGACGAACCGACCACGGCCCTGGATGTGACGGTGCAGGCGCAAATCCTGCGGCTGTTGCTCGACCTGCGCGACCAGCGTGGCCTGTCGATCATCATGATCACCCATGACCTGGGCGTGGTGGCGCAAACCTGCGATGCCATCGCCGTGATGTATGCCGGGCGCCTGTGCGAGCACGGCAGCAAATACGAACTGCTGGCCCAACCGCAACATCCGTATACCGCAGGCCTGATCGACTGCCAGCCGGCCCACAGCAGCGGGCATGCGTTGTTGCGCACCATTGCTGGTCAGCCGCCGTTACTCGACGCACTGCCCGACGGCTGCCGCTTCCACCCGCGCTGCCCGAAGGCGGACGCCTTGTGCACCGAGTTGCTGCCCCAGGGCGCACGGGTGGCCTGTCACTACCCGTTGGGAGCGCGCCCATGAGCTTGTTACAGGTCAAGGATCTGGAAGTACGCTTTGCCGCGTCCGGCAGCGGCCTGTTTGGCCTCAACCGCCAGTGGGTGAGGGCGGTGAACGGGGTGTCGCTGAGCCTCGCCGCCGGTGAAACCCTGGGTTTGGTGGGCGAGTCCGGCAGTGGCAAGAGCACCCTGGGCCGGGCAATTCTGCACCTCAACCCGATCAGCGCCGGGCAGGTGTTGTTCGACGGTATCGACATGGCCCATGGCAGTGCCATCGACATCGCCCGGCTGCGGCATGAGACCGCGATGATTTTCCAGGACCCCTACGCCGCGCTCAATCCACGGCACAGCATTGGCGAAACCATCGCCGAGGTACTGCGTGTGCAGCGTAAGGTGGCGGCGCAGCAGATTCCTGATCGTGTGAATGAGTTGCTCGAACTGGTCGGCTTGCGTCCTGAGCTGGCTTCACGCAAGCCCGGCTCGCTCAGTGGTGGCCAGTGCCAGCGCGTGGGTATCGCCCGGGCGCTGGCAGTGGAGCCGCGCCTGATCATTGCCGATGAATGTGTGGCCGCGCTGGATGTGTCTATCCAGGGCCAGATCATCAACCTGCTGCTGGAACTGCAACAGCGTATGAACCTGGCGATCCTGTTTATCGCCCATGACCTGGCCATCGTAAGGCGCCTATGCGACCGCGTGGCGGTGATGTACCTGGGCAAGATCGTCGAAGAAGGCCCGGTGGAAGCGGTGTTCACCGCGCCCCGTCACCCGTACACGGCGGCGCTGATCCAGGCCATCCCGGAGATCGATCCGCACCGGCCATTGCCTGCGCAGCCATTGCCCGGCGAACCGCCGAGCCCGCTGAATCTGCCGACAGGCTGTGCCTTTCACCCGCGTTGCCGGTATGCGCAAGCCATGTGTTCCTCGGTATTGCCCCCCACCCATTTCCAGCACGAGCATCGGTACAGTTGCGTGCTTGAAGACCCTTTGCTTTGACCCTCTGCCATTCATTAACAAGGAGTTGTGATATGCACTCGCGCCACTTGAAATTGCTCGCCGCCGCTACCCTCACGGCCTGGTCGCTGACCGCCGGCCTGGCCCATGCCGCCGGTGTGCTCACCATCGGCTGCCGTGAAGACAGCACCACTTTCGACCCGATCAAAAGCGCGCAAAACCGCGACACCTGGGTATTCGCCAACGTCTACGACACCCTGGTGCGCGTGGATAACCTGGGCACCAAGATGGAACCGGGCCTCGCCGAAAGCTGGGACATTTCCAAGGATGGCCTGACCTACACCTTCAAGCTGCGCGAGGCGAAGTTCTCTGACGGCTCGCCGATCACTGCCGCCGACGCCGCGTTCAGCCTGCTGCGCATCCGCGACAACAAGGCCTCGTTGTGGAGCGACCCGTTCAGCCTGATCAACACCGCCACGGCCAGCGATGCCAAGACCCTGGTGGTCACCCTGAAAACCCCGGCTGTGGCCTTCCTCTCGCAACTGGCGTCGCCGACGGTGTCGATCCTGTCGGAAAAAGCCATGACCAAGATGGGCGAAGACGCCTACTCGGAAAACCCGGTGACGTCCGGCGCGTTTACCGTGGACGAGTGGCGCAAGGGCGACCGCGTGATCCTGAAGAAAAACCCGAATTTCTGGCAGGCCGGCAGCGTGAGCCTGGACGGCGTGGAATGGGTGTCGGTGACCGATGACAACACGCGCATGCGCATGGTGCAGAACAACGAACTCGACACGGCGATCTTTGTACCGTTCTCCCGCGTGGAAGAGCTGAAGAAAGACCAGAACGTGGTGATCCACGCCGACCCGTCCACCCGTGAAGATCACCTGTTGATCAACCACGAGCACGGCTTGTTGGCGAAGCCGCAAGTGCGCCAGGCCCTGGACATGGCCATCGACAAGCAATCGTTGGTCAAAGCCGTCACTTACGGTCAAGGCACCGTGGCTTATTCCTACATTCCAAAGGGCTCGCTGTACCACTACGCCAACAACCTGCAACGCCCGTACGACCCGGCCGAAGCCAAGAAGCTGCTGGCCGCTGCGGGTGCCCAGGACTTGAAGCTCAACTACGTGGTCAACGCCGGCAACGAGGCCGACGAGCAGATCGCGGTGATCATCAAGGACCAGCTAGCCAAGGTCGGCGTGACCGCCAACCTGCAGAAAGTCGACCCCACCCAAAGCTGGCAGATGCTGGTGGACGGTGAATACGATATTTCGGTGATGTACTGGACCAACGACATCCTCGACCCTGACCAGAAAACCACCTTCGTACTGGGCCACGACACCAACCAGAACTACATGACCCGCTACAAGAACGACCAGGTCAAGGCGTTGGTGGCGGCCGCGCGGATCGAGGCAGACCCGGCCAAGCGTGAGCAAATGTATGTGGAGTTGCAGAAACTGGCCAAGCAGGATGTGAACTGGATTGACCTGTACTACAGCCCGTACATCAACATCTCACGCAAGAACATAAGCAACTTCCTGCAGAACCCGTTGGGACGTTTCACCTTGGAGGAAGTGGTCAAAAACTGAGTTTTTAACTACACCACAAAGCAATGTGGGAGCTGGCTTGCCTGCGATGCAGACACCTCGGTGCTTCAGTTGCACCGCGGTGATGCTATCGCAGGCAAGCCAGCTCCCACCTTTGTTTTGCGGTGTGTCAGGGCTTATTGCGCATCGAAGGCCTGGCCATTGATGCCGGCACTGTCGGGCCCCATCAGGTACAGGTACACCGGCATGATCTCTTCCGGCGCCGGCCTTTCCATCGGGTTTTCCCCTGGGTACGCCTGGGCGCGCATGCTGGTGCGGGTGCCGCCCGGGTTGATGCTGTTGGCGCGCACTGCGGCCACATCTTCCAGCTCATCGGCCAGGGTTTGCATCAG
Source organism: Pseudomonas sp. SWRI22 (assembly GCF_014268395.2). Classification (NCBI taxonomy): domain Bacteria; kingdom Pseudomonadati; phylum Pseudomonadota; class Gammaproteobacteria; order Pseudomonadales; family Pseudomonadaceae; genus Pseudomonas; species Pseudomonas sp. SWRI22. The sequence continues at coordinate 1,118,377 of NZ_JABWQK020000001.1, read as the reverse complement.
CCCCTCGGTGGCGAACTTGGACACGCCATAGGCACCCCAATAAGCACGGCCCTTGCGCCCGACACTGCTGGAGGTGAACACCACCGACGCGTCCTGGGACAGCTTGAGCAGCGGCAGCAAAGTGCTGGTCAGCATGAACATCGCGTTGACGTTGACGTGCATCACCCGCATGAAGTTCTCGCCGGACAACTGCTCGATGGGCGTGCGCGGGCCGATGATCGAGGCGTTGTGCAACAAGCCGTCGAGGTGGCCGAATGCCTTTTCGATCATCGCTGCCAGCTCATCGTATTGATGGGGCAGGGCGGTCTCCAGGTTGAACGGGATTACCACCGGCTGTGGGTGGCCCGCAGCTTCGATCTCGTCATACACCTGGGCCAGGTTGGCTTCGGTCTTGCCCAGCAACAGCACGGTGGCGCCATGGGCGGCATAGGTTTTTGCCGCTGCCGCACCAATCCCGCGCCCGGCGCCGGTTACCAGGATGATCCGGCCTTTGAGCAGTTCTGGCGGTGCAGAGTAATCAAACATAAATAGCCTCGACAAAATTCAAGGTGATACACCACTTGAAGTGGAATCCATTTCCTGTGGGAGCTGGCTTGGCTGCGATGGCGGACTAACTGCCGCCAGATGTGCTGGCTGGCAGGCCGCTATCGCAGGCAAGCCAGCTCCCACATTGATCTCAGCGTTGTTGAGATCTTCGAACAATCAGCAACTGCACAGCGCGTTATCCAGCACCTTGCGCAATTCCAGCGGGTGATCCACCACCACATCCGCGCCCCAGTGACGTGGGTTGTCATCCGGGTGGATATAGCCATAGGTGACCGCCGCCGTGCGCGTACCGGCGTCGCGGCCGGATTCGATGTCGCGCAGGTCATCGCCCACGAACAGCACGCTGGCCGGGTCCAGGTCGAGCATTTTGCACGCCAGGATCATCGGCTCCGGGTCCGGCTTGCTGTTTTTCACATGGTCCGGGCAGATCAGCACGGCCGAGCGTTCGGCCAGGCCCAGGCGCTGCATGATCGGTTCGGCAAAGCGCACCGGCTTGTTGGTGACCACGCCCCAGATCAGCTTGGCTTTCTCGATGTCTTCCAGCAGTTCGGCCATGCCGTCGAACAGTTTGCTGTGCACCGCGCAGTCCTTGAGGTAGCGCTCCAGGAATTCCTGGCGCAGCTCTTCAAAGCCTGGGGATTCAGGATCCATCGAGAAGGTCACGGCAACCATCGCTCGGGCACCGCCGGAGATTTCATCGCGGATGTGCTGCGGGTTGATCGGTTCCAGGCCTCGGTCGGCGCGCATGGCTTGGCAGATGGCGATAAAGTCCGGCGCGGTATCCAGCAGGGTACCGTCCATGTCGAAGAGAACCGCTCGCAACTTCACAGGCTTACTCCTCGCGCAGGGTCTGGATCATGTAGTTGACGTCAACATCGTTGGCCAGCTTGTAGTGCTTGGTCAGCGGGTTGTAGGTCAGGCCGATGATGTCCTTGACGGTCAGCCCGGCCTGGCGGCTCCACGCACCCAGCTCGGAAGGGCGGATGAATTTCTTGAAATCATGGGTGCCACGCGGCAGCAGCTTCATGATGTATTCGGCGCCGATGATCGCGAACAGGTAAGCCTTGGGGTTGCGATTGATGGTGGAGAAGAACACCTGGCCGCCGGGCTTGACCATACGGAAGCACGCACGGATCACCGAGGACGGGTCTGGCACGTGTTCGAGCATTTCCAGGCAGGTGACCACGTCGAACTGCTCGGGCATTTCTTCGGCCAGGGCTTCGGCGGTGATCTGGCGGTACTCCACGCTCACGCCGGATTCGAGCTGGTGCAACTGGGCCACGGCCAGCGGCGCTTCACCCATGTCGATGCCCATGACGGTGGCGCCGCGCTGGGCCATGGCTTCGCTGAGGATGCCGCCGCCGCAACCGACGTCCAGCACCTTCTTGCCGGCCAGGTTGACGCGCTCGTCAATCCAGTTGACCCGCAGTGGGTTGATATCGTGCAGGGGTTTGAATTCGCTCTCGCGGTCCCACCAGCGGTGAGCCAGGGCTTCAAACTTGGCGATTTCGGCGTGATCGACGTTGCTCATGGTGAATCCTCTGAATCTGATAAGTCGGTGTGTCGCGGCTGAACCCAAGGCTTCAGCCGCGTCGTTATTCGCTGTGCCCGCTGATGCGTTGGCCCCAGGCAATGGCCGTGGCGGTCAACTGTTGTTCATCCATGCGGGTCAATTGCCGGTCGTCGAGCAATGGCTTGCCGGCAACCCAAAGGTGTTTCACGCAATCGCGCCCGGTGGCATATATAAGCTGTGAGACCGGATCGTAGATCGGTTGTTGCGCCAGCCCGGAAAGATCAAAAGCGACGATGTCTGCCGCCTTGCCGACTTCCAGGGAGCCAATCTGGCTGTCCAGGCCCATCGCCCTGGCGCCGTTGAGTGTGGCCATGCGCAAGGCGCGGTGGGCATCCAGCGCAGTGGCCGAGCCGGCCACGGCCTTGGCCAGCATCGCCGCCGTGCGGGTTTCGCCGAGCAAATCCAAGTCATTGTTGCTGGCAGCGCCGTCGGTGCCGATGGCCACGTTGACGCCAGCCTGCCACAAGCGCTCCACCGGGCAAAAGCCGCTGGCCAGTTTCAGGTTCGATTCCGGGCAGTGAATGACGCTGGTGTTGCTTTCTACCAGTAAAGCCAGGTCGTCTTCGCTGATTTGGGTCATGTGCACGGCCTGAAAGCGCGGGCCCAGCAGGCCAAGGCGAGCCAGGCGCGCCAATGGCCGCTCGCCGGTCTGCTCGACGGCTTGCTGCACTTCAAAGGCAGTTTCGTGAACGTGCATATGGATCACGGCGTCCAGCTCTTCGGCGATCACCCGGATCTTTTCCAGGTTGGCATCGCACACGGTGTAGGGCGCGTGGGGGCCGAAGGTGATTTTGATGCGCGGGTGGTGCTTGAGGTCGCCGAACAGCTCGATACCCTGGCGAATCGCCTCGTCGGCACTGCTGGCGCCGGGGATCGGGAAGTCGAGGATCGGCAGTGCGATCTGCGCACGCATACCGCTGTTGTGCACGCAGTCACTGGCGACCTTGGGGTAGAAATACATGTCCGAGAAGCAGGTGATGCCGCCCTTGATCTGCTCGGCAATGGCCAGGTTGGTACCGTCGCGCACGAACGCTTCATCGACCCACTTGGCTTCGGCTGGCCAGATGTGCTTTTCCAGCCAGGTCATCAGTGGCAAATCGTCGGCCAGGCCGCGGAACAGGGTCATGGCTGCATGGCCGTGTGCATTGACCAGGCCGGGGCTGAGCAGCATGCCGGGCAGTTCACGCACCTCTTGCGCCGCCAGCTTCAACGCCGCGTCCCGTGGCCCGATAAAGGCAATGCAGCCATCGCGGATACCCAGGCCGTGCTCCTTGAGCACCACCCCAGCGGGCTCGACGGGTACCAGCCAGGTCGGCAGCAGCAACAAGTCGAGCGGGGCGGCAGTGGAGGTCATCGCAGGCTTCTTCCCAGGCAGCTATAAAAGAAGGGCGAAGTATACCCGAGCGTCCCGGCTGGCGGATCGCTATAATCGGCGGCTTTTGTTCATGAGTGCGGGGTAAGGGATGCGCGACCGACTGTTGGCTGCAGAGAACGTGAAGGCCATCGAATGGCGTGATGGCGCGCTGCACCTGCTCGACCAGCGTGTTTTGCCGTCCCGGGAGCACTGGGTGGCCTGCGGTACCGTTGAAGCGGTGGCTGACGCCATTCGCACCATGGTGGTGCGGGGTGCACCGGCCATCGGCATCTGCGCCGCCTATGGCTTGGTGCTCGCCGCCCGCGAGCGCATCGCCGAGGGCGGTGACTGGCAGGCCGCATGGGAAGAAGACTACGCCTTGCTGGCCCATACCCGACCGACCGCATCGAATTTGTTCTGGGCCTTGCAGCGCATGCGCGACCGCCTGGATCGCCTCAAGCAGGACGCCGACCCGCTGGTGGTGTTGGAGGCCGAAGCCGTCGCGATCCATGAGAGTGATCGGGAAGCCAATGTGGTCATGGCCCAGTTGGGTATGGAGCGGATTCGCAAGCATCAGGGCAATGCCCAGGCGATCCTTACCCATGGCAATGCCGGCGCGTTGGCTTCCGGCGGCGTTGGCACAGCCCTCGGGGTGATTCACGCGGCGTATCTGGAGGGGTTGGTCGAGCAGGTCTATGTCAATGAAACCCGTCCATGGCTGCAAGGCTCGCGTCTGACGGCGTGGGAGTTGGCGGGCCAGGGCATCCCGGTGGCGGTGAATGCCGACTCCGCGGGGGCGCATATCCTCAAGACCAAAGGCGTGACCTGGGTGGTGGTGGGTGCTGACTGTGTTGCGGCCAATGGCGATGTGGTCAGCAAGATCGGCACTTATCAACTGGCCGTCTGTGCCATGCACCATGGCGTGCGCTTTATGGTGGTGGCGTCAAGTTCGACCCTCGATTTGATGATGGCTACGGGGGAGGATGTTGCGCTGGAGCAGCGCGATATGGGTGAGTTGCTTGAGGTTGATGGGCAGCGGTTGGATATCGCGGCGCTTAACCCTGTATTTGATGTGACGCCTGCGGACCTGATTGACGTGATCGTCACCGAAAAAGGCATTGTCGAGCGGCCAGACACTGCCAAACTGGCCAAGTTGATGTGCCGTAAGCGGCTGCATTGAGTGTGTGGGTGCCTGTGGGGGCGCCATCGCAGGCAAGCCAGCTCCCACCTTTAACTGTATTCACAAATCAAAGGTGGGAGCTGGCTTGCCTGCGATCGGCCCTTGAAGTCAACAAAACGTCTGCATTCCACCCTCGCAAAAAAGCACCATCGCGCCTCTGAGCCCCTCTCGTCCCCTTCAAGCCTGTCATCCGTCAAATTACTAGCCTCCATGCGCATCAGGGGGATAGGTGCGTGGCGGCGATTGTGATAACATCCGGCGGTTTCCAGGGCTGCCCCGAGGGGTTGCCTATAACGTGCAGATCCGTGTCATAACTCGTTGATTTGTCGTAAGTCGTTGTCAGGCACCGTGCCGGCAGCGGCGAGCTTCGTTCGTCCCGAATGGATGTGACGAGGTTTCACCCGAAAAAGGAATCAGGCTTCTCATGGGCGAACTGGCCAAAGAAATCCTCCCGGTCAATATCGAAGACGAGCTGAAACAGTCCTACCTCGACTACGCGATGAGCGTAATTGTCGGTCGGGCACTGCCTGATGCGCGCGATGGCTTGAAGCCCGTGCACCGGCGTGTGCTGTTCGCGATGAGCGAGCTGGGTAACGACTGGAACAAGCCGTACAAGAAATCTGCCCGTGTTGTCGGTGACGTGATCGGTAAGTATCACCCTCACGGCGACACTGCGGTGTACGACACCATCGTTCGGATGGCGCAGCCGTTTTCCCTGCGCTACCTGCTGGTAGACGGCCAGGGCAACTTCGGTTCGGTGGACGGCGACAACGCCGCAGCCATGCGATACACCGAAGTGCGCATGACCAAGCTGGCGCACGAGCTGCTGGCCGACCTGCATAAAGAAACCGTGGACTGGGTGCCGAACTACGACGGCACCGAAATGATCCCGGCTGTCATGCCCACCAAGATTCCCAACCTGCTGGTCAACGGTTCCAGCGGTATCGCCGTGGGCATGGCCACCAACATCCCGCCGCACAACCTCGGTGAAGTCATCGACGGTTGCCTGGCCCTTATCGACAACCCTGAGCTGACCGTCGATGAGCTGATGCAATACATCCCCGGCCCGGACTTCCCGACCGCCGCGATCATCAACGGTCGCGCCGGCATCATCGAAGCCTACCGCACTGGCCGCGGGCGCATTTATATGCGTGCCCGCTCGATGATCGAAGACATCGACAAGGTCGGTGGCCGCCAGCAGATCGTCATCACCGAACTCCCTTACCAGCTGAACAAGGCACGCCTGATCGAGAAGATCGCCGAGCTGGTTAAAGAGAAGAAGCTGGAAGGCATCACTGAGCTGCGCGACGAGTCCGACAAGGACGGTATGCGCGTGGTCATCGAGCTGCGCCGCGGCGAAGTGCCCGAGGTGATCCTCAACAACCTCTACGCCCAGACCCAGCTGCAAAGCGTGTTTGGTATCAACGTGGTTGCCCTGATCGACGGCCGCCCGCGCATCCTGAACCTCAAGGACCTGCTGGAAGCCTTCGTGCGTCACCGTCGCGAAGTGGTCACCCGCCGCACCGTGTTCGAACTGCGCAAGGCCCGCGAGCGCGGCCATATCCTGGAAGGCCAGGCGGTTGCGTTGTCGAACATCGACCCGGTGATCGCCCTGATCAAGGCCTCGCCAACCCCGTCGGAAGCCAAGGAAGCGCTGATCAGCACGCCTTGGGAATCCAGCGCCGTGGTCGCAATGGTTGAGCGCGCTGGCGCCGACTCGTGCCGCCCCGAGACCCTGGACCCGCAATACGGTCTGTGTGAAGGCAAGTACTTCCTGTCGCCAGAACAGGCCCAGGCCATCCTGGAACTGCGCCTGCACCGCCTGACTGGCCTGGAGCACGAGAAGCTGCTGGCCGAGTATCAGGAGATCCTCAACCAGATCGGCGAGTTGATCCGCATCCTCAGCAGCGCCGTGCGCCTGATGGAAGTGATCCGCGAAGAACTGGAAGTGATCCGCGCCGAATACGGCGACGTGCGCCGCACCGAAATCCTCGATGCGCGCCTGGACCTGACCCTGGGTGACATGATCCCGGAAGAAGAGCGCGTGGTGACCATCTCCCACGGCGGCTATGCCAAGACCCAGCCGTTGGCGGCCTACCAGGCCCAGCGTCGTGGTGGTAAGGGTAAATCGGCTACCGGCGTGAAGGATGAAGACTACATCGCTCACCTGCTGGTCGCCAACAGCCACACCACGCTGCTGCTGTTCTCCAGCAAGGGCAAGGTGTACTGGCTCAAGACCTACGAGATCCCGGAAGCCTCCCGCGCTGCCCGTGGCCGTCCGTTGGTCAACCTGCTGCCCCTGGACAGTGATGAATACATCACCACCATGCTGCCGGTCGAGGAATACACCGAAGGCCACTTCATCTTCATGGCCACCGCCAAAGGCACCGTGAAGAAGACCCCGTTGGAATCCTTCAGCCGTCAACGCAGCGTGGGCCTGATCGCCCTGGAGCTGGATGAAGGCGACGTGCTGATTTCCGCAGCCATCACTGATGGCGAGCGCGAAGTCATGCTGTTCTCCGACGGCGGCAAGGTCACACGCTTCAAGGAATCCGACGTACGTGCCATGGGCCGTACCGCCCGCGGTGTACGCGGCATGCGCCTGCCGGAAGGGCAGAAGCTGATTTCCATGCTGATCCCGGAAGAAGGCAGCCAGATCCTCACCGCTTCCGAGCGTGGTTATGGCAAGCGTACCGCCATCAGTGAGTTCCCGGAGTACAAGCGTGGCGGCCAGGGCGTGATCGCCATGGTCAGCAACGACCGCAACGGCCGTCTGGTCGGCGCGGTGCAGGTGCTCGATGGCGAGGAGATCATGCTGATTTCCGACCAGGGCACCCTGGTGCGTACCCGTGTGGCGGAAGTGTCGAGCCTGGGCCGTAACACCCAGGGCGTGACCCTGATCAAGCTGGCCAAGGACGAAAAGCTGGTCGGCCTGGAGCGTGTGCAGGAGCCTTCGGAAGTCGAAGGTGAAGAGCTCGAAGGTGAGGAATTTGAAGGCGAGGTGATCGCAGCTGGCGATGACAACGTTGACGAGCCAACCCTCGACGCTGCCGCAGACGAAGAAGAACCGCAGGAGTAAGCGGACACACAGGGGGCGGATGAAGATTCGCCCCCTTGTTGTTTGTCCCGTATGAAATACAGCGCCCTTTGCCTGGACGCGGTCCATGTGGGAGCTGGCTTGCCTGCGATACAGGCGCCTCGGTCATTCAGTGATACCGCGGCGCTGCTATCGCAGGCAAGCCAGCTCCCACAGATGTCCGCTCCAGAACGAGGGCGTTGCTGACATGATTGCAGCCCCACCAGATCAGAGTGAGATTGGATGTGAGCAAGAGAGCCTATAACTTCTGTGCCGGTCCCGCGGCGCTTCCTGAAGCAGTCCTGCAGCGTGCGCAGGGTGAACTCCTCGACTGGCATGGAAAAGGCCTCTCCGTGATGGAAATGAGCCATCGCAGCGATGAGTTTGTGTCCATCGCCACCAAGGCCGAGCAGGATCTGCGCGACTTGCTGGACATCCCCTCCGACTACAAAGTGTTGTTCCTGCAAGGCGGCGCGAGCCAGCAGTTCGCCCAGTTACCGCTGAACCTGCTGCCAGAAGGCGGGACTGCCGACTATATCGACACCGGTATCTGGGGTCAGAAGGCTATCGAAGAAGCCTCGCGCTACGGGCATGTCAATGTGGCAGGCACCGCCAAGCCCTACGACTACTTCGCCATTCCCGGTCAGAACGAGTGGAAGCTGACCAAGGACGCGGCCTACGTTCACTACGTCGCGAACGAAACCATCGGTGGCCTGGAATTTGATTGGGTGCCGCAAGTCGGTGACGTTCCGCTGGTGTGCGACATGTCCTCGGACATCCTCTCGCGCCCGATCGACGTGTCCAAGTACGGCATGATCTACGCCGGCGCGCAGAAGAACATCGGCCCGAGCGGCATCCTGGTCAATATCATCCGCGAAGACCTGCTGGGCCGCGCCCGCTCGGTGTGCCCGACCATGCTCAACTACAAGGTCGCGGCCGATAACGGCTCGATGTACAACACCCCGCCGGCGTTTGCCTGGTACCTGTCGGGCCTGGTGTTCGAATGGCTCAAGGAGCAGGGCGGCGTGGCGGCCATGGGCAAGCTCAACGAAGAGAAGAAGCGCGTCCTGTACGACTTTATCGACGCCAGCGGCCTGTACAGCAACCCGATCAACCTCAGCGACCGCTCGTGGATGAACGTGCCGTTCCGCCTGGCCGACGACCGCCTGGACAAGCCGTTCCTGGCCGGCGCCGACGCGCGCGGCCTGCTGAACCTCAAGGGCCACCGCTCGGTGGGTGGCATGCGCGCCTCCATTTATAACGCCGTTGACATCCACGCCATCAATGCGCTGGTTGCCTACATGGCAGAGTTCGAGAAGGAACACGGCTAATGTCTGAGCAAGAACTCAAGGCCCTGCGCGTACGCATTGACAGTCTGGACGAGAAGGTCCTGGAACTGATCAGTGAGCGCGCGCGCTGCGCCCAGGAAGTGGCCCGGGTGAAAATGGCGTCCCTGGCGGAAGGCGAAGTGCCGGTGTTCTACCGGCCCGAGCGTGAAGCCCAGGTGCTCAAGCGTGTGATGGAGCGCAACAAGGGCCCGTTGGGCAACGAAGAGATGGCGCGGTTGTTCCGTGAAATCATGTCCTCGTGCCTGGCGCTGGAGCAGCCGCTGAAAGTGGCTTACCTCGGCCCTGAAGGCACCTTCACCCAGGCGGCAGCCATGAAGCACTTCGGCCATGCGGTGATCAGCAAGCCGATGGCGGCCATCGACGAAGTCTTCCGTGAAGTCGCGGCCGGTGCGGTGAATTTTGGCGTGGTGCCGGTGGAAAACTCCACCGAAGGCGCGGTCAACCACACGCTGGACAGCTTCCTTGAGCACGACATGGTCATCTGCGGTGAGGTGGAGCTGCGTATCCACCACCACCTGCTGGTGGGTGAAAACACCAAGACCGACAGCATCAGCCGTATCTATTCCCACGCCCAGTCCCTGGCCCAGTGCCGCAAGTGGTTGGACGCCCATTACCCGAATGTAGAGCGCGTTGCGGTGTCCAGTAACGCCGAGGCGGCCAAGCGGGTCAAGGGTGAGTGGAACTCGGCGGCGATTGCCGGCGATATGGCTGCCGGCCTGTACGGCCTGACGCGCCTGGCCGAAAAGATCGAAGATCGCCCGGATAACTCCACGCGCTTTTTGATGATCGGCAGCCAGGAAGTGCCGCCCACCGGCGACGACAAGACCTCGATCATCGTCTCCATGAGCAACAAGCCCGGCGCGCTGCATGAGCTGCTGGTGCCGTTCCACGACAACGGGATTGACCTGACGCGCATCGAGACTCGTCCTTCGCGCAGCGGTAAGTGGACCTACGTATTCTTTATCGACTTCATGGGCCATCACCGCGACCCGCTGGTCAAGGGCGTGCTGGAGAAAATCAGTCAGGAAGCCGTGGCACTCAAGGTGCTGGGCTCTTACCCGAAAGCGGTTTTGTGAGGCTTTGACATGAGTGGCAACTTCCTCGCCCTGGCGCAGCCGGGCGTGCAACAACTCTCGCCTTACGTTCCAGGCAAGCCTGTGGACGAACTGGCCCGCGAGTTGAATCTGGACCCGTCCAAAATCGTCAAGCTGGCGAGTAACGAAAACCCGCTGGGCCCGAGCCCAAAAGTGTTGGCGGCGATTCGTGAAGAGCTGGCCGAACTGACCCGTTATCCCGATGGCAACGGTTTTGCGCTTAAGTCTTTGCTGGCGGACAAGTGCCGGGTCGAGCTCAGCCAGGTGACCCTGGGCAATGGCTCCAACGACATCCTTGAGCTGGTCGCCCGTGCTTACCTGGCGCCAGGCTTGAATGCGGTGTTCAGCGAGCACGCGTTTGCGGTCTACCCGATCGTGACTCAGGCGGTGGGGGCGGATGCTCGCGTGATTCCTGCCAAGGACTGGGGCCATGACTTGCCGGCGATGCTGGCGGCCATCGATGCCCAGACTCGCGTGGTGTTTATCGCCAACCCGAACAACCCGACCGGCACCTGGTTTGACGAGCAGGCACTGAACGAATTCCTGCAGGACGTGCCGGGGCATGTGCTGGTCGTGCTGGACGAAGCCTACATCGAGTACGCCGAAGGCAGCGACCTGCCCGATGGCCTGGATTTCCTCGCGGCCTACCCGAACCTGCTGGTGTCGCGTACGTTCTCCAAGGCTTATGGCCTGGCGTCGTTGCGGGTCGGTTATGGCTTGTCCACCCCCGTGGTCGCCGATGTGCTGAATCGCGTGCGCCAACCGTTCAACGTCAACGGCCTGGCCCTGGCGGCCGCCTGTGCGGCGGTGCAGGATACCGAATACCTGGAAGAAGGCCGTCGCCTCAACGAAAGCGGCATGCTGCAATTGCAGGAAGGTTTTCGTGAGCTGGGCCTGGGCTGGATTCCGTCCAAGGGCAACTTCATCTGCGTCGACCTCGGCCAGGTGGCTGCGCCGGTGTTCCAGGGCTTGCTGCGCGAGGGCGTGATCGTGCGCCCGGTGGCCAACTATGGCATGCCGAACCATCTGCGTATCACCATCGGTTTGCCGGCTGAGAACAGCCGCTTCCTTGAGGCGTTGGCCAAGGTTCTGGCCCGTGGTTGATGTCACTGCATTGCAACCTGCTGTGCCTATGATCGGTCGCCTGGTGGTGGTCGGCCTGGGGTTGATCGGTGGCTCCTTCGCCAAGGGCCTGCGTGAAAGCGGGCTGTGTGGCGAAGTGGTGGGCGTGGACCTCGACCCGCAGTCGCGCAAGTTGGCGGTGGAGTTGGGCGTGGTGGACCGCTGTGAAGCGGACCTGGCCGTTGCGTGCCAGGGCGCGGATGTGATCCAGCTCGCCGTGCCGATCCTTGCCATGGAGAAATTGCTGGCGGTACTGGCTGGTATGGACCTCGGGCAAGCGATTCTTACCGATGTGGGCAGCGCCAAAGGCAACGTGGTGCGTGCTGCACGATTGGCGTTTGGTGGGATGCCGCCGCGCTTTGTGCCGGGCCATCCAATCGCTGGGTCCGAGCAGAGCGGGGTGGAGGCATCCAATGCGCAGCTGTTCCGTCGGCATAAGGTCATCCTGACGCCGCTTGCGCAAACCGATCCCACGGCGTTGGCAGTGGTGGATCGTCTCTGGCGCGAGCTGGGCGCGGATGTGGAGCATATGCAGGTCGAGCGTCACGACGAAGTGTTGGCAGCGACCAGCCACTTGCCGCATCTGTTGGCATTTGGCCTGGTGGATTCGCTGGCCAAGCGCAACGAGAACCTCGAGATTTTCCGCTACGCCGCCGGCGGCTTCCGCGATTTCACGCGGATTGCCGGCAGCGATCCGGTGATGTGGCACGACATCTTCCTCGCCAATCGCGAAGCGGTGTTGCGCACTCTGGACACCTTCCGCAGTGACCTCGACGCCTTGCGCGACGCGGTGGATGCGGGAGACGGCCATCAACTGCTGGGCGTGTTCACCCGTGCGCGGGTGGCGCGTGAACATTTCAGCAAGATCCTCGCGCGCCGGGCCTACATGGAAACCGCAGTGAGCACCGATGATTTGACCTTCATCGCCAGCCCGGGTGGCCGCTTGAGCGGGCGCATCCGCGTGCCGGGTGACAAGTCGATCTCTCATCGCTCGATCATGCTGGGGTCGTTGGCCGAAGGTGTGACCGAGGTGGAGGGCTTCCTTGAGGGTGAAGATGCCCTGGCGACCTTGCAGGCCTTTCGCGACATGGGCGTGGTGATCGAGGGCCCGCACCATGGGCGCGTGACCATTCACGGTGTCGGCCTGCATGGCCTGAAGGCTGCGCCGGGGCCGATCTATGTGGGTAATTCCGGCACATCGATGCGCCTGTTGGCCGGTGTATTGGCGGCGCAGAGCTTTGACAGCGTGCTGACCGGCGATGCCTCGCTGTCCAAGCGCCCGATGAACCGTGTAGCCAAGCCGCTGCGGGAAATGGGCGCGATCATCGAAACCGGGCCGGACGGGCGTCCGCCACTGAGCATTCGTGGTGGGCAGTCGCTCAAAGGCTTGAACTATGTACTGCCCATGGCCAGTGCCCAGGTGAAATCCTGCCTGTTGTTGGCGGGGTTGTACGCTGAGGGTAAAACCTCGGTGACCGAGCCAGCACCGACCCGCGACCATACCGAGCGCATGCTGCGCGGCTTTGGTTACCCGGTGGCGGTGCAGGGCGCGACGGCGTCGCTGGCGTCGGGGCATGGGTTGACCGCTACGCGTATTGAAGTGCCGGGGGATATTTCGTCTTCGGCGTTTTTCCTGGTGGCGGCCTCGATTGCCGAGGGCTCCGAGCTGCTGCTGGAGCATGTCGGTATCAACCCGACCCGCACCGGGGTAATCGATATCCTGCGGCTGATGGGGGCTGATATCGCCCTCGAAAATCAGCGCGAGGTGGGCGGCGAGCCGGTTGCGGATTTACGTGTGCGTGCCGCCGCGCTCAAGGGCATCGAAATTCCAGAGGCCCTGGTGCCGTTGGCGATTGATGAGTTCCCTGTGCTGTTTATTGCCGCAGCCTGCGCTCAAGGCCGCACCGTTTTGCGCGGTGCCGAGGAGCTGCGGCTCAAGGAGTCCGACCGTATCCAGGTGATGGCCGACGGTCTGTTGGCCCTGGGCGTGAAGTGTGAACCCACGCCTGATGGGATTATCATTGACGGTGGCCCGATGGGCGGCGGTGAAGTGCATGCCCATGGCGATCACCGGATTGCCATGGCGTTCAGTGTGGCTTCCCAGCGGGCGATGGCGCCTATTCGTATCCTTGACTGCGCCAATGTTGCTACGTCTTTTCCGAACTTTCTGACACTGTGTGCCCAAGTCGGCATCCGTGTTGCCCAAGAGGCTCAATTGTGAATATCAAAGCACCGGTGATTACCATCGACGGGCCTAGTGGCTCGGGCAAAGGCACAATCGCTGGCATTCTGGCCAAGCGCCTGGGTTGGTGCCTGCTGGATTCTGGCGCGCTGTACCGCCTGCTGGCGTTTGCTGCGCACAACCATGGTGTTGACCTGACCAACGAAGAATTGCTGACGAAGCTTGCCGCCCATCTGGATGTGCAGTTCATTGCGGCGACCGAGGGTCAGTTGCAGCGCATCATTCTGGAAGGTGATGAAGTCAGCGATGTGATTCGCACCGAGAGTATCGGCGCGGGCGCCTCCCAAGTGGCTGCGCTGCCCGCCGTGCGCGAGGCGCTGCTGCAGCGCCAGCGAGCATTCCAGGAGGCGCCGGGCCTGGTGGCCGATGGCCGCGACATGGGCACGGTGGTGTTTCCCGAGGCGCCGCTGAAGATTTTCCTGACCGCCAGCGCCGAGGAGCGGGCACGCCGCCGTTACTTGCAGTTGAAGGGCAAAGTCGATGGTGTTAGTCTGTCGAGTCTGCTAGATGAGATCCGTGCACGCGATGAGCGTGATACCCAGCGTGCGGTAGCCCCGCTCAAACCGGCGGCTGACGCCATACAGCTGGATTCCACGGAGCTGTCCATCGAGCAGGTGCTGGAACGCATCATGAGTGAAATCGCCATTCGCGATATCGCCGGGTGATCAAGAAGGCCGCAGGGGACCAGTCATAGTCCTGCGGTGGCTTCTTTTAACTGAAACTGACCCACACCGTCTGGGGTGTGGAGATGGGCGTATTCTTCGCCCTTATCAACAGGAATTAAAATGAGCGAAAGCTTTGCGGAACTCTTTGAAGAAAGCCTAAAAACCCTGAACCTTCAGGCAGGCTCCATCATCACCGGTGTTATCGTTGATATCGATTACCAAGCTCGCTGGGTAACCGTTCACGCTGGTCTGAAGTCTGAAGCTCTGATCCCGCTGGAACAGTTCTACAACGATGCTGGTGACCTGACTATCAATGTCGGTGACGAAGTTCACGTTGCTCTGGACTCGGTTGAAGACGGTTTCGGTGAAACCAAGCTGTCCCGTGAAAAAGCCAAGCGCGCTGAATGCTGGATTGTTCTCGAAGCAGCCTTCGCAGCTGAAGAAGTGGTCAAGGGCGTTATCAACGGTAAGGTTAAAGGCGGCTTCACTGTCGACGTTAACGGCATCCGTGCGTTCCTGCCAGGTTCTTTGGTCGACGTTCGTCCAGTGCGCGACACCACGCACCTGGAAGGCAAAGAACTCGAATTCAAAGTCATCAAGCTCGACCAGAAGCGCAACAACGTTGTCGTTTCCCGTCGCAGCGTGCTGGAAGCAGAGAACTCCGCCGAGCGTGAAGCTCTGCTGGAATCCCTGCAGGAAGGCCAACAAGTCAAAGGTATCGTCAAGAACCTCACCGATTACGGCGCATTCGTCGATCTGGGTGGCGTCGATGGCCTGCTGCACATTACCGACATGGCTTGGAAGCGTATCAAGCATCCTTCCGAAATCGTCAACGTTGGCGACGAGATCGATGTCAAGGTTCTGAAGTACGATCGTGAGCGTAACCGCGTTTCCCTGGGCTTGAAGCAGCTGGGCGAAGATCCATGGGTTGCTATCAAGGCTCGTTACCCAGAAAGCACTCGCGTAACCGCGCGTGTCACCAACCTGACCGACTACGGCTGCTTCGCAGAGCTGGAAGAAGGCGTGGAAGGCCTGGTACACGTTTCCGAAATGGACTGGACCAACAAGAACATCCACCCTTCGAAAGTCGTACAAGTCGGCGACGAAGTGGAAGTTATGGTTCTGGACATCGACGAAGAGCGTCGTCGTATCTCCCTGGGCATCAAGCAGTGCAAATCTAACCCATGGGAAGATTTCTCTGGCCAGTTCAACAAGGGCGATAAAATCTCCGGCACCATCAAGTCGATCACCGATTTCGGTATCTTCATTGGTCTGGACGGCGGCATCGACGGCCTGGTTCACCTGTCCGACATCTCCTGGAACGAAGTTGGCGAAGAAGCTGTTCGTCGTTTCAAGAAGGGCGACGAGCTGGACACCGTTATCCTGTCGGTTGACCCAGAGCGCGAGCGCATTTCCCTGGGTATCAAGCAACTGGAAAGCGATCCGTTCTCCGAGTACGTTCAAGAGAACGACAAAGGCGCCATCGTTAAAGGCACTGTGAAAGAAGTTGACGCCAAAGGCGCCATCATCGTTCTGGCCGACGATATCGAAGCGACTCTGAAAGCCTCCGAAATCAGCCGTGACCGCGTTGAAGACGCGCGCAACGTTCTGAAAGAAGGCCAGGAAGTAGAAGCCAAGATCATCAGCGTTGACCGCAAGAGCCGCGTGATTCAGCTCTCCATCAAGTCGAAAGACGAAGTGGAAGAGAAAGAAGCTATCCAGAGCCTGAAAGAAGCTGCTCCGGAAGCTGCTGCTGACACCACCATGGCGGCACTGCTGCGCCAGGCAATGGCTAAGCAGAACTAAGTTCTGTAAAGCTGTAGAAAAAGGGCGACCTCGGTCGCCCTTTTTTGTGCCTGAAATTTGATGAAGCAACTGCACCGAACGAAGGTGTTCAGCCCAATGTCAGAACTGACTATAGTTTTAAAAACGGCTATTTCGCGTTGCTGACTCAATAAGGGTTTGAATGAACAGAATTATCGTAGTATTCGCTTTGCTGGCGCTTGCAGGCTGCTCCTCTACCAGTGCCAAGACCCACGCCAAGCGTGGCGTCAGCGGCATCGAGATCGACTGCTCTGGCCTGGGTAACAAGTGGGAAAAATGCGAAAAACGCGCCGCCCGTGAGTGCAAGATGCAGGGCTATAAGGTCATTACCCGCTCCAGTGATGCGGAGGACGAAGAGGGCGACTACCTGTTCGGCTGGAACCCTGCTGGCGCGGTGACGCGGACCATGTTGGTGATCTGTAAGTAAGGGGTTGACCGCTCGCTGAGCGTGTTTATTCAGCCCCACATAAGTTGACACATGGGCTGTTCAAATTCATCAACTCATGCTAAAACCTTCGGAGCGCTTTTCCTAGCTGCTTGAAAAAGAAGGGAAAAATATGACGAAGTCGGAGTTGATCGAACGAATTGTCACCCATCAAGGGCTGCTCTCATCCAAGGATGTGGAGCTGGCTATCAAGACCATGCTTGAGCAAATGTCCCAATGCCTGGCCACCGGAGATCGCATCGAAATCCGCGGCTTCGGCAGCTTCTCCCTGCACTACCGCGCACCGCGCGTAGGCCGCAACCCAAAAACCGGCCAATCCGTCAGCCTTGACGGCAAATTCGTTCCCCACTTCAAACCGGGCAAGGAATTGCGCGATCGGGTGAACGAAGAAGAGGAAGAAGGCGTCTGAGTGTTTTTGGGGAAGGAGAAGGGTATGCGTGGGGTTAAGCGCGTTGTTGCGGTATTGATTGCAGTGCTTGCGGCTTTGGTGGTTCTGGCGTTTGTGCTGGAGAACCAGCAGGGTGTGGCGCTGTCGTTCCTGGGGTGGAGTACTGCGCAGATGCCGGTGGCGGTGTTTGTGGTGGTGGCTTTGATTTTGGGGATGTTGATTGGGCCGGTGTTGGGGGTGGTTGTGCGTAGGCGTCGGGGTAAGGCGGTGGCTTAAGGTTTAAGTCTTGGTTGGCAGTTGTGATGGGGATCAGCGGTGTTGGTGACCGTTTGTCAGAAACCTTATCATGTCGAGCGCTTTGAGCTGCGTAGCGACCTATCCCCCGTTGGTTGCGACAGTTCTCTTGTGAAATTCAGAATCGCCCTACATACATGTCAAGACTTGTAATATGTCGAAGAGATGGCAGAATGGAATCTGTTCTCGATAACAGGCATTTTGTGCGCTCAAAATTTGGCAGAGACGCTGGGTTTTGGCGGTCACCCAATTAGAATAAAAAACGCAATTTTGTCTGCATAACGAGCCCGCAGTTTCTCTTTGAAGGCAGGTTTTTGTTGTGAGTAGTAGCCTCCGTATTCCCCCAGCACCTATATCCGACGGGATCGACCTTGTCGCGATGTTTCAATCTGTTTGGCAGCAAAAAAAGCTGCTGGCTCTGGTGACCTTAAGCTGTGTGCTAATAGCAGCTTCTTATGCTTTCCTCGCGACTCCTGAATATAAAGTCAGTTCTGTGCTGCGGCCGGCTGCCATCAATGAGTTGGATGCGCTCAATCGCTCTGAGATTTATCAGTTGCCACCCTCCGAAGCTCTACTCCGGGTCGGCGCAGCGCTGGATTCTTACGATGCTCGATTGGCTTTCTTTAGGGCCAACCCCAAGTTGTTCGAAAAATTTGTGCGTCCGGGTCAAACGCTTGAGCAAAGTTTTGAAGATTTCAACCGAAACTCTATTCGGTTGATTCTTCCCGAGCCTGAAAAGAAGAATTTGCTGAGCGCTTATGTAAAACTTGAAATGACCTATCCTAAAGGCGTTGATGGGGTCGCTATTCTTAATGGTTTTGTCGATTATGCCATCGCCAGTGAGCGTAAAAAAGTTGCTGCCGACTTGGAGGTAATTGTCAATAACCGTCTTAGCGAGTTGAAGGGTAAGCTTGAAGCCGCTCGCTCGGGTTATGATATTGAAAAAACTGCCAAAATAGCCTCGTTGCAGGAGGCTGACTCATTGAGACTTGCGCAGCTTCAGGATGAGTTAAGGGCGCTTCGTGCCCAGTTGAAAACGCTTCGTAATGATCGAATCGCTCAGTTGAATGAGGCAATTGGTATAGCCAAATCCTTAGGCATCCAAAAACCTACTACACCCTCTTCATTGGGTGAGTCGGGGAGTGCTGTAGCCGGTAGCGTAATGCGAACAGAGATCAATAACCAGCAAACGCCTCTATATTTTATGGGGGTGGATGCGCTAAAGGCAGAGCTCGCTCAGTTAAGAAGTCGGGTGTCGGATGAATTTACTGAGCCGCGTATCGCTCAGATTGCCAAAGAAATTCAGCTATTGGCATCCAATCGAGAAGTTGAGGTGCTGAAAGCTCGGAAAAATGAAGAAATTTTTCTTGCTGGGGTTCAGCCGCTGCGAGCTGAGATGTCTCGACTAAGCAGTCTAAATATTGACATGACCAAGCTGAAGTTGGTGAGTGTCGATCAGCAGGCACTTGAGCCGTTGGCGCCAGCGAGCCCGAATCGGCCGCTGGTGCTTCTGCTTGGCTTGCTCCTGGGCGGGGTGCTTGCGATATGTATTGCGCTCGCCAGGCAGGCAATACAGGGAGGCAAAATTATCGCGCATAACGGAAAGGTTGATTCTATCTCTATTGCTAGTTCTGACCCTCGTGCAGAAGGGGATTTATCCGGTCGGCGTTCACGGAGCGGTAATAGTTTGCTGGCGAAATGATCCGCTATTCGTGAGGCGTTTGGCCTCACTTTTTTATGTGTTAGGGAGCGCTGGCTAGCTGATCACGTCGGACTGAGAGGCGTTGGTTGGGGCTCGGGGTAATGTGTGTGTTCTCTACGTGGGTTTGGGCCTGGCTGGAGGGCACTATCGCTAATAGGCGAATGATCTCATGGGGGTAACCGAGGTCGTTATGGTGTGGGTCAGAGGCTTGGTTGCTCACAGAAAGCCCTTGCGGCGATCGATATAACTGGTTGAGCGCGGGTTTGTCTGAGCTTTGAGGGTAAGGCGGCGGCCAGTTTCCGATGGCTGGAATTGCGAGGGCGTGCGAAATGGGCTTGCTCGAAGAGAGACGTTATGTCGTCAGTACGCTTGTTAATGTTATGCTGCCGAGCAGAAGCGGCCATGGCCTGAACAGTATAACCGGTAGGTTTGGCAGGAACATGCTCAGATCGCCAGTTTCGAGCTTATTCTCTGACTAAATTATGATATGGAATCATCGGTAATGACTTTAAAGATTTTGAGTGTTTTCGGTACGCGACCGGAAGCTATAAAAATGGCTCCCTTAGCTCTGGCGTTGCGCGCAGATGAGCGTTTTGACGCTAAGATCTGCGTCACGGGGCAGCACCGTGAAATGCTGGATCAAGTGTTAGAGTTGTTTAAACTCGAACCTGATTTTGATCTCGCTATTATGAAGAGTGGTCAGGATCTTACTGATGTGACGACTTGCATTCTTCAAGGGATGAAGGAAGTATTTCATAATTATAAGCCTGATATTGTACTGGTGCATGGTGATACTGCAACCACATTTGCAACTACTTTGGCAGCTTACTATAAGCAGATTCCTGTGGGTCATATTGAGGCCGGTCTGCGGACAGGTAATCTTTATTCTCCTTGGCCAGAAGAAGCCAACCGAAAGCTGACGGGAGCCCTGGCATGTCTCCATTTTGCTCCGACCGAAAGATCGCAGCAGAATCTCATCCGTGAAGGGATAGCATCTAGTTCCGTGTACGTGACAGGCAATACCGTTATTGATGCACTACTTGAGGTCGTGCAGAAGCTGGAATCTGATGATCAGCTTAAACAGAAATTTTCAGAGCAATTTTCATTTTTGCGCGACCAGCGCCGCATTATTCTTGTTACTGGCCATCGCCGTGAAAGTTTTGGTGATGGGTTCGAAAGAATATGCAGTTCGCTTGCTTCGATTGCGCATGAATTTGATGATGTTGAAATCGTATATCCTGTTCATCTGAATCCAAACGTTCGTGAGCCTGTCAATCGTTTATTGGCCGGTATCGATAATGTTCACCTTATAGAGCCGTTAGATTACCTTCCGTTCGTCTATCTTATGAATCGTTCGTACTTGATTTTGACGGATTCTGGTGGCGTGCAAGAGGAAGCGCCATCCTTGGGTAAGCCTGTCTTGGTCATGCGCGATACGACTGAGCGACCCGAGGCAGTTGAAGCGGGCACAGTCAGGTTGGTTGGGACCAATAGAGAGGAAATAACTCATCATCTGCGTGAACTTCTCTTGAATAAAAACGCCTATCAGGAAATGAGTTTTGCTCATAATCCTTATGGTGATGGTAACGCTTGCGCGCGTATTATCACGGCTCTTGCCAATTTTGATATTAAGGTTTAAATATGGGTTTTTCCACAGTTTCTGTCATCGGTTTGGGTTATATTGGTCTGCCAACCGCCGCCGTTTTTGCTGCGCGTAAGGTGAAAGTTGTTGGTGTTGATGTTAATCAGAAGGCTGTCGATACTATTAATGACGGAAAAATCCATATTGTTGAACCTGATTTAGATATAGTTGTACATGCCGCCGTGACTGAAGGTTATCTCCGCGCTAGTACTAGCCCTGAGCCGGCCGATGCTTTTTTAATAGCTGTGCCTACTCCTTTCAAGGATGATCACGCTCCGGATCTTTCCTATATTGAATCCGCAAGTAAGTCTATTGCACCTGTTCTTAAAAGCGGGGACTTGGTCATTCTCGAGTCCACTTCGCCTGTCGGTGCAACTGAAAAGATGGCTTTATGGTTGGCGGAAGCTCGTCCCGACTTGACGTTTCCTCAAACTCATGGCGAAGCATCCGATATTCGTATCGCGCACTGTCCGGAGCGGGTGCTTCCTGGTCATGTGTTACGTGAGTTGGTACAAAATGATCGTGTCATTGGTGGGATGACTCCCAAGTGCTCTGATGCCGCAGCACGATTGTATAAGTTGTTCGTGGAGGGCGAATGTATCATAACAAACGCTCGAACTGCAGAGATGTGCAAGTTGACTGAGAATAGCTTTCGCGACGTTAATATCGCGTTTGCCAATGAATTGTCTATGATATGCGATAAGTTTGATGTTGATGTATGGGAGCTTATAAAGCTTGCCAATCGACATCCTCGTGTCAATATCTTGCAGCCGGGGCCTGGTGTCGGTGGGCACTGTATCGCTGTTGATCCTTGGTTCATTGTAAGTCAGGCAGAAGGCCAGGCCAGGTTGATCAAGACTGCGCGGGAGGTTAATGATTCGAAACCTCAGTGGGTTATGAACAAGGTCGACGCTGCGGTGGCTGATCATCTTTCGCTTCATTCAGAGAAGTCTGAGAAAGACGTCGTCATTGCTTGCTTCGGTCTCGCATTCAAGCCCGATATTGATGATCTGCGCGAAAGCCCGGCTCTGGAAATTACTCGCAATATTTCAAGTCGTCACGCGGGGAAAATTTTAGTCGTGGAGCCTAATATTCTTTCTTTACCTGGCTCGCTCAAAAATGCTGAACTCTGCACAGCAGAAGAAGCGATTTCTCGTGCTGATGTTCTATTGTTACTAGTAGATCACAAACCATTTAAATCTATTCCCGCATCGGCTCTTCAAGGCCGCCAGATTGTTGATACACGTGGAATTTGGCTGGTATGAAGATACTACCCGTTATTATGTCAGGGGGGGCGGGAACCCGACTTTGGCCTCTTAGTCGAACTCTCTACCCAAAGCAGTTTTTGGCTATTTCAGGTCGGGAAACTTTGTTTCAGCAGGCTGTTGATCGAGTTTTGAAGGTAGGTGGGCAAGGTGTCGAGGTGCTGCAGCCTTGCATCGTTGCGAATGATGAGCACCGCTTCCTTTGCCTAGATCAGATCCGGGAAATGAATGTTTCTAAAGCTGTTGTCATTCTTGAGCCGGTAGGACGCAATACAGCCCCTGCGCTTACGTTGGCGGCGCTCTATGCACGCGATGAAGTTGGGATGGAGGTTGACCCCGTCCTGGTTGTGGTCCCGGCCGACCAAATGATTCTTGATATTCAAGCCTTTACTGATACGGTCAGTAAAGCTGTAGACGTTGCAAAAGACGGCAGCATTGTAATCTTGGGCATCAAGCCTGATCGCCCTGAAACGGGTTATGGTTATATCCATTCTGCAGACCCCTCTGCCGTCAAGAGGGTGGATTCGTTTGTTGAAAAGCCTGGGCGGTCAACTGCAGAAAAATACTTGGAAGATGGAAGCTATTTCTGGAATAGCGGTATTTTCGTGCTGCGTGCGTCAATCTGGTTGAAAGCACTGAGCGCGTTCAGAAGAGACATCTTCGATGCCACTGAAGCCGCCTGGAAGGGCCGGGCCCAGGATAACGGGTTTATACGACCACAACTGGACGCGTTTTCCCTGATACCGCCAGAGTCGATTGACTATGCTGTGATCGAGCATTGTGCGAAAACGCCGTCAGCCGGCCTGACGTTGAAAATGCTGACGATGGACGCCGGTTGGTCCGACCTGGGGGCATGGGATGCTGTTTGGCGTTCGAGTGAGAAGGACGAAAAACAGAACGCTACCCATGGGGATGTAATATTAGATTCCAGTTCTAATACATTGGTTTACGCCTCTCACCGTTTAGTAACGGCCGTGGGGCTTGAAAATATCGTTATCGTCGAAACGCCTGATGCTGTGTTAGTCGCGGATAAAGACCGCAGTCAGGGCGTGAAGGCCATTGTCGAAGCGTTGAATGTCAAGGTCAGGCCAGAGTCAAAGCTCCATCGCCGCGTTCATCGACCCTGGGGCTGGTACGACAGCATAGATTCCGGCTCGCGCTTTCAGGTGAAGCGTATATTGGTGAAGCCGAAAGCAACGCTAAGTTTGCAGAAGCATTACCATCGGGCGGAGCATTGGATTGTTGTGTCTGGCACCGCAGAGGTGACCTGTGAAGATCGTGTTTTTCAGTTGAATGAAAATCAGAGTACTTATATCCCTATTGGCCATGTTCATCGCCTTTCCAATCCCGGCACTATTCCTCTTGAGATCATAGAAGTGCAGTCAGGAACGTATTTGGGCGAAGATGATATCGTTCGATTTGACGATACTTATGGACGTGTTTAGGGTTTAAATTTTTAGGAGTTGTATCGATGCAGAAGCACGCGCTGGTTACGGGTGTTACAGGTCAAGACGGGGCGTACCTTGTCGAACTACTGTTGTCCAAGGGTTATAAAGTCTACGGCGCTTATCGCCGGACAAGTTCTGTAAGTTTCTGGCGGTTAGAGGAGCTGGGAGTTCTTGAGCATGACGATCTCCACCTCGTAGAATTTGATTTGACTGATCTGTCCGGGGCTATTCGTTTAATTCAGAATTGCGCACCGGACGAGGTTTATAATCTCGCGGCTCAAAGTTTTGTAGGTGTTTCGTTCGATCAGCCAATCACAACGGCACAGATTACTGGTGTCGGTGCGCTCAATTTGCTCGAAGCAATCCGTATAGTAAATCCCAAGATTCGCTTCTATCAAGCTTCGACATCCGAGATGTTTGGATTGGTCCAGGCGGTTCCTCAATCTGAGAGTACACCCTTCTATCCGCGTAGTCCTTACGGTGTTGCGAAGCTGTTTGCGCATTGGACAACGATTAACTATCGTGAGTCGTACGATATCTTTGCTACCAGCGGCATTCTATTCAATCACGAGTCTCCTCTGCGGGGGAAAGAGTTTGTTACTCGCAAGATTACTGATGCTGTTGCCAGTATCGAAATTGGCAAGCAGCAAGTCCTGGAACTTGGAAATATGGATGCCAAGCGGGATTGGGGGTTCGCTAAAGAGTATGTAGATGGCATGCATCGAATGTTGCAAGTCGACACGCCGGAAACTTTTGTACTCGCTACCAATCGCACTGAAACCGTTCGTGATTTTGTTTCGATGAGTTTTAAAGCTGTGGGTGTTGATATCGAGTGGTCTGGAAGCGCTGAGAACGAGTTTGGTGTTGACCGTCGAACCGGTATCACTAGGGTAAAAGTCAACCCGCGCTTCTATCGACCTGCAGAAGTAGAATTGTTGATTGGCGATGCGTCATTTGCAAAAGAGCGATTGGGTTGGAAACCAGAAACCACACTAGAGCAACTGTGCCAGTTGATGGTTGACGCTGATCTAAGAAGGGTTCGCAATGGCACTTCAAAGTAAAGAGCGGACGGTGCTGATTACGGGGCTTTCGGGTTTCACTGGAAAGCACTTGGCGGAAAATCTCACCAAGGCCGGCTGGCGCGTTGCTGGCCTGGGAGGAGTGCGGCTCGCCTGTGAGTTTGATCACCTAGACGCGGATCTTAATGATACGAAGCGACTAAGTGATTGGATGAAGCAGGTTCAACCTACTCATATTATTCATTTAGCCGCGTTGGCCCATGTTACTGGCAGCGATGCCTTATCATACTATCGCGTCAATGTATTGGGTACGGAAAGCCTTCTTAATGCGATTAAGGAGGCGGAGATAGTTGTAGAAAAAATTATAATTGCGAGCAGTGCAAATATTTACGGAAATGCAATCTCGTCGCCTGTTTCTGAAAGCAGTGAGCCGCAGCCTGTTAATCACTATGCGTTGAGCAAATTAACGATGGAGGCGCTTGTTCGCAAGTGGTTTTCTCGTATGCCCATACTGGTAGTGCGGCCTTTCAACTACACTGGCCCCGGCCAATCGGAGTCGTTCGTTTTCTCCAAGATCGTGGGCGCGTTTGCTCGAGGGGAAAAAGAGCTCAGATTAGGTAACCTGGATGTTTCTCGCGATCTATCTGATGTGGGTTTCGTGGTTGAGGCATATACAAGATTGTTGACGACTAATCAGCGCAGCGAGTTTATAAATATATGCTCGGGTCGTAGCATTTCCTTGTTAAGCGTGATTGATGAGATGGAGCAGATCGCAGGTTATCGGCCAGCGGTTGTAGTTGATCCTGCCTTTGTCAGAGAGGATGAAGTTAAAGAACTTTACGGCAGTCCAGCCAAACTCTTTGATACGGTAGGTAAAATTGATGTGCCTAGCTTGCACGATACATTGCTATCAATGTATCAGCAGAAGGCATTTGTTTAATATCGTGGCTGGTAACAGGTCGGTGCTCTAGTGCGCATATGTTTTTTTGCTAATATGTCTGCTCATGCTAATTGGCGCGAGATGTTTGACAAAGTCGAGTTTTATCGGGTGGATATCCGAATTCTCAAGGAGCTTGGGCATGAAGTTGTTTTGTCCGGGACGCCAGGCACATTAGACTGGAAGGCGGATCTTTATTTTTGTTGGTGGTGGGGGCACTCGCCGCTTCCATTGCTCGCCGGGAAGCTACGCCGTCGGCCGGTGATAGTGACTGGAGCTTTTGATTATTCTACCTGCCGGAAGGAAATTCCGGGTCTCTGTTACCTAGATCGGCCTTTGTGGCAGAAGGCGGTACTGCGTACCTCTTTGTTGTTAGCTGATCGAAACCTGTTTATCTCAAGATCAGAGTGTGAAGAGGTTACCGCTAACCTGCGTGTCAGAAATCCAGTGTACGCAACGCTAGCGATTGACACCGATTACTATTCTCCTGGCGAGGCTCCAACTGTTGAGTCGGATTATTTTTTCACGGTAACTTGGACGAGCCGTACCAATGCCATTCGCAAAGGGCTCATTCCGACGATAGAGGCGTTCGCGCGGGTTTCGGCTAGTGCCAGCCATCTTCGACTGGTTGTTGCTGGTAAGCATGGTGATTATCTGCAGGAGCTAAAGGCCCTGACACAGCGCTTGGGCATAGAAGAGAAGGTAGAGTTTGTCGGAATGATTTCTGATGAAGAGAAACTGCACCATTATCGAAATTGCCTGGCCTATGTTCAGCCAACGCTTTACGAAGGTTTCGGGCATGCAATCGGTGAAGCACTGGCGTGTGGGGCGCGAGTTATAACTTCTCCACGGGGGGCGGTGCCAGAAGTTGCGGGTGACTTCGCTTACTGGGTCCAGCCAGACAGCCCAGAGGAAATTGCATCCGCCATGGAGGCTGTTGTCGCAACGCCGGTTTGTGCTGAAGACGCCAAAGCCAGACACCAATGGATTTCCTCGAACTATTCCATCGCAGCTCGTCGTTCGGCGCTGAAAAGTGTTCTGGATTCCTTGTCGCTGGCGAAATAAGGAGAGTTCCAGTGAGAGTACACATAAAAGTCGATGGTGGTACCGCGTGTTGAGTCGTCTGATCGGCATGTTTGAAAACTCGAGGCTATTACAGCTTGTTGTTATCACCGCCTGCATTCAAGGTGGGGTAATAATAAGTCAGTTTTTAATCACGCCTTGGGTTGACCCATCAGTTGTTGGCATGGTGCGCTCGCTGGAAACAATTATTGCTCTTGTTATCCTTGCAGGTAGCTTGGGTATGCAGAGTATCGCCATTCGTGATACCGCGGCAAGTAATGGCACTACTGATAAAAATGAAGTGCTTCGACAGGTTTTTCTGCTAGTAGTTATAGCATCAATCGGTGTCATTGCCTGTATATATGTTGCAAATAAGTTCGTGTGGAACTCTGTAATGAGCTCCTACGTGTTTACCACCTGTGGCTTAGTGCTGTTAACTAACTTGCTCCGTGTAACTACGGGGTTTGCGCAGGGTGCGAAGGTGATACGTGAGATTTACTTCGCACTGATGTTGGTTACGGGTGTCAGCATTGTTCTGCATGTTGTGTTGACCAAGTTTTTTGGTATCGAAGGCTGGATGACGGCTCGTTATATTGGAGAGTTGCTCTGTCTTGTTGCTGTGTGGTGGAAGCTGCGGTCGTATATTTTTAGCGCGCTGGATTTTCGCTTGGTAAACAGGCGTGAGTTGATGATGACCGCGAAGTCCGGGGTGACTGTCAATGCAAGTCTATTTGTGCGTTTGATGGTCGATAGTTTGCCCGTACTTATGTTGACTGCTTATCATGTGAAAATTGATGAGATCGGTTTTTTTGGTATAGCTTTGTTGAGTCTTAGTCTTGGTTTGCTTCCACTGACAATCATCGCGCAAAGGGCTATCCCAGATTTGGTGGAAGTAGTCAACGATAAAGAGATGCTGCGTGAAAGGCATCATGCGTTCTTCAGAAGTATGTTGAAGATATCCTCTTCGGTTGCGTTGTTGTTGATAGTGATTTCCCTTGTATGGTTTTTGCTTGTGGGAGGTGTTTACAAACAGGCAGCTATCTATATGTTTGTGCTGGCATTAACGCTGCCGTTGAAAGCTATTGCTCTTGTGAGTGGTACTATGTTGCTTGCATTGCGTGTATTTAGTTTGAGTTTGAAAGTCAATATAGTCGAAGGGCTGAGCGTTGCTTTGATTTTATACTTGAGCATTATGCCTTTTGGGGCGTGGGCGGGTGTTTTGGGGTATGCAACGGGTGTTGTTTTGTCCTCTATGCTGCTTTTGGTTGCGGTGAGACTCCGTCTCGCTGATTTATGACTCTAGAGGATAATGCCTTGGAAGATAAATATTCGGAGCAAGGGCGTTTACGAACGCCTATTGGAAAGAGAGTATTTGATTGTTTTGGTTTTGGTTTTTTCTTTATGGTGATCTGGTTTGCCGGCGTGATCGTTCCGCTGTATCCATTCATTATGGGGTTCGATGGGTTTAGTCTGTATTGGAATTTCAACTATTCGGATAAAAGTAGTTCTATAGATTATGCTGTTTTGTTATATGTTCTGGCTTTGGTTTTTGTTTTAATGGGCTGTTGGTTAGGGCGAAAGACTCACTTGAATTTTCCCGTTAGGGTTCGCTACATAGTGAGCTCCAGAATCTTCTCTCAAAGGTCTACAATATTTACGTTAATGGCACTGCTGGCCTTTGCAGCCATTCTTATAATCCTCGGAGGGGTATGGGGGCTGCTTTATGGCGCGAGCGATAGAATAAGAGCATTTGCAGGGTTGAACGGCCTGTTTCTTCTTCAGAATCTGTTTCTGTCTGTCTCGCTTGCCTGGTTTATACGCCTGACGGGCAGTAAAAAAAGAACGCTGTCCGAACGCTTTTGTTTTTGGTTATATTTTTTTAGTGGTTTGTTTATTTGCGCGCTTCAAGGTCAGAAGTCGACAATTTTCATTATTGTATTGGCGATGATTGTCGTTAGGCATTATCGTGTTAAACGTGTCAACCTCATAAAAGGGGCTGTGCTTGGCGGAGTGATGTTTGTCTCTTTAATGGCGTATCATCTTTTTAAGCAAGAATTTCTTGTGGCTGGCAAGTTCTTTTTTATTAACGAAGAGCAAGGTGTTTTTCTATCCTTCATTCACTTTTTGGCGACTCAGTTCACAGGCAACCTAATGCAGTTGCAAACAATGACTGTGCTGGTAGATGCGATGCCTGAAAGGCTTGAATGGCAAAACGGAACAACTCTGTTGATGCTCGTGTTGATTTTGATCCCTTCGGGTCTTTTTCCCGATAAGCCGCTCACTGCCGCGGGTGTATTTACAGAAGCCTTTTGGCCAGATAAATGGCTTTTGCAGGGCACGACAATGCCACCGGGTATTTTTGGTGAGCTTTACATGAATTTTGGTACCTTAGGTGTACTGTTTGGCGGTTTTTTCCTTGGGCTTATAGGAGGACGGCTTTATGGCGCGGTTATCTATAACCCTCAAAGTGATCGAGCGCTAGGTCTATATGCATTGGCGGTGGCTTCCCTGCTTCACCTTTTTCGAGGCGAATTGGCTTCGGTCGCTCTTCTCATAGCGTCTATATTAATACCTTTTTTGTTCTTGAGCTCAAAGCGCGACGAGCCTGTTAACAACCCAATTTAGAGAAATTGATATGTGTGGAATTTTGGGCTACATCCATAACGGAACGCGAGAGTCTATTGATTTCTCTTCAGCGCTTTCGTTTATTCGACGTCGCGGGCCAGATGATCAAGGTGTTTGGTCTGATACCGACGTTGGTGTATGGCTGGGTCAGGTGCGCCTTTCCATTCTTGATACGACTTCAGCCGGGCATCAACCGATGGTCTCTGCCGATGGGCGAGTGGTGATGGTGTTTAATGGTGAAATCTATAACTTTCGTGAGTTAAGAGCTCATCTCGAAGCTGCGGGAGATCATTTTTCCAGCCAGTCAGATTCCGAAGTATTGCTCGCGCTCTTCTGTCGCTACGGAATCGAGTGTTTGAATCGGTTAAACGGGATTTTCGCGGTCGTATTCTGGGAACGTGATACTCAAACACTTTGGGTGGCCCGGGATCAGCTCGGTGTCAAACCGCTTTATATCCATTCCAATAATGGTTGCTTTGCATTTTCAAGTGAAATGAAAGGCTTGATCAGAGGAGGCTTCAGTAAAACTGAAATTGACCCGCAAGCCGTGCTCGCGCACCTTGGTTTTCTTTGGTCGCCAGGCGATCGCACGATTGTGCGGGATATCAAAAAAGTTTTACCTGGCCAAGCCTTATGTGTCCGTAATGGGCATATCGAGAAGAGCTGGTTCTATTATGAACTGCCTATTTCAGAGAAACCTCTGAAAAAAACGGTTGCCGATGTCGCTGTCGATGTCGCCGATGCAGTCAGGACTGCCGTCCAGCGTCAGTTGGTGTCTGATGTACCGTTGGGTTCATTCTTGTCAGGCGGGTTGGATTCCAGCGCCATAGTTGCGTTCGCCGCACAGGAAATACGCGATAAAGGGCGGTTGCAGTGCTTCAGTATTCGTGTCGACAATGGATCCACTGCAAACGAAGGCTTCGCGGATGACCTTCCGTACGCACAGCGCGTTGCCAAGCATCTGGACGTCGACCTACATGTTGTAGGCGTCGGTGATGAGATGATGGATCGTCTACCAGAAATGGTTTATCTGCTTGATGAGCCTACGCCGGATCCAGCTGCATTGAATGCGTTGTTCATTTCCGAGCTGGCAAGCCAGAACGGCATTAAGGTTCTGTTGTCCGGTGCTGGGGGGGATGACATTTTTACCGGCTATCGCCGTCATTTCGCTTTGGCGCAAGAGCGTTGGTGGGGAGGGATGCCTCGCCCGCTGCGCTCGGTACTGGCCCGTAGTTCAAGTTTGCTTCCGGCATCCTCTCCGCTGTCTCGCCGTCTCGGGAAGGCTTTTCGATACGCGGACTTGCCGGCAAATGATCGCTTGATCAGTTATTTCCTTTGGCTTGAGCCTGATCAGGCTTATAGTTTGTTAGCCCCGGACTTGCGACGTGAGTTGGCAGCAGATGATCTGTTTGCCCCCATGCGAGAAACACTCTCGCGGCTACCTTCGGATGCTACGCCCATGGATAAAATGCTTACCCTGGAGTGCAAGCATTTTCTCACCGATCACAATCTCAATTACACCGATAAAATGGGTATGGCGACGGGCGTTGAAGTGCGTGTACCGCTGCTGGATCTTGATTTGGTACGCCTGGCAGGTTCATTGCCTTCGGATATCAAACAAAAAGGTCGGGAGGGGAAATGGATTTTCAAGAAAGCCATGGAACCCTATCTGCCTCACGATGTTATCTACCGACCCAAGACCGGCTTCGGTGTGCCGCTTCGCAACTGGTTGCAAGGACGTTTGAAGCCTTTGGTCGATGAGGTGCTTTCTCCTGCATCCCTGCTTAAGAGGGGGATTTTCGACCCTAAGGCAGTGGCGCATCTGATCGATGCAGATCGTTCTGGTCGAATAGACGCTGCCTATACGTTGTTCGGCATCGTTTGCATGGAACTCTGGTGCAAGCAGTACCTGGACGGCAATTTCGCCCTCGACGGTTGAGTGGGCGCCGACGCCCCGACCATATCCGATGGTAGGATAGACAGCTCTATACAAGTTTCTCAGTGATGAGTGAATTTTTAACTTTATTGGTGTGAATGCATGAAGCAGGTTGTTCAGAACATGGCTAGCGGTGAGACGTCATTGGTTAACGCGCCGGCTCCCGCTGTTCGCAGTGGCGCGCTAAAGATCAATACAACCAATACGCTGATTTCTGCCGGCACGGAACGCATGCTGGTAGGGTTTGGGCGGGCCAACTGGTTGGAAAAAGCTCGCCAGCAACCTGACAAGGTTCGTATGGTTCTGCAAAAGGTTCAGACTGATGGCTTGGCGACAACCGTCGAAGCCGTTCGCTCGAAGCTTGCACAACCGTTGCCCCTTGGATATTGCAATGTAGGTGTCGTGGGTGCCGTCGGGAAGGATGTGACCGGCTTCAAGCCCGGCGACCGTGTTGTTTCCAATGGTCCTCATGCCGATATCGTTGTTGTTCCCAAGAATCTGTGTGCCTTGATTCCGGACTCGGTGAGCGATGAAGCCGCCTCGTTTACGGTGTTGGCCAGTATTGGCTTGCAGGGTATCCGGCTCGCTCAACCGACACTGGGGGAAACCTTCGTAGTCACCGGCGTTGGTCTGATCGGATTGATGACGGTTCAACTGCTGCGGGCTCAAGGCTGTCGAGTACTTGCCATTGACTTCGATGAACAAAAGCTGGCTTTGGCTCGCAGTTATGGTGCCGAAACATGCAATCCCGGCAAGGGAGAGGATGTCGTTTCTGCGGGGATGACGTTCAGCCGCGGAAGAGGAGTGGATGGCGTCATTATCACGGCATCTACCAAGTCTTCCGATCCTGTCACCCAAGCGGCACATATGTGTCGCAAACGGGGACGTATTGTTCTGGTCGGGGTAACCGGGCTTGAGTTGAGTCGAGCTGACTTCTATGAAAAGGAACTGACATTTCAGGTTTCATGTTCTTACGGGCCCGGGCGCTATGATCCAAGTTACGAAGATCAAGGCAACGACTTCCCGATAGGTTTTGTCCGTTGGACTGAACAGCGCAACTTCGAAGCCGTCCTGGATATGCTCGCCAGCGGCCAATTGGAGGTCAACTCGCTGATCTCCCATCGGGTTGCATTCGAAGAAGCAGCGGATGCCTATCAGACGCTTACGACGGATAATTCGGCGCTGGGCATCATTCTTCAATACACCTCCCAAGATACCGAGCGAAACATCAAGGAAGTAGTACTGGCACCCGGTGCGGCGGCCAGTTTCGACCCCGTCAAACCTGTTGTTGGCTTCATTGGCGCAGGAAACTATGCATCAAGAATGCTGATACCGGCATTTAAGGCCGCAGGTGCTCAGTTCCATACGATTGTTACTGCCGGCGGTATCAATGGTGTCATTCACGGTAGCAAGGCAGGATTTGCACAGGCCTCGACTGATATCAATGCGATGCTTGGCGAGCGTACGATCAACACCGTCGCAATTGTCACTCGTCACGACAGCCATGCTCATTTTGTCAGCCAGGCGTTGGAGGCAGGTAAACATGTCTTCGTCGAAAAGCCTTTGGCAATTGAAGCCCAGGATCTGGTAACGGTTGAAGAAGCCTATCGAAATGCCGTTGAAAAAGGGCTCAAGCCACATTTGATGGTTGGGTTCAATCGACGTTTTTCGCCTCAGGTACAAAAGATGAAGGCGTTGCTTGCGGCTGTCAAAGAACCCAAGTCTTTCATCATGACGATGAATGCCGGAGCGATTCCCTCGAATCACTGGACCCAGGACCCCTCAGTCGGCGGTGGCCGTATTATTGGCGAAGCGTGTCATTTCATTGATCTGATGCGCTTTCTGGCAGGTAGCAAAATTGTTTCGATCCAGGCCCGTAGAATGGGGGATACGCCAGCTGTAGCAATTACTGAAGATAAAGCGGCAATTACCCTCGGGTTTGAGGATGGCTCTTTCGGCACAATCCACTATCTGGCCAATGGCGCTTCAAGCTTTCCAAAAGAGCGGGTTGAAGTCTTCGCTGCTGGACGTGTCCTGCAATTGGATAACTTCCGCAAGTTGAAAGGTTTCGGTTGGCCGGGCTTCAGCAAGCTGAATCTCTGGAAGCAGAACAAGGGGCAAAGCGAGTGTGCTGCGGCTTTCCTGGCCGCGGTGGAAAATGGGACTGTCACGCCGATCACCTCTGATGAAATATTCGAAGTGGCACGCGTGAGCATTGAAGTTGCCCGGATTCTGCGCGAGCAATGAGCCTTCTTCTTGTTAAGGCCAAAACTGCGCTAGCTCTCGGTTTTGGCAATCTGGCGCGTGCATTGGGCTACCGGCTTGGGGTCAAGACGGGCTTGAACCCGGTCCGACGCCTTCGGGCTGAAGTTCCCCTGGGGCCGTTTTTTGCGGAAAGTGCTAGACAGGCCGCCTCGTTACCATGTGCATCCCAATGGGATTCCCAGGTCCGATATTTCGGGGCATGGGAATGCCCGATATCTGACGCACATCCTGATTGGCATTTGAATCCTCTGAATGGAGTTCGAGTGCCTGATCCTGGACGGGAATGGTGGCGGATTCCTGATTTTGATGCCGCTGTCGGTGATATAAAGAATATCTGGGAAGCGTCGCGCTTTGACTGGACGTTGACCTTTGCCCAGAAGTCCTGTGTTGGCGGCTCTGCGGGAACTGTACAGTTAAACGCTTGGCTGGCGGATTGGTGCGTCAATAATCCTCCCTATTGCGGTCCTAACTGGAAGTGCGGCCAGGAGGCGTCCATTCGAGTCCTGCACTTGGCAATGAGTTCGGTCATTCTCGAACAGTTTGCCAGCCCATTACCAGGTCTCGTGGACCTGGTTCTGCTGCATCTCCAGCGTATTGAGCCGACGCTGAGCTATGCGATGGCTCAGGATAATAACCACGGGACTTCGGAGGCGGCTGCGCTTTTTGTCGGCGGCAGTTGGTTGACGTTAAGTGGTCGCCCTGAGGGCGAACGCTGGCAGCGTTTGGGGCGCAGATGGCTTGAAAATCGTGCCGCTCGGTTGATTGAGCAAGACGGCAGCTTCAGTCAGTACTCCGTCAATTATCACCGAGTGATGCTCGACACGTTTTCCATGGTTGAAGTCTGGAGAAAAAAACTGGCGCTCCCGGCGTTTTCTGCCACCTTCGAGCTCAGGGCTCGCGCAGCCGCGCATTGGTTATTTTCGTTAGTCGACGAGCATACGGGTGATGCTCCGAACATTGGCGCAAATGATGGCGCCCGACTGCTCCCACTGACGGATACGGACTATCGCGATTTCAGGCCTGCCGTCCAGTTGTCCATGGCGTTGTTTGCCGGAAAGAGAGCCTACGAAGCTGCAGGTGAGTGGGATCTGCCACTGCGCTGGCTGCTGCTGCCGAGTCCATCGGCTGTAGCGGCACGGCCAGCTAGTCAACTGTTTGATCATGGTGGTTATGCATTGTTACGGCGTGAGCAGACCTACGCCGTATTGCGCTATCCGCGATTCCGATTTCGGCCCAGCCAGGCAGATGCCCTGCATGTGGATCTATGGCGTGCAGGTATTAACTTGCTCCGGGACGCAGGTACTTTCAGCTACAACACCTCAGCGCAGTGGCTGAGTTATTTTCCTGGAACCGCCAGCCACAACACGCTTCAATTTGATGGGCGAGACCAGATGCCCAGGCTCAGCCGGTTTCTTTTTGGGGAATGGCTGCGAACGCGCGAGGTCGAAAGCCTGGTTGACCAGGTTGCCGCCAGCTCATGTGGCGCCACGTATGTCGATGGTAGCGGAGTCCGTCACGAGCGGCACGTCAGTCTGACGGATGTCGGCTTGCAGGTCAGAGATGAATTTACCGGGTTCAAGGATCGTGCAGTTCTACGATGGCGCTTGCAGCCGGGGGACTGGCGGCTTGAAGGCGACGTTCTGACCAACGGCTCGCATCGAATATCGGTCATTGGCAGCATGCCTATCGTTCGTCGAGAGCTCGTCCAGGGTTGGGAGTCTCGTTACTACTTACAAAAAACTGAAGTGCCGGTGCTAGAGGTTGAGGTGACTTCGGCGGGCGTTTTGACTACGGAGTATCACTGGTAGACATGAAAGTCCTTTATTTTCATCAGCATTTTTCGACTCCGAAAGGAGCGACCGGTATTCGGTCTTATGAGATGGCTTGTCGTCTGGTTGCCAGGGGGCACCAGGTGACAATGGTCTGTGGCAGCTATGGTGGTGGCCAAACCGGGCTGGAAAGCCCTTTCGTTGGTGGAAAACGCCAAGGTATGGTCGATGGTATCGAGATCATTGAATTTGACTTGGCGTACTCCAACAGCGATGGCCTGTTTGTCCGAGCGCTGAGCTTTTTGAAGTTTGCGGTGCGCAGTATCGGTATTGCGTTAACCGAGCGTTACGACCTGGTTTTTGCGACCACTACGCCGTTGACAGCTGGTATCCCCGGGATATTCGCCCGGTGGTTTCGCAATAAGCCTTTTATATTCGAGGTTCGGGATCTCTGGCCCGAGCTGCCGAAAGCGATGGGCGTCATTCGTAATCCAGTGATCCTTGCTGCCATGTCTTTCCTTGAGTGGGCGAGTTATCGTTCGGCTCACCGCCTCATTGGCTTGTCACCCGGTATTGTGAAAGGTATTGCGCACCGCGGTGTAGCACATGATCGAATCGAAATGATTCCAAACGGTTGTGACCTTGATATTTTCAATACGCATGCTGAGCCATGGTTGCCGGCTGGCGTGGATAAAAATCATCTGGTTGCGGTTTTTGCCGGCACTCACGGGGTGGCCAACAACCTGGATGCGGTACTGGATGCAGCTCGAGAACTGAAACTGCGAAAGCGCGATGATATCCGGCTGGTTTTGATCGGGCAGGGCAAGCTTAAACCCGCGCTTCAAAAACGCGCAGCGCAAGAACACTTGGACAATGTGATATTTCACGACCCGGTGAACAAGGCCCGGTTGTCAGGTTTGATGGCCAGCGCAGATCTGGGCCTGCAAATATTGGCAAACGTACCAGCCTTTTACTACGGTACGTCGCCTAACAAGTTTTTCGACTATATCGCTTCGGGGTTACCTGTTTTAAATAACTATCCTGGCTGGCTTGCTGAGATGATCGCCAAGGAAAACTGCGGTTTTGTCGTACCTCCCGACGATGCTGCGCTGTTCGCAGATGCTTTGATACAGGCGGCAGATGATCGTAACGACCTGCTGGACAAGGGCGCACGCGGTAGAGAATTGGCGGTCAGAGAGTTTGACCGACGCAAGTTGGCCGATCGATTTGTGGATTGGCTGGAGGGTGTTGCCAGATGATCAAGCGTGGGTTTGATTTATTTGCGTCCTTGCTTGGACTAATTCTGCTTTCCCCGGTCATAGCAGTAATTGCATGGAACATCCGCAAGAAACTGGGATCTCCCGTTCTGTTTCGTCAGGTACGTCCAGGTCGTCATGGCAAACCATTCGAAATGATCAAGTTCCGCACGATGCGAGATGCTCATGATGCGAACGGCGAGCCTTTACCAGACTCACAACGCATGACAGTCTTTGGGAGTTTCCTGCGGTCCAGTAGCCTGGATGAATTGCCCGAGTTGTGGAATGTGGTTAAAGGCGATATGAGTCTTGTGGGCCCTCGTCCGCTGCTTATGGAATATCTGCCTCTCTACAACGCAGAGCAGTACCGTCGTCATGAGGTGCGCCCGGGCGTGAGTGGTTGGGCGCAAGTCAACGGGCGCAATGCAATCGAATGGGAAGAAAAGTTCAAGCTGGATACCTGGTACGTTGATAATCAGTCTTTTTGGCTGGATATTAAGGTCATTTTCCTGACAATCAAAAAAGTTCTGGTACGTGACGGTATCAGTGCCGAGGGCGAAGCTACAGCATCGAAGTTTACGGGCTCCAAGTCATGAGCCGCCTTGCGGTATTAGGTGCAAGCGGCCATGGCAAAGTCGTCGCGGATACAGCCGAATGCTGTGGATGGGACATCATTGAGTTCTTCGATGACGCGTGGCCTGGCTTGGTGCGAAATGGTGCCTGGAATGTCGTAGGCAACACCGAGAGGCTGATGGCCGCTGTGCATGAATATGACGGAGTGCTGGTGGCGATCGGCAACAATCGGGTCCGCCAAGCAAAACTGGGCCAACTAAAGGCGGCGGGCGCTAAACTGGTTACGCTGCGCCATCCGGGTTCAACAGTCAGCCGGTATGCCACGGTTGGTGAGGGATCGGTGATTTTTGCTGGAGCGGTTGTGAATGCCGATGCGAGAGTTGGCAGTGGCGCTATTCTCAATACGGGCTGCAGTGTTGACCACGATTGTCTATTGGGGTCGTGTGTGCACATCAGCCCCGGCGCCCGGCTTGCAGGGGGCGTCTGCGTTCAGGATATGAGCTGGATAGGCATAGGCGCCTGCGTACGACAACTTGTGAGCATCGGTTCAAAGGTCATGGTTGGCGCTGGAGCCGTAGTAGTCAGAGACGTGCCAGACGAGGTTACAGTCGCCGGAGTACCGGCCAGGTTATTGCACGGTTCTTGAAAAGTCGTCGCTGCGTGAACAACGTGTCGAGCGAATTGCAACGGGGCTCATGTTGACGAGTCTTTCATATTTTCGAATGAAAACTGACGGGTACTGGTTGTGTTGAATTCACCATTTTCTCCTTGGCCTTCTTTTACTGAAGAAGAGGCTGATGCCGTACGTGATGTGGTTCTGTCCAATAAGGTTAACTACTGGACCGGTACACAGGGGCGTGAGTTTGAAAAGGACTTCGCGGCATGGGCGGGAACCGAATTCGCCATCGGGCTGGCCAACGGAACGGTTGCCCTGGACCTTGCCTTGAAGGCCTTGGGCATTGGTGCCGGCGATGAAGTAATTGTCACCTCACGCACTTTTCTTGCTTCTGTTTCAAGCATTGTAAATGCCGGGGCTGTTCCGGTTTTCGCTGATGTGGATCGCGATTCTCAGAACTTCAGCGCGCAGACTATCCGCGCTGTGCTGACTCCTCGCACCCGAGCCCTAATCTGTGTGCATTTGGCCGGCTGGCCTTGTGACATGGATCCGATCATGGCTTTGGCCGAGGAGTTCGATCTTAAAGTGATCGAAGATTGTGCCCAAGCTCATGGTGCTCGTTATAAGGGGCGCCCAGTGGGGTCAATTGGCCACATCGCAGCCTGGTCCTTTTGTCAGGACAAGATCATGACGACAGGCGGCGAGGGCGGAATGGTCACAACCAACGATCGTAAGCTCTGGTCGGATATGTGGTCGTTCAAGGATCATGGCAAAAGCTGGGAGGCAGTCTATGAACGTGACCATCCCCCTGGCTTTCGCTGGTTGCACGAAAGCTTCGGTACGAACTGGAGAATGCTAGAGGTTCAGGCCGTAATCGGTCGGATTCAACTCAAACGCATGACAGATTGGCAAGCCAGTCGGCTTGCGAATGCGGGTCAGATATGGGAGTGCGCCAGCCAACTCAAGGGTTTGCGTGTGCCAATCGCGCCTGAGGGTAGTGTTCACGCGGCGTATAAGTGTTACGTGTTTGTCGAGCCTCAGGCACTCAAGGCCGGGTGGGATCGTGATCGTATTCTGGCGGAGATTTCGGCGCGAGAAGTTCCGGTATTTTCTGGGTCCTGCTCCGAGGTCTATCTCGAGAAGGCGTTTGACAATACTGGCTGGCGGCCAGCGAGCCGGTTGCCGGTGGCGAGGGAACTCGGCGAAACGAGTATGATGTTTCTTGTGCACCCAACGCTGACGCGGTCTGAAATTGAAAAAACATGTTCGGTCCTAAAAGCGGTCATGCAGCTAGCTACCGAGGAGTAATCGGTTAGTACATGGGTAGTGGCGTGTGTTTTTCCAATGCTTAAGGATTTTCTTAACGTCTTGGTCAACGAGAATCCTCCAAAAGTTTTCTTGCCGTTACCCAACAAGGCGCAGGTGTGATCTTAGGAGTAGCAGAAGTGTTTCAAGGTGTTATGGATAAGTTAAGAGTCTTTTTATTGGGGCTGACGCGACGGCAAAAACGCGCCTTTCAAGTAGTGACCGACGTTTTTCTCGTCTGGTTTGCTCTGTGGATGGCCTTTGTTGTTCGCTTAGGGGTTGATGAGTTGATCAATCCGTTCAAGGAGTACCTTTGGTTGTTCTTGAGCGCCACAATCGTTGCTATTCCTCTGTTTGTGCGTTTTGGCATGTACCGCGCGGTAATGCGCTACTTCGGCAACGACGCATTAATTGCTATTATTAAAGCGGTGAGTTTGTCGGCATTAATTCTCGCTCTGATAGTTTATTGGAACAACAATCAGCAAGCCTTCGTTCCGCGCTCGGTCATCTTCAATTACTGGGGATTGAGCATGATTATGATTGGAGGCCTACGTCTTGCGATGCGTCAATATTTTCTAGGCGATTGGTTTGCTGCTGCACAGCATGTTCCGTTCACTAGCCGAGACGATGGATTACCGAGGGTGGCTATTTATGGGGCTGGCGCAGCGGGTAATCAATTGGTTGCGGCCTTACGAATGGGTAGACTCATGCGTCCTGTCGCGTTTATTGATGATGATAGCAGTATTGCTGATCGGGTCATTTCGGGGCTGCATGTTTATAAACCCAAGCATATCCAACAGATGGTTGATATGACTGGCGCTCAGCAAATACTTCTTGCAATCCCTTCTGCCAATCGTGGGCGCCGCCGAGAAATATTGAGTTTTCTTGAGGGTTTTTCCCTTCACGTACAAAGCGTACCCGGGTTTATGGATCTGGCCAGTGGGCGAGTGAAGGTTGATGATATTCAGGAAGTTGATATAGCCGACTTGCTGGGTCGAGACTCCGTGCCTCCGCAAGATGATTTGTTGGAACATTGTATCAAGGGGAAGTCGGTTCTGATAACCGGGGCCGGCGGTTCGATAGGATCGGAACTTTGTCGACAAATTCTTGCTCTTCAGCCGACAACATTACTGCTTTATGAACATAGTGAGTTCAATCTCTACAGCATTTTGCAAGAGTTGGAACAGCGGGTTTTACGCGAGTCTTTGACTGTAAGATTATTACCTATCCTAGGGTCTGTCCGTAACCAGGAAAAACTCTTGGATGTCATGAATACTTGGCATGTTGATACGGTATATCATGCAGCAGCCTATAAACATGTACCTATGGTTGAGCACAATATTGCTGAAGGAGTAATGAATAATCTGATAGGCACATTGAGCACTGCGCAGGCGGCTTTAAGAGCGAAAGTAGCGAATTTTGTGCTTATTTCTACTGATAAGGCTGTGCGTCCAACCAATGTAATGGGGAGTACCAAGCGTCTTGCTGAAATGACGCTGCAGGCATTGAGCAAGGAGATGGCTCCGGTCTTGTTTGGTGATAAAGCCAATGTTTCCTATATTAATAAAACCCGCTTCACAATGGTGCGTTTTGGGAACGTTTTGGGTTCTTCCGGGTCAGTGATTCCGTTGTTTCACAAGCAAATCAAGTCGGGTGGGCCAATAACAGTTACACATCCAAAAATCACTCGTTATTTCATGAGTATTCCCGAAGCCGCCCAATTGGTTATCCAGGCCGGCTCAATGGGACAGGGCGGGGACGTATTTGTTCTGGATATGGGCGAGCCAGTGAAAATCGTTGAGCTGGCAGAAAAAATGGTTCATTTATCGGGTCTGAGTATTCGCTCTGATAAGGCCCCTCAAGGTGATATCTCCATCGAGTTTACTGGGCTGCGACCGGGCGAGAAGCTCTATGAAGAACTTTTAATTGGTGACAATGTTGTAATGACGTCACACCCGATGATTATGAGTGCTAGTGAGGACTATTTGTCTTGGGATATATTGAAGGCACGTCTGACAGAATTGCTTAATGCTGTTGAGAAGGACGATTACAGCCGCGTACGTCAGCTTCTACGTGAAACAGTCAGTGGTTACTCTCCTGACGGTGAAATCGTCGATTGGATATATCAGCAACGACGACTTGATCCCTGATTTTTCCTCTAATTCAGGCGTTCGTGGTGACTTCATAAGTAAAATTTTTTTGTTTGCTTAGAGCCAACTCTCCTCCAACCTCTTCGATCTCTTGGGATTGTCGAGAGGTTGGGGGGCATTGATTTGATTCGCAGCGCTTGGGTGATTCTCTCACTAATTCTAGTTTGATCGGCCTGGTGCAATTTTATGACCTGACTTTTAAACACACCCAGTTACTTATCAGTTTTTGACAGTCTCTAGCAATCACCTAAGTTAGAAAAGCAGCTTCGGAAAAGCTGCTTTTTTCTCTTACCGATATCATGGAGCGTCACCAATGCAAAACCTGTACATCTCATCCCTCATCTTCGCCTTCCTCACCAGCCTCTCCGTCGCCACCACCGCCGCGCCGTCCATCAAGCCGGAACCTCCGACCCCCATCTCCACCCAGATGACCAAGACCGAGCAATCCACCAAGGTCAACCTCAACGCCGCCGACGCCGAGACCCTGCGTCGCGATCTATTCGGCATTGGTGCTTCCAAGGCGAAGGCAATCATCGCCTATCGCGAAAGCAACGGCCCGTTCACCGCGGTGGATGAGTTACTGGAAGTAAAAGGCATCGGCAAGGCACTGCTGGAGAAGAATCGCGACAGGTTGGTTATTGATTGAAGATGTAATAAAAACGCAGAAGGCCGGTCATTGACCGGCCTTTTCTTTATCGGACCTAGCGCCTGGTAATTCGCAGGCAGCATTGGCACGAAACGTGGTTACCTCTTACTTAGTGATTGTTCAACAATCTTGAGGTAACGATGACTCTCACTTTGTCTTTAGCCGATCAGATCGCCCTGGAGCTTCGCGCCGACATTATCGGTGGACGGCTATTGCCAGGCATGCCGCTGGTCGAGGTTGATCTGGTCAAGGCCTACAACTCATCACGCAATACGATTCGAGAGGCGCTGCATCGTCTGGGCCAGGAGGGCCTTACTCGCTATATCCGCAATAAGGGCGTGATGGTTCGGCGCCTGGAGCGGGCAGAAGTAAGTGACCTCTTCGTCGTCCGCCGCACCCTGGAGTTGCAGGCGATTGCCCACAGCAGGCCGCTGACGGACGTTCAATCGACACGTATGCAAAGCGCCATTGACGCCACCCACTTGGCCCGGGAGCGCGAAGATTGGCGAGCCGTGGCCACCCACAGTCTTATGTTCCACCAACAGATCGTCGCCTTGATGGGCAGCCCATTGTTCGACGATTTTTTCGCCCAGGTGATTGCCCAGTTGCGCCTGGTGTTCTGCGCCGCGCCTGACGAGCAATGTTTCCAGTCACCCTGGCTGGAGCGTGACCATGAGATATACACATTGCTAACCCGCAACCAAACCCAGGCCGCCAGCGAGGCGATGAGCCTGTACCTGGACGATTCAGAACACCTTTCCCTCGCCCTGTTTGATCACCCTTGATAGAGGACATGCCCCATGTACAAAGACTACCCGGCCGCGTACCAGGTCAGCAAAGGTTCGGCGTTGCAGGTGGATACGGCGTTCTATGAGCGTATTCGTGATCAGAAAAGCCAGCGCACGTTGATCGAACAGTTCGAGGTGCCGATCCGCACGGGAAGGGCGTGGAAGGTACCGGCCGGGCATGTGTTTCGTGTGACCACGCCGGTGGGGCCTCAGGTGGGGGATTTCAATGTGTGGAACGCCAACGACCCGCGCGAACGTTTGTGGGCCGCGCGCACTCGGCAGCTTCAAGGCGCCCATGTCAGCACCCATGATCGGTTGTGGTCGAACCTGCCCTTTTTAAGGCCCTTGGTCACGATCACCGATGACAGCCTGGCCAGCTACGGCATTGATGAGCACGGTGGGCGTTTGCATGATTTGTTGGGCACGCGGTGCGACCCCTATGTGAACCGTATGTTGACCGGTGAGGACTTTCATCACCATTGCCACTCGAACCTGACCCGTGCGGTATTGCCCCACGGACTGACGGAGTTCGATGTGCATGACGTGTTGAATATTTTCCAGTGCACCGGGCTCAATCACGATGACATGTACTTTATGAAGGCCTGTCCGGCGCAGAAGGGCGATTACCTGGAGTTCTTTGCCGAGATTGATTTGTTGTGTGCATTGTCGACGTGCCCGGGTGGGGACTTGTCGTTGCCGATGTGGGGGCCGGAGGCGCAGGACCCGTTGACGGTGTGTCGTCCGTTGGGGATCGAGATCTATAGGCTGGAGGATGAGTTGCTCAGTGGCTGGAGCCAGCCGGAGCGTGCTGCCTATAAGGGGCAACATGGGTTGCATATTGCCAAGGCGGATTGGGAGTAGGGGGGGCTGCTTCGCAGCCCAGCGGGAGCAAGCTCCCTCGCCACGGGGTTACACGCGTTTTATCTGTCTTGCGTATCCTTGGCGTCCGCCTGCGCATTTCGCTCGGCCACGCGTTTGCGTTGTTCGTCGGTGAGTTCGACTTTGTTGGCGCTGTCACGCAGCATCATCAGGCCACCGACGATCGACCCGATCGCTACTACCATAATCAACCATGCATACCACGGCATAAGGCTCTCCTTGAGGCAGATGTCCGTGGGAAAGCTTCCCACGGTAATGACTGCTTTGAGTCACGGGCTTTCTGAGTAGTTCAGTGTAGGCCCGTTCTGCCTCATAGGCGCTATTGTCCGGTCAACATCGCATCTGCCGGCGCATCGACACGGTCTTGTGCGGTCAGCTGGAAGTAGATGAAGCCCACTGCCATAAAACCCAGGAAGATCAGCCCGATCAACGCATTGAACCAGGCCATCGCCACCAGGCATACCACCGCCAGCACCAGCGCAATGCCTGGCACGATGGGGTAACCCGGCGCGCGGAAGGTGCGTTCCAGCAACGGCTCGGTCTTACGCAGTTTGAACAGGCTGAGCATGCTCATGATGTACATGACGATGGCACCGAACACCGCCATGGTAATCATCGCGGCGGTCAGGGTCATGCCGCCCAGGTTGATCAGGCCGTCGCTGTAGATGGCGGCGATACCCACCACGCCGCCGGCGAGGATGGCCCGGTGCGGTGTCTGGAAACGTGAGAGTTTGGCCAGGAAAGACGGCAGGTAACCGGCACGGGCCAGGGCGAAGAACTGGCGCGAGTAGCCGAGGATGATGCCGTGGAAGCTTGCCACCAGGCCGAACAGGCCAATCCATACCAGCATGTGCAGCCAGCCGGAGCTGTCGCCCACCACGGTTTTCATCGCCTGGGGCAGTGGGTCGTTGATGTTCGAGAGGGTGCGCCAGTCACCCACACCACCGGCGAAGAACATCACGCCCATGGCCAGGATCACCAGGGTGAGGATGCCGCTGATGTAGGCCTTCGGAATGGTGCGCTTGGGGTCCTTGGCTTCTTCGGCGGCCATGGCAGCGCCTTCAATGGCGAGGAAGAACCAGATGGCGAAGGGAATGGCGGCAAACATCCCGGCAATCGCCGGGGCGCCGAAGGTGTCGGAACCGGCCCAGCCGTTGAGGGCGAAGTGGCTGAAGCTGAACGCAGGGGCGACCACCCCCATGAACACCAGCAGTTCGGCGACGGCGAGCACGCAGACGACCAACTCAAAGGTGGCGGCGAGTTTCACCCCGAGGATATTCAGGCCCATGAACACGATATAAGCGCCGACGGCGGCGTGCTTGGGGTCGAGTGCCGGGAACTGCACGTTCAGGTACGCACCAATGGCCAGGGCAATCGCGGGCGGGGCGAAGACGAACTCGATCAAGGTGGCCAAGCCGGCAATCAAGCCGCCTTTCTCACCGAAGGCGCGACGGCTGTAGGCAAAGGGGCCTCCTGCGTGGGGAATCGCAGTGGTCAGTTCGGTGAAGCTGAAGATGAAGCAGGTGTACATCGCGGCGACCATCAACGAGGTCACCAGAAAGCCCTAGGTACCGGCGACGCCCCAGCCGTAGCTCCAGCCGAAATACTCGCCGGAGATCACCAGCCCCACGGCAATACCCCATAGATGCAAGGTACCCAATGTGGGTTTGAGTTGTGTGTTCATTGTGCTGCGCTCCTTGAACTGTTTGGAATGATTCAAGGTGTTGCAGTGGCTATGCCAAGCCTCAGAACTATGTCGTAAAGCAATGCCTATGTCGCCGAAGGGACGGTTTGGCGTTTGAATGCGGCATGAGTTGCACCACATAAGTGCGGTGGTGCCTTGGCGGGCGCTTTCGCGGGCAAGCCCGCTCCCACACTTGACCGAGTTTTAACTGAAAGAACGCAGTC
Source organism: Pseudomonas sp. SWRI22 (assembly GCF_014268395.2). Lineage (NCBI taxonomy): Bacteria > Pseudomonadati > Pseudomonadota > Gammaproteobacteria > Pseudomonadales > Pseudomonadaceae > Pseudomonas > Pseudomonas sp. SWRI22. Next base: position 1,073,434 of record NZ_JABWQK020000001.1, on the reverse strand, counting down.
GAATGTGGGAGCCGGGCTTGCCCGCGAAGAGGCCCTCCCAGCCACGGCAAACCCCGCTGTAAACCCCGCATAAACCCACTCTTTACGCCATCTTTACGCCCCACCCAGTCCCTCGCTCTCGTTCCTTTACACCGCTCCTGCGGACAATGCCCCCACACGCGGCAATCGCCGCAAGACGGGGAAATTTCCATGAGCGTTCTGGACGGAGTGTCACTGCTATTGGCCGTGGCGCTGTTCATTTATCTGCTGGTTGCGCTGTTACGCGCGGATCGGAACTAGGAGCGGGCTATGCACAGTTATGACTATTGGCTGATCATCGCCTTCTTTGCCGTGGTACTGGTGCCGGCACCCTTTTTGGGGCGGTTCTACTACAAGGTGATGGAAGGCCAGCGCACTTGGCTCACCCCGGTACTGGGGCCTGTCGAGAAAGCCTGTTATCGCCTCTCGGGTGTGGATGCGCAGCAGGAGCAGAGCTGGCAGAAATACATGCTGGCCTTGCTCGCATTCAATCTGGCGGGCTTCTTTTTGTTGTTCTCGATCCTGTTATTCCAGGGCTCCCTGCCACTGAACCCGCAAAAACTGCCGGGCCAGGAATGGACCCTGGCGTTCAACACCGCCGTCAGTTTCATGACCAATACCAACTGGCAGAACTACAGCGGCGAAGCGTCCCTAAGTTATCTAAGTCAGATGGCCGGCCTCACGGTGCAGAACTTCGTCAGTGCGGCGACCGGTCTCGCCGTTCTGGTCGCCTTGTGCCGTGGGATCGGGCGCAAATCTGCCCAGACCCTGGGCAACTTCTGGGTCGACATGACCCGCGCCACCCTCTACGGCCTGCTGCCGTTGTGCCTGGTGCTCGCACTGTTCCTGGTATGGCAGGGCGTGCCGCAAACCTTCGCTCACTATGTGGATGCCATCACGCTGCAGGGCGTGGACCAGGTGATTCCGCTGGGGCCGGCCGCCAGCCAGATTGCGATCAAGCAACTGGGCACCAACGGCGGTGGCTTCTTCGGCGTGAACTCGGCGCATCCGTTTGAAGACCCGACAGCCTGGGCCAACCTGTTTGAAGTGGCCTCGATCATCCTGATCCCGGTAGCGTTGGTGTTTACCTTCGGCCATTACGTCAAAGACCTGCGTCAGAGCCGGGCGATCCTCGCGTGCATGCTGGCGTTGTTCCTGATCGGCGGCGCGACGTCGCTGTGGTCCGAGTACCAGCCCAACCCAACCCTGAACAACCCGGCGGTGGAGCAAACCGCACCGTTGGAAGGCAAGGAAACACGCTTCGGCACCACCGGTACCGTGCTGTGGTCGGTGACCACCACTGCGGCGTCCAACGGTTCGGTCAATGGCATGCAGGACAGCCTCAGCCCCCTGAGTGGGATGGTCGCGCTGGTCAACATGATGGTCGGCGAAGTGATCTTCGGCGGCGTGGGTGCCGGTATGTACGGCATGTTGCTCAACGTGTTGATCGCGGTGTTCCTCGCCGGCTTGATGATCGGCCGCACCCCCGAATACCTGGGCAAGAAACTCCAGGCCAAGGAAGTGCAATTGCTGGTGGTGACTCTGCTCGTTATGCCGGTCGGCGTATTGGTCTTGAGTGCCATCGCCGCCAGCCTGCCCGGCCCGGCAGGTGCCATCAGCAACCCTGGCCCCCATGGCTTCAGCCAGTTGCTCTACGCCTATACCTCGGCCAGTGCCAACAACGGTTCGGCGTTTGCCGGCCTCGGCGCCAATACCCCATTCCATAACCTGATGCTCGGCCTGGGCATGTTGATCGGCCGCTTTGGCTACATCCTCCCGGTACTGGCCCTGGCCGGCAGCCTGGCGATGAAGAAGGCCGCACCGATTGGCCAGAACAGCTTCCCCACCCATGGCGCGCTGTTCGTGACCTTGTTGACCGTGACCATTTTGTTGGTGGGCGGCCTGACTTTCCTGCCGACGCTGGCGTTGGGCCCCATCGCTGAACACTTGAGCATGGGCTTCTAGTTAAGGGATATGAAAATGAATATGCCTGCAAAAAACGCGGCCCCGGTCAAACCCCTGGAGCCTGCCAAAACCGCCATCTCGGCCCTGTGGCGCCCGGCGCTGGTCCAGGCGTTCGTCAAGCTGGACCCACGCCAACTGCAACGCTCGCCAGTGATGCTGGTGGTCGAACTGACCGCCATCCTCACCACCGTGTTGTGCTTCGTGCCCGACACCACCGTGCCCACTTTTGTAGCGGTGCAAATCGCCGTGTGGCTGTGGTTCACCGTGCTGTTCGCCAACTTCGCCGAAGCCCTGGCCGAAGGCCGCGGAAAGGCCCGCGCCGACAGCCTCAAGGCTGGCAGCGAAGGCTTGAGCGCCCGACGCCAGGAAGCCGATGGCAGCTTCAAGGTGGTGCCGGCCACCAGCCTGCGCAAGGGCGATGTGGTACGTGTTGCCGCCGGGGAAATGATCCCCGGTGACGGCGAGGTCGTCGAAGGGATTGCGGCGGTCAACGAAGCGGCGATTACCGGCGAATCCGCCCCGGTGATCCGCGAGTCTGGCGGCGACCGTTCGGCCGTCACCGGCAACACGCGGCTGGTGTCGGACTGGCTGCTCATCCGCATCACCGCCAACCCGGGCGAGTCCACCCTGGACCGCATGATCGCGCTGGTGGAAGGCGCCAAACGCCAGAAAACCCCCAACGAAGTCGCGCTGGATATCCTGCTGATCGGCCTGACCCTGATCTTTCTGCTGGTGGTCGTGACCCTGCAGCCGTTCGCCCACTTTGCCAATGGCAGCTTGCCGCTGGTGTTCCTGGTCGCACTGCTGGTGACGCTGATTCCCACCACCATTGGCGGCCTGTTGTCGGCCATCGGGATTGCCGGCATGGACCGCCTGGTACGCCTCAACGTGATTGCCAAGTCCGGCCGCGCCGTGGAAGCGGCGGGGGACGTGCATGTGTTACTGCTGGACAAGACCGGCACCATCACCTTCGGCAACCGTCGTTGCTCGGCCGTGGTCGCTGCACCTGGTGTCAGTGGCCGCGAATTGGCCGAAGGCGCGTTGCTGGCGTCCCTGGCCGATGACACGGCGGAAGGCAAGTCCATCGTTGAATACCTGCGCGCCTTGCACCCCCAGGCCGAGCCGAGCCTGGATGCGTTGACCGCCGTGCCCTTCAGCGCCGAGACCCGTTTGTCCGGTGTCGACTATCAGGGCCGTGTGTTCCGTAAAGGCGCGGTGGACTCGCTGCTGGCGTTTATCGGCCAGCAACGCAGCGACCTGCTGCCTGCGTTGTCGCGGGAAATCGACAAGATCGCCCAAAGCGGCGGCACGCCCTTGCTGGTGTGCGCCGATGGCAAGTTACTGGGGGCGATCCATCTCAAAGACGTGGTCAAGCCAGGTATTCGTGAGCGTTTTGCCGAGTTGCGCAAGTTGGGGATTCGCACCGTGATGGTCACTGGCGACAACCCGCTGACCGCCGCCGCGATTGCCGCTGAAGCGGGTGTGGACGATGTGCTGGCCGAAGCCACGCCAGAGAAGAAACTCGCGCGTATTCGCCATGAGCAGAACGATGGTCGCCTGGTTGCCATGTGCGGCGACGGCGCCAACGACGCCCCGGCGCTGGCCCAGGCTGACGTCGGCATGGCGATGAACGACGGCACCCAGGCCGCGCGCGAAGCCGCCAACATGGTCGACCTCGACAGCGACCCGACCAAGCTGCTGGACGTGGTGCAGATCGGCAAGGAGTTGCTGGTGACTCGCGGCGCGCTGACGACCTTTTCCATCGCCAACGACGTGGCCAAGTACTTCGCGATCCTGCCGGCGCTGTTCGCCTCGATCTACCCGCAACTGGGCGTGCTCAACATCATGCACTTGCAGAGCCCACAGAGCGCGATCCTCTCGGCTATCGTGTTCAACGCGCTGATTATCGTGGTGCTGATCCCGTTGGCCCTGCGCGGCGTGCGCGTGCAGGCCGCGAGTGCGGCGGCGTTGTTGCGGCGCAATCTGCTGATCTACGGGCTGGGCGGATTGTTGGTGCCGTTCGTGGGGATCAAGGCCATCGACATGTTGCTGACCGCGCTGCACCTGGTCTGACCTGATCGTTCCCACGCTCCGCTGATTGTTCCCACGCTCCGCGTGGGAACGCCGCCGCCCCGGACGCTCCGCGTCCCACCGCACCACTGAATTGAGGAGTCTGAAATGTCCAACATCATCCGCCCAGCCCTGAGCTTGCTGGTACTCATGACCCTGATCACCGGCGTGGCCTACCCGCTGGTAGTCACTGGCGTGGCCCAAGTGGCCTTCCCCGATCAAGCCAATGGCAGCCTGGTGCGCGACGCCAGCGGCAAGGTGCGCGGCTCCAGCCTGATCGCCCAGGACTTTACCGGCGACAGCTGGTTTCACCCACGCCCGTCAGCCGGTGCTTTTGCCACAGTGTCCAGCAGTGCCAGTAACCTGGGCCCCAGCAATCCGGCCTTGGCGACACGCATATTCGAGGATGCCGGCAAACAGTCAGTGCCTGGCCAGGGCCCGGTGCCACTGGCCTCGCTGACAACCTCTGGCAGCGGCCTTGATCCACACTTGCCACCGCAGGCGATTGCCTATCAACTGGCGCGAGTGGCGGCGGCGCGAAATATGCCGGTGTCGACCTTGCAGCGGTTGCTGGATGAGCACATCGAAAGCCCTCTGGTAGGCCCGCCTGTAGTAAACGTACTGGCCTTGAACATGGCTTTGGAAGCGTTGTAAGCCAGGCGATCGCCATCGCGGGCAAGCCCGGCTCCCACAGTGGAATGCATTCCAAATGTGGGAGCCGGGCTTGCCCGCGATGGCGGCCTTGAAGACTCTCTATCAATACCTGAAGGAACCCCCGAGCATGAGCGACGCCGGCCGCGCCGATGCCCTGTTAGCCGATCTGCCCCGGGACGGCCGTGGCCGGCTCAAAGTCTTCCTTGGCGCCGCGCCCGGTGTGGGCAAGACCTACGCCATGCTCCAGGCGGCCCATACCCAACTGCGCCAGGGCGTGCGCCTGATCGCTGGGGTGGTTGAAACCCACGGCCGCGCCGAGACCGAAGCCTTGCTCAGCGGCCTGCCGCAACAACCGCTGTTGCGCAGCGAATACCGTGGCGTGATGCTCGAAGAAATGGACCTCGACGGCCTGCTCGCCGCCAAGCCAAAGCTGGTGCTGGTGGACGAACTGGCTCACAGCAACGCTCCCGGCAGCCGCCATGAAAAGCGCTGGCAAGACATCCAGGAACTGCTCGCCGCCGGCATCAACGTGTTCACTACGGTCAACGTCCAGCACCTGGAAAGCCTCAATGACCAAGTGCGTGGCATCACCGGCGTGCAAGTGCGCGAAACCCTGCCGGACTGGGTGCTGCAAGAGGCCGACGAACTGCTGCTGATCGACCTTCCGTCTCGCGAGCTGCTCGAGCGCCTGCGTGACGGCAAGGTGTATGTGCCCGAACAGGCGCGTGCGGCCATCGATGCGTTTTTCACCCAGACCAACCTCATGGCCCTGCGCGAACTGGCCATGCAAACCGCCGCCGCCCACGTCGACGATGACCTGGCCCAGGGTTACCGCCAACTCGGCCAGGCCGCGCCGGCAGTGCGTGGGCGCCTGTTGGTCGGTGTGGATGGCGATGCCCAAGCCGAACGCCTGGTGCGCCATGCCAGCCGCGTGGCTCAGCGTCGGCATTTGCCCTGGAGCCTGGTGCACATCGACAACGGCCGTGCGCGGGATGAGCAATCGCGCCTGCGCCTGCAAAACGCCCAGCAACTGGCAGAGCGGCTGGGCGGGGAAGTGGTGTTGCTGCGCGCCGGGGAAGTGGCCAAGACCCTGATCCAGCACGCCGCCGAACGCCGTGCCAGTTTAGTGCTGGTAGGGCAGTCACGGATGCGCTGGCGGCGGCGCCTGTTCGGCGGCGGCTTGGCGGCACGCCTGTTGCGCAATGCCCGCGGCTTGGAAATCAACGTCCTCGACAGCGATGACATGCCTGCACCGCCACGCCTGCCGGAGGTGCGCGGGTTGGTGTGGTTCGATTACGCCTTGGCGGTGGTGGCGACCCTCGCCGCTGCCGCAGTGGCCTGGGCCGTGTCCAGCGCGTTGGCGCTGCCGAACATCTCGCTGGTGTTTCTTGCCGCCGTGCTGTTGGTGGCGGTGCGCAGCAGCCTGGGGCCGTCCCTGGTGTGTGCGGCACTGTCGTTTTTGACTTACGATTTTCTGTTTATTCCGCCGAATTTTTCCTTCGCCATCCAGCGCGAAGAAGACGTGTTGACCCTGTTGTTCTTCCTGTTGATGGCAGCGTTGACCGGCAACCTCGCCGCACGCCAGCGCCGCCAGTTGCAGGCGTTGCGCGATACCCAGGAAGAAACCAGCGAACTGCTCGACCTGTCGCGCAAGCTCACCGCTGCCACCGACCGCCAAGCCGTCATCAGCGCCGCCGCCCACCATCTGCAAGGTTGGAACGAACTCGACCTGTGCCTGGTCAATCGCGATGGACAGGGAGGCTGGAAGGTCGAGACCGGTGGCTCGTTGACCCTTACCGAAGCAGAACGCGCCGCCGCCGACTGGGCCTGGCAGCATGATCAGCCGGCCGGCATGGGCACCGGCACCTTGCCGTTTGGGCGTTGGTGGTGGTGGCCGCTGTCGGGTGAAGAGGGGCCCTTGGGGTTGCTGGGTGTCAGTGCCAAGCCTGGCCTGGAATTGAGCGGGCAACGTCGTCGCTTACTCACCGCGTTGAGCCAACCGCTGGCCCAGGCGCTGGCGCGGGCACAACTGGGGCAGGAGCTGGAATCGGCGCGCCTGCACGGCGAAACCGAACAACTGCGCAGCGCTTTGCTCGCGTCGGTGTCCCACGACTTGCGCACGCCATTGACGTCCATGCGCGGCAGCATTGACAGCCTGCTGGCCCTGGGTGAAGCCATCCCGCTGGAGGATCGCCGCGAATTGCTCGAAGGCACTCGCGATGAGGCCGAGCGCCTCGACCGTTATATCCAGAATCTGCTGGACATGACACGCCTGGGCCACGGTGCGCTGAAACTGGCACGCGATTGGGTGTCGCCCGGCGATATTGTCGGCAGTGCCCTTGGGCGATTGCGCGCCGTGCTGGCGCCGTTGCAGATGAGCACCGATGTGCCGCCGGAACTGCCCTTGTTGTATGTGCATGCGGCGCTGATTGAGCAGGCCCTGGTCAATGTGCTGGAAAACGCCGCACGGTTTTCGCCGCCCCAGGGCCGCTTGCAGTTGCGCGCGGGCGTGCAGGATGAGCAGTTGTTTTTTGCCGTAGCGGATGAAGGGCCAGGCATTCCCGAGGAGGAGCGTGCGAAGATCTTCGACATGTTCTACACCGCTGCCCGCGGTGATCGAGGCGGGCAGGGCACCGGCCTCGGCTTGGCGATCTGCCAGGGCATGGTCGGTGCGCACGGTGGGCATATCAGCGTGGCCGATGGCATTGACGGGCGGGGCACCTGCATCACCTTGTTTTTACCGCTGCCCACACAACCTGCCTTGGAGTAAACCTTGTAGGAGCGAGCTTGCTCGCGAAGGTCGTTAACGATAATGATGGCTTCCTGAATGCACGCGTTGCCTAGAGGTTTTTCGCGAGCAAGCTCGCTCCTACAGAGAGGGTGATTTTTTAATGGGTTTTAATGAGACACCATGAGCCAGACCGCGACGATTCTTGTCATTGATGACGAACCGCAGATCCGCAAATTCCTGCGCATCAGCCTGGCTTCCCAAGGCTATAAGGTAATCGAAGCCGGCACCGGCAACGAAGGCCTGGCGCAGGCGGCCTTGAGCAAACCGGATCTGCTGGTACTCGACCTGGGCCTGCCCGACATGGACGGCCAACAGGTGCTGCGCGAGTTTCGCGAGTGGTCGAGCGTGCCGGTGCTGGTGCTGTCGGTGCGGGCCAGCGAAGGTCAGAAGGTCGAGGCCCTCGACGGTGGCGCCAATGACTACGTGACCAAACCGTTCGGCATCCAGGAGTTTCTTGCCCGGGTGCGTGCGCTGTTGCGCCAGGCACCGGCCGGAGAGGCTCAGGAAGCCGCCTTGAGTTTTGGCCCGCTGACGGTCGACCTGGCCTATCGCCGCGTTTTGCTGGACGGTGCCGAAGTGGCGCTGACCCGCAAGGAATACGCAGTGCTGGCGCAGTTGGCACGCCACCCGGGGCGGGTGATTACCCAACAGCAACTGCTCAAGGACATCTGGGGGCCAACCCATACCGAGGACAGCCACTACCTGCGGATCGTGGTGGGGCACTTGCGCCAGAAGCTGGCGGATGACCCGACCCAGCCACGGTTTATCGTGACTGAGGCGGGGGTGGGGTATCGGTTGCTAAGTGCCTGAACGTTTGGTGCCTGTGCTGGCGCCATCGCAGGCAAGCCAGCTCCCACAGCTGAAATGCATTTCCCTGTGGGAGCCGGGCTTGCCCGCGATGAGGCCATCCGCAACACTTACACGCTCAACTCTGCTCACTCTCATACCGATCCAACGTATCACTGGCAATCTCCCGCCCCAAAGCGATCAATTCCGGCGCTTTATAGAACTCGAAAAAGCGGCACACCCGCTTTGGCACGTTGATCAGCACATCGGGCGGATACCCAGCGATCTTGTACTGTGCCAATGAGGTTTGCATCACCTCGAAACTCTGGTTGATCAGATCCAGCAACGAGGCAGGCCCGACGTTGTCGATGATGAACGAGCCGGTGGCCGACTTCGGTGCACCGGCTTTCTCGGGCGCCGCGGCAGGTTGCTGGGCTTCGGGTTCGGCAGACTCCAGCCACGGGTTGATTTCGGCGGCCTGGGCCTGCAAGGCTTCTTGTTCCAGCTTCATCAACTGCTCGGCCTGCTTGCGGCGAAATGGCAGGTGGGAGCCCAGTGACTTGGCCAGGCTGTTGAAGCGGCTCTTGAACGCCGGCGGGCGCGGAATCACCGGCAATTGGTAGTGTTTCTGGTTGGTGGCATTGAGGTTGACCGCAATGATCAAGTCGCAATGGCTCGACACCACCGGAACGATGGGCAGCGGGTTGAGCAGGCCGCCGTCCACCAGCATGCGGTTGCCCTGCATCACCGGTGTGAACAGGCTGGGGATGGCCGCTGAGGCGCGCATGGCCTGGTGCAGGCAGCCTTCCTGAAACCAGATCTCCTGTTGGTTGGTGAGGTCGGTGGCGACGGCGGTGTAGGGGATGCGCAGCTCCTCGATATTGATATCGCCGACAATCTTGCGGATTTGCCCGAACACCTTCTCACCGCGAATCGCTCCCAGGCGAAAGCTCACATCTACCAGGCGCAATACGTCGAGGTAGTCCAGGCTTTCGATCCAGTTGCGGTACTCGTCGAGCTTGCCGGCGGCGTAGATTCCACCCACCACGGCGCCCATGGAACAGCCGGCGATACAGGCGATGTCATAGCCGCGTCGTTCGATTTCTTCGATCACCCCGATATGGGCGTAGCCCCTGGCCCCACCGGAGCCCAGCACTAAGGCAACACGTTTCTTCATGGCCAGATCCTTCGCAAAACAGGGGCCCACAATGCACCCATCAAGGGGCCTGCTTCAATCCTTGCTGACAGCGCGCAATATTTTTCCAGGCTGGCGATCAGCCTCGGGTATGCTCTGGCAATAGGTACTACTGATTTCAGGCTAAGGACAAGGCACTTTTCCCTGTAGGCAACGTCTACAGGCTACGACTGAATTTGTATATTTGAGGTGTCATCAATGAAAGCCTGGATCTGTGTGCCTGTGATCGTGTTGGCCTTGGCTGGCTGTGCCGGGAAAACCGCGTATCGCGACAGCTGTGGCTCGCAATTGGACGCCGCCTGGAAAGAGCTGGACCTGGCCAAGGCCGAAGGTTTTGCTGGCACTGTCAGCTACTCCAAGGCTTTGTCGCTGTTGACTGGCGCCAAGACTCAGCAGCAGTTTGAAGCGTTCGAGGGTTGCTCCAACAAGGCCGAAAAGGCGCGGTTCTACATTCGTGAGTCTCGCGCCGGGCGATGACCCTGCGGCGGATAGGATTTTTCATCGGAAAGTGAGGGCAGGATGTCAGCGTTGGTCAATCAGTTAGTCGCTCAGGTCATTGGCCTGGAAGTAGGGTTACTGAGCTGCCAGGCTCGCCTCGCCGCCGTCACTGACGATGAAGCCTTGCATGATTTGCGCACCACGGTACGCCGCCTGCGCAGCCTGTTGCGCCCTTTGCGCGGGCTGCCCGGTGTCGAACAGCTTGAATTGGCCGCCAGCACGGTTGGCCAACTGACTACGCCGCTACGCGACCGAGAGGTGCTGGCGGCGTATTTGCATCAGCACGGTTATCACGACGCGGCTGATCGACGCCTGCGTCTGCAGCCCGAGGCTTATCGCCAGGTGGCGCAAAGCCCGGAGTTGGCGCACTTGCTGCTGATTCTGGATGCGTTCCCACGGTTTATCCGCGCGTCCCAGCATCAGAAACTGCTCAAGGGCTTGCGCCCGCGCATCCAGAAACGCCTGGCCAAGCAATGGCAGGCACTCGATGGCGCCTTGAAGGACCCCGATCATGACCGCCACCGGCTACGGTTGCTGATCAAACGTGTGCGCTATGCCGCCGAGGCGTATCCCGAGCTGGACAAATTACCCACCAACGCCCTGTCGCACTTGAAGAAGGCCCAGAGTGCGCTGGGTAACTGGCATGACTGTTGGCAGTGGCTGGCCCAGGCCGGCCATGAGCCAGACCTGCAACCCTGCGTAGCAGTGTGGCAGCGCACCATGCTCAAGGCGCAAGGCAAGGCCGACCGTGTGCTGGACACGCTCAGCTCCGAGTGTTTTTAAACCGGTCCGGTTTTTGGCCGGAATGGGCGCTGTGCCTGTGCAATTCGATGGTTAAGATTCCTCCACGATTTTCTTGATGTGAGGTCGCCATGCGCTTTAGTGATTTGCTCGACGCTGCCCGTAGCAATCCGCTGGATGTCACCATCCCTGCCGAATGGGCCCAGGGCCGGGCCACCTTTGGCGGGCTGGTCGCTGCCTTGCAGTACGAGGCGCTGCGCGCCCAGGTGCCGGCGGACCGACCGCTGCGCTCGCTGGCCATCACCTTTGTCGGCCCGGTAGCGCCGGATGTAACTGCCAGCTATCAAGTCGAAGTGCTGCGCGAAGGCAAGGCGGTCAGCCAGTTGCTGGGGCGCGTGGTGCAGAACGGTGAAGTGGCGACCCTGGTCCAGGCCAGTTTTGGCGCCTCTCGCCCCTCCGAAATTGACGTGGCAAGTGAGCCGCCACCGGTATTCAAACATTGGGATGAGTGCCAGGAACTGCCCTATATCAAGGGTGTTACCCCCGAATTCATGCGGCATCTGGCGATGCGCTGGAGTGTCGGTGGCCTGCCGTTTACCGGCAATAAATCCCGCGACATGGGCGGCTGGGTACGGTTGCGGGGGGATGTGAAAGAGGAGCCATTGACCGAGGCGCATATCCTCGCCCTGGTCGACGCCTGGCCACCGGCGTTGCTGCCACACCTGAAAAAGCCCGCGCCGGGCAGCACCCTGACCTGGACCATCGAGTTCATCCAGCCGCTGCAAGACCTGACTACGCTCGACTGGTGCCAGTACCACGTCAACATCGAACACGCCCGCGACGGCTATGGCCACGCTGCCGCTGCCTTGTGGAGCCCGACCGGCGAGTTGATCGCCCTCAGCCGCCAGACCGTGGTGGTGTTCGCCTGAACCCGCCGGTCAGTGGTGGTGCCGCTGCCGCCAGGCGCGCCACCAGCCACCGCTGAGCACAAAGCGCGGGAAGGTCACGAACTGCTCAACCACCAGGCGCTGCACCGCATCTTTGCGATCACTGAACGGCTCACTGGCCTGGGCTTCCAGGCTATGGCCGTGACGCTGCAACGCCAGGCCCGCGACAATACCAATCACGCCGACGGCGAAGCTGGCCAGGCTAAGGCTGAACACGCCCGACACGATCAGCAGAAAACCGACGATAAACAGCGGCACGGCAATCAGGTGCAACGCCAGGTTGGTTGGGTGCTGATGGTTCTGTGGGTACTGACGCCATTGCCAGGCGGGGAGATTGGGGTGACGTTTGCCCATGGTGGTGAGTCCTCTGTCCGTTGAAACAACTTGGACAGAGTTTAGGTGGAGGTGGGCGAGGTGGCGAATTGGGGCTGGCTATGGGGCTCATAGTAATTATGCGATTTTTGCTCTATCTAGAAAAAATAATCGTCTGGACCATTTATGTATACATTCGGATCGCAAAGTGAAATGAATTTAGCCTTGAATTCAATTAGAGAATTTTCATTCTTTGCTTGGAAATGAAAAAGATCATTTTGCTTAGTGATATCAACAAGAAACACCTCTTTAATGGGGATGTTGTGTATTTTTAATTCGCGAATGCCATGACAATCGATGCCCATTCTGCAGGTGTTATAGCCTTTCCCTTCCCATTTTTTTGGCAAAGTATCTGGAAATTCGGGTATGTCGAATCCTAATCCCACAGAAGGTCGATCATTTTCTATTTGCAAAGAAAAAAGAGCAATTTGGCCGATTTCTACAGGCGTGCTAAAAATTTTTTCAAAAAAAATATTATGATCAAGTTCGTTCCAGTATTTCATCGACTTCTCCTAAAGTTGTAATGGTCCTTGCCGCCGTCTACGGTTCCGTTTCGAGGCTTGTCTATTGGTCGCAAATTGAAATGCGCTTTTTGGTCACCTATGCCGTCTGGTCTGCCGAATTTATGCCCGGCAGAATGGTCCTGAATAAGAACCTTCGAGCCGTCTGCTCTCGTGAATTGATAAACCCTTGAATTTATGGTTCTACCGCTTTCATCCAATATATTGTCATCATTCAAATCAGTCATTTTTTCTATTTTGTACTGTGTCGTTCTTCCTGAGCTCGGGTGTGTCATCACATCGGGGTTTTGAGTCATAGGTACATTGGCATCCCTTTTTGCTTGCCTGAACGCCCCTTTACGAGAGACATCAGGTATATCCGGTTCTGCAGGCAAAGAGCAGATCGGTTTTTTCTTTCCTGAGCCAGGACAATTTGCGCTCAACCCTAGAGGATCAACCCACCCCGTAGGGTTGGGCACATATTGGTACCCGTTGATCCCACCCGCCAACCTCACCGGGTCCGGCGTCAGGTAGCGACCAATATCCGGATTGTAGTAGCGATGGCGGTTGTAGTGCAGGCCGCTTTCCGCATCGAAATACTGCCCTTGAAACCGTAGTGGATTGTCGACTTTGCCCACGTCGAGCCGGGCGATCTGGCCGTAGGCGCGGTAGTGGGCGGACCAGACGATTTCGCCCTCGGGGCGGGTCAGCTCTTGCGGGGTGCCGAGGTGGTCGAGTTGGTAGTGGTAGGGCTTGGTTTCTTTTGGGCCGAAACCGTCCAACAGTGCCAGTGGGCGGAAGCTGCCGGGTTCGTAGAGGTAGCTGCGATGGCGTTCTGCATGGTGTTCGGCAATTAGCTTGTCGCCTTGCCAGAAAAACTCTGTGGTTATGTCATCCACGGTCTTGCTGATGCGCCGCCCAAATGGATCGTAGCGATAGCTGGCGGTCTGGCCGTTGGGTTGCGTGACGCTGATGAGCCGATGCTGGCAGTCATAGCGGTACTCAGTAACAAGTTGCTGGCCTTTGCCGCGCCGTTCGCGGATGAGGTTGCCGAAGGCGTCGTAGTCGTAATGGCGGTCGCCCTGGATCATCAGACGATTCGCCGCGACGATGTCCGGGCCGGGGCGGTCTTGCATCAGCAGGTTGCCGGCGGGGTTGTGGCCGAAGCGTTCCTGTACGTCCTGGGAGTGGTCGGCGCGGGTCAGGCGATTAAGCGGGTCGTAGCGGTAAAGCTGTTCGCCTTTGCGGGTGTCGAGCAGGCGGGTAAGGTTGCCGGTTTTGTCGTAGTCATATTGGCGTTGGTAGAAATAGTTTTGCTGCTGCGTAACGGCGTGGGCGTGCAGACGATTCTGGTCGTCGTAGTGGTAGTGGCTGAGCAGTTGGCCTTGCTGGCGTTGGTGTTCACGGCCGCTCTTGAATAGGTGCGAGGTAAGCACTTCACCGTTGAGTTCGACGGTGGCGAGGTGGCCGCCTTTGTCGTGGTTGAAGGTGAGGCGGTTATTGTCCGGCAGGCACAGGTTTTTCAGTTGCCCGCAGGCGTCGTAGCCGTAGCGCAGGGTGCCCCAGCCTTGGTGTTCGGCGGTGAGGCGGTTTTGGCGGTCGTATTCGTAGGCCAACGCCCAGTGGCCGTCCTCGACGCTGAGGAGGTTGCCTTGGCGGTCGTAGGTATAGTCGACAACGTTGCTGTCGGGCAGGGTTTTTCGTACGAGGCGTCCGGCGTGGTCGCGCTCGTAACTGGTGATTAGCTGACTGTTATCGTCGCCGTATTCGGTCTTCTCCAGCAGGTTGCCGTTGAGGTCGTAGGCATAGGCGGTGCGCTGGCCGTCGAAGCCGGTTTCCTGGCGGATCAGGCCATTGAGGTGGTAGTCGAGTTGGTAGGTTTCGCCGGCTTCGTTTTCGATCTCGGTGAGCAGCAGCCGCACGTTGTCGTAGCGATACTTGACCTGGGTGCCGTCGGCGTTGAAGCGGCGGCTGATCAGGTGCAGGCCGTCTGCGTATTCGTAGCGGGTGACGTGGCCGAGTTCGTCGCGTTCGGCGATGATTTTGCCGTAGGGGTTGTAGCTGAATTCCCTACAACTACCGCCTGGCAATACAAGACGAATCAACCTGCCGACGCTGTCCCATTCATAGACTGTCTGCGCGCCGTGTTCATCCTCACGGGCAACTTGCCGCCCCAGATCGTCATAGCGATAACGCTTGATCCCGCCATTGGGCAATTGCTCCTCAAGCAGTTGCCCGCGTTCGTTCCACACCAGTCGATGGCAACTGTGATCCGGGTACCAAATCCCAGTCAGTTGCCCGTGCTTGTTGTAGCTGTAGTCAGTAACCTCTCCATCGGGATCGGTCCTACGCGTAACATCGCCTTGTTCATTACGCTCGTATTTCCAGACCGCCTGCCCACGCCTGACAACCCTTACAAAACCGTTGTCATGCTCGTAGGACGTTGGCTCATCATCCCCCGGAAACAGCGCCACCAAGCGTCCGGCGTCGTCATATTGATAGGCCGTCACCGCGCCCATCGGGTCTTGCTCGACGGTCAGCCGGCCCTTGGCATCGTAGGATTTGTAATGCTGAGCGCCATCCGGATCGATGCGCTGCACCAAGCGCGTCCGGTCGTCATGGACATAGACTTCCTGGCTACCATCGGCGTTATGCACGGTGACGTGGCCGTCATCGCCCCAGGCATAACGCGTGTCCATCTGCGAGAAGCTCGCCCAATGCCGGACGCAACGCGCCGCCTTGCCAGACCGTTCCCACGCCCAGAAGAAACTCGCCCCACCGGCCAACTGCCGCTCAAGAATGACGTGCTGATCGTCGTACCGATAACGCTCGCTTTCCCCGACAGCATTGGTCGCGCAGACCAGTCGTCCGTGTTCGTCGTAGGCGTAGGAAACAAGGTTCTGTTCGGTTTCCCAAACGTAGGGCTCACGCCCTTTGGCGCGATGAACCTGGTAGTCCACCGCGACGATGCGACCCAACTCATAACGCAGCAGCAACGAACGACCGGCGCCATTATCCAACCGCTCAATCCGCCCAGAACGATCCCGGCAAAGGCGCAGCCGGTTGTCATATGCATCGCTGATGGTTGTCAGTACACCGTCGCGAAAGTGATAAAAACGCGAGGCCTGGGCCAGCACCAGTTCATCAGGAGCCGAGCCTAAATAGATCGCCGCTTCGGCCAGGCTATTGGTGATCGCGGGCCGAGAATCGGTGGGCAAGGGCAGGGTGGTCGAGCGATTCTCATGGTCGATCCACACCACCGAATCGCCCGACACACAAAGCCTGTGAGCCAGCGCATGGCTCCAACCAAACCCCAACCCACAATCGACCTCCACCGCGCTAGTGCGATACAGCCGCGTCCACTCAAACGGCAAAATCCCGTCCAGCGCGCCGTCGGTGAGTGTCAGCAATTCCTCGCCGGTGACCATCGACACCGGGCAGCCGTGAGTGACTGTTTTATCCGCTGGCGCCGCCGCATCGCCCTTCGGATTCGACGCCACAGCTGGCACATCATCGACAGGCTCCTGACGGACCAACGTCGTGCGCTGGGTCTTGCCACGCACCATTGGCACCGGGTTCGAAACCAGCGTGTCGCCCGCCTTCAACGGCACAGCCGGCACTGCCTTGACCGGCGTCGCCGCACTGCTCAGCAACACCGGCTTGGCGGCCTCGACATGGGTTTCCAGCCGAGGCCCCGCCACCTGCTTGACCAGCAACTCCAATAACGCCCGCGCCCGCCCGGATTTGACGTGACTGAGCGTCTGCGCGCCCAGGCGAAGCTGGACCCCAATGCCTCGCGTGGCCCAGATCAGCAACAGATTGATCAAGACTTCGCCGGTGATTTCACCCAGCAGTTCGTACATATCGGGTGGCGGCAGCATGCGTACCCAGGCCACCAGCGCCGACAGGTAGATAAACAACAGCGGCTCGTCACTGAGTACCAGCAACCCCTTGGCCAGCGTGTCTCTGCCCAGTTTGAGCAGCGCGTTCAGCTCGGTCTGGGACAGGTATTTCAGCAACGTTTCGCTGTTGGTCTTGAGGTTGGCGAGCAGGTCGTACAGCTCGGTGATGTTGTCCCACAGGTTATAAAGCGCGTTGCCCAGCCCGGCAGCAAAGGCCACGCCCTGTAAGGCACTGCGCTTGTAAGCCGGCGCTTTGGCAAAGTCTGCCCATCGAGGCTTGAAGTGCTCGGCCCATGCCGTGCGCAAATCCGTTTCCAGCCCGGCGATCACAGACTCATAGGACGCATACAGCGCCTGGACGTGAACCTTGGAAACAGTGGGATAAAAGGTGATTTCGTACTGTTGGTCGCGGCTACAGTCGCTGACTTCAAGAATGCCGCTGGGGCCAATGGTCCGATGCAGTGGCGCGCCTACCGGGCTGCCGTCCTGTGCAACGGCTTGCAGCATCACGGGCGTGTTGCCGATAGGCACGAACTGTGTGCTTTCGAACAGGTGCACCAGGGTCAACCCGCCCTGGGCTTTGCATTGAGCGACCGTGCGACTGGGTTTTTTGGAGGAAATTGGCGCGACCAGTGCGACGTCTTCCCCAACCTTGAACACCTGATCCACGCTAAGTGCCGACCCACTTAAAAAGCTGTCGGCCCACTTATCAAAGATATTCAGGCAGGTGCGAAAATCCGCGAATACGCGCTCGATGTTCGGCGCTTCGGGATCCATGGGCACCAGCACCAGGTTGGCCAGCACCGAGATCAAGAGACAGCCCCATTCATCAGGGCTCTAACGAACACCACCATCAGCAATCCCTCGCACTGTTTGATCAGGCGAGGGACTTTGCAGCGGTTGTCAGGTAAAAGAAGTCGGCGTTATTCGCGGGGATGGCGAGGAAGTTTCGTCTTAACTTCAGGTAAACCGAGGCTTGGTCGTAGGAGTCGGATTACAGCTGGAACAGTCTTACAACTTCAACTGCCCAATCGCCTTGCTCAACTCCCCGGCCAACGTCGCCAGTTCATTGCTGGTAGTCGCCGATGCCACGGTTTGATGTACGGTGTTTTCGGTCACATCGCGAATGCTCACCACGGCGCGGTTCATCTCTTCGGCAACATGGCTTTGCTGCTCGGCGGCCACGGCGATCTGGGTGTTGCTTTCGCGCATCTGTGCCACGGCCCCGGTGATTTCAGCCAAGGCCACACCAGCTTCCTGGGCCTGCTGGACGCAGTCATCGGCCTTGAATGAGCTTTCCTGCATAAAGTCCACGGCGTCGCGGGTACCGGCTTGCAGCGCCGAGACCATGCGGGTGATTTCGTCGGTGGAGCTTTGCACACGCTTGGCCAGGTTGCGCACTTCGTCGGCGACTACCGCGAAACCGCGACCCATTTCCCCGGCGTGGGCGGCTTCGATGGCGGCGTTGAGGGCAAGCAGGTTGGTCTGTTCGGCGATGCTGTGGATCACCCCGACCACGCCGTTGATTTTCTGGCTGTCTTCGGCCAGTTTCTGGATCATTTCGGCGGTCTGCTGTACCCCACTGGACAGCCCGGCGATCGAACGCTGTACCCGGGTGACCACTGCCTGGCCGCTGCCGGCGAGGGTGTCGGCGGACTGCGACAAGTCACGGGTGGCGCCTGCGTGCTGGGCGATGTGGTAGACGGTGGCGGTCATTTCGTTGATGGCGGTGGCGGCCTGGTCGGTTTCGCTTTGCTGGCCCAGCATGCCGTGTTGCACCTCGTTCATGCTGCTGGCCAGGCGTGCGGCGCCGTCGTCCAGTTGCCGGGCGGTGCGTGCCACGGTATTGACCACGCGCTGGTAACCGGCTTGCATGGCGTTGAAGGCGCTGGCCATCTGGCCGACTTCATCCTTGCAGGCCAACGGCACTCGCGCCGACAGGTCACCAGTTTTTTCAACGTGCAGCATTACATCCTTGAGGGTGTTGAGCTGACTGAGCAGGAAGCGGATCAACAACTGCGAGGCGCCGAGCATGGCCAGCATCAGGACTGCCACGGCAACGGCGTAATTGGCGAAGCGTTCACTGAACACCTGGCTCAGGCTCGGCGCGTAGGCGAGGACTGCGACCTGCTGGCCGTCGGCCCGGCTGATCACCTCGGCGCCGATCAGCGGGTTTTCACCGAACAACGGCATGGGGTTGAGTTCAGTCCAGCCGTTGGCAGTGTTCAGGGCGGGCAGGTCCTGGGGGATCTGGCCTTTGGAAAATGCGAGCCAGTGCTCACCAGTGGGCAACGTTCTGTCGGCTGGCCAGGCGCTGAGCAAGCGTCCTTGGGCCTGGGCCGATGCTTGCGACGCCTGGCTGCGCGCCTGTTGTTCAAGCTGTACCGCGTACAGCACCAGCAGCAGGGTGGTGATGAAGGCGACCGCGTTGACGGCCCAGAATTTGTATTTGAGCGAGATATTGCTAAGCCAGGCACCCATGGAAGGTTTTCTCTGATAGCGGAAACATTATTGGCAAGGTGCCATTATTGTGCCGCTATTCAGAAAAGCGCTTTTGACATGGGTCAATGCGCCGCATCAGTCGATGGCAGGCAAGCCAAAAAAGCGCCGGGCGCAGGCGGTGCTGTGCAACGCCAGATCTTCCATCGTTTCGTTACGGTGCAGGGCCACTTCGCGCAGTACTTCGGGCAGGTACGCCGGCTCATTGCGACCATTCTTCGGCTTGGGGCGCAGGGTGCGTGGTAGCAGATAGGGCGCATCGCTTTCCAGCATCAGACGGCCACCGGGAATTTCCCTGACCAGCGAATGCAGGTGGGTGCCACGGCGTTCGTCGCAGATCCAACCCGTGATGCCAATGTGCAAATCCAGGTCCAGGTAGCTGAACAGCGCTGCCTGTTCGCCAGTGAAGCAGTGCACCACGGCGGCTGGCAGGTGGTCGCGGTAGTCCTTGAGGATCTCCAGCAGACGCTGGTTGGCATCGCGCTCATGGAGAAACACGGGCAGTTGCAGCTCGACGGCCAGGGCGAGGTGTTCTTCGAGGACTTTTTCCTGCTGGGGGCGAGGGGAGAAGTCCCGGTTGAAATCCAGGCCGCATTCACCCACGGCGCGCACTCGGCTGTCGCCCAGCAAGCTGCGCAGGCGTTGGGCGCTGTCGCTGTTCCAGTCGCTGGCAGAGTGAGGGTGAATACCGGCGGTGCTGAACAGGCGCTGGCCGCTTTCGTCGAGCTTTACACACAGTTGCAGGGCCTGTTCGCTGCCCTCGACGCTGGTGCCGGTGAGTACCAATTGCTGCACGCCAGCGGCGTAAGCGCGTTCGAGAACGGCCGTGTGCCTCTCGTCGAAACTGGGGTTGGTCAGGTTGACGCCAATATCAATGAGTTGCATGGTGCTATCTCCGCCTGCGGCCGGAAAGCATATCAGAGCTGTAGATTGATAAGAAAAACCAAGAACTACAACGCGTTAACGCTGTCTTTGAACGTCGCAAGCGACATTGTGGTGGGCCGATTGC
This sequence comes from Pseudomonas sp. SWRI22, assembly GCF_014268395.2. Classification (NCBI taxonomy): domain Bacteria; kingdom Pseudomonadati; phylum Pseudomonadota; class Gammaproteobacteria; order Pseudomonadales; family Pseudomonadaceae; genus Pseudomonas; species Pseudomonas sp. SWRI22. The sequence continues at coordinate 1,053,487 of NZ_JABWQK020000001.1, read as the reverse complement.
CTACCACCGTGGCGCCGTTGCACGCCTTGCCAGCGCATAAAGCGCTCTGTTTCTGACCACCAGCACGTCGTTATTCGCGAAGGTGCTGGCCAGTTTTCTTTTCGGAGAGCGGATGATCCGACCCTCGGCGTTGCTTATGTTGTGCCTGACGTTGCTGCTGCCCATGGCGGCGGTCGCACGTCTGGATGGGCCGCTGCAAGTGGCCAAGCCCGGCAAGGTCCGCGACCTCGCGCAAATTCGCTCCAGCCGCACTCTGCGCGTATTGGTCAACCAGAGCCGCAACAGTTCCGGTGAAGTGCAGGGCCAGGCCATCGGTGTCGAATACCATCGGTTGCGTGCCTTCGAGCAGTACCTCAATGGCCATGCCCGTGATGGGCAGGCCATCAATCTCAAGATCATCCCCAAGGCCAAGGACCAGTTACTCGGCGCGCTGGCCCGTGGCGAGGGCGACCTGGTGGCGCCCGGTGAGTTGCTGGACGTGAAGGGCGTGCACAAGGTCAGCGCCAGCGACCCGATTGTCAGCGATGTGCCGTTGTGGCTGGTGGGCGTCAAGGGTGAACGACGCTTTACCAGGCTGGAGCAACTGTCAGGTCGCACGCTGACGCTGACCACGGGCAGTGCGGCGGCGGATGCCATCAGTCAGGTCAATCAAAAACTGGCTCTGCACAAGCGCCCCCCCGTGAAAGTCGAATGGGTTGACCCCAGCCTGGCGGTGGAAGACGTCCTGGAGATGGTGCAGGCCGGGATTTTTCACCTGACGATCGTGGAAAAACCCATTGCCCAACGCTGGTCGAAAATTCTGCCCAAGTTGCGCTTTGACAAGCAGGTGGTGATCAGCGAGCCGGGCGACGAGTTCTGGTTTGTGCGCCAGGATGCCTCGATGCTGCGCGCCAGCATTGATCGGTTTCTCAAGACCTATCACACGCCTTCCGACCAGGATGTGGCATTCCAGCGTATCTATCGACGCCTCTACCAGGTCCGTAACCCGTTGGCGCGGGCTGACCGCCAGCGCCTGGAAAAACTGCGCCCGGTCCTGCAAAAACATGCACGTGAGCAAGGTATGGACTGGCTGAACCTGGCGGCGTTGGCGTTCAAGGAGTCTTCCCTGGACCCAGGCGCACGCAACAGCGGCGGCCCTACCGGCCTGATGCAGATCACGCCGTCGGCGGCCCAACGGGTGGGGGTCAACAATATCGAGACGCTCGACAATAATGTGCAAGCGGGGGCACGTTACCTGGCGATGATCCGCCGCAAGTTTTTCGCCAGCCCCAAGCTCAATGAGCGTGAGCGCATGGCCTTTATGCTAGCGGCGTACAACATGGGGCCGGAGCGAGTACAGGGCATGCGTACCGAGGCCAAGCGCCGTGGGCTTAACCCCAATCAGTGGTTCTTCCAGGTTGAACGCATTGCCATGGAGCAGGTAGGGATGGGCGGCGTCAGCTATGTTAATAGCGTCAACAAGTATTATTTGGCGTTCGATCGGCAGCGGGAGTCTCTGGAGCCGCCCGCGGCTAAAATTGCATCGCGTAAATAATCGAATTTTTAGATGTCAATTAGGCAATATTTTGGCTTTTATCATTGCTTAAACTGATTAATATAGCGGCCAACCAACCCCTACCTGGAAAAGGATTTACCCCCATGAGCCCAATGATTACCCGTGTACTGTCCACTCGCGCCGGTTATGGCCTGACTATTCTGCGCATTTTCGTCGGCATCATCTTCGCTGCCCACGGTTCGCAAAAACTCTTCGGCTGGTTTGGCGGTGGTGGCCTGGCGGGCACCGCACAATGGATGGAAAGCATCGGCCTGGCGCCGGGCACGCTGATGGCGCTGCTGTCGGGCGGTACCGAGTTCTTCGCCGGCCTGGCCCTGATCATCGGTTTGTTGGTTCGCCCTGCCGCATTGGGCCTGACCTTCCTGACACTGGTGGCGATTTTCTCTGTACACATCCACAACGGGCTGTTCATGGCCAACAACGGTTATGAGTTCGCACTGGCGTTGCTCGGCGGCGCGTTGGCGGTGTTGTTGGAAGGTGCGGGCAAATTGTCTCTCGACCGCGCGATCACTCACTGATCGTTTAGCAAGCTGCACAGAAGGCCCGCTGATGCGGGCCTTTTCGTTGCCCGGGATTCTTGACACTGCCCCACCGGCTTCTCTAGGATGCTGCTCATGCGCCGATTTAAACAGCTAATTGCGGGGCGCCACTGGGACTCAATGCAGCCCGACAGAAGCACGCTTGCTCACGCAGGGCGTTCTTCGAAATACCGCTAAAGCGCTGGTTCGGTGTTGCCTCTCACCTGCCCGCAGACTTTTGAGGCAGAGACACGACACGATGAATGCACTGCGCCCTCTCATACGCTTGGCCCCGATCACCGCGGACCTGACTCAACGCAATCCGAAAATCCTTCTGGGCGGTAAGCACCAGCCGACGCTGCTGCGTTATCTGGACGGCTGGCCACGCCGTTCCGGTCGACCTTCGGCGTTCCTGATCCAGTTTGTTGAAGACGGCGATTCCCTGGCCCGTTTTGCCAGCGATAGTTTCGACCTGGCAGTGATCCAGGCACCGAATGCCAGCAATGCCGTTGAGGTGATCCATCAACTGACACGCATTGCCCGCCAAGGCCTGATTACCCGTCGCTGAGCGAGTGGTGATAGGCCGCCAACGTAAATGTTCGACGCCTTCGCTGGTATAGGAAAAGTACCCAGGCAATCAGGCACAGCAGCAGCGGTATCGTGGCGACCATCAGCCATTGCAGATATCGTTCGAAACGCAGCAGCGGGGCGTATGCCTGGGTCTTTAGCGCCTGCAACTCGATGGGCAATTGCAGGCGCTCTTTGTTGAGTGCCTGCAATTGGGTAGTGGTATCCACCGCTTGAGTCATGAGGCTGGTGTGGGGTGGGTTCAACCTGCGCCATGCTTGTTCTGTCTGCTCAAGTCGTCGCTCCATCGCAGTCGCACTTTTGCGATAAGCCTGTGCGGCTTCGTCGCGCATGTGTTCTAGCCTGCGCAATGGTTGGCGCATCACACGGGATTGAATATTTCTGAGTGCCTCGGGCGCCGCCAGATTATCCAACGTGTTCAATACAAACTGCGCGTTGCCGTTGGGCAGGGCGTTATTGAGCGTGTCCGCGAGCAAGTCGGTGTCGGCGACGATCACCATCTGGATCTGTTCTGCCCTCTGCAGCCCGGGCGGCTGGTCCTCCAGGCCGTCGGGAAACGCTGAATAAGCAGGCCCTTCAAGGCGGGCGGCGATGACATGACGCTGCCCTGAAGTCGCTGATTCATCTATGAGTGAGTCGAACGTGGTAGCGGAAGCAAAGCGTTCTGCGTCCACCAATGCCGATTGGCGTGAGCTCAGCAGAAGCGGGGTCAACAGCGAGCGGCTTTTGGGGGCCAAGGAGAGCGCGCCGCTGCTCGATACGATGACCGAATGCAGTCCCCAGGTACTGATATCCGTCCTGGTCATTGCCTGCCTTGGCAGATGTAGCCTGGCCGGGTGCAGTACCGCGGGCATTCCGGTGTCGGGCGTTGCTGATGAGGCATAAAGATTATCGACCAGCAACTTGTCCGCAGGCATCTGGATACCCCATGCGGTCAGCAGCGCATCCAGCCTGGCGTTTGTGGATATGGCGTCGGCGCCTATCTCGCTCACCGGGTCGATGAACATCATCAGCTTGCCGCCTTTGAGTACCCATTGCTCAAGGGCATATAGGGCTCGACCAGATAGAGCGTGTGGCTGTACAACCATCAGTGTGTTCACGGAGGGCGGTACTTGGGTGATGTTCGCTGCCAATTCCACCACATTGAATTGCTCGCGCATCAACTCCAGTAACCCTCCGGCCGATTTGCCCAAGGGCAGTCCCGACAGTAGGCCAACAGTGGGGCGGTCAGGGTGCATCAACTTGTAGATCAGGTGGCTGATTTCATACTCGAGCAATGATTCATGCTCAGGGTTGAACGCTTGGATGCGTTGGGCGCCCTGGCCGGCACGCGTACCGATAAGGCCAAGGAATCCTTGTGTGTCATCAAGGCCAAACAAGCTGGCTTTATAGGCGTCCTCAGAGAACGGGGTGGGGTTGATAATATGTAAGTTGATCATGCCGTTGGCAGCTTTTTCGAATTCCTTGAGCAAGTCTTCCACGCGCCGGCCATAACGTTTCAATACCGGTTTTTTTTGCGGTGCATTGAGGGTGTTGAAGAAATATAAGTCCAGTTGGCTTTCAAGTGAAACGAGTAATTGCCGCGCCGATGGCGATAGGGTGTGGGTGTTTTCTTGGGAAAAGTCCCAACGGACAGTTGGCAGTTTGGGTACCCAGACTAAATTGAATGCCAGAAACAGTAGTGATATGACAATCAATGTCATACCCGCGCGAAAAGCGGATCCCATCAGTGGCGTTCCTATGTCAGCTGTTTCTGTAGTTGAGTGTGAGGGTGGTCGCAAACAGAAAAGCCAAGATCATGCTTATGAAGTACAGGCAGTCATGCAATGTCAACTTGCCGTTATCCATCGCGCTGAAGCGGGAAATCGGATCAAGGGATATCAAACTGTCGATAATCCATATGGGGGTCTGCTGTTCCAGCGCATCCAACATTGAAGATATCCCACTGGCGGCCAGCAACAAGCACAGCGTCAAGAGGGAAATCATAACGCGTTGGTTCGTCAGCACACAGGCAAAGCAACCCACAGAGAGATAGCTTCCCGCCAACAACCAACTGGCGAAGAACTGTGATGCGATAACGGTATTGTCGGGGGTGCCAAGATAATTGACAGCCATTACCAAAGGAAAATTAAGCATCAAAGCGATGCCACAGACGATCCATGCCGCCATAAACTTTCCAACCACTCGCTGCGTCGGAGTGACAGGTAAGGATTTCAATGTGTCGCAAAAGCCAACGTTGGATTCGTCGGACCATAACTGCGTCGATAAAATCGGTACCAGTAGCAGATAGAGCCAAGGATGCAGTTCGAAGAATGCCTGCAAATCGCTGCTGTTTTGTTCCAGCCAGTGATGGCTGTGCAACCCCAGCGTCGCACCCAGCACGAGAAAAACCGCCACACTCATATAAGTGCTCGGTGATGAGGCAAAGCTGGCGAGTTGTCGTTTGAAAATGATGGTTAGCAGTCTCAAGTATTTACCTCATGGCTCAGATGGTGAACGACATCGTTCAGGCGACCCGGCTCCAGATTCATTGACGTTATGTTCCAGCCACGGTGGGTGATGAGCGCGTTGATTGAAGGGAAGATGGAGTGCCCGGGCATGGCCAGAACAGTCACCTTGCCGGGGGCATGCCGGTCTTCTTCGATGCCTGCGACGCCAGGTAATACGGCAAGCGCCAGCAAATCCAGCGGGGTGTCCGCCGCCAGGGTCACCGCTTGGAAATGCCGGGAGCTGCGTTGCAGATCCGGCAGTGAAGCGTCGGCCACCAGGCGGCCGTCGGCGATGACCAAGGCACGGGTGCAGGTATCCGCTAACTCTTGGTAACGGCGGGAGGCGATGATGATCGTCATTTCCTCGGTCAGGGATTGGATGAGTGCCCTGAACTTGAGCCGTTGATCAGGGCATAGTCCCTCCGTAGGCTCATCCAGCAGAAGCAGGCTTGGGGAGTGCAGGAGTGCCTGGGCCATTGCGACTCTGCGCTTCAAGCCAAGTGGAAGCACATCGATCGGGCAGTTGAGCACGGGCAGCAGTTCCAGTCGCGTGACTACTTGCTCGACTCGACTGCGCTTTTCAACACCGCTCAAACCGCGAATAGCGGCAATAAAATTGAGCATATGCCTGACGGACATCCTGTGATGATTGAGACCGTCCTGGAGTTGATAGCCAACGACTTTTTTGGCTTGGAGTGAATGGGTCTGGGTACTGAAGCCTTGGATAGTGATTTGTCCTGAAGTAGGTTTGATTGCCCCGGCAATCAAACTCAGCAGTGCTGTTTTTCCTGCACCACTCTCTCCCAGCAGGGCCACACACTCCTGGCGCTGGGCGCAGAAGGAGAGGTTGGTGATAACGCTTTTTTTGCCCAGCTGTTTTGTCAAGTTGCTTATCTCGATCATATTTTTACCGAATAAGTTTTGCAGGGCGTGTGAGAGGTGCCGGCCGTATGGGAGAGAGCTTTAAAAAGGGTACGTTCAATAAAGTGGCTTGGGAACGCGAGACGTAACTAATAAGAAGAATCCTACGTTCGGCTCGATAATTCGCTGAAACAATTGTTTTGTTTGGAAGACTTATTAAAGCTCGGATGTTTATCTGGTGTTTATATAAGGTTTTTTCTTTTGTAATGAGGCCTGATTGCCATGATGCTTCTACGTACTCTTGTTCTTGAACGTAACGACGAAGACGCGCCCGTTAACGGCGCGTTGCTGTGTGGGTTCGCTGTCACGCAAACCGGGTCCAACTTTCTCGTGTATAGCCTGGATGAGGAGACCGAACCCGGTCACTCCCGGGTCTATATCGCGGTATTACGTAAAAAGCTCGAACGCTATTTTCTGGGGGGGGTTGATTCAAAAGAGGACCTGCAATCAGCGATGCAGGTCTTCAAGCAGATCCTGATGATGGCGGCCGCGTCAGGTTCGAAGGCAAGCTCGATTGGCGACGCTGAGGTTCCCTTTCACTTTATTGACTTGAAGGGCTGCCGGCTGCCGCCTGCCAGGCCCGAGGATCATCACTCGGTGATCATCAAGAAGGCATTGGTCATGAAGGTGATCACCTTGGGTATGTCTGCGCCGGCGTTGCCTGCGATCGAAAGCAGCGCAGTGATCGTGCCGTCCATTCGCTTTTCGTCGCAAATGGTTGCGCCTCCCCGAAATCCGCGCGCACCCACGGCTGTGCCGCAGCCTGTGGATGAAGACACCTTTGAAGAGCCGACGCAGTCGCTGGCCGCGATACCGCAGTTGCAGGTCAAGACCAGTGCGCCGCCTGTCCCGGATGAACAAAATGACAGCCAGTTTGAGCCAAACAACCTGCGGCTGGAGCCACCCGAGCCCGACCACTTGGACCCGCCTGCCCACCTGGAGCATACCTCTTTGCTTGAAATGGACAGCGCGCTGAGCAATCTGGCCAAGGTCGCCCAAGAGTTGACGCAAAAAAAATGCGCCGTCCTCGAGAAAGAACAAATGCTTGAACAGTGGCAGGCGTCCCTGCAACAGCAGCAGAGCCAACTGGATGAAAAAGGCCGTGAACTTGAGCAGCGCCATACCTATTTGCAGAAGCAGGGGTTGGAGGTCAGTCAGAAAGCCGAAAAGCTGACAATGATGATGTTGCAGTTGTCCGGCATGCGCCAGCGCATGCAGGGCATGCTGCTTGAGTTGGATCAAGTCCTGGAGGGCCATGGGTGAGGTTACAGGGGGCGCCGGCCTGGATACTTTCCAGGGTTCATTTATCATCAGTCCCAGCCAGCCGCTGCCTGGGCATGATGCCCTGGCGTATCGGCACCATTAGACATTGCCTGGGGATGTGAGCGTTTGAGTACCAAGCTGATTACCAAAGAGGGTCATGAAGCGCTGAAAAAAGAGCTGGATTACCTATGGCGTGAAAAACGTCCGGATACCACGCGTAAAGTGACCTGGGCAGCCTCCCTGGGAGATCGCAGTGAAAACGCCGATTACCAGTACAACAAGAAGCTGCTGCGCGAGATCGACCGACGGGTGCGTTACCTGCGCAAGCGCCTGGAAGACATGCGGGTGGTGGAGTACATGCCCGAGCAGGAGGGAAAGGTGTTTTTCGGCGCATGGGTCGAAATCGAAAACGAACAGGGCGAGGCCAAGCGTTTTCGCATCGTGGGTTATGACGAGATCTACGACCGTATGGATTACATCTCCATCGACTCACCCATGGCACGGGCCCTGCTGCGCAAGGAGGTGGATGACGAGGCAGTCGTACAGACCCCAGGCGGAGAGGTGTGCTGGTGGATCACCAAGATCGAATATGTAAAGCCGGCCTGATGGCACGTACCCTTGGCAGAGTACGCGCCATCGGGGGTCAGCTTTCGCGCAGAACGGTCAGCGGGCTGGCATTCAGTGCGCGGCGCGTGCCAAATACCCCGGCAGCGCCAATCAGCAAGGCACCGATTACGGGCAGCAGTAACAACCACGGGTGGGGATGCCACGCCAGGTCAAATGCATAGCGGTACAGCACCCAGGTCACCAGTTCGGTGCCCAGTGCCGCCAACAAGCCGCTGACGGCGCCCAGCAGGCCGAACTCAATGCGTCGGGCCTTGACCAGCAACTTACGCTCGGCACCCAAGGCGCGTAGCAATGCACCCTGGCGGATTCGTTCATCCAGGGTGGCCTGCAGGCCAGAGAACAACACCGCCATGCCCGCCGCGAGGACAAACAACAGCACGTATTCGACTGCCAGCGTTACTTGGGCAAGGATGCTGCGCAACTGCTCCAGCAGGGCCTCGACCTGCAGGATAGTGACCGCCGGGAAGGCCCGTGACAGGTCGACGATCTGTTGGTCATGGCCGGGAGCCAGATAGAAGCTGGTGAGGTAGGTCGCGGGCAGATCCTTCAAGGTGCCCGGTTGGAAAATCATGAAGAAGTTGGGCTGGAAGTTATCCCAGTTGATGGTACGCAGGCTGGTGACCCGCGCTTCACGGTTTTCCCCGCCGATGGTGAACAACAGATGGTCGTTGAGCTTGAGCTTCAAGCTCTCGGCCACTTTGGCTTCCACCGACACGCCAGGAACCCCGTCAGTGGGTTGCGCCGACCACCAGGTACCTGCCGTCAGGACGTTACCCGCTGGCAGGTCGGCTGCCCAAGTCAGGCTCAGGTCACGTTGAGTGGCACGGTCGCCACTGGAGTCCTTGCTGACAATCTCCTGCACGGCTTCGCCATTGATGCTGATCAAGCGCCCTGGCACCACCGGGTAGAGCGGCGCTGCTTGTGCCTGGACGTCCAGCAGCCGGGCGCCAAAGGCGTCCTTGTCGGCTGGCAGGATATTCAGCGCGAAGTAGTTGGGCGCATCCTTGGGCAACTGGTTTTGCCAGGTGTCGAGCAATTCGCCCCGCAACAGCGCGATCAACCCCATGGACAACAGGATCAAGCCAAAGGCCAGGGATTGGCCCGCTGCCGCCAACGGGTGACGCAACAATTGGCCCAGGCCCAGGCGCCACGGCAGGGAGGCGCGAGCCAGTAACCGCCGCAGGCTCTGTAGCAACAACAGCAGCAAGCCACCCAGGAGCAGCGCAGCGACTACACCGCCGCCGAGTAATGCGAAGGTCAATACCAGGTCCAGGCTCAGGCGCCACATGATCAGGCCCAAGGCAAACAGTGCCGCGCCGTAGACCATCCAAGTGCTTGAAGGAATAGGCAGTAAATCGCGACGCAATACCCGCAGCGGCGGTACCCGGCCCAGTGCGGCCAGCGGTGGGAGGGCGAAGCCGGCGAGGGCGACCAGTCCGGTGCCGATCCCGGCAACAGCCGGCAGCAACCCGCCTGGCGGTACGTCGGCGGGCAACAGGTCGTGCAGGAAGTAGAACAGGCCAAATTGCGCCAGCCAGCCGAGCAGGGCGCCGGCCAGGCTCGCCAGCAAGCCCAGCACGCTCAGTTGTAGGCTGAACAGCAGCATGGCTTCACGGCGCGACAGGCCCAGGCAGCGCAGCAACGCGCTGGCATCGAACCGTCGACTGGCGAAGCGGTTGGCCGACAGCGCCACGGCCACGCCAGCCAGCAGCACGGCCACCAGGCTGGCCATGTTCAGGTAACGTTCGGCCTTGCCCAGCGCGCCGCCGATTTGCTGGTTGCCATCGCGGGAGTCCTGCAGCCGCTGGTTGGAAGCCAGGCCCGGTTTGACCAGGTCGCGATAGGTTTGCAGCGCAGTGCTGCCTTGTGGCGCACGCCATAGTTCGCGGTAGCTCACACGGCTGCCTGGCTGGACGACACCGGTGGCGTCCAGGTCCGCCAGGTTGATCATGACCCTGGGCGTGAGGCTGTAGAAGTTCCCGGCCCGGTCGGGCTCGTAGGTCAGGATGCGCGCCAGGCGCAGGGTCTTCATGCCGACATCGATGCTGTCGCCGATTTTCAGGTCCAGCGCCGTCAGCAATCGTGCTTCCACCCAGGCGTCACCGGGTTTGGGACCACCGCCAGGGGTTTGCGTACCGAATGGCTCGGTGCTGCTTTTAAGCTCGCCGCGCAAGGGGTACTGCTCGTTGACCGCCTTGATGCTGGAGAGCTGGATGCCATTATCGGTGGCGATAACGCTGGAGAACTCCACGATACGAGCGTGATCCAGGCCCAGTTCGGTCCCGGATTTGATTTGCTCGGGCCGGGCCGGCGAGCTGCCTTCGAGCACCAGGTCGGCGCCGAGGAATTCGGTGGCGCGCAGCAGCATGGCGCCGTTGAGGCGTGCACCAAAGTAGCCGATGGCGGTGCTGGCAGCCACGGCCACCAGCAGGGCAAAGAACAGCACGCGCAATTCGCCGGCGCGGGCATCGCGCAGTAACTGACGCATGGCAAGGCTGAACAGACGCAATAGCGGCAAACGTGCCATCAAGGCTCCAGGGGCGCGACCATCAGGCCGGCTTCAAGGCGGATCAGGCGTCGGCAACGGTGGGCCAGGCGCTCGTCGTGGGTGACCAGTACCAGGGTCGTACCGCTCTCTTTATTCAACTCGAACAGCAGATCGCTGATGCGCTCGCCAGTGTGGCTGTCGAGGTTGCCGGTGGGCTCGTCGGCAAACAGCACGTCCGGTTCGGCGGCAAACGCGCGGGCTATCGCCACGCGTTGTTGTTCGCCACCGGACAGCTGACGGGGCGAGTGGGTCAGGCGCTGGCCCAGGCCTACGCGCTCCAGCAGGTGTTTGGCTCGCTCGCGGGCGTCCTGGCGACCGTCCAGCTCCAGCGGCAGCATCACGTTTTCCAGTGCATTCAAGCTGTCGAGCAATTGGAAGGATTGGAATACGAAGCCCACATGTTCGGCACGGATGCGTGCGCGCTGGTCTTCGTCGAGGGTGCTCAGGGCTTGCCCGGCCAGGGTGACTTCGCCGCTGCTGGGCAAGTCGAGGCCGGCCAGCAGGCCCAGTAGCGTGGATTTGCCGGAACCGGAGCTGCCGACGATAGCCAGGCTATCGCCCTTGTTCAGTTCCAGGCTCAGTTCGTGCAGGATAGTCAGTTCACCTTCCGCGCTGGGAACCACTTTGCTAAGGTTTCGCGCGGTGAGAATGCTTGCGCCCATGGAGAATCCGATGCGAGTGTGGTTTTTGAGTGCTGGCCTGGCCTTGATGTGCATGGCCCAGAACGCAGCGGCGGGTACAGTCCTGATCGTTGGCGATAGTATCAGTGCCGGTTTCGGCCTGGATACCCGCAAAGGGTGGGTCGCGTTGCTGGAGCAACGGCTCAAGCAGGAGGGTTTTGACGATAAAGTGGTCAATGCTTCCATCAGTGGCGACACCAGCGCGGGAGGCCTCGCGCGGCTGCCCGCGGCGCTTGCAACGCACAAACCGGACGTTGTGGTGATCGAGTTGGGTGGCAACGATGGGTTGCGCGGCCAGCCGCCTGCGCAATTGCAACAAAATCTTGCTTCGATGATCCGGCAGTCCCGGGACAGCGGCGCCAAGGTGCTGCTGTTGGGCATGCAGATTCCGCCCAATTACGGCAAGCGCTATGTCGAAGCCTTTGCCAAGGTATTCGGTGATGTGGCACAGAAAGAAAAGGTGCCGTTTGTGCCGTTTTTCCTCGAGGGCGTGGGTGGCCATCCGGAGTTGATGCAGGCTGACGGGCTACACCCGGCAGTCGCGGCGCAAGACAAGTTGCTGGAAAATGTCTGGCCAACGCTAAAACCGCTGTTATGACGCTTTTCTACCGGCAGGCTTTCGGCTAAGGTGGCGCCCCCCCGATTTGGAGCCCTCGATGTCGCGCCCTGCCTGGTCCCTGTTTAACTACCAACTGATCGAGCCGGACGAGCAGCTGGACCTGTTCGCCTGCCAGGAAGTGCGGGTGCATTTGGTGGCGCGTCAATTGGAGCTGGGCGGCTCGATCGATCGCACGCTCTGCGGCACTCTATTGCCGGCACAGCCACGCTGGTCATCGGTCAACCGCTCGATTTTCCAAGACCAGCGACTCTGCCCGTTATGCCGGGCAATTCTCGAATCGCAAAAGCGCGGCACTCCGCCGATCTGGCCGGAGCTGCGCTTCGAGTTATAGAAGCAGCTGCAAGCATCAAGCTGTAAGCTGTAAGCTAGCGGCTGAAAGCTTGTAGCTCGCTTTTAACCTACCCGTCGTCTTGCGAAGGATTTTCCGGATGTTGTCGCGCCTTTCCGTCGTCACCTGCTGCCTGTCTCTTGCTGCGCTTTGTGCGGCGGGTTCGGCTGCGGCCTTGCAGTTGCCCTTGCCGCCGCCCGGTGAGGACATTGTTGGCCAGGTCCAAGTGATCAAGGCCAAGTACGAAGACACCTTTGCCGACCTTGGCACCACCTACGACCTGGGCTATTCGGAAATGGTTGCGGCCAACCCGGGTGTCGATGCCTGGTTGCCAGGTGCGGGCACCGAGATTGTGCTGCCGACACGCTTTATCCTGCCGCCCGGGCCGCGGGAAGGCATTGTGATCAACCTGGCGGAATACCGGCTCTACTACTATCCAAAAGGCCAAAACGTCGTCTATACCTTCCCCCTGGGCATTGGCCGGGAAGGCTGGGGTTCGCCGATCGCCCATACCAGTATCATCGCCAAGACGCCGAACCCGACCTGGACGCCACCGGCCTCGATCAAGGCCGAACACGCCGCCAACGGTGACCCGCTGCCCAACGTGGTGCCTGCCGGCCCGGACAACCCGCTGGGGCCCTTCAAGTTCACCCTGGGCACGCCGGGTTACCTGATTCACGGCTCCAACATGAAGTTTGGTATCGGCACGCGCACCAGCCACGGTTGCTTCCGCATGTTCAATAACAACGTGTTGGAAATGGCGGGCATGGTGCCGGTAGGCACGTCAGTGCGCATCATCAATGATGCGTACAAGTTCGGCAGCAGTGGTGGCAAGGTTTACCTTGAGGCTCACACGCCGTTGAACGATGACGGTACGCCCTCGGTGGTCGACAAGCACACCGCGGTCATCAATGCGTTGCTCAAGCGCGAAGACCTGTCCAATAACCTGCGGGTCAACTGGGACCAGGTGCGTGATGTGGTCGCCGCCGAGGATGGCTTGCCGACCGAAATTGGAGTGCCAGGCGCGGCGCCCGTGGCCTCCAGTACCCCAGCCGACCTGCTGTAGGAGCGAGCTTGCTCGCGAAAAACCTGAGGGCGCCGCTGACATTCAGGACGCCCGCGTTATCGTTGACCATCTTCGCGAGCAAGCGCGCTCTACAGGTGGCGCGGGCCAAATCAAAGGCAAAAAAAAGCCGACCCATAAATGGATCGGCTTGATAACAACCCCGAAGGATTATTACTTGCGGCTTGCTTTTTCAAGCATGCGCAGAGCGCGCTCGTTAGCTTCGTCAGCAGTCTGTTGTGCTTTTTGAGCAGCAGCCAGAGCTTCATCAGCTTTACGGTAGGCTTCGTCTGCACGGGCCTGGGAGCGAGCTGCTGCGTCTTCAGTTGCAGTCAGACGAGCTTCGGTTTCTTTGGAGACGCTGCTGCAACCGGTAGCCAGAACTGCGGCCAGAGCCAGAGCAGAGAATTTCAGAACGTTGTTCATCGTGTTCCCCTTCAAGGACTTTCAATTTAATGGCTACTTTCTCAGAGTGAGCTAATAGCCGGCGTACATACTACCCATTACTTGTAGTAAGTAAACTGACGTTGCGCAAGAAGCAAAAAAAATTCTTGTGCCGAATCTATTTTGGCTAATCTTTTGGCGGTCTGTATGAAAACTGTCCAGATTTTTGCACCTCGACGAACATTGGATCCAGGCTGAAAGGGCCGGCCCGCATGTGTTAAGCCTTGTAAACAGATGAAATTTTATATAACGAAGCGGGGCACTTTGGTTGCGCTTGGCTTTACTGCGCAAGGCATCTTTCGCGCATCTAGAGGTGACTTTAAGTGCGCCAGTTCGTCTCAAGGTTCAACTGCCGGCAATGTTCAGGCTATCGGTCACCGGTTGATCGAGGCCCTTTCTATATCCACCAGCGGCAGGGGATGACGAGTGCGCCTTGAGCAATTTCAGGATTGGTGCCTACTATTCCCTATGTGCTGGTTGTGAGCGCTCACGGTTTTCTCGCTGTCGAAACCGGCACGGGGTGGCGTAGATGTTCCTTCGCCGGAAAAACATCGGTAAGGTAGGGTCGTTAATTCAGACCCGCGAGGAGTAGTGATGAGCGAGGCGTTGTCCATCCACCATGACCAGGCTGGTCATCAGTTCGAGACCAATGTGGACGGTCATCGTGCCTACCTGACCTACATGGACCTCGGGAAGCAGACCCTGGATATCTATCGCACCTTCGTGCCTAACGCACTGCGGGGGCGAGGCATTGCGGCTGCGTTGACCGAGGAAGCCTTGAAGTTTGCCGAAGAGGCTGGCTACACGGTGATCCCCTCATGCTCCTATGTCGAACGCTATATGGAGCGCCACCAGCGCCATGCTGCGAAGTTGTAACTGACCAGTTGCCAATAAAAAACGCCGGGCTTGGCCCGGCGTTTTTGTGTGCGCGAAACAGGTATTGGCTCAGGTGCGTTTGCGCTGGGGCAACACGTCCTTGAGTTTGGCATGCATGCTGCGCAGGGTGGTCTCAGTGGCCGACCAGTCGATGCAGGCATCGGTGATCGACACGCCGTATTGCAAATCGGCCAAGTCTTTTGGAATCGCCTGGCAACCCCAGTTCAAATGGCTCTCGACCATCAAGCCGATGATCGACTGGTTGCCCTCCAGGATCTGGTTGGCAACGTTCTCCATCACCAGCGGCTGCAACGCCGGGTCTTTGTTGGAGTTGGCGTGGCTGCAGTCAACCATGATGTTTGGCTTGATCTTGGCCTTGTTCAGTGCCTGTTCGCACAATGCGACGCTGACCGAGTCATAGTTGGGCTTGCCGTTGCCGCCACGCAGCACCACGTGACCGTAGGCGTTGCCCTTGGTCGTCACGATGGACACGCCGCCTTCCTGGTTGATACCCAGGAAACGGTGAGGGCTGGAGACCGATTGCAGCGCATTGATCGCCACGGTCAGGCCGCCGTCGGTGCCGTTCTTGAAGCCTACGGCCGAGGACAGGCCGGACGCCATTTCGCGGTGGGTCTGGGATTCGGTGGTACGTGCGCCGATGGCCGACCAGCTGATCAGGTCCTGCAGGTATTGCGGGGAGATCGGGTCGAGGGCTTCGGTTGCGGTGGGCAGGCCCATTTCAGCCAGGTCCAGCAGCAGCTTGCGACCGATGTGCAAGCCATCCTGGATTTTGAAGGAGTCGTCCAGGTATGGGTCGTTGATCAAGCCTTTCCAGCCGACGGTGGTACGCGGTTTCTCGAAATACACGCGCATGACCAGGTACAAGGTGTCGGACACCTCTGCCGCCAGCACCTTGAGGCGCTCGGCATATTCGTGGGCGGCCTTGAGGTCGTGGATAGAGCAGGGCCCGATCACCACGAACAGGCGGTGGTCGGTGCCGTCGAGAATGTCACGGATGACTTCGCGGCCCTTGGTGACGGTCTGCAGGGCAGCGTCGCTCAGGGGGATTTCGCGCTTGAGCTGATCGGGGGTGATCAGGGTCTCGTTGGATTCAACGTTAAGGTCATTGATCGGTAAATCAGCCATCGTGTTACTCGCCAGGGTCACGGGTGCCGGCCGCCAGCTATCCCCGTGCGGCGGGCACAGCATGATTTGAATGCAGGGGGGAGGAACCTTAGCGCGTAACACGGGCCCGCGACAATGGGCAAAGCCCGGTTTAATCCAGCGCTGGCTACACAATCGCCTCATGGGAGAACTCGCCAGCATGGCGCGACACCCAGTCACGGGCCATGGCTTCAAGTTGCGCAGGCGTTGGCTCGGCATCTTCGTGCAGGCGGCAGTAACGCTCGATCTGGCACACTTGCTCACCCATTCGCGCACCGAACAAGGCGTGTTCATCGGTAAAGCAAATACCGATGCGATAGCCCTGTTCGACTTTGCGGCACCAGGCGACATAGCCCGGATAACGGGCGCTGGGCCCCAGGGAAGGGATATGCAGATCAACCGCCGTGCCGGCGCGCCAGGCACGTGGCCAATTGCAGGCGACGCCGCCGCGGCCGATAGTATGCAGGCGTTGGCGGGGCAGGGCGGGAGAGGGACGTTGGATCAACTCGACAGCGACATCATCAGGGTGAGGTAAAAAACGACCCATGTACACGGACTCCGAGCGCCGTCCAGTTGACGGCAATGGCAGCAGTATAGTGAAGGAACTGGAATTGACCGACCTGGATATTGACCAGCAATTGCTGGGATTGCCAGGTATTTCGCTGGTAGTGTTCACCAGTGTCGGTTGTGCCAGTTGCCGCTGGGCACGCCAGCAGTTGCCTGGCTGGCACTTGCCGGTGGACCGCGTGTGCTGGGTGGGTGCCGGGCACAACGGCGGTGCGGTGGAACGCTACCAGATCTTTCATTTGCCGGCGTTGTTCTTGGTGTGCGAGGGTCAATTCCTTGGGCAATTACAGGCACGTCTTACAGCATCCGACCTCGCCGAATGCGTAAACCAGGCGCTCAATCGAATACTAGAGGATTTGCCATGACAGCAGTTGCAGCCCCGTCGCCACGCATTGGCATTATCGGTACCGGTGCCATTGGTGGTTACTACGGACTGATGCTGGCGCGTGCCAGCTTCGATGTGCATTTCCTGTTGCGCAGCGAATATGCCGCGGTGAGCAGGCATGGCCTGCACGTCAACAGTACGGTGCATGGGCAACTGCACCTGCATCCGGTGCAGGCCTATGCCAGCGCCGCCGACATGCCGCCGTGCGACTGGCTACTGGTGGGCACCAAGTCCACCGGCAATGTGGACCTGGCGCCAACCATCGCCCAGGTGGCGGCGCCGGACGCCAAAGTGGTGCTCTTGCAAAACGGCCTCGATGTCGAAGACAGCCTGCGTGAACACCTGCCGCCGTCGCTACATCTGTTGGGCGGCCTGTGCTACATCGGTGTGCACCGCTCGGCCCCCGGTGTGGTCGAGCATCAGGCGCTGGGCCGGGTCAACCTGGGCTATCACAGTGGCACGGCGGCCAACGATGAGGTGCGGCAACAGGCGATTGTCGAAGCCGGCGCCGGGCTGTTTCATCAAGCTGGCATCGAGTCCCAGGCCATGGCCAATGTGCATCTGGCGCGTTGGCACAAGCTGGTCTGGAACGTGCCGTTCAATGGCCTCTCTGTGTTGCTGGGTACGGGCACCACGGCCATGATGGCAGATGAGTCCAGCCGCGAGTTGATCCAGGCGCTGATGGCCGAGGTGGTGCAGGGCGCTCATGCCTGCGGGCATGAAATTCCTGCCAGTTACGCTGGGCAGATGTTCGCCATGACAGAAACCATGGACGACTACCTGCCCAGCATGTACCACGACCATCTGCACAAGCGGCCGCTGGAGCTGGCGGCCATCTACGCCCGCCCCTTGGCCGCTGCCAAAGCGGCCGGTTGCGAACTGCCACGCATGCAGGCGCTCTATCAGGCCTTGAGTTTTATTGATCGGCACAACCGCTGATTGGGGGGAACTACCATGGTGAAGGGATTGGCTGACAAACTGGTGCTGGCGATTTCCTCACGAGCGCTGTTCGACCTGAGTGACAGCCACAAGGTTTATCTGGCTGAAGGGGTCGAGGCTTACCGCAAATACCAGATCGAGCACGAGGAAGAAACCCTCGAGCCTGGCGATGCCTTCCCGCTGGTCAAGAAGCTGCTGAGCCTGAATGCCAGCCTGGGGCGTGCGCGGGTCGAGGTGGTGTTGGTGTCGCGCAACAGTGCCGATACCGGGCTGCGGGTGTTCAACTCGATCCAGCATTACGGCCTGGATATTTCCCGCGCCGCTTTCGTAGGCGGGCGTAGTCCCTATCCCTATTTGGCCGCCTTCGGTTGTCATCTGTTTCTCTCCACCCATGCTGAAGATGTGCGCAGTGCCCTCGATGCCGGGTTTGCGGCCGCGACGATTTTGTCCGGCGGCCCGCGCCGCGCTTCCAGCGAAGAGCTGCGCATCGCATTCGATGGCGATGCCGTGCTGTTCTCCGATGAGTCCGAGCGTGTCTACCAGGCCGGCGGGCTGGCAGCCTTCCAGGCCAGCGAGCGAGAGTCGGCGCGCCAGCCTTTGCACGGCGGTCCGTTCAAGGGCTTCCTGGCGGCACTGAACCTGTTGCAACGCGAGCTTGCCGATGAGGCCTGCCCGATCCGTACCGCGTTGGTCACCGCACGTTCGGCACCGTCCCATGAACGCGTGATCCGCACGTTGCGCGAGTGGGATATCCGCCTGGACGAGTCGCTGTTCCTCGGTGGCCTGGAAAAATCCGCGTTTCTGGAAGCCTTTGCCGCCGATGTGTTTTTCGATGACCAGGCCGGCCATTGCGAGAAAGCCAGGGAGGTAGTGGCCACCGGGCACGTGCCCCATGGCATCAGCAATGAGTTGAGAATCCAGACCGAGAGCTAGCTGCTAAGCTCATTCAATTCCCGCCATCCTGGCAGTCCAGGAGGTTTTATGATTCGCTCGATGCTGTTTGCCACGGACCTCGGTCTGTATGCACCCTATGTGATGCAACATGCAGTGGCGCTGGCGCGAACGTTCAAGGCTGACCTGTATGTGATCCACGTGGTCGAGCCCATTGGCTTGTTCGCCGAATCGGTGTTGCAGAGCTACCTTGATGAAACCGCCTTGAGCGAATGGCAGAGCAAGGGGCTGAGCACGGTGATGGCGACGATTGAACAGCGCGTGCTGGACAGCTTTCGCGAGGAGTGGGAGGAAGGGGAGCAGGACCTGCAATGGATTCGCTCGGTCAAGGTTATCCAAGGGGACCCTTGCGAGGTGATTCTCGACCAGTTGCGAAAACTGTCCGTCGACTTGCTGGTCGTAGGCAGTCATAGCCAGGCAACCGGCGTGGCCGTCCCCCTTGGGCGTACCGCCGCACGGGTGTTGCAGTTGTCCCCGGTGCCGGTTTACCTGGTGCCGTCGCTGCAGCGTCGGCGCAGTGACGATAGTTGATCGGTAAAAACGATAAAAAGTTCTAGATTTATCCGTTAAACCTTTAATATAGTTATATACCGTCGCTGATACCCGTGGCGTCTATCTGCTTTGAGGGATTCATATGAAGCTTCAACAACTGCGCTACATCTGGGAAGTGGCGCACCACGACCTCAACGTTTCCGCTACCGCTCAAAGCCTCTATACCTCGCAGCCTGGTATCAGCAAGCAGATCCGCCTGCTCGAAGACGAGTTGGGCGTCGAAGTCTTCGCACGCAGCGGCAAACACTTGACCCGCGTCACTCCAGCCGGCGAGCGCATCATCACCACCGCCGGCGAGATCCTGCGTAAAGTCGAAAGCATCAAGCAGATCGCCCAGGAGTTCTCCAACGAGAAGAAAGGCACCTTGTCGATCGCCACCACTCACACCCAGGCGCGCTATGCATTGCCGCCGGTGATCCGTGATTTCATCAAGCAATACCCGGACGTAGCGCTGCACATGCACCAGGGTTCGCCGATGCAGATTGCCGAGATGGCCGCTGACGGCACCGTCGATTTTGCCATCGCCACCGAGGCCCTGGAATTGTTCGGCGACCTGGTAATGATGCCCTGCTACCGTTGGAACCGCTGCGTGGTTGTGCCCCAGGGGCACCCTTTGGCCAAGCTGCCGAAGCTGACCCTGGAAGCCTTGGCTGAATACCCGATCGTGACCTACGTGTTCGGCTTTACCGGCCGTTCCAAGCTCGACGAAGCGTTCAGCCATCGCGGCCTCACGCCCAAGGTGGTGTTCACAGCTGCCGATGCCGACGTGATCAAGACCTATGTGCGCCTCGGCCTGGGCGTCGGGATCGTCGCCAAGATGGCGGTCGACACCAACCTGGACAAAGACCTGGTGGTGCTGGATGCCAGCGAACTGTTCGAGTCCAGCGTGACCAAGATCGGTTTCCGTCGCGGTACCTTCCTGCGCGGCTTCATGTGCGACTTCATCGAGAAGTTCGCACCGCACCTGACCCGCGAAGTAATGGCCAAGGCGATCCAGTGCCACAACAAGCAAGAGCTGGAAGAGTTGTTCGACGGCGTTGAATTGCCCGTCCACTGACCGCGGTGACCCTGTAGGAGCGAGCTTGCTCGCGAAGACCGCCAACGTTAACGCGGGGCGCCAGGTAGCATGCAGCGCCCTTGCGTTTCTTCGCGAGCAAGCTCGCTCCTACAGGGAAGCTGCAGGTTATCTGGCCTCGGTAACCGTAAAGTGCTGCCGAGCGCCGGCCACCAGAATCTCTACCTCTTCATCGATACGCTTGCCCAACAGGCCTTTGCCCAACGGCGAGCGCGGCGTGATGACGGTCACCGGTTGCCCGACCACATCCACTTTCAAACCCGCCGCATCCGGCGCCAGGAACAGCCATTGCTGACGACCGTCCTCGTCTTCCAGGCCCACCAGCGTGCCTATCTCTATCCCGCGTCGATCATCGTATGCACGTAGCTGCAGTTGCTGGCACAGCACCAGCGATTGCTTGATCTCCTCCACTCGCCGGGCCTGCCCGGTGGCCAGGTACGAAGCCTCCAGGCCGAGGGTGTCGTATTTGTTCTCGGCAATGTTTTCTTCGTGGGTCGCGGTTTCGTAGGCGGTCTGCGCGGCGCGTTGGACGATGTCGAGGTCGACGGTGAGCTTTTCCAGGATCAACTGGAGCACGGCGTGTTTATTCATGGCGGTATCTGGCATCAATCGCAGAATTGCAGGACATTGGCCCGCGTCTTTTCATTGGGGGCGTTCTGGTCTTGTTGCAGCCAGAACTGGCATTTGGGGTTGGACAGGTTACGCGCGTTGCTTCGGGCCTGGTCCAGGGCCTGTTGTTGTTCCTGTTTTTGCAGGTTTTGTTGGTACTGTTCGAACAGACGGCTCGGTGGCTGCGGCTCAACCATCGCCGGTTTGCCCAATTGCTGAACCGCCTGTGCCACCGGCGCCAGGCTCTGGGGGAACAGGTAGCGAGACGCCAGCCAGGTGGTCAGCGCAATGGCGATAAACCCTAGCCACACGCCTGCGGCAATCGCGATGCAGAGTTTGAGCAGCGATAACGGACGGTCAGACATAAGGGCCTCCTGGCAGGCATTGACGGCATGACGGTGATTGTCGCACAGCCTCCGTGCAGAATAATCGCGATCAAGCCTTCTGCATCCACGCATTTATGCGGACAATCGAACCTTTGATCGATGGAGCCCGGAATGAAAGCCCGCTGGGATATTTTTTGCAGTGTCGTCGACAACTACGGCGACATCGGCGTGACCTGGCGCTTGGCCCGGCAGTTGGTGGTGGAGCATGGCTGTGACGTGCGCTTGTGGGTCGATGACCTGCGCGCCTTCGAACGCATGTGCCCGGACATTGATGTGCAGGTGGGCCAGCAATGGCAAGAGGGCGTCGAAGTGCGTCACTGGCCGGCCGAATGGCCAGGCGCGCACCCGGCCGATGTGGTGATTGCTGCGTTCGCCTGCCAGCTACCGCCTGAGTACATGGACTGCATGGCCGAGCGAGAGCGTGCGCCATTGTGGATGAACCTGGATTACCTCAGCGCTGAAGACTGGGTGGTGGGTTGTCATCGCTTGCCTTCGGTGAAGTACAAAGGCGTGCAGAAATACTTTTTCTTCCCCGGGTTTCGCCCTGGCACCGGCGGCCTGTTGCGTGAAGCCGGCTTGTTGGAGCGACGCCGGGCATTTCAGCAGGACGCCGCCGCGCAGCAACAGTTCCTGCAAAGCCTGGGTGTTGCTCCGACGGCCGGCGCGCGTTTGATGTCGCTGTTTGCCTATGAGAATGACGGGTTGGCCGGCTGGCTGGACGTGCTGGCAGCCGATGGGCGTGGGACGCACTTGCTGGTGCCGGAAGGGCGCATTCTGGGGGATGTGCAATGCTGGCTGGGGGTGAGCAGTTTGTCGGCGGGAGACATTCAGGTGCGCGGCGCGCTGACCGTTCAGGTCATTGCATTCGTGCGTCAGGAGCAATATGACCGATTGCTATGGTGCTGCGAATTCAACGCCGTACGGGGCGAAGACTCGTTCGTGCGTGCCCAGTGGGCGGGGAGGCCAATGCTATGGCACATCTACCGCCAGGACGAAGACATCCACCTGGACAAGCTCGATGCCTTCCTGGAACTGTACACTGCTGCACTTTCACCGGCCGCCAAGGCTGCCGTCGTCACGCTTTGGCAAGCCTGGAACGCTGATGGCGATATGGCACAGTCCTGGAAAATGCTGCTGGAACACTGGCCCGAGGTCACCCAGCACGCTGAGAAGTGGTGTCTGGAACAAGGCTTGCAGGCCGATCTTGCGACGGCGCTGGTACAGTTTTATGAAAGTTGGATATGATACGCCACCTTGATTTTTGTCAATCCCATCCAAATTTCGGATATACGCAATGAAAACTGGTAAAGAACTGAAACCCGGTACAGTGATCCGTCTCGAAAACGACCCTTGGCTGGTTCAGAAAGCTGAGTTCACCAAGTCTGGTCGTAACAGCGCAATCATGAAGACCAAGCTGAAGAACCTGCTGACCGGTTACAAGACCGAGATCGTCTACAGCGCAGATGACAAACTGGACGACGTAATCCTCGACCGCAAAGAAGCGACCCTGTCCTTCATCAGCGGCGACACCTACACGTTCATGGACACTACCGACTACACCATGTACGAGCTGAACGCTGAAGATATCGAAGCCGTTCTGCCGTTCATCGAAGAAGGCATGGAAGACGTCTGCGAAGCTATCTTCTTCGAAGATCGCCTGGTTTCCGTAGAGCTGCCGACCACCATCGTGCGTCAGGTTGACTACACCGAAGGTTCCGCTCGCGGTGACACTTCCGGCAAGGTGATGAAGCCTGCCAAACTGAAGAACGGTACCGAGCTGAGCGTTGCAGACTTCATCGAAATCGGCGACATGATCGAGATCGACACCCGTGAAGGTGGTTCGTACAAAGGTCGCGCCAAGAAGTAATTCTGGCCCCGGCGATACGAAAAAAGCCCGACTTTGAGTCGGGCTTTTTCATGGGCGTCTGTTTTTCAGACCGTTACATGCAAGCGCACATCAACGTTGCCACGGGTGGCGTTGGAGTACGGGCAGACCTGGTGCGCGGCGTCGACCAGGCTTTGCGCGTCATCCTGGGCCAGGCCCGGCAGGCTGACATGCAGGTCGATATCCAGGCCGAAGCCGCCAGGGATCTGGCCGATGCCAACGTGGGCGGTGATCGAAGCGTCATCCGGGATTTTGCGTTTGGTCTGGCTGGCAACGAATTTCAGTGCGCCGATAAAGCAGGCGGAGTAGCCGGCAGCAAACAATTGCTCGGGGTTAGTGGCCTGGCCACCGGCGCCACCCAACTCCTTGGGAGTCGACAGTTTGACGTCGAGGATATTGTCGCTGGAAACGGCGCGACCATCACGGCCGCCAGTGGCGGTGGCTACTGCGGTATAGAGCGTTTGCATGGGGCGTTCCTCTGTATGTTTAGCGCTAAACATTTGCGCGCTAAGTAGTTGGTGAGGCGAATGTATAGCGCTAATGTTTAGTGCGCAAGTTAATTTTTCAGTTTTTTGGCTGATTGAAAAAATTGAGGGCACCGCAGAGCAAAAAGTGGGAGCTGGCTTGCCTGCGATTGCGGTGTGTCAGTCAATGCATTGTTGACTGATGTACCGCAATCCCAGCATAGGTATCTACATAACTCTGTTAGCTCAACGGTAACCACGATGCGAAGCGAGCCGCTCTTTATCTTGATCTGCTTTTGATCTTAGGCGCCCCGTTAAACCACGCTGGCGGATTACGGGCACACCGAGCCTGGGCGAGGTGCCGAGTGGTGGGGCAAGAGCGTTTTGCTTACTTTTGTCTGGGCCGGCATTCCGGCTTTTCAAAAGTGAGCCGCTGTAAAAGCGGAACCCTAAGTGGCCGTTACCGCAGGAATGGATATGTACACGGTCCAACTGTGTTGACTGTCAGGCCGTCTTCGCAGGCAAGCCAGCTCCCACCTTGGATCGCGGGGCATCAGTTATATCTGTGTCGGCTGCCAGGCCGTCACGGGAGCAAGCTCCCTCGCCACAGATTTAGCGTCGTGCCGAAGTTGTGTAGATAGCTATGGCCATCGCAGGCAAGCCAGCTCCCACTTTTTAGGTGTGTGTTGCGTCAGAGGCTGGTTTGCAGATTGGCGCGCAACGCGATCAGGTCTCCTTGCAGCTTGCGCAATTGCTCCAGCGCCATCCCACTGGCGCCCAGGATGCATTGTGGAACATCCTTGGCCTTCTCCTGCAAGGCGCGCCCGGTGTCGGTCAGTTCCACGACTACCACTCGTTCATCTTCGCGGCTGCGGGTACGGCTGAGCAGGCCCTCGGCTTCCAGGCGCTTGAGCAGTGGCGTCATGGAGCCTGGGTCCGTCAGCAGGCGGCTGCTGATTTCGCTGACGGTCAATTCATCCTCTTCCCACAGCACCATCATGGCCAGGTATTGCGGATAGGTCAGGCCGATGGCTTGGAGCAGCGGCTTGTAGACCTTGGTCATCAGCAATGAAGTAGAGTGCAGGGCGAAGCACAGCTGGTTGTCCAGCAACAGCGATTCGCAAGGATCAGGGTTTTTGCTCATGGTGGCGTCTCGAAAAAGCATGTCTGGGCTGGAATCTAGCGGGCAAATCTTTAATGCGCCAGGTAATTCTTGCCGGAGGCGTCAGACCAAGCCACTTTGCAATGCCAGATCCCAAGGCGGCACCGGGCTGAAACGGGATTTAAGATATTCAAGCAACAATCGGCTGCGCGCATTGGGCTGTTGCTCCAGGCGCAGCGCATAAATGCCGGCGGTTTCCGGGCTCGGCAAACCGTCTTCACAAAACAGCGGCAACAGCTCACCGCGTACCAGGTATTCACTGGCCAACCAGGTCGGCAGATGAGCGATGCCCAGCCCGGCCAGTGCACCCGAAAGCAGGGCTTCGGCATTGTTGGCGCTCATGCGGATGCGCCGGGGGCGATAGGTGGTGCGGCGCCCGTCCAGTTCGAAGCGCCAGGCAAACATTGGCGCCAGCCCGTCCCAGTCCAGGCCATCATGTTCGCTCAGCTCTCGAGGATGGGCCGGCGTGCCACGGCTTTTCAGGTACGCGGGGCTGGCGCAGGCGATACGCACAATGCTCGCCAACGGCGTAGCGACCAGCCGGGTATCGACAATATGCCCAGCGCGCAAAACCAGATCGACCTTGCCCAGATGCGCGCCCTGCATATCGACAAAGCTGTCGATCAAGTGCAGGTGCACGTCCAGTCCTGGGTACAGGTTTAAAAAGTCCGCAATGACCGGCGCCAGATGCCGGCGGCCGAATGCTGCGGGCGCATCGACCCGGATCAACCCCTCCGGCGCATGGCTCAGCGAGACCGCTTCAGCCCGCGCCAGCTGCAACTCGCTGACAATCCGTCGTGCCCGCTCGGCAAAGGCCAGGCCCGCCGAGGTGGGCACTACTGCATGGGTGCTGCGTTGGAACAGGCGGCTGCCCACTGAGTTCTCCAGGCTGTCGATACGCCGGGCCACGGCGGAAGGTGTCAGCGGATGGCGGCGCGCGGCGGCGGAAAAGCTCCCGGCTTCCAGCACATCCAGAAACAGGCTGAGTTGGTCGGTCAAGGTGTTGGGGTTCATGGCTCGACGCTTATGCGAGATTGGCACAGCCATTGTGCGTTGCTGTGCGTTTCCGCGCCAGAGCCGACTGCGTAGCATGCAAAGCTTGGAATTGCGGAGTAGCGAGCGGTGTGGGATCTAGTGATGTACTTGGCATTGGGTGCGGCGTTGGGCACCGTGGGTGGGCTGTTTGGCATCGGCGGCGGGCTCATTGCTATCCCGGTACTCGGCGTGTTGTTCGGGCTGGATCAGCAAATTGCCCAGGGCACCGCTTTGGTCATGGTCGTGCCGAACGTGATGCTCGCCCTGTGGCGCTATCACCAACGTAACCGCATCGAGTTGCGTCACGCCTTACCCTTGGGTGTGACCGGCTTTTGCTTTGCCTGGCTGGGATCGATCTGGGCGGTGGGGCTGGATGCGGGCGCCATGCGCATTGGTTTTATTGCGTTCTTGGTGGCGCTGTCTGCCTACAACCTGCTGCGCATGTTCACCCGCAACGCGCCGCCCACCACGCAAATGCGTTATTCCTGGCCCTGGCTTGGCGTCTTGGGCGCGGCATCCGGCTCCATGGGCGGGCTGTTCGGGGTCGGCGGCGCGGTGGTGGCCACACCGGTACTCACCAGTGTGTTCGGCACTACTCAAGTGGTTGCCCAAGGGTTGTCGTTGGCCTTGGCGTTGCCCAGTACCGGTGTGACCCTGGTCACCTATGCCTGGCACCACGAGGTGGACTGGATGATCGGCCTACCGCTGGCGGTGGGTGGCCTGCTGAGTATCAGTTGGGGCGTGAAAGTGGCTCATGCCTTGCCGGAGCGCCTGTTGCGCGGCCTGTTCTGTGGCTTTTTGGTGGTGTGCGCGGTGATGCTTACCTTTAAAGTTTGAAGCCTTCGACGATGTAGTCCGCCAGGCACTCGGTGATCGGCGAGGTCATCTGCGGGTTACGCAGCAAGCGCAGGTTCATCGACGGCAAAGGCGGGAAGCCTTCGTCGCTGCCGAGCACTCGCAGGTCGTCGGTGACCAGGCTTTCCATGCTGACCATCGCCGCCAGGCCCGCACTCACCACCGCCAGGATCGCTGCTCCGTTAGAGCTGTGATAGGCCAGGCGATAATCTCGCCCGGCCGCGTCCAATGCCGCACGTGCCCAATGGGTGTACAGGCACTCGTCGCCGGACACCGCCAGAGGCAGGGCATCGTGCTCCTCCACACAAAAGCACGGTGATGCTGCCCATACCATGCGTTCGGTACGCAACAACTCACCCAGATCATTGCCGGGCTCGCGGCTGATCACGGTCAGCGCCAAGTCCCGCCGTTGCATCAATACGGTCGATGCTTCGCAGTGCATTTCGATTTGAATCAGTGGGTAGGCTTTGGAGAACTGTTTCAGGATCCCTGGCAGAAAGCGCATCAGATAGTCATCCGGCGTGCCGATGCGCACCAATCCCACCATATGCGGCTCGCGCAGGGTATTGAACACTTCACTGTGCAATTTCAGGATGCGCCGCGCATAACCCAGCAGCACCTGGCCTTCGGGCGTGAGCCGTACCTGCCGGCCATCGCGCTCGAACAGTTTGCGCTGCAACACGTCTTCTTCCAGACGCTTCATCTGCATGCTGACCGCCGATTGAGTGCGATTGACCGTCTCGCCGGCACGGGTGAAACCGCCCTGGTCGGCAATGGCGACGAAGGTGCGCAGCACGTCTGTGTCGATGCTGAGATAGGCGGACAATTGATCAATCTCCGAGATGTAATGCATAAGAAACATTCGTTGGATTGATCATAATGCCAGGCACACACTGTCGTCATCCCCACTGGAGGGCGAGAAGATGAAAGGTCAAAAAGGTTTCATATCGACGGATAACTGGCCGTTTTCCGGGCTGTTTCACACATTCGCGCGTTGGCAACTGTTGCATCAGGAGCGGCAGATGCTGGCGACCTTGAGCGATGACGCACTCAAGGACATCGGGCTCAATCGCGCCGACGTCGCGCAGGAAAGCCATCGGCATTTCTGGGAAGACCCGCTGCGAAAATAAGCCCGGATGCAGTAGGGTAGGGCGCGAGCCTCAATGGAGATCGCCATGCCCGCCGACCTGTGTATTTCACTCAAGCAAGCTCGACGCATGGCGCTGGCTGCCCAGGGGTTTTCCGGGCGCCAGGCGCCTGCACAGATAAAGGCCACGCACCTCAACCGCTTGATCGAGCGCCTGGGCGTTTTACAGATCGACTCGGTCAATGCGCTGGTGCGTTCCCACTACCTGCCCGTGTTTTCTCGCCTTGGTTCTTATTCCCCATCGATTCTTGAGCAGGCGGCCTGGAGCCTGGGGCGGCGGCGTTCTCTGTTTGAATACTGGGGGCATGAGGCGTCGCTGCTGCCCTTGGCGCTGTACCCGTTGATGGGTTGGCGTATGGAGCGCGCCCGGCAAGGGCAGGGGATCTATTCGCAGATGGCACGTTTTGGCCGTGAGCAGCAGGCGACGATTCAGCGCGTGTTGCGCACCGTCGAACAGCAGGGCGCCGTGGGGGCGGGTAGCTTGTCGACCCGCGAGGAGCGTGCCGGTCCCTGGTGGGATTGGAGTGATGAAAAGCACGCGCTGGAATGGCTGTTCGCCGCTGGCCTGGTCACGGTTGCCGGTCGTCGAGGGTTTGAGCGGCTTTATGATCTGCCCGAGCGTGTTATTCCCGCAGAGGTGCTCAGGGTCTCCATGAGTGAAGGTGAAGCGCAGCGTGGCTTGCTGTTGCACAGTGCGACTGCATTGGGTGTCGCCACCGAAAAAGACCTGCGCGATTATTTCCGCCTCGACCCCGCCGACAGCCGCAACCGCTTGGCCGAGCTGGTTGAGGATGGGCAACTGCTGGCGTGCCAGGTGCGGGGCTGGAAACAACCAGCGTATTGCCTGGCGGCGCCCAAACTGCCGCGCAACGTGCCGGCCAGTGCATTGTTGTCGCCGTTCGATTCGCTGATATGGGAGCGCAGCCGCACCGAGCGTTTGTTCGACTTTCGCTATCGCCTGGAGATCTACACGCCGCAAGAAAGACGCGTGTATGGCTATTACGTCCTACCGTTTCTCCACAACGAACGCATTGCCGCACGCGTCGACCTGCGGGCCGAGCGTGCCCATGGGCGCCTGGCCGTGCATGCCGTGCACGAGGAAGAACCTGGGCTGGATGAGGAAGGTATGTTGGCGCTGGCCTTGAACCTGCGAAAGATGGCCGACTGGCTAGGGCTGGAACAGATCCAGCTCAATTGCCAGCGGCCCAGTGCTGCCCGGTTGAGGGCTGCGATGCTGAACCGGGATGTCAGCTTTTAAGGTCCTATCGCGGGCAAGCCCGGCTCCCACAGAGAAACGCGTGCAAATGTGGGAGCCGGGCTTGCCCGCGATGGCGTCATCCCCGTCGATAAAACGTCAGCGCTTTACCTGTTTCAAGGTCTCGGCAATCAGGAACGCCAACTCCAGCGACTGATCGGCATTCATCCGTGGGTCGCAATGGGTGTGGTAGCGGTCTGACAGGCCATCTTCGGTGATCGGTCGTGCGCCGCCGATGCATTCGGTGACGTTCTGCCCGGTCATCTCGATATGGATCCCGCCGGCATAGCTGCCTTCTGCCTGGTGCACCTGGAAGAAATCCTTCACTTCGCCAAGGATCTGCGCAAAGTCGCGGGTCTTGTAGCCACTGCTGGCCTTGATGGTATTGCCGTGCATTGGGTCGCAACTCCACAGCACCTGCTTGCCCTCGCGCTGCACGGCACGGATCAGGTTGGGCAAATGGTCGCCGACCTTGCCTGCACCCATACGGGCAATGAGGTTGAGGCGGCCGGGGTCGTTATCCGGGTTGAGGATGTCGATCAGGCGGATCAGGTCCTCCGGGTTCATGCTCGGTCCGACTTTCACGCCGATCGGGTTGTTCACCCCGCGCAGGAACTCGACATGGGCGCCGTCCAACTGACGGGTACGGTCGCCGATCCACAGCATATGCGCCGAGCAGTCGTAGTAATCGTTGGTCAGGCTGTCGCGGCGTACGAAGGCTTGTTCATAGTTGAGCAGCAACGCTTCGTGGGCGGTGAAGAAGCTGGTTTCGCGCAATTGCGGCGAGCTGTCCATGCCACAGGCGCGCATGAAGGCCAGGGTTTCGTCGATGCGGTCGGCCAGTTGGCTGTACTTTTCGGCGAGGGCGGAGTTGGCGATGAAATCCAGGTTCCATTTGTGCACTTGGTGCAGGTCGGCAAAACCGCCCTGGGCAAAGGCGCGCAGCAGGTTGAGGGTGGCGGTGGACTGGTGGTAGGACTGCAACAGGCGGTCCGGGTCTGGCACGCGGCTTTTTTCGTCGAAGCCGATGCCGTTGACGATATCGCCACGGTAGGCGGGCAGGGTGATGCCGTCGATGGTTTCATCGTTGGCCGAACGTGGCTTGGCGAACTGGCCGGCCATGCGCCCAACTTTCACCACCGGGCAACCGGCGGCGAAGGTCATGACAATGGCCATCTGCAGCAGCACCTTGAAGGTGTCGCGGATCTTCGCGGCGGAAAACTCGGCGAAGCTCTCGGCGCAATCGCCACCTTGCAGCAGGAAGGCACGACCCTGGGTCACTTCGGCAAACTGACGGCGCAATTCGCGGGCTTCGCCGGCAAACACCAGGGGCGGGTAGCTCGCCAGGCTCTGCTCCACTTGCTCCAAGTGCGCGGCGTCCGGGTATCGGGGTTGCTGCTGGATCGGCAGGGCTCGCCAGCTATCGGGACTCCAGGGGTGGCTCATCATGAACTCGTTTGCAGGTGGATGTTAGGGCGTCAATGTTAGCAGCAATTAGTGCGTGACCTGTGGTTGCCGCTTGGCCGACAATCGCGCCTTTGTCGTGCGGTAAACCCTTTAGGAGTAGTGATGAGCGAGGAGCGTGTCGAGCGCCTGCTGGCCGAAGTCCATGATGAATTCGGCATGATCCGTGTGCTTGAAGTGGCTGATTACCGCTTTCTCGAATTTGGCGACGCCATCGAGCAAAGCTGTGTGTTCACCGCTGACCCGAGCTGGCTGGAGTACGACTACACCCGCGCGATGCTGATCGGCGCGTTGTGCCATGAACAGCCGGAAAGTGCGTTGTTCCTCGGCCTGGGCGCGGGCACGTTGACCCAGGCATGCCTCAAGTTCCTGGCGCTGGAGGATGTCGAAGCCATTGAGCTGCGCCCCGATGTGCCGCGCCTGGCGATTGAATATCTGGGGCTGGATGACGATCCGCGCTTGTACATCCGCATTGGTGACGCGCTGCAATTGCTCGACAGTGCTGAATCGGCCGATTTGATTTTCGTCGACCTCTACACCGATGTCGGCCCGGGCGTGGGGCATCTGGCCTGGACCTTCCTGGAAAACTGTCAGAAGAAACTCAACCCCGGCGGCTGGCTGGTGATCAATCAGTGGGCCACCGATGACGGCAAACCGCTGGGGGCGGCGTTGCTGCGTGGGTTGTACCACCGGCATTATTGGGAGCTGCCGGTGAAGGAGGGCAATGTGATTCTATTGGTGCCTTCGGAGCTGGATCAGGTGTTGGACCTGGATGCGCTGTCAGCCCGCGCCGAAGCCTTGGCGCCGCGATTGGGGTATTCGTTGCAGCCGTTGATCAAGGCGATTCGGCCAGCAACTTAGTTGTCAGTTCGGACGCTTTCGCGGGCAAGCCCACAGTCGAATTGCACTCTGTGTTGAAATGCAATCCCCTGTGGGAGCGGGCTTGCCCGCGAAGAGGCCCCTCACTGGCGACGACTAATTCAGTTTGTTCAAATCCCCTTGAACACCCCGGGCCGCTTCTCGACCATCGCCCGAACACCCTCCTTGGCGTCCTCACTGTTGAGCAGTTTATCCACCATGGGCGGCAGCGCGGCGGCTGCGACGGCCTCACCCTCCATGCGCGCCAGGCGTGCCGACATCAACGTTGCCTGCACACCCAGCGGCGCCTGGCGCGCAATGCGGTTGGCCAATTCAATGGCACGGGGCAACAGGTCTTCACTGGCCATCACTTCCTGCACCAACCCCAGGCGCAGGGCCTCATGGGCGTCGAATTCGTCGCCGGTGAGCAGCCAACGCATCGCATTGCCCCAGCCGGCAATCTGATGAAAGCGCAATGTCGCGCCGCCAAACGGAAAGATGCCGCGTTGCACCTCCATCTGGGCGAAGCGGGTATTGCTGGCGCAGAGGTTGATATCCGCCGCCAGCATCAACTCGATACCAATGGTCAGGCAGTAACCTTGGGCGACGACGATCACCGGCTTGCTCACGCGCGGGCCGGCAAACACCCCCCACGGGTCGCACCCTCCCAGCGGCGGTTGCCAGCCGCCGGCCATTACGCCGCTGACATTGGCCAGGTCCAGTCCTGCGGTGAAGTGATCGCCATGGGCAAACACCACGGCCACCCGTGCGTCATCGTTTCGATCAAATTCGCCATAGGCCAGGCTCAGTTCATTGAGCAAATCCAGGTCAAAGGCGTTGCGCTTGGCCACGCGGTCCAGGCCTAGCAATAGAACATGGCCCTCAAGTGCGCGGCTGACACGGCTACTGCTGGCTTGATTCATCGGTTGTGCCCTCGGGGCGCAGGTGAGGTTTCAGACCAAAGGGTCTCAATGGGTGGGTGAACCGTTTAAGCTCGATGACCAACAGGGCCGGGCCTTTGAAAAATAGACCCTGGCGCACGGATCTGCAAAGCGCGTGACCCAGTGCGGTTTATCGGCGCCTGGCGATAAAAAAAGCTCCCTTTTTCAGCTATTTCCGGTATAGTGCGCGCCGGCCTTTAACCGGGCCGCGTTTAGGTAGCGCAATTCCCCGAAGTCAGCTTCGGCTGCACGTCCGCACAGCGGACTCTTCCTTGACGAATCTTTTTCATTCATTCGTTTTCGCAAATCCCCGCCGACAAAGCAGCCAGGGCGACTCTTGAGTCTCAACACGGCATGCGCAGCTTTGGAGCATGGGTCTTTGCGGATGCACTTAGAGGCAGACCCATGACCCAGGAAACCGGCGGCTTCGCCGCTTTTAATCTTAACCCGAATATTCTTGCAGCCGTCGCAGCGACCGGCTACGAAGAACCTTCGGCGATTCAGCAGCAATCGATCCCGATCATCATGGCCGGTAAGGACATGATTGGCCAGGCGCAAACCGGTACCGGTAAAACCGCCGCGTTCGCCCTGCCTATTCTGCATTGCATCGATCCTGCCAAGCGCGAGCCGCAAGCCCTGATCCTGGCGCCAACCCGTGAGTTGGCGCTGCAAGTAGCAACCGCCTTTGAAACCTACGCCAAGCAAATGCCGGGTGTAACTGTTGTGGCCGTTTACGGCGGCGCGCCTATGGGCCCACAACTCAAGGCAATCCGTAATGGCGCACAGATCGTTGTCGCCACTCCGGGCCGTCTGTGCGACCACCTGCGTCGTGACGAAAAAGTCCTGTCGACCGTGAACCACCTGGTTCTGGACGAAGCTGACGAAATGTTGAAGCTGGGCTTCATGGATGACCTGGAAGTCATCTTCAAGGCGCTGCCAGCGACCCGTCAGACCGTACTGTTCTCGGCTACCCTGCCGCAGTCCATCCGTGCCATTGCCGAACGCCATCTGCGCGATCCGGAGCACGTGAAGATCCAGACCAAGACCCAGACCGTTACCGCGATCGAACAGGCTCACCTGTTGGTTCACGCTGACCAGAAGACCTCGGCTGTATTGAGCCTGCTGGAAGTCGAAGACTTCGACGCCCTGATCATGTTCGTGCGCACCAAGCAAGCGACCCTGGACCTGGCCAGCGCCCTGGAAGCCAAAGGCTACAAAGCCGCTGCGCTGAACGGTGACATTGCCCAGAACCAGCGTGAGCGCGTGATCGACTCCCTCAAGGATGGCCGTCTGGACATCGTTGTGGCGACCGACGTTGCTGCCCGTGGCCTCGACGTTCCACGTATCACCCACGTGTTCAACGTTGACATGCCTTACGATCCAGAGTCCTACGTTCACCGTATCGGCCGTACTGGCCGTGCCGGTCGCGAAGGTCGTGCGTTGCTGCTGGTGACTCCACGTGAGCGCCGCATGCTGCAAGTGATCGAGCGTGTTACCGGCCAGAAAGTT
The DNA here is from genome assembly GCF_014268395.2 of Pseudomonas sp. SWRI22. Classification (NCBI taxonomy): domain Bacteria; kingdom Pseudomonadati; phylum Pseudomonadota; class Gammaproteobacteria; order Pseudomonadales; family Pseudomonadaceae; genus Pseudomonas; species Pseudomonas sp. SWRI22. The sequence goes on along the minus strand of NZ_JABWQK020000001.1, from coordinate 1,019,765 downwards.
GCCGAAGTCCGCCTGCCGGATGCCCAGGCCGTTCTCGATGCGCGCATCAAGAAACTGACCAACAGCCTGGCGCCACTGGTGGCTGACGCTGAATCGACCCACGGCGACCTGCTGGACCGCCTGACCGCCGATATCGGTTGCACCCCGCGTGCCCTGGCTGCAGCCCTGCTGCGCAAAGCTACCAATGGTCAGGCCCTGACCCTGGCAGCCATCGAAAAAGAACGTCCACTGGTTCCGAACAGCGCGCCACGCGGTGATCGTCCAGAGCGTTCCGGTGACCGTCCAGACCGTGGTGACCGTGAGCGTCGTGCTCCAGTGCCATTGGCTGAAGGCCGTGCTCGTTGCCGTACCGCGCTGGGTGCGCGTGATGGTATCGCTGCCAAGAACCTGCTGGGCGCTATCCTCAACGAGGGTGGCCTGGCACGTGAAGCCATCGGTCGCATCCAGGTGCGTGACAGCTTCTCCCTGGTGGAGTTGCCGGAAGACGGCCTGGAAAAACTGCTGGCCAAGCTGAAAGACACTCGCGTTGCCGGTAAGCAGCTCAAGCTGCGTCGCTACCGCGAAGATTGATCCGCCCTTGGGCTGATTGATCGCACATAAAAAATCCCCGACTGGTTCGGGGATTTTTTTTCGCCTCATGTTTTAGGCTCCGACGCGATCAACTGTGAGAGCAGGCAAGCCAGCTCCCACAGGTATAACGGTTTCAGCCAAAGCGATAGATATCCATGCCCAAGGCACCCAGTGTGAAGCCTTGGTGCGCAACGCTGAAATCTGCGCCCGCACCCCGCGCAAAGTACAGCGGCAGCAAATGTTCATCGCTGGGATGGCTGCGCACGGCATGTGGCGCCTGGCGGCGATAGTCATGCAAGGCGGCGTCGTCATTGGCCGCGAGTCTGTCGACCACCCAGTCACGAAATTCCCGGGCCCACGATGTGATCGTCTCCGGCCCGGCGCGCCAATCCAGTTCGCCCAGGTTGTGGGTGATGCTGCCGGAGCCGATCAGCAGCACACCCTGTTCGCGCAGGCTCGCGAGTGCATGCCCGACTCGAGTCTGCAAAGCCGGGCCCAGGCGGCTGGGCAAGGACACTTGTACCACCGGGTTGTCCGCTGCCGGGTACATCAGCGACAGCGGGACCCAGGTGCCGTGGTCGAAGGGGCGTTGCTCGTCAATACGTGCAGCCAGGCCGTCGGCGTGCAGCAGTTCGACGATCTCACTGGCCAACTGCGGGTCACCCGGCGCAGGGTATTGCACCGCAAACAGCTCGCGCGGAAAGCCACCGAAGTCGTGCCAGGTTTCGGGGGCAGCACTGCCGCTGACCAGCAGGTCCGGGCTTTCCCAATGCGCCGACACCACCACAATGGCTTTGGGCCGTGGCAGTTCGGCAGCCAGGCGCTGCAGCGCAGGACCGCTGGCACCGGGTTGCAAGGCCAGCATGGGCGAGCCGTGGGAGATAAACAGGCTGGGGAGCATGAGCAGGGTCCTGAGGGTTAAGATGGAGTCATCTTCAATCAGATCATCGATCTAAATCTAATATAAGTTTTAGCGCCTTTTGATCGAATTTTCGGAGTGATTCATGCAGCCTGAATTTTGGCAGGACCGCTGGGCGAGCAATCAGATCGGCTTCCATCAGCGCGAGGTCAATCCCTATTTGCAACGGCACTGGCCCGTGCTGGGGTTGCCCGAGGGGGCAAAGGTGCTGGTACCGTTGTGTGGCAAAAGCCTGGACTTGGTATGGCTCAAGAGCCAGGGGTACCCGGTAATGGGCGTGGAGCTGTCGGAGCAGGCGGTTGAGGCGTTCTTCAGCGAGCAGGAGCTTGTGCCGCACATCAGTCAGCAGGGCGCCTTCAAGGTCTACCAGGCCAGCATGATCGAGCTGTGGTGTGGCGATTTCTTTAGCCTCGATGCCGGGGCGCTGGCCGGTTGCAGCGCCGTTTATGACCGCGCAGCGTTGATAGCATTGCCGCCACTGATGCGCGCGCAATACGCAGAGCACCTGAATGCCTTGCTGCCCTCAGGCTGCCAGGGTTTGCTGATTACCCTCGATTACGACCAAGGGCAGAAGGCCGGCCCACCCTTTGCTGTCACGGACGAGGAAGTGGAGGTGCTATTTGCACTGCATTGGGCGTTGGAGCGGCTGGAGGAGCGGGACATCCTGAGGGAGAGCGGAAAGTTCCTGCAGGACGGTGTTACTCGCCTTGAAGAGCGTGCTTATCGGCTGACCAGGCGCTAAAAGGGTTTTTCCTTTTGTAGGAGCGAGGGGGACGCCTAGTTCTTGCTCGCGAAAGACGTCAACGATAACGCGTGCTTGCTAAATGAACGCGGCGCCTGCGAGTTTTTCGCGAGCAAGCTCGCTCCTACAGAGAGCGGTGAAATCAGCAGGCACAAAAAAGGGGCGATCAGATCGCCCCTTGTCGAGTCATCCGCTATCAGCCCCGGCGACGCAGTGCGTCAATCCGCTCTTCCAGCGGCGGGTGGCTCATGAACAGGCGAGCCAGGCCCTGCTTGATGCCGCCGTTGATGCCGAAGGCGGTCAGGCTGTCGGGCATATGCACCGGCAGGCCCTGTTCGGAGCGCAAGCGTTGCAGCGCGCCGATCATTGCGCTGGTGCCCGCCAGGCGTGCGCCGGCTTCATCTGCGCGGAACTCGCGTTTGCGCGAGAACCACATCACGATGGCGCTGGCCAGGAAGCCCAGGACCAGCTCGGCGAAAATGGTCGCCACGAAGTAGGCAATACCACGGCCTTCTTCGTTCTTGAAGATGACCTTGTCGACGAAGTTGCCGATGATCCGCGCAAAGAACATCACGAAGGTGTTCACCACGCCCTGTACCAGCGCCAGGGTGACCATGTCACCGTTGGCCACGTGCCCGATCTCGTGGGCCAGCACCGCCTTGACTTCGTCGGGCGAAAACCGCTCCAGCAGGCCCTGGCTCACGGCCACCAGCGCGTCGTTCTTGTTCCAGCCGGTCGCAAAGGCGTTGGCCTCATAAGCCGGGAAAATCCCGACTTCGGGCATTTTGATGCCTGCTTCTTGAGACAACTGCTCCACGGTTTGCATCAGCCATTGTTCATGGCGAGTGCGTGGTTGCGTGATGATCTGGGTGCTGGTGCTCATCTTTGCCATCCACTTGGAGATGAACAGCGAGAACAGCGAACCGGCAAAACCAAAGACTGCACAGAAAATCAGCAGCTGATTGAGGTTCAGATCAACCCCATTGGCCGCCATGAACCCGTTGAAGCCAAAAAGGCTCAGGGTGACGCTGGCAATCAGTACGACTGCCAGGTTAGTGGCCAAGAACAGCAGGATGCGCATCATGGTTGTAGAATTCTCCTCATGCTTAATATGTCGCTCACTGCGGGGTATATAAGGTGCGGCATGGGGTGATTCAACCGGGGGACTATTTCAAACTGTGTCCTACACCGTTGGCGTAGGGCCTTGAAGGGATTTTCCGACCTGTATTGTCAGCCTTGCTCGACCCGATGCTACCCTGTCGCCCCGTGATTATAGGGGGCACGTCATAGGCAGGGGCCAAATGAAGTACAACCGCAAGTAAGTGACACAGAAGTGTTGCCAGATAATCGCTGTACGACCCTTTGAGAGTCGTACAGCGTCAATTGCCTTACTGGCGATAGGACTTCAGGAAGTTACCGATGCGACCAATCGCCATCTCCAGGTCATCCACACGTGGCAATGTCACCACGCGGAAGTGATCCGGCCATGGCCAGTTGAAGGCGGTACCTTGCACGACCAGCAGTTTTTCTGACAGCAGCAGGTCGAGCACGAACTTCTCGTCGTTGAGGATCGGGCAGACTTTCGGGTCGATCCGCGGGAACGCGTAAAGCGCGCCCATGGGCTTCACACAGCTCACGCCGGGGATAGCGTTGAGCAGCTCCCAAGTGCGGTTACGTTGCTCCAGCAGGCGACCTTGGGGCAGGATCAGGTCGTTGATGCTCTGGTAGCCGCCGAGGGCGGTCTGGATCGCGTGCTGGCTCGGTACGTTGGCGCACAGGCGCATGTTGGCCAGCATGTCGATGCCTTCGATGTAGCTTTGCGCATTGTGCTTGGGGCCGGAGATGGCGATCCAGCCGGAGCGGAAACCCGCCACGCGGTAGGACTTGGACAGGCCATTGAAGGTCAGGCACAGCAGGTCCGGGGCCAGGGAGGCGGTGCAGATATGCACGGCGTCATCGTAGAGGATCTTGTCGTAGATCTCGTCGGAGAACACCACCAGGTTGTGCTGACGCGCCAGTTCCAGCATGCCCAGCAATACTTCCCTGGAGTACACGGCGCCAGTGGGGTTGTTCGGGTTGATGATCACCAGGGCCTTGGTGTTGGGCGTGATCTTGGCCTTGATGTCGGCCAGGTCCGGGAACCAGTCGGCGCCCTCATCACACAGGTAATGCACCGGGTGGCCGCCCGCCAAGGTCACGGCGGCGGTCCACAGCGGGTAATCCGGGGCTGGCACCAGGACTTCATCGCCATTGTTGAGCAACGCCTGCATGGACATCACGATCAGCTCGGACACGCCGTTGCCCAGGTAGATGTCCTCGATGCCGACGCCTTCGACCTGCTTCTGCTGGTAGTACTGCATCACCGCCTTGCGCGCGCTGAACAGGCCCTTGGAGTCGCTGTAACCCTGGGCGGTCGGCAGGTTGCGGATCACATCCTGAAGGATTTCGTCCGGCGCTTCGAAACCAAACGGCGCCGGGTTGCCAATGTTCAGCTTGAGGATGCGATGGCCTTCCTCTTCCAGGCGTTTGGCGTGCTTGAGCACCGGGCCGCGAATGTCATAGCAGACGTTGGCGAGCTTGTTCGATTTGCTGACCTGCATGGCGATGTGATCCTGAAAATGAACGATCCCGACGGCGTAGGCACTACCGTAGGGTGAAGCCTGCACGGCCCGCACCCATAAATACGTTTGAATGCCGATGGCGCGGGTGCCAGACTGGCGTTTTGAAGAGGCGCAATCATACGTGCCGCCTGATCCATGGAAAAGACACAGATCAGGGTTTTTCAGTTGCCGAGGTGTACCGATGGATAAGTTGCAGAAAACTGTAGATGAATGGAAGGCGATGCTCGATCCGGAGCAGTACAACGTGTGCCGTCTCAAGGGTACCGAGCGACCGTTCAGCGGCAAGTACAACGCCACCAAGACCGACGGCGTCTACCACTGCATCTGCTGCAACGAGCCGCTGTTCGATTCCAAGGCGAAGTTTGATTCCGGCTGTGGCTGGCCCAGTTTCTATGAGCCGATCGCCGACAGCGCGATGGTCGAGATCCGCGATGTCAGCCACGGCATGATTCGCACCGAAGTCACCTGCGCCAAGTGTGATGCACACTTGGGGCATGTGTTCCCGGACGGCCCACCGCCGACGGGCCTGCGCTACTGCATCAATTCGGTATGCCTGGAGCTGGTGCCGCGCTAGGCTTGCATGGTCCCTGTAGGAGCGAGCTTGCTCGCGAAAAACGTCAACGATACGGCGGGTTTCCTGAATGAACGCGGCGTCTGATAGTTTTTCGCGAGCAAGCTCGCTCCTACAAATAAGGCTCTTCTTTCCCTGACTTGAGGCATTGCCATGAGCGACTCCCTGCTGAGCATCCCTTGCACCACTATCAAGGGTGAGCAAAAGACCTTGGCCGACTTTGCCGGCAAGGCCATTCTGGTGGTCAACACCGCGAGCAAATGCGGCTTCACACCGCAGTACAAGGGCCTCGAGCAACTTTGGCAGCAATACAAGGACCAGGGCCTGGTGGTGCTCGGCTTTCCCTGCAACCAGTTCGGCAAGCAGGAACCCGGCAATGAAGGCGCGATATCCGAGTTCTGCGAGCTGAACTTCGGCGTCAGTTTTCCGCTGTTCAAGAAAATCGACGTCAATGGCAGCGATGCCCACCCGTTGTTTGTGCAGTTGAAAAAACAGGCCCCGGGGCTGCTGGGTTCCAAGAACATCAAGTGGAACTTCACCAAGTTTCTCATTGGCCGTGATGGCAAGCAGGTCAAGCGTTTTGCGCCAACCACCAAGCCCCAGGACTTGACCCAGGAGATCGAAGCCCTGCTCAAATGACCGCAATATTGCGGGTACCCATCAGAGGCTGGTTGTCTTCGGTACCCACAGTTCCAGTAAGGCGTTGAGTTCTTCACGGCGAAACGGCTTGGCCAGGTAATCGTTCATTCCAGCGGCCCGGCAACGCTCGCGTTCTTCGGCCATCGCGTTGGCGGTCAAGGCAACAATGGGCAAGTCCGGCCAACGCCCGCTCCGGCGAATTTGTCGGCTGGCCTCATAGCCATCCATCACAGGCATATTGCAGTCCATCAACACCAAGTCGAAGCGCTGGTCCTCCAGAAGCTTGAGGGCTTCGCCGCCATGGGCCGCGACGATCACCTCACACCCGAGCTTGCTGAGCATGCCTTTGGCCACCAGTTGATTGACCGCGTTGTCCTCCACCAGCAGGATGCGCGCGCGGTGCGCAAGCGGTGCGGTTTCTATCTGGACCGGGTCGAGCACCAGTTGCGCGCCGCTGCGCAGGTTGCGTTGCAGGATCTGGTACAGCGCGTTGCGGCTCAATGGGCGCGCTTGTTGCTGCAGCGGCGCCAGGGCCGTGACTTCTTCGCTGGGCAAAAAGTTGCCATAGGCGGTAACCAGCAGAATCGGCGCGCTGATGCCCGGGCGCAAGCGGAACAAGCATTCAGGGCAGTCGGTGATCAACAGGTCGGGCGCCAGCCCGCTCAAATCATCGTCCTGGGAATAGCAGCGCGGTGTCAGCCCCCAAGAGGGCAATAGCGTGGTGAGCAGCTCCGTCAGCCCGCCGCCGGCGTTGGTGATGGCGATCACCTCGCCCGTGAGCGGTGCATAGCGCATGGCAGGCAAATGCGCGGGCAGTGGGAGGTCGGCGCAGAACTGGCTGCCAAAGCCCACCTCCGAGCTGATACTCAAGCGGCCTTGCATGGCTTCGCACAGGTTATGAGTCAACGCCAGGCCCAATCCCGTCCCGCCAAACTGGCGGGTAATGCCAGCGCCGGCCTGGGTGAACGGCTGGAAGATTTTCACCTGGGCTTCCTGGGCGATGCCAATGCCGGTATCGCACACTTCAATGCTGACCCGGCCTTCTAGGGCGCGCAGACGCACATCGACGCGGCCAAAGCGGGTGAACTTCAAGGCGTTGGAGAGCAAGTTGCTGACGATCTGCCGCACACGGGTAGGGTCGCCGACCACCTGGGCGGGAAATTGCGGGTCGATCAGGCAGGTCAGCTCCACGCTCGGAGCGGCATTTTGCGAGAGCAGGTTGGCGGTATCTTCCACCAATGAGCCCAGGTCGAACGGGATATGCTCCAGTTCCAGCTGGCCGGCGTCGAACTTGGACAGGTCAAGAATATCGTTGAGCAACTCCACCAGCACTTTGCCTGAGTCATGGGCAATGGACAGTTGCTGGCGCTGTTCGGCGGTCAGCGGGCTATCCAGTGAGAGGGCAATCATGCCCAGCAACCCATTGAGCGGCGTACGAATTTCATGGCTCATATTGGCCAGGAATGCTGCCCGTGCCTGAGCCATGCCCAGCGCAGTCATTTGCGCCGCCTCCAGCTCATCGTTGGACTGGCTCAAGCGTTGGTTGCTGGCCTTGAGTTCGAGGGTGCGCGCAGAAACGATATTTTCCAGTTGCCCCAAATACTCCGTGAGGCGATCTTCGGCATGGCGCCGTTGCTGGATCTCGGTTTCCATGTTTTCGAATTGTTGGTTGGCGACGCTGACCAGCACGCCGATTTCATCGTGTTCATGCCCCGGTGGGCAATCCAGGCGCGCCTGTTTGCGTGTGCTCAGCTCGCGGATAATGCGCACCAGCGGTTGGGTGAGCATTACGTAGAACAGGCCGAGCAAAATCCCGGTGAGCAGCAGGCTGCGGGCGAAGCCGTTGAGCAGAGTGATCTCGGCGCGATGCAGGAAACGGCTGCCAAAGGCATAAGTATCGACGTCCAGGCGTAGCACACCAAGGGAGTCGTTGGGCATATGGCTGAGAAACAGTCGGTCTTCGAACTGGCGATTGGCACCAAACAGAAAATCGCTGACCGGCCGATAGTTGCTTTCCTTGCGCGGACGGTTGACGTCGGCCAGCACCACGCCATTGTTGTCGATCAACTGCGCGCGGATGATGGCGGGGGAGTGCAGCAGGCCCAAGGTCAGTTCCTGGGCGAGTTCGGCATCGATGTTGTAGGCGATTCTTGACGCCGGGTTATGGCTGATTTCAATCAGTGAGCGTATTTCACGGTTGATGGATGCGTCTTCACTGGCATAATCAATGCCGATTTGGATCAGACTGAGCAGGGTTCCCAAGACGAAACCGACCAGCACAGTTAATCTGGCTTGTTTATAAGACAAGCGGTGGGCGAACTTGATATCCATCGAGTGTTGAACCACTTAGCGTTTCCCTTCGCCCGGCAAGCATAGCTGAACATCCACAAGCTTTGGCTCGCCCGGCATGAATCGTTTGTTTGGTGCAGCCCTACAGTTTGCCGCAGGGTTGCCAATACGCCATCTTTTGCAAGAAGTTGCCAGAGGAATAGCTGTGGATTCTCGATTGAATGCCTTTCTTGAGCGCGCCGATGCGGTGCTGGCTCGCCTGGAACCGTTGTTACCCGCCCCACGCCAGGCGATCGACTGGCACCAATGCCTGGCCGCCCGCTGGCAGCGCGAAGGTCGCAATGGCTTCCTGTTACCGTTGGAAGTGAGCCTGGACATGCGCCTGTCGGACCTGATCGGTGTCGACAAACAACGTGAACAACTGGCGCGCAACACCCAACAGTTCCTTGATGGGTTACCCGCCAACCACGCCCTGTTATGGGGTTCGCGTGGCACCGGCAAGTCTTCCATGGTCCGGGCCTTGCTCGCCCAGCACGCCAACGCCGGCCTGCGTCTTATCGAGATCGAGCGTGACCACCTGGCTGACCTGCCGCGGGTGGTCGAGCAACTGGTCAAGCTACCACAACGCTTCATTTTGTTTTGCGATGACCTATCGTTCGAGGCCGGCGAAGGTGACTATCGCGTGCTCAAGAGCGTGCTGGATGGTTCCCTGGAACAGGCGCCGGAAAACGTGCTGCTGTACGCCACGTCCAACCGTCGCCACCTTGTGCCGGAAAACCAGAGCGACAATGACAACTGGAAACGCGTGGACGGCGAATTGCACCCGAGCGAGGCGGTTGAAGACAAGATTGCCTTGTCGGATCGTTTTGGCTTGTGGTTGTCATTCTACCCTTTTACCCAGGAACATTTCCTGGATGTGGTGGAACACTGGATCGGTGAGTTGGCCAGCAAGGCCGGCTTGCAGTGGCAACGCGATGAGCAGCTTGACGTTCTCGCGGTGCGTTGGGCCACTGGGCGCGGCAACCGCAATGGCCGGTGCGCCTACCAATTCGCCCGTTACTGGGTGGGTCTTAAATTGCTGGAACGTCAACCATGATCGATTTACAACAGGCCGGCAGCGGCCTTGATGGCTATGCCATGCTCTGCGCGCAACTGGAGTCACTGCTGGTTGATGAGCGCGATTTTATTGCCAACAGTGCGCAGTTTTCCGCGTTCCTGTTCAACCAGTTGGATGACTTGAACTGGGCTGGCTTTTATCTCAATCGTAACGAAGAGCTGGTGCTTGGGCCCTTTCAGGGGCAGATCGCCTGTGTGCGCATTCCGTTTGGTCGCGGCGTGTGTGGTGCGGCTGCGGCCTCACGGAAAACCCAGCGCGTGGAGGACGTGCACGCGTTCCCAGGCCATATCGCCTGCGACAGCGCTTCGAATAGTGAATTGGTGGTGCCATTGGTCAAGGACGGCCAACTGATTGGTGTCCTTGACCTCGACAGCCCATTGCTGGGCCGCTTTACCCCTCAGGACCAGGAGGGGATTGAGCGGCTGGCGGAGATTTTCCTGCAGTTGACCGACTGCTGAAGCGGTGGGTACTTATGCTGGTCGCGGTAGGAGCGCATTTGCTCGCTCCCGCCACGACGGGCCCTGTTGCTATGGGGCTTGCAGCTCATCGAGTTGAACCCGCAGCATCTTCTCCAATTCCAGCATGAGCTGTTCCAGGGCCCTGATGCCGCTTTCGATCACGGCCCACTCCTCATTGCGAGAACAGGTTTGCTCCAAGGCTTCGCATTGCCCCGCCAACGAATGGGCTTGAACGATGCGGGCGGCACCCTTGATCTTGTGGGCTTGCTCAATGATGTCCGAGGGGGGCGCGTGTCGATCCCGCAGTTCGATAAGGACCTTGCGGTCGTGAAGGCTGCTGCTCAGCAGCTCCTCCAGCAAGCGTCGGCTCAACTGTGGATCACCGCCGGTCAGCGCTTCCAGGCATTCGAGGTCCAGCCGTTGGGGCACGGTTTCAGGGGCGATATGTGCCAGTTGGCGCTCTAATACGGTAAGGCTGATGGGTTTGAACAGGCAGTCATCCATGCCGGCTTGCACGCACCGTTGCCTTTCCTCCGGCTGGGCGTTGGCGGTAAAACCCAGTACCACGCAGGGCACCAATTGTTCGCGTTGCTCATATTCACGGATTGAACGACTCAGTTCGTAGCCATTCATGATGGGCATGTTGCAGTCGGCAATTACCAGGTCGAAATGCTCTTTACGCCAGGCCTGGAACCCTGCGGCTCCGTGCTCGGCAGCGATGAATTTATGCCCCAGGTAGCCCAATTGCTGGCACATCAGCAGGCGATTCGCCGGATGGTCGTCTACCACCAGTACGTTAAGCACCCGTGCGGTGGCCGGCGTTGGCGGCGTGTGTTCACCCACCGCCTGGATCGCTTGCAGGCGAGGCATGCTCAGGTTGACGTGCACCTGGGTGCCGACCATGGGCACGCTGCTCAGGCTCAATTGGCCGCCCATCATCGCGCACAGGCTGCGGCAGATCACCAGACCCAGGCCCGCGCCACTGCGCGCCAGTTGCCCTGAGTTGTCCGCCTGGGCAAAGGGTTCGAACAGGCGTTGTTGGTCATCCCGGCTGATGCCGATGCCGGTGTCTTCCACCACCAGTTTCAGCTCGATCTGCTCCGGGGCCTGGGTAGGCTGCAGCTCGACCTTGATCTTGACCTGCCCTTGTTCGGTGAACTTGATCGCGTTGCTCACAAGGTTCGATAGCACCTGCTTGAAGCGCAGCGGGTCTATCAGCACCTCGATATCGTTCAGGTCGGGTTTGAACTCCAGCAGCAGGCTGAGGGTTTTCTGCCGTGCGAGACCGTCGAAGACGCGCACCACTGATTCAATTACCTCCCGCAGGTTGACGCGCTCCGGCGCCAGGCTGAGGCGGCCGGACTCGATACGCGCGATGTCGAGAATGTCACCGATCAGCTCCAGCAGGTCTCTGGCCGAGTTGTACGCCACCTCGATCGCCGGACGGTCAAGGTGTCCTTGGTCGGCGCGCTTGAGCGTCAGTTCGAGCATGCCGATCACAGCGTTCATCGGGGTACGAATCTCGTGGCTCATGGTAGCCAGGAACGTGCTCTTGGCGCGGTTGGCTTCGTCGGCGCGCTCCTTGGCAGCGCGTAGTTCATCGAATAGCTGGCGTCGGTCACTGATATCGATCCAGCCACCGATGATGCCCTGGACTTCACCCGTAGAGTCGCGGTAGGGAAGGATCCAGTGATAGATGGTCAGTTTCTTGTCGTGGATATGCAGGCTGCGATCGAGGATCAGCGGGTTACCCTCGGCCACCACACGCAGATAGTCAGCATGATACTGGGCTGCCTCCGACGCCAGCGCCATGGTCATCTGGGTCACGCTTTTGCCGATCACCTCTTCGCGCTTGACGTCGAACACCTGCAGGTAGCTGTCGTTACAGGTCTGCAACAACCCATTGCGGTCGCGCACGTAGATCGGATGGGGCGTCTCATTGACCAGTGCACGCATGAACTCGAACTGATCGTTGAGGGCACGTTCGGCCATTTTTCGATGCTTGATCTGGCGACGCATGTAGGCGTTCCAGGCTAGGGATATCAACAGCAACAGCCCGGTGCCGATGATGATTCGCGCGATCAGTTGATGGTAATTACGCCAGTAGCTGTCCGATGCGGCGGTGTAGCCACGCCAGCGACTGTTGATTACGCCCATTTCATCCGGGGCAATGCTGAGCAGCGCCTTGTCGAGTATCGAGCTCAACTCCGTGGCTTGGCGCGAGGTAGCAAGAGAGAAGGTCGCTGGGGTCGTGCCGATGCTGGCGCTTATTTGCAATTTATCCTGGAAGACCTGGGATGACAGGAAATAGTTGGCGATCACCAAGGTATTCACTGCCCCATCCACTTGTCCCTGTGCTAGCAGCTCCGATGCTCTGAACGTATCACTGGTTTCCACCAGTTGAACCTGCGGGAAGTCTTTGCTCAAGGTCGCGGCCAGTGGGTTGCCTCGGGTGATTGCCAGACGCTTTCCTGCCATCTGCTCCATGTTCGAGGGGGCACCTTGCTCTCTGCGTGTCAACAATACATAGGAGTTTTCCAGGTAGGGGCGGCTGAAATTAAGCTGCGAATCTCGTTCGTTGCTGGGCACGATGGCACCGATCATATCGACTTTCTGGGTCGCGACCTGGTCGATCATCGCGCTGACATCGCGCCCGCGCTGCACCGAAAAACGCAGGCCGGTGCGCAAGCGAATCAACTCAAGCAAGTCGGCGGTGATGCCGCGAAAGTTGCCGTCTGCATCGAAGAACGTCAGGGGCGCGAAAGTTTCGTTGACGACCACGGTGACCACCGGATGCTCTTTGAGCCAGCGCTCTTCGCGCTGGGTCAGTTGCAGCTTCTTGTCGGTCAGCAGGATGTCGCTGCCGGCGCTCCAGCGCTTGGCAATACTGTCCCTTTCGTTGATGGGCACTGAGGCCAGGGCTGAATCGACAATGCTGAGGAGCATCCGGTTGTCCTGGCGCGTGGCAAAACTGAAACCATAAGCTTCATGTTTGCCGAAGTTGGCCATGCGAATGTTCTTGAGATAGCCCTTGTTGATCATGTAATGGGTGGAAATGGTGTCACCGAGAAACACATCCGCCTGGTCGAAGGCCACTGCATTCAAGGCATTCTGATAGGACGGGTAGGCGCGGATGCTCGCCTTGGGGTACAGCTTCTCCACCTCATTGAGCGGCAGGTAGTGATAGACAAGGCTCAGGCGCAGCCCATCGAGGCCTTCGCTGAGGCTGCGGGTTTCTCCCTCGCGCGTGACCAGCACCGGCTGGTCCACGGCATAAGGTTCGGAGAGGATAAGATTTGGCGTCGCAGCTTCAAACCCGTTTGAGGAGCCCAGCAGGTCAATTTCCCCGTCTTCCAGGGCGCGAATGGCCGCCGCTCGGGAGGGGTAGCGCATCACATTGATTGGCAGGGAGAGTGCCTTGGCCAGTAATCCTGCGTAGTCGGCGGTAAGGCCTTCGTAGTCATGGCCGCTGGAAGTGAGGTCGAAGGGCGGGTAATCAGGTGTGGATGTCCCCAGCGTGAGTTCACGTTTGTTCTGCAGCCACTGGCGCTGGGCCTTGTCAAAATGAGTGTCCAGTTGAACAGCTCCCGCACGACTCAAGAGGGTGAAACGTTCCGGGCTGGTTTGGTGCTCCGCCAGCACGGTAGTGCTGAAGTACAAACCGGCACTTAATATAATCAGATAGTCCTTTATACGCCTGGGCATCCGCTTTCTCACACTAGCGCGTTTCGTTTTGCCATCTCGATGAGTTCTACCAAGGATTTGGCTTTGAGTTTCTGCATGAGTCTCTTTTTATAAGTACTGACCGTCTTGTTACTTAAAAACATACCTTTGGCAATTTCCTTGTTAGTGCGACCTTGCGCAAAAAGTTGCAGGACCATCAACTCTCGGTCATTAACTGACTTGAACAGTTCCAGCTCCTGGACATCCATGCCTTCGGCTCCGGGGCCACTCAATGCCTGACTGGGGAAGTAGTTGTAGCCGGACAGGACAGCGCGAATGGCGCTCAGCAATTCGCTCAGGTCACCCTCCTTGCACACGTAGCCTTCGGCGCCCGAGCGCATGCACCGCGTAGCAAATAGCGTTGGGCACTGGGCCGTGAGCACCAGGGTCTTCATGGAGGTGTTCATGGCATTGAATCGGCAGAGCACCTCGAGACCGTCGAGTTTCGGGATGCTGATATCCAGAATCACCAAGTCTGGAAGGCACTCACGGACCATTTGTATGGCATCGCACCCGTTGTCTGTTTCGCCGACGACCTTGTAACCTTCGTGCTCCAGCAACATTCGAATAGCAAGCCGGATAACGGGGTGGTCATCGATAATAAAAACTGAGTTCATAATCACATTCCATGCAGGTGCAAATAAAGCGGGCACATTAGCTCAGAAGATAAGGGCACGGCATGAAGCGCACGAGCAGTAGATGCAAAACAGGAAAGTTCCTACAATTAAAAAGGTATACGCCTACAAGTTGATGGGTAGTCGTGACAGAGCATGTGAGCGCTTCGAGCGCAATCGTGGCATGGTGATAGGCTTGAGTTTTTACGGCGGGCTTCGTAGCGTATTTCGTCGAAGAAGATGTTTAAAGTCCTACGTAGGGGGGGTAAAAGTTAAGCCGATTAACTTTTCAAGTTCGTCCTTGTTCAACGGTTTTGATAAATAGCCAAGAAACGGAAGACTTCGTTGCGAGGCTTGTTTTGTCAGGCTCATCAGTTCTGGCGTGGGTAACCCGCTTAACAGAATAGCGCTGGTAATGAAGCGCCGACGGCTGGCGATTTCCACTAGTTCAAGTCCGGGCAGGTCGGGCAGGCATTGGTCGCACAACATCAGGTCAAAGGGATGTTCGGACTGGCTCATTGTGCGTATGGCCTGCTCTGCGTTTTCCACCGCAGTCAGTTGATCGAAGCCGAAGCTGTTGAGCAGGCATTGGGTGGCCAGAAGTTGAAACGGGTGATCCTCCACCAAAAGAATACGAAGAGAGTATCTGGGCATAGAAAGCACACAGTGAGGCAAGCGTCGATGGGGGCAGTAGAATTGCTCGGTCGGTTGGGAACGCGTGATTATTCTTCGGATGCTTGTACGAATTCGATCAGTCCGCTCTGTTCCCATCGTAGGGCAATTCGTTTCAGGGAACAGGCGGTCGGATGCAAGCGTTACTGAGGGCTGGAACGCCCAGTCATTTCCCGTGCCATTTCGGTGGCGTAGCTGTCGGTCATACCGGCAATGAAGTCGATCATTCGCAGGAACGAGGCGTGCAGTGGCCAGGCGGGGTCCGGCGCGCTGTTGCCCAGCAAATCGAGAATGCGCCGATTCTTGAACGACGGTGTTCGCCCGCCATGTTGTTCAAGGGCCGCGCCGCAGAACGCGTTCAGCAGGATTTCCAAGGTGGTGTAAGCGCCGATTTCATGCAATGTCTTGCGCTTGTCCTGGAAAATTTTCTTGCGCGCCATGTCTTTGGCATCCAGCACGCAGCGCTTTGCCGGGCCGTGCATATGCTCCACCAGGTCTCCCTGCAGCGTGCCGGCCAGCAGGGCGTCCTGCTGTTCGACAAACGCCTGCGCAGCCGCATTGGTCAGGTGCTCGATGGCTTTGCCACGCAGGATCGCCAGCTTGCGTCGGCGAGAGTCCAATGGGCCCAGCTGGCGATAGGTTTGTGGCAGGTCATCACCGACCAGGTCGAGCAACAACGACTCCACTTCGCTGTACTGCAGAAGCTCCATTTCCAGGCCATCTTCCAGGTCGATCAACGCGTAGCAGATGTCGTCGGCTGCCTCCATCAGGTAGACGAGCGGGTGACGCGCCCACCGTTGTTCCTCTAACTGGGGCAAGCCAAGCTTGTGGGCGATCTGCTCAAGAATTGGCAACTCGCTCTGGTAACAGCCGAACTTGTGTTTCTTGTAGCCCAGCGAGTCGGCGTGACGGGCAGTCCAGGGGTATTTGAGGTACGTGCCCAAGGTGGCGTAGGTCAGCCGCGTGCCGCCGTCGAACTGGTGGTATTCAAGTTGGGTGAGTACCCGAAAGCCCTGGGCATTGCCTTCGAAGTTAAGGAAGTCATTGCGTTCGGCGCTGCTCATGCCATCCAGCCAACCTCGCCCGGCGGCCTGTTGGAACCAGTGGCGAATGGCGTCTTCGCCGGAATGCCCGAATGGCGGGTTGCCGATGTCATGGGCCAGGCAGGCCGATTGCACCACCATGCCCAGGTCGCTGGGGTCGCACCAGTCGGGCAGGGCGCTGCGCAGGGTTTCGCCCACGCGCATGCCGAGTGAGCGCCCCACGCAGCTGACTTCCAGGGAGTGGGTCAAGCGTGTGTGGATATGGTCGTTGCTCGAAACCGGATGCACTTGGGTCTTGCGTCCCAGGCGCCGGAATGCGCCGGAGAAAATAATGCGGTCGTGATCTTTGTGGAAGGGGCTGCGGCCCAGTTCTTCAGGGCTGTGCAGGGGTTTTCCAAGACGTTCGCGGGTTAGCAGGGTGGGCCAATCCAAGGCGCAGGCTCTCCGTAGTGTGAATGACAGTTCCAGCTTCCCGGTTCGGCCTTCAAGGGCAGGCGAATCCAGCGGTCGGCCGCGTCGGTATCAATTAACAGGCAGCGCAAAAAACCGCAATGACCAGCAGGTGTCTGGTCATTGCGGTCATCGGCTAACGAGGGTCAGCTTTTGCGCGAAGAGCCTTGCATGGCCAACTTGATCAGGGGGATCAAGCCGGCCCCCAGCCGCACCAGGCGCGTGATGCTGCTGATACTGCCGCCCTTGGCGCCCTTGCCGGTAAAGAAGCCCATCAGCGTAACCGCCGCCACACCCCACAACGGCGCGTGCTTGATGCCCAGGCTGTCCTGCCAGTTGTGGCGCATGTTGCGCATTTTGTGCAGGGGCGCCATGAGTTGTTGGGACTCATGACGGATTTCCTGGCGGTGCATTTCCATGCGCAGGCGAATCAAGGCTTTGCGCATTTCCCGGCGAGAAGTATTTTGCGGGATCTCAGTCATGCTCATGGCAGCAGGCGCTCCCGGTCATTGGCCAGTTCTTCGAGCGTGGCGTGGAAGGGCGTGGACTCATCGAATACCGCCGCCTTCAAGCGCACACCGCAGAACGCAGCGGCCAGGCTGTAGAACACGCAGAGGCAGATGATGCCGGTCAGGCGATAGCCCGTGTCCCAAACCAGGATCATCACCAGCGTCGACAACCCCACCAGCAACAGCAGGGCAAACACCAACGCCAGGCCGGCAAACAGCAAAAGGCTGACGGTACGGGCCTTTTGCTCTTGTAATTCAATGCCGAACAACTCGACATGACTGTGCAGCAAGCCCAGCACAGCTGCGCCCAGGCGTCGGGAAGTTGAACCGCTTGCTGAGGAATGTGCGCTCGTGGATGAGCTGGATTCGCCAATAGACATGGTTAGCGCCTTGTAGCCAATAGACCGATCAAAAAGCCTACGCCGGCAGCAATGCCGACTGACTGCCATGGGTTGGCTTGCACGTAGTCTTCGGTGGCGGTGATTGCCGCCTGGCCGCGCTCGCGCAATGAGTCTTCGGTCAGTTGCAGGGTCTCGCGGGCCTTGAGCAGGCTCTCGTGGATCTTGGTGCGCAACTCGTCAGCCTGGTCACCGGCCAGCACGGCAGTGTCGTCCAGCAGCTTTTCGGTATCGCTGACCAGGGTTTGAAAATCCTCCATCAGTATCTCTTGAGCAGTCTTTGCTGTTTTACCGGCCATGGTTATCTCCGTGGGTAGCTGATCTGTACGTGTGGTTTCGAGTCGCGGCGTTCGCTGAAGGTTCATTGCAATTGTGTGGTACAGCTTTTGCTTTGCCTTGGTGCGCAGGCCTTGGAGCCTGCGCTGAATCCGGGCGGTCGAGGTGAAAACCTTGGAAAACCTTACCCTAAATCACTTAATTTCGCGGAAAAACCCTTTCGGCAACGGCCTGTTGTGTTGATCGCTGCGCTAAAGCGGTTCACGCCCTCTGAAGAAAGGCGGAGCCGGCGGTGCCAATTTAGTGCGCTAAACCCTGGCTTGAACCGCTTTGGTGCTTTTTGCCTTGATGCAGGCCTGCCAACCTCCATGGAAAACTTGCAAAGCGCGGTGGACACCCTCGTCCACAGCTCCAATACCTTGTTCATTCTGATTGGCGCGGTCATGGTGCTGGCCATGCACGCCGGCTTTGCCTTCCTTGAAGTTGGCACGGTACGGCAGAAGAACCAAGTCAACGCCTTGTCGAAAATCCTCAGTGATTTCGCGATTTCAACGCTGGCCTATTTCTTTATAGGCTATTGGATCTCCTACGGTGTGAGCTTCCTGCAACCGGCCGCGGTGATCAGCGCCGATCATGGCTACGGCCTGGTGAAGTTTTTCTTCCTGCTGACGTTTGCCGCGGCGATTCCGGCAATTATTTCCGGCGGGATTGCCGAGCGTGCGAAGTTTGCCCCGCAGCTGTGTGCCACCGCGCTGATCGTGGCGTTTATCTACCCGTTCTTCGAAGGCCTGGTATGGAACGGCAACCTTGGCCTGCAAGCATGGCTGCTCGCAACCTTTGGCGCCAGCTTCCACGACTTTGCCGGTTCCGTGGTTGTTCACGCCATGGGCGGCTGGCTGGCGCTGGCGGCGGTGTTGCTGCTGGGCCCGCGCAATGGGCGTTATCGTGAAGGGCGCCTGGTGGCGTTTGCGCCGTCGAGCATTCCTTTCCTGGCGCTGGGCTCGTGGATTCTGATCGTGGGCTGGTTCGGCTTTAACGTGATGAGCGCGCAAACCCTCAATGGCGTCAGTGGTCTGGTGGCCGTCAATTCGCTGATGGCCATGGTCGGCGGCACCGTGGCTGCCCTGGTAATTGGCCGTAACGATCCCGGTTTTCTGCACAACGGTCCGTTGGCCGGGTTGGTGGCAGTCTGCGCCGGTTCCGACCTGATGCATCCGGTGGGCGCGCTGGTCACGGGCGTGGTCGCTGGCGGCTTGTTCGTGTGGTGCTTTATCGCTGCCCAGGTGCGCTGGAAGATCGACGACGTGCTGGGCGTGTGGCCGTTGCATGGCTTGTGTGGCGTGTGGGGCGGCATTGCCTGCGGCATCTTCGGGCAGGCTGCCCTGGGTGGACTGGGCGGCGTGAGCCTGATCAGCCAGTTGATCGGCACCGGGCTGGGCGTGGCGGTAGCATTTGGCGGCGGCTTGCTGGTGTACGGCGTGATCAAGCGCGTGCAAGGGCTGCGCTTGAGCCAGGAACAGGAGTATTACGGTGCGGACCTGTCGATCCACAAGATCGGCGCGGTCAGTCAGGACTGATCGGCGCGTCTTCGTCAGTGTGTGGCGGTGGGTAGAAACCGTGCAGCAGGCGATAGTGGTTGCGCCGTACTTCATTCACTCGCGCCTGCACCTGTTGGTCCGGCAGGCCCAGCAGGATCAGGGCGTGGGAGGCGAGCATCAGGCTCGACTCCAGCAACTCGGGCACCACCTCGCTGGCGCCCGCGGCCTTGAGTTCAGCCAACTGGCTGTCATCGCGTGTGCGCACCAGGATCGGCACGTCTGGGTTGATCTGCCGCGCCTCCTTGAGCACCACCAGGGCGACATCGCTGTTGTCCACCGCGATCACCGCCAACCGCGCCCGTTCCAGGCCGACGGCGCTGAGCAATGCACCACGGCGGCAGTCGCCGTAATGCACACTGCTGTCCTCGGTGGCGGCTTCCTGCACCCGTTCGGGGTCATCATCCAGGGCGATAAACGCCTGTTGTTCGCGGCGCATAAAGCGCCCGATGGACTGGCCTACCCGGCCATACCCGCAAATCACCACGTGTCCGTGCAATTGAGCGTTGAGCGCGGTGATGTGTTCCAGTTGCACTTGCTGGTTGGGCTTGCGATGCAGGCGCAGCGCGATGGCCGGTGCCGCACGTAACAGCAGCGGTGTCAGCAGCATCGAGCAGAAGGTGGCAGCCAGTAGCAGGCCGTTGAACTCATCGGGAATCAACCGGCTCTGCTGCATCTGCGCCATCAGCGCAAAACAGAACTCGCCGCCCTGGGCCAGCGCCAGACCGCTGCGCCAGGCTGTTTCGGTGTCACTGTTACGCCACTTGACCAGCGCCGCGACCACGCTGCCTTTGACCAGCATCAGCGTGAGCGTCAGGCCGAGGATCAACAGGCTGTGGCTGACGAACAACTGCAGATCGATGAGCATGCCGATGCTGACAAAAAACAGGCCCAGCAGGATGTCGCGAAACGGGCGGATATCGGCTTCGATCTGGTGTCGGTAATGACTTTCCCCCAGCAGCATGCCGGCCAGGAATGCACCGAGGGCAGGGGACAGGCCCAGCAGGTGGGTGAGCCAGGCGGTGAGCAAGACAATCACCAGCGCCAGCAGCACAAACAGTTCCGCCGAATGAGACGCGGCGACTTCACGGAACAGGCGCGGCAGCAACCAGCGGCTGGCGAACAACAGGCCCACGAACAGCACCACGGTCTTGCCCAAGGTCAGCGGCAGCGCCCAGTACCAGGCTTGGTCGCTGCTGCCGGCAAATACCGGTACCAATGTCAGCAGCAACACCGCTACGACATCCTGGAACAGCAACACGCCGATCGCATTCTGGCCATGACTGCTGAAGATTTCCCCGAGGCTGGTCAATTCCTTGCTGACAATGGCCGTGGACGATAACGCCAGCCCTGCGCCCAGCAATAACGCGATGCCAGGCGCGAGGCCTAAGCTCATCAACAAAACACCCAGCAGTGCCCCGCACCCCAGCACCTGCAGGCTGCCCAGGCCAAATACCACGCTGCGCAGCGCCAACATTTTCGACAGGGAAAACTCAAGCCCCAGGGAAAACAGCAGGAACACCACGCCCATCTCGGCCAGGTCCGGCAGGTCTTCGTTGTCATTGACCCAGTCCAGCGCGGTGGGGCCCACTGCCAGGCCTACGCACAGGTAGCCCAGCACGGGCGGCAGCTGCAGCCGGCGAAACAGTGCAATCACCACCAGGGATGAGGCCAGAATAATCAGCAGGTTGGCGAACACAGGCATCTCCGTTGCGGGGCGAGCGGCAAAAAGCCGCAAGAATCGCTGAATCAGTTATAGGCCATGGTGATCTGGATCAGGCTTTTTGCACCGTAGGAGCGAGCTTGCTCGCGAAAAACGTCAACGATAACGCGGGGTTCCTGAGTGAACGCGGCGCGCGGGAGTTTTTCGCGAGCAAGCTCGCTCCTACAGGGGCTTGTTGGGATTAGAATGGACGTTCGTTTCTTGTTCGAGTCTTTTCATCATGCTTCCTGAATGCCAGCTGTTCGGCACCCTGGGTTGCCATCTGTGTGAGATTGCCGAAGCCGAAGTCATGCCGCTCGTCGAGCACGGGTTGTTGGTGGAGTTGGTGGATATCGCCGATCCGGAGGACCTGACAGACGTCTACGGCCTGCGGATTCCGGTGCTTCGCCGCACGGACACCGGGGCGGAACTGGACTGGCCGTTCGACACCGCGCAGGTGGTTACCTTCCTGCGCTGAGATTTATGCGATGGCGGCTTTCCAAATATTAAGTTACTGTATATTCGTACAGCGATTGAATAGAGGGAACGCCCGTGGTGAATGTTGAACAACTTAAAAGCAGCGTCAATCGCATGTCCGCCGATGTGGTGCGTGACGCGGTGAACGAACTGCGCCTCGATGGCCTGGTCACGGAAGGCAAGACGCCGTTTAACAAAGTGCATTTCAACACCTGCTTCGCGGAAATCGAGGCGCTGTTCCAGCGCGCCGGTTATCACAAGCAGCTGGATGTGGTGGGTTATCAGGGCTTGCTCTACGCGTTGTATGACCCGGGTCGTTGGGAAGCGGTGGACGTGCTGCGCTGGCTCAAGGAATTCACCGAGGCGGCAAGCGCCTCGCCAGTGCTGCGAGCTCAACTGGCCAAGGCCTGAGATAGGCCCTAGGCAATCGCGCGCCATGGGCGATAATGCCCGCCTGTTTTCCAGGCTTTGAGCGTCGGCATGTCCACTTCCGTTTTTTCCCCCTCCCAGCACCAAGCCAGCACCCTGTACTTGCCGCCGGGCTCCTGGGTGACGGTGCTCGATTGCCTGTGCGCACACTTTCCGGCCATCGGCCGCGAACAATGGTTGGACCGCATTGCCCGCGGCCGGGTGCTGGATGTCAATGGCAGCCCGATCAGCCTGGGCCTGGGCTACAAGGAAGGCTTGTGCATCTATTACTTTCGCGAAGTGCCCAACGAGAAAGTGATTCCGGTGCTGGAAAACATCCTGTACGCGGATGAGCACCTGGTGGTGGCGGACAAACCGCATTTCCTGCCAGTGACACCCGCTGGCGAGTACGTCGAGCACACCTTGTTGCGACGCTTGATCCGGCGCCTGGACAATCCCGCCCTGGTGCCCCTGCATCGCATCGACCGACATACGGCGGGGTTGGTGCTGTTCTCCGCCAACCCGCACAGCCGTTCGGCCTATCAGCAATTGTTTCCCACGCGACGTATCGACAAATTCTACGAAGCCATCGCTCCGGCCTTGCCGCACCTCAGCTTCCCGTTGGTGCACAAAAGCCGTTTGGTGGATGGCGAACCTTTCTTTCGCATGCAGGAAGGGCCGGGTGCCAGCAACACCGAGACGGCGGTAGAGGTGCGCGAGAAAAACGCTGATCTATGGCGCTACGGCCTGTTCCCGGTGACCGGCAAGAAGCACCAGCTGCGCGTGCATATGACGGCGCTCGGGGCAAGCATCTGTAATGACCCGTTCTACCCCGAAGTGATCAAGGATGCCGAGGACGATTACGCCAAGCCACTCAAGCTGCTGGCCCAGGGCGTGCGCTTTATCGACCCGGTAAGCGGTGAACAACGCAGCTTCCGCAGCCAGATCACCCTGGACTGGTAAACCCCAGGAACAACAAGGCCCGCGCGAGGCGGGCCTTGTGTGCAAGCGCTGAGGCTTACAGGTCTTTAACGGTGCGAACCTGATCTTTATTGATACGGGTGTGCTTGCCGTCCAGTTGTTCGAATTCGTAGAAGCCCGAATCTTCATCGTACTTCGGGGTGTCGACGGCCTGGATTTCGCGACCGTCATTCAGGGTGATCACTGTTGGCGAAGCGCAACCGGCGAGGGTGGCGAGGCCCAGTGCAAGCATGAGAGCGGCGATGGTCCGTTGAGTCATGAGTTTGTCTCCGAGAGAATACTTTTAAATTGCTGACCTTGTGACGTACGGGACGCCGGCAAAGTTCCTTGTGCAGGGTTCATTCTGACATGCCAGCCCCGGGGTGCAACAGCTCGGGCGTATTAAGATTGGCCAGGCGCGGGTCATCGGCCGGACATTCCAGCGCCACGGCACCCAGTTGCAGCCACAGCTTGCGCGGGCTGCGCTCCCCCGCTTGCCACGCCTGTTCCACCTGGTTTTTCAGGCGAGTGGGGATGACGCACAGCAAGGGTTCCCAGAAGTCACCCTGGCGCACCATCACCGGTAGCTGCCGATTGCGTCGTGCGGTCGCACGCAGGTCGGCGAGCAGTCGCGCATCGATCTGCGGCACATCGCAAGGCAATATCAGCAGATGCTCATGGCGTGCGGCGAAGAGTCCTGCACGGATACCTGCCAGCGGGCCGGGGAAGTCCGGGTTGTCATCGCTCACCTGTTGGTCGGCATAGAGCGCGTAGCGTTCATGGTTGCGGTTGCACGAGATGATCAGGTCATCGGTGAGCGGCCGGGCCAACTGGTGCAGGTGGGCGATCAAGGGCTGACCTTGCCATTCCAGCAGCCCTTTGTCCTGCCCGCCCATGCGTTGGCCGCGACCACCGGCCAGCAACAGGATCGAACACGGCAGGGAAGAAAATTCAAACGTCATGGTGGTTGCGCTGCGGCAGGGAAACAGGGGCCTGTGATATAACATCGGGCTGTTCCTTCGACAACCGGACCGTGCCATGAAAGCCAAGGCCGATGCGCCCTTTGTACCCCTGAATATTGCTGTATTGACGGTCAGCGACACCCGCACCCTGGAGACCGACACCTCCGGCCAGGTCTTCGTCGATCGTCTTGCCGCCGCCGGCCACCGCCTGGCCGAGCGCGTGCTGCTCAAGGACGACCTTTACAAGATTCGCGCCCAGGTGGCCCACTGGATCGCCGAAGACGTGGTGCAGGTGGTGCTGATTACCGGCGGCACCGGCTTCACCGGTCGCGACAGTACCCCTGAAGCAGTGAGCTGCCTGCTCGACAAGCAGGTCGATGGTTTTGGCGAGCTGTTCCGCCAGATCTCCGTGGCCGATATCGGCACCTCCACCGTGCAATCGCGCGCCTTGGCGGGGTTGGCCAATGGCACTCTTGTGTGCTGCCTGCCAGGGTCCACCAATGCCGTGCGCACCGGTTGGGACGGCATCCTCGCCGAGCAGTTGGATAACCGTCACCGCCCATGCAACTTCGTTCCGCATCTGAAGCTGGCCGAACCTTGTGAATCCCGTGGATAAGCCCGGCAAGACCGGCGCCCTGATGCCGGTGGAAGCAGCCCTGCAGCGTTTGCTCGACATGGCCGCCGCCGCGCCGATCCGCGAGCAGGAAGTACTGCCTCTGGCTGAGTGTGATGGCCGGGTATTGGCCCTGGACCTGATCTCCACACTCGACCTGCCACCGTGGCCCAACAGTGCCATGGACGGCTACGCCGTGCGCCTGGCGGACTGGACCGGCGAGCCCTTGGTGGTGAGCCAGCGGATTTTCGCCGGCACTGCCCCTGAACCCTTGGCGGCCGGCACCTGTGCACGCATCTTTACCGGCGCGCCGGTGCCCCAAGGCGCTGACTGCGTGCAGATGCAGGAAAACGCCGTGGTGCATACCGACCAGCGCGTGAGTTTCACCGAGCCATTGCAGATGGGCGACAACATCCGGCCTCAGGGCCAAGAGACCACGGTCGGCGAGACCGTACTCAGTGCCGGCACCCGCCTGGGCCCTATCGAACTCGGTTTGGCCGCGTCTCTTGGACGTGATCGACTCGAGGTGGTGCGGCGCGTACGCGTGGCCGTGTTGTCGACCGGCGATGAATTGATCGAGCCAGGGTTGCCGCTCGGCCCTGGGCAGATCTACAACAGCAACCGTCGCGTGCTGTGCAGTTGGCTGGTGCGCATGGGCTGCGAAGTGATTGATGCCGGGATTCTACCGGATGATCTGGAACAGACCCGCGCGCGCCTGGCGGGGCTGGGCAGTGTTGACCTGATCCTCTCGACCGGCGGTGTGTCGGTGGGCGAAGCGGACTTCCTCGGCATTGCCCTGCGGGAAGAGGGTGAGCTGGCGCTGTGGAAGCTGGCGATCAAACCGGGCAAGCCGCTGACCTTCGGGCATTTTCGTGGCGTGCCGGTGATCGGCCTGCCGGGAAACCCGGCCTCGACCCTGGTGACTTTTGCGCTGCTGGCGCGCCCGTATCTGCTGCGCCGTCAAGGGGTGCAGGAGGTGCAGCCGCTGCGCTTCGAAGTGCCGGCAGGGTTCGTCTGGCCCAAGCCCGGCAACCGCCGCGAGTACCTGCGCGGGCGGATCGAACAGGGCAAGGCGATCATCTACCGCAACCAAAGCTCCGGGGTGCTGCGCAGTGCGGCGTGGGCTGAAGGCTTTGTGGAGGTGCTGGAAGGGACCACGCTGGCCATCGGCGACCGGGTCAACTTCATTCCTTTGAGCGAAGTCCTTAACTGACCGCGCGCTAAAAATGTGGGAGCTGGTTGGCCTGCGATAGCCATAGGTATTTACACAACCTCTGAACGACGCAAAACCTGTGGCGAGGGAGCTCGCTCCCGTGACGACCGACCAGCCGACGCTTATTTACCTGCCGCCCCGCGCTCCCACATTTGGATCGTGGTGCGTCAGGGAGATTTGCGTCGGTTGGTAGGCCGTCACGGGAGCAAGCTCCCTCGCCACAGATCCAGCGTCGCGCCGAAGTTGTGTAGGTACCGATGGCTATCGCAGCCAAGCCGGCTCCCACATTTGGATGTGTATGTGCCCTATGAGCAATCAGTAATCGTCACCCTGCTCAGTGACATCCCGCTCCACCGGCCCCGCCTCCGGGTCGTAGCCGGCCGGGAACTTGCCCTTCAACGTCCAGGCAAACGCAATGATCTCGGCAATCGTGCGGTACAACTCTTCCGGAATGCTGTCCCCCAGTTCCATGCGCGCCAGCAGCTTTACCAACTCGGCGTTTTCATAGATCGGTACTTCATTCTCCCGTGCCAGCTTGAGGATGGCTTCGGCCAGGGCATCATCGCCTTTGGCTGTCAGGGTAGGGGCCTGTTGGCCGTCGTACTTGAGGGCGATGGCCTGGCGGGGCGGGTCGGCGTTTTTCATGCGGTTTCGTCCACCCAGCGTTGCTCCAGTCCGGTTTTTGGCCCGCGTGGCGGGGTGCCCAGATGGCAATCCAGGTCGCCGACGTTGAGCCCGGATGAGACCAGGCGCTCACGCAAGTTGCCCAAGTGGCTTTCGATCAGGCTGGCCGTGAAAGGGCGGCTGGCCCATAGCTGGCTGGACAGTTTGCCCTGGGACAGCTGCGCCTGAACTTGCAACGGCCCCAGCGGCTCCATGTCAAAGGCCAGTTCGACGCGCCAAAGCATTTGTTTCGGATCTTTTTTATCCTTGCGCTCGGGCTGGTCCTTGTCTGGCGCGGGCTCCTCGCGTTGGAACTTGACCTGCAGCGGCACGATGTCTTGCAGGGTGCGCATGGGAATCTCCAATTGCCAGGTCGTTTGCAGGCGTCCGTCGGCGGTGGTGCCGGTCTGTTCCAGGCTCGACAGTTGATGGCTCTGCAAGCGCGAGATCGCCCCAGCGGCCAGGCGTAGCAGGTTTTCCAGGTCGCCTTCACCTTCCAGTTTTGCCATCAGTCTTTCGGGCAGCGGGAAGCCGGCGGGTATCTGCCGGGCGCCGACCTGGCCGAGGGTGTTCAGCGGGCTGCGCACAAAGTGCGGCAACACCTGGGCCAGGGTATTGGCGGCGAGGATCGCATTCAGGTTGGTGCTGGCGGGCAGGGCGGGCAGCAGGTCTGCGACCAGGCGTAACAGCGCGCCTTTCATGTCCAACGGTGGGATTTGCGGGTTCTGGCCGGCGAGCAGTTTGGCTTCCAGAAAGGCGCCGCTGTTCTGCACCACCTGGGCCAGCACCTTGGGATTGCTGACCTGTGCCAGATCGGGCAAGGCCGCCAACAATCGCTCGGCGGCCGCCCGCAGTTCGGCCGATGTGCTGTCGCCACGGGGCAGGTTTTGCAAGGCGGTGAACACCGCATCCAGCGAGCCTTGGCGACTTTGCTGAGTGGCAAGTTGCTGCGTCACGGCCAGTTGGTCCTTCAGGCCGCTTAGCGGTACGAAGTTCAGGGTCTGCGCGTTCTGCACCACGGCGCTGAGCAAGCTGCCCACCCTCAGCGGCTGAGGGCTTTCCAGGGTCAGGGTGGCACCGGCCAGGGCGTTATTGAGCACACTCACCAGCGAGCGATAGATCGCCGGTTGTGCCGTGCCCTGGGGCAGCATCTGCGTGGTCAGCACCTTGGCTTGCAACAACGTACCCACCGGCATCTGGTGGGTGTCGAGGCGAGTGAGAGCGGCCACGTTGGCACTCATGGCTTGCTGCAAGGTAAGGGCCAGGTTGCCCGCAGGCGTCTGGCTCACCGCCACATTGCTGCCCAGAGGCAAGGGCTGGGCACTGCTGGCCTGCACCAGCGCCTGGCGACCGCCTTCGAGGGTCAGTTTGAGCAGTAACTGAAAGGCCTCGCCGCCTTGTTTAAGCGCGATGACCTCAGCGTTCACGGTTTTCCCCGGGTCGATCAACCCGGCCTGCGGCTCCAGCAGTTTGAGCAATGCGCCGGCCCCAGGCAGCGGAGTGGGCCCGGGTGCGAAGGTTGGCGGCAGTGGAGGAAGGTTGATCTCGCCGGTCATCGTGCGCATCGTCTCTGGGGAAATTGCCCTCTTTAGAGTAGGGCATCGCATGTATAATGCCGCCCGTCTGCAAAGAGAGCGGTAAAAACCTCACAACTATTTGATCCAGCTCTCTAAAATCGGTCGCCAAAGCCGTTATTGTGCATCTCTCTATAACGGCCGCTGCACCGCCGACTTGAACCGTAAAGGCCCGCGATCTTTTGACCAGCCCTCTTCTTGAAGCCGTAGCGCTTGCCTGTGAACGCGACCTGCGCCTGCTGTTCGAGCAACTCGACCTGCGGCTGACGGGTGGGGACATGGTGCAAATCAGTGGCCCCAATGGCAGCGGCAAGACCAGCCTGCTGCGCCTGCTGGCCGGGCTGATGCAGCCGACGGCCGGCGTGGTGCATCTCAACGGCAAGCCCTTGAACGAACAGCGTAGCGAGCTGGCGCGCAACCTGATCTGGATCGGCCACGCCGCCGGCATCAAAGACGTACTCACTGCTGAAGAAAACCTCAGTTGGCTCAGCGCCCTGCATCATCCTGCTTCCCGTGACGCCATCTGGCAGGCCCTGGCCGCGGTGGGCCTCAAGGGCTTTGAGGACGTTCCCTGCCACACCCTGTCCGCCGGCCAGCAGCGCCGCGTGGCCTTGGCCCGCTTGTACTTGCCCGGCCCGCCGTTGTGGATTCTCGACGAACCTTTCACCGCCCTCGACAAACAAGGCGTGGTTCAACTCGAAGCACACCTGGCCCAGCACTGCGAGCAAGGCGGCCTGGTGGTGCTCACCACCCACCACACCTTGGCGCGTATGCCTGCTGGCTACCGTGAGCTGGACCTGGGGCGGTGGTCGCTATGAGTGTGTTCGCCCTGTTGGTCGCCCGCGAAGCCCGGCTGTTGTGCCGTCGCCCCGCCGAACTGGCCAACCCGCTGGTGTTCTTTGCCATCGTGATCGCGCTGTTCCCGCTGGCGGTTGGCCCGGAGACTAAACTGTTGCAAACCTTGTCCCCAGGACTGGTGTGGGTCGCCGCGCTTTTATCGGTTCTGCTCTCGCTGGACGGGCTGTTTCGCAGTGATTTCGAAGACGGTTCCCTGGAGCAGTGGGTCCTTTCGTCGCACCCGTTGCCACTTTTGGTACTGGCCAAGGTGCTGGCACACTGGGTTTTTTCCGGCTTGGCGCTAGTCTTGCTCTCGCCACTGCTTGCCATGATGCTTGGGTTGCCCGTTGAATGCCTGCCGGTGCTGCTCCTGTCTTTGTTACTCGGCACGCCGGTGCTCAGCCTGTTGGGGGCGGTGGGCGCAGCGTTGACGGTCGGCTTGAAGCGTGGCGGGCTGTTGCTGGCCCTGTTGATTCTGCCTTTGTATATCCCGGTGTTGATCCTGGGCAGTGGCGCGTTGCAAGCCGCGCTCATGGGTATGCCGGCGACCGGTTACCTCTTGTGGCTGGGTAGCCTGACCGCCCTGGCGGTAACCCTGACACCTTTTGCTATAGCCGCCGGCCTGAAAATCAGCGTCGGTGAATAATGAGGTCTGACCCGGCGTCAATGACGCTGAGTCAGTAAAGACCCTGAGCTTTTCGCCACGACGAAAAGCACCGTGATGGAAACAGCAATGAACTGGACCTGGTTTCACAAGCTCGGCTCGCCCAAATGGTTTTATGGCATCAGTGGCAAGCTGCTGCCGTGGTTGAGTATCGCCGCCATCCTGCTGATCGGCACTGGCCTGGTCTGGGGCCTGGCCTTTGCGCCGCCGGACTATCAGCAAGGCAACAGCTTTCGCATCATCTATATCCACGTACCTGCCGCGATGCTGGCCCAGTCCTGCTATGTGATGCTGGCGGTGTGTGGCATCGTCGGCCTGGTATGGAAGATGAAGCTGGCCGACGTGGCCCTGCAATGCGCCGCGCCGATCGGTGCATGGATGACCGCCGTGGCACTGGTGACCGGTGCGATCTGGGGCAAACCGACCTGGGGCTCGTGGTGGGTGTGGGATGCGCGCCTGACCTCGATGCTGATCCTGCTGTTCCTGTATTTCGGCCTGATTGCCCTGGGCAACGCCATCAGCAACCGTGAAAGCGCCGCCAAGGCTTGCGCGGTGCTGGCGATTGTCGGCGTGATCAACATCCCGATCATCAAGTACTCGGTGGACTGGTGGAACACCCTGCACCAAGGCGCCACCTTCACCCTCACCGAAAAACCGGCGATGCCCGTGGAGATGTGGGCGCCGTTGCTGTTGATGGTGCTGGGCTTCTACTGTTTCTTCGGCGCCGTATTGCTGCTGCGCATGCGCCTTGAAGTGCTCAAGCGTGAAGCCCGTACCAGTTGGGTGAAAGTCGAAGTGCAAAATTGCCTGGGAGCACGTGGATGAGTTTTGCTTCTTTCAGCGATTTTCTCGCCATGGGCCACCACGCCCTGTATGTCTGGACGGCCTATGGCATCTGCCTGGCGGTGCTGGCCCTCAACGTCGCCGCGCCGATCCTGGCCCGCAAGCGTTACCTGCAACAAGAGGCGCGACGTCTGCGCCGGGAGACCGAAAAGTGAATCCGCTGCGTAGAAAGCGTCTGTTGATCATCCTTGCCATCCTGGCCGGCGTCGGCATTGCCGTGACCCTGGCCCTGAGCGCCCTGCAGCAGAACATCAACCTGTTCTACACGCCCACCCAGATCGCCAATGGCGAGGCACCGGTCGATACGCGCATCCGCGCTGGCGGCATGGTAGAGCAGGGCTCGTTGAAGCGTTCCGGCGATTCGTTGGACGTGACCTTCGTCGTCACCGATTTCAACAAGGCCGTGACCATCACCTATCGCGGCATCCTCCCGGACCTGTTCCGGGAAGGCCAGGGCATTGTCGCCCTGGGCAAGCTCAACGCCGATGGCGTGGTAGTGGCTGACGAAGTGCTGGCCAAGCACGATGAAAAATACATGCCGCCCGAGGTCACCAAAGCCTTGAAAGACAGCGGCCAAACCGCTCCCGCCACCCAAGTCAAGGAGGGCTGAGCCATGACGTCCGCACTGTTTATTCCGGAGCTGGGCCAGTTGGCGATGATCCTCGCGCTGTGCTTTGCCGTGGTCCAGGCCGTGGTGCCCTTGCTCGGTGCCTGGCGCGGCGACCGCCTGTGGATGAGCCTGGCGCAGCCGGCCGCCTGGGGCCAGTTTGCCTTCTTGCTGTTCGCCTTTGGGTGCCTGACCTACGCCTTCATGACCGACGATTTTTCGGTCGCCTACGTTGCCAACAACTCCAACAGCGCTTTGCCCTGGTACTACAAGTTCAGCGCCGTGTGGGGTGCCCACGAAGGTTCATTGCTGTTGTGGGCCTTGATCCTCGGCGGCTGGACCTTCGCCGTCTCGGTGTTCTCGCGCCAATTGCCGCAAGTGATGCTGGCGAGGGTGCTGGCGGTGATGGGCATGATCAGCATCGGCTTCCTGCTGTTCCTGATCATGACCTCCAACCCGTTCACCCGCATCCTGCCGCAGATCCCGGTGGACGGTCACGATCTCAACCCGTTGCTGCAGGATATCGGCCTGATCGTGCACCCGCCGATGCTCTACATGGGTTATGTGGGGTTCTCCGTGGCCTTCGCGTTTGCCATCGCCGCCTTGCTCGGCGGTCGTCTCGACGCCGCCTGGGCGCGCTGGTCACGGCCATGGACCATCGTTGCCTGGGCCTTCCTCGGTATCGGTATCACCCTGGGCTCATGGTGGGCCTACTACGAACTCGGCTGGGGCGGCTGGTGGTTCTGGGACCCAGTGGAAAACGCCTCCTTCATGCCGTGGCTGGTGGGTACCGCGCTGATTCACTCCCTGGCCGTCACCGAAAAACGTGGCGTGTTCAAGAGCTGGACGGTACTGCTCGCCATCGCGGCGTTTTCCCTCAGCCTGCTCGGCACTTTCCTGGTGCGCTCGGGCGTGCTGACCTCGGTGCATGCGTTTGCCTCAGACCCTGAGCGCGGCGTGTTCATCCTGATCTTCCTGCTGTTTGTCGTCGGCGGCTCGCTCACCCTGTTTGCCTTGCGCGCGCCGGTGGTCAAGAGCCAGGTCGGTTTCAACCTGTGGTCGCGGGAAACCCTGTTGTTGGGCAATAACCTGGTGCTGGTGGTAGCCGCGTCGATGATCCTGCTCGGCACCCTCTACCCGCTGGTGCTGGACGCCTTGAGCGGCGCCAAGCTGTCCGTGGGGCCGCCGTACTTCAATGCGTTGTTCATCCCGCTGATGGGCCTGTTGATGGTGGTGATGGCGGTCGGCGTGCTGGTGCGCTGGAAAGACACCCCGGTGAAATGGCTGGTGGGCATGCTGATGCCGGTGCTGCTCGGCAGCGTGGCCCTGGCGGTGATCGCCGGTTTCGCCTACGGCGACTTCAATTGGGCGGTACTCGCGACGTTCCTGCTGGCAGCCTGGGTGTTGCTCGCGGGGGCGCGGGACATCGTCGACAAAACGCGCCACAAGGGTTTGCTCAAGGGCCTGCCCACCCTGACCCGCAGCTACTGGGGCATGCAGATCGCCCACATTGGTATCGCGGTGTGCGCCCTTGGGGTAGTGCTGTCCAGCCAGAACAGCGCCGAGCGCGACCTGCGCCTGGCGCCGGGCGAGTCCATGGACCTGGCCGGTTACCACTTCATCTTCGAAGGTGCCAAGCACTTCGAAGGGCCGAACTTCACTTCCGACAAAGGCACGGTGCGCGTAGTGCGCAATGGCAAGGAAATCGCCGTGCTGCACCCGGAGAAACGCCTGTACACCGTGCAGAGTTCGATGATGACCGAGGCTGGTATCGACGCCGGTTTCACCCGTGACCTGTATGTGGCCCTCGGTGAACCCTTGGGAGACGGGGCCTGGGCCGTGCGCGTGCATGTCAAACCCTTCGTACGCTGGATCTGGTTCGGCGGTTTGCTCACCGGGTTCGGCGGGTTGCTCGCAGCGCTGGACCGGCGCTATCGGGTCAAGGTCAAGAGCCGGGTGCGTGAAGCGCTTGGCCTTTCGGGAGCTGCGGTATGAAGCGTTGGTTGATGGTTGTGCCGCTGGCGTTGTTTCTGCTGGTGGCGGTGTTCCTGTATCGCGGGTTGTACCTGGACCCTGCCGAGCTGCCTTCGGCGATGATTGGCAAGCCGTTCCCCGCCTTCAACCTGCCAACGGTGCAGGGTGACAAGACCCTGACCCAGGCAGACTTGCAGGGCAAGCCGGCGCTGGTCAACGTGTGGGCCACCTGGTGCATCTCTTGCCGCGTCGAACACCCGGTGTTGAACAAGCTGGCCGAGAAGGGTGTGGTGATCTACGGCATCAACTACAAGGACGACAATGCGTCGGCCTTGAAGTGGTTGGCGGAATTTCATAACCCGTACCAGCTGGATATCCGCGACGAAGACGGCAACCTGGGATTGAACCTGGGTGTGTACGGCGCACCGGAAACTTTCTTCATCGACGCCAAAGGTGTGATCCGCGACAAGTTCGTCGGCGTGATCGACGAAACGGTGTGGCGCGAGCAACTGGCCGCCAAGTACCAGGCCCTGGTCGATGAGGCCAAGCCATGAAGCGTTGGTTGACCGCTGCCGTTTTAGCCCTGGGCCTGGCCGGCGTGGCCCACGCCGCCATCGACACCTATGAATTCGCCAACGACGCGCAGCGTGAGCGTTTCCGCGACCTGACCAAGGAACTGCGCTGCCCCAAATGCCAGAATCAGGACATCGCCGACTCCAACGCCCCGATTGCCACCGACCTGCGCAGAGAGATTTTCCGCATGCTGGGGGAGGGCAAGGACGACCAGCAGATCATCGACTTCATGGTCGACCGCTACGGTGATTTCGTACGCTACAAACCGGCACTCACCGGCAAGACCGCGCTGCTGTGGTTTGGCCCGGCCGGGCTGTTGCTGGCCGGCGTGGTGGTAATGGCCGTGATCGTGCGTCGGCGCCGTGTCGCACCGATTGATGGCGCCGATGCGCTGTCCCCTGAAGAGCGTAAACGCCTCGACCAATTGCTGGACACCAAGACTGATGATTGATTTCTGGCTCGCAGCCGGTTTGCTGCTACTGATTGCCCTGAGTTTCCTGTTGATCCCTGTGTTGCGTGGCCGTCGTGCCCAGCGTGAAGAGGATCGCACCGCGTTGAACGTGGCGCTGTACCAGGAACGCGTCGCCGAGCTGCAAGCGCAGCAGGACGAAGGTGTGTTGAATACCGCGCAACTTGATACCGGCCGCGCCGAAGCGGCCCGCGAGTTGCTGGCCGACACCGAAGGTGTGGAAAAACCCCGCGAATCGCGGTTAGGCAAACCGCTGCCGTTTTTGGCGGCGTTTCTGGTGCCTGTGCTGGGCGTGGCGCTGTACCTGCATTATGGCGCGAGCGACAAGGTTGAACTGACCCGTGAGTTTTCCCAACCGCCGGTGTCCATGGCCGACATGACCCGTCGCCTGGAACGCGCCGCCGCTGCACAACCGGATTCGGCAGAAGGTTTGTACTTCCTTGGGCGCGCCTATATGGCCCAGGACCGTGCCGGCGATGCCGCCAAAGTCTTTGAACGTACGGTTGCGTTGGCCGGGCGCCAACCGGAACTGCTCGGGCAATGGGCCCAGGCGCAGTACTTTGCTGACAACAAACAGTGGTCGCCTCAGGTTCAGGCGCTGACCGACGAAGCCTTGAAGCTCGATCCCAAGGAAGTCACCAGTCTTGGCCTGTTGGGTATCGCTGCCTTTGAGGGCCAGCGTTATCAGGAAGCCATCGACTACTGGAACCGCCTGCTCGCGCAACTGCCGCCAGAAGACAATTCCCGTGTCGCCCTGCAAGGCGGGATTGATCGCGCGGCAGAGAAGCTCAAGGAGAGCGGTGGCAGCGTCGCCCAGGCGCCCAAGGCGCTACTGACCGTGCGGGTGGACTTATCTGCCGAAGTGAAGGCCAACGTCCTGCCAGGCGACAGCGTGTTCATCTTTGCCCGCGCCGTAAACGGCCCCCCGGCGCCCTTGGCTGCCAAGCGTGTGACCGTCGACGCATTGCCGGTCACCGTCGAACTGGGCGATGCCGACGCGATGATGCCGCAGTTGAAACTGTCCAACTTCCCCGAAGTCCAACTGGTTGCGCGCATATCCCGGGCCGGCCAACCGACCACTGGCGAATGGATCGGCCGCAGCCAACCGTTGGGCAGCAGCACCGCTGCGTTGCAGCAACTGACCATCGACACTCCGGACCAGTAATTCTGAGGACACACCCATGACCGCATTTGCACGCATCACCTTGCTCAGCCTGGTACTCGGCCTGAGCGCCTGTGCGGTCCACCGCCCACCTCCGGCGCCGACCGGCCCGACTATTCCACCGTCTGGCCCCTCGACCCAGCCGAACACCAAGCCCAGCACCAAACCTTCCGGCCCGGTGACGCCACCGGCCAAACCCCTGCCAAGCAAGTCGCCGACCTTTGCTCCACCGCCGGGCGCCGCCAGCCACTGGGACGGCAAGATGCAGGTGTACGTGCTCGACGATCAGCCTGATACCTTCTACCGCCAGCGCACTTACTACCGTTGGAGCAACGGCTGGAGCCGCTCCATCAGCCCCAACGGGCCATGGGAAGAGACCAACGTGCAAGGCGTGCCGCCGGGGTTGAGCAAGCAATACGCGCAATGACAAAAGGCGGCCTGAGGGTTAATGCCAGTCAGTTAAGACAGAATCGGTAACTGTGGCGAGGGAGCTTGCTCCCGCTGGGGCGCGAAGCGGCCCCAAAAATGGGACTGCTACGCAGTCCAGCGGGAGCAAGCTCCCTCGCCACAAGTCACTGGTTGTCTGCTCTAGCTCTTAACTGACTGGCATTAGGGCAAGCGCGCGAAGGCGGAGTGTCAGTCACTGAATCTACAACTGAACCACCGCTATCGCAGGCAAGCCAGCTCCCACACGGGTCATGCATTACCCACAGAATCAGCGTCTGGTACAGATCCCCTGTGGGAGCGGGCTTGCCCGCGAAAGCGGTCTGACAGCCCCGCCAGGATGTTGGATCAGACCGAGTACATACCCGTTCAGGTAAGGACCACAAAGTTGTGTAGATACCTAAGCCTCTAAGGCAAACCCCACTGCGGCCTGCGCATGCAACGCGGTGGTGTCCAGCAGCGGCAGGGCGCTGTGTTCGGGCTGGATCAGCAAGCAGATTTCCGTACAGCCGAGGATGATCGCCTGGGCGCCTTGTGCAGCGAGTGCCTGGATCACCCGCTGATACACCTGGCGTGACGCGTCACTGATGATGCCCACGCACAGTTCTTCATAGATGATTCGGTGCACCTCCTGGCGTTCATCCGCGTCTGGCACCAGCACGGTAAGCCCCTGGGCGGCAAGGCGGGACTTGAGGAAGTCCTGCTCCATGGTGAATGCGGTACCCAGCAAGCCTACCGTCAGGGTCCCGGCCTCCAGAGCCGCCGCCGCCGTGGCATCAGCAATATGCAGGAAGGGGATCGACACCGCCGCCTCAATACGCGGTGCCACCAAGTGCATGGTGTTGGTACACAGCACCACACAATCAGCGCCCCCGGCCTGCAAGCGCCGTGCGGCATCTTCCAGGATCAGCGCGGCATCGTCCCAACGCCCGGCATGCTGAGCCTGTTCCACCGGGCCGAAATCTACGCTGTACATCAACACTTGCGCCGAGCGCAGCGGGCCAAGATGGTCGCGCACGCGCTGGTTTATAAGGCGGTAATACTCGGCGCTGGACTCCCAGCTCATGCCGCCGATAAGGCCGATGGTGCGCATAGGGTGCTCCTGAAAAAGGATGAGCCTTCACCTTACCCACTCGAGGCTGATGAGTCATACGCAGTTGCCGACCCATTCACCGGAACAGTTCAAGCAACGTGGGTGATCGGTCATCGTCCGGTGCTGAGCGACTCGTCCATACCTGTGAGAAATGACAGTATATTTTGCTGAAAACCCCATATCTAATCAGCACGAACGACCGAGCAGCCCCTGAGCGCTCATGATGGCGACGCTCCGTTTTCCCCTACGCCGAAAGACCGCCATTGCCGAGTGACCTTCGGATACCTCTCACATCCAGAGTTTTTGATTTCAAATAAGGTCAGCCCTACTGAAAGTTTGATTCCAGAGGAGCTTTTCATGGCACCGCAACACTGTGAAGGCGACACCGATACCCGCCACAACAGTCATTCGTCACCGGCGCCGCTCACGATTCCCGATATCCAGCTACCTTTCGCCGTTGCACCGCCGCGTGCCGACACTGAACGGCTGCGTGCGCATGCGCTTGCTTGGGCGCAGCGATACGGTTTGATCGGCAGGCGTGGCGCGCATCGGTTGACCACCACGGCACTGCTCGACCTGGGAATAGCATTGTGCGGGCGGGCGCCCACGCACCGAGCGCAGACTCTGGTGTGCTGGTACCTGTGGGCGCTTACGCTGGATGACCGTATTGATGACGGACCCTGGGCGGAAAACGGCGCGCTGGAGCATTTCATCGCCGCCGTGCAGGCGTTGACCGACAGCGGCGATGCTGTGCCGTCACGTGAACGCGACCGGTTCGAGGACCCGATGCTGGCTGTTCTGGTCGATGACTTGTGGCCCGAGACCCAGCGTTGGGGCAGCGGGCCTTGGCGGCAGAGGCTGGCGGGGCACTTGATCCAGCATCTGCGCGCGCAGGCGGCGCAGGTACGCATGCGAGAAACCGATACGGCGCTCGCCCTGGCTGAGTATCTGCCGTTGCGCCGGGATTCCTTCGGCGCCCTGTTCTTTTTTGATCTGATCGATGGTGCCGAAGCCCTGGACCCGCACGTGCATCCTGCGCAGGTGGAAACATGGAGCAGGTTGCGTAAGCACGCTGCCGATATCATTGCGTGGACGAACGATATCCACTCGGTTGCCAAAGATGTGGTGTGTGGCGAGCGCTTCAATCTGGTGTCGATACTCGGGCACACCGCCGGCCTGGACTGGCCTGGCGCGATAGAAGCAGCCCATCAGATGGTCAACACGGCAGTTGCTCAATTCACGGCAGCCGCTACCGAGCATGCCCATTACCCGCCGTGCGCTGCGACCGATCCGGACCGGTTGCGTCAGGTTGTCCGGGCGGCGGGGGACTGGCATCGCAGCGTTTCGCGCTATCACCTACAGGCCGATGGGTGCGCGGTACAGCACAGCCGACAAGTGGACCTGGCGCTGACTCCGCCGACCCTCAAGTCCCGCCAGTTCGAAATCGACCCGTACCCCTTGTATGAGCGTTTACGCACCACACTGCCGATCGCGTACGACGAGCCCACCGATGTTTGGCTGGTCAGTCGGCATGTGGATGTCAAAGCCGCGTTGACCCACCCAGGGGCAAGCAATCGCAACTACACCTGGCAGATTGGGCCGCTGCTGGGGCACACCATTGTGACCATGGACGGCTGCGAACACGCCCAGCACCGAGCATTGCTCACCCCGTCGTTTCGCAGCAAGGCGCTGGTGGCGCTCGAAGCGTCTGTCACCGCAGTGACCGCAGACTTGCTGGCGCGTATGCAGGGCCGGCCTCAGGTCGACCTGATTGCCGATTTCACCGCTGCGCTGCCGGTGCGAGTGATGGCTCATGCATTGGGCCTCCCGGCACACACACGAGAGGAGGTGGAGCGGCTCAAGCGTTGGTGTGCCATCGGCTTCGCGTACATGGGCAACTATCGTCAGGACCCAGCACTGTTGACCGGCGGGTTATCCAACCGGGACAGTTTTTACGACTTTATCCAGCCCTACATCGACGCTCGGCGTATAGAACCCAAGGACGACTTGATTTCACAACTTCTGGCGGCACGTATCGACGACCAGCCGTTGTCCGAGTCCTTTGTACGGTCCTATTGCGCGATCCTGATGACGGCAGGCAGCGAGACCAGTCACGGCGCCCTGGCGAATCTGATCGTCAACCTGTTGAGCGAACCTGGCGTGAAAGAGGCGGTGATCGCTGATCCAGCACTGATGGACAACGCCCTCACCGAAACCCTGCGACGCAACCCGCCTTTGCAACTTGTACTTCGGGAGGCGACTGAACCGCTGCAACTGCCGTCGGGAACAATTCCTGGTGGCGCAACCCTGGCCTGCCTGATCGGTTCAGCCAATCGTGATCCGGCCCGGTTCAGCGACCCGGACACCTTCAATATGTTGCGCGCCGAACAGGCGACCAGCCATTTCGCTTTCGGAGCGGGGCGCCACTTCTGCCTGGGCTCCATGCTCGCTCGGATGGAGATCACGATTGGCGCGCGCATGCTGCTGCAGACCTTTCCCAACCTGCGCTGGGCTCCGGGGTTCAAGCCCGAAGAGCGCGGGTTTCTCAATCGCTGCCCTGATCAATTGGAGGTCGTGCTTTGACCACATCTGTTTCCACCGAGCAACCCGGCTACACCCGCAGCTATCTCGCGGACCAACACGCAGGCCAATTGGCGAGGTTGCAAACCTTGGAGAGCGCCTTTGACCCGTTAAGCCATAAGGTTTTTGAACGATTGGATCTGCCGGACGCGCCCGCCATCCTTGATCTGGGCGCCGGTGCCGGATCGCTCGCCGGCTGGTTGAGCCAGCGATATCCCGACGCAACGGTTACCGCCACGGATATCGATACTCGCCTCCTGGTCGACATTCCCGGCATCAAGGTGATGACCCACAATGTCACGACCGATGATTTTCCTGCGGCATCGTTTGACGTGGTGCACGCCCGGGCGTTGCTGTGCCACCTCACTGACCGCGAGGAGATAGTGACGCGAGCCGCCACTTGGTTACGTCCCGGAGGCTGGTTGGTGATCGAAGATGTGAGCCTGCAACCGAGCCTCAGAACGACGAACCCGTTGCTGCGCAAAGTCGCCCAGGCCGGAATCACACTGTTGGAGCAGTCCATCGGGTCTGACATGTTCTGGGCCGATCGACTGCCTGATCGGCTACGTGACCGGGGGCTTGTCAACGTGGGGCATCGCACCCTCGAAGGCCGAATCGGCGACAACAGCCCGGCAGATGCCTTCTGGGCGGCAACCACCGCGCAGGCAGGGCCTGCATTGTTGGAACTTGGGTTACTCACCCAGGCAGAGCTGGATGCCATGGCCATGCTGCGTGCCGATCCAACGTTCACCGACGCCGCCTTGACGTTAGTCAGTGCCTGGGGACGCGTCCTCTAGCTTGATACTGTGCGGGGGCGCACATCATTGCACTTAGGAACATACACAATGACCCATGATGTAGTGTTAGTTGATGCGCAAGATAGACCGATCGGAGTGTGTGGCAAACGCGATGCACACCTGGGGAACGGACGGCTTCATCGCGCTTTTTCAGTGCATTTGATCGACAGCAGTGGCCGTCATCTGGTTCAGCGTCGTGCGGCAGGTAAAATGCTTTGGCCTGGTTTTTGGTCGAATGCTTGCTGCAGTCATCCTGCACCTGGCGAGACTATTCTGGAGGCGGCGTCCCGTCGTCTACACGAAGAGTTAGGCGTCTGGGCTTCCTGCCGCTCTCTGTACAGCTTTGAGTACCACGCGCGCTTCGGATCTGTCGGTGCGGAGCACGAACTCTGCCATGTGCTGGTTGCTCAAACGGACGCTGAAGTTTCTCCCGCTGCCGACGAAGTCAGCGAGGTCAAGTGGCAGACCCGAGCCGACATATCCGCCCAACTTGCACAGAGTCAGGCGTTATTTACGCCCTGGTTTGCAATGCAATGGCCGCGTCTTCTAGCAGAACATCCCGAGTTCGACATACCGTCCAAGCACGTATAGACCTGTTGTTTATGACAGTAGACGACGCGCATCCCACAGCCGTTAATAGGTGGGCCAAGCCTGCGTGTTGCAGCCTTGGCCCACTTGGATGACGAGGGTTGCCAAATGTCAAATGCATACGAGTTTCTTAGCTTCGATGATTTGCCAGCTGCTGAAATTACCGAGAACGAAAACACGATCACCCTTACCGCGCCAGCGATTCCTGACGTTGATGCAGGACAAGAAGTCGTGTTCTTCGTGCGTACGCCTCTGGGCAAGGGCATTGCCGTCTACCTGACCTTGCAACAAGACCGCCTGAATGAACCCATGGAGGTGAAGTTGGATAAGAGCCAACTACCCAAGTCGAAGGAGTGGCACGTCGATTACGGCGCCTACGTTAACAAGCGCGCGGTTCATCGTTCAGCCGTGTCATATTTTCCAGCGACGACGGCGGCCAATCAGAGCTAGAACAGACGACAATAACCTGCGGCGAGGGAGGCGACCTCCTTCGCCATCTCTGGCGTTAATAAGGTGCTATACCTACCACTCACTCTTACGATAGTGGTCGCCAGGGAGTTTAATTGATGAAACTAAGGCTAATGGTCAGCACACTGTGTGTTGCCTCGCTAGGCATGGCCGGTTGCGCCAGCAAGGTGGTGCAGCCGGATGAGTATTCAGGGTTTCTTTCCAACTACAGTCAGCTCAAGGAAGCCAAGTCACCGTCGGGGGCTGAGGTGATGCGCTGGGTTGATCCACAGCTGGACCTGAGCCGCTACACCGCGGTCTACATCGAGCCTACCCAGTTTTACCCCAAGCCCCAGGCCACTTCCCGAATTCCCGAGAGCACGTTGCGGGGCATCAATGACTATTACAACCAGGCGCTCAAGCGCGAGCTGGGTCAGTCACTGCCCGTGGCCAATGCCCCAGGCCCAGGGGTAATTGTTGTGAGAGCGGCGATTACCGCCGTGAGCAGCAAGACCGAGAGTCTCAAGCCATATGAGTTTATTCCCGTCGCCCTGGTGGCTGCGGCAGTGAGCACGGGCACCGGCATTCGCGACCAG
Organism: Pseudomonas sp. SWRI22; assembly: GCF_014268395.2. Taxonomy (NCBI): domain Bacteria; kingdom Pseudomonadati; phylum Pseudomonadota; class Gammaproteobacteria; order Pseudomonadales; family Pseudomonadaceae; genus Pseudomonas; species Pseudomonas sp. SWRI22. The sequence goes on along the minus strand of NZ_JABWQK020000001.1, from coordinate 978,313 downwards.
GAAACCACCCTGGGCACCGAGGCGCAGCTCCTCGATGGCGCCACTCATAAAGTGCTGGCCCAAGTGGTGCGCAAAGGCACCGGCAAGCCGCTGGCTAATGACTCCCGAGTGATGAAGGCCGACGATGTAAAAAGCGTCATCGACGGTTGGGCGTCAGACCTGCACCAGTCCTACGTGAAACTGAAAAAACACTGAGTCAAAAAAAAGCGCGGCGGGTCATCGCCCGTCGCGCTTTTTTTATTCGCCGAGCTTATTTAAGCGGCGTCAACGCTGGTAGCTTCCACTGGCCGCTAGCGACTTCAGGCTTGGGCAGGTAAATGCGCAAGACCGCATAGAACGGGCCGGGAGGGGCTGGCAACCAGTTGCTCTGCTCAGCCTTGGGTGGCTCGTGGTGTTGCAATGCCAGGGTCAAGCCACCCTCTGCGTCGAGCTTGAGGCTCGGCAACATCTGCGAGTTGATCAGGTAGCGCTTCTTGTGGTTTGGCACCAGCAGTTTGGTCTTGGCGTCGTACATCGTCAGCGACCAGAACGCATCAGCCGGCGGCAACTGGTCCTTGGCAAAATGCACGGTGTAGCTGTGGCGTGCACCATTGGCCGGTTTGCCCTCGCTGTCGATGACGTAGCTCAAGTGCGCGGCTTCATCACTGGAGTTGCCGAACATCCCCAGCTCGGCACCGGCGTAGCGGTACAGGTAGTTGTTTTGCAGGTGATCGCGGCTGCCGTACAGGTCTGCGCCGGTTACTTGGTGGGTGTCGACCTTGGCCTTCTTGAACGCGGCGAATTCAGCGCGGCCATCGGCGATGCCGTCTTCCAGAGCCTTGCGCTGCTCGGCGGTCAACTGGTTGATTTTGAACGGCGCGCCCGGGGCAATACCGATCCTGGCAAAGCGCGCCAGCAGATCTTTTTCATTGTCCTGGGGCGCGGCGAAGGCCAGCATGAAGTTCAGGTAGCGAAACAGCTGCGGGCCTTCGGTCATCGTCGACATCGGCTTGGGCCATTGGATCTTCGGCACGTTGGCGGGGGCGGGTTGCTTCACATAGCTGCTCAGCGCCTGCACCTTGTAGCCGCTCTGGATCTGCTTGACCTTGCTCAGGTCTTTGTCGTCAAACAGTTGAGTGCGGTAAAGGGCGTAGGCGATGTTGCTTTCGCTGTAGACCACACGGTCGATGTCCACCGGCTGCTGACCTTTCCAGTCTGGCCCGGCGATCATGTAGTGCCCGCCGTTATTGCCGGTACTGCGGGTGCCCAGGTAGGCGAAATTCTGCGTATAGAGATCGATCAATTGCACCGAGTAATAGCGGTTGTCTTCAATCTTGGGCAGGGTCAGCACCAGCGGCTCTTTGCGCAAGTCCATCCACACGAACGAGTAGGGTGTGTCGACGTTCGGGGTGGTAACTGCGTTGTCCTTGGGGGTGAGCACCTGGGCGCTGTTTTCGATACGGTTGAACGGCGCCTTGAAGTGGGCACCGCCTTTATCAACGGCCTGGGTGTAGAGCGTCTTGTACATCTGCACCACCGGGAAGCCGTACAAGTAGGCTTCCTTGGCAATGGCCCTGGCTTCGCTGGGGCTTGCGGTGAAGTCAGCCCAGGCGCCGGAGCTCATGAGTATCGAGAGGCTCGCCAACAGCAGGCGCGTCGGTTTTCCAATCATGTTGTTGCGTCCTTCCTGAGTGCTATCTGAGAGCGTGGCGTGAAGGCGCTGAGTTTCCTGTTTTATTGGCCGGTCGTCACGTTAATCTCTGCAAAGGACCATGAGGAAGGGGCGTTAGAGCATGGATTTGACTTTGTCACGCAACTGATCGATCGAAAACGGCTTGCCAATCACCTGCATGCCGTCGGGCACATCAATGTTTTCGGCATAGCCGCTGGCAAACAGGATAGGCAGGGTAGCGCGCAGTTCGCGGACCTTGGTTGCCAGTTGTTTGCCGTCCATGTCGGGCAGGCCAACGTCGGTCATCATCAGGTCGATGATCTGGTCGGTATTTTGCACCTGCGCCAGTGCTTCCCCAGCATCCGCGGCTTCGAGCACCTTGAACTCCAACTCTTCGAGGACATCGACGATCAGCATGCGCACGATGGCGTCGTCTTCGACTACAAGGATGGTGGAGGTGTGGGACATAGTGAACTTTCCTGAACAGTGAGAGCGCTGGGCTTAAAGGCAACTAGATTGTGAGTAATAACAATGCCAGCAAGTTCCGAAGCAATTGCTGGCATTGTGACCTTAGCGGCGCAAAAAGTCCCGTCCGCTTGCGTGCTGACTCACCAAGGTGCAGGCGCCATGAGCTAGACCGCATTCGCTGCCAATCAACGCACAAACATAGCGTTGAGCGATGTTATTCGGGCAAACTTGCGGTTTTCCCGCATTTGGCCAAGGCATGCCCATGACACCCGCGTCGTCCGTCGATGAAAAAAGCTTTCGTACCTTGCTGAGCCGAAACGTGGCCCTGCCCTTGGGCGTGGGCGTGCTCAGCGCGGTGTTTTTCGTCTGCCTGATTACCTATTTGCTCTCGGTGATCCAGTGGGTGGAGCACACCGACCGCGTCATTAACAACCTCAATGAGACGTCCAAACTGACGGTTGACCTGGAAACGGGTATGCGCGGGTTCCTGATCACCGGTGACGAGCACTTCCTTGATCCGTACGAAGTGGCCAAGCCGCGGATCATTGCCGACCTGCGCAATTTGCAGGATCTTGTGGCCGACAACCCGCAGCAGGTCGACCGACTCAAGCGCTTGGAAACCTTGCAAACCGAATGGAACAACTACGCACAGTCGATGATTGAGCTGCAGCGCAACAGCGGTGATTACCGGGGCGCGGTCAAGGCGGGCCGGGGCAAGCGGCTCACCGATGAAATTCGCAAGGAATATGAGGACGCGGTGGCGATGGAACAACAGTTCCGTATCACCCGTAACGCAGAGGTTACCCGCACGACGGTGATCAGTGTCACGTTGTACCTGGCGTTTGTACTGGGGCTGAGTGGTTTTCTGGCCTACATCGGCAGGAAGAATTTAATTTCACTTTCAAAGAGTTACAGCGCAAACCTCGCGTCACAACAGAAGATTGCACGGCGCCTGGAGCAAACCGCCTGGCTGCGCAATGGCCAGACCGAGCTGGCCGAGCAAGTGCTGGGCCAACTGACCCTGAACATGCTGGGACGCAATATCCTGCAGTTCTTCGCCCAGTACATGGGCTCGGCCGTCGCGGCGCTGTACGTGCGCGAAGAACACGGCGGCCTCAAGCGTGTGGCCACGTATGGCTTCTCCCGCGAGCAGGAACAACAGGAACAGTCGATCTACAACGACGAAGGCATCGTCGGGCAGGCCGCCCAGCGCGATCGCCTGATTCGCCTGGACGATGTGCCGGTGGATTACTTCAAGGTCAGCTCGGGACTGGGCGAGGGCGCGACCCGTAGTGTGTTGGTGGTGCCCACCAGCGATGACGACCGCGTCAACGGTGTGGTCGAGCTGGGTTTCCTGCGCCCGCTGGATGAGCGTGATATCGAACTGCTGGAACTGATCGCCGGCAATATCGGCACCTCCATCGAAGCCGCGCGCTATCGCCAGCGCTTGCAGGAAGTGCTGGCCGAGACCCAGCAGCTCAACGAAGAACTGCAAGTGCAACAGGAAGAGCTCAAGACCGCCAACGAAGAGCTGGAAGAACAGTCGCGCATTCTCAAGGAATCCCAGGCCCACCTGGAAACCCAGCAGGCTGAGCTGGAGCAGACCAACGAGCAACTCGCCGAACAGACCCAGACCCTGGCCGAACAGCGCGACGCCATGGACCGCAAGAACATCGAGCTGAACCAGGCCCAACTGGAGCTGGAAGACCGCGCCGATGAGCTGCAGCGCTCCAGCAAGTACAAGTCCGAATTCCTGGCCAACATGTCTCACGAGCTGCGCACACCGCTGAACAGCTCGCTGATCCTGGCCAAACTGCTGGCAGATAACCCCCAGGAAAACCTCAGCGCCGAGCAGGTCAAGTTTGCCGAATCGATCTATTCAGCCGGCAACGACTTGCTCAACCTGATCAACGACATCCTGGATATTTCCAAGGTCGAAGCCGGCAAGCTGGAAGTGCGCCCGGAAAACGCTAGCGTCGAACGCCTGGTGGATGGCCTGCGCGGCATGTTCGAGCCGCTGGCAATGGACCGCAAACTGGGCTTCCAGGTGGACGTGCAGCAAGGCTCGCCAACCCTGCTGTTTACTGATCGCCAACGCCTGGAGCAGATCCTCAAGAACCTGTTGTCCAACGCCATCAAGTTCACCGAACAGGGCGAGGTCAGCCTGTCGGTGTCCCGCGCGCCGGGGGAAGGCATTGCCTTTACCGTGCGCGATTCCGGCATAGGTATCGCCCCGGATCAACAGGAAAGCATCTTCGAAGCCTTCCGCCAGGCCGACGGCACCACCAATCGCCGTTACGGCGGTACTGGCCTGGGCTTGTCGATTTCCCGTGACCTGGCCACCTTGCTGGGCGGCTATATCAGTGTGACCAGCGAACCGGGAAAAGGCAGTATTTTCACGCTAGTACTGCCTGAACAGTATGTCGAACGCGACGAGGACGCAGCGCCGATCGAGCCACCGCGCCAAGTGGTGGTCGCGCCGGCACCGGCGCCCGTCAAGGTGTCGCCATTGCCGGTGGCCGACGCCAAGCTGATCCCACGCTTTGCCGACGACCGAGAAAAAGCACCGTTCAGCACCCGCTGCATCCTGGTGGTGGAAGACGAGCCGAATTTTGCGCGAATCCTGTTCGACCTCGCTCACGAACTGGGTTACCACTGCCTGGTAGCCCACGGTGCCGACGAGGGCTATAGCCTTGCCGAGCAGTACATCCCCGACGCGATCCTGCTGGACATGCGCCTGCCAGACCATTCCGGGCTGACCGTGCTGCAACGCCTCAAGGAACACGCCAACACGCGCCATATCCCCGTGCATGTGATTTCCGTGGAAGACCGCGTCGAAGCCGCCATGCACATGGGCGCCATCGGTTATGCCGTCAAGCCCACTACCCGCGAAGAGCTCAAGGACGTGTTTGCGCGCCTGGAAGCCAAGTTGACCCAGAAGGTCAAGCGCATCCTGCTGGTGGAAGACGATGACCTGCAGCGCGACAGCATTGCCCGCCTGATCGGCGACGATGACATCGAGATCACCGCCGTAGGCTTTGCCCAGGAAGCCCTCGACCTGCTGCGCACCACTATCTACGACTGCATGATCATCGACCTCAAGCTGCCGGACATGCTCGGCAACGAGCTGCTCAAGCGCATGGCCACCGAGGACATCTGCTCGTTCCCGCCAGTAATCGTCTACACCGGGCGTAACCTGACCCGGGATGAAGAGGCCGAGCTGCGCAAGTATTCACGCTCGATCATCATCAAGGGCGCGCGCTCGCCCGAGCGTCTACTGGATGAAGTCACGCTTTTTCTGCACAAAGTCGAATCCCAGTTGTCCCATGACCGTCAGAAGATGCTCAAGACTGCCCGCAGCCGCGATAAGGTCTTCGAGGGGCGCAAGATCCTGCTGGTGGACGACGACGTACGCAATATCTTCGCCCTGACCAGCGCCCTGGAGCACAAAGGCGCTGTGGTGGTGATCGGGCGTAACGGCCAGGAAGCCATCGACAAGCTCAATGAAGTGGACGATGTCGACCTGGTGCTGATGGACGTGATGATGCCGGAGATGGACGGTTACGAGGCCACCGCCTTGATCCGCCAGGACCCACGCTGGAAAAAACTGCCAATCATTGCCGTGACGGCCAAGGCCATGAAGGACGATCAGGAACGTTGCCTGGCAGCAGGCTCAAACGATTACCTGGCCAAGCCGATTGACCTGGACCGCCTGTTCTCACTGATTCGCGTATGGCTACCGAAGATGGAACGCATTTAAGTGGAGCAGTGTTTCTTGGATAAGAGCAGCGATATTGAGCTGCGCCTGTTGATCGAGGCGATTTACCTCAAGTACAGCTATGACTTTCGCGACTACTCGGGCGCGTCGGTCAAACGCCGTGTGGCCCATGCCTTGCGTCAGTTCGACTGCGCGACCATTTCCGCACTGCAAGAGCGCGTGTTGCACGACCCGGCCGCGTTCATGCAGTTGCTGCAATTCTTGACCATTCCGGTGAGCGAGATGTTTCGCGACCCGTCGCACTTCCTCGCGATTCGCCAGGAAGTCGTGCCGCTGCTCAAGACCTACCCGTCGATCAAGATCTGGATTGCCGGCTGCAGCACGGGCGAGGAGGTGTACTCCATGGCCATCCTGCTGCGTGAAGAAGGCTTGCTGGAACGCACCATCATCTACGCCACGGACATCAACCCCGCGTCGCTGGATAAAGCCAAGCAGGGCATCTTTTCCCTGGAGAACGTGCGCGCCTACACCGCCAATTATCAGCAGGCCGGCGGGCAACGTTCATTTGCCGACTACTACACAGCGGCTTACGATTACGCGATCTTCGACAAGACATTGCGCGAGAACGTGACCTTTGCCGACCACAGCCTGGCAACCGACAGCGTATTCTCAGAAACTCAATTAATTTCATGTCGTAACGTATTGATTTATTTCAATAAAAAATTGCAAGATCGAGCGTTTGGCTTGTTTCATGAGTCGCTGTGTCATCGCGGCTTTTTGGTGCTGGGCAGCAAGGAAACCCTGGATTTTTCCGCCTACAGCAAGCAATTCGAGCCCTTGGTCAAGCAGGAACGGATTTACCGGAAATCATGAGCGACGCGCCAGACACCCCGATTTCGGGGATCGAAGCCATCGTCGTCGGCGCGTCCGCCGGCGGCGTTGAGGCGTTGCTGAGTATTTTCGGCCAGTTGCCGAGCACCTTCGCGCTGCCGATCATTGCCGTGCTGCACCTGCCGGACGAGCGCCGCAGCCAACTGGCAGAAGTCTTTGCCCGGCGCCTGAACATCCCGGTCAAGGAGGCGAGGGACAAAGAAGCGCTGGAGGCGGGCACCTTGTACTTTGCCGGGCCAGGTTATCACCTGTCGGTAGAGCAGGACCGTAGCCTGTCCCTGAGCCAGGAAGACCGGGTGCACCATTCCAGACCCGCCATCGACTACCTGTTTTCCTCGGCGGCCGATGTGTATGGGCCGCGCCTGCTCGCCATTTTGTTGACTGGCGCCAACCAGGACGGCGCAAGCGGGCTGGCCCACGTCAAGCAATCGGGTGGCATTACCATCGTGCAGGACCCACAAGAGGCACGCATTGCCGTCATGCCCCTGGCGGCTCTGGCCTTGCATACACCTGACCATATTCTTTCCTTGAGCCGAATCGGCTCATTGCTGGCTTCCCTGGAACCCTTCCCATGTTAAGTACTGTCCAGGCCAAACTGCTGATCGTCGACGATCTGCCGGAAAACCTGCTGGCCCTCGAGGCGCTGATCAAGCGTGAGGATCGCCAGGTCTTCAAGGCATTGAGTGCCGACGAGGCGTTGTCCCTGTTGCTGGAACATGAATTCGCCATGGCGATCCTCGACGTGCAGATGCCTGGCATGAACGGTTTCGAACTGGCCGAACTGATGCGCGGCACCGAAAAGACCAAGAACATCCCCATCGTGTTCGTCAGCGCCGCTGGCCGCGAACTCAACTACGCCTTCAAGGGCTATGAAAGCGGCGCGGTGGACTTCCTGCACAAGCCGCTGGATATCCATGCGGTCAAGAGCAAGGTCAATGTGTTCGTCGACCTGTATCGCCAAAGCAAGGCGATGAAGCTGCAAGTTGAAGAGCTGGAGCGCAGCCGCCGTGAGCAGGAGCTGTTGCTCACGCGCCTGCAGGCCACCCAGGCCGAGCTGGAACAGGCGGTGCGCATGCGTGACGACTTCATGTCGATTGTTGCCCACGAAGTGCGTACGCCCCTCAACGGGCTGATCCTGGAGACCCAACTGCGCAAGATGCACCTGGCCCGGGACAACGCCGCGGCGTTTACCCTGGACAAGATGCGCGCCATGGTTGACCGCGATGAGCGCCAGATCCAGAGCTTGATCCGCCTGATCGAGGACATGCTCGACGTGTCGCGTATCCGTACCGGCAAGCTGTCGATTCGCCCGGCACGCATCGACCTTGCGCAACTGGTACGCAACCTGGTGGATAACTTCGCGCCGCAAGTGGCAGCCGCCGAGTCGTCCATGCAATTGCAGGCCGAAAGCCCGGTGCAAGGCTGCTGGGATGAGTTCCGTATCGAGCAGGTTATCACCAACCTGCTGACCAACGCCCTGCGCTACGGAGCCAAGAGCCCGGTGCAGGTGCGGGTGTATACCGAGCATGGCGAAGCGCGGGTAGAGGTACGCGACCATGGCATTGGTATCAGCGAGGAGAACCAGAAGCGTATTTTCCAACAGTTCGAACGGGTTTCGGCCAACCATTCCGCAGCCGGCCTGGGCCTGGGCTTGTTTATTTCCGAGCAGATCGTGGCGGCCCATGGCGGCACGATTGAGGTCGAGAGTCAGATAGGTGAGGGCGCCCTGTTCCGGGTATGCCTGCCTTTGGAAGTGGCCGAGTGAAATCAATCGTCACCCCGACGCAACCTCTGCGTGACCCCATGGTCGTAACTGCAGCAATTGACCGGACAAAGGCTTCCCATGAGTGAAGATGCACAAGATGTCGTACTGATCGTCGAGGACGACGAATCCATTATGTTTGTGCTGGGCGAGTACCTGGCAGGCTTGGGCTACCGGGTCTTGAAGGCGATCGACGGGGAGCAGGCCTTCGAAATCCTTGCGACCAAACCGCACCTGGACTTGATGGTCACCGATTACCGCCTGCCGGGTGGGATCTCGGGCGTGCAGATTGCCGAGCCGGCAATCAAATTGCGTCCGGAGCTGAAGGTGATCTTTATCAGCGGGTACCCGCAGGAAATCCTGGACTGCCACAGCCCCATCACGCGCAATGCGCCGATCCTGGCCAAGCCGTTCGATCTGGATACGCTGCAGGAGCATATCCAGCGGTTATTGGCGTAATACCGCACAACTTGAGACTCTGCGCATCTCGACGCTCTTCTTTTTAGGTGGCGTGACCGCCTCAGGCCCTGATCATTTCTCGGACCTTGGCGGTCAATAAATCGAAGGTAAACGGCTTGGTGATCAACTGCATGCCAGGATCCAGGAATCCCCCTCGCACGGCGGCATGCTCGGCATAGCCGGTGATGAACAATACCTTGAGTTGAGGACGAATCTGCCGGCCGATTTCCGCCAGTTGCCGGCCGTTCATACCGGGTAGGCCGACATCGCTGATCATCAGGTCGATGCGCTGTTCGGATTCAATGATCGGTACCGCCGTATTCGCGTCCCCAGCCTCGATAAACCCATACCCCAGTTCTTTGAGCACAGCGCTGACCAGCACCCGAACCGCGGGGTCATCCTCGACAATCAATACCGTTTCCCCAGCATTGGCAAACGGCAGCAGCGTCGGGTTGAGCGGCGCTTGTGCCTGGGGCTCACCAATGAAACGCGGCAGAAACAGGCTGACCGTCGTGCCTTGGTTGACTTCGCTGTGGATGGTCACATGCCCACGAGACTGACGAGCGAAGCCGTAGATCATCGACAACCCAAGACCGGTGCCTTGGCCGATGGGTTTGGTGGTAAAAAACGGATCGAACACCCGGCCCATCAGATGTTGCGGTATGCCGCAACCGTTGTCGCTGACACTCAGCTCTACGTAGTCGCCCGGGGTCAAGGTGCCGTAGGCGGCGGTAAAGACACTGTCGAGGTGGCGATTGGTGGTCTCCACGGTTAGCGTGCCACCCGTGGGCATGGCGTCGCGCGCGTTGATCACCAGGTTGAGCAAGGCGCTTTCGAGCTGGTTCGGGTCGGCTTCGGCGGTCCACAGGGCATCGCTCAGACGCATGTCCAGGCTGATGCTTTCGTTGATGCTGCGTTGCAGCAACTCGCCCATGGCTGCCACCAGTTGATTGATCTGCACGGGCTTGGAGTCAAGCGACTGTCGGCGCGAAAACGCCAGCAACCGGTGTGTGAGGCTGGCCGCGCGATTGGCGGAGGTCACACCCAGGTCGATCAGGCTGTCCAGGTCATCCAGCTTGCCTCGGGATACCCGCCTGCGCAGCAGTTCCAGGCTGCCGATAATGCCCGTGAGCATATTGTTGAAGTCATGGGCAATGCCGCCGGTCAACTGGCCGACGGCTTCCATTTTCTGCGACTGGCGCAAGGCCTCTTCGTTGTGGCGCAGTTGAGCCGTGCGTTCTTCCACTTGCTGCTCAAGCGTTTCCAGGGTGCGCTGCAGCCGCAGTTCACTCTCGCTCAAGTCAATCAACCGGTCCCGTGCTTCGTATTGGCGACGCCGACCGCGCAGCGCGGCGCTCACCAGGCTGATCAGGGTAATGGGGTGGAAAGGCCGCTCCAGAAACGTCACGTTGCCCAGCAAGCCACTGAGCCGGGTGGAGCCGTTCTGCTCTTTGCCGCCATGATGGGTCATCAGTACGATCGGCAGGTCGGACCACGCCGGCTGCTGGTGCAATTGCTCGAGCAGTGGTTCAAGATCTACGCCACGCAGCGCCTCGGCGGCAATGATGAGCAGGCCGGCGCCTTGCGCCAGTTCTTCGCACACTTGCCCTAGGTTGCTGGCGACGATCCCGCTGTAGCCGGCTTCGTTAAGCATCATCAGCGCCAATGAACCATCGCGGCCCATGGGCGCCAGCACGATGGCGCGCTCGGAGATGGGGGAGAGGGCCGGCACTAGCCCTCATCCTTGAGCAGAGGGGAGCCGGCGCCCATATAGGTTGGAATGCCGCGCAGCACACCCTGGAAGTTATCCAGGGGAACACCCACGGTCATGCCACGGCTGCCGATGCGATATTCGCGGATAGTCGACTCATGGGAGCCAGTCCTTTTCTTGATGATCGAAATGGCCCGGCGAACTTTGCCCAGAGCCTCGAAGTAACGCAGCAGGATCACGGTGTCAGCCAGGTAGGTGATGTCGACCGGGGTCTGCATGTCGCCCACCAGGCCGTGCTGGGCCACCGTCATGAAGGTCGCGGCACCGCGGCGGTTGAGGTACAGCAACAGTTCATGCATATGCAGGATCAACGCGTTTTCTTCAGGCATGGCGGCCTGGTAGCCGTTGATACTGTCGATGACCACAGTCTTGATGCCGCGCTCATCCACGCAGCGACGAACCCGGTGCGAAAATTCGCCGGGTGAGAGTTCAGCGGCGTCTACCTGTTCGATCAGCAGGTTGCCGGTGTCCCGTAGCGCGGCGAGATCAATGCCCATGTTTTTCATGCGCTCGAACAGCAGGCCCAGTTCTTCATCGAAGATAAACAGCGCAGCCTTTTCGCCTCGCGCCACGGCGGCGGCGGCGAAGATCATCGAGATCAGCGACTTGCCGGTGCCCGCCGGGCCGAGAATCAGGCTGCTGGAGCCGGTCTCGATACCACCGCCGAGCAAAGAGTCCAACTCCTCGATGCCACTGCTCAACGTTTGACGGTTATAACCACCGCGATGCTCGGCCGCTACGAGGCGCGGGAACACGTGAATGCCGTCGCCCATGATGGTGAAATCATGAAAGCCGCCACGGTATTTCTGGCCACGGTATTTCACTACGCGGATACGCCGACGCTCGGCACCGTAGGTGGGGGTCAGTTCTTCCAGGCGAATCACGCCGTGGGCCACGCTGTGCACGGTTTTATCCAGTGACTCGGTGGTCAGGTCGTCCAGCAGCAGTACGGTGGCGTCATAGCGTACGAAGTAGTGCTTGATCGCCAGGATCTGCCGGCGATAGCGCAAGGAGCTTTGCGCCAGAAGGCGGATCTCAGACAGGCTGTCGACCACCACGCGGGTCGGCTTGACCCGTTCTACCACTTCAAAGATCTGGCGGGTGGCTTCACCCAGTTCCAGGTCGGAGGAATACAGCAGACTTTGCTGGTGATCGGCGTTGAGCAGGCTTTCCGGAGGGGTCAGCTCGAAGATATGAATATGCTCATCCAAGTCCCAGCCGTGGGATTTGGCACCCTGGCGCAGTTCGTGCTCGGTTTCGGACAGGGTGATATATAAGCAACGTTCGCCGTTCTGAGCACCGGCCCGCAGAAAATGCAAGGCCACGGTGGTTTTACCGGTGCCGGGTTCGCCTTCGAGCAAAAACACGTGGCTTCGCGATAGCCCCCCGGCAAGAATGTCATCAAGACCTTCGACGCCGGTGGCCGCCTTTTCACTCAACAGCTGTTTGGATGTACTCAAGAAGTGCCCTCAGGTCACGTACAAGTAGAGGGGCACGCCGAATGGGACGCGCCATATTCACTTGACCGTAGTGGCCACTGGCGGTTCAACGTTTTGAATGATTTGGACGAAGAGAGGCTGCTTTTACAAGTTTTTGCAGTGCTGAACTGATCGCAGATCAGAGGCCCTGCTGTAGCGCCGGATCATCCGGGTTCTGTTGCTCCAGTTGAGCGAGCAGCACTTGGACGTTCTGCAACTGGCCGGTCTCTTTCCAGTAGTTGACCAGCAGCACGCGGGCTTTGCGGTTGGCGGGGTGACGCTGGACGATTTCTTCCAACTGGCGCTGGGCCGCCTCTACTTCGTCCTGGGCGTGCAGGGTCGTGGCCAGGTCGTAGCGATAATCCGGGTTGTCCGGCGCAAGCTCCACCGCCTTGGACAAGCCGAGCAGGGCGTAGGGCCGCTCGCCATGGTGCAGCAGCCACATGCCCAGAGCATGTTGCAGGTAGGCCGATTCGGGGTGCGCAGCCAATTGTCGGGCCAGCAGTTGACGCGACTCGTCAGTCTTTCCTTGCTTGTCCAGCAGTTCGATTTGCGATACCACCGCTTGCAGGTTGTCCGGCTGCAAGCGCATTGCCTGCTCCAGGGCGTTTTGCGCCTCCGGCAGCAGGGCGCTGTGGATGTACAGGCGCGCCAATTGAATCCAGCCTTCAGCCGTTTCGGGCTGGGCCTTCAGCGTTGTCACGAATTCGTCGAGTACCTGCTGCAGTGGGCCAAAGTACAAACCCAGGGTATCGGGCGACAGGCCGAGCAAGGCGTTGGCGGCGGCAAAGCGCACCGATTGTTCCGGATCGTCCAGCACCGGGCCGAGCAGTAAGGTACGTTGGCCGGTTGGCACCAGGCCGACGATGCTGTGAATCGCGGCTTCGCGCACCAGCGCCGACTTATCGGCGAGGTCTTTATCGGCCAGCTTCAGCGCCTGGGGGCTGGGGTAATTGGGCAGCTCAGCATGCAAGGCGGCGCGGCGCTCGGGCGACAGGTCCGGCCGGCCCAACTGTTGGTACAACACACGTGCGGCGCCGGGCTCGCCGTTATGCGCCTGCTTCAAGGCCTTGGAATAGCCATGGGCGATGGCCGGTGGGACGGCCACGGCCGGGGTACGGGAGAAAAACCAGGTGATCAGTACGATCAACAACAGGGCGCACAGGCCGATGATGGAGTAACGGCGTGACTTTGACATGCAGGCGTCCGAAAGCTTGGGCAGCTAAAAGTGGACAGCTTCGGCCAGCGCAAGGCGAGTGTCAAACCGGTGGTTCAGTGACTGAGGTGGTAACTGACACACCGCCTTCGCGGGCAAGCCCGCTCCCGCAGAGATTTGCGCTTGGTGCTGATTCCGTGGGCGATAGATAACCCTGTGGGAGCTGGCTTGCCTGCGAAAGCGGCGGTGCAGTGACAGATGGGGTGACTGATCCACCGTCTTCGCGGGCAAGCCCGCTCCCACAGAAAAGCGAAAAAGCCCCCCGTGTTCACTACGGACTGGCCAAACCAGTCAGCCAAGTTGAAGGCTTTGACCATTGCCGCTGCGCCGCTCTGGAGCGACTATTTCAGCGGTTTATCGAGTTGTAAACGTCCTGAAAATAAAAACACAGAAGGATAGGAAGCGATGCGTGAGTATTTGGCTGCCACTACCGAGTTTGATTACCAGCATACCGCCGACGCCGCACTGGCCGGCAATCTGCAGGCGCTCAATGCCTGTGTTGAATGCTGTGACCGTCACGCGCTGCCGGGGCGCATCGCGTTGTTCTGGGAAGGCAAGGACGGGCGCAGCGCCACCTCTACCTTTACCGAACTGCAGGAGCAGGCCGCACGTTTCGCCAACTTCCTGCTGGCCCAGGGCGTCAAGCGCGGTGACAAAGTGGCGGGCCTGTTGCCTCGCACTGCCGAATTGCTGGTGGTCGTGCTGGCAACGTGGCGCATCGGCGCGGTCTATCAGCCGCTGTTTACCGCGTTCGGACCCAAGGCGATTGAACATCGCTTGAACAGCTCTGGCGCAGCGCTGGTAGTCACCGATGCAGTGAACCGTCCCAAGCTGGCGGAGGTCGCCGACTGCCCGACCATCGTCACAGTCGCCGGGGCCAAAGGCGAAGGTATCGTGCGGGGCGACTACAGCTTCTGGGCCGAACTGCCCAATTACTCTTCTCACTGCGAGCCGGTGCTGCTGGGCGCAGAGGAGCCGTTTCTGCTGATGTTCACCTCCGGCACCACCGGCCCGTCCAAGGCGCTGTCGGTACCGCTCAAGGCCATCGTCGCGTTCCAGGGCTATATGCGCGACGCCGTGGACTTGCGCCCCGAGGACGCGTTCTGGAACGTTGCCGACCCTGGGTGGGCCTATGGCATCTATTTCGGCGTGACCGGGCCGTTGTCCATGGGGCACCCGATTACCTTCTACGATGGCCCGTTCACTCTGGAAAGCACCTGCCGGGTCATCAATAAATACGCGATCACCAACCTGACCGGTTCGCCCACGGCGTATCGGCTGTTGATTGCCGGTGGCGAACAGTTCGCCCGTTCGATCAAGGGCAAGCTGCGCATCGTCAGCAGCGCCGGCGAGCCATTGAACCCGGAGGTGATCCGCTGGTTCGCCGACAACCTTGGCGTGACCATCCACGACCATTACGGCCAGACCGAGCTGGGCATGGTGCTGTGCAATCACCATGGTTTGGCGCATCCGGTGCATGTCGGCTCGGCGGGTTTTGCCTCGCCAGGGCATCGCATCGTGGTGCTGGATGACAACCATCAGGAGCTGCCAGCCGGCCAACCCGGCATCCTTGCCATCGACCGCGAGCAATCGCCTATGTGCTGGTTTGCCGGGTACGACGGCGTGAAAACCAAGGCGTTCGTCGGCAAGTACTACCTCAGCGGCGACACCGTGGAGCTGAACCCGGACGGCAGCATCAGCTTTGTCGGGCGCAGCGACGACGTGATCACTACATCCGGCTACCGCGTGGGCCCTTTCGATGTGGAAAGCGCGTTGGTGGAACACCCTGCGGTGGTCGAGGCTGCCGTGGTCGGCAAGCCTTGCCCGGAGCGCACCGAGCTGGTCAAAGCCTTTGTGGTGATCAGTGAGCAATACCGTGCCACCCCGGAGCTGGCTGAAGAGTTGCGCCTGCATGTGCGTCAGCGCCTGGCCGCCCATGCGTACCCGCGGGAAATCGAATTTGTCAGCGACTTGCCCAAGACCCCGAGCGGCAAGCTGCAACGCTTTATTTTGCGCAATCAGGAAATAGCCAAGGCCCAGGCGGCCGTGGCTTGATCCCTTTAAAAGGAAACAACGATGCAGATTGAAAACAAGGTATTCCTGGTCAGCGGTGGCGCGTCGGGCCTCGGCGCGGCCACGGCTGAAATGCTGGTCGCCGCAGGTGCCAAGGTGATGCTGGTGGACTTGAACGCTGACGCCGTGGCCGCCAAGGCCGAGCAACTGGGCGACAACGCCCGCAGTGCCGTAGCAGACATCAGCCAGGAAGCCGCTGCAGAAGCGGCGGTGAAGGCGGCGGTCGAGGCCTTTGGTGGCTTGCATGGCCTGGTCAACTGCGCGGGTGTGGTGCGCGGCGAGAAGATCCTCGGCAAGAATGGCCCGCACGGCCTGGCAAGCTTTGCCCAGGTGATCAACGTCAACCTGGTCGGCAGCTTCAACCTGTTGCGCCTGGCCGCTGCGGCTATCGCTGAAACCGAGGCGAATGCCGACGGCGAGCGCGGCGTTATCATCAATACCGCCTCGGTGGCGGCATTCGATGGGCAGATCGGCCAGGCTGCGTACGCCGCCTCCAAGGGCGCGATCGCCAGCCTCACCTTGCCTGCCGCACGGGAACTGGCGCGCTTTGGTATCCGCGTGATGACCATTGCACCGGGCATTTTCGAAACCCCGATGATGGCCGGCATGACCGACGAAGTCCGCAACTCCCTGGCTGCCGGCGTGCCGTTCCCGCCACGCCTGGGCAAGCCCGCCGAATATGCCGCGCTGGTACGCCACATCATTGAAAACAGCATGCTCAATGGCGAGGTGATCCGTCTCGACGGTGCCTTGCGCATGGCCGCCAAATAAGGAGCAATTGCCATGAACGACCCTATTGTTATTGTCAGCGCCGTGCGCACGCCCATGGGCGGTTTCCAGGGCGACCTCAAAAGCCTGACCGCACCGCAGCTGGGCGCAGCCGCCATTCGTGCGGCGGTCGAGCGTGCCGGTATCGCCACCGATGCCGTCGACGAAGTGCTGTTTGGCTGTGTGCTGCCCGCCGGGCTTGGACAGGCGCCTGCCCGCCAGGCTGCCCTGGGCGCCGGGTTGGACAAGGGCACGCGCTGCACCACCCTCAATAAAATGTGCGGTTCCGGTATGGAAGCGACGATTCTGGCCCACGACTCGCTGCGCGCTGGCAGCGTGGATGTGGTGATCGCAGGCGGCATGGAAAGCATGTCCAACGCCCCGTACCTGCTGGATCGTGCGCGCAGTGGCTACCGCATGGGCCACGGCAAGGTGCTGGACCATATGTTCCTCGACGGCCTCGAAGATGCTTACGACAAGGGGCGCCTGATGGGCACCTTTGCCGAGGACTGCGCCGAGCACAATGGTTTTACCCGGGAAGCCCAGGACGCGTTTGCCATCGCTTCCCTGACCCGCGCACAAGAGGCCATCACCCACGGCAGCTTTGCCAGTGAAATCGTCCCGGTGCAGGTCACCGTGGGTAAAGAACAAAAAACCATTCTGCACGATGAGCAACCGCCGAAAGCCAGGCTGGACAAGATTGCCAGCCTTAAACCGGCGTTCCGTGACGGCGGTACAGTGACGGCAGCCAACTCCAGCTCGATCTCCGATGGCGCCGCGGCGTTGTTGCTGATGCGTGAGTCCGAGGCACTCAAGCGCGGCCTCAAGCCGTTGGCAGTGATCCACGGGCACGCCGCGTTTGCCGATGAGCCTGGGCTGTTTCCGGTGGCGCCGGTGGGGGCGATTCGCAAACTGATGAGCAAGACCGGCTGGAGCCTCGACGAGGTGGACCTGTTCGAAATCAACGAGGCCTTCGCCGTGGTCAGCCTGGTGACCATGAGCAAGCTGGAGATTCCCCACGACAAGGTCAACGTGCATGGTGGTGCCTGTGCATTGGGCCACCCCATTGGTGCCTCCGGCGCACGCATCCTGGTGACGTTGCTCGCGGCCCTGCGCCAGAAGGGCCTCAAGCGTGGCGTCGCCGCTATCTGCATTGGCGGCGGTGAAGCCACGGCCATGGCCGTTGAATGCCTGTATTGAGGATGACCTATGTTGCCCAATGACGAACAACTGCAAATCAGCGACGCCGCCCGGCAATTTGCCCAGGAGCGTTTGAAACCCTTCGCCGCCGAATGGGACCGCGAGCATCGTTTTCCCAAGGAGGCCATTGGGGAAATGGCCGAACTGGGATTTTTCGGCATGCTGGTCCCGGAGCAGTGGGGCGGTTGCGACACCGGCTACCTTGCCTACGCCATGGCCCTGGAAGAAATCGCCGCGGGCGACGGTGCCTGCTCCACGATCATGAGCGTGCACAACTCGGTGGGTTGCGTACCGATCCTCAAGTTTGGCAATGACCAGCAGAAAGAGCAGTTCCTCACGCCCCTGGCCAGCGGCGCCATGCTCGGTGCCTTCGCGCTGACCGAACCCCAGGCCGGCTCCGACGCCAGCAGCCTGAAAACCCGTGCGCGCCTTGAAGGCGACCACTATGTACTCAACGGCTGCAAACAGTTCATCACCTCCGGGCAAAACGCCGGGATCGTGATTGTGTTTGCGGTCACTGACCCCGCCGCAGGCAAGCGTGGAATCAGCGCGTTTATCGTGCCCACCGATTCGCCCGGTTATACCGTGGCACGGGTGGAAGACAAGCTGGGGCAGCATGCCTCGGACACTTGTCAGATCCTGTTTGAAGACGTGAAAGTACCGGTGGCCAGCCGTCTGGGCGAGGAGGGCGAGGGCTACAAAATCGCCTTGGCCAACCTGGAAGGTGGCCGCGTGGGCATCGCCTCCCAGTCGGTGGGCATGGCCCGCGCCGCCTTCGAAGCGGCCCGCGACTATGCCCGTGAGCGTGAAAGCTTTGGCAAGCCGTTGATCGAACACCAGGCCGTGGCCTTTCGTTTGGCCGACATGGCCACCCAGATCGCCGTCGCCCGGCAGATGGTGCATTACGCCGCCGCCCTGCGTGACAGTGGCAAGCCGGCGCTGGTGGAAGCGTCCATGGCCAAGCTGTTTGCGTCCGAAATGGCCGAGAAAGTCTGCTCGGCCGCCTTGCAAACCTTGGGCGGTTACGGTTACCTGAACGACTTCCCCCTTGAGCGGATCTACCGCGATGTGCGGGTCTGCCAGATTTACGAAGGCACCAGCGATATTCAACGCATGGTCATCTCACGCAATCTTTAAGGAGCCGATACATGAGTTACGAAACCATCCTGCTTGACGTCCAGGGCCGTGTCGGGCTGATCACGCTCAACCGTCCCAGCGCACTGAACGCCTTGAATGCACAACTGGTCAGTGAGCTGAACCAGGCGCTGGACAGCCTGGAAGCCAACCCTGAAATTGGCTGCATCGTGCTGACTGGCTCGAAAAAAGCCTTCGCGGCCGGTGCCGACATCAAGGAAATGGCCGAGCTGACCTACCCGCAGATCTACATGGACGACTTGTTCAGCGACAGCGATCGCGTGGCCAATCGCCGCAAGCCGATCATCGCCGCCGTGAATGGCTTCGCTCTGGGCGGTGGCTGCGAACTGGCCCTGATGTGTGACTTTATCCTTGCCGGCGACACCGCCAAATTCGGTCAGCCGGAAATCAATCTGGGCGTGCTGCCGGGCATGGGCGGCACCCAGCGCCTGACCCGTGCAGTGGGCAAGGCCAAGGCCATGGAAATGTGCCTGACCGGGCGTTTTATTGACGCGGTAGAGGCCGAGCGCTGCGGGATTGTCGCGCGTATTGTGCCCGCCGATGAGTTGCTGGAAGAAGCGCTGAAAGTGGCCACCCTGATCGCGGGTAAATCCGTACCGATCAGCATGATGGTCAAGGAAAGCGTGAATCGTGCGTTTGAAGTCAGCCTGTCCGAAGGCGTGCGCTTTGAGCGCCGGGTGTTTCATGCGGCGTTCGCGACCCAGGATCAGAAGGAAGGCATGGCCGCATTCGTGGCCAAGCGGGCGCCGGAATTCAAGGATAAATAACCCTGCCAAACCCCGCATAGCCAAGGTGGGAGCTGGCTTGCCTGCGATGGCATCGCCTCGGTTAGCTGATGGACCGAGGTTTCTGCATCGCAGGCAAGCCATAATGCCAGACGGTCAAGGCATTTTTGTAGGAGCGAGCTTGCTCGCGAGAAGCTCACAGACGCCGCGGTCAGTCAGCAAGCACGCGTTATCGTTGACGTTTTTCGCGAGCAAGCTCGCTCCTACAGAAGGCGATGGTGTCATGTCCGTTAGAGCTGGTAGTTTTTCAACTCCCTGGCAATCACCATCCGCTGAATCTCGCTGGTGCCTTCGTAAATCTGCGTGATCCGTGCATCCCGGTAGTAGCGCTCCACCGGGTAATCCTCCAGATACCCATACCCTCCATGAATCTGCATTGCCTTGGAGCAGACCCGCTCGGCCATTTCCGAGGCGAACAGCTTGGCCTGGGAGGCTTCGGACAAGCATGGTTTGCCTGCAGTGCGCAGGCGTGCGGCGTGGAGGATCAGCAGGCGCGCAGCGTTGAGCTGGGTTTGCATGTCGGCCAGCAGGTTGGCCACGCTCTGGTGTTCGATGATTGCCTTGTCGAACTGCACCCGATCACGGGCGTAGGCCAGCGCGGCTTCAAACGCGGCGCGGGCGATGCCCAGGGCCTGGGCGGCGATACCAATGCGGCCGCCTTCCAGGTTGGAGAGGGCGATGGCCAGCCCCTTCCCGCGCTCACCCAACAGATTGGCTTCGGGAACCTTGCATTGGCTGAGGGTGACGGCGCAGGTGTCTGACGCACGAATGCCCATCTTGTGCTCGGTGCGGTCGACCACGAAACCTGGGGTATCGGTGGGCACCAGGAACGCCGAAATGCCTTTCTTGCCCAGGTCCGGATCGGTCACGGCGAACACGATGGCCAACTTGGCCCGCTTGCCGTTGCTGACAAACTGCTTGGCGCCATTGATGACCCATTGGCCATCACGCAGCTCGGCACGGGTGCGCAGGTTATGGGCTTCGGAACCGGCCTGGGGTTCGGTCAGGCAGAAGCAACCGATGGCCTGGCCACTGGCGAGTTCGGCCAGCCAGGTGTGTTTCTGTTCGGTTGTGCCGTAGTTGAGGATCGGCCCGCAACCCACTGAATTATGGATGCTCATCAACGCGCCCGTCGCAGCGTCACCGGCGGATATTTCCTCCACGGCCAGGGCATAGGCGACGTAATCGACATAGGTGCCACCCCATTCTTCCGGGACGACCATGCCTAGCAGGCCCAGCTCGCCCATCTTCGCCACCAGGGCGTCGTCGATCCAGCCGGCTTTTTCCCAGGCTTGGGCATGGGGGGCGATTTCGCCTCGGGCAAAATCCCGCGCCATGTCGCGGATCATCACTTGTTCTTCAGTGTATTCAAGATCTTGCATGGCTTATTTCCCAATCTGCACGAAGTCGCGGAAGAAGCTGTCCACATGGCTGGCATCCAGCGCATGGAGGGTGGGCGGGTTCCACTTCGGAGTCTTGTCCTTGTCGATGATCAGTGCGCGAACCCCTTCGATCAGGTCGCCGCGCTCGAACCATTGGCGATCCAGATGCAGTTCGAGGGCAAAGCACTGTTCCAGTGGCAAGTGGCGGCCACGGCGCAGCATCTCCAGGGTCACGGCCATGGCCAGGGGCGAGCGGGTCTGCATGAGGTTGGCGGTGGTCAGCGCCCAGTCATGGCTATCGGCCACGGTGACTTGTTGCAGCTGCTCGACGATGCTGGGCACGTCCGGCAACCCGAAAAAGTGGTCAATGGCCGGGCGCAAGGCCGCCAAGGGGGCGTCGGGCAATTGCTGCACGGCGAGCTTGGCGAGTGCGCCTTGCAGGTCCTTGAGCGGCGAGTCATGCCATTGCAGGCCGTCGAGTTTCTGATCCAGCTCAACCCACTTGGCGCTGTCGATGTACCAGTCTGCCAACCCGCAGTACAAGGCATCGGCCGCACGGATCTGCACGCCAGTCACCCCAAGGTAAGTACCCAACTCACCCGGAATGCGTGAGAGGAAATAGCTGCCGCCGACATCCGGGAAGTAGCCGATGGCCACTTCCGGCATCGCCAGGCGGCTGCGTTCGGTGACTACCCGCAGGTCCGCGCCTTGCACCAGGCCCATGCCACCGCCGAGGACGAAGCCGTCCATCAACGCCAGTACGGGTTTGCGGTAGTGGTGAATGGCCAGGTCGAGGGCATATTCCTCGACGAAGAAGTCCTGGTGCAGAGTGTCGCCTTGCTTGAAGCTGTCGTACAGCGAGCGGATGTCGCCGCCGGCGCAAAAGGCTTTCTCACCGGCGCCGCGCAGTACCACGGCGTAGACCTCGGTGTCGTCGGCCCAGGCCTGCAAATGCGCGGTTAACTGGCGGACCATGTCCAGGGTGATGGCGTTCAAGCCAGCGGGACGATTGAGGGTGAGGTGGCCGATATGGTTGCGCACGCTTGCCAGGACAGCGTCCTGCTGGACCTCGGCGCGGCTTGCTTGGGATGAAACCTGAGCAGTCATCTCTAACTCCCTGCTTTTATTGTCTTTATCAAGATGTTCGCGGGTGAACTCTCTCGTGATCGTACCAGTGCAAATTTGCCCAGTACAACCCGGAATCCTGCAGGTCGTTGTTGCATTTATGCAGTGCCGGTCAAACCACCCGGCTGGCCAGTACCTCACCGATACTGCGACGTCGGGCATGGCCCTCGGCGGCGTGGATCAGTTGCTCCAACTCTGTCGGTTCGACATCGTAGAACTGCTCCATCTCGGCCAACGCGAGCTTGAGGTCGGCTGCCGTGATGCTCGGCTCGCTCACGGCAGAGCCCAGGATAACCGGGGCTGGCTCGGCAAGGCCCTTGGGATAACGCGTGCGCGTGGCATTGTTATAGGCCAGCGCGCAGGCGAGCAGGGCGCCGGCGCCGAGCATCACCGGCGCAAGCTCGTACCAGCCGAGGCCGACCGATGCCGGATCGGCCAGCACCAGGGTCATGGCCAGGCCGCCAGCCGGTGGGTGCAGACAGCGCAGCCAGCAGATGAGAATCACGGTCATGCCCGCCGCCAGGCAGGCGCTGCCCAAGGTCCGGCCCAAGACTCTGGCGACCAGCAACGCGACGACGCCTGCACACAGGTAACTGCCCATGATTGACCAGGGTTGGGCCAGCGCCCCCGACGACACGGCAAACAGCAGTACGGCCGATGCGCCAAGAGGGCCGAGCAGGTGCAGGGCCACCTCCATGCCGAACACCTGGGCGCAGGCCCAGACACTGAACATCGTGCCCAGGGCCATGCCGATGGCTGCACGGCTCCATTCGGCGGGACGGGTGTTGATTGCAGCGGGTAACCAGCGAGCGAGCATTGAGAGACGGTCCATAAACAGCGGGCGAAAAAAAAGGCCTGCCTGGTTTCCCGGAACAGCCCTTTGAAGGTTCCAACATTTGGGGGAAGGAACCTGTGCAGTGTGCAGTGCTTGATAACGCGGCGCCAATGCATATTAATGAGGGTTAAATGCAAAATAAATGCAGCTAAAAGGCTTCGCCGTAGGTAATCGGCCCGGAGTCTGCGGGTGTAGACGGATTGATCTTGCCCAGCACGCGACTATGGTTTTCTTCATTGAACAGGCGCGCTTGCAGGTCTTCGCGCAGCCTTGGATCGTCGGCCAGCGGCCCTTTCAACGCCACCAGTGCGTCACGCAACGCCATCAAACGATCCAGCCTGGGTAAAGGGAGGGTTAACAGGTTTTCTCGCACGGCATTGTCCTCTCGATGAAGTAAGCCATCGCGCGCGGGCAGCCTACAACGTCCTTGTTGTCATGAAGTGCCCTGGCCCAAGCGTTTCAGGGCAGTCCTGGCGGTCGGGTGGTAGATAGTAAGTGCACGTGGCAGCGAGTCTACAGTTGGGCTCCGAGCACCGGAAGGGAAAGTGCACCAGCCATTACGCAAACAAATGTAGGTGTTTTCTTGGTACCTATGATGAAAGTCGCCCATTCGTGGAGGAGTGGGCGTTCTTTCTTACAGTGCAGCGGGCAAAGCACTCAAGGCGTCGTGGCTTTTGCCAAGTGCAGCAACACATACGGATTTTTGTCGAACGCTGCGGTGAGCGTCGGCGTGATTGAGCGCAGGCGCGGATCGTCCAGTGCCTGGAAGTCAGCCTGGCTCATGACCAACCATGCCGGCGCCTGGACCGGTTTCAATTCGGCAGGCAGTTGGGTAAACAGCGGCACCTTGTCGCAATCGAAGTTGACCATGAACTTGATAGCTTTCGCGTCTTTGCCCAGTGCATGCAACACCAGCGGCGCCGGTTGCTGCTGAACGTGCGCCTTGACGGCAAGGCTGAAGGTGCGGGTGTCGTACACCTGACGTTCCAGGGGTTCAACCACCATGATGTAGGTGGTCCAGAGGGCGAGCACGGCGGCCAAGGCGGGGCCGTAGGTGCGCAGCCGCGAGCGGAGCAATGCCAGCAGGGCCAGCACCTGTAGCGTGCCGAGCACGACGAAGATCAGCTCAAGGTCGGCCAGCGGTTCCGGGTAGCGCCGCCGCGCCACCATCAAGCCAATGGCCAACAGCGTTGGCAACAGCGTCCAGATGCCCAGCATCAAGGCGCGTAGCCACGCAAACTGTCGCCCTTGCGTGACCGCGAAGGGGTACGCGGCGATGATCGCGGCCATCGGCAGCATCGGCAGGATGTAGCGCGCTTTCTTGGCTTGAGGTACCGACAGGCCCAGCATCACCAGCACAGCCGCTGCCGCACAGTAGAGCACCAGCTTCAAGGCCGGGGCCGGTGCGCGTCGACCGTCCGTCAGCACCGCCAGCAGCACTAACAATGCCAGTGGATAGGCCAGGGCGTAGTTGCCCAGGGAGCTGGTGAAGTAATACAGGACGCCGCCGGAGCCTTCGCTGCCATCCATTCGCCCCAGGAACTGCATGCGAATCACGTCATGCATGAAGTCTTCGCCGCCGCTGAGCTTGGCCAGCAGCAGCAACAGACCGACGCACGCCGCCAGCAGCGCCAGTGCCAGCAGGCCGAAGCTGAACAGCTGGCGCCACTGGCGGTTGATCAGGTAGTAGCTGCACAACACGCCCGTAGGGATCACCAGGCCGATCGGGCCACGGATGGCAAACCCCAGCAGCAACAGCAAAAACACCCAATGCAGGCGCTTGGCGGCAGCGAAATGATCATGGGCATAGCCTAGGTAGAACACCGCCAACGCCACGGCGGCGAGCATCTGGTCGAGGGAGACTGCACGGGTTTCGCTGATGAACGTACTGCTGAGCAGCAGCATCGCAATACTCAGCAGGCCCCAACGTGGCGAGTAGGGTGCCGTGAGGCGATAGACCAGCACCACGATCAGCGCCGAAGCGACCGCCGTGGGCAGCCACGCCGTCAGGCTGGTGACCTGGCCCAGGGGCAACGACAGCAGCCACGTCAGCAGGGTCGAGGTCGCCAGGTAATCGGCATACGGCTGACCATAGGTGGTGGGAAAGAAACTCGGGCCATGGCGCAGCATTTCCTGGGCAAACAGCACAAAGCGCGAATCAAAGCCGATGATCGCCTGGTGCCAGTTGCCGACGATAAACAGCAGCAGCGCCAAGAGACCAAGCCCCAGGGACTGGCGGCGTATCGTTGCACGCTGCCCGGACGGTAAGGCGATGTTCACTTAGCAAGCGTCCTTGACCTGTTCCACCCAGTTTTGCTGGGGGATCGGTAACTCGCAGGAGTCGCCGCGGCCGATTGGGAAGTACTTGAAGCCTTTGCGCGTCAGGCGCTCGCCGTCGTACAGGTTACGGCCGTCGAAGATCACCGGGGTTTTCAGGCGTTGGTGAATCAGGTCAAAGTCCGGTGCCTTGAATTGCTGCCATTCGGTGCACACGATCAACGCATCGGCGCCGCCCAAGGTGGATTCCGGAGTGCCCATCAGCATCAGGCGCGGGTCATCGCCGTAGATCCGCTGGGTTTCCTGCATGGCTTCAGGGTCGAAGGCGCGCACATTGGCCCCGGCAGCCCACAGGGCTTCCATTAGCACGCGGCTGGGGGCGTCACGCATGTCATCGGTGTTGGGCTTGAAGGCCAGGCCCCACAAAGCAAACGTCTTGCCCTTGAGGTTGCCCTGGAAGAACGCGTTGATGCGCTCGAACAGCTTGCTCTTCTGGCGCTGGTTGATGGCTTCCACGGCTTCGAGCAGGTCGCTGGAGCAGTTGGCCTGCTTGGCGCTGTGGATCAGGGCGCGCATGTCTTTGGGGAAGCACGAGCCGCCATAACCGCAGCCAGGGTAGATAAAGTGGTAGCCGATGCGTGAGTCGGCACCGATGCCCAGGCGCACCGACTCAATGTCGGCACCCAGGTGTTCAGCCAACTCGGCGATCTGGTTGATGAAGCTGATCTTGGTGGCCAGCATGCAGTTGGCGGCGTACTTGGTCAGTTCGGCGCTGCGTAGGTCCATGAAGATGATGCGATCGTGGTTGCGGTTGAAGGGCGCGTACAGGTCGCGCATCACGTCGCGCACCTCTTCACGCTCGCAGCCGATGATGATCCGGTCCGGGCGGCGGCAGTCGGCAACGGCTGAGCCTTCCTTGAGGAATTCCGGGTTGGAGACGATATCGAACTGCAGCTCACGGCCGGCGGCGCGCAGGTTATTGAGGATGTGGTCGCGCAATGTGTCGCCAGTGCCGACCGGTACAGTGGATTTTTCCACCAGGATCACCGGCGCCACGCGATGGCGGGCTACCGCATCACCTACCGACAGCACGTATTTCAGGTCGGCCGAGCCGTCTTCATCCGACGGCGTGCCCACGGCAATAAACAACACTTCACCGTGCTCGACGGCGAGTTTTTCGTCGTGGGTAAAGCGCAGGCGCCCGCTTTCCAGGTTGTCCTTGACCATGGCTGCCAGGCCCGGCTCGAAGATGGTCACATGCCCCTTCTGCAGCGATTCGACCTTGTGCTTGTCAACGTCCATGCAAATGACATCGTGACCGACTTCGGCTAATACAGTGGCCTGGACCAGACCAACGTAACCACTACCAAATACACTGATTTTCATGGGGTATTCCTGGGACTTGAGGTGCTAGCACGACGAGAGTTGATAACCAGTACGCCGAGGATGACCAAGGCCACCCCCAGGGTTTTTGAACGCGAAAAATCTTCGTTGAACACCGGCAGGCAGGCGGCCAGCAAATACACCAGCGCGTAGCTGATACTGAGCAGCGAATAGGCGCGGCCCAGGGGTAAGTGCTTCAGTGCGCCGAGCCAGCACAGCATCGACAGCGCATAGGCGATGATCGCCAGGATCACCACGCCCAGGGCGCCCAGGTCGATGCTGTTATCCGTGAAGGCAGCCAGCCATTGGGTGGGAAGCGGCAGGCGCGTCATGCTCCAGCGCATGCCCAGTTGGGCACCACTCACCAGGCCGACACTGCCCAAAGCCAGGGCGAAACCCCACACGCGACTCATACCTGGCGCCCCAGCAAGACCACGCCGGCAATCACCAGCCCCACGCCCAGCCAGTGACGGCCATCAATGGGTTCGTGAAACACAAAGCGCGCCATCAGCGTGACCAGCACAAAATTCAGGCTGAGCATGGGGTAGGCAATGCCGACTTCCAGGCGCTGCAACACCAGCAGCCACACCAGCAAGCCCAGGCCCAGGCACACCAGCGCCGACCACAACCACGGTGAGCGCAGTTTCGGTGCCCAGCCGTCCGGCACGTCGCGCCAGCTTTCCACGGCGAATTTTTGCGAGACTTGGCCCATGCAGGTCAGCAGGCAGGCCGTGAGCAGTAGCAGCAGGGTGATCATGGCGCGACCTGCGGGAAAATCAGGATCACGATCTTGCCTTGCGCATAACGCTTGCCGTCAGTGGGCAGCAGTGCGAGTTCTTCTTTTTCGCCGGTGCTATTGACGCGCATCACCACGCCCACCGCGCCGGTACGCCGGGTTTCGGCCATCCACGCCTGGATGCGGTTACGGTCGACCAGACGCGGGGCCGTATCCTCGTAAGCCAGGCCGTACTTGACCTCACCCGAGGTGTTGTACAGCGTGATATCGGGACGCTTGAGGCGCCAGGACAGCGCCGAGGCGGCGCCCAGGTCGTTGCTCAGCAGGGCAACGCTGGGTTGCAATTCGTCGATGTGATCAATGATGAACTGGTCCGGGGTCTTGTTGTAAACCACCGAATGGGGCAACGCCGCAGGCACCAGCAGCACCAGTAATCCACTGCCGATCAGCGGCGCGGCCCACAATGCCAAAGGGCGCGCCGCTTGCAGCAGATTGACCACGATCCAACCGAACAAAAAGATGAACACCAGCACCAGGCTGAGGGTTTCTTCACCCGGTTCGTATACCGGCTTCTTCAACTGGAACCAGCTGAGGGCCAGCAATGCCAGCACACCGATCACCAGGTTCAACCAACCATTGATGCGCAACACACGCCCGCGCCCTTGAGCCAGTTTGTCGCTCAGGGCCGAGCCCATCAGCAAGGCCAGTGGGAGCATGCACGGCATGATGTAGGAGGGCAGCTTGCCTTTGGCCAGGCTGAAAAAGGCCAGGGGCATCAACAGCCACAGTAGCAGGAACGCGGTTTTCGGCACACGCCGTTGCAGCCAGGCCTGCTTGAACGCGGACGGCAATAGCGCAACCCACGGCAGCGCGAACCCTACCAGCAGCGGCAAGTAATACCAGAAAGGTTCGGCGTGCTGGGCGTCTTCACCGGCAAAGCGTTGGATGTGCTCGTGCCAGAAAAAGAAATGCCAGTAGTCCGGCTCTTGCAAGTGCACGGCCAACGCCCACGGCACGCTGACAGCAATCGCCACCACCACGGCAACAGGGCCAAATTTGCACAACTCGCCAAAACGTTTTTGCCAGACGGCGTAGGGCAGGGCGACCAGCACCGGCAGCAACCAGGCCAGGAAGCCCTTGGTCATGAAGCCCATGCCGCACGCCAGGCCCAGCAAGGCCCAGGACCACAAGCGCGCACGCCGCGTGGTGCTGTCGAAACAGAACCACAAGGCCACGCCTGTCAGGTTGACCCAGAAGGTGAACTGCGGGTCCAGGTTGGCATAGCCGCCCAGCGCGGCCACGCTGACGAAGCTCATGTAGAGCAGCGTGCTGACCAGGCTTTTTTGCGGGTCGTTCCACAACCGGCGAGAGACCAGATACACCAGCAGAATGCTCAAACCGGTGCTCAATGCCGAGGCAAACCGCACGCCGAACAGGTTCTGCCCGAAGATCGCCTGGCCCAGCGCGATCATCCAATAGCCTGCGGCGGGCTTTTCGAAGTAGCGAATGCCCATGAAGTGCGGCGCGGCCCACTTGCCGGTCAGCAGCATTTCCTGGCTGATTTGCGCATAGCGGGTTTCATCTGGAATCCACAGGCCATGGGTGGCCAATGGCAGCAGGTAGAACACGGCAAACGCCAGCAGGAGCAGGGGCAAAGCCCAGCGGCGGATCATGCCTGCTGCACTCCCAGCCAACCCTCGCGGCCGCTCAATGCGCCGCGCACCAACTGTTGCTGGGGCAGGGTGGTCACATCCGTGGGCAACAGCTCGCCCAAGGGTTTGAAATCAATGCCGCGCTGCCCGGCCTGGGCGAGCAACTGGCGAAAATCATTGGCCATCAGAATCCCTTCTACTTCTGCGTGGATCGTGTAGACGTTCAGCTTTGACGCGTTGAAGCGATCAAGAATGAAGCGGTTGAAATCGTTGGCAGCCACCACCGGCCCGACGACTTCGTCGAAGGTCGGCAGGTCTACCGGAATTTGTGGGGTGCCTGCGCTGCCATCGGCCAGGGTTGGTCGAAACAGGCTGGAGCCCCGGCAATCGCTGTTGTAGCGAAAGTTGAAGCCTTGCTTGGCTTGCACCACACGCTCATCGGCACGCCAGCCAGCGGCCGCTGAACAGTCGATGCGCTCGCCGAGAATGTCGCTCAAGGTGTCTACGCCGCGTCGAATTTGCTCGACCAGTTGTGCCTCGCTCCAACGCCCGGTGTTGGCCTGCCAACCATGGTGGTCCCAGGCGTGCAGGCCGACTTCATGCCCGGCCGCCTTGGCCTGGCGCATCAAATGCCCCAGGTCTCGGCCAATCGGCTTGCCTGGCCAGGCAGTGCCGGCCAACAAGATGTCCCAGCCATACAGGCCGGCCGCGTTGGAGCGCAGCATCTTCCACAGGAACTGCGGGCGGATCAGGCGCCACAAGTGACGCCCCATGTTGTCCGGCCCGACACTGAAGAAGAACGTCGCTTTGACCCCGGCTTCGGCCAGGGAGTCGAGCAACCGTGGCACACCTTCACGGGTGCCGCGGTAGGTGTCGACGTCGATGCGAAGACCTGCCTGCATTACTTTTTATCCGCAATTTCAAGCATGGCTTCACGCAAGAAGAAATCGAGCGTGTTGCCGATGGTTTCGCTCATCTGCACGCTCGGCTCCCAGTTCAGCAGGCGCTTGGCGTTTTCGATGCTCGGCTTGCGGTGCGCCACGTCCTGGTAGCCTGTGCCGTAGAACGCCTTGCTCTCGACGTCGCGGAAACCGGCGAACGGCGGGAAATTGTGGCGCAGTGGGTGAGCCTCGAACTGACGCAGCAGTTCTTCGCCCAACTGGCGAATGCTGGCTTCGTTTTCGGGGTTGCCGATGTTGATGATCTGGCCGTCGCAGACGCCATTGTCGTTATCAATGATGCGTGCCAGGGCTTCGATACCGTCGGCAATGTCGGTGAAGCAACGCTTCTGCTCACCACCGTCGAACAGACGGATCGGCGTGCCTTCCACCAGGTTCAGGATCAGCTGGGTAATGGCGCGGGAGCTGCCGATACGCGCCGAGTCCAGACGGTCCAGGCGCGGGCCCATCCAGTTGAATGGACGGAACAGGGTGAACTTCAAGCCCTTGTCGCCGTAAGCCCAGATCACGCGGTCCAGCAGTTGCTTGGAGACGGAGTAGATCCAGCGTTGCTTGTTGACCGGGCCCACTACCAAATTGGAGGTGTCTTCGTCGAAATATTGGTCTTGGCACATGCCATAGACTTCGGAGGTCGACGGGAAAATCACGCGCTTGTTGTACTTGACGCAATAGCGCACCAGCTTGAGGTTTTCTTCGAAGTCCAGTTCGAATACGCGCAGCGGGTTACGGGTGTATTCGATCGGCGTGGCGATGGCCACCAGCGGCAGCACCACGTCGCATTTCTTGATGTGGTACTCGATCCACTCGGTGTGGATGCTGATGTCGCCTTCCACGTAATGGAAGTTCGGGTGGCTGCGCAGGCGCTCGATGGCGTCGGAGCCGATGTCCAGGCCATAGACTTCGTAGCGGTCGTCACGCAGCAGGCGCTCGGACAGGTGGTTACCGATAAAACCGTTCACGCCCAGGATCAGCACACGGGTACGGCGCGGCTTGCGACCCGACTCGGCGCCGCGCAGTACGGAGCCATCCACAAGGCCCAGTTCATCAGCCAGGGACGGGCCTGCCAGGTACAGGCCGTTTTCGTTGCGCTGGCCGAACTTGACCACCAGGGAATCTTCACCGCAGGCAATGCGCAGCGGGTTGACGCTGATTACACGGCCAGGCGCCAGACCTTCGTTGCCTTTGACCACGTCGGCTTGCCACACGATCAGCTTGTGCTCGCCCACGGCGCAGAAGGCGCCCGGATAGGGCTGGGTCACTGCGCGTACCAGGTTGAACAGTTGCTCGGCAGGTTTTTTCCAGTCCAGCTTGCCATCGGCGGCGGTGCGACGACCGAAGTAGGTGGCTTTGCTCTCATCCTGGGCGGTTTCGCTCAGCTTGCCCTGGGCCAGCTGTGGCAGGGCATCACGCAGCAGCGCCGTGGCCGCATCACGCAGCTTGGCGTGCAGGCTCAGGCCGGTATCGCTGCGCTCGATGGTGACTTTTTGCTGGGCCAGGATGGCGCCGGCATCGGCACGCTTGACCATGCGATGCAGGGTCACGCCGGTTTCGGTTTCGCCGTTGACCAGCACCCAGTTGGCCGGGGCGCGGCCACGGTATTTAGGCAGCAAGGAGCCGTGCAGGTTGAACGCGCCTTTGCGGGCGGTGGCCAACAGCGGCTCGCTCAGCAGGTTGCGGTAGTAGAACGAGAAGATGTACTCCGGGTTCAGCTTGGCGATGCGTTCGACCCACAGCGGGTGGTTGGCGTCTTCCGGTGCATGCACCGGGATGCCATTGCGGGCGCAAAGTTGGGCTACGGAGCCGTAGAAGTTGTTTTCCTTGGGGTCATCGGCATGGGTGAACACGGCGGCGATGTCGTAACCGGCGCTGAGCAGCGCTTCAATGCCTGCGCAGCCAATATCGTGGTAGGCGAATACAACAGCTTTTGAACTCATGACTGGACCTGATCCGAAGAAGAAGTAGAAGTATGGGAAGACACCAGACCGTCGACCACGACGACTGGAGCCGGTGCTGCCGGTTGGTTGCGCAGCACTTTTTCAATAAAGAAGCGTGGGCGGGCGCGGACATCGCTGTACATGCGGCCCAGGTATTCGCCCAGCAGGCCCATGCCGATGAACTGGCCACCGGTGAACACAAACAACACCGCAAACAGCACGAACAGGCCATCACCGGCCCAGTCGGCGCCGAAGGCCAGGCGCATGACGATCAGGGCAAAGGCAAACAGCACGCCCAGCGCCGCCAGGCTGAAACCGACGATGGACAGCAGGCGCAAGGGCGTGGTGGTCATGCAGGTCAGCAGGTCGAACATCAGGCTGATCAGGCGCATGGCGCTGTATTTGGATTCGCCGTGCTCACGTTCGGCGTGGTGCACCAGGATTTCCGTGGTGTGGCGGGCGAAGCCGTTGGCCAGGATAGGAATGAACGTGCTGCGCTCACGGCAGGCGAGCATGGCGTCGACAATGGTGCGGCGGTAGGCGCGCAACATGCAGCCGTAGTCGGTCATGGCTACGCCGGTAGAGCGCTGCACGGCGAGGTTGATCAAACGCGACGGCCAGCGGCGGAAGGCCGAGTCCTGGCGGTTATTACGCACGGTGGCGACCACGTCGTAGCCCAGGGCAGCTTGCTCGACCAGGCGCGGGATCTCTTCCGGCGGGTTCTGCAGGTCGGCGTCAAGGGTGATCACGACTTCGCCACGGCACTGTTCAAAGCCGGCCATGATCGCCGCGTGCTGGCCGTAGTTGCGGTTAAGGATCACCGCTACCACATTGCTGCCGTCTTCGGCGGCAGCGTCTTCGAGCAGTTGAGCGGAGTTGTCGCGGCTACCGTCATCCACCAGGATGATTTCGTATTCGTAAGCCAATTGCTTGCAGGCTGCCGTGGTGCGACGCAGCAACTCGGGCAGGCTTTCTTGTTCGTTGTAGACCGGGATAACGATCGACACGCAATGAATAGGGTAGGGTTTCAAAGATTCATGACCTCGGGCTGGAGCAACTTGGAGCGCGAAAACGGCAGTGATTATTGGGCAAAACTACAGCCCGCAGACTACAACGCGGAGCTAAAGATAATGTGTAATCAACAGGTTAGTCGATAAACCCCGGATTGCTCTGAAGTGTTGGATACAAGGTTAAGCGCAAAAATGTTCAACGAATATGAAAGGCGGATGAAAAACCCGTTTATTTGACAGGTAGACAGCTAGGGTTCAGCTAGGTAATCAAGGCGTTACATCTAGACGTCAGATGGCAGTATCGGAACGTTATACAGGGCGCTTGGTTCAATCTCAGCCTTGTGATCAGGCCAATGCTTGCCCTTCAACAATCTTCTCTGCATTAGCGCTCAAGTGCCGGTAAAGTAAGCCCTCTCTTGCCAGGGTACTCGGATGAATAGCGTGCAGCTTTTACGCGGCCAGTTGCGGCCAGCGCTGATGGGATTGTTGATGACGGTGGCCTGTGTCACCAGCGTGCGGGCCGATCAAGGCGTCGCGCTGACCGCACTGGACCAGGTGCCGGACGGGGTGGAAGTGCGCGGCAAGCAGGTCGCGGCTTACACCTGGGATGACCGCCAAGGCAAAAACCTGCTGGTACTCGCCGAGCAAGTCGGTGAGCGCGATGACGATGGTACCCAATCGGCCTTTGTCTACGCGGCGCAATACGTGCTGAGTGGCGAGCGCCCCAAGCGCGTGTGGATGCTGTACGACGATGTGCAGCACTGCGAATTCGACGCAGGGCTGCGCTTTGACCGGGCTGCCACCAAGGTCACCGACCTGCTGGGCGACGGCAATACCCAGGCTACGGTCGGTTATTCGCGGGCCTGCACCAGTGATGTCAGCCCCAACGAATTCAAGCTGATCATGCATGCCGGCAAGTCCGAGAAGTATCGTCTGCGTGGCCTTGACCGCGTGGGCGCCAGTTGGTGGGACGAGGACGCTGGTGCCTTGCGCGGCATGCCCCTGCCCACCGACTGCAGCGTCGCGGCGCAGCAAGCGCTGGTCAGCCAATACAAGGAGCAGGGCACCGAACTGCCACTGCCAGGTTGCTATGGTGACGAGAAGGACTTTGCCAAGGCGCCGGACAATTACCTCGCCTTTATGCGCCAGCATTGGTTCGCGCTGATGCAGCAACAGGACGCTGACTGGAGCCAATCCCAGGCCCAACCCCAGGCAGCCAGCGAAGACGACGAATCGGCCCCGTGATTTTGTGCCAGGGCCGGTCCTGAGTTAGACTCGGCCTTCGCCAATCCACTAAATACATCGACTAATCAAATAGTTGGTCGGTGTATTTAATCCAAAGGCTGATCTACCTTGACCGAGTCCATTTGCAACCCACTGACCCTATATCTCACCCGCCTGGCGCCTTCCAGCCAACTGACCATGCGCTACGTGCTGCAGGATGCCGCCGACCGCTTGGGTTTCGAAGACCTCAACCTCGAAGAGATTGACTGGCACCTGCTGCAGCCTGAACACGTCATCGCACTGGTGGCTGCCTTGCGCGAGGACGGCTTAGCGCCGAACACTTCGTCGCTGTATGTGAATGCGGTGCGCGGGGTGATGAATGAAGCGTGGCGCATGAGCTTGATCAGCCAGGACCACCTGTTGAAGATGCGCTCGGTCAAGGCTACACCCGGTACGCGCCTGAGCCAGGGCCGCAATCTGCGCCGCACCTTGATCCGCGAGATGCTCGACGTCTGCGCCGCCGACCCTCGGCCCCAGGGCCTGCGGGATGCCGCAGTGATCGGCCTGCTATATGGCTCGGGCATGCGCAAGTCGGAGTCGGTGAACCTCGACCTGGCACAGATCAACTTTGACGAGCGCAGCCTGCGCGTGATCGGCAAGGGCAACAAAGAGTTGGTCAAGTACGCGCCGGACTGGGCGTTTGCCAAGCTGCAAGCCTGGCTGGCGTTTCGTCGCGAGCACCTCAAGGAAGGCGAGCAGGACGACAGCTTCCTGTTCAACCGCATCCGGCGAGGCAGCCATATCACCCGAGAGCGGATCACCAAGCATGCGATTTACTACATCGCGCGCCAGCGCGGCGATCAAGTGGGGGTCAAGATCATGCCCCATGATTTCCGTCGTTCGTTTATCACCCGGGTGATCGAGGAGCATGATTTGTCGATTGCGCAGAAACTGGCGCATCACACCAACATCCAGACCACTGCCAGCTATGACGTGCGCGACGACAATGAGCGGCGGCGGGCGGTGGACAGGTTTGATCTATAGGTTCGCGCCCGCCCTTGTAGGAGCGAGCTTGCTCGCGAAAAACGTCAACGATAATGCGTGCTTCCTGAATGAACGCGGCGCCTGTGAGTCTTTCGCGAGCAAGCTCGCTCCTACAGGGGGGATACGTCCGATGGCGATCTCAGGATGAGGCCAGGTGGGCCGGCAAGCGACGTATGGTCCATAGCGTGGTGAGCATCGCGGCAAGCGCACACAGCGCAATGCCGATCAACATCGGCGCCGGTGTATGGTCGGCAAAGATACCCACCAAGGTCATCGCCACAGCCGCTGTGACCATCTGGATCGCACCCAGCAGTGCAGACGCAGAACCTGCCACCGCACCATGATCCTCCAGCGACAGTACCCCGGCCGCCGGCAATAGCAGGCCAAGAAAGCCGAAACCGATAAACAACAGCCCCATCATCAAGCCCAGGCTGTCACCCCACAGCGTAGTTGCCGCCAGCAAGCTCATGACCGCCGCCACGCCCACCACCGACCAGCGAATTAACGGCGCCAGCCCAAAGCGGGCGCTGAGGCGGGCGGTCAGTTGGCTCATGGCGAAAAACGAGGCCGCGTTGAGCGCAAAGCACAGGCTGAACTGGGTCGGTGTCAGGCCAAAAAACTCGATGTACACGAAGGGCGCGCTGCCGATGAACACGAAGAAGGTGGCCAGGCCAAACCCGCACACCACCGACAAACCCGTAAAGACCGGGTCGCGGAGGAGGGCGCCATAACTGCCGAACGCCTGGCCCAGTGTCTTGCCCAGGCGGCGCTCGGCTGGGTGGGTTTCTGGCAGTTGTACTGCGGTCATCACCAGGCACAGCACGGCCACCACCGCCAACACGGCAAACACTTCGCGCCAACTCCAGATCGAAATCACCAGGCTACCGGCCAGTGGCGCGAGGATCGGCGAAACACTCATCACCAGCATCAACAAAGCCATCAGACGCGCCGCTTCATGGCCGGTGTACAGGTCACGGACAATCGCCCGGGGGATCACCATACCCGCACAGGCACCGAACGCTTGTATGGCTCGAAAGCCGATCAGCACTTCGATCGTCGGGGCCAGTGCGCAGCCGACGCTGCCAATGGCAAAGATCACCAAACCTGCATAAATCGGTGGTTTACGCCCGAACACATCGCTGAGTGGGCCGTAGAACAACTGGCACACGCCGATAATCATGAAGAACACCGTCAAACTCATCTGTACGGCCGCCGGCGAGGCCTGGAGGCTGGCGCCCAGGGTCGGCAGCGCCGGCAGGTAGATGTCGATGGCAAACGGGCCGACGGCGGTGATCAAGCCCAGCAACAGGGCGAGACGGGCGATACGTTGAGGCATTTGGCAGATCCAGGTAGAGCAACGGACGGTCAGCTTAAGGGAACCGCGCAGATCCGCAAACTTAGGCTTCACTAACAAGCAACAGCTGCCGATACAGCTAGCAGCGACATTGAAACGGTTGGGTTCCCAACCGGCGTTCCTGGCACGGGGTACCACTATGACGATCAAATTACGCTTGGTGCTGTTGATTGCGACCGGGTTGCTCACGGCTTTGATCATGAGCCTGGCTGGCTACCTGGGCAATACGCGGATGGCCGATGCGGTACAGGACAACGACGTCAGCATGACGGTACTGCGCAACCACATGGAAGCCGACATGATGCACGACGCCCTGCGTGCGGATGTACTGTCGGCGATGTTGGTCGGGCTGGGCAAAAGCACCAGTACGCCGGCTGAGGTCAACAGCTCGATCAAGGAGCATGCCGAGCATTTTCGCGAGGTGCTGGCGGACAATCTCAAGCTGCCGTTGGACGCCTCGATCAAGGCCAGCCTGGAAAAAATCAAACCCAGCCTGGACACCTACATCAGTGCCGGCGAGCGCATCGTGGCGCTGGCCCTGGAGAATCCAGAGGCCGCACGAGGGGAACTGCAGACCTTCAATGCCGCGTTCAGCCAGTTGGAAGAACAAATGGCGGCGTTGAGCGAACTGATCGAAAACAATACCCAACTCACCAGCACCGGTACCCGGCAAACCATCAGTAACGCTAACTGGACCTTGATTATCGTATTGGGGGCGAGCCTGCTGTTGCTGCTGGCACAAGGACGTTGGGTGACCCTGAGCATCATGGGGCCGTTGCGCACCGCCAGCCGTATTGCCCAGAGCATTGCCCATGGCAACCTGAGCGAGCCGATTGCCGAACCCAAGAACCAGGACGAAGCCAGTGCACTGATTCGCAGCCTGGCGACGATGCAGCGGGATTTGCGCGGCATGATCGAAGTGGTTCGCAGCAATGCCCATGGCGTCAATGGCATGAGCGAGCGCCTCAGCCAGGGTTGCCATGAAGTGGCAGGCAGCAGCCAGCAACAAAGCGTCGCCGCCAGCACCATGGCCGCCGCCGCGAGCGAAATGACCGCCAGTATCGAAGAGATCACCCGTCACGCCCAACGTGCCCTGGACATGGCCAGTCAGGCTGAAACCCTGGCCAAGGACGGCGGCCGGGTTATCCACCAGGTGGTCAGCGACATGGATGGCATCGCCCGTTCTGCCCAACAGTCAGCCCAAGTGATCCGCACGCTGGACAAGGAGTCCGAGGCGATCTACAGCATTATCCAGGTGATCAAGGGGATTGCCGACCAGACCAACCTGCTGGCCCTGAACGCCGCCATCGAAGCCGCCCGCGCCGGTGAACAAGGGCGCGGTTTTGCGGTGGTCGCCGATGAAGTGCGCAGCCTGGCCGGACGCACCAGCGCCTCCACCCAGGAAATCGCCAGCATGGTCGGGAGTATCCAGCAAAACACCCGTGAAGCGGTGATCAGCATGGAGGAGGGCGTTGCCCAAGTGGACAAGGGCATGGCGGTGACTGCCGAAGTGGAACGTGCCATTCGCGAGATCCTCCAGGCCACGCTGAGCACCACTGAATTGGTCAACGATATTTCCCGCACTATTAGTGAGCAGAGCCTGGCCAGTAATGAGATTGCTCATCAGGTGGAGAGGATTGCGGGAATGTCGGAAAGTAACAGTCGGGTGATTGGCGAGACGGCGTCGACGACGGATGAATTGTCGAGTTTGGCGGGGAAGCTTTCGCAGTCGGTGGATAGGTTTAGGCTCTGAGGCATGACAATCAGATATAACTATACTAAATAGTCATTTAGCATAGTTATTCTTTATGGCTATATTATGAGGGCAGGGTAGCCCACCTGATGAGCTATGTTCCGATGGCATGCATCTTTAAGGATCTCTGTTAAATGAATCACTTTCCAGGCTGGATGCTCGAAAGCGCCCATAATTATCTCAAAGCTTCTGAGCTTCTAGACGCCCAAAACCTCCCACATGTTTCCATGGTTAACGCAGCGATTGGCATGGAAATACTGCTGAAAAGCTTCATTTCTGTACCAGACCAGCATCAAGATACGTCCGGTGAAACCTACACGATTGACGTTGATGCACTCAAAGCGGCTCACAAGCATCTTCAGTCAACCGGCAAGACGCCAGCCGATCAGCGTCGTGACGGTCACGATCTGTTGACCTTGTTTCATGCCGTGCCTGCAGACATTCGTAAAGCGTTGGCCTTGGACAGCCAAGAAGATTCGTTCGAGCGGTACCGAGATGTTTTCACCAACAGCCGGTATCAGTACGAGTCGAGCAGCTGGAAGTTTTCCGATCCGGTGCTGATGAGGTTGCTGCGGTGGACGCTGGCCAACGTGGTTGGTTATCACAAGGAGCGCGGATCGGAGGACGCATTCATTGTGAGTTACATCGCCAGTCTGCAAGCTGGACCAGGTGATGCGTAAGAGCCCGTGCCAGGCTTCAAATCTGACCACCAGAGCCCTCCAACCCCGCATACGACGATTCGCATAATGTATATTATGTTAAACGAAGTGTTATGCCTTATAGGTTCATGAGCTACGTAAGTCACTGATTCGACGAATTCGTTTTTACGCCTACTCTCTCAACGGGTCATGCCCATCTAGCGACGCTTCGCTCCTCCTACGATAAGCGCGTCGGTAATCTCAGTTCAGCGCACAGTCCGCCGCCTTCGCGGTTTCTCAAGGTCAGGGTGCCGCCGAGGGCTTGTGTCAGTTGCTGGGCGATAGCCAGGCCCAGGCCCGTGCCGCCGGTGCTGCGGTTGCGCGAATTTTCCACGCGGTAAAATGGCTCAATCACACGGGCCAGCTCCTCTTCGGCAATGCCGGGACCACGATCCATCACGGTCACCGAGAGGCTGTCGCCCTCCTTCGGCTCCACCCGCAGTTGCGCTGCACCGGCGAATTTGAGCGCGTTATCCGTGAGGTTTACTAGCACTCGGCGCAGCGCGTGGGGCCGCGTGTGAATCACTGCGTTGCTTTTGCCGCTGAGCTGCACGTCCTTGCCCATGTCCTGGTAGTCGAACACGAGGCTGTCGAGGAATGAATCAAGATCGGTACGGCGGCTTTCCTCGGTGGCGCCATGCACGCTGCGGGCATAGGCAACGCCTTCACGCACCAGATGCTCCATCTCGCCGAGGTCATTCCACAATTTGTCTTTGTCACCGCAGTCGTCCATCAATTCGGCACGCAGCTTCATGCGCGTGATCGGGGTTTGCAGGTCGTGGGAAATCGCCGCCAGCAGTTGCATGCGTTCTTTCAGATAGGTCGCAATGCGCGCCTGCATGGCATTGAAGGCGATGGCAGCGTGTGCGACTTCGGTCGGGCCTTGTTCATCCAGATGCACCGGGTGAGTGTTGGGATCAAGGTTTTCCACGGCCTGGGCCAGGCGGGTCAGCGGGCGTATGGCAATACGCACAGCCAGCCACGCGCATAGAATCATCAAGGCCAACTGGCCCAGCAAAACCACCGGCAGCCACGGCGACAACGGCACCATCGAGGGGCGCACGTCGATGGTCACCGGGCTGCCGTCGGCCAGTTTCAGATGGACCTGGAAATGTTTGATAGGCCCGGGAATGTCTGTCACGGTCATCGGGTAATCCTTGCCGATGGCCTCCTTGATCGAGGTCACTGCAATCGGCGTGTCACGCAGAGCGACGCCTGGCGAGCCTTCGCCGAGCAAATAGCGGTAATTGCGTCGATCCAGTTGTTTCAACCAACTCATGCGTTCCTCGGCGGGCAAGCGGTCAAGGATGGCAATGGACGTCGATACATCGGTTTCCAGGTTACCGAGCATGGTGTTTTTCGCGGTTTCGTAACGCTCGTAATACTGCACGCCGAAGGACAAGGCCTGCGCCAGGGTCAGCCCTACCAGAAAGATCAGCGACAGCCGCGAGACGAGGGTACGAGGCCAATGCAGCGAAGGCTTCATGCCGGTGCTCCAAGCACTTCCACGGGCAGCGAGAAGACATACCCTTCGCTGCGCACGGTTTTGATGTAAGCCGGCTCGCGGGCATCGTCAAGCAGGCGTTGGCGCAGGCGGCTGACCAGCAGATCAATGGAACGGTCGAACAGGTCGGCATCACGGCCCTGGGTCAGGTTGAGCAACTGGTCACGATTGAGTACCCGTTGCGGATGGTCGAGGAACACCCGCAGCAGGCGATATTCAGCGCCGCTGAGGGCGACCATGGTGCCGTCTTCATCAAGCAGATGGCGGGCGGAGGTGTCCAGGCGCCAGCGCCCGAACCCCAGCAACCTTCCGGTTTCGGTAACGACCAGGTTGGGCGGCAGCATGCGCGTGCGGCGCAGCACAGCGTTGATGCGCGCCAGCAATTCACGGGCGGCGAACGGCTTGACCAGGTAATCGTCGGCGCCCATTTCCAAGCCGATGATGCGATCGGTTTCGTCGTTGCGGGCGGTCAGCATCAGCACCGGCGTGGCCTTGTGTTTGCCGGCGCGAATGTCGCGGCAGAGCACCAAGCCATCGTCGCCGGGCATCATGATGTCCAGCACGATCAGGTCTACCGGCGTGGCCTCGAGAAACGAGCGCATCTGGCGGCCATCGGCAACCACGGTGGTCCGCAGGCCGTTCTTCTTCAGGTAGTTGCCTACCATCTCTCGAATCTCACGGTCATCGTCCACGATGAGGATGTGATCAACGTGTTCCATGGGCCAAGCCTCTGTCATTGGAAATTGCGGCTCAGTCTATAGAGGCTGAGCCCGTTCGCCCGCGGCGGTTTGTATTGCAGTGTATCTGCTGTGGCGAAGGATACATGCAGAGGCAAAAACAACAATTTCCTAGGTTTTGTATGGCTGTGTATCGGGACGGGATCCTGATACGAACCGATTTATCCGCGCCTGTTTTTGACACAGACGAGATACCTCGCGGGCTTCTAATGAGCCACATCGAGGCCAACCCAAGCGCCTCGACTCAACTGAACGACCCAACCCTTGAAGCCTTGAGGAAACGACCATGAACACCAATACCCTCTATGCCACTTGCCTGTTTGCCGCCCTGAATATCTGCACCTTCTCGGCCCGCGCCGAAGCCGACGTCACGCCGCAGACCTACACCTACGGCACGCACCTGGACATCCAGAAAGTGGTGGCATTGACACAGGATGCCGGGGCTGCCTGCGGCATTGTCGATGCCCAGCTGACCTACCTGAATTCGCAGGGCAAGACCGAGATCCTGAACTACCGCAAATTTGCCGAATGCCACAGCGATAACTGAGCCCTGCCCACATTTCATCAGGAGACCCTTATGTTCCTCATCGCATTCCTGGGCGGCTTATTGACCGTCCTCAGCCCTTGTATCCTGCCGGTCGTGCCATTTCTGTTCGCCGGTATCGACCGCACACGCTCCTCGATCCTGCTTACCCTTGGTGGCATGGTTCTGACCTTCGCGCTGATTTCCAGCCTGGCCGTGGTCAGCAGTGAATGGGTGATTCAGGCCAACAACGCCGGGCGTCATGTGGCACTGGTGGTGATGGCGCTGTTTGCCTCGTCGCTGATCTCGGCACGAATCAGTGGCTGGCTGGCCAGCCCGTTCGTGTTACTGGGCAATCGTCTCGACCCCCAGACGCGCAAAATGTCCGGGCCGCTGGGTTCACTGATGATCGGCGTCGCCACCGGCCTGCTCTGGGCGCCGTGCGCCGGGCCTATCCTCGGGGTGATCCTTACCGGCGCCATGCTGCAAGGCGCCAATGCGCGAAC
Organism: Pseudomonas sp. SWRI22; assembly: GCF_014268395.2. NCBI lineage: Bacteria > Pseudomonadati > Pseudomonadota > Gammaproteobacteria > Pseudomonadales > Pseudomonadaceae > Pseudomonas > Pseudomonas sp. SWRI22. The sequence goes on along the minus strand of NZ_JABWQK020000001.1, from coordinate 936,282 downwards.
CAGCCTGCTGCTGGTGGCCTACGGCCTGGGCAGTGCACTGTCGTTGGGTACGCTGATTTTCGCCGGACGCGGTTTAGTCAATCGCCTGAAGGCCTCGATTCCGGTCACTGGTTGGCTGCGGCGCGTCACCGGTTTTGCGGTCCTGGCCGCAGCGCTGATGATTTCTACCGGTGCCGACAAGACGCTGTTGGCCGGGGCGTCGTCCGAAGGCGTCAGCGTGCTGGAAAAAGGCGTGCTGCAAAGCGTCCCCAAAGTCGTCGAATACCTGGTAAGCAAGGCCAAGGCCGAACCCACCCTCGACAACTCCCAAGGCCCGATGCCGTCGCTGTCCGGCGCGGTGGAATGGCTCAATTCGCCCGCGCTGACCAGTGAATCGCTCAGAGGCAAAGTGGTGCTCGTCAATTTCTGGACTTACGACTGCATCAATTGCCAGCACACCCTGCCGTACGTGAAGGACTGGGCGCAGAAGTACGAGAAGGATGGCTTGGTGGTAATCGGCGTCCACACCCCGGAATACGGTTTTGAACGCATCATCAGCAATGTCAGGGATGAGGTGAAAAAGCTCGGCATCACTTACCCGGTAGCCATCGATAACAACTACGCGATCTGGCGCAACTTCGATAACCAGTACTGGCCCGCGCACTACCTGATCGACGCCAAAGGGCAAGTGCGTTTCACCCACTTCGGAGAAGGTCGCTACGAGACGCAGGAAAAGATGATTCAGCAACTGCTGCAGGAGGCGAAAGCTCCAGCCGCGTAACCCTTGAAAACCCATGGCCCACAGGCAACGTGCTGTGGGCCATTAGCTTTTTCTCCTGCGGCCTGGGTTGCGCGACCACCCTCTCCCGCCAACCCCAGGCTAATCCGACACGATGCTTTTGGCCTCAAGAAATGCTTCCAGCCCAAAGACTCCAAACTCCCGGCCGACACCGGACTGCTTTACCCCGCCGAACGGCGCCAGCAGCTCTGGCGAAATTCTGTTGATCAACACCGAGCCGGCCTGCAGCTGGGTCGCCAGGCGTTGGGCACGCTCCGGTTGCCGGGTAAACACATAAGCCTGCAAACCGTAGAGACTGGCATTGGCAATAGCGATCGCCTGTTCTTGCGAGTCATACGCAATGATCGATAGCACCGGGCCGAAAATCTCCTCTTGCGCGATGTCCATGTCATTGCTGACGTCGGCAAAGACCGTAGGCCTGACGAAATAGCCCTTGTCCAAGCCGGTCGGCCTGCCCTCCCCGCCGATAATCAACGTCGCGCCTTGCGCCTGCCCGCGGCGGATGAAAGCTTGTACGCGGTCGAATTGGGCGCGATTGACCAGCGGCCCGAGAGCAGTGGCCGGATCCTGCGGATCGCCGACGACCATCGCTTCAACCAGGCTTTTCACGCGCTTGATAATGTCCTCGGCGTGCGTGCGTGGCACCAGCAGGCGTGTGCCAGCGACACATGCCTGACCGTTGTTCATGAACGCAGCATTCAGAGCCAGGGGAATGGCGATGTCGAGATCGGCGTCATCCAGGATGATAGAGGCCGACTTCCCCGTGAGCGACAGGCTCACTCGCTTCATGGTCTCGATTCCGGCACGTGCAATGAGCTTTCCGGTGGCGGTGGACCCGGTGAATGAAATTTTCGCGATGAGTGGGCTGGCGCTGATTTCGTCACCCACATCACTGCCGCGTCCCAACAGAATATTGAAAACCCCGTTGGGCAACTCTGCGCGATGCAGCGCTTGGGCGAGCACGGTGGTTTGCAAGGGGCTCAACTCGCTCGGTTTGATGACCGAGGCACAACCCGCCGCGATGGCTGATGCCAGTTTGCTGCATATCGTCCCGGCGGTGCTGTTCCAGGGGGCAAACAGCGCCGCGACTCCGACCGGCTCCATCACCACGGTAGCGTCACCGACCGAACGGCTCAGGTCGAAGTGTTTCAACACCTGCGCCGCATTGGTAAATGACTGTGAAGCGTAGCGACTGACCCATTGCGCACGGGCAAACGGCGCACCGTACTCTTCGATGGCGGTATCGCGAATTTCATTCGTGCTCGCCAGCACGGCAGCCTGCAACTGCTCGAGCATGTCGATACGCTCGGCCTTGGAGGTGCGGCCCATCGCGACTTGAGCATGCGAAGCCGCCGCGATAGCGCGCCTGGCATCTTCACGATCAGCCAGAGTGAGCGTACCGATGACCGCCTCGGTAGCCGGATTGATGCATTGCACCGTTTCATTGCCATGAACGGAAACGAATGCTCCGTCAATGTAACTGTGATTGATCTTCCACATCGTGGCGTACTTGATTGATTGCGGTTGCCCGCGATAAGCACAACGCCCGGTGTGCCCAGGCGTTGGCCGCGTCGAATACCCCCTCTCTTGCGTTTCAGCGTTGCACAACTTCAAAACGAAACCCGCCGGGCGACGTGCAAAACTCGCCTCGGCGTAGAGCGCTGAAAACGCCGCTTCGCCCTTGGCATGTCATTTCGCCGTGGCGGCTTTTTCGATGAGGCGGGCAACCGGTTCCGGGTTCGAAACCATCACGACATGGGAAGCGCCCTTGACCACTTCCACGGCTTTGGCAGCGGCGCGCTTGGCCATGAATGCCATGGCTTGCGGGGGAATGTTCTTGTCCTTGTCGCCGTAGATGTACCAGGACGGAATATGCTTCCAGGCAGGGCTGCCGGACGCTTCGTTGAGCGCCGCTTCCGTTACCGGGCGTTGGGTGGCGGCCATCAATGCCGCCTCTTTCGCGGGGACGTCAGCGGCGAACTGGTTGTGAAATTTGTCCTGCTGGATGTACAAGTCCTTGCCCCCATCAGCCAGCGGTACAGGCGCAGCCAGCGTTGGACCCAGCGTGCTGCCCGGGAATTTGCCGGCCAGCCCGGCGACGGTTTCCCCGGCCTCAGGTGCAAACGCACTGACGTAAACCAGGGCTTTGACGTTTGCATGATCGTTGGCCGCATCACTGATAACGTTGCCGCCATAGGAATGGCCGACCAACACCACCGGCGAATGAATGCTCGTCAGCAATGCCGAGATTGCCGACCCATCGCTCTTTACACCGCGCAATGGGTTGGCAGCGGCAACCACCGGGTAACCGTCCTTCTCGAGAATCTTCACGACGCCATTCCAGCTCGACGCATCGGCAAAGGCACCATGTACAAGCACAATCGTGGGTTTTTCAGTTTGCGACCAGGCGTGTGTCGCCATGCTCAGGCTGACGGCGACGGCCAGTGCGGTTAATACTTTTTTCATTGTTGACTCCGGGTTTGACGGGAAATCAGGGAGCGAAGCGCGTGAAGACAAAATCGTGATTACGCACTCGCGCCTGGTGACAGGCGAAGCAGGTTTCGTGTTGGGCTTCATCGGCCGGTTTACCGTTGATAAACCGCCCGAATCCCCAGCCACCGGTTGTTGCATATCTTTTCGAGTCCTTGACCATCACCTGCACGGTCGTGGCCGGCCCCGGGATGGACGCCGGCTCGAATTCCGGAGACTGCACATGTTTCCAGGCCAGCTTTACCAGCACCGTGCCATCAGGGAACGGCAGCGTTGAATCCTGATAAGCCTTGATGGCCAAGTCATTGCCCACCACGGCTCGCAGCTCGTTCAAGGGGGCCGCTTCCTGCGCCGGGGCAATCAGCGGCCATAGGCGGTAGTTTTCCGGCAATTTCACGCCATAGATTGGTGAGGCGTCGCCAGTACTGGCGTCGCCCGAGGCCACACCGGTAGCGCTCAACGCTGCGATTGCAATGGCAGCCGACATCGCGGCCAGAAATTTCAGCTTCATTCTCGCCATCCTCTCAGCCGGTTTTCAAAGATGATCGGCGTCGATCACCGCCTGGGCGAAGGCTTTCGGCGCTTCCTGCGGCAAGTTGTGGCCTACTCCACCGGTGATCAATCGGTACTCATACTTGCCAGTGAAGCGCTTGGCGTACGCTTCTGCAGGTGGATGCGGTGCGCCGTTCGCATCACCTTCCAGGGTGATGGTGGGCACACTGATGGATGGAAATGCCGCGAGTTTCTTCTCCAGCGCGTCGTATCTGGCCTCGCCCTTGACCAACCCCAGGCGCCAGCGATAGTTGAAAATCGACACGGCCACGTGATCAGGGTTTTGCAAGGACGCCGCGCTGCGCTCATAAGTGGCGTCGTCGAAATTCCACTGTGGCGACGCCAGCTTCCAGATGAGCTTGGCGAAGTCATGGGTGTTTTTCTCGTAGCCCAGGCGCCCACGCTCGGTCGCGAAGTAGAACTGGTACCACCACTGCAGTTCGGCGGCTGGCGGCAATGGCGCCTTGCCCGCCTCTTGGCTGCCTATCAAATAACCGCTCACAGCGACCAGGGCTTTCACTCTTTCCGGCCACAGTGCGGCAACGACATCTGCAGTGCGGGCGCCCCAGTCAAACCCACCCAGCACCGCCGTCTTGATTTTCAGCGCGTCCATGAAGTCGATCAGGTCGGTCGCCAGCGCACCAGGTTGACCATTGCGAGCAGTCTTGGCCGAGAGAAAATGCGTATCGCCATAACCACGCGCAGAAGGGATCAACACTCGATATCCCTTGCCCGCCAAAGCAGGAGCGACATCAGCGTATGCGTTGATATCGTAGGGCCAGCCGTGCAACAAAATGACCACAGGACCATCGGCTGGGCCGAGTTCCGCGTAAGAAACGTTCAGCAGCCCCGCTTTCACATGCTTAAGTGCACCGAGAGAGGTGTGAGCTCCCGGGGTGATAGCCCCAATGGTGGACGCGGGTACATCAGCCGCGCTGGCTTGGGAAAAACCGACAGCCACCGCCGCGAATTGCAGCACCGCTGCTGCCAACAGCGATGGGGCAAGACCCCGCAGGCGGCTGGATTTATTTTGATTGTTCAGCAAGGTCATCTCCATGGTGTTTCTCCGTAGCGAGCCGCCGAATAGCGGCCAGGTGTGTTGGCTGGGTTGCGTGTGAGCTACTGGGCTGTCTTCGTTGCGCTCAGCTTGGCGCGCAGCGGCCGGAAGGCCTCCCGCAACTCTTCGCTGAACAATTGAGGTTGCTCCCAGGAAGCGAAGTGGCCGCCCTTGTTAACCTCGCTGTAATAGGAAAGTGATGGGTAAGCGCGTTGCGCCCAGCTTTTTGGCGCCTGATAGATCTCGTGCGGGAAGACCGTGATCGCCACCGGCACCTTGATGCTTGCGGTGTTCTGCGCGGCAGCGCTGAAATTGTTGTTGTTGTTTTCCCAGTAGAAACGCGATGACGATGCGCCTGCGTTCGTCAGCCAGTACAGGCTGATATCGTCCAGCATCTCGTCACGGCTCAATACCCGTTCAGGCTTGCCATCACTGTCCGTCCACGCGGCGATTTTTTCGTACATCCACGCGGCAGTTCCGGTAGGCGAATCGGCCAGCAGGTAACCGATAGTCTGCGGGCGCGTAACCATCATCGCGCCGTATGCTGCATTGCGGCCGAAGAAGGTGCTCAAGGAATCAAACGCCTTGCGTTCAGGCTTAGTGAGCCCTTCAGGGGCCGGGTCACCACTATTGATCGGCTTGACCAATTCGGGCGGGATGGTGGCCGGCATGTTCAAGTGAATGCCCAACAGCCCCGGCGGACTCAGGCGGCCCAATGCATCCGATATGACCGAACCGTGATCTCCGCCCTGGGAAACATAGTGGGTATAACCCAGACGCTTGATGAGCACATCCCAAGCCTTCGCGACTCGATCCGGCCCCCAGCCCAATTCAGTTGGCTTACCGGAAAAACCGTGTCCCGGAATCGATGGAATGATCACGTCGAACGAATCTTCAACCTTACCGCCGTAAGCAACGGGATCCGTCAGAGGGCCGATCGTCTTCAGGAACTCAAACTGTGAGCCAGGCCATCCGTGTGTCAGAAGCAGCGGCATCGCGTTGGGGTTTGGCGAGCGAACATGGATGAATTGAATATCCACGCCGTCGATAGTCGTGATGAATTCAGGCAGCGCATTAAGCTTCGCTTCGGCCTTGCGCCAGTCATAGCCGCTGCCCCAATACTTCACCAGCGCCTGGACCTGGGCCAACTGCACGCCTTGGGAAACGTCATTGACGGTCTCTTTGTCCGGCCAGCGGGTCGCCGCAATGCGCTTTTTCAGATCGGTCAATTGCGCTTCATCGACGTGAATTCGATAAGGTCTAATCGATTCGGGACTGGTCGAGGCCGAGCTGGCAACTGACGCATCGGCGGCCGGGCCAACAGCCCAGGCACCACCGCTGCCGGCTATCAGGGCCAATCCCAAAGCGCCCATTCTCACGGAAGAAGCCAGACAATGGCGCCAGGTGAAACCGAACGTAGCTGCAGGCATTTTGAATTTCCTATAAGTCATTGGTCGACAACGTCGCGAAACGCGCAGAGATAGCCGCGAGTTAAATGAGTCATCCATTGGAGAAGGTTTGCGCCTTCTCGATGGGTTCATTTAAAGCCCCGTAGGTATCCCGTATGTGTCATCAACCGACTTAAAGGAATCGCTGTGTATCTATCCAAAGCGCAGATACAAAACGATACAAACCGACCACTCGCTCATAAAAAAGCCAATGCCCCGACTTGTCGGGGCATTGGCTTTTCTGGGACCTGGAAAACATAAGGGCTTTTCAGCCCATCAAGCTCGGCAAAGGGCATAGAGACCGCGTCGATTGCCAGGCAGCATGACTTGGCTACCCAAGGAACAGGCAGATACCCCGCTCCACTTCACGCCCTACCACGCCTGCAAGAAACTGCAGAAATTTGCCCCTGATTCTGGTTAGCGTTCACCATCGTTTCTACCGCGTTAGCAATCTTATTGAAGCTACTGCTGTTCAGCGACCAAGCAATCTCTTCAGCACCAGTAGAGCAACAGCCCCGATTGCCAGTGCAGCAACCGGTTTTTCTTTGACGAATGTAGAAACGCTGTGCAGTGCGTCACCATAGGTTTGCGTCAGTTGACCCGCAGCCTGGCGTCCAGCGCCCTCAGCTTCCAACTTCGAATCGCCAAAAAGCTTCCCGACTGCGCTCTGCGCTTTGCCAGCAACCTTTTCTACAACGCCTTCTACCTGTTCGCTCTTCATGATTAACCAAACCTTCGTGTGTGATTGGGTAACCCAGGAAAACCCCGGGCTTGAGGCAACGTGCAAAGCGTTAGGTGGACAGGCTTAGTGATTAGTTCAAAGTTGATGAAGCTCACTTGGTCCAGATCAACCGATAAGTCTTCTTCTCTGTAGCGGCATCGTGATAGGGATTTTCGCCCGGGACCTCTCGCGTGCGCACGCACGGGCGTCCCTCGCAGTCAATAATGGCAGCGTCACCACCCTGGCGTTTCAACGCGTCTATGTTTTGCTCAAGCACCGCTAACTCTCGTTGCCTTTGCGCAATCTCATCGGTGCTGGGGACCGCAAAGAAAAACAGCAACGCCAGAGGCAATACCACACCTAGATGAATGGCGAAGATGCTGAGCCAGAATCGACGCTTAAGGCTGTCACTGGCGGCCTGGTACTTTTGCGCCGCATCAAGCGCCGCGGCATCGGCCTGTCTGAACCTGCCAACCAACTGCTCGGCCGCCTTTGAAGCCACTGAATCTGCGATCTGCGCCGCTGAAGCGCCCAGTATCGTCGGAATCTGTTGCAGGCTCTGCTCAACACGTTTTTCCAGATAGCCAAGGCGCGCAATCGCCTGCTCAGCGGCTTTTCTGTCATTTTCCGCTGCGCTCATGATGCCCTTGGCAGCAACGGCCATGGCCCGCAGGCTGAGGTCATTCTCGTTCACGTGTTCGTCCATGGGTCATTACCTTCCATATTCGGGGCCGTCGCGGTGTTTGGGACGCTTCATGCTTCGCTCCAACGCAGGCACAGATCGCTCCAGCTGCGGACCGCTCATTTCCAGCTCCAGCCATTGCCTGTGCGGCATACTCAAATCACAGACGTCTCGCAGCTGAACAAAATGCATTGCTCCACCTGCGCCCATGACCAGAAGCACACCACCTGCGCCCACCAGGTCGTCAGCTTGAATATTGCGTAAAAATCGCAGGTATATCTGTGAACGCTCGCGCATCATCGGGTCCAGGCCGCGAACAGCTTCGCGCGCGGTTTGCTCCACGAGTCGTTCAAGGCTTCCCGCGGACAACGCCAAGTGTTCTTCGTCGAAGGCGTCCAGATAAGGCACGGCTCGCGAAACCAAAGGCGTGTCGGTGTCATTGGCGCCCACCTCCACATACCAGTGCAGGCTTCTGGACGTTTCGACCAATACCTGATTCTCACCTGTAAGGGCGGCCATGAGTAAACGATGTCGCAGCCGTTCTTTTTTCAGGCTGGCGCCCTTCATCTTGAATTCGATCAAGCGCACGACACCTGGAAAGCTCAGCAGTACGTCAGCCAGCTCTTTGTCTGCAGGCGTCTGCTGTAGCAGGTTGACCACGCTTGGGATCGAGGTGTTTGCGTCTAGACATGACCGCACGGCGAATCCGAGACCGTACAGGAAGTTTCCTATCACGACGTTTTCATAGAGTTTCTTCGTTCGGTGACGTTTGTTCTGATGACCAACATCATCCTGATCTTGCTGGTTCAACGGCACTCCGTTACTCCTGATGCTTGGGATGAAGGACCTTATATATCTGCAAAACCACCCGCCTCACCGCCTCTTCAATCGTCCCTTCATTGCGACACACTACCCACCCCTGCTCCACAGCCGCTCGCTCAAACGCCTCGGTACACGCAACTTGCTCCTCCAGCTTAGACATCACCGTACTGCTCAACCCCCGCCGTCGTGCTGCCGCCCGCGCCCAGGATATTTGCGCCGCGGTGACAACCCCCACGTGCAGGTCCGGCACTTGCACCTGCCGATTAATGTTCAGCTCAAGAATGTCTGCAAAGGGTATCAACCGACGAAACGCGGCATCAGACGGGTACCAGCGATCCATCAGGATGATGCTGTCAGGTGGCTGCGCGGCCAGTACGTTCCGAGTAATCCAGCTGCGGCTGTCGGCAAAGCGCTCACACACCTCAAGTTCCAGATCCCGGCTGGGATCTCGGGCGAACGTGTTAACCAGAGCCATCGTTTGCGCTCGACAGGGATCGCTCTTGCGCTCGCACAGTCGCACGACCTTTAGGTTGTCGGCCCTCAACGCTGTCGTAACGGCCTCCAACAGCGTGGTTTTACCGGTGCCTTTGGGGCCATCCATCGAAATAAACAGCGCACGAGTCATACGGGCGCTGCATCATCGTTCAGGTTGTGCAGTTCCATGGGGCCTCGGGGTCTGAGCGTTTGGGCGAGTTGGCCTCCATTATGGGCAACCCTATTGCCCAATGCGAGGCCGGACTGGCCGCCGCGCCCTCCCCGCGTCGACGGTCAGTCATTCAGCATCCGGCTTTGCGGCACGCCAGCCTCGTACCTCAACGCCCACGGCGCAATCAACCGCTGCGGGGTCTGGCAGGTTTTGCGTTTAAACACGAAGTTGCGGCATTTCTCGGCAAACTGCTGGCGATTTTCCACCATGTCGCATCGCATCTGTGCCAGTTCCTGGTCGCGACAGCGTTCAACTTGCTGAGTATCCAGCGTGGCTTTACGTGTGCGTGTATGAAGGTACTTATCATCGGTCAACGCACGGTCAGCCTCTTGCAAAAGCCACAGGCCGAATGCCTGCAGACAGCGGGGCCCGATGCCCTGGACCATGCTGTACTGCTGGGCCTGGATGGCGCTGATGGGCAGGCATTCTTCGGTGAGCTTATGCGCGATTTCGCTGCCCACCGCCCGTGGCAGGCTGTAGGTCCAGTATTCGGAGCCGTAGAGGCCCATGGTCTTGTAGTGCGGGTTGAGCACCACACCGTCGCGAGCCAATACAATGTCGGCGGCCAGCGCCAGCATCACGCCGCCTGCACCTGCACTGCCGGTCAGGCCGCTGATCACCAGTTGCCTGGCGGTGAGCAGCTCCAGGCACACATCGTCGATGGCTTGAATGTTGGCCCAGGCTTCCAGCCCTGGCACGTCGGCGGCCTGGATGACATTGAGGTGAACGCCATTGGAAAAGCTGCCGCGTCCGCCCTTGATCAGCAACACCTGGGTATCTCGCGCCTTGGCCCAGCGCAACGCTGCGACCAGCCGCTGGCATTGTTCGGTGCTCATGGCGCCGTTGTAGAACTCGAACGTCAGTTCGCCGATGTGGCCGAACTCTTGGTAGCGAATGGGTTGATAGACCCGCTCGTTGAAAGGCTGGCGGGCGATTGAGCTGTCCAGCACCGGAACGCCGGCCAGCCTTTGCGCCAGTACGTGCCGTGCCGGCAGCTTGAAGGTCTCTGGGCCTTTGGGTTTGAGCGAGCCGATCCACAGGCTGTGATCTCCGGCCGCCACCAGCACAGCGTCGTCCTGTACCGCGAGGATTTCTCCGGGCGTGCCCTGGCGGGCGTCCAAGTGCGCGTCGTAGAGGTAATATTGCCCGCCCAACAGGCTGGCCAACACGCCGGGCTGGCCATCGGCAGCATCGATGCTGCGTTTGATAAAGCCTGCGCAATCGAACCAACTGAAGGTGCGGTCGGCCTGGGTCATGTTCGGCTGCAAGTGCCCGATGACGCTGGGTTGGGTGTAATCGAGCGGTGTGGGGACGAAGCCCTTGGCGAATTTCGCCACTACGTCACGAATGCAAACCATCGCGGCGTCGCTCACCAGGCCGTTGTACAGCTCGGATTTGCGCACCTGGTCGGGCATGTCGAACTCACAGGTGGACCATATCGGTCCTGCATCCATTTCTTCCACCGCTTGCAAAGCCGTGACGCCCCAACGGCGGGCCTGCTGGGTGATAGCCCAATCCAGCGCACTGGCACCGCGGTCACCAACGATGCCCGGATGGATGATCACCACCGGACGCTGCGGATGGCTCCATAGTTGGTGCGGCACACGGTCCTTGAGAAATGGGCAGATCACCAGGTCGGCACCTGACGCCTCGACCTGCTGGCACACCGTGGCTTGATCGGTGAACACCACAACGCTGGGGTCGTGACCCGCCTGGCGCAGATCCAGCCAGGCTCGTTGGGTCAAACCGTTGAATGCCGATGATAACAACAAGATCTTGAGTGATCGCATGGCTGACTCTTCCTTGAGAATGTGCGACCAGAGCTGCTCGTTGAGCCGTCCCTGGCCATCGATAAGCGCCCAAGGTTATAGAGCGGGCCAGCACGGCCACCTGATCGAGATCAATAGTCGGGTTCTGTTGTTCTCAAGGTTCGGCCGGTGAAAGCGGCTTATATTTTCTGAATCACTGCGCAGCCCACTCATCAAACGAACATGCCCTGCTCGGGTTTGCCTTGTTAACCGTAACGGAGCCACGTTCATGTTCGAGAAAGCGCATTACCTCATCAGTTTCATCCTCGACAACCAGCCACAAAGCCGCACGCTTGAGCACGATGCAGACACGCTGGACCCGCAATGGGCCGAGTCCCTGCTCAGGCAGCGCTTCGCAGAGCTCAAGGACGCGAAATTGAGCGACGTCCAGGTGCAAAAGCGCAACAAGCCGGCCGATGAAGGCCATGACATCCCAGGGCATTACCAGCAGCCCTGATTTACGTATCAGAACACCGCTGCCCGTTTATCAATCACTGAATATTCGGAGGACCTATGAACCCGACAACTCAAGGTTGGACCTGCGCCTGCCCAGGCTGCACCTGCCAGGTGACCCATGACACGCGTCACCAGCGCAACGGCAAAGCCTACTGCAGCCAGGCATGCGCCGACTTGCACCCCCAGGGTCAAGCGTGCCCCAGTGCCGATTGCCATTGCGAGTCGAATGTGAAGGTGCAAGACCGCGCTGTCAGCGATAGCCAGCTCGACGAGGCGATCGAAGAAACCTTTCCTGCAAGCGATCCCATATCGCCTTGATCATTCAGACCCATTAGGAAAACGGGGGCTGCATCGTGGCTCTAGGGTCTAGCAGTTGACAGCCCCCGGCAAAACTCAACAACCTGCACGTCTCACCGCCCTGCCCTGAGGCTGCCCTTGGACTATTTCACCGCGCTCACCGCCTTCATCGAAGCCGCCGAAGGCAACAATTTCTCGCGTGCGGCCGAACGCTTGGGGATCAAGGCCTCAACGGTTTCACGCTATGTGAAGGACCTTGAGCAAGACCTGGGCATCGCGCTGTTCAACCGCTCCACACGCACGCTGCATCTGACCGAAGGCGGTCAGACCTTCCTGATACACGCACGCAGGGTATTGGATGAACTGGAACACGCCAAAGCCGCCACGTCTGCGCTGAACCAGCATCCCCGGGGCGTGTTGAAACTCAACCTGCCGCCGGCGTTTGCTCGGCATCACATCCTGCCGGCGTTGAATGACTTTCTGGTGCGCTACCCGCAGATCAGCGTGGAACTGGTGCTGGATAACACCCAGGTCAATTTGATTCATGCCGGCGTCGACTTAGCCATACGCATTGGCGAGCTGGCCGATTCGACCCTCAAGGCACGCAAGCTCAGCGACGGCCACTATCGCTTGGTGGTCAGCCCGGCGTTTGGCATGCAGCACCCTCCTCCTTCCACGCCCACCGACCTGGCCGGTTTGCCTGCGGTGCTGGGCACGGCGACCACCGGCGATATCAGTTTTGTATCCGCCGGCCGCGCGTTCCCGTTGCTGCATGACGGCGTTATTCGAATCAATGACCTGGACGCGCAACTCATCGCCGTGCGCCAGGGCCTGGGCTTTGCGCTGTTGCCGGACTGGCTGGTGGCGCGAAGTATCGAGGCCGGCGACTTGGCAGTGTGGCTGCCCGAATGGCATATCCAGGGCGTGGAGCGGGCGTTTGCGGTGTGGTTTGTGTACCCGCCCAAGCGCATCGTATCGTCCAAGGTCCGGTGTTTTATCGACTTTATCGTTGAACGACTGGGCGAAACACCGGACTGGAAGTGACTCAACTGAAGCGGATATCCAGCGCACGCAGGTAGGTTTGCAGCCCCGCATCCTGAATCGGGATCAGGAACGCCTCGCTATCCGATTCATTAAAATGCGCATGCCAGTAACCCGGTGGCGTGACAAACGCCAGGCCGGGAGACCAGTCGACCCGCTGCGGGTTACGAATTTGCCCATCCGCGTCCAGCTCGGTGCCCACCAATGAATAACAGCCCGTGGGGCAATCAATAATGAAGTCCAGTGCAATCGACTGATGCCGATGGGGTTTCTGCACCGATCCCGCCGGCAGAATCCCGTACATGGCCCACAGCACGTGGGTCACCGTGCGCGTCTGCGGGAAATGACGGTTGCCCAGCAGGATGCTGATGCGGCTGCGGTCCTGTGCCCTGGGATCATCGGCCGCTTCACGCAACTTCGCGTTGGCCAGTGCTGCTGGGTACAGGGTCGGCGCAAAGCGATCGGCGCGGGGTGTCACCCCCAGGTAACGCAGCAACGGCTCATCGTGCACATAGTAAAGACGTGCATCCTCGCGGGCACTGAAGTGCGCTTGCTGTAATCCCGGCAGGGCGATAAAGCAGCCCTTGGACCATTGAATCTCATACTCCCCCTGAACCACGCTGCCCTCTCCGGCAATCACGTAGAACACCTGGGAAGTGGCGTTGGGTTGCAGGGTCAGCGTGTCGCCACGGTTAAGGCGCATGAAGTTCGCGCATAGCCCGGGGCCTGTCGCAGGGCCTTCGCAGCCCAAGGCGTCGCTGAGGTCCAGCGGTACCACGCGGGAGGGGCCATTGTCATACAGCGAGGCCGGAAAGCTGTGGTAGGGAATGCGGGAAATCAGGTTGGCACTGATGGGATTCGCCGCCTTGCTGTACTCGAAGTACTCGGCGTCCACTTGGTTGATATCCGTCAGTGCGGGGTCGAATTCACGGTTCATCAGGCTCACCTCAGTCTTGGGCTGGATCGCGCAGCACGGTTGAAGCGCTGCACGGGCTAAGTGGACTATAGGCATTGCCCACTGGCGGATGAATGCCTGTAACGGCACAGCAGTTATGCGAAACGGGGCAGTTAACGCAATTGGAACCAGGTGGTTTTCAACTGGGTGTACTTATCAAACGAATGCAGCGACAAATCGCGCCCGAACCCCGACTGTTTGCCGCCGCCAAACGGCACGGTCACATCCAGGGCGTCAATGGTGTTGACCGACACGGTGCCGGCATTCAGGGCACGCGCCACGCGATGCGCACGGTTCAGGTCATCACTCCACACCGATGCCGCCAGGCCGTAGACGCTGTCGTTGGCTTGCCGTATCGCCTGTTCTTCGGTATCGAAGGCACTCACCGCCAGCACGGGGCCAAACACCTCCTCACGGGACAGGCTCATGTCAGCGGTGACGCTGGCGAATATCGTCGGCTGGATGAAGTTTGAACAACCCTCGATGTTCAACTGTTGGCCACCGGTCAACAGCGTGGCGCCTTCTGCGCGAGCCTGCCCGATGGCTTGCATGATGCGTGCGGTTTGCCCGCTGTCGACAATTGCACCGGCGGCGCTGGCAGGGTTCAGTGGGTTGCCGGGCATCCAGGCGTGGGATTTATCGATCAGGCGCTCGATGAACTCGTCGTGGATGCAGCGTTGCACATAGAGGCGCGAATTGGCCGAACACACCTCGCCCTGGTTGAAGAATATCCCGAAGGCCGCCTTCTCCGCCGCCAGGTCCAGGTCCTGACAGTCTGCAAACACCAGGTTCGGGCTCTTGCCACCACACTCCAGCCACACCTGCTTGAGGTTGGACTGCGCGGAGTACTGCATGAAGTACTTGCCCACTTGGGTCGAACCGGTAAACACCAGGCAATCGACGTCCGGGTGCAACCCCAGTGCCTTGCCGGCGCCCTCGCCCATGCCTGGCACCACGTTCAGCACGCCCTCGGGGACGCCCGCCTCGAGCGCCAGTTGGGCCAGGCGCAAGGCGGAAAACGGCGATTGCTCAGCGGGCTTGAGTACCACGCTATTGCCTGCCGCCAAGGCGGGTGCCAATTTCCAGGCGGCCATGTCCAGCGGGAAGTTCCACGGCACCACCGCTGCGATCACGCCCAATGCTTCGCGGGTAATGGTCGCCAACGCGTTGTGGGCAGTCGGCGCGACCTGATCGTAGAGCTTGTCCAGGGCTTCACCGTACCAGGCGAAAACATGGGCCGCGCCGGGTACGTCGACGTTATAGGCGTCCATTACCGGCTTGCCCATGTTCAGGGAGTCCAGCAGTGCGAGTTCTTCGCGGTGGGTCATCAACAGGTCGGCGAGTTTGATCAGGACTTTTTTGCGTTCGCCTGGAGGCATGCGCCGCCAGGGGCCGATGTCAAAGGCGCGGCGTGCGGAGCGCACTGCCAAGTCCACTTCAATCTCACCGCAGGCGGCGACACGTGCAAGGAGCTGGTTGGTCGCCGGGTTGATGGCGTCAAAGGTCGCCCCGGACAGTGCAGCGACGGCCTGGCCGTCGATCAAGGCGGTGTTGATGAAGGTTTGCCGGGCAGCGCGTTGCTGCCAATAGTCGAGGTTGAACATGCTGTACTCCTGAATTGGGCCGTAAGGCTTTTGTAGGAGCGAGCTTGCTCGCGAAAAACTCAAGGGCGCCGCGTTCATCCAGGAAGAACGCGTTATCGTTGACGGTTTTCGCGAGCAAGCTCGCTCCTACGGATGAACCGAGGTGGGGCCTGTTCATTCGGCCATTTGCAGTTCCGGCATGCGTACCCGGAACCCACGCGTGACGCAGAACAAACACACCAGCCCCAGGGCCATCCAGCACAGGCCGATGGTGAACGACAGGCCGGACAGGCTCGTCCACAACCACAGCGTGCTGAGAAACCCCAGGCCCGGCAGGGCGGCGTACAGCAGATAGTTGCGTGTACCGCGCAGCTTCTGGTCGCCCAGGTAATGCTTGATCACGGCCAGGTTCACCGCCGAAAACGCGAACAGCGCGCCAAAGCTGATCATGTTGGCCACGGTGTCCAGGCTGATGAACAGCGCAATCAGCGAAAACAGGCTGACCAGCATGATCGCGTTGGCCGGCACGCGTTTTTTCGTCACCAGCTTGCCGAATACCCTGGGCAACGCGCCGTCGCGGCCCATGGCGAACAGCACGCGGGACACGCTGGCCTGGGAGACCATCGCGGAGGCGAAACAGCCCGCCACATAGGTGGCGGTAAACGCACTCACCAGTAGCTCGCCGCCGACCCGGCGCATCACATCGACCGAAGCCGAGTCGGGATCGGCAAAACTATTCCATTCCGGGAAGACCATCTGGGCGCAATACGACACCACCAAAAACAGCAACCCACCGATCAGCGACACCGCCATGATCGCCTGCGGAATGGTACGACGCGGGTCAGGTGTCTCCTCAGCCATGGTCGACACGGCATCAAACCCCAGGAACGACAAGCACAGCACCGCCGCGCCGGTCATGATCAGCGGCACGCTGAAACCTTCATGGTGAAACGGCTTGAGCAGCGACACCGGCTCGGCTTGCCCGCTGAGGTTGTGGATCGACAACCCCACGAACACCACGATGAACACCAGTTGGGCCACGATCAGCACCCAATTGACCCGGGTAATCGACTCGATACCCACCAGATTCAGCGCCGTCACCAGGGCAATGGAGCCCAATACCCATACCGCGGTGGGCACGGTAGGAAAGTATTCGGACAAGTAGATGCCGATCAGCAAATAGCTGAGCAGCGGCAGGAAGATGTAGTCCAGCAGCAAGGTCCAGCCGGCGATAAAGCCGAAGGAGGCGCCAAACGCCTTGCGCGTATAGGTGTAGACCGAGCCCGAATACGGGTGCGCCTTGACCATGCACCCATAGCTGTAGGCCGTCAGCAGCATGGCAGCCAGGGTCAACAGGTAGGCGGTGGGCAGGTGCCCCTTGGTCATTTGGGTCACCAGACCGTAGGTGGTGAACACCGCCAGCGGCACCATATACGCCAGCCCGAACAGTACAAGCCCGACAAGGCCCAGGGGTTGTCGAAAGCGGCGCGATGAGGTTGGTGGGGTTGGGGTTTGATGGACGGGAGTATCGGCTACGTTTGTTATTGTATTCATTGCTGACTCCTGGAAAGTGGAATGCAGGGCGCCGCGGCGTTCGATCAAATCGACACCTTTGATGAGTCATCCATTGGGAGCGGTGGGCAGGCCGCTATGGGCCGCCCACCCTGTTCAACCGAAGCGGCACGCGGGGGCTCAGCCCTTCACAGTTTTCCCGCGATCCGTGCGGTGCGGTCCACCGCAATGCGGGTCTTGTCGACCAGTTCATCGAGCTCCGCGCGGCTGGCTACCAGGGCCGGCGCCATGATCATGCGGCCCAGGGTCGAGCGAATGATCACGCCTTCTTCAAAGCCAAAAGTGCGGCATTGCCAGGCCAGGTCGTTTTCATTGGCAAAGCGTTTGCGCGTGCCTTTGTCCTCGACAAACTGCAAGGCTGCCAGCAGGCCGGTGCCCTGGATCTCGCCGATCAGCGGGTGGTTGCCAAAGACTTCGTGCAGGAGCTTGTGCAAATACGGCCCGGTGTCGTCCTTTACCTGGCGCACGATCCCTTCGTCACGCAAGGCCTTGAGGTTGGCCAGGGCCACCGCCGCCGCAACCGGGTGCCCGGAATACGTCAGTCCATGAGCAAACACCCCGCCCCGCTCTACCAGGGCTTCGGCCATGCGCTTGCTCAATACCAAACCGCCCATGGGCAGGTAACCTGAGGTCAGGCCCTTGGCGATCGACAACGTGTCGGGTTCGAAGCCGAAATGCTGATGGGCAAACCACTCACCTGTACGACCGAAACCGCCAATCACTTCATCAGCGCACAGCAGCACATCGTATTGGCGACAGATACGCTGGATCTCTGGCCAGTAGCTTTCTGGCGGAAAAATCATGCCGCCGGCGCCCTGGAAAGGTTCAGCGATAAAACCGGCGACGTTTTGCGCGCCCAACTCCAGAATTTTTTCTTCCAGTTGCAGGGCGCAGCGCCGCCCGAACTCGGCCGGAGTCAAGTCACCGCCCTGGGCGTACCAATAAGGCTCGTCAATGTGCGCGACGTCCGGGATCAAGCCGCCCATTTCATGCATGAATTTCATGCCGCCCAGGGCAGACGCCGCCAGGGTGGAGCCGTGATAGCCGTTCCAGCGACCGATCATGATCTTCTTCTGCGGCTTGCCGAGCACTTGCCAGTAGCGGCGTACGGTGCGGATCAGCACCTCATTGGCTTCGGAACCGGAGTTGGTGTAGATCACATGGCTGTAGTGCCCTGGCAACAGGCTGAACAGCAACTCGGACAGCTCGATCACCGCCGGATGAGTGGTGTGAAAGAACATGTTGTAGTACGCCAGCTGATCCATCTGCGCAGCCGCGGCAGCGGTCAGGTCCTTGCGCCCATAACCCAGCTGCGTGCACCACAGGCCCGACATCCCGTCCAGGTAACGCTTACCCTCGCTGTCCCACAGGTACAGGCCCTCACCGCGGACCATTACGCGCGGGCCTTCGGCATTCAGCGCCTTTTGATCCACAAAGGCATGGATATGGTGGGCCGCGTCCGAGGCCTGGTAGTCCTGGGTCTGGCGTTGCGGTTCAAAGGGTAGGTTCATGGCTTTTTCTCTTGTTGTGGGTAGTCATGCAGCCGGTCAACGGCCTTTGCTCATGTAGCGTTCGAGGGGGTCTTTGCTCAGCCCGCCCTGGGCCTCGGCCAACGAGTCGATAAACAGGGAAAACAGTTCCGATTGCGTGCCGATGTCGAGC
The DNA here is from genome assembly GCF_014268395.2 of Pseudomonas sp. SWRI22. NCBI lineage: Bacteria > Pseudomonadati > Pseudomonadota > Gammaproteobacteria > Pseudomonadales > Pseudomonadaceae > Pseudomonas > Pseudomonas sp. SWRI22. The sequence continues at coordinate 917,652 of NZ_JABWQK020000001.1, read as the reverse complement.
TTGCTGTAGATGTGCTTGCGGTGGGACTTGATGGTGTCTTCGGAGACCCCGAGGCGCTCGGCCAGCGAACGTGTGGAGTGGCCGCGCAGGATCAACTGGGTGATCCGGCATTCGCGTTCGGTGAGCAGCGAGGAGCCGAAGTTGTTGAGTGCCGAGTGAATACGCTGTTCCAACAGGCTTTCGAAACGCGCGCCCTGAGTCTCCAGGCCGACGAAGTGCTTGCCCAGCACTGCCAATACCCATGGTGCTATGCGCTTGAAATGCTCGGTGGTGTCCGCGTCGAGCTTCTGCGTAAAGGCCAGCGACACCGCCAGGCTCAAGCCGTTGCTCGCCTGCAGGATGTAGTTGAGCTCATCCTCCAGGTGCGAATGCCGGTAAAACGACTGGTAGTACTCGCTGTGCTCAAAGTGGTCGGGGGCCACATCGGCGAGGTCGTAGCAGCCGGAAGTGGCGCCCTCCACGCAGGCGCCGTAGAACGGGTCGAGCAAGTAAAAACCGGAGAGGTACTGGCGCACATTGCCCTGGGGCAGCCATGGCCCGTCCAGTTCGAACAATGCGCTGGGCATGCCGTCGTGGGGGTACAGGTACAAGGTCGTGGCCTGAATGGGGCGGATACACCCTAGGGCATCGAACAACGTGGCGGCAAACCCCGCGTGCCCGATGCTCTCGGTCACCCTGGCTATCTGTTCGAACCACTGGGCTGAAGACAGTCGATCATTATCCACTTCGAAGACTCGCCGTCATAACGGTTGGGTGCGACACCAGGACACTGGCGCCGGGGACTGAAGTGATAGTCCCACACCCGCAAAGTCATCGAAATCACCCCTTAGGGTGAGGGGGTGCGCTGGAACCTCGGAATCGCCAAGCCCAGGCTTTCGCGCAAGGTCGAGCCCTCGTAGGCCGTGCGATAAACACCGCGCTCTTGCAGCAAAGGGATTACCTCCTGAGTAAAGCGATCAAATTGCCCAGGGTGCCCGATGTAGATATTGAACCCGTCCACCGCCCGTGCCTCGAACCAATCCGCCATTTTCTGCGCCACCGTGACGGCGCTGCCCACGAACGCGCCTGGGCGCAATTGCCGGCCAAATTCGACGGCCTGGCGCAGGCTGAAGCCCTGCTCCCGCGCCTGGTCGGCGATGCGTTTGGCAGCGGTGAAAAAACTGCTGCGCGCGGCCTCCAGGCTCTCTTGCGGGAACGGCGCATCCAGGTCGTATTGGCTGAAATCATGCCAGCCAAAATTGCGCCCGAACTCCTTGAGTGCCAGCGCAAAACTGTGGTCGAGCTGATGGTAGTGCTGCTCGATTTCCCGGGCATGGGCATCGGTGTCGCCCACATAAATTTCCGCACCGGGCATGATCAGTACCTGTTCCGGATCGCGCCCCCGTTGTGCCGCCCTGCCCTTGATATCCCGGTAAAACGCCTGGCCCTGCTCGATACTGGCCGCGTGGGTGAAGATCACATCGGCGGTGGCGGCGCCCAGGTCGCGGCCTTGCTCCGAGTCGCCGGCCTGGAAAATCACCGGCTGGCCTTGGGGCGAGCGCTGGATATTCAGCGGGCCCACCACCGAGAAGTGTTCGCCCTGGTGATTCAGGCTGTGCAGCTTGCTCGGGTCGAGAAACTGCCCAGTGGCACGGTTACGCACAAACGCATCGTCTTCGTAAGAGTTCCACAGCCCCTGTACCACCTGAACGTGTTCGGCGGCACGCCCGTAGCGGGTGGCATAGTCGTAATGTTCGTCGCGGCTGTAATTGCCGGCGGTACCGGCATCGCCACTGGTCACCACGTTCCAGCCGGCGCGGCCTTTGCTGATCAGGTCCAGGGAGGCGAGGCGCCGGGCGACGTTATAGGGCGAGTTATACGAGGTGGTCAGCGTACCGACCAGGCCGATATGCCGCGTGCTCACGGCCAGTGCCGACAGCAAGGTCAGCGGCTCCAGGCGATTGAGGTAATGGGAAGGCGAGCCTTCGGTGATGAACTGGCTGTCGACGATGAACAGCAGGTCGAACAGCGCCGCCTCGGCCTGGCGCGCTATCTGGATGTACCAATCGACGTTGACGCTGGCATCGGCCGGCAATTGCGGATCAAGCCACAGGTTATGGCGGCCCGGCCCACCGCAGCCCATGGTCAGGGCGCCCAGTTTGAGCTGTCTTTTAGTCATTGCGCAGTAGTCCTTCAAGCGGTCAGGGCTGGGTGGTGGCGACGGCGGGCTGCAAGGCGGCTGCAAATGAAGGGTCGAACAACGTGGCGGCCGAGTAAGACTTGACCAGGCCCAGGCCGGCAAAAAAGTCCACGGTCTTTTGCGCCTCGATGGGCGCCTGAGGCGTCAGCGGCTCGACGGTGGTGCGTGCGCGGGCAAACCAGACGCGAGCGATGTCGGCATCAGCGCGGGTGCGCTTGGCCCAGGCATCGGCATACGCGTTGGCGTTGGCCGGGCTTTGGCGGGCCCAGTCGCGGGCTTTTTTCAGGCGCTGGAGGAAGTCGCTGATGGGTTCACGCTTGGCCTCGACAGCACTGGCGTTGGCGGCAATGAAACTCTGGGCCGGGATCAAGTCTTCAGCGGTTGCCAGCACCCGCGCACCTTGGCGTTCCTGTTGCGTGACGTAGGGTTCCCAGGTGGCGATCACGTCAACTGCACCGCCTTCCAGCGCGTGGGAGGCATCCAGGGCGCTGAGGTAGCGCCATTGCAGCGAATCCCGCGCAACCCCGGCCTTGTCCAGTGCGGTCAGCAACAGTTGCTGGCTCCAGGAACCTTTCCAGATCGCAGCGCGCTTGCCTGCCAGATCGGCCAGGCTGTGGATCGACGAGTCTTTTTTTACCAGGATGGCTACGCCGTCGAGATTTTGCCGGCTGACGGCAATCACCTTGATCGGTGCACCCAAGGCGCCCAGGAACAACACCGGGGCATCCCCGAGCAGGCCCAGGTCCAGGCTGCCGACGTTGAGCGCTTCGGCCACCGGCGACCCGGCCGTGAACTGCTTCCAGTCCAGCGTGTAAGGCAGGTCATCGAGCACCCCCGCCGCTTCCATCACGGCCTGAGCGTTGTAGCTCTGGTCGCCGACCACCAGGGTTTGCGCCTGCGCCGTCAGGCACAGCAAAGAGGCGGCCAACCCGGCCACCAGGGTTTTGAGGTAACGCACGTTCGTCTCCAGATGCCTTGTGGGGCATTCAAGTCGATCCGCACGCACGGTCTCGGTTTTAAAAAGCTTTTATCTGTGGCGAGGGAGCTTGCTCCCGCTGGGCTGCGTAGCGGCCCCATGCTCCTGACAAGAGCAGGGCCGCTTCGCGCCCCAGCGGGAGCAAGCTCCCTCGCCACAGGTTTTTGGGTGTCCGGGCTATTTTCGTGGGGCTGAAGGCGAGATGTAAAATACTAATAACGCATAACCTAATTCATTAATAATGCGCATATCGCATCACGCTAGCGCGGCAATTCAACCCGAGCCACCAACCCCGACCCACGTCGATTGTTCAGGCTCAGCTCACCGCCCTGCTCGCGCACAATGGCCCGCGCTGCCGAGAGCCCAAGCCCTACCCCACCGGTATTGCGGTTGCGTGAGGTCTCGAGACGAAAGAAAGGGTCGAACACACGCTCCAGGTCCGCCTCGGGAATCCCCGGGCCCTCATCGTTGACTTCGATGCACACCCTCTGGTCGTCAACACTCAGAGCAATGCTGGGGTGCCGGGCGTACTTGGCGGCATTTTCCAGCAGGTTGACCACCACCCGTTTAAGCGCCAATGGCCGGCCGTGATAGACCAGATGGGGCGGCCCCCGGAAGTCGACCGCCAGCTGCTGGTCGCGATAGTCGTCGATGATGGTTTGCAGCAATTCAGACAAATCGAATGCCGTGCTGTGCTCCAGTACCGTATCGTCGCGGAAAAACGCCAGCGCGGCGTTGATCATCGACTGCATTTCCTCGACATCGCGAATCAGCTTGTGCTGATGGTCCAGATCCTCCATGAACTCACAGCGCAGGCGTATCCGCGTCAAAGGCGCGCGCAAGTCATGGGAAATGGCTGCCAGCATCTGGGTGCGTTCGCCGATGAAGTGCTGGATCTGCGCCTGCATGGTGTTGAAGGCGATAGTGGCCTGGCGTATTTCGTCGGGGCCTTCGATGTCGATGGGCGGTGCGCGCAGATCGCCGCCGAAGCGTCTGGCGGCACTGGCGAAACGCTGTAACGGCTTGGCCAATTGCCGGGTGGCCACCCAGGCGACCAGCAAGGTGGCGATCAACCCCAGGATGATGATCACCGCAATCCGCGTGGGTGCGCTCAGGCCCCAACTGCGTTCGGGTGGGATGAAGGACAACCAGCTGCCATCAAGTAACTGCACCAGCGCGACATAATGCGCGTCGGGGCTGCCACGGGGCCAATCGTCCGGGCTGTACACCTGAATGGTGCGCCCCGTGCCAAACAACGCCTGTATCCCAGGGACTTCGCCCGCCTGTAGCACGTTGCCGCCGCTGGGCAGGCCGAAATCCACGGGGTCGGTATGCCACGTCACCTGCAACCGCGCATCGCTGGCCGCTGCAGCCAGGTGCGAGCGCAACGGCGCAGGCGCCGCCTCGATCACTTTCAACGTCGCGGCCATTTGTTCCAGCAACCCCGTGCGGTCGATGGGCGGACGCGCCCACACCCCGGCCACCTGCACGAACAAGGCATTGAGGGCCAGTGAGGCGAGCATCGCGGCGAGAATGGTCAGGGCGATCCGCCGATTCAGGGTGTCGCGGCGCAGCAGGCGGCGAATCATGCGCGGGTCACCGGGGCAGTGAACAGATAGCCGCCATTGCGCACGGTGCGGATCAGGTCCGGGCGCTTGCAATCGGGCTCGATCTTGCGCCGCAGCCGGCTGACCTGCACGTCGATGCTGCGGTCGAAGGCGTCGTGGCCCTGGCCGTGGGTCAGGTCGATCAACTGGTCGCGGGTGAGAATGCGCTGGGGGTGTTCGAGAAACACTACCAGCAGGTCGAACTCGCCACCGGACAACGGGATCATGACGCCCTCCGGCGAACGCAGCTCGCGACAGGTGATATCCAGATGCCAACCGGCGAAGGCAATCACCGGGCGTGAGCGCTCGTCGGCCGCGATGACCGGCTGTCCCGCACGCCGTTGCACAGCGCGCAGGCGGGCCAGCAATTCGCGCGGGGCGAAGGGTTTGGTCAGGTAGTCGTCGGCGCCCAGCTCCAGGCCAACAATGCGGTCGCTCAGCTCGCCCATGGCCGTGAGCATGATGATAGGGATGCCGAACTGCGCCCGCACTTTCTGGCAGAGGCTGAGGCCGCCTTCGCCGGGCAACATGAGGTCGAGGATGATCGTGTCCGGCCGCTGTTGTGCGACGGCCGCCCACATGGCCTCGCCGTCGGCGGCCACGTCGACTTCATAGGCGTGCTGGACGAAGAATTTCTTCAGCAATGCCAGCACTTCCACGTCGTCATCGACGATCAGCAGTCTGCTCACGTTCACAGATTCCCAGGCCAAAAAAAGAACGACATCTAAAACCATTCCGGCGCTGGGGTCATTTATTTCAATCGAGCAACATTCCTTCGCCACGGACACAACCCGGACATCTTTGGGCAAAACCTGTCGGGCATTCTGCACATCTCCCACTCACGAAAGACGCCTATGAAAGTTTCGAGCAGCAGGTACACCGAGCAAGCAGCAGGCGATGCGCGGCCACTGGTACTGAGCCAGCGCACCTCTTCCCCGGCTCAGGACAGCCCGATGCTGTTCCAGGAATCCTGCCTGGGGCTGAACGCGGACCTGGACCGTATCGTGCTGCGTCGCTACTTCGAACACTACAGCCCCGACGCCGGGCGCTGGGTCGAGTACGCCCACTCCATTCCCATCGCCGAGCTTGTCCACTGGATCATGACCCATGGCCAGTTGCATATCGAATCGTCACACGACACTCCAAACGAACAGGCAACCCATTGATGGCCCGTAAATGCTCACTCCTGCTACTGATGGCGGCCACCCTGAGCCTGATGGCTTGCAGCAGCAACAAGGTCGAACCCGAGCGATATACAGGCTTTCTTCATGACTACAGCCTGCTTAAAGAGCAACAGAGCCCGTCGGGCCAGACCGTACTGAGTTGGATCAGCCCAGCCTTGAAGCGCGGCCGCTACAAGCAGGTCTACCTGGCGCCTAGCCAGTTTTTCCCGGCTGTTGAACCCAGCGCCCAGATCCCCCAAAGCACGCTCTCCCACGTCACCGGCTACTACGACCTGGTACTGCGCTCGGAACTTGGCAAATACGTTTATCTGGCCTCAAAACCTGGCCCTGACACCCTCACAGTACGCCCTGCGATCACCCGCATCGCCACCAGCCCCCAGGGACTGCGGTTTTATGAGTGGCTGCCGATCACCCTGGTCGCAGCGGGCGTGAGCGCCGCCACAGGCATACGCGATCGAGACAGTGAAATCGCCACGGAGCTGTCATTGGAAGATGGTTCGACCGGCGATGTCGTGGCGGCCATGGTGCGTAAAGGCACCGGCGCACCCCTGGCCAATGACAAGCAAGTCATGACCGCCGACAACGTCAAGGACGTGCTCGACGGCTGGGCCCGCGACCTGGGTACGTCGTACAGTGCAGTCGCTCGATAACCCTCGCCGCGCTCAAACGTCATAATCACAGGGGCATCTGCGTGGTAATCTCCCGGCACCACGAATAGACATTGATCGTCACTTGACGATGACCAAAGCCAGGAAAGACCATGCCCAAGATTTCTCACTCAGCGCTACGCCGTAACTTCCGTGACCTGCTGGCAACGCCCCTGTGCGTTGAAACCGCCTCCGTATTCGACCCCATGTCTGCCCGCATCGCGGCCGACCTGGGGTTTGAAGTGGGAATCCTGGGCGGCTCCGTCGCCTCCCTGCAGGTGCTGGCGGCCCCCGACTTTGCGTTGATTACCCTGAGTGAGTTCGTCGAGCAAGCCACCCGCATCGGCCGTGTGGCCCAGTTGCCCTTCATCGCCGATGCCGACCATGGCTACGGCAACGCCCTGAATGTAATGCGCACCGTCGAAGAGCTGGAACGCGCCGGCGTCGCTGCGCTGACCATCGAAGACACCCTCTTGCCTGCGCAATTCGGGCGTAAATCCACGGACCTGATTTCCGTCGAAGAAGGCATCGGCAAGGTCAAGGCCGCGCTGGAGGCGCGTGTCGACCCGGCGCTGTCGATCATTGCGCGCACCAACGCCGGCGTGCTGCCCACCCGCGACGTGATTGCGCGGACCAAGGCCTACGAAAAGGCCGGCGCTGACGGCATCTGCATGGTCGGCGTCATGGACTTCGACCACCTGGAGCAAATCGCGGAGAACCTCAGCGTTCCGCTGATGCTGGTGACCTACGGCAACCCACAACTGCACGACAGCGAGCGCCTGGCCAGCCTGGGCGTACGCATCGTGGTGGCCGGGCATGGCGCCTATTTCGCCGCGATCAAGGCCACTTACGACAGCCTGCGTGCCCAGCGCCAGTTGACCCACAGCACCTCCAACCTCAGTGCGACGGAATTGACCCACACCTACACCTTGCCTGAGAGCTATGTGGCGTGGGCCGAAGAGTTCATGGATGTAAAAGAGTAATCAATCACTCACGGCTCAGCCGTTGGCGCATCCCTGCGCTGGCGGCCGGGCCGGGCTGTACCACGCACTGATCCATCGCCACCCACGCACCCTCCTCCGTCGCCATCATCGGCTGCACCGGCCGGCCCGTCTCGCGTTCCACCACCTTGACACTGATGCCCTCCTCGGCGTAATGCCGATTGCCCCACGCAACCAACGCCATCAGCACCATACGAAAGTCTTCGCCTCTGGCCGTCGGCACGTATTCGTACCGTGGCGGCCGCTCGCTGTAGGCGCGGCGCTCCAGCATCCCCGCGTCTACCAAGCCATTAAGGCGGCGCGTCAGCATGTTGGGCGCGATGCCCAGGCTGCGCGAGAACTCGTCAAAACGGCGCAAGCCGTGCAAGGCGTCGCGCATGATCAGCATGCTCCACCACTCCCCTACCCGTTCAAGGCTACGGGCGATGGGGCATTCGGCACTGATGAGGGATTTGCGCTGCATAAGTATTCCTGTGTGCGAGTACAAACTTGTATGACGCCATGTTACTTTCATGATGATAGTGACGTCCATACGCTGTGTACCCTTCAAGCAACAGGAGTCGATTGAGCATGAGTAAACGTATCGTCGTGACGGGCATGGGCGCGCTGACGCCGCTGGGGTCGAGCGTGGAATCCACTTGGCAGCGCTTGCTGGACGGACAGTCGGGCATCCGCCGGTTGCCGCAAGAGTTGATCGGTGATCTGGCGGTCAGCATCGGCGGCCAGGTGCAGAGTGTGTTGCAAGACCCCGAAGCCGGTTTTGATCCTGATCGACTGTTGGCAGCCAAGGAACAGCGCAAGATGGACCGCTTTATCCTGTTTGCCCTGGCGGCGGCGGATGAAGCCCTGAAGCAGGCCAATTGGGCCCCCAGAACACCCGAAGAGCAGGAACGCACGGCAACCATCATCGCCTCCGGCGTCGGCGGTTTCCCGGCCATTGCCGATGCGGTGCGCACCACCGACAGCAAGGGCCCGCGTCGTTTGTCGCCCTTCACCATTCCATCGTTTCTGAGCAACATGGCCGCCGGGCATGTGTCGATCAACTATGGCTTGAAAGGCCCTCTGGGTGCGCCAGTAACCGCGTGTGCCGCCGGGGTTCAGGCTATCGGCGACGCAGCGCGAATGATTCGCTCCGGGGAAGTCGACGTCGCGGTATGCGGCGGTGCCGAAGCGGCGATTCATCGCGTCAGCCTTGCCGGATTCGCCGCAGCGCGAGCGCTGTCCAGCGATTTCAATGCCACCCCGCAGCGCGCTTCGCGACCCTTCGATCAGGCGCGCGACGGATTTGTGATGGGCGAAGGCGCCGGCATTCTGGTAATTGAAGAACTCGAACATGCCCTGGCGCGGGGCGCGCAGCCGATTGCCGAACTGGTGGGCTATGGCACCAGTGCAGACGCCTATCACATGACCGCAGGGCCTGAAGACGGTGACGGTGCGCGCCGGGCAATGACTCAAGCGTTGCGCCAGGCGGGCATCGAGGCGTCGCAGGTGCAGTACCTGAATGCCCACGCGACCTCCACACCTGTGGGAGACAAAGGCGAGCTGGCGGCAATCAGGACGCTATTCGGTACTGGCGGTAGCCCGGCGATCAGCTCGACAAAATCCGCCACCGGCCACTTGCTCGGTGCTGCGGGGGGCATCGAAGCCGTCTTCACCGTGCTTGCCCTGCGTGACCAGATCGCGCCAATGACACTCAACCTGGAAAACCCGGACGCCCTCGCCGACGGCCTGGACATGGTGCGCGATGAGGCGCGTCCCATGCCGATTGAATATGCGCTGTCCAATGGCTTCGGCTTTGGCGGCGTGAACGCCAGCGTGCTGTTCCGACGCTGGATATAAGCCGGGGTTTGCCCCTGGAGTGAATTTCACCGACCATGGCGCCTTTCTGTTCCTGCCAACACGAGGTGCCCATGGCCAACCACGACCTGTCCTATACCCCTGACCCGGACGCCGATTCCATCTCCTCCGACGTAATCGGCTTCAACGGCATCCTGGTCTCCACCCAGATTCCCACCCATGCCGATGGCAGCCTGGAACTGGGCGATATCACCCTGCAAAGCGAGTGCACCCTGCAAGCGCTGAAAGTCGCGCTGGAAAAAGCCGGCAGTTCCATGGACCGGGTCATGCACCTGACCATCTACCTCACCGACATGGCCGACCGTGCTGCGTTCAACGAGGTCTACAAGCGCTTTTTCGCCAAGCCCTGGCCAGTGCGGGCGGCAGTGGGCGTTGCCGCCTTGGCGGTGGAAGGTATGCGGGTGGAAGTGACGGCGATGGCTGCCAAGGCTTGAATCTGTGACGTTTTTAGAACCGAACTGATCGGAATGTTGAACGCGGTCAAAAAGGCGGGAGCTGGCTTGCCTGCGATAGCGGTGGTGAATGTTCAATCGCCATCGCAGGCAAGCCAGCTCCCACATTGGGGCTTCGTTGCGTTGAGTAATGCGTTCGCTTAACGGACTTGCATTAGGCCCGACAGCCCTGCGGTAGATGCCGCCCAGGCATTTCACGGCTACAATGCGCGCCTCGACCGTGACAAGCCTGACTAAAAAACTATGTCCTTGCCCAAGCATCACCTGGAATTGCTCAGCCCTGCCCGCGATGTCGCCATTGCGCGTGAGGCTATCCTGCACGGCGCCGACGCCGTTTATATCGGCGGGCCGAGCTTTGGCGCCCGCCACAATGCGTGTAACGACGTGAGCGATATCGCTCAACTGGTGGAATTCGCCCGCCGTTACCACGCCCGCGTCTTCACCACCATCAACACCATCCTGCATGACAACGAGCTGGAACCTGCGCGCAAGCTGATCCATCAGCTCTACGATGCCGGTGTGGATGCGTTGATCGTGCAAGACCTTGGCGTGATGGAGCTGGATATTCCGCCGATCGAGCTGCACGCCAGCACCCAGACCGACATCCGCACCCTGGGCCGGGCCAGGTTTCTCGACCAGGCCGGTTTCTCGCAGTTGGTACTGGCCCGCGAGCTGAACCTGCAAGAGATCCGCGCCATTGCCGACGAGACCGATGCCGCCATCGAGTTCTTTATCCACGGCGCCCTGTGCGTGGCGTTCTCCGGGCAGTGCAATATCTCCCACGCGCAAAATGGTCGCAGCGCCAACCGTGGCGACTGCTCCCAGGCCTGCCGCCTGCCCTACACCCTGAAAGATGACCAGGGCCGCGTGGTGGCCTTTGAAAAGCATCTGCTGTCGATGAAAGACAACAACCAGAGCGCCAACCTGCGTGCCCTGGTCGAAGCGGGCGTGCGTTCGTTCAAGATCGAAGGCCGCTACAAGGACATGGGTTATGTGAAGAACATCACCGCCTACTACCGTCAGCGCCTCGACGAGATCCTCGAAGACCGCCCGGACCTGGCCCGCGCTTCCAGCGGCCGTACCGCGCACTTCTTCCTGCCCGACCCGGAAAAAACCTTCCACCGTGGCAGCACCGATTACTTTGTCAGCGACCGCAAGATCGACATCGGTGCCTTTGACACCCCGACCTTTACCGGCCTGCCCGTGGGCACCGTGGAAAAAGCCGGCAAGCGCGACTTGCAGGTGGTCACCCATGAGCCACTGTCCAACGGCGACGGCCTCAATGTGCTGATCAAGCGTGAAGTGGTGGGTTTTCGCGCCAATATCGCCGAGCCCAAGGGTGAGTTCGAGGAAGACGGTGAGAAGCGCTACCGCTACCGCGTCGAGCCTAACGAAATGCCGGCCGGCTTGCACCAGCTGCGCCCGCATCACCCGCTCAATCGCAACCTGGACCACAACTGGCAACAGGCCCTGCTCAAGACCTCGGCCGAGCGCCGTATCGGTTTGTCATGGGTCGCGCGCCTGCGTGAAGAGCAGCTGCAAATCACCGCGACCAGCGAAGAAGGCATCAGCGCCAGTGTCACCCTGCCCGGCCCGTTTGGCGTGGCCAACAAGCCGGAACAGGCGCTGGACACCTTGCGCGACCTGCTCGGCCAGCTCGGCACCACCGAGTACCACGCCACCCGTATCGAACTGGATGCGCCGCAGGCGTTCTTCATCCCCAACTCGCAGCTCAAGGCGTTGCGCCGTGAAGTGATCGAAGCACTGACCGCCGCACGCGTCGCCGCGCATCCGCGGGGCGGGCGCAAGGCTGAAACTTCGCCGCCGCCGGTTTACCCTGAGGCGCACCTGTCGTTCCTGGCCAACGTCTACAACCAGAAGGCCCGGGACTTCTACCACCGTCACGGCGTGAAGCTGATCGATGCCGCCTTCGAAGCCCACGAAGAAACCGGCGAAGTGCCGGTGATGATCACCAAGCACTGCCTGCGTTTCTCGTTCAACCTTTGCCCTAAACAGGCCAAGGGTGTAACCGGGGTAAAGACCAAGGTGGCGCCGATGCAATTGATCCACGGTGACGAAGTGCTGACCTTGAAGTTCGACTGCAAACCCTGCGAAATGCATGTGGTGGGCAAGATCAAGGGGCATATCCTCGGCCTGCCCCAGCCTGGCAGCGCGGTGGAGCATTTCAGCCCGGAAAACCTTATCTACCAGGGCACGCACTAACCCTCTTCTGTAGGAGCGAGCTTGCTCGCGAAGAACGAGAGAAGGCCGCGTTTCAACCCTGATACGCTGCGTCATCGTTAACCTTCTTCGCGAGCAAGCTCGCGCCTACCGAGGTTGCGGGGCCACCACCAGCCCCTCTGCAACCCTGCCGCTGCCAGCAGAATCGCCGCCACACCCAGCCATTGCAGCCACCCCAGGCGATGCCCGAACGCAATCCAATCCACAAAGATCGCCGCAATCGGGTAGATGAACGACAGTGCGCCGGTAATGGCCGTCGGCAGTTTCTGGATCGCGCCATACAGCAGTACATACATCAAACCCGTGTGCACCACCCCCAAGGTGACCAAGGCCGCCCACGTCGTGGTGGATGCCGGCAGGCCATTCCAGGGCACCAGCGGCGCCAGCAATAGCGCGCCAGTCGTCACCTGGATCAATGCCATCAAATGCGGCGGTACTTCCTTGAGGCGCTTGATGATCAACGCCGCGACCGCATACAAAAATGCCGCGCCCAGGGCCAGCGCGATGCCTACCAGGTAATCTCCTCCACCCGTTTGCTCGCCATGGGCGGTAACAATTGCCAACATGCCCAGGAACGCCACGCTCAACCACGCCAGTTTCTGCACGGTGATTTTTTCACCGAGAAACACCGCCGCCAGCATCACCAGGATAAACGGCTGCACGTTGTACACCGCGGTGCTGATCGCGATGGAGGCACGGGAGTAGGATTCGAACAGCAGCAACCAGTTGCCGACAATGGCCACGCCGCTGAGCACGGCCAGCCCCAGTTTTGCCCAACTGAGCAGGTCCAGGCGCAGGTAACCCAGCCAGGCGCACACCAGTACCAGCGTCAGCGCACCGATCACGCAGCGCCAGAACACCACCTCGATCACCGACACGCCAGACACCAGCACAAACCAACCAATGCTGCCCGAGATCAGCATGGCGGCGACCATTTCCCACGACCCGCGACGGATGGATGAATCCATGATTGAGGCTCCTCAAGTGAGGCTCCAGTATGGCAATCTGTTGGCGACGGCTACAGCGACTAAAAAAGGCAAAAGCCCGAAATCACCTTTTCTTATTAGGCACAGACCATGATCGACACCATCGACCAGCAGTTGATCGCCGCTTTGATGGACGACTCGCGGTTGTCCCTCAAAGCCCTGGCAGGCATCACCGGGCTGTCTTCACCCAGCGTCAGCGAACGCCTGCGCCGCCTGGAAGAACGCGGCGTGCTGACCCACTACACCGTCGACATCGACCCCAAGCACTTCGGCTACCTGCTGCAAGCCATCGTGCGCATTCGCCCCCTGCCCGGCAAATTGCAGGAATTGGAGCGCCAGATCCAGGCGATCCCCGAGTTCACAGAGTGCGACAAGGTTACCGGGGACGACTGCTTTATCGCACGCCTGCACGTACGCACCATGGAACACCTCGACACGCTGCTGGACCGGCTGAATACCTATGCCGAAACCAACACCGCTATCGTCAAGAAAACCCCGGTGAAACGGCGTTTGCCGCCGTTGGCTGACTAAATGGGTTGTTCAGGTACTCATGCCCAATGCACGGCGCGCTCACTGGTCAGTTTTTCCACAAACCCCACAATCCGCCGACAGGCCTGCGCCAGGCGCTCCTCGCCCAGGGTAAAGGACAGTCGAACGAACCCCTGGGCCGGCTCGCCGAAGGCTGCCGCGTCCAGCACCGACACGCCCGCTTCACGAAACAGGCGCCAGGCAAAATCCAGCGACCCCAGCCCCGTGCCGCGCACATCCACCAGCACAAACATGCCGGCTTGCGGCGCCAGCACCCGGATGCCTGGGCAGGTGCTCAAGGCGGTCACTACCAGGTCACGTCGGCGTCGGTAGGTCTCCCGCATACCTTCAGTGACTTCATCGTGGGCCAACACCGCGGCGGTCGCCGCCTCCATCACAAAGCCGGGCAAGCCGTACATCATGCTCAACAGCAGGGTTTCGGCGTGCTGCACCATTTGCACTGGAGCGATGAGCCAGCCGATACGCCAGCCGGTCATGGCGTGGGACTTGGACAAGCTGCCGATCACAATGCAGCGCTGCGCCATGCCCGGTAATGCCGCGAGGCTGTGGTATTGACCGTCGAACACCAGGCTTTCGTAGACCTCATCCACCACCACCCACAGATCATGGGCGATGGCCAAGTCGGCAATGGCTTGCAGCTCCTGCAGGTCAAGCACCACGCCAGTGGGGTTGTTCGGATTGGAAAAGAATATCGCCCGGGTACGCGGGGTGATCGCGGCGGCGAGCAAGGACGGATTCAGGCGAAAGCCGGCCTCAGCACTGCAGGGCACCCGCACGAGGGTGGCGCCGCTGGCCTTGAGCGTGGCTTCGTAGGTGACATACATCGGGTCGAGCACCAACACTTCGTCGCCGCCCTGCAACAGGCACAGCGAACTGATGAACAGCGCGTTCTGCGCACCGGGCACGATGATCACGTTGTCGGCGGCCAACGGCCGGGCAAGGGTTCGGCTGTAACGGGCGGCGATCGCCTCGCGCAGTGCCGGGCGACCGGCGATCTCGGTGTAGTGAGAATCTCCCGCGTGCAAGGCATTGACGGCGGCGTCGGTGATAAAGGACGGCGTGGCGAAATCCGGGTCGCCGACGCTGAGGATGATGACGTCTTCGCCCTGGCTGGCGGCGGCGAACGCGGCGTGGTGGATGTCCCAGGCGGCAACGCCCTGCCCTGCAATTCGCTCGACGAAGGGGGAAAACTTCATGCCAGAGCCTCTGGTGAAAGAAGAAAGACGCAGATCCGTAGATGCGCGGGCGACAAGCGGCCAACTTAGTGCATGGCAAACCTTCGTTCAATGGCTAAATAAGGCCTTGCCCCCATGGCAGGCAATCACATTGAACCCCCTTCCGGTCGCCGTTCTCAAAGCTGCATAGACCACGGCCCTGGAACACGCACAATGACTTTCATTCTATGGCTGGCCGTATTGGGCGCCGTACTGCTTACCCTGGCCCTCACCTCCTCATACTTGCGCTGGATGCCGGTCACCACCTCGGCGGTGTGCCTGTTGCTGGGTATCGCCATCGGCCCTCTGGGTGTGGACCTGCTGCATCTGGACATCAAGGGCTCGGCGCGCTGGATGGAGCACCTGACCGAAGTGGCAGTGCTGTTTTCGCTGTTTGTCAGCGGCCTGAAATTGCGCCTGCCGCTCAAGCATCGCACCTGGCGCATCGCCTTCGGCCTGGCCGGCCCGGTCATGTTGTTGACCATCCTCGGCACCGGGCTGTTGCTGCATTACCTGCTTGATCTGTCGTGGGGGGTGTCTCTGCTGGTGGGCGCGATCCTGGCGCCGACCGACCCGGTGCTGGCGGGCCTGGTTCAGGTCAACAATGCCCAGGACTACGACGCGCTGCGCTTCGGTCTGTCAGGCGAAGCGGGGCTGAACGATGGCAGCGCCTTCCCGTTTGTGATCTTCGGCCTGCTGTTCATGCAACACGGCGGCTTCGATGGCGACTGGGTCGGCGGTTGGGTGCTGAAAAACCTGGTATGGGCGGTGCCGGTCGGGCTATTGATCGGCTACTGGATGGGCCGAGGTATCGGCCGGGTGACGTTGCGCCTGCGCCTGATCAATGCCGACAGCACCCTCTCGCCCAATGATTACCTGACACTGGCATTGATCGCCCTTGCCTATGTGACCGCCGAAGCCGTGGGCGGCTATGGCTTCCTGTCGGTATTCGCGGCGGGCCTGGGGTTGCGCCAGGCCGAGGTGAAGTCCACCGGCAACGCCCAGACACCCGCCGAGCACCTGGCGCAACCGGTGGTGGGCCACCTTGAAATCGAGCCCGAGCAAGCCTTGCATGGTGACGTCAGCCAGTTGAAGGACACCCAGATCGCGGCAGGCGTGATGATGGGCGACATGCTGGCCTTCGGCAGCCTGGTGGAGCGGGCCATGGAGGTGTTCCTGGTGACAGTCTTGGGCATCGTGCTGGTCAGCCACTGGGAGTGGGCCGCGTTGGCGGTGGCACCGTTGCTGTTTTGTGTGATTCGCCCCGCCAGTGTATTCGCCATGCCTTGGGGCCGCCTGTTGGACCGGCGGCAACGCAGCCTGGTCAGTTGGTTCGGCATTCGTGGGATCGGCAGCATTTACTACCTGTTCTATGCGCTCAACCACGGGCTGGTGGGCACCAGCAGTGCGGTGGCGGTCAACCTGACGTTGTCGGTCATCGCGTTGAGCATCCTGGCCCACGGGTTGAGCACCCAGCCCATGCTGGCGTGGTATGAGCGTCAAGCTGCGCAAAAAAATTGAATCCTGCACCGCGCCGGGGTTTCAAACAGTCAGGACCCACAGTGCGAGTCAACTAATGAAAAACATCGCCCAACGATTGCTTGAGGAACGCCAACGCCTGGGATATTCGCAGCAATACCTGGCGCAGGCAGGCGGCGTGACCACACGCGAGCAACGTCAATATGAACTGGGCGAAGACCTGCCCCATGCCAACTACCTGGCAGCTTTGGCCGAGCATGGGGTGGATGTGGTGTATGTGATCACTGGCAAGCGCAGCACAGTGGTCAATATCAGCCGCGATCAGGCGCAGACGCTGATCGATAACCGCGTGGTGGGCCAGGAGGTGTCGCTGGACGGCGGGGCCGAGGAAGACGTCTACTTCAAGCTCAGCAATCCCTCGGGCCCGCCGCCGGATCAGTCCTGATTTTCAGTGTTGCCAACGTCCGCCGCTTCATCCAGGTCGTTCAGCGGTACCTCGGCATCGTCCATCAGCGAACCCGGGTCTTCGTTGCCCGGGTCGTTGAGTTCATCGTCCAGTTCTTTTGACATGTGCGTCTCCTCTAACCGCCTTGGGTATCGATATCGGCATCGGTTTCAGGCTTGTGCTCACGCTCAGGCCTGAAGTCTGGACTGTAGTCGTTTTCCTTGGCCTTTGGGTCGCTCGCAGGCGTTGGATCCTTGGGCGCATCGGCGGCGGTGCCAGGGGCCGGCTCGCCGCCGTCGATGGCTGGGTCGTTGCGATTGTGGGTCTGGGGATCTTTAGGCTGGGTCATGAGGCACCTCTTTGCAGGCCGGTGAAAAATCTGTACCGCATAGAGCTAAGGCGTCACGGCCACGGCTGAAGTTCCGTCCGCGTGGTCAGCGCAGTGGATTGTCCACCTGGATATAAAACGCATAGATGCCCAACACCAGCCAGAACACCATGAACAACCACGGCGCGCGCATGGAAAACAACAACGACTTGCGATAGCCCTTGTGGCTCGACTCCACCTCGGAAAACAGTGGCGACTCATCGTAGGCCATGCCCATCACCGGCTCGCTGCGCAGCAATTCGCTTTGCTTGTAGTGCCAGTGGTCGATGATTTCATACGCCGCACGGATACCGGGCCAGGCATTCAGCGAACTGAGAATACCCAGCGAAACCAGGAAGATCGGCACCACCAGCGTGAACAGCTTGCCCCATTCCGGGTTGAGGTTGCCCATGCCGGAGACAAAGGCAATCACCAGGAAGGATTGCGCGGTCAGGTAGGCGTCGGTGCGGTTAGCCAGGATGCTGGTTTCGTACTGGATCTCGCGCCGGTAAAAGTCGAGGCGGTCCTTGGGCGAGCCGAAAATCTTTGCGTTGTGTTCGCTGTGGTCGTTCAGGGCCGCTTCCGGAGTGTGGGGGGAGATGATTCTGGACACGACGGTGCTCCACAAGGTGACGAAACTTCTTAGAAGAATCGGGGCTCGATGAAGTTCAAGTGGGTTGGCGCACCAATCTGAAACACGCCGCGCCCCATTGTGGTGAGCCCCCTCCTGTGGCGAGCGAGCTTGCTCGCGCTGGAGTGCGCAGCGCTCCCGCTTTTATTGGGGCCGCTGCGCAGCCCGGCGCGAGCAAGCTCGCTCGCCACAGGTTATTGATGCCTAGTTCGCATTCCGGCACAGGCATTGCTTTATCCATTCACCACCCGGAAAACAGGAGCATGCGTTACCCCCCGACCCAGAGCCGCCCCCATAAGAAAGTAAGGACCAGGTCTGTTGGCACCTTCAGCCACGGGCTCATAAAAACATGCGTTTTTTTAAGCGGCAGTGCCACCCAAAGCCACACTGGGCACTGACAAGGTACTGGAATGGCTCGATCTTTCTTTGATGAAATGAATGACGCAAACGGCGTATGCCGTGCGCACTATCAGGACTTCTCTCGCTGGCTGGCCAATACGCCGCCAGAACTGCTGGCCCAGCGTCGCCGTGAAGCGGACTTGCTGTTCCATCGCGCCGGGATCACCTTCACCCTGTATGGCGACGAGCAAGACACCGAACGCCTGATTCCCTTCGACATCATTCCCCGCAGCATCCCCGCCAGTGAATGGAGCCTGATCGAGCGTGGCTGCATCCAGCGGGTCAATGCACTGAACATGTTTCTCGCCGACATCTACCACGACCAGCGCATCATCAAGGCCGGGATCATTCCGGCAGAACAGGTGCTGGGCAACGAGGGCTATCAGAAGGCAATGGTCGGCCTGGACCTGCACCGCGACATTTACTCGCACATCTCCGGTGTCGACCTGGTGCGCGACGGTGACGGCACTTACTACGTGCTCGAAGACAACCTGCGCACCCCCAGCGGCGTGAGCTACATGCTCGAAGACCGCAAGATGATGATGCGGCTGTTCCCGGAAGTATTCGCCAAGCAGCGCATTGCACCCGTGGACCACTACCCCAACCTGTTGCTCAAGACCCTCAAGAGCGCCAGCCGCCTCGATAACCCGAATGTGGTGGTGTTGACGCCTGGGCGCTTCAACAGCGCCTTCTTCGAACACGCGTTCCTTGCCCGGGAAATGGGCGTGGAGCTGGTGGAAGGTGCCGATCTGTTTGTGCACGATCTCAAGGTGTTCATGCGCACCACCGACGGCCCCAAGCCCGTGGACGTGATCTACCGGCGCATTGACGACGCCTTCCTCGACCCCCAGGCGTTCAACCCCGAATCAATGCTCGGCGTGCCGGGGCTGGTGGCGGCTTACTGCGCCGGCAATGTGGTACTGGCCAACGCCATCGGCACCGGGGTGGCTGACGACAAGTCGATCTATCCCTATGTACCGGCGATGATCCGCTTCTACCTGGACGAGGAACCGATCCTGCAAAACGTGCCGACCTTCCAATGCCGCAAGCCCGATGAACTGTCCCATGTGCTGGCCAACCTCGAACAGTTGGTGGTCAAGGAAACCCAGGGCTCCGGCGGCTACGGCATGCTGGTGGGCCCGGCGTCGACGGCCGCCGAGATCGAAGACTTCCGCCAGCGCATCAAGGCCCGTCCCCATGCCTATATCGCCCAACCCACCCTGAGCCTGTCCACCTGCCCGACCTTCGTCGAAAACGGCATTGCGCCCCGGCATATCGACCTGCGCCCATTCGTACTCTCGGGCAAGGAAACCCGCCTGGTGCCCGGCGGCTTGACCCGCGTGGCGCTGAAGGAAGGCTCGCTGGTCGTGAACTCGTCGCAAGGCGGCGGAACCAAGGACACCTGGGTGGTGGAGGGCTGACTATGTTGAGTAGAACCGCTGCAGATCTGTATTGGATGTCCCGCTACCTGGAGCGCGCCGAGAACCTGGCACGCATGCTGGAAGTCAGTTATTCCCTGTCCTTGATGCCCCAGGCCGGGCGCAGCGATGGCCTGGATGAACTGGCCATGTCGTTGCTCAGCAGCGGCACCCTGGACAGTTACCTCGAACGCCACCACACCCTGGATGCCGAGCGCATGCTGCACTTCTTCGCCCTCGACGAAGAAAACCCGGCCAGCATCTACAACTGCCTGCGCGCCGCCCGGGGCAATGCCCACGCCGTGCGCGGACGCATCACCGCCGACATGTGGGAAAACCTCAATGCCACCTGGCTGGAAATGCGCAGCATTGCCGCCGGCGGCCTGGCGCGACATGGCATCAGCCACTTCTGTGACTGGGTCAAACAACGTTCGCACCTGTTTCGCGGCGCGACCTCGGGCACCATCATGCGCAATGACGCCTATCGCTTCATCCGCCTCGGCACCTTTGTCGAGCGCGCCGACAACACCCTGCGCCTGCTGGATGCACGCTACGAGATGTTCGGCGAAGAGTCCGAAGAAGTCAGCGACCTGTCGGCCCGCGGCTATTACCAGTGGAGCGCCCTGCTCCGCGCGTTGTCGTCATTCGAGGCGTATACCGAGCTGTACCCCAATGCCCTGAACGCCCGCTCGGTGTCGGAACTGCTGCTGTTGCGCAGTGACGTGCCGCGCTCGCTGCATGCGTGTATCGAGGAGTTGAGCCATATTCTCGCGGATCTGCCGGGTAGTTATGGGCGCACGGCGCAGCGCTTGGCTGCCGAGTTTGAAGCGCGGCTGCGGTATACGGGGATTGATGAGATTCTGGAGGATGGGTTGCATAGGCGGTTGACGGAGTTTATTGAGGGCGTGCGGGAGTTGGCGGGGGCGGTGCAGAGCTCTTATCTGGAAGTCGTTTGATTGATACTGGGTGGCAGTGACCTATCTCTTGGTACCAGCACAGTATTACGCCGGCCCGTATTGATCGTTGAAAGAGCGCCAGATCGGGCAGATTTACTATTTAAATAAATCTGCCCCGTATTTCCAAAGGTACGGTGCCGGTGTTGAGTGTCGAAGGTCGAGTGATCGAGGAGAGCCTGGAGATCATGCAATGGGCTCTGGCGCAGCACGACCCGGATGATTGGCTGCTGCAAGGTGCCCCTGCGGTGCTGGCGTTGATTGCCGAGAATGATCAGGTGTTCAAGCATCACTTGAATCGATATAAGTATGCCGAGCGCTACCCGGAACAGCCGATGGAGCATTATCGGGCCGAGGGTGAGGTGTTCTTGCAAAAGCTGGAAGGATTGCTGGCGGAGCGTGAGTACTTGCTCGCCGAACACCTGAGCCTGGCGGATGTGGCGCTGGCGCCGTTTGTGCGCCAGTTTGCCCATGTGGATCGGGAGTGGTTTGCGGGGACGCCGTATCAGCGTTTGCAGATTTGGTTGCAGCGATTTCTGGAGTCGCCGCTGTTTATCGCGGTGATGACAAAATCCTGACGACACCCAATATTGTATTAATGAATAAGCTTATTTTCACACTTCAAACTTAGAAAAAACCCACCCCATACTTTATCCGCACCGATAGAGTATGGAGCAGGCTCACTTTTAAACACCCCCATACCACCTTATACATCCCGCACACCAATATTATCTACGAAAATAAAGGTGTTTGCTGCTGCTGGTATTTGAAAATCAATTTGAATATTAAAGGCAGTACTAGTTTCAACACGAAAGGTTCCCGAGAAATGACGCCAAGACGCCCCCGTAAATGAACCTCTAAAATTAATGTATGTATTTGCCACCGCGACATGAAAACTAGCAGTTATTAAAGGATTCTCTGGCCTTACATCGAACGACAACTGATACGTCTTACCCATTCGAAGATTATAATATGTCTTATATATTACTTTGTAATGTCCATTTGAATTTGTATCGAACAACAGACCGCCGCAACGATTTCCATCTATCACCTTGTCACGCATGCTACCGCCGACGACATACCACCCAGTGTTCGGACCATGCTCAAATGTCGTCAGATCATTAACCTTTGTAGCAACTATGTACTCCACCACTGGAAATCTAATGGCATCAGCTTCAGCTTTACTAGGACTGAAAGCCGCTTTGAGCTCCATCTGCAGCTTGGTGCCATCACCCAATCCATTCAGATAACTACGAAAGATCGCTTGTTGGATTCTCCGCTGAGCGATCCAAGTCGGGTTGACAGCTGCGCTACCTGCACCGTTATACACCGTCAGCGAATGATCAACGCCCTTGTCCGTTTTCCCCAGCAGCCTCAACCAGACGGGGTAAGGCGCAGTGATAAACGGCCAGACACCAATTTCCCCTGTGATATTGCCGGCAACTTGATCCAAGTCCAGTACTCGAGTGGCCGCGTTAGCCTGATTGATCTGGAGCACCGTTTTGGCCAACTCAGCCTGGGGTATCGGCGTCACCGTCACCGTCAACACCTTGGACGAAATAACCTTGCCGTTGCGGGCCACTTCGTAATCAAGGGTGACCGTCTTGTTGGCATTACCGACGTTGGCGGCAATCGCGGCCTTGGTAATGTCGAACGTGACCTTGCCCGCCGTTACCCCATTCTTGGCCGGGATCACCGGAGAACCCGCACCGGCTGTCCCCACCATCGTCACCTTGATGCTGTCTGTGGTGTACATCGGTGTGTACTCCACCGACACCGTGCCACCGTTTTGTGCGTTCAACGGCGCCAGGGTAACTGAGGTACCCGTCCCCGTGGCCTGGGTCAACTTGGGAATAGGGAATTCTGCCGGCAGTGTGTTAACAGTGTATTCCACTATCGGGAAGATGATGGCGTCAGCCTCGGCTTGACTAGATGAAAGCGTCGCCTTGAACTGAAGTTTCAGTTTCGTATCATGACCCAGTTCAAGGAAGTACGAGGCGGCGACGCGTTGATCATAGAAACCATTGCTGAACCACCCAGCAGTCACCGCGTTGCTCGCCAGAGTCCATACCTGCAGCTCATGTACCGATCCATCGGCCTTGAAGCCACTCAATAACATGGCTACCGGTTGGAAGCTCGCGATAAACGGCCATGACCCAACGCGTAGAGTTTTATTGGTAACCGATCCACTCAAATCCAGGACTTTGGTAGCAGCATCCGCTTCATTTATCCGGATCACTGTCTTTGCCAACTCAGTTGTCGGTATCGGTGTCACCGTCACCGTCAACACCTTGGACGCAACCACCTTGCCGCTACGGGTTACGTCGTACTTAAGCGTGAGCGTCTTGTTGGCATTGCCGACGTTGGCGGCAATCGCGGCCTTGGTAATATCGAACGTGACTTTGCCCGTCGTTACCCCATTCTTGGCCGGGATCACCGGAGAACCCGCACCGGCTGTCCCCACCATCGTCACCTTGATGCTGTCTGTGGTGTACATCGGTGTGTACTCCACCGACACCGTGCCGCCGTTTTGTGCATTCAACGGCGCCAGGGTAACTGAGGTACCCGTCCCCGTGGCCTGGGTCAACTTGGGAACAGGGAATTCTGCCGGCAGTGTATTAACAGTGTATTCCACTATCGGGAAGATGATGGCGTCAGCCTCGGCTTGACTAGATGAAAGCGTCGCCTTGAACTGAAGTTTCAGTTTCGTATCATGACCCAGTTCAAGGAAGTACGAGGCGGCGACGCGTTGATCATAGAAACCATTGCTGAACCACCCAGCAGTCACCGCGTTGCTCGCCAGAGTCCATACCTGCAGCTCATGTACCGATCCATCGGCCTTGAAGCCACTCAATAACATGGCTACCGGTTGGAAGCTCGCGATAAACGGCCATGACCCAACGCGTAGAGTTTTATTGGTAACCGATCCACTCAAATCCAGGACTTTGGTAGCAGCATCCGCTTCATTTATCCGGATCACTGTCTTTGCCAACTCAGTTGTCGGTATCGGTGTCACCGTCACCGTCAACACCTTGGACGCAACCACCTTGCCGCTACGGGTTACGTCGTACTTAAGCGTGAGCGTCTTGTTGGCATTGCCGACGTTGGCGGCAATCGCGGCCTTGGTAATATCGAACGTGACTTTGCCCGCCGTTACCCCATTCTTGGCCGGGATCACCGGAGAACCCGCACCGGCTGTCCCCACCATCGTCACCTTGATGCTGTCTGTGGTGTACATCGGTGTGTACTCCACGGACACGGTGCCACCGTTTTGTGCATTCAACGGCGCCAGGGTAACGGAGGTACCCGTCCCCGTGGCCTGGGTCAACTTGGGAACAGGGAATTCTGCCGGCAGTGTATTGACGGTGTACTCCACCACCGAAAAGCTGATCGCCTCGGCTTCAACCTTGCTAAGACTGACGGCGGCTTTGAATTCCATCCTCAATTTTGTGCCATGGCCCAACCCATCGAGGTAAGTGCGCAACAGGCGATATTCATAGCGGCCTTGGGCAACCCAGTTCGGATTGACATACGAGCTGTTGAAACTGAACAGCGTCAGGTCATGAGCAACATTAGCGGCTGTTCTACCAAAAAACTTCAACGAGACCGGATAAGGGGCGGTGATAAACGGCCAGGTGCCGACATGCGCCATCGCGTTGCCGACGAAGCTATCCAGGTCCAGCACCTTTGTCGCGCTATTGGCCTCGTTGAGCCTGATGACCGTCTTGGCCAGCTCCGATTGCGGTATCGGCCTCACGGTCACCGTCAAGGTTGCCGACGTGACCGAGACACCCGCACGGGTTACCACGTATTGGTATTTCACCGTGGTGGCGTGGTCACGAATGTTCGCCGCAATCGCCGCCCTGGAAATATCGAACGCCACCTCCTGCAAGGCTTCATTCCCAGGTTTGGCCGGGATATCTGGCGAACCGCCATTGCCGGCACCGTTCATGGTGACTTTGATCGAGTCGCTGTTGCGCATCCCCACATAGCTCACCACCAGTTGGGTACCCTGTTGCACCCTGAGCGGCTCCAGTTCGGCGGTGTCGGGGCCGGTCGTCTGGGCTTCGCGCAAGGTCGGCGACGGCAACTCGCCCACGCCACGGCTGATCAGCACCTCGGTGATCTCAGAATACCGCGGCATCGCCTCATCACTACGTGTCAACGTGTAGAACACCGTCACCGACTCATCCAGGTTGTTCTCCACGTAGTATTTTTCGATGTCGTGGGTGGTGGTGGCGCCATTCACGGCCACTTGCACTGGCACTTCGGTGCGGGCGCCCCGGCCAAGCCAGTACATGCGGATCCAGTCGCCGCGCAGTGTTTCGCCAAACGGTGCAAACACGGTGGCGAAGGCACCTACATCATCCGGATTCAACTGGCCGCTGACCGCCTTGTCGACAATCGGCTTGGGCATCGTACGCTTGATCTGACCCACCACGATCTGCAACCGCAGGGACTCCTGCGGGCGGCCGCCGGGCCGGGTGTGGGCGTAAAACACGTCAGTCAGGTGGCCGTCGAAACGCCGCAGTTCGTCGGGGTATACCGTAAACAACAAATCCCCACCGGCCGTGGGCGGAATATCGTCGACCTCGCGGCCGATGCGATGTTCGATGGTGTTATCGGCGCTGCTGACCCGGAAGATGACTTCGATATAACCGTCCTTCGGCCAGCTCCCTTGAAGGGGGAAGCGTACGGTCGCGTCGACATCCGGCTCGATATGGCCACCCTGGTCCTCGTCTATCGTCGGTGCCGGCCACCTGACGACTTGCCCAATGACGTCCAGATAGAGCTTTTCGGAAGGCTGTTGCACCGCGCCATTCTGATACAGGGCATGCACACTCGCGCTGCCTTCGGCAATCGCGCTCACCAGCGCGTTGGGAACCTCAAAGGTATAAAGGCCTGCTCTACTGAGTTCTTCGGTGTGCGTATAAGGGATCGAATTGCCTTCACTGTCCAAACCGGCCCAGATCAGCGTCACGTGGGAATACGCGCTAGCCTCCTGGGAGAGGACCCAAAGGGCCACTTCCACATCCCAACTGCCCAGTTCCGCGAGGTCGATTTTCGTACCGGTGTCTGGAAACTGCAGCCACGGCGCTTCGGGGCGCACCTCATTGAGGTGCACATCAATCAACGACACCGCCGACCAGCGTGCCCGCTCCTCCGGCAGATTGCCGCCCGCGTCCCGCACCTGGTAAGCCACGCGCGTAAGCCGGTTATTGCCCGCGGCGCTGATAGTGGCGTAGTCGACGGTCAAGGTGATGTCACGGCCCACTTCGCCGGGCTGGACCCGGTGCTGAACCACTTGCGAGCCCCAGGCCAGAGTGATCAGGTCATAAGCGCGCATGTTTAGCCAGTAGCGAATGATGATCTTGACACCCGCCAGTGCCTGCTCCTGATTGACGCCACGCAGCACAACATCCGGTGGGACCTGATACGCCAGCCCCTGGTGGCCGGGCAGACTGTCTTTGTCTTCGCCACCGGGGCGAGTCAGGCTGACCCGTAACTTGATTTCTTCGGTGAATGACTCATTGCCGCTTCTGCGCCTTAGCATGGCACATACCGGGTAGACCAAGAACGGGACGATATGGTGCGCGGGAACAGTCAGCGGGATCAGGTCAAGGTTTTCCTCGCCTTCGCGAATCGGCGTAGAGGCCACGGGAATATTACGGTTGCCCCAGAACAGTGAGGCAACACTGCCCGGAGTGACGCCATCTTTGGGGTTGATCAGGTAGACCACCAACGGCACCTCGGTATGCCGCAGGCCGATACCGCCATGCGCCCCTTCGATATCACCATCAATGGCCGGTTCCATCAGCGGGACAACGATGGGCGGCAGGAGGGGGTCAAGTGTTTTGTTCTTGGGCATGGCGAGAATCCTCACGGTCGTGCGCTGTTGGCTTACCGCTATCAAACGCCTGAAATCGCGGCGTGCCTACTGTCAGAATTAACAGGTAGTGCAGGATGACCCTGGATCGGTACCTGTTAATTCTGACAGTAGGCAATGCCCGGTTTCAGGTGTTTGATAGCGCCAACAACACCCTTCGTAATTACGTGATTTCGACCAGTTTCACTCGGGCGGGCGCCGTAGTCTTGGATGAGTCATTGCGCAGGGTGTGGACCATCATTTATATGCCCACCATTTGGGGAGCAGCTGCCGCACCCGCTGCTCGCCAAACCGATCATCAATCAACATCACCACCCCCCGATCCTGTTGGCTGCGAATCACCCTCCCCGCCGCCTGCACGACTTTTTGAATACCCGGGTACAGATACGTGTAGTCGTACCCCGCGCCGAAAATCGCGCCCATGCGCTGTTTCATCTGCTCGTTCACCGGGTTGAGCTGGGGCAAGCCCAGGGTGGCGATAAACGCGCCGATCAAGCGCGCGCCGGGCAAGTCAATGCCTTCGCCGAACGCTCCGCCCAGTACCGCAAAGCCGATGCCCTGGCTGTGCGGGGTGAACTGGTCGAGAAAGGCCTGGCGCTCGGCCTCGGCCATACCTCGGGATTGCAGCCACAGCGCAATCTGTGGGTGTCGCTCAGCCAGTAGCTGCGCGACCTGTTGCAGGTAATCGAAGCTGGAGAAAAACGCCAGATAGTTACCCGGTTGCGCGGCGAACTGCTGGGCGATCAATGCCACGATGGGTTCCAGCGATGCCTGGCGATGCACGAACCGCGTGGAGATCCGCTCAACGATGCTCACCTGCAACTGCTCGGCCTTGAACGGTGATTCAACGTCGACCCAGGCGGTGTCCGCTGGCAGGCCCAGCAAATCGGCGTAATAGTGCCGTGGGCTCAAGGTCGCGGAAAACAACACGCTGCTGCGCGCAGCGGTCAGCCTGGGCCGGATGAACTCGGCCGGTACCACGTTGCGCAGGCACAGGGTCGAGCTGCTGCGCTTGGCGGTGAACGAGCGCTTAGTGATATCGAAAATAAAGTGCTCGTTAAACAGCTCCGCCACTTTGGCCCATTGCAGCGCGTCGAAGTAGAAGGCTTGCAGGTCACCGGTGAGGGCATCGGGGTGATCGTTGAAGTAATCGCCCATGGCGCTGGTGCACAGGCTCAGGGCCTGGAGCAGTTTGTCGGGTTTGGCGGCGTAGGCCTGATAAGGCGCCAGTTGATCCTTGTGCAACGCGTTCCACTCACGGTTGAGGCGCTGCAAGGGTTTTTTCAGCGCTTCGGGTGCACTGTCACGCACGGTCATGAGGCTGTATTGATCCAGGCTGGCGCTGTACATCGAGCGGGCTCGCTCGACTAGGTTGTGGGCTTCATCCACCAGCACCGAGACCTGCCATTGGTTGAGCTGGGCGAGGCCGAACAGCATCGCGCCAAAGTCGAAGTAATAGTTGTAGTCGGCGACGATCAGGTCGCTCCAGCGCGCCATTTCCTGGCTCAAATAGTACGGGCAAACCTGATGGGCCAGCGCCACGTTGCGCAGGCTTTGCTGATCGAGCAGGCGCACCTGGGACGCGGCCTGGCGGGCAGCAGGCAGGCGGTCGTAAAAGCCCTTGGCCAACGGGCAGGAGTCGCCATGGCAGGCTTTGTCCAGGTGTTCGCACGCCTTGTCCCGGGCCACCAGTTCAAGCACACGCAGTGACAGCTCGGGGCTGCTGTCGTACAGCACCTGGGCGGCATCTAGGGCCAGCTTGCGCCCGGGCGTCTTGGCGGTGAGGAAGAACACCTTGTCCAGTTGCTGCGGCGCCAAGGCCTTGAGCTGCGGGAAGATAGTGCCGATGGTCTTGCCAATGCCGGTGGGCGCCTGGGCCATCAGGCACCGGCCGGTACTCACCGCTTTGTAGACCGACTCGGCCAAGGTGCGCTGCCCGGTACGGAAGTCGGCATGGGGGAATGCCAGGCTCTGCGCGCCAGCGTTGCGTGCCGCGCGGTGCTGCATCTCCTGCCGGGCCCAGTCCAGGAACAGCGCGCATTGTTGCTTGAAGAACTGCTCAAGGTCTGGCGCATCGAATCGCTGGTTGAGCAAGGTTTCGCCTTCGCCGACGATATCGAAGTACACCAGCGCCAGGTCGATCTCACTGAGCCCGAGCTTCTGGCACATCAGCCAGCCATACACTTTGACCTGGGCCCAGTGCAGTTGCCGATGGTTGGCGGGCTGGGCAGCGAGGTCGCCGCGGTAGGTCTTCACCTCTTCGAGGCGGTTGCTGTCGGGGTCATAGCCGTCCGCCCTGCCCCGTACTTTGAGTTGCTGGTACTCGCCTTCAAGCGCCACTTCACTCTGGTAGTGCGCATTGCGCCGTGACGCTACCGTGCGATGGCCGACGATGCCTTCCTGGGCACTGGGCGACGGCGTAAAGCGCAGGTCGAGGTCACCGACCTTGGCCGTGAACTCACACAGCGCCCGCACGGCCACGCTGTAACTCAAGCGGGTTGCTCCGCCCAGCGCACGTAGCAGACGGTGACTGGCATCTGGTGCTCGCCGCAGAATTGCAGCCAACGCAACTGGTTGTCTTGCAGGCGGTCGCCGGGGCCTTTGACCTCGATCATGCGATAGGTATTTTGCGCGGGCCAGAACTGGATAAGGTCCGGCATCCCGGCCCGGTTGGCACGGATATCCTGCAACAGGCGCGTAAACCAATGGCGCAAGTGTTCGGCGGGCAGGCAGGCCAGGGCTTGCTCCAGCAGTTCTTCGCTGAGCAGGTTCCAGAACACAAAAGGCGACTGAATGCCCCATTTCTCTACATAGCGTTGGCGGATGCTAGCCTTGTAGCGACCATCCTTCAGTTGTGCAAAGCACGCGGCAAACAAAGCTTCTCGACGTTGATAAAAGTCCTCGCTGTGCAAATCCGCCGGCCCACGCTGGAACGGGTGGAAGAATGCCCCCGGCAGCGGGGCGAAAATCGCCTCCCAGCACAGCAAGCCGAACAGCGAATTGATCAGGCCATTCTCGACGTAATGCACGGGCGCATCCGGTTCGCTCAGGTGCGCCAGCACACTGGATTCCACCGACAGCAGCGGTTCCTGCATCAGTGCCAGGTCCAGGCGCGCCACCGCTTGGGGTTTGGCCCTGGGCAGCGCCGGCCCGCCAAGTTTGCGCCGCAGGCGCGGCACTACCCTTAGCAGCTGTTGGTGTTCTGCGGCGCTGTGTGGGGCCTGCTGTGCCTCGGTCGCCAGGGCCATGGCTTGGGCGTAATCCTCCTGGCGCTCCAGTACGCGAATCAGCCGCGCCCGGGCACCGGGGTGCGTGCAACCGCGGTAAATCTGTTCGGCCAGCGCCAGCTCGGCGCAGCGTTCGCAATACTGGCCGATCTGGAACAACAGCTTGGCGCGGCGCTTTTCCAGCCAGGGGTTGTCGGTACACAACGTGGCGACCTGCGCCAACACCGTATCCAGCGCTTCACCGGCTTCAAAGGCTTGCTGGCACTGGTTCAGGAACAGGAACCCATGCACGTCGTCCCGGCTGCGTAACCCACGCGACTCGGCGCAGAACTCGACTTTTTCATAGGTGTAGATGCCCAGGTCTGCCAGCACGAATTCCGACCAGTCCTGGTGCAGATTGCCGAAGAACATCAGGCGCAGGCGATCACACAACTCCATTACCGTCAGGCTGTAGAGCGCGTCGTCTACGTCGGGGCACCACTGGGCAAAGCTGCGCGGCTCGGTAAATTGCGCGGCCAAAGGTTCAAGCCAATCGGCCTTGTTACCCTTGGGTTGGTCGATCCAAGGCTTGAAGGCGCCGAGCAATTCACTCTTTTGCAGCAGCGCGAAGAGGGTGGCAAACGGCAGCGGGCTTTGATCCTCCACCCATCCCAGCTCACGCAATGGCCCTGCCGCCGCATGGGGGCAACCGATTTCCAGGTAATGGAGTTTAGTGGCGCGAAAATGCACGCCCTTGCGCATCACCATGCGCACCAACAACGCCTGGGACGCCTGTGGCAACCTGTCAAATTGCTGAATGAATTGCTGTTCGTGCGCATTGAGCAAATCGGCGTAGCGTTGCCCCAACCAAACCAGCACTTGGCGGAAGTTATGCAGGTAATACAAGGGGTCTTCGAGGGGGTTGGCCATGGTGCAATGCAATCAAATACTGGTTATGCATACAGAGTGCCGGGGCAAAGCCGTTGTTGCAATCAGTAATAGATAAATGGCGCCTGCAACTTTTTGCAAAAAAACAATCTGATGAGTGGGTTGATCGCGTAATATTTATGGCCCCGCAAGCAGACGCTGCGGGACTTTTCAGGGTTAAAGGTAAGGGTTATGAACATGAAGAATTTGGGTCTGCCACTGGTTGCACTCACTTTTCTGGTATTGGCCGGTTGCTCCACGCAAACCGTGGTGACCTTGCAGAACGGCACGCAGTATTTGACCAAGGACACGCCCAACGCCAAGACCGCCGACGGCTTCTACGAGTTCACCGATATTGCCGGCAAGCGTATTCGTATCAAGGCCGATGATGTGGCCACGGTGCGTAAGGAAAAATGATCATCTAGCAAAACCCATCAAATGTGGGAGCTGGCTTGCCTGCGATAGCGATTTTTCAGTCACCGCATGGCTGTCTCGACCGCCGCCATCGCAGGCAAGCCAGCTCCCACACCGAATGCGTTAGCTGATGACTATCCCCTCCCCCGACAAGCTGCTCACACCCACCAGCGTCACCGAATCCGTCCCAAAGCCAATGACGGTATCCCCGCCCACCACCTTGATGTGATCGCGGTAATCATTGCTGCCCGCCACGTCGTTGAACACCAGCTTGTCCGTCGCCTGGTAGCCGATCACCCGGTCATTGCCAAACTGCCCGCTGAACAAAAACGTGTTGTGCCCACTGCTGTCGCGGATGGTGTCATTGCCCTTGCCACCTTCGATAAAGTCCGCGCCCCTGCCGCCTTTGATCAAGTCGTCGCCGTCGCTGCCGATGATGAAGGTATTGCCCTTGTGCGCCTCGGCATTGCGGTTGAGGTCTTGCACCCAGGTGGTGGCCCTTGCCGGGTCGGACAGGTTGGCGACTATCACCGTGGAGTCGCGGGTCATCTGTTCGTAGAACCCCGAGTCGAGGATACGGGTCATGCCGTCACCGTAACCGGTGGGCAAGTGCGAAACCCAAGTGGGCAGGTTGAGGATGGAAAACGGCAGGACGTTCCACAGGGATGAGGCGTAGTGATCGTTGAAACTGACAATGTTGTCGGTGCTCGATTCGTGGGCCTTGTCGTGCACGCCCAGGGACGACAGGTTGAATGACGAGCCATCCAGGGCTCGGAATACTGGATCGTTTTCATAACCGACGTTAAGCACCTTGTCGCCGGCGCTCTGGGTCGGCGATGCGTAGGCCACGTAATTGGCGTCTTTATAGAACCCCGACCAAGTACTGTCGCTCAAGTCGGCCATGCTGTTGACCGCCATGCCGCCCAGGCTGTGGCCGCTGACCACTACGTCATTGCCGCCCAGGCCCTGGGCAGTGGCGTAGTCCGCCACGTTCTTGAGCAACCCGCCAAAAGCCTCCCCCGCGTAGTTCTTGGCATAATCCTTGGGCCCGAAGGCGGCGAGCAGGTCGTTGATCACATCGCCGATGGAGTCGGTGATCACGTTTTCCCGAGGCCCTGAAGTGCCGCGGAAACTGATGCCGATTTCCAGCAGCTTGCCAGCGTCATCGTACTTGCCCAGCACCTCGGCCTGCGCCGTGCCGTAGCCGAATTTTTCGCCAAAGTAGGTGCCGCGTGCATCGACCTTGCCGCTATAGCCCAGGGTACTGGCGCTGATGGGCGTCCAGCCGGCTGCTTGCACCGCCTCAAGGGCGGCTTTTTCCGAGTCGGGGTTCCAGGGAATCCCGGGGATGACCCCTTGGGCATTGCTGCCGCCAATCAGCGCGCTGACCAGGGTGGCCGGTAACCCAAGCCCGAGGCCATTGTTCTGGTAGCCGACGGCAAAGCCGTTATCCAGGTTGTGGTAGGAATACAGCGTGATCGCCATGGCATCAGCGAACAACGCCTTGGAGCCCTCGGTACCGAGGTTTTTATAGTCAAAGATACCCATTGGTAGTGCCTCTCTGTTGTTGGATTTGTAGAGAAAGCCAAAACACCTGTTATCCGTTACCACCTGTAGGAGCGAGCTTGTGTGGCGAGGGAGCTTGCTCCCGCTGGGCTGCGCAGCGGCCCCAAAAACTTGCGGGCGCTGCGCACCCGAGCGGGAGCAAGCTCCCTCGCCACAACCAACTGCACCTGGCCTTTAGAACGCCCAGTCCAGGCTCAAGCCGACACCGTGCACCTTCTCCTTGCTGGCCAGCAGGCCGTTGTAATCGAAGTTCACCCGCGCATCCTTGCTCAATGCCAGGCTGACCCGTGCCCCGACCAACGCCGCATCGCGCACCATTGGCGCACTTTCCACCGTGAACGAAGGGCCGCCCGAGGCAAACGCCAGGTGCTGTTCCGAATCGGTGCTGCTCAGGTTGTGCTGCCAGCCCAGGGTGCCGGAGACTTCCAATTGCTGATGGTCGTTGATATTGAAGGTCTTCAAGGCACGCATACCCAGGGTGCTGAGCACCAGGTCACGGCTGTCGTCGCCACTTCTCAGCGCGGCGGCGTCGCCCTTCTCTTTGAAGCTGTCAGTTGCCAGGTGCACGTAGGCCAGGTTGGCGAACGGCTCCAGGGCCAGTGGTTGCAGGTTGATGCGGTACGCCGCTTCCGTGAACACCTGGGTACTGTGGGCATCGACCTTGGCTTTTTGCTTGCCGCTGACATCGCCGTATTGCAGGTCGCGTTTGACATCGGCGCGGTGCCAGCTGTAGGTCGCGCCGCCACTCAGGCGCCAGGCGCCGATTTCATGCCCGGCATAGGCGCCGAAATGGTAGCTGTCGACCGAGGCGCGGCTGTGGGTGCCGCTGCCCATGTTCAACGACGTGTCGCTGTAACCGGCCACTAGGCCAATGCGTGTGGCCTCATCGACGGCGCCGTCCACACCGGCGAGCATGCCGCCGATAGAGGTGGTGTAGCCCGCCGTGTCGTTGCGGCTGTCGGTCTTGCCCCATGCGCCCAATGCCTTGACCCACACGTTGCCACGGCTGTCGATGGCTTGGCTGGTAGCGCCCATCTCGCCATTGCGCAGACGCTCGCCCACCGCTTCGCGTACGTAGCGGCTGTCATTGACCAGTGCGGTTTCCAGCGCCGGGTAGACTTCCCCACTCAGTTGCTGAAACGCGCCCTGGGCCGAAGCGGCCGTGGGTGCCAGCAGCAGGCTTTCATACACACCGTTGCCCGCGCCCAATTGCTCGACGGCTGCGGCCACGGCGCGCTGGTTCGGCGTGGCGGCCACACTGGCGAAGCTGTTGGTGCGTGCCACATCCAGCTGCACGCCGTTGGCGGCATAGTTCAAGGTACCGCCGACAAACAGGTAGTTGGGAACCACTGCCGCGAAGCTGCCGGTGACGCCACCTGCCGCTTGCAGGATGTTGTATTGGCGGCCGATCAGACTTTGGGCCTGGGGCGCGCTCAACAAGGTCGGGCTGTTTTCCAGGGCCAGGGTCACGGTGCCGCCGTTGAGGGTGGCCGTGCCGCCCGCGACGATACGATCGCTGCTGGTGGGCGACAGTTCTACCGCATAGGTCGAGCCCGGTTCAAAGTTGACGTTGCCCGCCACGTTCAAGGTGCCAATGGAATTGCCCGGTGCCACAGTACCGCCGCTTTTCGCGCTCAGCGAACCGATACGCCCCGAACCACCGACCACGCCGCTCTGGCTCACGGTGACGTCGGAGGTGACCGAACCGTTGATCGCCAGCAAGCCCTGGTTGACCAGCGTCGGCCCGCTGTAGGTGTTGGCGCCGGTGAGCACCAAGGTACCGATGCCCTGCTTGGTCAGGCCGCCATGGCCCGAGATGTCGTTGCTCCACACATCCCGCCCGCAGTGCAAGTCATCGCACACACGCTGGGTGGGTTTGCCGGCATCCACCACCGCGCCGACGCCCGGCAGGTCCGCCACGAACTGGCCGCTGCCGTAGGCGCCGTCGATACGGAACTCGGCCGGGATATCCTCGGCGGTGATAAACATCCCTGGGCCGTTGACCGCCTTGCCCAGGTTGATCATGCCCCAGCCATAGAGGGAGTCGATGCCCGGCGCGCCGAGGTCGGTGGCGGTGGTCTTGAGCACGGTGGAGATCTGGTCGCCGCTCATGTATTGGAAGCGTTCCATCAGCACCGCTGCGCTGCCGGCTACGTGAGGCGCGGCCATGGATGTGCCGTTGAAGTTGGCGTAGTCGTTGGTGAGGTTGTCCAGGTTGGTGCCGTTGATGATCGAGCTGTAGATCTTGGTGCCGGGCGCCGATACGCAAAAGCTCGCCGCATAGCCACAGCGCGACGAGAAGGTGCTGATCACATAGGGGTTGGCACTTGCGGTGTCCGGGTTTTGCTGCAAAGCGGCCACCGACAGCCAGTTCGGGGCAATCTCCGGCACAAAGTACGCCAGACCGGAAATGGCATCCGGGTTGTTACGGTTGTAGTCATTACCCGCGGCGAAGATGGTCAGCACACCGCTGCGGGCCGCATCGATGGCGCCTTGATAAGCCCCCCCTGCGATTGTGCCGAGGATCGGTCGAATGGTATTGAATTGCGCCTGGGCTTCGTTGACGGTGAAATTGGGAAACGCCGGATCGCGCCCGCCCTTGGCGTACTGATCACCGATGCCGATACCCCAGCTGTTGTTGATGATGCGAGCGCCGCTGGCAACCAGCGCATCCCAACCGGCTTTGTACACCGCGCCATCGTTGCCCAGGATAATTCCGTCTTCCGGGCCCGGGTCACCGTTTTCGGCACTGATGATTTGCGCATTGAACGCCACGCCATGCATCGGCCCGCCATCGCGGTTACCCGCAGCAATCCCGCCGACATGCGTGCCGTGGTTGCCCAGCTTGCCATTGGAGCCCAGGGACGGAGTGCCGTCGTAACGGAATGCATCTCCGGCCTTCACCGGGATATACGGGTCGGTGTATTGGCGGATGCCCTCGGTGACAATGGTCACCACTTTGTTGGGGCTGGCGAATTCCGGATGTGGCGCATACACCGGCTGGTCGAAGATCCCCAGCTTGACGCCCTTGCCGGTATAGCCGGCCGCATAGGCGGTGTCGGCGTGCACGGCGCCCAGGCCCCAGTCGGCCTTGAACTCATTGCTGCGCCAGCTGGCGGCGTCGCCCAGTTTGCCGGTTTCCACATAGGGTGCAGCCTGGGCGGTCCCCAGGCTTGCCAGGCAACACAGCAACGCGCCGTATGGCACGCAGCTCAGCGCCTTGAGCGGATAGCCCGGGCCTGTGTGGATGGCGGTAGTTAACCCTGACTTGCGTTTTTTCACGGTGACCTTCCTTAGTTTTCTTATTGCACGTGTGTAAATCACTTTCTCCAGAACACCGCCGCTGATCGTTCCCACGCTCCGCGTGGGAATGCGGCCCCGGACGCTCTGCGTCCCAAAGCGTGACGCGGAGCGTCACAAGAGGCGTTACCACGCGGAGCGTGGGAACGATCAGCGGAGCGTGGGAACGATCAGGCTCGCGGTGTCTTCAGAACTGCCAGTTCAGGCTCAAACCCACGCCCTGGGCTTTCGCGCGCCCACCCAGTTGGCCGTTGTAATCCAGGTTGACCCGTGTCGATGCATTCAGCGCCAGGCTGGCCTGCACGCCCACCAGGGCGGCATCGCGCAGCAACGGTGCACTGCGCACCGCAAATGAAGGCCCGCCTGCGACAAACGCCAGGTGCTCTTCGGACTCCACCGCCGTCAGGCTGTGTTGCCAGCCCAACGAACCGGACAGGTCCAGTTGCTGGTGGTCATTGAGGGCCAGGGTTTTCAGGGCACGCACGCCAAGGGTGCTGAGCACTGCATCACGCCGGTCGCTGCCGCGTTCCAGGGCAGCGGCGTCGCCTTTTTCGTGGAAGGACTCGCTGTTCAGATGCACATAGGCCAGGTTGGCGAACGGCTCCAGGGCCACCGCTTGCAGGCGGATGCGGTACGCGGCTTCGGTGAAGACTTGCGCCGTGGTCGCGTCCAGCTTGGTTTTTTGCTTGCCGCTGACATCACCCCATTGCAGGTCGCGCTTCACGTCGCCGCGATGCCAGCTGTAGGCACCGCCGACGCTCAGGCGCCAGTCACCCAGCTCGCGCCCGGCGTACGCGCCAAAGTGGTAGCTGTCGATGGACGCCGATGAATGGGTACCGCTGCCCATATTCAGCGAGCTGTCGCTGTAGCCGGCGACCACACCCACGCGGGTCTGCTCATCCAGCGCGCCATCCACGCCCGCCAACAGGCCACCGATAGAGGTGGTGGAACCCGCCGTTTCAGTGCGGCTGTCGGTCTTGCCCCAGGCGCCCAGCGCCTTGAGCCACAGGTTGCTTTCACCGGTCACTGGCACATGGCGCAGGCGCTCGCCCACGGCATTACGCAGTTGCAGGCTGTCGTTGATCAGCATCGCACCCACGGCGGGGTAGATTTCCCCGGACAGTTGCTGCAAACCCTGCTGGGCGGTGGCGACTGACTGCGACTGCAGCAGGCTTTCAAACACTGGGTTGCCAGCGCCCAATTGCTCGGCCGCCGCCGCAACGTTGCGCTGGTTGCGGGTCGCGCCGACGCTGGCGAAGCTGGCGCCATTGCGCCCAACATTCAGTTGCACCGCATTGGCGGCGTAGTCAAGGGTGCCACCGAGGAACAGGTAGTTGGGCAGCACTTGCCCGAACTGGCCCTGGATACCGCCCGCTGCCTCGAGAATCGAGTATTGGCGGCCAATCAGGCTTTGCGCCTGGCTCTGGCTGAGCAAGGTCGGGCTGTTTTCCAGCGCCAGCGTGACCGTGCCGCCGCCCAGAACCGCCTGGCCGCCGGCAACAATGCGGTCACTGCTGGTGGGCGTCAGCTCCACGGCATAGGTAGAGCCGGCGCCGAGGTTTACGTCCCCTGCCACTTGCAAGGTGCCCACGGAGTTGCCCGGGGCCACACGGCCGCCGTTGTTTACCGACAACGCGGCGATACGCCCGGAACCGCCGAGGGTGCCGCTGTCATTCACCGTCACTGCCGAGGTCAGCGAGCCATTGACGGCCAACAGACCACCGTTGACGAGGGTCGCACCGCGATAGGTGCTGTCGCCGCTGAGCACCAGGCTGCCGGCACCGGCCTTGATCAGGCTGCCCTCGTACACGCGGTTGGCAGCGGCCTGGTCGCGGGCGCTGCCAATGGCGTAATCGGTCTGGTCCTGCTGGCTGGCAGTGGCGCCCACGCCGTTTTGCCAGCCCTTGTCGATCAGGGTTTGCTGCCAGGCAGTGTGTTCGGCGCGGTCCTCGGCCTGGCGCTGAAGCAGCGCCTGGTCGGAGATGCCATTGCTCCACACATCGCCCTGCCCGGCGGCCAGGTTCACCTCCATAGGCCCGAGCAATTGCCCCGGGCCATGCATCGCCCGGCCCAGGTCAGGCACACCCCAGCCGACAATCGCATTGGGCGCCTGGGTGATCGAGCCGTCGAGCTGCGTGGCGGTGGTCAGCAGCACCTGCAAGGCTTGCTCGTTGGTCATGTAGGGATAACGTTCCATCACCAGCGCCAACGCGCCGGTGGCATGGGGCGCTGCCATCGAGGTGCCGGACTTGACCCCGTAACCACCGTCGGGAATGGTGCTGTTGATCAACGCGCCCGGCGTGGAAATGCACCAGTATTTGGCGACGCCGCACTTGTTGTATTTCTGGTTATTGGCCTTGTCCAGCCCAGACACGGCAAGCCAGTGGCCTTCCAGTTCCGGCTGGAAATACGGCAAGGCCGAGCGCACGCTCGCGTTGGCATAGCCGCTGTTGCCGGCGCTGAACACATTGATCACGCCAGCCTTGGCCACGTCCGCTGCCGCGTCCAGCCAGGTGCCACGGTTGTAATGCTGGGCATACGCCGCGTGCATGTTGTCCAGGGTCTGGTAGCTGACGTCCTTTGGCTGGCTGCCCCAGCTGTTGTTGATGGCGCGCACGCCGGAGTCCACCAAAGCGGTGTACACGGTCTTGAAGTATTTGGGGTCTGGCGTCGGGCCGAACAGGAAGCTGTCGTTGGCGTTGGTGTTGCCCACAAAAACTTGCGCGTTGTAGGCCACGCCATGCATGCCCACGCCGTCGCGGGCGGCGCCCATGGTGCCGGTGACGTGGGTGCCGTGGGAATCATTGTTCGGGTTGAGCGCGCCCGTGGTGGTGAAGGCGCTGCCATCGACATAGGTGCCAGTGGCAGTGACCGGGTGGAAACGGTCTTTGGAGGCTTCGGGGTGATTGGCATCGAACCCTGAGTCCAGCGCGCCGATTTTCACGCCTTGGCCGCTGATCCCGGCGGCGTAGGCTTCATCGGCTTTCATGCGGCCCAGGCCCCAGTCGCTCTGGTACTCGGCCGAGCGCCAACTGGCGGGGTTACCCGGCTGGCCGGTCTCGGTGTATTGCGCCTGTGCCGCAACGGACAGCAAGAGCAAGGAACCTGCGGTGAAGGGTTTGAAACGCGGTGAATCGGTGATCATGTGCACACTCCCTATTATTGTTATTCCCTGCCCTGTGGCGAGGGAGCTTGCTCCCGCTGGAGTGCGAAGCGCTCCCTAAAAAAGCCGGCTCCAGCTTCGCTGTCGAGCGGGAGCAAGCGCCCTCGCCACAAAACACGCGCTCCTACAGTTTTCCATCCGGGCCGAAGGCTTCGTCCACTTTGGCCAAGTCGGTATCGCGCAAGTTGCCCGCGTAGTAGTGCAATTTGGTCCAGGCCATCAAGTAGTCATAACGTGCCTGGGCCAGGTCGCGGCGGGTGCTGTACAACTGCTGTTCGGCGTTCAGTGCGTCGAGGTTGACGCGCTCGCCGCCGAGAATGCTTTGCTTGGTCGACACCACCAGCGCCTCCGCGGATGCCAGCGCTTTCTGATAGGCGCGCAACTTGCTCACGCCTGACAAGCACGCGCTGAACTGGCGACGCAGTTCGATCAGGGTTTCGCGGGTCTTGCCCTCCAGCTCGTACTCGGCCTGCTCCATCGCACGGCTGGCCTGGCGGGTGGAAGCCGAGATACCGCCACCGGCATACAGCGGCATGCTTACTTCGACGCCGATGGTGTTGGTGTCGTAGCGCTGGTTATAAGTGTTGCCGCTGTCGGACTCCTGTTTGCGCGAGGTGGCATACGCGGTGATTCGCGGCAAATGCCCGGCGCGGTTGCGTTCCACTTCATAGCGCGCCACTTCCAGGGACTGGCGCTGCGAAGCCAGCACCGGGTTGTTGGTGAGTGCCAACTCATGCCAGGTGTCGTAATTGGCCGGGGTCAGGGTGAACGCGGCGAAGCTCTGGTTCAGGGGTGCCAGATCGCTGATGTTGACGCTTTGCACGCCGATCAACGCGCCCAGTTCCCGGAGCGAGGCGTCCTGCTCATCCAGGGCCTGGATCTCTTCGGCGGTGGCCAGCTCATAGCGCGACTCGGCTTCCAGGATATCGGTGCGGGTGCCCTCGCCTTGCTGGAACAGATGCCGGTTCTGCTGGAACTGTTGTTCGAACGCCTTCTTCTTGGCCCTGGCGATGTCGATCTGGTCCTGGGCGAACAGCGCCTGGGTGTAATAGCTCAACACCCGCACCAGCAACGCCTGGCTCTTGTCCCGAAAGCTTTCATCGGCGAACAGCGCCTGGGCCACGCCCTTGCGGTAGTTGGCATAGGCTTCGTAATCGAACAGCGGCTGTTGCAGGCTGAAGGTCGAGCCGTAGCTGTTGTAGTTGCGGTCGTCGCGGTAACTGCCGCCGCGCCCGTCAGGCAGGTGCGCTTCGGAGTTGTTGCGGCCCTTGTTGTAGTTGTAGGACAGCCGCGGCAGCAAGCCGGCGCGGCCAATGGTGCGGTTTTCCAGGCCGGCGTCGCGCTCCTTGATGGCGCCCAGGAACACCGGGTCGTTGCGCAGCGCCTGCTCATACACATCGAAGGGCCCCATGGCTGCCTGGGCACTGCCACACACCAGCAACAGCGAAATGAACACTGGCTTCATGCTCATTCCTCGGTCAACGCGGAGCCGGCGCGGTCCAGCAGCGGCTTGAACAGGTAATTGAGCAAGGAACGCTCACCAGTGCGCACGAACATCTCGGCGGGCATGCCGGGCTTGATTACCAGGCCGTTGAGTTTTTCCATGGCCGCCTCGCTGACGCTGGTGCGCAGCACGTAATACGGCGCACCGGTTTTTTCGTCGAGCATCTGGTCGGCGGAGATCAGGCTGACTTCACCCGGCACCCGTGGCGTGCGGCTTTGGTTGAAGGCGGTGAAGAGGATGTCGACCGGCAAGTGTGTGCCGACCTTGTCCACCAGGTGCACGGGCAAATGCCCTTCCACTTCCAGGCGTGTGCCCTGGGGCACGATCTCCAGCAGGGTTTCACCGGCGCGCACCACGGCGCCTTCGGTATGCACGCTGAGGTTGACCGCGATGCCATCGGCCGGCGCGTTGATCTCGCTGTGTTGCAGGTTGAAGCCGGCGGAGGTCAGTTGCTGCTCCAGGGTCAGGGCGCGCAGTTGCGCGTCGGCCAGTTGGCTGCGCACTTCCTTCTGATACTCCTCGCCGTGCTGCTGCAATTTGAGCCGCGACTCGACAATGCCCTGCTCTATCCGGCCGCTTTCCCCGGCGTTTTGCGCCAGGTCCTGCTGCACCTGGGACAACTGGCGCTGATAGTCCATCAGCCGGTTGCGCGGGATATAGCCGTTGTCGGCCAAAGGTTGCAGATTGCTCAGTTGCGCGCGCAGGGATTGGGCCTGGGCGGTCAAGTCACTGCGGGCACGGCGCATACCGCTCAACTGTGACGTGGCGCCTTCGATGCTGGCGCGGATCCCGGCTTGTTCACGGGCAAACGCGTCGCGACGGCTGCTGAACAACTGGCGCTGACCTTCCAGCACCAGCATCAGGGCCGAATCGGGATTGGCGCTCAGCTCAGCAGGAAAGGTAATACCGGGCAGGTTGTCACGCTCGCTCTGCCAGCGCGCCACGCTGGCCCAGGCCATGCGGTACTGGGCTTGCAGCGATTGCACATCGGCCTGGTTCTGGGTCTGGTCAAGACGGAACAGCGGCTGGCCTTGCTTGACCAGTTCGCCCTCTTTTACCAGGATGCGGCTGACCACACCGGGGCTGAAGGTTTGTACCGCCTTGCGCTTGCCCGACACCACCACGGTGCCTTGTACCGGGATGCCCTGGTCCAAGGGTGCAAGGCTGGCCCAGAGGAAAAACCCACCGGCACCGACAATGGTCATCACCCAGCCCATTTTTACGAAAAAGCCGGCATCGCGTTCTTTGATTTGAGGTTCAACGGTAAGGCTGCTCATGCGCCTGGATTCCTTCCGGCCTGGTACTGACGACTGAAACTGACACCGGTTTTTTCTTTCGGCGCTTCCTGCTGCCCGGACAACGCCCGCAGCACCTCTTGGCTGGGCCCGAACGCTTGCAGTTGGCCTTCGCCGAGCACTAGCAACTTATCGGCCTGGGCCAATGCCGAGGAACGATGGGTGACCAGCACCACGCTGCTGCCCTGGGCTTTCATCTGCATGATGGCGCTGGCCAATGCGGCTTCGCCGACGGTGTCGAGGTTGGAGTTGGGTTCGTCCAGCACGATCAGGCGCGGCCCGCCGTATAGGGCGCGGGCCAGGGCCACGCGTTGTTTCTGGCCGCCGGACAAGCCACCGCCGTTGTCGCCCAGCACGGTGTCGTAGCCCTGGGGCAGGCGCAGGATCAGTTCATGCACACCGGCCTGTTGCGCGGCCTTGACCACCAGCTCCGGGTCGGCCTCGCGA
Organism: Pseudomonas sp. SWRI22; assembly: GCF_014268395.2. NCBI lineage: Bacteria > Pseudomonadati > Pseudomonadota > Gammaproteobacteria > Pseudomonadales > Pseudomonadaceae > Pseudomonas > Pseudomonas sp. SWRI22. The sequence goes on along the minus strand of NZ_JABWQK020000001.1, from coordinate 875,358 downwards.
AAGCGCGCGATGTTGTCGGCGATGCTGCCGCTGAACAGCTCGATGTCCTGGGGCAAATAGCCGATATGCGGGCCGAGGTCGTCGCGGTTCCAGCGGTGAATATCCGCGCCGTCCAGGCGCACGGTACCAGCCAGGGTCGGCCATACGCCCACCAGCACGCGAGCCAGGGTGGACTTGCCGGAGCCCGACGCACCCAGCACGCCCAGCACTTCACCGGCAGCCAGGTTGAAGCTGACCTGATGCAGGGTCGCCATGCGTCGCCCCGGCGGGCCGGCGCTGACCTGCTCGAAACTGACCTGGCCGTGGGGCGCAGGCAAAGCCATGTGCTCGACCTCTGGCGGGAATTCGCGCAGCAGTTCGTCGAGGCGCTGGTAGGCCAGCTTGGCCGAGCTCCATTGCTTCCACACTGCAATCAATTGGTCGATGGGGCTGAGTACGCGGCCCATCAAGATGGAGCCTGCGATCATCATCCCGGCGGTCATGTCGCCCTTGATCACCAGGTAGGCGCCCAGGCCCAGCACCAAGGATTGCAGGCACAGGCGCAGGGATTTGCTCAACGAGGTGATGATCGAACCGGTGTCGCTAGCCTTGTTCTGCAAACCCAAGAACTGCGAATGCACGCCAAACCAGCGTTGGCGCAGCGCACCAAGCATGCCCATGGCCTGGATGGTTTCGGCGTTGTGCAAATGGCTGGTGGCCAGTTGGGTCGACTGCTGCGAAAAACCGCTGGCCTCGCCCAATGGCTTTTTGGTCAGGTATTCGTTAAGGCACGCCAGGCCAATCAACAGTACCGCGCCGGCCGTGGCCAGCACGCCGAGCCACACGTTGAACAGGAAAATCACGAACAGGTAGATCGGGAACCATGGCGCATCAAAGAATGCGAACAGCGCAGGCCCCGTTATGAATTGGCGCAAAGCGGTCAGGTCGCCCAAGGATTGCCCGGCATGCCCCTGGCCACGCTGCAAGTTGCGCTCGAAGGCGGCCTTGTACACGCGCAAGTTGAAACGTCGCTCCAACTGGCTGCCAATGCGGATCACGATGAAGCTGCGCACCACTTCCAGCAGGCCGATAAACGCAAAGAAGCCCACGACCATCAGCGTCAACATCACCAGGGTGGTTTCATTCTGGGAGGACAGCACACGGTCATACACTTGCAGCATGTAAATCGAGGGCACCAGCATTAACAGGTTAATCAATGCCGTGAAACAGCCAACGCTGATCAAAATACTCTTGTATTCACCCAGCGCCCTGAATAAGGGCGCCACCCCATGGGACTTCGCCATATTAATTGTTTTTCCTTGCAGCGAATTACGCAAAAGGGTCTCCCCTACCAAGTAGGGTACGGCCGCCTAACAAATCGAGTTATATGCTTATAACTTTTAATTAAGGTTTACGTTGCAGCGTTACAACTTCGCCAGCTTTAGTGCGGGCTTGATAGTCGCCCTCTTTCTGGCGATTCAAATGGGTGATCCCTGAGCCATCAGCGTTAAACAGCCAGATACCATCCGGGGTGGGCGACCACGTCAGCGGCTTGTCGCCCAGCCATTGCTCGGCACAGGCGATATCGCCTTCCAAGACGTTGGCTTGCTCCACTAACTTGAGCGCGCACACCTGATCCTGCTGCTTCAGTTCCCACTGCCCGGCAAGCTGCGCGGAAGTGGGTAATACAAGACTGCTAGCCATTGCGTGGGCTCCTGCCGACACGAACAACACCTGCACAACACAGGCGATCAAAGGGGAAAAACGTGGCATATCCAACTCCAGCCTGGAGCGCGGCGCCGAAGCGCCGCGCGCTTTACATCAGGCTACGATGTCACTGGCAGCCGCCTGGCCAACGGTGGTGACGAGGAAATCCGCCACGCCGTGCCCGGAGAAGTCCACCGCCAAGGTGCCCAGGTTGGTACCTGAGGCATAGGTCAGTACAGCATCGCCGGCATGCCCGGTAAATGCGTTGACAAAGGTCACGCCCGCACCCTTGGTGATACCGGACAGGTCGATCTTGTCCGAACCGGAGGTGAAGTCGAAGATCTTGTCCGCAGCCCCTGGCTTGGAGTCGGAACTGGCACCGTACACGAAAGTGTCGCTGCCAGCGCCGCCCCACAGCTGGTCTGCACCGCCGCCGCCGTAGATGAGGTCGTTGCCGGCCCCGCCCTTGATGGTGTTGGCAACCTGGTTACCAATGATCAGGTCGTTACCCGAACCGCCGAACGCGTTCTCGATGGTGACGCCCTTGGCGATGGACACGTTGCCCACCAGGCCGCCCACATCAGAGAACGAGGTGGCAGTGAGGTTGATCTTCTGGTTCTGGGTGAAACCGGAGAAGTCCAGGGTGTCGTTGCCGCCACCGTCCCATACCGAAAACACCAGCTTGTCGGCATTGGACGTGGCGCTGAGGAAATCACGCCCGGTGTTGGAGTTGAACCCGTAAGTGGTGTCAGTGGCGCGGGTGTTGAAATTGGCACCGTAGAGCTTCTGGATCGCCGCAATGTCGTCGATCAGCGGGCCGGAAGCGTAAGCCTCGACGCCGCCCTTGCTGAAGTTCTGGTTGGTGTTGCTCTCGCTCCAGTAACTCATGAGGCTATAGCCACGCGTGTCCTGTCCATAGGTTGCGTCGTTATAGGTCGGGTTGCCGTTCCCGGCGTTGTAGTCGCCAGGGTGAGCCAGGCCCAGGGTATGGCCGATTTCGTGGGTCAGGGTCTGCCGGCCATAGTTGTTCAGGTCCGGAGTCTTGTTCGGCGTGTAGCTGTTGTTGGTCAGGTACCACGAAGTGCCGTCGTACCCAGCACCGGTACCGGGCAGGTAAGCGAAGGCCGCCGCGCCGTCCTGGCCGCTGCTGTAGTTGCCGAAGGTCATGTGGCCGTCACCGCCGGAAGCCTTTTCGGTAAAGGTCACGTTGGCGACATCCGCCCAGGATTGCATGGCCAGTGCGGCCTGTGCTTTCTGCTGGGTGTTGAATTGGCTGAACCCGGAGATGCCATGTTTGTTCATGGTGCTCTGGGTAGCCGAGGTGAGGAAGGTGTAGGTCAGATCGATCTTGCCGTTGCCATCAAAGTCCCGGTACGCAGCACCATCCCGCAGCAGCTGGGTCGCTGCCTGGTCCACGGTGTAGGACGGTTTGCCATTGACCGTGAGATTACCGCCACGGTCATACAAATGGCTGAAGCTATCGATTTGCGAGTAAGCAGTGCTGGCTTGCGCGGCAGATACAATAGCCTTGTCTTTTACTTTTGACATAAACGTACTTCCTTGTTTGCAAGTGCATCAGTCTTTGTTCGATAGGAACCTCGCGGGCGAGGATAGTCCTATCACTCACCTCTTTTGAAGGCGTAAGAAAACTGACACAACTTGAAATCTTTCGTCTACATCTATTTCCATCGCACAATTGTGACGCAGGTTCAAGTTGCAGAAGTCCCACGCAGTGTTTATTGGGGGCCGTTGCGTTTATGTGGCCGAATCGGCGCACACCACTATTTAAATATTAAATACAAGTAAAGCCGCTCTAAGCGAACGGCTCACTTGATTAATGGATCCAATATATTGTCACGGTGTCATTAGCAACATTAAAGAGCCACTATTCGCACTATTAAAGTGCGCTGTCCCCCATTACCGGGACATACTCCAGCCACACTGTTGCAGCGCTGCCAAGAGGGTTTCGCCAGCCAGGCCCGGCACCTCGACGCCGTCTTGGGTGGTCATGTCTTCACCTGCCAGAATGGCGTTGATGATCGCCTCCTCCACCGCCTCTGCCGCCGCGCTGAACAGCGGCGAAATATGGTCGTTGTTGACCATCTGCAACCCGGTGCTGAGGGGCAGGTCCTTGCGCCCATAGTCGGCCGGCGGCAAATCACGGTTACCGGTGGCAAACGCCAGGAACAGGTCCCCGCTGGAATCCTCGGTACCGCCACCGGTGCGCGCAATGCCGATGGACGCGCGCTGCGCCAGGCGCTGGCATTGGTGGGGCAGCAAGGGGGCGTCCGTGGCGATGATCACCACGATGGAGCCCATGCCGGGGGTGCCTCGCTCGGCAAAGGGCGAAGCAATGTCCATCAAGTGACGGCCCACCGGGTAGCCATCGACCCGCAGCTCCTGACGCTTGCCATGGTTGGCCTGCACCAGTACGCCGACGGTCCAGCCGCCCTGCTCTGCTGGCAACCGCCGTGACGCCGTGCCGATGCCGCCCTTGAACTCGTGGCAAATCATGCCGGTACCACCGCCCACCGCGCCTTCCTGCACCGGGCCGCTTTCAGCCTGGTCCAGAGCCTGGCGCACATGCTCTGGGCGCACGTGCTGGCCCCAGATATCGTTGAGCAGGCCATCGTAGGTTTCCATGACCACCGGCATGCACCAGTACACCGCAGGGTCCGCCAGGCGCTCGCGCTCCAGGGCGATCAGGCTGTCGCGCACCACCCCGATACTGTGGGTGTTGGTGATGGCCATCGGCGTGGTCAACAGCCCCGCCTCGCTGATCCACTCAAGGCCCGTGGCGTCGCCGTTACCGTTGAGCACGTGGTAGCCGGCAAAACACGGTTGCTGCCGCGCTTCCCCGGCTCGCGGCTGGACCAGCGTGACGCCGGTGCGCACCTGCTTACCGTCCACACAGGCTTTGAGCGTCGAGTGACCGACCCGAACACCGGGAACATCGGTGATGGCATTGAGTTCGCCGGGCATGCCCAACCCCAACGTAATGCCCAATTGACGTGCACGCATACCCACTCCTTACAGTTTCTGGAACGCCGGACTCAACCGGCCACTGATGCAATACAAGATCACCGACAGGGCCAGCAAGCCGATGATAATCATGATGTCGCGTACCGAGGCCTCCAGGATCAAGGTGACCAGCAGGTAACCGGCACCCAGTACCGCCAGCAATGCCGGCAGCGGCCATAACGGCATGCGATAGGGATGCTCGCGATCACGCAGCAGCACCCGGCTCATCAGCGCGCTCAGCGCCACCACCAGGTACACCAGCATGATCAGCAGCACGCTGAACGAGGTCAGGTCGGCCAGGTTAGAACTGAAGCTCAACAGCGCCGAGGGTATCGCCAGGAACAGCGTCGCCAGCCACGGCGAGTCCCAGCGCGGGTGAATACGCGTGAACAGCTTGTTGATGCTCGGCGTCCACAGCGCATCGCGACCGCTGCTGAACACCACGCGGCCAATCTGGATCACGATGGCAACGATGGCGTTGAACACCGACAGGAAAATCCCGGCACTCACCAGCCGCGACAAGGTTTCATTGCCATGACTGGTCAACAGATAGCCGATCGGGTCGGGGCTGCTGATCATTGCGCTCAGGGACGGCGCGCCGATCAACAGCGCAGTGATCGGCACCAACTCGATGACCACCACCAACCCCAACGACCATAGCACCGCCTTGTGCACGCCCTTGCCGCCGCACTTCATGTCTTCGGCCAGCAACACCGCCGGGCCGTAGCCGTTGAACGAGAACAGGCCGATGCCGACGGCGCCGATCACCAAGGCCCAGGGCGCCAGGTGCAACACGCCGTTTTCGACGATCTGCGGCTGCAACAACACACTGGCCGGTTGCACCGGGTTACCGAAGCCGATCACCACAATCACCAGCAACGCCGCCACTTCCAATAGCAGGCAGGTGCCGGTGATCCAGGCGTTGAGCTTGATGTTGAGGATGCCCAGGGCGTAGCTGCACACCACGATCACCAGGGCGACGGTTTGCGAATCGAATGTCGTGCCGAGGGCGTTATTCAGATAAGTCGCCGCACCGGTCGCCAATACCGGCGGGATAAACAGCAACATCACCAGCACCGTCAGGAAGGTGGCGTAACCGGCCATGCCGCCAAACACGCGCTTGGCATACACATACTCGCCGCCGGCGCTGTTATGGGCGCGGCCGAGTTCGGCGTAACAGAAGGCGAACATCAACGCGAGCAACGCCGCCATCACAAACGCCAGGAACACGCCACTGCCCGCCTGCTGGATGGCAAACGGGGCGATCACGAAGACGGAACTGGCCGGCGTTACCGCTGAAACGGTAATCGCCACGACATCAAAGACGCTCAGGGTGGGCTTGAGCACGCCATCGGGCGCAGGGGTGGCACTCATATCGTTATCCTCTGTCGTTGTTTTTGGTGTGAGGCAGAAACGAAAAATGATTGTTCCTCGGGATATGCTTCCCGTTGGACAGTGTCGACGTTATCGGCTGGTGGGGCTGCCGGCCAATTCCCCTATTGGCGTACTCCCCTTGACGGTGCCCTGCAGAAGCCTAACCCTTGGCCGATCATTTGAGGGTGGGGGATGTTGAGATGAGCCTGTTCCGGGAAATCGGTATGCACGAGGGGTTGGGCCGCACCCTGTCACAGATCGGCACCGAGCGGTTCTGGAAGCAACTGGTGCTGTTATTGCACCAGTGCCTGCCCTTCGATAATGCCCTGGCGATTTTCTACCCGCTGGATGGCCCGCCCCAGGCCCTGGAGGAGTACGACGCCCAACCCAGCAGCAAGCCGGCGTCGATGCTGGTGTACCTCAACGGCCTGTACCTGCTCGACCCGTTTTACCAGGCTTGCCGCGAAAACTATGCCAGCGGCGTATACCGCCTGGAGGAAGTGGCGCCGGACCATTTTCGCCAGAGTGAGTACTTCCTCAATTACTTCCACGACAATGTGCTGGAAGACGAAGTGCAAGTGATCCTGCAACTGCCCGGCGTGGGCACGCTGTCGCTGTCGCTGGGCATGCAGCGGCGCTTCAGCTTCGAAGAAACCGGGCTGTTGACCACGCTGTCGGCGTGGGTGTTGCCGCTCATGCACCAGCATTGGCAGCAAAGCACCCAGCGGGCACCGGCCATGGACAGCCAGATTCGCGATGCCCTGAGTCATTTCGGCAGCGGTGTGCTGTCGGACCGCGAGCTGGAAATCGCCCGGCTGGTGTTGCGAGGGTTCTCCTCCAAGGCCATGGCCGAACGCTTGAAGATCTCGCCGGACACCGTAAAAGTGCACCGCAGGCATCTGTACGCCAAGCTGGACATTTCGTCGCAGCCCGAGTTGTTTTCACTATTCATCCAGTCATTGGGGCATGACCTGGAGAACCCATAAACCTCATTCGAGCTGAAAGCGTGGTTGGCGCCTGTCAACGCCCCGTCCGTATGGTATTCCATACCCGAGTACGCACCCGGTCGATATTCAACGGCATGGCTTGCAGTGCAAACAGCTTGCCCATCATCTCCGGGCTCGGATACACCTTGGTGTCGGCCTTGATCGCCGGGTCTACCAGGCTGTCGGCCGCCGCGTTGCCGTTAGCGTAGTGCACGTAGTTGGTGACACTCGCCATCACGTCGGGGCGCAGCAGATAGTTCATGAAGGCATAGCCGGCTTTCTCATCCGGCGCGTCGGCGGGCATGGCGACCATGTCAAACCAGATCGCCGCGCCTTCCTTGGGAATGTTGTAGCCGATATTCACGCCGTTCCTGGCTTCCTTGGCGCGGCTTTCGGCCTGCAGGATGTCGCCGGAGAAACCGACGGCTACACAGATATCGCCATTGGCCAGATCGGCGGTGTATTTCGAGGAATGAAAATACGCCACGTAAGGCCGCACTTGCATCAGCAGGGCTTCGGCCTTCTTGTAGTCCTCGGCTTTTTTGCTGTGGTGCGGCAAGCCCAGGTAATTGAGCGCGGCCGGCAGCAATTCGGGGCCGTTGTCGAGGATGGCGACCCCGCACTTTTGCAGCTTGGCCATGTTTTCCGGCTTGAAGATCAAGTCCCAGGAGTCCACCGGGGCGTCGTCGCCGAGTACCGCCTTGACCTTGTCGATGTTGTAGCCAATGCCGGTGCTGCCCCACAGGTACGGAAAGCCGTGAGCATTGCCAGGATCGTTGTTTTCTACGGCCTTGAGCAGCACCGGGTTGAGATTTTTCCAGTTGGGCAGCTGGCTCTTGTCGAGCTTTTTAAGGGCGCCGCCCTGGATCTGCCGAGCCATGAAATGGTTGGAGGGAAACACCACGTCGTAACCCGATTTACCGGTCATCAGCTTGCCATCGAGGGTTTCGTTGCTGTCGTACAGGTCATAGGTGAAACCGATGCCGGTGTCTTTCTGGAAATTCCTGGTGGTGTCCGGTGCGATGTAGTCCGACCAGTTATAGATCTTCACGGTCTCGGCAGCCTGGCTGATAGTAGCCAGCAACATCAAGGGCAACAGGGCAATGGCTTTCATGGTTCGATTTCCTGGCGGTTTTAGGGCTGTTTTTATGGCAGGCGATCAAGGATCAAAGCGTTACAGAATCAGGACGTAGGTCTTGCGCACGGTTTCCTGGATATCCCAGATACCGGTGCTATTGGCTGGCAACATCAGTGCGTCACCGGCTTGTATGTGCAGGGTTTCCCCGTTGTCGGGCGTGAAGGTGCAGCGCCCCTGGATGAAATGGCAAAACTCCTGGGACGTGATCTGCCGACGCCAGCGCCCCGGGGTGCAGGCCCAGATGCCGGTCTCGACCCCGTCGTTGCGCTCCACGCTCAGGGTCGAGGCCACGGCGATAGGCGCGCCCAGGGGCACCGCCACCGGTGATGAATCTGGCAGCGCGGTGTTCAGCGTGTCTTTGAATTGCGTGATGCTCATGGGTTTTCCCCTGTGGGTGGAACGAGTCAGTGCATGAAGCCTTCCATGAAACCGGCAACGCCGGTTGCCAGCTTGCGGCGCCAGGGCGGGGTGTTGGGGTTGGCCAACACCTGGTCTTCATGGACAAAACTGCGAATGATCGCGTTGTAACCCAGCCAGCGGCACGGCTCGGGCTCCCAGGCCTTGAGCGCCTGGAGTCCGCCTTCGCGAATCACCCAGGGTTGTCGGGTCAACGGGGTGTCGCGGCCCAGGATCAAGTCGGCCAGGGTACGGCCGCCGAGGTTGGTGGCGCCCACGCCCTCCCCGCCATAACCGCCGGACAGTGCGATGCCAGTGGCGTGGTCACAGAGCATGTGCGGACGAAAACGGCGCGACATGCCCAGGTTGCCGCCCCAGGAGTGGGTAATCCTGGCCTTTTTCAGCTGTGGGAAGAGTTCACCAAACAGGTAGCGACGCAACTCTACTTCGCTGTCCGTCAGGTCGAAGTTGTGCCGTAACTTGCCGGCAAATTGATAGCCACCACGGGCGCCGAACACCAGGCGATTGTCGGCCGTGCGCTGGCCGTAGGTAACTTGTCGGCTGCTCTCGCCAAAAGCCTGGCCCTGGCTGAGCCCGATGCCCTCCCAGGTGCTGGCCGGCAGCGGTTCGGTGGCGACGATCAAGCTCTGCACCGGTAACTGGTAGCGGCCCAACGGCGGCAAGGTATTGGCGTAACCCTCGACAGCAGGCACCACCCAGGCGGCGTGCACGCTGGCCCTGGCGGTGCGCAGGCCGCCGGACTGCCAATGGGTCACGGGGCTGTTTTCGTAAATGGTCACGCCCAGGTTCTCAACCGCCCGCGCCAGGCCACGCACCAGCTTCGCTGGGTTGATCGTCGCGACGTGGGGGGCATAGATGCCGCCATAAGGCTTGGCAATGCGGACCTGCTCGGCCAATTGCTGCGGGCTGAGCCAGCGGTAGTCGTCTTCGGTGAGGCCCTGGGCGTACAGCTTGTCCAGATAGCGGCGCAGGCTGCCTTCCTGCTCGGGGTAGCGTGCGGCGCAATACAAGGCGCCGCCTTTGCGGTAGTCGCAGTCAATGCCTTCGCGGACCAGCACCTGTGCCACTTCATCAGGAATGCCATGCAAGATGTCAAACGAAGCGCGACGCTGCTGGGGGGCAAGCTCAGCCAGCAGACGGTCTTCTCCCAAGAGGTTGCCCATCAACCAGCCACCATTGCGCCCGGATGCGCCGAAACCGGCCGTTTGCGCCTCGATGATTGCAATTTTCAGCTCAGGGGCCTGGCGCTTCAGGTAATAGGCGGTCCACAGGCCGGTGTAGCCGGCGCCGATAATCGCCACATTGACGTCCAGGTCGTGCTCCAGCGACGGGCGCGCTACCAGCGGGTCGTCCAACTGGTCCATCCATAAACTGATACTGCGCCATGCCGGCATGCCAGGTTCCCCTACCTCGGTTCGATAGGGCCGATCCTAGAGTGCAGCGTCAGGGGCTGTCTTGCGCGCGTGCACGCACAGAAATTTGTTTGAGGTACGCCTTGGGCGATTGCCCGGTGTGCTGGCGAAAAGCGCTGTAGAACGCCGAGAGTGAATTGAAACCGGCGGCAAAGGCCAACTCATCGACTTTGACCGGCGCGGTGGCGTGGTCCAGCGCGGCCAGTACATGCTGGAGTCGCGCCTGGTTGACGTAGCGATAGAAGCTCTGCCCCAGCACCTGGTTCAGCAGGTAGGACATCTGGTTGCGACTGTAGCCACAGGCCTTGGCGACCCGCTGCAGGTCCAAGTCCGGGTCCAGGTACGGCTGCTGACGCTCGAAATATTGTTGCAGGTCATTGGCCATATAACCCAACTGCTGGGGCGACAAACCCAGGCGGCTGACCGTGGTACGCAGCGCCTGGGTCGGTTGCTCGTGCACCAGGGACGCATATTCATGCACCCGCCAGATCAACCCGTCGCGCACCGTAATGGCCTCACTGGTACGAAACGACACCAGGCCCTGGCCGCCACGCAAGGTAATGCGGTACTGGATAAACGCGGTATCGCCATCGGCTCGGATGCGATCAGTGTGCTCAATCGCTTCGTCTGCCTCACGAGGCATGCTGGCCTGCAAGTACTCGCGCAACTCGGCATAGCCCACCACACGGTTCTGGAAGAAATCGTGGTACTGGATCTCGGGGTGGTAGTAAGCCATCACCCCGTCCAGATCGCGATGGCGCCAGCACAAGTGATGGCGCAGCACCAGCGCGCCGGTAGCGTGGGAATTGTGACACTCATCGTCTGGAGCGATGTCGGACATATCGGGCTCTACGGCGGAGAAAATGCTCGAGAATGCCGAACTTTACCCTGCGCTTCAATGGTCAGATCGAGCGTCTGACTAATGGCCTTTTGCCTATTCCTTTGTAGGACATGATCTATATCAAAACCAGGCGAAAGAACCGCCGAACGGGCCGAAAAAAGTCACCTTGCAGTTGCGAACGAATGCTATTTTTAAGCCCTTAGCTGTCATGACCAGTGAAGGTCCTGGCCCCTGCCGCGAGCTAAAGGAAGCGCTCAATGAACAAGGTGGGCAACATGAACAAAGTGACATTTCCCAACGCCTGCCAGCTGATGCGCTGGCATTTTCACCCGATGGGCTTCGAGGGCAGCATGGACGCCCCCGGCAGCATGATCGCCCGCCTGTTCGACCGGGCCAGCGGCGAGACATTGATCGCCATCGCGGGGATCCCGTGCGCTACGGTGATGAACGCGGCTGATGTGGAGCGCATCATCGAGGCAGTGGAGGATGAATTGGAGAGTTTCGTGCCGCCGGTTTCGTTGCGGGCGTGAGGCGGCAATAGCGTAATAACGCCCACTTTGACGGTAACCACGATGCGAAGCGAGCCGCTCTTGGTCTTGATCTTGATCTGCTTTTGATCTTGATCTCAGGCGCCCCGTTAAACCACGCTGGCCGAACGCAGGCTTGAATTCGTGGGTAACCCGGCAGGACGCCGGGTTAGCCGCCCCGCGCCATGGATGGCGCGTGGCGGCGGCCCACGGATTCAAGCCTGCGTTCGGGCACACCGAGCCTAGGCGAGGTGCCGAGTGGTGGGGCGAAGGCATTTTGGTTACTTTTGGGCTTTTACAAAAGTGACCCGCTGTAAGAGCGGAACCCTAAGTGGCCTTTACCGCAGGAATGGATATGTACACAACCCAATTGTGTTGACTGTCAGGCCGCCTTCGCGAGCAAGCCCGCTCCCACAGTTGGATCGTGGGGTGTCAGGTAGATAGGCGCCGGCTGGTAGGCCGCCATCGCAGGTCAGCCAGCCCCCTTCACTGCACGCTGATCATCAAAAAACGCTTTTCTGCCATCCACCCGCTCAGACGCCCTGGGCACATTCACACCCTGGCCTTCCGGCTTTTCCACATACCAATAACAATGGCTGACCGCTCGAGTAATCCCCACATAGGCCAGTCGCAACACTTCGTCTCTCTGGGCATTGTCATAAGGCTCACTGTCGCCATCCTTACCCAAGCCCGCCATGCGATACACCTGGTTCTTGTACGGCGAGCTGGTGACATGCTGACAATCGCCCAGCAAAAATACCGCGTCCGCCTGCAGCCCCTTGGCACTGTGATACGTCAGCTGTTTCAACCTGCGCGCCTGAGGCGCCAAGCTAGAATCCACATTAACTACAGACTGAATATGCTCGCCAATCAATAACTTATCGCTACTTCTTCGATAAAGCATCAGGATTGAATCGCCCCGCTGATAATGCTCCAGCAACCGCTGCGCCAGTGCCGCGTCGTCACGTTCCAACACCGTGACGGGCACCAGCGCCTTGGGCTCGCCACTGGCCCTGGCCTTTTTGCCGGGGATGGCCGGCGCGCTACGGACGATATGTTCGGCAGCGTCGATGATGTGCTGGTGGCTGCGGTAGTTCTCCCCCAGCATCACGCGGGTGGTGCTGGGCGAAACGAACTCCTTGTTGAACTCCATGAAGTACTTGGGCGAACTGCCACGCCAGCCGTAGATGGATTGCCAGTCGTCCCCCACGCACAGCAACGATGAGCGTTGCGCACCTCGCCCGACGTGCATGGCCGGCCCGCGGCTGCGGATTTCCCGCAGGCTGGCGCGGATCCAGGACACGATCTGCGGCGATACGTCCTGGAATTCATCGATCATCAGGTGCGACATCGGCCGCAGCAAGGGATCACTCAGCAGCTTGAGGTTCTCAGGGGTGTTTTCACCAAACAGGGAAAACATCCGGTTGTAGGTCATGATCGGCGGCGACTGCTCCAGCAGGTGATCTTCCAGCGCCTTCCAGAAGATGCTCAGGGCCTCGAAGAACAGCCGGTCCGGGTCGTCCTTGGCGAAGCTCATCTGGCCAACCGCCGTAGGCACATCCAGGCCGAGGTTCTCGATAAACCCGGCCGCCATGACAAAACTGTCCAACAGGGGGGCCGAAGCGAGTTCACCTTTAACCTTGTAATCAAAGCCCGGCCCGGCCGTGGCATCGCCACCCAGGCTGCTCAAAAGACGCTTTGAAGATTCGTAATTATCCAGCCATATCAGTGGCTTATTACAGAAAGCTTGAAACAGGGTGCGTTTCACTGCCCATTCAGCGCGCACCGAGAGTTTCGAGTTCGGCCGACTGATTTGAGAATTTTCGCGCCCATCGAACCCCAGCACCACCCAGGCATCCAGCTCCCGGATGTAGCCGTGGCAATGAAATTGCGCGCTGTTGATTTCAAAGGTCTGGCGGCTGGGTTCGATGCCCTTGATCGGCCAGGCACCGGCGCGAAACCATAGGTCTTCGATCACATCACAGAGTTCTTCATCGCGCTTGGCCGCCAATTCAGTCACGGCCATGCGCTTTTGCACGTCCGGATGATCGCGTTCCAGCTCTTTGAGCTGGAGACCATGACGGGCCAAGGGTGCAATCAACTCGCGAAAACGCTGATTGCGACCATACAAGCGGTGATAACAAGCGTTCATCTGCTGCCGCTGGGCGTCACTGATACGCAGGTCGAAGGCGTTGCTGTCGGCGTCTTCAAAACTATCGCTGAGGTTCTCAAAAGCCTGCAGCCGTTCAAAGCCCGGCAGGCTGCGCACCATGGGCAGGATGCGCGAATGAAAGGTGCGCACCACCGCCTGGGCTTCCTTGCTGCCAAGGGGTTGGCCCCACAGGCTGAGAATTTCCATGAGTTTGTTGATGAAGTCCTTGCGCGACTCGCGGGTGAACGTCACCACAGTCATCGAACTCAGTTCAAAGCCCAGGTAATGGCTGAGCAGCAGGATGCGCAGCACCAAGGACGTCGACTTGCCGGCGCCAGCACCCGCAATCACCGAGGTCGAGGGGGTGTCGCTGAAAATCATCTTCCATTGCGCCGCGCTTGGCTGCGCATGGGCTGGCAGCAGGCGCGCGACATCGGCCTTCATGCGCTTCTTCACCTCCGCGGTGAGCGGCAATCGCCAATCGTCGAACAGGCTGTCATCTATGCCTGGTGCGCTGTGCTCATCAGGGCGAAAGTCACGAATCAGCAGGACTTGCCGGCCTTCCTCGATGCCATCAGCTTTACCCTCGCGGTAACCGTATTCAACGCCCGCCTCATGCCCACTGCGAAAACCGTCGGCCTGGCCATGTAACCAGGAAAACCTGTGCTGCGCGCGCAAACGGGTGAGGCCATGGCCGAACAGGCGCGCGGCCAGCCGTTTCAGCAGCGGCATTTCAGCCAAGGGGCGCAGTTCGGGGGGCAGATCAGGCTGTTGTTGCGACACGCGGACTCCTGCGGTGAGCTTGTTTTGACCAAGGCGCCATGGTCGCCGGAAACGCCGCTCAGTTCCAGCCAATTGCTTTGCTGTCATGCAGTTAGGCGATGAAGTGAAAGTGAACACCGGGAATAATCATCGAAAAAACGGATCATAAACCGGCATTTTTTACGCTTTTTATCGATCATGCGCTGCGGGATGATGGGCTCATCAACAGGAGACGATCATGCTTGAACTTCGACCTTTCACCAGCCTGGGCGGCGCCCACCATGGCTGGCTTGACGCTCATCACCACTTTTCCTTTGCCGAATACCACGACCCCCAGCGCATGCACTGGGGCAACCTGCGGGTGTGGAACGACGACATCATCGCCCCCGGCAGCGGCTTTCCCCAGCACTCACACCGCGACATGGAAATCATCACCTACGTGCGCGAAGGGGCGATCAGCCATGCCGACAACTTGGGCAATAAAGGCCGCACCGAAGCCGGCGATGTGCAGGTAATGAGCGCGGGAACCGGCATTGCCCACAGCGAATACAACCTGGAGGCCACGCCAACCAAGATCTTTCAGATCTGGATCATTCCCAATGAAGCCGGCTTGCCACCGTCCTGGGGCGCCAAACCGTTTCCGCAAGGCAACCGCGAGGGCTTTGTGACGCTGGCCAGCGGCAAGGCTGGCGACAGTGAAAGCTTGCGGATTCGTGCCGATGCACGCTTGGTGGCCGCGAACCTGAAGGCCGGGGAAAGCGCGGAGTACCGGTTGGACAGCGGTCGCCGTGCCTACTTGGTGCCAGCCACGGGCGTGATTGACGTCAATGGTGTGCGGGCACAGGCACGAGACGGTGTGGCGGTTGAGGATGAACAAGTGTTGCGGGTGACCGCAATCGAGGACAGCGAAATCGTGCTGGTGGACCTGGCCTGATCATGTAGGAGCGAGCTTGCTCGCGAAGAACTCACCGGCACCGCGTTCACTCAGGAAGCACGCGTTATCGTTGACGTTTTTCGCGAGCAAGCTCGCTCCTACATACAGTGTCAGTTATTGGCTGATCGCGCCGTCAACCAACACCTGCGCCTCTTCCACCAGTTGCTTGAGGTGCTCTTCGCCAATGAAGCTCTCGGCGTAGATCTTGTAGATGTCCTCAGTGCCCGAGGGCCGTGCGGCAAACCAGCCGTTTTCGGTCATGACTTTCAAACCGCCAATCGCCTGGTTGTTGCCCGGCGCATGGCTGAGGATCTGTTGAATGCTCTCCCCGGCCAATTGCGTGGACGTCACCTGCTCCGGTGACAGTTTGCCAAGCAGGGCTTTTTGCGCGGGAGTGGCCTTGGCATCGACGCGAATGGCGAACGGCTCACCCAGGGCATCGGTCAAGCCACGGTAGATCTGGCTTGGGTCCTGGCCTTTGCGCGAGGTCATTTCCGCGGCCAGCAAGGCCGGGATCAGGCCGTCCTTGTCGGTACTCCACACGCTGCCGTCCTTGCGCAGGAACGAGGCACCGGCGCTTTCTTCGCCGCCAAACCCCAACGACCCCTCAAACAAGCCATCGGCAAACCATTTGAAGCCCACTGGCACTTCGTACAGGCGACGGCCGATGCGCGCCGCGACGCGGTCGATCAGGCCGCTGCTGACCACGGTCTTGCCCACGGCCGCATCGGCACGCCAGTCCGGGCGGTTCTGGAACAGATAGTCGATGGACACCGCCAGGTAGTTGTTGGGCGCCAGCAAACCACCGGAAGGCGTGACGATGCCGTGGCGGTCGTGGTCCGGGTCGCAGGCGAAGGCAACGTCGAAACGCTCCTTGAGACCGATCAGGCTTTGCATGGCATAGCTGGAGGACGGGTCCATGCGAATCTGGCCGTCCCAGTCGACGCTCATGAAGCGAAAGGTGGCGTCGACCTCGGTATTCACCACCTCCAGGTTCAAACGGTAGTGCTCGGCAATCGCCGACCAGTAGCGCACCCCTGCTCCGCCCAGCGGATCCACGCCCAAGCGCAGGTCGGCGCTGCGGATCGCGTCCATGTCGATCACATTGATCAGGTCGGCCACATAGCTATTGAGGTAGTCATGGCGATGGGTGGTGTCGGCCTTGAGCGCCTGGGCGTGAGTGATGCGCTTGACTCCGGCCAGCTTGTTGGCAAGCAGTTCGTTGGCCTTGGCTTCGATCCACTTGGTGACGTGAGTATCGGCTGGGCCACCGTTAGGCGGGTTGTACTTGTAGCCGCCACTTTGCGGCGGGTTGTGGGACGGTGTAATCACAATACCGTCCGCCAGGCCGCTGGTACGGCCACGGTTATAGCAGATGATGGCGTGGGAAATCGCCGGCGTCGGCGTGTACTCGTCGCCCTCGGCCAGCATCACGTGCACGCCGTTGGCCGCCAGTACTTCCAAGGCACTGGCACCGGCTGGAGTGGACAATGCATGGGTATCCAGGCCGACAAACAACGGGCCAGTAATGCCCTGCGCTTCGCGGTACAGGCAGATGGCCTGGCTGATAGCCAGCACATGCCACTCGTTGAAACTCAGTTCGAACGAACTGCCACGGTGCCCGGAGGTACCAAAAGCTACGCGCTGAGTGGAGATCGCTGCATCAGGCTGGCCGGTGTAGTAGGCCGTGACCAGTCGCGGGATATCCACCAGCAACTGGGCTGGTGCCGGCTTGCCCGCAAAAGGACTGATAGTCATGCATAAACCTCGCAAAGAAGGATTCGGAAAAAATGACAGTTTACTGGGACTTGGACTACTGCGCGACGGTATCGATCCGACGGCCTGAAGAGAATTTTCATACGCTACAGCCTGATCGGCTGTCAGGCCGCTATCGCAGGCAAGCCGGCTCACACATTGGATAGTTGTAGGAGCGAGCTTGCTCGCGAAAAACTCACAGGCGCCGCGTTTATTCAGGCAGCGCGCGTTATCGTTGACGTTTTTCGCGAGCAAGCTCGCTCCTACTCGGTCTGCGCCTGCAGGAGCGTCTGCGCCAGCGTATCCAGGGCGATGTCCAGGTTGGGATGGCCGCTGAAGGTATGGCTCAAGCGCATATGCTGGTGATGCAAACCACTGAGGCTGAACAGTTCGCCTGGGGCAATCACCACCTGCTGGACGAGCATGCGCTGAAACACCAGCCGCATATCCACCGGCGCCGTCGACTGCAACCAGAAACTCGCCCCGGCCACGGGCATGCGGTAATGCACACACCCTTGCATACGCGCATCCAAGCGGTGACTCATGGCGTGCGCCTGCTCATGCAGGCGCTGGCGCAGCGTGTGAAGGTGCTGGTCGAACCGACCGCTTTCGTACAGCCGCGCAATGGCGCGTTGACGAATGGCGGACAATCGAAACGAACGCAGCAAAAACTGGCGCTGCAATTCACTGCTCATCTGCCGCGCCAGCAGGTAACCAAAGGGCGCTTCCGGGCCCAAAACCTTTTCGAACGAAGAAAACACGATCAGCCGCTCTGGGTTGACCAGGCTGCGCAAGGCCGGTCCGGGCGGTGCAAAGCTCAGGTCACCAAAGGTATCGTTCTCCAGCAACCAGCAGCCGTGCTGGTCGAGCAGACGCGCTACGTGCAGCCGCTCGGGGTCGGTCATGGCGTTACCCGAAGGCATGCTGACCACGGATGAGAGCAGCACGAGGTGCACCGGTTCATGACGCAGCAGGTGCTCCAATGTGGTCAAGTCCGGGCGACCGTCGGCACGCCAGGGCCATTCAATGACCCGCACGCCAGCGGCCTGTAGCAGGCGCAGGACCAGGTAATCGCACGGCGATTCAACTACCACCACCGTGCCTTTAAGGTCCAGGGCGTCAACGAGGATTTCCAGGACGCCCTGAAGGTCGGCACCGATATACACCTCATCAGCTTGCCAACAATGGGTGGGCGACGCGGTATAACGGGCTGCCAATGCAGCACGCAACTCCCACACGCCACAAGGTTGCGACGGTTGCAGATGATGGGGATACCGGCGCACCAGTTGGCGCTCCAGCGCCAGCAACGCGCCATCGAGGGACCCCAACAGCGCCGGTTCATCATTGCTGAGCACAACCATCGCCGGGCGCCGGGCGGCTGTATACAAGCGCTCGAGCAAGTCCGTACCCGCCATGATGGGCATGGTTGCGGCCACGGGCCAGGCGAAGTAGCCGGACTTGGCCACCGAGTACACTCGCCCTTCTTTTTCCAACAGCGAGTAAGCGTACTGAATCGTCGAGATTGACACGTTCAACCGCGTCGCCAACTGGCGCAGGGACGGTAGCTTGACCGGTGCTTCCCGGCTGACTTCATTGATCAGGTTGATCATGTAGCGATACACCGCCTGATAGGCAAAGTCTGCCTGTCGCTCTCCCCTCAGGTTCATCGCTGATCACCAGTTTCCATAGGTGAATACACGCGACTAGCGTCCCGACATTTGAGTGATACGAGCCTTGGACCGCTTGAAACGAGGTTCACATACACGCGCACTGCGTTTGCCCGGCAGCGGGCATTTGCGGTACAGATGCTGCAACAACGGCAGCGACAACCCACTGATATCCGTCAGCCACTGGTGCAGCATGTCCGCGACGGGCTTGCCCTGCAGGGCCTTGTGGAGCTCGGGGAGCGCTACCAGCATGCCGGGATGGCATTGACGCAGGTAACCCTCCAGACGTTCGCCATGCTGGACGAAGGGCGCGAACACCAGGCAGGTCAATTGGCTTTCGTCCAGGCCAGAGAACGCCTGAGCACAAGCTGTAGCCAATAGCTGGCCCTGCAGAGCACACGCTTCGGTGATCAACGCAACAGGCACCTGTCTTCGATGCAGGTAGTCCGCCGCCTGACGCAGGAACCCTTCGACGCCATGTTCGTAGGAGAGTTCGCGCAGGCACTGGGCCTGCAACCCATGCAAATGCGCAATGAGCAAAGGGTTGGGGTAAGCAGGATGGCTGAAGTGGAACTCGAATGGGTCCCGCTTGTGGGCGAGGAATTGAGTGAGCAGTGGCGCGTGGGCAACGTCCACGTCGTCAAGCAGGTCGGCAATGCCGATATATGCCACATGACGGTGCCCGCCCCGGCCAGGACTCTCAGCGCCTGCGTAGTGCTCGCCATACAGGTGGCGGTAGCAACCGACACTCCATTCCTCCATGCGTGCAAACCATGCACTGAGCGACGATGGGTTACCAGGTGCGAATGTCAGGCCGGTTGCCAAGGCGCTTTTTTTCAGCCACGCGATATATTGGCTTTGCTTGCGCACCGAGTCGCCGCTGACCAGAGCATGCACACCGCCGCTCCAGGTGGCGACCCGCTGGTAGAAATCGCCGAGGGCCAAAAAAGTGTCGTTGCACAGGGTGGCGCGAATGTCGCCGGACGTCAGGTGCCCGATCATCAGCTTGTTGCGCCGGCTCACTTCACGCCCGGCACTGGCCGCAGGCCGTTGATGATTGAAGGGCAGCACTTCCTGGTTTTCCACCATCAACAGTTCCACCCGTGGGTCATCGTGGAAAAATAGCGCGCCGTAGCCGTGGTGCAGCGAATCGAGCGTGGCCTGAGTCATACCCGCGTGCCGCAACGTGGCCACGCGCAAATGAAAAGTCTTGGGTGCGCGCCCAGCAATGGTCAGTTGCGCAGCGCGCAGCATCGCCAAGGTGTAGCTGCTGACTGCGCCGCCGCCGTGCCCGATCAGTACTTTGTAATTCCCCACTTGCTCCATGCCACCGGCGGCCACCACGATTCGCTGGATCAGCAATTGAAGCACCGTACGTTCAGCACGGGTAAAGTGCCCCACTAAACGTTGCAAAACTTGCTGGTAAACATAGCTCATGGCTTGTTCGTGAATAGTGCTCATCGTTCTACTACCTGAGTTGAAATATTAGTTTCGAGCAACTACCACACAGGAGCGCTCGACCTATTACACTTGTAGGCTTGTCATCCGTTGCGCAGCACGACATGGATTCAACATTAGCACTCTGCAACAAAAGTGCAGGTACAACCAAAAGAACAGTCGAGGACTATCCCAGGACGTGAACCACGTAGCTGCGCGCCTTACAGCGCCAAAGACCGCCAGCCTTAGGAAGGCTCCGACAACGTCCTACACTGCTTTAACTAAGAAATTAGAGAAGCATCCGACAAATATTAATCATCCACTCATCCTGGCTTCTTGCAAAACGACGGTGTGCACACTTTGTACTTTTCGAAAAAAATCAGACCATCGTTAGTTCCGCAAGCGCGAGATGTTAATGCCCGGCATTCAATCATGGCTCAATCCTTGAGATGACAAAGAAGGCTCAATTATCGGCACTCAAACAATGATTAACAGATACAGAACAGCGTCGAAAAGCAGTTCAGATGGCCTGCCAACCCAACTTAAATGACGCCCACACAACAGCGCCGCACTGGATTTCAGGGCGGCCTAGGGCAATAACGGTATTGTTTACGGGGCGCAGCGCCCGTGCGGCGGCTCAACCCCGGTGCGGGTTAAGCCCTGTCAAATGGCGCATTTGCCTCATCAGCTCAGGCGCCGGAGTATTCATTTGCGAATACTCCTACAGCTCAAACAGCTTCAACCTGCAACGCCACCCGTTCGCGGCAAGGGCATTCATCCATGTATCGGTGCGCTTCGACGAACTGACTGAACGGAAATACCGTGGTTTTCAGTGGGACAAGCACACGGTCGGCTGTCAGCTGGTTGATATCGCGCAACGCACGCTGCAACGCCACCTGGTCCTGGATAATGCCCAGCTCCGGCTTGCCGGTGAAGTTGCCGATACAGTGCACAAAGAACTGAATGTTCTTCTGGAACGCCGCACAGGCCGGGAACGGCGTCTGGTTGCCACCTTGCAGGCCATACAGCACCAGGCTGCCACGCGGCGCGAGGACGTCACCGAGCAGCGACATCTGCGGGCCACCCAGGCCATCGAACACCACGTCGACGCCACGGTTGTCCGTGAACTTGTTGATCTGCATCAGCAGGTCCTGTTCTTCGGTAACGATGACCTTTTCCGCCCCGAGGGACAGCAGGTATTCACGTTCAGCACTGTCTTTGGTGGCAGCAATCACCCGCACACCCAGGGCTTTGCCCAGTTGCACAAACGAAGGGCCGGCACAGTGGCTGGCGTCGGTCACAAGGGCAAACTGGCCCGGTTTGACCCGCGCCAGGTCCATATACGCAAAGTACGCGATGAGCAACGGCGTGTAATGCACGCTGGCTTCAATCGGGCTCAAGACATCCGGGTACCGGGTCAGGGCCGAACGGGGCAAGACGATCTGCTCGCCATACACCGGGTAATCATTGGGGCTCTCGGCCGGAAAACTGGCCACTTTATCGCCCACCGCCAAGTCATCCACGCCGTCGCCGAGGGCAACCACAACCCCGGCCATCTCATGGCCCAAGCCAGAAGGCAGGCGTGCATGAGAAGACGCCAGGTTCTGGCGCCACAGAATGTCGTACCAACTGATGCCGATCGCGTCGACACGCACCTGCACTTCGCCCGGTGCGGGCTGCGCGGCCGCATGCTCTTCGCATTTGAGCACCTCGGCCGGACCAAACTTGTGAAAACGGATCGTGCGGGACATCGCAAACCTCGTCAAAGTAACCTCTAATGCCATGAACTTTATCTGGGCTTTGGGGGTAAGACCACCGGTCACCATTAATAGTCGACATGCCTGTCATTGATTCCGCGAAGGAGGAACACACCTCAACTATCGTAGGAAAAATCAATTAGCCGGTGCAGAGTACCAGCCTTTCCCCGTAAGATTCATGCCGGTCATCCTTCTGAAGCGAACCTCAGGGGGTTGCTACGTGACCGCTCACATCAAGTTTGCTGACTCTTCCAGGACACAAGATGAACCGTAACGACCTGCGTCGTGTCGACCTTAACCTCTTGATCGTATTCGAAACCTTGATGCATGAGCGCAGTGTGACCCGCGCCGCCGAGAAATTGTTCCTCGGCCAGCCGGCCATCAGCGCAGCGTTGTCACGCCTGCGCGGGTTGTTCGATGACCCCCTGTTCGTGCGCACCGGGCGCAGCATGGAACCCTCGGCCCGCGCCGTGGAAATCTTCGCCCTGCTCTCCCCGGCCCTGGACTCAATCTCCACCGCCGTCAGCCGCGCCGCCGAATTCGACCCGGCTACCAGCACCGCCGTGTTTCGCATTGGCCTGTCCGACGACGTCGAGTTCGCCCTGCTCCCGCAGTTGCTCAAACGCCTGCGTTCCGAAGCCCCCGGCATTGTGCTGGTGGTACGCCGCGTCAATTACATCCTGATGCCCGGCCTGCTGGCCTCCGGTGAAATCTCCATTGGCGTCAGCTACACCGCCGACCTGCCCGCCAACGCCAAGCGCAAGGTACTGCGCCGCAGCCTGCCCAAACTGCTGCGCGCCGACAGCGTACCGGGCTCGCTGAGCCTGGATGACTTCTGCTCACGGCCCCACGCGCTCGTGTCCTTTGCCGGTGACTTGAGCGGGTTTATCGATGAAGAGCTGGAAAAACTCGGCCGCAAACGCCACGTTGTGCTCGCGGTGCCACAGTTCAATGGCTTGGGTACGTTGCTGGCGGGTACGGACATTCTGGCCACCGTGCCGGATTATGCGGCGGAAGCGCTGACCTCGGCGGGTGGTTTGCGTGCCGAGGATCCGCCGTTGCCGGTGCGCTCGTTTGAGCTGCACATGGCGTGGCGAGGTTCGCAGGATAATGATCCGGGGGAGCGGTGGTTGAGGTCGCGGATTCAGATGTTTTTTGGCGATCCGGAAAGTTTATAGGGACCATGTGGCAGGCTGTTTAGCTGATCATTTCTGCCCCTTCTCATCCCTGGGAAACTCATCCACTCCATTCGACGACGCGGTGCACCGAGACCTCTTGGAAGCAGTTGACCGCATCCTGGCCTTCTCCATATTGGACTCTCAGCGTGCAGATATTCATGAGCGCTACAAATCGCGAGAAACCCGTCAACCGCAGGGCTTTCTCCCGCACAACCCCATCATGCGCTGGGTGTCTTGAGGCACGAAGACCAGCGGCGCCACGATCTCCCGCACGCCCGAACTGTCGGTCAGCGGCGCGGCGTTACCCATTGTGATTTGCGACGCGGCCTTCATGACCCATGCGTCGACATTCGCGTCGCCCGAACCTGTGAGCATCGTTACTTTCGGCGTACCGCTGTCTGACGTGAAGCGATAGGACAGCCGCACGCTCTTCTTCTCGCCCGTGGCATTGACCGCTTCAAACACTTCCCGGACAGCCAGCCGCCGAGTCTGCAGCTTGAGAAAACTCGTCAGCCAGATTTGCTGATAACGTTTTATTTGGTCTTCAGTCAGCGGTTGTCCTGCCAGACGCAGACGATTCATGGCTTGCCACTCTTCGTCGCCACAGTAACGGATTGCGTCAAGATAGAGTGCCAAGGCGCCCGGCAAATCCTGCGGGCCACCCTTGCCTTCCTCCATTAAACGCCCCAGCGCCAGCACGGCATTGTTGCCAGACAGGCGATAGAACTGGCGCGCCTTGGCATAGTCCACGGGTTCACCCTCGCCGCGTTCGGCCATCTGACCCAGCAGCACATTGGTGGCCGGTTTAATCTTGGCGGACTCTACGAACAAGGCACGGGCCTTGCGAAAATCCTGATCGACGCCGTGCCCGCCTTCCTGATACAGCTTGCCCAGCATGGCCATGCAGGTGGCGTTGCCGTAACCGG
Organism: Pseudomonas sp. SWRI22; assembly: GCF_014268395.2. Taxonomy (NCBI): domain Bacteria; kingdom Pseudomonadati; phylum Pseudomonadota; class Gammaproteobacteria; order Pseudomonadales; family Pseudomonadaceae; genus Pseudomonas; species Pseudomonas sp. SWRI22. The sequence goes on along the minus strand of NZ_JABWQK020000001.1, from coordinate 851,388 downwards.
CGAAGCGTTCGATATAACGCAAGTTGTCTCGGTTGAAGGGCTCTATACCAGCAAGGCCCATGCAGCGAAAGCCAACGTGGAGGGAATCGTAATCAGCAGGTCGAAGCAGGCTTTGACAGCCCGCGAGGGTGAAGAAAAACAAAAGAAGGTAGGCTGGTTTTAACATGGCGTCCGTGCGTCCTTGCGGTAAAAGCAAGGCATTATGCCAGCCTTTGAGCAGAGGTTATCGCCCAAATAGTGGCTTTTGCTGGAGGAAAGACACCCGTGCAACCACCCACTGGCACTCAGGCGCACGCGGTTACAGCTGCCGTAGAAGGGGCGCTCACGGTGGCGATCACGCCGAAGCAACCTCGTCCCGCTATATCGAATCGCAATGCCGTAGCGCTGGCTGCACTCGGTGCTGCACTGAACGAATGATGCTGACCGATAAGATCAAGAATCTCGGCCAAACCACAAAAACGATCCCTGCGAGAGAAAAACACTGAGTACCAGCGCCTGCCAGACTGGAGTCCTTCGGAAATCGCCATTGGCGATCAATCGCACACTCGATGCGAATGAGGGCAAACAAAAGCGTTATCGACCTGAAAACATTGTCCTGGAGCCCAATCAAAATGCTTTGCGGGGATCCGGATAGCCTCTTTCATTCCTGGCTTTTCAGAGGCTCGCTACCCGGCACAAGCGCTCCTTCTTGCAATTCAATCGCGGCGTAAAAGCGTATTCGGTGCCACGCCAAACGCCTTGCGAAAGGCATGGCTGAAATGCGAGAAATCAGAAAACCCAAAGTCCAGCGCCGCTTCGGACACACTGCGTACCTGGCCACGCTCGATTGCTTCTCGGCTGGCATTCAAGCGCTCTTTCCAGATCTCTGCAACGGGGGTTTTCTGGTAGCGTGCGAAGGCCCGTGTAACGGTGCGGGTGGACACATTGTGGGCTTTGGCGATGGCTTCAATCGACAGCTCCGGCTCGGTCAGGTGGCGTTGGATGTACTGCATGATGCGGCCGTAGAGGTCCATTTCCTGATGGCTGGTTTTCAGGTCCTGGAGTTCCAGGCTGATTACAAGCAGATCAAGCACAGCACTTGAGTAACGATTCGAGATGCGCTCATCCTGCAGCGACGCAGGCGTGCTCGCGGCCTGGTGCAGCATTTCACGCAAGGGCACGACGCCTGGGCGCCGGTCGTCGAGGACCATCGCGGTGTACTCGGCAATACGCGGCAGGCGTTCGGTGAGCAACGCTCTGGGAATACGGATCAAGTGGTTTTCGGTACCACCCAGGCTGAAGCGAAACGCCTGGGTTGCGTCATAAAGAAACAAGTTGCCCGTCGCCAGGTTGGCTTTTCTTGAGCCTTGTTCGATTTGCCCATGGCCCTTTCGAGCGAAACCCAACCATAAATCTTCGGCCGGACCGCTGCGCAGGTGCTGCTCGGAACGCTCCCAGTAATGCAGCGGCGAAGACAGCGTACAGATGTCCAGCGCGCCGACTGTATTAAGGGTGAGCGAGCCATCAAAGCGGCTCTGGGACAAGGGTTTGCTATCGGCCGCCAAGCAATGACGACAGACCACTTCTTTCCAATAATCAAACCGACGTGTTGCAGGGACGGCAAGGGTCGAATACTGAGTGTTCGGGTTCATGACGCTGACCTCGACAACGATGCAATAGGCGCTCGAGAAGTTGTAACGTGCGGCCGATTGTCAGCCATCGAAGCAATTAACACGCCAAATGCAGTGGCAAGCCAGCTTCCACATTTGCACCGACGGGTGTCAGATAGAGGGAGGCGGCTGTCAGGCCGTCACGGGAGCAAGCTCCCTCGCCACAGGTCTCGCGCCTATGCCCGTTTAAGGGCACATCACATCACGCCATCAGCCCGTGTGCACCAGCGCAGACCACAGGTGAACCTCCGTAGCAGGACTGTCTTTGCCAACCAAGCGGTTGTCTCGCCTAACAAAGCGCGGCCTTCTCTGCCGGCCTAATTTCCACCTCGCAGCAGCTCATACCCCGCTGATGAGGCACGCCATGCATCGACACTCTGCACCACGACTGGCTGATTCCTCCTGGCTTCTGCAACGGCGCGACCTCGCGCCTGAGGAGTCGGCTTATTGGTTGATTGAATGGGGGGCCATGCAGCTACTGCACCGACGGCAGGTCGCCAAGCGCCCCCTGCCGCCGACGCGATGACGCCCACCCGTAGGCCTGAACGAAGATAACGAGGAGCTCAAGATGGAATCTGCAATCGACACACATCTGAAATGCCCACGCACCCTGTCCCGCCGTGTACCCGAAGAGTATCAACCGCCGTTCCCGATGTGGGTGGCGCGCGCCGATGAGCAACTGCAACAAGTGGTGATGGCTTATCTGGGCGTGCAATATCAAGGAGATGCCCAGCGCGAGGCGGCCTTGCAGGCTATGCGCCACATCGTCGGCAGTTTCAGCCTGGCAGAGGGCCCGCAGAACTACGATTTGACCCAGCACACCGACAGCAGCGGCTTTGATAATCTGATTGTGGTCGGGTACTGGAAAGACCCTGCCGCCCATTGCCGCTGGTTGCGCTCACCCCAGGTGAATGACTGGTGGAGTTCACCGGATCGCCTGGGTGAAGGCCTGGGTTACTTCCGCGAAATCGCCGCGCCACGCGCCGAGCAGTTCGAGACGCTATACGCCTTCCAGGAAAACCTGCCCGGTGTCGGCGCAGTCATGGATGCCACCAGTGGCGAGATCGAAGAGCACGGCTATTGGGGCTCGATGCGCGACCGTTTCCCGATCTCCCAGACCGACTGGATGAAGCCCACGAGCGAGCTGCAAGTGGTCGCGGGCGACCCCGCCAAGGGCGGACGCGTCGTGGTGCTGGGGCACGACAACCTCACACTGATTCGTTCAGGCCAGGACTGGGCGGATGCCGAGGCAGACGAGCGCTCCCTCTACCTCGACGAAATTTTACCGACGTTGCAGGACGGCATGGACTTCCTGCGTGACAACGGTCAGCCGCTGGGCTGCTACAGCAACAGGTTCGTGCGCAATATTGACCTGGACGGCAACGTTCTCGACCTGAGCTACAACATCGGTCACTGGCGCTCGGTGGAGAAACTCGAACGCTGGGCTGAATCCCACCCTACCCACCTGCGTATTTTCGTGACGTTCTTTCGCGTGGCCGCGGGTTTGAAGAAGTTGAGGCTGTACCACGAGGTGTCCGTGTCCGACGCCAAGAGCCAGGTCTTCGAGTACATCAACTGTCACTCGCAAACCGGCATGTTGCGCGACGCCTTGCCGCCCACAGCCTGAGCGCCCGCGGCGTTTAACAACCCGGCTTCTACCGCCTGCCACCCTTCACGGGTGGCCCGGTCCCCTGTGCGAGGAATAAACAATGAACAAGATCCACCTGCTGACTCTCTCAACCCTGTTGCCCGCCCTCCACGCCAACGCGGGTGAAGTCGCGCCTGGCGATTACGAGCAATATCCGGTCGGCGCCACTATCGGTGCGATTTATTATCAGCACGCCACTACGGACTCGGCTTACGCCAACGGACACAAGGTCAGCTCTGACTTCAGGGTGACCTCCGACGTTGGCATCCTGCGTCTGCTCCATGTGTATGCGCTCAGCGACACAGTCACTATCGACCCGCAATTCCTCTTGCCTTTCGGGCACGTCTCCGGCGCAGGTGACGCCTCAGCACTGGGCAGTACTCGAGGCGTGGGCGACTTGATCCTCACCGCGCCGGTGAAATGGCGGTTCAACGAAGCCCGCGACACCCTCAGTATCGCCCCCTATGTGTATGTGCCTTCGGGGACGTATGACAAGGACGACGCGCTTAACCTAGGGGAGAACCGCTGGAAATTCGAACTGCAGAGCGCCTACGTCAAGCACTTCACAGAGAAATGGGCGATGGACCTGGTCGGCGGCGCGACCTGGTATGGCGACAATACGGATTACGGTGCAAATGCCGACCGCATGAAGCAGGACGTGTCCTACGCAGCGCAGATCATGGGGCGTTACATGCCGGACGCCACCACCACCTTTGGTATTGGCTTGGGGCGTACCTGGGGTGGCGAGACAAACGTCGAGCATGTCAATCAGGACAACGAACTAGGCACCACCAACTTGCGTCTCACGGCCACCAAGTTCGTCAGCCCCACCGACCAAGTGCAACTGCAATTGGGCAAAGACCTCTCGGTGGACAACGGCACCCGCGAAGACTTCCGCATGAACCTGCGCTACGCGCACATTTTTTAACGCCAGAAACTGCGACCGCGCGCCCTTGGCGCCTGGGTGTCCGGCTCAACCAAGTCGATGTCTTTCTCAACCAAGCCGCCGGCTGGATGCGCGGACTATCTTGAGCCCCAGGCTCGCTGATATTGAGCACGCAGTGCTCTTCGGCCACTTACGATAAGGACAGCCCAACCATGGCAATCGCTCGCCCCACCCTTGAACAGCTATTGGATATTTCGAGCAGCCTGCACATGCAACTCAGTGCAAAGCAAGCCGATGAATACCTGGCGCTTATGCAGGCAAGCTTCGACGCATATGACCTGGTTGACGAGCTGCCGGACTTCATCCCGCCGGTCCGTTATGAACGCAGCTCGGGCTATCGTCCCTCGGCCGCACACAACCCACTCAACGCCTGGTACTTCCGCACCGAAGTCAACGGTGCGCGCGAAGGCAAGCTGGCGGGTAAAACGGTCGCCCTCAAGGACAATATTTCACTGGCTGGTGTCCCCATGATGAATGGTGCCAAGCCGCTTGAAGGCTTCGTTCCCGCCTTCGATGCCACGGTTGTCACGCGCTTGCTGGATGCCGGCGCGACCATCCTCGGCAAGGCAACGTGCGAACACTACTGCCTGTCCGGCGGCAGCCACACCTCCGATCCTGCACCGGTGCACAACCCCTTTCGCCAGGGCTTTGCCTCGGGAGGCTCGTCTTCCGGCAGCGCAGCACTGGTTGCCGCCGGCGAGGTCGACCTGGCAGTCGGCGGTGACCAGGGCGGGTCAATCCGCATCCCTTCCGCCTTCTGCGGCACTTACGGCATGAAGCCGACCCACGGACTGGTGCCCTACACCGGCATCATGGCCATCGAAGCGACTATCGATCACGCCGGCCCCATTACCGCAAACGTGCGCGACAACGCCTTGATGCTGGAAGTCATGGCCGGCGCCGATGGGCTCGATCCGCGACAAGCCGCGCCGCAGGTCGACGCTTACAGCGATTACCTGGAACGCGGTGTCAGCGGGCTGAGGATCGGCATCCTGCGCGAAGGTTTTGAACTGGCCAACCAGGACCCACGTGTGGCCTCTTGCGTACGTCAAGCCATTGCAGCGTTTTCGCGGCTGGGCGCGCAGGTCGAGGAGGTGTCAGTGCCTGAGCACAGCATTGCCGGTTCGCTATGGCACCCCATCGGCTGTGAAGGCTTGATGATGCAGATGATGCACGGCAATGGGGCCGGTTTTAACTGGCAAGGGCTGTATGACCTCGGGTTGCTGGACCAGCAAGCCGGATGGCGCGATCAGGCCAATGACCTGTCCGCCTCTCTCAAGCTGTGCATGTTCGTCGGGCAATACGGTTTGGAACGCTACAACGGACGTTTCTACGCCAAGGCACAAAACCTCAGGCGCGTGGCACGTGCCGGGTATGACGCCGCGTTGGCGCGGTATGACCTGCTGGTGATGCCCACCGTCCCGATCATCGCCCAACCCCACCCGCAGCCGGGTTGCTCGATTACCGAGTACGTGGCCCGTGCACTGGAAATGATCGGCAATGCCTCTGCCCAGGACATCACCGGGCATCCGGCCATGTCGATTCCCTGTGGTCTGGTAGACGGTTTACCTGTCGGGATGATGCTGGTCAGCAAGCACTATGCCGAAGGCACGATTTACCAGGCTGGCGCAGCGTTCGAGGCGTCGGTTGACTGGAAAAACTGTTAGCCGGTAAACCCGGGCAGCGCAAAAAGAACAAGCCGCCAGGCGCTGCCCAGAAGCTCAACGATGAGGAGTCAACTTATGAGCGCACATGAAGCAACCACATCAACACCGGGAGAACGCGCGCAAGCGCTACTGCAAGTGCTCAAACAGAAGGATCTGATCCCCGACGGTTACATCGACCACATGACACAGCTGATGGCACACCAGTGGAGCCCGGAGAACGGGGCTCAAGTGGTCGCCAGAGCCTGGGTGGACCCGCAGTTTCACGAACTGCTGCTCAAAGACGGCACCGCGGCGTGCGCCCAATTTGGCTATACCGGCCCGCAGGGTGAATACATTGTTGCGCTGCCAGACACGCCCAGCGTGAAAAACGTGATTGTGTGCAGCCTGTGCTCCTGCACCAACTGGCCTGTCCTGGGTTTGCCGCCGGAGTGGTACAAGGGCTTCGAGTTCCGCGCCCGACTGGTGCGCGAAGGGCGCACCGTCCTGCGGGAGCTGGGCACCGAGCTGCCGGCCGACGTCATCGTCAAGGTGTGGGACACCAGCGCCGAAACCCGCTATCTGGTGCTGCCTTTACGGCCCAAGGGCAGCGAATCCATGGATGAAGAGGCCCTGCGAAAACTGATCACCAAGGATGTTCTTATCGGCGTGGCGCTGCCTTACGTGGCGTAAACGGTGCCCTTTGTTTTTTGCATTTTTCAGAGGTATTCACAATGGATGGCTTTCACGATCTCGGTGGGTTTCAAGGCTTTGGCAAAATCCCTCACACCATCAACAGCCTGAGCTACCAACCCGTGTTCAAGCAGGACTGGGAACACCTGGCCTACAGCCTGATGTTTGTCGGTGCCGATCACTTGAAAAAGTTCAGCGTGGACGAAGTTCGCCATGCCGTGGAGCGCCTCGACGTGCGCCAACATGTCGGCACCCAATACTACGAACGCTATGTCATCGCGACCGCCACCCTGTTGGTCGAAACCGGTGTGATCACCCAGGCGGAACTCGACCAGGCCCTGGGTTCGCACTTCAAGCTGGCGAACCCCGCGCATGCCAGCGGGCGCCCGGCGATCAGCGGCCGCCCGCCCTTTGAAGTGGGCGACCGGGTGGTGGTGCGCAACGAGTATGTGGCCGGGCATACCCGCATGCCGGCCTACGTGCGCGGCAAAGAAGGCGTGGTTGTGCACCGCACCGCGCAAAAGTGGCCCTTCCCTGACGCTATCGGCCACGGTGATCTGAGCGCGGCGCATCAGCCGACCTACCACGTCGAGTTTCGCGTGAAAGATCTCTGGGGCGATGCAGCAGATGAGGGGTTCGTGGTGGTCGACCTGTTCGAAAGCTACCTGGACCACGCCGATGGCACGGTGAACGCATGATGGACGGTGCCTTGGCAGGCCGACTGCCGGTGACGGTGCTTTCCGGCTTCCTCGGCGCCGGCAAAACCACCCTCCTCAACCATATCCTGCGCAATCGCGACGGCCTGCGCGTTGCGGTCATCGTCAATGATATGAGCGAGGTCAACATCGATGCCGAGCAGGTGCGGCGCGACGTAGCGCTGCACCGGGGCCGCGATGAGTTGATCGAGATGAGCAATGGCTGCATCTGCTGCACGCTGCGCGCCGATTTGCTCGAGCAGATCAGCGCCCTGGCACGCCAGCAACGTTTCGACTACTTGTTGATCGAGTCCACGGGGATTTCCGAGCCGATGCCGGTTGCCGAGACGTTCGCCTTCCTCGACGCGCAGGGCTTCAGCCTAAGCGAACTGGCGCGGCTCGATACGTTGGTGACGGTGGTCGATGGCAGTCGCTTTGAGGCATTGCTCGAATCGCCGGACATTGTGGACCGCGACGACGCACCCACGCGCCACCTGACCGACCTGCTGATCGAGCAAGTGGAATACGCCAATGTCATTCTCGTCAACAAACTGGACCTGATCGACGAGCCCGGCTACAAGGCCGTGCACGCGATCCTCGCCGGCCTTAACCCGAGCGCGCGGATCATACCGATGACTCAGGGTAACGTGGAGTTATCCGCCATCCTCGGTACTCACCTGTTTGATTTGCCCAGCCTTGTGGCCTCGCCCGGCTGGATGAAAAAAATGCAGGCCGACGACGCACCGGCCTCTGAATCGGACACCTATGGCGTGACCTCCTGGGTGTACCGCGAGCGTGCCCCTTTTCACCCACAGCGATTACTCGATTTTCTCCAGCAGCCCTGGCGAAACGGGCGACTGTTGCGCAGCAAAGGTTACTTCTGGCTCGCCAGCAGGCACTTGGAAACCGGCCTGCTGGTGCAAAGCGGCAGGCAATTCCAGTGGGACTACGTCGCGCACTGGTGGAACTTCATCGAGCAGGCGCAATGGCCGCTGGATGAATATCGGTTGCAGAACATCATGGCCAAGTGGGACAGCATTGTCGGCGATTGCCGGCAAGAGCTGGTCTTTATCGGCCAGAGCCTGGACACCCAGGCACTGCAGCGCGCACTCGACAATTGCCTGCTGAGCGCTCAGGAAATCGCCGCTGGCCCCTCGGCCTGGCAAGCCCTGCCGGGGGCGACAACCTTTGACTCCCTGGCCTTATCGGCGCCGACGCCGTCCTTGCAGGCTGACCCCATTTGACCGAGGTAGAGGTGGCCGCGCAGCCTGCGTGGGCAAAGCACATATTCCAACAATAATAATCAGGTACGTTATGCGCGATTACGACTCAGCAGTCTCATCCTTCGATTATCTACAGCTGGCTGCCCGGGACTTGCACGGCGAACCCGGCGCCTTGAATGCCTGCATTGAATGCTGCGACCGGCATGCCCATGGCAATGGCGTGGCGTTGTATTGTGAAACGCGCGATGGCCACGCCACGCAGCACACCTTCAGCGAACTGCAGGCGCACGCGGCGCGCTTCGGCAACTTCCTGCGAGCCCATGGCGTGCAGCCGGGGGATCGGGTTGCCGGCCTGATGCCACGCACGGTTGAACTGGTGATTGCCATCTTGGGAACCTGGCGCATCGGGGCGGTCTACCAACCACTCTTTACCGCGTTCGGCCCCAAGGCCATTGAACAGCGACTGGACTGTTCCAACGCGCGCTGGATCGTGACCGACGCCCACAATCGTCCCAAGCTGGACGAGCTCTTCGACTGCCCCCACGTCATCGTGACCGACGCCACCTCACGGCGTCCCAGCGACTACGCGTTTTGGGATGTGCTGGAACATCAACAACCCGACTGCACACCTGAGCTGCTGGACGCCCGTGCGCCGTTCCTGCTGATGTGCACCTCGGGCACCACAGGGCCGGCCAAGCCGCTGGAGGTGCCTTTGAGCGCCATCCTTGCCTTCAAAAGTTATATGCGCGATTCAATCGACCTGCGCGAAGACGACCGTTTCTGGAACCTCGCCGACCCCGGCTGGGCCTATGGCTTGTATTACGCAGTGACCGGGCCACTGGCGTGCGGCCGGGCCACGCTGTTCCATGACGGCCCTTTCACCACGCAAAGCACCAGCCGGATTATCGCCAAGTACGGGATCAGCAACCTGGCCGGCTCGCCTACGGCCTTTCGCCTGCTGATTGACGCCGGGGCCGAGTTCGCCGACGCCGTACGTGGCCAACTGCGTGTCGTCAGCAGCGCCGGCGAACCGCTCAACCCACAAGTCATCCGTTGGTTCGCCGAACAGCTCGGCGTGGTCATTCACGATCATTACGGCCAAACCGAAATCGGCATGGTGCTGTGCAATCACCATGGGTTACGCCATCGGGTCCGCGAGGGTTCTGCCGGTTATGCGGTGCCGGGGTACCGGATTGTCGTGCTGGACGATGCGCAAAGGGAGTTGCCGACAGGCCAGCCGGGCGTACTGGCGGTGGATCGCGAGCGCTCGCCCCTGTGCTGGTTCAATGGCTACCTTCACATGCCCACCAAGGCGTTTGTGGGCCGTTATTACTTGAGCGGCGATATCGTGGAGCTCAATGAGGACGCCAGTATCAGCTTTGTCGGCCGTAACGACGATGTGATCACCACGTCCGGCTACCGCGTGGGGCCTTTCGATGTGGAGAGCGCGCTCGTCGAACATCCGGCAGTCGTCGAAACCGCGGTGATCGGCAAGCCCGACCCGCAACGCACCGAACTGATCAAGGCGTTTGTCGTGCTCAATCGTGAGTACCTGCCCAGTGTCGAGTTGGCAGAAGTCTTGCGCCTGCATGTCCGACAGCGCCTGGCTGCGCATGCGTACCCACGGGAAATCGAGTTCGTCGAGCAACTGCCCAAGACCCCCAGTGGTAAGTTGCAGCGGTTCATACTGCGCAACCAGGAAATTGCCAAGCAGCAGGCACTCGACACATGAGGACGGCTCTCGCGCTCAGCCGCTCGGAGTTTCAGCGCAGAGCCCTGGAGCTGTTCAAGGAGCGTAGTTTCAGCCAGGTCAGCATGCGCGAATTGGCAGCGCATGTTGGCATCAGCCCGGGAGCAATTTATCACCATGTAGAGAGCAAGGAAGCCATGTTGTATGAGTGGCTGATAGAGCTGTATCAGGCGCTCTTGTCGCACGTCGACCGGATCAACACCCGTAGATTGACGCCGGCACAACGTCTGACAACACTGATCGAAGGCCATCTTCAATTGCATGAACAGATGACCGGGCACTTCAAGTTAGCGGTCATGGACGCCAATTGCCTGGGCGCTCCGATGCAGGCGAGCGTTGAGCGATTGAGGCGAGCCTATGAGTCGCAACTCATGAAGGTGATCGGCCAGCAGGGCCATCAGCCCGGCGGGCCGTTGCGTGAGGGAGCGCTCACGGCGATTTTGCCCGTACTGAACAGCCTGCCCACATGGCTGAGCCCGACGATTGATAACTGTCAGCGTCGGCTTATTACAAAGACCATCGCCGATGCGGTCATAAAGGCCATTAATTCCCTACCTTGAGTGCCGCTGCGCAGGCCCAGTAGCCTCCTACACGCCTATCGCCTTGGCCAAGGCGCTTAGTCGCTCCTTCTCATGCTGCAGTGTCAGTGTTGCATGCGCGCGTGTGACGAGTTGGTCCGCCTGCCTAAGGCACGCCGTTTTGAACAGAACAGGGTTTATTTCGGCAAGGCTGATAAGGGCTTTCAACAGGCGAGCATCCACTTCGAACACACCTGCACCGTCTCTGCTGATCGGGGCGAAGAAATCCTCAAACAGATCATCGACGTTCAGCCCTCGAACAAATACCTGCTCACACTGCTGATCTGTCTGCCGGCCAGACCCGCCGGGCTTACCCCAGCATGTCAACGTTCTCACTCCCCGGCCAATTACATCAATAGCGGTACCTGGATCGTTGACGGCAGGTGACAACGCGCGCGAAGCGATTTCAGAGAGGACGCAGAGCCCGAAACGGGGATCGTGTTCGAACGTGCGACGGTTACCGATGGTCAGCGTAGACAGGATCTTTTCCCTGGTGGCCTGTGTGCCATCGTCTTGCCTGGTGCCCAGGCTGACCACGTGCAACAGTGGCATGCCTTCGTGCACGAAGGTTCCCGGCACCACCTCCAGGTAAATATGCGTGCAGTCATGCTGCGCGATAGCGCCCAAGGCCAACACGTCGATATGCTGCACATAGCCCGTCTGCTCACTTTCGATGGTCATTGCGCCGGGGGCCAGAGCGTGATCGGTCGGGTAGGCTGCAGCGCCGAGGCAGGGCCATTGGGCGCGTTGGCTGATGGCCGCCATGGCCGCTTTTTCGACGCGGTCGATGGTTTCTCCTACCCTGCCGAGCTTGGACAAATGGTCGATCCACCGCAGCAGGGTGTAGACCACCAGTACAACCACGGCGATGGTCACCGCGAACAGCAGCACGCGACCCTGCGCGCCGTAGGCGCCGGTGCTCAGGGCAATGATGCCTACCAGGCTGAAAAGAAATGAGCCAATAAACGTAGCGAGGGCGTTTTGTGTCGTAGTGTCTTCCATCACCAAAGTGGTGGCTCGCGGGGTCACACCACTACTTGCGGCACCGTACGCGGTGACCATCGTGCTCAACGAAAAGGTCGTGACGGCCAGCATGCTGGACGCAATGATGCCCAGAATCTTGTCCACCGCATCTGCACCGATGCGCGTGGGCAGGGACTCGGGAACGAAGTCTTTGAACACAACGGCAAGCAGTGCCGTAGCGACCCCTAGAAGCGAGAACAAGGAGGCTCTGAACCACAATCGCTTGGTGAGACGATGGGTTGCCCAGCGCAAACGGTCGATCATGTGGTGCCCTCGGTGACTGCGTCGATTTGAACGGAGTGTACATGGCTGTCGATACTGGCTAAGTTGAATTAATCTTGGCCATCTCAAAAATGGAACACTGCCCATGTTCGACCTCAACGAACTCTTCCTCTACGCCAAGGTGGTCGAGCACGGCGGCTTTGCGGCGGCGGGCCGTGCGCTGAACCTGCCCAAATCGACCTTGAGCCGCAGAGTCAGCCAGCTTGAAGCCAGGCTGGGGGCGCGGCTGATACAGCGTTCGACGCGCCAGTTCCAGGTCACCGATATCGGCCAGGCCTATTACCGCCATTGCGTGGCGATGATTGCCGAAGCCGAGTCGGCCGAAGATGTGATTGCCTTCAACAAATCAGAGCCGCGGGGCGTGATCCGCTTGAGTTGCACCACTGCGCTGCTCAACTACTGGGTGGCGCCGATGCTCGCCCAATTCATGGCGCAATGCGCCAGCGTCGAACTGAACGTGAAAAGCTTCAACCGCAAGGTCGACATCATCAGCGAAGGCTATGACATGGCCTTGAACCTGTGTTTCCCGCCGCTGGAAAGCAGTGAGCTGGTCATGAAGGTACTGGCTAAAAGTCCTCAGGTACTGGTGGCGAGCGCGACTTTTCTGCAGGACGCTCCCCTGCCCTCGCTACCGGCTGACCTTGCCGGGCTGGCGACGATCCATTGGGGCAACCCGTTGCTTGCGTACCTGTGGGACCTGACCGGGCCGGACGGCGCGACGGCCCAGGTCGCGCACACGCCACGCCTGGTCAGTGATGATATGTCGACCCTGAAAAACGCAGCACTGGCGGGCGTGGGCATCGCCAACCTGCCGCAGGTAGTCGTGAAAGACGAACTGGCCGATGGCCGCTTGATTGCCGTATTGCCTGAATGGCAACCCGCTGAAGGCGTGATCACCGCCGTGTTCCCCTCCAGGCGTGGGCTGATGCCGTCGGTGCGGTCCTTGATCGACTTTCTGGGCGACGCGTTTGAGGCGCCGTGATGCTCCCACCGATTGCTGGGAAAGTTCCTTGCACCCTCAGCAACAGTCTTTTGTCATCAATCACATTGATAGCTCCCTAACAACCCCCCCATGCTAGAGGGCTGACTCCGCGCTTATATCATTCCGAATGATAGTTACCTTTGCTTCATTCGATTCGTGACATAGCACCTCCCCGCGCATGATCCGCCCATCTCAAATACATTGGCGGATGCACCTCATGGAACAGTCACTCAAACATTTGCGCTTCCCTCTGGCGATATTGGCCGTGGTGGTGATGAGCGCGTGCGGCAAGTCCCCGGAACAAGCGGCCGCCATGCCTCCTGCCAAAGTCAGCGTGGCGAAGGTGCTGGAACAACCGGTCAACGAGTGGGACGAGTTCACCGGGCGCCTTGAAGCGCCTGAAACCGTGCAGATTCGTCCTCGGGTGTCCGGCCAGATTGACCAAGTCGCTTTTACTGAAGGCGCTTTGGTCAAGAAAGGCGACCTGCTGTTCCAGATCGACCCGCGCCCGTTCCAGGCCGAAGTACGCCGCCTGGAGGCCCAACTGGCTCAGACCAAAGCCGCCGCCACCCGCAGCGAAAACGAAGCCCAACGCGGCGAACGCCTGCGCCAGAGCAATGCGATCTCCGCCGAACTGGCCGACTCGCGCACCACCGCCGCCCAGGAAGCCCGTGCCGCGATGGCCGGGATCCAGGCGCAGTTGGACCTGGCCAAGCTGAACCTGAGCTTTACCCGCGTGACCTCGCCCATCAGTGGCCGCGTCAGCCGTGCCGAAATCACCGCCGGCAACCTGGTAACCGCCGATACCACTGCGCTCACCAGTGTGGTCTCCACCGACAAGGTCTATGCCTACTTCGATGCCGATGAGCGCGTGTTCCTCAAGTACACCGAACTGGCCCGTGAAGGCCGGCGTGGCGCAACCACCCCTGTGTACCTGGGCCTGTCCAACGAAACCGGCAACCCGCACCTGGGCCAGATGAACTTCGTCGACAACCAGGTCAACCCGGCTACCGGCACGATCCGTGGCCGTGCGGTGTTCGACAACAGCAAGGGCGAATACACCCCTGGCCTGTATGCGCGCTTGAAACTGGTCGGCAGCGGCACCTATTCGGCGGTGTTGATCAACGACGAAGCCGTCGGCACTGACCTGGGCAAGAAATTCGTGCTGGTGATGGACGGCGACAAGCCGGCTTATCGCGCGGTGGAACTGGGGCCGAAAATCGAAGGTTTGCGCATCGTGCGCAGCGGCCTGACCAAGGACGACACCGTGATCGTCAAGGGCCTGCAGCGTGTACGCCCAGGCTCGCCGGTCGCACCGGAAACCATCCCGATGGCCAGCAAGGAAACCCTCGCCGCCTTGGCCCAACAACGACAAGCGCTTGAAGCCAGCAACCTGGAGCAAGTGGCGCCGGAAAAACCCGCGCCCAAGCTCGCAAGCGTCGCGACTCCACGCGGTTAAGGGATACGACTCAAGATGAATTTTTCCAAGTTCTTCATTTCACGGCCGATCTTCGCAGCGGTGCTGTCGCTGTTGATCCTGATCGCCGGCGCAATCTCGCTGTTCCAACTGCCGATCAGCGAATACCCGGAGGTGGTGCCGCCGACCGTGGTAGTGCGCGCCAACTTCCCGGGTGCCAACCCCAAAGTCATCGGTGAAACCGTGGCCGCGCCGTTGGAGCAAGCCATCACTGGTGTCGAGAACATGCTGTACATGTCCTCGCAGTCGACCGCCGACGGCAAGCTGACCCTGACCATCACCTTCGCCCTGGGCACCGACCTGGACAACGCGCAGGTGCAGGTGCAAAACCGTGTGACGCGCACCCAGCCCAAGCTGCCGGAGGAAGTGACGCGCATCGGTATTACCGTGGACAAGGCCTCCCCCGACCTGACCATGGTGGTGCACTTGACCTCCCCGGATCAGCGTTATGACATGTTGTACCTGTCCAACTACGCGATCCTCAATATCAAGGACGAACTGGCCCGCCTGGGCGGCGTCGGTGACGTGCAGTTGTTCGGCATGGGCGACTACTCCCTGCGCGTGTGGCTGGACCCGAACAAGACCGCCTCACGCAACCTGACCGCCACCGATGTGGTTACGGCGATCCGCGAGCAGAACCGCCAGGTGGCAGCCGGTGCCCTGGGCGCCCAGCCTGCGCCGAGTGACACAAGCTTCCAGTTGTCGGTCAATACCCAGGGCCGCCTGGTCACCGAGGAAGAGTTCGAGAACATTGTGATTCGTGCCGGCGCCAACGGTGAAATCACGCGCCTCAAGGACATCGCCAGGGTCGAACTGGGCTCCAGCCAATACGCGCTACGCTCGTTGATCGATAATCAGCCCGCCGTTGCGATTCCGATTTTCCAGCGTCCAGGCTCCAATGCCATCGACATCTCCAACGATGTACGCAGCAAAATGGCCGAGCTGAAAAAGAGCTTCCCGGCGGGCATGGATTACCGCATCGCCTATGACCCGACTATCTTTGTGCGCGGTTCCATCGAAGCGGTGGTGCATACCCTGTTTGAAGCACTGATCCTCGTGGTGCTGGTGGTGATTCTGTTCCTGCAGACCTGGCGCGCCTCGATCATTCCATTGGTGGCGGTGCCGGTATCCTTGATCGGTACCTTTGCGGTGATGCACCTGTTCGGGTTCTCGCTCAACGCCCTGTCATTGTTTGGCCTGGTGCTGGCCATCGGTATCGTGGTGGACGACGCCATCGTGGTGGTGGAGAACGTCGAGCGTAATATCGAACTGGGCCTGGAGCCGTTCCCGGCGACCGAAAAAGCCATGAGCGAGGTTACCGGCCCGATCATCGCCACGGCGCTGGTGCTGTGTGCGGTGTTCATTCCAGCCGCCTTTATCAGTGGCTTGACCGGGCAGTTCTACAAGCAGTTCGCCTTGACCATCGCGATCTCAACCGTGATCTCGGCGTTCAACTCCCTGACCCTGTCCCCTGCCCTGGCCGCTGTGCTGCTGCGCGGTCACGACGCGCCGAAGGACCGTTTCTCCAAGTTCCTCGACAAGGTCTTCGGGGGATGGCTGTTCCGTCCCTTCAACCGCTTTTTCGAAAAGGCCAGCCATGGCTACGTAGGCACCGTGCGCCGTGTGATTCGCGGCAGCGGTATTGCCTTGTTCGTCTACGCGGGTTTGATGGTGCTGACGTTCTTCGGCTTTGCCCACACGCCGACCGGTTTCGTACCGGCCCAGGACAAGCAATACCTGGTGGCCTTCGCCCAACTGCCCGACGCTGCGAGCCTGGACCGCACCGAAAACGTGATGAAGCGCATGTCGGAGATCGCCCTTAAACAACCCGGCGTGGAAGCCGCAATTGCCTTCCCGGGCCTGTCGATCAACGGGTTCACCAACAGCCCGAACAGCGGCATCGTGTTCGTGACCTTGAAGCCCTTTGATGAGCGCAAAGACCCAAGCATGTCTGCCGGTGCGATTGCCGGTGCACTGAACGGCCAATACGCCAATATCGAAGAAGCCTACATGGCGATCTTCCCGCCGCCGCCGGTACAAGGCCTGGGCACCATCGGCGGGTTCCGCCTGCAGATCGAAGACCGTGGCAACCTCGGCTATGACGAGCTGTACAAAGAAGTGCAGAACGTGATTGCCAAGAGCCACGGCGTGCCTGAACTGTTCGGCCTGTTCACCAGCTACACCGTGAACGTGCCACAGGTCGACGCCGCCATCGACCGCGAAAAGGCCAAGACCCACGGCGTGGCGATCAGCGACATCTTCGACACGCTGCAGGTCTACCTGGGTTCGCTGTATGCCAACGACTTCAACCGCTTCGGGCGTACCTACCAGGTCAACGTGCAGGCCGAGCAACAGTTCCGCCAGGACTCCGACCAGATTGGCCAACTGAAAGTGCGTAACAACAAAGGCGAGATGATCCCGCTGGCGACCTTTATCAAGGTCAGCGACACCTCGGGCCCGGACCGCGTCATGCACTACAACGGCTTCATCACCGCAGAAATCAACGGCAACGCCGCGCCGGGCTACAGCTCGGGCCAGGCCCAGGCCGCGATTGAAAAACTGCTCAAAGATGAACTGCCCAACGGCATGACCTACGAGTGGACCGACCTGACCTATCAGCAAATCCTCTCGGGCAATACCGCGCTGTTCGTGTTCCCGCTCTGCGTGCTGCTGGCCTTCCTGGTACTGGCCGCCCAATACGAAAGCTGGAGCCTGCCGCTGGCGGTGATCCTGATCGTACCGATGACGCTGCTGTCAGCCATTACCGGGGTGATCATCTCGGGCGGCGACAACAACATCTTCACCCAGATCGGCCTGATCGTACTGGTGGGCCTGGCGTGCAAGAACGCGATTCTGATCGTCGAGTTCGCCAAGGATAAACAGCAGGAAGGCCTCGACCCGCTCGCCGCGGTACTGGAAGCCTGCCGCCTGCGTCTACGGCCGATCCTGATGACCTCGTTCGCGTTCATCATGGGTGTGGTGCCGCTGGTACTGTCCAGCGGTGCCGGTGCCGAGATGCGCCATGCCATGGGTGTGGCGGTGTTCTCCGGGATGATCGGTGTGACCTTCTTCGGTCTGTTGCTGACACCAGTGTTCTACGTACTGATCCGTCGCTATGTCGAGCGCAGTGAAGCGCGCAAAGCGGCCAAGGCCTTGAAGCTGGAGACACAGCAATGAGTGTGAAAGTATTCCTGCCGAGCCTGTTGGTGCTGGCGCTCGCCGCCTGTGCCGTAGGCCCGGACTACAAGACCCAGCAACTGGAGGCGGCCAATATCACGGCCGCCGCCGACACCAAGAGCTACGACCACGCCAAATACGAAGGCATCTGGTGGCAGCAGTTCGACGACCCGACCCTCAACCAACTGGTGACCCAGTCCCTGAGCGGCAACCGCGACCTGCGCGTGGCCTTCGCCCGTCTGCGGGCGGCACGGGCCATCCGTGATGATGCGGCCAACGACATCATGCCGGTGGTCACCTCCCGCGCCAGCAGCGATGTGGGCAAGGGCCAGATTCCCGGCCAGACCACCAAACGCGTCAACAGCGAGCGCTACGACCTGGGCCTGGACATGGCCTGGGAAGTGGATTTGTTCGGACGTATCCGCCGCAACCTGGAAGCCAGTGACGCCGACCAGCAGGTGGCCGAAGCCGACCTGTACCAGCTGCAAGTCACCATGATTGCCGAGCTGGTGGATGCCTACGGCCAACTGCGCGGTGCGCAACTGCGCGAACGTATTGCCCTGGACAACCTGAAGAACCAGCAGGAGTCGCGTGCCATCACCGTCAGCCTGCGCGATGCCGGCGTCGGTGATCAGCTCGACGTGGAACGTGCCGATGCGCGCCTGGCGGCGGTGGAAGCCAGCGTGCCGCAACTGCAGGCCGAACAAGTGCGCGAACGCAACCGCATCGCCACCCTCCTCGGCCAGCGCCCCGACAAGCTGAGCGTGGACCTGAGCCCGAAAGACTTGCCAGCGATTGCCAAGGCGTTGCCGATTGGCGACCCAGGGCAACTGCTGCAACGGCGCCCGGACATCCTCAGCGCCGAACGCAAACTGGCCGCCGCCACCGCACGTATCGGCGTGGCCAAGGCCGACCTGTTCCCACGGGTGAGCCTCAGCGGTTTCCTCGGCTTCACCGCCGGGCGTGGTTCGCAGATCGGCTCGGCCGCCGCGAATGCCTGGTCTCTAGGGCCGAGCATCACTTGGGCCGCGTTTGACCTGGGCAGCGTACGCGCGCGTTTGCGTGGCGCGAATGCCGAAGCCGATGGCGCACTGGCCACCTATGAACAGCAAGTGTTGCTGGCATTGGAAGAGTCTGAAAACGCCTTCAGCGACTACGGCAAGCGCCAGCAACGTTTGGTCTCGCTGATCCGCCAAAGCGAATCCAGCCGCGCCGCCGCCGACCTTGCGGCGATCCGCTACCGCGAAGGCACCGTGGACTTCCTGGTCCTGCTCGACGCCCAGCGCGAACGCCTGGCCGCCGAAGACGCCCAGGCCCAGGCCGAAGTCGACCTGTATCGCGGCATCGTCGCAATCTACAAGGCCCTTGGGGGTGGTTGGCAGCCGGATACAGTGGTGGCTAGCAACAAGTGATGTAAAGAGCTCCTTTGGTTGGTCGCATCCAGCCAATTTTTAGCCCTGCGGTCCATTCGGTCGCGGGGCTTTTTTTTACCCTGGCATTAGCGGATCAATCAATTTGGCTTACATGTAATACTTGTCTGAAAGACGCTTCCCAAATATTCAAGCAAGTTAAATATCTGTCGCAAGGGGTCGATAGCAGGGTGAACCTTTCATCCTATAAGGAGACGAGCATGGATATGAGATTGGTAATCCCCAATACACTTTCCAAACAGACAGATGCTTTTGTTATCAAAAATCCAGAGAAAACGACGAACACATTTACTTTTACTGAAGAGTCCAAAGCCGTTGATGAGCTGCGAATGTGGCAGCAAACGCATCTTGCTGACCTGAAGCAGTTTTTAAAGGGCTATGACCTGACATCTATCAGCACTGACGAGCTAAAAGTAGTCGGAAGGCGGTTGTACGAGAGCAATATCATTGATGCAAATGCTTTCGGCATATTCACATTTGGAGATGGTGCATTTGATGCCAACGGAAAACAAACAAACACACAGGTAAAATTCAACGCAATCGCCCTATTCAACGAAAAGCTGGATGATTACCTTGACTTTGTTAAAAGCAACCCAAGCGTGGGGCGCTCGCAAGGCATTCCTGAATACATAAAAGGGATGGTGGATGCTAATCGCGCTATTAATGCGTTGGCGTACTTCTCGAACTCTTCGAAAAATGATCTTTCAGTCGAAGAGCATGCTTGATCCCGACGCAGAAACCCAAATCGAAGTGTGCCAGAACCTCTGGCACACCTTATTTATCTATGGGTCAGCGGCCGTATCTAACGGTACCCGAATAGGACTTTGATCCCCCATCCGGTTTGTGAAGCCTCACTCGATAGGTACCTAAGGTTCCTACCCAGGAAGTATTGACTGAAAGCGCGTTACCGGCGACGGCTTTCCAGGAACTGCCGACCTCTTGATCAATATAAATCTGAGGACTTCTCCCTGCACCGCCAGCGGAAACCATGGCATTTATATTTGCGTCGGAGCAACCGTTCGCACCAGTTATCGTGAAGGGACCATGGGCGACACTATCATCTCCAGGCCCGATTATCCCGGTGAAGTTTTCTGAAATATTCAAGCAAAGCGCAGACACCTGAACAGACACCACCATCAACGCACTAAAGGGTAACGCAATTAAACGCTTCATAAGTTCACCATCACATTATGGATTGAAAACTTAACGCATGAAGGTCATCACACCACGTGCTCATTCAGCTATAGCAACGCCCTCACAGGTAAGTACTGTGACCCCTCTACCCAAAAGCCTCTGTAGCGGCCGCGTAGGATCACCATTAAAACTGTGCACGATTTTTTGCTTCGGATATGCCAGCCACTTCCTAAAAACAATAAGGCAGGGTTTGTCATACTCAAGCGAAGGGCGCTGTCAGTTATTTCCTGATCCCGCCTGTAACGCCACTTTCAAGCAAGTCAGGTGCCGTCCTGGCGGCCCATTCTAAAAAGAACCTTTTTTAAAATACCAAGTGCTCTTGCACATAGGCCTTGAACGCCTGGTCACGTGCCGGCTGATGCGTGAGCGGGCGCTCGGGAAGCACTGTACCGGGAGGCTGCTGCATTAATCGGTAAACTCCGATCAGCTTCCTGGAGCCCTGGTCCATCGCGTAGATCAACCCTGGCGCGGGGGCGCGCGCAGAGCGTTTGCTGACGATTCTTATGGGTACCTGATCGGTGATCGGTAATTCCCCAAAAGCCGCCTGCGCGGCTTCAATTATCGCGCGGTTATGCTTGAACAAGTTGGGGTCTGTCTTGAGCTGAGACAGCAGGGCAACACTGGTCATCGTGGACTCCGCGTTGAGATTGCCGGCGCGGGAGCCATACATGTTGACGCCCGTCTTGCCCACAAGGACTGGTGCATCTTCACCTGGCAGGACCAACACTGCAGGGTCGGTATGCCCGTTGGCCAAGTTGAGCAAACCTGCCGCATT
This sequence comes from Pseudomonas sp. SWRI22, assembly GCF_014268395.2. NCBI lineage: Bacteria > Pseudomonadati > Pseudomonadota > Gammaproteobacteria > Pseudomonadales > Pseudomonadaceae > Pseudomonas > Pseudomonas sp. SWRI22. The sequence goes on along the minus strand of NZ_JABWQK020000001.1, from coordinate 830,223 downwards.
TTCTTCATCTGTTCTCAACCGCGTGAGGTAGGCGAGATCAAGCGTACCTCGGCTCACAGGGCCTGGCAGGTGGTCCAATTCATGAATCAACGCGTTGCTCATAGCGCCTTCGTGGGAGCCAAAATGCTGGTAATAGCGCTTGGCACCATCAATGTTGACCTCCATGAATTTCCCCGTCTTATCGACCTTGAAATCTTCCGGGATGACCTGCGCCACCCATCGTTGGTCCCGGGAGCGCATGAACTTTATGTTTCTGGTGGTCAGCGCTTGAGCGTTGGTCTTGAGCCGTGTAAGGCGAGAGGTCATCAGTTTTCGTGCGTGATCAGGTCTAATGCCCTGGAAGCTCTTGAGCACAAAGTCCACGTCTTCAGTCAGCGCAGGGTCTGCTAGCGCTTTAAGTGCATCGTCCACCTTGGACACCATCAGCGGCTGCGAACGCTCGATGAGTTCCTTGACCTCCGCGCGTGTGGCTCTCGGCCCTGGCTTGACCTTGCCTTCGTTCGGTTGCGTCTCCACCGGGCGCTCTTCCTGCGGCTTTTCTGTGCTTTTTAGCGAGTCGCGGCGCATTTGCCGAACGCGCCCGACCCGCTGTTCTTCGAGTTGCGCTTTCCAAGCGGCGCGCACCACGCTCTGGGACTTCTCTCCAAGCCGAAACAGGCGGCTTCCTACCCACTTGGCGACTTTGAGCAGAGGTTCAGAGAGGCCGGCGAATGGATTGAGCAAACCGTTGGTGACTGTCCCCACCGCCCGGGTAGCCGCCGCCAGCCTGGAAAAGCCGGTTTGCGCCTTATCGAACGCTGCAGCCCCCTCCGCTGCACCTCCTGCGACGACAGTAATGGCTACCGCAACGTCGGTGGCGCACCCTGTCAACGCTCTCAGGTCTTTTTTGACGTGCCCGGAGACAATGTCGTCGTAGCAAGCCTTGAAGGGAATCAATGTATTTACAAGTGTTTTACTGACCCGTTTGACCCGAGCCTGGAAACGCTCCGAGGCCGTTTGCCCCATTGCGGTAGTGAGGAGTTGTTCGGGATCCAGCACCAGATTGCGTTGGGCTACGTAGTCAGCAATCGCATTGGCCCGCTCCGAAAAAAAACCAAGCGGTGCCAGCGTTTGTGAAGAGGTCGCTGCCGGCAGTGTTTCGCGCAATGCCCTGATCTGTACCTCGGATGCCCCCGCCCGTGGACCGTCCACGTGGGACTTCATACGGGTCACCCACAACCGCGGGACGATAGCCTCGCCTTTGTCCAACATCGCCTTGAAGTCGTGCCGTTCGACATAGGTCCCGCTCATGGGAAAAAACTCATAACACTTGGCATCTTTGCCCTGCCCGACGCCGATCAGGAAGCCATAGCGCCCCCTCACCGCCTGGAGTTGCTCATCGGCATCTGTTATGGAAGTACCTGCGCCATTAATGGATTCGGCCTCGACTCGATAGAAGGTCAGTTCCTGAGTGGCCAGTGCCTGCCGGTCCGCGTAGGGCATTTTGCTGAGAATGTCTTTCAGGCCCGTGGAGACGGCCTTTTGAAAACGCTCGGTATCACCCTTGACAGCCTCGGCAAGGGACTGCCCGGAATGTTTCAACCTCGTGAAGTGCACCCGCAGGGAGGCCAGCCTGGGGTCATATTCATCTTTGAACAGCGTGGCGCCAGTCATATCCTCAAGCCTGGTCGAGGCAAACTCACCGTACTTGAGATTGCCGCTCATGTGCAGGTCAACCAGACTTTCCTTAAAGCCGAGACTGCGCTGCAACCAGGGTAACCCGGGCACCATATTAGACAGCAACCGGGGAAACCGGTACGCCACGGTATGCATCGGTTCGTTCAGATCGTGCCCGGGAAGCACGCGTTCGAGGTCAGCCTGTGCTCGCGCTCGCCGGTCTTTTATCGGGGTGCTCAATGTTACAAGGGCCTGATGAGAGCTCTCGATATAGTCGTTGTATTTTGTCGCCGCGACTTGCAGGTCTTGGGTGGTGTACTGATCGTCCGCTCGCCGAGCAATGACCCCGTGCATCGTTGCCCAATCAAGCAGCGGTTCTGTTTCGATGGCATGAAACAACACCACTTGCTCCGGCGTCTGGGCCTGGAGGATGGCGCGCTCCAGCACCTGGTCATAGGTGAGGGTGCGGCTGGAGCCCTCTGCTGACTCCTCCAGCAACGCGACAGTTTTCCTGAGTACCACCCAGGCAGGAGAGCCGATGCGCAACGTATCCGGCGTGTCTGGCAGCACAAACTCTGGAGCGACACTGGCCAGCATGATATGCACAGTGGCATCCACCGCCTCGGGCCGCACGCGCCCATTGCGCACCAGATGCGCCTTCAAGTCGCCCTTGACTTCTGCCAGTGTACGCCCGGCGTTAGCCGGTGAGTACAGGTCATAACCTGCGATATGGTTTCTACGCTGCCCCAGCTCGGGGTCAATGCTCAACATCAGGGCAGTCAGCAGCAGTTGGTTGCGCTGGTCGTTTGAAAACCCGGCAGGATCACGCCCAATCGCAGCCAGCAATGTGTTCTGCCGATAGCGATTGAGCGGTGCATGGCTACTCAGATGCCGAGTGATCTGATCATCCATGTTTTGCGTGGTCACGTTCATGCTGGTGAGGATGCCGTCGCCGACATAGGTTCTTAACGCCTCGACCAAGCGTTGGCGTTCGTCAAGGCTCAGGCTTGGGTGGCCTGGCTCGGGTGCCTGCGCAGATGCCCAGGTGTAGTTGCCCAAGGCAGGGCTCGATGGTAGCCCAAGACGCTGCCAATTGATCAGGTTACGCACCTGCGCGGCCGTTCGCGGCAGGTTTTCACCACTCAGCCCTGGAAAACGTTGTTGCAGAAACGCCAGCGCGGTGGTGTCTTTGTCGACGGCGCCAGGACGGGGTGCCAGGTTAAACCGCAGGTTCGCCAGGTCGACGAAGGCATAGTCAGCCTTTTCGAGCACACTGCGCTCCAACACGGTCAACCAGGCTTGCCGGTCAATCGCGTCCGCCTCGCCTTGAGTGAATCTGTGTTGCGCGGGATCCGACCCGGCAACCCACGATGACGAGACCTCAGGGGGGGTAACAAAAGGTGGGGGACCGAAACGCGCTGAAGAGAGAAGAGGTATTGCTGCAGGAACTTTTGATAACACGTCCATGACCCAGCGTTCAATAAGGGTTTCCAGACTGAGAGAAGGTCTGCGCTGGCTCCATAGGAAAAAGACGAGGCACAAGCCAGACCTTTCGCTACGCTAAATGCTGCCGACTCAACTCGCGTCGCGCAGAATGAGGCTGCGCAAGTGCCCCGGATTGGACCCGGACCACTTGCGGAACGCCTTGTAGAACGAACTGGTATCGGCAAACCCCAACCGCGACGCAATCTCGGCAAAACTGATCTGCGGTTCAGCCAGCCACACAATCGCCAGCTCCTTGCGTACACCGTCTTTGAGCCCCTGATAAGTCTGCCCCTCCTCTGCCAGGCGGCGGCGCAGTGTGGAAGCGGAAATGCACAAGCTGGCCGCAAGGCCCTCGGTTTCAGGCCAGGTATGGGGCGGCATCTGGCGCAGGTCGTGCTTGATGCGGGTGGCGAGGCTTTCGGGATCGCGGTATTTGACCAGGATGTTGGCCGGCGCACGGGCAAGGAAGCGCTTGAGTTCTTCCGGACTGCGCTTGATCGGCAGGTCGAGACAATCGGCTGAAAAAATCATGCGTGTGCGTGGTCGGTCAAAGCGCAGGTTGTCAGAAAACATCACCCGGTAATCGTCACAGAAGTCCGGCTGCGCGCAACGCAGTTCAATGGCGAGGATCGGGATGCGCCGCCCCGCCAGCCAGCAGGCGACGCCGTGGACGATCATCCAATAGGTGAAATAGGTAAAAGCGCGTTTTGGCTCACCAGGTTCTAGCAGGACGATCTCCGCCAGACTCTGTTGGCGAACCAGTTGGGCCGGAAGATGCTCAAGCATCAACGAGAGAAACCCCAAGCCGGTTTCCAGGCCGGCCGCCAGGCTGGGTTGCGCCATGGAGGCGCGACACAGGAACGCCAGGCTACCGGACTTGAGTGTGCGTGGGTCCATGCCAAAAAACTCATCGTCCCTGCGCCGCGCCAGCAAGCGCCACAGACGTGCATAGGCCGTGGCCGCCACGCGAGCGTCGGGCTGCTCAAGCAACGCCGGGTCAATCCCGACTTTGCTCAATGCCTCAACGGTGGCCGCTCCCGGCGCGCAACTGTGCAACAGCGCTTCGCGCACAAGGTGGATGGAGATAGTGTCTTTTTCCGACATGGGGCGTTGAACTGTCCGGCTGCAGTCTGGGTGGTCTGCATCATAAAGGCGGTTGCGCTTCGCCACCACCGTTCAGCCCACGTTCAGCAAAGGTCAATATTTCTTGTTTAGCAATGAGTATCATTATGTTACAACTTAGCTCCCTAACTAGTTGTGCCCGGGTGCCCGATGCTCGTTCCTTTTTTAATCATGCTGCGCGAAGGCATTGAAGCGGCATTAATCGTTGGCATTATCGCCAGTTACCTGCAACAGACCGGGCGTGGCCAGTGGATGCCTGCAGTGTGGATCGGCGTGTTCCTGGCGGCAGCGCTGGCGCTGCTGGTGGGCGGCGGCCTGGAGTTGGTCAGTGCGGAATTCCCGCAAAAGCAGCAGGAATTGTTTGAAGGTGTCGTCGGTCTGGTGGCCGTGGGCATCCTCAGTTCCATGGTGTTCTGGATGCGCAAAGTGGCGCGCTCGATTAAACACTCGCTGCATGAGTCCCTCGATCATGCGCTGGCCGGCTCCAGGCATCAGGTGTTCGCCTTGATCGCCATGGTGTTCTTCGCCGTGGCCCGCGAAGGGCTGGAGACGGTGTTCTTCCTGTTGGCCGTGTTCCAGCAAAGCGAAGGTCCGGGCGCTCCGGTGGGCGCCCTGCTTGGCCTGGCCCTGGCCATTGTTGTGGGTTTGCTGATTTATTCCGGCAGCATGCGCCTGAACCTCAGTGCGTTTTTCCGCTGGACCGGCCTGTTCATCCTGGTGGTCGCGGCCGGCATTCTCGCCAATTCGGTGCAAGCCCTGCATGAAGCCGGCGTGTGGAATCACTGGCAGACCGTGCTATTCGACTTCAGCGCTGCGTTGCCCATGGACAGCCCGCTCGGTTCGGTACTGGCCGGTATGTTCGGTTACCAGGAGGCGCCGACCGTGAGCACCCTGGGCGCCTATCTGATTTACCTGGTGGTGGCCCTGGTGATGTTCTTCCTGCCCGCGGCCCCTACCCAGCCCGTTGCCAATACCTCTTCAGTTTCCAGCCAGTAAGGACCGTCTCTTGTCCAACCCAACCCCTCAATCGGCCCCGCCGTCCCGCGCCCTGCGCTGGGGCGTGGCCGGCTCGGTGGTGGTGATGATCGCCGCCGGAGGCCTGTTCTACTACGCCTCGCAATTGGCCGCCGGCAAGCGCCAGACCAACCACAATGAAATCGCGGTGACCATCCACGGCCACGCCTGCGAACCCAACGCCCTGACGGTACCAGCAGGACATGCCAGCTTTCGCATCATCAACCGCTCCGACCGCGCGGTGGAGTGGGAAATCCTCGACGGCGTGCTGGTGGTCGAAGAGCGGGAAAACATCGCCCCAGGCCTGAGCCAAGTGATCAACGCCAACCTGCTGCCCGGCGACTACGCCATTACCTGTGGCCTGCTGAGCAACCCTCGCGGCACCTTGCATGTCACGCCCACGGCAGAGTCTGACGCCCAAGCCAAGGCCAAGCCGTCGATGGTGGCCTTTATCGGCCCGTTGTCTGAGTTTCGCGTGTACCTGAGCAGCCAAGGCGGTGCGCTGGTCAAGGCCGTAACGGTCCTGCAACAGGCCATCGCCGCCGGCGACCTGGCCCAGGCCCAGGCGCTGTATGTACCGGCGCGCGAGGCGTATCAGCGCCTGGCGCCGGCGTCTCAGCGTCTGGCCGAATTGGATAACGCGATCAATGCCCGCGCCGATTATTTTGAACAGCGCGAACAGGACCCCGCCTTCAGCGGCTTCCACCGCCTCGAATACAGCCTATTCCAGCAACACAGCCTTGATGGCCTCGCGCCGGTCGCCCAACGCCTGGTTACCGACGTCACCACGCTCAAGCAGCAATTACTGGCCCAGTCCCTGCCCCCGGAGCAACTGGTGAGCATCGTGGTCCACAACCTCAACAGCCTGGCGGACGTGCGGGCGGCGAGCGGTGAAGAGGAACGCTACAGCCACATCGACTTGAACGGCTTTGCCGCCAATCAGCAGGTCGCGCGCAAGGTGGTCGACCTGATGCGCCCGTTGCTGGTCAAGTCCGCCGCCGACCTGTTGCCCGCTATCGACAGCGCGCTCAACGCCTTCGACAGCGAACTCGACGGGCTCAAGGTGAATGACCGCTACCCCAGCTACGACAAGGTTACAGCCGATCAGCGCAAGCAGATCGGCGACAAGGCCAAGGCACTGGCCGTTGCACTCGATGGAATCGACCCCGCCCTTGGCCTTTCCGGCCTGCAGTGAAGACGACCGCATACATGAGTGATACAGAACAGTTTGACCTCCAACGTCGCCGCGTCCTGTTGGGCATGGCGGCCACCGGCGCTGCGATTGCCGGCAGCAGCCTGACCTGCCCGGCGATGGCGGCAGCGGCTGAGCAAGTCACCACCGCACCGCGCAGTGACAAGACCCAGGACCACCAGGCGTTTTTCGGCAAGCACCAGAGCGGCATCGTCACCCCGCGCCCGGCCTGCGGCATGGTCGTGGCGTTCGATGTACTGGCCAGCGACCGCCAAGACCTGGAACGTCTGTTCCGCACCCTCAACGAGCGCATCGCATTTCTGATGACCGGCGGCACCGTGCCCCAGGTCGACCCGAAATTGCCGCCCACCGATTCCGGCATCCTTGGCCCTGTGGTCACACCGGATAACCTGACCATTACAGTATCGGTCGGTGAGTCGTTGTTCGACGAGCGCTTCGGCCTTGCCGCCGCCAAGCCCAAGCGCCTGAGTCGCATGGTCGGCTTTCCCAACGATGCACTGGAACCGGCGCAGTGTCACGGCGACCTGAGCCTGCAGTTCAGCTCCAACACGCCAGACACCAATATCCACGCGCTGCGCGACATCGTCAAAAACCTGCCCGACCTGCTGCTGGTGCGCTGGAAGCAAGAAGGCAGCGTGCCGCCCCAGGCTCCGGCCAAGCCCGGCGAACCGGCACAGAGTGCGCGCAACTTCCTGGGCTTTCGTGATGGCTCGGCCAACCCCAACTCCAACGATGACAAGGCCATGGACCAGATCGTCTGGGTACAGCCCACCGGCGACGAGCCGGCCTGGGCCGCCCATGGCAGTTACCAAGCCGTGCGCATCATCCGTAACTTTGTCGAGCGCTGGGATCGCACCCCGCTGCAAGAACAGGAAAGCATCATCGGCCGTATCAAACCCACGGGCGCGCCCATGGACGGCCAGCACGAAACCCAGGTCCCGGACTACCGCAAGGACCCGCAAGGCAAGTTGACCAAGCTTGATGCTCACATCCGCCTGGCCAACCCGCGCACCCCGCAGACCCAGGCCAACCTGATCCTGCGGCGGCCGTTCAACTACTCCAACGGCGTCAACAAAAACGGTCAACTGGACATGGGCTTGTTGTTCATCTGCTACCAGGCTGACCTGGAGAAAGGCTTTATCAGCGTGCAAACCCGGCTCAACGGCGAACCGCTGGAGGAGTACCTCAAGCCAGTGGGTGGCGGGTATTTCTTTACCTTGCCGGGTGTCACCGGGCCCAAGGATTTCATCGGACGCACGCTGCTCGCCGCAACGCACCCTCACCCCCCTGCCAAGACCTAAAACACCCCACAGCGGAATGCCTCCCATGAAGAAGTCGTCTATCGCGTTGTTGTTACTCAGCCTTTCGCCACTGGCAAGCTTCGCCGCTACTGCGCCGTTGGACCTGGTGGGCCCGGTGTCGGATTACAAAATCTACGTCACCGAAGAAATCGCTGAGCTGGTCACCCAGACCCAGGCGTTTACTGACGCCATCAATAAAGGCGACCTGGCCACCGCCAAGAAGCTCTACGCGCCGACTCGCGTGCACTATGAGTCCATCGAACCGATCGCCGAGCTGTTCAGCGACCTCGACGCGTCCATCGACTCACGCGTCGACGATCACGAGAAAGGCGTCAAGGCCGAAGACTTCACCGGCTTCCACCGCATCGAGTACAGCCTGTTCTCCGAGAACACCACCCAGGGCCTCGCCGCCCTGGCCGATAAACTCAACAAGGACGTGTTGGACCTGAAAACCCGGGTTGACGGCCTGACCTTCCCGCCGGAAAAAGTCGTCGGCGGCGCCGCAGCGCTGCTTGAGGAAGTCGCCGCCACCAAGATCTCCGGTGAGGAAGACCGTTACAGCCATACCGACCTGTACGACTTCCAAGGCAACATCGACGGTGCAAAGAAAATCGTCGACCTGTTCCGTGGCCAGATCGACCACCAAGACAAGGCATTTTTGGCCAAGGTCGATAAAAACTTCGCCGCCGTGGACAAGATCCTGGCCAAATACAAGACCTCGGATGGCGGCTTCGAGACCTACGACAAAGTCAAGGAAAACGACCGTAAGGCTTTAGTGGGCCCGGTCAATACACTGGCGGAAGATTTGTCCACTTTGCGTGGGAAGTTGGGACTCAACTGATCGAAAGCGCCCCCCGTACATCACGGCGAGGGCGCTGCCTGAAGTGTTTCAGGTCGTCATGCGGGCAGTGCTTCAAACCCATCCAGCGGCGTGCCGGTCGGCAACCCGGTCTTTGGATGGGTCGCGTACCAACGTCCATCGGTCTGTACCGCGTACACCGGTATCGAATGATTGTGTCCGTTATGAGCACCAGGCTGAACCGCCTGCTCCTGGACATTGTGCGGCGCCTGCAACTGGTTTGATACACCCAGGCAAGTGCGCAGTTTTTCTTCCACCACGCCAAGCTTTAAAAGCACTGAGGGGTTCGATGCCCTGCCTAACGCTTTAGGCAGCGCGACGAGCCCTTTCCCTCCAGCGGCCATCAAATCTGCCGCGCCATCCAGTGGGTTCAAGAAGCCACTGACCACCTCAACCCCCTTTTCCAGTACGCGAAACGCCTTGACGCCGAAGGGAGCCACAGCTTTTGTGGACTTGACGAGCGGTTTCAAGGTTCCAAATGCCCCACCTGCGAATGCCCCGGCGGTGTCGATGATCAGCCCGCGCATCCCTTCAACGATGTTGCCTTTGGTCAGGTCAATGACGGCCCCGACAAACGGGATCATGCTCAACAAAATACTGTCGTTGCGTCGCAATATTTCGCGCTTTTGTTCCAGCGGCAACATGCCATGCGCGACCTTCAGCACGCTGGCACGATGATGGATAAAATTGCCCTGCATGATCCGATCGACAATTGACTGGGTGCGGGGCGACGAAAAACTGTTAGGCACCTCGTTGGATGCCTCGCCCTGTACAGAGACCGGCGTAGCGTGCAGGGTCTCGCCCAGCTTATCAATAATGACACCTGGCGAGGTCACACCGGGCCTGGGCAAGGCATTGGAGCTGTAAGCGGCAAAATCAAATGGTTCCACCGCGCCCAGCCGCACGGGGAGCTCTGACACCGCCCAAGGCCCATACGTCTTCGGCACCGTTTGAAAGGTCCCCCCGAGGGCCAAATCACGCGGCAGGTCTTCGCGCTTGACGATCAACAGCTTGTCCGGGAACACCTCGAAGTAGCTGATTACCCCGTTGTAATTACAGCGTATCAGCGTGCCCTTTCGCCCTCTGCGCTCCTCCACCTGCTCCGGTGTTACATCTATCTCAGGCACGCTATCGGTTGCCTCGCGCAAGGCAAACAGGTCCACGTCCCCCCACTCCAAGGCTTGGCGATCAGCCAACGGCAGTTGGGCGATCATGCGTCTTGTGGCGATGCTCAAACCCTGCTTGAGTTTGTCCAGGTAGGCATCGACTTCACCGGGCAACTGGGCCTGCACATCCGGTAAATGGGCGATCCTGGCGTTCAACGCTTGCACGTTGGCATCAACGGCTGCCTGGTCGGATGCGCTCAGCCGCGGAATGACAAATGGAGAGGTGCGCCGGGCTGGTTGTGGCGGCTGCTCCCCGGGCGCCAGCAGCATCCACCGGTCCCTTGTAAGGTCGCCGGTCATGTACGTCTCGATCAGCGTACGCGTTCTCGGCTCGGACAGCTTCATGTTGCGGCGTTCATCCGGGTCTGCGATGTATACCCGCATGGCTTTCAACTGTTCCGCGCTCAGGCCTGGAAATACTGTCTGCAAGTTCCTGATCGCCGAGTCTTCTCGTATAGGCAGCGGCAGGTTGAACTGCTCCAACGCATAAACGAGTTGCTCGCACTCCTCATTGAAAGCCGTGATGGCCTGCAGATGGTGCTGCTGTGTGTAGCGGCCATCCACTGGCTTTTCATAAAGCCCGCGCATCAAGCCCCAATCGAGTAACACGTCGATCCCATAATTATCCAATACCGCCGCTTCGCCCGGCGTACTGGTGCTCAGCCGGCTGAGCCCCATAATTTCGGTGTAGCTCATGCGCCGCGAGCAACCAGGCCCACCTTGACGCTCGGCAAACGTGACCCCCAGGCGAAAGTCGGCCCATTCCACCGAGCCTATCCGCATCGTGGAAGGGATATCCCGGACCAGAAACTCGGGCGCGCTACTGGCCAACAACAGATGCGCGGCCAGCGGTACCGTCTTTGGATCGAGCAAGGTGTTCTGAGCCAGTTGGGTCTCGATTTCAGCGCGTACCGACGCCATCGTCCGTCCACTGTTGGCGGGCTGATAGATGTCATAACCGGCAACGTTTCCAGGGCGCCGAGGCATCTCGGGGTCGATCTGCAACAGGGCCGCAGTGAGTGCCCACTGTTTGGCTTCTAGGGTCGATAAGTCATAGGTGCCGGACGCGCTCTGAAAATACAAACTGCGAGCAGCGGCCTTGCCCCAGTTCAGGGCTGACGGGTGGTCGAGGAACCGCTCCAGTATCTTGTCGGCGTTGGCACGCACTTCTTGCGGGGTGTGCTCATCGAGTACGCCGCGAAAATCCAAGGCGCGCAATAGACTCGGTTCGCTGCGGCTGATGGCATCGTCGCGCATGAACTGAGCTACCAAACGTTTGTCATTTTCAGACAACATGCCCGGTGCCCATGGTCGTGCAAGCAATTGCGCGTAATTACCCAGCGCAGGGGCAGGCGCCACCGCAGCTTGCAACCAGCGAATGACATTGCGCACTTCCTTCGCGGTCTTGGGTACGAGGAAGCCGTGAGAAATCAGTACATCACGCACGGCTGCCTTGTCGGCACCGTCTGTGGCAAGCACCGACGTGGCGCCGATCGGCGTCTGCGCATCGGCCAGCGACACCTCTTCGTCGTCGGGTCGATTGCGAACCAGATCAGCCAGGCAACCTGCCAGGTATTGACGCTCGTCCAGCCGGTCGATGGTTTTTCTTGCCGCAAGGCTGCTGCCCTGCAGCCGGCCTTTTGTCTCGGTTGACCAACCGGACCATTCCTCCGCCAACAGTTGTCCACGCACCAACGCCAACTCATCGGCATTCGTTGGCGGGGTGATGTCATGCCACTGCAAGACAGCATTGCGAGAAAACCGGTCGGACTGTTCCGGCACATAAGCCACCCCATTACCCGCCCTATCCAGCGCCGTGGCAGCGGCGCGCAATCGGGCCCCGACCTGCCACCAGCCAGAATCGTCGTTCAGAGTGAACGTCTTTCGCGTTCCCACGCGACCGCTTAAGACCAGCCCTGTGATCGAATCCGGTTTTACCACCACGGTATCCAGGGCCATGCCTTTGCTCATAATCCACGCCTTGACTTCATCAGTATTGAACGCACTGCGCAAAGCGGCAAAGCCTGCGTAGAAAGTGCTGTCGGTGGGGATCTGGACGAGGGAATCCCACGCGTGGCGCGTGGCTGATGTCGCTAGCTCGTTACGCAGGCGGTGATCACCCTCGCTCGACGCCAAGGGCACAGGTTGCAGCGTCCATCGTCGGGGACTATCTACAGCAGGATTTGAGGCTGCTTCGCGCTTGCTGCGAACAACGGGGTCGGGGAAGGCGTTTGCCGCCGGGCTCACAGAATGCAGCGGCGGCGTAAACGCAAGGGTGTCGCGACTAGGGCTGATACTCGACATGTCTGTTTCCTCTGAACCAATCAAGGGCAGAGTTCTCGTCCCTAAGAACCGTCGAGAAACAACGTAGCAACCAACACAAGCTATGCGAGTAGGTAAACTCCTAAGGCGGTGAAAACAGTCCTACAGAATACGGTACAGCAACCGCTCGATGCGCACTCGACTGACCCGGCGCAGGAACTTGCCCACCGCGGGTGGATAATCCACCAGCGTTTGCAACTGTTGGTAGCCCTCGATACGGGTTACGTGCTGGAAGATCTGGGCCAACTCGGTACGCCGCGGCGCTAGCCACTGCCCTTGTGGATCATCGATCAGCAAGCCGTTTTCCAAATCGAGGCGAAACGCCCGAGGGTTGAGGTTGTTGCCGGTGAGCAAGGTGTAGCGCTCATCCACCCACATGCCCTTTAGATGGTAGGTGTTATCGCCGTCGCGCCATAAGTGCAGGTTCAACTGGCCGCTGTTGATCATCGGCTGATGCCGCTTGGCAAAGCGTCGCAGGCTGATCTCGTACAGGTACGGCAACGCCGCAATCACCTTGAAAGGTTCGGTGGGCGGAATGTAGAAATCGTTGGCGGTCTTGTCGCCCACCACGATGTCGATCTTCACACCGCGTGCCAGAGCGCGGTTGATCTCACGGGTCACCGGCAATGGGAGGTTGAAATACGGCGTGCAAATAGTCAGCTGCTGCTGGGCGCTGGCGATCAATTCGAGGATCACCCGGCTCAACGGGTTGTTCTTGCCGACGCCCAGCAATGGGCTGAGCGACAGATGGCCGTTGGGCAACTGCCCGGCCGTAGTGTCGTAGGCCGCATGCTTGAGACGGCTGCGCAGGTCGCCGATATCGTTGCGCAGGCTGCGAGTGGTGGGCGGGTTCGGCAGGTCCAGGCGATGCACGGCCTTGGACGCCACCAGGCCGTGTTCCACCAGGTGCTGCATCGAATCGGCCAGGGGTTGGCTATGGATCAGATGGTAACGGTCGAAGCGGTATTTATCGAACTTGTGCAGGTACACATTGTTCAGGCTGGCGCCGCTGTACAGCACGCTGTCATCGATCACGAAACCCTTGAGGTGCAACACGCCGAACAGCTCGCGGGTTTGCACCGGCACGCCGTACACCGGTACTTCGGTGGCGTGGCGCTGAGTCATCGCCTGGTACCAGGCGCTGTTGCCCGGTTGCTTGCCCGCGCCGATCAACCCGCGCTGGGCGCGCAGCCAATCAACCATCACCACGATGTCCAGTTCGGGCCGTGCGGCCTTGGCGGCATGCAGCGCGTCGTAGATTTCCTGCCCCGCCTCATCCTGCTGCAAGTACAAGGCAACGATGTAGATACGCCGCGTGGCCTGGGCGATTTTCTCCAACAAGCAGCGACGGTAGGCGTCGGCGCTGGGCAGCACTTCAATGGCCTCGTTGGACAACGGGAAACCGCGCAGCTTGGGCAACAGGGAGCGTTTGAAGAACGACGGCATAGGGCTCGCAATGGGTCGAATCCGAAGAGGCCCAAAGCTTACACCATGAGGCTGCTCAGGTCTCGCAGTGGGCAATTCAAAAAACCCGTTGACCATGAAGAACGATCGTTCTACTGTGCGAAACATGAACGATATCACTCAGAATGAAACCCGCGACATCATCCTCGACGTCACCGAGAAATTGATCTATCGCCACGGCATTGCTGCCACCGGCATGGACTTACTGGTGAAAACCGCCGGGGTGTCGAGAAAGAGTATCTACCGCTACTTCGCCAACAAGGATGAGTTGGTGATTGCTGCCCTTCAACGCCGCGACGAGCGCTGGATGCAGTGGCTGCGCAGCGAAGTGGAACACAGCGACGACAGCGGCCAGCGCCTGCTGGAGCTGTTCAGCGCGCTCAAGCGCTGGTTCGGCTCGGCGGACTTTCGCGGCTGCGCCTTTATCAACACCAGCGGTGAAACCGGCGACGCCCAGGACCCGGTGCGCCTGTTGGCCAAGGCCCATAAACGCAAACTGTTCGAGTACGCACTCGAACTGTGCCAAGCACATGGCACTCCCGACCCGGAGCAGCAGGCCGCGCAACTGCTGATCCTGATCGATGGTGCCATTACCGTCGCCCTGGTCATGGGTGATTCAACAGCTGCCGATAGTGCGCAATGCATGGCGCGGACCTTACTGCAACTTTGAACTCACAGACCAGGCAACTTTCGACCCAACCTTAATTACTTTGAGGAGCCGCCCATGTCAGCCCAAGAAGAAGTCCGTCCACCCCTGCCGCCGTTTACCCGCGATTCGGCCATCGAAAAAGTCCGCCTGGCCGAAGACGGCTGGAACTCCCGCGACCCACAACGCGTGTCTCTGGCCTACACCCTGGATACGAACTGGCGTAACCGCGCCGAATTTGCCCATAACCGCGAAGAAGCCAAGCAGTTCCTGAGCCGCAAATGGGCCAAGGAGCTGGATTATCGACTGATCAAGGAATTGTGGGCCTTCACCGATAACCGCATCGCCGTGCGCTATGCCTATGAATGGCACGATGATTCGGGTAACTGGTTTCGCTCGTACGGCAATGAGAACTGGGAGTTCGACGAGAACGGCTTGATGGCCAACCGCTTTGCCTGCATCAACGATATGCCGATCAAAGAGAGCGAACGCAAGTTCCATTGGCCGCTGGGGCGGCGCCCGGATGACCATCCAGGCCTGTCAGAGCTGGGGCTATAACCCCGACTCTGCAGACCGAATGAGCTCCCACACTTGGATCGCAGGGCATCAATTGGATCAGCGTCTGCTGTCAGCCCCACGTACGTTTAGTCCTGATTCAGCCCAACCCGATACAACACGCCGTCATCCTCATCAGTCAGCACATACAGAAAGCCATCCGGCCCCTGCCGCACATCGCGAATTCGCGCTTTCAATTCGCCCAACAAGCGTTCTTCGTGGATCACCTTGTCCCCCTCGAACTGCAACCGAATCAGCTCTTGGCTGGCCAGCGCGCCGATAAACAGGTTGTGCTGCCATGCCTTGAATCGGTCGGCGTCGTAGAACGCCATGCCACTGATGCCCGGCGATTTCTCCCAGACATGATGGGGCGCCACTGTGCCCTCTGCCGTTTTGCCCTTGGCTTCCGGAATCGGCAGCAGGGAATAGTTGATGCCATGGGTTGCCAACGGCCAACCGTAGTTCTTGCCGCGCTCGATGATATTGACTTCGTCGCCGCCACGGGGCCCGTGTTCATGTTCCCAGATCGTGCCGCTCCAGGGGTTCAGGGCCAGCCCCTGAGGGTTACGCTGCCCGTAGGACCAGATTTCCGGACGCACGCCGGGTTGACCGACAAAGGGGTTGTCGTCCGGCACGCGCCCATCCGGGTAGATGCGCACCACTTTACCTTGCAGCTTGTCCAGGTCCTGGGCCGTGGGGCGGTCGTTGTTCTCCCCGAGAGTCACGAACAGGTAGCCATCACGGTCGAAGGCCAAGCGCGAGCCAAAGTGGTTGCCAGTAGACAGCTTGGGCTCCTGGCGCAGTATCACCTTGAAGTCCTCCAAGCCGCTCAAGTCGGCCGCCAAACGACCACGCCCTACGGATGTGCCGGCCTTGCCACCCTCGCCACCGCCTTCGGCGTACGACAGGTACACAAGACGGTCCTGCTTGAAGTCTGGCGACAGCACCACATCCAGCAACCCACCCTGTCCTTTGGCCCATACCTGCGGCACGCCCTTCAAGGGCGCAGACAGCTTGCCGTCCGGGCTCACAAAACGCAGGTTTCCAGGCAGTTCGGTCACCAGGAAACCTTGCTGGTCCGGCAAAAACGCCAGTGCCCACGGATGGTCAAGGCCCTTGGCAACCGGCGTGGCGGTGATGCTGCCTTGCTCGCTGGGGAACTGTTGGCTATCGGCGGCATACGCCGCGCTCAACGGCAGTAACGCGCTGGCGCACAGGGCGGCTAGCAGGGTTTTACTTACAAACATAAGGCGAAATCCTTAGCGGCGATTGCCGTTGGCATCATAGGTGGGCGCTTTGGGTACGGTGGCTGGTCGGCTGGGGGCCGCCTCCTGCTTGGGGTAGCGGTTGCCGATGCCGCCGTTTTCCAGCGTCGGCCGCGGGTTTGCCGGGACAGGCTGGATACTGCGAACCGCCGGTGCATTGGGCTGGGTGCCCTGCATGCTATTGGGGTTGGCCCGGTGAATAGGGCCGTAGTCGCTACGCCCTGGCAGATTTTGCGCCTGGGCCAATGGCGCAAGGGCCAGGCCCAGCGCCAATGCTGAAAGATGACGTACACAACGGTTCATGGCCAAACCTCTCTATGCCAAGTACTACGTGCTTTCGATAACACGCTACGCCGTGGGTTCGCGTTGTGACACTAAATAGTTTCTCATCAGGTGTAACACGATCTGTCCGAGCATCTATCCGCCGAAACTTTTGCCGTGCTCTGCGAGTCACCAGCACACAGGCTCTTCGTTGAGGAATCACACCTATGCCACGGGCAATCTGGAAAGGCGCCATCAGTTTCGGCTTGGTTCACATCCCGGTATCGCTGGTCTCGGCGACCTCTTCACAAGGCGTCGACTTCGACTGGCTGGACAAGCGCAGCATGGACCCGGTGGGCTATAAGCGCATCAACAAAACCACCGGCAAGGAAGTCACCAAAGACAATATCGTCAAGGGCGTGGCCTTTGAAAAAGGACGCTATGTGGTGCTCAGCGAAGACGAAATTCGCTCGGCACACCCCAAGTCCACCCAGACCATCGAAATCATCGCCTTCGTCGCCAGCGACCAGATCCCCCTGCAAAACATCGACACGCCCTACTTTCTCGCCCCGGATAAACGCGGCGGCAAGGTCTATGCACTGCTGCGCGAAGCGCTGAAAAAAACCGGCAAGGTCGCCCTGGCCAATGTGGTGCTGCACACCAAGCAACACCTGGCTGCGTTGATGCCGCTGGAGTCGGCCCTGGTGCTGGTCATGCTGCGCTGGCCCGCCGAAGTGCGCAGCCTGGATGAGTTGGAGTTGGGCAGCGATGTGACAAAGCCGACCCTGGCCAAAGGTGAATTGGACATGGCCAAGCGCCTGGTGGAAGACATGAGCGCCGATTGGCAGCCCGATGAATACCGTGACAGCTTCCAGGACAAGATCAGGGCGCTGGTGGCGAAGAAGGCCAAGGCCGGCAAGATCGAAGATGTGGAAACGGCCGAAGGCGGCGAAGAGCGAAAATCCGCGGATGTCATCGACCTGACCGAACTGCTCAAACGCAGCCTGGCGGGTAAACCTGCGGCGAAAAAGAGCGCCGCGAAAAAGTCCAATAACAAGGCCTCTTGAGCCTGCCATTGACGGGAGAACGACATGGCAAAGCCCCTGAGCGAGTACAACCGCAAGCGCGATTTCAAGATCACCGCCGAACCCGCCGGCAGCTCACCCGCCAGCAAACGTAACGCTTCGGCCCTGAGCTTTGTGATTCAAAAGCATGATGCGCGCAACCTGCACTATGACTTTCGCCTGGAACTGGATGGCGTGCTGCTGAGCTGGGCGGTGCCCAAGGGCCCAAGCCTGGACCCGAGCCAGAAACGCCTGGCGGTGCATGTTGAAGACCACCCACTGAGCTATGGCAGTTTCGAGGGCAGTATTCCCGCCGGCCAATACGGTGCGGGGGATGTAATCGTGTGGGACCGAGGCATCTGGCAACCCCACGATGATCCGCGCAAAGCCTACGCGGCGGGTAAACTCAAATTCACCCTGGTGGGTGAGAAACTCTCCGGTGACTGGGCGCTGGTACGTACCCGCCTCAAGGGCAGCGGTGACAAGGAGCAGTGGCTGTTGATCAAGGAAAACGATCAGCAGGCGCGCCCGGCCTCTGAGTTCGATATTGTCGAGGCCGAGCCCGCCAGCGTGCTCAGCGATGCGGTCGTGGGCAAGCCAAAAGCCAAGGCCAAGGCCGCGCCAAAAGCCAAAGCGCCCAAGCGCAACGCTGCCCTGCCTGACGAGTTTGCCCCCCAACTGGCAACCTTGGTCGACCGCGCCCCCGAAGGTGATTGGCGCTACGAAATCAAGTTCGACGGCTACCGCATCATGGCGCGCATTCGCGACGGTGAAGTGCGCCTGTTCACCCGCAACGGCCACGACTGGACCGAACGCCTGCCGCGTCAGTGCAAAGCCTTGCAAGCGCTCAAGCTCAAAGACAGTTGGCTGGATGGCGAAGTGGTCAGCCTCAATGGCGACGGGCTGCCGGATTTCCAGGCGCTGCAAAACGCATTCGATATCGGCCGCAGCCTGGACATCGTCTATTACCTGTTCGATGCACCCTTTTTGAATGGCCGCGACCAGCGCGAAGACCCGGTCGAAGAGCGTCGGGCTGCGCTTAAATCCGCACTGTCCGCCAGCCGAAGCAAACTGCTGCGATTCTCCGAAGCCTTTGCCGCCAGCCAGCGCGATATTTTCGAGAGCGCCTGTGACCTGTCGCTCGAAGGCGTGATCGGCAAGCGCGCCGGCAGCCCCTACGTGTCGCGGCGCAGTGCCGACTGGATCAAGCTCAAATGCCGCCTGCGCCAGGAGTTCGTGATTGTCGGCTACACCCGCCCCCAAGGTTCGCGCAGCGGCTTTGGGGCGCTGCTGTTGGCGGTCAACGATGACACCGGCCTGGTATATGCCGGGCGCGTGGGCACGGGCTTTGATCAGGCGGCGCTGAAAACCATCTATGCCAAGCTCACGCCGCTCGAGCGCAAGGACTCGCCACTGCAAAAGCCATTGACCAGTGCCCAGGCCCGCGGCGTGCATTGGGTTGAGCCGAGCCTGGTAGGCGAAGTGCAATTTGCCGAATGGACCCGTGAAGGCGTGGTGCGCCAAGCCGCGTTTGTGAGCCTGCGCACCGACAAGCCAGCCTCGCAGATCATTCATGAACAGCCGCGCGCGGCCAAGTCGGTCAAGGCACCGCAGGCATCGAAAGCCGGTAAAGCGCAGGCAACGGTGAAGAACGTGAAAATCACTCACCCCGAGCGCATTATCGACAAGCACAGCGGCACGCAAAAACAGCAATTGGCACAGTTCTACACCGATATCAGCGAATGGATCCTGCCCTTTCTGCGCGCACGTGCCGTGTCCCTGCTGCGCGCGCCGGAAGGGATCGAAGGTGAGCAGTTCTTCCAGAAACACTCAGAGCGCATGGCAATACCCCACATCAAGCAATTGGACCCGGCGCTGGATCCAGGCCATGCGCGCCTGATGGAAATAGACAGCGTGGAAGCCCTGGTCGGCGCGGTGCAAATGGGTACGGTCGAGCTTCACACCTGGGGCGCTACCGCAGACAAGATTGAAACGCCCGACCTGTTCGTGCTCGATCTCGATCCGGACCCGGCCTTGCCCTGGAAAGCCATGCTGGAAGCGGCCCAACTGACTCTGTCGGTACTTGATGAGCTGGGCTTGCAGGCTTTCGTCAAAACCAGCGGCGGCAAGGGCCTGCACTTGATCGTGCCATTGGCCCGGCGCGATAACTGGGACACCGTCAAGGCATTCGCCAAAGCCATTGCCCAATTCATGACCCGCCAACTGCCCGAACGCTTTACCGCCACCAGTGGCCCCAAGAACCGCGTGGGCAAGATCTTTATCGATTACCTGCGTAACGCCCGCGGCGCCAGTACCGTGGCGGCGTATTCAGTGCGGGCACGCCCGGGCTTGCCAGTGTCGGTGCCGGTGAGTCGAGAGGAGTTGAAAGGATTGCGCGGCGCCCAACAGTGGACAGTGGCGAACCTGCACCAACGGTTGCAGGCCTTGAAGGACGACCCGTGGGCGGGGTATGCCAATCGGCAGAAGATCAGCAAAAAAATGTGGGACAAGTTGGGCGCGCAACCCACTGGGTGATCCGCGCCCTGAGCCAGGTCAGATAAGAATGAAGATCAGCGCCAGACCGGCAAAGATCGCCCACTTTTCCAGGTAGTAGCGCGTGCGGTTGCGCTTTTTGAGCTCCTTGCCACGCAGGCGAATCTTGTACAGCCGGGTGAAGGCACGGTTGAGGCCGCCGGTCTTGTCACCCTCATCGTTGGGCGAACCTGCGGCCGCCATCACATTGCGGCTGAACCAGCGATTGAACGCAGCCGCCCAGCGGTACTTCATCGGCCGTTCGATATCACAGAACAAAATGATGCGGTTCTGTTGGGTGGTGTTTTCCGCGTAGTGAATGTAGGTCTCGTCGAACATCACCGGCTCGCCGTCGCGCCAGTAATAGCTTTCGCCGTCCACGTTGATGTAGCAGCCTGGATCGTTAGGCGTATCCAGCCCCAGGTGATAGCGGTACGAGCCCGCATACGGGTCGCGGTGACGCACCAGCTTGGAGCCCGGAGGCAGTTCGGCGAACATCGCGGCCTTGATCGAGCCGATGCTTTGCACCAGCTCGGTGGTGCGTGGGCACAGCTTCATCGCCGAGGGGTGACTGTCGCCGTACCACTTGAGGTAGAAACGCTTCCAGCCGGTCTTGAAAAACGAGTTGAACCCTACGTCGTTGTATTGCTCCGAGCGTTTGATCTCACCCGCCCGCATCAGATTCTGGCCTTCTTCGCGGATCTCTTCCCAGTGCTCCTGCAATGGGCTCAGGTCTGGAAAGTCGCTGGGCGAAAGGTAGGGACGGCTGGGCTGCTTGGAGAACAGGTACAGGAAACAGTTGATCGGCGCCAGGAACGTCGAGTGATCACTAAGCTGGCGACCCAGCTTGTGTCGCACCCGACCACGCAGGTGTACATACGCAATGGAAGCAACGTAGAGAGCAACAATGATGAGTTTCAAGGGATTCGTCACACGTCAGGGAGAGAACAGGCTGCTCCTGCGGGCCCACAACGGCCGAGGATGGATAAGCAGCACCTGAAATCACAATTCACATACAGGTGACACGGCCGGCGGGATAACCGCCTGCGTGCGACCATTGGCAGTTATTTAGCCACACTTTGTAACCAAAGGTTAACTAAGAATTGTGAAAAGCTGTCTATTGAGTGTGCTGAGGGTAGGAGCAGGCAGGCCCTTGAGCCTGCCTGTTTGAGGGCGCTGGAAGGGTTACAGCGGCGAGTCGTTACCCTCGCGGCGATCCCCTAATGCCGTATAGGGCACGGCCTGAGTGCGGCTGCGAACGAAGTAGCGGATCAGCGCAATCATCAGGCCCAGCAGCAGACCTCCGACAAGGCTCAACGCGATAACCAGCGGCTTTTTCGGCTTGATCGGTGACAGAGGCTCCTGGGCTCGACGGTCAATCGTCACCAGCTTGAGGTTGCTCATATCGATATTCAAACCACGCAACCTGGCGACTTCAGCGCGAAGCGGCTCGACGTCCTGCAAGAAGATATCTTCATTGCCCCGCTTGCGCAGCACCTCAACCTCGCGGTTGCTTTCCAGCAGTTGCAAGTCTTTGCCGATCTCGGCAATGCGCGGGTTGGTGAAATCGTCACTGGTACGCTGCTGCAATGCAGCGCGCTCGGCTTCCAACGCCTCGGTCCCCATGAAATACAGCGGGATCTTCTGGTTGTTCACCTCGGTACGCATGACCTGGCTCGAACCCGTGCGGGTGGAGTCGGCCATAGAGGACGGCGTTGTCGGCGTACGGATGCCCATGGACTTGGCAATGCTGATCGCTTCGGCCAACTCGGCCAAGCGGTTGGTGCGCTCCATCTTCATTTGCAAGCGCAAAGCGCTGAGCTCGTCCTGCAATTGGGCACGCTTGAGCCGGTCAGCTTCCAGCAACTTGGCGATTTTCGATTCTTTATCGGTATCGTAGTTGGCACGGGCAGCGTCGATCTTGCCCTTGAGCTCGCTCAAGCGGTTATTGACGATAACTTTCAGGTCGGCACCCACCTGCTGACGCTCGGCGGCAATGGCGTAGTCCACAAAACCGTTGAGGATCGCAACACCATCGACGTCGGTCGGGTATTGCAACTCCAGACGGATATAACTGCTCAACGAATCGGACTTCTTGGGGTCGGGCAGAATCAGATTGACGGAATTGCGGTTGAACGCCTCAAAGCTCTGCTCAAGGGTTTGCCCCGGTTTCTTGAACGCCTTGAACAACTCCTCATGATCCTTGAAGAACCCCAGGCGCGCATCATAGGAATCCAACTGCGCGCCCACTTTGAGCAGCGCATCGGCAGGCGGCAACTTATACACTTCCGAACGGTTCAAGGCGTCCAGCTCGTTGATAGCCGCAGGCCGTAACACACTGCTGACCTCATAGGTCTTGGGTGCCAGGAAGGCATAACCTGCGCCTAATACCCCGGCCAGAAGCGTACACCCGACCACCAGCTTTTTTTGTCGCCAGATGGCGTGAAACAATTCAAATAAATCAATTTCATCAGACGCTGCGGAAGGCGGAAGCGGGGAAGTACGATTCAAAATAAGAACACCTTAAAATAATACTAAAAGGCCATCATTCTCAGAAGTCTGAATGACTTCAAAAATCAGGGACAACGCCCTGGATACGGCAGACCAATGGCGATGTGACCACTCAGTCCCCTGAAATATCCCACAAACTTAGGGATTATTTCGGTTTCATTTCGGTGAGTAAGCCAAATCACACAGCCATGTCAGACTGATCTGTCTGCAAGCGTAGTCAATCCAACATGAAAAAGCTGTCAAATACCTGTCTTATAAAGAAAAAAATTTCGCCTTCATGGGGGACAGTGGCAGTCTCAATACAATTGAACATTTTTTTGAACAGCAATAAGGAGTTTGCATGTCACCGCTTTCAGCCTCGGACTTTCACGCACTGCAAGGCACATGGGAACAAACAGCCCTTGAAGACAGTGGCGTGCTCAACCCCGTGGATGCCCACAGCGCACCGGGAGCGATGACGACAATTGCGGGGGATCGCTTCGAAGTGACCACGGTCAGTGGCGAAATATTATTGGCGGGACGGTTCGTACTGGACGCCAGTACCACGCCCAAAAGCATCACCTGGACGGACGCCATCGGCGAAGATGCAGGCAAGCAACTCCCCGCCAGTTACCGGCTCGACGGCGATGAGTTCGTGTTTATCGCAGCGGATGAGGGCATGCCCAGGCCCACTGTATTCAGCACTGGCCCAGGGCAAACCATGCGCACCTTTGTGCGGCGGTCTTGATCAAATGTGGGAGCTGGCTTGCCTGCGATAGCAGTGGGTCAGTCAACTAATCTGTCACTGATACACCGCTATCGCAGGCAAGCCAGCGCCCACATGTTGGAACGCGGGGCGTCAGGCAGATAGGCGGTGGCTGGCAGGCCGTTACGGGAGCAAGCTCCCTCGCCACAGGTGGACATATAAGACGTGGCTATCCGATTTGATCACGGCATTTTCACAAGGCCTTCACTTTTCGACCTATAAGGTCAGGCCTACCTACTCCAGTGAATCACTTGGCCCGCCCTCTCCTCGCGGGCCTTTTTTTGCGTGCGCAAACCTTGATTAGCCATTACGCCTGATCGCTGTCAGGGTAAAGCACAGGGGCAGTTGCGCGGCCTGATGCTCATATTGATCGTAGAGTTCTTCCCGGTTGGAATGCGGGTATTCCTGCAAATGAGCGATCTGCAACTGCGCTGCGATAGCCTCGCTGACGACACTGCCCAGGGTATGTACATACCAATAGGAGGTCGGCCCGGGCCGCTCATCCTTCCCTTCATAGATAATTGCCTCCTGCAGCACAAAGGGTTCACGCTGGAAGTAAGAACTGGCAGGCAGCATAGGGTTGGCCCCACAGGGGTCAAACATCTCAAGAAAGGGATGGGTTTCGTACATGACCAACGTACCGCCGGGCTTCAGCACACTGGCAACCTGGCGCATGAACAACGCCACATCCGGCATCCAGCCCAGCACGCCGATGGTCACCAGGGCAATATCGAACCGTGCCTGCAAACGCTCGGGCAAATGGTGGATATCGGTCTCAATGAACTCAGGGCTGTGTGGCGAGGCCTCGGCCAACTCCCGCGCCTGTTCAAGAAACGCCCGGGATTGATCAACCCCCACCACCGAACGGGCGCCCAAGCCATACAACGAAAGGCTTTCGCGCCCGTTGTTGCAGCACAATTGCACCACGTCCTTGCCCACCACGCCTACCTCTTGCAGCAAGGTGGTGATGGTCGGGTCCAGGCAGGAAAAATCAGGCTCGGCTACCGAGTCCAGCAGTGCCGCCCAGGTCGCGGTGTCTTTATGCAACCCGGCGGATTCGTCCCAGGCATTTCTATTGCTGGCGATCGCCTCTTGCGCTGAGGGCATGTCCATTGCTTCTCCAGAAATTCATTCCAGTGGGCTTCGGAAAGTAAATTAAATGCGCGCAGGAGGAAACCCTGGCCCACCGCGAAACTTATCGCCCAGCCCACCGGTCATTATCCCAACGCGCGCTCAGCCCCTGAACGCCGCTCTTGAAGGTCGCACCGTGGCCCGTCATTCAGACCTGCGCATCGTTTTATCCCTGGACAGCCTGAACTTCTTTCTTGCCGATGTGCGCGACGGTCTCGGACCGTACCTGGCGATCTATCTGTTGGCCGTCCATCAATGGGAGCCGGCCAGCATTGGCGTGGTCATGACCCTCGCAGGCATCGCTGCCTTGCTGACCCAGGGCCCCGCGGGTGCGCTGATCGACCGCACTCGCAGCAAACGCGCGGTGGTTGCCATTGCCGCGCTATTGGTGACGGGCAGTTGCCTGATGCTGCCCTTCGTCAGTTCATTTGGCTGGGTGGCGCTGACCCAAGCTGCCAGCGCCGTAGCTGCCTCTGTCTTTGCTCCGGCAATTTCCGCCATTTCGCTGGGGATCACCGGGCCGCGTGCCTTCACCCGGCGTACCGGGCGCAACGAGACTTTCAACCATGCCGGCAATGCCGTGGCCGCGCTGCTGGCCGGCGGGCTGGCCTACCTGTTCGGGCCGGTGGTGGTGTTCTACCTGATGGCGTTTATGGCCGTCGCCAGTGTCATTGCGGTAAGTTGCGTGCCGGCCGAGGCGATTGACCATGAGGTCGCCCGTGGTTTTGATCCGGCCCATCACACCGACCACGAACAGCCCTCGGGCCTGAAAGCATTGCTGGCCAACCAACCGCTGCTACTGTTTGCCATCTGCTGCGCACTGTTTCACCTGGCCAATGCCGCGATGCTGCCGCTGGTCAGCCAGAAACTGGCGCAGATCAATCTGCAGATGGCCACCCCGCTGACGTCAGCCTGCATTGTCGCCGCACAGTTGGTGATGGTGCCGATGGCCTGGCTGGTCGGGCTCAAGGCCGATATCTGGGGGCGCAAGCCGCTGTTGCTTGCAGGTTTCCTGATACTGCCGTTGCGTGGCGTGCTCTATACCTTATCCAGCGACCCCTACTGGCTGGTGGCCGTGCAGATGCTCGACGGTATCGGCGCCGGCATTTTCGGCGCCCTGTTCCCGGTGATCGTCAAAGACCTGACCCAAGGCACCGGCCGCTTCAACGTCAGCCTGGGCGCCCTCTCCACCGTATTCGGCCTGGGCGCGGCACTCAGCAACAGCCTGGCCGGCTTCGTGGTGCAGCAAGCTGGCTACAACGCGGCCTTCCTGACGTTGGCAGCGGTTGCAGCCGCTGCCTTGATGCTGTTGTGGCTGGCTATGCCTGAGACATTGGCAAAACCATCCTTCGCTCGCCATACAACTGTCGCCTGACATATGCGACAATGCGCGCCAAATTCCAACACACATCCCCAATTTTGTGTTCAGCGACCGGGTTTCGCGCCTTGATGTCGCTGTTGACGCATGCCTGAAGGCACCTGCCGTCACGCTCGCAACCCATTGATAGGTAAAGTAATTGATCTCCACAGCTAACATCACCATGCAGTTCGGCGCCAAGCCGCTCTTCGAGAACGTCTCGGTCAAGTTCGGCGCCGGCAACCGCTATGGTCTGATCGGTGCCAACGGTTGCGGCAAGTCGACCTTCATGAAAATCCTCGGTGGCGACCTCGACCCGTCCGGCGGCCAGGTCATGCTGGAGCCGAATGTGCGCTTGGGTAAACTGCGCCAGGACCAGTTCGCCTACGAAGAATTCACCGTGCTCGACACCGTGATCATGGGCCACGAGGAGCTGTGGAAGGTCAAGGCCGAACGCGACCGCATCTACTCGCTGCCGGAAATGAGCGAAGAAGACGGCATGGCCGTGGCCGAGCTGGAAACCGAGTTCGCCGAGATGGACGGCTACACCGCCGAATCCCGCGCCGGCGAGCTGCTGCTGGGCCTGGGTATTCCCCTGGAACAGCATTTCGGCCCGATGAGCGAAGTGTCCCCAGGCTGGAAGCTGCGCGTATTGCTGGCCCAGGCGCTGTTCTCCGACCCGGAAGTGCTGTTGCTCGACGAACCGACCAACCACTTGGACATCAACACCATCCGCTGGCTGGAAAACATCCTGACCCAGCGCTCCAGCCTGATGATCATCATCTCTCACGACCGTCACTTCCTGAACAGCGTGTGCACCCACATGGCTGACCTGGACTACGGCGAGCTGCGCCTGTTCCCGGGCAACTACGACGAGTACATGACCGTGGCGACCCAGTCCCGCGAGCAATTGCTGTCGGACAACGCCAAGAAGAAAGCGCAGATCTCCGAACTGCAATCCTTCGTCAGCCGCTTCTCGGCCAACGCCTCGAAAGCCAAGCAGGCGACCTCCCGTGCCAAGGCGATCGACAAGATCCAGCTGGCCGAAGTCAAGCCATCGAGCCGTGTGAGCCCGTTCATCCGTTTCGAGCAGAACAAAAAGTTGCACCGCCAGGCGGTCATGGTCGAAAAGATGGCCAAGGGTTTTGACGGCAAGCCACTGTTCAAGGATTTCAGCTTCCAGGTTGAAGCCGGCGAGCGCGTGGCGATCATCGGCCCCAACGGTATCGGCAAGACCACCCTGCTGCGCACCCTGGTCAACGAACTGACCCCGGACGCCGGTAGCATCAAGTGGACCGACGCCGCCGAGCTGGGCTACTACGCCCAGGACCACGCCCACGACTTCGAAGACGACGTGAGCCTGTTCGACTGGATGGGCCAATGGACCCAAGGCGAGCAAATGATTCGTGGCACCCTGGGCCGCATGTTGTTCTCCAACGACGAAATCCAGAAGTCGGTCAAAGTGATCTCCGGTGGTGAACAAGGTCGCATGCTGTTCGGCAAGCTGATCCTGCAAAAGCCCAACGTGCTGATCATGGACGAACCGACCAACCACTTGGACATGGAATCCATCGAGGCGCTGAACCTGGCGCTGGAGAACTACCCGGGCACGCTGATCTTCGTCAGCCACGACCGCGAGTTCGTATCGTCCCTGGCCACCCGCATCATCGAGTTGAGCCCAAGCGGCGTGATCGACTTCAGCGGCACCTATGACGACTACCTGCGTAGCCAGGGTGTGGTGTTCTAAGAACAGCACTTAGCTGCAAGCAAAAGCCCTGTCCCTGTGACAGGGCTTTTTTGCATACGCTCTACTACTGTAGGAGCGAGCTTGCTCGCGAAAAACCTGAGGACGCCGCGCAGAATCAGGCAACCCGCGTTATCGTTGACGTTCTTCGCGAGCAAGCTCGCTCCTACAGTAATGCGGGATATGCCATGATGCTTTACCGCCCGCCAGCGATTGAGTACTCATGCCTGCCGCCCCCTCCTCCCTGTCGATTACCCTGCAGATCGTTTCCATCGTTTTCTACACCTTCATTGCCTTTATCTGCATCGGCCTGCCGATAGCGGTGATTCCAGGCTATGTGCACGAGCAACTGGGTTTCAGCGCCGTGGTGGCCGGGGTGACCATCGGTTCGCAGTACCTTGCCACACTGCTCAGCCGTCCGATGGCCGGGCGGATGTCGGATAACGTCGGTACCAAACGCGCGATCGTGCTAGGCCTGGCCGGCATTCTGATCAGCGGTGTACTGACCTTTATCGCCACGCTGCTGGAAAGTCTGCCGAGCTTGAGCCTGGGTATTCTGATCGCCGGTCGCCTGTTACTCGGCGTGGCCCAGGGCCTGATTGGCGTGGGGACCATCAGTTGGTGCATGGGCGCGGTGGGCGCCGAGCACACCGCACGCTCGATTTCCTGGAATGGCATCGCCTCCTACGGCGCGATTGCGATTGGTGCGCCACTTGGCGTGGTGATGGTGGCTGATTACGGCTACACCAGCCTCGGTCTTGCCCTGGCGGTGTTGGCGTCGTTGGGACTGGTGCTGATCCGCAATAAACCGTCGGTGCCGGTGGTACGTGGCGAGCGGCTGCCGTTCTGGGCGGTGTTCGGGCGTATCGCACCGTTCGGCGCCAGCCTGTGCCTGGCTTCGATTGGCTACGGCACGTTGACGACCTTTATCACCCTGTATTACCTGAATCGTGGCTGGGCCGGTGCGGCGTATTGCCTGACGGTATTTGGTGTGTGCTTTATTCTCTCGCGCCTGGTGTTTATCTCAGCCATCAGCCGGTTTGGCGGGTTCACCGCCGCCATCGCCTGCATGATCATCGAAACCCTGGGCCTGACACTGTTGTGGCTGGCACCGTCTACCAGCGTGGCCTTGATCGGCGCAGGGTTGACCGGTTTTGGTTTGTCACTGGTTTACCCGGCGCTCGGCGTGGAAGCTATCAAGCAAGTGCCGGACAGCAGCCGCGGCGCGGGGCTGAGTGCGTATGCGGTATTTTTCGACCTGGCCCTGGCGATTGCCGGGCCGTTGATGGGCGCCGTGGCGTTGAATCTTGGCTACGGCTGGATATTCTTCTGCGCCGCGTTGCTGTCGGCCAGCGCGCTCGCCCTGACCGTACTGCTCAGGCGCCGCGCCTACTGATCAGCCGTCTGCAGGCCGGCACGCGTTGCCTCACCGAGGGTGCGACTGAAAAAGCGCCCGGCCTCGGAGACCATATCGCGGTGAATCCCTTCGCGGTCGACACCATCGGCATCGGTGCAGATGCCTGGCATTGTCGCTAGCTGATCACTGTCGCACGGGGCCATGAATACAAAGTGCCCTGCCCCGGCCAACAGCTTGAAGTCCGGCGGCTCTGGCAGTTTGCGCGCCAGGGCGGCGGCGTTTTTGTCCACCGCCACCAACTGGTCGCCATCGCCACTGTAGAGCAGCACTGGCACATGCACGTCCGCCAGGGTATGGCGACCAAACATCAAGCTCAGCGGCGCCATCAGCATCAACGCATGGATGCGCGGGTCAGCCTGGGGTTGCAAGTCGTCGCGATCAACCACCAACTCGCCCTTGGTGGTGCACGCGTCGCGGTCATCGGGGCGTTCCTGGCAGTAGCGGCGCAGACGTTCGAAATCCGGTTTGGCGCCCGCCAGGATCAATGCCGTTTCGCCACCGGCGGAATAACCAATGACGCCGATCTGATCGACATCGACAAAGGGCGACAGCATCGGATCGGCCAGGGTGGCGGTGATCGCCTGGGATATCTGGATCGGCCGGCCATACAGATTACTCACGGTGCCCAGGCGGCTGTGGTCCTTATAGTTGTCGCCGGGATGCAGGACCGCCACCACTACGAATCCCTTACGCACCAGTGACGTAGCCAGGTCGTGCAGGGCCAGGGGCGTGCCGGTGTTGCCGTGGGACAGCATCAGCATCGGAAAACGGCCGATAGCAACCTTGGCATCTTCACTGGCCGCGACCTGATAGGCGCCCAGCGGCGTGGTGCGTTCGGTATCGGTGGAAGGGTAAAACGCGATGGCCTTCATCGGCTGCGAATCCAGCGGGTCGAGCACACTCATGCGATGAAACCCCACACTCCAATGGGGGTGCGGTGCCGGTGCGGCGTGCACTGAAACCAGGCCGCCCAACAGCGAAAGTACCAAAACAGCACAAAGACGCATCATGGGGACGTCCACCTTTGCTGCACAAGAACCGGCCTGTCGAATAAGAAGTCCAGGGTATCGCAGGGATGTGTGCATAACCTGGGCCACAACGAAAAAACTCCGTACTCCGCTCGCGTTCAGGCGATCAGAATACAGAGTTTAGGCGCTCGGTTTCAGAATGAAACCGAGGACAGGGCAAATTTACATAAGCCTTACGCAGCGGCGAACAGTTGCTCGTTGATGCGCACGTTGGCGTCGCTCATGGCTTTGCTGCGCACTTCATCACCGTAGGCCAGGCCTTCAGCGCGAACAATCTCAATGTCGGTGATGCCCAGGAAGCCGAACAGCAGCTTCAAGTAGCCTTCGTGGGCAGCGCCCGAGGCTTGGTCGGCATGCAGACCGCCGGCGGTGGAGACAATAATGACTTTTTTGTTGCCGCACAGGCCTTCAGGGCCGGCTTCGGAGTAACGGAAGGTCTGGCCGGCCACTGCGATGCGGTCAATCCAGGCTTTCAATTGGGTTGGGATGGTGAAGTTGTACATCGGCGCACCGACTACCACCGCATCGGCGGAGAGGAATTCAGCCAGCGACGATGCACTCAGTTCAGCCTCGTGCTTTTGCGCCGCATCGCGCAGTTCGGCAGCAGTGCCCAATGCGCCCAAGGTAGCGCCGGAGAAATGGTTGATGCCTTCGCTGGCGAGGTCGCGGTAGGTCACTTCCACACCCGGCTGCGCGGCTTGCCATGCCTTGACCACACCGGCGCTGAGCTGACGGGAGGCCGAGTTGTCGCCGAGGATGCTGGAATCGATGTGCAATAGTTTCATGATGGATCTCCGAGGTGGGATCGACAGTGGCGATCAGATGGTGGTGATGCTACGCATGAAACCAATGATCGATAAGCCAGCTGAAATGCGATAGTTTGTCCCACTGACAGGACAATAGGCCCACCATGCAAGACCTCAACGACCTCTACTATTTCGCCAAAGTCGTCGAAGCCGGCGGTTTTGCTGCGGCTGGCCGGCTACTTGGCATTCCCAAATCCAGGCTTTCACGGCGCATTGCCGAACTGGAAGACCGCCTGGGTGCACGCTTGCTGCAACGCACCACCCGGCAACTGACGCTCACCGCCGTCGGCGAACGCTACCTGCGCCACTGCCAGGCCATGCTGCTTGAAGCGGAAATGGCCGACGAGGCCGTGGCCAGTATGTCCAGCGAACCACGGGGGCGCTTGCGGGTCAGTTGCCCGGTGGGCCTGGCCCAGCAGATCCTGCCGGAGCTGGTAGCCGGTTTTTTGGCCGCGCACCCGTTGGTGCAGTTGGACATGACCCTGGTGAATCGCCGCGTCGACCTGGTGGCCGAAGGCATTGATGTAGCGCTGCGCGTACGCGAACTGGGCGACGAAGACCCGTTGCTGGTCACCAAACGCCTGCGCCAGGCGCATACCGTGCTGGTGGCCAGCCCCGTTTTCATGCGTGAGCGGCGGGTCGAAACCCTGGAAGACCTCAAGCAGTTGCCAATCCTTGGCGCACTCGAGGCGGACCGAATGGTGCACCAACGCATCATCGACCCCCAGGGCAACATGCACGAGCTAGTGATGGAGGCGCGCCTGGGCATCGAAGACTTTATCGTGCGCAAGGCCAGCGCAATGATGGGTGTGGGCTTTACGGTGCTGCCAATGATGTACTGCGAAGAAGAACTGGCCAGCGGCCGGCTGGTGCAATTGCTACCGGAGTGGTCATTGCCAGGCGGCTGGCTGCAGGCGGTCTACCCGCACCGGCGCGGCGTGCTGCCGGCCATCCGGGCCTGGATCGACTATCTGGAAGAAGGCTTCAAAGGCTGTGGAGATCGGCTGTTATGAGCATGACGGAAGAACAAGTCGCACGTTTTTGCCTGAGCCTGCCAGGCGCACGGGAAGACTATAAATGGGGTGGCGTGCGGGTGTTTTCGATTGCTGGCAACAAGATGTTCGCCTTGCAGAACCTGCGCGGTGAGTCGCTGGCCTTCAAGGTCGACAAAGAACTGTTCCTGGGTCACGTCGACCGCCCGGGCATTCACCCGGCGCCTTACCTGGCGAGGGCGCAGTGGGTCATCATGAACACGCCCTACCCTTTGGGCGCAGAGGAACTGCGTGGCTTGTTGCAGCGCTCCCACCAGTTGGTGGTGAGCAAGCTGCCCAAGCGCACACAGATTGGCTTGCGGCTAGAGGATTGACAGCAAGGTGCCGCCGAGGAACAGCTGGTCCAGCCAGAACACCTGGTGCAACAGCACAATCACCCAGAACAACACCTGGTAAGACACCTTGCGCGTCTTGTGCCGGAACACCTGTTGGGCGATCAACGCCCCCGGCCAACCGCCCGCCAGCTCCACCGCATGCAGGATGTTTTCCGGGGTGCGCCAGCCTTCGGTCTGCGCCTTGCGCTTATCGCTCCAGTACAAGAAGAACGCCACCACGCTGACCACGCCGTAGGCCATCAACGGGATCACCGTTTCGCCGCGATACCACAGCAACGCCGAGCCCAGCAGCGGCGCGGCACACAGCAGTACAAAGATCAGCGCCTTCAGGCGTGGGTGCTGGATAGTCATGGCTTGACCGCAGTCCAGTCGATCCAGCCGAACTGCCAGGTCGCCAGGATCACCAGGCCGAACGCAATCCGGTACCAGGCAAACGCCGCGTAGCTATGGCTGGCGATGAACTTGAGCAGGGCCTTGACCGCAATCATGGCGAAGATGAACGAGGTGACAAAGCCAATGGCGAACACCGGCAGGTCCGCGGGCTGGAACAGGTCACGGTATTTATAGCCCGAGTACACCGCCGCACCGACCATGGTCGGCATCGCCAGGAAGAACGAGAACTCGGTAGCTGTCTTGCGCGACAGGCCGAACAACAGGCCGCCGATGATCGTTGCACCGGAGCGCGAAGTGCCCGGGATCATCGCCAGACACTGGGCCAGGCCGACCTTGAGGGCGTCTTTCCAGGTGATGTCGTCGACGGTTTCAGCCCGCACTGCATGTTGGCGGCGCTCGGCCCACAACATGATCACGCCACCCACTACCAGGGCAGTCGCTACAGTGATCGGGTTAAACAGGTAGTGCTTGATCAGGTCGGCAAAAATCACCCCCAATACCACCGCCGGCAACACGGCGATGATCAGGTTGACGGTAAAGCGCCGGGCCTTGGGCTGGGTCGGCAGGCCGATGACCACGTCAAAGATCTTGCGCCGAAACTCCCAGACTACCGCCAGGATCGCGCCCAACTGGATGATGATATTGAAGGCTTCGAAACGCTCGCCGCCAAAATTGATCAGGTCGGCGACGATGATCTGGTGGCCAGTGCTGGAGATCGGCAAGAACTCCGTAAGCCCCTCGACGATGCCGAGAATCAATGCCTGTATGGCGGTCCAAAAATCCATGTTGTCTCCAAAGGTCATGCGCGCGGCATGCCTCTTAGTCTTTTTTAAGTTCACTGACGACGAGCGCACACAAGCGCCCGCGGTTGATTCTCAACGCCGGTCTGCAAAAATTCCGTGAAAAATCAGGCAGTACTCAGGTTTTTCGATTCCGGGCCGAAAGCCTATCAGACACGCCGGAAATCTCGAAGCAGCACCACAATTATAAAGAGCAGGGAGTGACAGGACGATGAACAGTTTGCGCAGCATGTCGATCAGCCGCCGCCTTTGGCTGATCCTGATAGTCGCCGTGTTGATGCTGCTGGCCTTGGGGCTGTTGATGCTCAACCAGATCCACGGCGACCTCTACCAGGCCAAGCGCCAACAAACCCAGCACGTGGTACAGACCGCCAGTGGCGTACTCAGCTATTACCAGAACCTGGAGAAAACCGGCGTACTGACCCGTGACGCCGCGCAACAACAGGCCCTGAGCGCGGTGCGCGGCCTGCGTTATGACCACGATGATTACTTCTGGATCAACGACCTCACCCCCGTGATGATCATGCACGCGGCCAACCCCAAGCTCGACGGCCAGAACCTCTCGGCGATTCGCGACCCGGACGGTTTCGCCGTGTTCAACGAATTCGTGAGCCTGGCCAAGGCCAAGGGCGCCGGAATTGTCAACTACCGCTGGCCGAAACCCGGCGCCGAAGCACCGGTAGAGAAAACCTCGTACATCCAACTGTTCGAACCCTGGGGCTGGATTATCGGCTCCGGCGTCTACGTCGACGATGTACAGGCTGAATTCAGGGGCCAGGTGTGGAAAGCCTCGGCCATTGGCCTGGGCATTGCGTTGATGATGGCCGTGCTGGTGGTGTTGATCGCTCGTAGCATCGTGCAGCCGTTGCAGGCGGCGGTGAATGCCATGGGCAATATCGCCAGCGGCGAAAGCGACCTGACCCACAGCCTCGACACCCACGGTCGTGACGAACTGACCGCACTGGCCCAGCACTTCAATAGCTTCACCGCCAAGCTGCGCCAGGTTGTCGGCCAGTTGCAGGTGTGCGCGAACGCCCTGGGCCAGTCGTCCACCGAGCTGGGCCACAACGCCAGCCAGGCCCATGACCGCAGCCAGCAGCAATCGCAGCAGATGGAACTGGTGGCCACCGCCATCAATGAAGTCACTTACGGCGTGCAGGACGTAGCGAAGAATGCCGAACACGCCGCCAGCGAAATGCGCGATGCCCAGGCTCAGGCACAACAGGGCCAGGTCAACATCGACGGCAGCTTGCAGCAGATCGACCAGCTCTCCACCACCATCAACCAGGCTGTAGAGGTGATCCGCACACTCTCCAGCGAAAGCACGCAGATCGGCGGGGTACTGGAGGTGATCCGCTCCATCGCCGACCAGACCAACCTGCTCGCCCTCAACGCCGCCATCGAAGCCGCCCGCGCCGGGGAGCAAGGCCGTGGGTTTGCGGTGGTCGCCGATGAGGTGCGGCTGCTGGCCCAGCGCACGCAGAAATCCACCGCCGAGATCCAGGTAATGATCGAGCGCCTGCAAGGCCACTCGGAAGCGGCGGTCAAGGTCATCAGCGACAGCCACAGCGCCTCGCAACTGACCATCGAGCAAGCCGGCCAGGCCGGTGCAAGCCTCACCGCCATCGGCCAGGCACTGCACAACCTCAACGGCCTGAACGCCTCGATTGCCAGCGCCACCCTGCAGCAGGCCCATGTGGTGGAAGACATCAACCAGAACGTCACCCAAGCGGCCGGGCTGTCCCACAGCACGGCGCTGGCGGCGGAGCAATCGAGCGTGGCGAGTGCGCAGTTGCGTGGCTTGAGTGAGCAGCTTGATGGGTTGCTGCGCCAATTCCGAATCTAGCGCTGACTAGCCTTTTGTAGGAGCGAGCTTGCTCGCGAAAAACCCATAGGCACCGCGGTTATTCAGACAATACGCGGTAACCTTGACGATTTTCGCGAGCAAGCTCGCTCCTACAGAGGGCAATGACGCATTGCTGTGTTTGAGGATCGGTGAGCTCTGGGTACAATCACCGCCCTCTCCCACTCTCCCAAGGATCCGCCATGTCCGGGCTTGAACTGTTCGCCGCCGCGCTGGGGGTGATCGCTGTCTGGCTGACGGTCAAACAAAACCCTTGGTGCTGGCCCATCGGCCTGGTGATGGTGTTGCTCTATACCTGGGTGTTTTTCGAGGTCAAGCTCTACTCGGACATGCTGCTGCAAGTGGTCTACGCGGCGCTGCAAGTTTACGGTTGGTGGCAGTGGACCCGCGCTGGCGAGGTCAAGCAAGGCCGCCAGGTCACCAGCCTGAAAGCGCCGGCAATCATGGCCAGCCTGGCTGTGGGCGCCGTCGGCAGTCTGCTGCTGGGCGCCGCCATGGCCCACTGGACTGACGCCGCCCAGCCCTGGCTCGACGCCGCCCTCACCGGCTTCAGCCTGGTCGCGCAGATGTGGATGGCGCAAAAACGCGTGCAGTGCTGGCCGTTGTGGATTGTGGTGGATGTGATCTTCGTCGGCCTGTTCCTCTACAAAGGCCTCTATCTCACGGCTGCACTCTATGCATTGTTTACCGTGATTGCCGTGCAAGGCTGGCGCGAGTGGCGCGCCGACCCGGCGTTACGCGCATGAAAGTGGTGGTATTGGCGGGCCCCGAATCCAGCGGCAAGAGCTGGCTGGCGGCGCAGTTGCACGCGCGCTTCGGCGGGTTGATGGTGGGGGAATATGTGCGGTACTTCATCGATCAGCATCAGCGCGACACCACCCTGGCGGATATCCCGGCCATTGCCCAGGGCCAGTTGGCCTGGGAGGATGCCGCCCGCGCCAAACGCCCCGCCTTGCTGATCCTCGACACCCAC
Source organism: Pseudomonas sp. SWRI22 (assembly GCF_014268395.2). NCBI lineage: Bacteria > Pseudomonadati > Pseudomonadota > Gammaproteobacteria > Pseudomonadales > Pseudomonadaceae > Pseudomonas > Pseudomonas sp. SWRI22. The sequence continues at coordinate 794,142 of NZ_JABWQK020000001.1, read as the reverse complement.
CTGCTGACCAACAAGCTCTGGAGCCAGACCCTGTTCGGCGGCTATCCCGGCTGGCTTGATGACGAACTTCTGGCGCGGCATTACGACCTGCACCTGCTGCTCTCACCCGAGGATGTGGAATGGAGTGCCGACGGCCAGCGCTGCCAGCCGGAGCTGGCTGATCGCCGGGCGTTTTTTCAGGCCAGCCTGGAGTGGATGCAGGAGCATCAGCAGCCGGTGGTAGTGATTCGCGGAGATTGGGAGCAGCGCCGCCAGGCGGCATTTACCGCCGTCAAGCAGTTGCTCGCCTTCCCCCTGTAGGAGCGAGCTTGCTCGCGAAAAACCGGAGTGCGCCGCTGTGAATCAGGCACCCCGCGTTATCGTTAACGATCTTCGCGAGCAAGCTCGCTCCTACACCAACGGTGTGAAGCTTTAGTAGCCCAACGACAACCCCGTATTGCGTCGCGGGTCATTGGCCCCATAGAAGCGGTTGTTACCCACCGGCTTGCCATCCAGAGCAGGCGCACCGACCAGGATCGCCGCCAAATGGTTGGCATCTTGCGGACCAGCAAACTTATGGCCCCAGCTCTCGAGAATCTTCTGGGTATCCGGGCTCACGGCAAACGTCTCAAGGTTGGTGGTCTCAGGCATCCACTGCTGGTGGAAGCGCGGCGCGTCCACGGCTTCCTGGATATTCATCTTGTAGTCGATGACATTCAGGATGGTCAGCAAGGTGGCAGTGATGATGCGACTGCCCCCCGGTGTACCGACCACCATCACCGCCTTGCCGTCCTTGGTGACGATGGTCGGGCTCATCGACGACAGCGGCGCCTTGCCCGGTGCGATGGCGTTGGCTTCGCCCTGCACCAGCCCGTACATGTTCGGCACGCCGACCTTGACGGTGAAGTCGTCCATTTCATCGTTGAGAATCACCCCGGTCTTGCTCGCCATCACCCCGGCGCCAAACCAGTCGTTGAGGGTATAGGTCACCGAGACCGCGTTGCCCCATTTGTCGACGATGGAATAGTGGGTGGTGTTATTGCCTTCATGGGGCGATACACCCGGTTTGATTGCCTGGGAATCACCGGCCTTTTGCGGTTCGATCGCCGCACGTAGCTTGGCCGCGTAGTTCTTGTCCAGCAGATGCTCGATGGGGTTCTTCACGAAGTCCGGGTCACCGAGATAGCTGTTGCGGTCCACGTAGGCGTGGCGCATCGCTTCGATCTGGTAGTGCAGGCCCTGGGCCGAGTGATAGCCCAGATCGGCCATCGGGTAGCCTTCGAGGATATTCATGATCTGGCAGATCACCACACCGCCGGAGCTGGGTGGCGGCGCCGAGACCACATGGTAGCCACGGTAGTCGCACTCGATGGGGGCCAGTTCGCGGGTTTTGTAGGCGTCGAGGTCAGCCTGGGTGATGATGCCTTTGCCGGCCTGGCTGGAATCCACTACAGCCTTGGCGACCCAGCCTTTATAGAAACCGTCGGTGCCCTTGGCCGAGATTTCCTTGAGGGTCTCGGCCAGGTCCTTCTGCACCAGCTTCTGGCCTACCTGCATCGGCTCGCCGTTATGCAGGAAGATGCCACGCATATCCTGGTCTTTTTCGAACTCACCGGTGGCGGTGTGCAACAGGTCGATATCGCCCTGCTCCAGCTCAAAGCCGTTTTCCGCCAGCTTGATCGCCGGGGCAATCACTTGGGCGCGCTTGAGGGTGCCGTATTTGCTCAGGGCCAGCTCCATGCCGGACACCGTGCCCGGTACGCCGACCGCCAAATGGCCTTTGGCGCTGAGGCCCTCGACCACATTGCCGGCCTTGTCGAGGTACATATCGGCCGTCGCCGCCAACGGGGCTTTTTCGCGGAAGTCGAGGAAGGTCTTGCGCCCGTCCGCCAGTTGCACCGTCATGAAACCGCCACCGCCCAGGTTGCCCGCCGCCGGGTACACCACCGCCAGTGCGTAACCCACTGCCACCGCCGCATCGACCGCGTTGCCGCCGGCCTTGAGCACATCGACCCCCACATGGGTTGCCAGGTGCTGGGCCGTGACCACCATGCCATTTTCACCCGCAACCGGGGCTTGGGAAGCTGCATGCACCCCGTTGATCGTTAATACCAGCGCGGTAGCAATCAAGGTGTGACTCAAGGGTTGGTATTTCATCCATGGCTACTCTGATTATTGAGATGCACCAAAATAGCCCCTCGCTGATTCAATCCCCAGCGCAATGGCGTTTTTATTACAGAACTTGTCGGTCATGGAACGCACACCGCTGTGCAAGGCGGCAATCAGCTCTGGCCTATAAAATTAATGGCGCTAGAATCGGCGCCATTCTTTCGCCGCCGCCCTGATACGAGCCTGTCCATGAGCTTTGATTTCGACACGATCCACCCACGCTTCGATACCGGCAGTACCAAGTGGAGCCGTTACCCGCAAGATGTTCTGCCGATGTGGATCGCCGACATGGACATCGCCGCGCCGCCCGCCATTTTGCGCGCCCTGCACGCGCGCCTGGACCAGCAGATTCTCGGCTACAGCGTGGCCGGCCCGGACGTGCGCGACGCCATCGTCGCTGACCTGTGGGCCAAGTACGCCTGGCGCGTGCAGCCCGAAGAACTGTTGTTCCTGCCCGGCGTCGAGCCTGGCTTCAATATGGCCCTGCACGCATTCGTCCAGCCCGGCCAGGCGGTGGTGCTGCAAACCCCCAACTATCGGCCGATTCGCCTGGCGCCGGGCAACTGGAATCTGCCACGCATCGAAATGCCGTTCGAGTTGATCAACGGCGAATACGTCACGCCTATGCCTGCGATGCGCCAGGCATTGAGCGGTGCCGGTGCGTTGCTGCTGAGTAATCCGCACAACCCCATCGGCAAGGTATTTCCCCGGGAGGAACTGACGGCGGTAGCCAATGCCTGCGTGGAAGCTGGCGCGCTGATCATCAGCGACGAGATCCACGCAGAGCTGTGCTTCGACGGCCGTCGCCACATCCCCACCGCCAGCCTCAGCCCCGAGATTGCCCAGCGCACCATCACCCTGATGTCGGCGAGCAAGGCCTATAACGTGGCCGGCTTGAAGACCTGCTTTGCGGTGGTCCAGAACGCCGAAGTGCGCGAGCGCTTCAATAACGCACGCTGCGGCATGGTCGACAGCGTCAGCCCCCTGGGCCTGGAAGCCACCCGAGCCGCCTACAGCCAATGCGGCGACTGGCTCGCTGCGCTGTTGCAGTACCTGCAGGCCAACCGTGACTACCTGCTCGATGCAGTAAAGACCCGCTTGCCTGGTGTGGTGATGCATGCACCACAGGGCACCTTCCTGGCGTGGCTCGATTGCAGCGCTCTTGGCCTGGATGACCCGCAGCAGTTTTTCCTGGAGCAGGCCAAGGTCGGCCTGAGTGCAGGGATCGAATTTGGCGATGACAGCCAACAGTTCGTGCGCCTGAACTTCGGTTGCCCACGGGCGATGCTGGAGGAAGGTATACAGCGCATGGAGCGTGCCTTGCGCCAGCACTAACCTGCCCGGCGAGGCATTCGTGGGAGGGGCAGGCAATCCCCTCCCCCATTATTCATTCACAACTTGGCGATGGACACTTCAGTCGATTTCACGAAGGCAATCACTTCACTGCCCACCTTCAATTCCAGATCACGCACCGAACGTGTGGTAATCACCGACGTCACAATGCCAGACGCGGTTTGTACGTCGATTTCCGACACCACTTCCCCCAATAGAATCTCCTTGATCACGCCTTTGAACTGGTTGCGCACGTTGATCGCTTTGATGGTCATGTCGGCTTTCCTTTTGGCTGTTGGGTCAATCCGCACGAATGCGCAGGCCCTCAAATTGCGCCTCGATAGAAAAGATTAAAAGGAATAAATATCTATTTATCTATTCCATAAAGACATATGAAGTAAATATTCTTCGCCTCCCATCTGCCCGGCGCCTAACGTTCGGCAGCGACTTATAACCGCACATCTTGTGCGTTGACCAACCTTGTTACACACCATATAGTGTGCCCACAAACAAAACAGACCACTACATAGTGTGCAGAATCGGTATTCACCGACCACACTCAGCGCAGTATTTCAATGCCTGGTAGCCTGCAAATCGCACTTTTTTGGACGGGTTGAACACCGTCAGAACGGATCAGAAGGGAGTATTTCAATGCTGAGTTGGGATGAAGTCGATAACGAAGACACCGGTGCAGCGGTGATCAAAGGCGCCAACGCCGGCCACGCCACCGAAGCCAACATGGACCGCCTCGACGGTGCCGGCGCCGCCGCCGCCGTGGAAGCCCGCGCCGTCACCGCCAACGACTCCGCCGCCATCGTGCGCGCCAAGGCCGCCCTGGACAAACTCGACGTCGCCGAAGGCCTCGCCGAGCTCGAAGGCGCCTCCGCCCGCGTCGCCGTTGACGAAAAGCGCATGATCAACTGCCGCGCCGACCTCAACCAACTCGTGCCATTCAAGTACGACTGGGCCTGGCAGAAGTACCTCGACGGCTGCGCCAACCACTGGATGCCGCAAGAGGTCAACATGACCGCCGACATCGCCCTGTGGAAAAACCCCGAAGGCCTGACCGATGACGAACGCCGTATCGTCATGCGCAACCTGGGCTTCTTCTCCACCGCCGACTCCCTGGTAGCCAACAACCTGGTGCTGGCCGTGTACCGCCTGATCACCAACCCGGAGTGCCGCCAGTACATCCTGCGCCAGGCCTTCGAAGAAGCGATCCACACCCACGCCTACCAGTACTGCATCGAATCGCTGGCCATGGATGAAGGCGAGATCTTCAACATGTACCACGAGATTCCATCGGTCGCCAAAAAGGCCGCCTGGGGCCTCAAGTACACCCGCTCGATCTCCGATCCGAAGTTCGAAACCGGCACCGTCGACACCGACAAAGAACTGCTGCGCAACCTGGTCGCCTACTACTGCGTGCTGGAAGGCATCTTCTTCTACTGCGGCTTCACCCAGATCCTGTCCATGGGCCGCCGCAACAAAATGACCGGCGTGGCCGAGCAGTTCCAGTACATCCTGCGCGATGAGTCGATGCACCTGAACTTCGGTATCGACGTGATCAACCAAATCAAAATCGAAAACCCACACCTGTGGGATGCCGAGATGAAAGAAGAAGCGACCCAGATGATCCTGCAAGGGACGCAGCTGGAGATCGAATATGCGCGGGATACCATGCCGCGTGGGGTGTTGGGCATGAATGCGGCGATGATGGAAGACTATCTGAAGTTCATCGCAAACCGTCGCCTGTCGCAGATCGGCTTGAAGGAAGAGTACCCAGGCACGACTAACCCGTTCCCGTGGATGAGCGAGATCATGGACTTGAAGAAAGAGAAGAACTTCTTCGAGACCCGTGTGATCGAGTATCAGACCGGCGGCGCGTTGAGCTGGGACTGAATCAACACGAACCAATAAATGTGGGAGCGGGCTTGCCCGCGATAGCGCTGTATCAGTCACGGATGTACCCACTGACACACAGCTATCGCGGGCAAGCCCGCTCCCACATTGGCTATTGATGATCCATAGACTTTGCAAGCAAGCCTTTATGCCCAACCAAACCATCAAAACCCCTTGCGTCGGCCTGTGCTCCACCGTCTACGGTGACTTGGTCTGTCGGGGCTGCAAGCGCTATCACCACGAGGTGATCCAGTGGAATGGCTATAACGCCGAGGAAAAACAGGCGGTGTGGCTGCGTCTGGAACAACTGCTGGTACAGGTAATGGCCAGCAAGCTGGAAGTGTTCGACCCGCACTGCCTGCGACAGCAGTTGGAAGCGCGCAAGATTCGTTTTATGCCGCACCAGTCGCCGTATTGCTGGGCATACCAGTTGATTGCGCGGGGTGCGCGGGTGATTTCCAGGCTGGATGCCTATGGTTTGACGCTGTTACCGGAGTTTCGTGAACGCCACCTGGCAGATTTGCGCGATGCGATTGATCGAGAGTTCTTTTTGCTGTCCGAGGCACATTACGAGCGCTATATCGCCCCGGTTTTCTTGAAAGAGTCATTCGGGCCGGCGCTGATTGCCACGCGCTGACCCAAATCGCAAACACTGCGGGAACTGGCCATAGGTATTTACACTACTGCGGTACAACGCTGGACCTGTGGCGAGGGAGCTTGCTCCCGTGACGGCCCTGACAGCCGACGATGATCCAACTCACGCTCCGCGACCCAAAGTAGATAAGCGTCGACTATCAGCCCGTCATCGCAGGCAAGCCAGCTCCCACAGTTGGATGCCGGGGCTTCAGGTATATATGGGTCGGCTGTCAGGCCGCCATCACAGGCAAGCCCGTTCCTTCCCAATTGTGTTTAAAATGCCGCCCGCCCGATGACTGACGCTTAACGATGAACCCAGACGCACTCGCTACCCTGCACGCCCACTTGCTCACTGTCCTGGCTGACGCGCCTGCGGAAACCCGGCGTTTGTTCCATGGCCGTGGCCGTTGCTGGCCAGGTCTGGAACAACTGACGGTGGACTGGCTGCAAGGGGTGGTGCTAGTTGCTTTGTTCAAAGAAACCGAGCACCTGGATGCCCTGAAGCACACACTGTTGCAGATCGAGTGGAGCCGTTTCGGCGTGCACACCGTGGCCCTGCAACACCGCTACCTGCCGCAAAGCACCACCGAATGGCTGGTGGGCGACGCCATCGACGAACTGACCATCACCGAGGGCGGCCTGCGCTACCTGATCGACCTGGGTAAAAAACAGAACAGCGGGCTGTTTCTCGACATGCGTTACGGGCGCAACTGGGTGCGCGAACAAGCCCAGGGCCAGCGTGTGCTGAATTTGTTTGCCTATACCTGCGGTTTTTCCGTGGCCGCCATCGAAGGCGGCGCCGACCATGTGGTGAACCTGGACATGGCCCGTGGGGCCTTAAGCCGTGGCCGCGACAACCATCGCCTGAATGGGCACGACCTGAGCCGAGTGAGTTTCCTGGGCCACGACTTGTTCAAGTCCTGGGCCAAGGTGACGAACAACGGCCCTTACGACCTGGTGATCATCGACCCGCCCTCCTTCCAGAAAGGCAGTTTCCTGCTGACCAAGGATTACCAGCGCGTGCTGCGCCGCCTGCCGGACTTGCTCAGTGCCCACGGCACCGTGCTGGCATGCATGAACGATCCGGCCTTCGGCGAGGACTTCCTGATCGACGGCGTGACCCGCGAAGCACCGGGCCTGCGGTTTGTACAGCGGCTGGAAAACCCACCGGAATTTCCCGACATTGACCCGCAGAGTGGGCTGAAGGCCCTGGTGTTCCGTCAGGGTTGATGCCGAAACATCCTACGCTTGCTACGCTAACGGATACGCCGGGCGGTGAACCTTATCCTCCCCTTCCCGGTCGATACCTGCATTCCCTGGCCAGACTCGACGGCGCTACGTTGTCGGCTGCCCCGTTTGACCTTTTGGAGAGCCGCCCGTGATATCGACCCTGCATGTAGCCAGACTCAAAGCCTGGGGCGCCCACGGCTTTACCGCCACCGGTGTGGTATTGGCCTTTTTGGCCACCCTGGCGCTGCTGGAAAACTCCCCCAAGGCGTGCCTGCTGTGGCTGGGCCTGGCGCTGGTGGTGGATGGCGTCGACGGCTCGCTGGCGCGACGGGTGAATGTCAGCACGGTGCTGCCCAGCTTTGACGGCTCGGTGCTGGACCTGGTGATCGACTACCTCACCTACGTGTTCATTCCTGCACTGTTTATCTACCGCTACATCGACCTGCCTGATTTCACCCACCTGTTTGCGGTGTCGGTGATTCTGGTGTCGTCGCTGTTCTGTTTTTGCAACGTGAACATGAAGAGCAAGGACAACTACTTCGTCGGCTTCCCTGCCGCCTGGAACGTCGTTGCCCTGTGCGTCTATATCATCCAGCCGGATGCGTGGGTCACCTTGCTGACCGTGATCGGCCTGGCGCTGTTGACCGTCACGCCGATGAAGTTCCTGCACCCGTTCCGGGTCAAGCGCTTCATGCCGATCAACATTGCGGTGACCACCATCTGGCTGCTGTGCAGCTTCCTGATGGTGGTGGATTACCCGAACACCAACCCTTGGACATTTGGCTTATGGTCGCTGATGTCGGCGTACTTCCTGGGTATCTGCATCTGGCGCACGGCCGTGGAATGGCTGGGCGCGCACAAATAACAAGCGGGCTCGGTAAAAAATGTGGGAGGGGGCTTGCCCCCTCCCACATTTGAGTCACATCGCAGTAAGATGCTGGCCTTCTGCGGCCCTCCAACAATAAGCCCTGCCCATGCCCTTCGAACTCAGCGTAGACCTCACCACCCTGGCCATCCTGGCCGTTGTCGCTTTTATCGCCGGTTTTATCGACGCCATCGCCGGCGGTGGCGGTCTGTTGACCACCCCGGCCCTGCTCACCGCCGGTATGCCGCCGCACCTGGTGCTGGGCACCAACAAGCTCAGCTCCACCTTCGGCTCGGCCACCGCCAGTTTTACCTTCTACCGCCGCAAGCTGTTCCACCCACGCCAATGGGTGCACGCCATCGTCGGTACCTTGATCGGTGCGCTGACCGGCGCGGTCGTCGCGCATTACTTGCCTGCCGAAACCCTGAACAAGATGCTCCCGGTGATCGTCTTCGCCTGCGGTGTGTACCTGCTGTTCGGTGGCACGCCCAAGGCGCCACTGGACGCGGAGGCACCGATCAAAAAGAAATGGCAAGCCACCCAGGGCTTTGGCCTGGGTTTCTACGACGGCGTGGCCGGGCCCGGCACGGGGGCGTTCTGGACGGTCAGCACGATGCTGCTGCACCCCATCGACCTGGTGAAGGCCAGCGGCGTAGCGCGCAGCATGAACTTCGTCAGCAACGCGGCGGCGCTGACGGTGTTTATCATCAATGGTTCGGTGGACTGGATTGTCGGCCTGGCGATGGGGGTATCGGTGATGTGTGGCGCGTTCTTTGGCGCACGCAGCGCGATCAGCGGCGGCGCCAAATTCATTCGCCCGGTGTTTATCACCGTGGTTCTGGGCCTGACCGTGCGCCTAGCCTGGCAGCACTGGTTCAGCGTGGCCTAAACGGCGGGCCACGTAGAGGTCGATGAGGTAACGCGCAATCGAGCGTGACGCCGGCAACGGCGGCAGCTCGTGGATATTGAACCACTGCGCGTCCTCGATCTCGTCGGCCTGGGGCACGATATCGCCACCGGCGTATTCGGCGTGAAAGCCCAGCATCATCGAGTGAGGGAACGGCCAGCATTGGCTGCCCATGTACTGGATGTTCTTGACCTCCACCTGCACCTCTTCACGCACTTCACGGATCAGGCAGTCTTCGGCGGACTCCCCCGGCTCGGCAAAACCGGCCAGGGTGCTGTAGACCCCGGTGACGAAACGCGGCGAACGCGCCAGCAGGATGTCATCGCCACGGGTCACCAGCACGATCATGCTCGGTGAGATCCGAGGGTAGCTGCGCAGGTCGCAGGCCTGGCAATACATCGCCCGCTCCCTCGGCACCTGTACCATCGCCTGGCCACAACTGCCACAAAAACGGTGTTCCCGCGCCCAGGTACCGATCTGCGCGGCGTAGCCCAGCACCTTGTACAGGGTGTGATCACCTTGCAGCATAAAGCCACGCAAGCCCTGCCAACTGCACCCTGGCACATCAGCCGGCGAGTCGAGTTCCAACAGGTACACCGGCTCGCCGTCGAGGTGGCCGATGCCGTGTTCGGCAAACACCGGCAGGTCCTGGCGCTTGAGCCATTCGCGCGGGAACAGCGGGCCGTTGGTGTCGTGTAAGAAGCCTTCGCGGCTGCGGGCGACCGCCCAGCCGCCGGGGGCGTCGTTGTCCAGCAGCGTTGTGGTAATCCAGCCTGGGGTCATGTCAGTCAATCCACGAATTCGGGTTTCTGCTTACTCATATGGGCCGCAATGGCCACGCGCAGGTCATTGGATTGCAACATAGCCGAGTTCCAGGTGGCAACGTATTCCAGGCCGTCATTGACTGTGTGGTCACGCATGTAGCTGATCATGGCCTTGGTGCCGGTCACGGCAATCGGCGACTTGGCGGCGATTTGATGGGCCAGGTCCATGACACCCGCCAGCAGGCTTTCATGATCGGCAAACACGCGATTGACCAGGCCGATGCTGCGCGCTTCTTCAGCGCCGAACTGACGGCCGGTGTAGGCCAGTTCACGCAGCATCCCGTCGCCAATAATGCGCGGCAGGCGTTGCAAGGTGCCGACGTCGGCGGCCATGCCGATGTCGATTTCCTTGATCGAGAATTGCGCGTCCTCGGCTGCATAGCGCATGTCGCACGCGCTGATCAGGTCGATGGCGCCGCCAATGCAGTAGCCCTGGATCGCCGCCAGCACGGGCTTGCGGCAAGTGTCCACGGCGTTGAACGAAGCTTGCAGCTCGAGAATCTTGCGGCGCAGCAGGCGCGCATTGCGACCCACGTCCTTGCCAAAATCATTGGCGATCGAGGCCAGCATCATCAGGTCGATGCCCGAGGAAAAATGCTTGCCCGCGCCGCTGAGCACCACGGCACGCACGGCATCGGTCTCGTCGACCCATTGGAAGATGTCGATGATTTCGGTCCAGAACGCCGCGTTCATGGCGTTGATCTTTTCCGGGCGATTGATCTGCACATGGGCAACGTTGCCACTGAGCTCGACAACGAAGGCTTGGTATTCGGACATGGCAGTGATCCCTGACTGGCGATTGAGAAAGGCCAGACTATATCAAGGGTGCGCCACGGCGCATCGGCCAAAAACGGGACTGGCCACGGTGAGGGAAAAGACGCTGGATAAAACCCGATGCACAGGCCATCCTTTGCGCTTTAAGCCGCGCTGTGCGCGGCGCTCGACGTTTTAAGGAAATGCCATGCACGCCCAACCCCTCGCTCCCACCGATTTCGAATTCATTGACGCCACCTTGCTCAAATACGGCGAAGACCACTCGGTGCTGAACATGGCCGAACTCGAAGGTTATTTCACCGCCCTGGTTTCCAGCCCGGCCAAGGTGGATGTGGCCGAGTGGTTCCCGGCAATCTGGGGTGGGCAAAACCCTGAATGGGACAACATGGACGAGGCCCAGGCTTTTCTTGAGCTGTGTGTACGCCATATGAATACCCTGGCCGCACAATTGGCCACTGACTCCCAGGCATTCAAAGCCCGTTTCGATGAAACCGAACATCAAGGCCAGGCGGTGACCCTTGCCGAGGAATGGTGCTTTGGTTATGTGCGCGGCGTGACAATCGCCAACTGGCCGCCATTGCCCGCTGTACAAGCCGGGCAACTGGAGCGGATTTCCTGCTGCGCCGAACAGGACAATTTCGAACTGCCGGCAGACCTGGATGTAAACGCCCATCAACTGCAGGTCAGCGAAATCGAACCGGCTGCACGGGCGCTGCATGACTACTGGTTGAGCCAGCGCTAAGGCAGTAGGAGCGAGCTTGCTCGCGAAAAACTTCCAGGCGCCGCGTTCATTCAGGAAGCACGCTTATCGTTGACGTTTTCGCGAGCAAGCTCGCTCCTACATTCGGGCCGCAGCGCATGCCAATAAAATACGCAGATCACCCACTCACTCGACAAGCATGGCGTGTTTGCCTGATGATTCGGGTCCGCACGTCGGCCACTCCACGCCACCTCGCCTTGACCAGGAGCCTTGTACCTTGAGTTCGCAGAAAACCGTGACCGTTACACCGCCCAACTTCCCCCTCACTGGCAAGGTCGCGCCCCCCGGCTCCAAATCCATTACCAACCGTGCGCTGTTGCTCGCGGCACTGGCCAAGGGCACCAGCCGTTTGAGCGGCGCGCTCAAAAGCGATGACACACGCCACATGTCGGTAGCCCTGCGGCAGATGGGCGTCACCATCGACGAGCCGGACGACACCACCTTTGTCGTCACCAGCCAAGGCTCGCTGCAATTGCCGGCCCAGCCGTTGTTCCTCGGCAACGCCGGCACCGCCATGCGCTTTCTCACGGCTGCCGTCGCCACCGTGCAAGGCACCGTGGTACTGGACGGTGACGAGTACATGCAAAAACGCCCGATCGGCCCGCTGCTGGCCACCCTGGGCCAGAACGGCATCCAGGTCGACAGCCCCACCGGTTGCCCACCGGTAACGGTGCATGGCGCGGGCAAGGTCCAGGCCAGGCGTTTTGAGATTGACGGAGGCTTGTCCAGCCAGTACGTATCAGCCCTGCTGATGCTGGCGGCGTGCGGCGAAGCGCCGATTGAAGTGGCACTGACCGGCAAGGACATTGGCGCCCGTGGCTATGTGGACCTGACGCTCGATTGCATGCGTGCGTTCGGTGCCCAGGTCGACGCCGTGGACGACACCACCTGGCGCGTGGCCCCCACCGGCTATACCGCCCATGATTACCTGATCGAACCCGACGCTTCCGCCGCCACTTACCTGTGGGCCGCAGAAGTACTGACCGGTGGCCGTATCGATATTGGTGTAGCCGCGCAGGACTTCACCCAGCCCGACGCCAAGGCACAGGCCGTGATCGCGCAATTCCCGAACATGCAGGCCACGGTGGTGGGTTCACAAATGCAGGATGCGATCCCGACCCTGGCGGTGCTCGCCGCATTCAACAATACCCCGGTGCGCTTCACTGAACTGGCGAACCTGCGCGTCAAGGAATGTGACCGCGTGCAGGCGCTGCACGATGGCCTCAACGAAATTCGCCCGGGCCTGGCGACCATCGAAGGTGATGACCTGCTGGTTGCCAGCGACCCCGCTTTGGCTGGCACCGCCTGCACCGCACTGATCGATACCCACGCCGACCATCGCATCGCCATGTGCTTTGCCCTGGCCGGGCTGAAAGTCTCGGGCATTCGCATCCAAGACCCTGATTGCGTAGCCAAGACCTACCCTGACTACTGGAAAGCGCTGGCCGGCCTGGGCGTTCACTTAAGCTACTGACACACAAACCTGTAGGAGCGAGCTTGCTCGCGAAAAACGTTAACCAAAACGCGTGTTTGCTGAATGAATGCGGCGCCTGTGAGTTTTTCGCGAGCAAGCTCGCTCCTACAACTGAACCTTGCCGGGAGCGTCAATGACCCTTCGCCAACCCTGCCCACCCGGCGCCTGTGTCTGCAACCGTGAACAACTGCTGGAAGCTCCCGGCGCTGATCTGCGCATTCTGCAACTGACGCGACAGCAGGAAAAAATCCTGCTGGAGCGCCTGGAAAATCTCAAGAGCCTGCAAGACCTCGAACACCTGCAACAGCGGATGTACGACCAACTCGGCATCCGCGTACACATCGCGCCCGGGCATACCGAGGTCAAGAGCATGCGCGGGATCCAGATCGTCATCGACGAACTGCCGGGCATGTGCCGCAAGACCCGCCAGTCGATCCCCGCCTCCATTCGCCGTGGCCTGGAGAAAAACCCAGAGATTGCCTACCGCTTGCTCGACGCCCACGACCTGTTTCGCGACGCTTGAATTATCCCGCGACGGCCTCACGCTCAAACAACCCCTGCCCCACGGTCCGGGCCTTGTGCAAATGCGCCTGGGCCGTGCCACTTTCCGAGTCCAACAACAACTCGGAAGTGAGTACCCGCGCCCCGCAATAATCAAAGATGCCGTAGTCGATCTGGGTATTCATGGCCTTGGCATAACCGTGTCGATCGAAGGCGCTTTCGTCAGCCGCCCCCAGGGCCAGCACATGCACGTGCAAATGCCTGAGTTTCTTCTGCACCGGTGTATCGGGGCCGTAATCAATCGCCCAGCCATTGACGAATACGCGGTCGACCCAACCCTTGAGCAACGCCGGCATCGACCACCAGTAGATGGGGAACGCCAGCACCAGCGCGTCGGCGCGGTCTATGCGGGCCTGTTCGGCCTGCACGTCGGCTGGCGGCGTCGCCCGAGTACGGTGCACCCGATGGTCGGCGACGGTGTAGCGTGGATCGAACCCTTCAGCGGCAAGGTCGGCTATTTCAAAGGTGTGGCCAGAGGCGCTCAAGCCCGCGCCCACCTCGGCGGCCACACTGTGGGTGAGAGATTGCGGGTCGTGATGAGCAGCTACGATCAGTGCGTGCATGACTTTGACTCCATTTGAGCTTAATCTACTTTTAGTAAGTTACGTCGAATAAGTTACTTTTGGTATATAAGCATGTCAAGCAGTGAATCCCCTGCCCCACGTCGTCGTTTGTCCCGTGAAGATCGCCTGCGCCAGTTACTCGACGTGGCCTGGCAATTAGTGCGTGACGAAGGCACCGACGCCCTGACTCTGGGCCGCCTGGCCGAGCTGGCGGGCGTCACCAAACCAGTGGTGTACGACCACTTCGCTACACGCGCGGGTTTGCTGGCCGCGCTGTATGCAGACTTCGACGAACGCCAGGACCAGGTGTTTGCCAATGCCATCGCCACCAGCAACGCGACCCTTGAGGAGCGTGCGTGGGTCATCGCGTCGTCGTATGTCGATTGTGTGTTGTTGCAAGGTCGGGAAATACCCGGGGTGATTGCCGCCTTGAGCGGTTCGCCGGAGTTGGAAGCATCCAAGCGCGAATACGAGGCGATCTTTCTCGATAAATGCCGAGACGCGCTGTCGCCCTTCACCCACGGCGGCAGCATCTCTCAGGCCGGCCTGCGCGCCATGCTCGGCGCGGCGGAAGCCCTGTCCCATGCGGCGGCCAATGGCGAGATCAGCCGCGAGGAAGCTCAGCAGGAACTGCTGGAGACTATCCTCGGGATGGTCATGCGCGTCAGGCCGTAGGCAGACGGCCCTGGACGAACAGTTGCGCCTTGCGCGTCAACTGGTCCAGGTGCCGATCACGCTGTTTCTCTGCGTCGACCATGGCGCGCTTGCCGTGTTTTTGCAGCAGGTAGGTGTGGATCTGCCGCACTTCCAGCGAGCTGTAGATTGAGGCCACATCCAACACGCCCATCAACCCATCGGTGCCGTAGTTGCGGGTGTTCATCACGACCTGGGTGCCACGCGCACCGCGTACCTGGAAACCCATGGCTTCGAACACCGCAACCTTCTCTACCGCACAGGCCAGTTCGGCGTGGGGATAACGCGCCAACACTTCGTCCATCATGCTGCGTGCCACACCCTGGCGACGAAAGCCCGCCTGCACCGCCATAAACGCGACGCCACACGCGTGCGGATCATCCTTCACCGGCAGATACAGGCAAAAACCCACCACCGTCTCGTCTTCCATCGCCACGACCAACTCGACGGCGATGCCCTTTTCGCCATTCAACGCCTCAAGGTACAGGTGCACCTCAAACCCGATGGCGTACTGGTAGATGCTGTAGAGCAGATTGCTCGGTGCCAGCGCTACGCTGCTGATATCGGTGAGGTTGTCCACCACCATCTGCAGGATCTGGCTGTTGACCGGTTCGGGGCACGGCGTGGTGTAGCGGGTAAGACTGAACATGCAAATTCCTGGGGTTTCGCGTCAAGGCAGCGGCGATTGTACCTGTTGCGCGCCGATCATGGCCCGCACACCTCGCGCAAACATGCGCGCAGCCAGCGATGGGCCAGGTCGGCGTCCTGCCGCGGGTGCCACAGCATCGCCACGGTAAATGGCGGCAATGTCACCGGCAGCTCAAAGCAGTACAAGCCTCGAGGCGGCACGGTGATATAGCGCTCAGGCACGCTGGCGATCAGGTCGGTATCACGCGCCAGGGCGATGGCCGTGTTGAAACCGGCGACCACGATGCCGACCTGCCGAACCAGACCTTGCGCCTCAAGGGCCTCGTCGATCTGGCCACGGTCCTGCCCACGCCGCGACACGTAGACATGTTGTCCCTGGGCGAAACGCGCTGCGCTAAGAAGGCCGCGGCTCAGAGCATGGCCCTCACGCACCACGCCCACCAGGCGGTCACGGAACAGCGCCTGGGTCAGCACCTCCGGGCTGGCGCCGGCATCGACCACACCGGTTTCCAGGTCGACGACACCGTCGCGCAGCAGCGCACTGTGCTTGTCGCTCTTGTGCACGAAACGCAAGCGCACCCCTGGGGCGTCCTGGGCGATACGCGCCAGCAAGGCGGGGCCGAAGCGTTCGACGAACTCCTCGCTGGTGCGCAGGGTGAAGGTGCGCACCACCTCACCCAAGTCCAGGGTGTTTGCCGGGCGCAATACCGCATGGGCGTCCTGCACCAATTGGCTGACCTGTTCACGCAATTGCAACGCCCGGGGCGTCGGTACCAGGCCGCGCCCGGCACGTACCAGCAGCGGATCGCCAGTGGCTGCACGCAAACGCGCCAGGGCCCGGCTCATGGCCGAAGGGCTCAGGCGCAGGCGCTGGGCGGCGCGAGCGACGCTGCCTTCGGCAAGCAACACGTCCAGGGTGATGAGTAAATTGAGGTCGGGCATGCGGGCTCCTTATCAGGCGTTGGATGCAGCTATAACCTGCAACCCATGCGTCTTCCGCCATCTTAGGCGACGCCGTAGATTTGCGACAGGTGCATTCACTCAAGGAAACGCGCATGCAAACCTCCACACGCGGCGGCCTGATGGCCTTGTCGCTGTCCATGTTGCTGGCCGCCCTGGGCACCAGCATCGCGAATGTCGGCCTGCCCAGCCTGGCGCACGCCTTCGGGGCATCGTTTCAGGCCGTGCAGTGGGTGGTGCTCGCCTACCTGCTGGCCATCACCGCCGTGATTGTCAGCGCCGGGCACCTGGGTGACCGTCTGGGGCGCCGGCGCTTGCTGCTGGCCGGGTTGCTGGTGTTTGCCCTGGCCTGCGCCGGGTGTGCCGCCGCGCCAACCCTGTCCTGGCTGATCGGCGCACGGGCATTCCAGGGCCTGGGCGCGGCGATCATGATGGCGATGACCCTGGGCATGGTCGGTGACACCGTCACGAAAGCGAATACCGGCCGAGTCATGGGCCTGCTCGGCACTATGTCGGCACTCGGCACGGCCATGGGGCCGAGTGTCGGCGGAGTATTGCTCAGCCTGTGGAGCTGGCGCGCGCTGTTTCTGATCGGCCTGCCCTTGGCGGGTGTGGCTGCCGCCCTCGCCTACCGTTATTTGCCGGCGGATGCTAACGCCCGCGAAGCTTCGCCAGGCGATACACTCTGGGCGCCCCTGCGCGATGCGCCGTTGCGCGCCGGCCTGGTCATGAGTGTTCTGGTGTCGGCGGTGATCATGGCCACGTTTGTGGTGGGCCCGTTCTACCTGTCCCGTGGCCTGGGCCTCGATCCCGCCTGGATGGGCTTGGCCATGGCCGTCGGGCCAACGGTCGCGGCGGTTACCGGTGTACCGGCGGGTTACCTGACCGATCGCCTCGGCAGCCAACGCCTGACCCTCGTGGGGCTGAGCGTGATGCTGTGCGGGGCCCTGTTGCTGTCGCAGGCGTCCGGGCTTGGCGTTTATCTCGCGGCACTGATCGTGTTGACGGCCGGCTACAGCCTGTTCCAGGCGGCCAACAACACGGCGGTAATGAGCGATATACAGGCGACACGCCGAGGCACGGTGTCCGGCCTGCTGAATCTGTCGCGCAACCTGGGCCTGATTTTCGGCGCCTCAGCCCTCGGCGCGGTGTTCGCCCGCGCCACCCCGGATGTCAGCCATGCCGCGCCCCAGGCGGTGGAAGTCGGCTTGCACGCGACCTTCGCCATGGCGGTAGGTTTGATACTGCTGGCCATTTTGGTGAAGGTCTTGGTCTGGCGCGATCAGGGCGCGAAACACTCGGCATTCAAGAACTGAGCAAAAAAGTTCGGACCAACGGGTGCATGGATGCACCTGGATCGCGCATCATGGGCACTTTCAAGCTCAAGGGTAACGTCCATGCGCGTTCTGTCATTGATGATGGGTCTTACGACGCTGGCCGCCACTACGGTGTTCTGCGCCAGCGCGATGGCGAATAAAGAAAGTCAGTTAGTCCAACAGATCAACCAATACCGCAGCCAGGTGCAACGCTGCGGTGACCAGGGTTCCCAGGAGCTGCCGCCGCTGACCAGCGATACACGGCTGGTGTTGCCGGCCTCCAATGTCGGCGATTTGCAGCAGTCGCTGGCGCGCGCTGCGTACCCGATGGTGAATGTGCAGGCCATTAGCCTGTCCGGGCCCAAGGATGCCGAGGCCGCGATGAAAGCGGTGCGCGAGAGCTTCTGCCGCGTAGTGCTCGATCCGCAATTTGTCGACATTGGGGTCAGCAACAGCGGCCAGGACTGGCGCATCGTGCTGGCTCGCCCGTTGGTGACCAGCGGCCTGGGCGATTGGCAGACCGAAGGCAGAAAACTGCTTGACCTGATCAACACCGCCCGTGCCGAGCCGCGCCAGTGTGGCAGCCAGGCGTTCACCGCCACGGCGCCCCTGTCGTGGAATGACACCCTGGCCGGCGCAGCCAACAGCCATACCCGCAACATGGCCAACGGCAATTTCTTCGACCACCTGGACCCCGACGGCCGTACGCCCGGCGACCGCGCCGAGTTGGCGGGGTATATCGCGAAGAATATTGGTGAAAACATCGCCGCCGGCCTCGACACGCCGCGCAAGGTCGTCGACGGTTGGCTCGCCAGCCCCGGCCACTGCGCCAACCTGATGAACCCGCAATTTCGCGAATTGGGTGCCGCCTACGCCATGGACCCCAAGAGTGACGCGGGCATCTATTGGACGGGCTTATTCGGCACGCAATAAGGTTGAGCGCCGGCCCAACCCGGCCAATAATGACGGCGTGCAAATAGACAATGAAATCAAAGTGCTATCAGGGAGATAATTGCGCTGAACTGAATGCGGTCATTCCGGTCTGTTGCTAGTCGGCCTGACTCTTCAAAGCTAAACAATACGTAGCAAGCAAGGTGTGAACCCCATGATGAATTGGCTGCAAGGCAGCAGCGAAATGGCAGAGCGGGTTCGTCAGCACGATTGGGCCAATACGCCCCTGGGGCCACTTGAACACTGGCCCGATGTGTTGAAGACAACCGTTGCGCTGTGCTTCGCGTCGAGTTTCCCCCAGGCCATCGTCTGGGGGCCTCAGTTGATTACCCTCTACAACGACGCGTTCACGCCGATCCTGGGTAGCAAACCCGACGCCTTGGGCCGCCCGTTCAACGAGATCTGGCACGAGGTGTGGGACGATATCAGCCCTATCGCCGACGCCGCGTTCGGTGGGCACGCCACCTATATCGAAAACTTCCCGCTGTTGATCCAACGCAACGAAGCGCCGGAACAAGCCTATTTCACCTTTTGCTACAGCCCGATTCGCAATGCCCAAGGCGTGGTGGTCGGTTTGCTCGACACGGTGACCGAAACAACCGCCACGGTATTCCTGGCCCGTCGCCTGGCAGTGTTGGACGCCATCGGCAACAGCGTGGTCAATGCCACCGACGCCGAAACCATCCTGACGTCTACGACTCGCCTGCTGGCCGAACATCTGCAGGTGTCCATCTGTGCCTACGCCGACATGGACGAGGATGAAGATGGCTTTACCATTCGCGGCGACTGGTCGGCGCATGGCTCGCCGAGCATCATCGGGCATTACAGCCTCGCGGCGTTCGGGGAATGCGCGGTCAACTGCCTGCGTGCCGGCGAGCCACTGGTGATACGCAATAATCTGATCGAGTTGCCGCCCCATGACGCCGCGAGCTTCCAGGCACTGGGGGTGACAGCCACTATTTGCATGCCGTTGATCAAAGACGGGCGGCTCACCGCGCTGATGGCCGTGCACGACAAACTGCCGCGCTTTTGGTCTTCCTATGACATGGCGCTGGTGGGCGAAGTCACCGAGCGTTCCTGGGCGCATATCGAGCGCGTACGCGCCGATGCCGCCGTGCGCGAGGGCCTGGCCGCCTATACAGAGCTCAATGCCAGCCTGGAACAGCGCGTGAATGAGCGTACCCATGCGTTGGCCGAGGCCGAAGCCGCACTGCGCCAGTCACAGAAGCTGGAGGCCATCGGCCAACTGACCGGCGGCGTCGCCCATGACTTCAACAACCTGCTGACCATTATTCGCTCGTCGGTGGATTTCCTGCGCCAGCCCGGCCTGTCCGAGGAGCGTCGGCAACGCTACATGTGCGCGGTGTCCGACACCGTCGAGCGGGCCAGCAAGCTCACCAGCCAACTGCTCGCCTTTGCCCGGCGCCAACCACTGAACCCGCAGGTGTTCGATGTCGGCCAGCGCGTGCAAAATATCGGCGAGATGCTCGAGAGCGTTACCGGTGCACGCATTCATGTGCAGGTTAAATTGCCCGATCAGCCCTGCTATGCGCGCATCGACCCCAGCCAGTTCGAAACCGCACTGATCAACATCGCCCTCAACGCCCGCGATGCGATGGACGGCCAGGGTACCCTGACCCTCAAAGTCGCCAGCGAGCAAACGCTGCCACGTATTCGTGGGGATGCCGAGTCGTGCATGCCCTACATCACCATTTCCCTGGCCGACACCGGCAGCGGGATTCCCAGCGACACCTTCGAGCGCATCTTCGAACCGTTCTTCACCACCAAGGCCGTGGGCAAAGGCACCGGCCTGGGCCTGTCGCAGGTATTCGGCTTTGCCAAGCAGTCAGGCGGCAATATCGATGTGGCCAGCACCCTCGGCCAAGGCACGGTGTTTACCTTGTATCTGCCGCAAGTCGAAGGCGAAGCGGCGCCGGATCAAGACACCCCTGCAGATCTGCCAGCGCCGCAGGAGGCTGCTCATCAACATGTGCTGATCGTTGAGGACAACTTAGAGGTGGGACGCTTCGCCAGCCAGATCCTCAAGGACCTGGGTTACCAGGCCACCTGGGCGACCAATGCCGAACAGGCGCTGAACCTCGCTGGCAATGACGTCCAGGGGTTCGACGCGATTTTCTCCGACGTGGTGATGCCCGGCATGACCGGCGTGGCCATGGCCAGGTTGCTGCGCCAGCGCCGCCCCGACCTGCCCGTGGTACTCGTCTCTGGCTACAGTGAGGAACTGGCAGACAGCGGCTACGAAGGCTTTGAGTTCCTCGCCAAGCCCTACTCCGCCGACCAAGTTGCGCGGGTGCTGGCAAAGGCGATGTGCAAGGATCAGTCGACGACCGCTACCTGATTGCGACCCGATGCCTTGGCCTGGTACAGGGCCTTGTCGGCGCTGTTCATCAAGGCGTTCAAATCCAGAGGCTGAGTGCAGGTCGATGCTACGCCCAGGCTTGCGCTCACCCCTTGTACCGGGTCGGCGGGCAAATCATGAATCGTCTGGATCAACTCCTCAGCGATGCTGCGTGCAGTCTCCAACGAAGTATTGGGCAGCAACACCGCAAACTCTTCGCCCCCCAGGCGACCGTAGATATCGGTCTGGCGAAAGGACGCACTGATCACCGCGCCAATCTGGCGCAACACCTGGTCGCCGGCCTGGTGGCCGTAGGTGTCATTGATGGCTTTGAAGTGGTCCATGTCCATCATCAATGCACACAGCGGCTGCTGCTCGCGAAGGCACTGGGCATACAGCAATTGGGCCTGTTCGTAGAACGCCCGACGGTTCATCAGCCCGGTTAACTCATCGGTCTGGGCGGCACGGGTGGAAATATGATGAGCGCGCTCCATTTGCCTCGTCAGACGGAAGGCTTTTTCCAGGGCATCGGACAGCTTGCGCGTCGCACCGACCACAAACGAAGCAAACACCAGCACCGCCAGCGCCACGCCAACCTGCATCGGCGAAGGCTGAAACAGCATCCATACCGTGCAGGGAAGCAACACCAGCGCCATCGAGCCCAGCGTCATGTAGCGATAAGCTGAATAACAGGACACCGCGCTGACCGACATGCCCACGGTAAACAGCATCACCAGCACCTGGGACAAGCGGTCATCGACCGGCATCACCGCCAGCGCCCCGCCGCCCCAGATACCCGCCGACAGCATCAGCGTGACCCAGTAGTGGCGCTCCCAACGTGCGGGTGTGCGCCCCGCGTCAGGGCAGCGAAACCATTGCACAAACAGATGCAGGCGCACCAATGACGAGCCCGCCAGCAGTACCAGCCACACCAGGATGACCTGCTGATCGAAGCGATCCCAGCACAGCCAGCAGAGCATGACGGCGCCCAGGTAGCTGCCGAAGATCGCCGAGAATGATTGACGAAAGAGCTGGTGCAAACGGTCGGTTCGCACCTGCTCTTCGATGAGGTGACCCTGATCTTGCCCGAGGCTATGCATGGGGTTGGCCTGTTTGACCGGCGACGGCAAAGGCGCCATTGTGGCACCTTGCCAGCAAGCCGAACAGCGGCATACGCTGCGCTAGAGCGTTTCAGGCTCTTGAGGTCGCAAAATGAGCACGCCCAGGGGCGGCAGGTTCAACGACAGCGACACCGGTTGCCCATGGCGCGGCTCATCCTGGGTAAACACGGCCCCGCCATTCCCGTAATTGGAGCCCGCGTAGGTATCGGCATCACTGTTGATCACCTCACTCCACCGCCCGCCAAACGGCACACCGACTGCGTAGCCTTCACGGGGCACCGGGGTGAAGTTGGCAACCACCAACACCGGCTTGCCGTCCTTGCTCCAGCGCAGCCAGGCGTAGACGCTATTGATCGCGTCATCACCGATCAGCCATTGGAAGCCCTGGGGCGCATCGTCCTGTTCGTGCAGCGCCGGCTCTTCGCGGTACAGGCGGTTCAAATCGCCTACCAGCTTCTGCACCCCACGGTGCTCGGGGTACTGCAGTAAATACCAATCCAGTTGCTGATCGTGGTTCCACTCGCGCCATTGGCCAAATTCGCAGCCCATGAACAGCAACTTCTTGCCGGGGTGCATCCACATGAAACTGAGGTAGGCGCGCAGGTTGGCAAATTTCTGCCAGCGGTCGCCGGGCATCTTGTCGATCAGCGAGTGCTTGCCGTGCACCACCTCATCATGGGAAATCGGCAGGATAAAGCGCTCCGACCAGGCGTACACCAGCCCGAAACTCAGCTCGTTGTGATGATGGGCGCGGTACACCGGGTCTTGCTGGATGTAATGCAGGGAGTCGTGCATCCAGCCCATGTTCCATTTGTAATTGAACCCCAGGCCACCCTGTTGGGTAGGCTGGCTGACGCCGGGCCAGGCCGTGGACTCTTCGGCAATCACCAAGGCGCCCGGGGCTTCAAGGGCAACCACGTCATTCAGGTGCCGCAGGAAGTCGATGGCTTCCAGGTTCTCGCGACCGCCATGGCGGTTGGGCACCCATTCACCGGCCTTGCGCGAATAATCGCGATACAGCATGGAGGCCACTGCGTCCACGCGCAGGCCATCGACGTGGAAATGCTTGAGCCAGTGCAAGGCCGACGCGAGCATGAAACCGTGGACCTCGGTGCGGCCCAGGTTGTAGATCAGCGTGTCCCAGTCCTGGTGAAAGCCTTCCAGGGGGTTGGCGTATTCGTACAGCGCGGTACCGTCAAATTGCGCCAGGCCGTGGGTATCGGTGGGGAAATGCGCGGGTACCCAATCAAGGATCACGCCGATATCGGCCTGATGGCAGGCATTAACGAACCAGGCAAAGTCTTCCGGCGAGCCAAAGCGAGCACTGGGGGCAAACTGGGATAACGCCTGATAGCCCCAGGAGCCACCAAAGGGGTGTTCCATGATCGGCATCAGCTCGATATGGGTGAAGCCCAATTGTTGAACGTAAGGAATCAGCCGCTCAGCCAGTTCGCGCCAGCCATATTGACGGGCCACTTCACCGGCCTCGTCCAGCTCGCACTGCCAGGACCCCACATGCAGCTCGTAGATCGACAACGGCGCGGTGGTTTTCTGCTTGTCTCCCCGCGATTGCATCCACTCATGGTCCTGCCAATCCACTTGCAAAGGTGCGGCGACCTTCGAGGCGGTGTCCGGCGGCAGTTGGGTGACCAGCGCCACAGGGTCGGCCTTGAGCGGCAAAATGCCGTGGGCACCGAGAATTTCATACTTGTAGGCCGCGCCCGGCTGCAGGCGTGGGATGAAGATTTCCCACACGCCCGATGGATGGCGCAGGCGCATCGGGTGGCGGCGCCCGTCCCAGATATTGAAGTCTCCCACCACCGAAACCCGCCGTGCGTTCGGCGCCCAGACGGCAAAGCGCACGCCTTGCACGCCGTCGACGCTGACCACCTGAGCCCCCAGGCAGTTGCCCAGGTCACGGTGATTGCCTTCGGCAAAGAGGTACAGGTCCATTTCCCCCAGCAGCAATTGGCTGAAGCTGTAGGGATCTTCGGTGATCTGCTCACCGCCGGCCCACTGGATTTTAAGCAGGTAGAGCTGGCGAGTGCTGAAGTGCCCGACAAACAGGCCCGGCACCTGGGTGGCGTCGAGGCTGCCAACCGGTTCGCCCGTGTCACGCGTCAGTACTTGGACACTCAGGGCCTCCGGCAGGAACGCGCGGATAAACTGGCCGCCCTGCTCGTCATCATGGGGCCCCAGGACCGAAAAAGGATCGGGGTGCTCGGCGCGCACCAGCGCATCGACGTCCGTGGACGCCGGCAATGCAGTCAACTTGGGCTGCAGCGGTTCTCTCTGTGTAAAACTCATGACGTCTCCCCACCGCGTACAGGTTTAGATATAGGTGTCAGCCCGCTCAGCAAGCCGTGCAGCCCTTGCAGGGGCACCGGCAGCCAGGTCGGGCGGTTTTCTGCTTCGTAGGCCACTTCGTACGCGGCCTTTTCCAGGCTGAACAAGGTCAGCGCTGCGTCTTGGCCGTTGGCATCCTGCCAGTCATGCGCCAGTGTAGACGCAGCGGCCTGGTAAGCCTGGGTAAATGCTACGCGGGCTTCATTCAGGTAGCGGTCGGTCACGCGTTTACGCGCAGCGTTCGCTTCTGGCGTGTGATCCACACCCTGCACATTCAGCGCCATCGCCGCGGCATAATCGAAGGAACGCAGCACACCGCTCACATCTTTATAAGGGCTGTGTTTGCCGCGCCGCTCATGCAGCGGCCGCGCCGGTTCGCCCTCGAAGTCGATCAAGTAGGCATCACCCTTGACCACCAATACCTGGCCCAGGTGCAAGTCACCGTGGACGCGAATGCGCAACCCGCCCGCCGTGGCTTTGGCCAACGCCTGGACATGCGCCGCGATGGCTTTTTTCTGCGCCAGTAATTCACTGACCAACGCCTGGTCGGCGGGGTTCAACTGGCTTTGATTAAGCTTGAGCAACTGCAAGGCGCGGTCGATCTGGGCGCCGACATCCTTGGCCCAGGCTTGGGTGTCTTTGGCTGTGGTGGGTTCGGGTTTGAAAGCCTTGTCGGCGGTTGGCGCACCCAACACCAGGTGCATTTCACCCAGGCGCTGACCGAGCAAGCCGGCAAAATCCGCCAGTTCGCCGAGGGCGTTGTAGTGTTGTTCCTGTTCAGAGATCGCGTCGGCCAGCTCATCGCGGATCGCGCGCTCCAGGTTGTTCTGGGTCCAGCTCCAGGCATCGCCCTGATTGCTCAGGTAACCCTGGGCAATCATCAGCAGGTTGTCCTGCCCCTGCCCGTCGCGGCGGCTCATAAAGCCCAACAGCGGCGAGATATTCGGGTAGCCGGCGGCGGTCAGGTAGGCACTCATTTCCAGCTCCGGGTGCACACCGGCGCTGACTTTACGAATCAGCTTGAGCACCAGGCTGTCACCGACCACCACCGAGCTGTTGGACTGCTCGGCAGACAAATAACGCACCGGCGATTCACGGGTCAGTTGCAGTGCGGCCAAGTGCTCAGTCGCCTCGAACCGCAGATCGCCGTCAGGGGTATTGAGCACGGTGCCGGCCTGCATGGCCTGGATCACCTCAAGGATAAAATGCTCAAGGCTGAAGGCATCGGTCACCAAACCTACCTGGCGGGTGCGTCGTACTCGGGCCAACGCCAATTGCTGGGGCAAGGCGCTGGTGAACTGGTCTTCGCCAAGAAAGCCCAAGGGCAGTTGGTAGCGGCTGACCTGGCCAGCACTGGTCACTTCGATCTCGCTGAGCAACACCGGATGCTGCGGGTCGCCAAAACGCACGCCATAAGCGATGTGCACCGTGTCGATTGCCGTATCTTTGCCGGCAAACCAGCGACGCTTGGGCAGCCAGGCGGGCAGTGAAGTCTGTTCCAGGCTGGTGCGGCAAGGTTCTTCCAGTAACTCTTCCATGCGTTTTTTCAGTACCAAAGTGGTGAAGTCGGGCATGCTTTGCGCCGGTTCCACATGCCAGCTGGGCATCTGGTTTTCCGCTGCCAGCACGAACCAATAGAAACCATAGGGCGCCAGGGTCAGCAGGAAATTCAGCTGGCCGATCGGCGGGAAGGCATTACCGCCGAGCATCTCTACCGGCACCATGCCGGCAAAGGCCGACAGATCCAGCTCCGCCGCCTGGGCGCTGCGCGACACATTGGCTACGCACAGGATGATCTCGGTGTGGCCGTCTTCGCCGGTGTATTCACGGGTGTAAGCCAGGATGCGCCTGTTAGTCGGCGAGAGCATCTTCAGGCTGCCACGGCCAAACGCCTTGGACTGCTTGCGCACTGCGAGCATGCGCCGGGTCCAGTTGAGCAATGAGTGCGGGTCTTGGGCTTGGGTCTCGACGTTGACCGACTGGTAACCGTATTGCGGGTCCATGATCGGCGGCAACACCAGGCTGGCCGGGTCGGCACGGGAAAACCCGCCATTGCGGTCGATGGACCATTGCATGGGCGTGCGCACGCCGTCACGGTCGCCCAGGTAGATGTTGTCGCCCATGCCGATTTCATCGCCGTAGTACAGGGTCGGCGTGCCCGGCATCGACAGCAACAGGCTGTTGAGCAATTCCACCCGCCGACGATCCCGCTCCACCAGCGGCGCCAGGCGTCGCCGAATGCCCAGGTTGATACGGGCGCGGCGGTCTGCGGCGTAGTAGTTCCACAGGTAGTCGCGCTCTTTGTCGGTGACCATTTCCAGGGTCAGCTCATCATGGTTGCGCAGGAAAATTGCCCACTGGCAGTTGGCGGGAATCTCCGGGGTCTGGCGCAGAATGTCCGTGATGGGGAAGCGATCTTCCTGGGCCAACGCCATGTACATGCGCGGCATCAGTGGAAAGTGGAACGCCATGTGGCATTCATCGCCGTCATCACCCTTTCTGTCGCCAAAGTACAGCTGCGTGTCTTCGGGCCACTGGTTGGCTTCGGCCAGCAGCATGCGGTCGGGGTAATGGGCGTCGATCTCGGCGCGGATCTGCTTGAGGACGTCGTGGGTTTCCGCCAGGTTTTCGTTGTTGGTGCCGTCCCGTTCGATCAGGTAGGGAATGGCGTCCAGGCGCAGGCCGTCGATTCCCAGGTCGAGCCAATAGCGCATCACCGACAGCACCGCTTTCATGACCTGCGGGTTATCAAAGTTGAGGTCGGGTTGGTGCGAGTAAAAGCGGTGCCAGAAGTACTGGCCGGCCACCGGGTCCCAGGTCCAGTTGGACTTTTCGGTGTCGAGGAAAATAATGCGTGTGCCGTCGTATTTCTGGTCATCATCCGACCACACGTAGAAGTCCCGTGCGGCCGAGCCTGGCTTGGCCTTGCGCGCGCGCTGGAACCAGGGGTGCTGGTCGGAGGTGTGGTTGATCACCAGTTCAGTGATCACGCGCAGCCCGCGTTGGTGGGCTTGGGCAATAAAGCGCTTGGCGTCGGCCATCGTCCCGTAGTCGCTGTGCACGCCGCGGTATTCGGCAATGTCGTAGCCGTCATCACGCCGGGGAGACGGGTAGAACGGCAGCAGCCAGATGGTGTTCACGCCGAGGTCGGCGATGTAGTCGAGCTTGGCGATCAGCCCGGCAAAGTCACCAATGCCGTCGTTGTTGGAGTCGAAATAGGATTTGACGTGAACCTGGTAGATCACCGCGTCTTTGTACCAGAGCGGGTCTTTGATAAAGGTGGCTGCCTTGGGTTTCTTGGCCATTGCAAACTCCTGAAAAGACAAAGTTCTCGAGGATCGTTCCCACGTTCCGCTTAGGAACGCAGCCCCGGACGCTCCGCGTCCCAAGCGCGACGCAGAGCGTCAAGCGAGGCATTCCCACGCAGAGCGTCAAGTGAGGCGTTCCCACGCAGAGCGTGGGAACGAGCACTCAGGATGTGCTGATGCGCCAGATCCCGAACGGCATCTGCGGCTCCAACCGGGTCCATTGGGTCTTGCCGTACCAGGTCCAGCGGTGGCCGTTCATCAAGTCTTCGCCCTGGGTCTGGGCATCGTCGGGCAAGCCCATCTCCCACAGCGGCAATTCAAAGTGGGCTTCCTGGACGTTGTGCGGGTCGAGATTGACGGCGACCAGAATGAAATTGCTGCCGTCTTCGCTGCGCTTGCCGAAATACAGAATGTTGTCGTTCCAGGCGTTGTAGAGCTTGAGCCCCAGGTGCGTGTGTAACGCCGGGTTCTGGCGGCGGATGCGGTTGAGCTGGGCGATCTCGGCGATGATGTTGCCCGGCGCGGTGAAGTCCCGAGGTCGGATTTCGTACTTCTCCGAGTCCAGGTATTCCTCTTTGCCCGGCACCGGCGCGGCTTCGCATAACTCAAAACCCGAATACATTCCCCACAGGCCCGAGCCCATCGTGGCCAGCGCAGCGCGGATCAGGAAGCCTGCGCGACCGGACTCATGCAGGAAACCCGGGTTGATGTCCGGCGTATTGACGAAGAAGTTCGGGCGGTAGCACTCACGCCAGGGCGACTGGTT
Organism: Pseudomonas sp. SWRI22; assembly: GCF_014268395.2. NCBI lineage: Bacteria > Pseudomonadati > Pseudomonadota > Gammaproteobacteria > Pseudomonadales > Pseudomonadaceae > Pseudomonas > Pseudomonas sp. SWRI22. The sequence goes on along the minus strand of NZ_JABWQK020000001.1, from coordinate 765,698 downwards.
CAGTTGGCCAAGGTACTCGCTCAGCTCAGCCTTGGTGTTGCGCCAGGTGAAGTAGGTATAGCTCTGGGAATAGCCGACCTTGCCCAGGCGCGCCATCATCGCCGGTGTGGTGAAAGCTTCGGCGAGGAAGATCACCTCCGGGTACTTTGCACGCACGTCGCTGATCAGCCATTGCCAGAACGGCAACGGCTTGGTGTGCGGGTTGTCGACGCGAAAAGTCTTCACGCCCTCTTCCACCCAGCCCACCACGATGTCACGCAGCTCGGTCCACAGGCTGGGGATGGCATCGGCCGCATAGAAATCGACGTTGACGATGTCCTGGTACTTTTTCGGCGGATTTTCCGCGTATTTGATCGTGCCGTCCGGGCGCCAGTTGAACCAACCCGGATGCTGTTTGAGCCACGGGTGGTCCTGGGAGCACTGGATGGCGAAATCCAGGGCGATTTCCAAGCCGTGGTCGGCAGCAGCCTTGACCAACCGGCGGAAATCATCGCGAGTGCCCAACTGAGGGTGAATAGCCTCGTGACCGCCCTCCTCACTGCCAATGGCGTAGGGGCTGCCCGGATCATCAGGGCCGGCGGTGAGTGAGTTGTTCTTGCCCTTGCGGTGGCTACGGCCGATGGGGTGGATCGGCGGGAAATACAGCACGTCGAAGCCCATGTCGTGAATCATCGGCAAGCGTGCGTGCACGTCGTTAAAGGTGCCGTGCCGCGCCGGATCGTCGGTGATCGAGCGGGGAAACAGCTCGTACCAGCTGGCAAATTGTGCGGCTTCACGTTCCACGTCAATCGGGTAGGCGGGGCTGACGCTCAAATAGGCGCGATGGTCGGCCTGGGTCATCAGGTGTGCACTGTCTTCGTGCAGGAACAACGCCACCTGCTCGGTTTCCAACAGGCCGGAAAGCTCATGGTGCAACAGCATCAAGCGGTCACGCAGTTCGTTGTCACTGCGTTCGGCGGCCTGCAGCACCAGGCTACGGCCCTCCTGCAACTCCAGGCTGACGGGCACGCCAGCTTCATGCTTCTTGCGCAGTTCGTAACAGAAGCTGGCAAAGGTATCGATCCAGGCTTCGATGCAGTACTCATGGCGGCCTTGGTGGGCCACGGTAAACGCGCCCTCCCAACCGTTGTTGCCGATATCAAGCATGACTACGCTGTGCCAGCTTTCGTCTCCCAGGGCGCGCCAGCGGATCAACACCGCCAGTTTATCGTGGCCATCGGCGAACACTTTGCTGGTGACATGAACCCGCTGGCCCACCACCGCCTTGACGGCAAACTCCCCGTTGTCGATGACCGGCATGGTGCTTTCGATCGCGATCCTGGGTAGCAGCAGCGCCTGCGACAACGGCAGCACGGAGTCTTCTGGAACCAGTGTTTCGGCAGTCATCGAGCAGCTTCCCCTTACGCCCTTTGGACGCTCTTTGCTTGATACGAATTCAGGTACGGCGACGCTATCCTTGAGCTGGGCCGTTTAAAGTCCGAGCCTGGGCGCTGCCCAAAAGTTCAGGTGGATATACCGCCCCTGGGCGGGAATCATTTCCAGCAGGCAATGGTCCACCAACAGAGCAAAGCACAAATGAGGCCATACCCATGAGTATCCCGATCCCCCCTGAACCCGAAGATCCGAATATCGACGCCCCCCCATTGCCCCCGCCCGAACCGGAACGCGACCCTGAACAGGAGCCGCCTGAAAACCAGCCGCCACCGGTGCAGGAACCGCCCACGACGATGCCGCCGGTTATTGCCTGACTCACAGACACGCAAGCATTTGCCCGTGAAAGTATCGCGGGCAAGCGCTACTGAGCTTTCCTACTTCAATCACCGACAATACCGAGATCCCGCTCTTGATGAACAAGATAGATTCAGTCTCCCGTACGCTGCCTCGCCCCCTTGCCGGCCGCAGACTATCTTGTCCGTTAAGCGAGTACCTTCTATGCGCACCTCACTACTGCCCCCGTTCTCGGATGTTCACGGCATCCAACAGCCGCCAGTCAACGATCATCGGGAAAAACTGAACGATCTGTTCAGGGCCGGCCCAAGCGCAATCATGCGCAGGAAAGAGCCTGACACGCCCGCCTCCGCCCCTTCCAGGGCGCCGCAAACCTTTACCTTGCCCAACCCTGCCGCCTCTGCGGACGTAGAGCCGAAGACGGCCGGTGCCGACGCCACCCAGCTTGCCCAACTTCGTGCGCTGACCAGCCAGCAGAACATTACCAATATGCTGCGCGCGCCCAACTCACACGAGACCTCCGGGCAGGTGACCACGATCCGAAGCCTGTTAAGCAGGGAAAACGTCAAATCCTTGCTGCACGGCCCGGATGCAGACGAAGCGCGCAAACTGATTACCGATGTGAAGGAGCGTTTAGGTCAATCAAGCCTGCAGATGATTCATGACCGATCCTCACATATCGAGGACCCGGGCTTGAGCCTTGAAGAAATTCGCGAGCGCACCTCCACTCTTGATCCCGAGGCAGGTTTCAACTGCGCTATGCAAATCGAGCGTGATCTACGCATTGAGAAGCTTTCTGCCATACAGCGAATGCGGCAAAGTACGCCTCTGGCTTCAGCCCTCTTCGATATCGGCAAAGAGGCGGACCTCGGCAACCCACCCCCTCAACCGGATAATCCACCGCCCCCGGCAGAAAGCCTCAAACACAACAACAAGCTCAGGAATGACAATGGTCAGACCTTCACCTTCCGTAATACCCGTGAATCAAGTTTCGACGCGCCTGAGCAAGTGATGGATTTTGACCACCACAGAGACAAACTCGATGTATCGGCAATTAGAAATCAACTCGGCAACACGCCATTGAAATTGGTAGGAGACTTCTCGGGAGCCAGTAGCGAGGTACAGATTCACTATAGCCCCGCCAACAATACAAGCGTGGTGATGATTTCCGGCAATCCGGGAGAGTCGCCCTTTGTGGTGAAAGCCTTCGGTGAGGTGAGATACGGCAACCTCATCACTTGACCTCCTTCACTCATCCTTCTCCAGCAGCTTGACGATCCGTGGCATCACGCTGAATACCGCCAGGGCCAGCAGCGTACTGAGCACCGCCGTCGATTCACGCCCCATTCCCGCCGCAACCCCAATGGCGGCGGTCATCCACAACCCGGCCGCGGTGGTCAGGCCCTTTACATGCTGGCCCTCTTCGTCTTCCTTGCCCTTGAGGATGGTGCCAGCGCCGAGGAAGCCAATGCCCGCGATGACCCCTTGAACCACACGGCTCATGGCATCCGCCTGGCTGCCGGACATCTGCGGCACCAGCACAAATAGCGCGGCGCCAAGCGCCACCAGCATATGGGTGCGCACTCCGGCCGCCTTGCCCTTGTGTTCACGCTCAAACCCCAGGATGCCGCCGAGGATCGCCGCGATCAGCAGGCGCACGGTCACTTGGGTGAGTTGCCGGGCATCGCCAAGGTCTGCGAATTCGGCTTGCAGGGTTTGCCACGCCAGATGCCACCAGGCCTCCATGGATGCGCTCCTTTTTATTATGGATAGATAAAGGATGGACAGCGCAGACCGCCAGTCAGTTGCCTGGAACCCGTGCGCATGGCGGCCGCCTAACGCTGCATAGCCCACAAAACGGAGATTGTCATGACCGTACGCATCGAAAATCATCTGTGCTACTTCACGCTCGACGACAATGGCCAGGAACAAAGCCTGCCAGCCACCCGGGTGACCATCCTGACCGATCACGACAAAGCCATGTCTTATCTGGAACTGGCAGGTTCGCGCATCTACATCACCGAAGCCGAGGCGGACGCGCTGACGGTTGAAGGCGCAACCGATGGCCGTGAGCATGTAAAGGCGGACCAACCTGGTTCGGTGATTTAATTGATCTGCATCATCAGACCCGCTTAACCCCTGCACCCCTATGCCCATGGGGTGCAGCAGATTGACGCACAAGAACGCTTCAAGCTGATCTGATCCGCTTTTTATCACGCCACCTGAGTCTGTTATGCAAACAGTCTGTCGCCCATAGTTCGTCGGCCTGATGGAGGCTGATGAGCGAATGACCATGAGCGAACGAATCCCAACCGTGGAAACCTTTGAGCCCATTCACCCCAAGAAAGTGAAGGCCAAATCCAGCGACAACCTGATCCATACCCGCAGCTTTACCGGCTTGTTTCGCACCCTGCGAGTGGGCGGTGCCGGCCTGCTGTTCCTGGCTTTTTTCGGCACCGTGTGGCTGAACTGGGGTGGGCGCCAAGCCGTACTGTGGGACCTGGCCGAGAGCAAGTTCCACATTTTTGGTGCGACGTTCTGGCCCCAGGACTTCATCCTGCTCTCGGCGCTGTTGATCATCTGCGCCTTCGGCCTCTTCGCGATCACGGTGTTTGCCGGCCGCGTATGGTGCGGCTACACCTGCCCGCAAAGCTCGTTCACCTGGCTGTTCATGTGGTGCGAGAAGGTGACCGAAGGTGAGCGCAACCAGCGCATCAAACTTCAGGCCGCCCCCTGGAGCCTGAATAAGCTGGCGAGGCGCTCGGCCAAGCACACATTGTGGCTGGGTATCAGTGTGTTGACCGGGCTGACGTTTGTGGGCTACTTCACCCCGATCCGTCCCTTGGCCGCCGAACTGTTGACGTGGCAGATCGGTGGGGTGAGCCTGTTCTGGGTGCTGTTTTTCACGGGCGCTACCTACATCAATGCCGGCTGGCTACGCGAAGCGGTGTGCATGCACATGTGCCCCTATGCACGGTTCCAGAGCGTAATGTTTGATAAGGACACCCTGACCATTTCCTACGACACCACCCGCGGCGAGCATCGTGGCCCGCGTAAACGTGACGTGCAGCCAGCCGAGGTTGGCCTTGGCGATTGCATCGATTGCCAGCTGTGCGTTCAGGTTTGCCCCACGGGCATCGACATCCGCGACGGCCTGCAAATGGAATGCATTGGTTGTGCGGCCTGCATCGACGCCTGTGATTCGATCATGGACAAAATGGGCTATGCCCGTGGCTTGGTCAGTTACACCAGTGAGCATCAATTGCAAGGTGGCAAGACCCACCTGCTCAGGCCGCGCCTGATCGGCTACAGTGCCGTGCTGCTGGTGATGATCGCGGCGTTGGTGGTAGCGCTGATTGAACGGCCGATGGTGTCGCTGGATGTGACCAAAGACCGAGGCATGTTCCGTGAAAACAGCCAGGGCTTGATCGAAAACATCTACAGCCTCAAGGTGATCAACAAGACCCAGCAGCGCCAGGACTACCGCCTGGAACTGGTGGATGCCGAGGGGTTCCAGCTGCAAGGCAAGACCCAGGTCAGTCTGGCTGCCGGGGAAATTGTCGATATACCGGTGTCGGTAGCGTTGCTGGCGGACACACCGGCCAGCAGCTCTCAAACCCTGCGTTTTAAAGTCACTGATGTGGATGAGCCTTGGATTTATACCGCTGCTGACAGCCGCTTCGTTGCGCCCTTGAATCGCTGAACAACGATAGAGATCAACTGTAGGAGCGAGCTTGCTCGCGAAAAACTCACCGTCGCCGCGTTCATTCAGGAAACACACGTTATCGTTGACGTTTTTCGCGAGCAAGCTCGCTCCTACAGTTCGCCCTGCATACACATTCAAAAAGCTAATCAGGCCGCCATGAAACGCTACGAAAAATTTGCCGACGACATCGCAGAACTGATCCGCTCCGGCGTCCTCGGCCCCGGCCAGCGCGTACCATCGGTACGCTATGCCAGCCAGGCCTACGGCGTCAGCCCGTCCACGGTATTCCAGGCCTATTACTTGCTGGAGCGTCGTGGCCTGATCAGGGCGCGCCCGCGTTCTGGCTACTTCGTCAACACCCACGCGCCGAGCCCGTTTTCCGAGCCGGTGGTGAGTGAGCAGGTGCATGAGTCCACCGATGTGGGCGTTAGTGAGCTGGTGTTCTCGGTACTGGACTCGATCAAAGACCCCAACACCGTGCCCTTCGGCTCGGCCTTCCCCAGCCCCATGCTGTTCCCGCTGCCGCGCCTGGCGCGCTCCCTGGCCAGTGCCAGCCGCGACATGGACCCACGCCTGGTGGTCACCGACATGTCGCCAGGCAACCCACAACTGCGCCGCCAGATTGCCCTGCGCTATATGGTCGGCGGCCTGATGCTGCCGATGGAGGAGTTGCTGATCACCAACGGCGCCCTCGAAGCACTCAACCTGTGCCTGCAGGCCGTGACCGAACCGGGCGACCTGGTCGCCATCGAAGCGCCGGCGTTCTACGCCTGTTTGCAAGTGCTTGAACGCCTGAAGCTCAAGGCTGTGGAGATCCCGGTGCACCCGCGCGACGGTATTGACCTGAACGCCCTGGCCCAAAGCCTTGAGCGCTATCCGATCAAGGCCTGCTGGACCATGACCAGCTTCCAGAACCCCATGGGCGCCACGTTGCCTGAAGAGAAAAAACAGGCGCTGGTGGAACTGCTGCGCAGCCATCAAGTGCCACTGATCGAAGATGACGTCTACGCCGAATTGTATTACGGGCAACAGGCCCCGAAACCGGCCAAGGCCTTCGATACCGAAGGGCTGGTGATGCACTGTGGCTCCTTTGCCAAGAGCCTGGCACCGGGTTACCGCGTGGGCTGGGTCGCCGCCGGGCGCTTCGCACAGAAGGTCGAGCGGCTGAAACTGATGACCTCATTGTGCCCATCAATGCCGGCGCAGGCGGCGATTGCCGACTACCTGCAACACGGCGGCTATGACCGGCACCTGCGCAAACTGCGCTACGCCCTGGAAGAACAGCAGAGCGCCATGCTGGCGGCCATCGCGCGTTATTTTCCGGCGCAAACACGGGTCAGCCAGCCGGCGGGAGGCTATTTTTTGTGGTTGGAACTGCCGGAGCAGACCGACTCGCTGAAATTGTTCCAGATGGCTCTGGCCCAGGGCATCAGCATTGCGCCGGGGCCGATCTTTTCCGCCACTCAGCGCTTCAGAAACTGCATTCGCCTGAATTACGGAAGCCCTTGGAACGAGGCGTCGGAAAAGGCCATGGAGACACTAGGGCGGATCGTGCGCTCGTTTTAACGGCCGCCGCCCAAGTCGATAAACGTTCCGGTGGAATACGATGCCTTGTCCGACAGTAACCAGATAATCGCCTCTGCCACTTCATCCGGGCGCCCGCCACGCGCCATCGGGATACCGGATTCCAGCTTGCTGACTCGGTCCGGGTCGCCGCTCAGGGCATGGAAATCGGTAAAGATATAGCCAGGGCGCACGGCGTTGACGCGAATGCCCTCGCCCGCCACCTCCTTGGACAGCCCCAGGGTAAAGGTGTCCAGCGCCCCCTTGGAGGCCGCGTAGTCGACATACTCTCCCGGCGAGCCCAGCCGCGCCGCCACCGACGACACGTTGACGATACTGCCTCCCTGCCCTCCATGCCGGGGCGACATGTGCAATACCGCGTGTTTGGCACACAGGATCGGGCCCAGCACATTGGTCTTGAGGATTTTGAGGATACGAAACTCGGACATCTCATCGACCCGCGACTTATGCCCCACGGTGCCGGCGTTATTCACCAGCGCGGTGACCCGGCCCAGTTCCGTATCAACGCGATTGAACAGAGCGATCACTTCATCCTCGCTGCTGACATCGGCCCGCACGGCAATCGCCTGGGCACCCAGCGCGCGAACCTGATCCAGTACACGCAGGGCAGCGTCTTCATCAGACTGGTAGTTGATGCAGATGCGATAGCCTTGGCGAGCGGCGAGCAAGGCCGTCTGGGCGCCGATTCCACGACTGCCCCCGGTGATGATGACGACTTTGTCCATAACTGCGGTCTCCCGATTCAACCGGATGTTCAGGGTTGGATCCAAGAATACCTGTCACAGACTGCTTTTGTCAGGCGCCGCCTGTTCAGCGCCCCGGATATTCGCCATGAAGCTATCGGCCGGCAGTGGGTGCCCCAACAAGTAACCTTGCAAGGAGTCACACCCCAGGCGGGTGAGGAAGTGCTGCTGCACATCGGTTTCTACCCCCTCGGCGACGATCCGCAGGCCCAAGGCTTGGCCGAGGGCCACGATGGCCGAGACGATGGCGGCGTCATCGCTGTCGTGTTCCAGGTCACGCACAAAACCGCGATCGATCTTCAGCTCGTTGGCCGGCAGGCGCTTGAGGTACATCAGGCTGGAGTAACCGGTGCCAAAGTCATCGATGGACAGGTCAACCCCCATGTCCGACAGTTGCTGCAATACCGTCATGCTCGCATCGGCATCGCTCATCGCGGTGGTCTCGGTGATTTCCAGCGTGAGGCTGTTGGCCGGCAATTGGTGCCGTTCCAGTGCAGCCGCTACGCTGTTGACCAACCCGGCGTGGCAGAACTGCAACGCCGAGAGGTTTACGGCAATGCGCCAGTGCTCATAACCCTGTGCGTACCACTGACTCATCTGGCGACAAGCTTCATCGAGCACCCATTCGCCGATGGGAATGATCAGCCCGGTTTTCTCCGCCAGTGCAATAAACGTAGCGGGCATCAGCAAGCCCTGATGCGGATGCTCCCAGCGCAACAGCGCCTCGGCCCCCACAGCAAGACCGCTGACGGCGTCGAACTTGGGTTGGTAATGCAAACGAAATTGCCCCTGCTCAAGGGCAATGCGCAGGTCCTGCAGCAATTGAAGTTGTTTGCGCGCGTTGGTGTTCATCGACACATCGAAGAAGCTGTAGCCATTCTTGCCCATGCCCTTGGCGTGATACATCGCCGCGTCGGCGTTCATCAGCAGTTCCTGGGGGTTGCTACCGTTGCCCGGGAACATGGCGATACCGATGCTGGCCGAGATCTGCAACTCATGCTCGGCCACCGTGAACGTGCGGTTGATCAGGCCCACCTGGCGCTCGGCCAAGCCCATCGCATCATCGGGCTGGGTGAGTTGCACCAGCAACACGAACTCATCGCCGCCGATGCGGGCCAAGGTATCCTGGCTGCGCAAGTCCTCGCGCAGGCGCAAGCCAACTTCGCGCAGCAACTGGTCGCCCAGGTGATGACCAAAGGCATCGTTGACCGGTTTGAAACCATCCAGGTCGATAAACATCAAGGCAAAACAACCGCCTCGCTCGTGCACCGCCTGGATGCCTTGTTGAATGCGATCAGCCAACAACGTGCGATTGGGCAGGCCGGTGAGCATGTCATGCAGGGCCAGGTGGGTAAGTTCCTGATTGGCCAGGGTCAGGGAATCGGCGAGTACGGCGGTGCGCGCTTCCAGGCGCGCATCCAGCACCGACGTCAACAGCGCAATGACCAATACCGCCAGCGAAGTGACCAAGACCAGGTTATCCAGGCCCTTGCCGCTCAGGCCTGTCAGTGCGGCACCGCAGAAGCTGTCATCGGCAAAGCGCGCCGCAGCCATCCCGGTGTAGTGCATCCCAACGATGGCCACGCCCATCACCACGGCTGCGCCGCCCCGAGCCAGACGCACATAAGGTGTGTTGCGCCGCAGGTTGAAGGCGATCCACAGCGCGGCGCCGGAAGCCACCACCGCGATCAACAACGAAGCGCCGAACAAGGCCGGGTCGTAGTCGATGCCCGGCGTCATGCGCATCGCGGCCATGCCGGTGTAATGCATGCTGGCGATACCGGCCCCCATCACCAGTGCGCCAAACGCCAGTTGCCAGGCCGGCAAGCGTGGCTGGCTGACCAGCCATAACGCGAAGCCACTGGATAGCACGGCGATCAACAGCGACAACAGGGTAATGCCTACCTCAAACCCAAGGGCAAACGGCAGGCGCAGGGCCAACATCCCGATAAAGTGCATGGACCAGATGCCGACGCCCATCGCCACTGCGCCCCCCGTGATCCACAGGTAAACGGCACGCCCCTTGGCGGTCGCGATACGCCCGGCCAGGTCCAAGGCGGTGTAGGACGCCAGGATGGCCACGCACAGGGAAATCACGACAAGGGAGGTTGAATAGCTACCGATCAGCATGGGACGTCTCGCAGGCGACCGGCGCAAAAGCCCGTGCCGGGTGGCAAATCGGGCGATTGTAGCGAGTATGAATACAGGACAGGTGATTAATTAATCCATTGGCCATCACGCAATTTCTGGCGTCAATCGGCTGGCTTTATCTGGCTGTTTTCAACGTCAAAATGTGCGGGGCTTGCGCAGATCCACTGTGGGAGCGGGCTTGCTCGCGAAGACGGTGTGTCAGTCACCGGCTACTGCACTAACGCTTTCGCAGGCAAGCCAGCTCCCACAGGGTACTGTGCTTGACTGACTGGCATTGGGGCTTGCCCACACATTTGATTTTGCATCCCACAGGATGCGCGGCGTATCCGGTTACTCCTTTTCGGCCAGGGAGGTCTGGCCATCCCAGCCTCCGCCCAATGCTGCGATCAACTGCACACTGGCCACCAGCCGCGACTGCAGCAAGGTCAATACCGTGCGCTCGTTGCTCAATGCCGTCGCCTGCACCGTGACCACATCCAGATAGGCAATCAACCCGGCCTTGTACTGGTTTTCGGTCAAGCGCAAGGATTCGCGCGCGGCTTCCAGTGCTTCATTGCTGACCACCGCCTCATCGGCGAGCACCTTGAGCTGGACCATGTAGTTTTCCACCTCGCGGAAACCGTCCAGCACGGTCTGGCGGTATTTGGCCACGGTCTCGTCATAGCTGGCCTCGGTGCGGTCGACTTCCGCCGAGCGCTGGCCGCCATCGAACAGGGTCATCGCCAGTTTCGGCCCTACCGACCAGAAGCGGTTTGGCAGGCTGATCCAATCTTCATAGGTGCTGCTGGAGTAGCCCCCCGCCAAGCTCAAGGTCAGGTCGGGGTAATAGGCAGCCTTGGCCACGCCAATATTTGCGTTGGCGGCGATGACCGAGCGCTCGGCCGAGGCGATATCGGGGCGACGCTCCAGCAACTGGGACGGCAGGCTCACCGGTATCTGCGGCAGGGCCGGGATGTCTTTGCTCACCGCCAAGTTGAAGTTGGCTGGCGCCTCACCGATCAGTACGGCGATGGCGTTTTCCAATTGGGCACGCTGCCAGATCAGATCGATCAGGCTGGCCTGAGTGGTCTTGAGCTGGGTTTGCGCCTGGGCGATGGCATCCTTGCCAGCCACACCGGCACGGTATTGGTTTTCGGTCATTTTCAACGAGCGCTGGTACGTGTCCAGCGTGGCCTGCAGCAGGCGCGTCTGTTCGTCCATGACGCGCAGTTGCAGGTAGCTCTGCACCAGTTCCGATTGTTGGCTGAGGCGCATCGCGGCCAAGTCCGCGGAGCTCGCCTCGGCGCTGGCTTCGTTGGCCTCCAGGCCTCGGCGCAACTTGCCCCAGATATCGGCTTCCCAACTCACGCCCAACTGGGCGTTGAGGGTGTCGCGGATACCGCTGCTGGAACTGCTGAGGCTGGCACTGCTGCTGCCGGTGCCCTGGCTGGCGCGGGTCTTGCCGACGCTCAGGTCAACGCTGGGGTAAAAGGCCCCCCGTGAGCTGCGTACCAGCGCCTGTGCCTGGCGAAAACGCGCTTCGGCCTGGGCGACGGTCTGGTTGGACGCGTTGAGGCGCACCACCAGGTCATTGAGTTGTCGGTCACCGTACAGCTCCCACCAGGCGCCGCGGGCCAGGGAGTCGCTCGGGTTGGCCTGGCGCCAGCCCTGGGCCTCCTTGAACTGCACCGGCTCGATGACGTCCGGGCGTTTGTAGTCAGGGCCGATGGCGCAGGCGCTGAGCAACATAGCCAGGCCCACTGTAGGAGCGAGCTTGCTCGCGAAAGCCGTCAACGATAACGCGTTCATTCTGGATGAGCGCGGCGCATGGGCGTTCTTCGCGAGCAAGCTCGCTCCTACAGGGGTTGCAGGGGCGTTGGTTGGGTCGGTCATAGCGCAGTGTCCAGGGCAGCATCGGTACGCACGCCGCGCCAGGCGTTGAAGCGATGGCGCGCGCGGTCCAGGTAAAGGTAAACCACCGGGGTGGTGTAAAGGGTCAGAACCTGGCTGAACACCAGGCCGCCAATAATGGTCAGGCCCAACGGGTGGCGCATCTCCGCACCATCGCCACTGCCGAGCAGCAACGGCAAGGCACCGAGGATCGCGGCCAGGGTGGTCATCAGGATCGGCCGCAGGCGCAACAGGCAGGCGCTGCGGATCGACTCCAGCGGGCTCATGCCATCGTTGCGCTCCAATTGCAGCGCCAGGTCGATCATCAGGATCGCGTTCTTCTTCACCACGCCGATCAACAGGAACAAACCCAGCAGCGAGATCAGGCTGAACTCGCCCCCGAGCAGGTAGATCGCCAACAACGCACCGACACCGGCCGACGGCAGCGTAGACAGGATGGTCAGCGGGTGGATGTAGCTTTCATACAAGATACCCAGCACCAGGTACACCGCCACCAGCGCGCCGAGAATCATGAACGGCTGGCCTTTCTGGGTCGCGGCGAACGCATCGGCAGTGCCGGCCATCTTGGCGATTACATCCTCGGGCAACCCGACTTTGGCAATCGCACGCTCGATAGCCGCCGTGCCCTGCTCCACCGTGACCCCGGGCGCCATGTCGAAGGCGATATTCTCCGAAGCGAACTGGCCTTCATGGCTGACGCGGTCGTCGGCCAGGCTGTTCTCATAGTGGGCAATGGTCGACAACGGCACCCGTGCGCCGTCGGCCGTGATCACCTGCACCTGGTTGAGGGTGATCGGGTCCTGGGCGTATTTTGGGTTGACCTCCATCACCACCTGGTACTGGTTGAGGCTGTCGTAAATGGTGGAAATCTGCCGTTGGCTGTAGGCGTTGTTGAGCACCGCCGTGACCATGTCCATGTCGATGCCCAGGCGCTTGGCCTGGTCGCGGTCGACAATCAACGTCACCTGGGCCGCACCGCGGCCTTCGCGGGCGTCGATGGCGGTCAGCTCCGGCAACTCACGCATCGCCGCCACCACTTTCGGGTACCACAGGCGCAACGCGGCCAGGTCGCCGCTTTGCAGGATGTAGGAATATTGCGCGCTGGTCTGGTCGCGGCCGCCCCCGAACTGCAGGTCCTGGTCGGCCATGAGGAACAAGCGCCCGCCCGGCACCAGCGGCACCTCCTTGCGCAGGCGTTCGATCACCGCCTGGGCGGAGATCTTGCGTTCGCCAAGCGGCTTGAGGCGCACCAGCATCACTGCGTTGTTAGTGCCTTGGTTGCCACCGATAAAGCCGGCCACACTGAGCACCGCCGGGTCCTTGAGCACCGCCTGGCGAAAGATCTCCATCTTCGGCTGCATGACGCTGAACGACAGGCCATCGTCACCGCGCACAAAGCCGATCAACTGGCCGGTGTCCTGCTGGGGCATGAAGGTTTTGGGCACCACCACGTACAGCGCGATATTCACGCCCACGGTGACGAACAGGCTGAGCAAGGTCAGGCGCCGATGGCGCAGCACCCAATCCAGGCTGGTGGCGTAGCCGGCGACCATGCGCTCGTTGATCTTCTGGCTCCAGCGCTGCAAACCGGTCTGCCGGTCCTTCACATGCGGCTTCAACCAGCGAGCGCACAGCATGGGTGTCAAGGTCAGCGAGACAATCAGCGAGACGATGATCGCCGCCGACAAGGTGATGGAAAACTCGCGGAACAGGTTGGTAACAATGCCGCCCATGAACAGGATCGACAGGAACACCGCCACCAGCGACACGTTCATCGACAGCAAGGTAAAGCCCACTTCCTGGGCGCCCAGGTAGGCGGCTTTCATCGGTGGCACGCCCTCGTCGATGTGCCGGGAAATGTTCTCCAGCACCACGATGGCATCGTCCACGACCAAACCGGTGGCGAGGATCAGCGCCATCAGCGAAAAGTTATTCAGCGAAAAGCCATACAGGTACATCACCGCAAAGGTGCCCACCAGCGACACCGGCACCGCCAGGGTCGGGATCAGCGAAGCACGGAAGTTACCCAAGAACAGGTACACCACCAGGATCACCAGCCCCACGGCAATCAGCAGGGTCATTTCCGCCTCATGCAGGGTGGCAGTGATCACTGGCGAGCGGTCCATGGCCAGGCTGAGCTTGACGCTGGACGGCAACACCGCCTGCAACGCCGGCAACTGCGCCTTGATCTGCCGCACGGTTTCGATGATGTTGGCGCCGGACTGGCGGTTGATCACCAGCAACACCGCCGAATCATTGTTGAAGAAACCGCTGTTGTAGCGGTCTTCCACCCCATCGGTGATCTTCGCCACGTCCTTGAGACGCAGGGCTGCGCCATCCTGATAGCGAATCAGCAGGGGCTCATAATCCTTGGCTTTCTCCAGCTGATCGTTGGCCTGGATCTGCCAATTGCGCTCGCTGTCTTCCAGCGAGCCTTTGGGCCGGCGCTGGTTGGCATTGGCGATGGTGTTGCGCACATCGTCCAGGGCGACGCCGTACTGATCGAGGGCCTTGGGTTCCAGTTCGATGCGCACCGCCGGCAGCGAACTGCCGCCGATCTGCACTTCGCCCACACCCGGCACCTGGGACAGGCTCTGGGACAGAATGGTCGAGGCCAGGTCGTACAACTGGCCTTTCTGCAACACGTCGGAGGTCAGCGACAGCACCATGATCGGCGCCTGGGACGGGTTGATCTTCTTGTAGGTGGGCATGCTGCGCATGCCACTGGGCAGCAGGTTGCGCGACGCGTTGATGGCCGCCTGCACTTCCCGCGCCGCCCCGTTGATGTCGCGGTCGGAATCGAACGCCAGAATCACCCGGGTAGAGCCCTGGCTCGACGAGCTGCTCATGGTGGTGATACCGGCAATCGCGCCGAATGAGCGCTCCAGCGGCGTGGCCACCGTAGACGCCATCACCTCGGGGCTGGCGCCGGGCAAGCTGGCCGACACCACGATCACCGGAAAGTCGATCTGCGGCAATGGCGACACCGGCAACAAATTGAAGCTGACGCCACCGAGCAACATGATCGCCAGGCTCAGCAGCATGGTCGCGACCGGCCGGCGGATGAAAGGTCCGGACAGGTTCATGGCTCAACCGGCTCCAGGCGTTGTGGCTCTTTGCGCCAGCGCCGGCCAAGACGATCGAAATACAGGTAGATCACCGGCGTGGTGAACAGCGTCAACACCTGGCTCACCAGCAACCCGCCGACCATCACCAGGCCCAGGGGCTGGCGCAGTTCGGCGCCGGAGCCGCTCGCTAGCATCAAAGGCACCGCGCCGAACAAGGCAGCCAGGGTCGTCATCAGGATTGGCCGGAAGCGCAACAGCGCGGCCTGGTAGATAGCGGTCTGGGGGTCCAGGCCCTGGTTGCGTTCGGCGTCGAGGGCGAAGTCGATCATCATGATCGCGTTCTTTTTCACGATACCGATCAGCAGGATGATGCCGATGATCGCGATCATGCCCAGGTCATTGCCACTGAGCAGCAACGCCAGCAAGGCCCCCACCGCCGCCGACGGCAAGGTCGATAGGATAGTGATCGGGTGGATGTAGCTCTCATAGAGCACACCGAGCACGATGTACATGGTGACTACCGCCGCCAGGATCAACAGCAAGGTGCTCGACAACGAGGCTTCGAACGCCTGGGCCGCGCCCTGGAACTGGGTTTGCACGCCCACCGGCATGCCGATGTCCTTCTGGGTCTGGTTGATCAGCTCCACGCCTTTGCCCAACGCTACGCCGGGCGCCAGGTTGAACGACATCATCACCGCCGGGAACTGGCCGATATGGGCAATTGCCAATTGCGCCTGGCGCTGTTCCACATGGGCCAGGCTCGACAGCCGTACCTGACCACCGTCAGTGGTTTTCACATGGATCTGGTTGAGGGCCGCCGGGCCGAGGGTTTCGCCGGACTGGGCCTGCAACACCACTCGATACTGGCTGGCCTGGGTGTAGATGGTGGAGATCTGGCGCTGGCCGAAGGCGTCATACAGCGCATCGGTGATGGTCGAGACACTTACGCCCAGGCGCGAGGCCGCGTCGCGGTCGATCACCAGGTACACCTGCAAGCCTTTGTCCTGCAGGTCACTGGCCACGTCGGTGAGTTCCGGCAACTGGCTGAGGGCGTGTACCAGCTTGCCGCTCCATAACGCCAACAACTCGGCGTCCGGGGAGGACATGCTGAACTGGTACTGGGTACGGCTGACCCTGTCCTCGATGGTGAGGTCCTGCACCGGTTGCATGAACAGGCGGATGCCCACCAGCTTGTCGATCTGCGGTTGCAGGCGGGTGATGACCTCGGCTGCGCTCAAGTCGCGCTGGCCGTGAGCCTTGAGGTTGATGAGCAAGCGGCCGCTGTTGAGGGTGGCGTTATCGCCATCCACGCCAATGTAGGACGACAGGCTCTCGACCGCAGGGTCGGCGAGAATGATCTTCGCCAGTTCCTGCTGGCGCTGGCTCATGGCCGCAAAGGAAATCGACTGCGGCGCCTCGGAAATACCCTGGATCACCCCGGTGTCCTGCACCGGGAAAAAGCCCTTGGGCACCACCAGGTACAGCACCACCGTAAGCCCCAGGGTGGCGATCGCCACCAGCAACGTCAGCGGCTGGTGCTTGAGCACCCATTGCAGCTTGCGGCCGTAGGCTTCGATCAGCCAATCAATCCAGGCGCCGCTGGCTTTGTAGAAGCGGCCCTGCTCTTCTTCCTTGGGTTCGCGCTTAAGCAGGCGCGCACACATCATGGGCGTGAGGGTCAGGGAGACTACCAGGGAAATCAGGATCGCCACTGCCAGGGTGATGGCGAACTCACGGAACAGCCGCCCGACCACATCGGCCATGAACAGCAACGGGATCAATACCGCGATCAACGACAGCGTCAGGGACACCAGGGTGAAACCAATCTGCTTGGCGCCCTTGAGCGCGGCTGCCATCGGCGTCTCGCCTTCCTCGATATAGCGCGAAATGTTCTCCAGCATCACGATGGCGTCGTCCACCACAAACCCGGTGGCGATGGTCAGGGCCATCAGCGTCAGGTTATTGATGGAGAATCCGGCCAGGTACATCACACCAAAGGTGCCCACCAGGGACAGCGGCACGGCGATGGACGGAATGATCGTGGCGCTGACCCGGCGCAGGAACAGGAACGTCACCATGACCACCAGAGCGATGGCGATCAGAAGCTCGTGTTGCACGTCTTTGACCGAAGCGCGGATGGTCTGGGTGCGGTCGGTGAGCACCGTCACGTCCAGGCCGGCCGGCAGGTTGTCGGTGATGCTCGGCAGCAGGGCCTTGATACGGTCTACCACCTCGATCACGTTGGCGCCCGGCTGGCGCTGGATATTGAGCAACACGGCCTGGTTCTCGTTGGCCCAGGCGGCAAGGCGCTCGTTTTCGGCGCCGTCGACGATCTGCGCGACATCCTTGAGCCGCAGCGGAGCGCCATTGTTGTAGGCCAGGATCAGTTCGGCGTATTGCTCGGGCGAGACCAGTTGGTCGTTGGCGTCGAGCAT
Source organism: Pseudomonas sp. SWRI22 (assembly GCF_014268395.2). Lineage (NCBI taxonomy): Bacteria > Pseudomonadati > Pseudomonadota > Gammaproteobacteria > Pseudomonadales > Pseudomonadaceae > Pseudomonas > Pseudomonas sp. SWRI22. The sequence goes on along the minus strand of NZ_JABWQK020000001.1, from coordinate 748,393 downwards.
CGACACGCGGGTGGGGCCGTCAAAGTTACCTTTGGGCTGGTTGACGTTGGAGGCGGCGATCAGGGCGCGTACGTCCGAGAGGTTCAAGCCATTGGCCGCCAGGGCCTCGGGGTTGACCTTGATACGCACGGCCTGGCGCTGGCCACCGGCAATGCTGACCATGCCGACACCGCTGATCTGCGCGATTTTCTGCGCCATGCGTGTGTCGACCAAATCATTGAGCTTGGGCAGCAACATGGTCTTGGAGGTGATTGCCAGGGTCAGCACCGGGGTATCCGCCGGGTTGACCTTGTTGTACACCGGCGGCGCCGGCAGATCCTTGGGCAACAGGTTGGTGGCGGCGTTGATCGCGGCCTGCACCTGTTGCTCGGCCACATCCATATTGATGTCGAGGTTGAAACGCAGGGTCAGCACCGAGGCGCCGCCGGAGCTGGTAGAGGCCATCTGGGTCAGGCCGGGCATCTGCCCGAACTGGCGCTCCAGCGGTGCGGTGACCGCGCTGGTCATCACATCGGGGCTGGCGCCGGGGTACAGGGTCATCACCCGGATAGTCGGGTAATCCACCTGGGGCAACGCCGACACCGGCAGCAGGCGGTACGAAATGATGCCGGCCAGGACAATGGCCAGCATGCTCAGCGTGGTGGCGACCGGGCGAAGGATGAACAGGCGCGACAGGTTCATGAACCGACCTTTTGCGCCTTGCCGGCGTCAGCCCCGGTCTCCCCTTTCGCTGCGGGCTTGCCTTGCAGGTGCTCGGTCGGCGTGGTCGGCACCTCGCTGCTGGCGTTGACCACTTCGATCTCGCTGCCGTCCTTGAGGCGGTCGGTGCCTTCCAGCACCACGCGGTCGCCAGCGACCAGGCCTTCCTTGATCACGGTGTTTTCGCCATCGGTGTCACCTACCACCAAGGGCTGGACCTTGACCTTCTTGTCGCCGTCGAGCTTGTAGACAAAGGTGCCATTGTTGCCGAACTGGATCGCCGCAGATGGCGCCAGCACCACGTTCTTCAAGGTATCGGCCAGCAGGTGCACATTGACGAACTGGTTGGGGAACAGCGCCTGGTCCTTGTTATCGAAACGCGCCTTGAATTTCAGGGTGCCGGTGGTGACGTCAATCTGGTTGTCCAGGCTTTGCAGTACACCGACTGCCTGCTTTTTCACGTCGCCACGGTCCCAGGCTTCCACGGGCAACTTGTTACCGGCGTGGTAACGAGCCAGCACGGTTTCCAAGGTATTTTCCGGCAGGGTGAAGGCCACGCTGATTGGCTGGGTCTGGGTGATTACCGCCAGGGCGGTGGTGTCGTTGGCGGCGACGAGGTTGCCGACGTCAAGCTGGCGCAAACCGACCCGGCCGCTGATGGGCGCGCGGATTTTGGTGAATTCCAGGTTGAGCTTTGCGTCGTCCACCGCGCCCTGGTTGGTCTTGACCGTGCCCTGGTACTGCAACACCAGCGCTTCGGCGGTGTCCAGGGTTTGCTTGGCGATACTGTCCTGGGCGTACAGGTCGCGATAACGCTGTACATCGACCTGGGCGTTCTTCAACTGGGCCTGGTTCTGCAGCAAGGTGCCCTGGGCCTGGAGCAAGGCGTTCTGGTAGCTGCGCGGGTCGATTTCTGCCAGCAGGTCACCGGCCTTGACCATTTGCCCTTCCTCGAAGGCGATCTTGACCAGCTCGCCGCCCACCCGGCTGCGCACATTAATGGTGTTCAGCGCCGTGACCGTACCCAGCGCCTTGTAGTACACCGGGAACTCACCCAGCACTGCAGGGGCCACGCGCACCGGCACTGGGCCAGTGGACCCGCCGAAGCCCGGGCGCGCCATGCCGGTTTTACCCGTGTGCCCGGCCGGAGCGTCTTTATGGGCCGCGCCGCTGGGCCAGAATTTCCAGCACAGGCCGGCGATAACCAGCAGCACGAGCAGGCCAAACAGCCAGCGGCGGGAGTTGCGGGGGGAGGATTGCATGGAGTGATCAACCATTGGGCGCGAGAGCTTCTACTTTGGGAGGCTGAAAGATAAGCACTGGGGGGCCTTAAGAAAAGCACCTTTACCGGCTATTTACTTTGGGCTTACAACGTTTAACTTCTGATCTTAGTCCACCGGCTATTTCGCTAAACCGCTGACGCTCAAATAAAAACGGCCTGGACTAGGCCAGGCCGCAATCATGCATCATACGTGTTACTGCCAAACGACAGTCATACGTAGAAACAGTTACTTCAACACAGCCAGGGCGGCGTCGTAGTTTGGCTCTTCAGCAATTTCCTTGACCAACTCGCTGTGCAGCACGTTGTCGTTTTCATCCAGCACCACGACAGCGCGAGCGGTAAGGCCCTGCAGCGGGCCGTCAGCGATGGAAACACCATAGTCAACGGCGAAGTCGGCATTGCGGAAATCCGACAGGCTCTTAACGTTTTCCAGGCCTTCGGAGCCACAGAAACGCGCTTGGGCGAATGGCAGGTCGGAGGAGATGCACAGGACCACGGTGTTGGCCACATCGTTGGCCTGGGCATTGAACTTGCGCACGGAAGTGGCGCAGGTTGGGGTATCAACGCTTGGGAAGATGTTCAGCACTTTGCGCTTGCCGGCAAAGGTAGCCAGGGTGGCGTTGGACAGGTCGCCGGCGGTCAGGGTGAAGTCTGCAGCTTTGGCGCCGACTTTCGGCAGTTCGCCTTCAACCTGGACCGGGTTGCCTTTAAGGGTGACTTGAGCCATGAACGGAATCCTTATGCTGGTTTTTGGTTAAACAAATTCGAGAGGCGGAAGTTAACCACAAAGTGCCGACGCTACCTACCGCCAGACACAAATTGTCATGTCGTCAGGTTGTGGTTTAATTGCGCGCTTTTCGCCCGCCCTTCAAGGAAACCGTCGTCGATGAATCAGCCTGTCACCAAAGTCCTGGTCATTGGTTACGTCTGGCCGGAGCCCCGCTCCTCGGCCGCGGGCGGGCATATGATGCAAATCCTTGAGAGCTTTCTTACGCAAGGTTGGGACATTACCTTCAGCAGCCCGGCCACCATTGGCGAGCACAAGGCCGACTTGCCGGCACTCGGGATCGCCGAACGCACCATCGAACTGAATAACAGCAGTTTCGACGACTTTATTCGCGAACTGGCCCCGGATATCGTGCTGTTCGACCGTTTCATGATGGAAGAGCAATTCGGCTGGCGCGTAGAACAATGCTGCCCCGACGCCCTGCGCGTGCTGGAAACCTCCGACCTGCAAAGCCTGCGCGACGCCCGTCACCAGCGGCTCAAAGAGCAGGTGAAAGCCCAACCCGACAGCGACGACTTCAGCGCCCTGTTCGCGCCGGCGCTGGAAGACGAGTTCCAACGCATGGCCGACACCGACCTGGCCAAACGCGAAATCGCCGCCATTTACCGCTGTGACATCAGCTTGATGATCTCCGACGTGGAAATCCGCCTGCTCACCGAACAGTTCAAGGTGCCTGCCGCCCTGCTCCACTGGTGCCCCTTGATGCTGCAACCGCCCACCGACGCATTTGCGCCCTTTGAAGACCGTGCGCATTTCCTCAGCATCGGTAACTTCCGCCACGCGCCCAATTGGGATGCGGTGCTGTGGATGAAGCACCGCCTGTGGCCACTGATCCGCCAACAACTGCCAGGCGCCCAATTGCATATCTACGGCGCCTACACCCCGCCCAAGGCCACCGCCCTGCACAATCAGGCCCAGGGTTTCCATGTAATGAACTGGGCCGAAGATGCGCTGCAAGTCATGACCGCCGCGCGCATCTGCCTGGCACCGTTGCGCTTTGGCGCGGGCATCAAGGGCAAGTTGGTCGACGCCATGCTGTGCGGCACGCCCAGTGTCACGACCCCAATCGGCGCCGAGGCCATGGGCGATGACCAGCCCTGGCCAGGCGTGATTGCACAGGATGCCCCGGCCCTGGCTGCCGCTGCCGTGGCCCTTTATCAGGACCGTGAGCGCTGGACCCGCGCCCAGGAACACGGGCGCCAACTGCTGGCCCGGCGCTATGACCAGAACATCCACGGGGCCGCCTTGGTGGAATGCCTGGAACGCTGTCGCCGCGACCTCGCTGCCCATCGCCGGGACAACTTCACCGGCAGCATGCTGCGCCACCACGCGCATAAAAGTACCCAATATATGTCCCAGTGGATCGAGGCGAAAAACCGCACCCTGTAAACACTGCTGCTGGCGAGGACGTGCGTGACGGGGCATTATCCTACGCAGCGATCACAATAAAGCGACGGCAGCATGACCCGAGCAACGCGCATTACTGACCCTTCCTACGAGTTGATGGACGACCACAACGGCCTGTCCATCATCTATCGCCAACACGGCTTCCCCTGCCCGCTGGTGCGCTGGCACTTCCACAAGGAATATGAGCTGCACCTGATCGTCGCCAGCTCCGGCAAGGTGTTTATCGGTGACTACATCGGCAACTTCTACCCCGAAAGCCTGTTCCTCACCGGCCCCAACCTGCCCCATAACTGGATCAGCCAGGTGGAAGAAGACGAAGTGGTGCCCAAGCGTGACATGCTGGTGAACTTCACCGATGACCTGTTCGAGAGCGGCAGCCATATTTTTGCTGAACTCAAGAACCTCGCACCGCTGCTGGAGCGCGCGCAGTACGGCATCGAATTTCGCTGCAAAAAAACCATCACCCAGGCCATGACCTTGATGCAACACATCGAGGACGCCAAGGGCATGGCGCGCCTGGGGCAGTTTTTTATCTTGCTGGACGTGTTGAGCGTGTGCGAGGACTACCAATTGCTGTCCGGCGTAACCACGCCGCAATTGGCCGACGAGCACAGCATAGACCGCACCAACCGGGCAGTGGATTACATCTTTGCACATTACGCCCGCGAGCTGCCGCTGGAAGAAGTGGCGCAATACCTGGGGATGAAGCCGACCTACTTCTCGCGGGTGTTCAAGCAGGCGACCGGTCGCACCTTTATCGAATTCGTCAACCGGCTGCGCATCAGCAAGTCCTGCGAATTACTCGCGGACGGTGACAAGGCCGTCACGGATGTGTGCTTTGAGTCAGGCTTCAACAATATCTCCAACTTCAACCGACGCTTTCAGCAACTCAAGGGCATGACCCCTTCCCACTATCGACGGTTGGCGATGCAGCGGTTGACGGAGCAGAACCTGATGCCGGTAGACACCTCGCACTTCAGTTAAAAAACCGCAAGCTGGCCATCTGGCGAACGCTCTCACGCCTCTCCCGATCACATCCCGTAATAGCTGGGGCGGAACGCCTCCCTGTGTATGACCAAAAAGCTACAAGTCAGTTGCTGACCACGCGCTTTCTTATCGTACCCATGAGGCCCCCATGAGCATTATTGCAACGCACTCGCCCTTACCCACCCCGCCCCGAAATTTGCCTCCATCCCCTGCAACAGTGGGCGCACAAACCAGCCTGATTCGGACCCCACGCAGCCCATCGGCCGGTGTAGTGACCCTGGACGGCCGAAAAACAGCCGAGCCGTTGGTGAGTCAGGCTGACGCGGACATGGCAGATAAACTCGCCACCGCTTTGATGGAGGAGGTCAATGTACACGCTACCAGCCGTTACATGCCGTCTTCCTTCGGCACAGTCCATGACATTCCAACTCACTCAACATTCGGGCAGCTTTGGTCACAGCTGACGCACGCACTCAAAAACGAGCCGTTCGCGACGTTTGCGAAGAATAACAACATCAACCTTTCAAACCTGAAACTAACGCCGTCCGGATTTCTGGATGGCACCATTAACGGCAAACGCAGCAGTTTTTCCAAATACGACGATGGCTTCGAGGAAGCCGCTGTCAACGTCTTCAAGGCTGTGCGCAAACTCTCTACGAACAACGTCCCGATTCTGTATATCGGCGAACACACCGCCACCACCCATGCCGTCGGTGCTTTTTACGCCATGAGGGTTCCGACGACGAAGGCCGAAGCACTGGAGCAAATCCGGGTGTTGCAGGACATCAAGACATTCCCATCGCTACTTGCTCCTGAAGGCAATGCTGCGCGGCCCCACCGACAGGACGTTCAGCACGTCAGGCATATGCGGGATGAAGCCATACAGAACCTTGCGCTGCAGGTCATGCTTGAGCCTGGCAAGTTCCCCCAGGCACAACGCCCGGACGTCGTGCAGCCGACGGCGCCGCCCGGCAGCGCAGAACCGGCCACCACACCGATCGGAACCTCGAGCGCCACCACTGACCCCGTCGCAGATATTGCCCGTCGCCAGTTTGCCGGTGAGCCCAACGTTTACTCGGTGGTCGCTCGAGTGCTCAGCGACAGGCTGAAGGAAGCCTCTCCAGGGCTGGATTTCGACATCAACCAGATTGCCATTGAAACGCCCGATCCGGACAATCCCTCCAAACCCAAGCGCACACAATTGATGGCACTTGCCTTCGACTACCTGACTGGCGGTGACGCCCCAGACTTCCTCGATTCCGCCAGGGCGTTTGACACGCGTCCCGATCGACTGGCACGCACGGGCACCGCTGCCGACACTCCGCTAGACCTCGACTTTTCAGCTCTGAGCGGCGTCATGGGTGCGCTGCCGGACCGACTGAACCAAGCCTATGAGGCAAATTTGCGTGAGTACTGGGCCAAACCTGCGTTCAACACGGGCATTGATACCGGTGCCGTTTTCAGCGGTAGTCACCGGACGTTGGTAAGCCGCATTCTGAAAAGCAACCTGCAGCTGGCCAGCCTTAAACAATCCGGCCTGGATGATGAACAGCGCAAGACCATCGACATGGTCGTGAGGCATCCCGAAGGCGCCACGCGCCCCGCCCCACTTGACCCCAACTCATCGGGCGCCACCGTCTACAGCCTGGCCGACTCCACACCGAACATGGTGGTTCATCGCTATCTGGCGCAAGCCAATCGCGACATCCTGCTGCTGGTGGAGCCCAGCGGCAAAATCACTCCATTCAACAGTTGGGATGAGCTCGAAAGCCTGGGCGGTCCAAAGGAAGAGATGACCGGCAACCTGTTCGATGGCCAGGTCGACGTCCTCATCAATCGGCATCTAGGCAGCAGTCTGATTTCCCCTGCCTCCCCACGTGGCCCGGACAGTTCGGTGCAGGAGCCGCCCACACTGCCCGACTGGATGAGCAACGCAGGCGAGGCCGAGCGTTTCATCATGCATGAACTCAGCCTGGGACTGGCCAGCTTCAACCAACTGAACGAAGGCCGCAGCTACAACAGCGATATCAAGGACATCCACACGTTCGCCCAGCAGCAATTCGACTTTTTGCCCAGAAGCAAAAAACTCACGGCGCACCCCGCGGCTAAACTCGAGGTGGTCTTCAAAGTCCCTTATGGGGCACAGGGTACCGCCGGGGAAATCGTCCGCCAGACCATGAGCCTGACAGACATGCTCCTCAATAACTTGTCAGGATTACCCAGCGGCCAGATTGAGGTCTTTTACAATACAGGGCTCAAGCATAAAGGCTCTGACTTCAAAGTCAGGGTGCCGGAGCTGGAGAAAGAAGGCGTACTCAAGCAGTTGGTCGACGACCTTGATATCGGCAAAACCTACCCTGACTTGCTGAGGAAAAAACTGCTTGACGACCCAACCGAAAAAGCCCGGCGCCAGGCACTGTTCGCTCAGCAGGTACCGCTGGAGCTGCAGTTCAAGGCGCTGGAACTGAGCATCAAGGCAGAGTCCGGTTTCAACACCACCGGTTTTCGCTACGTCCAGGAGCTATTCAAGTCAGGCCCTGGCCCCAGGATCGTTGATGGCCAGGAAATCGTGATCCGACCGCTGGCGTTCGATAACCGGGCCAATGGGAAAACCGATGTGGTCGAAGGCGCCTATCTGATCGAACCCAAGAACGGCACGAACAGCCCGCACATCCTGTACCGCCCCCTGATGGGCGATGCGTCGTTAATGCAGTTTCCAACCCGCCAGGCGCTGCTGGAAGCCATACAGAACAAAGGCAAGCTGCAAAATGACATCCTCGCCTGGTTGCCTGACGAACAGACCCGCAACACCTACAGTGGCAACGGTTTCAAACATCCAAACCTGGTGATATTCGGTTTAAACCTGGGCTCTGTCCCGATGAACAAAACTATTCCCTTGGCCATGGATACCCGCCTGCAACAGACGCTGCAGGCGGGAACATTGATAAACCACCTGTACGAAGCCAACGCCCGCAACTTGATCACGCTGGCCGGACAGCAGTCGACAGCCGACGCACAAAGTCGCTGGGCGAGCCTCAAGGAAGGCGGTTTCCTGTTGCTCAATTCTGTCCTGCCAGTATTGCGCGGGCCCGGTGCCATGCTCGGCTTGATGATGCAGTCCCAGGGCATAATCAATGACCTGGGCGTCCTGCTCGATGATGACGCGCAAAATAAAGAGGCGGCCCTGACGGACCTGCTGGTCAACCTGACGACGTTGCTCGCCCAGTTCAAGGAGCGCTCATGGTCGGAGCCTTCAGCCGTCACCTCAAACAGGCCGGCAACCAACACCAGCGTATTGATCGACGGCGATGCACGCCTTACCCCGCCGCCACAACGCTTTCGAATGGGAGGCCCGCTGGAAAAGATCACACCTGTGGACGGTGAGATCCAGACCAATGTAGATACTTACAATCGTAAAGGTGAGGAAGTTAAACGCTTGAATATCATCGGTCACGCGGCCAAGCCTGAAGGTGAGCAAGGAGCGCTGATTGTCGGGGAGAATGACAAAGTCTTTACGGCTGAAGATATCAACAATGAGCTTTTCGCCCGTGGCATTGACATCAGGAATTACCCGGAAGTGCGTTTGCTGGTCTGTTACTCCGCCAAGGGCGGTGATAACTCGCTGGCATCACAACTGCACGCGCTGACTGGCGTGCCGGTCAAAGGTTATGAAGGCCCAGTGGACGTGAGTTACACATCTGGTACGGGCATAGAACCTGAGGATATCTACAAAACTGCCCTTGCAAAATACAAGGCAAAGTACCCAAGATTTTCTAAAGCCGACATTATCGAATTGGCAGAGATGGAGTTAAACAAACAACTGAAAGACGTTGATATATTTACCCACGTGGAAAAACAGAGTGGCAAAAAAGTAAATGTTAACTGGGGCACTATCAAAGAACCTCTTTGGGAGGAGATCGAAGTCGATTACCGGCCCAAGCGCTTCGGCTCGTCCAAGAAACGAACAAGTGCGGCCCCTGCCGAAATTCAAAGCCCCTCGAAAGAACTCAACGCCCTGGGTGAGTACAAGGATTTCAAGGATCTACCCGAGCCTGAAAAAATTAAAAACAGTATTGCCTTTACCCCCTCTGAAGACCGCCAGTATGAGTACTTCCTGGATCGACCAGCGGGCAGTAATGAAATCCGATTAAACATCATTGGGCATGGCGACAAAGGTGGAGTGACCTTCAAAAGCGACTTGAAAAATGCGCAGTCTTATTCACCCGAAGCGTTCGCTGGACTGATCGCGCCCATGCTGGAAAAAACCAGCGCTACCCAAATCAGAATGATCAGTAGTAAATCCGGCAGTACAGGTTTCGCTGAAGAGTTATCCAAACGCTTGAACGTTCCCGTGAAGGCCCCCGTCGGTACTGTCACACAATTCGAAGTCATGAAGGACAGGTACTGGATTTTGGAAAAGCTCCCCAACCCACGTCGCCCCCATGACCATGAGTGGAAAATCTTTACTCCCCCCGCCTCCGCCAGCTCGCGAGCTTTGAGGTTATGAGCCCGCGCGCAGGGCGGCGCACCGGGTGACTGAGCAGAGCCTGGCTTGAGCAGGCGCCCACTCGTCTGAACTGGTAGATGTGACAGTTCCCTGGATCACGGCGATTGTGAACTCTGGCTCTGTGAATAGTCCATTGGAGCCCCGTCATGAAGAAAACAGCCACCCCTCGTGCAATCAATGAGTTCAGCCGCTTTGAAATACCCGGAGAGACCTTCGGCTGGACCGGCGAAGGCCAGATACATATCGACAATTACGACAAACAAAGTCGCTGGTTCTCGACATCGGTCAATAGAGACTGGGGCAAAGCGCTGACCGGGGCCGCCGACGTTGAAGTGGTCATCAGGCTGCGCGGCGAACAAGCCGGTGAAACACTCATCGCCGCTCATCCGGAAGGAACAGGACGGCTCAACGACATATCAGTCGAAAAGCCAAGCCTTTATCGGTTCTACATCAGGTCCACGGCGACTGGCGAGGTGTGGGTAAGCTTCAAATTTGACTCCAACCGGAAAATGGTGATCGAGAGCATCAGCGTGCTGGGGCCCGTTCGAAAAAAAACCACTAAAGCACCCATACACCCCTGACGGTCTGTTCACCACGCAAACTGGGCGAGCAATTTGCTCAGCAGGCCAATACGGCGCAAGGCATTCTGCGCTCCGGAGCCAACGAGCCGGTCGAACTCAATGCGGTATGCCAGAACGGTAGCTGGTATGCCTATGACGCGAAAGCACAGGCAGGTTATGGGCCTGTGCTGGAAGGCTTTGTATCGGATACATCGTCAGCCGTTTGGCTGGGGAGTGCCTATAAATAGCAAATAGGCATTACACCTCTTCGGGTGCCTGATCCGCGCTCGAAGATTCTCAGTGCAAAAAAGTATCAGTCCCAGTGCTCCCAAGGATTTGTCACCGCCGCTTTTGAAGGCTGTAATCAACGCACACTCTTCCTGACTCCTTGTAGGAAGACACAACAACAATAACCGTCCTTCTGTAGCCCCCTGGGCGCGGAAATGGAGTGCGCGATGAAGTTCACAGTAAAAACTCTGCTTGCCTGTTCTTGCATGACTGCATGCATGACCCTCAGCGCCGTCAGCCTTGGCGCGCAAACCCTGACCATTGCCACCGTCAACAACAGCGACATGATCCGCATGCAGAAGCTCTCGAAAACCTTCGAGGCCGAGCACCCGGAGATCAAGCTGAACTGGGTGGTGCTCGAAGAAAACGTGTTGCGCCAACGGCTGACTACCGACATCGCTACCCAGGGCGGGCAGTTTGATGTATTGACCATCGGCATGTACGAAGCCGCACTGTGGGGCGCCAAGGGTTGGCTGGAGCCGATGAAAGACCTGCCGGCTTCCTATGACCTTGATGACGTGTTCCCTTCGGTGCGTGACGGTTTGTCCGTCAAAGGCTCCTTGTATGCCCTGCCGTTCTACGCCGAAAGCTCGATCACCTATTACCGCACCGACCTGTTCAAGGACGCTGGGCTGAGTATGCCCGAGCACCCGACCTGGAGCCAGATCGGCGAATTCGCTACCAAGCTCACCGACAAATCCAAAGAGCAATACGGCCTGTGCCTGCGCGGCAAAGCCGGTTGGGGTGAGAACATGGCGCTGATCACCACACTGGCCAACGGCTTCGGCGCGCGCTGGTTCGATGAGAAGTGGCAGCCGGAATTCAACGGCCCCGAGTGGAAGAACGCGCTGAACTTCTACGTCGACAACATGAAGAAATCCGGCCCGCCGGGTGCTTCCAGCAACGGCTTCAACGAGAACCTGGCACTGTTCAACAGCGGCAAGTGCGCGATCTGGGTGGATGCCAGCGTGGCGGGCTCGTTTGTTACCGACAAGAGCCAGAGCAAGGTCGCCGAGCATGTCGGCTTCACGTTTGCGCCCCACGAGAAGACCGACAAGGGCACGTCATGGCTGTATTCCTGGAGCCTGGCGATCCCGACCAGCTCCAAAGCCAAGGACGCCGCCAAGGTATTCACCAGTTGGGCCACCTCCAAGGAATACGGCCAACTTGTGGCCAAGACCGATGGCATCGCCAACGTACCACCGGGCACACGCACCTCGACCTACAGCGAGGAGTACATGAAGGCCGCACCGTTCGCCAAGGTGACGCTGGAATCGCTGAAAGTGGCCGACCCCACCAAGCCGACCGAAAAACCGGTGCCGTATATCGGTATCCAGTTGGTGACCATTCCTGAATTCCAGGCGATTGGTACCCAGGTGGGCAAGTTCTTCTCGGGTGCGCTGACCGGTCAGCAGACCGTCGAGGCTGCATTGACCGCCGCGCAGACCACCACCGAGCGGGAAATGAAGCGGGCTGGTTACCCCAAGTAACCCCATAGCCTGTAGGAGCGAGCTTGCTCGCGAAGCTATTCCAAGCACATCGCGGTGTCGGATGTACCTTTTTCGCGAGCAAGCTCGCTCCTACAGGGCTTTTGCGCACCTGTCTCTATCTGGCCTTGATTATCATGAATACACCCACCAAAAACCGCCTGGCCAACCCCGGCTGGTTTCTCGTCAGCCCCTCGGTGGCCTTGCTGCTGCTGTGGATGATCGTGCCGCTGGGCATGACCCTGTACTTTTCGCTGATCCGCTACAACCTGCTCTACCCCGGCGAAAACCAGTTCGTGGGGCTGGAAAACTTCAGCTACTTCATCACCGACTCGGGGTTCCTGCCTGGCGCCACCAATACCCTATTGCTGGTAGGCAGCGTATTGCTGATCAGCGTGGTGTTCGGCGTGTTGATCAGTGCGTTGCTAGAGGCCAGTGAGTTCCTGGGGCGCGGCATCGTGAGGGTGATGCTGATTTCGCCGTTCTTCATCATGCCCACCGTCGGCGCGTTGATCTGGAAGAACCTGATTTTCCACCCGGTGTCGGGGATTCTCGCCGCGGTGTGGAAGTTCTTCGGCGCCGAACCGGTGGACTGGCTGGCGCATTACCCGCTGCTGTCGATCATCATCATTGTGTCGTGGCAATGGCTGCCCTTTGCGATCCTGCTGCTGATGACCGCGATGCAGTCGCTAGACCAAGAGCAAAAGGAAGCGGCACGCCTGGACGGTGCCGGCGCCATTGCGATTTTCTGGCACCTGACCCTGCCCCACCTGGCCCGCCCGATTGCCGTGGTGGTGATGATCGAAACCATCTTCCTGCTCTCGGTATTCGCCGAAATCTTCACCACCACCAACGGTGGCCCCGGCTACGCCTCGACCAACCTCGCCTACCTGATCTACAACCAGGCGCTGGTGCAGTTCGACGTGGGCATGGCCTCCGCCGGCGGCTTGATTGCCGTGGTCATCGCCAATATCGCGGCGATCATCCTGGTGCGGATGATCGGCAAAAACCTGACTGACAAACCTTGAGGGCCGCGCCATGACGCTTCAACAATCCCGCCGCCTGCAAAGCCTGTTGCTCGGCACGCTGGCCTGGGCCATTGCGATCCTGATTTTCTTCCCGATCTTCTGGATGGTGCTGACCAGTTTCAAGACCGAAATCGACGCGTTCGCCACGCCGCCGCAGTTCATCTTCACGCCGACGCTGGAGAACTACCTGCACATCAACGAGCGCAGCAACTACTTTGCCTACGCCTGGAACTCGGTGGTGATTTCGTTCAGCGCCACCGCCCTGTGCCTGCTGATTTCGGTACCGGCCGCCTACTCCATGGCGTTCTACGAAACCCAGCGCACCAAGGGCACGCTGCTGTGGATGCTGTCCACCAAGATGCTGCCGCCGGTGGGCGTACTGATGCCGATCTACCTGCTGGCCAAGAGCTTTGGCCTGTTGGATACGCGCATTGCGCTGATCATCATCTACACCCTGATCAACCTGCCGATTGTGGTGTGGATGGTGTACACCTACTTCAAGGACATCCCCAAGGACATCCTCGAAGCCGCCCGCCTGGACGGCGCCACCCTGTGGCAGGAAATGGTGCGCGTGCTGCTGCCAATCGCCAAGGGTGGCCTGGCGTCCACGGTACTGCTGTCGTTGATCCTGTGCTGGAACGAGGCGTTCTGGTCGCTGAACCTGACCTCCTCCAGCGCCGCGCCGTTGACCGCCTTGATCGCCTCCTACTCCAGCCCCGAAGGCTTGTTCTGGGCCAAGCTGTCCGCCGTCTCGACCCTGGCCTGCGCGCCGATCCTGATCTTTGGCTGGATCAGCCAGAAGCAACTGGTGCGTGGCCTTTCCTTCGGCGCCGTCAAATAATAATTCCCAGCGGAGGGCCCATCATGGCCAACCTGACAATCAAGAATCTGCAAAAAGGCTTCGAAGGTTTTTCCATCATCAAGGGCATCGACCTGGAAGTGAACGACAAGGAATTCGTGGTGTTCGTCGGCCCGTCGGGCTGTGGCAAATCCACCCTGCTGCGCCTGATCGCCGGCCTGGAAGAGGTCAGCGACGGTACCATCGAACTCGATGGCCGCGACATCACCGAAGTCACCCCGGCCAAGCGCGACCTGGCCATGGTGTTCCAGACCTACGCGCTGTACCCGCACATGAGCGTGCGCAAGAACATGTCGTTTGCCCTGGACCTGGCGGGCGTCGACAAGAAGCTGGTCGAAAGCAAAGTCAGCGAAGCGGCACGCATCCTTGAGCTGGGGCCTTTGCTGGAGCGCAAGCCCAAGCAACTCTCGGGTGGCCAGCGCCAGCGCGTGGCGATTGGCCGAGCGATTGTGCGTAATCCGAAGATCTTCCTGTTCGACGAACCGCTGTCCAACCTCGACGCGGCGCTGCGCGTGCAGATGCGCCTGGAGCTGGCGCGCCTGCATAAAGAACTGCAAGCGACCATGATCTACGTGACCCACGACCAGGTCGAAGCCATGACCCTGGCCGACAAGGTGGTGGTGCTCAACAGTGGGCGCATCGAACAGGTCGGCTCGCCGCTGGAGCTGTACCACCAGCCAGCCAACCTGTTTGTGGCCGGTTTTCTCGGCACGCCGAAGATGGGTTTCCTCAAGGGCCAGGTCACCCGCGTCGACAGCCAAGGCTGCGAGGTGCAACTGGACGCCGGCACCCTGATCAGCCTACCGTTGAGCGGCGCCACCCTGAGCATGGGCAGCGCGGTAACCCTGGGCATTCGCCCGGAACATCTGGAAATCGCCGCGCCAGGGCAAACCACCCTGACCGTGACCGCTGACGTTGGCGAGCGCCTGGGCAGCGACACCTTCTGCCACGTCATCACCCGCAACGGCGAACCGCTGACCATGCGTATCCGTGGCGACATGGCCAGCCAATACGGCGAAACGCTGCAGTTGCACCTGGACCCGGCGCACTGCCATCTGTTCGACACCGATGGCGTAGCCGTGGCCCGTCCACTGCGCGCTGCCGCCTGATTTCGTGAGTATTTCCAGATGAAATTGAATAAAACCAACCTCACCCAACTGGCGCCCGAAGTGCAGGTGCCGACCTACGCGCTTGCCGATATCCGCCAGGGCATCGCGCACATCGGCGTCGGCGGTTTCCACCGTGCGCACCAGGCGTTCTACACCGATGCCCTGATGAACACCGGCGAGGGCCTGGGCTGGGGCATCTGCGGCGTCGGCCTGCGCAGTGAAGACCGCAAGGCCCGCGATGACCTGGCCGGCCAGGATTATTTGTTCACCCTGTATGAACTGGGCGACACCGACGACACGCAAGTGCGCGTGATCGGCTCGATCAGCGACATGCTGCTGGCCGAAGACGGCGCCCAGGCGCTGATCGATAAACTTGCCAGCCCCCAGATCCGCATCGTCTCGCTGACCATCACCGAAGGCGGTTACTGCATCGACGACAGCAACGGCGAGTTCATGGCCCACCTGCCGCAGATCCAGCATGACCTGGCGCACCCGAGGGCACCGAAAACCGTGTTCGGCTTTATCTGCGCTGCGCTGACCCAGCGCCGCGCCGCTGGCACCCCGGCCTTTACGGTGATGTCCTGCGATAACCTGCCTCACAACGGCGCCGTCACCCGCAAGGCCTTGCTGGCCTTCGCCGCCCTGCACGACGCGGGCCTGCATGACTGGATCAAGGCCAACGTGAGCTTCCCGAATGCCATGGTTGACCGCATCACGCCAATGACCAGCACCGCCCACCGCCTGCAACTGCACGACCAGCACGGGATCGACGATGCCTGGCCGGTGGTGTGCGAGCCGTTTGTGCAGTGGGTGCTGGAAGACAAATTCGTCAACGGCCGCCCGGCCTGGGAAAAGGTCGGCGTGCAGTTCACCGATGACGTCACGCCTTATGAAGAAATGAAGATCGGCCTGCTCAACGGCAGCCACCTGGCCCTCACGTACCTGGGGTTCCTCAAGGGCTACCGGTTCGTTCACGAGACCATGAACGACCCCCTGTTCGTGGCGTATATGCGCGCCTACATGGACCTGGATGTCACGCCGAACCTGGCGCCGGTACCTGGTATCGACCTGACCGAATACAAGCAGACCCTGGTGGATCGCTTTTCCAACCAGGCGATTGCCGACCAGTTGGAGCGCGTATGCTCCGATGGTTCATCGAAGTTTCCCAAGTTCACCGTGCCGACCATCAACCGCCTGATTGCCGACGGCCGCGACACGGACCGTGCCGCCCTGGTGGTGGCGGCCTGGGCGCTGTATTTGAAAGGCGTGGATGAAAACGGCGCGCGCTACAGCATCCCGGACCCACGGGCAGCGTTCTGCCAGGAGCTGGTGAGCGATGACGCGCTGATCAGCCAGCGGTTGCTGGGGGTGGAAGAGATTTTTGGCACGGCTATTCCCAAGTCGGCGGCGTTTGTGGCAGCGTTCCAGCGTTGCTATGAAAGCCTGCGCGACAAAGGCGTCACAGCCACACTGCAAAACCTCCTGAACAAACCGGATTAAACATGTGGGAGCTGGCTTGCCTGCGATAGCGGTGGTCCAGTCAACCCTGCGGTGACTGCCAGACCGCTATCGCAGGCAAGCCAGCTCCCACATTGACCGTATTTTCAATCCAACAATAAGACTGCTGAGCACTCCATCATGACCCAGCAAAACCTTTACCTCGGCATCGACTGCGGCACCCAGGGCACCAAGGCCATCGTCCTCGATGCGTCCAGCGGCAAGGTGCTGGGCCTGGGCGCCGCGGCGCACACCTTGATCAGCGGCGCCAATGGCCGTCGTGAACAACACACCCAGGAATGGCTGGACGCCTTCACCGCGGCCACCCATCGCGCCCTGCAACAGGCCGGCGTGGATGGCCAGGACATCCTCGGCATCGGCGTATCCGGCCAGCAACACGGCCTGGTGTTGCTGGATGATCAAGGCCAAGTGCTGCGCCCGGCCAAGCTGTGGTGCGACACCGAAACCACGCCGGAGAACGACCGGCTGCTGCACCATCTGGGCGGCGAACGCGGCTCTCTGGAGCGCCTGGGCGTGGCCATCGCACCAGGCTACACGGTGTCCAAGCTGCTCTGGACCCGTGAACAGCACCCGGAAGTCTTCGCGCGCATTGCCCATATCCTGCTGCCCCACGACTACCTCAACTACTGGCTCACCGGCCGCGCCTGCGCCGAGTATGGCGATGCGTCGGGTACCGGTTACTTCAACGTGCGCCGCCGGGAATGGGATGTGGCGTTGCTCCAGCACATCGACCCCAGTGGCCGCCTGCAAGCCGCTTTGCCGACACTGATCGAGGCCGACCAAGCGGTGGGCACGATCCTGCCGGCCATTGCCGAGCGCCTGGGCATCAACCCCGACGCGGTGGTGTCCAGTGGTGGCGGTGACAATATGATGGGCGCCATTGGCACCGGCAATATCGCCCCCGGCGTGATCACCATGAGCCTGGGCTCGTCGGGCACCGTGTATGCCTTTGCCGACCAGCCAAACATCAGCCCCCAAGCCTCGGTGGCGACCTTCTGCTCCTCCAGCGGCGGTTGGCTGCCGCTGATCTGCACCATGAACCTGACTAACGCCACCGGGGTGATTCGCGAGCTGTTCGAACTGGACCTCGACACCTTCAACGCCCTGGTCGAACAGGCACCCATCGGCGCCGATGGCGTGAGCATGCTGCCGTTCCTCAACGGCGAACGCGTACCCGCCCTGCCCCACGCCACCGGCAGCCTGCAGGGCCTGACCATGACCAACCTGACCCGCGCCAACCTGTGCCGCGCGGTAGTCGAAGGCACCACCTTCGGCCTGCGTTATGGCCTGGACCTGCTGCGCCAGACCGGCCTGCAAAGCCAGAGCATCCGCCTGATCGGTGGCGGCTCGAAAAGCCCGCTGTGGCGGCAGATGGTCGCCGATATCATGCACACCGAAGTGGTGTGTACCGAACAGAGCGAGGCCGCCGCCCTGGGCGCGGCGATCCAGGCGGCGTGGTGCCAGAGCGGCGAACCGCTGGCCAGCCTGTGCGACAAATGCGTGAGCATTGACCCGGCCAGCCGCACCTTACCCGTGGCCGCCAATGTCAGTGCCTATCAACAGGCGTATCAGCGTTATCAACAGCACGTGGCAACCCTTTAAGAGCGAGCAACTATGTATCTGGTGTGTGGTGAAGCGCTGTTTGATTTCTTCAGCGAGGAGGATGCCAGCGGGCAGGCCGCCAAGCTCAATTACAAGGCGATTGCCGGTGGCTCGCCATTCAACGTCGCGGTGGGTTTGCGCCGCCTGGGGATCGAGTCGGGGTTCTTCGCCGGCCTGTCCACCGATTACCTTGGACGGCGCTTGCAGCAAGTACTGAAAGACGAAGGTATCAGCGAACGCTTTCTGGTTGAGTTCGACGCGCCGACCACCCTGGCGATGGTAGCCGTGGGCGCCAATGGCTCGCCGCAGTACAGCTTTCGCGGCGAAGGGTGCGCCGACCGGCAATTGCAACTGACCCACTTGCCACCTTTGGGCGACGAGATTCGCGGGCTGCATGTGGGCTCGTTTTCGCTGGTGGTGCAACCGATTGGTGACACACTGCTCAGCCTGGTCAAGCGTGAAAGCGGCAAGCGCTTGATCAGCCTCGACCCCAACGTGCGCCTTAACCCGCAGCCCGATATTCACCTGTGGCGCGCACGCGTCGCAGAGCTGGTGCAACACGCCGACCTGATCAAGGTCAGCGACGAAGACCTTCACCTGCTCTACCCCGACCAGACACCGGAAAGCGTGCTGCAAGGTTGGCTACACCACCGCTGCCAACTGGTGTTCCTCACCCGTGGTGGCGACGGTGCATCGGTGTTCAGCCGCCAACATGGCACCTGGTCGCAACCTGCGGTCAAGGTGGTGATGGCCGATACGGTGGGCGCTGGTGATACCTTCCAGGCGGCGCTGATTGCGTGGCTCACGGAACAGCAGTTGGATTCGGTTGAGGGGCTGCAAAGCCTCAGTCGCGAGCAGATCGACGCCATGCTGGGCTTCGCGATTCGGGCTGCCGCACTGACCTGCGGCAAGACCGGCCCAGACCTGCCCTATCGTCAACAACTGGCTTGAGCTGAGCGGCCAAAACTCAAAGTGCCATCACGCAGGCCACGTATTCCGTGGCCTGCGCGCCATGCATAAAAAATTGCGCTACTGGAAAACTGTGCTAAACCCAAAAACAGGAGCAGTTATTACAACAAACCCAGGACACACCCATGCAAAAGCCCAGTGGTTTCTCGACCCGGGCCGTTTTAGCTGTCGGCCTCATCTCACTGCAGTACATGATCCCTCAACCCTCTCATGCCGCCTGCGTTCTCACCCCGGGAACCGGTAACGATACCTATACGTGCGACAGCGGCAGCAGTCCCGGCCTTACCGACCTTTCCGGGGATAACCATCTGACCCTCCCCGCAGGCGGCACCGGCACCATCAACGGTAATGTCACCTTTGGCCCTGGCGTGGATACGGTGCGCATAGAGTCCGGGCAGATCACCGGCGCGGTGCAACAAGGGGCTGGCATCGATGACTTCGTCATGCTCGGAGGGCAAATACAGGCGCTGTTCCAGGGCGATGGGCTCGACACCTTCAGGATGGAGGGAGGCACCATCGTCGATGCCTTTGAGGACGGCGATGTGGCCTACCAGAGCGGTGGCACCATTGGCCGAGTGAATATGAAGCTGGACAAGAACCTTTATGACATGTCCGGAGGCGCCATCCTGGGCAACCTTGTCACCGGTTTTGATACTGACACCATCATCATTTCCGCTGGCAGCATCGGCGGCAATATCAGCACCAGCGGTGGTGACGACAGCATTACCGTGAGTGGCGGCGTGATCAGTGGTGAGATCCGTGCCAGCGTCGGCAACGACACTTTCCGGTGGCTTGACGGTGGGCAGATCAAGTCCTCGGTGTTGATGGGCGATGGTGACGACACCGCCCTGCTGCGCGGCTTGAATGAAAGCCTGCTGGCCACCACACCCTCCGTCGATGGTGGCCTGGGCAACGATGAATTGACCTTCGACACAACGACATCCAGCACCGCGGCCCGCTATATCGGCTGGGAGACCGTCAACCTCACCAACCACTCACGCCTGGACCTGGCCGGGGATTTTTTCCTCGGTGACAGTGGCAGCAATACCGGCACGTTCAACATCGACGGCAGCAGTACCCTGGCCGTGACCCAAGGCAGCATCCGCCCCTACACCGCCGGGCAACTGGCGACGCTCAATAACGCCGGCACTGTCGACATGACCACCGACAACAGCGCGACCAGCGTATTGACGGTGCATGGCAACTACGTGGGCAACAACGGCCAGTTGCACCTGCAGACCGTACTGGGCGACGAAAACTCTGCCACCGACAAGCTGGTAGTGTCCGACGGCAACATCAGCGGTCACACCCAATTGAGCGTCAACAACCTCGGCGGTATCGGCGGGCTGACCCAGAACAACGGTGTCGAAGTGGTCCAGGCACTCAACGGCGCCGTCAGCACCAACGATGCGTTCGCCTTGAAGGGCTCGGTCTCCGCCGGAGCTTATGAATACCTGCTGTTCAAGGGCGGCACCACCGCCAATACAGAAAACAGCTGGTTCCTTCGTTCCTCGGTGGTGGCCGTACAACCGCCTGCGGTCCCACCCGTACCGCCGACACCGCCCGTGGTGGTGCCGGTGCCGCCGATACCCGCCACTCCACCTGTAGTGGATTCGGATGAACCTTCTGTGGAACCACCCACTGCGCAACCGCAGCCCCCGATCGAGCCTGCCGCGCCACCGCCCAGCCAAGTCGCCGCGGCCACGTCGCCGCAATCGGCGGCGAGTAACCCTGTGCTTCCCACCGCCGTGGCGGGTGCCGCGCCGATTCCACTGTATCGCCTGGAAGTTCCGGTCTACTCCGTAGACATCCCCGCAGCGCAACTGATGACGTTGCAGGCTCTGGGCACCTTCCATGAACGCCAGGGCGAGCAAAGCCTGCTGAGCGAGACCGGTGCAGTGCCGGCAGGTTGGGGCCGTGCCTATGGCAGTGATTTCAACAAAAGCTGGTCGGGCACCGTGGCGCCGAGTTTTGACGGCACAGTCAAGGGCTATCAGGTTGGCCATGACCTTTACGCCGCCGAAAACAGCGGCGGGCAGACGCAACGCCTTGGCCTCTTTATCGGCCAGAGCCGCCTGCGCGGCGACGTGAAGGGCTTTGCAATGGGCTGGCAGAACCATCGCTCCGGGCGGGTCAAACTCGACGGCGACAACTTCGGCGCTTACTGGACACTCACCGATCCGACCGGCTGGTACGTCGACCTGGTGGCCATGGGTACCCGCCTGGATGGCGACAACAAGTCCGACCGAGGGGTGAAGATGGATACCAAGGGCCACGCCTTGGCGTTATCCGCCGAGGCCGGCTACCCGTTCAGGCTGTCCGAGCATTGGGAGATGGAACCTCAGGCCCAAGTCATCGGCCAGAAGATCGATCTGGACAGTCAGCACGATGGCATTTCCAAGGTCTCTTTCGACTCCCAAGAGTATTGGACCGGCCGCATCGGCGCACGCCTCAAGGGCCGCTATCTGGTCAGCAACACACCCGTGGAGCCGTACCTACGGGCGAATGTCTGGCACACCTTCGGCGGTAGCGACACGGTGACGTTCGACAAGGTGGACCGGATCAAGAGCGATCACAAGTCTTCCACGGCTGATATTGGTGTCGGTGTTGTGGCTCAATTGTCATCCGCGTTCAGCGTTTATATGGAGGGTAACTATGGCACCCAACTGGACGACAACAACTTTGAGGGTGTCAGTGGCAATCTCGGCGTAAGAGTGCGCTGGTAAACAGGAAGGATGTCAACATTGGGCCTGGCAACTACCAGGCCCATGGGATCACTTACACTCAAACATCCGCTAGTGATAACCGCGCGCGCCGGCTCGTTGCAGTACCGGTGCGTGGCTTTGCTTGAGGTCCTCACGCAACCCGGTGATCAGGTTGCAAATCGCTCGACTGCTGTCGAGCTTGTCAGGGTGTATACCTTTGACTTCCAAATCCACCCGGTCCCGGTCGCGGTCGTCGTAGACCTTGATCGTCAACGAGGCATCTTCGGCTTTGGTGCATTCGCACCGTTTAGGCAGGAAACTCCCTTCAATGATGCTGCGAAGCTCTAGTTCTGAAAGCATGGCTAACCTCTCCTTTTTTGAGACTGCCAACAGTTATATGTATCCGACAGGCACTTGCCTGCCACGTCTTGCCAACCCTGGAAGACGCTTTCAATCAGTAAGCCTACTCGGCAAAAACTGTGGTGGTTGTAACCTTTCCTCATAAGCAAGCCGCTTGCTCATATTAAAGAAAACAACCTGTTTGGCATCATCGTCGAACTACATCGATTAAACGTTTAACCCGCAGCGTGGGGACCGGCGTTTATGTGGAAATCCTTTTTTCGGCAACATATCGCAACCAATCAACCCATCACCGTTCCGCCGAAGGCGGTTTGCGATAAACATACGAAACATATACGATTCGTATATCAATTAAACACAGTGAACCTTATGGGCATCGTCAAGATCACCGATCAGCTGCACGAACAACTGCGCCTGGCCAGCGCCGCCATGGACCGCTCCATCAACGCCCAGGCCGAGTTCTGGATCAAGATCGGCCTGCTCGCCGAACTCAACCCGCACCTGCCCTACAACGAGCTGATCAACAAGCTGTTGCTGGACAAACCCGACCTGATCCGAGGGCGCAGCTGATGATCAAGACTCCCGCACAGTTGGTCGTAATGCGTGAAGCCGGGCGCCTGTTGGCGCAAGTCTTCGACATGCTCGACGGCTTCGTCGCCGCCGGCCGCTCTACCCTGGAGCTGGACAGCGCCGTCGAAGCCTTCATCCGCAATGACCTCAAGGCCCGCCCTGCCAGCCTTGGGCAGTACGACTACCCCTTCTGCATCAACACCTCGATCAACGAAGTGGTGTGCCACGGCATGCCCAGCGCCAAGCAATTGCTCAAGGACGGCGACATCATCAACATCGACATCACCCTGGAAAAAGGCGGCTTCATTGCCGACTCCAGCAAGATGTACATGATCGGCAACGTGACGCCCAAGGCCAGGCGCCTGGTGGACATGACCTTCGAGGCGATGTGGGCCGGTATACGCCAGGTCAAGCCCGGGGCGCGTCTGGGCGATATCGGCCATGCTATCCAGAGCCATGCGCAAGCCAACGGCTACAGCGTGGTGCGCGAATACTGCGGCCACGGCATCGGCCGACAAATGCACGAAGAACCGCAAATTCTGCACTTCGGCCGGCCTGGCACCGGCCTGGAACTGCGCGAAGGCATGGTGTTTACCATCGAACCGATGCTTAACCAGGGCAGCGCCAAAACCCGTAGCCTGAAAGACGGCTGGACGGTGGTCACCAAGGACAACAGCCTCTCGGCGCAATGGGAACATACCGTGGCGGTGACGGCGGATGGGTTTGAGGTGTTGACCTTGCAAACCCCTCAATACCTTCACACCCTGTAGGAGCGAGCTTGCTCGCGAAGGCCTCCCGGACTACGCGTTAAACCAGGCTCCCCACTTTTTCGTTCACGTTTTTCGCGAGCGAGCTCGCTCCTACAGCGGCCTTGGCTTCAAGCTCGCGCACCAGCGGCAATACACGTTTGCCGAAATACTCCACCTCTTCCTGGAAGTGCAGAAAGCCTGCCAGCACCAAGTCCACACCCACGGCCTTGAGTGCCACGATGCGCTCGGCGATCTGCTGCGGGGTGCCAATCAGGTTGGTCTTGAAGCCATCGTTGTATTGCACCAGGTCCTCAAAGCTGGACTTGGCCCAGTTCCCCTCGCCCTCCGGCGACGCCTTGCCCGCTTGCCTGGCCGCGTCACCAAAGGCGTTGACCGCCTCCGGGTCGGCTTGGTCGATAATCTGCGCCAGCACCGCCCGTGCCTCCTCCTCCGTGTCGCGGGCGATCACGAAGGCGTTCACGCCCACCTTCACCGAATGCTGGTTGGCAGCGGCCTTGGCGCGGATATCATCGACCTGGGCCTTGACCCCTTCAGGCGTGTTGCCATTGGTGAAATACCAATCCGACACCCGCGCCGCCATGTCCCGAGCCGCCCGCGAACTGCCACCCTGGAAGATTTCCGGCTGGCCCAGGGGTTTGGGCTTGAGGGTGTATTGGTTGAACCGATAGAAATCGCCCTTGAAGGTGAAATCGTCCTGGGTCCAGATGCCTTTGAGAGCACGGATAAACTCTTCGGAACGCCGATAGCGCTCATCATGCTCCAACCAATGCTCGCCAATGGCCTGGAACTCGCCCTTGAACCAGCCACTGACGATATTCACCGCAATACGGCCATTGGTCAGTTGGTCGATGGTCGCCAATTGCTTGGCCGCCAACGCCGGTTGCCACGGCCCGGGCAGGATCGCCGCGATGACCTTGAGGGTGGTGGTCGCCGCCAGCAACGCATGGCTGAACGCCACAGACTCATGCTGGTTCTCGGCGCCGTAGCCTGCGGTGAAGCGAATCTGCGTCAAGCCATACTCAAAGCCCGCCGCCTCCGCCAGTTGCGCCAGCTTGCGGTTGTACTCGATGCCCCAGTGGGTGCGTTGTTCAATCTTGCTGACGACCAACCCACCGCTGACGTTGGGTACCCAATAGGCAAATTTCACGGCTTGCTGACTCATCGGACGGTACCTCGCACAGGGGATGTACCAGTGCTTAGGCAGCAAGCGTGCCAGGGGCAGGCAAATGCCCGTAGCCTGGGGGTTGCGGAAAAAAAGGGGGATTGAAGCGATGGCTTGCCAGTGTCTGGGATAGCAGCAGTTTGTGGATCTGCTGTTGCTGGAGCAACAGTTGCGACCAGCACCAAGCGTACCCACGATGCGAAGCGAGTAGCTCTTGATCTTGATCTGCTTTTGATCTTGATCTTAGGCGCCCCGTTAAACCACGCTGGCCGCAATTCGACAGGGATTTGGGGGGTAAACCGGCAGGGATGCCGGTTTAGCCGCCCCGCGCCATGGATGGCGCGTGGCGGCGGCCCCCCAAATCACTGGCGGATTACGGGCACACCGAGCCTAGGCGAGGTGCCGAGTGGTGGGGCAAGAGCCCTTTGGTTACTTTGGGGCTTTTCCAAAGTGACCCGCCGTCAGGGCGGAACCCTAAGTGGCCGTTACCGCAGGAATGGATATGTACACAATCCAGCTGCGTTGACTGTGAGGCCGCCTTCGCAGGCAAGCCAGCTCCCACAGTTGGAGCGTGGGGTGTCAGGCCACGTGCTCAGAACGCCAACTTATAACCCACCGCCATCAACATCACCGCCAGGCACGGCCGCAGTACCCCGTCGGGAATCCTGCCGGTCATATGGCTGCCAACGTAGATCCCCGGCAGCGACCCCATCAGCAAAAAGCCCAGCAGATGCCAGTCCATGTTCCCCATGCTGGCATGGCCCAGGCCCGCCACCAAGGTCAGGGGCACGGCATGGGCGATCTCGGTGCCAACCAGGCGCCGCGTGGCCAGGAACGGGTACAGGATAAACAGCGCCACCGTGCCGAGGGCGCCGGCGCCGATCGAGGTCAGGGCCACCATGGTGCCAAGGATCGCACCTGTCACAACAGTGAGCGCATTCAGATTGCGCGGGCGCAGATGGTAGGAGTCGCCAGCATGACGCTGGGCAAAGGCCAACAGGCTTTTCTTGAACAGGATCGCCAGGGCCGTCAGCAGCAATACCACGCCAAGGGCCTGCTTGATCACCGCGTTCATTGCGCTGGGGTCGGTGTGCAGGCTGGCCAGGAACCATAACGTCAGCAACACCGCCGGCACGCTGCCCAGAGTGAGCCAGCCGGTGATGGTCCAGTCGATGTTCTTGTTCTTGCTGTGTACCAGCACACCACCGGACTTGGTGATCGCGGCGTACAGCAGGTCGGTGCCCACCGCAGTGGCTGGGTTGATGCCAAACCACAGCAGGATCGGGGTCATCAGCGAACCGCCGCCCACCCCCGTCATGCCCACGATAAAACCCACGATCAGGCCGGCAACCACGAAACCAATATTACCTACATCCATTCCAGCTACCCGAGGCCTTATAAATTTCTGGCCGCAGGATAGCGATTTTTCTTATAACCACTTATACCGATGCGATCTGAGTTTATGCTTTTTTGGAAATCTTCACTTTTTTCGCAAAGCCCTGCATCCAATGGGCGGGCCTGGGCCGTAGTTATCAACGTAACCCTGCTGTTCTACCCAATGGAGAAACACCATGAACGCTAAAACACTGCTGTGCCTGTCCAGCTTGCTCCTCGCCGCACCGTCGGCGTTTGCCCAGGCGAGCCTGCCGGACAGCATCAAGGTGCCGGATGGCCACAAGGTGGCGATGCAAACCACCGGGGTCGGCGAAATCACCTATGAATGCCGCGACAAGGCCAATGCTGCCGGCCAGACCGAGTGGACCT
This sequence comes from Pseudomonas sp. SWRI22, assembly GCF_014268395.2. Taxonomy (NCBI): domain Bacteria; kingdom Pseudomonadati; phylum Pseudomonadota; class Gammaproteobacteria; order Pseudomonadales; family Pseudomonadaceae; genus Pseudomonas; species Pseudomonas sp. SWRI22. Next base: position 721,973 of record NZ_JABWQK020000001.1, on the reverse strand, counting down.
TCGTCGGCCCCAAAGCCGTGTTGAACGACCGTAATGGCCAGCAGGTCGGCACCTACTTCGGCCCACCTGCCACGTGGCAGGCCAAGGACGGCTCGACCATCACCGGTACGCAATTGGCCGTGGCGCCGTCGAGCCCCGGTAACCTGCCCTATCAACTGGTCAAGGCCAACCCGGCCGAGGGAAAAGGTGCGATGAGTGGCGTGGCGTATATCCAGCGGGTTGCGCTCAAAGGCGGAGTCGCTCCCGCTACGCCATGCACCACGGCGAACAAAGGCGCCAAGGAAGTGGTGAAATACCAGGCGGACTACATCTTCTGGGCCGCCAACTGAGCAAACTCAGCTACGCTGGCCAGGTAGGCGCGAGCAACCTCGCGCCTACCACGCGTAGACGTCTCCTCAGTGGCAGGAATTCTGGTTTGGCTGAAATCATCTTTGATTATGAAGTGTGCCTGTTAGCCTGCGCCCGCGGCGATCATCGCGCCCTGCACCAACTCTATGAGCAGGACAGCAGCCGCTTGCTCGGTGTGGCGCTGCGCATTACCCGCAACAAGGCACTGGCCGAGGACATCGTGCATGACGCCTTTATCAAGATCTGGCACGGCGCGCGCAGTTTCGACCCCCTGCGAGGTTCCGCACGGGGTTGGGTGTTCAGCGTGACTCGCCACCTGGCCCTGGACGTTGTACGCAGCGCCGGGCGTGACGTGCCACTGGACGATCAGTACGAACCGCTGGCAGAGCCTGCCCAGGCCATCGAGTTTGCCGCGCGCTCCGGGCAGATCCACCAGTGCCTGGAACGGCTCGACCCGACGCGCCGCACCTGCATCCTGCACGCCTATGTGGACGGTTACTCCCACAGTGAAATCGCGCAAAAACTCAGTACCCCGCTGGGCACGGTCAAAGCCTGGATCAAACGCAGCCTCGCCGCCTTGCGCGAGTGCATGACATGAACGACAGCCTGGATGAACTGGCCAGCGAATACGTGCTGGGAACCCTGCCCGCCGAACAACGCGCTGAGGTGCAACAACGCCTGGCCCATGATGCACCGCTGCGCGCAGCGGTGGATGCCTGGGAGCAGCGCTTGTTGCCTCTGGTGGCGCTGGCGCAACCGGTACCGCCTTCGGCACAGCTGTGGCGGCGCATTGAACGCCGCATCAAAGCCCCCGAAACGAGCGTGGCGTGGTGGAATCTGCTGGCGTTCTGGCGCGGGCTTTCTGCCGCGGGCCTGATGGCAAGCATGGTGCTGGCGGCTTTATTACTGACGCGCCCGCCCATGACCGCACCCAGCTTCGTGGTGGTGTTGATGGCGCCACAAAGCCAGGCACCGGGCTGGGTGGTGCAGGCCAGTGATAATCAGCAGATCCAGTTGATTCCACTGGGGGTGATGGAGATTCCTGCCGACAAAGCCCTGGAGTTCTGGACCAAGGGCGATGGCTGGCAGGGGCCCGTATCACTGGGGCTGGTCAAGCCGGGGCAGACCTTGTCGGTGCCGCTGGACAAGCTGCCGCCGCTGGCGCCGAACCAGTTGTTTGAACTGACGCTGGAAGGGCCCAATGGCTCGCCCACCGGCAAACCCACCGGGCCGATCCACGGGATCGGCCGCGCAGTCAAAGTGCTTTGATCACGAAAGGTTAGGTAGCCACACACGAAACCGCGCCCCGCCCAAGGGAGACGCCAAGGCCGTCAAAGTGCCGCCCTGGGCCTCCAGGGCGCGCCGGCTGATCGCCAGGCCCAGGCCAAAGCCACCGGTTGCGCGGTCGCGGCTACGGTCCAGGCGGTAGAACGGCTCGAAGATGCGCTCGCGCTGCTCCGCCGGTATGCCGATGCCATCGTCGTCCACCCAGATTTCACAGCCTTTGGGGCATACCCGAACGCCCACCTGGATGCGTTTGTCGCAGTAGCGCGTCGCATTGCGCAGCAGGTTCTGCAAGGCCCTGGCAGTCAGGCGCGGGTCGAGGCTGAAGCGCTCCACGGCACAATCGAGCACCACATCGATGACAATATCGGGGTTCTCCAGCTCATCGTCGACGCTGCCCAACACGCTGTCGATAAACTCGTCGAGCGCCACCTCTACCCGCTCGGGCAATTGCGCCGGGTTTTGCAGGCGGCTGTAAGACAGCAATTCCAGCACCAGCTCATCCAGCTCCCGAATATGCGCCACCAGGCTTTGCAGGCGCTCGCGGCTGGCCGGGGGCAAGTCTTCGGAAAGCGCCAGGGCCAGCCCGAAATCCAGGCGGGTGAGCGGTGTGCGCAGTTCATGGGAGACCGCATTGAGCAAATCGCGCTGCTGGTTCAAGAGGCGCTCGATATCGTCGGCCATGGTGTCGAATACCGCCGCCAGGCCGCCGATGCTGGAGCTGGGTGCGAGCCCCGTACGCGCCTCCAGATGGCCCTTGCCCAATAACGCGGCGGTACTTTTCAAACGCTCCAGGTCACGCCAGTGCGGACGCAGCCACACCAGCAGGCACGCCAGCAAGGCGGCACCGACCAGCACGTTCATCGACCAGTACAGCAGGTTCATGTCCAACGGGTCTGGCGGTACGGTCAGCTTGACCGCGAACTGCTGGTTGATCGGCGAACTGATTTCTTCCATCCAGCCCCATTCGCCCAGGCGGATCACTGGCTTGCCTTGCTCCAGCAGCTGTTCTTCCTCAGGGGTGTAGCGGGCGTCCTGGCGAAGCAACAGTTGCACTTTCAAGGGTGCAAAATCGCGGCTCAACTGGTCGGTCACCTGGGACCAGCGCTCCACCGGTGCGCGCTGGTACTGCTTGACCATGAGTTTTTGCAGGCCGCGGGACTGTTCGATGTTGTAGTCCATGTAGCGGTGTTCGAACAGCTGGATCACCAGCTTGGGAATCAGGTAAATCGCCGCACTGTAGGTGACGATGGTGATCAGGTAGAGGCGCAGCAGTACGCGAAACATGGTTCAGCATTCCCACTCGGAACGGCTGAACAGATACCCCTTGCCCCACACCGTCTTGATCTTGCGCGCCTCGCCCGCATGATCGTCGAACTTGCGCCGCAGCTTGGAGATGGCCACGTCCACCGAACGGTCGGTGCCGTTGAACTCGATACCGCGCAGGCGTTGCAGGATCTGATCGCGGCTGAGCACTTCGCCGGCATGCCGGGCCAGCACCACCAGCAGGTTGTATTCACCACTGGACAGCTCCACCGCCTGTTCGCGCCAGGTCACGGTGCGCTCGGACAAGTCGATGCACAGGTTACCCATGACGATCTGGTCGCTGGCCACCTGGGGTTCGGACAGGCTGCTGCGCCGCAGCAATGTGCGCACCCGGGCCAGTAATACGCGCGGCTCGCAGGGTTTGGTCACGTAGTCGTCGGCGCCCATCTCAAGCCCCAGAACCTGATCGTGGCTGTCATCGCGGGCGGTCAGCATCAGGATCGGCAGCCCCGCCGAATCGGCGCGCAGCAAACGGCACACCTGCAGGCCGTCGAGGCCCGGCAGCATCAGGTCGAGGATCACCAGGTCCGGCGGGTTGAGGCGTGCACGTTCGCGTACATGATCGCCACGGCTGAGCACGCTGACGTGGTAGCCATTGCGTTCCAGGTAGCTGGCAATCAGCTCGGAGAGTGCGGCGTCGTCTTCCACCAGGAGGATGTTGGGCATGGTGTTTCCAAATAATGCTGTTTGTTGGTGTGTTGCAGGATTGTGCAAGGATATACGCCCCCGACGCCACGTGCGCCGTACCTTACACTTCTTCACAGACCCGCTACACAGCTTCACAGCACCACGGCGCAGGTGCCTCTAGGATGCGCCAGTCAATATTGGGATAAGAGCATGTCGAAGAATCTATTTGCGCCGTTTTGCCTGTTGGCCCTCACACTGGCGCTGAGCGCGTGTGGTCAGTCGGCAGACGAGACGCCACAAATGCCCCTGGCCAAAGTGCGGATCGAAACCCTGCAGGCCAAGCCCCTCTCTATTACCAGCGAACTGAGCGGGCGCATCGCCGCACCGCGTATCGCCGAGGTACGCGCCCGGGTCGCCGGGGTGGTGATGCAGCGGGTGTTTAACGAAGGCCACGACGTCAAGCAAGGCGACGTGTTGTTCCGTATTGACCCGGCGCCGTTCAAGGCCGACCTGGACAGTGCCCTGGCCAACCTGAGCAAGGCCGAGGCCAATGCGTTCCAGGCGCGCCTGCAAGAGCAGCGCTACAGCCAATTGGTCGAAGGCAACGCCATCAGCGGCCAGGAGTACGACAACGCCCGCGCCGCCCTGCGCCAGACCAACGCCGAAGTGGCCGCCAACAAGGCTGCCGTCGAGCGTGCCCGGCTGAACCTGGGCTATGCCACCGTGACCGCCCCGATTTCCGGGCGCATTGGCCGCGCTCTGGTGACCGAAGGCGCGCTGGTCGGCCAGAACGAAGCCACGCCGCTGGCGATCATTCAGCAACTGGACCCGATCCACGCCGACCTCACCCAGTCCACCCGTGAGCTGAACGACCTGCGCCGCGCCTTTCGTGCCGGCAGCTTGAAGCAGGTCGGCCAGGACCAGGCCAAGGCCACCTTGATCCAGGACGACGGTAGCCTGTACCCGTTGCCGGGTAAATTGCTCTTCGCCGATATCAGCGTCGATCCGGGCACCGGGCAGATCATCCTGCGCAGCGAGTTCCCCAACCCGGACCTCGACCTGTTGCCCGGCAGCTTTGTGCGGGTGCGCGTGGAACAGGCCGTGGACAAGCAAGGCCTCAGCGTGCCGCAACGCGCCATCACCCGTGACAGCGCCGGTATCCCGATGGTGTTGCTGCTGGACGCCGAGCAGACCGTCAGCCAGCAGCCGGTGGAGTTGGGTGCAGTGGTCGACAATCGCTGGATCGTCACCAGTGGCCTCAAACCCGGCGACCGCATCATCGTCGAGGGCGTGCAACACGCACGCCCCGGTGAAAAAGTTGAAGTGGACGACAGCCCGCTCGTAAAGGAATAACCCGTCATGCCGCAGTTCTTTATTGACCGCCCGATCTTCGCCTGGGTGGTGGCCCTGTTTATCCTGCTGGCGGGCTTCCTGGCGATCCCGCAATTGCCGGTGGCGCAGTACCCCAACGTCGCGCCACCCAAGGTGGAAATCTACGCGGTGTATCCCGGCGCCTCGGCCCAGACCCTGGATGAGAGCGTGGTCAGCCTGATCGAGCAAGAGCTCAACGGCGCCGACCACCTGCTGTATTTCGAATCCCAGAGCAGCCTGGGCTCGGCGACCATTACCGCCACGTTCCAGCCGGGCACCGACCCGGAAATGGCCCAGGTGGATGTGCAGAACCGCCTCAAGGTCGTCGAGCCGCGCCTGCCCCAGGCCGTGACTCAGCAAGGCTTGCAAGTGGAAAAAGTCTCCGCCGGCTTCCTGCTGCTGGTCACATTGACCTCCAACGACGGCAAGCTCGATGACGTCGCGCTCAGTGATTACCTGGCGCGCAACGTGATGAACGAGCTCAAGCGCCTGGACGGGGTCGGCAAGGCTCAGTTGTATGGCGCCGAACGCGCCATGCGTATCTGGATCGACCCGCAGAAGCTGATCGGTTTCAACCTCACGCCGGCCGACGTCAACGCCGCGATCAGCGCCCAGAACGCCCAGGTCTCAGCGGGCAGCATCGGTGACTTGCCGGGCACCCACACCCAGGAGATCACCGCGGCGGTGCTGGTCAAGGGGCAACTGTCCACCCCGGCGGAGTTTGCCGACATCGTGCTCAAGGCCAACCCCGACGGCTCTACCGTGCGCATCGGCGACGTGGCACGGGTGGAAGTCGGCAGCCAGGAATACCAGTTCTCCACCCGCCTGAACGGCAAGCCGTCTACTGCCGTCAGCGTGCAACTGTCGCCCGGCGCTAATGCCTTGAGTACCGCAACGCTGGTGCGGGCGAAAATGGACGAGTTGTCGCGCTACTTCCCTGCCAATGTGGAATACAAGATTCCCTATGACACCTCGCCCTTCGTCAAAGTCTCGATCACCAAGGTGGTCTACACCTTGCTGGAGGCGATGGCGCTGGTGTTCGCGGTGATGTTCCTGTTCCTGCAGAACGTGCGCTATACCTTGATTCCCACGCTGGTGGTGCCGATCGCGCTGATGGGCACCTTCGCCACCATGTTGCTGCTGGGCTTCTCGATCAACGTGCTGACCATGTTCGGCATGGTATTGGCTATCGGCATCCTGGTAGACGATGCCATCGTGGTGGTGGAAAACGTCGAGCGCATCATGGCCACCGAAGGCCTGTCGCCCAAAGAGGCGACGAAGAAAGCCATGGGTCAGATCACCGGGGCCATCATCGGTATCACCCTGGTGCTGGTGGCGGTGTTCCTGCCGATGGCCTTCATGCCGGGTTCGGTGGGGGTGATCTACCAGCAGTTCTCGCTGTCGATGGCCACCTCGATTCTGTTCTCGGCGTTCCTGGCCCTGACCTTGACGCCGGCACTGTGCGCCACGCTGCTCAAGCCGATTGCCAAGGGCGAGCATCATGCCAAGGGTGGTTTCTTCGGCTGGTTCAACCAGCGCTTTGACCAACTCACCAACCGTTACGAAGGTTGGGTGGCCTATGCCCTCAAGCGCAGCGGCCGCTACCTGCTGATCTACCTGGTATTACTGGTGGGCATGGGCCTGTTGTTCAGCCGCCTGCCCTCCTCGTTCCTGCCGGTGGAAGACCAGGGCTACACCATCACTGATATCCAGTTGCCGCCGGGCGCCAGCAAGAACCGTACGGTGCAGGTGGCCGAACAGATCGAGGCACATAACGCAGGCGAGCCTGGGGTGGGTGATACCACCATGATCATGGGCTTCAGCTTCTCCGGTTCCGGGCAAAACGCCGCGCTGGCGTTTACCACGCTCAAGGATTGGTCAGAGCGTGGCGGTGATGACTCCGCTTCCTCGATTGCCGATCGCGCGAACATAGCCTTCAGCGAGCTCAAGGACGCGATTGCCTATGCAATCCTGCCGCCACCGGTAGACGGCCTGGGCACTTCCAGTGGTTTCGAGTTCCGTTTGCAGGACCGCGGTGGCGTCGGCCACGCCGGTTTGATGGCCGCACGTACCGAATTGCTGGACGCTGCAGCGAAAAGCCCGATCCTGGCCAACGTGCGTGAAAGCGCCTTGGCTGAAGCACCACAAGTGCAGCTGGAAGTGGACCGCAAGCAGGCCAACGCCCTGGGTGTGTCGTTTGCCGACGTAGGCAACGTGCTGTCGTCGGCGATCGGCTCGGCGTATATCAACGACTTCCCCAACCAGGGCCGCATGCAGCGCGTGGTGGTGCAAGCCGAAGGCGACCAGCGCAGCCAGGTGGCCGACCTGATGAAAATCCACGTGCGCAACAACGCCGGGAAGATGGTGCCGATGTCAGCCTTCGTCGAAGCAAAGTGGACCCAGGGCCCCACGCAGTTGACCCGTTACAACGGCTACCCGGCCATCGCCATCAGCGGCGAAGCGGCGCCGGGGCACAGCACCGGCGAGGCCATGAACGAAATCCAGCGCCTGGTCAGCCAACTGCCCGCCGGGCTGGGCCAGGAATGGACGGGCTTGTCGTTGCAGGAGCGCTTGTCCGGTTCCCAGGCACCGCTGCTGTTGGGCCTGTCGCTGCTGATCGTGTTCCTGTGCCTGGCCGCGCTGTATGAAAGCTGGTCGATTCCCACCTCGGTGTTGCTGGTGGTGCCGCTGGGGGTACTGGGTGCGGTGTTGGCCGTGTCGCTACGCGGGATGCCCAACGACGTATTCTTCAAAGTCGGCCTGATCACCATCATTGGCCTGTCGGCGAAGAACGCGATCCTGATCATCGAGTTCGCCAAGGACCTGTATGACCAGGGCGAAGACTTGATCAACGCCACCTTGAAGGCTGCGCGGCTGCGACTGCGGCCGATCATCATGACGTCCCTGGCATTCATCCTCGGCGTGGTGCCATTGGCGATTGCTACGGGGGCCAGCTCGGCCAGCCAGCAGGCGATTGGCACCGGTGTGATTGGCGGAATGATCACGGCGACATTGGCGGTGGTGTTTGTGCCGGTATTCTTCGTGGTGGTGATGAAGCTGGTGCGCAAGCGCCATAAACCAGACTGATCAGTGGGCGCTGGCTTGCCTGCCATGACCGCGGCACAGGCGACATAAGTGTTGCCTGAACCAACGTTATCGCAGGCAAGCCAGCCCCCACAGGGTTATTGATTGCATTCGTGATCAGGTACACCCGAATAAGCTATGGTGCTCACAAATAGTTTATCTGTGAGCCACCATGCCCTTCCTCGCCCGCACCCACCCTCGCCTCTCATCCGCCGCCGTACTGGGCCTTGCGGTCGGCCTCCTGGTGCCGGCCGACACCCTTGCCAGCAAAATCCTGATCGGCTGGAACGCCGGGGTATGGACCTACCTGATCCTGATGCTCTGGTTGACCATTCGCGCCAAGGCCGAAGACGTCAAGCGCATCGCCGAAGTCGAAGACGAGAACGCCGGCCTGGTGCTGTTCATGGTGTGCATCGCCGCCATCGCCAGCCTGGCCACCATCACCTTCGAACTGGTAGGCAGCAAGGACCTGCCCACTTCCGAGCGTCTGCTGCATTACGCTTTTACCGGGCTGACCGTGATCGGCTCCTGGCTGCTGATCGGGGTGATTTTCAGCGTGCACTACGCCAGGCTCTATTACACCTGGCAAGGCAAGGAGCCGGCGCTGCGCTTTGCCGAGGGCTTGCTCACCCCCAACTATTGGGACTTCCTGTATTTCTCCTTCACCATCGGCGTGGCTGTGCAGACCTCGGACGTGGGTGTTGCCACCCGTAGCTTGCGTAAAGTGGTGCTGGGGCAATCGTTGATCGGGTTTCTGTTCAATACCGCGATCCTGGGGTTCTCAATCAATATTGCGGCAGGGTTGTTTGGTTGAGCCTGCCGATAAGATCCGACGAATGGAGGTCAATACCTGTTAGTTCTGACAGTTGCCAAGCGCCGAGTTGTAGCGCGCAATAGGCACACTCAGAAGGCTAGCGGAGCAAGAACATGGGTGGGCAAGGCACATTGATCAACAATCTGTTGGGCAACGGCAGCTTTAGCAAATATGGCACCGAATGGACCACCCAAGACACCGTGGACTACTCGCGCCAATATTGCCGGGTACTCAACGGGCAGGCCTCTCAAGCCATCAATGCCACGGCGGAAACCACCTACCTGTTGAAATTCTGGAGCCAAGTCTTGTACCAGGGCAAGGGAGAGCTTCTGATCCAGCCCGATATTCCCGGTGCCGACGTGCGAATCGCACTCAACGACTTTCATCTGTGGAGAAAACAAGAGATCCGCATCACCACCCCGCCTGCAACAACCCTCATGACCGTTGCAGTCACGGGGACAGCTGGCGAAGTCTGTGTCGACGAACTGAACCTGACTCAGGATACGAGCACTCCACCTCGGCCCGAGCTGGTACTCAATGGAGATTTTTCTGCAAACAGCGACCATTGGGATACGTCAGGCTCACCGATTGGGTCAGGCAGACACTTTGACGGGGATACGTTTCAGGCAACGTTACAAGGCCAGGCCCGCCAGACCATCGCCGTGACCGGGGGAATCACTTACGAATTTTCGTTTCGTTCCCGAAGTGAATTCGGCGGGCACGGTTTTGCCCGATTCCAGGTGACCCCTACGGGGACATTCCCGGAAATCCGTGTAGGCGCGGCTGCCTGGACAACCTACACGGCAGACCTGGCAGTGCCGGCGGCCACTACGGCCGTCACGATCGTCCTGATCGGCATAGATGGCGCAGTTTTTTTTGATGATGTTTCGTTGAAACGCAAAGCCTGATCCTTCCAGTACACCCAAGCGCCTCCTACCTTGACGCGGAGTCGCGAAACTACGCAGAGGAGATGCACCTATGTCAGTCGTTCAGTTGATTCGCAAACAAAAACCAAGGATTGCCAACCGGTATTTCAAAGGCGAAATTGATGGGGCAGACTTCACTGCCAAGGTGTTTGACATCAAAAAGAACGAAGACCGATGGACCCTTACCGCCAGCAAGGTAGACGACGATTTAGTCAAACATCAAATCCAACTCGTGTTTCCTGCCTCTTTTGAAAAACGCATCTACAAGCTGGAGGAGCATCTGGATGACATCAGACTGACATATTCGACGAACAGTTTGTTGGACCCCATCCTGAGATATGGTGCCAGCGGCCTCATCGATTTGACCACTGTAGATCCCGCGAACACCCATGTTGCTGGCGCATTGCAAAACATCCTCACCCGTGACGACGGCAACCCGGTGTCGACCATCACGGCCTTGTTCGACCTGAGTTGAAACTCAGGCATTCATGACCCCGCGTTTGCTCTAAAACCAAAAAAGGAAGCCGAAGCTTCCTTTTTTGGGGTTCCCATTACTACTTACCAGCTGTAACGCAGACCTACGTTTGCTCCCCATGGCTGGTCAACATGCTTGCCTTTGCTATGTTCGAAATCAGCGTGCAACTGCAAGTTCTGCGATACCGCGACCGACACGCCCGCGCCGAACTCGGCACGCGAACCCGACAGGTCGTTATTGAACACATGTCCGTTGACCGACGCCTTGTTGTTCTTGGCAAACTCATGGGCCACGGCCGTGCGCAGGTAGGGCTGGACGATGCTGCCATCGTTCATGATGAAATCGCGCCCCACCGTCACACCGAGTTTGCCCAGCACCGAATGGGTGTTTTCACCTTTGGCCTGCAGCCCGTTGTCCAAGCCGTATTTCTTACCTTTGACCAGCACTGTCGACGCCTGGGCAAACGGTTCGACAAAGAACTCATTGTCCAGTTTTATATTACGGCCCACCTCCGCCGATGCTCCCAGACCATTGGTTCCGTACTTGCCCTTGGCCTGGGCACCATCGCTCATGGCGACCTTGGCATCGTTTTCGAAGCGGTTGGCTTTGACGACACCGTCAAAGTAGTAACCGCTATCGGCGTCCATCCACGTCGCATACAGGCCAGCGTAGTAGCTTTTCACGGCGCCTGAAGTACCCCGGCCCAGATCCAGGTCCGAGTCACTGTGCCCTGCCATTACACCGATTAACCATTGGCTGTCTTCACTGAGCGGCGTATCCACACCCAGGGAGAACCCACGCTGAGTCTGTTTGACACCCACGCCATTGGCATCCGCGACCGAATATTTGTTGCCATAACTGCGGATCCAGCCACCGGCCATTGCATCGTTGTGACGCAGCTCGCCCATACGACTGCGCAACGAGCTCATCTCGCCGTACCATACGGTCGGCGCAGTGTTGAACAGCGCCAGTACCGAGCGCGTGCCCGGGCTGATGGTGCGGGCATTGGGGTCAAGGAACCAGTCATTCCCCTCCTGTTTGAGCCCGTAAGACCAGGCACCGACATCCACAGCCCCTCCCACCAGGGAGAACTGCGCGTCGCCGCCGCCGGTGTGCACGATCTGTACGTCGCCTGGCGACACGGGTTCCAGCCCCGTGCTGGCCACCAACAGGCTATGTTGGCCAGTGGCGTCCCCCGCGATATTCAGAAAGTCGTTCAAGCCTGCGGCGAAATCGGCCCCCATCACAAAGGTGCCGTTGCCGCTGAGCGTATCCAGGTTCAACTGGTAGAACTCATTGGTTTCACCAAACTTGACGGTACCACCGGCGAGGTCCAGGTCGCCCACCAGGCTATTGCCCGTCAAATTCCACAACGAGCCATCGCCTATGCTCAAGCTGCTGACGTTCATCAGGGCGCCCGTCAGCGATGCATGGTTCTGCAAATTCAAGTTGGCGGTGCTGCCGGCCTCGACGATCACATTGCCAGTCAAGTGGCTGTTATTGACACTCATATTGGCCGTGGCCGTGCCGGTGACTTCGAGCAAGTTGCCGTTGCCACCAATCAGTTGCGAACCGTTGTTTACCTCTATATTGGCCGTCGGCACCCGCCCAGGTGCACCAGCGACCAGGATCGCAGCGCCTGTCTTGCCTTCGACCGTCGAGCGATCCAGCACCAGCGAGCCATCCTGGGTAGTGCTTGATCCACGGTTAAAGCGAACGCCATTGAGTTCACCAACCAGCAGGCTGTTGTTCTGGGCAAAAGCCGACCCCCCTTGCAAAAGAACGCCGGTACTGTTGGCGGCAGTCCCTTGCGCCAGTGAGTTATCCAGAAACAGCTCGCTGTGTTGGGAGGCGGTCACACCCGATTGCGCACCTTTTATCGTACTGTTGCTGACATCGGCACGCGAGCCACCCGGTGTCGAGACGTAGCGGTTGAGCAGCAGGCCGGTCGATCGGGTGCTTTCCAGGTGGCTACCGGAGATCGTCGCAGTGCCATTGGTCAGCTCCATTGCCGCAACGCCTGCCCTCTCGGTTTTAACGGTTGCGTTGTTGATGGCCACCTTGGACCCTTCCTGGGCAACAATGCGTTCAATATTGCTACCGCTGTTCACGGTCAACTGAGCACCGAGCCCGAGGATTGAGCCGGCGGTGGCACCATTGACCGTCAGGCTGGAGCCGGCTTGCAGCGCCCAGTTTGTTACCGGTTCGCCAGCTTCAATCACTTTGGACTCGCCAGGCGCCACAACCTGCTGGCTTGCCTGGGCCTGTACCGCAACCCCCAGCAGCAGGCCCAGCGAGGACACTTTGACGGCCGCACTTAACGGTGAGAGTTTAAAAAGATACTTGATAGACATGCTGTAACACTCGCTCTGACTAAATATGCCTAAACCCAATGGCATGGCTCGTTCCGATGGAGTGGAGCCAGACCTGTAGAGGCCGCGAGGTTATAGATCCAAGAGGAAGTGGTAAGTAGGATATATCCGAAGATTGCGGAGTAATTGAGTAGCGTATTGGTATTAACAAAACACCAAGGCGCAGGACGCCTTGGTGCTTGCAGCTCTGCTGCTATGGCGTATAAGGATCGCCATCGCAGAAGTTGTTGGACGTCAACATTCGGACGGGAATGACTGCAGGTACTGATTTGGCCGGCGTCCCTGCGACATCCAGAGAGTACTGGAACCAAAGCGAGTTATAGCTCGGCGCAACCCCCGGGACCTTAAGGTGCGGATCGAAAGGTTCAAGCTCGAAGATAAACCCATTCTCCGCCATGTTTTTATCCAATGTGAGTGATCGAGTGTCTCGAGTAGACTCTATCGGAGCATCCCCATTAAGGCCCGTCGAGGCCACGAACTCAAATGTAACTTCTACACCATTAGCGAAAAACTCAGTGCTGGGTGGAATCCAGACTTCAATGTGTTTTTCCCCCTCAGGCGTGCCTGTGCCTTGAGGCCGCAAGGATGAACACGTGATCCTGCCACGGGGGTCAACGGCCCAGGCAAGCGTGTTGCGAAACACTGCGGGATCGAGCGAGTGGATAATCGCATCGTCCACTTCAACGGACGTGCTTGGCGAAAAGTTGCTATTGGCCGCGCCAGGACGACTGACACCGTAGAAAACCGGAATGTCATCGCCATTGCCCGCGGCGGCGATCGCGTCCTTGTCTACCTCGATCATAAAGGGATCACCAGCCCCCTCACCCGCCGCAACGGTACGTGAGCCTGCCGGGTTCAGCTTGCTTCCCCAATACAGCGTAATGACCATTCCGTCTGCCGGCTGAGGGTTGGCAGTCCACAGATCAAAATGCGCCTCGATGGGGCTGGCATGATCAATGTCAGCGGAATTCAGGTAATTGGGCGTGGGAGTAGACGCGGGGCCCAAGATAGTGACAGCGTCCAGGTCTGGACTCGGGTCTCCCGGCGTAGGTGCGCCCGGTCCTTCAACACTCAGATCAACGTCAACCGATACCTCAGTATCAGGCTTATTGACTGTCCCTGTCCTGACGATTTCATAAGTGATCCGCGTCGACACCGCGCCTGTCTGAGTACCATATTCATCCAGAATCAGTTGACTTGAGGCCGTGAACTCAAAGGGAAATACGCCATTGAGTGGCAACAACCCGGAGGATTGCGCCCCCCAAATCAACCTGTATTGATCACCAGACTCCCATGCATAGCTGGGTATCGCCAACCTTACACCCGCTTTCCAAACCTCGATATCCACCAACTCATTCTCTGGAGGCACTACGAGGTCAATAGGCTCCAACACCAGGTTGGCACTGCGTTTAAGCCTGCGGCCCGTGGTGATCCTGGAAATTTCACTGAGATTCCCAGCAGCATCTATCAATCGGTAATAGCCAAAATAATTACCATCTTCAAAATCTTCAAACGCCGAAATGGGCAGGTTGAACTCCACACCGCCACTTTCCATGGGGACGCTGCCCAAGGACGGAGCATCATCGGGTGGCTGCACGGCAGTGAACCAGACCTGCGCAACGCGATCGCCGTCTTCAAAACCCGCGTAGCTGGAAATCTCGAAGTCAAAACCTCCCGGATTAAGGTCCAGAGTAGCTTGTGTAATGTCGACCCCCAGAGGAAGCGCGGTGGGGAAAACAATCCTTGCGGGGGCCTCAGTACGACCCGATGATTTATAAGGCCCGTATAGATCAATCCTGACGCGCTCTGTAACGGAGAAGTCCTTATAGTCAGTGTCCGAGGCGGGCTTTACCTTAAATCTGACTTCAAACTCCCCATGCCCCAGAATATTATAATCAATGGTCAACCGGACGAGCGGCCCAGTAGGGTCGGTTTCGAGAATCATCGGCTCCAGTGGTGTCCATACAGCAACCCCGACTGGGCTGTATTCAATCTGTATCTCGTCGCCAATCTCCGGAAAGCCCCCCAGGGGACAATCAACCCGCAAACCACCATGTTCGTCCAGGTCAGGCCGCCAGATCAAACCACTTACACCGTTGAGCGCCTGAGAAAATCTCGGCGCGTCTAATTTGGGATCATCCCAACCAAGTGTCGTTATTTTTTTTGCACTGTTAATTGCCATCTTAGTTCTCCTTGCGTGTAATAAAGCGCTCAAGAAGTTCCCGGACTGATGACCACGCCAGCCTCACATAAAATCACCGGCAAGCCAACTGCAACCAAGTTCAGATTGAGCACACTGTAAAACAATCAACAAAGGCACAGCCAACTGCTGGAGATTTTCTAATCCGGCCCATTGCCGTTCGGCCCGCAGAATATGGGATCCGAGGTTGAATACCGGCGATCGATTTTTACGTAGCGAATAGACGAACTGCCAATCCGTGTTCCGTTGCGCCATACCGTGAACTCGGCATACGCACCCGCCTCGTTCTTCATGGGCTGAACATAAGGAATATAAGGCACAACAAAAACGTGATAGCCCTGACTCTCGTCAACATCCGACCAATGTTCTTTGAATACTTCAGAGGTTTCAGAGATCGGGCGGTCACCCGCAAACCCCCAAGTGCCTTGCCATTTCAATCGGAGCTCATCACCGACTGCAATAGCTGCATGTTTATTCACAAGCACATGAACCCCCTCCCAGAGAGGAGGATCGGTCTGGCAATTCAACCACCCCGTAGTGCTGGCATGCGCAAATTCAGGGCGAGGAAATCTGACCGGCGGCACTATATTAATATTCACGAACTGGTTTGGCGCCAATTGTTCATTCACGCCATTACTCGTGCGATAACTAACCGGAAATGCTGGATTATTAGGTGTTTCGGCAACTATCTCCCAAGGCACCCCGGTAAATGTCACTAATTTTCCAGGTTTATCGTCAGACTTAACTGTATAGGAGGCAACTGGATTTTCTCGGTCCCCCCAGTACAAGTCCAACCACTTACCGACAGCTGGTCCCTCAGGCAAGGCCACTGTCGCCGTGACACACTGGTCCGAATCACTGAAGTCCAAGTGGTTAGCGGTATCGGAAACAGCGCCTCGAATTTCAACTTTAGCCAAGTGCCGATTGTATTCAGCCGGTGCTTGGTCATGGTCCACCCCAAATACCCGGAAGTCAGCGTCGACACGTCGTATCGGCGATGGAACAGCCGTCGCAACACCGGCACGGTAAATAAAGTACCGAACCGGAAACTGGGTCTGTAGGTAGCCATTCTGGATCAATACAGACCAGCTCACCGGGACCACTTTTGGAAAACCGTCAACCGGTTCCCGGGCTAGAAGGATGCCATTCCAACTGACGGCCACCTCATCTGTTGGATTCCAGTCTAAATAGGCACCAAATCTCAGGTTTACGCCACTACGGGCATCCGCGCGATCAATCAGGCCGTCATATTCATAGGCAAGTACCTCGGGCGGTTGCAACCCACTGGGGAGCGCTTGCAGGTTGATATAGACCAGTGTTGCCCCCGAGTAATTGGGCTGCTGGTTTCCTGCCCGATCACGAAGACCGTAGCGCAAAAAACGCGGCCCATTTGGCAGTTGGCGAAACAACTCGGACGGCACGGGGACTATCAGCGCCTCAGTGGTGCTGACAAAGGTATGCGTATAGGCCGCCAGAAAAGGGTTTGACTCCTCAGTCTCCAACAAAAAAATCAACCCGTCGTCAAATGCCTGGAGATCCAGATAGGTCGGAATTCGCAGCTCAACGAACTCATGCTCACTGATATAGGCCTCAGTGATGCCGTTATTGGCGACCTCCGGATCGATGAACATAGGCGGCATAAGAGGGGCTGTCCCACCCGGCGGAATCCAATCCAGGGTGAACGTAGTGACATACCGGCTGTGCTCTATACCGCCCGGCCCGTCAACGTAATAACTGAGGTCATAAGAGCCGCTGATCTTCAGCCAATTACCGCCGATGGACAGTTCTACCGGGAAATGATCCTCGGTAACGGGGCCTTCCAAGGGAATCGCTGGCAAAGGGTAGGCAGGTTCCGGCGTATGCGGCTTGATCGAGAAATGGACATTATCCGTCTCGCCGGCTTCGGCCGGGAACTGCCAGATCTGCCGGAGCTGAATTTTGATCGGGTGGTACAGGAACTCAGTAGGAATCAGGCCGTTGGGATCATCGGGAAACGCATCCACCACGACGGCAGCCTTGAGTTCAGACATCTGCCCTGCGCCTGTATCGCTGACAGATGTGTTGGCTGTTTTTTTTGACCCCGTCATTAGGCGCTCCTTGATTTCCACGTGGCTGAATCAATCCGCTTCGCTGGCTCAAATTAGGCGCTTGTTTCAGGGCGATGGATACTGTCAGAACTAACAGGTATATCGCTCCGCTCGTCGGACAGCCCTTGCGCGCCCCAAGCAGCAACGCTTGACGCACTGGTTGACTTGGTGTTTCCTGAAACCGGTTTCAAAGCAGCCATGACCCACCTCAAATAAGAAAGGCCCGCGACCGTGACTCCTTTTTCCGCCGCCCAGCGCACCCGTGTCACCATGCTCGACGTCGCCCAACGCGCCGGCGTGTCCAAAGCCAGCGTGTCGCGTTTTATCGGCGATGACCGCGCCCTGCTCTCCGACGCGATCGCGCTGCGCATCGAGCAAGCCATCGAACAGCTTGGCTACCGCCCCAACCAGATGGCCCGTGGTTTGAAACGTGGCCGCACCCGCCTGATCGGCATGCTGGTGGCCGATATCCGCAACCCCTATTCCATTGCCGTGATGCACGGCGTCGAAACCGCCTGCCGTCAGCACGGCTACAGCCTGGTGGTGTGCAACACCGACCGTGATGACGAGCAAGAGCGCCAACACCTGGCGGCGCTGCGCTCGTACAACATCGAAGGCTTGATCGTGAACACCCTGGGCCATCACCTCGACCAACTGCTGGAACTGCAACAGGAAATGCCTCTGGTGCTGGTGGACCGCAAGGTAGCGCCGCTGCACAGCGACCTGGTGGGCCTGGATAACCCGGCGGCGGTGCACATGGCGGTGGAACACCTTGAGCAGCAGGGTTACCGCGACGTGCTGCTCGTAAGCGAGACCACCGACGGCACCAGTTCACGTTTGGAACGCCTGGAGAGTTTCAATCACGAAATTGCCAAGCGCCCGGCGTTGACAGGCGCCGTGGTTGAACTGGATGGCAACCTGGAAAAGCGTCTGCAAGCCTTTCTCGCCAACCCCAGCCCCAAGGCACTGTTTTGCGCCAACGGCGTGGCCGCACTGGCCTGCACCCGGGTGCTCAAGGCGCTGGGCTGCGACCTGTTCGGCGAGGTGGGCTTGATCGCCCTGGATGACCTGGACTGGTACCCGCTGGTGGGCAACGGCATCACCGCCCTCGCCCAACCGACGCAAGCGATTGGCGCCAGCGCCTTCGACTGTTTGCTCAAGCGCCTGCGCGGCGATACCGCCCCCACCCGCACCCTGGATTTTTTACCCGAGCTGATTATCCGCGGCTCGACGCCCCCTTATGACCCTGGCTTTACTGTGGCGAGCGAGCTTGCTCCCGCTGCGGTGCGAAGCGCCGCCAAGAGCCGGTGACTGCTGCGCAGTCAAACGGGAGCAAGCTCCCTCGCCACAAGCAGTCAGTGTGTTCTTGTCGATAAAAATGAAACCGGTTTCAGAGGTAAACAACAATGCATAAATACCCCGTCTCCATCAGCCTTTCCAGCTACGGCGCCGACCTGGTTCGCCAGCAGGGCCAATTGAGTTTTGTCGCGCTGCTCTGCGCTGCCGGTGCCCAGCGCATTGAATGGCGTGAGGAGCTGCTGACCGACGAACACCCCGCCACCCTGGCCCAGGCCGCTGCCGCGCAAGGCCTGGACAGCGTGTTTTCCTCGCCCCTGGAACTCTGGGTCGCCGGCCGTGCCCAGCCCAATGCCGAGCTGGCCGCTACCCTGGACCGCGCCCAGGCCTTTGGCTCGGGCTGGCTGAAGGTGTCCCTCGGTTACTTCACCGACACAAACGACATGGAAAGCCTGCACGCCCTGCTCAATCGCCACCCAGTCAAGCTGCTGGTGGAAAACGACCAGACCCTGCACGGTGGGCGCATTGAACCGATGCAACGGTTTTTTACCGAAGTCGAACGCCTGGGCCTGCCGGTGAAAATGACCTTCGACATCGGTAACTGGCAGTGGCAAGACCAGTCCGCGCTCACTGCTGCGCGGTTACTGGGCCGGCATGTGGATTACCTGCACTGCAAGGCCGTGGCCCGTCGCGCCGATGGCAAGCTCGTCGCCTTGCCGCCGGGCGCCACCGACCTGCATCTGTGGGAACAACTGCTTAAACACATGACTCAAGGTATTACCCGGGCAGTGGAATTTCCGTTGCAGGGCGATGACCTGATCGAAGTCACCGCGCAACAGGTCGCGACCCTGGCCCGCCTTGGCCAACCCCATGTGGAGAACGCCCATGTCTGAGATCGATATCCTGTCGTTTGGCGAAACCATGGCGATGTTTGTCGCCGAACAGACCGGCGACCTGGCGCAGGTCGGGCAGTTTCACAAACGCATTGCCGGCGCCGACAGCAACGTCGCCATCGGCCTGTCGCGCCTGGGGTTCAACGTGGCCTGGCTGAGCCGCGTGGGTAACGACTCCCTCGGGCGTTTTGTGGTCGATACCCTGACTAAAGAAGGACTCGATTGCCACCATGTGGCCGTCGACCCGCTGAACCCCACCGGCTTTCAACTCAAATCCCGGGAAGAGGCCGGCGCAGATCCTCAAGTTGAGTACTTTCGCAGAGGCTCGGCGGCCAGCCACTTGTCCATCGATGCCATCCATCCGACGCTGCTGCAAGCCCGCCATCTGCACGCCACCGGCATTCCGCCAGCGCTGTCCGATGCCACTCGCGCACTGTCGTTCGAGCTGATGACCCAAATGCGCAAGGCCGGACGCAGTGTGTCGTTCGACCCGAACCTGCGCCCGTCCCTGTGGGCCAGCCAGGCGCAGATGATCCGCGAAATCAATGCGCTGGCTGCTTTGGCCGACTGGGTCCTGCCGGGCCTGGGCGAAGGTCGCCTGCTGACCGGTTTTGACGACCCGGAAGACATCGCCGCGTTCTATCTCGACCAGGGCGCCGAAGCCGTGGCGATCAAGCTCGGCGCCGAGGGCGCCTATTACCGCACCCATATGGACCAGGGTTTTGTCGCCGCCGTACCGGTGGCCAAGGTCGTGGATACCGTGGGCGCCGGCGATGGCTTTGCCGTGGGCATGATCAGCGCCCTGCTGGAAAACTTGAGCTTCCCCGAGGCCGTACAGCGCGGTAACTGGATCGGCAGCCGCGCCGTGCAGAGCCGTGGCGATATGGAAGGTTTGCCGACCCGCGCTGAATTACCCACCCGATCCGTTGCGTGACCCATTACCTGTTGCCACAACTACAACAAGCTCAGGAGCAACCCCATGGAAACCGTGAAACTCGCCACCCGTCGCTGGTGGTACATCATGCCTATCGTGTTTATCACCTACAGCTTGGCCTACCTCGACCGCGCCAACTACGGCTTCGCCGCCGCGTCCGGCATGGCCGCAGACCTGATGATCACGCCAGGCATGTCTTCGCTGCTCGGTGCACTGTTTTTCCTTGGCTACTTTTTCTTCCAGGTGCCGGGGGCGATCTACGCGCAAAAGCGCAGCGTCAAGAAACTGATCTTCGTCAGCCTGATCCTCTGGGGCGGCTTGGCGACACTGACTGGCGTGGTGTCCAACGCCTACATGCTGATCGTCATCCGCTTCATGCTCGGGGTGGTCGAGGCCGCCGTGATGCCGGCCATGCTGGTGTACCTGTGCCACTGGTTCACCCGTGCCGAACGCTCACGGGCCAACACTTTCCTGATCCTCGGCAACCCGGTCACCATGCTGTGGATGTCGGTGGTGTCGGGCTACCTGGTGCAGCATTTCAGCTGGCGCTGGATGTTCATCATCGAGGGCCTGCCGGCGGTGTTGTGGGCGTTTATCTGGTGGAAGCTGGCCGATGAGCGCCCCAAGGATGCCAAGTGGCTGAGCGACGCCGAAAAGCACAGCCTGGAAACCGCCCTCGCCGCCGAGCAGGTGGGGATCAAGGCCGTGAAAAACTACGCAGAGGCGTTCCGTTCGCCCAAGGTGATCATTCTCGCGTTGCAGTTTTTCTGCTGGAGCATTGGCGTGTACGGCTTCGTGCTGTGGTTGCCATCAATCCTCAAGGCCGGTTTGCAGATGGACATGGTCGAAGCCGGCTGGCTCTCGGCCCTGCCCTATCTGGCGGCGGTGATTGGCATGCTCGTGGTGTCCTGGGGTTCGGACAAGCTGCAGAAACGTAAGCGTTTTGTCTGGCCGCCGCTATTGATTGCGTCGATTGCCTTCTACGCGTCCTACGTGCTGGGCGCCGAACACTTCTGGTGGTCCTACACCCTGCTGGTGATCGCCGGGGCCTGCATGTATGCACCCTACGGCCCGTTTTTCGCCATCGTCCCGGAAATCCTCCCGGCCAACGTCGCCGGTGGCGCCATGGCGCTGATCAACAGCATGGGCGCCCTGGGATCGTTCGGTGGCTCGTACCTGGTGGGCTACCTCAACAGCAGCACCGGCTCGCCCGGCGCTTCGTACCTGCTGATGAGCGGAGCGCTGCTGCTTTCCGTGGTGCTGACGATTTTCCTCAAGCCCGGCGCGAGTGACCGCTCGCCGACGCCAACCCTGGAATTGAAGGTAAAAACCTCATGAAAAAGTCTGTCGTGCTGTATAAAAAACTGTCCGCGCCGCTCATGGCTCGCCTGCACGAGGAGGTCGACGTCACGCTGATTGACGCTCTGGATGAAACCGGCCTGGCCAAGCTGCGCGATGC
This sequence comes from Pseudomonas sp. SWRI22, assembly GCF_014268395.2. Taxonomy (NCBI): domain Bacteria; kingdom Pseudomonadati; phylum Pseudomonadota; class Gammaproteobacteria; order Pseudomonadales; family Pseudomonadaceae; genus Pseudomonas; species Pseudomonas sp. SWRI22. Next base: position 700,477 of record NZ_JABWQK020000001.1, on the reverse strand, counting down.
CCTCCCCACCGCCCACGGCCTGCTGGGTGCAAGCCTGCGCCTGGATGCCCAGTTGCTCGACCTGGCACCCAAGCTGGAAGCAGTGGCCAGCGTCTCGGTGGGCGTCGACAACTACGATATCGATTACCTGACCCAACGCGGCATCCTGCTCAGCAACACCCCGGACGTGCTCACCGAAACCACCGCCGACACTGGCTTTGCGCTGATCCTGGCCACCGCCCGGCGCGTGGTCGAGCTGGCCGACATGGTGCGCGCCGGCCAATGGAACAAAAACATCGGCCCGGCGCATTTTGGCAGCGATGTACATGGCAAGACCCTGGGCATTATCGGCATGGGCCGCATCGGCGAAGCCCTGGCCCAACGCGGGCATTGTGGCTTCGGCATGCCAGTGATCTACCACAGCCACTCACCCAAGCCGGCGGTTGAAGCACGCTTTGGCGCGCAGTACCGCAGCTTGCAGGACTTGCTCAAAGAGGCTGATTTTGTCTGCCTGACCCTGCCGTTGACCGCTGAGACCGAGAAGTTGATTGGCGCCGAGGAATTCGCGCTGATGGGGCCGGAGACGATTTTTATCAATATCTCCCGAGGCAAGGTGGTGGACGAGGCGGCGCTGGTGCAGGCGTTGCAGCAACGCACTATCCGCGCGGCGGGGTTGGATGTGTTTGAGAAGGAGCCGCTGGATCACGCATCGCCGTTGCTGAGGTTGAACAATGTGGTAGCCACGCCGCATATTGGTTCGGCCACCCATGAGACGCGGGAGGCGATGGCCAAGTGTGCGGTGGAGAATCTCCTGACGGCATTGGCTGGCGAAAAGCCGGTAAACCTGGTGAATCCAGGGGCATGGCGGCACTGACACAACACAAGAGCAAAGGTGGAAGCTGGCTTGCCTGCGATAGCCATAGGTATCTACACAACTCTGAAGCGATCGACGGTAACCACGATGCTAAGCGAGCCGCTCTTGATCTGGCTTTTGATCTGGCTTTTGATCTGAAGCGCCCCGTCAAACCACGCTGGCCGAACGCAGGCGAGGTGCCGAGTGGTGGGGCGAAGGCCTTTTGGTTACTTTTGGGCCTTTCCAAAAGTGACCCGCTGTAAGAGCGGAACCATCGGTGGCCGTTACCGCAGGAACGGATATGTACGCGGTCAGTTCCAACATCCTGGTCGGCTGTAAGGCCGCCATCGCAGGCAAGCCAGCTCCCACATTTGGATTGCGGCGCGTCAGTTAGATCAGCGTCGGCTGTCAGTCCGTCACGGGAGCAAGCGCCCTCGCCACAGGTCCAGCACCGGCCCAAGTTGTGTAGATCCCTATGCTGCGATAGCGGTAAGCCAACCCATGATGTGCCGACTGTAAGATTGCTATCGCAGGCAAGCCAGCTCCCACAGGGTGTTGTGGCAGCAGTTAGACGACGAACCTGGCCACCATCCCATTCAAATCCACCGCCAGCCTCGACAGTTCATGGCTGGCCGCGCTGGTCTGGTTGGCGCCCGCCGCCGACTGGGTGGCCAGGTCGCGGATGTTGACCAGGTTGCGGTCCACCTCGCGGGAGACCTGGGCCTGTTCTTCCGAAGCGCTGGCAATCACCAGGTTGCGTTCGTTGATCAGGCTGATAGACGCAGTGATCTGCTCCAGTGAGGCGCCGGCTGCACGTGCCATTTCCAGGGTGCTCTGGCTGCGCTGGTTGCTCTGTTGCATGGACTGCACCGCCTCCCCGGTACCGTTCTGGATGCCGGCGACCATTTTCTCGATTTCCTGGGTCGACTGCGCGGTGCGATGGGCCAGGGCGCGCACTTCATCGGCGACCACCGCAAAGCCCCTTCCGGCCTCGCCGGCACGGGCGGCTTCAATCGCTGCGTTGAGCGCCAGCAGGTTGGTTTGCTCGGCAATCGCGCGGATCACATCCAGCACCTTGCCGATATCCCGGCCCTGAGCGGCCAGGCCCTCGATCATCGCGGAGGTGTTCTGCACGTCCTGAGTCATGGTCTGGATCGCACCGACGGTTTCCATCACCCGATCACGGCCTTCCCGCGCCGCCTGGTTGGACTGCCCGGACGCCTCGGAGGTGGAAACCGCGTTACGCGCCACCTCCTCCACTGCCGCCGTCATCTCATTGACGGCCGTGGCGGCCTGGTCGATTTCATTGTTCTGCTGTTGCAGGCCACGGGAGGCCTCCTCGGTGACCGCGCTCAACTCTTCCGCCGCCGAAGCCAGTTGCGTGGCCGAACCGGCGATGTGCTGGATGGTCTGGCGCAGGCTGGCTTGCATGGTCGACAGCGCACTGAGCAACCGTGCCGGTTCGTCCTTGCCATCGTCCTCGATGGTTTTGCTGAGGTTGCCGGCGGCGATGGTCTCGGCCACTTCCACGGCCTTGCGCAGCGGGGTCACGATGCTGCGGGTCAGCAACCAGGCCAGCAGCACGGTGAGCAATGCCGCCACCACGGAGACCGCCACCACACCGGTGATCGCGCCCTCGTAGCTTTGCCCGGCATCTTCGTCGGCCTGCTTGGCGTCGGCCGCATTGATGGCGATCAGCTTGTTCAGTTGCTCGCCCATCTGGTCAGTGCCGTCCTTGATACGGCTGTTGATCAGAGCGCGCATCTCATCGACCTTGCCTTGTTTGGACAATATCAACATCTCGGCCTGAGCTTTGAGGTAGTTCTCCAGGGTGACGCCAAAGGCTTTGTACAGCGCAGCCTCCTCCGCGCCCGCAGGCAACGTGGCGTATTTGGCCTGGGCAGTCTTGACCTTGTCAGCCAGCACGCCAATGCGCGTCTCGGCTTCCTGCAGGGCGGCAGGCTCGCGGTTGACCAGCACGCGAAACGACAGGATGCGCATGCGCAGCACGTTTTCGGTGATGGTACCCAGGTGAGTCATGCTGGGCAGCTGGTTCGCGCTCATGTCCTGGGAGGATTGGCGCATCTGCGTCATACGGTTGACCGCAAACACGCCCAACAGCACCACTAGAACCGCAATGAAGGCAAAACCGATAAACGCGCGAGGGGCAATATTCAGGTGACGGAGGGACATAGGGCTGCTCTCAGAAGTAGTGTTTGCGAGCATCCTTGCCGCGAAACGATCCGTCAGCGTCAACGCGCTGCCCAGACCTTGGTCACCACTGTTGTCGTTGTAGTGTGGGCCTATGCTTGATATCGGCTGGGCCACGGCTTTAGCGCAGGGTTTTTATAAATATTTTTTTACACTTCAGGCGCCTGGCACTTTCTGGCATCCTGCGCCTCCATTTTCTGACCCGAGCCATCATTTTGTCTGACGCTCAAGCCCCCCGCCCGCGCTATGAATCCGACCTCATGTACGGCCTCGAAGACCGCCCGCACTTCACCGCCGCGATTTTTGCCGCGTTGCAGCATGTGTTGGCGAGTTTTGTCGGCATCATCACGCCCACCCTGATCGTCGGCGGCGTACTGGGGCTGGAAAGCGAAGTGCCGTACCTGGTGAGCATGGCGCTGTTTGTCTCGGGGCTTGGCACCTTTGTGCAGGCGCGCACTTTCGGGCCGGTGGGTTCGGGGCTGTTGTGCCTGCAAGGCACCAGTTTTTCCTTTATCAGCGTGATCTTGAGCGCTGGGTTCATGGTCAAGGCCCGGGGCGGCGGCACCGATGAAATCCTCTCGACGATCTTTGGCATCTGCTTTTTCGCGGCGTTTATCGAAGTGGTGCTCAGCCAGTTCATCGGCAAACTGCGCAAACTGATCACCCCGGTGGTGACCGGCACCATCATCACTTTGATGGGCTTGTCACTGATCAAGGTGGCCGTCACCGACATGGCTGGCGGCTATGGCGCCAGCGACTTGGGCGCCGCAGGCAACATGGGCCTGGCGGCCTTGGTGCTGCTGACCATCGTGGTACTCAACCGCTTCAACAACCCGTTCCTGCGCCTGGGTTCGATCGTGATCGGCCTGACCCTGGGCTTCGTAGTGGCGTGGCTGCTGGGCCGCGTCGACATGGCCGCCCTGCCCCAGGTGCCGCTGATCAGCGTGCCGGTGCCGTTCAAGTATGGTTTCTCGTTCGACTGGGTGGCGTTTATCCCGGTGGCGGTGATCTTCCTGATTTCGCCCCTGGAAGCCGCCGGCGACCTGACCGCCAACTCGATGATTTCCCAGCAACCGGTCAAGGGCCCGCTGTATATCAAACGCATCAAGTCCGGCCTGCTGGCCGACGGCTTGAACTCCGCGATGGCCGCCACCTTCAACAGCCTGCCGATGGTGACCTTTGCCCAGAACAACGGCGTGATCCAATTGACCGGCGTGGCCAGCCGCTACGTGGCGTACTTCATTGCTGGCCTGCTAGTGCTGCTGGGGTTGTTCCCGATGATCGGCGCGGTGCTGCAACTGATGCCCAAGCCCGTATTGGGCGGCGCGACCCTGATCATGTTCGGCACCGTGGCCGTGGCCGGGATCAAGATCCTCGCCGAAGCGGGCCTGCATCGGCGTAATGTGCTGATCGTGGCAATTTCCCTAGGCATGGGCCTGGGCGTCGCCGCGGTGCCCGAAGTGCTGCGCGAGCTGCCCAAGGCGCTGCACAACATCTTCGAATCGCCGATCACCGTGGGTGCATTCTGTGCAATCCTGCTGAACATTTTCCTGCCCGAAGAGTTCATAGAGCTGGAAGAAGATGAATTCGAGCCGGAGTCCTCTACCCTTAAGGTCATGCAGGACCCGGACGTCACCCAAAAGTAGGAGCATTTCTTTATGCGCAAGCTCATGGTTCTATCGCTGTTGCTGCTGACCTTGAGCGCCTGTGCACTGTTTCCCAACCGCGACCCGGTGAACATCAATGTGGTGGGCATCGAGCCGCTGCAAAGCCAGGACCTGGAAGTGCGTTTTGCCGTGAAACTGCGGGTGCAAAACCCCAATGAAGCGGCAATCGACTACAACGGCGTGGCCCTGGACCTGGAGGTCAATGGCCGGCCACTCGCTTCTGGCGTCAGCGATCAGGCTGGCAGCATCCCACGCTTTTCTGAAACCGTATTGATGGTGCCGGTCAGCGTTTCGGCGTTTTCGGTGTTGCGCCAGACCCTGGGCCTGAGCCAGACCCAAAGCCTGAACAACCTGCCCTACGTGCTGCGCGGCAAACTGGCGGGCGGACTGTTTGGCACCATGCGCTTTGTAGAGCGTGGCACCCTGGACTTGCCGAACACCGCCACCTGGTAAGTGGCTGAAAACCAAATGTGGGAGCTGGCTTGCCTGCGATGGCGGTGCGTCAGTAACTGATGAATTGAATGACACGCCGCTATCGCAGGCAAGTCAGCTCCCACAGGTTGATTGCGTTTAGTCAGTGATACAGCGAACGCCTGGCTTGGCGCGCTCGTCCACCACTAATTCAAAAATATCCGGCCGGGCGTAATGCCCCACTACGTCGTAGTCGTAGCGGGCCCGCACCAACTGATCAGTATCGATCTGCGCCGTCAACAACCCCGCCTCGCCCACTAACGGCCCCGCCAAAATATCGCCCATGGGCCCGACGATCACGCTGCCGCCGGCAATCAACGGACGGTCCACAGGCCAGTTGGCAACCTCCACACCCAAGGCTTCGGGCGATGCCTGCACCTGGCAGGCGCTGACCACAAAGCAACGCCCTTCATGGGCAATATGGCGCATGCTCACCTGCCACATTTCGCGCTCGTCCACGGTGGGTGCACACCACACCTGAACGCCCTTGGCATACATCGCGGTGCGCAGCAACGGCATCATGTTTTCCCAGCACACCGCGCCGCCGATACGCCCCACCGCGGAGTCGATCACCGGCAGGGTCGAGCCGTCGCCCTTGCCCCAGATAAGCCGCTCGGTGCCGGTCGGCATCAGCTTGCGGTGCTTGGCCACCAGGCCGCCCGAGGGTTCGAAATACAACACCGTGCAGTACAGCGTGCTGCCACTGCGTTCGATCACGCCCAGCACCAGGCTGGCACCGGTACGCGCCGACATCCCGGCCAGCGCCTCGGTTTCTGGCCCCGGCACGTCAATGGCATTGGCAAAATACCGTGCAAAGGCTTCCCGGCCCTCGGGCAGGCGATAGCCCAATTGCGTGCCAAAGCTTTCGCCCTTGGGATAGCCGCCCAGCAACGCCTCGGGCATGACCACCAAGTGCGCGCCACTGCGCTGGATTTGATCCTCATAGGCCAAGATCTGCGCCAGGGTTTCAGCCTTGCCGCCAGGCAAGGCGCCGATTTGCAGGGCTGCGACAGTCGATACGGGCATCAGGCTCACTCCGATAGATAGGGGTTGCCCATTCTCCAGCCAGACTCGATCATGAATAAAGCCCACCTCAGTGCTAAATGATATGAGCCAAATGAATATCGCCCAGGTTGACCTGAACCTGCTCAAAACCTTCGAAGCCCTGCACGACGAGTCCAGTGCCAGCCGTGCGGCGCTGCGTTTGGGCGTGACGCAGTCGGCGATCAGCGCGGGCTTGCGGCGTTTGCGCGAGCTGTATGGTGACCCTTTGTTCGTGCGCACCGGACGCGGCCTGGCGCCCACATTGCGTGCCAACCAGTTGAAACCGGTGATCAGTGAGGCATTGGATCGCTGCCGCCAGAGCCTGGCGATGATCAGCCCGCAAAACCTGCACTACGAGGGCCGCTCGGTGGTGCTGGGGCTGTCGGATGACTTCGAGATTGCCTATGCCCGAAGCCTGATGGAGGCCATCGCACTGCGCCTGCCCAAGCTACGGGTGATCTTTCGCCAGACCTACAGCCAGATCGTCGCCGCCGCCCTGCTCGACCGCACGCTGGACCTGGCCATTACCGCCGGCGGTTTTACCGAGCGCAGGCTGAGCCGACAGGTGCTGGGGGAAGGTGACTATCGTTGCCTGGTAGACCCCCATAGCCTGGCGCCGGGCGAGGAGACTATCGACCTGCAGGGGTTTGTCACACGGGAACATGTATTGGTGTCGTCAGGCGGGTTTATCGGCATTACCGATGAAGGCTTGGCGGCGCACGGGCTGCGCCGCCACGTGTGCGCGTCCACCAGCCACTTTGCCGCGCTGCCGTATCTGCTCAAAGGCAGCACCGCAGTAGCAACCATTCCCGGGCATGCGGCCCACGCCATTGCGCAAATGACCGGCCTGCGCGTGCTGCCCTGCCCGCTGGCGCTACCGCATTACCCGGTGGAGTTGGGCTGGCGCACCCAGGCTCAGTTGGACCCGCTGTTGCTCAAGGTGCGCGAAGCGATTGTGGCGTGCTTTACTTTGCCGCCGCCATCAGCTTGTTGACTTCACTGCGCACCATGTTGGAAAACTCCGGCGGAGACATGCCATCGAGTTCGGCACGTACCCATTCGGCCCACTTGCCCTTGCGTTTGGCGCGCTCACCGAACAAGCGCGCGGCTTCGCCCTTGGCCTTGCCCAGGTTGGTTTGCCACAGGTCGTAGAGGCGCGACTTTTCATCTTCCAGCTCGGCGCGTTCGGCGAGGGTCTTGTTGGCGAGATTGAAGCTCATGTTGAATTACCTGCTGCACAAATAGGTGACATCTTACACTGTAGGCCCAAAGTTCCCGATCCGGATTTTGCCTCGGATGAGCGCGCCGGCAAAAAAACTGCAACTTTTGCCACCGCCCGATACTCCATTGTTCACTGCCACATCCACCTGCAAGGAGTCACTCAATGGCCCGCAAAACCGCCGCCCAAGCTGTCGAAGATCAAATCAAGGACCAAGCGTTCAGCGAACTGAGCGCATTGATCGAAGAGTCGGACAAACTGCTCAAAAGCAGCGCATCCCTGGTGGGCGAGGAAGGTGAAACCCTGCGCGAGCAGGTTGCCATCAAACTCAAGCAAGCCCTGGAATCGGTGTCCAACGTGCGTGAACGCAGCAAGCCGGTTGTGGATGCCACCGAGACTTACATCGGTGGGCACCCATGGCAGACCGTGGCCATTTCCGCTGGCTTTGGCCTGGTGGTCGGCCTGTTGCTGGGTCGCCGTAACTGATCCATTCAGGCTGCGCATCGCGCAGCCTGTTTCATCCCGCCGCCAAGGCCCTCAACTCGCGCAACGCCTGCGCATCCAGTTCGATCCCGGTTTCCTGCGACTTCGCCCGCGTGCGATGGCGTCGGTCCCCCGGCAATCGACGCAGCCCCGCCGCATGCATCTGCCGCACCAGCTCCTGGCTGCGTTGGGCGAAGCTTTGCCCTGCGGTTTTACTCGGGTCGATCAAGATCAGGAGCTGGCCTGTCCACGGCGTACGCGCGCCGGGGTGGTCCGTCCAATCGAATTCAAAAGAGAAGTTGCCGCCCGTCAACGCTGCCGCCAGCAACTCGACCATCATCGACAGTGCCGACCCCTTGTGCCCGCCAAATGGCAACAGTGCGCCGCCTTCCAGAATGGCTTTAGGGTCCTGGGTCGGCTGACCGAGGCTATCGACGCCCATGCCCGGTGGCAACCGCTCGCCTTTGCGTGCGGAGATTTGCACGTCGCCATGGGCGATGGCACTGGTGGCCAGGTCAAACACAATCGGCGCACCGTCGGCCCGTGGTGCCGCAAACGCGATGGGGTTGGTGCCGAACAACGGGCGATCCGCGCCGTGGGGCACCACACAGGTCATGCTGTTGACCACGCTGAGTGCCACCAGCCCCTCCTCGGCAAACGGCTCGACGTCCGGCCACAGGGCTGCAAAGTGATGGGAGTTATGGATCGCCAGCAACGCGATGCCGGCGCTGCGTGCCTTCTCCACCAGCAACGGGCGCGCCGCTGCCAGGGCCGGCTGGGCAAAACCATTGCCCGCGTCGACGCGCACAAAGCCTGAGGCCACATCGGTCACGCTGGGGACGGCGGTGCCGTTGACCCATCCACTGGCCAGCGTCGAAAGGTAACCGGGGATGCGAAAAATACCGTGACTGTGGGCACCGTCACGCTCGACACTTGCGCAGTTGTGCGCAAGAATCGCAGCAACCTGCGGCGATGTGCCGTGCCGGACGAAGACCTGTTGAAGTAACTCCACCAGTTCAGCGAAGCGAATCGAGGCACAAGCAGTGGCAACTGTCGACTGCGCAGACATTTGAAGCTCCGTTTTTATGATTGGAAGGGGCAACGAATGGGACATCCAGACCCTCGATTAAACACCACGCACGCTCTGCGTTGTCAACGTGCGCAGCGCTGAATATTTACCGCCTTGCACCACGGGCGCCTGCCTACCCTGTGCTTTTCCTGGCACGCCGGAGACAGGCTGTGGTTCGCTTAACCCCCCCGTATTTCTTCCCTGAGTTTCTCAAACCCCAAGGCAAAGCCTCGCCCACCGCTCGTGAACGCACGCTAGGGCTCACCGCCAAAGACCTTGATTGGCTGTACAACCTTTACCTGGCTACCGACGAGTCTCGGCAGGACACAAGCCGGCACGATCACCCCATGCGCGTTGAAAAGGTCCTGATCAACATTTCCGGCAAGCCCCCCATCCCCCTTGCCGGCGCGTTCGCGATCAGCCCGACACCCGACGCCGCCAAGGCGTTGCTCTACACCCCGGATAACGGCATACAGGTCTATGACAGCCACGCCGCCCTGCTGAGCGAGTTGATCGAGCAATTGGAAGACCCACTGCAGAGCGCCCCTTTGCTGAGCTACCTGTCGATGGACCAACGCAATGCGCTGGGCGCTGACACGCCCATGGTGTTGACCACTCAGCTCATCGAGGGTGAAGTCATGCCGGAGCAAGCACGCATGCTCCAGGCCTGCCAGCTGGATAACGTCGAGGCCATGCTCGACCACCTGCAAAAAACCCCGACCTTGCCTGACATGCTCGACACGCTGCTGAGCGTCATGGCCCGCCCCCATTTCAAACACCTGGATCAACGGGACACACGGGTCAATGTCTTCACCCGCGAAGCTGAGCAAGCAACGCCACGTTGGGTCAACTCGCTGACCTTGAGCGAAGCGCTGCTGCAATTTTATGTGCGCCATAGGTGGCCCAAAGGGCAGACACGCGAATACTCGAACCCAAAACATGACACCACTGGCTTCACCGCCTCCGAACGGGAAGAAGATCACCAGCGTTGGGAAGCCTTGATCGAACAAAGCTCCAGTACTTTCTCGAAGCTGTTGGAAAGCCTGCTGCAGACCTACTGGAATGAAGATATCGACAGCGGCACCTCGCGCGTGGATTTTTTTGCCCAGGTCGTGGCGCAGAAGTTTCGCCTCGATGTGTTGCTCAAGCGCCAGGCCGAGATAATTACCGCCGAGGAAAGCCACGCATTTCAGGCCCTGCTCCTCAGCGACCAAAGCGCCCGCAGCGCCCATGCCGAAAACCTCAGCGTGGAAAAGGTGCGCCTTTATGCCCCCCATCAACATTACGTTGAACCGGCGAGCACCTTGATGATCACCGAGCACCACGCGTACCTCTACACCCAATCGCGCGGGTTACAGGTGCTGGAAAACCTCGACCACCTCAAAGACCTGTTATTGAGCATGCTCAAGGCCGAAGGCTACGAGGACGAATGGCTCAACTTCCTCTCATTGGATGAGCGCGACACACTGCTCGGCCTGGACCCGATCGCCGTCGCGGCAAGGCCGATACCCGGCAATGTGTTCGTGACCTTGGTACAAGACATTGCGCGCAAGCAAACGGAGAACCTTAACCACGCCCTGGAAATCTACCGGCGCAGCGATGGCCAAGTGGACCTCGCAGCCTTGCTCGACAGTGCCCTGGACGTACGTGCCTTGCTGGACAATCAACTGGCCACACTGGAGACCAACGGGCGCTGGACCTTGCATCCGGTCACCCGCGGTAATGGCCGCCCTTCGACCGTCAAGGCCGAGCGCGCCCGGCTGCAGCTTCAGAACCTGCGGGCGATTGAGCGTGCGCTGGCGATGGAGCGCGCGCATCACCCGACCTTACGTAGCATCGTCGCTGACACGCTCAACGCTGAACTGCAACTGCAGCAACAGCCAGTCAAAGCCGAGGAGGTGTATATCAATACCTACGCCACGCGTGCCCAGGAGCGTGAAGAGCGTCCGGCAGTGCAGTCATTGAGCATGCTTGAGCACTTCATTGAACGCCTGGCCCAAGAGGCGCCTGCGGTGCCCTTCTCGTCCAGGACGAAGTTCTATACACGGGGCGAAGGCAATGTCTTCATGCAATTGCCAAGCATGACGCTCAAGACGTTCAACACCGTCATCGAGCGCGTCCTGCTGCTGTTTTCCAAGCACGCCATGCGCCAGCAACCCCATGAGTTTCTCGTCAAGACTCACGCCAAACACGCCCACTCGATGCTGGTAGGGTTACGCAGCGAAGCCGAGCTGAGGTCGCTGGATAAAACCCTGGCGCCCACAAGCCAGGCCATTCTCGACACGCTATTTCAGCCCGACAGTCTGTCGCGCTTGACACGCCATGGCCTTAACGGATTTTTGCCGGATGCCTATGGCTTGACGTTGGACTTGAACGCCGTCGATACGCCACAACCGCTGGCCAATACGTTCGTGATCACTGAGCGCGGCGGTATCGACCCGCAGCGCTCGGGCCAGGCGCTGCTCTGGACCCCGCGCCTGGGCTACGAAGTCTTTGCCTCGATCAACGCCCTGCGCGATGAAATCACCCAGCGCCTGGCGCACCCACTCAACAGCTTGAGCCTGCTGGAGAATCTGCCGTTCTGCTTGCGCGAGCCCCATCAGGCATTTAGCCAGGGCCCGCTGCAACGTATTGATCGGGACCTGTTGAATGACCGAGTAGACAGCTACAACGACGCGGTCATGGAAGGCGTGGATCACCTGCAATCCATGGGCCTGCGCGCCCGTGCCTTGCAGGACCGGTTGGACGCCGTCATCGAACAGCCTCCGCCCACTAACCTTGGCAGGGCAATCACACTGGCCGATGCCATGGTCAACCAGCAGGCACTGCCACTGTGGCTGGGGATGGCGCCGGCCCAGGACCAAATCCACCAGGCCGAGCTTCTGGAGCAATACTGCAACAACGCCGACGATGAACACGACTACCTGCATGACATCCAACCCCTGCGTGCTTATGCCTTCACCACGCTGATGGCGCTGCTTGAGGCGCGCTTTCCCGGCCAGGCGCTCAACCCCGATCACATCCTGATCCCCACCGGTGCAGTGCTCGATGTGAATGTCGACAACCTGACCGACTTTGCGTTGCGGCACTGGCCAGATCTGACCGTTCAACACATCCGCCCGCGTTCACGCACGGCAAAGCCATTACCGCAAGCCCTGGACGCAAGTGCCGTGATACAAATGGTGCGCCAGCTGGATCTCAAAAGCGCTTATCAGCAACAGGTGCGAAGCCACCTTGAGGCGCAAACCGATGATGCACGCCAACGCAGACGTCTGTTTTGCCGTCAGTTGCCGTGGCAAGCGCTGCAACACGCCCACGAGCAAAGGTTGCAGGAGCGGCTTTCCACGCGAGCCTTGAGCCTGGTCCAGCAGATTTTCGATATGCCGGACGCCGTGGCCCGAGCTTCACTCAGCGGGTCCACGGCGACGATTCGACCGCTGGAGCTGATCGCCACCGAAGGCGCCAGTACCGCCAAGGTGTTGGGCGTGTACCTGATCGGCCCGCAGCTTCCCGGCGAGGGTCCATGGGTGCTCTACGCGCCCTACAGCGAACAGCATGTGTTCAAGGAATACGCGGATGAAACGGCCTTGCTGGATGAGATACAAGGGCCAGGCGCCCTGCAGGACTGGATGCTTATGCACCTGGAAGATCCGCACCAGGCCACTTACCGCCACTTGCTGAAAAACAACCAGCATAGCCCGCCCGATATCCGCCTGGCCGCTTCGGCAGTGACGGGCAATGTGCTGCATTACCTGTTCAGTGAAAACACATTGATGTTGCTCAAGGTGCTGGGCAGCCAATTCGAAGAAGGCGCCAAGACCCTGTGGGATCACGCAACGCGTCTGTTCGGCAAGGACATCCCGACGGCAGTGCAGTTCATGGCCGGCAAACTCGCCTACCCGCTGGTGGTATGGCGCAGCTACACCTTGTTCAAGCGCTCGGCCGAAGCCTTGCAGCTACACCAGTGGAAGGCTGCATTCAAGGATTTCGTCAGGGGCGTGGCGCAAATGGCCGCCCTGCGCAGTGCGCTGGACGGCACCGCCATTGCCCCACCCACTGAAAAGGAGCGCTCGCTGGCCGAGCTGACAGATGAGTCACTGCCCGCAGCCACCACCCTCGCCACTTGGCATATCACCTGCCCTTCGCGCACCCGGCTGCAGCCGTTCGAGGCACAGGATGTGGCGTTGCAAAACCTGAAAAAGAGCACGCTCAGCCAGGTGTATGAAGACCAGGAAAACTCGAAATACTATGTTCCGCTGGCCGGCAAGGTGTATAGCGTCAAGAAAGCCGCACAACACTGGCGCCTCGCCAACGACGAGCAGGTGGGGCCGTACATCGGCCGTAATGCGCAGGGCATATGGGTACTGGAGCTGGGCGGCCAGGAGCCGCGCTTCGGCAGGGCTCAGTCGTACCTCAAGACGTGGCGCAATGAAGTACGGGATATCAACATTGAAGCGGTCGGTATCCGCGATATTGGCGCGTTGACCTATTGGAAAGCCCAAGCCATCACTGAAGCGTTGAACTTTGCGACTTATTACGCGCTGAACTGCCGCCGCAACGTTGCGCAATTTGCTGTACAACGCGACCCCGACAGCCGGGTTGGGCGATTTTTAGGGGAAATGTTTGGTGTCGTCACACTGACCCCGGACCAGGTCTTGAGAGTCACAAAAATAATCGACGAGATCATCGATGAACTCACCGACCCCAGCTTGACCGGTCCGAACTCCATGCGCTTTGTCGCGGGCACCAGCCGACAGGATCCGGCGTCGGATTATGCATTCATGATTCCCGCCGATAGAGAACGCAAGCTGTATCTGCTGAGCCGATTCTTCGACCCCAATCTGGACGTCTACCAGAACCGTCTGCTGGAGAATGTAGCGTTCAACATATCGACGCACGCCAGGGCCAGCACGCTGATTCACGAATTATCGCACTTGAAGCTCGACACCGTGGACATTGCCTACCTGGACAGCATGCGACCCTTCCCAGACTTGATCAATGTCGCAAGGCCCGGCGCCGAAGTGCTTAAAACCACCCTGGAAGATTTGCGCAGCACCGCGTTATCGACGATGACGCCTGCAACGATGTTGTTCAAGACTCAAGACAGCCTCACCGAATTGTGGGAAGACTTTAAGCCTGGTTCTGCAATTGAAAAGAAAATTTTCAAGGCTACTGGCGCCAAGACCCTGCAGGACGCGAGGATCATTTTCATGTCAGTCCCTGATAAGCGTATTGACACCATCCTGGCCAACGCCGACTCGGTGACGTACCTGATCACCCATCTTGGCCGCCAGTTGGAGCCGGGGGCCTGAACGGCCCCCGGCGAGTGCATCAGTCTTTCTGGTCACGCAGCACGTTACCGGAAGCGCCGTCGATGCGCGCCTCATACACGATGCCATCGGACTTGCGACCTTTGACTTCCCAATAGCCATTGTCATCCGCTTCAGCGGCGTAGACCTCAATGTAGCCGGCCTTGGTTTTCGCCACCTCGATGGCTTTCTCAATGGTGATCCAGCCTGCACCCGGCTTGTCGGCCATGGCGGCGCCAGCGCTCAACAGCGCGGAAGTAGCACACAGGGCGATCAAGGTTTTCTTCAACATTTTCGTACTCCATAGTGGACGACAGGTTAATTCCTGATTTTTTAGGCGCACACAAACAAGAATAAGTTCCAATTGATGTGCAATCGCCATGATGCGGTTCTCGCCGTCTACCTTGGGAGGTTAGAATGTGGGAAATCAGGATGAGTTAATGAGCGAAAAGCCCCTTTCAGAAACCGAATATGACGCCATCACCGACGCCGCCGCGCATTGGTGCATGCGCCTGCATGCTGCAGATTGCACGGCGGACGAACGTCAGGCTTTTACCCAGTGGCACGATGGCCATCCGCTGCACGCCTTCGAATATGCAGCCATGCTCGAAATCTGGGACGTGGCCGACCACCTGCCCCGCGACAAGCCTGAGGCGGTGGTGGTCCCAATCAAGAAGCCGGCCCGCCGCTTGCGCACCTACGCGGTGGCCGCAGCGGTGTGCCTGGCGGCATTGCCGCTTGCCGCCCTCACCGGCTGGGAAGCGGGCTGGTTGCCCAGCTCATATGAACGGTTCGAAGCAGCCAATGGCTTGAAAAAAGTCACCCTGGGCGATGGCAGCCAAGTGGAGTTGAACTTGGGTACCGAATTGGTCTACAGCCATTACAAGGACCAGCGCCGTGTCACCCTGAAAAAGGGCGAAGCGTTCTTCAACGTCACGCACGACAACAACCACCCGTTTATCGTGCGGGCCGGCGAAGGCCAGGTGCGAGTGACCGGCACGCAGTTCAATGTCTGGGAATATGAAGATCAGGTGCGGGTGATGTTACTGGAGGGCTCGGTGCAGATCTCCAGCGACGGCGAGCATGCCAGTGTGCCGCTTAGCCCAGGCATGCAAGCCAGTTTCCGCCAGGGTGACGCCACCCCACAGGTCGCCGCTATCAACCCCGATGACACCGCGCTGGCATGGCGCCAGGGCAAGCTGGTGCTCGACAACCTGACCCTCACGGACGCCTTGCCCCTGATCAACCGCTACCTGAAAAAGCCGGTGATGCTCGCAGACGCCAGTACCGGTGCGATTCGCGTCGGCGGTATCTATAACATCAACGAGGTCAACAACCTCGTGCCCTCCCTGCCCAAGGTGTTGCCGGTCTACCTGACCCAAAACCAGGACGGCAACCCTGTGCTCAATTCCATTCCGCGTAAAACCCCCAAGGGCTGAGCCCGCTCGCACGAAGCGGTACGTTTGGGCCGCGGGTGTCCATTTTTGAAACACCTCCCTCACCTGCATCGCCCGCCGTGTGCGGATTCATGGTTCTGTCACAGACAGTGTTACATGGCTGAGACGGCGTGAGGCGAGCACAGGCATATCTCAAGCGCTCAGGACTGTTTCAACCCTGAAACAGAGTTGCCATCACTTTGCCCCGACTTAATCCCAACCCCTTGAATATCAACATCTAATAAAAAGCGGCACGCCTTCTGCTCTTTCCCTGACAACGCTGTTTAGGGTCAGCGTTAAGAATAAGGACTGCCGCCGTGAACACACTCACACACACCTCGTCGATAAACGTACTGCTGATCGGTTGCGTGCTCAGTGCAGGTGTCAGCCTGACGAGCCAGGCGGGTGACGGTGTGATCGTGACCGGGCGTACGGTGCAGGGCCACATGTACGGGCGCACCTCCCTGCCCGACCCCTACCCCAATACCGCCAACGCCAACCCCAGCAAAGAGATCAACAGCGCCCTGACCGGCGAACTCAGTGACAGGGACATCGGCGGCATCAGCAGTGGTTCCAGCCTCGCCCGCTCCCTTCAGCCCAATGGCAGCTTGTCGGGCCTGGGCGCCACCCAAAACAGCATGTCGACACTTGGCGCTGGCGCAGCGGCCGGCCACGGTGCGGGCAGCGGCGGCGGCATGGGCGGGCAGATCAGCGACTCGGTCCAGCGTGGCATGGCGCCGCTCAACAACCTCGGCAGCATGATGGGGGGCAAGTGATGAAGCGCGCCCTGTTGATATTCGCCCTGCTGGGCAGCGCCTCGGCAATGGCCGACAACAGCGCGGTGATCAACCACAGCGGCCAGCAGTACGACGGTGTGCTGTCGATCAACCAGGCCGCCGGCACGGGGCAGCAAATGTCCAACAGCCGCGCCATCGCGCTCGGTGGCCAGGCCACCAACCTCGACATCCAGCGCGTCGACGGCAAGGTCGACCCGTCCCTGAACGCCAAGGCCGCGATCCAGGGCAACTCATTCAGCAGTGGCAACGGTGTGCTGGGCATCAACCAGTCTGCCGGGGCCAATAACCAATCCATCAACGCTGTGCGGATCAGCCTCAACTCTGGCCCGCAGAGCATCGATGACAGCGTCCTGTTGCAACAGAACACGACGACGCTGGCAACCGACTCAGGGCTCACCCCCACCACTGGCAGCCGCCAGGTCGTGACCAGCGACCAGGCCTTCACCGGCAGCCGAGGAGTGACACAGGTGAACCAGAGTGCCGGGGTGGGGAACCGAGTGGCTAACACCCTGGGCATCACTATCAAGTAATCGCTTGGTAGACGTTCGTTAGACCGTACCAACACTTAACCAACTAATTAGAAGCAAGGAGAAACACCATGAAACCTCAAATGGCTCTGAAACCAATGGTTTTCGCTCTCGCCGCACTCATGGCTGCTGCTGCTCAAGCGGGTGGCTGGCATCCAACCCCACAACCCACCGGTACCGTGGCCGCTGTCGTCACCGATGTGCAAAAAAGCGAACACAACAAATTCGACGACACCAACACCGAGAACAACGCATCAGCCGACAACTCGGTAAATAGCAACAGCGGTAATGTCGGGGTCAACGCACAATCAGGTTCCGGCAACCAGGCTGACAACGCCGGCGCCATTTCCAGTGCCAAAGGCGACTTCGCCACCGTGTTTGCCGTGATTGATGTCGACCAAGGCAGCTCGCATAACAACTTCGTCAACAAAGGCACGCAAAACAACGCCTCCCTGGACGGCTCCATCACCGGCAACTCCGGCAACGTGGGTTACAACGGCCAGGCCGGCCAGGGCAACCAGGGTAAAAACAACCTGGCCATCACCACCGCTGACGGCAAGAACATCGCAGCGGCCTCCAACACCGAGCAGAACTCGCTCAACAACAGCTACCTGAACACGGCCGCCAGCAGCCATGGTTATGGCAAGCCTCAGTACGTGTCCAACAACGCAAGCCTCGACAACTCGGTTAACCGCAACTCCGGCAACGTAGGTGTCAACCTGCAATCCGGTGCGGGCAACCAAGGCAGCAACAGCCTGTCGATCGGCCAAGGTTGCAGCGTCTGCGCCAGCGGCGTGCGCTTCTGATCCAACGGGGCCTTGGCGACAAGGCCCTTTTTATTCCAGTGTCCAACAGGTCATTCGATCATGCGTATCGCGACCCTCACCCTCCTGATGTTACTCACCGGCACGACCTGGGCAGGCACCATGGCGATTTCCGCCATGCCCGGCGGTGCGGTGATTTTCAAGAAGGTGGAGAGCATTCGCGAGCGCCGGTTCGCCAACCTGGTGGAACAGAAAACCGATTTCAGCTGCGGTGCCGCGGCACTTGCCACCATCCTGCGCCAGGCCTATTGGCTGGACGTCGACGAAGCACACATCATCAAAGGCATGCTGGTCACTGCCGACCAGGACCTGGTACGAACCCAGGGCTTTTCCATGCTGGATATGAAGCGCTACCTCGAAAGCATCGGCATGCGTGCCCGGGGCTACAAGATCGCGCCCGAGACCCTGTTGACCGTGAAAATCCCCGTGGTGGTGCTGCTGGAAATCCGCGGCTACAAGCACTTCGTGGTGTTGCAACGGGCCGACAAGGACTGGGTGTACATCGGTGACCCCGTATTGGGCCACAAGCGCTATTCCCATGACGATTTCGTCAAAGGCTGGAATGGCATTGTCTTCGCCGTACTGGGCGAGGGTTACGACAAGGCCAACGTCTTGCTCGACCCGCCCCTGCCGCTGACCGCCAAGAGCCAGATGAATGAGTTCCGGCCTGTGGGCGATGCCGAGCTGATGGATTTCGGTTTTATCCAGAGCGACTTCTTCTAGAAGCGCAATAAGGGGCAGGACGCCCCAGGAGCAGCAGATGAACACTTCCCGTTGGCTGACGGTCTTGTGTCTGGCCGCCTCAATGCCTGCTTATGCGTCCTCGGGGTTCAAGCCCATCGAACTCAAGGACGCCGAAATGGCCGAGCTGCGTGGCCGTTACGTGATGCCGGGGCGCATCATCAGCTTTGGCATTGTCATGAGCAGCACCTGGACCAATGCCGTCGGTGACAACATCACCGGCACGGCCAACATGCACATCGACAAGACCACCATTACCCCACAGTTCTACGTGCAAACCACCGGCTCGACCGGTACCGGCACGCGCCCCAACACGGGCACCGGAAATGTGGTCGGTGGTGCCGGCCTCGGCAGCGGCCAGGGCGTGACCCAAAGTGTACGCGCCGCCGGCGATGGCAACGCCGCCTACAACAATGTGGGCATCAACGTCGAAAATGGGGTTACCCCCGCCAATAACCTGCAGTCCGGCCAGGTGCTGGTGGCGGGCGGCACAGTGACCGGGGACAGCGCCGCGGGCCGTGTCAGCGTATCGGCCAACAGTGGCGGCGTGCAGATGGCCATCCAGGCCAATCACAACCAGGGCAACAGCCTGCAACAGATCGGCGCGGGGAATGTGCTGCAGGGCACGGTATTGACCGGCGATAGCAACCTTGTCAGAAACATCACCCAGATCAATGTCGTGATGAACAATAACGGGCTGAATAACGCCGCGTTGAACTGCAATCTGGATCAACTCAAAGGCCTACGCACGCTCGGTTATTGAACTACGCTGACCCTCGACACTTACGCATTAGAAAAGGACGGCTTATTTCATGCATCGATCGTTATCGCTACGTGCGGTGGTTTGTTTGAGTACGCTCTTGCCCGCATCCGTGCTGTATGCCGCGCCAGACGCTGACATCGAAACCCTGAAGAAGGAACTCCTGGAACTCAAGCAACGCTACGACGTGCAGCAAAAAGCCTTGGCTGTGCTGGAACAACGTGTGCGTCAGGTCGAGGACCAACCGGCAACGCCCGCCCCCAGGCGCCTGGCCAAATCACCGGCTGACTTCAAGAACGGCGCTAACACTGTCGCGGCTAGCGGTACGGGCGCAGCCGCGGCATCCGGTGGCGCTGGCGGGGGTGGCAGCTCCTACGGCCAGTCCCTCAAGGACGACTCGGCCCCTGCGCAAAGTGTGAGCAACCTGTACAACGAAGCCAGCGGATTTTTCGGCAATGGCAAGTTCAGCGTGGAAACCGGCATCACCTATGCCCGTTATGACGCGCGCCAGTTGACGCTCAATGGTTTCCTGGCGCTGGACTCGATTTTCCTCGGCAACATCAACCTGGACCGGATCAAATCCGACAGCTGGACCCTGGACCTTACCGGGCGCTACAACGTCGACAACCGCTGGCAGTTCGACCTGAACGTGCCGGTGGTGTACCGCGAGTCCACCTACCAGTCGGGCGGCGCCGGCAACGACGCCACCGCCACCTCCGAAGGTTCCGTGACTCGTGACCCGACCATCGGCGATGTCAACTTTGGCGTGGCGTACAAGTTCCTCGACGAAACCTCGACCTTGCCGGACGCGGTGGTATCCGTGCGCGTCAAGGCACCGACGGGCAAGGAGCCTTTTGGCATCAAACTGGTCCAGCAACCGAACAACGACAACCTCTACGTGCCCGAAAGCCTGCCCACGGGCAACGGGGTCTGGTCGGTCACACCGGGCATTTCCCTGGTCAAGACCTTCGACCCGGCCGTGCTGTTCGGTTCGTTGTCGTACACCCACAACTTTGAAGACTCGTTCGATGACATCAGCAGTCAAGTCAATCAGAAGGTGGGAGGCAAGGTGCGCCTGGGCGACAGCTTCCAATTCGGGGTCGGCGTCGCCTTTGCCCTGAACGAGAAGATGAGCATGTCGTTCTCGGTTTCCGACCTGGTGCAGCGCAAGAGCAAGCTCAAGCCGGATGGCGGCGACTGGCAATCAGTGGTGTCCAGCGATGCCAACGCGGGCTACTTCAACGTGGGTATGACGATTGCCGCCTCGGATAACCTGACCATCGTGCCGAACCTGGCGATTGGCATGACCGATGATGCACCGGACTTTACGTTCAGCCTGAAATTCCCGTATTACTTCTAGCAATAAGAGGGACGCGGGGCGTCCGGTGATGCATTCCCACGCGGAGCGTGGGAACGATCATTGCCCGAAGGCGGTGTGTCAGTTGCTGTGTCTGTGAATGCACTACCGCTTTCGCAGGCAAGCCAGCTCCCACATTGGCCCTGTATTGCCCACAGAATCAGCGCCTGGCACAGATCCCCTGTGGGAGCGGACTTGCCCGCGAAGGCGGAGTGTCAGTCACTGAATCTCTAGCTGAACCACCGCCTTCGCAGGCAAGCCAGTTCCCACATTGGGTTTACCCGCCCTAGCGGATCTGGTGTTTGTGCAGCAACCGGTAGAACGTCGGCCGGGAAATCCCCAGCACGCGCGCCGCAACACTGAGGTTGTCGCTGTGCCGGTTGAGCACATCGCACAGCGCCTGACGTTCGGCACGGTACTTGTAGTCTTCCAATGTCGCCATCGGCGCCGAAATGACTTGCTGGCCTTGCAGCCCCAGGTCAACCGCTTCGATCTGCCGCCCTTCGGCCAGCACCAGGCCGCGCCGCACGCGGTTGGCCAGTTCACGCACATTGCCCGGCCACGGGTGTTGCCCCATCGCCACCAAAGCCTCTTCGCTGAAACTGCGCGGGCGCCGTCCGGTTTCCTGGCTGTAGAAACGTGAAAAGTGGTTGGCCAGCATCGCCACGTCGCCATGGCGTTCGCGCAACGGCGCGGTGACCACTTGCAGCACATTCAGGCGGTAATACAGGTCTTCGCGAAAAGCGCCCTTCTCCACCGCGGCCTCGAGGTTGACGTGGGTGGCAGCCAACACGCGTACATCCACCGGGATCGGCTGGCTGCCGCCAACGCGTTCGATGTGTTTTTCCTGAAGAAAGCGCAACAAGTTGGCTTGCAGCTCCATCGGCAGATCGCCAATTTCATCGAGGAACAGGGTGCCGCCATTGGCCGCTTCAATACGTCCGATCTTGCGCTGGTGGGCGCCGGTGAACGCGCCTTTTTCGTGGCCGAACAGCTCGGACTGGATCAGGTGTTCAGGAATGGCGCCGCAATTGATCGCGACGAACGGCTTTGCGTGCCGCTGGGATTGGCGGTGCAAAGTCTTGGCCACTAACTCTTTGCCCGTACCGCTGTCACCGCGGATCAACACCGGGGACTCAGTAGGCGCCAACTTGGACAACAACTTGCGCAACTCTCGGATGGGACGGCTTTCGCCCAGCAATTCATGGGGCTCATCCACCGGGGCGTAGCCCTTGCCACGCAGGCGCGCCATGCCGAACGCACGGCCCAGGGTCACCTGCACCCGGGATACATCGAAGGGCAAGGTGTGAAAGTCGAAAAACCATTCGCAGACAAAATCGCCGACGTTCTGCAAACGCAGTACATCCTGGCTGAGCACGGCGATCCACTCGGTGCCGCTGCGACCAATCAACTCCTTGACTGCTTCAGGGCGTTCCAGGTGATCGCGTTGCAAACGCAGCAGGCCCACATCGCAGGAGCGCTCACCTACCGCCTCCAAGGCACAGCTGTCCACTTCCCAGCCGGCGGTGCGTAAGCCGGGTAATAACCCGTGGCAATCGTCACAGGGGTCGACCACCAGTAAGCGGCGTTGGGCGGGTGTCGCAACCATGACTGCTCCTTGGCGCCAATATTGTTAAAGTTATTTAGAAACAACAGTTTGTGTCGACTGCTGGTAACCCTAGCAAGATCTTGACGCTTACCTTGTACCCTTTCGCTATAAGCGTGGGCAAAAAGCCATGCCTGTTTCGTAGCGCGCCAGAAGTTGCTCGCCAGTCAAAGGTTTATTGCGCTTTCAAAACAGCCGCTTACATGACGTCAATCAGGGAACGTTAAAATTTCTTGCCCTAGCATGTGACCCGCACCCCACCATCGTGCATCAGTACAAGTAACCCACCGCACGGTCCGCCCAACCGCCGGTACTCACTTGAATGGGCATACAGAGAGAAGACCCAAATGAACGCTCCGCTGCGCATCAACGAAGCTCTTTTGATTGCAGACCGTGCCTTCCAGCCTTTTCAATGCGTGGCCTGGCACGATGGCGTTGGCGCCCTCAGCCTGAGCGTCATCGACCGCACCAACACCCGCATCGGCAGCAAACAGTTGCCGTCGACTGCCTATACCGACCCGGCCCAACTTGAAAACCTGTTGTTACAGGCCCGCGCCGAGCTCGATAAAGATGGCCACCAGTTGCAACACTGGGCGATGCCAAAGTAATGCAATGCAGCAACTTCCAGCCCAAGTAAAACTTGAGCTGGAAGTTGTACAGTCATACTTGCACGCTTAACGTGCGGCGAGAATAAAGCGCTCGAACGCCTCGGCAGCGCCGTCTTCGACATTGCTGCCGGTGACCACATTGGCCTGGCGCTTGACGGTTTCTTCGGCCTGGCCCATGGCGATCGACAACCCCGCCACATGAAACATCGCCGGGTCATTGCCACCGTCTCCAATCGCAGCCGTTTGTGCAAGCGGTACGCCCAGGTGTTCAGCCAGGGTTTTCAAGGCTTCGCCTTTGTTGGCCAGCATCGCGGTCACGTCCAGATACACCGGCTGCGAACGCGACACCTGGGCCAACCCCTGCACTTTCGGCTGCAATTGCGCTTCCAGCTCCACCAATAACTGGGTGTTGTTGCTGGCGGCGACGATCTTGTCGACCCTGTCCAGGTAAGGCTCGAAACTCTCCACCACTACCGGCCCATAGCCCAAGCCATCGGCTTCGCGCTGCACCATGGGCCCGGGCGGATCACGGCGCAGCCAGTCGCCATCGGCAAACACCCAGACTTCCACGTCCGGCTCGGCGGAAAACAGCGCCAGGGTGATGAGTGCAGCTTCCGCCGGCAGATGATGAGCAACCAGGATGCTGCCATCCGGGTTGACCAACGTACCGCCATTAAAGCCAGCCACCGGCACATCGATGCCAAAGGTCTCGATCAAATGCCGCATGGCCTTGGGCGGACGCCCGCTGGCCAGGCTGAAAATCACTCCAGCCTCACGCATAGCGCGAATGGCATCGGCGGTGCGTTGGCTGAGGCTGTGGTCGGGATGCAATAGCGTCCCGTCCACATCACTGAGGACAAACCGGATGGGATGAATCGTCACGTCACTCATCCGAGGCTATGCCAGGCGCGGCCATCGCGGGCCAGCAAGGCATCGGCCGCCGCTGGGCCATCTTCACCGGCCTTGTAGGCCTGGATACCATCATCTTCCTTCCACGCATCCAGGAACGGCTGAACCGCACGCCAACCGTTCTCGATGTTGTCGGCGCGCTGGAACAGGGTCTGATCGCCGGTCATGCAGTCGTAGATCAGGGTTTCGTAACCCGTCGACGGCTGCATCTCGAAGAAGTCCTTGTAGTCAAAGCCCAATTCGATATTGGCCATCTCCAGGGTCGGCCCAGGCTGCTTGGCCAACAGGTCGAACCACATGCCTTCGTTAGGCTGGATCTGGATTTTCAGGTAAGTGGGCTTGAGTTCATCGACTTCGGTATCGCGAAATTGTGCATAAGGCGCCTGCTTGAAGCAGATCACGATCTCGGTGTCGCGGATGCTCATGCGCTTGCCGGTACGCAAGTAAAACGGCACACCGACCCAACGCCAGTTATCAATCATCACTTTTAGCGCGACGAACGTCTCGGTGCTGCTGTCCGGCGCGACGTTGGCTTCTTCGCGATAGCCGGGCAATGGCTTGCCAGCGATTTCGCCAGCGGTGTATTGGCCGCGCACCGAGTTGGCCCGCGCATCCTCCAGCGACCAGGGGCGGATCGCACCAACCACTTTGGCCTTCTCACCCCTCACCGCGTCGGCACCAAAGGCTGCCGGCGGCTCCATGGCGACCATTGCCAGCAGCTGGAACAGATGGTTGGGCACCATGTCGCGCAAGGTGCCGGTTTTTTCGAAAAAATTACCCCGGGTTTCAACGCCGACGGTTTCAGCGGCAGTAATTTGCACGTGATCGATGTAGTGGTTGTTCCAGAACGCTTCGAACAGCACGTTGGAGAAACGGCTGACCAGGATGTTCTGCACCGTCTCCTTGCCCAGGTAATGGTCAATGCGGTAGATCTGCTTCTCGCTCATCACCTTGAGCAGGCAGGCGTTGAGCGCCTCGGCGGTGGCCAGGTCGGAGCCGAACGGCTTCTCGATAACCACGCGCCGAAAGCCCTCGTCCGTTTCATTCAACAAACCGGCACTGCCCAGGCGCTGCACCACTTCACTGAAGAAGCGCGGTGCAGTGGCGAGATAGAACACCGCATTGCCGGTGCCGCTGTCAGCGATCTTGCTGGCGATATCGGCATAGGTGCTGTCGTCGAGGAAATCGCCCTCGACGTAGCTGATGCCCTTGGCCAGTTGCGCCCACAACGCGGGGTCGAGGGCGTTCTCGGCATTGCCCCTGACTTTGCTGGAGGCTTCGGTACGAATGAAGTCCTCGAGTTTCTTGGCAAAGTCCGCATCGCTGATGGCGTTGTGATCAACGCCGACGATACGCAGGCCATCACCGAGCAACCCGTCACGGCTGAGGTTGTACAGCGCCGGCATGAGCAAGCGCTTGACCAGGTCGCCATGGGCGCCAAACAGAAACAATGTGGTGGGTGGAGCAGGTTCGGCCTTGGGTTTCTTGCCGTTGGCGGTCATTTTTTGGAAGTCTCCACATGGCCGCCAAAGCCGAAGCGCATGGCAGACAGCATTTTGTCACCGTAGGTGCTCTGCTGGCGGGAACGGAAACGCGCGAACAGCGAGGTCGACAACACCGGAACCGGTACGGCTTGCTCCATGGCTGCTTCGATGGTCCAACGGCCTTCACCGCTGTCGGCCACGGAGCCCGAGTAGCCGTCGAGCTTCGGGTCGGTGGCCAGGGCGTCGGCGGTCAGGTCCAACAGCCAGGACGACACCACGCTGCCACGACGCCAGACTTCGGCGATGTCGCCAACGTTGAGGTCAAAGCGCTGGTCTTCCGGCAGGTTTTCCGAGTTCTTGGTCTTGAGGATGTCAAAACCTTCGGCAAACGCCTGCATCATCCCGTACTCGATGCCGTTGTGGATCATCTTGACGAAGTGCCCGGAACCCGCTGGGCCGGCGTGAATGTAGCCCTGCTCGGCACGTGGGTCGGCAGAGGCCGAACGGTCCTTGGTGCGCGGAATGTTACCCAGGCCCGGCGCGAGGCTTTTGAAGATCGGGTCGAGGCGATTCACGGTCTCGGTGTCGCCACCGATCATCATGCAATAGCCACGTTCCAGGCCCCAGACGCCGCCCGAGGTGCCCACGTCCACATAGTGCAGGCCCTTTTCAGCCAGGGCCTTGCCGCGACGCACGTCGTCCTTGTAGTTGGTGTTGCCGCCGTCGATGATCACATCGCCGTCTTCCAGCAGTTCGCTCAGTGCGTTGATGGTGTCTTCGGTGGGCGCGCCCGCTGGCAACATGACCCAGACAGCACGGGGCTTTTGCAGGCCGGCCACCAGCGCTTTCAAGTCGGCGACGCCGGTGGCGCCCTCCTCGCTCAAGGCTTTGACGAAGGCTTCGTTACGGTCGTATACAACGGTGGTATGCCCATTGAGCATCAGGCGCCGCGCAATGTTACCGCCCATGCGGCCTAGTCCGATAATCCCCAGTTGCATGTGCTGATGCTCCTAACTTCTAAAAAATGTGTGACATAGTTTATAGCGCAATGAGGCTAATGAGGGTTAGTCCAGAGCGGATCCGTGTAGTTTCATGGCAAAAAAAGTTGCCATCGTTTCACCATCACCCCGGCAAAAGTCACACGACCACCAAAAATAAAAAAGTTCCCTTGCTGCGAAAAAGAATTCAAACTTGCTTCCGACTGTTGCCAGAAACCTGTTTTGGCACCGCGATCTACCGGCTATTTGCGAGGTAAGCAATGAGCACAGCACAGATGACCCGTCCGCCACAGACCCTCTACGTCACCCTCCGTCGCGATGAACTGCGCCAGTTGAAAGACGAGCGCGATCAGTTGCAACAGGAAGTCCTGCGCCTGCGCTCGCACCTTCAAGCCCAGCTCGATCAACCTTCAGATGCCAAGCCAGTCCTGTGCTGAAGTCTTGGCCGAACGCGTTGTAAGGCAATACCTACAGAAAACTCACAAAGTTTTCACATTCCCCTCTTGATACTCCCGTTCCGCGATGCCGCTCACTTCCTGGGCGGCCCGATGTTGCGCGCCTGCGCGCGACAATCTTTTTCTGATGGGGCGCTGGATGGCGATGTTCAAACGCAGCACGACGACTGCGAAAGGCTTTGATTGGGCCGGCCTTGGCTGGTTATTCCTGTTTTTCTGGTATTTCTCGGGTATTACCCAACTTCTTATCCAACTGACCGGTACCTCCGGCTTCAGTGGCTTCCGCCAGGCCTTCTTCATGAGTGCGCTGTGGCTGGCGCCGATGCTGCTGTTCCCGCGTCGTACGCGCCTGCTCGCCGCCTTGATCGGCGTGGTGCTGTGGGCTTGCTCCATGGCGAGCCTGGGTTATTTCTTCATTTACCAGCAGGAATTCTCCCAGAGCGTCATCTTCATCATGTTCGAGTCGAACATCTCTGAAGCCGGCGAATACGCCACCCAATACTTTGCCTGGTGGATCGTGCTGGCGTTCATTGCCCACACCGCCTTCGCCATCTTCCTGTGGACGCGCTTGCGCCCGGTGTATCTGCCTCGCGGCCAGTCCATCGTGGCAGCCATTGCCATCGTCCTGGCGGTGGTGGGCTACCCACTGGTCAAGCAGATCGCCACCAGCGAAACCATGGAATTGGCCATCGACCGTTTCGAAACCCGCATCGAGCCTGCCGTGCCTTGGCAGATGATCGTCGCCTATCGTCGCTACACCGAGCAGTTGGACAACATGCAAGGCATGCTCACCAGTGCAAGCAAGATCCCGCCCTTGAACAACCTCAAGGACAGCATGGCCGGCCAGCCGTCCACACTTGTCTTGGTCATCGGCGAGTCGACCAACCGCCAGCGCATGAGCCTCTACGGCTACCCGCGCAACACCACGCCGGAGCTGGACAAGCTGCGCGACCAACTGGCCGTGTTCGATAACGTCATCACCCCGCGCCCCTACACCATTGAAGCGCTGCAACAGGTGCTGACCTTCGCTGACGAAGAAAACCCGGACCTGTACCTCAAGACACCGTCGATTGTCAGCGTGATGAAACAGGCTGGCTACAAGACCTTCTGGATCACCAACCAGCAGACCATGACCAAACGCAACACCATGCTCACGACCTTTTCCGAACAGGCCGACGAGCAGGTGTACCTGAACAACAACCGCAACCAGAACGCCCGTCAGTACGACGGCGATGTACTGGCGCCGTTTTCCAAGGCCCTGGCCGATACCGCCGAACGCAAGTTCATCGTGGTGCACCTGCTGGGCACCCACATGAGCTACCAGTACCGCTACCCGCAGACCTTCGACAAGTTCACCGACCGCCAGGGCGTGCCGGCGGGTGTCAGCGATGCGCAGTTGCCGACCTACAACAGCTATGACAACGCGGTGCTGTACAACGACTTCGTAGTCTCCAGCCTGATCAAGGACTACGCCAAGACCGACCCCAACGGCTTTTTGCTGTACCTGTCGGATCACGGCGAAGACGTGTTCGACTCGGCCGGCCACGACACCTTGGGCCGTAACGAAGGCAAGCCGACCGCACCGATGTACACCATCCCGTTCATGGCCTACGCCTCGCCAAAATGGCGTGAAAGCCACGACTGGAGCTTCGCCGGCGACTTGCAACGGCCTTACAGCAGTTCGCAGTTGATCCACACCTGGGCCGACATGGCAGGCTTGAGTTTCGATGAGCTGGACCACAGCAAGAGCCTGGTAAGCGACAGCTTCAAGCCACGCCCCCTGTTGATCGGCAACCCTTACGAGACCAAGCAGAAGGCGCTGATCGACTTCAGCCTGATCAAGCCCAAGAAGGCCGACGGCGCCGAAGTGGTGGCTAAGTAAGCCAGGGCCTTGCAACAGAAAGATAACAATCATTCTCGTTTGAGCCTAAAGTTCCGCAGTTCCTTTCGTCTTTGAACCAAGCCCTCCCCGCCTGGGGAGGTATCAAAGACGACAAGGAGTCTGCAGCGATGTTTGCGCCCTTCACCCGTTCCATGACCTTCACCCTCGGCCTGTTCAGCCTGGCGCTGAGCCCGGATTCGCGGGCCGACACCGACCCCGATACAGCCCCCGCCAAAGCCCTGGAACTGGGCGCGACCACCATCAGCGCCGACGGCCTGGGCGCCACCACCGAGCACACCGGCGCCTACACTACTGGTTCGATGAGCACCGCCACGCGGCTGAACCTCTCCGTCAAGGAAACCCCGCAATCGATCTCGGTGATCACACGCCAGCAGATGGACGACTTCAATCTCAATACCCTGACGGATGTGTTGCGCCAGACCACGGGCGTCAACGTTCAGCATTACGACTCCGATCGTGTCTACTACTCCGCCCGAGGCTATGGCATCAGCAACTTCCAGGTTGACGGGATGCTCAACACTTTCGGCTACATGAAGACCGACGCCGACACCATCATCTACGACCGCATCGAAGTAGTGCGCGGCGCGACGGGCTTGACCACGGGCGCAGGCGACCCTTCGGCCACCGTCAACATGGTGCGCAAGCGCCCTACCGCCCAGTGGCAGGCCAAGACCGGCATCAGTGGCGCCAGCCATGACAACTACTACAGCTACGTTGACGTGGGCGGCCCGCTGGCGTTCGACGGCAAACTGCGCGGGCGTAGCGTGCTGGCTTACCGCGACAGCAAGTCTTTTCGTGACAACTATGGGCTGCAGCGGGCGGTGGGCTACGGCATTCTCGAGGCTGACCTTTCCGACGATACCGTGCTGGCCGCAGGCTTTGATTACCAGGACAAACAGGTGCAAGGCACGTCTTGGGGCACCGTGCCCTACTGGAACAGCCAGGGCGGCAAGGCCAGGCTACCCCGCTCCACCAACATGGCGGCGCACTGGAGTTCCTGGCCGCTGACCGACAAGACCACCTTCGCCACCCTCGACCATCGGCTCGGCGGCGACTGGCACCTGAAGGCCGCCTATACCCATCGCCAGAGCGACACCGATGGCAAGGTGTATTACGGCGGCGCCGGTTTCCCCAACCCCGACCGCAGCGGCATGACGGCTTGGGCCAGCCATATGCGCGGCACTTCGCGCATGGAGGCCATCGACCTCAACCTGGCCGGCAGCTACACGCTGCTGGGCCGCGAACACGCGCTGATGATGGGCTATGGCGAAGCCGCACAATGGGATGTCTCGCCCTTCATGCGCAGCGACCTGCCAGCCAGCTACTACCCCATTCAGGACTGGAAGCACATGGGCGGCATCGGCAAGTTCACCGACCAGGTGACCGACCTGAAGGGCGAGCACAGCAAGAAACAACAGAAAGCCGGTTACCTGGCCACAAGGCTCAGCCTCACAGACCGCTTGCACGCCGTACTGGGCAGCCGTTACGGCAGTTGGGAGCTGGAAAGCGCAGAGCCCAAATACGATGCCGACGACCAACTGACCGCTTCGGGCAAAACCAGCCAGACCCACAATGATATGTGGACGCCCTACGCCGGCCTGCTCTACGACATCACGCCGCAGTACACCGTCTACGCCAGCTATACCGACATCTTCAAACCCCAGGACTACCGTGATGCCAACAAGAAGTACCTGGAGCCCGTGGTCGGCAGTAACTACGAAGTGGGCCTCAAGGGCAGTGTGCTGAACGAGCGTTTGAACCTGGCCGCCGCGTACTTCTGGAGTACCCAGGACAACGTCGCCGAGCGGGATGACTCAGTCCCGCCCAACCCGGTCACGGGCGAGGAGTACTACAAATCCGGTGGCAAAGGTAACAAGGTCAACGGCTTCGAGCTGGAAGCCGCCGGTGAAATCACGCCGGACTGGAACCTGTCCGCCGGCTACACCTACACCCATTCGGTCAATGGCTCTGACAAACGCAACAACACCAGCCAACCCTTGAACCTGGTGAAGATCTCCAGCGCCTATCGCCTGCCGGGCGCCTGGCGCAAACTGACGGTGGGCGGCGCCGTGAACTGGCAGAGCGAAACCTACGACTTCAGCAACCGCCCGACCGGGCAGCGCAACAGCGAAGGCCGGCCAATAACCACCCGGGCGAAAATCACGCAACAGGGCTACACCGTGGTCAACCTGATGTCGCGCTACCAGTTCGACGAACAGGTTTCGGCGTCGGTCAACGTGAATAATCTCTTTGATAAGAAATATTACGAGCGCGTGGGTTTTTATAACGGGGTGTATTGGGGCGAGCCGCGTTCCGTCACGCTGGCGTTGGATTGGAAGTTATAGCCTCGCACGTTGAAGTTAACAAAACTGTTAACTTCAACGGCATCTCCCGTTAATTCCCACTTAATAAGATAACGCCATAGTCGCCCCATGATCTGATCACGAAGCGACCAGACACCTATCACTTTAATGGGGATACCACTATGAAACTCTCGACCTTGATGCTGGCCAGCCTGATGACCCTGACCTCTGCCGCTGCCTTTGCAGAGGGCGGCGCAGAGCGCTCCAAGGAGTTCTACAACAACTTCAGCTTCATTCAGGAAAAAACCCACGGCAAGGCTGAGCAACAAGTTGCCAGCGCCGATGGCAAGTCGGTCAAGGCCGACACGGTTGAACAGGCGCAACCGAACAGCTGAGTTAATGCTTACTTAATCCGTAGCACCCTGCGCCATTCTGCTCCGTTGGCAAAGGTTTATTGGGCGCCATTTAATGGCGCCTTTTTTTGCCGGTTATTTATTACAACGGTTTATTCCAGAACAACATCCGCCCATGGGCCGGATCAAACACTGAGTCGTCAAAACCAAACTTGCGGTACGCCGCCTGCGCCAGAGTATTGCCTTCCAGCACTTCGAGGGTAATCTTGCAGCAACCGCGCTGCCGGGCGATTTCCTCGACCTTTTGCAGCATCTTCTGACTCAACCCCAACCCCCGAAACTGCTCTTTCACCACCACATCATGGACATTGACCAAGGGCCGGCAGGCGAAGGTCGAAAAGCCCTCGAAACAATTGACCAATCCCGCTGGCTCCCCCCCGACGAACGCCAGCACACTGAACGCGTGTGGGCGCTTGGCCAGTTCGGCTGGCAACTGCTGCAAGAGATCGGCTGGCAGGCTGTGGCCGCCGCCCATCGGATCTTCAGCGTAATGGTTGAGCAACAGGCCAATGGCGTCGGCGTGCACGGCGTTGGTATAGCTGGCTTGCAGCACCAGGATGTCTGGGGTGTCCATTTCCTTCCTCGATAGCGACAACCAGGGAATCGTTTCCCTTTGAGAGCTGCGATTGTAAGCGTGGAGTCGGCAGTAGATGAAGGAGATAAGCGACAAATCGCTGACAGAAAATGCGAAGGTTGCGCGCATCAAAGCGTGCAAAGAGCTTTGGAGCGGCGATTTTTCCTAGGTGGCGAAGCGTTCCAGTTGCATCTCTTGCAGACGGCTCAGGGTGCGGCGGAAAGGAAACTCCAGGTAGCCTTCGGTGTACAGGCTGTGCAACGGCACCTCGGCGTCGATAAAGAGTGGCACTTTGCGGTCGTAGCATTCGTCCACTAACGCGATAAAACGCCGTACGCTGTCGTCATGCACCGACAACTGTGGCAACTCTCGATCCCCGGCTACTACGCGCTCGGCGCCGTCTTCGGTGCCACGGGCAATCCGGCCCGGGCGTTTCTGTGCACTGAGGTTGGGGACGTTTCCTAGCAGGATGGCGTGGAAGCGATCACATAACAGCATGAAATCCATCGCGGCCAGGGGCTGCTCACACAGGTCGGCATAGCGACACCAAAGCACGGTGTCACTGGCCTGCACCGTCATGATGGTGCGGTACCCTACGCTTACCACCCCGCTGGTCACGGTTTGGCCTTGGCTCAACTGTCGGAACACCGCCGCCAGTGCCTCGGGCTGATTCACCCAATAGCGCTGCATGCCCACGCCGGGATGCAAGCGATGATCCTCGCCACCGTCCACGGCCACCACCTGCATATGCTGCTTGAGCGCGTCGATACCCGGCAGGAAACGCTCACGGTTGAAGCCACCGGCATACAACTGGTCGGGCGGCTGGTTGGACGTGCACACCATCACCACACCCTCTTCGAACATCACTTGGAACAGGCGGCCGAGAATGATCGCGTCACCGATATCATTCACAAACAATTCATCGAAGCACAGCACGCGCACCGCCTGGCTCAGCTCCCTGGCCAACGCCTGCAAGGGGTCCTGGGTGCCCGTGAGCTGGAATAAGCGCTGGTGCACCCAGGTCATGAAGTGGTGAAAATGCTGGCGCCGCGCAGGCACGCGCAAGCTTTGGTAGAACTGGTCCATCAACCAGGTCTTGCCACGCCCCACCGGGCCCCACAGGTAAACGCCGGCAATCGACGAACGCCCTTGATGCAAGGCCTCGTGACAGGCTTGCAAGGCTTGTACCGCCCGGCGCTGGGCGTCGTCGGCGACGAAACCTGGCTGGGCGATGGCATGTTGGTAAGCGGCGAGAGGCGAGTCGAAAGTCATGCTTGCCAGTATGACGGACGCAGAGCTGTCCAGGCGCGAAATCTTGGCCTGTTTGCCTGAGGCGAGGATGAGTATTTGCACAACGCTATAGCGGTAGACGGTAACCACGATGCGAAGCGAGCCGCTCTTGATCTTGCTCTTGATCTGCTTTTGATCTTAAGCGCCCCGTTAAACCACGCTGGCCGGAATTCGACAGGGATTTGGGGGGTAAACCGGCAGGGATGCCGGTTTAGCCGCCCCGCGCCATGGATGGCGCGTGGCGGCGGCCCCCCAAATCACTGGCGGATTACGGGCACACCGAGCCTGGGCGAGGTGCCGAGTGGTGGGGCAAGAGCCCTTTTGGTTACTTTTGGCTGGGCCGGCATTCCGGGCTCTTTTCCAAAAGTGACCCGCTGTAAGAGCGGAACCCTAAGTGGCCGTTACCGCAGGAATGGATATGTACTCGGTCTGACACCTGTGTCGGCTGTCAGGCCGCTATCGCAGGCAAGCCAGCTCCCACATTTGGATCGTTGGGGTGTCGGGTAGATAGGCGTCGGCTGGCGGGCCGCCTTCGCAGTTCAAGCCAGCTCCCACAGGTCCACATTAGCGCAACACCGTAGCCCCCTTGCACGCCTGCCCCGCCCTCTCACAGATCTC
Source organism: Pseudomonas sp. SWRI22 (assembly GCF_014268395.2). Lineage (NCBI taxonomy): Bacteria > Pseudomonadati > Pseudomonadota > Gammaproteobacteria > Pseudomonadales > Pseudomonadaceae > Pseudomonas > Pseudomonas sp. SWRI22. Next base: position 666,569 of record NZ_JABWQK020000001.1, on the reverse strand, counting down.
CCACCCACCACCCAGCGCCTTATAGATCCCCACCACCGCCAAGCGCTGTTCCGTGCGCGCCGCCGTCAATGCCCGGCGGCTGGTGAAGTCCGCGCGCTCGGCCTCAAGCACATCCAGGTACACGCCCTCGCCTTGCGCAAACCGCTCGCGCGCAAAGCTGGCTGCCTCACGGTTGGCGGCCGCCTCCAACAGCCGCAAGCCCAGGGCGTTGCCGGCCGTACGGTTGGCCTGGAACGCATCATCGGTTTCCTGCAGGGCCCGCAACACGGTCTGGTCATAAGCGATCAATGCCGCCTGGGTGCGTGCCTCGCTGGCGGCAATCCGCGCTCGTACGCGCCCGGTGTCCAGCAGTGACCAGCGAATCACCGGCGCGATAAAGTTCGACTGCATGCCCGCATCGCCCAGGGCGCTGAGACTTCCGGCCAGCAAACCGATGGAACCCTGCACCTGGATATCCGGATACAAGCCAGCGGTTTCCACGCCAATCTGCGCGGTCGCAGCCGCCAGCGTGCGTTCGGCCGCGGCAATATCGGCACGGCGCGCCAGCAAGCCGGCCGGGTCTCCCACCTGCAACGTGCGCAGGTTCAAGGTTTCACGCCCAGGCCGGGCCAGCGGTGGCTTGAACCCCTGGGGCGCTTGCCCCAGCAGCACCGCCAGCGCGTTGGTTGACTTGGCGCGACGTCGCTCCAGGTCAGGCGCTACCGCCTCCACATTACGCAACAAGGCCTCGGCACGCAGCCGGTCGAATTCGGTGGCGGCGCCGACGCTGACCATCTGCCCCACCAGGCCCAGGCTGTCGCGCTGGCTCTGGCTGATATCCGCGACCACCGCCTGTTCGGCTTCGATCCCTTGTAACTCGAACCAGGTTGCCGCGACGGTCGCCGCGACGCTCGCTTGCACGCTGCGCAGCAACGCCTGACGCGACCCCGCCTGGGCCTGGGCCGCCTCCACCGAGCGACGCACGCGCCCAAACAAGTCGATTTCCCAGGCTGCATCCACCGCCGCACGGGTGGTTTCAATAGAGCGCTGCTCGCCGAAGGGAGTCTCGACCTCGCTGCGCTGGCGGTGCTCGTAGCCCAGGGCGGCGCCGCCGCTGGGCAGGAAGCCTTGGCGGCTTTCGCGCAACAGCGCCTTGGCTTCGTCCAGGCGTGCGGCGGCGATGCCGATGTCGTGGTTGGCCGCCAGTGCCTGTTGGATCAATTGGCTCAATGCCGGCTCGTCAAACACTTGCCACCACTGCACTTCGACCTCGCCCGGACCAAGCCCGGCGATGGGCGCGCCGAAGCTCGTCGCCCGCTGCGCAGCGGGCAGCACTGGCGCGGAATAATCCGGCCCCACCGAGCCACAACCGGCCAGCAGGGTCAACGACAACAGAAAAGCTGGATACGCCTGTTTCATGATGCGCTCTCCTTTAGCTGCACCGTCGGACTCGCCCCCTGACGCTGCACGCGCAGCGCCAGGCTGCGCATCACCACATAGAAAACGGGCGTCAGGAACAGACCGAACAGCGTCACGCCCAACATCCCGGCAAACACCGCAACCCCCATGGCATGGCGCATCTCGGCTCCGGCGCCACTGGCAAACACCAACGGGACTACGCCTGCGATAAACGCCAGGGACGTCATTAAAATAGGGCGCAGGCGCAATTGGCAGGCGTGGATCACCGCTTCCAATGGGCTGGCGCCTTCGGCTTCAAGGCTGCGGGCAAACTCGACGATCAGGATGGCGTTCTTCGCAGCCAGGCCCACCAGCACCACCAACCCGATCTGCACGAACACGTTGTTGTCGCCCTCCACCAGCCACACGCCGAGGATTGCGCTGAGCAGGCACATGGGCACGATCAGCAACACCGCCAACGGCAGCAGCCAACTGTTGTACTGCGCGGCAAGGATCAGATAAGCCAGCAGCACACACAGCGGGAAAATAAACAGGGCCGATGACCCGGCGAGCTTTTGCTGGTAGGTCAGGTCTGTCCATTCATAGGTCACGCCCTCGGGCAGTACCTCCTGGGCCAGGCGCTCCATGAGCGCAACCGCCTGCCCGGAGCTGACCCCAGGCATCGCACCGCCAGAGATATCCGCCGAGGGATAGCCGTTGTAGTGAATCACCCGGTCAGGCCCGGAGCTCGGCGTGACCGTGACAAACGCTGATAACGGCAGCATGTCCCCGGCGGCATTGCGCACCTGCAGGCGGCCAATGGCTTCGGCCTGCATGCGATGGTCCGCGTCGGCCTGGGCCGTGACTTTGTAGGTGCGGCCAAACCGGTTGAAGTCGTTGACGTACAGCGACCCCAGATAGACCTGCAGCGACTCGAACACATCCGCCAGGCGCACGCCCTGGCTCTTGACCTGGGTGCGGTCGATGTCGACATTCAGTTGCGGCGCATTGACGTCCAGGCTGGTCATCAGCCCGGCTACCTGGCCTGACTCAGTGGCTTTGGTCATCAGTACCTGGGTCTGCTGCACCAGCGCCTCCAGCCCGACGCCGCCACGGTCCTCGACCTGCAGCTTGAAGCCCCCGGTTACCCCGAGCCCCGGCACCGGTGGCGGCGGGAACACGCCGAGGAAGCCGTCGGGGATGCTCGCAAACTTGGCCTGCAGACGCCCGGCGATGGCGACCGCCGCCATATCCGGCGAGGTGCGCTCTTTGAACGGATCAAGCATGACGAACATCACCGCCGCATTCGGAACGTTGACGAAGCCGTTGACCGACAGTCCCGGGAACGCCACGACACTCTCGACCCCCGGCTCATCCAGGGCGATTTTCGACATTTGCCGCACCACCGCATCGGTACGCTCCAACGAGGCCGCGTTCGGCAGTTGGGCGATACCGACCAGGTAGTACTTGTCTTGCATCGGCACGAAGCCGGCCGGTACCGCGTTGAAGCCGAACCAGGTCAATGCGAGCAAGCCGCCGTAAGCCAACAGCGCCACGCCACGACGGCCGACGACCTTGCGCACAGTGTTGCCATAGGCTTGCGGCGCACGCTGGAACGGCCGGCCCAGTACCTCCAACAGCCGTGCGGCACGACCACGCAGGCTGCGCGGGTCATGCACCACAGCGGCATGCCGTGGCCGCAGCAACAGGCCGGCCAGCGCCGGGCTGAGGGTCAACGAGTTGACCGCCGAGAGGATGGTGGAAATCGCGATGGTCAGCGCAAACTGCCGATAGAACTCGCCTTGCAGGCCACTGAGAAACGCGGTGGGAATGAACACGGCCGCCAGCACCGAGGTGATCGCAATGATAGGGCCGGTGACCTCGCTCATCGCCCGTCGCGCAGCCTGCATCGGCTCCTCGCCGTTCTCGATATGCCGCTCGACGTTCTCCACCACCACGATTGCATCGTCGACCACGATGCCGATCGACAACACCAGGCCGAACAGCGACAACGTATTGAGGGAGAAGCCCATCAGGTGCATGACCGCAAAGGTGCCGATGATCGATACCGGCACGGCCATCAAGGGAATCAGCGACGCGCGCCAATTGCGCAGGAACACCACCACCACGATCACCACCAGCAGGATCGCTTCCATCAGCGTGATGGCCACCGACTCCAGTGAAGCGCGCACAAACACGGTGGGGTCATAGGCAATCCGCGACACCAACCCCTCGGGGAAGTTGGTTTGCAGACGCTGCATGGTATCGCGCACCGACTGCGCCACATCCAGCGCGTTCGCCCCCGGGCTCTGGATGATTTGCAAGGCCACCGCAGGTTCGCCGTCCAACAGGCTGCGCAGCGCGTAGGCATCGGCGCCCATCTCGATACGGGCCACATCACGCAGGCGCGTGACCTGGCCGTTATCGCCGGTGCGGATGATGATGTCGCCAAACTGCTCTTCATCCGTCAGGCGCCCGAGGGTATTGACCGTGACTTGGAAGGCCGCAGTGGAATCCGGTGCCTGGCCGACCGAGCCGGCCGCCACTTGCACGTTCTGCTCGCGCACGGCGGTGATGACATCGCCGGCGGTCAAGCCACGGGCGGCGATCAGGTCCGGGTCGAGCCACAGGCGCATGCTGTATTCACCCGCGCCCCACACCAGCACATCGTTGATCCCCGGCAGGCGCGACAACTCATCGCGCACCTGCAGGTAGGCATAGTTGGAGATGTAGAGCGGGTCATAACGTTGGTCGGGGGACAGCAGGTGGACCACCATGAGGATGTCCGGCGAGGTTTTCTGCGTGACCACGCCCAGGCGCTGCACCTCTTCGGGCAAGCGCGGCAAAGCCCGCGACACACGGTTCTGCACCTGGATCTGGGCCATGTCCGCATTGGTGCCCTGGGCGAACGTTGCGGTCAGGATCATGCGGCCATCGGTGGCCGACTGCGAGGTCATGTAAAGCATGCCCTCAACCCCGGTGATTACCTGTTCCAGCGGCGCCGCCACCGTCTCGGCAATCACCTGCGGGTTGGCCCCCGGATACGACGCCGTCACTTGCACCGTGGGCGGCGTGACGGCGGGATATTCGCTCAACGGTAGATGGAAGAAGGCCACGATGCCGCCGATCATCATCAACACCGACAGGACAATGGCGAAGATCGGTCGGTCAATGAAAAAGCGTGGGAAGCTCATTGCACGCCCCCCACCGCCAGCGGTGCTTCAAGCGGCTTGCCCTCGATGCTGGCAGCCAGTGGTGTTACCTGCATGCCGGGGCGCACCAGGCCTTTGACGACAATGCGCTCGCCCGGTTGCAGGCCCTGTTCGATGACCCGCAGGCCGTCGACCACCGGGCCCAGTTCCACCGGGCGGTACTCGGTCTTGTCGCCCTCACCGACAACCAGCACATAACGGCGGCCCTGGTCGGTGCCGATGGAATGGTCGGCAATCAACACCCGGGGTTGCGCCGAGCCGGTATCCAGCTTGACCTTGGCGAACAGCCCCGGCGTCAAGCGCCCATCCGGGTTCTCCACCACCGCACGCACGCGCACCGTGCCGGTCTTGCGGTCGGCCGAGTTGGCCAGGAAGTCCACGCGCCCTGCCCGTGCATAGGTGGTGTCATTGAGCATCGCCACCATGACCTTGGCAGCTTGCTCGCCCTTGGACCCTGCGTGCTGCCGCGTCGCCGCCAGCGAATGCAGGTAAGTGCGTTCGTCCACATCGAAATACACATGCAAGGGGTCGATGGAGACAATCGTGGTCAGGGGTGTTTCCCCACGGGTGACATAGTTGCCTTCCGTCACCAGGGCGCGGTCGATACGCCCGCTGATAGGTGCGGTGACGCGGGTGTAACTCAGGTCCAGTTGGGCTGTATCCAACGCAGCCCTGGCGGCCTCCACCTGCGCTCTGCCGGCGTTCAACGAAGCAACGGCGGTGTCGAGACGATCACGTGCCACCACCTTCTTGGCATATAACTGCTCGGCACGGCCATGCTCGGCCTGGGCCAGCAACGCATTGGCCTCGGCCTCGCGCAGACGTGCCTTGGCTGCGTTCACTGCCGCCTGGAACATACGCGGATCGATCACAAACAGTGGACTGCCCTTGGCCACGAACTGCCCTTCGGGCACGCTGACACTTTGCAGATAGCCACTGACTCGCGGTCGCAATTGAACCTGGTCGATGGCGGTCAACGAACCGGTGTACTCCACAAACGGCGTCACCGCACGCGCCACCACCTGGGCGACCGGCACGCCGGGTGCCTTGGCTGCTGCAGCTGGCGGCGCATTGTCCGAGCATCCGCCGAGCATCAATGCTACGGCCAACGCCCCGGTAATGAGGCTTACTGGTTTGGTGTACATCGTTCACCCTCCTTGGAATTTTCAAGACAAACCGACACGTGGGGTTTTTATCCGGCTTGCCATACTGGGAAGGTCAAGCGCTATAAAACCGGGGGGTGTGTTTTTGTCTGGGAAATACTTGGAGGTGAATCAAATGGCGGCCACAGGGGCTTGGTGGCGCTCGGGCTTACCTGTCGAGCGTGGTTGAAGGTGGGAGCTGGCTTGCCTGCGAAGGGATCAACCCGTTTTGGCTGGTAGACCGAGGTGTCTGCATCGCAGGCAAGCCAGCCCCCACATTTGGATTGCGCGGTGTCAGCCAGGTATCTGTGGGCTCAGGCTCAGCTCCACGCCACCACCAGCAAGCCGGCGCCCAACACCAGGCACAACGGCGAATAGAAATAGGTATCCAGGCGAGCAAACCTCGACCCGCCGACCTTCTTGAAAAACCCCACCAGCTCCGAATCCCCAATCGCTCGGGCAAACATCAGCACGGCAATCGCGCTGATACCCCACTGCAACGCCCCGTGGGACACCGGCGAGAAATACAGCCCGGCGCGCAGACACACGAGCAAGGCAATCGCCACCAGCCCCATCGCCACCAGAAAAGTACCCAGCGCCGACGGTTTGAACGCCGGTCGCGGCCCGCTGGCAAACTCTCCGGGCAGTTGCGGGATAGCGGCCAGGCTGCCGAGCTTGCCACCCGCAGCCCAATACAGATGCACCATGCTGATGAAGGTAAATACCCCGACGATCCATCGCGCAATCACAAAGCTCATGGTCGGCGCTCCACAAAAATGTGCGAATGAGGATAGCCGCCCTGAGTTTTTTTGCAGGCATTTCGTCGGTCGCTGATGATAAAGTGCTGCCCCATGAAACTCGCCCGTGCCGACCGCTCACTCATTGCCTGGACGCTCTACTGCTGCGTCCTGTTCAATGTGTTCGCCTGCAGCATTGGTCATGGGCAGATGGTGGGGATGCAGCTCAACGGCATCAGCGGCCAGTTCTGTACGGTGGACCCACGTACCCAGGCGCCCCTGCCCAGCAATTCTACGGATGAGAGCCTGCCAACGCTGTCGAAGGCGTTTGGTTGCCCGCTGTGTTCTACCGGCGGCATGGGCCCGGCGCTCAACTCCCACCTGAATGTGGCAGTCCTGCCGCAACCCCATGCGCCACCCGCAGCGGTGGTGCTCGCCGCCGACATTCCCGCCCGCTTCACCTGGCCTGCGGCTAATCCGCGCGCGCCACCTGCCTTCGCCTGATCCCTGCGCGTTCTGATCTGCACCGCTTCGTTTCCGTAAGGAGTACGGGGAGCAGTGCGTTGTTTTCGAGCCAAGTTTTCAGGATTCAACCATGAAACATTTACCCCTGTTGGCGGGCCTGTTCGGCTGCCTGCCTGTTTGCGCCTCGGCCCTTGAGTTGGCGCCAACCACCATTGACGGCGAGCAAAGTGCCGAGCCTGGGCTGGCCCTGGACCAATCCAGCGGCATGGCCTCGCGCCTTGGCCTGAGCGTGCGGGAAACCCCGGCGTCGGTGGCCATTGCTAACCGCAACGATATCGAGCGCCACGGCGCCAAGACCTTCCGCGATGCGGCCAATACCCTGCCCGGCGTCAACGCCAGCGCCCCGCCCGGTTTTGGCGGCTTTGTCTCGTACCGAGGGTTTACCAGCAGCCAGATCACCCAGATGTTCAACGGCATCAATGTCGCCACGGGCCTGGCGCGGCCGGTGGATGCGTGGATCTATGACCGCGTCGAACTGGTAGGCGGCCCCTCCTCCTTGATTAACGGCGCAGGCTCAGTGGGTGGCTCGCTGAACTACGTGACCAAGCTGGCAAGCCGCGAGGAACAGGCCATCGAAGGCCAGCTGAACTATGGCAGCTACGACACCGCCGGTATGGCGTTCGGCCTCAACCATGCGCTGACCGAACCCGGCACCGAGGTGCAGCACTACGCCCGCCTGGATGTGAGCCGCAACACCAATCACAGCTACATCGACCGCGACCAGCGCGATGCCTGGAGCGTGGCGTTTTCCCTGCTCAGCGACCTCACCCCGAACCTGTCCCACACCCTGGCCCTGGAGTATCAGGACGAACATGAAGACAGCCCGTATTGGGGCACGCCGGTGCTCAACCCCAAGGCCGGTGAGCTGAAGATCGACAAGCACAACCGCTTCAATAACTACAACGTAGCCGACGGCCGTTATGAGCAACGCACGATCTGGGCACGCTCGATCATCGGCTACCGGATCAACGACAGCACCACACTGAAAAATACCCTCTACCACCTCGACAGCCAGCGCGACTACCGCAACCTGGAGACCTACCAATACAACGCCGACAACAGCGCGGTGAACCGCTCGACGGCCTATCAGGTGCGGCATCAGGGCGAGCAGGACGGCAACCAGTTCGAACTGCGCCATGACACGAGCGTCTTCGGCCTCGCTACCACCTGGTCCGGCGGTTTTGAGTACAAGATCAACAGCACCACTAACAGCCCGTTGAACGTGCCGGGCAAAAGTACCGTAGACCCAAACCACTACGACCCGGGGCACTTCTATGATATTCCCGGTACCCGGCCAGGTTTCGTCAAGGACAAGACCAACCAGGTGACGACCAAAGCACTGTTCGTGGAAAACCGTCTGGGACTGACGGATAAGCTCTCGCTGCTGACCGGCCTGCGCTATGACGCCATTGATCTGGACGTGACCAACCATCGTATGATCACCGCCACCAACCCGCGACACTTCAAGCGCAGTTGGGAGCCGGTAACGGGCCGGGTGGGCCTGACCTATCAGTTCATGCCCTCCGCCAACGTCTATGTGCAATACAGCACCGCCGTCGAACAGCCCAACACCACTACCCAGGTGTTCGACGTGTCCACCGGCAAGCAATGGGAAATCGGCAGCAAGTTCGATTACCTGGAAGGCCGCGGTTCCGCCACGGTCGCCGCGTACAGGATCGAACGCAAGGACTTCGCCGTCACCGACCCGCTGGACCCGACCAGCAGCATCCCGGTGGGCGCGCAGTCGTCCAAGGGCATCGAACTGGCCAGTTCGTTGCGCATCACGCCGAGGCTATTGGCCGAAGGCAACTTCGCCTGGGTGGACGCGCAGTACGATGAGTTCAACGAGAAAATCGCCAGCGGCGCCGTGGTGTCGCGCAAGGGCAATACGCCAACCAACGTGCCCAAGCGCGTGGGCAACCTGTGGTTGACCTATGACTTTGCCGAGGATTGGCAAGGCGGGGTGGATGCGCGCTATGTCGCTCAGGTGTATGCCGACAATGCCAACACCCAGACCGTACCGGCCTATACGCTGTTCGGCACCTTCCTGCGCTATAAGGTGGATGCGCATACCTCGATAACCGGGCGCGTACGCAACCTGACTAACGAGGTGTATGCCGAGTTTGCCCATGTGTCGCCGGCGTATTATCTGGGATCACCGAGGACCTTTGAGCTGGCCGTACAGACCAAGTTCTAACGCTGCAACGACCGTTGACTTGAAATGCAATTGAATGTGGGAGCTGGCTTGCCTGCGATAGCGGTGGGTCAGCATAAAAATATGTTGTCTGACACTCAGTCATCGCAGGCAAGCCAGCTCCCACATCTTGATCTTCACTCGATACAAAGACCGCCGGTTACTGGAGGCTCGCCTCGACCTTCTGCGCCACATCTTCCGTCAACCAGGCCTTCCACACCTGCGGATGTTCCTTGAGAAACGCCTGGGCCACCTCCCGAGGCGCCGTGTGGTGCTCGCTCATCGTCGCCAAGGCTTTGTTAAGCGGCTCGATGGGAAACTCGACCTTCTCGAAGAACTGGGCAATCTGTGGATGTTCCTGCTGGAACGGCGTCGACACGCCAATGCTCAGCTTGGAAGCCAATGAGCGTGTCGGCTTCGGGTTCGGATTGTCTGCGTCTGTCAGGGTCTTCCACGCATCTGCATCAAATGGCGGTTCTTCCAGCTGGATCAATTTATAGCGCCCCATCAACGGGGTCGGCGACCAGTAATAGAACAGCACGGGCTTGCCCCGGCGAATCGACGAGGCAATCTCCGCATCCAGCGCCGCCCCCGAACCGCTGCGGAAGTTCACATAGCTGTCGTCCAGGCCATAAGCCTTGAGCTTCTGTTTGTTGACCACTTCGGAGGTCCAGCCAATGGGGCTGTTCAGAAAACGCCCCTTGCCCGGAGATTCAGGGTCCTTGAACACGTCCTTGTAGCGCGCCAGGTCCTGCACGCTTTTCAGATCTGGAGCCAGGGGTTTTAGCCCTTTGGAGGGGTCACCCTTGACCACGTATTCCGGCACCCACCAGCCTTCGGTCGCACCTTTGACGATATCGCCCAGGCCCGCCACCTTGCCTTCGGCTTCAGCCTTCACCCACACCGGGCTGCGGCCTGCCCATTCCTCGCCGATCACCTGGATGTCATTCTTGGCCAGGGCGGTTTCCAGGGTAATGGTGGTACCAGGCAAGGTGTCAGTGGGCAGGTCATAGCCCTTCTCGACGATAAAACGCAGTACTTCAGTGATCAGGCTGCCGCTTTCCCAGTTCAGGTCGGCAAAATGCACCGGTGCCTGGGCAGCCGATACCGGCAATGACAGACTCAGGGTCGTCAGGCCCGCCGCCAGCAGTGACTTCAATCCTTTCATGCCTGTGCACCTCGCGTTTTCGCAGTCATGGCGAACGGCTTTGCTGCGAATGCGCGAAGCCTCTGAATAGTTAAGTCAACTCAACTGTAGTAGAGGTTCCAAAAGACAAAGATGCACAGCGTATTTATCGCCTACTCGCTGGCCTTGAAGGTCACCAGTTCACCCTTGCGCCATTTGGCGGCTTTGCCAGTCACGGCCTTCAGGGTCTTGGTCAACCCTTCCTGCAATTGCTCATGGGCGGCGAATACCAGCATTACGCTGTGGCCTTCCTTGAACACAATACCCTGGCCTTCGTTCGACGACACAAAGGCATAGTCGCCGAGGCCGTAGACGGTCAACTTGATATCGCGAAACCTCAATTCGAACTTGCCACCTTCGCGGCTGGGTAATACCGCTGCGCGAAAATGGTCACCTACTTTGAGTTCCAGACGTGGCTTGTCGTCCACGACCAGCGCCGTTTCGGTATCGATTTCGGCGATATAAATACCTTCCGGCGTCTGTTCAGTGACATAGACAAACCGAGATTGAAACTGCTTGACCAACTTTGCGCGCAAATCACCCAGCACGAATAACGCGTGCATATCCAGATTACTGACTGCCAAGGAAACGCCCCCACATCAAAAAAGCACTGACCGCCAAAGCGAACAGCACAAAAAATGGCCGTTACGACACGATACAGAGTCATTAAAAAACTGAAGAGAACTCGTAAGGCTAGTACAAACCTCAACGGCGGACCTCATGGGAAGTCAACCGCGATACAGCAAATCACAGGTTCAACGACCCGAGAATACGGGTCTGCCGACTTCAGAGAATAACCCAATTAAAAATGCAGTTTTCCGACACCCCAACACAAAAAAACATCTGGGCATGGAACCAGTCACGAACTACCGACGACAATACTAGAACAGCAACCAGGGTGAAAACCACCCGAAACAACGCAGACAAGCTATCAGGATCGATCGACAGGAGCTGAGCATGCAACGACGTCAACACGACGCTACGTCTTTCCACACTCGTTCACCATGTCCCGACGAACAGCAATACTACTGCCTGCTGAACCTGAATGGGTACTCCAATTCGGTGCTTTACCAAGTTGTACCCGCAGGAAAGAACTTTTTTCATATTCTTGAAGTGCCCAGCGGCAAGATCAAGGGGTTTCGCAGCGATCACATCAAAGCCTGCGAACTGGCCAAGTCCCTTGAAGCCAAGCTATACGCCTCAGGCGGCGGGATCGTTTCGTCGCCTGGATGACTTTACCGCGCCACTGCCCCTCAACAACTGCCATACTGGCCTGTCCATGGAAGTTTGCCCCCCGCGGGTCAGGTTTCATCAACGCAGTTACCTTGAAGGGAAAGCCATACGTGACGGAATTTGATATTGGCGAATTTATTATCCACGGCGATGCGAGGGAAGTAGACGGTGAGTTTCAAGCGGTCATCATCATGCGAGCAAAACCACCGCTGAACAAGGTCACCGCGCACCAGGTGGAGAAAGACCGCTGGTTCAAAACCGCCGACGCAGCGGCCGTGGCTGGCAAAGAGGCGGCCAAGGCACTGAAAACCGCCGTGGATTGCGGCGCGCTCAATACCTGACAATCCGATAGAACTCTGGCGTGCCCTGCCCCTCACATGCATGACGATAAGCCCGCATGGAGAACGCTATGGACACCACCACCCCAACCCTTGAAACCCTGTTCGAACAACTGGGGCTGGATTCCAGCCAGGAAGCCATCGAACGTTTTACCGCCGAACATCGACTGCCCGATGATGTAAAACTCATCGACGCGCCATTCTGGAGCGAACAGCAGGCGAACTTCCTCAGGGAACAATTGCAGGTCGACGCAGAATGGGCTCCCGCAGTGGATGACCTCAATGCGCTGCTGCATGAGCCTCCCCGCGCTTGATCAATGCAGGCTGTCTGACGCTTCCCTGCGCAATAGCGCTTGCCAGGCAGCCTGGCATTCCTGCGCCTCGTCCCGGCTGGCGAATGCAGTGCCGCGCTGCTCACCGTTGAGCAACACCACCCAGCAAGCTCGCTGGCCCAGGGCTCGCAGGGTTTGGGGTACGCCACTGCCGATCATTACGGCCACATCGACTTTGTTTTGCATGGAGCTTCTCCGCAGCATTAGTTAGCTGGCTAACAATGTTGGCCATGCTACGGCTTTATTCCAGTTGGAAAAAGCTATCCACGGAATAGCTTCATTGCATAAACAGCAACAATGCCGATCCAGGGCGGCCAGCTAGAGAGCCGCCCCCTTCACCGCATCAGGCTTGACGCTGGTGCTTGTCGATCTGCTCGTGGCGCTCTTGCGCTTCGATGCAGTACTTGGTGGTAGGACTGATCAGCAGGCGCTTGAGGCCGATAGGCTCGCCGCTGTCGTCACACCAGCCAAAGGAATCTTCCTTGATGCGTTCCAGAGCACGCTCAAGTTGCGGCAGCATGCGCTGGTCGCGGTCAATGGCGTTTACCAGCCAGGTGCGCTCTTCTTCGACAGAAGCCGCGTCAGCCGGGTCGGCCGGGGTGTCCAGGCTCTCAATGGCGATACGGTTCTGCTCAATGCGCTCGTGGTGCTCCACCTTCATGTCTTGCAGCAACTTCTCGAAAAAAGCGTGCTGTTCGGCATTCATGTAGTCATCCGCCGGCATGGCCAGCAACTTTTCCTTTGTCATTGATTTCTCTATAAAAAATACGTGCATTAAGGCGAATTAGGGAGCGTTCCGGCCGACCTGTGCAGGTCTCGGAAGGGCGCCATCCATTCCAAGCGCCACCCGGCACTCAATTTACGAGGGGCGGCAGTCTAAGGCCGACTTGAGGGCGCAGCAACTGAAAAGACAGGCATTTTTTCCCGATCAACCCCCAAAAGCACCAGGACGGGCTTGGCGAACGGTCATCGGAGTGCGTTTATAGCAAGAAATTCAGTGTTGTGGAGCTATATAGAAGACAAACGGTTGTAGGAGCTAGCTTGCTCGCGAAGCACTCAAGGACACCGCGCTCAATCAGATAGCCCGCGTTATCTTTGCAGCTTTCGCGAGCAAGCTCGCTCCTACAGGGTTAGGTACTCAGCGCTTGAGCTTGCGCTTGTTGCGGTATTGATCGATCACCACCGCCACCACAATGATCAGGCCCTTGATGATGTCCTGGATATACGCATCCACCCCGACAAAGGTAAACCCGCTGGCCATGACGCCGAGGATCAGCGCGCCGATCACCGTGCCGGTGATGCGCCCTACTCCACCGGCCAGGCTGGTACCGCCGATCACTGCGGCGGCAATCGCGTCCAGCTCGTAAGACATGCCCATGCCGGCCTGCCCCGTCGCTGCACGTGCCGAGGCCACCACGCCGGCCAGGCCCGCCAGGAGACCGGCGATGCTATAGACGATGATCAGGTGACGCTTGACGTTGATCCCCGAAGTGCGCGCCGCTTGCATGTTGCCGCCGATGGCATAGGTGTACTTGCCATACTTGGTGTAACGCAGGGCAATGTGGAAGATCACCGCCACCACCAGGAAGATAATCACCGGCATCGCGCCATGGCCGATCGCCGTGTAGGAGTCCGAGAGCATGCTCACCGGCTGACCTTCGGTGTAATAGCGCGCCAGGCCACGGGCCGAGACCATCATGCCCAGGGTTGCGATAAACGGCGGAATGCCGGTGACCGCAATAATGCTCCCGTTGATCGCGCCCGCTAAAAGCCCCACGCCCAAACCCATCGCCACCGGGATCCACACCGGCAAGTCGGTGAGGGACGGAAACACCGCCCGGGAAAAGTCGGAGGTCTGCGCCAGGCTGGCGGCGATCATCGCTGACAAGGCCAGCACCGAGCCGGACGACAAGTCGATGCCCGTGGTGATGATCACCTGGGTCACACCGATGGCCAGCAGGCCGATGATCGACACCTGCAGAATCATCAGCACCAGGCGCTGGGAGTTCATCAGAAAGCTCTGGTCGCGCACGATCCAGCCAAACAGTTCAAACACCAGGCCGATACCGATCAGCACCAGGAAGATACTCAGCTCGGTGGGCATGCGTCGACGGTTCTTGACCGGTGCGGTTGCCGGCTTGTTGTCTGTTATTGCGTTCATAACCCATCACCTTCTTATTCTGTAGATCAGTGGACTGCGGTCATCCCGGAAGCCAACTGCATGACTTTTTCCTGGGTCGCCTCGGCGCGATCCAGGGTGCCCATCAGTTCACCTTCGTGCATTACCATCACCCGGTCGCTCATGCCGAGCACTTCGGGCAGTTCGGAAGAAATCATGATCACCGCCATGCCCTCGCTGGCGAGGAAGGCGATCAAGCGATAGATCTCAGCCTTGGCGCCCACATCGATACCACGCGTCGGCTCATCGAGGATCAGCAAGCGTGGGTTGGTCATCAGCCAGCGCGCCAGCAAGGCCTTTTGCTGGTTGCCACCGGACAAGGTGTCGATGCATTGCTCCAGGGACGGGGTTTTCACCCGCAGTTTCTTGCACATGTCTTCACACAGGGCACGCAAGGCTTTCTGCTGGATAAAACCGTTGCCCGAATAGTGCGGCAGCACCGCCATCTCCATGTTCTCCAGCACTGACAGGCACGGGAACAGGCCGCTGAGCTTGCGGTCCTCGGTCAACAGCGCAAAGCCTTTCTCAATGGCCATATGCGGGTCGGTAATGCGCACCGCCTTGCCGTCCAGGGTGATTTGCCCGCTGGAACTTGGGGTGATGCCAAAAATGGTTTCCGCCACATTGGTGCGCCCGGAGCCCATCAGCCCGGCGATACCGAGGATCTCCCCGGCGTGCAGGTCGAACGATACGTCCTTGAACACGCCGTCCAGGCTCAGGTCGCGCACCGACAGTAACAGCTCACCAATAGGCGTTTCGCGCACCGGGAACAGCTGGCTCAATTCACGCCCGACCATCATCGAGATGAGGCTGTCGCTGTTCATGCTGTCGGCCCGTTGCAAGCCGATGTATTGACCGTCGCGGAACACCGCCACTTCATCGGCGATGGCGAACACTTCGTTCATCTTGTGGGTGATATAGACGATGCCTTTGCCCTGGGACTTGAGGTCGGCAATGATCGAAAACAGGTGGGCCACTTCCTTGTCGGTAATGGCCGAGGTGGGTTCATCCATGATCAGGATGTCGGAGTCGTAGGACACTGCCTTGGCAATCTCGACCATCTGCCGTTCGGCAATGCTCAGGTTGCCGACCTGTTCTTCGGGGTCGAGGTTGATGCGCAGGCGCGCCAGCAACTCGGCGGTGCAGCGGTGCATTTCGCGGTGGTTGACCATGTGCAGGCTGTTGAGCTGTTCGCGGCCTATCCAGATGTTCTCGGCGATGCTCATATGGGGCATCAGGTTGAGTTCCTGGTGGATCATCGCGATCCCGGCCTTTTGCGCGGCCAGCGGCGTTTCAAAGGTGATCGGCTTGCCACGCAGGCGAATTTCGCCGGCGTCGGGCTGGTAGATGCCGGCGATGATCTTCATCAGCGTCGACTTGCCCGCACCGTTCTCGCCCATCAACGCCAGCACCGTGCCGGGGCGCACCCGCAGTTGCACATCGTCCAGGGCCACGACACCGGGAAAGCCTTTGCTGATGTTGAGGATTTCCAGCAGGTAGGGTTCGTCCAGCGCCAGCGCCGGGTGGGCGGCGGGCTGAGACGTGGCGGCTTGAGCAAGCATAGGGAGGTACTCCATCTGCAGGGCGGCCGTGACCGCCCTGCCAGCTTTTGTTGTTATGTCGGGGCTACTTGAAGTCTTTGACGTTGTCCGGGGTGATCAACTGGAACGGGATCACCACGTTCTGCTCGACCGGCTCCTTCTTGGCCATCTTGCGCGCTGCCTCTACCGAACCTACCGCCTGGCCCTTGGCGTCCTGGAAGGCCGACACGGTCATGTCGCCCTTGGTGATCGCGTTCAAGCCATCGGGCGTGCCGTCGACACCGGCAATCAACACGCTGCCTTTTTCCTTGCCGGCCGATCTCAGGGCCATGGACGCCCCGATCGCCATCTCATCGTTGTTGGCCAGCACCGCATTGAACTCCCGGCCCTGGGTCAGCCAGTCGTTGACCAGGGTCATGCCCCTGTCACGCAACCAAATGCCGGTCTGTTCCTGCTCGATCTTGATGTCCGGGTACTTGGCCAGCACTTCCTTCACGCCCTTGGTGCGGTTGGTGGTGGAGTTGTTCGCCAGGTCACCCAAAAGGATCACGACCTTGCCCTTGCCGCCAAGTTTTTCGGCGATGTATTGCATTTGCAGGCGGCCGGCCTCGACGTCATCGGAGGTCACGGCCACCACGTCCTTGGGCAGGTCTTTCTGGTCGGGGCGGCGGTTGACGAACACCAGCGGGATACCCGCCTTTGTGGCGGCACTGATGATGTTCTTGGTCGACGCGGTATCGACCGGGTTGACGATAATCGCGTCGACCTTCTGGCTGATGAAGTTCTCGACCTGGCTCAACTGCTTGACCACATCGGCGCGGGCATCTTCGAACTGCAGTTGCACGCCATCGCCTTTTGGATAGGACTTGGCTTGCTTGTCCATGTCCTCGCGCAGGTAAGTGAGGAAGGTGTCATCGAACGCGGACATCGTCACGCCCACCTTGAGATCGGCGGCGCCGGCCACACCACTGGCCAGTAGCATGGAAAAGGCCAGGGCGGTAAAACGGATCGGGGTCTTCATGAACGGTCTGTCTCCACTTTCTTGTTGGTTTTTTTTCGACGTTGCGTTGATCAGGACTCGGCTGTCAGTCGCACCACCGGCGCACCTGGAATGCAGCACACCAGCGCGCCCTGGTTTTCGACGCACAGCACATTCAGGAAGGAGAAGTAGAACGGCCGAGCGCGGGGCAGTCCGCGTGGCGCTTGGAAGGGGCGTAAAACTCGCAGTACAGCGTTGAAGATTTTCATCTGACGGTACCTGGTTGTTTTTGATCTTGTTTTTGTTGAGTCGCCCGTAGGTTCCGGGACGTACTTTATGCAACCTGGAAAAGACTGTATTAGAAAATAATTTCCATATCAACCTGTTTTAGAATTTTATTCTATTTTCGTCGAAACCACCTGCTGGCGCTCGGCACTCAGGCGCGCGGCGTCCAATATACGGGTGGTTTCCAGGGCGTCATAGGCATTGACCGGTAGCGGTCCCTGCCCCACCACGGCCGCTTGCAACTGCCGATAGAATTGGGGCCAGCAGCCCTTCTCCGACGGCACCCGCTCACGCTCCGGCCCTTGCTCAAACCAGCCCCAGCGTCGATGTTCCTCGGCGCCCCAGTGTTCACCTTCGGTTTTCGGTGACTTGCCGGCCAGCAGCGCTTCTTCCTGGCCATCCAATCCGTCGACGGTGTAGCAGCCCAGGCTGCCACTGACGCGAAATCGCGGTGCCTGGCTGTTCTGCAACGCGTTGCCCCACAGGTGCGAAATCACGCCATTGGCATGGGTGAGGGAGACAAAGAAGCCGTGGTCCACCGTGGGATGTTCTGGTGTGTAGTGCAATTGAGCGAACACCCGCTCCACCGGGCCGAACAGTTGCAACGCCTGGTCCACCAGATGGCTGCCCAGGTCACGCAGCCATCCTCCACCGCTGGCATTGCCCACGGCCTGCGGACTGTAACGTTCCACGCGGGATTCAAAGCGGGTGATGGTGCCCAGGGCGCCAGCGTCGATCAGTTTGCGCAGGGTCAGGTAATCCGAATCCCAGCGCCGATTCTGGTAGACGCTGAGCAGCGAGCCCTGGCGCTCGGCAGCGGTAATCAGGGCCTGGGCTTGTTCGGCGTTGGCGGCAAAGGGTTTATCGCTGACCACCGCTACCCCGTGCTCGATGGCTTCCAGCACCAGGGCCGGGCGACCTTTGAGGGTGGTGGAAATCACCAGGGCATCGACGCCGGCTTCGACGATCTGGCCGATGGAGTCGAAGGCTTTGACACCCGGAAGATCAGTACTCAGTTGCTTGCGACGTTCGGGTGAACGCGTCACCACGCCGACAAAGGTGGCGCCAGGCAGGGTGGCGATCAACGGCGCATGAAAAAAGCGCCCACCGTGGCCGTAGCCCACTAGTCCGATTCGCATGCTCAACTCCAGAATTGATTTGGGAACCCAAGCAACTGTGGGAGCTGGCTTGCCTGCGATAGCAGTGTGTCAGGCACTGAATCTGCCACTGATAGACCGCTATCGCAGGCAAGCCAGCTCCCACAGTGTTAACCACATTTCTTCAGTGAGTTAGCCGTAGAAGTGTGGGCGATCCGGCAGGCTGACTTTCACAATCTGCCCACTGCCCTGGGCTTCAATACACGCATCCGCCGCCACCGCCGCCGCAAACCCATCCCAGGCCGACGGCCCGCCGACCTGCCCGGCCAGCGCGCTGTCGATAAATGCCTGCAACTCCACGTCATAAGCACCGATAAACCTATCCTTCCAATCCATCAGGATCGCGTTGGACAGCTTCGCGTCGCTGCGCAGTTGCACCTGAGATGGTTCCGGCAACCTGGCGATACCGCTCTCCCCCACCACTTCACACTGGATGTCGTAGCCGTATTGGCAGTTCACAAACACTTCAACGTCGATACGCGTGCCTTTGGCAGTTTCCAGCAGCACGATCTGCGGGTCGCGCAGGTGCGCCAGCGCCTTGCTGGTCTTGCGCGGGAACACCACCTGCACGGACACGTAGTCGTCGTTGAGCAGCCAACGCAGCACGTCCAGCTCATGGATCAGGGTGTCGGTGATCGCCATGCCGGTGTTGTAGTTCTCGCCCACCGTGGGGTTACGGTGCGCGCAGTGCAGCATTAACGGCTCGCCGATCTGGCCACTGTCGATCACAGACTTGAGGGCACGATAGCCTTGGTCGTACGGGCGCATGAAACCCACCTGGACCAGGCGCTTACCGTGTGCCACTTCGGCCTCGACAATGTTGCGGCAGCCCTGGGCCGTCACCGCCAGCGGTTTTTCACAGAACACCGGTTTGCCGGCAGCAATCGCGGCCAGCACAAACTCTTCGTGGCTCGGCCCCCAGGACGTCACCAGTACCGCTTCGACCTCTGGCGCGTTGATCAACGCATGGCCGTCCGAGTACACCTCGGCGTCCAGCTTCAAGTCCGCCACCACCTGGGCCGCCTGCTCAAGGTTGATATCGGTGACGGCCACCACCTGGCTGTTGAGCAAGGCCTGGCTGCAACGACGAATATGGTCCCGGCCAATGGCGCCCGTACCAATCACTCCAAGTTTCAAAGACATGCAAACACTCCTCTTGTTGTTAGTACTGCCGGGCCTGGGCCAGGTGTTCATTGAGTTTTTTTGCCGCTGCATTCGTACGTTCACTGGTGGACACTTGCGCCACACCCACCCGCCACCACGACAGGTAGCCGTGGATCATGGTCTTGGGCAGCACCTTGATATCGATCAGCGTGGAGACGCTTTGCGTGCGGGCATCGGCCAACGCCGCTTCCAGCTGTTCCAGCGTGCTGACCTTGTAGGTCTTGCAACCGTAGGCCGCTGCGCTCATGGCGAAGTCCACCGGCACCAGGCCACCGTCGAGCTTGCCGCTCTCGGGGTTGCGGTAGCGGAACTCGGTGCCGAAGCTGTCCATGCCATTGCCAATCTGCAGGTTGTTGATGCAACCGAACGCCATGTTGTCCAACAACACCACGTTGATCTTGCGGCGCTCCTGGATCGAAGTGGCCAGCTCCGAGTGCAGCATCATGTAGGAGCCATCGCCGACCAGGGCGTACACCTCCTTGCTCGGCTCGGCCAGCTTCACGCCCAGGGCGGCATTGATCTCGTAGCCCATGCATGAATAGCCATACTCGACGTGGTAGGTGTTGACGCCCTTGCTGCGCCAGGCACGCTGCAAATCGCCGGGCAGGCTGCCAGCGGCGGCCACGATGATTGCGTCATCGGCCAGGCGTGCATTGAGCACGCCGAGCACAGCGCTCTGGGTCAGGCACGAACCGGTCAGCTCGATGAATTCCCGCAGCACGGCACGGTCCAGGTGGTCGTCGACTTCGGGGACAAACTCATCGCCCTGATAGTGCACCTGATGCACGCGGTCCACTTCAGCGTCGAATTGCGCCTTGGCGTCGGCGATCTGCTCGCCCCAGCCCGAACGGTAATCGCCCAGGGCATCGGCCAGTGCTTCAAGGGCGACTTTTGCATCGGCCAGCACTTGCACGCCGTCCAGCTTCAACGCATCGCAGGGGCTGATATTGAGGTTGAGAAACTTCACCTCGGGGTGCTTGAACAGCGATTTTGACGAGGTGGTGAAGTCGGTATAACGGGTGCCGACACCGATGATCAAGTCCGCCTCCGGCGCCAGCAGGTTAGCCGCCAGGCAGCCGGTTTCGCCGATGCCGCCGACGTTCAGCGGATGGCTGGACACCACGGCGCTCTTGCCCGCCTGGGTTTCCGCGAAAGGAATATCGAAACGCTCGGCAAAGGCTTGCAGTGCCTGGTTGGCGCCGGAGTATTTGACCCCGCCGCCGCAAATGATCAGCGGCTTGCGCTTGCCGCGAAACGCAGCCAGCGCGTCGCCGATCATGGCGCTGGTGGCCGGGCGTCGGTCGATGCGGTGCACGCGTTTTTGCAGGAAATAGTCGGGGTAGTCCCAGGCTTCGGCTTGTACATCCTGGGGCAAGGCCAGTGTCACCGCGCCGGTTTCAGCCGGGTCGGTCAGCACGCGCATGGCATGGATCGCCGCGGTCATCAGTTGCTCGGGGCGGTTGATGCGGTCCCAGTATTTGCTCACGGAGCGGAAGGCATCGTTGGTGCTGATGCTCAGGTCGTGGAACTGCTCGATCTGCTGCAACACCGGGTCGGGCTGACGGCTGGCATAGACATCGCCGGGCAACAACAGCAACGGGATGCGGTTGGCGGTGGCAGTCGCTGCGGCGGTGAGCATATTGGCCGCACCCGGCCCGACCGAGGCCGTGCACGCATACATCTTGCGGCGCAGGTGCTGCTTGGCGAACCCGACGGCAGCGTGGGCCATGCCTTGCTCATTGCGGCCCTGATGCACCACCAGGTCGCCGCTGTCCTGCTCCAGAGCCTGACCGAGGCCCAACACATTGCCATGCCCGAAAATAGTGAAGACCCCGGCGACAAACTTGCTCTGTACGCCGTCGACTTCGATGTATTGGTTGTCCAGGAACTTCACCAGGGCCTGGGCCATGGTCAATCTTGTTGTGGTCATCACTTGCACCTTGTATGAATGCAATTGGAATGTTCAACACCGATCCACTGTGGAAGCTGGCTTGCCTGCGATAGCGGTCTATCAGTTGCACAGGTATTGCCTGACACACCGCTATCGCAGGCAAGCCAGCTCCCACATTTTTGATCGCGTTATGGCAAGGGCTTTTGCAAATACGCCATGCTGCTGCCCAACGCCTGCCGGATATCCGCCAACCCGTGCACGCTTTCGGCAAACGGTTCGAACGACAGATAGCCGCTGTAGCCGGTGCTCAGCAAGGTGTCGATCTGCGCCGCATTCCCGAGGATATCGTCCTCGCCCACCAGCACGCGGTGGCCGTCGCGGATCGACTCCAGCGGCGCCTCGCGGTCTTCCACCCCGGAGATGTGCACCAGCCCGGTCAGTTCCGGGAAGAACTCATGCTCGCCGGCCAGGTGATGGTGAAAGGTGTCGTGCACCACCCGAAATACATCCAGGCCGCCGATGGCCTTGATTGCATCCACTGCCACGCGCTTGCGGCGCAGGGCGGATACGGTGAAGCCCAGGGGCTCGATAAAACCCAGAATCCCGTACTCGCGCAGGATCAACGCCAGTTCGCTCAAGGCCGTGCGCAAACCAGCCGCGCGCTGCGCGTCGTTGCGCGTATCGCCAGGCTGATTGAACGGGCACATCACCAAGCCTTCGGCCCCGCACTCACGGGCGTAGGTGGCCAGTTCGATTGCCTGGGCACGGCGTTCGTCATTCCACACATCGAAGGGGTACAGCGCGTTGATCGACAACACCTTGATGCCCTGCGCTGCGCACAATTCACGCACGCGGCTGGCGGGTGTGCCGTATTCGATTTCACGGTTCTTGAGGTCGTTGCGGATCTCAATGGCCTCGCAGTTGAGAGCCGCCGCCAACTGGATGAAATCCGGCAGGGACAGGTTGGGGGCGACCATGCGGTTGAGGGCAAAACGTAGCGGCGACTTCATTGTTTTTGTTCTCCGTCCAACACCGTTTACAGGTCCAGCAGCCAGCTGTGCTGCGGGTCGTTATGGAAATGCCAGGCACGTTTGGGGCCGGCCATCACGTTCAGGTAATAAGACTCGTAGCCATACGGCACGCTGACCGGGTGATAGCCCTTGGGCACCACCACCAGGTCACTGTTTTCCACGGCCATGGCCTGGTCGATGCTGCGATCATCGGTGTACACGCGCTGGAACACGAAGCCCTGAGGCGGGTTGACCTGGTGGTAGTAGGTCTCTTCCAGAAAGCTCTGGTGCGGCAGGTCGTCGGTGTCGTGCTTGTGCGGCGGGTAGCTGGAGGAATGCCCCGACGGCGTGCGTACTTCCACCACCAGCAGCGAATGGGCCGGCTCGCTGTCGGGCAGGATGTCGCAGACGTAGCGAGTGTTGGCGCCTTTGCCGCGCACACTGCGCTTGCACTGCTCGGGGCGGATCAAGCGCGGGGCAAAACCCGTAGCACCCGGCGCTGCGCAGACGGCAATCTGCACATCGCTCAGGGCCGTGACTCGGGCGTCAGTGCCCGGCGGCAAATAGGCTGCGAACGGTGACTTGTCTTCGAACACCGACTGGCGATCCCCCAGGTTCTGCCAATTGAAGCCTTCGCCTTCAATATTCACCCGACCGCTGAGCAGCACCAGGCACAGTTCCTGATCGCCCGCACTGACCGGCAGGGTTTCGCCCAGGCTCAGGCGGTACGCGGCAAAGCCCACGTATTCCAGGCGCCCGGCTTCCAACGCCACCATGGTTTGCCCGCGTTTGCTGCTTTTGACCAACAAGCTCATCACTCAAGTCCTCTGGTTGAGAAGCGCACGCAGGGTGTCGTAACCCTTCTTCGCGTAGATATAGCTGGGCGCCACGGCCGGGTCCTGCTCGGCTTCCACCACCAGCCAGCCCTTGTAGTTCGCCGCGAGCAACACATCCAGCAACGGTGCGAAGTCGATATCACCATCGCCGGGCACGGTAAAAGTGCCGTTGACGATGCAGTCCGGGAAGCTCCACATCTGGTTACGCGCCAGTTGCACCACGGGTTTGCGTACATCCTTGAAATGCACATGGCAGACGCGCTCGATATGCTTGCGCAGCACCTCGATGGGTTCGCCGCCGCCCATGTAGCAGTGGCCCGAATCGAACAGCAAGCCGACTTCCGGGCCCGTGCGTTTCATCAACTGGTCGATGTCCTCGGGGGATTCGACGTACGCGCCCATATGGTGGTGATAGGCCAGGCGCACGCCCTGGGACAAGGTGAAGCGCGCCAGCTCGGTAAGCTTGTCGGCGTAAGCCTGCCAGGCCTGTTCACTGTGAAAACGCGGGCGCTCGATCAGGCGGATACGCGAGCCCTGGATCGAGTCGGCCACTTCGCCGTATACCAGTACCGAGGCGCCGTTGTGTTTGAGCAGTTCGACATGGGCGGCAATCGCCTCGATTTCTTCAGCCACCGAACGACGGGCCAGACGGCTGGAGTACCAACCGGACACCAGCGCCAGCTCATAAGGACGCAGCACGTCAGCGACGCCATTGGCATCCTTGGGGAATTTGCCGTTGAGTTCAAAACCTTCGTAGCCGATGTCCTTGCCTTCGCTCAGGGCCGTGCTCAGCGGGGTCTCACCGCCGAGGGCCGGGAGGTCGTCGTTGCTCCAGGAGATCGGGTTGATGCCAATTCGGATTGCGGGCATGGCTGCACCTTTTGTTTTTATCTTCAGAATTCACTGGGATCTGCTTTGTGTGGGAGCTGGCTTGCCTGCGATAGCAGTGTGTCAGGCAGTACATTTGCAACTGATAGATTGCTATCGCAGGCAAGCCAGCTCCCACATTTGATCGTATTTACCGTCGGGCGCTGAGCCAGGCATTGATGAGCTGTTCGAAGGTCGCCTGCACCTGCTGGATCAGCGTTTCATCATCAATCTCCCCCGCCATCCACGCCCGGCTCGGCTCGTGGAAGATCGTGCGGCCCACGGCAAAGCCACGGCAGGTGCTGCTCTGGCTGGCTTGCTTGAAGCCATCGGCGAGAAACTCGGGGGAAGCATTCAGGCCCAGCAACACCACGCCACGGCAGTAGGGGTCGCGCTCCTGGATCAGTTCGTCGAGCTTTTTCCACTCTGCGGCCGATTGGGTTTCGATCTTCCACCAGGCCGGGTAAATGCCAAGGTTGTACAGGCGCTTGAGGCTGCGGTAGAGCACATCCGGGTAAGTCGAAGGGTGATCCTTGGGCGGGATGACTTCCAGCAGCAGTTCGTGGCCACTGACCAGCGACGCCTCGTACACCGCCTTGAGTTGCGCTTCCTGTTCCAGGCGCAGCATCGGCTCGTCATCGGGGTGAAATTGCACCAGGCACTTGATGATCTGTTCCTGGGGCCAGGCAATCAGGTTGCTGCCGATCGAACGCCCGTGCTCGAACGCGAGGGGCCGCGAGTTCTGCACTTCCACAGGGCGAGCGATCCACCAGCCGCGACCGCTGGCGGCGTTGAGTGCATCCTGGCCAAAGCGTTGGTCGGCGAGCAGGCCCACATCCGCCTCGACGCCCTGCTCGGTGAGTTTTCGCTCGACGCGTTCGATGGCCTGGATAAACAACTGCTTGATGTCGCTGATACGCTCAGGGGCCTGGCCGCCTTTTTGCGCCAGCTCCACCAATTGCCAGCGGTGGTCGAAGGCAAAGACGAACAGTTGCTTCCAGGCTTTGCGCGGCACCGTGACACGGTGCAGGCGTTGCAGGGTCACGTCCTGGTCCGGCCGGGTGATGGGCACGGGGCTGTTGAACAGGTAATCGAGTTCGGCGGGGGTCGGCATCGCTGGCGCACAGGCGTGGCGCGATACCACCAGGCCGCCACAGGCATTGGCCAACTGGCTGCAACGCTCATCGCTGGCGTCATTGATCCAGCCGCTGAGGAAGCCCGACATAAACGCATCACCGGCACCCAACACGTTGAGCACTTCAACCCGCACGCCAGGATAGATGGCCCCGTCTTCCAGGCGCGCCGGAATTGCGCCGTGAATCACCGTGCAGCCCTGGGGGCCGAGCTTGACCACCAGGGTGGCCGGGGTCAGTTCACGCACGGTGCGCAGGGCGGTGAGCAGGTCTTCACTGCCGCCGGCAATCAGGAACTCCTCCTCGGTGCCGACGATCAGGTCGAAACGCGGCAGGATCTTCTGCACATGCTGGCTCACATTCTGGTCGGCGACGAAACGGGTTTCGCCATCAGCCTTGCCCGCCAGGCCCCACAACACGGGGCGATAATCGATGTCCAGCACGCGCTTGACGTTGTGCCTGGCCGCATAATCCAGGGCCTGGAGGCTGGCCTTGTACACGCCGTCGGTGGAGAAATGCGTACCGGTGATCAACAGCGCTTTGCTGGAGGCAATAAAGGCTTCGCTGATGTCTTCGGCGCGCAGGGCCATGTCGGCGCAGTTTTCGCGGTAGAACACCAGAGGGAAGGTTTCGCGGTCCTTGAGGCCCAGCAGCACCAGGGCGGTGAGGCGCTCCGGGTCGACCTTGATGCCGCTGACATCACAGCCTTCACGGGCCAGGGATTCCACCAGGAAACGGCCCATATGGTCATCACCCACCCGGCTCAACATCGCCGACTTGAGCCCAAGCCTGGCCGTGCCGAAAGCGATATTGGCGGAAGAACCGCCCAGATACTTGGCGAAGCTGGACACATCCTCAAGCCGCGCACCGACTTGCTGCGCATAGAGATCGACGCCCAGGCGCCCGAGGCAAATCAGATCCAATTGACGCCCACTGGCAAAACGAGTCTGGCCCATGCTGGCTCCTGTTATTTTTATCAGCCTGCGTTGTGCCGCCGTGGCGACGGCAAACGCTCTTGGTGGGAGCAGACTAGAACGTCCGCTGGCAGCAATCAATATTTATTCCATAATTATTTTTAGTGGAATATTTTTTCCAATACCTCAGGATAGCGGCACGCCAGCGCCCATGCATCGTTTCAGCAGGCCACGCGGGCCGCGATGCCGGGGTATTTTTTTGTGCCTACCCTGTAGACTTGCGCCACCTATCAGCGCATCAGACGAACACGCCAGAAGGATTGCCCATGTCCCGCACCGATCCCGAGACTACCCTGGAAGAAACTATCGCCAGCCCTCCGATCAATGCCGAACGCCTGTTGCAGCTGATCACCGACGAATACGAGAGCCTGCCGCGCCAACTCAAGCGTATCGCCAGCTACATGAGTCAGCAGAGTGACCGGATCATGGTCGACCGGATCAGCGACATCGCCCGGGAATGCGAAGTGCACCCTTCGGCCATCGTGCGGTTTTCCCAGCGCTTCGGTTTCAGCGGGTTCAGTGAGATGCAGGCGCTGTTTCGCGAGGCGTATACGCACAAGACCACGCCGGTGCAAAACTACCAGCAGCGCATTCGCAGCATGATCGCCAACAAGTCCCAGAAGGCCAGCGGCGGCGACCTGGCGCGCGAGTGCGTCAACGCCACCCTGTCGGGCATCGAACGCTTGGGGCTGGAGTTGGACGACGCTGCCTTCGAGAAAGCCGTGGACCTGGTAGTCAATGCCGACAACATCTACGTGGTCGGCGTGCGCCGCTCCTTTGCGGTGGCCGACTACCTGGTCTACAACCTGCAGCACACCAACAAGCGCATCCACCTGATCTCGGGGCTAGGCGGCAGTTATCGCGAGCAGATGCGCAGCGTGCGCGCCAATGACCTGGTGATAGCCATCAGCTTCACGCCCTACGGCAAAGAGACCCAGCACTGCCTGCGCATCGCGCAGCATCACCAGGCCAAGACCCTGATCATCACCGACAGCAACCTGTCGCCCCTGGCCAAGCGGGCGAATGCGGTGTTGTTGGTCAATGAAGGTTCCTCGTTTGCTTTCCGCTCGCTGAGCGCCACGCTGTGCCTGTGCCAGGCGCTGTTTATTGCGGTGGCGTATCGGTTGGAACTCAAGGTGGATGAGATTCACGAACAGGTTGGGTTCGACGACTGACGGGGGTTGCCCTGCCCCTTCCCTGTAGGAGCGAGCTTGCTCGCGAAAAACGCAAGAACGCCGCGGCCATTTTGAATGAACGCGGCGCCAGCAGTTCTTCGCGAGCAAGCTCGCTCCTCCAATTAGTGCATGAAAATCGCGATCAGGATGATCACCGGAATCGGCACGCCGAGGAACCACAGCAGTAATGAGCGCATCATGTTCTCCTTGAATTAACGAACGTAGTTTTCAGTTTCGACATACACCACGGCATCCCGGCGGCGACCGCCGAAGGTGGCGGCGAAGCTGGCGAAGAACGCACCGATGAGCAGGGCCACGAAGGTCCACAGCGAGGTGTAGGCCGCTACTTTCGCAGCGGTGTCAGCGGCTTGTTTGGCTTTGAGCTTGGCGTCTTCAACGGCCTTGCGCGCGTCGCCATAGACCTTGTCGATACGGGCTTCGGCATCGGCCTGGCTAAGGTTGGTGCGCTGGCTGATCAGTTGGGCCAGGTAGGCGCGATCTTCCGCTGCCAGTTGGCCGTCGTTGCTCAACGTACGCGTCAGGATACGACCGACCACGGCGTGGGCTGCATCATCGCTGACCGCCGCTGGGCGATCATCGCGGAACAGGCTGTCGACGTAGTAACCAAAGTCACCACTGTCGGCACCCTTTGCCGCGCTGCCCGCAGCTTGGGTGAGGCCGCTGGCGGCGCCCGATGCCACGCTGGCGCCAGCTTTCACGCCGCCGCTGACCACACTGCTGACCGAGCCAACCACCAGCATCGCCGTGATCAATGTGGCCACTGCCCACGCCAGGAAGCCATGGGCGGTGTCGCGAAAGTACACCTCGTCCCCGTGCATATTGGCCCACTTCACCCGCAAACGACCGGCGATATAACCGCCCAGGCCCGACGCAACGATCTGGGTGAACGCCAGCCAGACAATGGTGGAAATGCCAAGGCCCTTGGCGCTGATACCGCTGTCAGCCCAAGGCGACACCGCCGAAAAGCCCAGGCCGAAGCCCAGCAATACCAGGATCAATGACAGTGCAGCCGCCGCAGCGGCACCGGCGAAAATCGCCCCCCAGGAAACCCCTGAGAGCGTGCTTGACTCTTGCAGCGTGGATGAGGATGTGATCATTGTTGTTTTGCTCCAGGCACGAAAAATGATGTTACAAGTCTCAAAACGGACAGTGCAGGCAGCGTGCCAGCGGCGATTAAAATTAAATTCCTTTAATTTCAATGATTTATTTAAATTGAACTTAGCCAGATCATGCAGGTTGCAATAAACGGCGATATTAGGCGGGCGTAATGCACTCCCCTGTGGGAGCTGGCTTGCCTGCGATAGCGGCATGACCGCCAACGAATATGCCAGCAGGTAAGCCGCCATCGCAGGCAAGCCAGCTCCCACAGGGCGATGTCGGTTTGAAGAAGATGAAGTTTTATTTAGGAAACATTCAGCAACTTCTTGGCAAAATGTCGCCACTTCTAGTGTGAACGCTCACCAGGTAATCCTATGACCCGCATTTTGACCATCGAGGATGACGCCGTAACGGCCCGCGAGATTGTCGCCGAGCTGAGTAGCCATGGACTGGACGTAGATTGGGTGGACAACGGCCGCGAGGGCCTGGTCCGTGCCGTGAGTGGGGATTACGACCTGATCACCCTCGACCGCATGCTGCCCGAGCTGGATGGCCTGGCCATCGTCACCACGTTGCGCACCATTGGGGTGTCTACGCCGATCCTGATGATCAGCGCCCTCTCCGATGTCGACGAGCGCGTGCGCGGCCTGCGTGCCGGCGGTGATGACTACCTGACCAAGCCGTTCGCCTCGGATGAAATGGCCGCCCGTGTCGAGGTGCTGCTGCGGCGTAAAAGCACCGTTCAGGAATTCGAAACCGCTCTGCGCGTGGCCGACCTGGAACTGAACCTGATCAGCCGCGAAGCCAGCCGGGCCGACCAGCCTCTGACGCTGCTGCCCACTGAATACAAACTGCTTGAATTCCTGATGCGCAACACCGGGCAGATCCTGTCGCGGATGATGATTTTCGAGGAAGTCTGGGGTTATCACTTCGACCCCGGCACCAACCTGATCGACGTGCACATCGGCCGTCTGCGCAAGAAAATCGACCCACCGGGCCTCACGCCGCTGATCCGCACGGTACGAGGCTCGGGCTATGTCATTGCTGAACCCCTCTAAAGGCTGGCGCTCTTCCAGCAGCCGCTTGCTGGCGCTGTACAGTTCGTTGTTCGTGGCGTGGAGTTGCATCCTCATGGGGGTGCTGTACTACGAGGTCTCAGGCTACCTCAGCGACTTGTCGCGCCATTCCCTGTTGCAGCGCCAGCATCTTTTCCAGCGTTTCGACGGCGAAGAACTGGTGGAAGCGCTGACCACCAGCATGACCTTCGACATGAAGGGCGTGGACGCCTATGGCCTGTTCGATGAGCAATTTCGCCCCTTGAGCGGGCCGATCCGTGCCGTACCACCCGACTTGCCGCTGGATGGCAAGATCTACGCCCTGACCAATTGCGTGCAATCCGATGACCCCAAACTGCCCAAGGACAGCTGCGACGCCGTGGCCACCCACACCGAAGACGGCCGCTGGCTGGTGTTGGTACGCGCCAACGGCTCGTTGTTCGGGGTAACGCGGATTATCTGGCACGCCCTGCTGTGGGCGCTGTCCTTGACCATCATTCCTGGCGCTGCCGGCTGGCACCTGCTGCGCCGCCGCCCGTTGCGGCGCATTCGCGGGATCCAGGCCAGCGCCGAGGCCATCGTCGCCGGCGACCTGACGCACCGGTTGCCGCTGTCCAACCGGCGCGACGAGCTGGACATGCTCGCCGCCATCGTCAATGCCATGCTCGACCGCATCGAAAAACTGATGAACGAGGTCAAGGGCGTGTGCGACAACATCGCCCACGACCTGCGCACCCCGCTCACCCGCTTGCGCGCCCAGCTTTACCGCATCAAGCAACAAGCCGAGGAAGACTCGGCCCACGCGGTAAAGCTCGATGACGCCATCGCCGAAACCGACACGCTGATGGCGCGTTTTCGCGGGCTGCTGCGCATCTCGGAACTGGAAGACCACCAGCGTCGCTCAGGCTTCCTGGTGCTGGACCCGCTGCCGCTGCTACGCGAACTGCATGATTTCTACCTGCCCCTGGCCGAAGAAGGCGAACTGGAGTTGGTGCTGCAGGCGCCTGACTCACTGCCGTGGATTACTGGTGACCGTGCGCTGTTGTTTGAAGCCCTGGCCAACCTGCTGAGTAACTCGATCAAGTTCACCCCGCCCAATGGCAAGGTGATCCTGCGAGCAGTCAACGACCTTGGGAGTACGCGCATCGAAGTGCTCGACTCCGGGCCAGGCATTCCGGCTGCCGAGCGCGCGTCGGTGTTCCAGCGTTTCTATCGGGTCGATGAGAGTGATCAGCAAGGCGGCTTTGGGCTGGGCCTGTCGATTGTGGCGGCGATCATCAACTTGCATGGCTTCAAGCTGGAGGTCGGCACCAGTGAGTTGGGCGGCGCCCGCCTGGTGCTGGAATGCCGCCAGCAACTGATGCCGGAATAGAACGTAGGAGCGAGCTTGCTCGCGAAAAACGCCAACGATAACGCGTGCTTCCTGAATGAACGCGGTGTCTGTGAGTTTTTCGCGAGCAAGCTCGCTCCTACATTCATATCAAGCCATCTGACGCTATAACACGCTGCCCATGGCCTTGATCAACACCGGGTCACGCGCATAAATATCCGGCGCGTACACCAACTCGCCCTGGCGATCCACTTCTACCGTCCAATACCCCAACAGCACCGGTACCGGCGTAGCCAGCCTGAATTCATGGGTTTCGCCGGTCGCCAGCAGCTCATCGGTGCGGGTGCGTTCGGCGGGCGTTACGAGCAGATCGCGCAATAACAACGGTTGCTCGACCCGCACGCATCCCGAACTGAACGCCCGTGGGCCCTTGGTGAACAAGGGCTGGCTGGGGGTGTCATGCAGGTACACCGAATACGGATTGGGAAAGCGCATCACAATCTTGCCCAGCGGATTACGCGGGCCGGCCTGCTGGCGCAGCAGGATATTGCCGGGGCGTGCCCAGTCGACTTGGTCGGGGGTCAATGGGTGACCTTCGGCGTCGAGCACTTGCAGGTTTTGCTGGCGCAGGTATTCAGGGTTGAGGCGGATGGCGGGCAGTTTGTCCTCGCGCATGATGGTCGGCGGGATGGTCCAGGTGGGGTTGAGGGTCAGCCGGGTGATGCGCGACTTGAGCAATGGCGTCTGGCGTTCGGCCCGGCCCACTTGCAGGCGGGTTTGCCACACCGGGATGCCGCTCTGATACACGCTCAGCTGCGCGGCGGCCACATTGACCACGACACCTTCAGGCTCCAGGTCCTGGGCCAGCCAGCGGAAGCGCTCCAGGTTGATGCGCAGCTGTTCACGACGCACCGCCGGGCTGATATTGAGTTCGGCCACGGTGCCGGCGCCGACCACGCCGTCGGCCTGCAACGAGTGGCTGAGCTGGAACGCTTTCACCGCTTTGACCAGTTCGCCCTGGTATTGCTTGCCGTTGCCACTGGGCAACTGGGCCAGGTAGCCACCGCTGTGCAGGCGCCGCGCCAGTTCCGGCACGCGGGGGTCGTTCATCCCCGGGCGCAACAACGCGCCCTCGGCGACCGGGTCCCAATGGGGCAGCGGTTGCTGGCGCACGCCGGCGTAGGCATTGCGCAGGCTGCGATACAAATCAGCGCTGGGCCGCGCCTGATCGAAGGCTTGGGCCATGTCTTGCAGGCCGGTGGCGGCGAACGCCAGTACCTCGGCATTAGGATCGCCACTGGGCGGCTGTGAATGCCATAGAGGCTCAAAGCGCGATTGCTGCAGGCGCCCGTAATGCAAATCCTGCAGGGCTTGCAGGTACTGCTGGCTGTTGGCGATATCGCTGCACAGCACGTTGGCCGTGGCATCCGCCGCGGGCAAGCTATAGTGGGTGGGGTCCAGGCCATCGTCGGCCAGCATCAGCAACTGGCTGTGCAAGGCTTGCCGGCGTTCGTCAGCCGACCATAGCGGGGCATCGCCCTGCTGCTGGTAAAAGGCTTGCAGGCGCACCAACGCGGCAGCATCGATACGCGGCGCAAGGTGCGGGCAGACACTGGTCAACTGCGCCAACGCCTGTTGCAGTGGCGCCAGCGCGACCGGTGCAGGGGTGGTGACGGGCAATGGCTCCACCGGCAGCGTTTCGGCTGTAGCGACCAATGGTGCAACGAGCAGGCAAATGCTCAAGTAACATGCGTGTTTTTTGAACAATTGACTTAGCTCCACTCCACAGCGGGGACTCGACTGTAGATGCTGACTTTTATACGCCTGCTCAGGCTAACCAGCCTGGGCTTGATCACTGGGTGCCTGGCTTTATTGAGCAATGTTGCGCTCGCCGCCAATGGCACCTCTCCTTCCCTGTATAGCAGCCTGGCGCGCTCGGCTCCAGAACTCAATCCCACCGTGCTGAAAAGCGCCCTGAGCGCCGTACAGTGCGCGGTCAATAACGGCGAGGAACGTTCCGATCGCCTAGCGGTTATTGACTACTCCCAGCCCTCGACCGCCCGTCGCCTGTGGATCTTCGACCTGCGCAAAAAGACCCTGGTATTGCGCGACCTGGTGGCCCACGGCGCCAAGTCCGGGGAAAACTTCGCTACCCAGTTCTCCAACCTCGAGGGCAGCCACCAGTCGAGCCTGGGGTTGTTCCGCACCCAGGAAAGCTACCTGGGCGCCCATGGCTACTCGCTGCGCATGGACGGTCTGGAACCCGGCTTCAATGACCAGGCACGCGACCGCGCCATCGTGATTCATGCCGCCGACTACGTCAGCCCTTTGTGGAGCAAGCGCGAAGGCCGCATCGGCCGCAGCCAGGGTTGCCCGGCCGTGCGCCCGCAAGTTGCCCGTCAAGTGGTGGACAAGCTCAAGGACGGGCAGTTCATGTTTTCGTGGTACCCCGACCAGCGCTGGCTGAAGTCGTCGACCTACCTCAATTGCAAACCCCAACAGGTGGCGAGTAGTCGTACAATCCGTGGCGGATAGCCTGTCCCCATAGATAAAAGAGAGCGTCGCATGCTTCTACACACCTCCACCTGGATCGAAATCGGGCAGTTCCTGGAACGCAGCCGCACGGTGGTGATTCCCATCGGTTCCAACGAGCAACATGGCCCCACCGGCCTGTTGGGCACTGACTGGATGTGCCCGGAAATCATCGCCCACCACGCCCAGAAGCACGCCGATATCCTGGTCGGCCCGACCTTCAATATCGGTATGGCCCAACACCACCTGGGCTTTCCCGGCACCATCTCCCTGCGCCCTTCCACCTTTATCGCCGCAATTGGCGACTGGGTGCGCTCGTTGGCCGGGCATGGTTTCGAAAAGATCCTGTTCCTGAACGGCCACGGCGGCAACATCGCCACGATTGAAGCGGCGTTCTCCGAGCTGTACGCCGAAGCCAGCTTCGCCCGCCGCCCGGCCGGGTTCGCGCTGAAGCTGGTGAACTGGTGGGACCTGGAAGGCGTCACTGACCTGGCCCAGCGTCAATTCCCGGTCGGGCATGGCAGCCACGCCACGCCGTCGGAAATTGCCGTGACGCAGTGGGCGTATCCGGACGCGATCAAGTCTGCCGACTACTCACCACGAATCGCCAACACCGGCCCGATCCGCGAGGCCCTGGACTTCCGGGCGCGCTTCCCTGACGGCCGCATGGGCTCGGACCCGGCGTTGGCTACTGTGGAGAAAGGCGGTGAGTTGGTGGCGTTGGCGGCGCAGGGATTGGTCAAGACTGTCGACAGCTTCAGCAACGAAGCCAAACCCTGATCCAAATGGGGCCAATACCCTGTAGGAGCGAGCTTGCTCGCGAAAAAATCATAGGCGCCGCGTTTATTCAGGGAGCGCGCGTTACCGTTGACGTCTTTCGCGAGCAAGCTCGCTCCTACAGGGTGTCAAAGGTTGCCCCCGCCCACCTTTGGATTTGCGTTGTGCCTGGGTTTATCTGCAATCCTGTGCGGCCTGCTCCAGCCGCGATGGCTTGATCGCCGAAGCCAGCGGCTTGCGCTCGTACAGGAAGACCTTGGTGCCGTCCTGGGACTTGTAGGCCTCCAGCACATCATCGGCGGCAATCTTGCTGGTCAACAGCACCTTGGCGTGGCGCGAGTTCTGGGTGACGGTCGAGGTGATGCCGTGCTTTTCCAGCTTGGGCAACACGCATTGCACATAGCCGTCGGGGGTCTTGTTGGTTTGCAGGGTCAGTGATGGGGCATTGGGCGCCGTGATACAGCCGGTCAACAATAACGAAGCACAAGCCAGGGCCGGGGCGAAGAAAGAGCGCATAAACATTCCTGAAAATAACCAAATAGGGTTCACAACCATTCGCGGGTCAACCTGCGCGAACCAGGGCCTTGAGCGACGCATCGAACTGCTTCAGGGCATCTTGCTGTACATCGCGTTGTTGCTCGATCAGTGCAGCAATCTCCGGCGCCGCCTTGTCGTGCACCCACACTGACGGCACGTGCTTGTCCACCGAGCCTTCGGCCTTGGCGATAAACTGCAGGTTCGCGTCGTAGAAGCGTGCGACAAAGCGTGCTTCGACCCGGTCATTACGCTGGGTCAGCAATTGGTTATGGGTATCGAGCACCACCACCACATCCGGGTGCGCCTGCACCAGGGCATCCAGGCTGCTATAAACCGTCACCGAGAAAAAAGTGCCCTGCAACGAGTGCATCAACCAGTCGATCGCCAGTTCCGGGTCGGAGCTGTTGACGAACGCCTCGCGAATCCGCCCATCCAAGGCATCCTTGGCGCCGTTCAGCGCCATGGCGTGGTAGCGTTCAAGGTAGCTGAGGTTGTCGCGGGTGTTTTCGCTGAACAACACCCCCACCGACTGGGCACGCTGCAGAGAGTCTACGCTACCCACCAGTGGCAGCAAATGGCCTGTACGCACGTCATCGGCCATCGCCGGGGTGGTCATGACCGCGGTGCCCAGCATCAGGGCCATCAAAGCCAACTGGATAATCGTCCTCATCGCGCATTTTCCTTGAGCTGCGTCTCGATGTGCAGATTCTGCGCGTTTGGCGAAAAAACAGAACTTGTGATCCTTGATGGTGACTATCATTTGAACCGATAGTGTCAGGCCGCCCATAAAATCTATAAGGACCCGCCATGAAGCCCTACCAGAAAATCTTCGATCGTATTCGCGAGGCAGTCCTGCCAGAGTTTCGCGAGCGAGTCGCCGACTACCTGGTCGAGTACGAAACCGTGCTGCTGGACTCACACGCCGACGCCGCAAAAGGCAGCGCCAGCGCCGAGCAACTGCGCGGCTACTTGCGTGGTTTGAACACCATGCGCGTGTTGGGCATGGCCGATTGGGAAGACCTCGACCGGCGCGTTGCCCAGCAGGCAGAGCTAGAGCGCGGGCCGTCGCAGCTCGACCCACTCGCGCACTGACGGCCGCTGCCACTGGCGTTGCGCGTAGGCCACCAGTTGCGCTGGCATGGCGTCACCGTTGAGGATCAGACGATTGAGCATCACCGCCAGGTCCACATCGGCAATCGACCACTGGCCGCACAGGTACTCGCGGTTATCCGCCAGCAAGGCTTGCGCCGCGGTGATCAACTTGGTCGCGGCGGCTTGAGCCTCTGCTGACAACGGCGGCCTCTTCTGCCCGCAGAACACCACCAGCGTCGAGCGCTCCTGGCGAATCGGCAGCAGGTCGCTGCGCAACCACGCTTGAACCTGTCGCGCCCTCGCCCGCTGCTGCACATCCGCCGGGTACACGCGGGTCTCAGGGTAGGCCTGGTCCAGGTACTCGGTGATGGCCGAAGACTCCGACAGCGCAAAATCACCGTCTACCAGGGTCGGCACTCGCTGGGTCAGGGAGCGTTGGACGTAATCTGCCGCCTGGTTCTGCCCGGCATCGAGGTCCAGGGTGAGGGTCTCGAACGCCAGGCCTTTTTCGCGCAAGGCGACAAACACCGACATGGCATAGGGGCTGGTGAACAGCGAATCAACGTAGAGGTGCAGCGTGCCTTGGCTCATGGACAATCTCCTGGTGTGAGGCATCACGCTACGAGATCAGGGCCGATAAAGACAATGCAGGGTTTTTATGGGGGCATTCCTGGCAGGAATAGCGCGGCTAGTGGCAATATTATGGCTCACGCTGATTTTCAAGGAAGGAACAGCACATGAAACAAGCAGTTGTGGTTATCCACGGCATCGGCGAACAGCGCCCAATGGACACCTTGCGCGGCTTTGTCGAAGCGATGATCCCCACGGACACCCCCGATGGCACACCTCTGTACTGGAGCAAGCCGGATCGGCTGTCGCGCAACTTCGACCTGCGCGTACTGAAGGCCTCGGGCCGTACCTCGACGGATTTCTATGAATACTACTGGGCCCACAAGATGCAGGGCACCAAGTTCGGCCATCTGCTGGGCTGGCTGTGGGATATCTTCAAGCGCCCGCGTCGCGACATTCCCGAGGCCATCGTGCCGATCTGGCGCAGCACGCGCTGGACGGTGCTGGTGTTATTGCTGCTGGTTGCCAGCGGTACATTGGCCACGGCCTGGGGCCAATTGCCCCTTAGCGACAACCCCTTCGCGCTGATCCCCCTGCTGCTCGCGGCCATGGGACTGGCGCTGCGCTATTCGGCGCTGGCCTACCTGGGAGACGCCGCACGCTACCTCAGCCCCAACCCGCAAAACGTGATGGTGCGCGAGCAGATCCGTGCTGATGGTGTCGACCTGCTGCGCGCTCTGCACAATCAGGGTGACTACGAGCGCATCATCGTCGTGGGCCACAGTTTGGGCAGCGTGATTGCCTATGACATCGTCGGCTACCTCTGGCATGAGTACCACGACAAACTGACCCAACTGACCCCCAGCAACCGTGAGCTGGCAGCCCGTTATGCCAACCGCGAACCGCTGCAACCGGTGGTCAAGGAGGCCCTGCCCGCAGCCGGCGCCTTGCTGGACGGCAGCCTAAGCAGCCTGTTGAATTTTCGTCAGCAACAGACCGAAGCTTTTGCCGAACAGCGCGGCCTGGGCAACCCCTGGCGCATCACCGACCTAGTCACGGTCGGCAGCCCGATGGCCCACGCCAGCCTGTTGCTGGGCCGCAGCGTCAGTGACTTCAAACAGCGCATGGGACGCCGCGAAGCCCCGGCCTGCCCGCCTACCGAAGACACCCAAGGCTACGGCTACAACGCCCGCCACCCGCTGATGCTCGGCCAAAAGCCCTTCACCCCGCACTACCTGCACCACGCCGCAGCCTTTGCCGTCACGCGCTGGACCAACCTGTACTTCCCTGCCCCCTTCGGCCTGTTCGGCGACATCGTCAGCGGCCCGGTCAAGCCCGTGATGGGCGGCGGCGTGCTGGACTTGCCGGTGACCGTGGGCAACGGCAAAGGCTGGCTGGCCAAGTCCTGGCTCAGCCATACTCACTATTGGAGCGAACGCGGCGGTGCCCAGGGTTACCTCGACGCACTGGGCAAGGATGAACAGGCGATCACCCAAGGCCCGCGTCCTTCAGCCACTGAAGCGTTGCGGTGGGCGATAGACCTCAAGGGCGTGCGGCGGTTTCGCCGTGTCGCCACCCAGCAGAGCCTGGCGCCTGAACACGCCTAACCGGCGAAGCCACCGGCCTTGAGGAAGGCGAGTTCTTCATCGGTGCTCGCCCTGCCCAACACCCCATTACGATGGGGAAACCGCCCGAACCGCTCGATGATGTCGGCATGCTCCTTGGCCCAGTGGTAGGTGCTGGCATCCAACTGCTGGTTCAGCGCCAGGGAGCGTTGCTGGTCCTGCGGGTCTTCCGAATGTTCAAAAGGCAAATAGCAGAACGCGCGCAACTGAGGTTCAACCTGTTGATCCAATCCCGCGTCCACCATCTTTCGCGCATAAAACCGCGCCAGCGGGTCGGTGGCGAACATATGCGCCGTGCCGCGAAAGGCGTTGCGCGGGTACTGATCCAGCAGGATCAATAACGCCAGCGCGCCATCCGCCGTGGTCAACCAACCTTCGAGTTCACGCCGTGCAGCCTGCATATGAGCCGCGTTGAATCTATCGCGAAAGTCCCTATCGAACCCCTCGTCCTTGGCGAACCAACGCTTGGGCCCCGCCTGTTTCCAGAACGCGATTACAGCTTCGGCCGAGTGTGGGGTCATGCTTGTCATCAGCGCCTCGCTTAATGTTATAGAATAACGTCAATATTTTGCCTGCGTGTGATCCTTAACTTATGACTGACGCTATGACTTTACGCAAACGCCTGCTGTCCATCGACGCCCTGCGCGGCCTGGTGATCCTGTTCATGTTGCTGGACCACGTGCGTGAAACCTTCCTGCTGCACCGCCAGGTCAGCGACCCCATGAGCATAGACAGCACCGAGCCTGCGTTGTTTTTCAGCCGCACCCTGGCTCACTTGTGTGCGCCGGTGTTTGTGCTGCTCACCGGTTTGTCGGCTTGGCTGTACGGTCAGAAATATCAAGGTCGTCGCGACGTGTCGGCATTCTTGTTCAAGCGCGGGCTGTTCCTGGTGGTGCTGGAATTCACCCTGGTCAACTTCGCGTGGACCTTCCAACTGCCGCCCAGCGTGATCTACATGCAAGTGATCTGGGCCATCGGCATCAGCATGATCGCCCTCGCCGCGTTGGTCTGGCTACCGCGTGCCTGGCTGATCGGCTTGGCGCTGGTGATTATCGCCGGGCACAACCTGCTCGATGGGCTGCACTTCGCAGCGGGTTCGATGTTGCATGTGCCGTGGGCCATCCTGCATGAACGCACCTGGATTGAAGTCTCTGAAAACCTGCGCCTGCGCACCACCTACCCGGTGCTGCCATGGATCGGTGTGATTGCCCTGGGTTACGGCCTCGGGCCATGGTTTGCCAATGCCACGCTGCCGGCTGTGCGTCAGCGTTATTTACTGGTCGCAGGGGTGGGCGCGTTGGTGGGCTTTGGGTTGTTGCGAGCGCTCAACGGCTATGGCGAGCAGCCTTGGCAGGCGTATGACAGCAGCGTGCTGACGCTGATGAGCTTTTTCAATATCACCAAGTACCCGCCTTCGCTGTTGTTCCTGGCGTTGACCCTGGGGATTGGCTTGCTGTTGCTGCTGGCGTTTGAACGCGCCGGGCATAAGCGCTGGATCGGCGTGCTGGCGGTGTTCGGCGCGGCGCCGATGTTCTTTTATCTGTTGCACCTCTATGTATTGAAAATCCTCTATGTGGCCTGCGTTGCGCTGTTTGGCCTCAACCATGGCACTTACTTTGGCTTCGACGATATCGGTGCGATGTGGTTAGCAGCGCTGCTGTTGCCGATTGCCCTGTACTTGCCCGTGCGTTGGTTCGCCGGCCTGAAAGCACGGCGGCGGGACCTGGCGTGGCTCAAATACCTCTGACCTGATGCAGGGGGCGAATATTGCCCCCTCCCCTTGTAGGAGCGAGCTTGCTCGCGAAAAACTCACAGGCGCCACGTTCATTCAGAAGCTACGCGTAATCGTTGGCGTTTTTCGCGAGCAAGCTCGCTCCTACAGTTTGACTCAGCACGCAGTTGCCGAGCGGCGGTGACCATATGAATGAGCGCCGCCTCGGTCTCCGGCCAGCCCCGCGTCTTCAAGCCGCAATCGGGGTTCACCCATAAGCGCTCTGCCGGAATCCGCTTGGCGGCCTTGCGCAGCAAGTTGGCCATTTCCGAGACATCCGGCACCCGTGGCGAGTGGATGTCGTAGACCCCCGGGCCGATCTCATTCGGGTAGGCGAAGGCTTCGAACGCGTCGAGCAGCTCCATGTCCGAGCGTGAGGTCTCGATGGTGATCACGTCGGCATCCATGGCGGCGATAGACTCGATCACATCGTTGAACTCGCTGTAGCACATGTGGGTGTGGATCTGGGTTTCATCGCCCACGCCACTCGCGCACAAACGAAACACTTCAGTCGCCCAGTCCAGGTAGTGCTGCCACTGCGCCTGGCGCAACGGCAAGCCCTCACGAAAAGCCGCTTCGTCGATCTGCACGATCTTGATGCCGGCCGCTTCCAGGTCCACCACTTCGTCACGAATCGCCAGGGCCAGTTGCCGGGCCTGCACTTCGCGGCTCAGGTCTTCCCGTGGGAACGACCACATCAACATGGTCACCGGGCCTGTGAGCATGCCCTTCATCACCTTGTCGGTGAGGCCTTGGGCATAGCGAATCCACTCCACGGTCATGGCGTTCGGGCGGCTCAGGTCACCGACAATCACTGCGGGTTTCACACAGCGCGAACCATAGCTCTGCACCCAGCCGAACCGGGTGAACGCGTAGCCATCCAGTTGTTCGGCGAAGTACTCGACCATGTCGTTACGCTCGGCTTCACCGTGCACCAACACGTCCAGGCCGAGATTTTCCTGCACCTCGACAGCGTGCTTGATCTCACTGTGCATGGCTTCGACGTATTCGGCGTGGCTCAACTTGCCCGCCCTGTACGACTGACGCGCCAGGCGGATCGATGCGGTCTGTGGGAACGAGCCGATGGTGGTGGTCGGGAACAGCGGCAAGTTAAGGCCGGCCCGTTGCTTTTCGATGCGCTGGGCAAACGGCGACTGGCGCTGGCTGTCCCGTGCAGTGATGGCCGCTACACGAGCTTGAACGGCAGGCTTGTGAATGCGTGGCGATGCAGCACGAGCTGCCTGCACCGCGCGGCTCGCAGCCAGGGCGGTGAGTACGCCAGGGGCTTCGGGCTGATCAACGGCCTTGGCCAGTAGCGCCACTTCCGCGCACTTCTGCACGGCGAAGGCCAGCCAGCTTTTCAGTTCGGCATCCAACTGGTCTTCCCGTTCCAGGTCCACCGGGCTGTGCAGCAGCGAGCAGGACGGCGCGACCCACAGGCGATCGCCCAACTTCTCATGGGCATGCTGCAAGGTGGCCAGGGCTTTTTCCAGGTCGCAACGCCACACGTTTCGGCCGTTGACCACGCCCAGGGACAGCACCTTGTACGCTGGCAGGCGGTCGAGAATGGTCGGGTACTGGTCCGGCGCACGCACCAGGTCGATATGCAGGCCATCCACCGGCAGGTTGGCAGCCAGGCCAAGGTTTTCTTCCAGGCCGCCGAAGTAAGTGGCGACCAATTTTTTCAGCGGGTCGCGCTGGATCAGGTTATAGGCTCGCTCGAAAGCGTTCTTCCAATCCTGAGGCAGATCGAGCGCCAGGATTGGCTCGTCGATCTGCACCCACTCAACGCCCAATTCGGTCAGGCGCTGGAATATCTGGCCATACAGCGGCAGCAGTCGCTCGAGCAGGTCGAGCTTGTCGAAGTCAGCGCCCTTGGCCTTGCCCAGCCACAAATAGGTCAGCGGGCCGATCACCACGGGCTTGACGCTGTGCCCCAGGTCGAGGGCTTCCTGGACCTCTTCGAAGAGTTGATCCCACGCCAGGTGGAATTGCTGATCGACGCTGAACTCCGGCACCAGGTAGTGATAGTTGGTGTCGAACCACTTGGTCATCTCCTGGGCATGGGCACCGCCGCAGCAGCTGTCACTGACGCCACGGGCCATGGCGAACAAGGTATGCAACGTGGCCTGGCCATCCGCCGGGCGGAACCGCTCAGGGACCACACCGAACATCAACGAATGGGTCAACACCTGGTCGTACCAGGCGAAATCACCGACCGGCAACAGTTCGATACCGGCTTGCTGTTGCAGCGCCCAGTGGGTGCTGCGCAAATCACGGCCAACGGCGCGCAGGCCGGCTTCGTCGAGCTCACCCTTCCAGAACGCTTCCTGCGCTTTTTTCAGTTCACGATCGCGTCCAATGCGTGGAAACCCTAGGGAATGAGCGACTGCCATGACTTACAACTCCGATGGTGTGATTGATGGCGGTCATTGTCGGCAGAGGGGCGTCTTGAGACAAACTCATTCTGTTCTAGATCATCACAAGATTTACTCATGTTCAGGCAAGCATGATATTCGCGGCGCTATTGTTGATGTGTGGGGTGCCAGGGGCGCCGTCATCGCGGCCTCGCTGAGGCTCGAGCGCTCCCACAGGAGGCGGCATGATTCTTATGAACGGTCATACTTACGCCCTATGCTTAACGTGGCGCGCAAAATCCGCCGGCTAACCTTTCGATCTGTTCCAAGTGCGGGCACAATGCGTGTCCTTTTTTGGCAGGCACCGCCGCAGGCTCTCAAAAATGATCAAAACGCCGTACTACCTCATCGATAAACAGAAGCTTCTGGTCAACATGCAGAAGATTGCCTACGTGCGTGAACAGTCCGGCGCCAAGGCTCTGCTGGCGCTCAAGTGTTTTGCCACCTGGTCGGTATTCGACTTGATGCAGCAATACATGGACGGCACCACCTCGTCGTCGCTGTATGAGCTCAAGCTCGGTCGCCAGAAGTTCGAAGGTGAAGCGCACGCCTACAGCGTGGCCTGGGCCGACGATGAAATCGAAGAGATGCTGGAGAACTGCGACAAGATCATCTTCAACTCCATCAGCCAGCTGCAGCGTTTTGCCGAACGCAGCGAAGGCAAGACCCGCGGCCTGCGTGTGAACCCGCAGGTGAGCAGCTCTGACTACCTGCTGGCCGACCCGGCGCGCCCGTTCAGCCGCCTGGGCGAGTGGGACCCGGTGAAGATCGATGGCGTGATCGATCAGATCTCCGGCTTCATGTTCCACAACAACTGCGAGAACGGCGACTTCAGCCTGTTCGACAAGATGCTCGGCACCATCGAAGAACGCTTCGGTGCGCTGCTGCACAAGGTCAAGTGGGTCAGCCTCGGCGGCGGCATCCATTTCACCGGTGAAGGCTATGCACTGGATGCGTTCTGCGCACGGCTCAAAGCGTTCTCCGAGAAGTACGGCGTACAGGTCTACCTGGAACCCGGCGAAGCGGCGATCACCAACAGCGCGTCCCTGGAAGTCACCGTGCTCGACACCCTCTACAACGGCAAGAATCTCGCCGTGGTCGACAGCTCCATCGAAGCCCACCTGCTGGACCTGCTGATCTACCGCCTCAACGCCAAGCTGGCGCCGAGCGAGGGTGAACACACCTACATGGTGTGCGGCAAATCCTGCCTGGCCGGGGACATCTTCGGCGAGTATCAATTTGATCGTCCGCTGGCCATCGGCGATCGGCTGTCGTTCATCGACACCGCAGGCTACACCATGGTCAAGAAAAACTGGTTCAACGGCCTGAAAATGCCGTCCATCGTAGTGAAACAACTCGACGGTACAGTCGAGGTGGTTCGTGAATTTGGTTACGACGACTACCTGTCCAGCCTGTCCTGAGCTGGCGGATAAAGGAGAGATAAAGCAATTGAAAAAGAACGTTCTTATCATTGGTGCAGGAGGTGTCGCCAAGGTGGTGGCCCACAAGTGCGCGCAGCACAACGACGAACTCGGTCGTATTGCTATCGCGTCGCGCAACATCTCCAAATGCCAGGCCATCATCGACAGCGTCAAGGCCAAGGGTAGCCTCAAGGTTCCCGCCGATATCCAAGCCTTCGCGCTGAACGCCCTGGACGTGGAAGCGACCAAGGCCCTGATCCGCGAGACTGATTCGCAGATCGTCATCAACGTCGGCTCCGCCTTCCTCAACATGTCGGTACTGCGTGCCTGCATCGACACGGGCGTGGCTTACCTCGACACCGCCATCCACGAAGAGCCGGGCAAGGTCTGCGAGACCCCGCCGTGGTACGGCAACTACGAGTGGAACCACCTGCAAGAGTGCAAACAGAAGAACATCACCGCCATCCTTGGCGTGGGCTTCGACCCAGGTGTCGTCAACGCGTATGCCGCGCTGGCGCAGCAACAGCATTTCGACCGCATTGATTCGATCGACATTCTCGACGTCAATGCCGGCTCCCATGGCAAATACTTCGCCACCAATTTCGATCCGGAAATCAACTTCCGCGAATTCACCGGGCAGGTGTGGAGCTGGCAGAACAGCCAGTGGACCAGCAACACCATGTTCGAAGTCAAACGCACCGACGACCTGCCGGTAGTCGGTTCGCAGAACCTCTACCTCACCGGCCACGATGAAGTGCACTCGCTGTCGAAAAACCTCGACGTGCCCAACGTGCGTTTCTGGATGAGCTTTGGCGAACACTACATCAACGTGTTCACCGTGCTGAAAAACCTCGGCCTGCTCTCCGAACAGCCGGTCAAGACCGCCGAAGGCCTGGAAGTGGTGCCGCTGAAAGTGGTCAAGGCCGTGCTGCCCGACCCGTCTTCGCTCGCCCCGGGCTATACCGGCAAGACCTGCATCGGCGACCTGGTCAAAGGTACCAAGGATGGCCAACCGCGTGAGATGTTCATCTACAACGTGGCTGATCACGAAGAGGCCTATGCCGAGACCGACAGCCAGGGCATCTCCTACACCGCAGGCGTACCACCAGTAGCCGCTGCGCTGCTGGTGGCGCGTGGCGAGTGGGATGTGAAGCACATGGCCAACGTCGAGGAACTACC
This sequence comes from Pseudomonas sp. SWRI22, assembly GCF_014268395.2. Taxonomy (NCBI): domain Bacteria; kingdom Pseudomonadati; phylum Pseudomonadota; class Gammaproteobacteria; order Pseudomonadales; family Pseudomonadaceae; genus Pseudomonas; species Pseudomonas sp. SWRI22. The sequence goes on along the minus strand of NZ_JABWQK020000001.1, from coordinate 621,677 downwards.
GGCTGAGCCGTTCCTCAAGGCGCTGGATGTGATGGGCTTGCCGACTCGGATCAAAGACGAGAACGGTGATCGGGCCTGGGATGCGACGGCCTGATAGGCCATAGCTGACCGAGCAAAAGAATGCGCCCCAAGGGGCGCATTTTTTGTTTGAGCTCACCTACAGTTCGAAGAACAATGAGGCTCAAAATGTGGGAGCGGGCTTGCCTGCGATGGCGGCCTGTCAGTCAATGATTCTTCAACTGAACCACCGCTATCGCAGGCAAGCCAGCTCCCACACTGGTTGTGGGTTGCCACAGAATCGGCACCAGGCATAGATCCCTGTGGGAGCTGGCTTGCCCGCGATGGCGACCTGTCAGTCAATGATTCTTCAACTGAACCACCGCTATCGCAGGCAAGTCAGCTCCCACAAGAATAAAGATCACAGTCTCAAAACACCGACCACCCAATCCGCTCACTCAACAATTCCAACGCCTTCATCCCCGCCAGTGAATTACCCGCTGCGTTCAGCTCCGGCGACCACACGCACACCGTGAACTGCCCCGGCACCACCGCGACGATCCCGCCGCCGACCCCGCTCTTGCCAGGCAGGCCCACGCGGTAGGCAAAATTGCCCGCCTCGTCATACAGCCCGCTGGTGGCCATGATCGAGTTCACTTGCTTGGTCTGGCGCGCCGTCAGCACCTGCTCGCCACTGTGGGCACTCACGCCTTCATTGGCCAGGAAGCTGAACGCTCGGGCCAGGTCCAGGCAGCTCATCTGCAACGCGCAATAGTTGAAGTAGCTGTGCAGCACCGCGTCCACATCGTTATGAAAGTTGCCGAACGACTTCATCAGGTAAGCCATGGCCGCATTGCGCGCACCATGCTGGGCTTCAGATTCGGCCACGACGCTGTTGACCAGGATCTGCGGGTTGCCCGACAGGCGCCGTACAAAGTCGCGCATCGACAGAATCGGCACGGCGAAGCGTGACTGGTTGATGTCGCAGATCACCAGCGCGCCAGCGTTGATAAAGGGGTTGCGCGGGCGGCCACGCTCGAATTCCAGCTGCACCATGGAGTTGAACGGCTGCCCCGAGGGCTCGTGGCCCAAGCGCTCCCAGATGGATTCGCCGCCATGGTCGATGGCCTGCACCAGGCTGAAGACCTTGGAAATGCTTTGCACCGAAAACAGCGTGTCTGCATCTCCAGCGCAGTAGGCCGTGCCGTCGTTGCCGTATACCGCGATGCCGAGTTGGTTGGCGGGCACGTCGGCCAGCGCGGGAATGTAATCGGCGACTTTGCCGAGGCCGATCAAGGGGCGCACTTCGTCGAGGATCGACTCCAGCAGCGCCTGCATAGCTTGTCCTGTCATCTTTGTTCGAATCAGTGGTAAACGAGGCGCGGAGGATACGTCAATGGGCGCGCAACACCCACACAATCTCTACCACCCGCTCGGCAATCACCACGTAGATCAGGATCAACAACAGTTGCAACGCCAAGTGATAACGCAACTTGGCCAGGCGGCGGATGCCGTCGCTGACGTTCAACAGCATCAGCACCGTGGACAGCACAATCAAGCCCCAGCCCGCGACGCTGGAGGCGAAGATACCGATCAGCAACTCGCGCGGTCCCACCAGCGCGTTGGTCCCCGCCGCAAACAACAACGCGCAGACCAACAGGTTTTTAACATTGTCGAAAATCTGCGTGCTCAGGTCGTTTTCCAGCAACGCCAGGTACCGCGTCCATAAAGTGCGCATGCTTGAGTACCGAGTGGGAAGGCTCGTCAATCAAGGTAGTTCAATTGTGGACGCTGTCGAGCTTTGGCCAGGCTCAGAAATACGCCACATCCGACACTTCTGCATCCAGCACATCCTGGGCCAACGCCCAGGCGCGATCCTTGGACTCCACCACCAGCAGCGGGTAACCCCAGGCCTTGCCGAACGTCACGGCAAAGGGCTTGAGGGCCAGGCGCTTGGCAGCGCTGGGCTCCACCTGGATCATGCCTTTGACGTAAGCGCGCAAGGCAGCCTTGTTTTTCTTCATCCAGATAGAAGCGCGCTTGCGCTCTTCGTGGGCGTGTTCGTGATTGTTCTCATCCACGGCCTTTTCGTGCAGCAGCAAGAAGGGCTGCTCACGCGCCAGCAGACGTTCGAATGTCAGGAAGGCGTCTTCCGGCGCTCCCTCGCTAGGCGCGTCGAAAAAGATTTTCACCACCGGGAAAGTTGAACTGTCGAGTCGCATGGCAAAGCTCCTTTGATGAGATTGGTTCTCATCATAGGGCGCATGACGCTGGACAGCATTGCATAGAATAGCCAGAATATTTCGCAATCCAGCCAAGGCAGTTATCAGCATGGTTCATCACCGCCTCGACCAATACGACCCCTGCCGGGTCCGCGACGCCGCCGCGATCCCTCGCTCGATTGTTGCAGTGGGCGCCTCGAGTACGTCCGAACGCTGGGAACATATCCCTCACCACCATCAACACGGGCAATTGATCTACACCTTGCGCGGCGTGGTGCATTGTGTGATCGAGGCGGGTATCTGGATCGTGCCGCCGCAATGCGCATTGTGGATTCCCGGCGGTGTGACCCACGCGGCCCGTGGCGCTGGCGAAGCAGATGTATATTGCCTGTTGATCAGCCCGGACGCCGCCAGCGCCCTGCCCCGGCAATGTTGCACGCTGTCGGTGTCGCCATTGCTGCACGAATTGATCGGCAAGGCGGTCAGCTTCCCGCAGCTCTACGACGAAGACGGCGCCCCGGGCCGGCTGGTGGCGACGTTACTCGACGAGTTGGCCTTGGCCCCCCTCGAGGCCCTGCATTTGCCCATGCCCCAGGACCCTCGCTTGCATCGGCTGGCCACCAGCTTATTGGCCAACCCCGGCGACAAATCGACCCTGGGCGAATGGGCCGTGCGCATCGGCATGAGCGAACGCAGCATGACCCGCCTGCTGCTGGAAGAGATCGGCCTGAGCTTCGGTCGCTGGCGCCGGCAGTTGCATGTAATCCTTTCACTGCAGCGCCTGGCTAACGGCGAGAGTGTGCAGAGCGTGGCGCTGGACCTGGGTTATGAAAATGCCAGCGGGTTTATCACCATGTTCCGCAAGGCCATGGGCCAACCGCCGGCGCGTTACCTGGCAGACCGAGCCAGTACTGTCGGGCCGCACAGCAACGTGTCAACTATCGCCTTGACGTGAGGTTTTGATGATCGTTCCCACGCTCTGCGTGGGAATGCCTCGTGTGCCGCTCCGCGTCACGCTTAGGGACGCAGAGCATCCTGGGCTGTGTTCCCACGCAGAGCGTGGGAACAATCCACCCGACTCAGTTCTTGTAGTCGGTATCGGTACGCTCAAGCTGGCGCACCAGCGCATTCCAATGCCGCGCCACGCCCGGGCCTTCGCCATTGCTGAACACCTTGGCCTGCTGCTCGACCTTGGCCACCACGTCAGCCGGTGGGAAGATCAACTCGGCATTCCCCGCTGCCTGTGCCGCAATCTGGATGTTGCAGGCCCGCTCCAGGCTTTGTAGTTGCTGGAAGGCATGCTCGACGCTGACGCCGCCCGTCAACAAGCCGTGGTTACGCAGGATCATCACACTCTTGTCGCCCAAATCCGCCACCAGCCGTTCACGCTCGTCCAGGTCCAGCGCCACGCCTTCGTAACCGTGGTAAGCCACACGCCCCGAGAATGCGATAGCGTGCTGGGAGATCGGCAACAACCCCTGCTTCTGCGCCGACACCGCAATACCGTCGCGGGTGTGGGTGTGCAGCACCGCTTGCAAATCATGGCGTGCGCCGTGGATGGCGCTGTGGATCACATAGCCGGCGTAGTTGATCCCCAGGCCCGTAGGGTCATCGACGAGGGTGCCGTCCAGATCGACCTTGACCAGGTTGGAGGCGCTGATTTCGTCGAACAACAGCCCGAAAGCATTGATCAGGAAATGCTCCTCGGCCCCTGGCACCCGCGCCGAGAAATGCGTGTAGATATGATCGGTCCACTTGTACAACGCCGCCAGTCGGTAGGCCGCGGCCAACTTGACCCGCACCTCCCACTCTTGCGGTGTGACCCGCTGGCGCACATTGCTCAACACACTGGAAATCGGCGTGACGCTACTCATGGCAAATCTTCCTGGATGACCTAAGGGACTTCCAGGCAAGACTAGGGGATGGTCATAAATAATAAAAAGCACATTTTAATCTAAGCTAATTATTATATTTATTTATAAAAAGCAGCAGTGGCAGCGTTCAGGCCACCACGGGAGCAAGCTCCCTCGCCGCCAATCAACTCCGCAGGTTCAACGCCCGTTGTTGAGCTTTTCGTTGATTGCATCCGTTTGCCGTTCAATGTCCTTGATCGAGGTCGGCGTCACGACTTTGTCGATGGTGTCAGTCTTGGGGTTCGCAGGTTCAAGCGTCTGCCCTTTGGTGGCCTGGGCATTACCTTTTTGCGCATCTTCAGAGCTGACGGGGTCGGGGGTTTTATCGGCGGTTTTACGATCAGTCACAGTGCAATCCTCCTGGCAGTGGCAGGCCCCTGAGATGGCGGCCCTATGCAGCAGAACCCTGCGAATCCGGATTGGTTCAAGTCAATTGCCTCGCCTCACCACTGGGCAAAAAAGCGCAAAAAAATTTAAACCTTTTACCCGCCTCTCGATTCAACAGTCAGGTAACGGCATCCCGCCATTTCCAAGGAGAGACACCATGAAAACTCGACTGATGAAACCGATGGGCCTTACCTTCATGCTGATTGCAGGCTCGATTTCCACCGCGATGGCGGCGACCTCCAACGACTTTGTCGACAACGCCGCCGAGGGCGGTATCACCGAGGTGGAAGCGGGCAAGCTGGCCTTGGAAAAAAGCAGCTCGGCGGACGTAAAGACCTTCGCCCAGCATATGGTCACAGACCACACCAAGGCCAATCAGGAACTGATGGCCCTGGCGAAAAAACTCGATATCGAAGTACCCGATGACGCCGCGCTCACCGACCAGGCGAAGAAAGCCATCCTGGAAATGCGCGATGAATCCTTCGACAAGGCCTATGCCAACAACCAGGTAGCAGCCCATGAAAAAACCGTCGAACTGTTCAAGAAAGAAGCGGCCTCCTCGGACAATCCCGAGCTGAAAGCCTTCGCCACCAAGACCCTGCCCACCCTTGAAGCCCACCTGAAAATGGCCAAGGAACTGCAAACCAAATACGCCCATTAAACCATCCATGACCCAAGGAGACACTCGACCATGAGCTCGCAACTCAACGGCAAGCACATCCTCGTCATCACCTCCAACACCGGCATCGAGCGCGACGAGTTGCTCAAGCCTCTGGAGACGCTGCGTGGCTACGGCGCGACCGTAACGCACGCCTCCAGCAAAGGCGGCACTACCCAGACATTTGTCGGCGACACGGAAAAGGACCAGACCGTGGAATCCGACGTGCAACTGTCGGATGTTGTCAGCGCCGACTTCGATGCGCTGGTCATCCCGGGCGGCACAGTGAATGCCGATACGCTGCGCCAGGATGCCGCCGCGCTGCGCTTGATCAATGAGTTCGTGCAGGCCGGCAAGACCATCGCGGCGATCTGCCACGGGCCATGGACCCTGATCGACGCTGGCGTGGTCAAGGGCAAAACCCTGACCGCCTATAAAAGCGTGCGCATCGACCTTGAAAACGCCGGCGCTGCCGGCGTGGTGGGTGCCGAGGTTAAAGAGTGCCAGGCCAATGGCTGGACCTTGATCACCTCGCGCACGCCGGACGACCTACCGGCGTTCAATGAGGCGATTGCCAAGGCCGTCGGCGGCTAATCGGCTTAGCGCAATGAAAACAGGCGCCCCATGGGCGCCTGTTTTTTATCACTCACCGCTTCAGCTTTTACGCTGCTGCGCCATTTCACGCTTGGGTCCGAACATCGCCCACGCAATCAACCCCAGCAGCGGCACGAACACCAGCACCACGACCCACAACCCCTTGGTCTCCCATCCGCCAGTGCTGCGCAAAACGATATTGATCGCCCAGAGTTCCAAGAGCAGCAGAACCACCGCCAATACGATCCAGATATATTCAATTTGCATGATTCACCTCCTGAAGTCTAAGCGTTAGGTCAAGCAGATGCCCCAAGGGTTCCATTAGAATTTTCCTGGCCACCCTTTAGGGCCGCCCGTTGCGCTGGAGCGTCAGCAACCGGTTGTGCGTTGTGCAATCTCAACGCGGCCCGACCATGCAAGCTGCACGACCACCAAGCACACAGAAAAATACAACCAACTGATTTACAAGATAATTTTTAACCATAAAAGTTGGTACGCCTGATGCAACCTTCCTCACCACGAGGCGTGCACTTCGACACGCCCGCATACCCCCCGTGAGGTTACCTATGAATGCCATCGACCTGCTCAAAGCCGACCATGAACGCGTCAAGACCCTGCTGACCCAGTTAAGCGAATCCACTGAACGCGGGGTAAAAAAGCGTACCGAGTTGTTGGCCAAACTCGAAATGGAGATCACCCTGCATACCCAACTCGAAGAAGAGATCCTCTACCCCGCGTTCAGGAAAGCTGGTGGCAAGGAACAGGACATCATGTACCACGAAGCCAAGGAAGAGCACCGTACCGTCGACTCGCTGGTACTGCCGGACTTGAAGAAAACCGACCCCTCGTCCACCGAGTTTTCCGGTCGCGTCAAAGTGGTCAAGGAGTTGCTTGAGCACCATATCGAAGAAGAAGAAACCGAGATGTTCCCCCAGGCCAAGAAACTGCTGGGTAAAGCGCTGCTCGAAGAGCTGGGGGCCGAGATGGAAGCGATGAAGGCCGCGCACAAAAAAGCTATGGCGAAAAAACCGCTGGCGGCGTAACGGCTACCTCCTCGCAGCAAAGTTCGCGCGACAGTGACCCACAGGCCCTGTCGCGCTATCGATTTGCACCGATGATTTCTCCTCGCTCACTCAGCGATCCGGCCGACCGAGCCGGCCTGGCGCCCCATGCTAGCGTGCCATTGCCCTTGGCAGTGGCCGGGGGCTTTCAGGAGATTCATCACAATGGACACGCACTCCCCCACCTATACCCACCTGTTCAAAGAGGACTGGCACCTGCTGTGTTCGGCCTCTTCCATGGCGGCAATCGACTCCCCGATCGCCTACCTGAAGGCGTTATACCTGTTTGCCCAAGCGCTGGAAAAAAGCGGTAAAGGCAAACAGCCCAAGATCACCCTCGACCGGCGACGCCCCGAACTCAAGACACTGCCCCTGGACGAACGCGGCCTCAGCGCTGTGATTCCTCAACTCTCGATGATCAACGAAACCCTGTCCCGCCAGATCGACGCTCATCTCAAACAAACCCGCCGTGAATACCGCGGCCGCTCCCTTGATGAGGTGCTCGGCAGGCAACGCTTCCCCTTCGTGCTGCCGTTCGAACGCGCGCATCGCCAGTGCTGGCTCGGTTTGTCCGGCGGCAAGCCACAATTGGGCGAACTCAGTTACCGCATCAGCCTCAAGCTGCCCACCAGCCAGCGCGCGCAAAACACTTACGGCGTGGTCCGGCACGAGGCCTATGAAGCGCAACGTTTGCTGTCCGGGCTGAGCCCTGCCCAGCAGGTGTTATTGATCGAGCCTTTGTTAATAAGAACGGGAGACGTACAGGCAGAAGATTTTTTTACCCAGCACTATGGTACCCAGGAGCAGCCCCTTGAGGAGTTGTCCCACTGGTTGCAGAAAACCGGACTCACCGCCGATCAGACCGAAGCGCTACTGGCCTGCGGCAAGTATGTGCCGGTGCTGTCGAGCAATGTTCTGGCAAGCGCCCTGCCAACGCCGCCGGCCAAGCTGCGCCTGCACAACGGTGCCGCGTACGTGAACGGGCCGATCACCGAGGCCGGCGCGACCCAGTCGCCCCTGTCGATCAATGCGCAGGACAAGGATGGTGCGCGCCTGCTCAATACCTCATGGGAACGTTATCAGCGCCTGCACCGAATGATCCGCCTGCAACGCTGGACGCAATTGCCCTTCGACGCACTCGACGCCCTGTCGACGAGCGTGGTGCGGCGTGAACACGAGGGCGACCCGGCGCAGCCCGCCAACGACAATACCCTGCGCGCACTGGGCGTCTATCGCTATCTGGAGCGCCGCTACAGCCTGTCATTGCAAGCCTTTGCCGCCGTGCTGGATGAGATACCGGTGTGGGCACCCGGCACTCGTCTGTCGCTGTACGACCAGCTGTTCAATCCCGGCCCGTTGCCAGGCCAGGCATTGACCCTGGACAGGCCGACCCTGGCCTTGAGGGAGGAAATCCCGACAACCCTGCGCCACCAGCTCTGCACCGGCCTGCACCTGAGCGACACCCCAGCCTCGTTGCACTGGCTGATCAAGCAGGCCCGCCTGCATCTACCCGCTTCTTGCCCGACGCTTACGTTTTATAGCGCGCTGTATCGCCAAACCCGTATCGCGCGATTGTTCGGGCTGTCAGTGCTCGACAGCTACCATGTGGCGGCGCTGCTGGGCGGTAAGGATTACACCGCACAACTGGTCAACCCGAGCCTGCGTCGCTCCGGCGTCAATGCCCCTGCCGACCTGCTCGATGTGCTGATGCAAATGGACTGGCTGGTCCGCTGGCTCAACGACACGGGTCAAACGGTTGATCAGCTTCGCCGCCAATTGCTATTGGATGCCCAATCCCCACCGCCCCACGTGCAGACGTACATCACCCAACTCGATGAGGTGGTCGAATTGACCCGCCATGGCCTGTTGGCGCAAGAAGACCTCGCTGACCTGTCATTGCCCCAGCCCGAGCCTGACACCAAAGCGGCGCCCATTGCCTGGCATGCCCTCATCGTACAAGGGCTGCTGCACAGCCAACCGCTGCTCAAGCCCGCGCCGCCCAAAGAACTGCCCAATGGGCTGGTGCAGCTTATCGAAGCCCAGACCCTGAGCCTCGACCCAGAACGCAACACGGCTCTGCACAGCGATGCCAAACAGGCAGTGACCAAGAAGCTGGGCGCGTTCTACCAACAAATGCAGCCGCTGAAAGCAAAAATCGACACGCTGCTCAACGCTCCCTCACACCTTGCCGGTGACCCCGCCGCGTACCTGCAATGGCGCAAACTCGTGGTTCGACAAATTGCCCGAACCGCCACTGCTGAATCCACCACGGAGCTGCACAAAAATGTATTGCTGAGCCTGCCGGATGCTGAAGTGTCCTTGGGGCTGGCAGTGAGCCGTGAGGCCTTGCAGGCCTTCGTGCTCCATCCGCACTGGCTGAGCCCGGACCACACCGCGGCCTCGCTGCTCAAGCTGACGCTGAGCACGCTGTACCTGCTGCAACGCTTTGCCCATTGCCTCAGCACCTACGGGCTGGCCCAGGACAGCGTGCTCGCCTATTTACAATGCGCCAATTCATCCTCCGTCGAAGGCTCCGCCATAACTGACAATGGGGCTTGCACCTCGCAACTGGCCGCATTGCTCAAGTGGGATGTCGATGAAATCAACCTGCTCGTTGAATCTCTGCCTGCCAAACAGGTGAGGACCCTGGCCGACCTGGACTGGCTCCTGCGTTGCCATGAAGCCGTCAGGCTCACCGGCCTTTCCGCCAGCGCCTTGCTCAAGGCTGCCGACCTGCATGCCACCTTGATGAATGAAGACTGGCAACACGTTGGCTCGGCATTGATCGCCACAACCCCCTAACCCCGTTGTATTTCGCCTGGTTCAAGGAATGACCATGTCTGACACCCTCACCCAACACCTCAACGAACACCTGCGCGACGCGATGCTGGGGTTCTACCTCAACAGCGTGCTGCCTGAAGACACGGCAGTGGCCGATACCGTCAAGACCGTAGACGATATCTATACCTATTGGCTGCTCGACCCCCAGGTCAGCCATACGGTGCCTACCACCCGTGTCGCCAGCGCCATTGCCAGCCTGCAGCAGTACATCACCGGCATTTACCTGGGCCTGGAGCCCGGCTACGACGAACAGGGCATGAGCGCTGACGAGCAGACCGAGTGGCGAGACCAGTTGCTGTCCTATTCACTGTGGCGTGCCCACCAGCAACTCCAGCACTACCCGGCCACCTACCTGAGCCCTGCATTGCGCCATGACAAAAGCGACAACTTCAGGCAACTGGAAAACCAGCTCAACCAATTTCGCATCGAGCCTGCGCCGCTGCAGGCAGCCGTCCACAGTTACCTCAGCCGCTTCGAAGCACTTGCCAACATCAAGACCCTCAATGGTTATATCGACGGTGATAAAGACAGCTTTGCCAGCAGCACTTATTACTTCACCGGCAAGTCCAGTCCGGAAAACACCTATTACTGGCGCACGCTGAAAATGGCCTCGGGCGACGCGGCCACTCCGCCAGCCTGGTCCTCCTGGCAAAAGATCCCGCTGTCGATTGACGATAACGTCCCCGAACAGACGATTCGCCCGGTGGTGTTCAACGGGCGCCTCTTCGTGGTGTGGGCCCAATGCATCAACCCGACGTCCTCGTCGAGGGACATCACCCCGATTGGACGAGGTGATGTCGAATCGGAGAGGGAATACCAACAACGGCTGGAAACCCGGATAAAGACCACCTATCTACAGTTGCGCTTGTACTTTTCCTATAAAAAACTGGATGACAGTTGGAGCGTGCCGCAGGCCTGCATTCAGGAATACAGCCTTGCACAGGGCCTTGACGAATTGAGCTCGGAAGACCTGATGAGTGCCACTGCGTCCATCGCCGTACTCGATTCAAAAAGCCAACCGCCGTCACTGTTCCTGGGCCTGAGCGCACAGCCGAACCATCAAACGGCTTCCTCGCACAACGGCGTGCATCGGCATTTCTTTCAAGCGGTACGGCTGGATCAGCACTTCAACGTCCATTGGCTGGAAACCCTGGGCAGCACTCGGCGGATGTTCTCCTGGCATAAAGAGTCTGAACTGGCCGGGCGGTACCAGGCCCTGTTCGGGCACCACAACAGGTCAAGATTTCAATTCAGGGCGCCCGAAACGGTCCAGGTCAAAGTTCACTCCCTGACCAACAATGCGCCCCATGGCACCACCCATGGCTGGAATTACGAAGACAATCAACAGCATATCCGCAGTCTTTCGGCTGAGAGCGATATCCGGTTCAACCGAACGACGTCAGTACTGGAGGTCACCACCCGCCTGGCGAAACGCTTCGAACCGCACCGCACTGTCAGGTTCAGCAAGGCAGACGCAATGGCCAATTTGACCATCACCCTCAGCAGCAGCGGTCCTGCCCAGAACGAGATGCTGGCGTTAGGCCCCACCGCCGAGATTTTCCTGGAGAGCGCCAGGCTGGCAACCTTCTCCAACGTGCGCATCGACTTGACCCTCAAGTGCAACGAGACCGGCGTCAGCTATGCCCAATTCATAAAAAATGCAGCGAATCAGCCGACGACCTTTACCCTGCCGCAGATTGAAAAAGATCAAGAAACCCCGAAAAGCGCGACATTCAATCTGCGCGACCAACGCATTAGCCAAGAAGCCTTCGATTATTTTTTCAATACGCCGGACGCCACCTATACCGTCATTCTCTCGTTCTACAACAATCAAGCGGAGTCCAGCAGCCATGCCTACGACTTGGTACTGGACAAGGTCCAGGTCCAGCAGAAACAACGCCTGTACAAACCCGTGTTGATGTATCCCAGACAGGGAGACAGCGCTTTACCGGAAAGCCCTCATCGCAATAACACGGTACTCGTCGGCCTGGCAGACGCCTCTCGGCGCACTCTGCGCGACACGTTCACTGAACTCTCCGAAACGCACACGCTTGAGGCGCAGATCGAACTCTCTCCCTCGACCTTGCACCCCTACGACGAGGACTCCACTGACACGACGGCTTCCACATTGACGCTGATTCACGGCGTGTTGCTACTGGAAAGCGATGTGCATTACCCCGACCCCATCATCCTGGGCTACGCGCTGAAAACCGCGACTTTCACCCTGCCGCCCGATAACAGCACCCCCATCATTCCACTGGCTCCGTTTATCCGGCGACTCGCTACCCCGCCCTATGGCACGGCAGAGTTCATCGACTTCAACGGGTCCACTATCGAGTCTCTCGATAAACCTGAAAACAAACGAGCGCCCATACGCACCAACACCTGCGTGGCCGGGCTGCTGGCAAAAACCGCGGGCGCAGGTTTGCATGAGCTGTTTGCGTTGGCGCCGGATGCCTGGCGCGAGCCGCCATTGCCAAGCGAGAAAAAGCCCAGTCCCCTGGACTTTCACGGCCCCCATGGCACCTATTACTGGGAGTTGTTTCTTTACCTGCCCTGGCTGTTGGCACAACGCCTGAACCAGGAGCAACAATACGCCGAGGCCGAAACGTGGATACGCTACGTGTTCGATCCCGTACACCCATCCGGGTTCTGGCGCCTGCCTGCGCTGCTTACCAGTGCGCCACAACGCCACGACGTCTCGTCCGTGTCCCACCCATTGGCGACAAGCAGCGCGGTACATTTTCGTCAGGCGCTGTACCTGCTGTACGTCGACATCCTGCTCAATCGCGGGGATGCGGCCTACCGGCAAATGACTCGTGACGGCCTGGCCGACGCCAAGTTGTGGTACATCCGCGTCAAGGGCTTGCTCGGGCCAAGGCCGCCGCTCAACCCGGTCGATCCCTGGGCAGCCACGACCTTGGACAAACTGCAAAACCCTTCCACGCTCGATAGCACGACAGTACCTGCGGGCACCTCGCGGCTGTGTCGGTCCCTGAGCCCTGATTTGCTGCTGCGCTGGGACAAGATCGAATCTCGCCTGCACAACCTGCGCCATCACCTGGATCTGACCGGCAAACCCTTGAGTCTGCCGCTGTACGCCGCGACCCTGACGCCTCAAACGCTGCTTGCCGCGTACCAGCAAGGGGTGGTCGGCGCCAGCCTGCGCCCGTCGATACGCACCGCCCAGGCCGCGCACTATCGCTTCCAGGTGCTGCTGGGACACGCCGTGCAAGCGGTCGACAACCTGATCCAGTTGGGGACGACCTTACTGTCGTTGTTCGAACGCAAAGAGCAGGCCCAGTACCTGGAAACCCAGCAGCAGCAAGCCTGGGACGTGGCGAGGCTGGCCGTCGAACAACAGGCCCAGGCCGTACAGTTCGATGCGAGGAACCAGGAGGCGCTGTTGGCAGGACGCCGCATGGTCGAAGCGCGGGTGGCGTTCTTCGAACAGCAGCTCAAGCGAGGCATCAGCCCGGCCGAGGCCCAGGCCACCCAGGAGTACCAGGACAGTGCGCGCTGGGACACCGCTGCCGCGGTGGCACAAGCCGGCGCGGGGCTGGCGATGCTGATACCGAATATTTTTGGCACCTCCAACGGCGGCGTGCGCTACGAGGGCGCTTTTCACGCCCTGCACGCGGCGTCCCAAGGCATTGCCAATGAAAAGCGCGCCAACGCTGCCCACCTGGACCGCACCGACCTGTTTGCCCGACGCGCCGCCGAGTGGGCCCATTCGCTTGAACAGGCACGCCTTGAGCTGGCCCAGGTCGACGCCCAACTGCAGGCTTATACCGAACAGCAAGCCCATACCCGCTTGCAACTGGGCCTGGCCCAGACCAGCCTGACCCAGGCACGAAGCCTGTACGACCAGCTCGGCAAACGCTTTACCAACGCCCAGCTGTATCAATGGCTCAATGGCCAACTTTCCACTTTCTACTACCAAGCCTATGACTCGACCCTGTCGCTGTGCCTGGCGGCCGAGGCCTGCTGGCAGGAAGAACGGGCTCAGTGGGACAAGCACTTCATTCAAACCCAGCATTGGACCCATCAATATCGCGGCTTCAGCGCCGGCGAAGCGCTCAAGCAAAATCTACTGAGCATGAGTAACGCCTACGTCACCCACAACGAACGTTTGCTGGAGATCACTAAAACCGTGTCGCTGCGCCATCTGCACAGCCAAGACCCGATGGCCACGCGCGACATGCCCTGGGCCGCGCTTAAAGCCGACCTGGTAAAAACCGGCACCTTGACCTTTGAACTGACCCTCAAGCTGTTTGACGACGACTACCCAGGCCATTACCTGCGGCGTATCAAGCACGTCAGTGTGTCCCTGCCCGCCACGCTGGGGCCCTATGAAGACATCAAGGCCATCCTGACCCAAACCGCCAGTACCACGCACGTCACCCCCGCGACCAGACACACCGAAGCCGCGGTAAAAAAAGACCTGCGCGCCAAACAGCAAATCGCCCTGTCCAGCGGGCTCAACGACAGCGGCTTGTTCACCTTGAACTTCGACAGCGACGAGCGTTACCTGCCGTTCGAATACACAGGAGCGATCTCCACCTGGCAACTGACCTTTCCCAACCATGCCCGGCAAAACGCTCTGCTCGAATCCCTCACCGATATCATCGTGCACCTGCGCTACACCGCTAAAAACACCGGAGGTCAACGATGAGCGTGCAGCCGCCCGAACTCTTGGAACCTAAGATTCCGGCGCTGCCCAAGGGCGGTGGCGCCATCCAGGGCCCCGGCGCGCAATGGGGCGCCGTGGGCACACGGGGTGAGGCGTGCCTGGAGGTGCCCTTGCCCATTTCGCCGGGCCGAGGCTTCACGCCGGCCCTGAGCCTGGGTTATCGCAGCGCCCTAGGCAATGGGCCCTTCGGCCTCGGCTGGGCGATGTCGGCAGGCGCCATCAGTCGTGATACCCGCAAAGGCGTACCGGCCTACGGTGATGACGACCGTTTCATCAGCCCCCAAGGCATCGACATGATCCCTGAGCGTGATGCCGACGGCGAAATTCAGGCCACGACCTGGAACCACTATAACGGCCTGGCCCTGGACGAACCCCACCGAGTGGTGCGCTATTTTCCGGTGATAGAAGCGCGCTTCGACCGTATCGAGCATTGGTCTTGCGACAGCGACAAGGCCGGGTTCTGGCTGGTTCAGGGGGCCGACGGCTGCGTGCACCTGTTCGGCAAGACCCTGATCGCGCGCTGTGCAGACCCGAACGACGATCTACGTGTTGCCCAATGGCTGTTGCAGGAAAGCCTCAACCCCCTGGGTGAGCAGATCTATTACCACTACAAACACGACGACCAGCCGCCAAGCGCCGCCAGGGACTATCGCGCCCAGCGTTATCTGGCGCGGGTGTGCTACGGCAACCTCAAGCCCCTTGAGCACCTGGCGCTGTGGCGCGCGGACGCCCTCGCTGACAAGCAATGGCACTTCGAACTGCTGCTGGATTATGGCGAACGCCACACCGGCCTGAGCCAAGTGCCGACCTATGCCGAACAACACGCCTGGCCGGTCCGCAACGACCCGATCAGCAGTTATGCCTATGGCTTTGAACTCGGCACCCTGCGGCGGTGCCAGCAAGTGCTGATGTTTCATTACTTCCCCGACGAGCCGAGCCTGGGCGCCGAGCCGGTGCTGACGCGGCGTCTGTTGCTGGAGTACACCCATCGCCACGCCATCGGCAGTTGCCTGAACGCCGTGCACAACCAGGCCTTTGACGCCCAGGGGAACGCCAGTGCCTGGCCGCCCCTGGAACTGGCCTACAGCGCCTTCGTGCCGACGCTGGACGCCGCGCGCTACCAAGCGTTCGACGCCATGGCGGGCGTCAACGATGGGCAGCATTATCAACTGGTGGACCTGTACCGCGACGGCTTGCCGGGCATCCTGCACCGCACCGATAAAAGCTGGTATTACCGCGAGCCGCTCAGGGCCCCCGGCCCAGCCAGCAGCAATGCGCTGATCTATGGTTCATGGCAGGCCCTGCCACGCATCCCCCTCGCCGATACCGTCCAAGCCACGCGCCAGGCACTGTCGGATCTTGACGGCGATGGGCATCTGGAATGGGTGGTGGCGCAACCGGGGCTGAGTGGTTTTTTCAGCCTCGACTCGCAGCGGCAATGGTCGGGTTTCGTGCCTTATGCGGCGATGCCCCAGGAGTTTTTCCATCCCCACGGGCAACTGGCCGACCTGATGGGCAGTGGGAGGCTGGACCTGGCCTTGATCGGCAGCCGTAGCGTGCGCCTGTATGCTCAGCGCCAGGACGGCGGGTTTGATCCTGGCCAGGAGGTGCGCCATGCGCCCGACGATGAGGGGCTACCCACCCTCAGCCATTCGCCGGCTGAATTGATCGCCTTTTGCGACCCCCTGGGCAGCGGCCAACAACACCTGGTGCGTATCCGCCATAACGAAATCAAATGCTGGCCCAACCTCGGCCGTGGACGCTTCGGCAAAGGGTTTGTCTTCGCCACACTGGCGTTCGACCACGCCAGCTTCGATGCCGCCCATATTCGCCTCGCCGACCTGGATGGTTCAGGCGCGGTGGACCTGATTTACCTGGCGCCTGAACACGTACAGATCTATATGAACCGCGCCGGCAGCGGGCTGGCATCGGAGCCACTGACATTGCCTTGGCCCGAGGGCGTGCGACATGACGCGACGTGCCAGGTCAGCTTTGCCGACCTTCAAGGCCTGGGCTGTTCCAGCCTGATCCTGAGCGTGCCGCACATGACCCCCCAGCACTGGCGGTATGACTTCGTCAGTCTCAAACCGTATTTGTTAACCGCCACGCTCAACAACCGGGGGGCCACCACCCAGCTGAGCTACCGCAGCAGCGCCCAGGAATGGCTCGACGAAAAACAGCACTGGCAAACCCTGGGAGTGCCCCAAGGCAGTAGCCTTGCGTTCCCAGTGCAGGTGGTCAAGCGGCAACAGCAAAAGGACCTGGTCAGCGGCAACCGCTCCACCCAGTATTTTCGTTACCGGCAAGCCTGCTATGACCGTGAGGAGCGCCAGTTCCTCGGCTTTGGCCTGGTGTTGCACACCGAGCAACCCCCTACGGCCGATGCGCAGCCTGGGGTGTTGACCAAACGCTGGTTCCACACCTTTGAGCCCTCGCAGGAGGCTTTTTACCCGGGCGACCCACAGGCGCCCGCGCTGGGGCCAACCCTGCTGGGCCAGTTGGAGGCCGGGCGCACGGGAGACACGCTGATCACCACGCCCGTCGCAACCACCCGCCGCGCGATGCAGCGTGCATTGGCGGGGAGCCTGCTGCGTGAAGAGGTGTATGCCGCCGCCGATGCGCCACCACAGGCAGTGCCGTATTCGGTGCAGCAACAGCGCTATCTCATACGGCAATTAAGCCCGTCGGCCAAGGCCGGCGAACCGGCGGTGCTGCTGCCACTGTTGCTGGAGTCGCTGACCTGTCGCTACGAGCGCCAACCGGACGACCCGTGCTGCCGGCACATCCTCAATCTGCGCTGGGACCGCTACGCCGGCAATCTGCACAGCGTGGTGGTCGACTATGCCCGTCGCAGGACAGCCAGCGACTCCCCACCGCCTGGGCCAGCCCACCAGCAGCAGTGGTGGCGTGACGCACACGACTCAGCGCAGCAGACGTATTACCTCAACGAAACCCGCGCCCGCTTCATTCACCTGGACGCCGCGCAGCGCTGGCGCTTGCACTTGCCCTACCAGCAACGAAGCAACGTGCTGGTGCTGAGCAAAGAGGCGTTAGCGATTGAAAAAATAAGCTATGAACACTTCATCGCGCAGGGCCCGTCCGATCCATTGGGAACAGCGGCCGAACGCAGGCTGGGGGGGCTGTCGGTGCAGCACTACTGCGTGGCGGAGCACACCGAACCCTTGCCGGCCGGCACCGCGAGTTTTCAGGCGCTGCCTGCCTATATCGAGACAGCCGAACTCGATCAGCAAGCGCTGGAGGTATATGAGGGCGGCACTGTCACTGCTACGCTCAGTGCACAGCACTATCAGGCCATGGCCGCGTTCCTGTCACCGGACCCCGGGCAGGACGAGGCCATCACCCTGTGGTCCCTCGGCCAGGGTTACACCCGCTACGGCCAGGCCGAAATGTTCTATCGGCCTCGTCGGCATCAGGCGAGCCTGAGCCATGGGTTCACGCAGTCCGAGTACGACCGCTATGGGCTGTACATCATCAAAGTGCAATTGGCGGACGGCTGCACGACCCAGGCGCAGTACGACTACCGCCTTGGCCTGCCGGTGACGGTGACTGACGCACAGCGTACACAACGCTACGCGCACTACGACGCCCACGGGCAGCTGCTGGCGACCGGCCTCAAGGGTGAGGAGCAAGGAAAGCCCGTCGGCCATGACGCCCCTACGCCCTTCATCCGCACGCCCGATACGGGCCCGGCGCAGGCCCTGACTGATCCGAAGGCGGCGTTGCTCAACGCTCAAAGCGCGTGCTTCTACGACGTGTTCAGTTGGATGGGGCGCATTCCACCCGCCAGCATCCAGGCGCAATGGGTAAGCAACGGTTACCTGCTGCCCAGCGGGCATATTCGTGCCTCGGCGTTGGCACGCCTGAACAGCCTGAGCGCTGCGCTCCCCCATCATCAAACCCTCAAGCGCCTGATTCAGGCGGCCAGGCAAGTGCCGGTGCACGTCGTGGTACTGCACGCCGACCGTTGGCAAGGCACGTCGCAAACGGCGCAGATCCAGGTAGCCCTCGCCTTCAGCGACGGCTTTGGCCGCGTGCGGCAAACCCAGGAAAAGGCGCAACCGGGCCCAGCCTTTGCAGTCGATGACGCCGGTATGTTGAGCGCGGGTGCCGAGCCAACCGATGCCACTCGCCGTTGGCGGATCAGCGGCCGTGTGGAGTATGACAATCAGGGTTGCCTGGCGCGCACCTGGCGACCTTACTTTGCCGACCGTGCCGGCTATATCGACGATGCGGCCTTCAACACCTTGCGTCCCAGCGAGCAGCACTTTCATGACGCGTTGGGGCGCCCGGTACGCGTGCTCAATGCCAATGGCGACACGCGGCGCCAGACCTACCACGCCTGGTACAGCATCGCTGAAGACGAAAACGACACGCACGCGCCGGCCTGACAACAGAGCCGGGCCGTTACACGGCCCGCGCTCCTTGGCCTGACGTTGCGCGTATTAACGGCGGTGAGGGTCCATCACCCTGACCGCCCGATAGTTAAGCCCACT
The DNA here is from genome assembly GCF_014268395.2 of Pseudomonas sp. SWRI22. Lineage (NCBI taxonomy): Bacteria > Pseudomonadati > Pseudomonadota > Gammaproteobacteria > Pseudomonadales > Pseudomonadaceae > Pseudomonas > Pseudomonas sp. SWRI22. Next base: position 602,797 of record NZ_JABWQK020000001.1, on the reverse strand, counting down.
GATGTGCTGGATCATCACCCGATAGGCGCCACGACCGCGCTGCCCGCGATAACGCGGCAAGTCAAAACTGCGGACATTCTGCCCACCCGCCATGGCATGGCCGGTATGAAAATCCAGTGTGCGGTCTTCCAGCCGATCAATCACCCTTCTGAGAATTTCACCTCCCGGGCCATGTAATTCATTCTGAATAGGTGTGACGTCAATCTCGAGGGGCTCAGGCACCAGCCCGGAGGAAGGTCCCGGGCTTACCGGTTGCGCGGCGGGCACCTCAGAAGCGGAGCCTCTGCGGCCCACGCTCGTGACTCTGGTTTGCGGTTGTACTTCGGTATGGGCCAGCCCAGCCGCTGGCAGCGGGCTGGCGCCCACTTTGCGTGCCGGGGCGCGCAGTTCTATGCCTACAAACCCCAACCTGGCAAGCGTAAAGCTAGGGTTACGCTCCGTTCGTGAGGCTGTTTCAGCCCGGTCCCGATGCTCGGTGGGCCCAACGTACCCATAGAGACCGCCCCGCGCTGCCGGGGTCAGCCCGTAGGACAGTTTTTTAGTGTCGGCGGTAGCCAGACGGTGTTCCAGGAAAAAGTCCGCCAACTCGTTGACTTCATGTTCGGTAGCGCCCTGTCGGCGGCCCAGCTCTTGCGCGCCGGCCATTACGGACTGCTCATAGAACGCTCTTCGCTGAACGTCAGTGGTGCTTAATCGCTGATGCGCGTAAAGCGCCACGCCCACCACACCTGAAATCAGCCCGAAATAAGCCAGTTCAATCCTATAGCCCATCTCTACCCCTACTCCGTGCCCGATCAACAACACCAGGAGCAGAACCGTCACCACCTCCAGCATCGAGCGGCGCTGCAAACCGTCTTCGTCTACATAACCCATGGGGTTGTTCCCCACCATCGCATACAGGTTCAGCCCATCCACATCCCCCGCCGGGTCAGCGCTGATCCACCGCAACAACCACGGCGCGTAGTACCTGAAGCCGTAGTAATACAGCCCGCTGGCGTCGCGCTCCTTGCCCGAATAACGTCGGGTTTTATAGTTCGCCTCCAAGGCATTTTTTGCCGCCCACCAGGCAGTTGCGCCGAAGGGGTAATAACTTTCCTGGCTCAACAGGCCGGCTGCCTCGTCCAGCTCCAGAGTGCCGCTGCCCAAATGATCGTCGAGGCTGAACCGCAGTTGCTCGTCCTGCATCTCGTCGGGGCGCTGCTGCTCCCACTGCAGCCCTCTGACCGAATGGCGCCCGCCCGGAGCAAGCACCACGTTCAACCACTCGCCATCCGGCCCGTGGCGATGCAGCTCCAGCCCTGGCAGATAAAGCACTTCATGGGTGTGAGTCTGCGTCTTGCCATGTGCCACGCGACGCTTGATGACTCGCTGGCCGGTGCCGTCATACAGATACACCTCATCGTCATGTTCGCCATTGTCACGCAGCACCTGCGCGACGCGAACCAACTGGTTGCGCCCGTTCCAGGTCAACGCCTGCCCAGGCGCCAGAGCCTGGAGATTGCCACGTTGGTCGAAGCCGTTGCCCAGGCCCGGCGCCTTTGCGCCCTCGCGGGCACTCACGCTGTGATTGCTGTGTTCGCCCACCTGCATCCGTTGGGTATAACCGCTGCCGGTACTGGGCACATGGCGCATCTGCGTCAGGTTACTGGCCGAGTCGTAGGCATAGTGGCGGGTGTAGTTGCCCCAGAGGTTGTCGTCTGTGGCGCCGAACGTGATTCGCCCGGGCAGTGCGGATGCGCCGGTATTGCGCGCGTTTTCACGGCCGGTGGCCTTGATCAATCGCGACAGGCTGTCGTATTCGAATGTGCTTACTGCCTCCACCTGCACGTTGCTGGCCCAGCGGGTCGGCTGCGCCGCATCGCGGATGCGCAACACATTGCCGACCCGGTCGTAGCTGTAGAAGAGGTCTTGCAGTCGCTTGCCTGCCGAATCCTTGAGGTGGGCGCTCAAGCGTGTCAAACGTCCATCAGTGTCCGAATACTCGGCAACGCTGAGCACGCCATTACCCAAGCGTTCGCTCAACACCTGGCCCGAGGCGTTGACGCTGCGTTGATCCACCAGGGTCTTGCGCGCTCCGCTTTTGAACAGGATCTCGCTTTTCGTCAATTGGCCGTCGACACCGTATTGAGATTGCTGGCGATTGCCGCGCGCGTCGACCTGCTCCAGGCGTTGCCCCAGCGCATCGTGCTGCCAGGTGGTGGTGAAGGTCTGGGCTTGCAACTGTGCATCCCGCTCACTCACGGGCAGCGGCCAGTCGGGCGCGGTGTGCGACGTGCACAGGCGCCGGGTTTGCTCGGTGATGTTGCCTTGCACGTCGTAGCGCTCAACGAGCAACGTGCCTGCCGGGTCATCGTGACGAATCATGCGCCCACAGCGATTGCGCGCCGCCTCCGTGGACGTCATGCCCGCGTAACTCATGCGCTCGACACAGCGTTCAGCCGCTGCCTCCTCCGCGCGCTCGAATACCGCCACGGGGCGCAGCAACGGGTCGTATTCGAACCGCTGGCGCGTGCCTCGACTGTCCCACTGTTGCACGACCTGGCCGCCACTGCCGAGCAAGCGCGTCTGACGGCCCGCATCCACGCTGTCGGTGCTCAGCACTTGCCCGCTCAAGCTATAACGATGAGACAGATTGGGCCGCACGTCGGGATCGGCAGCGTGCAACTCAAACAGCCTGGAGTCCCACTGTTGCTGCAACAGGCCGCGAGCGTCGAACACCTGCCGTGTGACCTGCGCGCGGGGTGATTGCTGCGCGGCATTGCGATGGTACGCCACGCTGCGCACGGTCAACCCTCGCGGGTCGACCACCGTCAGCGTGGGCGTGTTGTGATGCAAAGAAGACATAACCTGATGACCTGGAAACCAAAGAAGCCTAGAGCCTAGTCATCAAGCCGGTGCCAGCCTGCGGGCTCCGCACGCTGCGCAGTGTGCGGCGCTTCCGAGGGTGTCGTGAGGCTTACCGGACGCGGCGCTTCATGGCACCGGCAGCCAACCGCTGAAAGCACCTTGGGCACCCAACGGGGACCAGGCAAAATCCCAGGCGGGCGGCGGCAATGCCGGTCGCGGCGCGGCTATCGAAGGGTGGCCCTTCCAGTCGAACAGGGTGCAATCGCGCCAGCTCAAGACAATGCCTGCCGCCGGGCTGTCATCCGTCAGCACCCAACGCGCAGCAGCGGCGGCCATGAAGGCCTCGATCGGTTCCTCATCGATCTGTGTGCGGTACGCCGAACTCAGCAACCAGCGGCATACGTTCAGATGGTACGTCCAGTCCAGCGGCGGCTGGTTGCGATAGGCCCAGGTCATGAAGGCGCGAAACAGGTTCAAGCCCTCCGGTGGGTCGAGCTTGAGCAACGCCGGGCAGATGTCGAACAAGGTATGCCAGTGAGGCAGCAGGCGTGCATCCAGGTGCACGAAGCAGCGCGAATTACTCGGGTAATCAGACAGCGCCGGTTGCGCACGCAGGCGCCGCGACGCCTTGCTGACCAGGCGGCCGGCGCCGGCAGGCAATTGAGGGTTCATAGAGTGTTCTCACAATCGTGACGAGAGAATGCCTCCTGGTTACAGGAAGCCCAAGGCACACGTCAGGATGCGGGAGAAGCGCGGGGGTTGGCCGAGGGCCAGGAATAGCGCGGCGGCGCCTTGTTGCGCCGCTCATGGGCGACACGCGGGGCTTGGGTGAGGCCGAGCAGCCAGGCCAGGCCGATCAGAAACACCAGGGCAACGGTAACCGCGTTGCACACCGGGCAGGCAAAGTAGTTCGAGATGTTGCTGGAGGACGGGTTCGCCAACCCTTTGTCGGAAATTGGCGACTGCCCGCCGTCCACCGAACAGAACAGCCCGCCGATGCCGTTGAGCTGCTGCCCCATCATCTGGCCATGCCCCAAACCGCAGGCGAACAGGTTCATCAGCACGCAGAAGTACAGGGCCCAGGCGATCAGTGAGCGGTCAGAGTGGCGCAATTTCATGGCGGCGACTCTACCACCGAAGCCATAAAAGGACGCAATGCGACGCGCCCCTGTGGCAGAACGTCGCAGATTACGCGCGCCGGCCAGGGTTGCTAGACTCTGCACCCTTCTCGTTACTCCTTTTCAAAGCCTGGCGGAGCAGCTCCACGGCCCTACAGGCGTTTCACAGGATGCACAGTTGATGAGTACGTTATTCACCCGCCGCAAAGTGCTGACCGGCATGGGCCTATTGGGCCTGGGCAGCCTGCTGGGCGGCTGTGACTACAGCCCCAAGCTGAACTTCAAGTACGGCAAGGACCTCAGTGACAAGATCATGGGCCGCACCTTCAAGCTCAAGAACACCGACGGCGAAACCGTCACCCTGAGCTCGTACCGCGGCCTGATGCCGGTGGTGTTCTTCGGCTTCACCCAGTGCCCGGCCGTCTGCCCGACAGCCCTGGCCCGCGCCGCCCAGGCCAAGAAGCTGATGGGCCGCGATGGCAAGATCATGCAGGTGGTGTTCATCACCCTGGACCCCGAGCGCGACACCCCCGAAATTCTCGACAACTACGTCAAGGCCTTCGACCCAAGCTTCGAAGCGCTCTACGGCACCCCGGAAGAAATCGCCGTGGCCGCCAAGGAGTTCGGGATCTTTTATGAAAAGATCCCCGCCGGCGACACTTATACCCTCTCCCACACCGCCACCAGTTTCGTGTTCGACACCCGTGGCAACCTGCGCCTTGGCTTGCAGGCATCCCTTACCGCTCAAGAGTGCGCAGAAGACCTGCTCACCGTCATGGAGGTCTGCTAATGACTGCCGTTCAACACCTCAAGCGTCTCACCCTCGGTCTAACCCTGCTGGGCCTCGCTGCCCACGCCAGTGCCCAGGTACAAGTCACTGACGCCTGGGTACGCGCCTCCGTAGTGGGCCAACCGTCCAGTGGCGCCTTCATGACCCTCACAGCCGACAGCGACAGCAAACTGTTGAGCGTGGCATCGCCAGTGGCCAAGGACGTGCAGATTCATGAGATGAGCATGAAGGACGACGTCATGCGCATGGGCCCGGTGGGCTCGGTGGCCCTGCCTGCCGGCAAAGCCGTCAAGCTCGACCCCAACGGCTACCACGTCATGTTGATGGGCCTGACCGGCCAGATCAAGGAAGGCGACCAGGTACCACTGACCCTTACGGTAGAAGATGCCAAGGGTGAAAAGCAGGCCGTCGAAGTGAAGGCAACGGCGCGTGGGCTGGATGGCATGGACCACAGCAAGATGGACCATAGCAAGATGCATTGATTGCGCAAACAAGCCTGCAGCTCTTGCTCTGCTCCCCGGTAACGTTGGTTGAGGGTTGCCCCTCATCCATAGAATCTCCCACAGTTTGATTGCCGGGAGTGATCAGATAGGCTGTCAGGCCGCCCTCCCCAGGAATCATCGGTAATGCTGTTTGTCGTCATGCTCGGGGGCAAGCACCCGCGGGCCAGGATCGAAGTACACGATGTGGTGTTCGCCGTGGCGGACACCCTGCAAGCCACCTACCCGCAATTACGCGACGCCTGGTTCGGCAGCCCCAAAGGCGTACACATCGATTCATGGATGGCCGTCGATGGCGTCGACGGCTGGAAGGTTGAACTGAGCCACCTGGCGCCCCACGGCGATGCACTCCGCCTGTACTTCATCAACCTGGGCGGTTACGAAGCCAATAGCTTTGGCGAGTCCCATCACTACCTACTTGTGGTCGCCCGTAACAAAAAGGAGGCCATGGGCAAAGGCAAGCAGCAGATGCTCAGCCACTGGTCCCAGGCCCACACCGACGCGGTGCTGGATATCGACGACTGCCTGCCCATCGACCTGGTGGACGGCCGCTATATCCACCTGGTGCAAGCGGCGCACCGCACGATCGTGCAGCGCAACGACTACCTTGTGCTGCCTTGAATCCTCACAGCGAAAACAGTGCCGGCTGAAACCCAGTGGAACTTTGCCGAGAAATAACCGCCTGAATCCGGTACGCTCACCGTTTTTTACTCTAGGAGTTACTCACCATGGCCAAAGCCACCGCCCGTCACATCCTCGTTGCCTCTGAAGACAAGTGCAACGAACTCAAGGCCCAAATCGAAGGCGGCGCTGATTTCGCAGAAATCGCTAAAGCCAACTCCAGCTGCCCATCCAGCCGCCAGGGCGGTGACCTCGGTTCGTTCGGCCCAGGCCAGATGGTCAAGGAATTCGACACCGTGGTCTTCAGTGCCCCGGTCAACACCGTGCAAGGCCCGGTGAAGACTCAGTTCGGCTACCACCTGCTGGAAGTCACCAGCCGCCAGGATTGATTCAATCCGCGCTGATGCTATAAACAACGGCCCGCCCTTTGGTGGGCCGTTGTGCATCTGATGACTGGCGATGCCCAGGCCATTAGCGTACAAATCCTTATGACTCTTACCCGGCGCTCAAGGCTGATAATGCGATTGGCTTTTTCATCTCTGCTCTGTTCCACCCTGGCCTTGCTAATGGCCAGCGCTGCGGTGATCGCAGCCCCGCAAACCTACCTGACGGTGTACGGCGAGCCCGCCAAATACGCCGAAGGTTTCAGCCATTTCGACTATGCCAACCCCAACGCTCCCAAGGGCGGCAGCCTGCGGCGTTCCGCGCTGGAGGTGGGGCGGTTTGACCATGTGCTGCCGTATATCGACAAAGGCATCGGCGTATCCCAGGTCGACGGCTGGGTGTATGCGCCCTTGGCGTTGCGCTCGCTGGATGAGCCTTACACCGTCTACGGCCTGGTGGCGCAAAAGATGGAGCGCGCCGACGATGGCCTGTCACTGCGCTTCTACCTGAACCCCAAGGCGCGCTTTGCCGATGGCAAGCCCATCACCGCGCAAGACGTGCGCTACAGCTTTGACGTGCTGATGACCCAAGGCAGCTTGCGCTTTCGCACGCTATTTGCCGACGTGAAGCACGTCGAGGTCGAAGGTGAGCGCCAAGTGCGCTTTGACTTTTCCAGCAACGAAAACCGTACCCTGCCCCTGGATATCGCCACCTTGCCGGTGTTCCCCGAGCACTGGTGGAAGACCCGCGACTTTGCCAACGGCGGCGGCTACGAAGCGCCACTGGGCAGCGGCCCCTACAAGGTCAGCAAGATCGACTCCGGCAGCACCATCACCTTCACCCGTGACCCCGACTGGTGGGGCAAGGACTTGCCGGTCAGCCGCGGCCTGTACAACTTCGATCACCTGAGCCTGGAGTACTTCGGCGACACCGAAGTAGCGCGCCAAGTGCTACGCGGCGGCGCCTATGATTTCAACCGTGAATTCTCCGCCACCGGTTACTCCATCGGCTACAACGGCCCGGCCCTGGACGATGGCCGCCTGCAGCGCGCGCACCTGGCCAAGGAGATGCCGCAGCCAGCCCAGGGCTATGTGTTCAACGTGCAAAAACCGATATTCAAGGATCGCCGCGTGCGCCAGGCCCTGGCGATGCTGTGGGATTTTGAATGGGCCAACCGGCAGATGATGCGCAACTTGTACATCCGACAGCAGAGCTATTTTTCCAATAGTCCGCTGGCCGCCAGCCAGTTGCCCACCCCGGAAGAACTGGCAATCCTCGAACCCCTGCGCGGGCAGATTCCCGACGAGGTGTTCACCCAGGTGTTCAAGGCCCCGGTCACCGATGGCAGTGGCATGATCCGCGACAAACAGTTGCAAGCCTTGGCCCTGCTGGAAGACGCCGGCTGGAAACCTGTGGGCGACAAACTCGTCAATGCCCAGGGCGAGCCACTGGAATTCACCTTCCTCAACGTCCAGAACGGCCTCGAACGCCTGTTGCTGCCCTACAAACGCAACCTGGCGCAGATCGGCATCACCCTGAATATTCGCCGCATCGACTCCTCGCAGTACGTCAACCGACTGATGGCCCGCGACTACGACATGATCGTCACGGGTTTCCCGGTCACCACCTCGCCCGGCATGGAGCTGTACAACTATTTCGGCTCTGCCGCCGCGTTCGATTCGGGCGCCAATAACTACATCGTGCTCAAGGACCCGGCCGTCGATACCCTGATCCATGGCCTGGTCAAGGCCGACACCCAGGCGAAGATGCTCACCTATGCCCACGCCCTGGACCGCGTACTGCAATGGAATTACCTGTGGATCCCCAACTATTACCCACCGGGCACCTCCGCCGCATGGTGGAACCGTTTCGGGCGCCCGGCCATCGAGGCGAAGAACGACGAAGCCCTGGAAACCTGGTGGGAAGTCAGCCCCACCCCGCTGACGAACGAACAAATGCAGGCTGAGTTGAAAAAACGCGGAGAGGCCCACTGATGTTTGCCTATATCGTACGGCGCCTGCTGCTGATCATCCCGACGCTGGTGATCATCCTGCTGGTGAACTTCGTGATCGTGCAGGCCGCGCCCGGCGGGCCGGTGGAGCAAGCCATCGCCCACTTGCAAGGCATTGGCGGCGGTGGTGTAGCCGGCGCATCCGGCGAAGGCATCAGCGGCTCGCGAGCCAGCCGCGGCCTGGACCCGAAGCTGATCAAGGACATCGAGAAACAATACGGCTTCGACAAATCCGCGCCGGAACGCCTGTGGTTGATGCTCAAGAACTATGCCCAACTGGACTTCGGCAACAGCTTCTTTCGTGGCGCGACGGTGACTGACCTGATCCTGGAAAAGATGCCCGTCACGATTTCCCTTGGCCTGTGGGCCACGTTGATCACCTATCTGGTGTCGATCCCGCTGGGCATACGCAAGGCCGTGCGCCATGGCAGCAGCTTTGATATGTGGAGCAGCACGGCCATCGTCATCGGTTACGCGATGCCGGCGTTCCTGTTTGCGATGTTCCTGATCGTGGTGTTCGCCGGCGGTACCTCGTTGAACTGGTTCCCGGTACGCGGGCTGGTCTCGGAAAACTTCGCCGAACTGAGCACCGTGGGCAAAATCGCCGACTATTTCTGGCACCTGGTACTGCCAGTAACGGCGCTGGTGATCGGCGGCTTTGCCACCTTGACCATCCTGACCAAGAACTCGTTCCTCAATGAAATTACCCGCCAATACGTGGTCACCGCCCGCGCCAAGGGTTTGAGCGAACGCCGGGTGCTGTACGGTCACGTGTTCCGCAATGCGATGTTGCTGGTGATCTCGGGGATTCCCCAGGCGTTTATCAGTGTGTTTTTTGCCGGCTCGCTGCTGATCGAGGTGATCTTCTCCCTCGATGGCCTGGGTCGCATGAGCTACGAGGCGGCCGTGTCCCGCGACTACCCGGTGGTGTTCGGCTCGCTGTTTATCTTCACCCTGTTCGGCCTTCTGATAAAACTCATAGGTGACCTCTGCTACACCCTGGTGGACCCGCGTATCGACTTCGCCGCGAGGAACGCCTGATGCTCAACCTGTCTCCCGTGGCCCGCCGGCGTTTCGAACGTTTCAAGAAAAACCGCCGTGGTTGGTGGTCGCTGTGGCTGTTTATCGGCCTGTTCATCCTGACCCTGGGCGGCGAGTTGATCGCCAATGACAAGCCCTTGGTGCTCAGTTTCAAGAACGAGCTGTATTTTCCGGTGTTCAAGCGCTACACCGAGCAGCAGTTCGGTGGGCAGTTGCCGTTCCAGGCGGACTACCGCAGTGACTACGTGCAAAAGCTGATCAAGCAGGATGGCGGCTGGATGCTGTTCCCGCCGATTCCGTTCAGCGATGACACGCCCAACTACGAACTCTCCCGCCCTGCCCCGAGCCCGCCGTCGGCGGTGAACTGGCTGGGCACCGATGACCAGTCCCGCGATGTGTTGGCCCGGGTGATCTTTGGTGCACGGGTGTCGATCCTGTTTGCCCTGGCCCTGACCGCCATCAGCGCCGTCATTGGCATTGCCGCCGGGGCGTTGCAGGGGTACTACGGTGGCTGGGTGGACTTGCTCGGCCAGCGCATCCTGGAGGTGTGGTCTGGCCTGCCGGTGCTGTACCTGCTGATTATCCTGTCGGGGTTTGTGGAGCCGAACTTCTGGTGGTTGCTGGGGATCATGGCACTGTTTTCCTGGTTGGCCCTGGTGGACGTGGTGCGCGCCGAGTTCCTGCGTGGGCGCAACCTGGAGTACGTCAAGGCCGCACGCGCCCTGGGCCTGGGCGACGGCAAGATCATTCGCCGGCATATCCTGCCCAATGCCATGACCGCAACCCTCAGCTATTTGCCGTTTATCTTGACCGGGGCGATATCCACCTTGAGCGCCCTGGATTTCCTTGGCTTCGGCATGCCCGCCGGCAGCGCCTCCCTGGGCGAGCTGATCGGCCAGGGCAAGCAGAACCTGCAAGCGCCGTGGCTGGGCTTGACGGCGTTTTTCACCTTGGCGCTGATTCTGTCGTTACTGGTGTTTATCGGCGAGGCACTGCGTGATGCCTTCGACCCCCGCTCATGAGTGACTGCGTATGAACCTGATCGAAATCCGCGACCTGTGCGTCGCCTTCAACGGCCAGACCGTCGTGCGCAACCTGAGCCTGGACGTGCGCCCTGGCGAGTGCCTGGCGCTGGTGGGCGAGTCGGGCTCGGGCAAGTCGGTGACGGCCCATTCGATCCTGCAACTGCTGCCGCAAGCCGGCACCGAAACCCTGGGCTCCATCAAGTATCGCGGCCAGGAACTGATGGGCGCCTCACCGAGCACCTTGCAAAAATTGCGCGGCAACCGCATTGCCATGATCTTCCAGGAGCCGATGACCTCCCTCAACCCGCTGCACAGCATCGAAAAGCAGATCGGCGAAACCCTGCTGCTGCACAAGGGCCTGGGCGGCAAGGCGGCGCAGGCGCGCATCCTCGAACTGCTGGAACTGGTGGGCATCCAGAAACCCCAGGAACGGCTCAAGGCCTACCCCCATCAATTGTCCGGCGGCCAGCGCCAGCGGGTGATGATCGCCATGGCCCTGGCCTGCGAGCCCGAACTGCTGATTGCCGACGAGCCCACCACGGCGCTGGACGTGACGGTGCAGCGCAAGATCCTGCTGCTGCTCAAGTCCTTGCAACAACGCCTGGGCATGTCGCTGCTGCTGATCAGCCATGACCTCAACCTGGTGCGCAGTATCGCCCAGCGGGTCTGTGTGATGCGTGCCGGCGAAATCGTTGAGCAGGCTGACTGCCAGGCCTTGTTCACCGCACCGCAGCATCCCTACAGCCGCCTGCTGCTGGACGCCGAGCCCTCGGGCGATGTGCTGTGCAGCGAGCCCCGTGAGACGGTACTGGAAGTGGATGACCTGAGCGTGCAATTCCCCCTCGGTGGCGGGCTGTTCCGGGCCAAGACCTACCTGCGCGCGGTGGACGGCATCAGCCTCAGCGTGCAGCGCGGCAAAACCCTGGGGATTGTCGGCGAGTCCGGTTCCGGCAAGTCCACCCTGGGCCAGGCGATCCTGCGCTTGCTCGACTCCAGCGGCGGCATTCGCTTCCAGGGTGAGGCCCTGGACCCGCTCAACCATCAGCAGATGCGCCCATGGCGCAAGCAGATGCAGGTGGTGTTCCAGGACCCCTATGGCAGCCTCAGCCCGCGCATGTCGGTGCAGCAGATCATCAGCGAGGGCCTGGAAGTACACGCGCCGTGCAGCCTGGCCGAGCGTGACGCGCAAGTCATCCAGGTGCTCAAGGACGTGGGCCTCGACCCTGCCAGCCGACATCGCTACCCCCATGAGTTTTCCGGTGGCCAGCGCCAACGCATCGCCATTGCCCGCGCCCTTGTACTCAAGCCAGCGCTGATGCTGCTCGACGAACCGACCTCGGCCCTCGACCGTACAGTGCAGAAACAAGTGGTGGCGCTGCTGCGCGAACTGCAGGACAAATACGGCCTGACCTACCTGTTTATCAGCCATGACCTGGCGGTTGTGCGGGCCATGGCCCATGACATGATCGTGGTCAAGGATGGCAAGGTGGTGGAGCGTGGCGCGAGCCATGATGTGTTCGAATCGCCCCAACACCCGTACACCAAAGAACTGCTGGCAGCAGCGCACATCCCTTTGTGAGGTGAGATTGTTCCCACGCTCTGCGTGGGAACACAACCCGAGACGCTCCGCGTCGTGTCTTGGCCCTGCGCCAAGTGACGCAGAGCGTCACGGTAGACATTCCCACGCAGAGCGTGGGAACGATCATTAACAGGATTCTGTACCCATGAGTACCAGCCTCAAGGACTACCAACAGGTTCGCGGCCTGGCCATCCAGTCGCTGTTCGAGATCATCGAGCAGTCCAGCGAGGGCACAGTCATCGTCGACCGCGATGCGAACATCGTGTGGATGAACGAGCGTTACGCCAAGCGTTTTGGCCTCAAGAGCGCCGACCAAGCCATCGGCCAGCCTTGCGAGCAGGTGATTTCCAACAGCCTGCTGCGCCAGGTGGTGCGCAATGACCGGCCGATCCTGCTGGATATCCAGGACACTCCCAAAGGCCCACTGGTGGTGATGCGCCTGCCGATCCACGACGAGGCCGGGGCGGTGATCGGCGCGATTGGGTTTGCGCTGTTCGATGAACTGCGCAACCTGTCGCCGTTGATCGAGCGTTACCTGAGCATGCAGCAGGAGCTGGCCTCCACGCGCTCGCTGCTGCGTTCGCGGCAAAGCAAATACAATTTTGCGCACTTTATCGGCACCAGCGCCGCCAGCCTTGAGGTCAAGCGCCGAGCGCGGCGCAGTGCGAGTGCCGAGTCGCCGGTATTGCTGCTCGGGGAAACCGGCACCGGCAAGGAACTGCTGGCCCAGGCCATCCACGGCGCATCGCCCCGGGCGCACAAAGCCTTTGTGAGCATCAACAGCGCGGCGATCCCCTATGATCTGCTTGAAGCCGAATTCTTCGGCACCGCACCCGGCGCCTTTACCGGTGCCGACCGCAAGGGTCGCCCCGGCAAGTTCCAGATTGCCCAGGGCGGCACGTTGTTTCTCGATGAGATCGGCGACATGCCGCTGCCACTGCAAAGCAAATTGCTGCGGGTGTTGCAGGAAAAGGAATTCGAGCCGGTGGGCTCCAACGAGATGCTGCACAGCGATGTGCGGGTAATTGCCGCCACGTCCATGGACCTGGAGGCAGCGATCAAGCGTGGCGAGTTTCGCGCCGATCTGTATTACCGCCTCAACGTGCTGCCGATCCAGGTGCCGCCGCTGCGTGAACGGCTGGAGGATATTCCGGCGCTGAGCGAGGCGATCCTTGAGGAGTTGCGCAGCCAGCACGAACTGGACCGCGATGCCCTGGCGCTGTTGGCCCAACATGCCTGGCCGGGCAATATCCGCGAGCTGCGCAATGTGCTGGAGCGGGCGGCGTTGCTGAGTGATGACTTGGTGTTGAATGCCGAGGAGATACGCACAGCGATTGGCACTTTTACGCCGGTTGAACGCCGTGCGCTGGTGTCGATGGAAGAAGAGACATTCAGTGCGGCACGGGAACGGTTAGATCGGCAGGTGATCGCAGCCGCGCTCACGGCGTGTGAAGGGAATGTGGTAGAGGCAGCCAAGCGGTTGGGGCTTGGGCGGTCAACGTTGTATAAAAAAATGCTGGCTCTTGGAGTAACCCAGTCTCATTAAAGAGACTAGATTCCCACTATGGAGACAATCCTGTGTGGGAGCTGGCTTGCCTGCGATAGCGTTGGTTCAGCTAGGGAATATGGCACTGTTACACCGCTATCGCAGGCAAGCCAGCTCCCACAAGGGATCTCCACTCGTCTCTCGATTGAGACTGCCTTCTGGAAAACCGTCGTTAAAAAGTAAATAAATCTATATATATCAACAAGTTATAAATCTGGCACACATCTCGCTATAGCTTCCTCCCACAGCCTCACCCACAACAATAACAATCCGATGGAGACACACCATGAGTGTGATCATTGCCCTGGCCGCGCTCGCGCTGCTGATGCTGGCCGCCTACCGTGGCTATAGCGTTATCCTGTTCGCCCCCATCGCCGCCCTTGGCGCGGTGCTGCTCACCGACCCGTCCGCCGTCGCACCTGCCTTTACCGGGGTGTTCATGGAAAAGATGGTCGGTTTTATCAAGCTGTATTTCCCGGTATTCCTGCTCGGTGCGGTGTTCGGCAAGCTCATTGAGCTGTCGGGGTTTTCGCGCTCGATCGTGGCCGCTGCGATCCGCTTGCTCGGCACGCGCCAGGCGATGCTGGTGATTGTGCTGGTCTGCGCCCTGCTCACCTACGGTGGCGTGTCGCTGTTCGTGGTGGTGTTTGCGGTTTACCCGTTTGCCGCCGAGATGTTCCGCCAGAGCAATATCCCCAAGCGCCTGATCCCGGCAACCATCGCCCTCGGCGCGTTCTCGTTCACCATGGACGCCCTGCCCGGCACGCCGCAGATCCAGAACATCATCCCCAGTACCTTCTTCAACACCACCGCCTGGGCGGCGCCGTGGCTGGGGCTGATCGGCACGATCTTCGTGTTTTGCGCCGGCATGCTCTACCTCGCACGCCAGCGCAACAAGGCCCAGCGTGCCGGTGAAGGCTATGGCACCGAGTTGCGCAATGAGCCGGAAACCGCCGACAACCTTGCCTTGCCCAACCCATGGGTCGCGCTGTCGCCGTTGATCCTGGTGGGGGTGATGAACCTGTTGTTCACCCACTGGATCCCGCAGTGGTACGGCAAGACCCACAGCCTCAGCCTGCCGGGCATGAGCGCGCCGGTGACCACCGAAATCGCCAAGCTCACCGCGATCTGGGCGGTGCAGGCGGCATTGCTGGTGGGGATTATCGTGGTGCTGGTGTTCGGCTTCTCGGCGATCAAGAGCAAGCTGGCCGAAGGCAGTAAAAGCGCGGTAAGCGGTGCGCTGCTGGCGGCAATGAACACCGCCTCGGAATACGGCTTTGGCGCAGTAATCGCCTCGCTGCCAGGCTTTCTGGTACTGGCGGACTGGCTCAAGGGCATCCCCAACCCGCTGGTCAACGAAGCGATCACCGTGACCTTGCTGGCCGGTATCACCGGCTCCGCTTCCGGCGGCATGAGCATCGCCCTGGCGGCGATGTCCGAGAGCTTCATTGCAGCCGCCCACGCGGCCAATATCCCCCTTGAGGTGCTGCACCGAGTCGCGGCCATGGCCAGCGGCGGCATGGACACCCTGCCCCACAACGGCGCGGTGATCACGCTGCTGGCGGTCACCGGGTTGACCCACCGCGAAGCCTACAAGGACATTTTTGGCATCACGATCATCAAGACCCTTGCGGTGTTCGTGGTGATCGGCACTTTCTACGCCACCGGCATTGTGTGAGGTTTTCATGACAACTTTGAATGGCAAGACCGCCCTGGTCACCGGCTCCACCAGCGGCATCGGCTTGGGGATTGCCCTGAGCCTGGCCAAGGCCGGCGCCAACCTGATTCTCAACGGCTTTGGCGACGCCAGCGCGGTGATCGCCCAGGTGCAGGCGTTTGGCGGCAAGGTCGGGCATCACCCGGCAGACGTCAGCGACCCCACGCAGATCGCCGACATGCTCGCCTACGCCGAGCGCGAGTTCGGTGGCGTGGACATCCTGGTCAACAATGCCGGTATCCAGCATGTGGCAGCGGTAGAAGACTTCCCTGTGGAGCGCTGGGATTCGATCATCGCCATCAACCTGTCCTCGGTGTTCCACAGCACACGCCTGAGCTTGCCGGGCATGAAGACCAAGGGCTGGGGGCGCATCGTCAATATCGCCTCGGTGCATGGGCAAGTCGGCTCAGTGGGCAAGGCGGCGTATGTGGCGGCCAAACATGGGGTGATCGGCCTCACCAAGGTGGTGGGCCTGGAAACCGCCACCAGCAATGTCACCTGCAACGCCATCTGCCCGGGCTGGGTGCTGACGCCGCTGGTGCAGAAGCAGATTGATGATCGCGTGGCCACTGGAATAGACCCCCAGCAGGCGCAGCAGGATCTGTTGGCAGAGAAACAGCCGTCGCTGGAGTTTGTGACGCCGTCGCAGCTGGGGGAACTGGTGTTGTTCTTGTGCAGTGAAGCCGGCGCCCAGGTGCGCGGCGCGGCCTGGAACATCGATGGTGGCTGGCTGGCCCAGTAAACCCGTGATGATCGTTCCCACGCTCTGCGTGGGCACGCAGACCGGGGCGCTCCGCGCCCCAAAAGCGGACGCCGAGCGTCCAGTCAGGCATTCCCACGCGAAGCGTGGGAACGAGAAGAGGCAGCTTATGTCCGACATCCTCTGGCAACCCTCCCCGGAACGCATCGCCAACACGCGCATGGATCAGTTCCGCCGCTTCATCAACCAACGGCACGGCGTGCAGCTCGACGACTACCCCGCCCTGCACCAATGGAGCATCGACCAGCGCCCGGATTTCTGGCAGGCGATTGTCGCGTTCTTCGACGTGCAGTTTCGCAGCCCATCCAGCGTCACGCTGATCGAAGACATCGAGATGCCCAGCGCCCAATGGTTTCCCGGCGCCACCCTGAACTTCGCCGAACACCTGTTGCGCCGGCGCGACGATCATCCTGCGGTGGTGGCTGTCAGCGAAGACGGCCAACGTGAACAATTGAGCTATGCGCAACTGGCGGAACAGGTTGCCGGCCTGCAAAAAAGCCTGCGGGCGGCCGGTGTCGGCATAGGTGACCGGGTGGCCGCGTGTATGCCCAACACCTGGCAAACCCTGGTGGGCATGCTCGCCACCACCAGCCTCGGTGCGATCTGGTCGTGCTCCTCGCCAGATTTCGGCACCCAAGGCGTCATCGACCGCTTCGGCCAGATCGAGCCCAAGGTGCTGATCACCTGCGCAGGCTACCGCTATGCCGGCAAGCGCATCGACCAGAGCACCAAGCTCAATGAGATCCTTGGACGCCTGCCCTCCCTGCAACAGCTGATCATCGTGCCTTACGCCAAGCCCGAAGCGCAGGCTGGGGACTACACCACCCACGCCCACGTCGCGCTGTGGGACGACTTCTATCAAGCCGGCGGCGAACCGGAATTTGTCGCGGTGCCGTTCGATCACCCGCTGTATATCCTTTATTCCAGCGGCACCACCGGCATCCCCAAGTGCATCATCCACGGCACTGGCGGCGTATTGCTGACTCACCTCAAGGAACACGGCCTGCATGCCGACCTGAACCGCGAGGACTGCCTGTTCTACTACACCACCTGCGGCTGGATGATGTGGAACTGGCTGGTGTCGGTGCTGGCGATCGGCGCCACCGCGGTGCTGTACGACGGCTCGCCGTTCCACCCCGGCCCCGAACGTTTGATCGACCTGATCGATGCGGAAAAAATCAGCGTGTTCGGCACCAGCCCCAAATTCCTCGCCACCCTGGAAAAGTCCGGGTTGCAGCCGCGCCTGAGCCACGATCTGGGCAGCCTCAAGGGCTTGATTTCGACCGGCTCGCCGCTGTCGCCCCAGAGTTACGACTACGTGTACCGCGAGATCAAAGCCGAGCTGTGCCTGTCCTCGATGTCCGGTGGCACCGACATTGTCTCCTGCTTTGTGATCGGCAACCCGGTGCTGCCGGTGCGGCGTGGTGAGATGCAATGCAAGAGCCTGGCCATGGCCATCGAAGTGTGGGACGACCAGGGTCGGCCCCTGATCGGAGAGAAAGGCGAACTGGTGTGCACCCGACATTTCCCTGCCATGCCCATCGGGCTGTGGAACGACCCGCAGCAGCAGAAACTGCGCGCTTCGTATTTCAGTCAGTTCCCCGGTGTATGGGCCCAGGGTGACTATGCCGAGCAACGCGCCAACGGCAGCCTGTTGATCCACGGGCGTTCCGATGCGGTGCTCAATCCCGGCGGCGTGCGCATTGGCACCGCCGAGATTTATCGCCAGGTGGAAAAGGTCCCGCAGGTGCTGGAAAGCCTCGCCATCGGCCAACATTGGCAGGACGACGTGCGCGTGGTGCTGTTTGTGCGCCTGGATGCTGGAATTGAACTGGACGAGGCGCTGCAACAGCAGATCCGCCAGGTGATTCGCGCCAACACCACACCGCGCCATGTGCCGACCAAGATCCTCGCTGTCACGGATATCCCCCGCACCATCAGTGGCAAAATCGTCGAATTGGCGGTGCGCAACGTGGTGCATGGAGAGCCGGTGAAAAACACCGATGCCCTGGCCAACCCCCAGGCACTGGAGCAATTTCGCGACAGAGCTGAGCTGGCTTATTAGATGAAAGGTTTCAGCGCTGACGCAGCGTTTTGAAGAAAAACCCTCAAGGCATGCTATTTTTCCGGGGTAGCCACCCGTTGCCGCTCCTTGGGATAATGGGTGTTGTCATTTTTCAAAGCGTCATGCTCAGGGCTTTTTATGAATGGAACATCCACCGGTAGCGAAGCCGCTGCGTTGATCAAGCGGCTGGACTGGGCGCAAAGCCCACTCGGTGAGGCCAGTGAGTGGCCGCAAAGCCTGCGCACTGCCGTCGATATCGTCGTGCATTCGCCCATGCCGATGGTACTGCTGTGGGGCCCGCACCTCACACAACTCTATAACGATGGCTTTGCACACCTGATTGGCAGCAAGCACCCCGGCGCCTTGGGCCAGCCGGCGCACCACACCTGGCCAGAGCTTGAAAGCTTCGCCGCGCCGGTCTACGACGCCGTGCTCGGCGGCCAGGTACGTACCTTCAGCGAGCAACGCTTTGTGCTGCACCGCCAGGGCTGCGATACCGAAATCTGGCTGGATCTGACCTACAGCCCGGTGCGCGATGAAAGCTGCCGGGTAGCCGGCATTCTGGTCACGGCCATTGAAACCAATGAGCGACGCAGCAAAACCCTCGAACTGCAACAGCGCTCCGAAGCAAGCCTCAAGGCCCAGCACAACACCGAGCAACGCCTGCAACTCGCGTTGGCGGCCACCGACGCGGTGGGTACCTGGGACTGGGATATCGGTGAAGACCGCGTCATCGCCGACGCCCATTTCGCCTACCTGCATGGCGTCGACCCCAACGATTCAAGCCTGCTGCCCATCAGCGCCTACCTGCACGGCGTGCATCCCGAAGACCGGGGCACAGTGACGCGCAGCATCAAGCATTGCATCACCCATGGCACCGAGTACGCCGAGGAATACCGCCTGCAACAGGCCGATGGCCAGGTGCGCTGGGTGTTCGCCCGTGGCCGCTGCTACAAGGATCAACAGGGCCGGCCGGCGCGGTTCCTCGGCGCCGCGCTGGACCTCACCGAGCGCAAAAACACCGAGCAGGCCTTGCGCCAGAGCCAGACCGAGCTGCAACTGATCATCAACGCCATGCCGGTGTTGATCGGCTACGTTGACCACGAACAGCGCTTTCGCCTCAACAACAGCGCTTACCTCGAGTGGTATGGCAAAACGCCCCAGGAGCTGTACGGCAAGACCATCCGCGAAGTGCTCGGCGACGAGGTGTATGCCGGGCGCGCAGACAAGATCGCCGCCGCGCTCAAGGGCAAGGCGTGCAGCTTCATGACGGTGACGCCTCATCGCGATGGCCGCCCGCGCCATGCACTGATGAAGTACCTGCCGCGCTTTAGCAGTGACGGCTCGGTGAATGGTTTCTACATCTTTGTGATCGACGAGACCGAACGCAAGCTCACCGAAGAAGCCCTGCGCCACCTCAACGAGAACCTTGAAGAACGCGTGGCCCAGCGCACCCAGGCGCTGGCCGAAGCCAACCAGCGCCTGCAAAACGAGATGTTCGAGCGCGAGCGTGCCGAAGATGCCCTGCGCCATGCGCAGAAGATGGAAGCGGTCGGCCAGCTCACCGGCGGTATCGCCCATGACTTCAACAACATGCTCACCGGCATCATCGGCAGCCTCGACCTGATGCAGCGTTACATTGCCGCCGGACGCAGCGACGATATCGGCCGCTTTGCCGATGCCGCCGTGTCCTCCGCCCATCGCGCCGCCGCCCTCACCCACCGGCTGCTGGCGTTCTCGCGGCGCCAGTCACTGGACCGTCGCCCCACCGACCCCAACCAACTGGTGGCGTCCCTGGAAGACCTGTTCCGGCGTACCAAGGGCGCGCATATCGAACTCAAGGTACAACTGGGCAAGGACATCTGGCCGGTGAACACCGACGCCAGCCAGTTGGAAAACGCCCTGCTCAACCTGGTGATCAACGCCCGCGACGCCATGCCCGACGGCGGCGAGCTGCTGATCGAAACCGCCAACAGTTACCTGGACGGCACCGACATCACCACCCTGGAACCGGTCAAGGCCGGCGACTATGTGATGCTTGGTGTGAGCGACAACGGCAGCGGCATGGCGCCGAAAATCCTCGCCAAGGCGTTCGACCCGTTCTTTACCACCAAGCCCATCGGCCAAGGCACTGGCCTTGGGTTGTCGATGATCTACGGCTTTGCCCAGCAATCCGGCGGCCACGTGACCATCCAGAGCGAACCGGGCCAGGGCACCTGCGTGCGCCTGTACCTGCCGCGTTTGTATGGCACGACGCTGGAAAGCAGCCTGCCCGCCAGCCTGACCGAAGCGCCCGTGGCCCTGGCCGGTGAAGCGGTGGTGGTGGTCGAGGACGACCCGGCGGTGCGCATGCTGGTGGTCAATGTGCTCGACGAACTGGGCTACACCGCGCACCAGGCGGCGGATGCCCGTGCGGCGCTGCCGTTGCTGGAGTCGGATTTGCGTGTGGACTTGCTGGTGACCGACGTTGGCTTGCCCGGCATGAACGGCCGACAACTGGCGGAAATCGCCCGTCAGCATCGCCCCGGCCTGCGCGTGCTGTTCATGACCGGTTATGCCGAGAAAGCCGCCGAACGCCAGGGGTTCCTGGAGGACGGCATGGACATGGTCGCCAAGCCTTTTTCCATTGACCTGTTGGCCAACAAAATCCGTAGCATGATCGGCGTCGAGGCCTGAGTTCAGGCATAATCGCGCGCCGTCGCACAGCTGGTAGAGCCCCATGAAAGCCCAAGCCCGTCATATCCTGGTGAAAACCAGCGAAGAAGCCGAACAACTCAAGCAGCGCATTGCCAAGGGCGAAGCCTTTGATGTGCTGGCCAAGAAGTACTCCACCTGCCCGTCGGGCAAACGCGGTGGTGACCTGGGCGAAGTGCGGCCCGGGCAGATGGTGGGGGCGATTGATGCAGTGATCTTCAAGAAACCGGTGAAGGTGGTGCACGGGCCGATCAAGAGCAAATTTGGGTATCACCTGGTGCAGGTGTTTTACCGGGATTGATACGGCTGCCTCCGATCGTTCCCACGCTCTGCGTGGGAATGCCTCACTGGACGCTCTGCGTCCGCTTCTGGGACGCGGTGCGTCCCGGGCTGCGCTCCCACGCAGAGCGTGGGAACGATCAGTGATCATCTCGGTATCAGCGCCCCGGGCACCTGAATCACCCGGCTTGCCAACCGATGCCCCGCCAGTGCGGCGTCTTGGGGCGAGCCACCCTTGAGTCGACAGGCCAAATACGCCGCACTGAACGAATCCCCCGCCGCCGTGGTGTCCACCACCTTCTCCACTTTCAACGACGGCACCGCAAAGCGCTCGCCCGCGCAACGAATCAGGCACGCATCCGCTCCCCGCTTGAGCACCACTTCTGCAATCGACGGGTACGCCGCGAACACCTGCTCGCTATCCTCATAACCAAACAACGCGCGTTCGTCATCCTCGGTGAGCAAGGCAATGTCCACCTCGGCCACCACCCTGCGATACGCTTCACGAGCCGTTTGCACATCGGCCCACAACCGGGGCCGGTAATTGTTATCGAACACCACCCTGGCGCCGCGCCGGCGGGCTTCGATCAGCGCCTGCAGTAAACGCTCACGCCCGATGCCTCCCAGCACGGCCAAGGTAATGCCGCTGAAATACACCACATCATAGCCCGGCAGGGCCGCCAGCACCGGCTTGGCGGCAGGCGTGGTGAAGCAGTCGCGCACGGCCGCCTCGTTGCGCCAGTAGAGGAATTTACGTTCGCCCTGGGCGTCGGTCTGGATGCAATACAAGCCCGGCAGGCGCCCTGGTAGGCGCTGGACTCTATCCAGGCCAAGGCCTTCGGCGCGCCAATGCTCGCACATGGCTTCGCTGAAGCTGTCATCGCCCAGGGCGGTGACGTAGTCAACGCTGCCGGCATCGCCCAGCTCGCGGCGCAGGTACACCGCGGTGTTCAGGGTGTCACCGCCGAAGCTCTGGTGCAGGCTGCCGTCGGCGCGGTGTTGCAGTTCGATCATGCATTCGCCGATGAGGGCGATGCGGGGGTGGGTGTTCATGGCAAAGTTCTCAGGTGTGCTGGAGGGCCCCATCGCGGGCAAGCCCGACTCCCACATTCGACTGCATTCCTTCAGTTAAAACGCGGTCACTGTGGGAGCTGGCTTGTCGGGTCGCCGCATCGCTGCGATAGCCGCGACTCGGTCTAGAAGCTGGTACGCAGAGACTCGACCACCTGCAACTGCTCATCCACCAGGCACCCCACCTGCCACTTGTCAAAGGTCAGGCAAGGGTGGGACGTACCAAAGGAAATGATGTCGCCAATACGCAATTCAACCTCCGGCGCCACAGTCATGAATGCATGCTGGTCCATTACCGCCGTGACCTTGCACCCGCTCACATTATCACCTTGCGCCGGCACGATCCCGGCCCTGTAGCGCTTGAGCGGCACTGGCAAACCGGCGTCGTAGGCCACGTCGCGCTTGCCCAGGGCAACCACCGCAAAACCAGGCTCCGGCAGCGACTGCACATGCGCCCAGACTTCCATTGCCGGGCGCAGGCCCTCGTTGAGGTCGCTGCGGCGTTCGAGTACGCAGCACTGCGCCTCTTTATAGATGCCATGGTCGTGGGCCACGTAACTGCCAGGGCGCAACACGCTGAGGAAACGGCCGGCGGCGTTTTGCGTTTCGAACGACTCGGCGATCAGGTCGTACCAGGCCGAGCCCGATGCGGTGATGATCGGCTTGGGCAGGTCGAACAGGCCGCTGTCTTGCAGTTCCACCGCCAGGCTCACCAGGCTGGCGGCGAAGGCGCGGATACCGCTGATGGCGTGCTCACCGTGGATCACGCCTTCGTAACCCTCGATACCGGTGAGGGCCAATGCCGGCTGGGCCTGGATCGCCTTGGCCAGGTCGCGCACTTGCTGCTCGCTGCGGCAGCCGCACCGGCCACCGACCACGCCATACTCGATCATCACGTTGAGGCGCTGGCCACGGGCGGCGAAGAACAGGCCCAGGTCGGCGACGTTGTCCGGGTGATCGACCATGCAATGGAAGTCAAAATCCTTGTCGGCCAGCAGGTCGGCGATCAAGGCCATGTTCGCCGCGCCCACCAGTTGGTTGGCCATCAGCACGCGACGCACGCCGCTGGCGTAGGCGGCGCGGGTCTGCACGGCGGTAGCCAGGGTGATGCCCCAGGCACCGGCGGCGATCTGGCGCTGGAACAGCGCGGGCATCATGCTGGTCTTGCCGTGGGGCGCCAGCTCGGCGCCGCTGCTGCGGACAAAGTCCTGCATCCAGCGGATGTTATGTTCCAGGGCGTCACGGTGCAGCACCAGGGCCGGCAGGCTGACATCGCGAACCAAATGGGCACCGACTGCGGCGGCCCCTTTTTCAACGGCATTGAGGGCAGACATGGAAAACTCCTATTCGTTGATGCGCCGGGCCAGGCTGTTGGCACTGTCGATCAGTACCCGGCGATAGTCGTGGTAGTTTTTGCTCGCATCAGCCCGGGGGGCGACGATGCACAGGGTCGCGATGCTGACGCCCTGGGCATCGCGCACCGGGGCGGCAAAGCAGTGGGTGAAGGTGTCGGCCACACTGTCGAAGGAGAAGAACCCATCCAGGCTGGCCTGGCGAATCTGCGCCAGAAAGGTGTCCAGCGGCAGGCGCAGGCCATCCGGCAGGATGAAATCGTCGGGATCGATCAGGTCGACGATCTGCTGATCGCTCAAATGCCCCAGCAACAAGCGTCCCGAGGCAGTCCACGGAATGGGCGCGTTTTCACCGATGTCCGAAGAAATACGGAAATGCCGCTGGCCTTCGCGCATCAGCGCCACCGTGTATTTGCGCCCGTTGAGCAGGCACATCTGCGCGGTTTCGTGGGTCTGGCTGACGATCTCCTGCAAGGCGTGGTCGGCCTCGCGGGTCAGGTCGAAGTGACGCAAGTGTGCCTGGCCGAGGAAATACAGCTGGCGCCCCAGATACACGTGGCCGTCCTTGCCCACGGTCTCCAGGATGCGCCGCTCCAGCAACGACGCCACCAGTTCGTAGACCGTGGATTTGGGGCTGCCAATGCCGCTGGCAATATCATTCGGGCGCAGGGGTTGGCCGATTTCCTTGAGAAAATCGAGGATATCGAACGCACGGTCCAGGCCTTTGGCGCGGCGTTTGATGGTGTCTTCGGTCATGGCAGTACTCGGTCCCGTTCCAGATGATCGTTCCCACGCTCTGCGTGGGAATGCATGCGGTGACGCTTTGCGTCACATGCGCGGACGCAGAGCGTCCAAGGCGGTATTCCCACGCAGAGCGTGGGAATGATCAGTTAGGCCTTTTTCTTGTAGGCGACGCAATCGATCTCGACCTTGCAATCGACCATCATATTGGCCTGAACACAGGCGCGCGCCGGTGCGTGCTCCGGGGTGAAGTATTCGCCGAATACCTTGTTGAAACTCCAGAAGTCCCGTGGGTCTTCCAACCATACGCCCACCCGCACCACATCCTTGAGTTCGTAGCCGGCTTCTTCGAGGATCGCCACCACGTTGCGCATCGTCTGGCGGGTTTGCTCGATGATGCCGCCACTGATGATTTCACCGTCCACCGCAGGCACCTGGCCCGACACGTACAGCCAGCCATCGGCCTCCACCGCGCGGGCGAACGGACGTGGCTGGCCGCCACCTGCGGTGCTGCCGGTGCCGTAACGAGTAATGCTCATAAAGTTGCTCCTTGTTAAAAACGAATGTTCTTGAGAAATTCTGCCAGGCGCGGCGACTGCGGCCGTTCGAAGATGTCCTTCGCACTGCCCTGCTCTTCAATGCGGCCCTGGTTCATGAAGACGATCTGGTCCGAGACCTCATAGGCAAAGCGCATCTCGTGGGTGACCAACAACATGGTCATGCCCTCCTCCGCCAACCCCTTGATCACGCTGAGCACTTCGCCCACCAACTCCGGGTCGAGGGCCGAGGTGACTTCGTCGAACAGCATCAGGCTGGGGTTCATGGCAATGGCCCGGGCAATGGCCACGCGCTGTTGCTGGCCGCCGGACAATTGGCCGGGAAAGTGGTTGCGGCGCTCCAGCAGGCCGACGCGGTCCAGCCATTTTTCGGCCAGCGCTACCGCTTCATCCTTGCCCATTTTCTTGACCTTGAGCAAGCCGAGGGTGACGTTCTGCAGCGCGGTCAGGTGCGGGAACAGGTTGAATTGCTGGAACGCCATGCCGGTCATTGCGCGGTGCTGGGCGATCAACCGCTCCGGGTGGCGTACACGCTTGCCGCCGACATCGCTGTAGCCGATGGACTCGCCATCCAGGGTGATCTGCCCGCCCTGGAACTCTTCCAGCAGGTTCACGCAGCGCAGCAAGGTGGTCTTGCCCGAGCCGCTGGAGCCGATCAACGTCACCACATTGCCGCGCTGCATGGACAGGTCGACGCCCTTGAGCACTTCCACCTGGCCGTATTGTTTACGCAGGCCACGAATGTCCAGCAGCGCTGGGTTGGTTTGAGCTTGGTTCATGGCAAGGCCACCCGTTTTTCAATGTAGCGCCCGAATAATTCGATGGCGTAGTTGATGACAAAGAACAGAAAACCGGCGAACAGGTAGAACTCCAGGGTCATGAAGGTGCGCGCGATCACCTGCTGAGTACTGAGCAGCAATTCGGCCACGCCGATCACCGACAGCAAGGTGGAAGCCTTGACAATTTCCGTGGAGGAATTGACCCAGGTCGGCAAGATCTGCCGCAGCGCCTGGGGCAGCAGCACATAGCCCAGGGACTGAGAGAACGTCAGGCCAATCGCCTTGCCCGCTTCCATTTGCCCACGGGGAATGGCCTGCAGCGCGCCGCGCACGATTTCCGATACATGGGAGCCACAGAACAAGGTGAGCCCGACAGCACCGGCCTGGAACGCACTGATTTGCCAGCCAAGGGCCGGCAGCATGTAGAAACATGCCAACACCAGCACAAACACCGGCGTGCCACGGATCAAATCGACATACAGACGGAACGGCGCACGCATCCAGAACTTGCCGTAGGTGAGGATCAACCCGGCGACGATGCCGATCAGGGTGCCAAAGACAATCGCCAGCGCCGAGACCGCCACGCTGGCCTGAAAGCCGGCCCAGAGGGTCTCGCGGGCGATCCACAATTCATGCAGCCAACTGGGGGATTCGTACATGAGGCCCTTCCTTAACGACGGATAGCCAAACGCTGTTCCAGGTAACGGAGCAGCATGGCAATCAGGTAACAGGCAGCCACGTAGAGCGCGGTCGTGACCAGCCAGGTTTCAATCACCCGGTAGCTTTCGACGTTGATCTTTCGGGCGTAATAGGTCAGCTCCGGCACCGCGATCGCGGCGGCCAGGGAGGTGTCCTTGAACAGCGAGATGAAGTTGTTCGAGAGTGCCGGCAACACGTTGCGCAGCATCACCGGCACGGTGATGTAAGCGCGAATCCGCCACTCGCCCAGGCCAATGGCCAGGCCGGCTTCACGCAAACCCTTGGGAATATTCACCAGGCCTGCGCGGAACACTTCGGTGAGATAGGCACCGGCATACAACGACAGGGTGATGATGAACGAGGGAATCTTATCCAGGCGAATACCCAGGGAGGGCAAGGCGAAGTAGATCAACAGGATCAACACCAGGATCGGGGTGTTGCGCACCACCGTCACATACACCGAGGCAAGAATACGCAACGCACGGTGCCTGGAGAGCATGGCAAACGCCATCAACAGGCCGATCACGCAGCCGATGGCGATCGACAGCAACGCCAACTGCAACCCCAGGCCGAGCCCCGCCAGCAAGGTGTCGAAATCACGCCAGACGGCGGCAAAGTTCAACTGATAGTTCATGGTCAGCAGCACCTGAAGGGGGCGTGTTCAAGCACGCCCCTGTTGTTGCGGGTCACTTGAATTCCACGGGAAAACCAATCGCCGGTTCTGGCAGGTCCACGCCGAACCACTGCTTGAACGAGGCTTTGTAGGTGGGGAATTCCACACCGGTCATGGCTTCGTGCAGCGCGGTGTTGACGAAATTCAGCCAGTCCTGGTCGCCCCGCTTGACCGCACAGGCATAGGTTTGCGGGCTCCAGGCGTAGGTGGGGCTGCGGTAGCGGCCAGGGTTCTGCACCATCAGGTATTTGACCGAGGACTGGTCGGTGGCGGCGGCATCGGCGCGACCTGAGTTCACGGCCTGGTACATCAGGTCAACGCTGTCGTACTGATCGACCTTGGCCTTGGGCAGTGCCTGGTGCACCAACTCTTCGGCATACACGTTCTGCAACACAGCCACGGTGACGTCGTCGCCCGCCGCCTGCAGGTCTTCGATTTCCTTGTATTTGCTGTTATTGGGCAACAGCAGGCCGACGCCTTCCCGGTAGTACGGCAGGGTGAAGGCCACCTGCTGCGCACGGCTGGCGGTGACGGTGATGAACTGGCAGCTCATGTCGACCTTGTCGGTGAGCAGGTTGGGAATACGTGCGTCAGACGACTGCACCACAAACTCCACCTTGCTCGGGTCATTGAACAAGCCTTTGGCCACGATGCGGCCGATGTCGATATCAAACCCCTGCAATTTGCCATCCGCTCCCTGGAAGTGCCACGGCGCATTGGTACTGCCTGTGCCTACGATCAAGTGCCCACGCTTGAGCACATCATCGAGCTTGCTGTCCGCCGCCTGCACCACGCTGGCGAGGGAAGCCGATGCAGCGACGAGAAAAACACACGCTTTGAATACGGAAGGTCGGTGATGCATGACAAGCACTCCAGGGAGGGTGTATTCCGCTATACCGGAACTTGGTATGTAACAACGGAATAGACAGCAGAAAGTGTGCCATAGGTGCTCATGGAAAGACATGCGCCCCGCAAATGCCTTGTGGATCAGTCAGATAGCGGCCTGACGGGAATACGGCGCCTGCCTGTGAGTACAAACGCTTTGCTACGCAAGACCTCAAACCCTGTTACTGCGCACCAATACCGAACGCCTGGGCTAACCTCTAAGAGCGTGCTTGCTCGCCCTTACATGGAACCCTGACTGATGAAACTGCGATATATCTTGCCCGTGCTTTTGCTCGGGGTGGCTGGCAACGCCCTGGCCAGTAGCGACCGTCGTGAATGCAAGGAAGAACTGCAGAAACTCAAGGAAGCCTTCAGTACCGACTACACCGCCCAGAATCACCATGGCTATCGCCGGGCCAAGGCCTCCCGCGACAATGAGGAATACGAGAAGTGCGCGAGCCAGGCCCGCAAGGCTAGGGAGCGCATAGAGCGCGAGGCAGACCTGTGAAGGTTGACAGTAGACGGTGATAAGCCACGGGCTTAGCGTTGGCAAACACCCACGCGGCTTGAAGGGAGATCACCATGGGAATGGCCACCTGCATCATTTCCAGCGCCACAGCGTTCGAACGCGTACTGAATACACCGCGCCCGGTGTTCCTCCTGTTTGTATCAGAGCACTGCCCCGCTTGCGCGCAGGCAGGCGCCGTGTTCGAACAGCACGCCTGGCAGCATCCCTGGGTCGTGAGCCTGGTACTCGATTGCGCCCATACGCCGAGGCACCCGGACGTGTCAGGCACCCCGACGCTGCTGATCTATCGCAAGGGCGCCCTGGTGGAACAACACAAAGGTTTGGGCCCCCTTGAAGAACAAGAGCAGTACGTGAAGGACATCTTCAGCCGTTATGACCTGAGCAAGGGTGCAAGTGCACTTGCGTCACTCGACGCTCCTCCACTTCAGCCACGGTCAAACGCCAGCCTTCATGTTCCAGGCTATCGCCCACCACCGGCAGGCGGTCAAGCAGGCTCATCACCAAACCTGCCAGGGTTTGATAATCCTCGGTCGTCACCGCCTTGAAGCCCGTGCGTTGACGCACCAGGTTGAGGTTCAAGGCGCCATTGGCACGGAAGCCATCGCCTTGCTCGACAATATCGGGCCCTTCGATTTCGCTGGCATCGGGCAATTCACCGGCGATGGATTCCAGAATATCCGTCATGCTCAATACGCCCATGAAGTCGCCGAATTCGTTGATCACGAAAGCGATGTGAGTGGACTCCTGGCGCATCTGCTCCAGGGCATTGAGGATCGAAAAACTGTCCAGCAGGTTGATCGCCCGACGCGCCAGGTGTTCCAGGTTCGGCTCGTTGCCGGCCAGGTACTCCTTGAGCAACTCCTTCTTGTGCACAAAACCCAGGGGCTCATCCACCGCACCGTTACGGATCAACGGCAGACGCGAGTAAGACGAGTGCATCAGTTTCAGACGGATCGTCTCGGGGTCATCCGCCAGGTCGATGCAATCAACCTTGGCCCTTGGCGTCATCAGGGTGCGAATCGGCCGCTCGGCCAGTTGCAGCACGCCGCTGATCATCACCCGTTCGCGTCGGTCAAACAGCGGACCCTGCGCAGCATCCGGCTCGCCCAGCAGGTCAGCCACGTCTTCACCCACCTCTTCCACCGCCAGGCTGCGGCCGCCCAACAAGCGCATCACCGCATGGGCGGTACGCTCACGCACCGGCAACACGCCTTGCGCCGACTTCTTGCGACGGGCTCGGGCGATCTGGTTGAACACCTCGATCAGAATCGAGAAACCAATGGCCGCGTACAAGTAGCCCTTGGGAATATGGAAGCCCAGGCCTTCGGCGGTCAGGGCGAAACCGATCATCATCAAGAAGCCCAGGCACAGCATGATCACGGTGGGGTGCGCATTGACGAAACGGGTCAGCGGCTTGCTCGCCACGATCATCAGGCCGATGGACACGATCACGGCGATCATCATCACCGCCAGCTCGTCGACCATGCCCACGGCGGTAATCACCGCGTCGAGGGAGAACACCGCATCCAGCACCACGATCTGCGCGACGATCGGCCAGAACATGGCGTAAGCCACACTGCCCTTGTGCTGCGCCACATGGCCTTCAAGGCGCTCATGCAATTCCATGGTGGCCTTGAACAGCAGGAATATACCGCCGAACAGCATGATCAGGTCACGGCCGGAGAAGCTCTTGTCGAACACCTCGAACAGCGGCTGGGTCAGGGTCACCAACCAGGAAATACTCGCCAACAGGCCCAGGCGCATCAGCAGCGCCAGGGATAAACCGATCAAACGTGCACGGTCACGCTGCTCCGGCGGCAACTTGTCCGCCAGGATCGCGATAAACACCAGGTTGTCGATACCCAGCACCAGTTCCAGCACAATCAAGGTCGCAAGGCCGAGCCAGGCCGTAGGATCCGCTAACCATTCCATTTATAAATTCTCTGTCTTTAAAGTGTTCAGAACGCCGGGCACGGCAAAGTGCGGTCATGCGACCGGGACAAGGTTAGTTGACGGAATACGGGGTGCTTCAGCGGGAACAGCGACAGCGGTTGTCTTGGGGAAAGACGACTGGGAGGCTCCGAGAGGGTGTTCATGCAAGTCCTGAAATGACAAAAGGACTTGAATCCTACATTCGAAATACAAATTTCCCACAACGCAAAACTATTACAAAACCTGTAAACCCCATCAGAAGCACAGCAACTCTTGTGGGAGCTGGCCTGCGATGCCGGCACCTCGATGCATGATCGTTCCCACGCTCTGCGTGCATGATCGTTCCCACGCTCTGCGTGGGAATGCCGCCTTTGACGCTCCGCGTCCCACCCGCGCCAGGATGACGCGGAGCGTCACAGGATGCGTTCCCACGCTGGAGCGCGGGAACGATCTGTATCAGGTTTTACGAGTGGCATCGTCCAGCGCCAGGATGGTGTGGGCATTGGTGACGGTGGTCGCCAGCGTATTGATCACTCCCGAGCGCAACGCCCCCAAGGTTGCCGCCGCCTTGGTGTTCTCACTGGCAATCGCCACCACGTCCGGGATGCGAAACAGCTCCTGCACCGTCAACCCGATCACCCGCCCCTGGATGGCGTTGACCGCCGGCTGGCCGTGAATGTCGATAAAGTCATAACCCATCATGTCGCCCACGGTGCCAGACAACCGCGCCTGGGCGATTTCCTGGGGCGAGAACCAGCCCATGCGCACCATGTTGCTGTTCTCGCTCATGTCGCCGATGCCGATCAAGGCAATATCAGCGCGGCGTGCGCGGTCAAGGGTCGAACGCACCGTGTCGTTGTTGATCAGCACCCCGCGCAGTTCCGGGTTGGCCACCAGCGCCGGGGCGTACAGGCTTTCACTTTCGCCACCAAAGCGCAGGGCCAGGCGTCGGCAGATGTGGTCAGGGTTCATGTATTCGCCGGCCTTGAGCGAACCGCCGATGGCACACACGAAGGTGCAGTTGCGGGTCACCGGCAGAAACACGTTATCGGCCACCGCGCCGACGTTACGCCCCATGCCCACGGCAACGATCATCCCATCACTCAGGGTCTTGTTGAGGTAGTTGGCGACCAGGCTGGCGACCGCCGAGCGCTGGGTGTCGGGGTCGCTGTGGTCGACCGCGATCAAGGCGCGGTCGAGCTTGAAGCGCTCCACCAGCGCCCGCTCCAGCTCGTTGTTCATCGCCGGGTGCTGCAACACGCGCACCTCGACGATCCCTTCATCCCGAGCACGCTTGAGCAGGCGGCTGACTTTTGCCCGCGACAGGTCAAAGCGCTTGGCAATGGCCTCCTGAGTGACGTTCTCAAGGTAATAGAGCATCGCCACTTCGGTCATCTGATCGATATCACTGGCCATGCGCTGGGTACTGTCACTCATGGGGACGGGCTTCCGTTTCGGCGTCAAAGGCGCATTCTCCCGACTCTTGCCCCGCGCCGTCCACTACTGATGCCCATCGCGCTCGATCGCATTGATGCGTTCGACCTTGGCCCCGGA
The DNA here is from genome assembly GCF_014268395.2 of Pseudomonas sp. SWRI22. Taxonomy (NCBI): domain Bacteria; kingdom Pseudomonadati; phylum Pseudomonadota; class Gammaproteobacteria; order Pseudomonadales; family Pseudomonadaceae; genus Pseudomonas; species Pseudomonas sp. SWRI22. Next base: position 571,048 of record NZ_JABWQK020000001.1, on the reverse strand, counting down.
CCGCGCCGCTTCGAACTCCGAGGCCAAAAACGCACTGACGATGCTTTTGGCCAACTCCGCACCGATGACCCGCGCACCGATGGAGAGGATTTGCGCATCGTTGCTCTTGCGCGCCCGCTCCGCCGAGTAGGTGTCATGGGCCTGGGCCGCACGGATGCCCAGCACCTTGTTGGCCGAGATGGCCATGCCTATGCCGGTGCCGCATACCAGCACGCCGAGGCGCTGTTGCCCGGCATTGATGGCGCTGGCCACGGCCAGGGCGATGTCCGGGTACAGCACCGGCGCCGTTGAATGCGTACCGAAGTCGGTCACCGGGTACCCCAACGCCTCGATATGGCGCTTCAACAACTCTTTGAGCTCAAAACCCGCTTCATCACATCCGATAGCCACCGGGAAAGGTGTGTTCATGGCGCCAAACTCCACTGATCAAATGATCACTTAGTGAAATATCTCTCACCCATTTCGCAAGCATTCACCCCTTACTGTCAAGCGAGATTTAACTGACCTGCCAGTCAAAGCCCTATACCAAGGCAATAACCGCGTCAAAGATGAGAATCACACCTTTTAAGTGAAAGAGATTGACTGATCAGAATTTCATTTGATACACATATGATCACAGCGAAACATGACTGTGCGACCTAATAAGAATTCACAGCACGAGGACACGCCGATGGCTACGCCATTACTGCTCCAGGCTGAACACGTCGCCAAGGCTTACGCCGGGGTACCAGCCCTGCGCGACGGGCGCCTTTCTCTGCGCGCCGGCAGCGTCCACGCCCTGTGCGGCGGCAACGGTGCCGGCAAGTCAACCTTCCTGAGCATCCTGATGGGCATCACCCAGCGTGACGCCGGCAGCATTCTGCTCAACGGCGCACCGGTGCAGTTCAATCGCCCGAGTGAAGCCCTGGCCGCGGGGATCGCAATGATCACCCAGGAGCTCGAACCCATCCCCTACATGACCGTCGCCGAAAACATCTGGCTGGGCCGCGAACCGCGCCGCGCCGGCTGCATCGTCGACAGCAAGGCCCTCAACCGCCGCACCCGCGAACTGCTCGAAAGCCTGGAGTTCGACGTCGACGCCACCAGCCCCATGCACCGCTTGAGCGTGGCGCAGATGCAATTGGTGGAAATCGCCAAGGCGTTCAGCCATGACTGCCAGGTGATGATCATGGACGAGCCCACCTCGGCCATCGGCGAGCGCGAGGCCGAAACCCTGTTCAAGGCGATTCGCCGCCTTACCGCGCGCGGCGCCGGCATCGTGTACGTGTCCCATCGACTGAGCGAACTGGCGCAGATCGCCGATGACTACAGCATCTTCCGTGATGGCGCCTTTGTCGAAAGCGGGCGCATGGCCGATATCGACCGCGACCACCTGGTGCGCGGCATTGTCGGCCAGGAACTGACGCGCATCGACCACAAGGTGGGCCGCGAATGCGCGGCCAGCACCTGCCTGCAAGTCGACAACCTGAGCCGCAACGGTGAGTTCCACGACATCAGCCTGCAGCTGCGCCGTGGCGAGATTCTCGGCATTTATGGGTTGATGGGCTCCGGGCGCAGTGAATTCCTCAATTGCATCTACGGCCTGACCGTGGCGGATTCCGGCAGCGTTACCTTGCAAGGCAAGCCCATGCCCATCGGGCAGCCCAAGGCGACCATCGACGCCGGCATGTCGCTGGTTACCGAAGACCGCAAGGACAGCGGCCTGGTGCTGACCGGCAGCATCCTGTCGAACATTGCACTGTCGGCCTATAAGCGCTTGTCGAGTTGGTCGCTGATCAACGCACGTAAAGAAGCGCAACTGGCCGAGGAGATGGTCAAGCGCTTGCAGATCAAGACCAGCTCCCTGGAGCTGCCGGTAGCATCAATGAGCGGCGGCAACCAGCAAAAGGTGGTGCTCGCCAAATGCCTGTCCACGGAACCGGTGTGCCTGCTCTGCGATGAACCCACCCGCGGCATCGACGAAGGCGCCAAACAGGAGATCTACCACCTGCTCGACCAGTTCGTGCGCGCCGGTGGCGCAGCCATTGTGGTGTCGTCGGAAGCACCGGAACTGCTGCACTTGAGCGACCGCATCGCCGTCTTCAAAGGCGGCCGGCTGGTCACTATCAGCACCGACACCGCCCTTTCCCAGGAAGCCTTGTTGAGTCTTGCCTCATGAATGCCAAAACCATCGTTGCTCCCGTTACTGCCGCGCCGCGCAACCGCCTGCGCCTGTCCCTCGACCGCTTCGGCCTGCCGCTGGTGTTTATCCTGCTGTGCGTGGTGATGGCGTTTTCCAGCGAATACTTCATGACCTGGCGCAACTGGATGGACATCCTGCGCCAGACCTCCATCAACGGCATTCTCGCCGTGGGCATGACCTATGTGATCCTGACCAAGGGCATCGACCTGTCGGTGGGGTCGATCCTGGCGTTCGCCGGGTTGTGCAGCGCCATGGTCGCCACCCAGGGTTATGGCCTGTTGGCGGCGGTCAGCGCGGGGATGTTTGCCGGCGCGATGCTCGGGGTGGTCAATGGTTTCATGATCGCCAACCTGTCGATCCCGCCGTTCGTGGCCACCCTCGGCATGCTCAGCATCGCCCGGGGCATGACCTTTATTCTCAACGACGGCAGCCCGATCACCGACCTGCCCGACGCCTACCTGGCCCTGGGCATCGGCAAGGTCGGCCCGGTGGGCGTGCCGATCATCATCTTCGCCGTGGTCGCGCTTATTTTCTGGATGGTGCTGCGCTACACCACCTACGGCCGTTATGTGTACGCGGTGGGCGGCAATGAAAAAAGCGCGCGCACATCGGGCATTGGCGTGCGCAAGGTGATGTTCTCGGTCTACGTGGTCTCGGGCCTGCTCGCCGGGTTGGCCGGCGTGGTGCTGTCGGCACGCACCACCTCTGCCCTGCCCCAGGCCGGGGTTTCCTACGAGCTGGACGCGATTGCCGCAGTGGTGATCGGTGGCACCAGTTTGTCCGGCGGTACCGGCAGCATTGTCGGCACCTTGTTCGGGGCACTGTTGATCGGCGTGATCAATAACGGCCTGAACCTGCTCGGCGTGTCCTCCTATTACCAGCAGGTCGCCAAGGGCCTGATCATCGTGTTTGCAGTACTGATCGACGTGTGGCGCAAGAAGAAACGCTGAAGAACGACCCATAACAATAACTGGAGTTCTACTTATGAAACTGGGTACCACCCTGGCCGCTGCGGCGGCCCTCTCCCTGCTCGCCAGCAGTATCGCCCTGGCCGCCGACGGCAAGACCTACAAGATCGGCGCAGCCGTCTATGGCCTCAAGGGTCAGTTCATGCAGAACTGGGTCCGCGAGCTCAAGGAACATCCGGCCGTCAAGGATGGCACCGTGCAGTTGACCGTGTTCGACGGCAACTACGACGCCCTGACCCAGAACAACCAGATCGAAAACATGGTGACCCAACGCTACGACGCGATTCTGTTCGTACCGATTGATACCAAGGCCGGCGTCGGTACCGTCAAGGCCGCCATGAGCAACGACGTGGTGGTCATCGCCTCCAATACGAAAGTAGCCGATGCCAGCGTGCCGTATGTGGGTAACGACGACGTGGAAGGCGGCCGCCTGCAGGCCCAGGCCATGGTCGACAAGCTCAATGGCAAAGGCAACGTGGTGATCATCCAGGGCCCGATTGGCCAGTCGGCGCAGATCGACCGGGAAAAAGGCGAGCTGGAAGTGCTGGGCAAACACCCGGACATCAAGATCATCGAAAAGAAAACCGCCAACTGGGACCGCGCCCAGGCCATGACGCTCACCGAAGACTGGCTCAACGCCCACCCCAAGGGCATCAATGGCGTGATCGCCCAGAATGACGACATGGCCCTGGGCGCCGTGCAGGCGCTGAAGTCCCATGGCCTCACCTCCAAGGATGTGCCTGTGACCTCTATCGACGGCATGCCGGATGCGATCCAGGCGGCGAAAAAGGACGAAGTCACCACCTTCCTCCAGGATGCCCAGGCCCAGTCCCAAGGCGCGCTGGACGTGGCCCTGCGCGCCCTGGCAGGCGAGGACTACAAGCCGCAATCGGTGATCTGGGAGCGCTACGCCAAGGACGTGAAATGGGCCGACGGCACAGCCAAGAACTACATCCTGCCCTGGGTGCCGGTGACCAATGCCAATGCGGATGCGCTGTACAAGCAAGTCAGCGGCGGTAAGTAGTTTGATCGTTCCCACGCTCCGCGTGGGAACGCATCCCGTGACGCTCCGCGTCACCTAACATCGGAACGCAGAGCGTTCCACGCGGCATTCCCACGCAGAGCGTGGGAACGAGGAGTCATTCATGTCTGGTTTCTGGAACCAAGCCTTCGACCTCAGCGGCCGTTGCGCGGTGATCACCGGTGGCGCCGCCGGCATCGGCCTGGCCTGCGCTACCTTGCTGGCGGAACGCGGCGCAAGGGTGGCGCTGCTGGACCGCGATCCGGCCGTGGTCGAGGTGGCCGCCAGCCTGGGTGCCGGGCACCTGGGCATTGCCGTCGACCTCGGGAAGATCGACCAGATACAACCGACCGTCGACAAGGTGTTCGCACATTTCCAGCGCCTGGATTACCTGATCAACAGCGCAGGCGTGGTGCTGCTGGACAAGGCCATCGACGTCAGCGAAAGCGCCTGGGACACCACCTTGGACATCAACCTCAAGGCCAGTTTTTTCATGGCTCAGGCCTGCGCCAGGCACATGATCGCCAAGGGCAGCGGGCGCATCGTCAACCTGGCGTCCCAGGCTGCCGTGATTGGCCTGGACCGTCACGTCGCCTACTGCGCCAGCAAAGCCGCCATCGTCGGCATGACCAAAGTATTGGCCATGGAGTGGGCGCCGCAGGTGAACGTCAATGCTATCTCCCCCACCATCGTCGAAACCGCCCTGGGTAAAAAAGCCTGGGCCGGCGAGGTGGGTGAGCGGGCCAAATTGCAGATCCCGGCAGGTCGCTTTGCCCAGCCGGAAGAAATCGCCGGGCTGGCGTTGTACCTGCTCAGTGATGCCGCGCAGATGATCACCGGTGCCAACATGGTGATCGACGGCGGCTACAGCATTCAGTAATTCATCGTTATGTCGTGAGGTTTTGTCATGTCCACCGTCACCGAACGCACACCTGAACAACTCGCCCCGAGCATCCCGAAAACCATGCAGGCTGTGGTCTGCCACGGCCCGGAAGACTACCGCCTGGAAACCGTCGACGTGCCCACCCCCGGCCCCGACGAGATCCTGACCAAAGTCGAGCTGTGCGGCATTTGCATGGGCGATATCAAGACCTATCGCGGCGCGCCGTCGTTTTGGGGCGATGCCGAGCAACCGCGCTACGTGAAGCCGCCGATGATCCCCGGGCATGAGTTCGTGTGCCGCGTGGTCGCCCTTGGCCCAGGCGCCGAGAAACGCGGCGTGGCCGTGGGCGACCGCGTGATCTCCGAGCAGATCGTGCCATGCTGGGGCTGCCGCTTCTGCAACCACGGCCAGTACTGGATGTGCCAGAAGCACGACCTGTATGGCTTCCAGAACAATGTGCAGGGCGCCATGGCGCAATACATGATCTTCACCAAGGAAGGCATCATCCACAAAGTGCCGGAATCCATCGCCCCCGATGAAGCGATCCTGATCGAACCCCTGGCCTGCTCGCTGCACGCGGCGGAACGCGCCAACGTCGACCATGACGACATCGTGGTGGTCGCCGGCGCCGGCACCCTGGGCCTGGGCATCATCGGCGCGGTGCGGTTGCGCAACCCGAAAAAGCTCATTGTGCTGGACATGAAACCCGAACGCGCCGCCCTCGCCCTGCGCCTGGGCGCCGATGAAGTGTGGAACCCGGCCGAGGTGGATGTGCTGGCGAAAATCCGTGAGATCACCGATGGCTATGGCTGCGACATTTATATCGAGGCGACCGGGCACCACAAGGCGGTAAACCAGGGCCTGGCGATGCTGCGCAAGCTGGGACGCTTTGTGGAATTCAGCGTGTTCAATGACGAGGCCACGGTGGATTGGTCGATCATCGGTGACCGCAAGGAGCTGGATATCCTCGGCTCGCACCTGGGGCCGTATATGTACCCAAGGGCCATAGACTTTATCGGCAACCGCAAGATCGATATGCGCGACGTGGTGACCCACAAGTTTGCGCTGGCGGACTTCAAGGAAGCCTTTGCAGTGATGGAACGCGGCGATAAATCGCTGAAGGTTGTGCTCGAACCCTGATCTCAGTAACAACACAAAACCCTGTGGGAGCTGGCTTGCCTGCTCCCACAATGGAAGGGTGTCGCCCCTTAGAACAAGAACACAGGAACCCGCGTTATGAATCGAGTCATCAACGATCCCGACCAAGTGGTCGAAGACATGCTGCGCGGCATCCTGGTCGCGCACCCCGAACTGCGCCAGTACGAAAGCAACCCACGGGTCATTGTCCGGGCCAGACCGTCCGCCCAGCGCCGCGTCGGCATTGTCACCGGCGGCGGCTCCGGGCATGAACCGGCGTTCCTCGGCTATGTTGGCCCGGGCCTGGTGGATGCGGTGGCCGTCGGCGAGATTTTTTCCTCGCCCACCGCCAAAAGCTTTTTCGACGCCTTCCGCGCCGCCGACCATGGCGCAGGCGTGGCCTGCCTGTATGGCAACTACGCGGGCGACAACATGAACGTGAAGCTGGCAATGAAAATGGCCGCCAGCAAAGACATGCGCATCCGCACCGTGGTCGCCAACGACGACGTGGCCTCCGCGCCCAAGGCCGATATTGCCAAGCGTCGCGGCGTGGCCGGGGAGATCTTCATGTGGAAGATCGGCGGTGCCGCCGCTGCCCAGCATTACGACCTGGACGGCGTGATTCGGGTGGCGCAGAAAACCGTCGACCACTGCCGCTCGATTGGTATCGGCCTTACGCCCTGCACGATCGCCGCGGTGGGCAAGCCGAACTTCCAGATTCCCGACGGCCAGATGGAGCTGGGTATCGGCCATCATGGCGAACCGGGCATCGAAGTCATCCCGATTGAACCGGCCGCCGCCATGGCCGAGCGCATGCTGGCGCCGATCCTCGCCGACCGCGATTTCAGCCAGGACGACAGCGTGGTGGTGCTGGTCTCAGGCCTGGGCGCCACCCCGGTGATGGAGTTGTATATTTTCTACGCCGAGGTGGAAAAACAGCTCAAGGCCAAAGGTTTGAAGATTCACCGTTGCTACGTGGGCAACTACTTCACGTCCCTGGAGATGATGGGCGTGACCTTGACCCTGCTCGGCCTCGACGCCGAGCTGAAAACCCTGATCGACCAACCCTGCCGCTCCATCGGCATGACCCAGGCGGAGTGAACCATGAGCCAGCATTTTTCCACCCATGACGGTAGCGCCATTGTCGCCGGCCTGGTCAGCGTGATCGTGGCAAACCGGGAGTACCTCAGCGAAGTCGACGGCGCTATAGGCGATGGCGACCATGGCATTAACATGGCCAAAGGCTTTGCCCATTGCGGCCGCACGATCGAAGGCCGCCAACTGACCCTGGCCGAAGCCCTGGATGAACTGACCCTGAGCCTGATGGAAGGCATCGGCGGCTCCATGGGCCCCTTGTATGGCAGCCTGTTTATCGGCATGGCCGACGAAGTGCGCGCCAGTGAAGACATCGACGTCGCCACCTTCGCCCACCTGCTGCGCGGCGGCTTGACCTCGTTGCAGGACATCACCGAAGCGGGCGTGGGCGACAAGTGCTTGATGGACACGTTGATCCCGGCGGTGGAAGCCTTTGAACGGGCGCATGCAGCGGCGCGTTCTTTCAGCGATGCACTCGACGCAATGAAAAGCGCTGCTTCTCAGGGGCGGGATTCGACCAAGGACCTGGTGGCCAAGATTGGCCGAGCGAGTCGTTTGGGTGAGCGTTCCCTCGGCGTTCTGGATGCCGGGGCCGTATCGTGCTGCCTGATCCTTACGCAGTTGGCGGACTCGATTAAACCCCGTTTGACCTGACATGATCGTTCCCACGCTCCGCGTGGGAATGCAGCCTTGGACGCTCCGCGTCCCACCTACGCCAGGGTGACGCAGAGCGTCACTGGAGGCATTCCCACGCGGAGCGTGGGACCGATCGACAAGGGACTACCTGGTTTTCAGTACTGGCTTACCAGAACCGCTGCTGGGTCAAGCGGCTCCACCAGGTCAACAGCACCCGGTCCACCGAACCGCTGGCCGCCAAGCCCACGCGCTCCTGCAGGCTCTTACGCTCGGCATAGTGCAGGTGGAACACTTCGGCGGTCTTGGCCTTGGTGGCCAGGTATTCATCGCTGGTTTGCAGCTCATCGACCAGTTGTTTGTCGAGAGCGGCAACCCCCAACCACACTTCGCCAGTGGCCACCTCGTCAATCGCCAACTGCGGGCGGTAACGCGAGACGAAGTTCTTGAACAGCTGATGGGTGATGTCCAGGTCTTCCTGGAACTTCTCCCGGCCCTTCTCGGTGTTTTCGCCGAACACTGTGAGCGTGCGCTTGTATTCACCGGCGGTCAGCACTTCAAAGTCGATGTCGTGCTTTTTAAGCAGGCGATTGACGTTGGGCAACTGCGCCACCACGCCAATGGAACCGAGGATGGCGAAGGGTGCACTGATGATCTTCTCGCCGATGCAGGCCATCATGTAGCCGCCGCTGGCCGCGACTTTGTCGATGCACACGGTCAACGGTACGCCGGCCTGGCGGATACGCGCCAGTTGCGAAGAGGCCAGGCCATAGCTGTGCACCATGCCGCCGCCGCTTTCCAGGCGCAGCACCACTTCATCCTTGGGCGTGGCCAGGCTAAGCAGTGCGGTGATTTCATGGCGCAGGCTTTCGGTGGCCGAGGCCTTGATGTCACCGTCGAAATCCAGCACGAATACCCTCGGCTTGGGCTCGGGCTTCTTCTTGTCTTTCTTCTTTTCAGCTTTGCTTTCGGACTTGCGCAGGGCCTTGAGCTGGTCCTTGTCGAGCAAGCTGGACTCCAGGCGCTCACGCAAGCCCTTGTAGAAATCATTCAGCTTGCTGACCTGCAATTGGCCGGCGGATTTACGACGACCTTTGCTGCGCAGTGCTGCAAAGCTGATCAGTACCACCAGAATAGCGACCACCAGGGTGACGGTCTTCGCCAGAAAGCTCGCGTATTCGGCCAAAAAATCCATATGTCTCCTTAAAAAATGCACTGCGCCAGGCGCGGATGGCCCCAGCATACCGACGCCACTGCGAAGGAGCCAGTGATCAAACCGCCAGCAGGCGGGCTCCAACGCGCTTTTAAAACAAGCGTATGTTTTTTCATTGACAGCTCGCAGGCATCCTCATAACCTCGCCAGACTTTCAACGTACCGGGAAAACGGACGTGGGCAGCATTTATCTGATTCGACATGGCCAGGCTTCCTTCGGTGCAGACGACTATGACGTCCTCTCGCCCATTGGCGTGGAACAAGCGCAAGTGCTCGGTCGCCACCTGGCAGACCTGGGCATTGCGTTCGACCGCTGCATCGCCGGCGACCTGCGTCGCCAGCAGCACACTGCCAGCGCCACGTTCGACCAGTACAGCGCCCTGGGCTTGCCGGTTCCGGCATTGGAAACAGACAGCGCGTTCAACGAGTTCGACGGCGAGGCAATCATTCGCGGCCTGTTACCCGACCTGCTCAGCAGTGAGCCGGATGCCGTGCACATCCTGCGCAATGGCCCGCAGAACCGCAGCGAGTTCCAACGCATTTTCGCCCTGATCATCGAACGCTGGCTGGCCGGCACCTATGATCCGCCCGGGCTGGAAAGCTGGCTGGGGTTTGTCGAGCGGGTCCAGGGTGGTTTGCAGCGGATCCTTGAAGCCGCCAACCACACCGACAAAATCGCCGTATTCACCTCCGGCGGCACCATCACCGCCCTGCTCCACCTGATTACCCGAATGCCTGCCGCTCAGGCCTTCGAAATGAACTGGCAAATTGTTAACACCTCGCTCAACCAATTGAAGTTCCGTGGTCGCGAGGTGGCACTGGCTTCCTTCAACAGTCACGCCCACTTGCAACTGTTGAAGGCGCCGCAGCTCATCACTTTCCGATGAACTGCGGCCAACCGTGACCCCAAGGTCACTGGACTCTACCCTTAAGGATCGAAACCATGACTGACGTAGCTAAAGCAGTAGAAGCAATGAAAGCCAAATTCAACCCAAGCGCTGCCGAAGGCTTGGACCTGGTGTTCGGTTTCCGTATCGACGACAGCAAGAATTTCTCGCTGGTGGTCAAGGACAAGACCTGCGAACTCAAAGAAGGCGAAAACCCTGACGCGCAGGTCACCCTGGTGATGGACAGCGAGACCCTGGAAGGCATCGTCGACGGCTCCACCGACGGCATGCAAGCGTTCATGGGCGGCAAGCTGCGCACCGAAGGCGACATGATGCTGGCGATGAAGCTGAGCGAGCTGTTCCCTTCCTGATTCACGGGTAACCCTGAATCCTGATCCCGCCTCCCCAGGCGGGATTTTTTTGCCTGCATTCTCGCGGTGAATGAAGATCCCCTGTGGGAGCTGGCTTGCCTGCGATGGCATCTACTCCATTTGCCGGACGCACCGCGGTGCCTGTATCGCAGGCAAGCCAGCTCCCACAGAAAAGCAAATCCGTAGGACTGCTCAGGTTTTTGGCTGTAGCAACAACGCCACCAACGCGCTCCACCCGGTCTGGTGTGAAGCCCCCAACCCTCGCCCTGTCTCACCATGAAAATACTCATGGAACAACACCAGGTCACGACTGGCCGGGTCTTCCTGCAACTGCGCATACCCCACCATCGACGGCCGCACACCGTTTTCATCTTTGAGAAACAGCCGCGTCAGCCGCTCGCTGAGGCTGTCAGCCACTTCCTCGAGAGACGCCAGATACCCACTGCCCGTCGGGTACTCCACGGAAAAATGCTCCGCGTAATAGCGATGAAATTCGCGCAACGATTCAATCAGCATGTAATTGACCGGCATCCACAGCGGCCCGCGCCAATTGGAGTTGCCGCCGTACAAGCGTGAGTCGGATTCACCGGGTTGGTAACTGGCGCACAAGGTGTCGCCATTCATCTTCAACGCCAGGGGCTGCTCGGCGAACGCCTTGGACAGGGCGCGCACGCCAAAGGCCGACAAGAACTCCTGGTCATCCAGCATGCGTCGCAGCAAATCCTTGGTGCGTTCACCGCGCAGCAGCGCCAGCAACAGGCGGTTGCCCTGCCCCGGTTCGGTCCAGCGCGAAACCAACCTGGCCAGGTCCGGCCGATGATGCATAAAGCCCAGCAGGCGCTCGCGCAAGCCTTCCAGGCCCTCGTGCTCGCGCTGTTCCAGCACAAGCACCGCGAACAGCGGCATTAACCCGACGATGGAGCGCAGGCGCACCGGTTCGCTCTGGCCATCAGGACGGTGCAGTACGTCGTAGAAAAACTGGTCCTGCTCATCCCACAAGCCTTCGGCGCTGTCATCGACGCGGTTGATAGCGCCGGCGATGTAGAGGAAATGCTCGAAAAACTTCACGGCAATGTCCACGTACACCACATTGCGCTTGGCCAACTCCAGGCCGATGCGCATCAGGTCCAGGGCATAGGCCGCCACCCAGGCGGTGCCGTCGGCCTGGTCCAACTGGTAACCCGGCGGCAACGTGGCCGAGCGGTCGAACAAGGCGATATTGTCCAGGCCCAGAAAACCGCCCTGGAACAGGTTGCGGCCCTCGGCGTCCTTGCGGTTGACCCACCAGGAGAAATTCAGCAGCAGTTTGTGAAAGATCCGCTCCAGGAAATCCATGTCGCCCACGCCGGTCAACGCCTTGTCCTGCTGATATACGCGCCAGCTGGCCCAGGCGTGCACGGGCGGGTTGGCGTCGTCAAAGCGCCATTCGTAGGCCGGCAATTGGCCGTTGGGGTGCATGAAGCGGTCCTTTACCAGCAGCAACAGCTGTTGCTTGGCGTAACCGGGGTCGATCAGCGCGATGGCCACCGCCTGGAAGCCTTGATCCCAGGAGGCATACCAGGGGTATTCCCAAGTGTCGGGCATGGACAAGATGTCGAAGTTGCTCAGGTGCCGCCAATGGGTATTGCGGATAAGCAGACGCTCGGGCGGTGGCGCGGGCTGGGCCGGGTCGCCGTCAAGCCACTGGTTCACGTCGAAATAGTACAGTTGCTTGGACCACAGCAGGCCGGCCAGGGCCTGGCGTTGCACATTGCGCGCATCGTCATCGGCAAGGCCCTGTTGCAAAACCGCATAGAAGTCATCGGCCTCCTGGCGGCGCTGTTCGAATAGCTTGCGCGCATTGACATCGGGCGCGTCCAAAGGCGCAAAACGCAGGTAGAGGATTTTGCTTTCCTGGCCCGCCAGTTCAAGGGTGAAATGCGCGGCCACCTTGGTGCCGGCGTCCCGGCGAACGGCCGACTCAACCCCGCCCACCACGTAATCGTTAATGCCATCCTTGAATGGCCCCCGCGCCGGTTGCCCGTCCAGTTTGGGCCGATTGGTTTGGTTTTCGCAGAACAGCCACTGCAACCCGTCCTGGCCCCAGGCACTGAGGTGGCGATCATCGAGCTCATGATGACACGCCAGAACCCGCTCGCCGTCCAAACTCAAGCTGGGCTTGGGTGCATCGAAGGTCCAGCTCCAGTCATTGCGCGCCCAGAGCTGGGGCAACACCTGCAGGCGTGTGGGTTGGTCCGAACGGTTATGCACGGTGACGCGCATGAAAATATCGTCGGGCTGATGCTTGGCGTATTCGACACTGACGTCGCAGTAGTGGTTGTCTGTAAACACACCGGTATCGAGGACTTCATACTCGGCATCCGCCAGCCCACGACGGGCGTTTTCGGCGATCAGGTCAGCGTAGGGAAAGGCCTCATGGGGATATTTGTAGAGCATGCGCATGTAGGCATGGCTCGGCACGCCATCGACGAAAAAGTACAGTTCCTTGACGTCTTCACCGTGGTTGCCTTCGGCGTTGTCGAGGCCGAACAGACGTTCCTTGAGGATTGCGTCACGCTCGTTCCACAGCGCCAGGCCCAGGCACCAGCGTTGAGCCTTGTCACTGAAACCGGCCAATCCATCCTCGCCCCATCGATAGGCGCGGCTGCGTGCATGCTCATGAGGGAAGTAGGCCCAGGCGTCACCGTCGGCGCTATAGTCTTCGCGCACCGTGCCCCATTGGCGTTCACTCAAGTACGGGCCCCAGTCGCGCCACTGCTCGGCGCCTGGCGTTGCCAGGCGCTGGCCTTCGAGGGTGTCCAGCAGGTTGGTTGCGGGTTTGGCCGTCATTGGGTCCTCCTTCACCTACACAGTGGAGCGCAGTGTAGAGCCCAATGACGCCCGCTTGCACATGAAGACTTGGACGCAGGGTCAACTCATTCATTTGCAGAATGAAGTCCAGAAGAATCTTCGTTTGCAAGGCGGCAGGCTGCTCAACAAAATCAGGCAAAGGCCACTTTCATCGCTCCAGTCATCAGGAATTTTTCTATGCACGCCACTGCACATGTCAGCCCTGACGAGATCCGCAAGGGCTTTTCCAAGGCCATGTCCGACATGTATCGAGATGAAGTTCCGTTATATGGCGCGTTGCTGGAGTTGGTGGCCGAGACCAATGCACATGTGCTCGACAGCGAACCGGGCCTGGCGCACCAGCTGCAGCGTACCGGCGAAATCCAGCGCCTGGGCATGGAACGCCACGGCGCCATCCGCCTGGGCACCGCTGCGGAACTGGCGACTATCAGCCGTTTGTTTGCGGTGATGGGCATGCAACCGGTGGGGTACTACGACCTCACCCCCGCTGGCGTACCTGTTCACTCCACCGCCTTTCGCGCCGTGCATGAACACGCGCTGCAAACCAGCCCGTTTCGCGTGTTCACTTCATTGCTGCGCCTGGAACTGATCGAAAACCCCGACCTGCGCGCCTTCGCCGAAAGCGCCCTGGCCAAGCGCTCGATCTTCACCGGCGAGGCCTTGGCATTGATCGACCAGGCAGAGACCCAAGGCGGCTTGAATGCCAGCGATGCCGAGGCCTTTATCCGCCAGGCCCTGGAGACGTTCCGCTGGCACCACACTGCCACGGTCACCGGCGCCCAATATCAGCAACTGAGCGACCAGCACCGCCTGATCGCCGACGTCGTCGCGTTCAAAGGCCCGCACATCAACCACCTGACCCCACGCACCCTGGACATCGATCAGGTGCAGGCGGCGATGCCCGGCAAAGGCATCACTCCCAAAGCCGTGATCGAAGGCCCACCTCGGCGCCAATGCCCGATCCTGCTGCGCCAGACCAGCTTCAAGGCCCTGGACGAACCCATCGCCTTCACCGATGCCCACGGCAGCCACAGCGCACGCTTCGGCGAAATCGAACAGCGCGGCGTCGCACTTACCCCTAAAGGCCGCGCCCTGTACGACCAACTGCTGAACGCCGCCCGCGACGAACTCGGCACATTCCCCAATGAAGCCAACGCCGAGCGCTATGTGCAGTTGATGGAACAGCACTTCCACGCCTTCCCCGATAACTACCCGCAGATGCGCGAGCAGGGCTTGGCGTATTTTCGCTACTTCGTCACCGATAAAGGCCTGACGGCACGCGGCCAGGCCGATCAGCCGCGCACATTGGAGGCGCTGGTCGGTGCCGGTCATGTGGTGGTGGAGCCGTTGGTGTATGAGGACTTTTTGCCGGTCAGTGCGGCGGGGATCTTCCAGTCAAACCTGGGGGATGGGGCGCAGAGTCACTACGCGGGCAACTCCAACCGAGATGCCTTCGAACAGGCGCTGGGGCGCAGGACGATTGATGAGCTGCAGTTGTATGAGCAGACGCAGCAGCGCTCTAGGGATATATGCGTTGAAACGCTGTTGAAATGACTGGATGCAAGACCGAACGCCAAGCGTCACCGCCTTAATGGTAACCACGATGCGAAGCGAGCCGCTTTTGATCTTGATCTGCTTTTGATCTTAAGCGCCCCATCAAACCACGCTGGCCGAAATTCGACAGGGATTTGGGGGGTAAACCGGCAGGGATGCCGGTTTAGCCGCCCCGCGCCATGGATGGCGCGTGGCGGCGGCCCCCCAAATCACTGGCGGATTACGGGCACACCGAGCCTAAGCGAGGTGCCGAGTGGTGGGGCAAGAGCCTTTTGCTTACTTTTGGGCTTTTCAAAAGTGAGCCGCTGTAAAAGCGGAACCCTAAGTGGCCGTTACCGCAGGAATGGATATACACCCGGTATACCTGCGTCGCCTGTCAGGCCGCCTTCGCGAGCAAGCCCGCTCCCACAGTTGGATCGCGGTGTGTCAGGTAGGTAAACGTCGGCTGGGAGGCCGCCATCGCAGGCAAGCCAGCTCCCACGGGCAGCATTTGCAGGCGACCGATTCGGCCCTGTGTTGCATGAATTCTGAGGATGCCCACCCGGCTCAAACAACGCAATCCTTGCGCCGCAACAAGCCCCAGAGCCGAGTGGACGGGGCGCATCATAAGGAGAGAAGCGGCACTTGTCCTCCAGACAATTCTGAACAAATGTGCACATTCCGTGTGTGTGGCGAGGGAGCTTGCTCCCGCTGGGGTGCGAAGCGCCCCCATTGGCGGCGGCTGCGCAGCCGAACGGGCGCAAGCTCCCTCGCCACAGGTTACGGGTTTGCTTAACCCAGCCGCTGCGCAATTTCGTCTTTGATCGACAGCCGCTTCTTCTTCAGGTTCTCCACCTCTTCATCGCTGGCACTGGCTTTTTCCGCTTTTAGCACCTTGGCGTCGGCGTCGTCGTATTGAGTGAGCAGTGAGTCCAACCGGTTGTCTTGCGCCCTGCGCTTGTGAACGTCTTCCTTGCTCAATCCCAAGTCCTGATACAGGTCGTGTTTCACTGGCATGGCGTACCTCCACAGATTGATCGATGGTCTACGCCCTTGAAGCTAGCCCATTCCAACAAGCCTTGTCATGTTTGAAGTCAACAACGACCCGTTCGTCGCGGCGCACGCGATGGGATCAAACCTTTGCCCCGCCCTGCCCTCCACTGTAGATCGCCACCCCAGGGAGAACGGTTTTATGAATCACGTTGCCACTGCTGCCGACACCCAATGCATCAATACCCTACGCACCCTGGCCATGGATGCCGTGCAGAAGGCCAATTCGGGTCACCCTGGCACGCCCATGGGCCTGGCGCCCGTGGGGTACACACTGTGGGGTCGCTTCCTGCGTTATCATCCCGAACATCCCGACTGGCCCAACCGTGACCGTTTTGTGTTGTCGGTGGGGCATGCCTCGATGTTGCTGTATTCGCTATTGCACCTGGCCGGCGTGGTAGAGATCGACGCCCACGGCAAGCGCTCCGGCCAACCGGCCGTCAGCCTCGAGGATATCAAGCAGTTCCGGCAGATGGGCTCCAAGACCCCTGGCCACCCTGAGTACCGCATGACCACAGGCGTAGAAACCACCACCGGCCCGTTGGGCCAGGGCTGCGCCAACAGCGTGGGCATGGCCATGGCCGAGCGTTGGCTGGCTCAGCGCTTCAACCGCGACGGCCAGGTGCTGTTTGACTACGACGTCTACACCCTGTGCGGTGACGGCGACATGATGGAAGGCATCAGCAGCGAAGCCGCGTCCCTGGCCGGGCACTTGAAGCTCGATAACCTGTGCTGGATCTATGACAACAACACCATCAGCATCGAGGGCCACACTGAGCTGGCGTTCAGTGAAGACGTGATCCAACGCTTCCAGGCGTATGGCTGGCACACCGTGCATGTCACCGACGCCAATGACTTGCAGGCCTTGAGCGTGGCGCTGGAAACCTTCAAGGCCAACACCAGCGCGCCCACCTTGATCGTCGTGGACAGCGTGATCGGCTACGGCTCACCGCACAAACACAATACCGCTGCTGCCCATGGCGAGCCGTTGGGGGACGATGAAATTCGCCTGACCAAGGCCGCCTATGGCTGGCCGCAGGATTCGAGCTTCCTGGTGCCGCAAGAGGCTCGCACAGTGTTGCGCGATGCCCTTTACGAACGTGCCGAGCCGTTGTACGCCGAATGGAACCAGACCCTGGCCTCCCTCGAGCCGCAACGGGCCGATGAACTGCAACGCATGCGCGCCGGGGAAATGCCCGAGCAATGGCAAGCGCACCTGCAAGACTTTGCCGCCGATGCCAACGGCGTCGCCAGCCGTGCCTCAGGCGGCGAAGTGTTGAATGCCTTCGCCCAACAGATCCCCTGGCTGCTGGGCGGCTCGGCGGATTTGTCGCCCTCGACCAAGACCAACCTCACCTTCGACGACGCCGGGCGTTTCAGCGCGGATGATTACAGCGGGCGCAACCTGCACTTCGGTATCCGCGAACACGCCATGGGCGCAATCGCCAACGGCATGGCGCTGTCCTACCTGCGCCCGTATACCTCGACCTTCCTGGTATTCAGCGATTACATGAAACCGCCGATCCGCCTGGCGGCGATCATGGAATTACCCGTGATCTTCGTGTTTACCCATGACTCCATCGGCGTCGGCGAGGATGGACCGACACATCAGCCTATCGAACACCTCACCCAACTGCGGGCCACGCCGGGGCTGTTGACCTTGCGCCCGGGCGATGCCAATGAAACGCTGGAATTGTGGAAAGTCGCCTTGGCCCAGACTCATCGGCCCAGCTGTGTCGTGCTGTCACGCCAGCCGCTGCCCACCCTGGATCGCACCCAGTACGCGGCGGCCTGCGGTGCGGCCAAAGGTGCCTACGTGCTGGCCAGCGCGCAAGAGCCTGAGGTCATCCTGATAGGAACAGGCAGCGAAGTCAGCCTGGCGGTCGCCGCCTATGAGCAGCTCAAAGGTGAAGGCATTGCCGCCAGCGTGGTATCGATGCCCAGTTGGGAGCTGTTTGAAGACCAGGATCAAGCCTACCGCGACAGTGTGCTGCCGCCCGCGGTGAAAGCTCGCGTAGTGGTGGAACAGGCCGGTCCCTTGGGCTGGGACCGCTATGTCGGGCAGACCGGCGCCAAGGTGGTGATGAACAGCTTTGGCGCCTCGGCACCGCTGGCAAAGTTGCAGGAGAAGTTCGGCTTTACCCTGGACAATGTGGTGAAGCTGGCCAAGCAACAGCGCCAGTTGGCTGAAAACTGACCCGCATAAGCGCGCGGGGCTGGTTCGCAGTCACGCCAGTAACCGCGCAAGTTCTTCACGGCAATAGTCGACAAACAATTGCACCGGCTTGGTCAGCGGTGCACGACGCAACCACACGGCCGACAGCCCGGACCCCGTGACCGTTTCAGCCAAGGGAATGCACACCACCTTCTGCCCATCATAGGTGTACTCGCTGAAGGGTTTGGTCACCAGGATCGAGAACCCGAACCCGCGCCCCACCATGCCCCGCACCATTTCGATGGAGGGCGAGCTGAATACGATATTCGGGGTCAGCCCGCGCTCTTCGAAGATGCTCACGAAGTAGGTACGGCTGGGCAACACGTCCAGCAAAATCATTGGCTCCAGCACCAGGTCGGCCAGGGACACCCTGGCCTGCTGGGCGAAGCGGTGATCGGCCGGCAGCAACGCATAGGGCTGTTGAGGCGGCATCAATGGCGTGGTCTCGATAGTGCCGCCCAGGTCGTGCTCAAACAACATCGCCACGTCGATACTGCCTGCGGTCAGCGCCTGCACCAATTCCTGCTGCTCGCCATCGCGGATGCGGATCTCCACCCCTGGCCAGCGTGCCTTGAAGCCGGCGATCAAGCGTGGCAGGTACAACGGCGCCACGGTTTCAAAGCAGCCGATGTCGATCTGCCCGGCCACCACGTCATTATCCGCCAGGGCGTTCTGCTCGAACTCATGGGCCACCCGCAACAGCTCCAACGCCTTGCGATAAAAGCGCGCGCCACTGGGCGTAAGGGAAACGCCCTGGGCGTGGTGGCGGATAAACAGCTGCACGCCAAAGCTGTCTTCCAGCTGTTTGATCGCCGTGGACACCGACGGCTGGGCGATATACAGCTTGCGCGACGCCTCGGCGACGCTGCCGCATTCGGCCGTGGTCACAAAATATCTGAGCTGGCGCAGGTTGTAGGCAGCCATCGGCACCTCCATAAACGTGGGTTTTCGCCCCAAACAGGTGCGCAGATACACCGGTTTTTCAAGCCATTGAAGCCCATGCAACATACCGGAGCATAAAACCACGTGAGATATTTTTTTTAAGGTCTATAGCAACAAACTTACTAATTTACCTGCCTGCGCCCATTACAGATGATCACTCCAACAACAAAGCGCCGCCCGTGCAGCGCATAGCGAAGTACGTCCACGTACTCACCTTGCCTTGGAGCTCGTCATGGTTACCACTGCAACATCCTCCGCCCCGCTCATCGAAAAACACACGATTGGATACGTGCCCCCGGAAGATCGCCATGGAAAGGTAAGAGACCTGTTCACCCTGTGGTTCGGCGGCAACATCGCGCCGTTGCCTATCGTCACTGGCGCACTGGGTGTGCAACTGTTCCACCTCAACCTGGTGTGGGGCATTGTCGCCATTCTTGTCGGCCATTTGGTCGGCGGTGTGTTGATGGCATTGCACTCGGCCCAGGGTCCGCAGATGGGCATCCCGCAGATGATCCAGAGCCGTGCGCAGTTCGGCTCCCTCGGCGCGTTGCTGGTGGTGGTGATTGCCGGGGTGATGTACATCGGCTTCTTCGCCTCCAACATTGTGCTGGCCGGTAAATCCCTGCACGGCGTGGTGGACGTCGTACCTGTACCAGTGGGCATCGTTATCGGCGCCATTGGTTCCGGGATCATCGGCATCATCGGCTATCGCTTCATCCACGTACTCAATCGCATCGGCACCTGGGTGCTGGGCGCCGGCATCGTGCTGGGCTTTGGCTACATCTTCACCCATGTACAGACCACGGATTTCCTCACCCGTGGCAGCTTCAATATATCCGGCTGGCTGGCCACCGTTTCCCTGGCCGCGCTGTGGCAGATCGCCTTTGCGCCCTACGTGTCGGACTATTCCCGCTACCTGCCAGCCGACGTGCCGGTAGCCGCCACCTTCTGGACCACCTACCTGGGCTCGGCGCTGGGGTCGAGCCTGGCGTTCATCTTCGGCGCCATGGCAGTGCTCGCCACGCCGGTAGGCATGGACACCATGGACGCCGTCAAACTCGCCACCGGCGCCATCGGCCCGCTGATGCTGGTGCTGTTCCTGCTCAGCGTGATCAGCCACAACGCCCTCAACCTGTACGGCGCGGTGCTGTCGATCATCACCCTGATACAGACCTTCGCCTACCGCTGGATCCCGACCGCGAAAAGCCGTGCGGTGATTTCCATCATCGTGCTGGCCGCCTGTTCGATTGCGGCGGTATTTGCCTCCCAAGACTTCATCGGCCACTTCGTCGACATGGTGCTGGTGCTGCTCGTGGTGCTGGTGCCCTGGACGGCGATCAACCTGATCGACTTCTACGCCATTCATAAAGGCCAATACGACATCGCCTCGATCTTCCGCGTGGATGGCGGCATCTACGGCAAGTACAACCCGCAAGCGCTGCTGGCCTATGCGGTGGGGATCGCGGTGCAGATTCCGTTCATGAACACGCCGCTGTACGTCGGGCCGATTTCGCAGCACATCAACGGCGCGGACTTGTCGTGGGTGGTGGGGCTGGCGGTGACCTCGCCGTTGTACTTCTGGTTGGCGAGTCGGGACAGTGCGTATAAGCGCCGGATGGACAGTGGGAAGTTGGTGGGAGGGGTGTGAATTCATGGCTAGTTGAATAATAGGCCATACCAACACCCTTAACAGATATCACAAGAGGTTCGGAACCTGCGGACCTCTTGTCTGAGCCTGAAAAGTGCCCAATAGAATTAGAATTAGTCAGTTTCGGACCATAACTTATAAAAAGATTTCCCGGCCGACACTTCTCTTGCAGCCAACTCACCTTGTCTATCGAGTTTTGCGAGGAAGGTACTTCTGGGCAATGGCGTCCCACCTAGAACTCTCATACCGTTGCCCACTTGGCAGACGTGCCGATCAAAGCCTATAAATCGATCATGTGATTCTTTTCTAAAAAAATCTTCAGTTGAAGATATCAAAGTCAGACTCTCAAGCGCCGACGCAATCTTGGCGTTACTCATTCTCAATTTTTGAAACACACTACTTACCGCACAATGAAAATCACTGTTCCGCTCCCCACCGTGCGAAATAATTTTCACATTAAATTTTTTACCTATTAGGGAAAGATATGTAAAAAAATTACTTAGCCCAGGATCAACTTTTCCAACCTGCGCCGCCCGCCATATAGAATCAAAAAAATACCTGTCAATTATAGTTATCTTTTTTGAGAACCGAGCTAACGATGCGAACCTCGTTTGCCAAACGTTATCAGCCGTATCGTTCTCCAGTATATCCGAGTGAGACAAATGAAAAGAATTTTCAATATGCCAAGACTCACTACAAACCCCAGCACCTAACATTTCAAAACCTGTTTGAGCACAAATCCTTTTACTAGTCTCATCACCTGAAAGAACATACCCGACACTTTCATCCGTGAATGCTGTCTTAAACACCGAATTCAACTCACATAACTCTTCGAAGCTTTGATATTCACTAAACCCCCACCACCCTCTATCCACCTCACCCCTTTTCCCATATAGGAAAGCATCAACCCAACGCTGCCTGAACTTTACAGGCAAGCTATCTATCAAGGATAAAAATTCTCCCCCGCCATCTTTTGGCAAAATCAAAACACCAAAATCGATCCACGACTTTGTCAAATAGTCATGAACCACACTTACAGATTCGTCATTCAGTATGGAGGAGGAAAAAAAATCTTTATCAAGAGAAAATTCAGAGATCATTTCCTTCCTCCCATTTTCTCTCTCAGTCGTTCTTCAAAGAAACCTTCTGGCCATGCATCGATAAAATCACCATCGCTGTCAAGTCTTATAGGGATAATTTCACCACCGGTCGCAGTCGGTTCAACGTAGTAAATGGCGACGGTTTCCTTGGGGATTTCACTCCTAGAAATCATCGCCTGCAACCTCAACAATAACGATTCGCTATGTGTTTCAATGATCCATTGATTATTATCACAGGTACTTACAAAGAAATTTGCTAAATGAGCCTGCAAACGTGGATGCAGGTGAATTTCAGGTTGCTCAACACATATAACACTATCATCCCTTACAAGACCTTCAACAATGATGGGAAGCATCTGCCCTATGCCAAAGCCCACATCCGACGGCCCAACAACAACGCCTGTCCTTTTATCTTGTAACTGAAGGCAAATGACGGGACCCGAGATATCATCTCCAATACCCGCAGAAGATAAAATATAGGGAACTTCAAATAGAGAAAACCAGCTATTAATATCCGCAGTAATTTCGGGGCGCTCATAGATAAAACGAGCAACATTTTCTCCTTGCTTACCTACAGACTCATTCTGATCGGTCTTCGGGGAATAAATACGACTAGGATGAACCCTCAACGGCCCTAGGTATGAAATCGAACCAAACTTATCTTTCAAGTCCCTTGCCAGCCCACCAACTGTAAAATTTAAGTATGCAAAGCCGTCTCGATCTTGAGTAGGGTTAAGCTTAGAATCCAATGTAACCATAGAAGGTGTCGAGTAGTTTAGATCACTTCTAAAGCTTATATAATCAAGAACCTTAGCAACCTCTGCCTCCTTATTGGTAAATCTAGGCCTTCCGGTTAAGTATTCACTTGCAGCCGTAAATGCCTCTCTCCCAGAAAAGGAAAACGTTTTCGCAGCCGCAATTTTCATTGACGGGGCTTTTTTCTTGAAGTCATCTAAGTTTTTTGCCGCCTTAACTCTATCTTTTTCGTTCGAATCATCCGCCTTCGCCTGAAGTACCGCCAAGTCAGATTTCATACCTTTAACAATCTGTGGCAAAATCGAATTAACACCGGTATAAAACAAAACAGCTCTATCATCAGAATTACTAACTGTGACCGACATCGAGTTTAAGTATGAAAAACCTTTATGCTCTTTCTCCCCATCGATATATTTATAAACTAATTCGTACTCTCTCCTCCTGGTAGTACCGAAAACGTCAAATTCCATCCCAGCAAAAGCTTGCTTTTTTCTAGGCAAGTAAGAAAACTTAAATGAAATAGGCCGTTCAGGATCGTGACCATGCACCATCGAAGAAAAGTCACCTAGATCAACATATTCTCCATTTGAAACTAAACCTCCTTGTACATTTGGCCGAGTTAGTGACTGCTTGAGTAACATAAGGGAATGTATTATTGAGCTTTTCCCAGAAGAATTCGGACCATAAATCAAGGTGATTGGGGCGAGTTTGATTTTTTGCCAATCTGAAAAAGCTTTAAAATTCTTAATCGATAACGTTTCTAGCATAAATCGTCCCTGACATTAAAAATGTCGATAATGGCACATCGCCTTAAGCTTTAAAAGCTAATCCGTGCTGATAAATGTCCACGTTCCGCCTTCGTCGGATGGGGAAGCTCGAAACGTTACGCCACTATTGCAGCCGCCTACAGCACACCTTATAGTTTTGCCTCGCTGGAAAAAGTCAGCGATAGGGTTTCGCAGCCCTACAACGATTAACACCGACACCGTCAGACATGTCCCAGCCGGCACCGGCTGCCGAATGTTTTATGGCGGTTGTGCGTGGGAGACCTTCAGGTCTGCCGGGTTTTGGTGTAAATCGTCCGGTCTGCGAACCCGCGCACAGCTGCCACCCAATCTGTTTCGCAGCAGAACCGGTGGTAATTCTTCTTAATTTGAGGATTTACACCATGACATTTCAACACCCGCCCCGCCGCTTCACCTCCATGTCGCAAACCGCAACCGACTATCCGGTGCTGCTGATCGACAGCGACGCGCCGCTCAGCGAGTTGCACGCCTGCGCCAGCGAACGGCTCAACGCCGCACTCGCCTACCTGCACTTGATGGCCTGCTCCAACGTATCGGACTATGCCGAGCACGATATCAACACCGTCGCCAATACCGCCCGGATCATGGTCCAGGATGTGGCGGATGTGTTTACGGTGATTGAAAAGCGCGGCCTTGATTCGCCTGCTGTGGCTTGATGTGCTGTAAGTTGTAAGAAAACCCGCCTCGGCGGGTTTTCTGGTTTTTGCGAAGCTCAACCCTACCCCAATGCCAGCCGGCTAAGCGGCATCGCCTTCTGTAAGAGCGAGCTTGTTCGCTCTTAGCCGGGCCGTAACCACGATGCAAAGCGAGCCGCTCTTGATCTTGCTCTTGATCTGCTTTTGATCTTAAGCGCCCCGTTAAACCACGCTGGCCGGAATTCGACAGGGATTTGGGGGGTAAACCGGCAGGGATGCCGGTTTAGCCGCCCCGCGCCATGGATGGCGCGTGGCGGCGCCCCCCCAAATCACTGGCGAATTACGGGCACACCGAGCCCAGGCGAGGTGCCGAGTGGTGGGGCAAGAGCGTTTTGCTTACTTTTGCGCTTTTCAAAAGTGAGCCGCCGTCAGGCGGAACCCTAGGTGGCCGTTACCGCAGGAATGGATATGTACTCGGTATAACAGCGTCGGCTACCAGGCCGCCTTCGCAGGCAAGCCAGCTCCCACATTTGGATTGCGTAGGGTCAGGTAGATAGATGTCGGCCTTCAGGCCGTCATCGCAGGCAAGCCCCACAGTTTGATTGCGTGGCACCAAAGTTGAACCTCACGCGTCCCACTTCAGGGCCGACCTCGCAGTGCCAACGGTGCAACGTTTCTCTATGATGTAGCCTTTCATTGAACATCCCTGGAACCCTCCATGCCCACTCTCACCCTGCGCAACGCCCTGCCCACCGACGCCGCACGCTGCTTTCACATTGAAACCACCGCTTACGAAGGCGACGAAGCCGCAACGCTTGAAAAGATCGCCACGCGCATCGCGCAGTATCCCGAGGGATTTCTGATACTGGAGGAAGATGGCGCAGTGGTGGGGTTCATCAACTCGGGCTGTGCCCATGAGGTGGTAATGTCGGACGAGGCTTTCAAGGAGTTGGTGGGCCATGACGCCGAGGCGCCGAATGTGGTGATCATGTCGGTGGTGGTCGACCCGGCCCATCAAGGCAAGGGCTATGCGAAAAGACTGATGACCGCGTTCGTGCAGCGCATGGGAACACTGGGCAAGCAGACGATTCATCTAATGTGCAAGCAACAGCATGTGCCGTTGTACACCCGCATGGGCTATACCTACGTGCGCCCTTCGCCGTCGGATCACGGTGGGATGGCGTGGCATGAAATGGTGATGGCGTTGAAAGCCACACCGTCGCAGTAGTGATTGTGTGTTGCAAGGCATGAAGCTGCCGAAAAGCCGTGCAGGGAACGAATGCTTTTCAACAGGTAAAAATCCTGGATTTGTCTGTGCTGTCTGACGTCAAGCCTGACGCTGCAAAGCGTTATCTCAGATTGTGCCTACAGCAACTTCTCCCGCTGTATGAGCTAACCACACAGGGGTTTCACACGCTTACATTCACGCGAAACAGGCCACATTGAGTGAAGGTTCCGGGCGCTGTAGCCTGCGAAACACCCCGCCAGGACCCTGCCCCGGCGGGGCATCTTCCTGGCTATCACAGAGGTGCAATCGTGTCTTCAATCAGTGGCTTCACCCCATCCATCCCGACCCATCAACCTGTTGACGCAAGCAAGATCGATAACGATAAACCCAGGTACAACCCCTTGGAAGAAAACAGGGTTGGCGATGATGCAGAAGTGTCCGACGGCAAGTGCGGCTGGAAGAGCGTCGGCGACGAATATCGGGCCTACGCCAATCGCAATCGGTTTGACCGCCTCTTCCTGCCTTCGGACAAAAAAGCCATCCACGACGCGCAGGTCCACCCTCTTCCCCATCGGTTTGATCACCACTTCGTGCCTTCGGACAAAAAGGTCATCAACAACGCGCAGTTCCACCCTCTTCCCCATCGGTTTGATCAGATCTTCCTGCCTTCTGACAAAAAGGTCATCGACGACGCGCAGATCCACCCTCTTCCCCGTCGGTTTGATCACCTCTGCCTGCCTTCGGACAAAAAGGTCATCGACGACGCGCAGATCCCCCCTCTTCCCCATCGGTTTGATCACGGTTACCTGCCTGCGGACCAAAAGGTCATCGACGACGCTCCGAGCGTCGCCAATCGCGCCCCCATAGATTCCTAAATCAAATCCGACGGCAAGGGCGGTTGGGTCAAGGCGTAACAGTGCGACCGACTGTTTGCTATCCAAGCCGTTGCGCCTCCCCATGGTATTGCCAAACACGCGCTTGCCATGGGTGGGTGCGAAAGCGTGGGCATCCGCCAGCGAGTCACCAACTGCCGGAAGCCCCACCACCGCCACTGGAACCACCACCACCGGACGAGCTGCTGCTAGAACTGCTGGAACTTGAACCGGAGCCACCGCCCGAGCCAGATCCAGCCCCCTCGCCAACCTTGCCAAAGATAATCAGCGCGACAAACGATGCGATAGGAAACGCCAGCAGCCAGCCGTCGCGGCCGCCATCAATCACCCATCCTGCCACCACGTACACCACTACCGCCGCCAGCAGCCGCACAATAAAACCGGCGCGGCTGGTGCGCCATGTCTCTCTCATGATCAGCGGCAGTACCAGGTACAACCCCAGCACCACCAAGACGCCCAATGGCCACAGCAGCCAATGGATGAAACTGACATCCACGTACTGGTTTGCCATAACCAACCCGAGGCTGTAAGCCAGCAGCCCGATCACACAGTAAAACAGCGTACGCACCTGCCACAGCGCGCCGAATATCGCGCCGCCTATCAACAGCGTCAGCGGCATGACAAACAGGAACATCGGCCACTCCAAACCGCCCGCCAGCAGCGTCAACAACAGCGTGGCCGCCACGGCGGCGATCAACGCCTTGCGCCAATGCAGCTTGCCGGCTGCAATCGCTACGCCGCCCAAGCCGCCCAGGATAAGCGCCGCCAACAATGCCATGAATTGGGGGTTGATCCCGGCTCCCGCCAGTTGCGGCAGGTCACCGCCGTCCACCAGCACGGTCAGGGCGTCCACCCCCTGTTGCACACCGCCGGCAAAATCGCCCTGGCGAAACGCCGGGGTGATCTGTTCTTCAATAATACGATGGGCCAGCAGGTCGGTGACGATGCCTTCCAGGCCGTAGCCCACCTCGATACGTACCTTGCGGTCGTCCTTGGCCACCACCAGCAGGATGCCGTCGTTGACGTCCTTGCGTCCCAGTTTCCAGGCACGAAACAGCTGGTTGGCGTAGCCTTCGATATCGGCGCTGCCGGTGGTTGGCACCAGCAATACCGCCACTTGCGCGCCTTTGCGTTGTTCAAGGTCAGCCAGTTGTTGCTTGAGGCGCTGGGCGGTGCCCGAGTCGAGGGTGTTTGTCAGGTCAATGACCCGCTGATCAAGAGCTACCCCAATCGGCGAGGTGTCCGCATGAGCGGTGATCAACAGGCTGGAAAATACCAGGGCCAGTAGGCTGAACACCGATTGCCGCACAAGCACGATCATGTATGGTTACCTGAAGTCTCTCCCTGAAGGCGCCGACTTTACCTTATCTGCGTGCAAACGCGTGACCCAGGGCCTGCGACTATCTAAACTGCCGATAAGCTGCATAGCAATAAGCCATCTACGGGACGCCCATGGACCTAAGTCACCGCAACAATGTACATGTGATGGGCAACGGTCCCTCGACCCTGGTGTTTTCCCACGGTTTTGGTTGCAACCAGGCCATGTGGAATGCCTTGGCACCGCATTTTGTCGAGCGCTTTCGCGTCGTGCTGTATGACCTGGTCGGCGCCGGCCTGTCGGACTTGAGTGCGTTCGACAAAGCCAAATACAGCCGCCTGGATGGCTATGCCCATGACCTGAACGAGATTATCGACGCCTACGCCCAAGGCCCGGTGATTCTGGTGGGCCACTCGGTCAGCGCGATGATCGGCACCCTCGCGGACCGTTTCATCCCGCAGCGCATTGCCGCGCACGTGATGATTGGCCCATCGCCGCGCTATATCGATACCGAGGAATATGTCGGCGGTTTCAAGCGCGACGACATCGACGACCTGCTCGACACCCTCGACAGCAACTACCTCGGCTGGTCCAGCGCCATGGCCCCGGTGATCATGGGCGCCCCGACGCAGCCGCACCTGAGCGAGGTGCTCACCGACAGCTTCTGTCGCACCGAGCCGGACATCGCCAAGCAGTTCGCCCGCGTGACCTTCCTGTCGGATAACCGCCAGGATGTGTTCGGCCTGACCACCCCGGTGCTGATCCTGCAATCGACCGACGACCTGATCGCCCCCGTGGCCGTGGGTGAATACCTGCACACCGTATTACCTAACAGCACTTATTGCCTGGTCGAGAATGTCGGCCATTGCCCGCATATGAGCGCCCCCCAGGCGTGTGCCGCGGCGATGGACCGGTTCCTGGCCCCTTGGGCGGCTGCCGATGCCCGTTGACCCGCTGTTTGACAGCGCGGCCTGTGCCCTGGCGGTGACCCAGGAAGATGGCACGATCCTGCACGTCAACCCACGCTTGTGCGATTGGCTGGGCTTCACGGCGGCCCAACTGCTGGGCCGGCGTTTCCAGGACCTGCTGGCCATGGGCGGGCGGATTTTCTACCAGACGCACCTGGCGCCAATGCTGCGCATGCACGGCAGCGTCACCGAGGTGAAGCTCGACATCCGCCATTGCAACGGGCACAAAGTCACGGTCTTGCTCAATGCCAACCAGCGCCAGCAGCCGGACGGCGTGGTGTATGACCTGGCGCTGTTCGGCACCACCGACCGTGACAAGTACGAGCGCGAACTGCTCAATGCGCGCAAGCAGGCCGAAGCCCTGCTGCAGGAAAAAACCGCCACGGAACTGGCCCTGCAACAGGCCCAGGCCGAGCTGAGCGAGGCCTATGCCATTGCCCAGCGCCGGGCGTTGTTTGCCGAACAGATGGTGGCGATTGTCAGCCACGACCTGAAAAACCCTCTGACTGCGATCCGCATGGCCGCCGACTTTCTCCAGCGCGGCGAGCGCACGGCCAAGGAGCGCCAGCTACTGGGGCACATCGGCCAGTCTTCCGAACGCGCCCATCGCATGATCGCCGACCTGCTGGACTTCACCCAGGCCCGGGTCGGCCAGGGCATTACCATCAAGCCGCAACCGCTGGACCTGCATGGCGTTATTCATCGCAGCGTCGACGAACTGCGGGTGGCCTTCCCCAAGGCCACGCTGGTGCATCACGCCGAGGGCCAGGGCGACGCCTGCCTGGACGCCGACCGTGTGCAACAGATGATCGGTAACCTGGTGGCCAACAGCGTGGCCTATGGCGACTTGCTGCAGCCGATTACCATCACCTCACGCCTGGGCGACAACACCTGCGCGGTTGCGGTGCACAACCACGGCCCGGCGATTCCGCAAACCCTGCTGGCCGGGTTGTTCGAACCCATGACCCGCGGCACCGACCAAGGCAGCGACGTGCGTAGCGTAGGCCTGGGCCTGTATATCGTGCGCGAACTGGCCAAAGTACATGGCGGCGACGTGGCGGTGAGTTCCTGTGCGAGTGCCGGCACCACGTTTACCGTGAAGTTCTAGTCCAGGTACGCGGTGCCCTGCATGATCGGCTCGACACGGCCGGTCAATATCACGCCGCCCTGCCCGTCCCATTGCACCGTGACCGCGCCACCGTCGCACTGGACTTCCACACGCTCATCGAGCAGCCCTCGCCGGATGCCGTTGACGACCGCCCCGCAACAGCATGAACCGGACCCCAGCGGCACACCGCCGCCACGCTCCCAGATACGCAGGCGGATATGGCCGCGGTCCAGCACTTGCACGAAATGCACATTGGTCCTCGCCGGAAACAGCGGGTGAACTTCCAGGGTCGAGCCTATGGCCTCAATATCGAGCGCAGTCACATCCTCTACAAAAAACGTGCAATGCGGGTTGCCCATGCTGCACGCTGCCGGCTGGCCGTCGATAGGCAACACGCAGGTGTCCATCGCCTTGGCCAAGGGTACCGACGCCCAGCCCAGCGAGGGTGCGCCCATGTCCACCGACACCCGCTGCCCATCAGCACGTGTGCATGTCAGCAAACCGCGGTCGCTAAGCAGCACAATGGCCTCGGCACCTGCCTCATGCATCAGGCGGTCGGCCACGCCACGAGTCGCGCTGCCGCAGGTTTGCAGGCGTGTTCCGTCGGGGTTCCAGAACTGAACGCGCGCGGCGGCCTGCTCACAGTCGAGCACCACCGCCAGTTGATTGAAACCGATGCCGGTGCGGCGGTTACCCAGATGGCGGGCAATCTGCGCATTAATGGGGTTATCCTCGCCACGGCGGTCGATGATAATGAAGTCGTCGCCGTGGGCGTGCATCTTCACGAACGGCAGGGTCATGGGCGCTCCTGTGGGTGAAATGAATCACGCGGTTCTAATACCACTGTTGGAGCGAGCTTGCTCGCGAAAAACTCACAGGCACCGCGTTTATTCAGGCAGTACGCGTTTTGTTGGCGTTCTTCGCGAGCAAGCTCGCTCCTACATATGGGGTTGATGGGTCATGCTTATTGTATTCAGCGGCTTGCCTGGCAGTGGCAAGACCACGATTGCCAGGGAGCTGGCGCGACAGTTGGGCGCGGTTTACCTGCGTATTGATGTGATTGAGCAGGCGCTGCGGGAGGCTGCGGTGTTGGCGGGCGATGTGGGGGCCAGTGGCTACGGTGTGGCGAATGCGCTGGCGCTGAGTAACCTGCGCCTGGGACAGCGGGTAATCGCCGATTGTGTGAACCCGGTGAAGGAAAGCCGCGATGCCTGGCAAGCGGTGGCGACAGCGGCCGGCGTGGCACTGATCAATATCGAGGTAGTGTGTACCGATCAGCAGGCGCATCGGCGCCGAGTCGAAGGGCGTGTGGGCGATATTCCGGGGCTGGTGCCACCGACCTGGGAATCGGTACAGGTGCATGAGTATGAACGCTGGGAGGTACCACCGTTCAGGCTGGATACGGCGCAGATGACGCCGGCAGAGGCTGTCGCGGCAGCCTTGCTCCATATAGGCTAAACCCCACCTGTGGCGAGGGAGCTTGCTCCCGCTGGGGCGCGAAGCGGCCCCGCTCTTTGTGGGACTGCTACGCAGTCCAGCGGGAGCAAGCTCCCTCGCCACAATCTTTAGAAGTTACCGCGCAGCGCCTCAAGCCCGCCTTCGTAAATACCGGCAAACAATTCCTCGACTTGCGCATCGGTGGTACCCGCTGCCGGCGTGAACACGCCGGACCAGGTCACTTTCGCCGAGGTGTCCGTCAACGCTTCCACCTGCAAGGTCGACAGGTAAGCACTCACCGGAAACGGCGACGCTTCAATGGTGTAGCTGTAGGTGCGCGCCACGTTGTCGAAAGTCTGCAAGCGCTCGACAATCGTGCCGCCGTCAGCGGCGGTCAGGTGACGCACACGGCCACCCTCGCTCGGCTCGCTCTTGGCAATAAAAGGCAGCCAGTCGGGCAGGCTGTTGAAGCCGCCAATCAGTTGCCAGACCTGGTCGGCCGATACCGCAATTTCAATCACAGAAGAAGCTGTTGCCACAATCAATACTCCAGTCAGGAAAAATCAGATTGCCATGCTGTCGACAACGCCACCGTCGACCCGCAGCGCGGCACCGGTCGTCGCCGAAGACAGCGGTGAAGCAATGTACGCCACCAGGTTCGCCACTTCATCCACATTGGCCGCACGCTGGATGATCGAGGTGGGCCGCGCATGGCGCACAAACACATCTGCTTCGTCTCGGGCACTGCGCCCGGATTCGGCCGTGGCGTCCTTGAGCATGTGTTCCAGGCCATCGGTAAAGGTCGGCCCCGGCAAGATAGCATTCACCGTCACCCCAGTACCCGCCAGGCGCTTGGCCAGTCCGTGGGACACCGCCAGGTTGGCGCTTTTGGTCACTCCGTAGTTGATCATGTCAGCCGGCGTCGCCACGCCAGATTCCGACGACACGAAGATCACCCGACCCCAGCCCTGCTCGACCATACCCGGCACATAATGCCGCGCCAGGCGCACGCCGGAGATCACATTGACCTCATAGAAACGCGCCCACTCACTGTCCGGCGCGTCGAAGAAATCCACCGCGTCGAAGATGCCCAGGTTGTTGACCAGAATGTCGGCGCGGGGTTCGGCGGCGAAGAGTTTCTGTGCGCCTTCAACGGTCCCGAGGTCGGCCACTAAACCACGCAGTTGAGCAGCGGGAATCGCCTGGCGAATGCTCGCCAAGGCGTCGTCCACCTTGCCTGCATCACGCCCGATCACCACCACCGTGGCGCCGGATTGCGCCAGGGCCTGGCTGATGCCCAGGCCGATACCGGCGGTGCTGCCGCTGACAATAGCCACTTTGCCGCTTACATCAATCTTCATGCTCAAGCTCCTTAACGTGAGAGAGGCAAAGGTGCACGGTCCGAGATCAAGCGGGCCTCGCGCAACGCTTGCCAGAAGGCTGCTGGAATCTGCTCAGACAACGCCGCGACGTCTTCGGCAATCCGCCCCGGACGACTGGCACCGGGAATCACCGCCGCCACCGCCGGATGCGCCAGTGAGAACTGTAGCGCAGCGGCCTTGATACTGACGCCAAACGTCTGGGCAATTGCCTTGATCTGCTCGACCTTGGCAATGATCGCCGGGCTGGCTTGCTGGTATTCAAAATGCGCACCGCCAGCGAGGATGCCGGAGCTGTACGGGCCACCGACGACGATCTCCACCTGCTGGGCGTGGGCCGCGTCCATCAGGCGCTGCAAGGCGCGGTCGTGATCCAGCAGCGTGTAGCGCCCCGCCAGCAGAAAACCGTCAGGCTGGGCTTCGGTCAGGTCCAGGGTCAATTCGCAAGGCTCGACACGATTGACGCCCAGCCCCCACGCCTTGATCACACCTTGCTCGCGCAAACGGGTGAGTACTTTGAAGGCACCAGTGCGGGCCTGGTTGAAGTATTCCAGCCATTGGTCGCCGTAGAAATCCTGGGCGATGTCGTGAACCCACACGATGTCCAGGCGGTCGGTTTGCAGGCGTG
This sequence comes from Pseudomonas sp. SWRI22, assembly GCF_014268395.2. NCBI lineage: Bacteria > Pseudomonadati > Pseudomonadota > Gammaproteobacteria > Pseudomonadales > Pseudomonadaceae > Pseudomonas > Pseudomonas sp. SWRI22. The sequence goes on along the minus strand of NZ_JABWQK020000001.1, from coordinate 538,164 downwards.
TCAGGCTGTCTTCAATGGAGCGCAGCGTGGCGTCGGCACTGTAGTCATTGAGTATTTTATTCGGGCGGCCGTGTTCGAATACGCCGCTTTTTTCCCCAAGGTCACGGGCGGTTTCTTCGACTTCATCCAGAATCACCCGGCCGACCTTGGTGCTGAGCACGTAGTCATCGCGGTGATAGTTGGACAGGGCCTGGCCCAAGCGGATTTCCGACAGGCCCGAGCCGTAGAACGGCGCGGTATCGAAGTAACGCACGCCCTGGCTCCAGGCGGCCTCGACGGTGGCCTGGGCTTCTTCTTCGGGGATAGCGCGAAACATATTGCCCAAGGGGGCGGCGCCAAAGCCCAGTACGCCGGGCAGTGTGTCTTTCAAGCTCATGGTGGTTCCTCAATCGGTGCGAGGTCGCTGTGACCGTTGAGCAGATGCTAGATTGCACTAATCAGACCGTCCAAGACATACTGCGACCAACTTGAGTCCTTGCAGGTCTTACATGATTGATCTACGCCAGTTGCGCTACTTCGAAGTGGTAGCCGAAGAAGAACACGTCGGCCGCGCCGCCGAGCGCTTGCACATTTCCCAATCGCCCCTGAGCCGGCAGATCGCCCAGCTCGAGGAACGCCTGGGCCTTACCCTGTTCGAACGCAGCCAGCAGCGTATCCGCTTGACCCGCGACGGCCAGACTTTCCTGGCCGAAACCAAGGCACTGCTGACCCACGCCAACCGCCTGGAGTCTCTGGGCAAGCGCCTGGGCCGCGGCGAAGAAGGCGGTTTGTGCATCGGTTATATCGAAAACGCCATGCACGCCGGTGTCTTGCCCAATGCCTTGCGCATACTGCGCGACGACCGGCCCGCCGTGCATATCAAGCTGTACAACCTGCCCTCCCTGGAACAACTGGAAGGTTTGCGCCAACGCAGCCTGGACATCGCCCTGGTGGGCGAACCACCTGCCGCCGACGACCCGGACCTTACCGCCTGGCAAGTCCTCGATGACCCGATGCTGCTGGCCCTGCCCGAACAGCATCCGCTGGTTCAACACCCTGAACTGTTGCCCGAACACCTGGCCGACCAACAATGGATCGGCGTGTAGCGCAAACCTGGCGCCAACCCGGCCGATGATTTCGTCGCCGCCTGTATCCGCGCCGGTTTCACCCCGCAGATCCCCATGGAGGCCAGCGAGCCCTTTACTGCATTGGGCCTGGTCGCGTCGGGGCTAGGGGTGGCGATGGTGCAAAAGGGCCTGAGCCGCAACGCTCCACCGGGCGTGGTATTGCGCGAACTGCCGTGGCTGGCCTACACCACACCGCTGTGGGCGGCCTGGCACCGCGTCAACTTGAGGCCGTTGGTGGAAACCTTTCGCGAAGTGCTGACCGAACCTGAGGCTATCTGACTGACGTCCCACAGGGTGTCTATGCCGGGTGATGATTTTGTGGGCAACGCAGAACCAGTGTGGGAGCTGGCGGTGGTTCAGCTAACAACCGCCTTCGAGCAAGCGCTAATGGCTTTTTGTAGGAGCGAGCTTGCTCGCGAAGAACTCACAGGCGCCGCGTTTATTCTGGATGCGCACGTTATCGTTGACGTTTTTCGCGAGCAAGCTCGCTCCTACAGGGGATTGGTGCCGGGCGCTGATTCCGTGGGCAATGCATGGCCAATGTGTGCGGGCTTGCCTGCGATAGCGGTGGTTCAGTTGAAGGTTCAGTGACTGACACACCGCCTTCGCGAGCAAGCCCGCTCCCACATTGGATCTCAGAGTGCTTCGCGCAACCGATACCACAACATCCCCAACGCCAGCAGCGGCGAGCGCAGCGCCTTGCCACCGGGAAAGGTCATGTGCGGCACCTGGCTGAAAATATCCAGGCCCTGGCTTGCACCCGCGTGTATCCCTTCGGCCAGCAACCGTGCGCACCAGTGCGTCACGTTCAAGCCGTGGCCGGAATAGCCTTGGGCATAGAACACGTTGGGGTACTGCTTGAGGCGCCCGACCTGGGGAAAACGGTTGGCGGTAATGCCGATCTTGCCGCCCCACTGGAATTCGATAGCCGTGTTGGCCAACTGCGGGAACACCTTGAGCATTTTCGGGCGCATGTACGCGGCGATGTCCTGGGGATCGCGCCCCGAGTAGTGGCAGGCGCCACCGAACAACAGACGCCGGTCGGCGGTCAGCCGGTAGTAATCCAGGCCGACTTTCTGGTCGCACAGCGCCAGGTTCTGTGGGATCAACTGCTGGGCCACGGGCTCAGGCAGAGGCTCGGTGGCAATGATGTAGCTGCCCGCCGGCAGTACCTTGCCGCTCAAGCGCGGCTCCAGCTCTTCAAGATGGGCATTGCATGCCAGCACCAGGTTGGCTGTGCGCACGCTTCCGCCTGTGCAGCGCACCCGCACCGTTTCGCCATGGATCAGTTCCAGCACCGGGCTGTGCTCAAAGATACGCACCCCGAGGGCCTCGGCCGCCTGCGCTTCACCCAATATCAGGTTGAGCGGGTGCAGATGCCCGGAACCCATGTCGACCAAGCCGCCGGCATACATAGCAGAACCCACCACCTGTGCCATGTCTTGTGGGCCGACCAGCCGCGTTTCATGGGCATACCCCACGGCCGCAAGGTGCGCCTGTTCGCCCTTGAACGCCGCGAACTGCGCCGGAGTATTGGCGAGTTCGCAAAAGCCCCAGCGCAGGTCACAGTCGATGCCGTGCTCGGCAATGCGCTGGCCCACCAGGGCAACCGAGTCGATACCGGCCCGCTCCATATAGCGCACGCCCTCCTCGCCCACGTATTTGGCAAACCCGGAGACATCATGGCCAATGCCACGGATCAATTGCCCACCGTTGCGCCCGCTTGCGCCCCAACCGATGCAGCGCGCTTCCAGCAGCACCACCGAGAGCCCGCGCTGGGCCAGTTCGATGGCGGTGTTGACCCCGGTAAAGCCGCCGCCGATCACACACACATCGGCGCTCAGGTCTGCCTCAAGTGTGGGCCGCTGCGCCATGGCATTCGCCGAAGCGCGGTAATAGGACGGGGCGTGTTCATTGGGCTGCATCATCGGTTGGACTTCACTTTGCTCCAGGCGCGGGTCATCACGCGCATGGTCGCCGGCGTAGGCGTGGTGGAGATATAGAGTTTGTCGAGTACGTCCTGGGGCGGGTACACCTCAGGATTGTTCACCAGCTCCGCAGGCATGAACGGCTTGGCGGCCGGGTTGGCGTTGGCATAGCCCACCGAGGTGCTGACCTTGGCAATCACCTCAGGCTCAAGCAGGTCGTTGATGAATGCATGAGCTTGTTCGGGGTTGCTCGCGTCGGCCGGAATCGCCAACAGGTCGAACCACAGGTTGGAACCTTCCTTGGGGATCGAGTACGCAATGTTCACCCCGTTCTTGGCTTCCTTGGCGCGGTTGGCGGCCTGGAACACATCGCCGGAATAACCGAAGGCCACGCAGATATTGCCGTTGGCCAGGTCCGAGATGTACTTGGAAGAGTGGAAATAGGTGATGTACGGCCGCAGCGTCAGCAGCTTGGCTTCGGCCTGCTTGTAGTCCTCGGCATTCTCGCTGCGTGGGTCCTTGCCCATGTAGTTGAGGATCGCCGGGAACAGCTCATCCGCTGAATCGAGGAAGGCCACGCCACACTCATGCAGCTTCTTGATATTTTCCGGTTCAAACAGCACCGCCCACGAATCGATGCGGTCGATACCCAGCACTTGCTTGACCTTGTCGACGTTGTAGCCAATGCCATTGGTGCCCCACAGGTATGGCACCGAGTGCGCATTACCGGGGTCGTTCTGTTCCAGTAACTTCAGCAGCTTGGGGTCCAGGTTTTTGAAGTTGGGCAACTGCGCACGGTCAAGCTTGAGGAACGCACCGGCCTTCACCTGGCGTGCCAGGAAATGGTTGGACGGCACCACCACGTCATACCCGGTGCGCCCGGCCAGCAACTTGCCCTCCAGGGTTTCGTTGGAGTCGAACACATCGTAGATCACCTTGATGCCGGTCTTGGCCTGGAAGTCCGCCAAGGTGGTCTCGCCAATGTAATCGGTCCAGTTGTAGACACTCACCGTCGGCGCCGCCTGGCCGGCACTGCTGAACGCCGCGACCAGGGCCAGTGGAAGAAGCTTGTTCACAAGACGCATATCGTCACCCCTCTTATGCTTGTTTTCAGACGCTCAACAGCAGGAACTCACGCTCCCACGAACTGATCACCCGCTTGAAATTCTCATGCTCGGCACGCTTGACCGCGACATAGCCGCGCACGAACTTCTCCCCCAGGTACTGCTTGACCGTGTCGCAATCCTCCATGCGCGCCAGCGCATCTTCGAGGGTGAACGGCAGGCGCAGGTTGCGGCGTTCATAGGCGCGGCCTTCCACCGGGGCACTGGGTTCGATGTGCTCGATCATGCCCAGGTAGCCACACAACAAGCTGGCAGCAATCGCCAGGTAAGGATTGGCATCGGCGCCCGGCAGGCGGTTTTCCACGCGCATCGCCTCCGGGCTGGAAGTGGGCACGCGCAAGCCGACGGTGCGGTTCTCTTCGCCCCATTCGACGTTGACCGGCGCCGAGGTATCGGGCAGGAAGCGGCGGAACGAGTTCACATTGGGCGCGAACATCGGCAACAGCTTGGGGATGTACTTCTGCAAGCCGCCGATGTGATGCAGGAACAACGGGCTCATGTTGCCGTCGGCATCGACGAACACCGGTTTGCCGGTGGCAATCTCCACCACGCTCTGGTGCAAATGCATGGCGCTGCCCGGTTCATCGGCCACTGGCTTGGCCATGAAGGTGGCGGCCACGTTGTGCTTGAGGGCGGCCTCGCGCAAGGTGCGCTTGAACACCGTGATCTGGTCGGCCAGGTCCAGGGCGTCGCCATGACGGAAGTTGATTTCCATCTGCGCGGGGCCGTCTTCGTGGATCAGCGTATCCAGGTCCAGGCCCTGGGCTTCGCACCAGTCATAGACATCTTCGAACAGCGGGTCGAATTCGTTGGCGGCATCGATGGAAAACGACTGGCGCCCGGTTTCGGCGCGGCCCGAGCGGCCGATGGGAGTTTTCAACGGCAGGTCCGGATCTTCGCAGCGCTGGGTCAGGTAGAACTCCATTTCCGGCGCGACAATCGGCTGCCAGCCTTGGTCGGTGTAGAGCTGCAGGACTTTCTTCAACACATTGCGCGGCGACAGCTCGATGGGGTTGCCCTGCTTGTCGAAGGTGTCGTGGATCACGATGGCGGTGGGTTCGATGGCCCACGGCACCACGTAAGTGGCGTTGGCGACCGGGCGGCAGATCATGTCGATATCGGCCGGGTCCAGCAGGTCGTAATAGATATCGTCGTCGACAAAGTCCCCGGTTACCGTTTGCAGCAACACACTTTCCGGCAGGCGCATGCCTCGCTCATGCAGGAACTTGTTGGTGGGTGCGATCTTGCCGCGTGCGATGCCAGTCAAGTCACTGATCACGCATTCGACTTCGGTAATCTTGTGTTCTTTCAGCCAGGTGGACAGCTGATCGAAGGGGGCGTTCATAAGGACCTCGTCTTGGGTGGGATGCGACGCCGGCTTGTACTCCCAGCGCATTGAGGTCTATCTTGGGCCAGCCTTGAAACGGCATCTATCCACTTTGCACGCGGCACAACGCACCAATAGAGTGCGCACGGATCACCATGACACAGGCAACCGCTTTGCGCGTACAGGCCTTCGCCACCGGCGATGTGGCCGCCCAATGCAGTGCGACACCCGGCTGGGTGCAGCAGTACCAGCAGATGTCCCCCGGGCATTTTGCCGGGCGGGTGCGCTACCTCGACCTGCACGGGGTGCAGGTGTACGAAGAGTGCATGAACACCCGGGTGGAGCAGCATTTCAACGCACCTGCCGGCGCCCTGGCGTTTTGTTTCGACGCCAGTGACAACGCGCTGTACCTGCTCAATGGCGAAAGCCGCAACACCTGGATCACCCCGGTAAACTACCGCGAAGTGGCCGTGGTGTTCGGCCCGCAGTTCGTCCAGCGCCAGGGCCTGGATATAGCCAAACTCGAAGGCTTGTTCATGGCACCGCTGACCTGTCGGCAAAATGCGCTGTTCACTCGCTGGCTGAGCGGCACCCTTACGCGCCTGTCGGCACTGACCGACCCCATCAGCCGCGATGCCCTCACCCAGCAACTGCTCGACGACTGCCTGTTTATCCTCGATAACGCCTGCGTGTGCCTGGACGGTAGTTCCTTGCAAAAGCGCAATGAAGAACGCCAATTGATGGCGCGCATCGGCGAATGGGCGGCGGATGCGCCGGATGAAACCGCCAACCTGTTGGAACTGGCGCAGATTGCGGGTGTGCCGTTGCGCCAATTGCAGCAAGGGTTCAAGACCTACACAGGGATGAGCCCGGCGCAGTGGTTAAGGTTGCGTCGGTTGAACGGGGCGCGGCGTGAGTTGCTGAGCACGACCGACACCACGGTCGCCGAGGTCGCGATGAATTGGTCGTTCTGGCATTTGGGGCGGTTTTCAAACAGCTACCGGGCGCTTTTTCAGGAGCTGCCCAGCGAAACCCTGAAACGCTCCAGCTGAAAAAACACGCTTGACCTTGTGGGAGGGACAGGCCAAACCGTCCCTCCCTTGAACCTCAATCAGGGCTGCGCGTTCAAAAAAGTGGAAATCAGTTGATTGACCTGCTCCGCCGCCTCTAGCTGCACCATATGCGCCTGCCCCGGCAATACATGCACCTGAGCCTGCAGCCCTTGGGCGTGACTTGCCGGGATGATCGCGTCGTCACTGCCCCAGATCACCAGGCTCGGCTGGCGGCCCACCTCGCTGCGAAGATCCAGCATCTGCCGCCCGCCATCGAACAGCTTGTGATCGAGCTGGCGCAACGCTTGATCCACCCCTTCCAGGCGCTTGAATTTGAGCATGTCCTCCAGCATCTGCCGCGTCACCAGCGCAGGGTTACTGAACAGTTGAGTCAATGGCGGCTTGAGCGCGTTACGGTTGTTGGCTTCGACAAAACCTCGCAGGTAATCGCCGTTGATATCGGCACCCAGACCGGCGCTGGCGATCAAGGTGATGGAGGCGATACGTGCAGGCGCCAGGCTGGCGACGGTGAGGGTCACCAGCCCACCCATGGAGTGGCCGGCCAAATGCACACGGTCGAGCGCCAGGTGGTCGAGCAATGCCAGTACGGCGCGACTGAGTTCGGCAGCGTCTCCCGTTTGCAGAGACTTGCCCGACTCCCCGTGCCCCGGCAGGTCCAGGGCAATCACCCGGCGTTCGGCGGCCAGGGCCGGTTGATTGAACAGCCAGTTGTTCAGATCGCCCCCGAAGCCGTGCACCAACACCAGCGGCGTGCCGCCCTCGCCCATGTCCAGATAACGCAGCAAGCGCCCGCCTACCTCGACTTTTTGTGCGCTGGGGCCGGCCTCTTCGGCTTCGGCGGCACTGGAGACGAACCCGGCGTTGAAGCTTTCGATCACGCTATCGATCTGAGCCTCTGTCGCCTCGCCCTCCACCACAATTCCCAGTAGAGCGCCCACCGGCAGGGTTTCATCACTGAGCGCCAGCACCCGACGCAGCACGCCGCTAAAAGGCGCCTCGACACTGCTGGAGATCTTGTCGGTCTCCACGTCCAGCACTTCCTCGCCCTTTTCCACTCGGTCGCCGGGTTGTTTGAGCCAGACATCGATGCGGCCCTCGGTCATCGACAGGCCCCATTTGGGCATGGTCAGGGTATGAATCATGCGGAAGTCCTCTTGTCGGCGATCTTCATCACGGCGGCCTCGATCTTCGCGGCGTTGGGGATGTACAGGTCTTCCAGAGCATCGGAAAACGGCACCGGGGTGTGCGGCGCGGTGACCATCTCGATGGGAGCGCGCAGGAAAGCGAACCCCCGCTGGGCCACCAGGGCACTGATGTCGGTGGCGACCGAGCAGCGTGGGTTGGATTCGTCGATCACCACCAGGCGCCCGGTTTTCTCGACGCTTTCAAGGATGCTGTCTTCATCCAGCGGGCTGGTGGTGCGCAGGTCCAGCACTTCGCAATCAATGCCTTGACGCGCCAGGTTGGCCGCAGCCTCCAGGGCGATATGCAGCATGCGGCCGTAGGTCACCAGCGTCACATCCTTGCCCTCACGCACAAAGTTGGCTTCGCCAAACGGGACCGTGTACAGCTCTTGCGGTACGTCGCCCTGCATGCCGTAGAGCATTTTGTGCTCCAGGAAAATCACCGGGTCATTGTCGCGGATTGCCTGGATCAACATGCCCTTGGCGTCGTAGGGCGTGGCCGGGCATACCACCTTGAGGCCGGGGATATGCGTCCACATGGAGGTGAGCATTTGCGAATGCTGGGCAGCCGCCCGCAAACCGGCGCCGTACATGGCACGGATCACCAGCGGTGTAGTGGTTTTGCCACCGAACATATAGCGGAACTTGGCAGCCTGGTTGAGCAACTGGTCCAGGCAGCAGCCGATGAAGTCGACGAACATCAATTCGCATACCGGGCGCATGCCACGGGTAGCGGCGCCCACCGCCATGCCCACGTAGCCGACCTCAGACAACGGTGCGTCCAGCACGCGCCCGGGAAATTGCGGGTGCAAGCCCTTGGTCACGCCGAGCACGCCGCCCCATGCGTCCTGCTCACCGGGGGAACCGGTGCCACCGGCCACATCCTGACCGATGATGAATACGCTCTGGTCACGGCCCATCTCTTGAGCCAAGGCCTCATTGATCGCCTGCTGATAGCTGATTTTACGAGCCATTAGATTCTCTCCACGTCTTGTTTTTATAGGGTTGGTATCAGCGGTAGGCCACGTAAACGTCGCTTAGCAGGTCGGTGGCCTGGGGCTTGGGATCGGTTTTGGCCAGGCGTACGGCGTCTTCGATCAACTGCGTCACTTCACCGTCGATGCGCTCGAACTGCGCTGCGTCCAGCCAGCCTTCGGCATTGCAGCGCTGACGGAACAAGGCCAGGCAATCGGCGCTTTCGCGCAGGTTTTTCACTTCGTCAGCGCCGCGATAGGTTTGCGCATCGCCCTCGAAGTGCCCGTAGAAACGGCTGAGCTTCACCTCGACCAGCGTTGGCCCGTCGCCTTGGCGCGCCCGCTCCACAGCAACGCCGAGTGCTTCATGCACCGCGAAAAAATCATTGCCGTCGACGATCACCCCCGGCATACCAAACCCGGCGGCGCGCTCGGCGATGTCTTTGCATGCCACCGACCAACCGGCGCCAGTGGCCTCGGCATAACCGTTGTTTTCGGCGACAAACAGACACGGCAGCTGCATGATCGACGCCAGGTTCATCGCTTCGAACACGGCACCTTCGTTGGAGCCACCGTCGCCAAAAAACGCCACTGCCACGCCCTGGCTCCCCTTGAGCTTGGCAGCCAGCGCCGCCCCCGCGGCCAACGGTGCGCCGGCACCGACAATGCCGTTGGCGCCGAGCATGCCTTTCTCCTGGTCGGCGATGTGCATGGAGCCGCCCTTGCCGCCACACACGCCGGTTTTCTTGCCATAGATTTCGGCCATCATGCCGAACACGTCGACGCCCTTGGCGATGCAGTGTCCGTGGCCGCGGTGGTTGGACGCGATGCAATCATCGTCATTGAGATGCGCCATGACGCCAGCGGCGCAGGCTTCCTGGCCGGCATACAGGTGAACGAAACCGGGGATCTCGCCGGTGGCGAACTCCACATGCAGGCGTTCTTCGAAATCGCGGATGGTGCGCATCACGGTGTAGGCATGCAGTAACTGATCGGTGCACAGGTGGGTGGACATCTTGTTGTTCTCCAGGTTGTCTCGACGCACAAAAGACTGGCTGCGGCCAGTGCCAAGCTGTTCAGCACAGCTTGTGCCAACCGTCGAAAAAACCTGGCAAAGCCTTGATCCAGAGCCGTGCCACACAGCGATGCCCAGGCAAGTGGTCGGCTAAATGTGAGACGCAACCACGCAGTTCGACCCTTGAGTCTCAGCGGCATGAGACGCAGCGTCTCAATGCAGGCGTTGGTCAGGGTGCCCTTGTCCGTGGGCGCACATGCGCGCTTAATGACGCGCATAACAACAAAGCTTGAGAACCGGAGGCTTTATGCTCGCCATGAACTCCAGGGAGCATGTCGACTGTGTCAGCCGCGTGGTCCGCAATGCCGAGCGCCTGCCCCAGGCGCCCGTGCCGTCGCTGATCTTCGATTCGTGGCGGCGGTCCATGGAGCAACACCGCCTGGACCCCGGCTCCCTGCAAGGTCCACGTATCCTCAGCGAACCCTTGCTCAAGGAGTGCCGCGAGCGCGCCGAGCTGTTCATGCGCATCGCCGGCGAAGAAGTCGCACAGTTGCACCATCGCGTGCGCCATGCCGACTACTGCGTGATGCTCACCGACGCCCAGGGCCAGACCATTGATCACCGTGTCGATGCGAACATTCGCACCGACTGCCGCAAGGCCGGTCTTTACCTGGGCACCTGCTGGTCGGAAGCCGAGGAAGGCACCTGCGGCGTGGCCACGGTGCTGACCAGTAAAACAGCGGTGACGGTGCACAAGCGTGATCACTTTCGCGCAGCGTTTATCGGCCTGACGTGTTCGGCTGCGCCCATCTTCGACCCGCAGGGCCACCTGTTGGGTGTGCTGGATGTCTCGGCGCTCAAGTCGCCGGATGACCGCGGCAGCCAGCACCTGATACGGCAGATGGTGGCGCAGAGCGCCCAGGCCATCGAAAACGCTTTTTTCATGCACAGCGCCCGGCAGCACTGGGTATTACAAGCCCATAGCACTCCAGGCTTTGTCGACAGCCAACCCGACCTGCTGCTGGCCTGGGACCAGGACGGACGTCTGCACGCCTTGAACAGCAAGGCGCGTCAAGCCCTGCGCTTGCGCTTTGGCCAGCTGCCTGAGCATATCGGCGAAGTGTTCGATGTGGATGCATTGCGTGCAGCCACTGATCAGTCAACCCGGCAGTTGCACTGGCTGGGCAAGCCCGACGCGGTACACGTGAGGGTCAATGCACCCCGACGCCCCTCGGTTCGGGCGCTGCCAGAGACTCAAGTCGACCCGCGGATCCAGGAGCACCTGCGCTTGGCTGCGCGGGTCAAGGACCGCAACCTGCCCGTGCTGGTGCAAGGTGAAACCGGCGTCGGCAAAGAAGTCTTCGCCCGCCAGTTGCACGAGCACAGCGCGCGCCGGCACGGGCCGTTTGTGGCGGTGAACTGCGCGGCGATTCCGGAGAGCCTGATTGAAAGCGAGCTGTTCGGCTATTCGCCCGGCGCCTTCACCGGAGCCTCCAGCAAAGGCATGAGCGGGCTGCTACTGCAAGCCGACGGCGGTACGTTGTTCCTCGACGAAATCGGCGATATGCCATTGGCGTTGCAGACACGGTTGCTGCGGGTGCTGGCCGAGGGTGAAGTCGCGCCGTTGGGCGCAGCGAAAACCCGCGTGGTGAACATTCAGGTGATCTGCGCCAGCCACCGCGATTTGGCGGCGCTGGTCAGCGCGGGCCGATTCCGTGAAGACCTGTACTTTCGCCTGGGTTGTGCGCGCTTCTGCCTGCCGCCGTTGCGCGAACGCACCGATAAGCTGGCCCTGATCAATCGGCTGTTGGAGCAAGAGGCGCGTAACAGTGGCGTGTCGTTGGGCATCGGCCAGGCCACACTGCAATTGCTACTGGGTTATGCGTGGCCGGGCAATGTGCGGCAACTGCGGCATGTGCTGGCGTACGCCTGTGCGGTGTGCGAAGGCACTACGCTGCAAGTGGTGGATTTGCCGATTGAAATCCGGGGCGAGCAGCCTCAAGGGCTGGAAGAGCAAAGCGCCAGCCCCGAGCGTCAAATGGTTCTGGATGCGTTGATTCGCCATCGCTGGAAACCCTCGCCTGCGGCACAGGCCCTGGGGATTTCAAGGGCAACCCTGTACCGACGCGTGAACCAACTGGGTATTGATATGCCCGGCAAAACCCACTGATACAAGGGATCGACTCCCACGCAGGCGAGTCGACCACGCTGTCAGCGGTAGACCAGGCCACCGTCGATCAACGGCGCCTGCCCGGTCATATAGTCTGCGTCCGGGCCTGCCAGAAATGCCACAAACCCCGCCACATCCTCCGGCGTTTGCGCACGGCCCAAGGCAATCCCATCCACGTACTGCTTGTAGGTTGCCCCCACCTGCGCCCCGGTAATCTCGGCCATGCGCTTGTCGATCTCAACCCACATATCGGTGCCCACCACACCGGGGCAATAGGCGTTTACCGTGATCCCCGCGCTCGCCAGTTCCTTGGCCGCCGCCTGGGTCAAGGCGCGCACCGCGAATTTGCTCGCCGAGTAGACCCCTAACAGCGCAAAGCCTTCATGCCCTGCGATTGAACAAGCATTGATGATTTTGCCCTTCTGCTTGAGCGCCTTGAATTTGTTGGCGGCCGCCTGGATCCCCCACAGCACGCCCTTGACGTTGATATCCAGGGTGCGCTCGACCTGCTGCGGGCTGACATCGAGCAATGAGTCGATCTGCGCCACTCCGGCGTTATTGACGATGATGTCGAATCCGCCCAGCGTCTGGTGGGCATGCTCTACCGCAGCCGTCACCTGTTCGCGTCTGGATACATCAGCGATGAACACAGAGGCTTTGCGGCCGGTGGCGACGATTTCGGCGGCCACGGCGTTGAGCTTGGCGCCGTCAATGTCCACCAACGCGACATCGGCGCCGTCCTGTGCAAGGCGCATGGCAATAGCCCGGCCTATGCCCTGCCCGGCGCCGGTGACCAGCGCGACTTTACCTGCGATACCCATGACAATCTCCTGAAACGATGAGGGGAGCCTTGTCTATCGCAAGCCGGCGCCTGGCTGTCGAGCCGCAACAGGATCGGCATCGGAGCTGAGACGGGTTGTCTCGCCGTGCGAACCTTGCGCGAAAGCTTGTAAAAGGCCGCGCTTATGCCTAGCTTAGGCGCCCCCCGCCCAGCGCTTTAAGGCCTTTACCCATGGTTTTGCGTTTTCGCCCCGTCGTCACTTCACGTTTCACCCTCGGCCTGTTGCTCAGTGGCGGCATCGGCAGCAGCCTGGCCGCCGAGATCGAGTTGCCGACGGTAAAGGTCCAGGGCCAGGATGAGTCGGGCTACCGCAGTGAAACCGCGTCGGTGGGCGGCTTTGATGAAGCGCCGCTGTTGGACACCCCCGCCTCGATCACCGTGATCAACGCCGCGCTGATCAAGGACCAGCAGGCACGCTTGCTCAGTGAAGTGCTGCGCAACGATGCCTCGGTTGGCGACAGTTACGCGCCCATCGGTTATTACGAGAATTTCGTGGTGCGTGGCTTTTCGCTGAACGCGGCCAGCAGTTACAAGATCAATGGGCGCACCATCACCGGCGAGCAGAACGTCGCGCTGGAAAACAAGCAGCAGGTGGAAGTGCTCAAGGGCCTGGCCGGTTTGCAGAGCGGTATTTCCGAGCCCAGCGGGGTGATCAATTACGTGACCAAACGCCCCCAGGATGTGCGCTCGGTGACGGTGTCCACCGATGATCGTGGCAGTGGTTACATCGCCACCGATGTCGGCGGCTGGTTTGGCAGCGAGCAGCAGTTCGGCCTGCGCGCCAACGTCGCCCATGAAGACCTCAATTCCTATGTGGAACACGCCAACGGCCAGCGCGATTTCGTGTCCCTGGCCTTTGACTGGAACATCAGCCCCGACGCCGTGCTGCAACTGGATGCCGAGTACCAGAACAAGCAACAGCGTTCGGTACCGGGGTATCAACTGCTGGGGGGCACCGAAGTGCCCCACGGTGCTTCACCGAAGAAGCTGTTGGGGCACCAGACGGGCGGCAAGCAGGTCGGGATTGATTCGCTGAACCTCAACGGCAAGTTCGAGTACCGTTTCAGCGATCAGTGGAAAGGCAGTGTCAGCGCGGCGCGTAGCAAGGTGGTGATTGACGATTACAGTTCGTTTGCGTGGGGCGGCGATACCAACGGCTTAGGCAATTACTTCACGCCGGAGGGTGACTATGACATCTACGACTATCGCAGCCCCGACGACACCCGCCGAGACGATGAAGTCCAGGCGGCAATGACCGGGCTATTCGACGACACTGCGGGGCTGAGCCATGAGCTGACCTTTGGCACCAGCGCGTTTCGCCGGGTAATCGACAAGCGCGACGCGGTCAACGCGTGGATCGGCAGTGGCAATATCTACCAGGACGCACCGAGTCTCAAGCCCGCTGCCGTGCCACTTAAAGACAGCCACCGTAACCTCGACAGCCGCCAATACGGCCTGTTCGTCACCGACCGCATCCGCTTCAACGAACAATGGCAAACCATCCTCGGCGGCCGTGAGGTGCGCCTGGACGAAAAAGCCTTTGACGGCGTCACCGGCGACGAGACACGCCACACGCAACAGTACGTATTTCTGCCCCAAGCCTCATTGATCTACAAACCGGTAGAAAACCTTTCGCTGTACACCAGCTACAGCAAAGGCCTGTCCCTAGGCGGCACCTCGCCGTGGTTCGCAAAACCTCGAAATGAAACCCTCGCCCCTACCGTCTCCCGCCAGATCGAAGCCGGGGTGAAATACGACTGGCGCCGCATCAGCTTCGCCGCCGCCGTGTTCCAGACCCGCCAGGCTTATCAGTACGCCAAACCGGAAGGTGGCGAATTTATCTATATGCAGCAGGGCCAGCAGAAGAACACCGGGCTGGAACTGTCCGCCAACGGCTGGGCCACCGACCGTCTGCAGATCGCCACCAGCGTGGCCGCGATCCGAGCGCGGGTGAGCGGCAGCGGCACGCCGGAATACGAAGGCCATCAGGCGATCAACGTGCCCAAGCTGCGCGCCAGTGTGTACGCCGACTACGCCCTGCCCTGGGTCAACGGCCTGGCGGTATTGGGCGGCGTGCAATACAGCGCCAAGAAGTCCGCCAATCGCACCGGCAACGTGGAAGTGGGCGACTACGCGGTGGTCAACGTCGGCAGCCGCTACACCACCAAGGTCGATGGCTACGAGACCGTGTTTCGCCTGAGCGTCGATAACCTGTTCGACAAGCGCTACTGGCGCGACGCGGGCGAGTATATGGGCGATGACTACCTGTTCCAGGGCGCACCGCTGACGGCGCGCCTGAGTGCTTCAGTAAATTTCTGAACCCCCGACTCTGTGGCGAGGGAGCTTGCTCCCGCTGGGGTGCGAAGCGCCCCCCAAAATCCGGCTCCAGCTTCGCTGTCGAGCGGGAGCAAGCTCCCTCGCCACAAAAAGCAGCAACTCTCCGATCGTTACTTGGGCATCTTGCGAAAGCCCACCGCCAGGCGGTTCCAGCTGTTGATGGTGGCGATGGCGACGCTCAGGTCGACTTGTTCCTGTGGGCTGAACTGCGCAGCCAGGGCGTTGAAGTCTTCGTCGGGGGCGTGGGTGTGGCTGAGCAGGGTCAGGCTTTCGGCCCAGGCCAGGGCAGCACGCTCGCGCGGCGTGAAGAACGGGGTTTCACGCCAGGCCGACACGGTGTACAGGCGCCGCTCGGTTTCGCCGCCCTTGCGTGCATCGGCGGTGTGCATGTCCAGGCAGAACGCGCAGCCGTTGATCTGCGATACGCGCAGGCGCACCAGTTCCAGCAGTGGCAGTTCGATGGAGAGTTTGCCGACTGCCGCCTCCAGGGCGAGCATGGCTTTCATGGCGTCCGGGGAGGCGGTATAGAAATCGGTACGGGTTTGCATGGTGAATCTCCAGAACGTTGGGATAGGTGCGCAGAGTAGTCAGCGCAGCGTTCTGGAGAAATAGCCAATCCGGGCGAAGAACAGGTGACCAATCTACAGGCCGCGGTTCCTAAGCCACTGGATGAAGCCCTTCTTGACCGGTACCACGGGCGCGTCTTCGGTCAGGGCCTGGGCGGCATGGCGGCGGAAATCCAGGAGCGCCTTCATGGCTTCGCCGATATCATGCCGTGCGTCCAGGCACGGCTTGAGGTATTCATTTTCAATGCGGTAGAGCGTGCAGTAGGTCTTGGCCGAAAAATCCGCCAGCGCCGCCTGGTCGGAGAGGATGCCGGACTCACCGATCACCTCACCAGGGCCCATGCGCCCAGCCTCGAACTTGTGCCCGTCCTTGATCAACAGCACCGAGACCACGCCGGACTCGATGATGAACAGGTGATCGCTGACCTCCCCCGCCGCCAGGATCATCTCACCGGCGCGGTAGGTGTGCAGGGTCATGTTCTGGCTGAAGGTGTCTTTTTCTTCCTGGCGCAAGGTCGAGAAGATCGACGAGCGCTCCAGCAAGGCGCGGGCGCCAGACACCGCAGGCGGCGTGCTGCCTTCGGTGGCGGACAACAGCCCCACGCCCGCCGCCTGCAAATGCCGGTAGGCCAGGTCGTAAAGCTGGTTGCGGGTTTCGCGCTTGAGGCCCATGGCCGGCACAAAGCCGCTGATCTCATATTCCACGCCACTGCCGGTGGACGCCTTGAACGCGACGCTGGGCGCCGGCTGGGCCAGCAACGGCCGGCAGCCCTGCATCGCACGCTCCAGCGCTTCGATCACGGTTTGCGGGCGCGCATGGGGGCTGACTTGCAGGCTGACCGCCAGGCCGAACATGTCCGCCGGACGCGAGAAGTTGATGATCTTGGCCTTGGCCGCCAGGGAGTTGGGGATCACCGCCAGGCTGCCCTGAGAGGTTTGCAGGCGCGTGGCGCGCCAGTCGATATCGGTGACACGGCCTTCGGTGCCGTCGATGGAGATCCAGTCATCGATCTGGTAAGGCTTGGTGGTATTGAGGACGATCCCGGAAAACACATCGCTCAGGGTGCTTTGCAAGGCCAGGCCGACGATGATCGCCACCGCGCCGGAGGTGGCCAATACGCCCTTGACCGGCAGGTCGAGCACATAGGCCATGGCGGCGATGATCGCGATCAGGAAAATCACCGCGCCCATCAGGTCCTGCAACAAACGCCCGGTATGGCCGACCCGCTGCATCATCACCGCGCCGAGCAATACCGTGAGGGTGCGCGCGGCGAACAACCACCAGCCGATCTGCAGCGCCGTGGCGGCCAGATGCAAGGTGGTGTCATCGGCATAGGGCGCCGCTTGCATGGGGTTCATGCCGTCGTTGAACAACACGGCACTGAACACCGCGAAAATCACCAGCCGCGCTGCGAGTTTCCAGTTGGCCAGGTTGGGGGAAATAAGGCGCCACACGGCGATGTCGATCAGGATCAACGCCACGGCGCACAGCATCGGGTGATCAGCGATAAATGAGGGCATCCAGGCGACTCCAGGGCGAATGCCGAGAAGATCGCATGAAATCAGAAACCTGGAAACAAAATGTAGGAGCGAGCTTGCTCGCGAAAAACCACAACGATAACGCGTGCTGTCTGATTGAACGCGGTATGTTGAAGTTCTTCGCGAGCAAGCTCGCTCCTACAGGGAGTTGCGGTGAACCGTCAGGCGTGCATTTGCCCGAACTGGCCCGACTGAAAGTCGGCAAATGCCTGGTGAATCTCCTGCTCGGTGTTCATCACGAACGGACCGTGCCCGACGATGGGCTCGTCGATGGGTTCGCCGCTGAGCAGCAGCACCTTGGCGTCGTCGTTGGACTCCAGGGTCAGTTGCTTACCGTCGCGCTCGAACAGGGCCAATTGCCCCTGGCGTGCGACTTCTTCGCCATTGATCAACAACGTGCCGCTGAGCACCACCAAGGCGGTGTTACGCCCGGCGTGCAGGTCCAGCGTGACCGCTTTACCGGCGTTGAGGCGCAAGTCCCATACGTCTATCGGCGTGAAGGTGCGGGCCGGGCCTTGAGTACCGGCAAATTTCCCGGCGATCAGGCGCAGGTGGCCGGCGTCGTTTGCCAATGGCAGCACAGGAATGTCGCCATCGACGATGGTCTGGTAACCGGCATCCGCCATTTTGTCCTTGGCCGGCAGGTTGACCCACAGTTGCACCATCTCCAGTGCGCCGCCACTACGGGCGAAGTCTTGGGAGTGAAACTCTTCGTGCAGGATCCCTTTGGCTGCGGTCATCCATTGCACATCGCCCGGGCCGATTTTGCCGCCGGCACCGGTAGAATCGCGGTGCTCGACTTCGCCGTCGTAGACGATGGTCACGGTTTCAAAACCGCGATGCGGGTGCTGGCCGACGCCGCGACGTTGTTCAGTCGGGGTGAATTCGGCTGGACCTGCGTGATCCAGCAACAGGAATGGGCTGATGTGCTTGCCCATGGTGTCGTAGGAAAACAGCGTGCGTACCGGAAAGCCGTCGCCGACCCAGTGGGCGCGGGGGCTGGTGTAGATACCAATCAGCTTTTTCATGGTGTACCTCCAAAGTGAGTACACCTTAAATCGCCTCACCCTTGAGCACTAGCCGGTAAAAATGGCCCTGATCGTTCTATATATAGGACAGCGTTTTAACCTGGCGCTGGCGCAGCAGTTGAAAGGCAACCAGTGCCGACAGTGCAAACCCGGCCTGGATAATGATCATCGGCGCGGCACTGCCATCGCGTAACTGGCTCAGCAGCAACCCGCTGCACGTGGCGCCGAACATCTGTGCAAATCCCATGAGCCCGGCGGCTAAACCCGCACGGTGCGCATTGGGCATCACGGCCCCGGTAACGGAACCGGGCAGCACCAGGCCGCCGCCGAGCGTGACCAGGGCGATGGGAATATCCAGCCCCACTACCGACAACCCGAACACGCCGTAAATCGCCAGGGCTGCCACCCCGCCCACCGCCACCATCGTCACACCCATCGCCACAATGCGTTGCGGCCCCAGGCGCTGAATGTTACGCCGGGTGTAGGTGGAGCCGACGATCAGCATCGACACAATCAGTCCGAAGTTGAGCCCGTACTCAAGGCTGCTGAACCCCAGCAGATTGATAAACACCGCCGATGAACCCGCGATCACCGCAAACATCGCGCCATAGGTACACGCCAGGGCCACGGCGTAAGCACGGTACTGGCGCCCCTTGAACAGATCCAGATATTGCCCGCCGAGGGTGCGCCAGTGTGCGGCCTTGGGATCGAGGTGATGGTTGCTCTCGCGAAAGAACAGCAGCGCCAGCAATAACACCAGGCTACCGATCACCAACGCCAGGGCGATGGGCGCACGCCAACCCAGCAATTTGATCAGTAAGCCCCCTGCTATCGGCGCAACGACGATGGCATACAACATGCCGATCATCGTCAGCGCCAGGGCCGGGCCTGCCTCGGCTTTCCACACATCGCGCACCACGGTGCGCGCTAGTACCAGCGCGGCGCACGCGCCCAGGCCTTGCAACACCCGGGCGGCGATAAACTGCTGGATGTCGGTGACCAGCAGCATCGCCAGCGTCGCCACTACGTAGAGCGCCAGGCCCCCGATCAAGACTGGCCGCCGGCCGATGCGATCCGACAGCGGCCCGAACAGTAGCTGCCCCAGGCCAAACGCAGCAACGAATGCCGACAGCGCCATCAGTGCCGAGCCTTGCGGCGCCTGCAGCGCGTGCTCGATGGCACCCAGGCCGGGGATGATCAGTTGCGTCGAGACTTCACCCAATGCGGTGAGGGCAACCAGCAAGAACAGCAAGCTGCGTGAGGGTGCCGGGGCGTTTGCCATGGGGAGTATCCGGGGGCTGGATTAATTTATATTTCGACCATAATATGAGCGAAAAATTATGCCCATAATTTTTTGCCCTATGGTCACCCTGGAGTTCGTCATGCCCCCTCTCCCCCTGCGCCTTCTCACGCCACTGGCTCTGCTGGTGGTCCTCAGTGGCTGTAACAGCAAGGCCGACAGCGCCGCCCAGGCGCCCACATCGCGCCCGGTGCTGGCCGCCAAAGTCGAAGCCGCCGGCACCCAGCAAAGCGCCTATACCGGCGTGGTGGCGGCACGCACTGAAAGTGACCTGGGCTTTCGGGTCAGCGGCAAGGTGATCGAGCGCAAGGTCGACCCCGGCCAGCACGTCTCCCGTGGTGACACCCTGTTGGTGCTGGACATCGGCGACTTCGAACTGGCGCTTCGCTCGGCCAAGAACCGCGTCAACGCCGCCCAGGCCCAACTGCGCCAGCGTCGTGACGATGAAAACCGTTACCAGCGCCTGGCCAGCACCGGCGCGGTGTCGCGGCAGATCTTCGACCAGTCGGCCACCAACCTGCGCGTCGCCCAGGCCGAACTGGCCGCGGCGCAATCGGATGCCAGCCAGATCGAAAACCGTCGCACTTATTCGGTACTCAAGGCCGATGGCGACGGCATCATCACCGACGTGCTGGCCGATCGCGGCCAAGTGGTGGCCGAAGGGCAAACCGTGGCGCGCCTGGCCCATGACGGCGCCCGCGAAGCCATCGTCAACCTGCCGGAGAACCGGCGTGACCTGGCTGCGCAAAAAGCCCTGGCGTTTCCCTTTGGCGCAGCGGACCAGGCCGTGACCGCCACCCTGCGCGAACTGTCCGCCAGCGCCGACCCGGTCACCCGCACCTACCGCGCACGTTACGTGCTGCAGGGTTCGGTCGAGCGCTTCGCCCTCGGCTCCACCATCACCGTGCGCCTGCAAGGCAACGGCCAGCCCCTGCAAACCCGCGTGCCGATTGGCGCCTTGCAGGATGCGGGGCAAGGCACGGGCGTCTGGCTGATTGGCGATGATCAAAAGATCAGCTTCGCCCCGGTGAAGGTCGCCAGCCTCGGCCAGGAAGACGCCTTGCTCGACAGCGGCGTAACACCCGGCCAAACCATCGTCGCCCTCGGCGCTCACCTGTTGCATAGCGGCGACACGGTGCGCTTGCTGCCCGCCCAGGCCCTGGCCCTCAACCGTAAGCAGGATCAATGAGTATGCGCGGGATCAACCTCTCCGAACTGGCCGTCAAGCACCGCGCCGTCACCTTGTTCTTGCTGATTGCGATCCTCGTTGCCGGGGTCTTCGCGTTCGGCAAGCTGGGGCGCGCAGAAGACCCTTCGTTTACCGTCAAGGTCATGACCATCACCGCCGCCTGGCCCGGCGCCACCGCCCAGGAGATGCAGGAGCAAGTAGCCGACCGCCTGGAAAAGCGCCTGCAGGAACTGGACTACTACGATCGCGTCGAGACCATCGCCCAGCCAGGCTTTGTGTCGATGCGCATGACCTTCCTGGAGTCCACGCGCCCGAGCGAGATTCAGGAGCTGTTCTACCAGACCCGCAAAAAACTCAGCGACGAAGCCACGCGCCTGCCCAAGGGCGTGATCGGGCCGTTTTTCAACGATGAATATTCCGACGTGTACTTTGCGTTGTACGCACTGGAAGCCGAACACCTGCCCCATCGCCAACAAGTGCAAATGGCCGAGGAGCTGCGCCAGGGTTTGCTCAACCTGCCAGGGGTGAAGAAGGTCAATATCCTTGGCGAGCAGGCCCAGCGCGTGTTTGTCGAGTTCTCCTATGAGCGCCTGGCGACCCTGGGCATCAGGCCCGAACAGATCTTCGCCGCCCTCGCCGCACAAAATGCCGTGGCGCCCTCAGGCTTCGTCGAAACGGCGGGCGCCCGCGCTTATATCCGCATCGACGGCGCGTTCAACAGCCTCGCGCTGATCGAAAACGTGCCCCTGCAAGTCAATGGCCGCGTATTGCGCATCGCCGATGTGGCCACCGTGAGCCGGGGTTATGAAGACCCGCCCAGTTATCGCATCCGCCATCAGGGCGACCCGGCGTTGATGCTGGGCGTGATCATGGAGAAGCACTGGAACGGCCTGGAACTGGACAAGAGCCTGCAAGCCGAAGAAGCGCGGATCCAGGCCGACCTGCCCCTGGGCGTGAATTTCGCCAAGGTCTCCGACCAGGCGAAAAACATCAGCCTGGCGGTGAATGAGTTCATGCTCAAATTCTTCGTCGCCCTGGCGGTGGTGATGCTGATCAGCCTATTGGCCCTGGGCTTTCGCGTGGGGCTGGTGGTGGCGGCGGCCGTGCCGCTTACGCTGTCGATCGTGTTCGTGATCATGCTGGTCACCGGCCGTGAATTCGACCGCGTGACCCTCGGCGCATTGATTATTTCCCTGGGCCTGTTGGTGGACGACGCGATCATTGCCATCGAGATGATGGTGGTCAAACTCGAAGAAGGCTTTGACCGCATCCACGCGGCCACCTACGCCTGGAGCTCAACAGCGGCGCCGATGCTGACCGGCACCCTGGTCACCATCATCGGTTTTCTGCCGGTTGGGTTTGCGCGTTCCGGGGCGGGTGAATACGCCGGGAATATCTTCTGGATCGTGGGTTTCGCCCTGATTTCATCCTGGCTGGTGGCCGTGGTGTTCACGCCTTACCTGGGCGTGAAGTTGTTGCCGCAGATCAAGCCAGTGCCCGGCGGGCATGATGCGATTTATGCCGGGCGCTACTACCAGAAACTGCGCAGCCTGGTGGAGGCCTGCGTGCGCGGGCGCTGGCTGGTGACCGGGCTGGTGGTGGCCGCGTTCGTGGTGTGCGGCCTGGGTATGGCGGTGGTGAAGAAACAGTTCTTCCCGGATTCCGACCGCTCAGAACTGATTCTGGAAGTGTATATGCCACCCGGCAGCGCGTTCAAAAGCACCGAAGCCGTGGCGGCGCAGTTGGAGAAGGCGCTGTTGCAAGAGCCGCAGACCAGTATGGTCGACACCTATGTGGGCGGCGGTGCACCGCGGTTCTTCCTGTCGTTGAACCCTGAAATGCCGGACCCGGCGTTCGCCAAGTTGATCGTGCAAACCCCGGACTCCCACGCCCGCGACGCGCTGAAACTGCGGATGCGTGAACGCATTGCAGCAGGCGAATTTCCGTCGGCGCGGGTACGGGTCACGCAGCTCGTCTTCGGCCCGCCGGTGCCGTTCCCGGTGGTGTTTCGCGTCTCGGGGCCCGACCTGAATGTGCTGCGCGGGCTGTCTGAAGACGTGCGTCAGGTCGTGGCCGGCAACACGCTGACCAGAGACACCTTCCTCGAATGGGGCGAGCGTGCCAGCGGTTATCGCCTGGTGCTGGACCAGGATCGCTTGCGCTTGCTGGGTTTTACCCCCGACGAGGTCAAGTCCCAACTCAACGCCCTGCTCAGCGGCAACCCGATCACCGAAGTTCGCGAAGGCAACCGCACCGTCTCAGTGGTGGCCCGCGCCCAAGGCAGCCAACGCGAAGACCTGGCCAACCTCAACAACATGACGCTGACCAACAGCGCCGGTACGTCGGTGCCGCTGGCCCAGGTCGGGCATTTTCAGGCGGTGATGGAAGAACCGATCCTCAAGCGCCGCGACCGCGCCACCACCGTGGAGGTACGCGCCGACATCATCGACGGCGTACAACCGCCCGATGTCGAAATGGCGGTGTACAAAGACCTGCAACCGCTGATCGCCAAGCTGCCCAGCGGTTACAAAATCGACATCGGCGGCCCGGTTGAGGAAAGCGCCAAGGCCAACGTGGCCCTGGCGGCGCTGTTTCCGATCATGATCCTGCTCACTCTCACGGTGATCATGTTCCAGGTGCGCTCGTTCGGCGTGATGTTCATGGTGTTCGCTACCGCGCCTTTGGGCCTGATTGGTGCAGTGCCGACCTTGCTGCTGTTCAACCAGCCGTTCGGCTTCAACGCGATCCTGGGTCTGATTGGCATCGGCGGCATTCTGATGCGCAATACGCTGATCTTCACCGACCAGATCCGCCAGAACCAGGACCACGGCATGGCGATTCGCGAGGCCATTATCGAAGCCACGGTGCGGCGCGCGCGGCCGGTGATCCTTACGGCACTGGCGGCGGCGTTGGCGTTTATTCCGTTGACGTTGTCTGTGTTCTGGTCGTCGCTGGCTTATGTGCTGATTGGCGGTGTGCTGGTGGGCACGGTGTTGACGCTGTTGTTTCTGCCGGCGCTGTGCAGCCTGGTACTGCGCGACAAAGTTGCTGAAACGTCCCACGTAACTGCCGGATAAGCTCTACTCCCCTCCGCTTTCCACCGCTGCAAAGTCCCTCGACTGATCAAACAGTGCGAGGGATTGCAGATGGTTTTTCCTGTTAGTGCCTTGGTTACCTGGCCGCCCCTCGTGGGGAGCCGCTGCGGATGACCCAAGCAGCCAAAATTACCTTTATCGAACACGAGCTGGATGGTTTCCATCAGAGCCTGGTGGAGTACCGCCAGCAGATGGGCGCCTGGTATTCGCGTGCGCTGGATACGGTCAGTCATGCAGCGGACATGCCTTCGTTGCTGGGTATGGATCGGGTGTTGCGGGTTGGGGATGCACAGCAGTCGGTCGGTCTTGGCGATGCGGACTTTTCCACCGTGGCCCGCTGTCCGGCAGGGGGTGTGCTGAAGATCCAGAGCAGGTTCGAGTCAGCGTACGACGTGGCGATCGGCAATATTCCGGTTGAAGTGATCGGGCTGGATGACGGCAGCTCCAGGGTCATCCTGCTCGACGAGCACGGCGACGGTTTCCACGAATGCGCCGCCGGCGGGCGCTATCAGGTAAGGGTTCAGAGCGGTGTTTCAGCGCAGCAAGTCGATGCCTTGTTTGCTTCCTATGCCGGGCTGACTGCGGATCTGGAGCAATGGCTGCGCGAGCAGTGGCAAGGCTTCAAGCCGCATTGGCAGCAATCCCCCGCCAGCGCAATAGGCAACGGCGTGCTCGCCGGCAGTTGGGCAGCGATCCGTGACGTGTGGGACAGCATCAAGCAGGTGCAGGCGATTCTTGAAGACCCGCTCAAGTACGTCGAGCACCTGGGTAGCGAGGCGGCGAAGTTGGCACAAATCGCCACCGATGCGCCCAAGGTCATGGAACAGGCGATGTTGCTGGCCAGTGATGAGGCGGCGCTGTACCTGTTACTGCGCACCGCCATGATCTGGCTGGAGGCGTTACCGCCTAGTGAAGTTGCGCAAGCGGCCGCCGGTTTTATGGTATCGCTGCTGATTGACCTGGTGATTGGCGTGGTGTTGACCATCGCGCTGCCGGCAGCGGGCGTAGCGTATTTGAGTATGCGCCTGGTCAAGTACGGCGCAGGGATTCTTCAGTCAGCCGTGGGTTTCGTGACCGGTGTGCTGACGATCCTCACAACGTTCATGCGGGCGGTGGACCGCTACAAAGCGGTGGCGGTTCGCGGGGTGGTGGGAGGGCTGAAGCAAGGCACGGTGCAGATGCGCTGGCGAGCGCGGCAGAACGTAGTGCTGACGCAGAAAGAGCGTGTGGATGATGTGCCGGCTGTGGCGTCGAACCCGAAGGGGGATGCGGCGGCGCCTGCGGATAAAACCGTCACCCACGGTTGTCCGGTGTCGATGGTCACCGGCGAGGAATTGCTGACCCTCACCGATGGTGCGCTGGATGGAATCTTGCCGTTTGAGTGGACGCGGCTGTACCGCACCAGTGCGGTGGAAGTCGAGTGTGGGTTGGGGTTTGGCTGGAGTCATGCGCTGGCTCATCGGCTGGTGGTGTCGGGCGATTTGGTGGTGTGGACTGACCATGAGAATCGCCGTACTCAGTTTCCCTTGCCGACCGCCGCTCGACCTGCGATCACCAATAGCCTGGCGGAAGCGGCGATCTACTTGGGTTCGGCGCCTGACGAACTGGTACTGGCCCAAGCCTCGCGTTTCTACCACTTTCGCGACGGTGTGCTGACAACCATCAGCGATGCGTATGACAACCGTCTGCGCATTTGCCGTGATCGCTCAGGACGGATTGGGCGGCTGGATAACGGTGCTGGTCGTTCCCTACTACTGCACTATGAGCTGGACCGCATCGTCGCGGTGGACTACCAGGTTCATCGCGCCAAAGGGCGTGAGCCCTACGTGTGGGAGACCGAACAGAACCTTGTTTCCTACGCCTATGACGAACACGGACGACTGGTTTGCGCGACCAATGCTGTCGGGGAAAGCGAGCGTTATCGGTACGACGATCAGCACGTCATTCTTGAACGCCAACTGGCCGGTGGCGCGAGTTTCTTTTGGGAATGGGAACACGCGGGCAAGGCGGCGCGCTGCGTGCGGCATTGGGCGAGTTTTTCGCAGATGGACACGCGCTATGCCTGGGGCGATGACGGGCGTGTCACGGTGCATAACGCCGATGGTAGCCAGGAGGTGTATGTCCATGACCAGCGGGCGCGGCTGGTGCAGAGGATTGATCCGGACGGCGCCACGCACTTTAAATCCTACGACGACCAGGGCCGGCTGACCGTCGAGCAAGACCCGATGGGCGCGGTGACGGCCTATCAGTACGACGATGCCGGACGCTTGGTCGCGCTGTTTCCGGGGGATGATGAGCCAACGTCCTACGAGCATGACAACGGTTTTGTACGAGTTGTCAGGCGTGGGGAGGCGGTCTGGAAGTATGAGCGTAATGACCAGGGCGATGTTACGCGTAGGACCGATCCCGATGGAGAGGTTACTGACTACAGCTACAACAAGCACGGGCAACTGACTGGAGTTTGGTACCCGGATCACAGTTGCCATCGACTGGTGTGGAACGAACGTGGGCAGTTGCTTGAGGAGCAATTGCCCAATGGTGGAATCAAGCGTTATCGCTATGACGATCTGGGGCGACAAGTTGCCTGTGAGGATGAGCATGGCGCACTAATC
Organism: Pseudomonas sp. SWRI22; assembly: GCF_014268395.2. Lineage (NCBI taxonomy): Bacteria > Pseudomonadati > Pseudomonadota > Gammaproteobacteria > Pseudomonadales > Pseudomonadaceae > Pseudomonas > Pseudomonas sp. SWRI22. Next base: position 511,756 of record NZ_JABWQK020000001.1, on the reverse strand, counting down.
CAGTATCAGTGGGACGCCGCAGGACGCTTGCTGAAACTGACCCAGCCAGGCGGTGGTTGTAGGGAGTTCAGCTACAACCCCTACGGCAAAATCATCGCCGAACGCGACGAACTCGGCCACGTCACCCGTTATGAATACGTCGACGGCCTGCACCTGATCAGCCGCCGTCTCAACGCCGACGGCACCCAGGTCAAGTACCGCTACGACAACGCTCGGCTATTGCTCACCGAGATCGAAAACGAAGCCGGCGAAACCTACCAACTCGACTACCACCCCAACGGCCTGATCCGCCAGGAAACCGGCTTCGACGGCCAGCGCACCGCCTACGTCTACGACCTCAACGGCAACCTGCAGGAAAAAACTGAATACGGCGACGATAACAGTCAGCTAATCACCCGATACGAGCGCGACCACGCCGGTCGCCTCGTCCGAAAAACCTTGCCCGATGCCAGCGTTGTCGACTATGCCTACGACCGCCAGGGCAACCTCCTCAGCGTCGAGGACGGCCACTGGGCGTTGGCCTACGAATACGACCGCCAAAACCGCCTCACCGCCGAACACCAGGGCTGGGGCACCCTGCGCTACGGCTACGACGCCTGCGGGCAACTGAAAAACCTGTGTCTGCCGGACAACAACCGCCTCACCTTCACCCACGATAAAGGCGGCCACCTCGCTACCGTCGAACTCAACGGTGAAGTGCTCACCTCACATCTGTTCAAGAGCGGCCGCGAGCATCAGCGCCAGCAAGGCCAACTGCTCAGCCACTACCACTACGACGACCAGAATCGTCTGCACGCCCACGCCGTTACGCAGCAGCAAAACTACCTCTACCAACGCCAATACGACTACGACAAAAGCGGCAACCTCACCCGCCTGCTCGACACTCGCAAAGGCGAACACTTTTACCGCTACGACCCGCTTAATCGCCTGACCCGCGCCGACCACTCCCAGGACGTACAGGAACGCTTCGCCCACAACCCGGCCGGCAACCTGCTGATGCAAGACCGCCCCGGCCCGGACATCGTCGCGGCCAACCGCCTGATGATCCAGGGCGACCGGCACTATGACTACGACGCCTTCGGCAACCTCATCCGCGAACGACGCGGCAAAGGCCAGCAACTTGTCACTGAGTACCGCTACGACTGCCAGCATCGGTTAATCAGCATCACAAGACCGAACGGCGAAACCGCCAGCTATCGCTATGACCCGTTTGGGCGGCGCATCAGCAAGACCGTAGACGGCAAGACCACCGAGTTTTTCTGGCAAGGCGACAAGCTGATTGCCGAACATCACGCAGAGCGCCATCGCAGCTATCTCTACGAACCCGACAGCTTCCGCCCCTTGGCCCTGTTGGAAGGTTTCGGCCCAAAAGAAACCAAGCCCTACCACTACCAACTCGACCACCTCGGCACCCCGCAGGAACTGACCAGCCACGAGGGCGAAATCGTCTGGTCCGCCCACTACCGCGCCTACGGCCAGATCGCCCGGCTCGACGTAGGCAACATTGACAACCCGCTGCGCTTTCAAGGGCAGTATTTCGATGCGGAAAGCGGACTGCACTACAACCGCCATCGCTACTACAATCCGGATATTGGTCGCTATCTGACGCCGGATCCGGTGAAGTTGGCGGGTGGGATCAATGGGTACCAGTACGTGCCAAACCCTACAGGGTGGGTGGATCCATTAGGATTAAGTACCTGCCCAGGGGACCAATGCAAGCCTAACGCTCCTCCTATTCTTCCGAAGCCTAGTGTAAATGAAGGCGCGCCCGCTTTACCTCAACTGGGGCGTACTCAGCGACAGGCGAGAATAGATGAACTGGCAGAGGCAAATGCAAAACGAAAAGTGCTGGGTTGGGAGCAGGAATATGATATGCATTCGGTTGAAAAGCATAGCCCAGAGATACCAGATAACGCTTTAAGGCAACGATCTATTGATGGAACAAATCCGACCACTGGGGAGAGAGAAGCTATCAATTCCAGCTCTCAATTTAAAACCTGGGTGATGCAGCTTAACGCTATAAATAAAGCCATGGGCAGGATGCAGGGCGATTCACCACTTCCTACAGGTTTTGATAGAAGGGGTAACCCTGTGGTTATAGTCGAGCTACCCGGAGCCGGACGAGGCTACAAGCCTAACCACCGAAACTTAAACGACCCTAAGTACATTGAAAATATGGACAGAGCAGAGATCAGATTTGATAGAAACAATCCGACTCGGCCATTTACCGCATTCCCAAAGTGAGCAGACAATGCTGAAGTGCCCATTCATGAACACCCCTTACACCCCTAATATCTCTCATATATTGGGAGCCTTATCGATATACGACCTTGAGGATACAGTTGGAAAAGAACTATGGAAGTACGACCCTAACAATGAGAAAGACAGAGAAAAAATCATAATTTCTTTTGTTCTGAAGGACCTTATGTATTTGTCATACAGACATCGCTTCGTATTAATGGCTGCACTTAGAGATGTGCTAGACAAACCCGACTTCGACTTTTCGAAAGAATTTGAAAGCGATTATGATGAGTACATAACAATGGCTTGGGACGAAACAGAAATAGACGACCCCCGAGGTTTCTTTGCGGACATTTATCGACTGGCCAACGAGGTCTGGAAAGACGACCTTCAAAAAGCCAGTCTCGAAGACCCTTCCACATGGTGACTTCCGCATTGAACGCAGTACTCGATGTCGGAGGGGCTGCCCCAATGCGAGTTACTCAAGCAAACAAAACGCTCAAATCAACAAAGATCAAATGTGGGAGCTGGCTTGCCTGCGAAAGCGGTAGTGCAGTAACACATGCAGGGACTGACACACCGCCTTCGCGGGCAAGCCCGCTCCCACAGGGGATCTGCGTTTGCCGGACGGGCATTCCTCCCCCATTCAAATCTGCTTCGTTCGATCATCCAGTGTTCTGATCAGCGCTTGGAAAGCTCCATGATCATCCGACTCAACAAATAAACCCGCGGTACCACACTCTCCACCTCGGCATATTCCTCCGCCGTGTGAATATTGCCCCCCACCATCCCAAACCCATCCAGCGTCGGCGTGCCTACACCGGCGGACAAGCTGGCATCCGCCGCGCCGCCGCTGCCTTCGATGGTCAACTTGCGTCCCAGTTCGCCATAAATCCCTTGGGCTATCGCTACCAACTTATCCGACTCGGCTGTCTGCGGCATCGGTGGCAGGCCGCGCTGCAGGCTGGTGTTCACTTCGGTTTCCGGGATCAACTTGTTGGCTGAAACCCGCGCCAGGTCTTTCTCGATCCGGTCGAACTCTTCCGGCAAGGCCGCACGCACGTCGGCCTTGGCGGTGGCTTGGTCAGGGATGACGTTGGTGCGGTCACCGGACTTGAACACGGTGAAGTTGATGGTGGTTTTCTTGTCTTCATCGCCCAGCTTGCCCAGTTGCAGGATCTGGTGCGCGGCTTCCATGGCGGCGTTGCGTCCCAGTTCCGGGGCGACGCCGGCGTGGGCGGCCTTGCCTTTGACTTCGACCACCGCAGTGGCGCTGCCTTTGCGCCACACCACCAGGCCGTCGGCGGGGCGGCCGGGTTCCAGGTTCAGGGTCACGTCGTGGCCTTTGGCAGTGTTGCGGATCAGTTCGGAGGCGGCGTCGGAGCCGGTTTCTTCGCTGGCGTCGAGCAGGAAGGTGATCTGCGCGTAATCCTTGAAGCCCTGGCTTTTGAGGACCTTGAGCGCATAGATGCCCGCAACGATGCCGCCCTTGTCATCCATCACGCCGGGGCCGTAGGCGCGGCCGTCCTTGATGTGGAAGGGGCGCTCGGCAGCCGAGCCTTCCTTGAATACGGTGTCCATATGGGCCATCAGCAGGATCTTGGCCTTGCCGGTGCCTTTGAGGGTGGCGACCACATGGCTATTGTTGGCGGCTTTATCCGGCACCAATTCGATGGTGAAACCCAACTGTTTCAACTCATTCACGGCGATATCGCGCACTTGGGTCAGGCCCGGCTCGTAGCCTGAACCCGAGTCGATATTCACCAGGCGCTCCAGCAGCTTCAAGGCTTCGGCCTTGTATTGTTCGGCCTGTTGCTGGATCTGTTTATGAGGCTCGGCGCTGTAGGCCGGCAGGCTGAAAGACAAGGCCAGGGTAGCGGCCAAAAGGGTACGCGGGAACGTGAAGAGCATGGACCGATCCTTGTTTTTTGTTGGAAGGTGCCCCGCCACCCTACCCCACTAAACTGACCGCAACCAACTGCCCTGTACCGAACTGACCCGGTTGCGCCCGCTGCTCTTGGCTTCGTACAGCGCCTGGTCGGCATCGTTGAGCCAACTGATGGAGTCGGCGTGGCTAGGCTGGTACGGCGCCAGGCCGATGCTCAGGCTCACTCGCAGTGTCGGGTCCTGGGCGTAGGCCAAGGCGTTGAAGCGACCGCGCAAGGCCTCCATCACCTCGGTGGCACGGTTGAGGGGCATGTCTGGCAGGATCACGCAGAACTCATCACCGCCATAGCGCCCGGCCAGGTCGTTGGTGCGCAGGTTCTGGCGCAGCACCTTGCTCAGTTGGCGCAGGACGATATCGCCGGTCACATGGCCGTAGGTGTCGTTGATGGTCTTGAAGTGGTCGATGTCGATCAACGCGATGGCGGCACCGCCCGGGCCACGGCGGCAACGTTGAAATTCGAGGTCCAGATGGTCCTTCCAGGCGCCGTGGTTGAGCAGGCCAGAGAGGCTGTCGGTGCGGCTCAAGGCCAGCAGTTCACGTTTGTGGCGGGCCAAGGTGACGGCCTGGCGGTAGCAGATCCAGCCCAGGGCCAGGGGATACAGCATCAGGATCGGCAGGCAGGCATACAGCTGGGCCTGGGTGGTCACGGCGATAAATCCTGGTGTGAACAGCAGCAACGCGGTGCCCAGCCCCAGCGCCTGCGCCACCCAACCCGCGAACAGGAAGCGCGGCCCGCCAATGGCGACGTTATTCATGCTCATCATCGACAGGGTGGTGACGCTGGGCAGCGGGTTGAAGTGCATCGCGCCAACCCAGAACCCACCGCAAAAGGAATCGAACAGCAGGCTGCGGCGTTCGCTGCGCAAGGTATTGGCCGAGCGCAACGAACATTGAAACGCCAGGTGCGGCCACGCAAAGGCATTGATCAGCATCCAGGCCCACACCCACAGGGACGGATTCAACGGATACATGCCGAACGCCACGCATACAAAGCCGAGCGTCAGCCCCAGCACGCGAGATTTGTACAAGCGCAAAGCGAGCGGAAGTCCTTTTCCTCCGACGGCTGGCATGGTGGGGGCGATCCTGGGTGAATGCCTGGAGTCTATCAGGGCGACGTCAAATCGCCACTACCGCTTATTGGCTAATACTTCAGTGCGAAAACCCACGCGCCAGCATCAAGGCGACGCCCAGCAGCAACACCGCCGTGATTCGCTGCAACAACACCCGCCGCTTGGGGTTTTCCAGCACGTGTTTGATGCGCTGGCCGAAATAGCAATACAGGCAGCCGCTGGCAAATTGCAGCAGCAGGAAGGTCAGGCCAAGGATGGCGATGTCCGCCGCCGAACTGTGTTCACCGGCGCCGGCAAACTGCGGGAACACGGCGCTGAACATGATGATGGTCTTGGGGTTGGAAAACCCGGTCAACAGCCCTTTGCCAAACAGGCTGCGCGCCCCCTCGACCTTGTCGGCGTTGTTGATCGACACGCCGCTGCTGGTCCACTGCTTGTAGGCCAGGTAAAGAATGTAGGCCACCCCGACAAACTGGATGGTCTGGGTAATGGCGAGGTTGCCCTTGATCAATTCCGAGAAGCCGACGGCAAAGATCAGGATCGAAATCAGGTACGACACACTGGCGCCGACCTGCGCCGGGATCGAACTGCGCAGGCCGTCCTTCAAGCCCAGGCTCAACAACAGCAACGTCATGGGGCCCGGGCTGAAGGTCATGGTGGCGCAAAACAACAGAAAGTAGAGAAATGAAGACAGGGTTAACGCACTTGTCATGGCCAGCACCTTGAATAAAAAGAAACAGCAGCAACAGGGCGAACGCGGCCAGCGCTCGCCCCCGGCCGATCAGGCGACAGCGATTTCGGTGGTCAGGGAGTCGCGGTACATCACCGCCAGGTCAGCCAGGGCAGCCTTGGCGGTCTGGTTGCGGGTTTCAAACGCGACCAGCCCCTTCCAGTTGGTCTCGACAATGGCCTGCAGCACATCGGCGTAATCGCAGTTGCCGTCATGGATACCGAAGTGCTGGTCTTGCACGCCGTTGTTGTTGCTGAAGGAAATGCCCTTGATCAGGTGGTGGTATTTGCGCACCACTTCTGCCGGCAGGCCGTTCTCGATGTTGGCGTGGCCGGCATCGAGGAAGAAATACACATTGCTATGGGCTTGCAGGCGCTCGAACACAAAGGCGTATTCGGCTTCATGGGTAAAGATGTAGTGGAACGGCCGATAGTTAACGTAGTTGGACAGGTTCTCCAAATAGATATCCGTGCCCTTGGCCTCGGCATAGCGCGCCAGCTCCTGCACCGACTTGAGGTAATGCTCCAGGGCAACCTTCTTGGCCATCAGCACCATTTTCGGCTCGACGATGCAACCACCGTGAATGATCAACGGCGCGCCCAGGCGGCTGGCGATATCGATTTCTTTTTTGACGTACTCCACGGCCGCACTACGGAAGGCTTCGACATCACTGCCCAACGGCGCCTTGAAGTTGCCATGGAAAACCGGCTTGACCCCCGTGGCCGCGATTTGCGCCTGCAGGCTCTCGATACGCGCCTCGGTCCAGTCATCGACCATTTCGCCGAACAGGCTGCCGTCGATGTACCAGTGGGTGCAGTCACCTTCGATGGCGGTTTGCAGGCCCTTTTCGGCGCCCAGGTATTTCTGGTGGGCCACACCGGTGCAGAACGGGACGGTGGCGTTGATCAGTTTGCTGTTCATGGGACGATTCCTTTCGTTGATGGAGTGTCAGGCGAATTGACGTTCAGGAAGATTGATGGCCATGAAATCGGCCTTGGTCACGCCGCAATCCGGGCATGTCCAATCTTCAGGCACCTCTTCCCAAGGGGTGCCTGCGGGAATTCCGTCCTCCGGAATACCCAGTTCTTCTACGTACATAAAACCGCAGGGTGCGCACATATAAGTCTTCATGGAAATGCAAAATCCATTGCTCAGGTGTAGGAAATATCGCCATCTCCTGGCGAGATGCCGCGCAGTCTAGGGGAGTGGCATTGCGCAAGGCAGGTAAAGTGGTGCCTAATCCGGCCTAACTTCACCGGTAAAAGCACCGGCAAACACAAGGACGCGTCATGTTTGTATCCGCCATCGCTTTCGTAGAAGGCACGCCCAAGGTCCAGCAGATCGTCGAGGCGTTCAGCCAGGCCATCGAAAATGGCGAATGGGCACCGGGCAGCAAACTGCCATCCGTGCGTGAACTGACCCAGATCCTCGGCGTCAGCAAGTTCACCCTCAATGAGGCACTGGACCGCCTGCGCGGTCGCCACCTGCTCACCTCGAGCCAGGGCCGCGGCTACTTCGTGGCGATGGACAGCACCCGCCCTGCCTCGGCGACCTGGGTGGACCTATTGCCCCAAGACCTGCTCAGCGTATTGCGCCGGCCCTTGGCCACCGCCAGTGGCGAACTGCGCCCCGGTGGCGGGCACTTGCCGGAGGATTGGCTCAATGGCGAAGCGATCCGCCAAGCCATGCGCAGCGTAGTGCGTGCGCCGTCACTGCGTATCGCCGGGCTGGGCACGCCGGCGGGGCTGTTGCCGTTGCGCCAGGCGCTGCAACAGAAACTGCACGGCGAAGGCTTGTCGGTACCGGTGGAACAGATCATCACCACACCCAATACTGTGCAGGGCCTGGACATGCTCATGCGCCTGCTCGCACGCCCCGGCGACACGGTGCTGCTCGACGCGCCGTGCTACTTCAACTTCCACGCCAACCTGGCGCTGCACGGCGTCAAAGTCATCACCATTGCACGCCGCCCCGACGGCTTTGACTTCAGCGCCCTCGAACAGCTGCTGGCCGAACACCGCCCCAGCCTGTATCTGACCACCAGCGTGTTGCACAACCCCACCGGCCACTCCTTCAGCCCCAGCCAAGCGTTTCGCCTGTTGCAACTGACCCAGCAGTACCACTGCCACATCGTCGAGGACGACCTCTACGGCGACCTGCACCCCAACCCTCCCCCACGCCTGGCCGCCGTCGCCGGGCTGGACCAGGTTACCTACCTGTCGGGGTTCTCGAAAATCCTGAGCGCCAACACTCGCGTCAGCTACGTGGTGGCCGCTCCGCAACTGGCCGCCAACCTGACCAACATGAAATTGATGAGCGGCGGCGTCACCTCGGAACTGTTCGAACAGATCGTCTACCGCATGCTCAGCGAAGGCAGTTACGCCAAGCAGCGCAAACGCATGGTGCAGCGCCTGATGGAAGCCGGTGGGCGCGTCGAACAATGGCTCAAGCGCTGCGGGTGCGAACTGCCCATGGCGTATGAAGGCGGGATGTTCATCTGGGCACGCCTGCCGCCTGGCGTGGACGGCGAACTCCTGGCCCAGGAAGCCCTGAAACGCAGCATGGTACTGGCACCTGGCGCGCTCTTCGGCTACGACCCGGCCCACCGCGACTCAATGCGCTTCAATGTGGCCCACAGCGACGAACCACGGGTACAGCGGGTGTTTGAGGCGCTATTGCTGCACGGTGTTGCACAGAGCAATCCCCGCGCAAAAAAGTGATACACGTCCACGGCGCAGCGCGCCTGCTTACCTGACCGGCATCAAGGCAGGTCAGGACCTCGGTGCGTCAGGTACATAGGCGTCGCCCTGGGCAACCAGGAACTTCTTGCGATACGCCGCCGGCAGCATCCCCACCCGTTGCTGGAACAGACGCCGAAACGAGTTGCTGTCCTCATAGCCCACGGCATACGTGATGCTGGCGAGGGTCATGCGTGTTGACTCCAGCATCTGCTTGGCTCGTTCCAGGCGCAGGGTTTGCAGGTAGCCAATCGGCGTACAACCAGTGGCATCCTTGAAACGCCGCTTGAAATTACGCACGCCAAAACCAAAGCGCCGGGCCACCTCATCGATCACCATTGACTGCGCAAAGTGCTGCTCCAACCAATGCTGCACACGCAAAATCTGCGCATCACCGTGGCTTTTGGGCAGCGACCACATCGCGTAGGCCGACTGCTCGGTGCGGCCGGCATCGATCAGCAAGTACTTGCCGCAGGTATGAGCCAGCTCCGGCGAGCCGAAACGGCGGATCAGGTGCAGCATCAAGTCCATCGCCGCCGTAGCGCCCCCGCACGTGATCAGGCGATTGTCTTCGCAAAGGATCTGCCCCTCATCCAGGCTGACCTGGGCATATCGACGCCGGAAGAACCCGGCAAATGCCCAGTGAGTCGTCGCACGCAAGCCGTGCAATAAGCCGGTCTCGGCCAGCATGAAGGCCGCCGTGCACATGGAAGCCAACACGGCGCCCTGCCCATGCTGCTCACGCAACCAGGGGCCGTAGGCAGCAAACGTCGGCATAGCCTCCTTGAGGGTAAAGAGAAACCCGGGAATCAGCACCAGGTCCGTGTGCGCGATCTGCGCCAGTGAACCCTGCACCTGCAGGCGCTGCCCGCCCCATGCTGTCACCGGCTGGCCGTCTATAGACGCGAGCATCACCTCAAACGGCGGGCTTTCAGCGAACAGATTGGCCGCACTGAGCATTTCCATGGCCAGGGTGGCACTGGCAGCGGAACATTGATCCGCCAGGAGCAAGGTGACATGCATGTAAAAACTCCGGCTTGCACTTTTCGCATGTAATAAGTCATTTACGCATCTACCTTAGCCGATCCCATCCCCGTACAGTGCGGCCATTGATCAACTGCCTGGCGTTTTTATGAATCTCTGGTTTCGATTACTGCACATGCTGTTGCGCCGCCCCTGGCGCAAACCGGTTCACGGCCTGGCTACCACGGTGGTGCGCATGCGTGTCTGGCCGCTGGACCTGGACCTGAACCGGCATGTCACCAATGGCCGGTATTTCACCCTGGCCGATGTGGCTCGCATGGATTTTGTGCTGCGCACCGGCGCCTTTCGCGTGGCGCTGCGCCATAAGGCGATGCCGATAGTCGGCGATACCTGGGGCAAGTTCCGTCGGGAATTGAAGCTGTTCGAGGTATTCGAGGTGCATACCCGCATTCTCGGCTGGGACCACAAGTGGAACCTGATGGAGCACCGCTTCGTCAGCAATGGGCGGGTGGTCGGCGTGGTGGTGATGCGTGGGCTGTTTCGATCCGCCAAAGGCACACTGCCCCCGGCCGAATTCATCCGCGAGTTGGGCTTGGACGACACCTCACCGCCGATGCCGCAATGGTTGAGCGACTGGGCACGCAGTTGCGATGAGATGAGTGCGCAATTGCGCGAGGAAGAGCAGGTTTAAAAAAACCTGCTAAGCCTCGCGTTTGAGTTTCAGATGCCGCGCATACCATGGCCGCTGCGGCACACGTTTGAACAGCCCCTTGAGCAGCTCTTCATCGGCACCGAAGGTAATGCGCAGGGCCAGCTTCATGATCTCCGGGTCCATTTCCATCGAGCGCCCCTGTTGCAGCCCCGGCGTGGTGCTGCAGCCGTGGGTGTCCGGGCCCAGCCACGGGTCACCTATTTCCACCCAGCGGCCTGGCGCAAACCAGGCTACGCCGTTGACTTCCAGTCGGCTCACCTCGCCTGGGTTGAAGCGCTCGTGGGCACGAAACCAGTCTTCGATGCGGTCATCGATCCAACCGTGGAAATGCCAGAACACCGGGTTCACATGGGATGAAAACGGGTCGCCCAGAAAGTCGTTCTCCGGCGCATACCAACGTGCGGCAAAGTCTGCGGGGTCACGGGCGAAGGGGACCGGGGCGCCGTTGGACGGGTCGCGGGGCACCGAGGCCCAGCGCATATGCAGCCAATCATGCAGGCCCAGCTCCATTTCCGAGCCCAGTTGGCCCAGGGTCAACTTGGCCAGGTAGCGCGGGTCGCGGTATTGGGATTCCCACACCTGGAAGTTGCTGTGGTAGGTCTCGGCCGCCTTGATATCGCTGACCCACTGGGTGTAGTCGGCGTCATCTGGCGCTGACCAACAGGGCGGCAGTGCGAAACCGTCGTGGTTGTCGAAGTAGCGCACAAAGCCCGGGCGATCCCGCTCCAACGGCGGTTGCGGCTCGGGGAATTGCGGCCAGGAGGGCAAGTCCTGCATGGAACGTGCGGTGCCGAGCATGTGGCGGTGCATGAAGAAGAAGTCGATGCCCGAACCATTGCGGTCCTTGCGCTTGCCGCGGGCGTCGCGTTCCTGACCACGGGGCCCCGGTTGCCAGCCGATGCCGCGCAGGGCCTCGCGTTTTTCTTCGGAGAGCTTGTGCCATTGGTCGCGGGTGGCGTGCCACAGTTGGTGAAACAGGCGGTGCTCGGGAGAAATCAGCCAGGCCAGCAAGGTAGGGTTGAGGCCGATGCGCTGGCGGGCTTCGGGGAACAGTTGTTTGTGGGCGATAAAACGGTTGTCGCGTTCGGTCAGCGCCAGGGGCCGCTCAAGGTCGAGGATGTGCCCGCTGAGGGTGGCGCTGCCGGCATTGCCGAAATCGGCCCAGACTTCATCCAGGGTCATCTTGAATTCATAGGCCGGCACGCCGCCGGCTGAATCGCGGTCGATCAAGCGCCAATAGAGCACGGCGCCCTCGCCCGTCAGCACATCACCCAAGACCCGGTAGCGCGGCTCGCCTTCAGCGCGCAGCTGCTCGGCGGTGTCCAGGTAACCGCGCAGGCCACGCCCACGGGGGGCGATGTCGAGCAGCAACTCCAGGCCATGCAGCGGCAGGCCCGCAAGGCCCGCATCGCGGCCTTCCAGGCGCAGGCTCCAGACGCCCCGCAGGGTGTTCGCCAGGTGCTGGCCCTGGGTGTCAGCGAGGTCGACCGTAGCTTCGCCGGGGGTGATAGGAAACTCTTCTTCCCGCGTCAACTCGCGATGGGCATAAAAGGCCGCGGGCACGGCTGCACCGGTCAGCGCCAGGCCTGCGATGAACCCACGTCGAGAGATTGTCATTGGCTACCTTAGGAAACAGCTTGATCAGAGCTAGAACGTTTGCAACCCGATGAAATTTACCGCCCTGCCCCCGCCACCTAAATTTCCCCCGTCATCGCTCGTTCTTCCCTGATAGCAAAGGCCTCAACTGACTGAGATGGCAATGACAAAATCACGTTCGAAAAAGGCGCTGTATATTGGCCTGCCGCTGGCCCTGGCTATCGGCGCCGGGGCTGGTTTCCTGGTCTGGGATCAGTGGTTCAAGGGCAACGCCGGCTACCCGCTGGAGGTGATCAAGCAGGCCAATGAAATGCAGGACCGCCTGTTGTCGTTCGACAGCCACATCACCCTGCCCCTGGATTTCGGCACGGCGGGCAACGAGGCCGACAAGGATGGCCTTGGCCAGTTCGACCTGGCCAAGGCCACCCGCGGCCGATTGTCGGGCGCCGCGCTGACGATCTTCGGCTGGCCGGAAATCTGGAACGGCGCCAACGCCCCGCACAAGCCCACCGACGGTTTTGTCGAAGAGGCCCGGCACGAGCAGGAAGTGCGCTACAAGATCATCTCCGGCATGGTGCGTGACTTTCCCAACCAGGTGGGCATCGCCTACACACCGGACGATATGCGCCGCCTGCACGGCGAAGGCAAGTTCGCGATTTTTATCAGCATGCTCAACGCCTACCCCTTGGGCAATGACCTGAACCAGCTGGACTTGTGGGCCGCACGCGGCATGCGCATGTTCGGGTTCAGCTACATCGGCAATAACGCCTGGTCCGACTCGTCGCGCCCGCTGCCGTTCTTCAATGACTCCACCGATGCCCTCGAGGGCCTGTCGCCTATCGGCCAGCAAGCGGTGCATCGCCTCAATGACCTGGGGGTGATCATCGACGTGTCGCAGATGTCGACCAAGGCCCTGGAGCAAGTCGCGCAGTTGAGCCGCACACCGATGGTGGCGTCGCACTCGGCGCCACGGGCATCGGTGGACATCCCGCGCAACCTCAGCGACAAGGAGCTGCAACTGATCAAGAACAGCGGCGGCGTGGTGCAAGTGGTGGGTTTCCCCGCCTACCTGCGTCCCTTGAGCCAGCCGACCCAGGACAAGCTCAATACCTTGCGCGCACGCTTCGACCTGCCGCCACTGCCCAACCTGGCCATGGCCCTGATGCCCGGCGATGCAATCATTGCCGCCTGGCCCGAGCAACGCTTCGGCCAGTACGCCAGCGCGTTGTACGGCATTCTCGAGGAAGAACCCAAGGCCACCCTCAAGGACCTGGGCGACGCCATCGACTACACCGTGCGCAAGATCGGCATCGATCATGTCGGCATTGCCTCGGACTTCAACGACGGCGGCGGCCTCCAGGGCTGGGAGAACGTCGGCGAGGTGCGCAACGTCACTGCCGAACTGATCCAGCGCGGCTACTCCGAAGCCGATATCGCCAAGCTATGGGGAGGCAACTTCCTGCGGGTGTGGGACCAGGTACAAAAAGCCGCCAAGCCATTGGCCAATCGCTAACCACCACGAAGTAAGTCCATGACCGACCGCCGTACATTTCTCAAGCAGGCCGGCGTCTTTGCCGCGAGCCTGCCGCTGGGCACCGCGTTGCTGCCTCAGGCAGTAGCCGCTGTTACGAACGACCCATGGACGGGATTGAAGCAACTGTTCAACCAAGACCCCAATTACCTGCACTTTTCCAACTTTCTGGTGGCCTCGCACCCCAGGCCCGTGCGCGAGGCCATCGAACGCTACCGCCAACAGATCGACCGCAACCCTGGCCTGGCCATGGACTGGGACCTGCAGGAAACCTGGAAGCGTGAGGGCCAGGTACGCGAGTGGGCCGGCCGCTACCTGAACGCCACGCCAGCGCAGATCGCCCTCACCGGCAGCACGTCCGAAGGGCTGGCGATGATCTATGGCGGGATCAAGGTGCGCGCCGACCAGGAAATCCTGACCACGGTGCATGAGCATTACGCCACCGCGTTCAGCCTGGACTTCCGGGTACGCAAGGAGCAAACCCAGGTTCGTAAGATACGCCTGTTCAAAAACCCCAATCAGGTCTCGGCCGATGAAGTGCTGGGCAACATCCAACGCAACATTCGCCCCAACACCCGCGTGCTGGGCATGACCTGGGTGCAGTCCGGCAGCGGCGTGAAACTGCCCATCGGTGAGATTGGCAAGCTGGTGGACGAACACAACCGCAACCGCGATGAGCCGGACCGCCTGCTTTATATCGTCGATGGTGTGCATGGCTTCGGCGTGGAAGACCTCGACTTCCCCGCTATGCACTGCGACTTCTTCATCGCCGGCACTCACAAATGGATGTTCGGCCCGCGCGGCACCGGCCTGGTATGCGCCCGCGAGACCGAAAACAAATACGTCACACCGATGATTCCGACCTTCTCCGAAGACAAAAACTTCGCCACGACCATGACGCCCGGCGGCTATCACGCCTTCGAACATCGCTGGGCCGCCGACGAAGCCTTCAAGCTGCACCTGCAACTGGGCAAGGCGCCGGTGCAGGCACGCATCCATGCCCTCAACACCGAACTCAAGGACCAACTGCTGGCCCACCCGCAGATCGAACTGGTGACACCGCGCAGCCCCGACCTGTCAGCCGGATTCACTTTCTTTCGGGTCAAGGATCAGAACAGCGATGCCGTCGCGGCCTACCTGATGAAAAACCGCGTGGTGGTGGACGCGGTGGACCGTGACGTTGGCCCGGTGATTCGCACCTCGCCGGGCCTGCTTAACAACTCCGATGAGATCCAGCGCTTCATGACCCTGCTGAGCCAGCGGTTATGACCCCTTTTCCCTTTGAACGAGACGCCTCCATGATGCCATCCCGACTCAAACCGCTCACCGCATTGGCACTCACCGCCCTGTGCGGCGCCCTGCTGCCCGGCCTGGCCCAGGCCGCTGCCCCACAACCGGGCAAGGTCTTCAAAGACTGCAAGGACTGCCCGGAAATGGTGGTGCTTCCCGCCGGCACCTTCACCATGGGTACGCCGGACGACGAAGTGGGCCGCGAGCCTGACGAAGGCCCGATGCACGAGGTGACCTTCGCCAAGCCGTTCGCCATGAGCCGCTTCCATGTCACCGCCGGCGAATGGGACAGCTACGTGCGCCAGACCGGGGTCAAGATCGCCAATGGCGACGACCGCCCCGGCCGCGAATGCATCGCCAGCAAGCCGCGCTATCCCCAGGGGCCACGGCAGCCGGCGGTGTGCATGGACATGGACGACATCAAGCAGTACGTGAGCTGGCTGTCGAAGAAGACCGGGCACACGTACCAGATGGTCAGCGAAGCCCAGCGTGAATACGCCGCCCGCGCCGGCACCACCGGCCCGTTCCCCTTCCCGTTCGACGAAGGCAAGGGCTACAGCATCGCCCAGCACGCCAACACCTACGGCCCGGCGGACGGCTACAGCTATTCGTCGCCCGTGGGCAGTTACCCCCCGAATGCCTTTGGCATGTATGACATGCACGGCAATGTGTATGAGCGGGTGGCTGATTGCGAGCATCCGAACTACGTCGGCGCGCCAACTGATGGCAGCGCCTGGGTGGAGCCCAACTGCGAGGCCTACCAGATTCGCGGCAATGACTGGGGCGAGGCGCCGGTGTTTTCACGCTCGGGCAATCGCAACAACATCTACCCGCAGACGCGCGGGGACTGGATCGGCTTTCGGGTCGTGCGCGAGCTCTAATACCTTGTAGGAGCGAGGGGGACGCCTAGTTCTTGCTCGCGAAAAACTCATAAACGCCGCGTGTATTCAGGAAGCACGCGTCATCGTTGACGTTTTTCGCGAGCAAGCTCGCTCCTACAGGGTTCGCGCCCGCATGTTCAGCCTTGTCTGGCCAACAGCTCCAGGCCTTCATGCAGCGCCGGGAACAGGCTGTTGTTGAAGTTGTTCCAGCGCAACTCAAGGATGGTGTCCTCGGGCGAAATCTCGGTCTTGAGCACGTCGTGGAACACCTCTCCCGAGTCGATGCCGTTATCCACGTAGTGGAATGACGCACCGGTCCAATACAACGGCTCGCACGCCTGAGTCGCTTTGGTTGCCCAGTCGGTAATCGCCTGCCCACGTGCGCCGTACAGCGCATTCCAGGTGGCGTACGCCCCACGGCGCTCGTAAGGCGACTCGAGACGGGTGATGCCCGGATGAATGTTCATAATGCGCCGCGCAAACGTCGCACCCGGGCGCACCAGTTCGTCGAGGATCACCAGCAAACCATCCAGCACCACGATGTCAGCCTTCAACTCCACCAGGGTGTCATGCAGGCGACGCTCGAAATCCTGCTTGCCGGCGACATGTTCGGCGCTGCCTCGTGGCAGGCGACGATAGGTCGACGGCACGCTGAGCAGCAGGTCGTTGACCAACGTGCCCTGCACACGCAAGTCCGCCGGGTACAGCCACTGGCGACCCGGCTGGTAGGCGAAGCCGTAGTCCGCCACCAACTGCTGGTCCCGCGGGTTGTGCTCATCGTCGTCATACACCACGCCTACGAGGTTGTAAGCCTCGCCCAGCGACGTGTCGTTGAGCGAGCCCACCAGAAACTCCAGCACCGATTTCATATAGCGCTCGTGGTCTTTATAGGCCACCGGCTGCCCCGCCTTGTCGGCGGCGGCATTTCTCAGGGACCAGACATACACCAGGTTCTTTTTCGTCATGTGTTTCGCTCTCGCTCAAAGGGCCACGCACGGCATTGATACACGTGCGCCTACAGAACAAGAACGAACCAGGCCCCGGGCAATTTATCGCTCACTGCCACCGTCCGGCACGCCGCGCTAAATAGTCACGCCACAGCTTCGTTTGTCATGGGTAAGGGTCTGTGTGCCCAGCCCCCTCTTTTCACTTTCCGGGAAGTATTTATGACCGACCCCAAGCGCGGCGCCTTCAAAGGTTTGCTCGCATTGCTCAGGCCCTTTCGCACCATCGTGACGGTCTCCGTCGCCCTTGGCATGGCGGGCGGCCTGGCCATTACCTTGCTGTTGGCGACGATTAACAATGCCCTGCATTCGGCGGGGGGGATGACTCAGGGTGTGGTGTTGACCTTCGCCGCGTTGTGCGTGGTGGCGCTGGTCAGCTCGATCATTTCCGACATCGGCACCAACTACGTCGGGCAACGGATCATTGCCGCCCTGCGCAAGGACCTGGGTGAAAAGGTGCTGTCAGCGCCCATCGGGCAGATCGAGCAATATCGCTCTCACCGCCTGATCCCGGTGCTGACCCACGACGTGGACACCATCAGCGACTTTTCCTTTGCCTTCACGCCCCTGGCCATCGCCGCCACCGTTACCCTGGGATGCCTGGGTTACCTGGCTTACCTGTCCGTGCCGATGTTCCTGATGATGGTGGTCGCAATCATCATCGGCAGCGCCGTGCAATTCATCGCGGGCGGCAAAGGCATCCAGGGCTTCGATCTGGCCCGTAGCCACGAAGATGAATTGCAGCGTTACTACAATGCGATTGCTTCGGGAGCCAAGGAACTGCGCATGCACCGTCCGCGGCGGTTTCGCATGAACACCCACCGCATCCAGGAAACCGCAGACCGCATCAGCGATATCCAGGTGCGTTCAGTCAACATCTATATCCTGGCCAAGACCTTTGGCTCGATGCTGTTCTTCGTGGTCATCGGCCTGGCCCTGGCGATGCAGGCCTACAACCCCAACCCCGACCCCACGGTGATTACCGGCTTCGTGCTGGTACTGCTGTATATGAAAGGCCCGTTGGAGCACCTGCTGGGTTACTTGCCCGTGGTTGGCAAGGCGAAGATTGCCTTCGGGCGCATCAGCGAACTGTCGGAACGTTTTTCTTCGCCCGAGCCCCACTTGTTGATGGACGACAGTGAAGCGCCGAAGCCTGTGGTCAACAGCCTTGAACTGCGCGGCGTCAGCTACAGCCCGCCAGCGGTTGAAGGCAGCCAACCGTTCCACCTGGGGCCGATCAACCTGAGCATCAAGCAAGGCGATATCGTGTTTGTCGTGGGCGAGAATGGTAGCGGCAAGACCACCCTGATCAAGCTGCTGCTGGGCCTGTATCCACCTCAGGCGGGTGAGATCCTGCTCAACGGTACAGCGGTGACCGACCCAGAGCGCGACGATTATCGCCAGTTGTTTACCACCGTGTTTTCCGACTATTACCTGTTCGATGACCTGGTACAAGGCAGCGCCACCCAGTCCCTGGACAGCGCCACCAAATACCTTGAGCGCCTGGAAATCGCGCACAAGGTCAGCGTCAAGGACGGCGTGTTCAGCACCACTGACCTGTCCACCGGCCAACGCAAGCGCCTGGCCCTGGTCAATGCCTGGCTGGAAGAACGCCCGGTACTGGTGTTCGACGAGTGGGCCGCCGACCAGGACCCGGCCTTCCGCCGCATCTTCTACACCGAGCTGCTGCCGGACCTCAAACGCCTGGGCAAGACCATCATCGTGATCAGCCACGATGATCGTTATTTCGACATCGCCGATCATCTGGTGCGCCTGCGTGCCGGTCAGGTGGTGCATGAGATGGAGCCTGCATGAAGTACCGGAATAATTTTTTCCGGTTTTGCGAAGTAGGAACGTCTCACTAGTGGTAATGAGAACTAACCTCAATAAACACTTAGAATTGCCCACTTAAAACATAGAAGAGAAAGCATCCATGCCAGCACGACTCGGTCTCAGCCCCCTGAGCAAAGCGCTATCCATGCGCCGGGCCCTGAACATCAACCTCTTGCCCAGTGCCTTGGCGTTGGCTGTGTCGATGCCGATTGCAGGCTATGTGCAGGCCCAGGAGATCGAGTTGAATATTCCTGCGCAGTCGCTGGGGAGCGCACTGCAGGAATTTGGCCGCCAGACCAATGTGCAAGTGCTCTACAGCCCGGGCGATGTGCAGGGCAAGAACAGCCCCGCCGTCAAGGGCAAGATGCAGCCGCAGCAGGCCATAGCTGCATTGCTGGCCGGTAGCCAGACTACCTATAACCTCAACGGCAATACCTTGACCGTCACTGCTGCTGGCAGCGGTGGTGGGCTCGAGCTGAGCCCGACGCAAGTGACCGCCAACTACTTGGGCAACGTCACCGAAGGTTCTGGTTCCTACACGCCTGGCACGATTGCCACGGCTACACGTTTGACGTTGACCCCACGGCAAACTCCGCAGTCGATCACCGTGGTGACTCGCCAGCACATCGAGGATTTTGGCCTCAACAACATGGATGACGTGATGCGCCATACGCCGGGCATCACCGTTTCCGCCTACGACTCCGACCGCACCAACTACTATTCCCGTGGTTTTTCGGTCAATAGTTTCCAGTACGACGGTATTCCATCGACTGTGCGTAACGTCGGCTATTCGGCGGGCAACACCCTGAGCGACATGGCGATCTACGACCGTGTTGAAGTCCTCAAGGGCGCTACCGGCCTGCTCAACGGTGCCGGTTCCCTGGGTGCGACCATCAACTTGATCCGCAAGAAGCCAACCGCGGAATTCAAGGGCCATGTGCAATTGGGGGCGGGTTCCTGGGACAACTACCGCAGCGAAGTGGATGTCAGTGGCCCCTTGACCGACAGCGGCAATATCCGTGGCCGTGCGGTGGCTGCGTATCAGGACAAGAAGTCCTTTATGGACCACTACTCGCGCAAGACCGAAACCTACTACGGCATCACCGAGTTCGACCTGTCTCCCGATACCATGCTGACGGTGGGCTTCGATTACCAGGACAACATTCCACAGGGTTCCAGTTGGTCCGGCTCCTTCCCGCTGGTCAACTCCAATGGCAGCATCAACAAAATGCCGCGCTCCTACAACAACGGCACCACCTGGAGCTCGTGGGAGCAAAACACGCGTACCGCCTTTGCCATGCTCGAGCATGACCTGGGCGACGGCTGGGTGACCAAATTCCAGCTCGACCACAAGATCAACGGCTACCACGCCGATCTGGGTTCGATCCAATTCGTCCAGCCGGCAGCCGATGGCACCGCTGAGATCAACGGGCAGAAATACACCGGCGAGACCAAGAGCACCTCGGCCGACCTCTACGCCACCGGCCCTTTCAGCCTGTTTGGCCGCGAGCATGAACTGGTGGTGGGCGGCTCGATCGGCACCTCACGCTGGCAAGGCAAGGGGTACTGGTCGCCGGAATGGCCTGGCGGTAACAAGGTCGATTTCTATAACTGGAACGGCCATATCGCCAAGCCTATCTACGGTCCTGCCCAACAGCACATCGACGACACTATCCGTCAAACCGGGTATTACCTGACCGCGCGTTTCAACGTGATTGACGACCTGAACGTGATCCTGGGTGGGCGCGTGGCCAACTATCACGTGACTGGCAACAACCCTTCCTACAAGGAAACCGGGCGGTTCATTCCTTACGCCGGTGTGATCTACGACCTCAATGACAACTTCTCGGTATACGCCAGCTACACCGATATCTTCCAACCTCAGGAAAGCACCTATAAGGACCGTAACGAGAAGCTGCTGGAGCCAGACGAAGGGCAGAACTACGAGTTGGGCCTGAAAGGCGAGTTTTTCGATGGCCGCCTCAACACCAGCATCGCTTACTTCGAAGTGCATGAGACTAATCGCCCCATCTCGGATGACGCCTACAACAACCAGACACCTGCCCCGAACAACTGGGCGTTCAAGAGCTCCAAGGCCGTCACCAAAGGCTACGAAGCGGAAATTTCCGGTGAGTTGAGCCCAGGCTGGCAACTTCAAGGTGGCTACACCCACAAGATCGTACGAGACGAAGACGACAAGAAACTCTCCACCTTCGAACCCGAGCATCAGGTCAACCTGAACACCACCTACAAACTCAAGGGCGACCTGGACAAGTTCACCATCGGTGGCGGTGTACGCTGGCAGACCAAAGGTTGGAACGAGATCTGGAACGGGCCACTTGAGAAAAACCAGGACATCACCCAGGAGTCCTACTGGTTGGTGGATTTGATGACCCGCTACCAGGTCACCAAGAACCTGTCGGCTACCGTCAACTTCAACAACATCTTCGACAAGTCTTACTACACCAACGTGGGCTTCTATAACTCGGCCGCCTACGGTGAGCCACGTAATGTGATGGTCAGCACGCGCTGGGACTTCTGATTCCACGCGTCGATCGATCAAACGCCCGGTGAGCACCCCATGCTCACCGGGCTTTTTTTTGGGCGTGCAGAGATACTGGCGAAGAGGGATTGGAGCATAAAAAAACCCGGACACTGGATCCGGGTTTTTGTGATTGAGCGGCGGCTTACCTCAACGCCTCTACCAAACTGCTGATAAACACCGCGCTGTCGATAATGCCATCATGATCGGTCTCAATCATCACTGAGCGCTCGATGCGCCCTTGGCTGATCACCGTTGCCATTTGCTGCTCGATCAGGTCCTTGAAGCGCCCTGCCCGGCTCATGGACGCCCACCAACAAGTGACGGGCGCCTTGATCGGCTTGAAGTCAGCTTGCAGCAAACGCTCACTGAGTGCCCGGTCAACGTCCCAGGAAATCTGCGCCTCATTGCCACGCAGTAATTCATCCTTGATCACCGTGAAGGCTTCGCCCAAAGACTGTTCAGCCCAATTCACAAATTCCCGCCATTGTCCCGTTTCATCCTCGCTATCCCGTTGGCATTGCTGCCAGGCGTGTTGGATGGACTCGGCGAACTCAGGAAACATAACCCCCAGCAAAGCTGCGCGGCGCTCATTGGCTGAGATCTCGCGAGCGTTCTCGACCACCACTGCGTCCCAATAGGGTTTGACCCATTGCGGCGGCGCAGCGTCGATCCAGCCGACAAACTCCACTTCTCGGCCGGCTTGCTCCAGGCCGTAGGCGACCTCCATCGCCAGGTTGCCGCCCAATGACCAGCCACCCACGCGGAACGCGCCTTCGGGTTGGGCCACCAACAATTGCGCGGTGTAGTCTTCGACCATTACCTGCCATTGCGGCACCGTGGCGCCCTCTTCGGCCAAGGCACGACACATGACCCCGAACACCGGGCGCTGCTCGCGCAAGGCCAGGGCAATCGCGGTGTAGCAATGCACCGAGCCGAAGCTTGGGTGGAACAGGAACAACGGCGTGCCTTGCGTCTGCTGGTTGAGCTTGACGATCAACGAAGACCGGCTATTGCCCTGCAGGCATTTGACCTGTCCCGCCACAGTAGGGTTAAGCATCAGTTGGCTGACAGACAGGTTCACGCCGCTGACCTTGCGAATTCGCTCCTTGAGCATCAACACTCGCAATGAATGGCCACCGAGCTCGAAGAAGTTGTCGTTGAGCCCTACGCGCTCCACCTCCAGCACCTCGCTCCAGACCGCTGCGATTTGCTGCTCGATCTCGCTAACGGGCGCCTGGTATTGCGCGGCACCGTGAGCCTCTGGCTTGGGCAACGCCTTACGGTCCAGCTTGCCGTTCGGGCTCAACGGCATCTGCGCCAGTACCACCCACTGCGCCGGGACCATGTAGTCGGGCAACTGCTCGGCCAGGTGTGCAACCACCCCTGCCTTCCACTCTTCAAGGGGCTGTTGCAGCACCAGGTAACCCACTAGGTGGGTACCGTCCACCGCCAGCACCGCGGCTTCGCGGACATTGTCGAGCTCCAGCAGGCGCGCTTCGATTTCGCCCAACTCTATGCGCAGGCCGCGCAGTTTGACCTGGTGATCGATGCGCCCGGCATATTCAATCACGCCATCGTCGCGATAACGCGCCAGGTCACCGGTGCGATACACACGCGTGCCGCTGCCGAACGGGTCGGTCACAAACCGCTCGGCGGTAAGTGCAGCACGGCGGTGATAACCCCGCGCCAAGCCAATACCGCTCAAATACAGTTCGCCCAGCACACCCACTGGTGCAGGTTCCAGGTTGTCGTCCAGCACGTAGCAGCCCAGGTTGGCAATGGGTCGGCCAATGGGTATGGCGTCGCGACCTTCCTCGACACAGGTCCAATGGGTTACGTCGATAGCGGCTTCGGTAGGGCCGTACAGGTTGTACAAGCCGGCGTGGGGCAATTTGACGAACACCTGTTGCTGGGCATCCGCAGGCAACGCCTCCCCACTGCAAACGATGTGTTGCAGGCTCTGGCATGAAGTAACCGCCGCGTCTTGCAAGAACGCTTGCAACATGGAAGGCACGAAATGCAAGGTGGTGACCTGTTGCTCGTTGATCAGCCGTACCAGCCTGGCTGGATCACGATGATCGCCCGGTGCCGCCACTACCAGACGCGCGCCGGTCATCAGCGGCCAGAAAAACTCCCACACCGACACGTCAAAGCTGAACGGAGTTTTCTGCAACACGCTGTCGTGCGGCGTGAGCCCATATGCCTGTTGCATCCAGCACAGGCGGTTGGTCAGCGCGATATGGCGGTTGCCAGCGCCCTTGGGCTGACCGGTGGAGCCGGAGGTGTAGATCACATAGGCAAGGCTTTCGCCGTGCACCGGGATATTCGGGTTGTGGCTGCTGAAGGTTTCCAGCCAGGTATCGCCACATTCCAGCACCAGGGTTTGTACACCGGCGGGAACCGGCAGTTGCGCCAGTAGATGAGCCTGGGTCAACAGCAGTTGCACACCACTGTCCTGCAGCATGTAGGCCAGGCGATCACGAGGATACTCGGGGTCCAGCGGCACATAAGCGCCACCGGCCTTGAGCACCGCCAACAGGCCAACCACCATCTCCACCGAGCGCTCTGCCGCCAGCCCCACCAGCACATCCGGGCCAACCCCGGCCGCCATCAAGCGATGCGCCAGGCGATTGGCCCGGGCGTTCAACGCGCTGTAACTCAAGGCTTGCCCCGCGAAAATCAAGGCAGGTGCATCCGGTGTACGCAGCACCTGAGCCTCGATCAGCGTGTGGACCGCTTGATCCAGCGGGTAATCCACCGCAGTCGCATTCCAATCATGCAATACCCACTGCCGCTCGGCCTGCGCCACTGAGGGCAACGCGCCAAGGCGTTGACTGCCGTCACTGGCCAGGGCCAGCAGCAACTGCTGGAAGTGCTCGGCCAAGCGCTGGATATGCGCGCCGCTGAAAGCCTGGCGGGAGTAGTTGAACTCCAAGCCCAGTGTCTGGCCTATAGCCAACAACACGGTCAATGGATAGTGGGTCTGTTCCAGGCTGTGCACTGCGCCAAAACGCAGCCCCGACGGTGCCCCCTGCTCCAGCGCCTCAGACACCGGGTAGTTCTCGAACACCAGGATACTGTCGAACACCGCCTCTCCACCCAGCCCGGCCCAACGCTGGATCTCGAACAGCGGCGTGTGTTCATGCTCACGCAAGCCAACGTTCTGTTGCTGAAGTTGCTCCAGCCAATGGCTGACCGACATTTGCGCATCCGGCGTCGCCACCACCGGCAGCGTGTTAATGAACAAGCCGACCTGCTGTTCAATCCCACGCAGTTCCGCCGGACGCCCTGCTACCGTGGCGCCGAATGCTACGGTGGCTTGCCCGGTGTGGTGATGCAACAGCAACAACCAGGCGCCTTGCACCAGGGTATTGAGGGTCACCTTGTGACGTTGGGCGAAGGCTTTGAGGTGTTCGGTTTGCGCAGCATCCAGGCTCAAGCGATGCTCGCCATTGACCGCCTGGGCCGCATCCACCTCAGTCTCTACGGCACCGGCCAGGCGCGTGGGCGCCTGCAAGTTGACCAGTTGCGCCTGCCAGAACGCCTGGCTGACGGCTTTGTCCTGTGCCTGCAGCCAGCCGATGTAGTCGCGATACCGCCCGGTGGGCGCTGGCAGCGGCTCACCGGCATACTGTTGCAACACCTCGCCGAACAGCTGCGAACCACTCCAGCCATCCATCAAAATATGGTGATTGGTGTAGATCAGGTGGTAGCTCGTCGCCCCCGTGCGTACTAGCGTCAAGCTCAACAGCGGTGCCTGCTCCAGGACAAAACCCTGGGTGCGTGCCGACTCGGCCAGCTCATCCAGGGCCTGGTTGCAGTCCTTACGGGTCTGCCAATCCAACGCCATAAACGGCAGGCGCACCTGCTTGTAGACCACCTGCAAAGGCTGTTCAAGCTCCGCCTGCCAGACAAAACCGCTACGCAGGATCTCGTGGCGTTGCACCGCCACCTGCCAGGCCTGGTGGAAGCGCGCCACATCCAGGCCCTGCACATCAATGCGCATCTGGTTGATGTAGTCACCCGAACCTTCGCCGTACAGCGATTGGAACAGCATGCCTTGCTGCATGGGTGACAATGGGTACAGGTCTTCGACCTCAGCCACGTTCAGTGCCAAGCCATCCAACTGGTCCTGGGACAACCGCGCCAACGGGAAGTCCGACGGCGTCACGCCCTGATGCGCCGACTCACAACAATGATCAATCAGAGCCTTGAGTTCCAAGGCATAGTCGTCGGCCAAGCATTTGACGGTTGCTTCACCGAACATCGCCTGGCTGAAACTCCAGTTCAACTTCAGCTCGCCACCATAGACCTGACCGTTGATTTCCAGCCAGTTGCCCAAAGGTGCCTGCGGGCTTTGCTCGGCACCGCTGGCATCAGCGGTCGGCGTGAACAGTCCTGGCTGTTCGCCACTGTCGAAGCTGGCATCGAACTGCCCCAGATAGTTGAAGGTGATACGTGGCTGCGGCAAGGCCGCCAACGCCTGTTGCGTTGCGGCATTACCCAGGTAACGCAGGGCACCGAACCCCAGGCCCTTGTCGGGCACGGCTCGCAGCTGCTCCTTGATGCGTTTGAGGGAAGCAGCCAGGGAATCGGCCGGTACCAGTTGCACAGGGTAAAGGCTGGTGAACCAACCGACAGTGCGAGTCAGGTCGATGTCATCGAACAGATCTTCGCGGCCATGACCTTCAAGCCGGATCAACGTCGAAGCCTCGCCGCTCCAGCGCGTAATAACTCGCGCCAGGGCAGTCAACAGCAGGTCATTGATCTGGGTGCGATAGGCACTCGGCGCGTCGTGCAGCAAGCGCCGAGTATAGGTGGCATCCAGATGTGTGCTCACACTCAGGGCCAGTTGGTTGCTCAGGCTCGCCTGTGGATCGGCGCCCGGCAAACCGACCGGACTGCCCTGCAATTGCGTCTGCCACCAAGCCAGCTCGTGTTGTAACGCCGGACTGTGGGCGTAGGTCTGCAGGCGAGCAGCCCAGACGCGGGTGGCGCTGGTCTTGGCTGGCAGCGTCACAGGGGCGCCTTGGGCCAGTTGCTGATACGTACTTTGCAAGTCTTCAAGCAGGATGCGCCACGACACGCCGTCCACCACCAAGTGATGGATCACCAGCAACAAGCGCTGTGAACCGTCGGCCAACTGCGCCAACACCGCACGCAATAACGGGCCCGCGCCCAGGTCGAGGCTGCGCTGGGCCTCTTCGCCCAAGGCTTCAAGTTCTTCGACGCTGTTCAATGTGGTTTGCCATAGCACTTGTTCAGCCTGGTGCTGATCCGGACCACGGTAGGCCGCGCTCCAGCCCTGTGCGCCCTCGACAAAGGTGCTGCGCAAGGCATCGTGATGCACGATCAATGCCTGCAGTGCGGCCAACAACAGCGGTACCTGCAACGGCTGGTGCGGTTGCAGCACCGCAGATTGGTTCCAGTGATGACGCTGGGGAATCTCATCGGCAAAAAAACTGTGTTGCACTGGCAACAGCAGCAAATCGCCAGTCAGCGGCGACTGATCCATCTGCACCACACCGTCGCCTTCCCTCGCGACCGTCGCCAGGCTCTGCACGGTCTGATGCTGGAACAACTCTTTGGGCGTGAAACGCACACCGGCCTGGCGGGCGCGGCTGACCAGTTGAATCGAAATGATCGAATCGCCGCCCAGTTCGAAAAAATTATCATGCAGGCCCACCTGTGGCAGGCGTAGCACATCGGACCAGATCGCGGCGATCTTCTGCTCCAACTCGCTCTCGGGCGCCACATACACCTGCTGCATCTGGCTCACATCCGGCAGCGGCAACCCCTTGCGGTCGAGCTTGCCGTTAGGGGTCAGTGGCATACGCTCAAGGAACATCAAGTGCGTCGGCACCATGTAGTCCGGCAAGCGGGTTTTCAAGGCGCGCCGCAAGGTTTCGCGACCGTTTGATTGAGCGACAACATCACCCAGGAGCGTCGGGTCCAGTGGTACGACATAGGCCACCAGTTGTTTGCCGGTCGGCCCCTCCTGGGCCACCACCACGGTTTCACCGACACTGGCTTGCTCACGCAAGCGCGCTTCGATTTCCCCCAGTTCGATACGAAAACCGCGGATCTTCACCTGATGGTCGACACGGCCCAGGTAATCCACTACGCCATCCGGACGCCCGCGGGTCAGGTCGCCGCTGCGATACACGCGACTGCCGGGCTTGCCGAACGGGTCCGGCACGAAGCGTTCGGCGGTTAACGCCGGACGCTCCAGATAACCCCGGGCCACGCCCTCGCCGCCCAGGTACAACTCGCCGGCCACGCCGATAGGTTGCAGGTTCAGTTGCGCATCCAAGACATAACCGCTGCGGTTGCCCAGCAAGGTACCGATGGGTGCGTAGACAGCGCCGCAGGGATCACCTTTACGGGCCTTCCACAACAGCGGTGTGACCACGGTTTCCGTCGGGCCGTAGCCGTTGAACAGGTATTCAGGCTTCAGCGCGCGCCACGCCAGGTCATAGCTGGCCTGGGCCACCGCATCACCGCCAAAGCAGTACACCCGCACCGCAGGAGGGTTGCCGTCGCGCTCGGCATGTTCGGCCAACTGTTGCAGGTACACCGGTGGGAACACCGCCATGGTCACGTTATGGCGATGCATCTGCTCGTAGGTGTATTCCGGCAGCCACAGGCTGTCATCACGGATCAACACGCTGGCGCCGTTGATCAGCGGGTGCATCCAGCCTTCGTGGGAGCCGTCGAAAGCGAACGACATGAAGTGCAGCTCGCAATCGGCCGGCGAGGTTTCATAGCGCTCGCCGGTAGCGATGATATGCGCCACCAGCGGGCCGTGTGACACCGCCACGCCCTTGGGCAAACCGGTGGAGCCGGAGGTGTAGATCACGTAGGCGAGGTTGTCGCCGTCCAGCGCCACAGTCGGGGCCGTATCGCTGTAATCCGACCAGGCTTGCACCTGATCCACCGCCAAGGCGTCGAGGCCGTCCGGGATCGGCAACCGGTGTTGCACGGCCGAATGGGTCAACAGCAATTTCGAACGGCTGTCTTGCATCATGTACAGCAGGCGATCACGCGGGTATTCGATATCCAGCGGCACATACACACCGCCGGCTTTCATCACCGCCAGGAACGCCACCATGATTTCGGCACTGCGCGGCATGGCGATGGCCACCCGCACTTCCGGGCCGACGCCACGAGCGATCAGGGCATGGGCCAGGCGGTTGGCCTGGCGATCCAGTTCGCCGTAGCTCAGGGTTTGCGCGTCGAACTTCACCGCCACCGCAGTCGGGTTTGCCCGGGCGCGATCGGCAAACAGTTGATGCATCAGGCGCTCGGCCGAAAAGCCAGACTCCGTGCGGTTCCACAGTTGCAGGATCTGTTGTTGTTCGGTCGCGTCCAGCAAGCTTAACTGGCTGAGCTGCTGCCGTGGGTTGGCGACCATACCTTGCAGCAGGTTCTGCCAGTGACGCGCCATGCGTTGCACGGTGCTGGCTTCGAACAGGTCCTGGGCATAACCCAAGGTGGCCCATATACCTTCGGTGGACTCCTGAATATCCAGGTCCAGGTCGAAATGTGCGGTCTTGCTGTCCCAGTCCAGCCCTTCTACCCGCAGCCCTGGCAATTGGTGCTGAACCTGAGCCTGGCCGATGTCAGTCTGATGATTGAACATGACCTGGAACAGCGGGTTGTGGCTCAGGCTACGCTCAGGTTGCAGGGCTTCCACCAGTTGTTCGAACGGCAAATCCTGGTGGGCCTGGGCTTGCAGGGCGCGTTGCCGAACGTGCTGCAGCAACTGCTCGACACTCATCTGCCCATGCACATCCGCCTTGAGCACCTGGGTGTTGACGAAGAAACCAATCAAGCGCTCGGTCTCGCTGCGATTGCGGTTGGCAATCGGCACGCCGACACGTATTTCTTCCTGGCCGCTGTAGCGGTGCAACAAGGTCTGGAACGATGCCAGCAACAACATGAACAGGGTCACGCCCTGCTGTTGGGCCAAAGCCTTGAGCCCCTGGGTGAGTTCGGGCGCCAGCTCGAACGCCAGGCGCGCGCCGCGGTGGCTCTGCACAGCCGGGCGCTGATGATCGAACGGCAACTCCAGCACGCTCTGCTCACCGCCCAACAGTTCACGCCAGTAGGCCAGTTGACGTTGCTTCTCACCGGCGTCCATCCAGCTGCGCTGCCATACGGCGTAGTCGGCATACTGGATCGGCAGCGCCGGCAACTGCACGTCCTGGCCTTGGCTGTAACCGGCATACAACTGCACCAGTTCCTCGACCACCAACTGCATCGACCAACCATCGGAGACGATGTGATGCTGCACCAACACCAACACATGCTCGTCGGCGGCCAGGCGCAACAGCGTGACGCGCAGCAACGGGCCTTGTTGCAGGTCGAACGGCTGGGCGATCAGCGCTTGCACCCTGGCTTTGAGCTGAGCGTCATCGACATCAGCCTGGGTGATCGGCAAGGACATTGGCGGCTCAATCACTTGCACCGCGCCGTCGTGATCCTGGCGGATATGGGTGCGCAGGCTTTCATGACGCGCCAGCAAGCTATCGAAACTGCGTTGCAACGCAGCCAGGTCCAATTGCCCTTTCAGGCGCAGCGCGCTGGGAATGTGATACGCCGCGCTGTGGGGCTCCAGTTGCCAGAGAAACCATTGTCGCTCCTGGGCGTAAGACAGTGGCAACGGCTGCACACGCCCGGCTGGCAGTAGGGCCGGCGCCGTTGGCAATGGGCTCTCCTGGGTTTGCAAGGCCGCGACAAACGCCTCCAGCCGCGGGTGTTCGAACACGGCTTTGAGCGGCACTTCCAGGCTCAGGGTCTGGCGGATGCGTGACACCACCTGCATTGCCAACAGGGAATGCCCTCCCAGTTCGAAGAAGTGCTGGTTCAAGCCCACCCGTTCGGCCCCCAGAATAGCCGCCCAGATCGCCGCCACCTGTTGTTGCAACGGGGTGACCGGCGCTCGCCAATCCTGTTGTTCCACGCTGGCATCTGGCTTGGGCAGGGCCTGGCGATCCAGCTTGCCGTTGGGGTTGAGCGGCATGCGGTCGAGGAAGATCAGGTGCGCCGGCACCATGTAGTCCGGCAGATGGTCGCGCAAGGTGGCCATCAACTGTTCACCAACCTCGGCGCGCTCGGTTTCAGACAGCGTCTGCGCAGGCACCAGGTAGGCCAGCAGTTGGTTGTCGGCAGCCAGCAACAGCGCTTCACGCACGCTGTCCTGGGCCAGCAGCACGGTTTCGATTTCACCCAGTTCAATGCGGAAACCACGGACCTTGACCTGGTGATCGACCCGCCCGACATATTCCACCACACCATCGGCGCGATAACGCGCCAGGTCGCCGGTGCGGTACAGGCGCTCGCCGGATGGGCTGAACGGATCAGCGACAAAGCGCTCGGCGGTCAGGCCTGGCCGTTGCAAATACGCACGGGCCAAGCCATTGGCGCTGGCGATATAGAGTTCACCCACGGCGCCCAGCGGTAGCAGGTTCAGGTCACGGTCCAGCACATACAGGCCACGCCCTGGCAGCGCCCGGCCAATGGGGCTGGCACCGCCGGCGCCGACGGCGCTCGGGTCAGTGCAGTCCAGCACGCTGGAAACCACGGTGGCCTCGGTAGGCCCGTAGGTATTGAGCAAGCGCACATGGCCGAGCCCGGCGCGCTGCCACAACAGCGGGCCTTCCAACGGCATGGCTTCGCCACCGATATGGATCTGGCGCAAGGCACCATAGGTTCTTGGGCCTGCTGCCAGGCAATCTTGCAGGAACAGCTTCCAGTAGGCCGTGGGCAAGTCGGCCAGGGTAATGCCCTGGGCGATGATCTGCCGATACAGCTCGGCACCGTCCCATAACTGCGGGCCACGCAGTACCACGGTGGCGCCGAGGGTCAGGGCTGGATATAGCTGCTCGACGAAACCGTCGAAGTTCAAGGTGGCAAACTGCAGCACTCGGTCCTGGGCAACCAGCTGCGAGTAATCCGCCGCGATGCCAGCAAACTCACTCAGTGCAGCCTGGCTGATGGCAACCCCCTTGGGCTTGCCTGTGGAGCCGGAGGTGTAGATCACATACGCCAGGCTCTGGGGCTCGACATCAACCGGTAAATTACTGTCGGCACACAACGCCAACTGCGCCTGGACCCGGTCGATGTCCACCGCCAGCACCCGGGCCGGCAACGGCAGACGCCCATGCAGGTGGGATTGGGTTAACACCAGGCCCACATCACTGTCCTCAAGCATATGCGCCAGGCGTTCGCGGGGGTACTCAGGATCCAGCGGCACATAGGCCGCTCCTGTCTTGAGCACCGCGAGCAAGCTGACCACCATGGAAAAAGAGCGCTCCACGGCGATCCCCACCAGCCCTTGGGGGCCGACGCCCTGGGCCAGCAGGTAATGCGCCAGCCGGTTGGCCTGACGGTTCAGTTCTCCATAGCTGAGGGCCTGCTCATCCAGGGCCAGGGCCTGACGTTCCGGCTGCTGATCAGCCTGGGCTTCAAACAGCCGGTGTACAGCCTCAAAGGGGGTGACACCAGCCGGGGTGTTCCAGTCCTGGAGCATCCTGTGTTGCTCAGCGGCGCTCGCCATCGGCAGTTCGCAGAGGCGGCTGCGGGGTGCACTCACCACCGCCTGCAGCAGGTGCTGCCAATGTTGCGCCAAGCGCTCGATGGTGGCGGCATCGAACAGGTCGGTGGCGTAGGTCAGCGCGGCCCAAAGCCCGTCGGCGGATTCATGGGTGTCCAGGCTCAGGTCAAAATGGGTGGTCTGGCTGTCCCAGTCCAGTTCCACCACACGCAGGCCCGGCAACTGTTGGCCTTCGCGGCCGCCCTGGGCCTCGGTCTGGTGGTTGAACATCACCTGGAACAACGGGTTATGGCTCAAGCTGCGTTCAGGCTGCAATGCCACCACCAGTTGCTCGAACGGCAGGTCCTGATGAGCCTGGGCCTCCAGGGCGCGGCGTTTGGTTTGTTGCAGCAGCTCGGCAAAGCTCATCTGCCCGTCAAGGTCAGCCTTGAGTACCTGGGTGTTGACGAAGAAGCCGATCAGCCGCTCGGTTTCGACGCGGTTACGGTTGGCGTTCGGCACGCCAATGCGGATATCCGACTGCCCGCTGTAGCGATACAACAGGGCTTGGAACGACGCCAGCAGTAGCATGAACGCGGTCACGCCCTCTTGCTGCGCCAGGCGCTTGAGGCCCGCCACCAACGTCGGTTGCAGATGCACCTGCAGGCTTGCACCGCGATGGCTTTGCTGCGCCGGCCGCGGGCGGTCAAGCGGCAATTCCAGCACCGGTTGCTCGCCGCCCAGCAGGGCCTGCCAATACGCGAGTTGGCGCGCCTGTTCCCCGGCTTCCATCCAGCCGCGTTGCCACAGCGCGTAGTCGGCGTACTGGATCGGCAGTTCCGGGAGTTGCAGGTCATGGCCCTGGCTATGGGCGGCGTAGAGCTGTACCAGTTCCTCCACCATCACCTGCATCGACCAGCCATCGGAGACGATGTGGTGCTGCACCATCACCAGCACATGCTCATCCTCGGCCAGTTGCAACAGCGTCACACGCAACAACGGCGCCTGGTGCAAATCGAACGGCCGCGCCACCTCCTCTTCCACCCGCGCCATCAACTGCGCTTGGTCGACATGCGCCTGCTGGATCTGCACCCGCGCCTGCGGCATCACTGCCTGCCACAGACGTTCATCGTCCTCGACCAATTGCGTGCGCAAGCTTTCATGCCGGGCCAGCAGGCTGTCGAAACTGCGTTGTAACGCTGCCAGGTCCAAGTGCCCGTGCAAACGCAGGGCGCCAGGGATGTGGTAGGCGGTGCTGTCCTTGTCCAGTTGCCAGAGGAACCACTGGCGTTCCTGGGCGTAAGACAACGTCGGTGTGCCGCTGTCGTGGCGGGTGGGAGCAATCGGCAGTTGAGCGAAACTCATGCTCCGGCTTTGCAGGCGCTGGTAAAACTGCTGGCGCTGCTCCAGAGGCAAGCGAAGAAAGCGCGACACCAGGTCGATATTAGGGTTGGAAAGCATGGTTCAAATCGCCTCTAGTTCGCTCAAAAAGTCACGAAGGTCATCAAAATCTTCCACGCTGCCGGCGCGGAAAGTGGCTGCGGCCTGCACGTAGGCGCGCAGCGATTCGGTCTGGAACAGTTCCATCAACGGTACGTCCAGGCCGAGCTCGGCCTGCACCCGCGAGGTAATCTGGATAGCCAGCAAGGAGTGACCACCGACATCAAAGAAGTTGTCGTTCAGGCCCACTTGCGACAGGTGCAGGATGTCGGCCCAGATCGTGGCGATCTGCTGCTCAAGCTCGGTTTGCGGGGCCAGGTACTGCTGCTGCATCTGGCTCGCATCCGGCAGCGGCAGGCCTTTGCGGTCGAGCTTGCCGTTGGGGGTCAGCGGCATCTGCGCCAGGAATACGAAGTGGCTGGGCACCATGTAGTCCGGCAGGTCGGCTTTCAGGGCACGACGCAGGGCGTCACGGAACTCAACCTGGTCGGCCAGGCTGGCGTCGGCCGGTACCACATAGGCCACCAGTTGTTTGCCGGTCGGCCCCTCCTGGGCGACCACCACGGTTTCACCGACACTGGCTTGCTCACGCAAGCGCGCTTCGATTTCCCCCAGTTCGATACGGAAACCGCGGATCTTCACCTGATGGTCGACACGCCCCAGGTAATCCACCACGCCATCCGGACGCCCGCGGGTCAGGTCACCACTGCGATACACGCGACTGCCGGGCTTGCCGAACGGGTCCGGCACGAAACGCTCGGCAGTCAGTGCCGGGCGCTCCAGATAACCCCGGGCCACGCCCTCGCCGCCCAGGTACAACTCGCCGGCTACGCCGATGGGCTGCAGGTTCAGTTGCGCATCCAACACGTAGCCACTTCGGTTGCCCAACAAGGTGCCGATGGGCGCGTAGACAGCTCCGCAGGGGTCGCCCTTGCGTGCCTTCCACAGCAGCGGCGTGACCACGGTTTCGGTCGGGCCGTAGCCGTTGAACAGGTATTCAGGCTTCAGCGCGCGCCAGGCCAGGTCATAGCTTGCCTGGGCCACCGCATCACCGCCAAAGCAGTAGACGCGCACCGCAGGAGGGTTGCCGTCGCGCTCGGCATGTTCGGCCAACTGTTGCAGGTACACCGGTGGGAACACCGCCATGGTCACGTCGTGGCGATGCATCTGCTCGTAGGTGTATTCCGGCAGCCACAGGCTGTCATCACGGATCAACACGCTGGCGCCATTGATCAGCGGGTGCATCCAGCCTTCGTGGGAACCGTCGAAGGCGAAGGACATGAAGTGCAGTTCGCAATCGGCCGGGGAGGTTTCATAGCGCTCGCCAGTGGCGATGATATGCGCCACCAGCGGGCCGTGTGACACCGCCACGCCCTTGGGCAAACCGGTGGAGCCGGAGGTGTAGATCACGTAGGCAAGGTTGTCGCCGTCCAGCGCCACATCCGGTGCCGTATCGCTGTAACCGGCCCACTCTTCGGTGCGATCAATCGCGAGGGTATCCAGGCCCTCGGGGACTGGCAGTTGCTGCAACGCCCGGCTGTGAGTCAGCAGCAGTTGCGCACGGCTGTCTTGCATCATGTACAGCAGGCGATCACGTGGGTATTCGATATCCAGCGGTACATACACGCCACCAGCTTTCATCACCGCCAGGAACGCCACCATGATCTCGGCACTGCGCGGCATGGCGATGGCCACCCGCACTTCCGGGCCGACGCCACGGGCGATCAAGGCATGGGCCAGGCGGTTGGCCTGGCGATCCAGTTCGCCGTAAGTCAGGGTTTGCGCGTCGAATTTAACCGCCACTGCGTCCGGGGTTTGCCGGGCGCGATCGCCGACCAATTCATGCACCAGGCGCTCGGCTGAAAAACCGGTGTCGGCCTGGTTCCACAGCTCAAGAATCTGCTGTTGCTCATCCTCGCCCAGCAAGCTCAATTGGCTGATGGGTTGCTGTGGGTCGATCACCATTGCCCGCAAGAGGTTCTGCCAATGCCCGGCCATGCGCTCGATGGTCGCCACAGCGAACAGATCGGTGGCATAACTCAGAGAGGCACGCAGGGCCGTCTGGCTTTCTTCCACATCCAGCGCCAGGTCGAACTGGGCCACGCCTTCGTCCAGATCCAGGACTTCGACGTGCAGGTCGGCCAGGCGATGCAGATGGCTGTCGGCAACGCTCACACGGTGGTTGAACAACACTTGGAACAACGGGCTCAGGCTAAGGCTGCGCTCCGGTTGCAATGCCTGCACAAGCTGTTCGAACGGCAGGTCCTGGTGAGCCTGGGCCTCCAGGGAGCGCTGACGCACCTGGTGCAGCAGTTGCTCGGTGCTCATTTGCCCGTGGATATCGGCCTTGAGCACTTGGGTGTTGACGAAGAAGCCGATCAACCCCTCGGTTTCCAAGCGGTTGCGGTTGGCAATCGGCACGCCCACGCGCACATCTTCCTGGCCGCTGTAGCGATGCAGCAACGCCTGGTAAGACGCCAGCAGCAGCATCGGCAGCGTGACGCCAGCGTGCTGCGCCAGTGCGCGCAAACTGCCCAACAACTCCGGATGCAACTCGATACCCAAGCGTGCGCCGCGATGGCTTGGCTGTGCCGGGCGCGGCTGGTCGAACGGCAACTCCAGCACCGGTTGCTCGCCGCTCAACTGCTCGCGCCAGTAGGCCAGTTGACGCGCCTGCTCCCCCGCCTCCATCCAACCGCGCTGCCACACGGCATAATCGGCGTACTGGACCGGCAGCGCCGGCAATTGCACGTCCTGGCCTTGGCTGTTAGCGGCATACGCCTGCACCAACTCCTCGACCATCAACTGCATCGACCAGCCGTCAGAAACGATGTGATGCTGCACCAGCACCAGCACGTGGTCGTCCTCGGCCAGGCGCAGCAAGGTGACCCGCAGCAGCGGCCCACGCAGCAGGTCGAAAGGCTGGGCGATCACCTGCGCGACCCGCGCCTTGAGGCCGGCATAGTCGCTGTCGACCTGCTCGATATCGACCCGGCCCTGGGCGTCAATGACTTGAACCGCGCCGGTGGCGTCCTGACGGAAATACGTGCGCAGGCTTTCATGGCGAGCCAGCAAGCTATCAAAGCTCTCTTGCAGCGCGGTCAGGTCCAACGGCCCCTGCAAACGCAAGGCGCTGGGGATGTGATACGCGGCGCCGGCCGGGTCCAGTTGCCAGAGGAACCACTGGCGCTCCTGGGCATAAGACAGCGGCAGAGGCTGCGTGCGGTCGGCCTTGATCAACGCCGGCGCGGTGACGCCCTCCTCGCCCAAGGCCCGCACGAAATCACCCAGTAGCGGCTGTTCGAACAAGGCCTTGAGTGGGACTTCCAGCGCCAGGGCCTGACGCACCCGTGACACCACCCGCGTGGCCAGCAATGAATGCCCGCCCAACTCGAAGAAATGATCGTCGAGGCCCACCCGGGGCAATTCCAGTACCTCGGCCCAGATCGCCGCTACCTGCTGCTCACGCGGGGTGACGGGCGCTACATGGCCCTTGAGCGACAGGCTGGCATCCGGTTTGGGCAATGCCTTGCGGTCGAGCTTGCCGTTGGGGGTCAGCGGCAGGCTGTCGAGGAACAGCCACTGCGCGGGCACCATGTAGTCCGGCAAGCGCTCGCGCAGCGCGGTTTTATAGACCTGCGCCGCCTGCGGCGCGGCGCTGACAAGGTAAGCGATCAGCCGGTCGTTATCGGCCAGCACCACGGCTTCGCGTACGCCGTCGAACTCACGCAAGCAGGCTTCAATTTCACCCAGCTCGATACGGAAACCCCGGACCTTGACCTGATGGTCGACGCGGCCGATGTATTCCACCAAGCCGTCGGCCCGATAGCGTGCCAGGTCACCAGTACGGTACAGGCGTTCGCCCGGAACCCCAAACGGGTTGGGCACGAAGCGTTCAGCGGTCAGCGCCGGCTGCCCGTGGTAACCCCGCGCCAGGCCGACACCGCCGATCAGCAGCTCACCGGACACACCTTGGGGGCATGGCGTGAGACCGGCATTGAGGATGAACAAGCCGGTATTGGCGATGGGCCGTCCAACGAACGGCAATGCCTGATGCAAACGATGAGCCGCCGACCAGATGGTGGTTTCCGTCGGGCCATAGAGGTTCCACAGCGGGCCTTGCAGGTCGAGCATGCGCTGGGCCAAATCGACGGGCAGCGCTTCGCCACCGCACAGGCAGGCGATGCCACGCAGTGAATGAGCCCGTGGGCTGTCGAGCAACATGCGCCAGGTCGAAGGCGTGGCTTGCAGCACATTCGCCGCCTGACGCTGGGCCAGATCGAGGATCGCCTCGGGGTCGAGGGCCGTTGCCTGGGTGCTCAGCACCACGGTACCGCCGACACTCAGCGGCACATACAGCTCCAGGGCGAAGATGTCGAACGAGAAGGTGGTCAGCGACAACAGCCGCGCATCCTGGCCGATACTCAACGTGCCGGCCATGCCGCTGGTGAAGCTGCACAGCGCCTTGTGACGAACCATCACCCCTTTGGGCTTGCCAGTGGAGCCAGAGGTGTAGATCACGTAGGCCAGATGCTCCGGTGTCACGGCAACCTGGGGATTGTGCTGCGCTGTGCCGGCCTCCTCCACCATCAGCACCTGCACGCCGTGCGGCTGAGCCAGGTGCCCCAGCAGGTGCGGTTGGGTCAGCAATACCCGGGCGCGGCTGCCTTCAAGCATGTAGGCCAGGCGCTCTGCCGGGAATTGCGGGTCGAGCGGCACATAGGCGCCACCGGCCTTGAGGGTCGCGAGCAAGCCAACCACCATGTCCAGGGAACGCTCCACGTGTACTGCAACCAGCACGTCCGGGCCGACGCCCATGTCGATCAGACGATGGGCGAGCCGATTGGCGCGACGGTTGAGTTCGCCGTAGCTCAGGCGCTCATCATTGAAATGCAGCGCGATGGCGTCGGGTTGCGCCGCGGCCTGGGCCTCAAACAACTGGTGTACACAGCGTTCGCGTGGGTAGTCGGTGTCGCTGCGGTTCCAGTCGTGCACCATGTGCTGCCATTGCGACGGGCTGAGCATCGCCAGGTCGTCCAAGGCCACCGAGGCATCCTGCAGGACCGCGCGCAGCAGGTTTTGCCAATGCTCGGCCAAACGCTCCACGGTCGCCGCGTCAAACAGATCCGTGGCGTAAGTCAGCGAGGCCCAGAGACCGTCCACCGATTCCTCGGTTTCCAGGTTCAGGTCGAATTGCGTGCTGTGACCGGCCCAATCCACGGGCTGCAAATCCAGGCCGGGCAATTGCACCGGGGCTGAACGCAGGCTGTCCTGATGGTTGAACATCACCTGGAACAGCGGGTTATGGCTCAGGCTGCGCTCGGGCTGCAACACTTGCACGAGCTGCTCGAACGGCAGGTCCTGATGGGCCTGCGCCTCCAGGGCACGCTGCTTGACCTGGGCCAGCAACTGGTCGAACGGCATCTGCCCGTGCACGTCAGCTTGCAGCACCTGGGTGTTGACGAAAAAGCCCAGCAGTCGCTCGGTTTCGAAGCGATTACGGTTGGCGACCGGTACGCCGACACGCACCTGTGCCTGGCCGCTGTAGCGGTGCAGCAAGGTCTGGAACGAGGCCAGCAACAGCATGAACAGCGTCACGTCCTGACGCTGGGCCAGGGTCTTGAGTTCAGTCAGCAGCGCACGCTCCAGATGAATCTGGCGGCGCGCGCCACGATGGCTCTGCACTGCGGGGCGTGGATAGTCCAGCGGCAGGTCCAGCAACGAATGTTCGTGCCCCAGACGAGCGCACCAGTAATCGAGCTGGCGTTGTTGTTCCCCAGCCGCCATCCAGTCGCGCTGCCACTGGGCGTAGTCGGCGTACTGGATCGGCAAGGCCGGCAACCCTGCGTCGCCTTGGTACAGCGCCACCCACTCGTCGATCATCACTTGCATCGACCAGCCGTCAGAGATGATGTGGTGCTGGGTGATGACCAGCACATGGTGATCAGGCGCGACGATCAGCAACTTGACGCGCATCAGCGGGCCGTTGCGCAGGTCGAACGGGCGCTGGATCTCTTCGGTGACAGCCTGCTCGATAGCGCCGGCGTCGACCTCTTGTTGTTCAACCGGCACTGCCAGGCTTGGGTGGATGACTTGCACGGTGTGCTCGCCCGACTCCACGAAGGTGGTGCGCAGTGGTTCATGGCGCTGCACCAGGGCCTCGACGGCGCGCTCCAGCGCCGCGATGTGGAGTTCACCGCGCAGGTGCAAGGCGCTGGGCACATGATAGCCCGCGCTGGTGGGATCCAATTGCCAGAGAAACCACTGCCGCTCCTGGGCAAAGGACAACGCCAGCGGCTGCTCACGGCCAACCGCCTGCATCACGGGCGCGGTATCGGCCTGCACGCCTGCGCACGCCGCTGCGAAAGCGGCCAGCGTCGGCTGTTCGAACAGGGCCCGCAACGGCACTTCCAGCTTGAGATCGTGGCGCACCCGGGAAATCACCTGGGTGGCCAGCAAGGAATGGCCGCCGCGTTCGAAGAAGTGATCTTCCAGGCCAACCTGCTCGACCTGCAACACTGCTTGCCAGATCGCCGCCAACTGGATTTGCAATGGACTTTGCGGCGCCACGTAGGCGGCGCTGGCCTGGTTCAGGTCGGGTGTGGGCAGCGCACGGCGGTCGAGCTTGCCGTTGTGGTTCAACGGCAAGGCATCGAGGACCACCCAATGGCCCGGCACCATGTAGTCCGGCAACGTCTGGCGCAAGCGCGCCGCCAGTGCCTGGGCCTCCAGCGCTTGGCCTTCGGCGGGCACCACGTACGCCACCAACTGCACGCCGGTCGCGCTCGGCTGCGCAAGCACGGCGGCTTCTCGCACATTTGGCAAGGCTTGCAGGCTGGCTTCGATTTCGCCCATTTCGATACGCAGGCCACGAATCTTCACTTGATGGTCGATACGCCCGACGTACTCCAGCGCACCCGCCGGGTTGTACCGGGCCAGGTCGCCACTGCGATAAAGCCGCGCACCGGGCATGGCGGAAAACGGGTCCGGCAAGAAGCGCTCGGCGGTCAGCGCCGGGCGGTCGAAATAGCGTTGCGCCAAGCCAACCTCGGCACCAATGCACAGCTCGCCCACGCCATCGGTGGCCAACAGTTCGAAACCGCTGTCGAGTACATACAGGCCGCGCCCGGCAATCGCCTGCCCGATTGGCACGCCGTAGGCGTCGTTGGCATCGGCCAATTGGCACTCATGCACGCTGGAGACCACCGTGGCTTCGGTCGGCCCGTAGGTGTTGACCAGGCGCACATTGCCCAAGCCCGCGGCGTACCACGCACGCACGCCCTCCACTGACATGGCTTCACCCCCCACATGTACCTGGCGCAGCTTGCCCAGGGAGCGACGGTGCTCGGCGCACTCTTGCGCCAACAGGTACCAGTAGGCGGCGGGCAGATCGGCCAGGGTCACGCCCTGCTCGACAATCTCTTGCGCCAGTTGGCCGGCATCCCAGAGTTCGTCGCCACGCATGACCAGCGCCGCGCCCGCACACAGGG
Source organism: Pseudomonas sp. SWRI22 (assembly GCF_014268395.2). NCBI lineage: Bacteria > Pseudomonadati > Pseudomonadota > Gammaproteobacteria > Pseudomonadales > Pseudomonadaceae > Pseudomonas > Pseudomonas sp. SWRI22. The sequence goes on along the minus strand of NZ_JABWQK020000001.1, from coordinate 471,186 downwards.
GCGGGAAGCACTGTTCGACAAAACCATCGAAACTGAAGGTCGCAAACTGCAACACGCGGTCTTCGGCGCTCAGTCGGCTGTACAGCGTGGCACTGTCACAGAACTGGCCAAGGGCGGCATGGTCGATGGCCACGCCTTTGGGCTGGCCGGTGGAGCCAGAGGTGTAGATCACATAGGCCAAGTCAGCCGCCGCCGCGTAATTAGGCGGATTGGTCGTCGGGTAGCCGGTCAGTTCGTCGCCACTGACGCTGAAATCCATGCGGGTCAGGCCGCGGGGCAAAGGCAAGTCGGCGAGCAAGCCGGTTTCGCTGAGCAGCACGTCCAGGCGGCTGTCGGCGAGCATGTAGGCCAAACGTTCCGCCGGGTATTTAGGGTCCAGCGGTACGTAGGCCGCCCCACTTTTGAGCACTGCCAGCAGACTGACGATCAACTGCGGGCCGCGCCGCGAAGCCAGGCCCACCCGTTGGCCGGGGCCGACACCCAGCGCCAACAGGCGATGGGCCAGGCGGTTGGCGCGCTGGTTCAACTGGGCGTAGCTCAAGTTGGCGTCACCGGCCTGTACAGCCAGGGCGTCTGGCGTCGCCTCGGCCTGGGCTGCGATACGCTGATGCACGCGTTCGTTGGCCTGGGGCGCTGCGGCTGAGCGGCTCAGAGCGAGCATCTGCCGTTGCGCAGGGGCGTCGAGAAGGCGCAGGTTGCCCAGCGGCATGTGAGCGTCTGCGAGCAATTGCGCCAGCAGGTGTTGCAAGTTGGCGCTCAGCTGCGCCACGTGCGCCTCGCTGAATTGGGCACGGTCATAGCTGAACTCCAGGCGCAGGCAGGCGCCCAGTTCGATGCCCACGGTCAATGGATAGTGCGTGCGCTCATGGTTGTACAGGTGACCGAAGGTCAGGCCGGCCGGTGCGCCTTGCTTGAGCGCCTCGGCGACCGGGAAGTTTTCGAACACCAGCAAGGTGTCGAACAGCGCGCCTTGCTGGCCGGCCCAGCCCTGGATGTCGTAGAGCGGCACATGTTCATGGTCGCGCAGGCTGAGGTTGAGCGCTTGCAGTTCGCTGAGCCACGTCGCGGCCGACTGGGCTGGCGAGGCTGCGCTGACGATCGGCAAGGTGTTGATGAACAGGCCCAGTTGCTGCTCGATCCCCGGCAGCGGTGCGGAACGCCCGGCTACGGTGGCACCAAAAGCAACGCAGTCCTGGCCGGTGTAACGCTGCAGCAGTAGGCTCCAGGCCCCTTGCAACAGGGTATTGAGGGTGACTTTGTGCTGGCGTGCGAACTCAGCGAGGCGGCGGGTAAAGTCGCTGTCCAGTGCCACGTGATGGTCAGCCATGCCAACCGCGTCCACCGGCTTGCGCAACGCTTGCGCCAGCAGGGTCGGCGCCGGCAATGCCGCCAGGGCGTTTTTCCAGAACGCTTCGCCCGAGGATTGTTGTTGCAGCCAGGCGAGGTAATCGCGGAACTGCCCGAGCGGCGCCGGCACTGCCTGCCCCGCATAGTGAGCGATGACTTCACCGAGCAACTGCGCGTTACTCCAGCCGTCCATGAGGATGTGGTGGCTGGTGAAGATAAAGTGCCAGGCCGCACCAGCACCGCGCACCAGCGTCAGGCGAAACAGCGGCGCGGCATTCAGGGCAAAACCGCGTTCGCGTTCGGCCTGGGCCAGGGTGTCGAAATCAGCGTCGGGGTCTTCGATCACTTGCAGTTGCAGGTCGACCTGGCGCTGGATCAGCTGATGAGCACTGTTCAGGCCCAGCCAATGGAAGCTGCTGCGCAGGATGTCGTGACGATCCAGCGCAGCCTGCCAGGCACGCCCGAAGGCGAGCAAATCAAGGCCCTCGATGTCGAGGCGTAACTGGTTGATGTAGGACTGGGCCTCAGGTTCCAACAGGGTGTGGAACAGCATGCCTTGCTGCATCGGCGACAGCGGATAAAGGTCGGCAATCGCCGGCCCGGCCACGGGCATGGCATCCAGTTGCTGCTGGGTGAGGCGTGCCAGCGGGAAATCCGACGGGCTCACCTGGCCTGCCGGCGTGGCACAACAATGCTCGATCAGCGCCCTGAGTTCGGCTGCGTACTCGTCCGCCAGACCTTGAACAGTTGCCGCCTCGAACATCTCCCGGCTGAACCCCCATTGCAATGACAGCTCGCCGCCATACACCTGACCCTCCAGCGTCAGCCAGTTGGCCAGCGGTGCCTCCGGATCCTGGGCCTGGCCACTGCCCTGACTGGCCGGCACGAACAGTGCCGACTCGTTGAACTGACGGTCGAACTGGCCCAGGTAGTTGAAGGTGATGCGCGGCGCGGTAAGGTTCGCCAGGCTTTCCTGCGCGTGTGGCGCGCCCAGGTAGCGCAGCAGGCCGTAGCCCAGGCCTTTGTCGGGCACGGCGCGCAGTTGTTCCTTGACCGCCTTGATCGCCTCGGGCAACTCGCCTTCGGCGCGCAGGCGCACCGGGTACAGGCTGGTGAACCAGCCGACGGTGCGGCTCAGGTCGATGTCGTCGAAGAGGTCTTCGCGACCATGGCCTTCCAATTGAATGAGCGCAGCAGGTTGCTCGCTCCAACGGCTGATTACCCGCGCCAGGGCGGTCAACAGCAGGTCGTTGACCTGGGTGCGATAGGCCGCTGGCGCGTCTTGCAGCAGTCGGCGGGTGTGCTCGGCGTCGAGGCGTGTTTCCAGCTTGGCACCCAGGCGGTTTTGCAGGCCGCCTTCGGGGTGATCACACGGCAGCTCGGCGTCGATGGATTGGGCTTGCCAGTACGGCAGTTGCTCCTCGACGGTCTGCGCGTGGCGGTGCAACTGTTGCGCCCAGCGCTGGTAGGCACTGGTTTTTGCCGGCAGCACCTGTTCGCGGTAGGCCTGTTGCAGGTCTTCGAGCAGGATGCGCCAGGACACACCATCCACCACCAAGTGATGGATCACCAACAGCACACGCTGGCTGCCATCGGCCATGCTCACCAACGCGGCGCGCAGCAGTGGACCTTGGGCAAGGTCAAGGCTGCGCTGGGCTTCATCACACAGCGCCGCCAGTTCAGCGTCGGTGCCGGCCTGGCATTGCCACAACAGCGGTTCGCTGACATAGGCAGCATGGCTCTGCTGCCAGCCGCCAGCCTGCTGCACAAAGCGCAGGCGCAAAGCGTCGTGATGCTGGATCAACCGCGCCAGCGCGGCCTCCAACCGTGCAGGCTCAAGCACCTCGCCGGGCACCAGCAACAAGGATTGATTCCAGTGATGCCGCGACGGGATCGCCTGGTCGAAAAAACTGCGTTGGACGGGCGTCAGCATGACCTCGCCACTGACCGGGCCCTGGTCTATCACGCTGACCTGATCGAAGCGCGCCACCAGAGCCAGGCTGCGGATGCTCTGGTACTGGAACAGGTCACGCGGGCTCAGGCGAATGCCGGCCTGACGGGCGCGGCTGACCACCTGGATGGAGATGATCGAATCGCCGCCCAGCTCGAAGAAGTTATCGTCCTGGCCGACCTGCTCAACGCCCAGCACGTCGCTCCAGATGGCAGCCAGGGCTGTTTGCAGGTCGCCTTGGGGGGCGACAAATGCCTGCTGCTGCGCCGCATCCGGCAGTGGCAACGCCTTGCGGTCGAGCTTGCCGTTGGCGGTCACCGGCAGCTGGGGCAGCGCAATGAAATGCGTCGGCACCATGTATTCCGGCAAGCTGCCGAGCAACCAGGCCTTGAGATCCGCTGGCGCCTCGCCTGCGTGCACCAGATAGGCGATCAACTGCTTGCCGCCCTGTACCAGTACCACGGCTTCGCGCACGTGTGGATGCTGCATCAGGCGTGCTTCGATTTCGCCCAGCTCGATACGCAAGCCGCGCAACTTGACCTGATGATCGAGACGGCCGAGGTATTCGATTACCCCATCGGCACGTTGGCGCACGCGGTCACCGGTGCGATACAGGCGTTCGCCTGTCACAAAGGGGCTGGGTACAAAACGTTCGGCGGTGAGCGCCGGGCGCCGATGGTAACTGCGCGCCAGGCCGACGCCGCCCAGGTAGAGTTCGCCACTGACGCCGGCCGGCACCGGGTTGAGTTGCGCGTCCAGCACGTAGGTGCCGAGATTGGCGATGGGGCGGCCGATGGGCACGCCATCGGCGCCTTCGTCAATGCAGGTCCAGTGCGTGACGTCGATGGCCGCCTCGGTCGGGCCATAGAGGTTGTACAGCGCCGCAGCGGGCAACTTGGCGAACACTTGCTGTTGCGCGTCCAGGGGCAAGGCTTCGCCGCTGCACACAATGCGCGTGAGGCTTGCGCACGCCTGTACGCCCGGTTCATGGATAAACGCCTGCAACATCGACGGCACGAAGTGCAAGGTGGTGATGGCGTGTCGGCCAATGGTGTCAATCAGGCGCGTCGGTTCACGGTGTTCGCCAGGCGCTGCGACCACCAGGCGGGCGCCGGTCATCAGCGGCCAGAAGAACTCCCACACCGACACGTCAAAGCTGAACGGGGTTTTCTGCAACACCGCGTCATTGGCGCCCAGGCCATACGCCTGTTGCATCCAGCTCAAGCGGTTGACCAAGGCGCGATGGCTATTGCCGGCGCCTTTGGGCTTGCCGGTGGAGCCCGAGGTGTAGATCACGTAGGCCAGGTTGAGGGCATGCAAGGCCACGTTCGGTGAATCGCTGCTGTAGCCGTCGAGCCATAGCGCCGGCTGGTCCAGGGCAATTACCTGGATACCGGCGACGGGCAGCGACGCCAGCAGGCTTTGCTGGCTGAGCAGCAACTGAATGCCACTGTCTTCGATCATGTAGGCCAGGCGTTCCCGGGGGTACTCAGGGTCGAGGGGCACGTAGGCGCCACCGGCCTTGAGAATCGCCAGCAGGCCAACCACCATTTCGATGGAGCGCTCGATGCAGATACCTACCAGCACGTCGGGCCCCACGCCCTGCTCGCCCAGGGCATGTGCCAACTGGTTGGCGCGCGCATCCAGCTGGGCGTAGGTCAAGGTGGTGGTAACGAACACCAGTGCCGGTGCATCGGGGCTGCGCCGCGCCTGGTCTTCGATCAGGTGATGAATCCCGCGCTCGGTCGGGTACGCCTCGGCGGTCTGGTTCCAGATGTGGACCAGCCGTTGCTGTTCAGCCGCGTCAAGCATGGGCAATTCGCCAATGCGCTGTTCGCCATCGAGCACCATGGCTTGCAACAGGCTGATCCAATGCCGGGCCATGCGCTCGATGGTGGGCGTATCGAACAAGTCATTGGCGTAGGTCAGCGCGGCATGCAGGGTGCCGGACTTTTCATAGGTGTCCAGGGTCAGGTCGAACTGGGTGGTGCGGCCTTGCCATTCCACCAGGGCCAATTCCAGCCCCGATGCGGTGCTGACCGAGGCGATGTCGGCGACTACCGGCTGATGGTTATACATCACCTGGAACAGCGGCGTGTGGCTCAGGCTGCGCTCGATTTTCAGCGCTTCCACCAGCCGTTCGAAGGGTAATTCCTGATGGGCCTGGGCGCCCAGGGCATGCTCCTTGATACCTTGCAGCAACTCGGCAACCCGCGTTTGCCCGGTCAGTTCGGTGCGCAACACTTGGGTGTTGACGAAGAAACCGATCAGCCCCTCGACTTCGGTGCGATTGCGATTGGCAATCGGCACACCGACGCGAATGTCGCCCTGGCCGGTATAGCGGTGCAACAGCACATTGAAGGCACCGAGCAGCAGCATGAACAGGGTGACGTTGTGTTTTTGCGCGCAGCTGCGCAGTTGCGCGACCAGTGCCGGCTCAATCGCGAAGTTGTGCCGTGTGCCTTGGTAGCTGGGCATGGCCGGGCGCGGGTGGTCGGTGGGCAGCTCCAGAACCGGATGTTCATCGCCCAGGCGAGCCTGCCAGTACTCCAACTGGCGGGCCTGCTCGCCCGCTTCCAGCCAGCGGCGCTGCCACAGGGCGTAGTCGCTGTACTGGATGGGCAGCGCCGGCAGTTGGGGCGCTTCGTTGCGCTCATGGGCGTCATAGCAACGGATGAATTCGTCGATCAGCACATTCATCGACCAACCGTCGGAGACGATGTGGTGCAGGGTCAGCAGCAGCACGTGTTCCTGCTCGGCAAGCTTGAGCAGTTGCACGCGCAGCAGCGGCCCGTGTTCCAGGTCGAACGGCAACAGCGATTGACGGGTGGCGGCGGCGTTGACGGCCTGCTCCCGTGCATCAAAGGCCAGGGCCGTGAAGTCCAGGTGCTCGACGGTCACCGACGGCTCCACCGCCACCTGCGCCAGCCGCTCATCGGCCTGGCGTTGGAACACCGTGCGCAAGGTTTCGTGACGCGCCACCAGGCTGGCGAACACTTGCTCCAGCGCTGGCAGGCTCAGCGCCCCCCTCAGGCGCACTGCGCCGGGCAAATTGTAGGCGCCGCTGGCCGGGTCCAACTGCCATAGAAACCACATGCGCTGCTGCGCGTAGGACAGCGCCTGGCGGTCCTCCACCTCCACCCCTGCCGGAATCGGAAACCTTGAAAAATCCACGCCTTCTTTCTGCAAGGCTTGCAGGAACAGTTGGCGCTTTTCCAGGGGCAGCCCGATAAACCGGCGAGCAAGTTTCAAGGAGTCTTCAGCATTCATTTCTTGGAATCCGGGGCAATAGGCGGGAAGCACAAAGGCACGTCGTCCCTATAAAACGAACCGGGCGGGGAAAAATTAGCGAGGGGATGGGGGGCGGTTGTCCGCGGGGAATACGGGCTGGCGGGAAGCGTCCTACGCAAAGTCAGTACGCCACCATTATGGGGAGCGATGCGTGCGCTCCAGGCTTGCCGAGGTCAGGTTATCCACGCGTCTACACGAGGGAAATCAGCGGAATGAATCGCCAACTGCACTACAAGGGCTATAACGGCTCAATTGAATACAGCGCTGACGACAATTGCCTGTTCGGCAGGCTTTTGTACATCAGCGCGCTGGTGAGTTATGAAGGCCAAACCGAACCCGCGTTGGAAGTGGCCTTTCGCGAAGCCGTGAATGACCTGCTCAAGCAAACGTGCAAAGGCCATCCTTCATCCTAATCGCCGGTAACCCAATACCGCCGAGCCCGCTACCACCGTCCCCGCCGCCAGCGCCACCCAAAAACCGCTGGTGGCGCCACAGTGGTCGATCATCCATCCCGAACTGGCGGCGCCAATGGCCACGCCGATGCTCAGGCCGGTGATCAGCCAGGTCATGCCTTCGGTAAGGCGGCTGGCCGGGACGATCTGCTCCACCATGGCCATCGACACAATCAAGGTGGGCGCAAAGAACAGCCCGGAGATAAAGATTGCAGCGGCCAAACCGGGAATATTGCTCACCAGCAGCAAGGGCAAGGTGGTCAACGCCGTGGCTACGCCGCAGTACAGGAACTGGCGTGGCAACGGTGCCTTGAGCTTGAGGGCACCGAAGGCCAACCCGGCCAGGCACGAACCAATGGCATACACCGACAGCACGATACTCGCCGCCGCCGGCTGGCCTTGATGCTGGGCGAAAGCCACGCTGACCACATCCACCACGCCGACGATCACGCCCATGGCCAGCAGCAAAATCATCAGGATCAATACCGACGGCGACGCAATCAGCCAGCGACCGTGTGCTCCCTGATGCGCGTGTACCGGTGGCTCGGTTTGCCGTTGCAGCACAAAGGTGGTGACGCCCACCGCCAGCAACAACGCCGCCACCAGGGGCCCGGCTTCTGGGAACACCGCCACGCTCAACCCCACCGAAATGGGCGGGCCGATGATGAAGCACACCTCATCAAGTACCGACTCCAGGGCAAACGCGGTTTGCAGCCTGGGCTGGCCACGGTACAACTCGGTCCAGCGCGCTCGCACCATGGCCGACATATTGGGCATGCAGCCCGCCAGCGCGGCGAACAGAAACAGCGTCCAATTCGGCGCCTGCAACCGCGTACACAGCAGCAACATCAATAGCGCCCCGCCGCCGATCAGCGCGGCAATCGGCAGCACCCTGCCCTGGCTGTAGCGGTCCACCCAACGTGACACTTGCGGCGCGCAAATCGCCGTGGCCAGGGCAAACACTGCCGCCACCGAACCGGCCAGACCATAGCCGCCATGCACCTGGGACAGCATGGTGATCAGGCCGATGCCGGTCATGGATATCGGCATGCGTGCCAGCATGCCAGCGAGCACAAAGGCCCGGGCACCAGGGACCTGGAATAATTCAGCGTAGGGGTTTGCCATCCTGCTTGACCTCTTGCTCGACGCCCTGGGCTTGCTATCTGAAACCATCAGGGCAGAATACATACGGCGCGTATGTGGCAAATCATGCTTCGCATACGCAGCGTATGTCAATCACTTAGCCAAGAGACGCCCATGAGCCGAGCCCGAGCTGAAATGATCGAAGACACCCGCGCCCGCCTGATAGCGAGCGCGCGCCGGGCCTTCGCCACCCAAGGCTATGCCAATACCTCGATGGATGACTTCACTGCCCGCGCCGGCCTGACGCGCGGTGCGCTGTATCACCACTTTGGTGACAAAAAAGGGCTGCTGGCGGCGGTGGTCGCTCAACTCGACAGCGAGATGGACGCGCGCTTGCAACGCATCTCGGAGCAGGCCGTAGAGCCTTGGAGTGGTTTTTGCGAGCGCTGCCGGGCCTATCTGCGCATGGCCCAGGACCCGGAAATCCAGCGCATTGTATTGCAGGATGCACCGGCGGTACTGGGCGACACCGGCTCCCAACAACACTGCGTGGAGTCCTTGCGTCAATTGCTGGAGGCCCTGATGCAAGCGGGCCTGATGCCTACGGCACCCAGTCACGCACTGGCGCAGTTGATCAACGGCAGCCTGGTCAATACCGCGTTGTGGATTGCCCGGGATGAACACCCGGGCACACGACTGGAGGAAGGCTTGCAAGGCCTGGAGCTGCTCCTGCAGGGGCTGAGCCTCACACCAACCGTTTGATCTGCTTATGCCGCCACACCAGGCGGTAATAGGCGATCTGCAACACCAGCATCGCCAGGTAGGTCACCGGAAATGCCATCCACACTCCTTCCAATCCGAAGTGGGCGTTGAACAGATAGGCCATTGGCAGTTCCACGCCAAGCACGCAGAAGATCGAGATCGCCACCGGCATCAGCACCACGCCGCTGGCGCGCATGATGCCGCCGATCACCGCCTGGAAGCCGAATACCAGAATGCTCCAGAGCATGATGTGCAGCAGGTGTTCGGCCCGTACCCGTGCGCTGTCGTCGGTGATGAACAGGCCCAGCAACCAGTGGGACAGCCCATAGCCGAGCACGATCAAGCCACCGGTGAGGCACAGGTTGATCACAAGCCCCGTGCGCAGGATCGGCCCGATACGCTCCAGGCGCCCGGCGCCAATCGCCTGGGCGCCGAGGATCGAGGCGGTGATGGCAATCGACAGCGCCGGGAACTGCACATAGTTGACGATCTGCGTCACCGCGCCATAGGCCGCCGTGGCCTGGGAACCGTGGCCGTTGACCAGGGCCAGGATGACCAGCTCCGACAGCGATAGCACCACCATCTGCAAGCCCGTCGGCAGGCCGATGCGCAGGACTTTGCCGAGGACGACGCGGTCCAGGCGCAAGGCGGCAAGCAGCTCGCGGTCTGGCGCCATCACGTGGTTTTTGTGGCGCAGGCGCAGGACCAGAAACAGCATCGCCAAAGCGTTACCCACCAGCCCGGCATACACCGCACTCTGGATGCCCATGGGCGGCAGGCCGATCCAGCCGCGAATCAGCGCAGGCGTCAGCAGCAAGCCCACCAGGGTTGAGACCATCAATGCCAGCAACGGCGAAATCGTGTCGCTGACCCCACGCAACAGTTGGGTATAGAGGATGAACACCAGCAGCAACGGCATGATCAACATCATCATCTGGGCGTAGCCCACGGCATCGTCGAGCACATCCACCGGCGTGCCCAACGCCTGCAATGCCGGGCGCGCGAACAGGCTGCCCAGCACAGCGGCCACCAGGCCCACCAACGCGCCCAGGGTCAGGGTGGCACCGGTAATCACCTTGACCATTCCGGTCTCCTGGGCGCCCCATGCCTGGCCGATCAATACCGAGGCGCCCGCCCCCAGGCCGATCACCAGGGCGATAAAGAAAAACACGATGGGAAACATCCCCGACACCGCGGCCAATGCCTGGGTGCCCAGCATCTGGCCAACGTAAATGCCGTTGAGGGTGCCGGAAAAGCTTTGCAGGAAATTGGACAGCACCATCGGTGCCAGGAACAACAGGTAGATTTGCCACAGCGGACGTTGCAAAGGGTTTTGCATGAAAAACGGGGCCTCGAATCACGAAAGCGTCTCAGGGTTATACCGTAACTGGATCCAATATGCTGTTGTGAAGGCCCGTGTTAACCCCCAAAGGTCTGCGACGGCCTGCGCAACGTCGGGTCAAACGGATTGAGCCGCGGCCCGATGGCCGCCGCCTCGCGCTTCAACAACTCCACCACCATCGGCAAGCGGCTCGGCCCCAGGCGGTCGCTGATGGTCGCCACGCTCAACGCCGCGACCGCATACCCGTCGCGGTTGAGGATGGGCACCGCCAGCCCTGCCATGCCTTCCAGCACACCGGTGTTGCGTGCCGCATAACCCAGCTTGCGCACGTTCTCCACTTCGGAGCGCAACAGCACTTCGTCGTACAGGTGGAAGTCCTTGAGCCGTGGCAGGTTGTAGCGGATTACCGTCTCGCGCTCTTCTTCCGGCAGAAACGCCAGGATCGCCAGGCTGCCCTGCCCCACACCCAAGGCCACGCGCCCACCGATATCGCCGGTGAAGGTACGGATCGGATACGGCCCCTCGCTGCGGTCCAGGCAAATGGCGTCGAAGCCGCTGCGCGCCAGCAAGAACAGCGAGTCCCCCAGCGAAGCGCTCAGGCGCAACAGGCTGGGGCGCACCAGGTCGCGCAGGTTGCCGGTCTTGCCCGCGTTGGCCGCCAACGCGAAAAACTCCAGGCTCAGGCGATAGCGCTTGCTGCGTGCATCCTGCTCAACCATGCCTTCGTCCATCAGGCTGCGCAGCAGACGATGGGTGGTGGGCTGGGACAAGCCCACCTGTTGGGCGAGCTGGGTGACCCGCTCGCCGCCCTCGGGTACCTGCCCAAGGGTTCGCAGCACAGCAAACAACCGGGAGACGCTGCCCGCACCAACTTCTTTGCCGCCGTCATTTCGCTCAGTGGAATCCATAACACCTAATCTCGTTAATAATTCTGATCAATGAATAAATCGCAAAATAGTAGTCCGTTGAGTGAAATTTCAGCTTCCGCCCATCCTAGTCTCCGTCCTAATCTGCGTCCACAGGGGCGAAATGAACAACAACCGGCAGCCGACTTGAGATCGAGCGCCAACGCACCGGCACCGCACTTTTCGCATCTGCCCAAAACAAGAAAGCGCGTTTAGACGCGACTGAATAAAGGTGGAACGCAAACATGGCATTTCTCCAACTCAAAGCCTTGAGCAAACGCTATGGCGCCGTCGATGCGGTGGTCGCCACTGATCTGGCGGTGGAACAAGGCGAGTTCGTTTCCCTGCTCGGCCCTTCAGGCTGTGGCAAGACCACCACCCTACAAATGATCGCCGGTTTCGTCGACGTGAGCGGCGGCCAGATCCTGCTCGACGGTCGCGACATTACCCACGCCAAGCCCGCCAGCCGTGGCCTGGGCGTGGTGTTCCAGAGCTACGCGCTGTTCCCGCATATGAGTGTGCGCGACAACGTGGCCTTCGGCCTGAAGATGCGCAAGGTGCCTGCGGCCGATATCGCCACCCGCGTCAATACCGTGCTGGAGCTGGTGCGCCTGGCCCAACATGCGCAACGCTACCCTCGTGAGCTGTCCGGCGGCCAGCGCCAGCGCGTGGCCCTGGCCCGTGCGCTAGTGATCGAACCGCCGGTGTTGTTGCTCGATGAGCCGCTATCCAACCTCGACGCCAACCTGCGCGAAGAGATGCAATTTGAAATCCGTCGTATCCAGTGCGCGGTGGGCATCACCACCCTGATGGTCACCCATGACCAGGCCGAAGCCCTGTCCATCAGCGACCGCGTGGTGGTAATGCAGGCCGGGCGTGTGACTCAGATCGATGCGCCGTACAAGCTCTATGAGCACCCGCGCACGCGGTTTATCTCAGACTTCGTCGGCAAGGCCAACCTGCTGGCTGGCGACTACGACGCGCTCGGCGCCCCCCAAGTACGCCACGACGGCAGCGCAGGCAAGCTGACCCTGAGCCTGCGCCCGGAAAAAATCCAACTGGTGGACCCTGGCACCGGGCGCGTGCAAGGCAAAGTGCTGGACCGCTACTTTTTCGGCAGCCAATGGCTGTACCGCGTCCAGACCGCCCTGGGCGAAATCACCGTGGTGCGCAGTAACGACGGCAGCGCACCTTTGGCTAGCGGCGCGGCAGTGGGCCTGCAATGGCAGGCCGATTTGCTGCGGGTACTGGCCGCCGATGAGGTGCACCCATGAGTCGCGGTTACCTGCTCTCGCTGCCAGCGCTGGTGCTGTTTGCCGGGCTGCTGATCGTGCCGCTGGGCTTGACCCTGGTGCTGTCGTTCAATGTGTTCGACTACCAAGTAGGCGTAAAGGCCGATGAGTGGACCCTGGCCCATTACTGGGCGCTGTTGAGCGACGCCTACTTCTACGAGATTTTCTGGCGCACGTTCTGGATCAGTGCCCTGGTGACGCTACTGTGCGTGGTGATCGGCGTGCCGGAGGCTTACATCCTCAGCCGCATGGGCACGCCGTGGCGCTCGATTTTCCTGATAGTGATCCTCACACCTCTGCTGATTTCAGTGGTGGTACGTGCGTTTGGCTGGAGCCTGCTGCTCGGCGCCGACGGCCTGGTCAACCAGGTGATCCAGGCCCTCGGCGGGCGCCCGATGAAGCTTCTCTATACGCCGTTCGCCGTGATCATTGCCTTGGTGCACGTGATGCTGCCGTTCATGATCATCCCGGTGTGGACCTCCCTGCAAAAGCTCGATCCGTCGGCCGAACAGGCGGCGTTGTCCCTGGGCGCCAGCCAAGTCACGGTGATGCGCAAGATCGTGCTGCCCCAAGTGATGCCCGGTGTGCTGTCCGGCACCTTGATCGTGTTCGGCCTGGCCGCCAGTTCCTTTGCGATCCCCGGCCTGCTGGGTGGGCGGCGCCTGAAGATGGTCGCCACCGTGGTGTACGACCAGTACCTCTCGGAACTCAACTGGCCCATGGGCGCGACCCTCGCGGTGGCGCTGCTGTTGGTCAATCTGCTGATCATGCTGAGCTGGAACCGCATGGTCGAAGGCCGCTACAAAAAGTCCCTGGGGGTTTAAGCACATGTCCAGAAACGGTCCTTTGGCCCTCGGCTTTCATGCGGTGGTGGTGCTGTTCATGATGGCGCCGCTGGTGGTGGTGTGCCTGGTGGCGTTCACGCCAGAGAACACTTTGAGCCTGCCCACGTCGGGCTTCTCCCTGCGCTGGTTTCGCGCAGTGTTCGAACGCGCTGACTTTATCCAGGCGTTCTACAACAGCCTGATCCTGGCCTTCACCGCCGCCACCCTGGCGACCCTGATTGCGGTGCCGGCGGCCCTGGCGATCAGTCGCTATTCGTTCCCGGGGCGCGATTTCTTCAGCGCGCTGTTCCTGTCGCCCATCATCATTCCGCACTTGGTGCTGGGGGTGGCCATGCTGCGCCTGTTTGCGCTGATGGGCGTAAACGGCAGCTTTACCTGGCTGATGCTTGCGCACGTGGTGATCATCACCCCCTACGTGTTGCGCCTGGTATTGGCGGCGGCCATCGGCATTGATCGCAGTGCCGAGCAGGCCGCCGAATCACTCGGGGCCGGGCGCTTTACGCTGTTCCGGCAGATCACCCTGCCAATGATTTTGCCTGGCGTGGCCGGTGGGTGGTTGCTGGCGTTCATCAACAGTTTCGATGAAGTGACCCTGTCGATTTTCGTCAGCTCGCCGGCCACGCAAACCTTGCCGGTGCGCATGTATGTGTACGCCACCGAGTCCATCGACCCGATGATGGCGGCCGTGTCGGCGCTGGTCATCGCACTGACGGCAGCGACCATGATTGTGCTCGACCGGGTCTACGGCCTGGACCGCGTGCTGGTGGGGAAACACTGATGGCCTTGTTCAAGCGACTGAGCGAAACCCAACGCCCTGCCCTGGCCTTCACCCTCGACGGCCAACCCGCCACGGGGTTGCTCGGCGACACCCTGCTGACCGCCATGCTGACCTGTGCCGAGCACCTGCGCGGCAGCGATTTCAGTGCCGAGCGCCGCGCCGGGTTTTGCCTGATGGGCGCGTGCCAGGATTGTTGGGTGCGGCTGGCCGACGGGCGGCGGGTGCGCGCCTGTTCGACCCTGCTTGAAGACGGCCAGGCGATCAGCCGTGACCCGGGGCGCCAGCCATGAAGCCGGTGGTGATTGTGGGTGCAGGCCCGGCGGGGATCAGCGCGGCGCGCACGTTGCTCGACCATGGCATTACACCTTGCCTGGTGGATGAGAGCCCGCGCGGTGGCGGGCAGATTTATCGGCGCCAACCTCCAGGGTTTCAACGCACTGCCAGGCAGATCTACGGGTTTGAAGCGCGCAAGGCCCAAGCCGTGCACCGCACCATGGATGAATTGGCAGCCTTGATCGACTATCGGCCCGATACCTTGGTATGGAATGCCGAGGACGGTCGCCTGGACATGCTCAATAACGGGCGCGCCGACAGCCTCGAATACGCGCAGGTGATAGTCGCCACCGGCGCCACCGACCGCATCCTGCCTGTGCCGGGCTGGACATTGCCCGGTGTCTACAGCCTGGGCGCGGCGCAAATCGCCTTGAAGTACCAAGGTTGCGCGATTGGCGAACGCGTGGTGTTTTGTGGCTCAGGGCCGTTGCTCTATTTAGTCGCTTACCAATACGCAAGGGCCGGTGCTAACGTGCTGGCGGTGCTCGACAGTGCGCCGCTGAGCGCCCAATGCCGGGCCTTGCCGGCGCTGCTCAGGCAACCGGCGACCCTGGCCAAGGGCATGTATTACCGCGCCTGGCTGACCGCCCACGGGATTGCCGTGTATCAGGGCGCAATGCTCAAGCAGATCGACGGCGACCAACGGGTACGTGGTATTCGCTGGGGCGAACAGACCCTGCCCTGCGATGCGGTGGCCTTCGCCCACGCCCTGCGCAGCGAAACGCAATTGGCCGATCTGCTCGGCTGTGAGTTTGCCTGGAACCCGCTCAATCGCGCCTGGCTGCCGCAACGTGACAGCGCCGGGCGCAGCAGTGTCGACACGGTGTACCTGGCGGGCGACGGCGCCGGGATCATGGGCGCCGATGCCGCGCAAATGGCCGGCGAATGTGCCGCGCTGGCGTTGCTGGAAGATACCGGCGTCGCGGTCGACCCGCACCGTCGGGCTACACTGGAGCGGCAGTTGGCGCGTATCCAGCGCTTTCGCCAGGGCCTGGAAACCGCGTTCCCCTTCCCTGAGCACTGGGCTGCGCAGGCGCCGGACGAACTGGTCGTGTGCCGCTGCGAAGAGGTCAGCGTCGGCGAGATGCGCGCCGTGGTAGATGAAGGCCACTGGGAAATCAACCGGGTCAAAGCCCATTGCCGCGTTGGCATGGGCCGCTGCCAGGGACGGATGTGCGGGTTGGCGGCGGCGGAAATCGTGGCAGAGCGCAGCGGCCGCGACCTCCCACAGATCGGGCGCTTGCGTGGCCAGGCACCGATCAAGCCGCTGCCGTTTGGCGTGCAGGTACAGCCATGATCGACGTCATCGTCTTGGGGGGGGGCATCGTCGGGGCTTCGGCGGCCTTGATGCTCGCGCAAAAAGGCCAGCGGGTGGCACTGGTAGAACGGGATTTTTGTGGCTCGCACTCAAGCGGCGTCAATTACGGCGGCGTGCGGCGCCAGGGGCGGCCCTTGCATCAGTTACCGCTATCCCAGCGCGCTCACCAACTGTGGGCCGACCTGCCTGGGTTGATTGGTATTGAGGGTGAATACGTGCGCTCCGGGCATTTGAAGCTGGCGCGCAGCCCCGGGGATTTTTCCGCCCTGCAAGCCTACGCCGATCAGACCCGAGGCTTTGGCCTGGGCTTGCAGCTGTTGGACCGCAGCGAGTTGCGCAAGCGTTTTCCCTGGGTGGGCGACGTGGCAGTGGGCGCC
Organism: Pseudomonas sp. SWRI22; assembly: GCF_014268395.2. Lineage (NCBI taxonomy): Bacteria > Pseudomonadati > Pseudomonadota > Gammaproteobacteria > Pseudomonadales > Pseudomonadaceae > Pseudomonas > Pseudomonas sp. SWRI22. Next base: position 455,110 of record NZ_JABWQK020000001.1, on the reverse strand, counting down.
TCGTTGTGCCCGGATGATGGGCATGCCAACCCGCGACTGGTGTCCCCAGCCTTTGCCCGTGCCGCCCAACGCCACGGCGCTGCGGTGTACGAGCAAGCCGAGGTGATCCGCATCGAGCACGACAGCCGACTGTTCCAGGTGCACTGCGCCAACGGCCTGCACTTGCAAGCGCCCTGGCTGCTCAACTGCGGCGGCGCCTGGGCCGGCAAGGTCGCCGCGCAATTGGGCGAGCCGGTGCCGATTATCTCGGCGCACCCGGCAATGCTGGTCACCGAGCCACTGCCGGGAGTGATGACCGTCAGCACCGGCGTCGAGGGCGGCGGCATCTATGCTCGGCAAGTCGCCCGTGGCAATTGCATTCTCGGCGGCGGGCGCGGCTTTGCCTTGGGCCCACAGCAGGCCCGGCCGGGGCAGGCGGCGGTGCTGGAGATCCTGCGCAATGCCGGCGAACTCTACCCGTTTCTCCAGGGAGCCCAGGCCATTCGCACCTGGAGTGGCACCGAAGGTTACCTGCCTGACCACGAACCGGTGATCGGCCCCAGCAGTACCCAATCCGGCCTGCTCCACGGCTTCGGCTTTGCCGGCGCCGGGTTCCAGCTCGGCCCCGCAGTTGGTGAAGCCCTGGCAGAGATCGTCTGCGACGGCGCCAGCCGCCAACCCATCGAAGCGTTTTCCATCCGTCGTTTCCAAGCCTGAGAGGAAAAACCCATGCAATCACGTCTCGCGTTGTCCTGCTTGTCCATCGCCTTGCTCACCGGCACGGCCCATGCCGCCCCTACGCTGTACTTGGGCATGAACGGCGGCACCATGGAACGGGTGTACGCCGACAAGGTGCTGCCCGCCTTCGAAAAGGCCAATAACGTCAAGGTCGTGATCGTACCCGGCACCTCCTCGGACATCCTTGCCAAGGTCCAGGCCAACCAGGCCAACCCGCAGATGCATGTGATGTTCCTCGACGACGGCATCATGTACCGCGCCATCTCCATGGGCCTGTGCGACAAGCTCGCGCCGAGCCCGCCACTGGAACAGATCCCGGCCAAGGCCCGAATCAAGGACGAAGCCGTGGCCGTGACCCTGGGCGTCACCGGCCTTGGCTACAACGCCAAGATGTTCAAGGACAAAGGCTGGGCCGCGCCCACCTCATGGATGGACCTGGCCGACCCGCGCTTCAAGGACAAAGTGGTGTTCCAGTCCCTGGCCTCCTCCACCTTCGGCCTGCATGGCTTCTTGATGTTCAACCGCATCCAGGGTGGCGATGAAACCAATGTGGAACCGGGTTTCAAGGCCTGGCCTACGACCGTGGGCCCCAACGTGCTGGAATACATTGCCAGCTCCGCGAAGATCTCCGAGATGGTCCAAACCGACGAGGCCGCGATCTTCCCCCTGACCCCGACCCAAGTCGCCACGCAAAAGCTGCTCGGCATACCGATGGAGTACGCGCAGCCCAAAGAAGGTGCCGTGGTGCTCAACGTGGCCGAATGCGTGATCGCCCGCAATGACCAGCCGGAACTGGCGCAGAAGCTCGCAGCGTTCTTGCTGACCGCCGAGGCCCAGGCGCCGGCGTTGGAAGAAGGTGACCAGATCCCGTCGAACCCGACCACACCCACCACCGACAAAACCCGCGCGCGGGTGGAGGCCATGCAGAGTTATCTGCAAACCGCCATTTCGATTGATTGGGACCAGGTCAACCAGGCACGGCCGCAGTGGAATGCGCGGTGGAGTCGGTCGATTGAGCGTTGAGGCTCAGCCCTGCGCAATCAGGGCCAGTTCTTCGCGGGTGCGACTGACGTGTGCACCGGCCTTGAGCAATTCGTCGACAGCCCGTACACCGCCCTCCTCGCTGATGCCTCGGCACGCCGGCAAATGCAGGACCACTTGCAATCCGGCTTTGAGCAACTGCAACGCAGTGGTCTTGACGCAATAGTCCAGCGCCAGCCCGCCCACAATCACGCAGGCCACGCCGTGGGCCTTGAGGTACTCGATGACGCCGGTGGACAGTTTGTCGTGCAGGTCGTGGTAACAGGCGCCGTAGGGGTGCAGGTCGGGCTCGACCCCTTTCCAGATGAAGTAGTCGTAGTCATAGGGCGTGGGCAATTCATCGAGCAGGGTGAACCCTTCCGTACCCGGCACGCAGTGGCTGACCCAGGTCACATCGGCATGGGCCAGGCCGGTGGGTTGCAGCATCTCGCTGTGCTGCGCAACCACCCAGGGTGCGTGGGGGGTGTGGGCGTCCTTGCTGCCGATGCGGTGGCCGGCGAGACTGGCCATGTAATTGAGTTCGGCACCAATGCCGTCGCCACCGGCCACTGGCAACTCGTTGGGACACAAAGGCGTGAAGCTCTTCTGGGCGTCGACGTCAAATGAAGCGATGGCGGCTTTCGAAAGGCTCATGGTCGTTCTCGGGTGGTCTGCACGTACGACCGCCTCCGGGCGAGCGTAGAAATCTTGAAGTATGGGACAGTTTACTGCGGGGATCGATGCGTTGCTGACTTACCCTATTCTCAAGCACGCTGAAGTTCAAAGGTGGGAGCTGGCTCGCCTGCAATGACGGGAGTGAATCCACCAACGCTATCGCAGGCAAGCCAGCTCCCACAGTTGGGTCAGCGTCAACCGCTAGTTCATCCAATTGCCGCCATCGACGTTATAGGTCTGGGCCACCACATAGTCGGCGTCCGTCGACGCCAGGAAGATCGCCATGCCGGTCAGGTCTTCAGCCGTGCCCATCCGCCCAAACGGCACCTCATCCCCTACGCGTTTTTTCTTCTCGCCAGGCGACAGCCCTTCATGCCTGGCGAACAGCGCATCCACCCCATCCCAATGCTCACCGTCCACCACACCGGGGGCGATGGCATTGACATTGATGCCCTGCTTGATCAGGTTCAACCCCGCCGATTGCGTCAGGCTGATCACCGCCGCCTTGCTCGCACAATAAACCGCCACCAACGGCTCGCCTCGCCGCCCGGCCTGGCTGGCCATGTTGATAATCTTGCCGCCATGCCCTTGGCTGATCATCTGTCGGGCTGCGGCCTGCAGAGTGAACAGCGTGCCGGCGACGTTGATCGAGAACAGCCGTTCAAAGCTGTCGCGGGTGATGTCGATGATGGGGGCCAGGTCGAACAAGGCGGCGTTGTTGATCAGGATATCGAGCTTGCCGGCGTGGCTCACCACTGTGGCGATCGCTGCGTCGATGGAGGCTTGGTCGGTGACATCCATCGACACCGCGTAAGCCTGGGGCCCCAGTTCGGCGGCGGTGGCCTGGGCCTGTTGCAGGTTGATGTCGGCGATGGCCACGGTGGCGCCTTCAGCGATGTAGGCCTGGGCGAACGCACGGCCAATGCCTCGCGCCGATCCAGTGATCAGCGCGCTTTTGCCTTCGAGTCGTTTCATGGGGGGTCCTGTAAAGGTTATTGCCGGTAGCCGGTGAACACCGCCGAGAACAGCTAGCCGACCTTTGTTGTTGAGCCTCGATTACAGCAGCTTGGCCTGCCGCCTCACAAACGGCTGGCGAATGCGAGGCTGATACTTTTTTAACTTGAGGCACAGGATCAAAAAAGTATCAGCCTCAGGCGAAACCAGGGCTAGCGCAGCGATTGCCAGTGCGGGTATTTTGGGAAAATTGCACCGCCACAAGAGGCAGCACCATGCCCGTCAGCCCCGCCACCCTGTTCGAGCATCGCCCTGCCGAGCTTGAGGTGATCCTGACCGAACCGGAACATGGTTTTCGCTGGTTCGAACATGACTATCCCTATGAACTGGCACGCTGGAACCACCACCCTGAATTCGAAATCCACCTGATCCGCCAAGGCAGTGGCAAGCTGGTGGCGGGCGACTATATCGGTGCATTCAGCGCCGGGCATATCGCACTGATCGGCCCTGGCCTGCCCCACGACTGGATCGGTGACCTGGCCCCGGGCGAATACCTGCACGGGCGTGATGTGGTGCTGCAATTCGACGGCGCCGCCCTGCTCGCTCTGCGCACCACCCTGCCTGAGCTCGGTGATTTACAGTCACTGTTTGCACGGGCGCGACGGGGCATCGAATTCACCGGCGAGACCGCAACGAGCGCGGCACGGCTGATGGAGGCCATCGGCTGCGCCCATGGGCTGCAACGCCTGGCCCTGTTCCTGCAATTGCTCGACACCCTGAAGAACGCACCGCCTGCACAGGCCAATACCCTGGCCAGCCCGTGCTATGCACCGACGCTGGATGCGCGCAGCGCCGAACGTATCAACAAGGCGCTCGACTACCTGATGCGGGAACTGACCGGCGATGTACGCCTGTCGGACATCACCCGGCAACTGGACATGAGCGAACCCGGCTTTTCGCGGTTTTTCAAGCGCAACACCGGCCACGGCTTTATCGACCTGATGCGCAAGTTCCGCGTGCAGCGTGCCTGCCGCTTGCTGTTGCACAGCCAAATGTCAGTGGCGGACATCTGCTTTGAGGTGGGCTACGCCAACCTGTCGAATTTCAATCGCCACTTTCGTATCGAAATGCACCAGACGCCGAGTGAGTACCGGCGGCAGGCCGCACTTCAATTATTCACGCCGGTTACCCATCACCCGCCGCCTTACTCGCCCGCCCCTTGAGCCAGTGCCTGCTGTGCCAGACGGGCAACCTGCAACTCAATCATGGCACGCTCGCGCTCCTGGTCTTCCAGAAACCAGGCGGCAGACAACCCGGCATGAGCCACCACCCATTGCAACAAACGCGGACGTGAGAGGCCGGCCGCCAGGGCGATAACCCCAACCTGGCGGCGGAAACGCAGTGGATCGCTACTGGTCGGCAAGTCCGGATTGCAGATCAGATTAGCGTAATCGTAACCGCGCTCGCCCATCACCCGCTTTGGATCGATCGCCAGCCAGCCACGAGGGCCAAAGTCGAGGATATTGTCGTGATGGCAATCACCGTGCAGTACCACAACCTCCTGTTGCGCAGCCAGCAATGTCCGGGCCGTCGCCGCGCAGTCGCGTAAGGCACCGCCCTCCTGTTCGGCGGCGTGCCACAAGGATCTGAACCACTCATCCAGCCCAACCAACCCTTCGGGCGGCGACACACGAGGCGCATGCAGCCGGGCCAGGGTTGCGCAGGCGATATGGCTGGCTTCGTCGTCCTGACCATTGAGGGCCATGCGCATCAAGGAACCTGGGCCCGTGGCGCGTTCCATTAACACTGCAGTGTGGTCATGGGCGAACACCCGTGCCGCGCCGTCACCGGCCCACCAACTCAGCAGGCGGCCGCCGAGTTTTTCCTCAGGGGTATGAGCAATTTTCAACATCGCCGGCACGCCCTTCCAGCGGACCGGCAACAGGTGGCTGCCGGGTGTGACGATAGGCTCTCCATCGGCACTCAGCTCCCAGGCACGCAGGTAGTGTACGAACATCAGATTCCTCCACAGGGGTGACGCATCAGGATGACAGAAATCCCACTGTTTTCCTGACCAAAGCGTCGGCTAATTGCTCTTTTTTCTAGATAGTTCAAGCCATTGACCCAAGTTGGTGCAACCTGTGCAAACGTTTGCGGAACGAACTTGACCGCCAAGTTCACTCCTCCCCGTCTAATCGGGTTTAAACCGCGTAAGAATAAGGACTTTCAATGCACCCCACCTCAAAGCCTCGTGCTGGTCTTGGCGTTTCGTTGCTACTGGCTGCCGTTACGGGAGTACTCAGTGCACCCATTTTGGCGCAGGAAAAGCCCGTGGATGACTCAGCACAGGGCGAAACCCTCAGCCCTGAAGCCAACCCTCCGGCGAAAAAAGGCGTGTATCTGTCCGAGTGGTTTAACCAGGACCTCACGCTGATTGGCAGCAAAGACATCAGTTTTGGCCCCAAGCCTCAAGATGACGTCTACCTGGAATACGAGTACTTCGGGCGCAAGGGCCCCTTTGAGTTGTACGGCTATATCGATGTGCCGAAGATCCTCACCATCGGTAACAGTAATGACAAAGGTGTGTGGGACCATGGCTCGCCGGTGTTCATGGAGCATGAACCGCGGATCTCCATCGACTACCTCGCAGGACGCAGCCTGGCAATTGGCCCATTCAAGGAATGGTATGTGGCCTTTGACTGGATCTACGACCACGGCAGCCGCAAGGAAAACCGCGCCAACACCCTGTACAGCGGCCTGGGCACCGATATCGACACCCACTCGCGAGTCAACCTGTCGGCCAATTTCTACGGGCGTTACCAGTGGGAAAACTACGGCGCCAGCAATGAGTATTCCTGGGACGGCTACCGAGCGCAGATGAAGTACATCGTGCCCATTGGCAAGTTCGACAACGGCGCCTCGCTGACCTACATCGGTTTCACCAACTACGATTTCGGCTCGGACCTGCACAAGGACAACCCGGCGCGCACCGCCAACTCCCTGGTGGCCACCAACGTATTGCTGTACTCGTTTACCCACCTGCGCTTTACCCTGGTCGGCCGTTACTTTCACAACGGCGGCAACTGGGAGGATGGCAGCGAGTTGAATTTCGGCGAAGGCAACTTCCGCGCACGCTCAGACGGCTGGGGTTACTACGCTGGCGTGGGCTATCAATTCTGATCAAGGAGCTGTAGATGAACGCATTGACCCGTGTCTCGCTGGCCGTCGGCCTGGCCCTATTGCCTCACGTGGTGCTGGCGGATAACCCGCCACCGATCAAACCCAAGGTGATGCTGATCACCATGTTCGCCCCCGAGGCGCAAACCTGGATCGACCGCCTCGAGCTTAAACAAGAAGTACGCGTTCCGGGCTTGTCCGCCGAATATCCCGTGATTCGCTGCAACACCCAAGACGTGTGCCTGCTGGTGACCGGCATGGGCCAGACCAACGCTGCCGCGTCTACCCTGGCCCTGGCCTTGTCGCCCAAGTTCGACCTGCGCCAGAGTTACTTCCTGATCGCCGGAATCGCCGGTATCAGCCCCAAGCACGGCACCATCGGCACCGCCGCCTGGGCTCATTACCTGGTGGAGTTCGGCACGCAGTGGGAGCTGGATTCACGGGATGCACCCAAGGACTGGCCGACGGGCTATATCGGGATCAACACCAAGGGCCCCAACGAAAAACCACCGTTGGACTACAAGACCGAAGTGTTTGAGCTCAACCCCAAACTGCAAGCCAAGACATTTGCCTTGTCGCACAAGGTGGAGCTGACAGAAAGCACAGAGTCCGCCGCTTGGCGCAAACACTACCCCGCCGCCCCGGCCAACCAGCCGCCGCAAGTCACCCGCTGCGACACCCTGGCGGGCAACACCTGGTTTTCCGGTACCCGGTTGAGCGAACGTGCCGAAGTCTGGACCAAGTTGCTCACCGACAACAAAGGCGAATACTGCACCACCCAACAGGAAGACAACTCCACCTACGAAGCGCTGCTGCGCGCCAGCCGCGAAGGCTTGGTGGATATCCAGCGTCTGGCCGTGGTGCGCGCAGGTTCCGACTTTGACCGGCCTTACCCTGGCTACAGCGAAGTGGACAACCTGCTCAAGTATGCGGACCAGGGTGGGTTTGTACCGGCGCTGGAAAACCTGTACCGCACGGGCAACCCGTTGGTCCAAGCGATTGTGAAGAACTGGTCGGCGTGGGAAAAAGGCGTTCCCGAAACCGAATAAAGATCAACACTCTGGGAGCGGGCTTGCTGTGGCGAGCAAGCTTGCTTGCGCTGGGGTGCGTAGCGCCCCCAAAAAAGCCGGCTCCAGCTGCGCTATCGAGCGGGAGCAAGCTCCCTCGCCACAGCAAGCCCGCTCCCACATTTCTATCCATCAGGGCAGGAAGATGATTTTGTCTGGGCTGCCGTTGTTCACTTCTGCATAGCACTGAACACTCTCCACCAACGCCACTTCACGCAACCCCGTAGGCAGCGGCAACAGGCCTTCATCAAAGAAGCGCCCAAACGCCTCAAGCATCACCGCGCATTGTTCGCAGCTATAGAGCAACGAGTTGATCCCCACCACCGACCCGCCCTTACGGTACAGCGCCAGGGCCGGTAACTGCACATGGCCGTCAACCGGTGCGGCGATGATGGCGATGCGGCCGAACGGTGCCAGCCCCGCCACCGCGGCAGGCAGCCAGAAACCGGTAGTGTCAAAGATCACGTCGGCGCCGCCCTTGAACACGGCCTGCACTTGCGCGCCCAATTCCTCCGGCTTGCCCAAGGCAATCGCCTCCAGCCCTTGGGCCTGCAACATCTCGAGCTGATCGGCCTTGCGCACGGCCGCCAATACCTGCGCACCGCGTATCTTCGCCAGCGCCAACGCCGCACTGCCGACCGCGCCGTTGGCGCCGACCACCAGCAAGCGCGTGCCCTTGCCAACGCCGCTGCGCTCCAGGGCATCCCAGGCGGTGGTATAGGGCACACCGAGGCTGGCCGCCTGGGCAAGGCTCAAGTGCGTAGGTTTGTACGCCACGCCCTTGGCTGACACGCGCAGGTATTGGGCATGGGAACCGTCAGCGAAAAAACCCAGGTCACGACCGGTGCCCCAGACCTCCTGGCCGAGCAATGCCTGCGGGCCTTCCACCACCACGCCTGCGAAGTCACGCCCAGGGATGCGTGGCATCGTGGTGTAGGGGAAACGGCCAAGCACGTTTTTGACGTCGCTGGGGTTCAGGCCCGCCGCGTTGACCTTGACCAACACTTCGCCGGCAGACGGTACCGGCATGGGCACCTCCACTAGGCGCAGGTGGGCGAGGTCGCCGGTGTCGGTAAATTGCAGTGCGTTCATAGAGGGCATCCGTGGAAGGAAAAAGGGATCAGGACAACCAACCACTGACCAACTGCCGCGCCATGGGCCAGAGCTTTTCGCCGAGCAGCATGCCCATCAGGCCGACCAGTGCGATAGCGGGCGGTGCAGGCGAGCGGAAGTCCAGCGCGCCGTAGATCACGCCGACAAACAGGCCGATGGCCAAGGAAATCAAATAGCTCATGAACGCTGCGCCCGGTTGATTGATGGGCTCAGTCTAGGGCGCGTCTACCGTGGGTATCGGCCAAGTGCTTCAGGATTTCGGCCAACCCCTGTACTGCGACGGCGATACTCCCAGTTCACGTCGGAACATGTCACTGAAGCTACTGGGCGAATAGCCCAGGGTGCGCGCTATGCCGCTCACCGAATGGCCCTGGATCAACTCCGCCGCCGCCGTAGCCAACTGCACCTGACGGCGCCACTGGGCAAACCCCATGCCCAGGTGCTGCTGGAACAACCGCGCCAGGGTGCGCACGCTGGCGCCCGCGGCCTCGGCGTGCTGCTCGAACGGGATGTCCAGGGAGGGCGACGTCATGACGGCCTGGCACGCATTGATCAGCCGACGATCAGCCGCCACCGGCATGGCGATGCGAATAGGCGAGCGCCGTGCGCGTTGCAACTCCAACAGGGCCAGGCCTACGACAGCCTCGTAATAGGCCGCATCGCCGTGATCGCCCTGCTCCACCAATGTCACGATCAACTCACGCAACAAGCGGCCCACTTCTATGACCTGCACCTGGCTGTCCAGCGTCGCTGCCAACGCCGGGCGCAGGTAGATATTGCGCATCTGCAAATCGGAGACCACGCGGATCCCGTGCTCCACCCCCGGTGGCAACCACACCGCACGCTGGGGCGGCACCACCAGCGCTTCGCGGGGCGTCTCGACCCACATCACACCGCTCATCGCGTAGAGCAACTGGCCCCAATCGTGACTGTGCGGCTCTACGTACAACCCACGCGGGTAGGTACGCGCCAACGGCTGCACGGGAACGGCGTGATCACTGAGGTCGGGGGGCGCGGCCAGGGCCATTGCGGGTACACATCAATCGGGTCGGGTGACCATGGTAAAGACTGGTCGCCGGCAAACGAACTGTTTTTACTCATCCTGCAGGCACCGGGTGGCCGGGCCTGCAGGTCAATCCTGTCAACCGTGGGCTGACTTGGCGCATTCGCAACCCGTCGCCGCCGCGCAGGGTTCACCATGAGCATGGTGCTCGGCACAGCCCTGGCAGCAATAGCCCTTGCCGTCTTTCATTATTGCGTCAGCGCCCAATACACATTTGCAGTGAGGGCAAGCACAGGTTTGATCTGGCATGGTCAGACTCCTTTTTCATGGTCGTCCGGTGCGGCGAGCGCCGCACCTTAAGCAGTGACCCTGGGCAAGCAAGCATGGTTCAGCGCCGTCAGTCGGCCCGGCGGCTATTACTGCGGTACATGAACACCAACGCCAGGGCAAGCAATAGCATGGCGAGGATACGGCTGCCCGACAGCTCGATCGCCGGGTTGCCCAGCCAGCCAAAGTTGTCGATCAGCATGCCCATGCCCAGTTGCCCGACAATCACCGCCACCGTGGCGACGGCTGTGCCGACCACAGGCACCGCGCCGACCATCACCATCATGTACACCACGCCAAACAGGGCACCGGTCAATTGCCACTTTGGCACCTCCAGCAGGCTGACGGCCTGGGCCGGTTCGAAGAAAAATATCAACAGCGCCGTGGTCAGCGCGCCCACCGCGAAGGTCAACAGACTGCTGCGCAATACACCCACCGTCTGGCCCAGACGCCCATTGATAGCGGCCTGCACACTCAGCACCGCCCCCGCTGCAATCACCACCACCAACAACATAAACAGATTCATCGTCTTAACCTCGTGCAATCAGAACCAGAGCCGCCACAATCAACGCCAACGCGATCCAGCGCTCGCCATTGACCCGTTTGCGCGCCGTGCCGAACCAGCCGAAGTGGTCGATCAACACACTCTTGCCCACCTGGCCCGAGAGGATCGCGATCATGGTCATCGCGATGCCGATGTGGGGCGTGGCCAGGGTCAACACCACCACGTACATCGGCCCCAGAAACCCGCCGATCAGTTGCCAGCGCGGCAGCTGCGTGAATGCTGGACCCTTTTGCGGGCCGCTGAACAGCAGCAGTAAAAACAGAATCGCCGTGCCAACACCAAAGATGCTCAACGTCGCCCACAAATGCCCGACCTGCGCACCCAATGGCCCGAGCAACCCGGCCTCCACCGACAGGCCCATGCCCGCCAGAATTACCAACGGCAACAGCAGCAGCCGTAAAAGGTTATTGCTCGGCCTGGCCTGCGCCAGGCCTTCGGTAGAACGTGCCTGCATACATCACCCGTGTATCAAGAAGGGAAAAACATGGCGCGCATTATCCGGTGGCCGTGTTGTGCGATAAATGGGAATATGCGGACAACACCTTTGCGCAAAACGCACAGCCTGGAGAGACGATGCAGGGCTTGAATGAACTGAGTTTCAAGGCGCTACGCCTGTTTGTGGCCGTGCTGGACCAGGGCAGCTTTTCCGAAGTGGCCCGCCGCGAAAGCCTGGCGCCCTCCTCCATTTCGCGGCAGATTCAACTGATGGAACAGGCCGTCGGCCAGCAATTGCTCTACCGCCATACGCGTGCCGTCAGCCCCACCGAAGCTGGCCGCCTGCTGGGCCGTCACGCACGCTTGCTACTCGAGCAGTTGGAGACGGCTAACCAGGCCCTGCAGGAGCAAGACAGCGAACCCAGCGGTCTGGTGCGCATCAACGCGCCCATGGCGTTCGGCCAGCGTCACCTTTCACCCTGGCTGGGAGGGCTGTGCCGGCGCTACCCGAAGCTGCAACTGGATATCCAGCAGACCGACACCTTCGTCGACCCGCTGCAAGACGGCACCGACCTGCTGTTTCGTATCGGCGTGCTCAATGACTCGGGCATGCAGGCGCGCATCTTCGCGCCGCAACGCTTTCGCATCGCCGCCAGCCCCGCCTACCTGGCCCAGCATGGCACGCCGCGCCACCCCGACGAACTGGCCCACCACCACTGCCTGGCCTACAAAGGCATCACCGGTCAGCAGCGCTGGTTCTTCCGCCGCGGCCAAGGCGATTGGACCCCCTACAGCGTCAGCGGCCCCATCACTGGCAACCACGCCGACACACTCACCCACGCCGCCGAACAAGGCCTGGGCCTGGTGGTGTTTCCGTCCTGGCTGATTGGCGAAAGCCTGCGCGCCGGCACCTTGCAGGCGGTGCTGAGTGAGTATGAGGTCGCGACAACCCTGGAGCCCCAACAGATCGCCGCGTTGTGGCCGGGCAGCCGCAGGCTCTCATTGAAGGTGCGCACGGTGATCGACTATTTCGTGGAGTGTTTTGGGACGGTGCCGTATTGGGATCGGTGAGTGTGACCGCCCCCTGATGGAGCGCAAACTGTTCGAAGGCGGTGTTGAGAAAACGAGCACATGACTCAACCCTAGCTCAGAACAACCACTGCCCAATCAACCACGCATTCGCCCCACTGATCACCGCGAACAAAAACCACGCCAGCAGCCGCGTGGGTAACCGGTTGACGAATGGCCCCATCAATTGCTTGTCGCCGGTCATGCGGATCAGCGGGTACAGCGCAAAGGGCAACTGCAGGCTCAGGACCACCTGGCTGAGAATCAGCAGCTTGCCGATGGCATCATCACCCATCAGCCATACACCTAGAAACGCCGGGATCAGCGCCAGCCCACGGGTAATCAGGCGGCGCTGCCAGCAGGGTATGCGCAGGTTGAGGTAACCCTCCATGATCACTTGGCCGGCAATGGTGCCGGTAAAGGTCGAACTCTGACCCGAAGCCAGCAAGGCGATACCGAACAGAATGCTGGCGAAAGCACCGCCGACCAAGGGATCGAGCAGGTGATAGGCGTCCTGGATCTCCACCACATCGGTATGGCCGGTCTTGTAGAAGGCTGCAGCCGCCAGCACCAGGATGGCGCCGTTGACCAACAGCGCCAAGGCCAGGGAGCCGATGGTGTCGATACGCGCCAGCTTGACCGCGTCCTGTTTGCTCGCCAGGTCCTTGCCGATCAGGCGGGTCTGCACGATGGAGGTGTGCAGGTAGAGGTTATGAGGCATGACCGTCGCGCCGAGAATACCGATGGCCAAGTACAACGGCGCCGCATCGCTGATAGCCGACAGTGACGGAGTGAAGCCACTGAGCACGTCGGGCCAGTAGGGTTTGATCAGCACCAGTTCGATGAAAAAGCACACGCCGATGGTGGCGACCAGCGCCAGCATGATCGCTTCCAGGCGGCGAAAACCACGATTTTGCAGGGCCAGGATCAACAGCGTATCGAAAGCAGTGATAACAATGCCGGTGGTCAGCGACACGCCCAGCAACAGGTGAAACGCCAGGGCGCAGCCGAGCACTTCGGCAAGGTCTGTGGCGATGATGGAGATTTCCGCCAACACCCACTGGGTACGAGCAGAGCGCTGGCTGTAGCGCTCACGGCACAGTTGCGCCAGGTCCTTGCCAGTGGCGATACCCAGCCGTGAACACAGGCACTGCACCGCCATCCCCGCCAGGCTGGCCAGCAGCACCACAAACAACAGGCTGTAGCCGTAGCGTGAACCGGCTTCAATGGCCGTTGCCCAGTTGCCGGGGTCCATGTAGCCGATGGAGATCAACAGGCCGGGGCCAGCGAACATCAGCACCCGTTTAAAAAACGAGGCCTTGGGATCAACAGCGACAGAGCCGGCCACTTCCGGCGGGCAGAACGGGGCGGTAGCGATTTTCGGCAGGCTGAATTTCACGCGGTATTCCAGGCAAATACACAAGACTTGGGCAGCAGCTTATCAGTCGGACGCGACCGTGCGCATCACCGTGTCTCGCGGCAGGTCAAACGCTTCCACCACTTGCACCACCAGCTCCAGTTCCTGGTTAAGCGCCTCGCGCTCCATGCGCTGGCGAATCACGCCGATCACCAGTACCGCCAGGGTGGTGATCGAATATGCCGGGCCGGAAAACGCTCGCACCCCGCTGACCAGCAACATCGCCGCAGCCAGCGCCTGGCCCACCACCGGAATCGCCGTGGCCGCACCGCGCCGCAGGATAAACCCGGTCAGCCCGGCCAACGCCGTGCCGCTCAAGGCGGTGGTGGCCGAACGCCCCAGATCGAAACGGTTGAACAGCCCCTGCTCTTTCTGTGCAGCCGCCTTGAGCTCGGCCTCGAACGCCTGGCGATCAGCGCGACTGAGTTTGTCCTTGTACTGCTCGATCAGTGTTTCTGCGACCTGCCCTTCGATCTCTGCCAGCGCCACGTGTTCAAGTGGTTGGTCGAACTTGATGCCCAGGCGTTGCGCCACATCTTCGGCAATCTGGCGATAGCCCACGCCATGGCCACGGGCCAGGTTCATAAAGCTATCACCGCCCATGCGCTGCAATTCAATGGCCAGTTTCAACGGCTCGCGCACACTGGCATCAATCGCGGCACTGCGCTTTTGCGCCATCAGTTCGGCAAGAAACTTCAGTTCCTCCGGCCGCGCTTGCACCAATGCCGGGTACAGGTCCACGTCCGCTTCGGCAAAACGCACTTCACTGCTGCGTGAGTCCACACGGATCATGCCGCGCCGCTCCTGCAGCAAATCGGTGTACTGCACCACCGTCTTCAACTGCGGCCAATAGGCGGCATGATCGAAGCTGGCCAGGTGCACATTGGTGACCTTGGACTTGAGCGCGGGCGTTACGTCAATCGCATAGCGGCCAATGCAACGCTCGGTGTCGGGTTTCATGGCCAGCGCCCAGTCCTTGCTGGAGTGGCAGTTGATCAACCGCCCCTTGAGCGGCGCCGACACATCGTCCCAGGGGCTCGATGTACAAATCGCCCCGCCCATCAACAACAGGTTATCGAGCGGCAGTTCGCGAGCAATCTCGGGGCTGGCCAGCAAGCTCTTGACCAGGATACGCGCGCCCAGGGAGTGGCCGATCAGGTTGATACGCCGTACCGGCAGCGACTGGTCGTGCAGGTAGCCGGCCAGCTCTGGCAATAACGTCTTGGCCACTTCATCGACCCGTGCCTCGACACTTTTGTAATGGTCGAGAAAATAGGCAATGGCCTTGCCCACGCCCACCGTCGCCGCGCCCAGGCCGCCACCGCCGAGCAGCGAGGCGAGCACGTCCTTGAACGGTGCAAACAGGTTTTCCAGAAAATGCCCCGCCGGCCAGAACAACATCAGGTTGGTCGACCCTTCGATACCGGCCAGTTGCTCCTTGAAACTGCCCAGTTGCTGACGGTTGAAGAATGCCGAATAACCGTGAACATAGAGATTGAGCACATCCCCCTGGGGCTCGCCACACAAGACGAACGTGGGTTTGCGGGTGCGGTGCATTTCATCCCACTGGTGTTGCATGGGGCGGTGACTCCTGGCGGAAGGGATGGCGATAGTAACAAACAGAGCCGACAAGGAAGGTGAATCCTGACCAGCGTTCGCCACGCTCAGGACAATTGGAATAGCCTGAATCTGGCGAAGAGCCCAGCTACTTCAACAGGCAAAGTTGTCAATTTTGACCTGGCCATCCGGAAAAGTGGCGATGATTTCCAGCTCGCCCCCCATCGCACGTATGTAGTCACGCAACGTGCTGATGTACATATCAGTACGACGCTCCATCTTCGAAACCGCTGCCTGGTTGATATTCAATGCCTTTGCCAGGCTTGCCTGGCTCAGTTGCTGGGCTTTGCGCAACTCATGCAGCGGCATTTCTTTCAAGTGTTGCTGAAATATCTGCTCGGCATCGGCGTGCGCCTCAGGTGTCATGCGAGCTTTCAGTTCCGCGAATTTCTTAGCCATGGTCACGGCCCTCTTTACGCAATGAGTCTAAATGTACGTCGTACAGCTTCTCTGCCAAGGGTACGTACTCGTGGTACCAACGGTGCTGTGCGGTTTTATCGCCACCTATCAGCAACACTGCACAGCGCCGAAAATCGAAGGCATACAACACCCTGTAAGGTCGCCCTGCATGCTGTACCCGCAACTCTCGCAGGTTGCCGTGCCGAGCACCCTTGATATCGCTGCTATGGGGAAAGCGCAGCCCAGGCCCGAACAGCCCCAGCAAATCAACACTGGCAGCCACCGACGATTGCTCCTTTGCATCCAAGCCATCCCACCACTCTTCGAATTCATCCGTGTATTCAATGTCCCAGACCATGCAAATATGCCACCCAAGGAATATAAACTCAAGTGCATAACTTTAGGCCGGCGTCGGTTGGTCGCCAGCCGTGTTCCGGAAGAAATTGTATTCACATCCTTCAGGCTGCCCGGTGAGCAATAAATGCCCTGCTTTCATGAACCAACGTACTTCTTCAAAAAATCTTCCAAAAAAAACCGCCCTTTCGGGCGGTTCAAAAAACTCGGCCGTGATCAAAAACCGAGGGAGAAACTCACAGTCACTGCGTGGTCCTTGTCGTTACGCGAGAGTTGGCCCGAATAGCCCAGGCCCAGTCTGCCGTTCTGGCTGATCTGGTAATCCAGCCCCGCTTCCACCACTGCACTGTCCTTGGCAATCGGCACGCCTTGGGTGCTGAACGAGCCACCGCCATTGATAAAGCTCAGGTCGGCGTCGGGCTTGGTATCACCGAAGGCATGGCGCCAGCCGATGCTGCCCCGTGGGGTGATTTTCGAGCCGTTGCTCAGGGTGATGGCCTGGCCAATGCGCACGCCCAGGGTCGAGTAGGTGATGTCCTGGTCGGCATCGCCACGCAGGGCTGCCGAACCGCCTTTTTCCTTGATGGTGTCGCTGTCGTAGTTGACGTAGGCCAGGCCGGCGAACGGTTCCAGGGCCACGCTAGGGGTTTGGATGGTGTAGCCGACTTCACCGAACACCTGCGCACTGCGTGCCTTGTAATCGGCTTTGAGGCGTTGGCCCTCGGCACCGACGGCCACGTTGCGCTTGCTTTCGACGTCATGCCAGCTGTACGCCACGCCCATCCGTGCGGCGAAGGCTTCCTGCTGGTAGGCGGTGTAGGCCATCAGGTGGTAGCTGTCCACATCGGCGCTGGAATTGCGGCGCTTGGCGTCCAGGTCGCTGCGGGTGTAGCCGGCGGCCACGCCCACGCGCCAGGCGTCGTCCACTTGCTTGTCGGTGCCGAGCAGGAAGCCGCTGAGGTTGCGGTCCAGCTTGGCGGTGTTGCTGTCACCGCCCATATGGCCCCAGGTGCCGAGCACGCGCATCCAGCCGACCATCTCGCCGTGGCAACCGGCGCTGCTCAGGTGGTTCTCGCTAGGTGCCAGGGCATTGCGCGGGTCGTCCTCGCGGTAGCAACCGGGTTGGCGCAGACGCTCGTTGACCGCATCACGCACGTAACGCGAGTCTTCAAGCATGGCGCTGGCGGTGCTGGCGTGGATTTCGCCGGACAAGCTGTCGAAGGCCGCGCGTGCCGCTGCCACATCACCATTAAGCAGGGCGTTTTGCACCGCTGCGCCACCGACTCCGGTGCCTGTGCCCAACGCCGCCGCCACGCCGCGCTGATTACCAGTGGCCGCCACACTGGCGTAACTGACGTCGTTGCGGCTGACCGCCAGGGCCACTTGGATTGGGCTGTAGTTCAACGCGGTAGTGAGGAACGCCAGGTTCTCCAGATTGGTGGTGGCAAAGGTACCGTTGACTGCGCCCGCGGTCAGCAGGGTGTAGGTGGTGGCGCCGGCATAGGGTGCCAGGTTGACCACATTCAAGGTGCCGCCCAGGTTGGCGGTGCCGCCCACGGCCAGGGAGCCGGTGGTGGATGGGGTGATCACCAGGTTCAGCGCACCGGTACTGGCGTTGGTAAAGTTGCCGGCCACGGTCAGCTTGCCGCTGTCGGGTGTCACCGAGCCGTTGTTGACCAGCGAACCGACACTGCCGTTACCGGTCAGCCCCGCACCGTTGGCCACGGTGACTTGGCCGCCGAGCACGGCGCCTGGGTTGGCCGCGTTGCCCACTTGCAACACGCCCTCTTCCACCGCCACGGTGCCGCTGAACGGCTGGTTGCCGGTCAGCAACAGCGCGCCTGCGCCTTGCTTGATCAGCGCACCGGTGCCGCTCAAGGTGCCGCTGAATTGGCCATTGGTGCGTTGGGCAAACAACAACCGCGCGTTGTTGAGGATCCTGCCACGCAGGCTGGTGGTGGTGCCCGCCAGCGTACCGCCACTGACGGTAGTGCCGCCGGTGTAGGTATTCGCGCCAGTCAGCAGCAAGGTACCGGCATCCAGTTTGTTGATGCCGCCGGTCCCCACCAGCGGAGCATCAATCTGAGCGGTCACGCCGGAATTGACCCGCACTGGCGCCAGGCTGCCATCCGCCGCATTGGTCGGGCTCAAGCTGCCGCCTTCGCCGGCCGTCAGCACGTAGCCGGCGTCCAGCACTTGCAGGCCGGTGAAGCCTTGGTTGCCAACCACGGTCACGGTGCCGCCCTGCCCGCCAAATACCGCGAACTGGTTGGTGGACGCCTGCCCCTGGGTGCCGGTCGGGTCAGTCCAGTTGGTGCCCGGGCCCCAGGTACCACTGCCACCGGTAATGGTGCCATCGGGGTTGGTGGTGCCGCCGTTCCAGAACTGGATTTGCCCTGGCGCGGTTTGCACCACCAGGTTGAGCTGGTTGGCCAGCGCCGTTTGCAGGCTCAGGTTGCCCAGTGCCACCGGCAAGGTGCCAAAGGTGAGGCCGTTATCGGTCAAGCTGCCGCCGTAGCGGAACAGTTGGTACACGCCGACGCCGAAGCCGCCGGTATCGCTGACGTTGAGAGTGCCGTCCAGGGTCAGGTTGCCCGCCACGTTCACCGCCGTACTGGAAGCACCCGGTGCGCCGAGGGCGAAGTCCAGGGTGGTCCCCGATGACAAGGCCAGCGAACCCACCGACAGCGGCGTCGCGGCGCCGGCCTGGAGCACCGAGCCGTCTGCCATGTTCACCGCACCGCCCAGGGTGCCGCTGCCGCCGAGGGTCGCGCCGCTGGCGACTTGTACCGCGGCGCTGTTCAAGGTGCCGTTGACCAGCAGGCTGCCGGTGTTGACGTTGGTAGTACCGGTAAAGGTGTTGTTGCCAGTCAGCAGCAACGCTCCGGTGCCGGTTTTGTTCAGTACACCAGCGCCGGTAAGGTTGCCGGTGTAGGTGCCGTCAATGGCTTGCTCGAAGGTCAACGCCGCATTGTTGGCGATGGCGCCTTGCAGGCTGGTGGTGTTGCCCGTGGTGGTGCCGCCGTTGAGCGTGGTACCGCCGCTGTAGGTGTTGGCACCTGTCAGCAACAAGGCGCCGCTGCCGTTTTTCACCAGGCTGCCAGTGCCGCTGACCACGCCATTGAGGGCCAGGTCGTGGCTGCCGGCCAGGGTCAGCGGGCCACCCAGGTTGAGGGTATTGGCCAGTTGCAGGTCGGTGCTGCCATCCAGTTGCGCCGCGCCGCCGACCGTCAAGGCACCACTGCCCAGGGCAGCATTATTGCCAAGGATCAATTGACCGGCGTTCAGGCCAGTGCCGCCGCTGTAGCTGTTGACGCCATTGAGCGTCAGCGCTGCCGCACCGTTTTTCACCAGGCTGCCGCTGCCGCTGATAACCCCGTCCAGGGTCAGCGCGTTGCTGCCTGCCACCGCCAAGGCACCGTTGAGTACAGCCGCATTGGCCAGGCTGACCGCCGCGTTGCTGTCCAGGGTGGTGCCGCCGGCCGCCGTCAGAGCGCCTGTGCCGAGGGCACTGTTGTTGCCCACCACCAGGGTGCCGCCATTCAGCGCGGTACCGCCGGTATAGCCATTATTGCCGTTGAGTACCAGGGTGCCACTGTCGAGCTTGGCCAGGGTGCCAGCGCCGTTGAGGGTCACGCCCAGGGTCGCGGTGGCGTTCGGGTCGACGCGCACCGCGGTGTTGCCGGTGCCGCCATTGACCAGGTTGAGTACGCCCGCTGTGCCAGCGCCCAGGGTGTAGCCATCGGTGACGAACTGCATGCCGGTGATGTTCTGCGTGCCGTCCACCGTCACGTTGCCCGCCGCGCCTTGGAACACCGCGAAGCTGTTGACCCAGCCCTGGTTGAGGGTGCCGTCGACATTGGTCCAGTTGGTATTGCCGGCGTTCCAGGTGCCGTTGCCGCCGTCAATCGCACCGTTGCCGATCAGGCTGTTGCCATCCCAGAACTGCACGGTGGTGTTGGGTGCAGTCACCAGCAGGTTGACCTTGCTGGTGATCGCGGTCTGCACTTGCAGATCACCCGGTACCACACTGCCTGGCAGTGTGCCGAGCGCCAGGCCGTTATCGGTCAAGGCCCCGGTGTAGTTGATGAGGTTGTAGACGCCGCTGCCAAAGCCGCCGATATCGGTGACATTGAGGTTACCGTCCAGAGTCAGGTCGCCGCCGACATTCAGCAGGCCTGTGCCGCCGCCCAGCACCGGGGTGCCGAGGCCAACATCCAGGTTCGAGTTGCCACCCAGCACCAACGAGCCCACCGACAGTGTGCTGCCGGAGGCCAAGCCGATGTGCCCACCGTCGGCCACGGACACCGCGCCGGCCAATGAACCGCTGCCGGCCAGGGTTGCGCCGCTGTTCACCGCCACCGTGCCGCTGGCCAGGGAACCTGTGACATTCAAGGTACCGCCGTTGACGTTGGCCGCGCCGCTGAGGGCATTGGTGCCGCTCAGGTTGAGCACCCCGCTGCCGTTTTTATCCAGGTTGCCGGCACCGTTGAGCGCGCCGCCAAAGCTGTTATCGAGGTTGCTGCCTCCCACCGCCAGCGTAGCGCCGCCCGCCACCTGCACCGTGCCGGTGCCAGCCAGGCTGTTGAGGTTGGCATTGCCACCCAGGTTGAGGCTCGCGCCGCTGCCGACAGTGACGCCGGAGGTGGTGCCCAGCGCACCATTACCCGCCGTGGTCACGCTGCCGGCCGCCACGGTCAGTGGGCCGCTGAAGCTGTTGTTGCCGGTCAGCAGCAGGTCCGCCGCGCCATTCTTGATCAGCGCTGCATTGCCAGCGAGTACGCCGGCCAGGGTCAGGTTGTTGCTGCCAGCGACGCTGAGGTCGCCATTGAGGTTGACCGCATTGGCCAGCACCAGCGGCGTGCTATTGGCCAGGGTCGCCGCACCGCCGACGGTCAGCGCGCCCGAGCCCAGGGCCGTGGTGCTGCCGAGGGTCAGCGTACCGGCATTGAGTGCCGTGCCGCCGCTGTAGGTATTGGCGCCGTTCAGAGTCAGGTTGGCGCCACCGGCCTTGGTCAACGAACCACTGCCGTCCACCACGCCGTTGAGGCTCAGGTCGTTGCTGCCGCCGACGGTGAGCGCGGCATTCAGGCTGGTGTTATTGGCCAGGGCCAACGCCGTGTTGGTGTCCAGGGTGGTTGCCCCATTGACCGCCAAGGCACCACTGCCCAGGGCCGACGCATTGCCCAGGGTCAGGGAGCCGGCATTCAACTGCGTGCCGCCCAAGTAGGCATTGGCGCCGTTGAGCGTGAGGTCGCCCGCGCCGGTTTTGGTCAGCCCACCGGTACCGCTGACCAGGCCGTTCAGGCTCAGGTCGGCGGTGCCTAGAATGCCCAGGTTGCCGGCCAGATTGACCGTATTGGCCAGGGCGACCGCCGTGCTGCTGTCGAGGGTGGTGCCGGCGGCCGCGTTCAGGGCGCCACTGCCCAGGGCCGTGTTGGAGGCCAGGATCAGGCCGCCTGCGTTGAGTGCGGTTGGGCCGGCATAGGTGTTGTTGCCACTGAGGGTCAGGTTGGCGATGCCATTCTTGATCAGGCTGCCCGTGCCCGCCACGGTGCCGGCCAGAGTCAGGGCATTGCTGCCGCCGAGGGTCAGGCTACCGTTGACGTTGAGCGCATTGGCCAGGCTGACTGCGGTGTTGCTGTCCAGGGTGGTGCCGTTGGCGGTGGTCAAGGCGCCGCTGCCCAGGGCACTGTCATTGCCGACCACCAGCGTGCCGCCATCCAGGGCGGTGCCGCCGGTGTAGCTGTTGGCACCGTTAAGCACCAGGGTGCCGGTGTCGAGCTTGGCCAGGGTGCCGCCGCCGTTGAACGCGACGCCCAGGGTGGCAGTGACGCCGGGATCGACACGTACGGCGGTGTTGCCGCCCACGCCGTTGAACAGGGTCAAGGCGCCCGCTGCCCCGCCGGCCAGGTTGTAGCCATCGGTGACGAACTGCAAACCGGTGATGGCTTGCGCGCCGTCAACCGTGACAGTGCCCGCCGTGCCTTGGAACACGGCAAAGCTGTTCGGGGTCCAGGCTGTATTGAATGCGCCGTTGACGCCGGTCCATTGGCTGGCGCCTGCACTCCAGGTGCCGCTGCCGCCTTCGATGGTGCCATTGCCCGTGGTTTGGCTGCCGTCCCAGAACTGCACGTTGGTGCTGCCGTTGACCAGCAGGTTGACCTGGTTACCGATAGCGGTTTGCAGGTCCAGGTCGCTGGCCGGGTTGTTCACCGGCAGGCTACCCAGCAGCAGGCCGTTGTTGGTCAGGCCGCCGGTGTAGTCGATCAGGCGGTAGATACCCGCACCGAAGCCGCCGATATCCGTGACGTTGAGGGTGCCGTCCAAAGTCAGGTTGCCGTTGACCTGCACCAGCGCCGTGCCGCCCGTGGCGGGCGCGCCGAGGCCCGCATCCAGGTTGGAGTTGGCATTGAGCAGCAGCGAACCGGTGGTCAGGGTCGCGCCGGAATTGACGGCCAGATGGCCGCCGTCGGCGATGCTCACGTTGCCCAACAAAGTACCGGTACCACCGAGGGTGGCACCACTGCCCACCGCCACGTTGGCGCTGGCCAGGGAACCATTGACGAGCAAGCTGCCGGCGTTGACCTGGGCGTCCCCGGTCACCACGCTGAGGCCGCCGAGGGTCAAGGCGCCTGTGCCGTCTTTGGCCAGGTTGCCGAGGCCTGCCACGACGCCGTTGAAGGTGCTGTCCAGATTATTGTTGCCGACGCTCAAGGTGCTGCCGGCCCCTACGGTTGCAAGCCCGGTACCCGTGAGGGCGCCCAGGCTGGCGCTGCCGCCCAGGTTCAAGGAAGTACCGCTCGCCAGGTTGACCCCGGCGCCGACACCCAGTGCTCCGTTGCCCAGCGTGGTGAGGCTGCCCGATTGCACATCGAACAGGCCGTTGAAGGTGTTAGTGCCGGTCAGGCTCACATCCGCCGTGCCGGTTTTGACCAGGCTACCGCTGCCGGCCAGCACGCCGGCCAGGGTCAGGTTATTGTTGAGAGCGCCCACGGTCAGCCCAGCGTTGAGGTTGACCGCATTGGCCAATACCAGCGGCGTGCTGTTAGCCAGCGTGGCCGCACCGTTTACGTTCAAGGCGCCGGTACCCAGCGCCGCTGCCGTGCCCAGGGTCAGCGTGCCGGCGTTGAGGGTGGTGCCGCCTTGGAAGGTGTTGACGCCATTGAGGGTCAGGTTGGCCGCGCCGTCTTTGCTCAGGCCAGCCGTGCCGGTGACCAGGCCACCCAGGGTCAGGTCGTTGCTACCGGCAACGGCAAGGTTGGCGTCAAGCACGACGCCATTGCCCACACTCAGCGCTGCCGTGTTATCCAGGGTCGCCGCGCCGCCAACGGTGAGGTTGCCCAGACCAAGGGCGGTGGCGCTGCCCAAGGTCAGCGTACCGGCGTTCAGGGTGGTGCCACCCAGGTAGGCGTTGGCGCCGCTGAGGATCAGATTGGCCGCGCCCTCCTTGGTCAGGCTGCCCGCACCGTTGATTGCGCCGCCGAGCGTCAGGTCAGCGGTGCCGCCGATGCCCAGGTTGCCAGCCAGATTGATCGCGTTGGTGGTGGTAACCGCCGTGCTGGCGTCCAATGTTGTGCCGCCGGCGGCGTTCAACACGCCCGCGCCCAGCGCCGTATTGCTGGCCAGGATCAGCCCGCCTGCGTTCAAGGCCACAGGGCCCAGGAAGGTATTGGTGCCGCCGAGTGTCAGGTCTGCCGTGCCGTTCTTCACCAGACCCCCGATGCCACTGATGGCGCCATTGAGCGCCAATGCGTTGCTGCCGCCGACCGTCAGGCTGCCGCTGAGTACCGCATTATTGCCCAGGGTTACGGAGGCGTTGCTGTCCAGTGTGGTGCCCGCCGCAGCAGTCAGGGCGCCAGTACCCAGCGCGGTGTTGCTGCCGACCACCAAGGTACCGCCATTGAGCAAGGTGCCACCGGTGTAGCTGTTGGCGCCATTGAGCACCAGCGTGCCGGTATCAAGTTTGTTCAGAACGCCCGCGCCGGTGATATCGACGCCGAGGGTGGCAGTCGCCAGTGGGTCGACACGTACGGCGAAGTTGCCGCTGCCGGTGCTCAACTGCCCACCGGTGCCATTGACCAGGCTGTAGCCATCGGTGACGAATTGCAGACCGGTGATGGTTTGTACGCCATTCACGCTGACAGTCCCCGCAGCACCTTGGAACACCGCAAAGCCGCCGCCCCAGGTCTGGTTGGACAGGCCGTCGGCCGAGGTCCAGTTGGTGCCGCCCGCTGTCCAGGTGCCGTTGCCACCGTCAACAGTGCCGTTGGCGATGGTATTGCTGCCGTCCCAGAAACGAATATTCGGCGCCGCTACCACCAGGTTGACCTGGCTGCCCACTGAGGTCTGTACCAGCAGATCACCCAGGCCATAACCCAGCGGCACCGTGTTGATGTTCAATGCGCCGGTCAAGCCGCCGGTGTAGTTGATCAAGCGATACACACCAGCGCCGAAGCCACCGGCATCGCTCACATTAAGGTCGCCGGCCAGATTCACGTTGCCACCGACATTCATCAGCGAGGTCAGCGACGGTGCGCCAAGCGCCACATCCAGACTGGCCCCGGCACTCATATTCAGACCAGCGGCCGACAAGGTCGTGCCACTGCCCAGCGCCAAGTGCCCGCCGCTATTGATATTCGCCGTACCCAATATCGAGCCACTGCCGGTGAGGGTGCCGCCGCTGTTCACGTTGACCAACGCGCTGCCCAGAGAACCATCGACATCCAGGGTGCCCGCGTTGATCGCCGTGTTACCGGTGATGCCATTGATTCCGTTGAGCGTGAGCGTGCCGGTCCCCACCTTGATCAAGCTGCCCGCACCGCTCAGGTCTCCGTCAAAAGTACTGCTGGTGTTCACGCCACCCACGGTGAGTTCCAAACCGCTGCCGACTGCCACGCCACCCGCACCGCTGAGGCCGGCCAGGCTGGAATTGACGCCCAGGTTCAGTGCGGCGCCGGTGCTGACATTGACGCTAGAGGTGTTGCCCAATGCACCGGTGCTGCCGGTGGTGACGCTGCCAGAGACAATATTCAATGGCCCGGTAAACGTGTTGTTGCCGCTCAAGGTCAGGTCAGCCAAGCCATTTTTGATCAGCGCACTGGCGCCGCTGATCACACCGCTGAGGTTGAGGTCATTGCTACCCGCGAGCGTCAGGTCACCATTCAGGGCAATCCCGTTGCCCAGGGTAAGGGCAGCACTGTTATCCAGGGTTGCCGCACCGCCGACCGTCAAGGGGCCTGCGCCCAATGCGCCTGCCGTGCCCAAAGTCAACGTACCGGCGTTGAGGCTGGTGCCACCGGTGAAAGTGTTGGTGCCGTCAAGGGTCAGGTTGGCCAGGCCATCCTTGATCAGCGCACCCGCGCCGCTGACCACACCGCCCAGGGTCAGCCCATTGGTGCCACCGACGGTCAGCCCGGCGTTGAGGGCAATGCCATTGCCCAACGCCACCGCCGAGGTGCTGTCCAGGGTGGCGGCGCCGCCGACGGTCAAGTTGCCCAGGCCAAGCGCCGTGTTGCTGCCGAGGGTCAGGCTGCCTGCGTTCAGGGTGGTGCCACCCAGGAAGTTATTGTTGCCGCTGAGTGTCAGGCCGGCCGCGCCGTCTTTGGTCAGGCTGCCTGCACCGTTGACCGTGCCGCCCAGGGTCAGGTTGGCGCTGCCACCGATTCCAAGGTTACCGGCCAGGTTGATCGCGTTGGCCAGCGTGGTACTGGTGCTGGCGTCCAGAGTCGTGCCTGCGGCTGCATTCAACGTACCCGCACCCAAGGCACCGGTAGCGCCAATCACCAGCTTGCCGCTGTTGAGTGCCGTGTTGCCCAGGTAAGTGTTCGCTTGATTGAGGATCAGATCCGCCGGCCCGTTCTTGATCAACCCGCCAAGGCCCGCCACCACGCCGCCAAGGGTCAGCGCGTTGCTGCCGCCGAGGGTCAGGTTACCGCCCAGGTTGAGGTTATTGCCCAGGCTCACTGCTGCACTGGCATCCAGCGTGGTACCCGCCGAGGCGTTCAACACACTGGCGCCGAGCGCAGTATTGGAGCCAACCACCAGCGAACCGGCGTTGAGGGCCGTGGCGCCGGTGTAAGTATTGTTGCCCGTAAGCGCCAGGCTCGATACGCCCTCCTTGATCAACCCGGAACCACCGCTGACAACCCCGCCAAGGGTCAGCGGGTTCACGCCGTCTACGGTCAGATTGGCGTTCAAGGCGATTGCATTGCTGGTGGTCAAGGCTGCATTGCTCTGCAACGTACTCGCACCCGCAACGGTCAAGGCACCGGTACCTAGCGCTGCGGCATTGCCCAATGTAAGCGTGCCGGCGTTCAAGGTGGTACCACCCTGGAAGGTGTTGGCCCCGCTGAGGATCAACTCGCCGGTACCCGCTTTGCTCACCCCCGCGGCGCCCGAGATCACACCATTCAGGGTCAGCCCGGTCGAGGCGCCCTGTACCGTTAAACCACCGGTACCCAGGGTCATCAGGTTGGCCAGGGTCAGGCCGTTGCCGGTGGCCTCGATAGCACCGCCGTTAGACGTGAGCACACCGCTGCCAAATGTCGCGTTGTTATTGAATTGCGCCACACCGCCATTGAGCGTAGTGCTGCCGCTGACCAACGGCCCCTGCAACGTCCAGGTGCCACTGTTGATGGCCAGGTTGTTGAAGTTGACATAGTTGGCGCTTGAAACCGTGCCGGTGCCTGCACTGCCACCACCGACGCCCGTCGTGTTTTCAAGGATCAGCGAGTTGCTGCCGCCTGCGCCGCCGTCCACCTGGCCGGTGGGCGCAAACGTCAGGTTCACGCCGATCAGGCCGCCCAGGCTTACGCCGATACCGCCACCGTTGGTCACTTGCGAGCCCGTGACTGCCGTAAAGGTGTTGGTACTGGCGGCCCCCATCGACACGCCGCCAGAGATAGTGCCGGTGTTGCGGAACGTGTTCCCTGTAGTGGAGCTCTCGAACGCCACACGCCCGGTCAGGGTGCCATTATTCGTCATATTGACCTGCCCGCCACCCTGCACGGCCACCACCGGGGTATCGGACGTGAACAGCGACAGGCCGAGCAAGGAGGAAGAACCAATGACGCCGTTGTTGACGATCGTGGTGGTGCCACCTGCGCCGTTGGTGGCGTTCAGGGCCATGCCGTCCAGCGAGGCCAGGTTCAGCCCCAGCAATGCGCCAGTACCGCGCATGATGCCGGTGGCGCTGTTGGTGATGTTCAACACGCTGGCTGCCGTGTTGCCGATCACTACGCCACCGCTCAGCACCGAAACCAATCCAAGAAGTGCCGGGTCAATGGTGCCGGAGTTGTTCAACGTCGTGTTGTTGCCGGTCAGGGTCAGTGCTTTACCGCCCAACGTCGCATTGAGCTGCGCCCCCGCGTTGACGTTGACCGTCAGGCTGTTGACTGCACTGCTGAAGGTATTGAGAAACAGCGGCAATGTCGGCACACCCGTACAGGTCACCGTCGCTCCAGCGCTGGGACTTGCCGGGCTACAGGCGGCAAACACATCCGGGCTCGCCAGCCCCATCACCAGCCCGGCCACTCCCAGGCGGATCGCAAGAGAAAGCGCAGAAATACGAGGTAAAGCGGCAGTCGCAAGTCTTCTATCCACGTTCAACTCCTTGTGGTCCAAGCCTTTCATCCGTGACTGCGTGCACGCCTTGTTTCAACGATCCACACGCATCGAATTCGAAACACCTGACCGTGGTGACTACTGATCCAGTTTTTCGAAACGTTAGTAGACCTGCGCGAAAGCCATTGAATTAAATGGTATTAATACTTTCGTAAAACCGGCGTAAGAATGGGATGAGAGCCAACATCCATTGACTGTCGCGACAAAAATACAAGTTTCAAAATGTGAAAAAGCGCTCTAATAGCGCTCTATTTCCCCTGCTGTGGAATATTTTTGTGGCCAGAGATTGCTCCCGCTCGGGTGCGCAGCGCCCGCATTTTTTTGGGGCCGCTTCGCAGCCCAGCGGGAGCAAGCTCCCTCGCCACACTGCCCCTCCCCCGAGTTGATCTACGTAAACGATGGAGTTCGTGATGCCCCATGAAGGCAACCTGTTACAAGCAGCCGTGGTGTTCCTGTTCGCCGCCGTGCTGGCCGTGCCCCTGGCCAAGCGCCTGCAATTGGGCGCGGTGCTGGGCTATTTGTTTGCCGGTGTGATCATCGGCCCGTCGGTTCTCGGCCTGATCGGCAACCCGCAAAGCGTGGCGCAGTTCTCTGAACTGGGCGTGGTGCTGTTGCTGTTCATCATCGGCCTGGAGCTGTCGCCCAAACGCTTGTGGGTGATGCGCAAGGCGGTGTTCGGCGTCGGTCTGGCCCAGGTCCTGCTCACCGGTGTGGTGATGGGCGCGGTCGCGCTATGGCTGTTTGGCCAGTCGTGGAACAGCGCCATCGTACTGGGCCTGGGCCTGGCGCTGTCGTCTACGGCGTTTGGCCTGCAAAGCCTGGCCGAACGCAAGGAGCTCAACCAACCCCACGGGCGTCTGGCCTTTGCCATCCTGTTGTTCCAGGACATCGCCGCCATCCCGCTGATCGCCATGGTGCCGTTGCTGGCCGGCAGCGATCATCCGACCACCGAAGCCCAGGGCCTGCAACATGTGTTGCAGATCCTCGGCAGCATCGCGGTGGTGATCATCGGCGGGCGCTACCTGTTGCGCCCGGTGTTTCGCATTGTGGCCAAGACCGGCCTGCGCGAAGTGTCCACCGCCACCGCGCTGCTGGTGGTGATCGGCACCGCCTGGCTGATGGAGTTGGTGGGCGTGTCCATGGCCCTGGGGGCCTTCCTCGCCGGCCTGCTGCTGGCGGATTCGGAATACCGCCACGAACTGGAATCCCAGATCGAGCCGTTCAAGGGCCTGCTGCTGGGGCTGTTTTTCATTAGCGTGGGCATGGGCGCCAACCTCAGTTTGCTGCTCAGCACGCCGCTGGTGGTGATCGGCCTGACCCTGCTGCTGATCGGCTTGAAGCTGCCGCTGCTGTACGCCGTCGGGCGGATGGTGGGCGACCTCAATCGCGAAAGTGCCCTGCGCCTGGGCGTGGTGCTGGCGGCGGGGGGTGAGTTCGCCTTTGTGGTGTTCAAAATCGGCCGCGACCAGGGCCTGTTCGAACCGCAGCTGTACGACGTGCTGGTGCTCACCATCACCCTGTCCATGGCCGTGACTCCGCTGCTGTTGCTGGTGTGCCCGAAGCTGTTCAAACCCAAGGCCAAGCCGGTGGAAGTGCCCGAGGAATACCGCGCCATCGAAAGCGATGCGCCTCGCGTGGTCATCGCCGGCATGGGCCGGATGGGCCAGATCGTGGCGCGAATCCTGCGCGCGCAGAACATCTCGTTCATCGCCCTCGACACCTCGGTGGAAACCATCGAGCTGACCCGCAGTTTCGGCGGCATGCCGGTGTTCTACGGCGACCCCCAACGCCCGGAAATCCTCCACGCCGCCAAAGTCGATCAAGCGGAATTCTTCGTGATCGCCATGGACGACCCGGAGATCAACATCAAGACCGCCGAACTGGTGCGCAACCTCTACCCGCACATGAAGATCATCGCCCGCGCGCGTAACCGCCAGCACGTACACCGCCTGGTTGACCTGGACGCTTCACCGGTGCGCGAAACCTTCTACTCCAGCCTGGAAATGAGCCGCCGCACCCTGGTCGGCCTCGGTTTGAGCCAGGCCCAGGCCGATGCGCGCATCAACCGCTTCAAGACCCACGACCAGCAGGTACTCGCCGCTCAACACGCGGTATACGACGACGCGGCCAAGGTCATGCAAACTGCCCAGGAAGCCCGTGCGGAACTGGCGCGCTTGTTTGAAATGGACAGGCTTGACGAGGAATCCTCCGACAAGCTGTGATGGGCTGAATGAACGAAATTGCGAATTTTCTGACAGAATACGCCGCAATTTCGTTCAACCCCGGAGTGCTTCATGGCCACGTTCACCAAAACCGCAATGCTGCTCGCCCTAGCGCTTACCGCCGGCAGCGTGTTCGCTGCCACCAAGCCCGCCACACAGACAATCTCCACCTTGGGTGGCAAGTTCACCTTCAAACTGCCCAAAGCCTACAGCGCCGACACCCTGCCCTCCGGCACGGCGCAAGACGGCACCGCTGACACCCAAGGCACCCTGTACGCTAACTCAACGACGAAAAGTGTGGTGATCGTCGCCGAAACCGTGCGCAACGATGGGGCAACTATCCAGGATAACGACCCGAAGTTCCTCGACGGCGCCGTGGCTGATTTCGTCAAAGACCAGAGCGCCGCCATGCCCGACTTCAAGAAACTGGGGGAGAAGAAACTCACCTACAAGGGCCTGGGCCTGCGCCAGGTGGACAGCAGCGCTACCCAAGGCGGTGGCAAGACCTTGAACTCCACGTTCCTGGGTGGTTCGGGCAACCATTTGCTGGTGATCCAGGCGATTTCCCGGGCGGATGATGTGAAGGGGCATGCGGCGTTGGTGAAGCAGATTACGGGCGGCAAGTAGCCCCCTCTTCCAGCCAACACAAAACCCATGTGGGAGCGGGCTTGCCTACGATGGCGGTGTGTCAGTCACTGAATCTTTTACTGAGCCACCGCTATCGCAGCATAGGCATCTACATAACTCTGTAAGCTCAACGGTAACCACGATGCGAAGCGAGCCGCTCTTGATCTGCTTTTGATCTTAGGCGCCCCGTTAAACCACGCTGGCCGGAATTCGACAGGGATTTGGGGGGGTAAACCGGCAGGGATGCCGGTTTAGCCGCCCCGCGCCATGGATGGCGCGTGGCGGCGGCCCCCCAAATCACTGGCGGATTACGGGCACACCGAGCCTAGGCGAGGTGCCGAGTGGTGGGGCAAGAGCGTTTTGCTTACTTTGCCGCTTTTGCAAAGTGAGCCGCCGTAAGGGCGGAACCCTAAGTGGCCGTTACCGCAGGAATGGATATGTACACGGTCCAACTGTGTTGACTGCCAGGCCGTCTTCGCAGGCAAGCCAGCTCCCACATTGGATCGCGGGGCATCAGTTATATCTGTGTCGGCTGCCAGGCCGTCACGGGAGCAAGCTCCCTCGCCACAGATTTAGCGTCGTGCCGAAGTTGTGTAGATACCTATGGCTATCGCAGGCAAGCCAGGTCCCACATTTTTAACCGCATTTTCACTTCAGGCTTTTCTCTAGCCAGGCTTTCAAGTCCTGCACTTCCGCTTCGCTGATGGTGTGATTCATTCCCGGGTACTCATGAAACTCCGGCTTGAGCCCCAACCCCGTCAGCACCTTGTTCGCCTGCGTGGCCGAGCTAAAGGGCAGCGCCTGGTCCAAGGTGCCATGGCCGATAAAGATCGCCAGCTTGCCCATGGACGCATCCGGTTTCAGCGCAGACCTGAGCACCGGTAGCACGCTGCCACTGAGCGCAGCGATACCGCGTACCAACTCGGGTTCACGCAAGGCCACCTCGTAAGACATGATCGCGCCCTGGCTGAACCCCACCAGGAACACCCGATCACTTTGGGTGTGGTACTTGGCGGTAGCCTTGAGCACAAAGTCCTTGATCAGCCGGGCGCTGCTGAACAGTTCATCAGTCTCGCCGTTGTACTCAGGCTCATCGGTCTTGGTGAACCAACGATAACCTTGCGGCTCCACCGGCAGCGGCGCGCGCACCGACAGGTAGGTCCAGGTGGACGGCAACGCGTCCTTGATACCAAACAGATCTTCCTCGTTGCTGCCAAACCCATGCAGGAAGATCACAAGCGGCTGGTTGCGCGCATCACCCTGGGTCTGTTCCAGGTAGGACAAAGGCAAGTCGGTGTGCAAGCCGGAGTCGGCATGAGCGGCGCCGGCCACCAGGGCCAAGGCGAGGGCAAGTTGTTTGAGCATCGGGTTTACCTCAGGGTTTGCGCAACAAATAGGTGTCCATGATCCAGCCGTTTTCCAGGCGCGCCGCCTTGCGTACCCGTTCGATCTCTTCTGCCACATGCGCCACTTTACCGCTGATCAGGATCTCGTCCGGGGTGCCCAGGTAGGCGCCCCAGTAAATATCCAGGTCCTGATCCGCCACACTGCGGTAGGAATCTTCGGCGTCGAGCATGACCACCAGGGTATCGGCATCACTCGCCTGCCCCGCCGCCAACCGGCGCCCAGTGGTGATTTCGATGGACTTGCCAATACGGTTGAGCGCCACCTTGTGCTGCGCCGCCAGGGCTTGCACGCTGGTGATGCCGGGGATCACTTCAAACTCGAAGACACAGCGACCACTGGAAAGAATCGCCTGCAAGATGCGGATGGTGCTGTCGTACAGCGCCGGGTCGCCCCAGGCCAGGAACGCCCCCACCTCACCGTCAGCCATTTCTTCGTTGATCATGCGTTCGAAGGTCTGCTGCTTATCGCGGTTGAGGTCCTGCACAGCGGTGGTGTAGTCGATTTCACCGCGCACACGCTCCGGGCAGTCGGCCTCGACAAAACGGTAGCCGGGCTCGGTGATATAGGTGTCGCAGATTTCCCGGCGCAGGTCGATCAGCTTGTCCTTGCTCTGGCCCTTGTCCATCAGGAAGAACACGTCGGTACGGTTCAGCGCCTTCACGGCCTGCATCGTGATGTAGTCGGGGTTGCCGGCGCCAATGCCGATGATCAGGATGCGTTTCATGGGTTGCTCTCAGTGCGGGGCGTGGATTTTGCCATGATCAACGCATCAGGCGTGAGTTTCCAGGCGCAGGCGCCAGACCGCGTTGAAACGCAGCTCGGTGCGCGACAGCGGTTCGACATCGATCAGGTAGAACATCGATACTGGAAATTGCATGACGTACAGCATTGCAGCGCGGATGACCAAGGGATGTGTAACGGCCACCACATGGCCGGGTTGGCACTCCAGTGACCTCATCCATTCGCCCACGCGCGCGCAAATGTGGTCCACCGACTCGCCGCCATGGGGGGCGCTGGCGCTGTCGGTGAGCCAAGTCATCAATTCATCGCGATCAAGCTGGGCAGTGTCCTGCCCCTTCCAATGGCCAAAATCGCCATCGCGTAACGCGGGCTCAACCACGGCGTGGTCACCGAACAGCGTTGCCGTCTGGCGAGTCCGCGCTTCGGGCCCGCATATCAGGCGCACACTTTTGCGGAACCGATCCGTCAGTGACAGCCGCGCATTCTGCCAATCCATCAGTAACGACTCGTCATCGGGAAACCGCCCCTGCTTTTGCATGGGGGTCACGGCATGACATACGAGAGTCAATCGGGTTGCTTGCATAGGCACCTCAGTCTGCTCAGGGACGCGGCGGGGAGAAAACGGCGGCGTATTTCAACCTGTCACAACGAACAGGCAAAGGACTGTGACACATGACGGCTCCCCGCATCAGCGGCTGTAACCCTTCGTATTAAGTGGATACGGAACACCTTCGTACAGAAAAGCCACGAAAATTCGCCACAGAAGGCGCGCTTTTCATAACGATAGACGGAGACTTCCATGACGATCCCGGCAGCCACGAACCATGTTCCACCCTCATCTTCGCAACAAACGCCAACAGGCACCTTTGCGTGGCCGGTCAACCCGGATGAAAGGCTGAAGTATGACATCGCTCAGCAGCCGGAAAATCCTGGTCGATCCGAGCCCGTTTCAAGACGCGCACCAAGTTCGCCTCAATTTCTGCTCACTCAAGGACACGTCAGCACGTTGGTGGAAAAGAGTGATGCCGAGCTGGCACAGCAGCTCAGCGCGGCATTGATGGGCCAGGTCGCTGAGGAGCTCACAACCAACAGACAGTCACTCACCGCCCCGACCCTCACCCAGGTTCCGCCTTTTTCCAGCTTCGGCCAAGCGTGGGCACGTTTTAACCAGGCGCTCAGGGCAGAGCCGTTTGCAACCTTTGCCAAAGCCCATCACATCGACCTGTCCAATTTCAGCTGGAACCCTCAAGAGGGAACCATGACGTGCATGATCAATGGCTCCCCCAACAGCTTCACGGAGTTCACCCCTGGCTGGTCACAGGCATCGGCGGACGTCGCCGCAGCGGCCAGAGAGCTGGGCGCCCCGTCGACGACCTGGTTCCGCTACACCGGCGACCACACGCCTCCCAGTTACCTGGTCGGAGACTTCTACGCTATCGCTAGAACCGAGCTTACGCGCAATCCGCGGGCCGTGATCGCGGCACTCCAGCAAGCCGATACATTCCCCTCTCTGGTCATCCCCAACGGCCCCCTGCCATTGGACATCTCGCAACAGACCTTGCGTGCCAGGCAAGCACAACGCAGCGTGAAGGAGACGATCACCCAAGCCACCTTTGAACGCAGCGGCACACTTGCCGACTCCAGTCGCACACCGACGCCCGCCAAACGCGTCGAGGCGGCTGATCGGGAAGTGGCACGGGAGTGTGCCAGAATCCTCACGAGGATCGGCTATCAAAGGCGCATTGATGATCAGTCGCTAACCTTTCTCCCCCTCCTGAATGTGCCTGACGACTCTACCTACGCACACACACGCGAGGCGTTCGGCAAATGCTTCTCCAGCCCCGCTTTCCTGGCGTTTGCGAAAGAACATAATCTCGAGGTGTCATCCTTGTTTATCCACTTGCCGACAGGCCAGTTGGAAGGCTACGTACGAAACCCTGACGGCAGCCGTAAATCGATTGTTTTGCGCACGTCGACTTGCCCCCAATGGGCGGCCCTCGAACCCGACATTTCAAGCGCGGCCCGAAAATACGGGAGAAGCGGCTCGGTCTACGAGGGGCCCGTTCGTACCCAGCAAGCGCTGGATCTCTCTATGATGCTGGACTTTTACGGCGTGACTCGGGAAACCGGCTCAGAGCAGAAGTGGCTCGAACAAGTCGCAGGGCTCATCCGCGATGGCTTTCCCTCCTTGAAAAAAAACAACCCTTCTGCTGACACCTCGCGTGGGATTCGCGAACTGCAGCAGGCAACCCTACAAGCACTTGCAGGCATCACACCCCCTCCAACACCTACTGTCGTTCAAGCGCCTGCGCCGGTAACCACCGCCAAGCCGCCCGTCGCCAGCCCCGTGAGCGACATCGCCCACCGTCTGTTTAACGCAGAGCCCGGGTTGCAGTCGGTCGTATCGGGATTACTCAAGGACGCCATCGATGCGTCATTGAACCTCGATGTGGAGCAGTTGGCGTTCGCCGTTCCCGATCCGGACAATCCAGGTGAGTACATTGAAACACCGCTGATGGAAATGATCATCAGCCATGTCGCTGGAGGCGCCGCGCCGGTTTTCGACAGCGCTGGCAAATTCGTCGATACGCGCGAGGACGTGCTCGCCCGTACCGGCAAACCTGCGGGTACTGCACTTCCTATCGATAGGTCAGCGCTACAGAAGGCTATGAGCGAGTTGCCCGGCAAGCTGAACGAAACGCTTCGAGCGGCAAAGATCACGTATTGGAATAAGCCGCCGTTCAATGAGCCGACCCCTGGGCTAAGTGCCGACACAGCGCTCAGTGCCACCCCGATTTACGCGGGTAGTCGGCGGTCAATGCTCGGCCAACTGCTGCACAGCAACCTGCGCCTGGCCAGTTTAAAATCTCCAGGTCTCAATGACATACAGCGCGAAACACTGGATACGGTAGCAAGGTTTCCCCACGGGTACCTCAACCCCACAGACAACTCCAAGACAACCATTCACTTCATGGTCCGCACTGACCCGGCCAACCCAGACAGCCCGAACGTTCAAACCCCTAACCTGTTCATCGAACGCAAGGCTGGGGATCGCACCCTCGCAGTGCTGATGTGCGAACCCAGCGGAAAGGTTACCCCTTATGCTTCCCTGGATGCTGCCCAGCAGGCCTGGGAACAGCAAAACCCCGAGGCGCAACCACCGACCCGCACCGACAAGCCCAGCCTGAAAGCCTTCGACGCTGATGCGTTCTACCTGCAAGCGAACGTCATGATTAACAACGGGGACGCCAACGCCGACACTGATCCCGCGCTGATTGTGGCGCGACCATCCCAAGAGTCCGGGCTCAAGCGTCCCGAATGGTCGAAAACCGCCTCCGATGCCAATCGCTTTATTTACCATGACCTGCTTCTGGAGATGGCGGGCTTCGAGCGCCGGCACAAGGGCAAGAGCTTTGGCAGTGATATTCCGGACATTAGCACTTATATCCAGGAACAGATCAAAGCCCTCAACCCTCCACCCTTTCACTATGACATCAAGGATCTGGAAGTCATCTTTCACACTCCCTATGGCGCCCCGGCCAGCGGATTCGGATCAACCCAAACCACCACCCTGTCCTTCACCGAAACCTTTGTACGCAACCTTTCAGGATTACCAAAAGGTCGGGTGGAGGTGCGTCACAAACCGACGGGCATTCATCTAGCCAAGCTCGGAAGAGAGGGCGAACTGGGTAAGTTGATTCAGCAAATCGATGCCGGCAAGAACTACCCCGAATTAGTCAGGCGCGAGCTGCTCGACGATCCTGAAAAAAAAACCAGGCGCCAAGCGCTGTTCGCCGAGCAAGTCCCGATTGAACTGAAAATGAGGGCCCTGGAACTGACGGCCAAAGGCGAGGCTGGCTTCGATAACGCCATGGGTTTTCGTTACCTCCAGGCAATACTGGATCCGACGCCAGGGAAGAAGTTTGTCAATGGCAACGAAATCACCGTGCGCCCGTTGGCGCTGATGCGCCTGCCCGGCGCGGTGCCCGATGTGGTCGAAAACATGTTCCTGATCGAACCCAAGGACACCACAGTCGGCCCGCACATTCTTTATCGCCCGTTGAATTCCAGCGCCCCCCTGCTGCAGTTTCCTTCGCGCCAGGCGCTAATGGAGACTGTCCAAACACAGAAGGAGCTACAAAAAGACATTCTTGCCTGGCTGCCTGATGAGACAACCCGCGCCGTCTACAGGCACGATGGCTTTCGCGAACCGCATATGCCGACATATACGCCCGTGTTCACGCCTGCGCCGCCCACACTGGCGACTCACGACCTGTCGTCCGAGCTGCAAACCGGGCAACTGATGAGCTACTTATATGAAGCAAATTCAAGGGCGCTGACATCGCTGGCCAAACACCAAGCCGTATCCAACGGGGAAAGTCGCTGGGAAAGGATTAAAGAAGGGGCAGGCCTATTACTCAATACGGCATTTCTGTTCATGCCAGAGAGTGCCTTTTTAATCGGTATGCCGTTTCAGGCAGACAGCATCATAAGTGATATCAAGACGCTTGCCGGGAGCAGGGAAGGAAACAAAGAAGCAGCCGCAACAGATTTATTC
This sequence comes from Pseudomonas sp. SWRI22, assembly GCF_014268395.2. Taxonomy (NCBI): domain Bacteria; kingdom Pseudomonadati; phylum Pseudomonadota; class Gammaproteobacteria; order Pseudomonadales; family Pseudomonadaceae; genus Pseudomonas; species Pseudomonas sp. SWRI22. Next base: position 418,022 of record NZ_JABWQK020000001.1, on the reverse strand, counting down.
ATCAACATAGCGATGTTAATGCTTCACCTCGCAAGAGCACACCCCACTCAAACCTCCTCACTTACTGGAGTCGCGGCCATTCATACGGTACCGCAGGAAACACGCGTAGGTGATTTACCGGCGGCGCCTTCGCCTGAGTCAGCATTACGTGAATTGATTCGGTTGGGCGGTCCATGGAGGGGTTTCAAGGCCATCGATGGCGACATACAAACCTTCGAGGATATTTACAAAGGCGCCCCACGACTCAATATATTCGGACATGGGACTGAACCGGCCACCGGAGAGCCCGCGAAAGTCGTAGGCGCAAACGGCAAGTTCTATTCGGCGCAAGACATCGTCAATAAACTTCGTGCGGAAAAAATTGACTTCAGCAAATATAAAAACATTGTGCTTCGCGTCTGCTATTCCGGCGCAAACGGCCCGAACTCGCTGGGTGATGAAATCTCCAACCTGACCAACATACCCACCAAGTCATTCGCAGGTCCTGTGCACATGGATTATTTTTTGGGCAAAGACCCAACGGGCCTGTTCAAAACGTACTATCGGGAATTCAAAGCGAAATACCCCACGCTTTCTCCACGCGACATAAAGTTGCTCGCTGACTCGAAAGTGAAGTTGGATTTTGCCAAGAACAACCACCTTAATACGGTGGAAAAGACATCAGGAACGCTGCTGCGATTCAATATTGGCACCCAGAAAGAGCCTGAGATGGTTCAAGAACTTGTCGATTACCGGCCACATTACTCCTACCCTGCCCTGGACGCGGCCCACGTGTTGCCAGCCAATTCAGCCCGATAGCCTGTTGCGGCAGGTTTGCCAACACAACCCTGCCGTTTGATTACCAAGATGCAAACACGGCGTCAGGCCAGCGCCGTTTTCGCAGACGCCACCCTAGGCGTGGCACCGACCACGAAGTCCTCCTTGCGCAACACCACCAGCGCTACCAACGACACCACCCCGGTCGCTACATAGAAATACCACGGCGAAGTAATGTCGCCTGTCACCTTGATCAACCAGGTGGAAATCAACGGCGCACTGCCGCCAAACACCGCGACGGGCACGTTATACGCCACGGCAATCCCAGTGGAGCGAATCCGCGTCGGCAACAGCTCACTCATCAACGCATAGGTTGACGACGCGTACAGCCCGAACAGAATCGCCACCGCCATCAACGGCGCGAAGAAGGTCGCCGGGGTGGCGGTCGGGGCGGATTTGAACAGCCAGAACATCGCCAGGGTCGCCAGCGTGCCGATCACCATCAGGAACGGCTTGCGCCCGTATTTATCGGTAAAGGCCCCGCCAAACGGCATCACGAAAGCCGCCGAGAAGCTGGCGACGAACACGTAGAGCAAGGTGGTGCCGCTGTCGAACTTGAGGATCTTGGCCATGTAAGTCGAGGCGAACGTCAGCACTAGGTAAAAGATCGAGCTGTGCAAGGTGATGATAAAGAACACCAGGGCAATCGCCCGTTTCCACTGCCAGACCTCGCGCAGCGGCGCCCGCGAAGTTTGCCCGGCGCGTTGCAGGGCGAGGAACTCGGGGCTGTCTTCGAGCTTGAGGCGGATGTACATGGAAATAAAGCCCAGGGGCGCGGCGATCAGGAACGGTACGCGCCAGGCCCATTCCTGCATGACCTCGGCGCCCAGCACCCAGGTCATGCCGTTGGCCACGGCGCCACCGAGCAGCAGGCCGAGCACGGCGGTAACCATCAGCCAGCAGGTGGCAAAGCCACGGCGACCGGGGCCGGCGTATTCAGAGATGAAGCTGGTGACGGTACCGATTTCGCCGCCCGCCGAGAAGCCCTGAACGCAGCGCACCAGAATCAACAGGATCGGTGCGGCGATGCCCAGGCTGGCGTAGGTCGGCAACAGGCCCAGCATCACCGTGGAGCCGGTCATCATCACCAGCGCCATGATCAGGGTTTTGCGCCGGCCGATCTTGTCTGCCAGCGGGCCGAAGAACAGCCCACCCAAAGGGCGGATAAAAAAGCTCAGCGCAAACGCAGCAAAGCTGGCCAACAGGCTGGTGGTGGGGTCATCGGAGACGAAGAACGCCTGGCCGATATAGACCGCGAGAAAGCCATAGACGCCGTAGTCGTACCACTCGATCAAGTGGCCGGAGGTGGCGCCCAGAAACGCACGGTGGCGCTTGCGGACGGTGTCTTGTGCGGGATTGCCCATCGTGGGGACTCCTTGTCTGATTATCGATCCATGTTAAAGCGCGGCGATACTCGCGGTTTGCAGCCAATGCCGCAAGTCGGTCTTCAGAATCTTGCCGTAGCTGTTCTTCGGCAAATCGCTGCGCCACACATATTTTTTCGGCTTTTTGAACGAGGCCATGCGCGCCAGGAACCACGCCGTCAGCTCGCCTTCGTCCAGCGGCTGGCCGCTGCGGGTCACCACGAAGGCCACCACCGACTCACCCCATTGCGCGTCGGGCTCGCCCACCACGCACACTTCGAACACCTCGGGATGCTGGGCCAGCACTTCCTCGACTTCACGGGGGTACACGTTGCTGCCGCCACTGATGATCACGTCCTTGGAGCGATTCGTCAGGGTCAGGTAGCCGGCCGGGTCGAGGTAGCCGATGTCGCCGGTCAGCAGCCAACCGTCCACCAGCGTCTGGCACGTGGCCTGCGGGTTGCACCAGTAGCCCTGCATCACCGTGGCGCCACGCACCGCGATTTCACCGCGCTCGCCGGTGGGCAGTGGCTGGTGCTCGGCATCGAGAATGCGGATCTCGACACAGGCTTGCGCGTGGCCCACCGAGGCGGCCAGGGTGGCCCAGTCGGGGCGCTGGCGCTCGGCGATCAAGGCGCGGGGCAAGACGCTGATGGTCATCGGGCTCTCGCCCTGGCCGTAGATCTGCACCAGGCGCGGGCCGAAGGTGTCGACTGCTTCGCGCAGGTCGGCGAGGTACATGGGGCCGCCGCCGTAGACGATGGTCTTGATGCCGGCGCCGTGATAATCCTGGCGCCGGGCCTGTTCGACCATGCGCTTGACCATGGTCGGCGCAGCAAACAGCGACACCTGGCCCATGTGCTCGGCCAGCCCGAACAGCTCGGCGGCATCGAAGCCATGGGAGGCCGGCACCACATGGCGGGCGCCGCAGCGCACATGGATGAAGTTGTACAGGCCGGCGCCGTGGGACATGGGCGCGGCATACAGCGCCGCATCGTCGGCGCTCACTTGATCGACATCCGTGGCGTAGCACAGCGACATGGCGATCAGGTTGCCGTGCGACAGCATCACGCCCTTGGAGCGCCCGGTGGTGCCAGAGGTATAGAACAGCCAGGCGAGGTCGTGATCCTGGCGGGGCACCGGCTGTTCCAGGCTGGGCCAACCATGGCTGGGCGGCAGCGGGTGGCCGTCCAATTCCGTGCAATGCGCGGGCAAATCCCGCGATGAAAACACCTGGCCGCCGTCGGTAAAGATCAACCGCGCCTCGGCATTATCGGCAATCCACGCCGCTTCGCTGGGGTGCAGCTTGGCGTTGATCGGCACCGCCACCCCGCCCATCCACCAGATGGCGTAGAGCAGTTCCAGGTAGTCGCAGCTGTTTTTCATCAGCAGCGCCACCGCGTCTCCCGGCACCAGGCCATGCTGCTCCACCAGGTGCGCGGCGCGTTGGCGCACGTGGGCGGCGAAGGTGGCGTAGTCGGCCACTTGCACGCTGCCGTCGAACAATGCCGGGCGTTGCGGGGCCCGACGCTGGGTGTCGTGCAGCCAGTTGGCAATGTTCATGACTCAGCTCCGGCGTGCCTGCAGGACCGAGGCGTAGTTGGCCACCGCCATGCCGCCCATGTTGAACACCAGGCCGAACTCCGGGTTGGGCACCGCCAGGCCAATCGGCTCGCCGGTCAATTGCCGGAACGCCAAGGCATGCATGGACACCCCCGTGGCGCCGACGGGATGTCCCTTGGCCTTGAGCCCGCCGGAAAGGTTCACCGGCAAGCGCCCGCCGGCGCGCACCACCCCGCTGTCGAGCACGCGATGGCCTTCGCCCTTGGGCGCCAGGCCCATGGCTTCATAGATCAGCAACTCGGCAATGGTGAAGCAGTCGTGCACTTCGGCGAAACTCAGGTCAGCCAGGGTCACATTCGCCCCGCGCAGCGCTGCATGGATCGCGCGTTGCGGGCCCTCAAAGGCGAGGATGTCACGCTGGGCGATGGGCAAGGTGTCGTTGACCTGGGTCATCGCCCGGATTTGCACCTCGCGACGGAACGCCCGCGCACGTTTGGGCGAGGCGAGGATGATCGCGGCGGCGCCATCGCTGATCAGCGAGCAATCGGTCAGGCGCAGGGAGTCAGCCACGAACGGGTTGCTTTGGGACACGTTGTTGCAGTGTTCGAAATTCATCTCCCGATGCATCTGCGCCAGCGGGTTGGCCATGGCATTGGAGTGGTTTTTGGTAGCGATGGCCGCCATCGAGCCCAGCGGGCAGTGGTAACGCTCGGCGTATTGGCGGGCGGCGCGGCCGAACAACTGGGGGAAACTCAGGCCGGCTTCGGCCGGGTCGTTCTGGTAGCCGGCCCCGGCCAAGGCTTGGGTGACAGCGGCGGTGCTGGTGTGGGTCATCTTCTCGGCGCCCACCACCAGCACCAGCTCAGCATTGCCGGAGAGGATCGCATTGACCCCCGCCTGGATCGCCGCCGAGCCGGACGCACAGGCGTTTTCACAGCGGGTAGCCGGTTTGAAGCGCAGCCCGGGGTCGGCTTGCAATAGCAATGAGGCGGCAAACCCGTCGGGCACCAGCCCCGAGTTGAAATGGCCGAGGAACAACGCATCGATTTGCGACGCGTCAATCTCGGCGTCGCTCAGGGCTTCTCGGGTAACCTGGACGATCAGGTCTTCCAGCGTCGTGCCTTCCAGGCGACCAAAGCGGGAGTGACCAGCGGCAACAATGGAGACGCAATCAGCAAGCATAATCAATTTCTTCTGTTCTTGATTCGGACTTTACTTACAATGACCCACCCCTGATCGTGCGCCAATTCGTGTAACTACTTACACGGGTAAGTAGCTCCCCAGGGCATTGAACAACGAGGCAGGATGCCCCATGACCGCGCTAGCCCAGCAATTTCCCGACCTCGAACGCCTGGCGTTCAAGCTGTCCCCTGCCCCGCAGATCGTCACCAGCGACCGCGTGATACTGGACTGCAACGACGCTTTCCTGAAGCTGTTCGGCTATACGCGCGACGCACTGGTCAACCAGCTGACCCTGCTGATCTACCCGTCCCAGGCCGACTACCACGCCATCGGCAAGCGCAGCCATGATTGGCTGCTCGACAGCGACAACGGCTTTTATTCCGATGAACGCTTCATGCAGCACCACAATGGCGAAGTGTTCTGGGCCAAGTCCCACGGCTACACCCTCACCCCCAAAGACCCATTCAAGCTGATGATCTGGCACTTCGAACGCCTGGACCGCATGCACCAGGGCACCGGCGACCTCACGCCCCGGGAGCGGGAAATCGCCATGCACATCGTCAACGGGTTCAAATCCAAAGAAATTGCCCTGCGCCTGGCGATCTCCCACCGCACCGTTGAGGTGCACCGTGCGCGGTTGATGAAGAAACTGCAGGCCAAGACGGTGGTGGAGTTGGTGTCGAAGATCATTATGGTGGCCTGACCGATAACGGCTGTTTAACCGATGCCCCGCCATCCAAATGTGTGGGCAGCCCCAATGCCGAACAGTTAAGCGAACGCAATGCCCAAAGCAACGAAGATCAAATGTGGGAGCTGGCTTGCCTGCGAAAGCGGTAGTGCGATAGATGCACAACTTGCGGTTGTAACCTCCACGGTAACCACGATGCGAAGCGAGTCGCTTTTGATCTTGATCTGCTTTTGATCTTAAGCGCCCCGTTAAACCACGCTGGCCGAACGCAGGCTTGAATTCGTGGGTAACCCGGCAGGACGCCGGGTTAGCCGTCCTGGGCCAAGGATGGCCCATGACGGCGGCCCACGGATTCAAGCCGGAGTGAGGGCACACCGAGCCTAAGCGAGGTGCCGAGTGGTGGGGCAAGAGCGTTTTGCTTACTTTTGCGCTTTTCAAAAGTGAGCCGCCGTCAGGGCGGAACCCTAAGCGGCCGTTACCGCAGGAATGGATATGTACTCGAAATAACAGCGTCGCCTGTCAGGCCGCCTTCGCGAGCAAGCCCGCTCCCACAGTTGGATCGTTGGGGTGTCAGGTAGATAGGTGTCGGCTGGGAGGCCGTCATCGCAGGCAAGCCAGCTCCCACAGGTTGATCTCGGAGGTGTCAGGTAGATCGGCGTCGGCTGTCTGGGCCGCGTAGCTGAAACGTTCAACCGAGCACGTCCATACAATTCCCCACCGCCCTGCCCCCCTAACCTCACGGCTTTCGAACCCTCAGAAGCGCTGGAGAACGGGCATGGGTAACACAGCAACCAAGGTATCGCTGGCATTGACGCTGCTGGCAAGTGCGATGATGAGCAACGCGTTTGCCGCCACCCCGAACGTGGCCGTGGCGCCGCAGTACGACACCAGCCATGTGTATGTGGCACCGGCCGATGTGGACCGTTTTGCCCAGAGTTTCCTCGCCACCTTCGGCGGCAAAAGCACGCCCCAGGTCGTGGTCAACGTGCTGCCGGTGCCGAGCAGCACCACCTCGCAATTGCTCCAGACCCCGGCGGGCACCGTGTCGTTGTTCGGCTTTACCACCCCCGTGCCTCACCCGTTCGGCCAGGAACGCAACGGCTATCTGGTCAAGGACATGGACGTGGCCCTCAAGGCCGCGCGGGAAAATGGCGCCGACGTAATCGTCAGCGATTTCCCCGACCCCATCGGCCGTGATGCCGTGGTGCAATGGCCGGGCGGTGTGAACATGCAGCTCTACTGGCACACCAAGACCCCGGATTACGCCGCCTTCGACACCGTGCCGGAAAACCGTGTGTATGTGTCCAACGACAGCGCCGAGCGGTTTATCAAGGCGTTCCTGGGTTTCTCCCACGGCAAGGTAGTGAGCGACGACAAGCACGCCCCTGGGGTTGATGTCGGCCAGGCCGGCGGCCACTACCGCCGCGTCGAGATCGAATCGCCGTTCGGGCGCATGGCGGTGCTGGTCACCAACGGCCAACTGCCCTACCCGTTCGGCCACGACACCACCGGTTACCAGGTCAACGACCTCGCCGCCACCCTGGGCAAGGCCACTGGCTCTGGCGCCACAGTGCTGGTGCCGGCGTTCGACAGCAAAGATCGGCGCAGTGCGTTGGTGGAGTTCCCGGGCGGTTATGTCGCAGAAATCCACCAACTCAGCGCGGCAAAATGATTCGTCACACAGGCTGGAGCCTGGCTGTGCTGTGGCCGTTGCTTGCTGGCAGCGTGCAGGCCGACGACCAGCCGGTACGCCCGGCGATCAAGGCCAACCGCTGGCAGGAAGACTGGTCTGTGCTCAAGGACCCGGCATTGCGCACGCAACCGCTGGACAACCTCAAGTACATCCCACTGTCCGCCGCCAACCCGTTCACCTACTTGTCGTTGGGCGCCACCTTGCGTGAACGCTTCGAGATGAACGACGCCAGCGGGTTCGGCGTGCGGGATGTACCGCGTGACCGCTACCTGATCCAGCGCTTTCAGGTGCACGCCGACTTGCACCTGAACGAACACTGGCGGCTGTTCACCCAGTTGGAAGATGTGCGGGCCTATGATAAGACCACCATTGGCGGTGCCGACCAGAACCGCGTCGACCTGCGCCTGGCCTTTGCCGAATACGTGAAGACCTTCAGCGCTGGCACCTTCAAGGCACGGGCTGGCCGCCAGGATTTCGCCTTCGACTTGCAGCGTTTCATCTCGTCACGGGACGGCCCGAATGTGCGGCAGTCCTTCGATGCGTTGTGGGCGGACTGGGAAACGCCGCAATGGCGCTTTATCGGGATCGCCAGCCAACCGGTGCAGTACCAGGATGGCCGGCATTTCGACGACAAGTCCAACAGCGACGCGCGCTTCCACATGCTACGGGTCGAGCGGCTGGTGGGCGGCACCAATGAGCTGTCGGCCTATTACGGCGTGTACGAGCGCAGCGCCGCCCATTACCTGGACGCCGACGGCGAAGAGACGCGCCAGTTGCTGGACGCCCGCCTGGGTGGCGCAGCCCAGGGTTTCGACTGGGACGTCGAAGCCATGCTGCAACGCGGCTCGGTGGGCAGCAAGACGATTCGCGCCTGGGCCGGTGGCAGCCGCACCGGCTACACCTTTGACACGCTGGCCTGGAAGCCGCGTATCGGCCTGCAACTGGATATCGCTTCCGGTGACCGCCAGGCCGGTGACGGCCGGGTCGGCACCTTCAACCCGCTGTTCCCCAATGGCTATTACTTTTCCCTGGCGGGCTACACCGGCTACAGCAACCTGATCCACGTCAAGCCGTCGATCACCGTCAAGCCCCTCGCCAAGCTCAGCGTGCAAACCGCCGTCGGCCTGCTGTGGCGACAGACCACCGCAGACGCCGTCTACACCCAGCCCAACCTGGCCGTGGCTGGCACAGCGGGCCAAGGCGAGCGCTGGACCGGCGCCTACGGCCAACTGCGCACCGACTACGCCTTTACGCCCAACCTCAGCGGTGCGGTCGAGGCGGTGCACTACGCGGTCGGCCAGACCCTGCGTGATGCCGGTGGGCACGACAGCAATTACCTGGGCATGGAGCTCAAGTTCAGTTGGTGAGACAAGCACACCCATACAAGCCTGGGCTCAGGTTTACGGCAATAGTGAGGCGGTTTTTACACCGCCCTTTTTCAGCCCTGCAAGGAGTTTCAGATGAGCACATTCGTTGCCAAAGACGGTACCCAGATCTACTTCAAGGACTGGGGCAGCGGTAAGCCCGTGCTGTTCAGCCACGGCTGGCCGCTGGATGCGGACATGTGGGAATACCAGATGGAATACCTGAGCAGCCGTGGCTTTCGCACCATTGCCTTTGACCGTCGTGGTTTTGGCCGCTCGGACCAGCCATGGACCGGTAACGACTACGACACCTTCGCTGACGATATCGCCCAGTTGATCGAACACCTTGACCTGCAGGACGTGACCCTGGTGGGCTTCTCCATGGGTGGCGGTGACGTGGCGCGCTACATCGCCCGCCACGGCAGTGCCCGTGTCGCCGGCCTGGTGTTGTTGGGCGCGGTCACGCCGATCTTCGGTCAGCAAGCCGACTACCCCCAAGGCGTGCCAGGCGAGGTGTTCGATGGCATCAAGGCCGGCCTGTTGAAGGATCGTGCGCAGTTCATCAGCGACTTCAACACGCCGTTCTTCGGTCTCAATAAAGGCCAGCACGTTTCGGAGGGTGTGCTCAGCCAAACCCTGCAGATCGCCATGCTCGCGTCGCTCAAATCCACCGTGGATTGCGTCACCGCGTTCTCGCAAACCGACTTCCGCCCGGACATGGCCAAGATCGACGTACCGACCCTGGTGATCCATGGCGACGGCGACCAGATCGTGCCGTTCGAAACCACCGGCAAGGTGGCTGCTGAAATGATCAAGGGCGCACAACTGAAGGTGTACAAGGATGCGCCTCACGGGTTTGCCGTGACCCACGCTCAACAGCTCAATGAAGACCTGTTGGGATTCCTGAACCGTTGACATCTTGATGCCCCTGTAGGAGCGAGCTTGCTCGCGAAGAACGTCAACGATAACGCGTGCTTGCTGAATGAACGCGGCGCCTATGCGTTTTTCGCGAGCAAGCTCGCTCCTACAGAAGGCAGAAGGCCGGGCGAGCCCGGCCTTTTTTGTTCAGGCAAAGCGCTGGCTCAGCACCAGCCGCCCCGGCCCTGCGATCAGCACGCTGGTAAAGATGATCAACAACAGCCAGCCGAACTGCCCTTCGAACAGCGTCCACTCCGGGTGCACCACCAGCAACGCGATGACCAGCACCGCCAGGATCGGAAGGCACGCCAGGCGCACCAGCACGCCCGCGACGATCAGCAGCGGGCACAGCACCTCGGCAAAGATCGCCAGCAGCAACGTGACATGGGCGCCCAGGTGAAACGGGTCCTCGATCAGCTTCAATTGCTCGCTGTAGTGGAGCAACTTGGGCAACCCATGCACCCACAGCAGGAACAACGCCCCGCTGACCCGCAGGAACAACAAACCGATATCCTGATTTCTCGCTTCGTTCATACGCCACCTGTGTCCGTCAAAAATGAGCGGCAGCCAGTGTGTCCGAAGCCACGCCGACGCACTTGCAGGCTTGTGCTGAAAGCCTGCGTTTGCATTGCCCGAAGAACCCGGCATGATCTTGCTGAACTGCCGACCCCGCGCTACGGTCCCAACCCATACGCTCATCGCTACAGGAACTTTTCCATGACGCTTCCCCAAGAAATGACCCTGATCGAAATCACCACCCCTGGCGGGCCCGAGGTCTTGCAGCCGCGCAGCGCCGACGTGCCAGTGGCCGGGCCAGGCGAGATTCTGATTCGCGTGCACGCCGCCGGGGTCAACCGCCCAGACGCCTTGCAGCGCGCGGGTAAATACCCGATGAAGCCCGGCATGAGCCCGATTCCGGGGTTGGAAGTGGCCGGTGAAGTGGTGGCGCTGGGCACTGGCGTGAACGAATACAGCCTGGGCGACAAGGTTTGCGCCCTGACCAATGGCGGCGGCTATGCGCAGTATTGCGCGGTGCCGGCCAGCCAGGCGCTGCCGATCCCCGCAGGCATGGACTGGATTCAGGCCGCTGCCGTGCCGGAAACGTTCTTTACGGTCTGGGCCAACCTGTTCGGCCTCGGCAGTGCCCATAAAGGCCAGCGCGCCTTGATCCACGGCGGCACCAGCGGCATCGGCACCACCGCGTTGATGCTTTGCCAGGAGTTCGGCATCCAGGCATTCGCCACGGCGGGCAGCGCCGACAAATGCGCGGCGATTGCCAAGCTCGGTGCCGAGCCGATCAACTACCGCGAACAGGCATTTGCCGAGGTCATCGCCAAACAGACCGATGGCAAAGGCGTCAACGTGATCCTCGACATCATGGGCGCCTCGTACCTCAACAATAACCTCAAGGCCCTGGGCATGGACGGCCACCTGGTGATCCTCGGTTTCCTCGGTGGTGGCAAGGCCAACGACGTCGACCTGCTGACCATCCTCGGCAAACGAGCGGTGATCACCGGCTCGCTGCTGCGGGCCCGCACGCGGGAAGAAAAGGCCGAGATTGCCGAGCAACTGCGCGAACATGTGTGGCCGGTACTCAGTGCCGGGCGCTGCCTGCCGATTATCGACCAGGTCTACGCCTACACCGACGCCGCCCAGGCCCATGCGCGGATGGAAGGTGGGGACCATATCGGCAAGATTGTGTTGCGGGTGGAGTGAGGCGATTCGACTTGCCCGCGAAGGTGGTGTGTCAGTCACTGTATCTGTTACTGCACGACCGCTTTCGCAGGCAAGCCAGCTCCCACATTTGATCTTCATTACTTCGAGCATAGCGTTCGTTTAACTGACCGGCGTTAGGGCAAGCCTCCTCCCACCCTGGATAAAACACAGGCCATCATGGGCTATCACGGCTGTTGGGCATACACCGGATAATCCACATACCCCGCCTCTGTCCCGCCATACAAGCCTTCGGCCTTCAACGCATTCAACGGCCAGCCATTGAACAGCCGCTGGGGCAAGTCCGGATTGGCAATGAAGGGCCGTCCAAAGGCGATCAAGTCCGCCAACCCGGCCTCTACCAGCCGTGCGCCGCGCTCGGCGGTGTAGCGCCCGGCGTAGATGATCCTGCCGCTGAAGGTGGCGCGCACGGCCTGGCGAAATGTGTCGGGCAGGTCGGGGGCGTTGTCCCAATCGGCTTCGGCAATGGACACATAGGCGATGCCCGACGCTTCCAGCACTTTGATCGCTTCTATATAGGTAAGGTGCGGGTCTTCTTCCACCAGGCCGATGTAGACCCGGTCCTGATCGGTGCCACTGAACAGCGGCGAAAAGCGCACGCCCAGGCGTTCCGGCCCCACCACTTTGCACACCGCTTCGACAATCTCGCGCAGCAAGCGCAGGCGATTGTCCAGCGAGCCGCCGTACTCATCCTCACGGAGGTTGGAATGGGCCGAGATGAACTGGTTGACCAGGTAGCCGTTGGCCGCGTGAATTTCCACGCCGTCGAACCCGGCGTCCAGGGCATTGCGCGCAGCCTGGGCGTAGTGCCCTACCAGCTCTTCGATTTCCAGCGTGGTCAAGGCACGCGGGACGGGTGGCTGCACCAGTTCACCCCTACCCGGCCCGGTTTCAATGAAGGCTTTGACTTGCAACGCCGGCAGCGCAGACGGGCCCACCGGGGCACCACCGTCAGGTTGCAGCGCGTTATGGGACACCCGCCCCACATGCCATAACTGGGCGAAGATCACACCGCCCTCGGCATGCACCGCTGCAGTGACTTTGCGCCAACCCTCGATTTGCGCCGGTGTATGAAGGCCCGGCGTCCAGGCGTAGCCCTGGCCCCGAGGTTCGATCTGCGTACCCTCGCTGACCATGAACCCGGCACTGGCCCGCTGACGGTAATACTCGGCCATCAGGTCGGTGGCGATATTACCCGGCTGGGCGCTGCGCTGGCGGGTCAGCGGTGGCAGTACAACACGGTTGTTCAAGCGGTGATGCCCCAGCTTGATCGGGGTGTTCAAGATGCAGTCAGGCACGGCGATATTCCAAATTCAGGACGAACGAAAACCGTGGCGACTCCTTGGAGTCGCCACCGCGTAGATCGGTTGATTAATTTAAGCGCAGAGTGTCAGCAGGGCCTTGGCCACTTCGCTGGAGCTGCCTGGGTTTTGCCCAGTCACCAGCAAACCGTCGACAATGACGAAGGATTGCCAGTCGGCGCCCTTCTCATACAGGCCGCCCAATTTACGAAATTCATCTTCAATCAGGAACGGCACGACCTCGGTCAACTGCACAGCGGCCTCTTCCGAGTTGGAGAACCCGGTGACGCGGCGGCCCTTGATCAACGGCTCACCGTTAACTGCCTTGACGTGACGCAAGGCACCCGGTGCATGGCACACAAAGCCAACGGGCTTGCCGGCCCGCTCGAAAGCTTCGATCAGCGCGATGGACACCGGCGACTCCGCCAGGTCCCACAGCGGACCGTGGCCGCCTGGGTAGAACACGGTGTCGAAGTCGGCGGCATTGACCGAGTCCAGCTTCACGGTGGTCGCCAGGGCTTGCTGCGCAGCCGGGTCTTTGCCGAAGCGCTCGGTCTGCTCGGTTTGCGCATCCGGTTCATCGCTCTTGGGGTCCAACGGCGGCTGGCCGCCGGCCGGAGAAGCCAGCACCACTTCGGCGCCAGCGTCCTTGAACGCGTAATAAGGTGCGGCGAATTCTTCGAGCCAGAAGCCGGTCTTGCGCCCGGTATCGCCAAGCTGGTCGTGAGAGGTCAGTACCATTAATACTTTCATTTTCCAGTGCCTCGATCGATGTGAATAACAGGGTTTTCAGGGCTGCCCAACAACTGTTGGGTCAGCAGCAGCGCCTCGGTGAACGGCGCGGTGGTACGGGTGATCTTGCCCATGACGCTGGTTCCCAACCATAGCGCATACAAACGCCTGGCCAGGCTTTCGGGGGCCTGCTCGAACCTGAGCGAGCCGTCTTCGACGCCGCGTTGAAGGGCCACGGCAAGCAAGTCGATGGTGCGCGAAGTACCGCGTTGCAGCGCCAGCCGCATGGGTTCTGACAGATCGGAGACCTCCGCCCCAAGCTTCACGGCCAGGCATTTGCCGGCGTCGGTGCAGCCGGTGTGGTTGTCGATCCAGCCTTGCCAATAACGCATCAGCCTGGCGTGGTGGGTCAATCCCGGCTGATCGAACAGCTGCTGCATGCCCTCGACGTAGTGGTCGAAATAGGTATCGAGTAACACCACGCCAAAGGCATCTTTAGAGTTGAAGTAGTGATAAAACGAGCCCTTGGGCACTTGCGCCGCTTGAAGGATCTCGTTCAAGCCCACCGCCGAAAACCCCTTGGCCCCGACAATGGATTGCGCCCGTTCAAGAATCGCTTGCCGCGCACTGCTGCTTGCGTTGCTCATGCTTGCCCCTCTGCGATTAGACCAGTCGTCTAGTGCGTTGGGCTCATGTTAGGCAGCGCGGCATTGGCTCACAATGTCATATCCGCAAGGATTCCGGACACGCACGAAAGTCGGTTGCCGTTTGCCCGGCACACGCCGACAATCGCCTCTCCCCTGCCCCTTGGAGAGATGCAATGCACAGCGTTGCGCTGATGGTTTACCCGAATTTCCAGTCGTTGAGCCTCAGCCTGGGCTCGGTGTTCGAGTGTGCCAACCTGCTGCGCGGCGAGCCGGCCTATGAGTTTCACCTGGTGTCGGAAAGCGGCGGCGCAGTGATGACCTCCCAGGGCTTTTCGGTGAACACCAGCGCGCTGCGCCCAGAGGGCTATGACACCTTGATTGTCAGCGGCTACCTGGAGTTTCGCCTGCCGGAAGCCAACCTGCTGGAACTGGTCAAGGCCGCGTCCGCGCAGTCGCGCCGGGTGGCGTCGTTATGCATGGGTATCTTTGTGCTGGCCGAGGCTGGCCTGCTGGCTGGCAAGCGCACCACCACCCACTGGATCCACGCACCCGCGTTTCGCAAGCGTTACCCGGATATTCGCCTGGAAGAAGATAAGTTGTTCATTGTCGACGGCCAGGTGTGGACCGGTGCGGGCATGAGCGCCGGCGTCGACCTGGCGCTGGCGATGGTGGAGGACGACCTGGGCAGCGACCTGGCCCGTCGCATTGCACGCAAACTGGTGATTGCCCAGCGCCGTGGCAGCGAGCAGTCGCAACTGTCGGCCTTGTTGGAGCTGGACCCCAAGTCCGACCGCGTGCAGCTGGCCCTGGCCTATGCCCGTGAAAACCTCACCCATGATTTGTCGGTGGACGCACTGGCCGACGTTGCCCGGCTCAGCCCACGCCAGTTCAGCCGGGTGTTTCGCGAAGAAACCGGGCAGACCCCGGCCAAGGCCATTGAGGCCCTGCGGGTGGAAGCTGCGCGGGCAATGATGGAAACCAGCCGCCACCCGGTGGAAGTGGTGGCGCGCGAAACCGGGTTTGGTGATCGCGAGCGCATGCGCCAGGCGTTCCTCAGGGCCTTCGGGCAGCCGCCCCAGGCGATGCAGCAGGTGCTGTTCAACCCGGGCTAGGCCCCTGACGGCCTGACAGCCGACTCCTATCTACCTGAAGTGCCATGATCCAAATGTGGGAGCTGGCTTGCCTGCGATGGCGGCCTACCAGCCGACACTTACCTACCTGACACCCCGCGATCAAACTGTGTGCGGGCTTGCTCGCGAAGGCGGCCTGGCAGTCGACCAGAATCTTGGATCAGACCGTGTACATATCCGTTATTTGGGTAACGGCTGCTTATGGTTCCGCTTTTACAGCGGGTCACTTTTGGAAAAGAGCCCCAAAAGTAACCAAAAGGGCTCTTGCCCCACCACTCGGCACCTCGCTTAGGCTGGGTGTGCCCGAACACAGGCTTGAATCCGTGGGCCGCCGCCACGCGCCATCCATGGCGCGGGGCGGCTAACCCGGCGTCCTGCCGGGTTACCCACGAATTCAAGCCTGCGTTCGGCCAGCGTGGTTTGACGGGGCGCTTAAGATCAAGATCAAAAGCAGATCAAGAGCAAGATCACGAGCGGCTCGCTTCGCATCGTGGTTACCGCAGGATATCGATGCTCATCGAGAGAAAGCCCCAGCCCGTCAATGCAACGAAGCTCGGGTAATCAGGTAGCTCACCAACTGCGGATCATCCTCCAGTTCAATCATCTGCACCGGACGCGGCAAGTTATCCAGCACGGTGCGCCAGAACGCCTGGGACACCTCGTCCTGATCATAGAAACGCACCAACCAATTGGCCGCGCCGCTGCACAGCACCTGGCTGGCAATGGCACGGCCGATGCCTTTGCGGCGGTAGCGCTTGAGGATGAACAGGTCAGCCAGTTCCAGGGCGTCGATGCCCGGCAGTTCGCTGCTTTCGATCAACAGGAAACCGGCGATATAGCCGTCTACCAGCAACAGGTTGGCGCTCCATTGCGGGTCGCTCCAGTAGCGGGCCAGGTGTTCGTCATGGATGTAGTAACGCCCATCGGCCTCGACATCTTCCTGTTCCCAGTCCGAAGACTCATAGGCGTAGTACTGGTAAAGATTGCGGATCAGTTCAGCTTCTTCAGGGCCGGTCTGGATCAATTCGACGGTGGTTTCAGGCATGGGGCTCTCGGTGGAAAAACGCAGGGCGCCATTGTTCACAAAAGTGCTACCCACGCCAATGGCCTGGCGAATCCTTTCTATTAGCTGAACCGATTGCAAATAGCGGTTGCCCTGGCCGAAATCCTGAAACATTTAGAATAAACTTCGCCGGTTTCCCCCTATTGCTCAAGGACACGTATTTTGACCAACGTCTGTACCGCCGGCCTGGATGTGGGCTTTGCCTCCCTGGATTACCTGCAAATCTTCATCCTTGGGGTGATCCAGGGCATTACTGAATTGCTGCCGGTGTCGTCCACCGCCCATATGCGCGTTGTGCCCGCCCTGCTCGGCTGGCAAGACCCCGGCTCGGCGTTTTCCGCGGCCATGCAATTGGCGGCGCTGGCGGCGGTAGTCAGCTATTTCTGGCGCGATGTGCGTCAGGTCACCACCGGCAGCATCAGTGCGGTGCGCCGGGGCGACTACAACGACCGCTGGTTCAAGCTCGCCGTTGCGATTGTGCTGGCAACCGTACCGATTGGCATCGCCGGCCTGGCGTTGTCGTCGACCTTGAATGCGTGCAACTCACCCTTGCGCGGGCTGATGGTGATCGGCATTTCCTGCGTGGTGATGGCGGTGCTGCTGGCAGTGGCCGAACTGCGTGCCCGACATACACGCGACGTGAGCCAAATGCGCCTGCGCGATGCCTTGATTGTGGGAGTTGCGCAGATTGGCGCGTTGATACCGGGCGTATCGCGTTCGGGCTCCACGTTGACCGCGGCGCTGTTCCTGAATTTCAAACGCGAAGAAGCGGCGCGGTTTTCCTTCCTGCTGGGCCTGCCGGCCATCGCCCTGGCCGGTTTGAAAGAGCTGTGGGTATTGCTGCACGCCGACCTGCCCGCCCACGCCTGGCCCCATTTGATGTTCGGGCTGGTGGTGGCCAGCGTCTCGGCATTCTTTGCCATCTGGGGCCTGATGAAATTTCTGGAGCGTTTCTCCACCTGGCCGTTCGTGATCTACCGTGCGCTGCTGGGGGTGTTTTTGATCGTGGCCGTCAGCACCGGCCTGCTTACCTGACCCTTGTAGGAGCGAGCTTGCTCGCGAAAAACCCAAGGCCACCGCGTACATACAGAATGCCCGCGTTATCGTTGACGTTTTTCGCGAGCAAGCTCGCTCCTACAGGTTATTGGCGGTCGGCCAGCGCTTCGAGCAAGTCGGCCGAGGGCACGAAGAACAGGCCGCCGGTCACGGCCGTGCTGAAGTCGAGCAAGCGGTCGTAATTGCCGGCCGGGCGGCCGACGAACATGTTTTCCAGCATCTGTTCCAGAGGCTGAGGCGAACGTGCGTAGCCGATGAAATAAGTGCCGAATTCGCCCGCGCCTGGGCGGCCAAAGGGCATGTTGTCGCGCAGGATCTTCACTTCCTCACCGCTCTCGTCGGTGATGACGGTCAGGGCGCTGTGGGAGTTGCTCGGCTTGGCGTCTTCGTCCAGTTCGATGTCCGATAATTTGGTGCGCCCGATCACCTTCTCTTGAGCCTCCACCGTCAAGCCATTCCACGCGGTCATGTTGTGCAGGTATTTCTGCACCAGCACATAGCTGCCGCCTTCGAACTCAGGGTCTTCATCGCCCACCAGGGTAAACGCCTCGGCCTTGCGCCCCACCGGGTTCTCGGTGCCGTCGACGAAACCGATGATGCTGCGCATATCGAAGTAGCGAAAGCCCTGGACCTCATCGACCACCTTCACGCTATCACCCAGGGCCGCCATCAGCTGGGTCGCCAGCTCGAAACACAGGCCCATCTGTTCGGCACGGATGTGCAGCAGGATGTCACCGGGGGTCGACACTGCCTTGCGCCCCTCCACACCGAACTCGCGAAACGGATGCAAGGCCGCCGGGCGCGGCGCGCCGAACAGGCGGTCCCAGGCATCCGAGCCAAACCCGCAAACGCAAGTCAGGTTGCCCGAGGGCACGCGCTTGCCTACCGAGCGCACCAGGCCTGCGATGTCGGCGCACCAGGCCCGCACGTTTTCAACCGCATCGGGCGCCAGGGTGGCGACCATGAAGATCGCGCTGCTGGTGATCGGGTGGCACACCGATTGTGGTTCGAGCGGGGGACGGACGGGGCAGGTTTTCATGGGCATTCCACAGGCTGAGGGCGGTGAACCCGCGCAGATTAGCAGATCATCGATGGCAACTGGCCCACACCTGGCGAATCAGGGCTTTGAGCTTGAGCGCCTCGGCCCAGCGATCGGTGAGTTCGCGGCCCTGTGCGTCGGTAATCGCATAGGGTGGCGGGCCCAACTCGCAAGTGAAGGACAAGCTCTGCGGGGTGTCAGCGCGGCCCAGCCAGTGTTCGATCCCGTAGCGCCACCAGCCGGTAAACCGCTCGACCCACTGTTGGTGCTGGGGAAAATCCAGACCAACCTGCACCTGTTCGCTGCTAGCAATGCGGCCATGAAAGCCCCAGCTGTGACGCAGGATGGTGCGTATCTGTTCGTCGTCTTCCACACTGCCGGGCTCGGGCAACTCGCGGCCAACCACGTAGTGGGAAAGGTCTGCGAGCAGTTTCAGATCGGGCATCTGTGCCAGCAGGTCGAGGGTGAACAATAGGTCGTTGGTGAGCCGGTAACGGTGGGTTTCCAGCAGGATCGGGAAGTCCACCTGTTCGGCCAGGCGTTGCCAGCCGTCGATCAGCCTGGCCGCCTCGGCCTGGGTACGCGGGCGCACGTCGGCTTGCAAGGTGAGGTGGTGACAGCCGTGACGGCTGATCACCTCCAATGCCCTGGCTAGATCTTCCACCGATTGCGGGAACAGTTGCCCTTCAATCTGCAAGCCCCTGGCCGTGGCCGCCGCGTGCAGGCGCTGCACCGATGCAGGTGCCCAGTAATGGTCGGTGATGCCGTCATAACCGGCGGCGGCGATGCGGTCCAGTTGCGCTTCGAGGCTGCCGGGCTCGGTTTGCATGGCCCACATCGATTGGAATACTAACAACTGGCGCATGGTCAGCCTCGCAATAACAGCTTCAGGAATTCCTCGGGGTCGGCCAGGCTGGCCGGGTTGAGCGGGATGTGGGCGGTGATCAAGCGCTCGCACAGCTTGACGTCCTTGGCTGCGCGGTTACCCAAGGCCCAACCACAGGCACCCTGCAAACGGTGACGGTCGTCAAGGTAGAACAGCAGCAGGCCACCGTCTGGCAATTCCCGGCGAACCATCAGCGCCGTCATCACCCCGACGGTGTGCAAGCCCCACGCGTATTGATCGGACCAGAAACCCGGGATCGTCTCGAACGCCAGCTCCCGCCCCAGCAGGTTCAACGCCGCGAGACGGCCCTGGGCTTCGGCGTTGCGCCAGGTTTCCTGGCGCTGATAAAGGCCCGCCAGGCGAAACTCGCACACATCCCCCGCCGCGTAGATATCCGCCGCACTGGTGCGCAACTGCGCGTCGACACGAATGCCCTGCCCGACTTCCAAGCCCGCCGCCGCGCCCAACTCGATGTTAGGCTGCATGCCAATGCCGACCACCACCAGGTCGCAGGGCAGCCGTTGCCCGTCGACCAGTTGCACGGCGTCGGCGTGGATGCACTCCAGGGCGACGTTCAAACGCACATCCACACCCTGCTCACGGTGCAAGGCCAGCAACGCGTCACTGATCACCGACGGCAAAACCCGCCCTGCCAGCCGTGGCCCGGCTTCCAGTAGCGTCACCTCGCAGCCCAGGCCCCGTGCGGTCGCCGCCACCTCCAAGCCGATAAAACCACCGCCGACCACCACCAGCCTGGCGCCAGGCTTTAATTCATTGCGCAAGACCAACGCGTCGTCATGGGTGCGCAGGTAAAACAGGTTGGCCTGCTCCTGGGGTAAGCGTCGCGCCCGGCCTCCGGTGGCCAGCAGCAGGCCGGCATAGGTCAACCATTGGCCATCGGCCAATTGCAGCCGGTGGTGCTGGGGCTCCAGGCGGCTGACCGGGTTGGCGGCGATATGCTCGACCCCGAGCGCCGCCAACTGCTGGCTGTCGCACAGGCTGCATTGCGCCAGGTCGCTCGAACCTTGCAGCAAGCCCTTGGACAACGGTGGCCGTTCGTAGGGCAGATGCGCTTCATCGCCGATCAGGATCAGGCGCCCGCTGTAGCCTTCTTCACGCAGGGTCAGTGCCGCACGGCCACCGGCATGGCCGGCGCCGACGATGATCAGGGGGGCGTTCATCCTTCGGCCGTGACGGCGAGCAGCACCCGCCCCGCATCCACCCGCACGGGGTAGGTCTTGAGGTTGACGCACACCGGCGCGCCCAAGGCCTTGCCGGAGCGGTAATCAAAGCGCCCGTTGTGCTTGGGGCACTCGATCACATGGTCCATCACCAGGCCGTCGGCCAGGTGGATTTTCTCGTGGGTGCACAGGCCGGCGGTGGCGAAGAATTCGTTATCGGCTGAACGGAACACCGCGTAGGTCTGCGCGCCGTGGTCGAAGCGCAGCACGTCTTCTGCTTCTATTTCGCCCACGGCGCAGACGTCGATCCATTGATCGTTCATACATTTATCTCCAATGACTGGCTCTTACTCTGTGGCGAGCGAGCTTGCTCGCGCTGGGCTGCGAAGCGGCCCTGGATTCGTCTGTACGGTGTAGGTCTGAAGGGTTATTGGGGCTGCTGCGCAGCCCAGCGGGAGCAAGCTCCCTCGCCACGAGTGGGGCGTTGGACGAAATAGCTGGGGTCGCTGCGCTGGCGCCAAATCGTCGGAATGATTTCCTGGTAGGCCTGCCACAAGTTGGCATACGGCGGCGGGCAGTCGCTGCGGATCTCTTCGTGCAGTTGACTGAGCGCGTGGTAAGGCACCATCGGGTACATGTGATGTTCGAGGTGGTAGTTCATGTTCATGTAGATAAAGCGCAGCACGCGGTTCATGTAGATGGTGCGGCAGTTACTGCGGTGGTCGAGCACATCTTCGGCCAGGCCCACGTGTTGGCTGATTCCAAACAGGTAACCGAGCCACGCGCCATAGAGGCTGGGCAGGCCCACCAGCATCAGCGGCAACCAGCTGTGCAGGTACAGCGCGGTGCCGATGATCAGGGCGTAGAGGCCGACCCAGATACGTGCATCTCGGTACACCTTGGGCCACTCTGATTCGGGGATGAAGTCCTGCTCCTGGGCGCTCATTCGCCCGAGCGCATGGCGGGCCACGCCGCTGAAAGTCTTCCAGGCCAGAGGCAGGTTGAACAGGCTGAGGGCCATCATCCATAAGCTTGGCGGGCGCGGTTCGACGATCTCCGGGTCACGGCCGACGACGATGGTGTCGGTGTGATGACGAGCATGGCTCCAGCGCCACACGTGGGGTTCGAAGAGGCACATGAAGCTCGCCACCTGATACAGCGCATCGTTCATCCAGCGGGTCTTGAAGGCGGTGCCGTGGCCGGTTTCGTGCCAGCGCGGGTTGGAGGCCGTACCGTAGAGCACACCGTAGGCGATAAAGAATGGCACGCAGGCCCAAGTGCCCCAGAACCAGTAGCCGCCGACACCGGTGGCCAACAACGTCGAGAACCACAGGGCGGTATCGCGCAAGGCCGGGCCGTCACGGCGTTGCATCAGGGCTTTCATGCGATTGCGCGGGATGGGCGACTGGTACCAACGGGCCGAGACCAGGCCCTTGTCGGCGGCGCGGGCCGCTTCGGGGCCGGTGAGGCTGTAGTCGCGCCGAGCGCGGTGAGCGGTGTGTCCAGGCATTGTTATTGTTCTCCGCAAGCGTGGGTTTCAGGGGCTTTGCGAAACCAACGATAGAGCGCGGTTAAATCACCCTCAAGGCCTTGAATCCATTCCCTATCAAGCTATCATCCAGGCCCAGCGGGGCTTGATAGTTTTCTATCAAGACGCTCAAGGGGCCTGCCATGCACAACAACAAACGCCCAACCATCGCCACCGTTGCCGCCCATGCGGGGCTCAGCGTAGCCACCGTCGACCGCGTGCTGAACGCCCGCGCGCCGGTGAACCCCGGCACGGCCGAACAGGTGTTCCAGGCCGCTGAAGCGGTGGGCTATTTCGCCGCACGGCTGATCGGCCAGCGCATTCGCGAACGTCGGCCCACCTACCGTTTCGGCGTGCTGTTGCTGGGCACAGCCCAAGCCTTTTATGCGCAGTTGGCCCACGCCATCAGCGAGGCAGCGCAGCATCACGCCACCGCCAACCTGAGCTGCCAGTTCGACTACATCAACGACCGCACGCCCTCCGCCATCGTCGCGCAAATCGAACAACTGGCCGTGCAGTGCGACGCCCTCGCGGTAGTCAGCTTCGCCCATCCGTTGATCAACGCCTGCCTGGCGCAGATCCGCACAGCGGGCGTGCCGGTGGTTGCCCTGCTCTCGGACATCCATGAACACGCTGCCGAACCCTATGTAGGCCAGAACAACCACGTGGTCGGGCGCACCATGGGCTGGCTGCTGGCGCGCACCTGCGGCGCACGCAAAGGCAGCGTGGGCATCCTGTTGGGCGGCCATCGTTTCCTCGGCCATCAGGCACGGGTCGAAGGCTTGCACAGCTACCTGGCCGAACACGCGCCGGGGCTCAAGCCGTTGGAGCCGCTGATCAACCTGGACAACTGCGACATCACCGAAGAAGCCACGCTCGACCTGCTCAGTCGCCATACCGATTTGCGTGGGTTATGCGTGGTGGGCGGTGGTGGCGACGGTGTGATCAATGCCCTGGCGCAACTGCCCAAGCGCCCGACGCTGTGCTGCATCCTGCAAGAGTCCACGCCCTTGTCGCGTCAGGCATTGAGCAACGGCTTGATTGATGTGGTGATGGACTCGCAGCCACGGCAGACGGCCGTGGCGCTGGTGGAGTTGCTGGTGCGCTTGCAGAGTGATGAGGGGTTTGACCCATTGAGGCACCGCGTGCATATACCGCCGCAGATAGTGACCCCGGAAAACCTGTGCAACTGATCGGTTTGGCTTGAGGTTTCAGCGCTCACGGAAATCGGCGGCGCTCAAGCCAAACCGACTCATCTTGTTGTACAGACCGCCTCGCGACACATCCAGTTGCTGTGCGGCCAGACGAATGTTGCCGCGGGTGCTGGTGAGCGCGGCGACGATGGCGTGCATTTCATGGCTGCTCAAATCCTGCGCGGGCTGGGGCTGGTAGGCGCGCAACGTGGTGCGTTGCGGGGTTTCCAGCGGCAATTCAGCCGATTGAATCAGCTCGCCCATCGCCAGGTTGGTCGCCCGCTCAATGACGTTCTCCAGTTCCCGCACGTTGCCCGGCCAGCCATGGGCTGACAGCAACGCCAACGCATCCGGCGCGAAACCTTGCACCGCTTTACGTAGCGAGCGGGCACAGCGCTGCAGGAAGTGCCGCGCCAGCAATGGGATATCGTCACGGCGCATGCGCAGTGGCGGCACGCTCAGGTTCAGCACGTTGAGTCGGTAGTAAAGGTCTTCACGAAACGCACCCTCGGCCACCGCCTGGCTCAGGTTGCGATGGGTGGCGGCGATGATGCGCACGTCGACTTGCCGCGATTGCTTGGCCCCGACGCGGGTGATTTCACCCTCCTGCAAAACCCGTAGCAGACTGACCTGGGCATCGAAGGACATGTCGCCGATTTCATCCAGGAAGATGGTGCCGCCATCCGCCAGTTCGAACTTGCCTGCCGCCCCACCCCGCGCCGAGCCGGTGAACGCGCCTTCGACGTGGCCGAACAGTTCGCTCTGCACCAGGTCCCGTGGGATCGCGCCGCAGTTGACCGCCACAAACGGGCCGTTGCAACGCTCGCTGGCGTTATGAATGGCCTGGGCAAACAGTTCCTTGCCGGTGCCGCTTTCGCCGAGGATCAAGGTGGTGGACTCGCTGCGACTGGCGATACGCCCCAAGTGCAGTGCGTCTTGTATGGCCCGCGAGGTGCCCAGGATGGTCTCGAAGGTATAGCGGGCCTGGGTGCCGATAATGCGCCGGGTAATCTCGCGGATACGGCGGTTTTCGCGCACCGACACGATCACCCCACCCTGCTCCAGTGGGCATACCGAAACCAGGCAGGCGAGTTGGCTGCCGTCGTGCAAGTGGAAGGTGCAATCGCGGTCGCGCACAGGCTCACCCAGCGCGTCGCTCAGTTCACTGCGGCCCAGGCGCTGGAAAGGACTGCCGATCAACTCACGCCCTACCCCGAACAATTGCCGCGCATAACGGTTGAGCGCCTTGATGCAGCCACGCTCATCGAGCACCACCAAGCCTTCGTTGAGCACTTCGAGTACGGCCTGTTGTTCTTCCAGCAACACCTGCAGCGCCATCTGCCGCGACACCGCTTCGGCCGCCGCTTGAACGGTGCCCAGGGTATGAAAATGAAACCAGCCGGGCTCGGCGGTCAGGGTGAGCATGGCCAGGGTCTGGCCTTGGGCATCTTTGATCGGCGCGGCGGCGCAGTGCATGTGGCGCTGGCGCAGGCCGCTGGCGAAATTTTCTTCAGCCAGCACATACACCAGGCGATCTTCGGCCAGGGCCAGGCCGGTGCAGTTGGTGCCTTGCACCGATTCGAGCAAGCGACTGCCCACCGGGGTGATGTCCAGCCCGCAAAAATACAGAGTCGTGCCCTCGGCATCCGTGAGGTTGATATGCCCCCGCGGGTTGTAAGCCAGCAATCCATGCATGACCTGCGCGGCGGCGGCGATCAGGGCGCGATGGTGGGCCAGGGTCGCCGCCAGCGCATGAGGCGCAACAAAGCGGTAGTCGCTGTTACCGGGCTCGATACCCGCCTCGACACTGCGTCGCCAGGAATCCCAGATGACTTGGCGTACGCCGTCGGGACGCAAGACTTGGCCAGCCAGGCATTGGCGCCACGCCTGTTCCAAGGCGGCAATGGGCCCGTCGTTCAGCGCGGCAGGCCCCAGGTTCGTGAGGTATTCGAGGTCTTGCACACTGAACGCCTGGGTCATTGCGGTTATCCATGTTCATATTTTCGACATGCCAGTATAGACATGTCACAAACATGAACACTTTTTGTTTAATTAAAATAATAACCCCATATAAATCAGCTAGTTATAAATTGGCACAGGCCTTGCTCCTGCCCCCATGTCACCCAGGACGGTCCTGGGGGCCCACAACAACAAAAGGGGTCGCTTCATGAGTACACAGAACATCCGCCTGGGCTTGATCGGTGCCGGCCGCATGGGCAGCTTCCATGGCCTTACCGCCGCACGCCACATCCCCGGTGCCTGCCTCGCCGCCATCGCCGATCCCGTCCCAGGCCAGGCCGCTCGCCTGGCAGCAGAACTGGGGGTGGACAAGGCCTACACCGACCCGCAACAGCTGCTGGACGACCCGGACATCGACGGCGTGCTCATCGCCGCCCCTGCCCGTAGCCACGCGGAGCTGGTGATCAACGCCGCACGCGCCGGCAAGGGTATCTTCTGCGAAAAGCCCATGGCGATTACCCTGGACGAAGCCGACCGCGCCATCGCCGCCGCTGCCGATGCACGGGTGCCCTTGCAGGTCGGCTTCAATCGGCGCTTCGCCAAGAGCTTTCGCACTGCGCACCTCGACGTCGTCGCCGGACGTATTGGCACGCCGCAGCTGCTACGCTCGCTGACCCGCGACCCGGCGCTGAACAACCCGGCCAACTCACCGCAATGGGTGATCTTCCTCGAAACCCTGATCCACGACTTCGACACCTTGCGCTACCTCAACCCTGGGGCCGAAGTGGTACAGGTGCAGGTGATGGCCGACGCGCTGATTGCCCCGCAATTCAAAAGCCAAGGTTTGCTCGACACCGCCGTGGTCACCCTGCGCTTTGACAACGGCGCCATTGCCACCGCCGAAGCCAGCTTCCAGGCCGTGTATGGCTACGACGTGCGCGGCGAAGTGTTCGGCAGCAAGGGCATGCTGAGCATGGGCAGCCTCAACGACTGCGACCTGGTGCGCTACCTGGCCGAGGGCATCCAGGCAGACACCCAGCGGATGGACACCGACCTGCTGCGCGACGCCTACATTGCCGAGCTCAACCACTTTGTCGACTGCCTGCGCAGCGGCGCCAAGCCCCTGGCCAGCGGTGAAGATGCGCGTGCAGCCCTGGCAATTGCCCGTGCCTGCATTGAGTCGTACCAAACCGGCAAGGCCGTGGTCGTTCAAGGAGCCCGCTGATGATGCCGTTCAAATTGGCCGTCAGTGCCGAAATGGTGTTCCTCGACCTGCCCTTCATCGAACGGGTCAAACGTATTCATGCCTTGGGCTTCAGCGCCGAAATCTGGAGTTGGGCCGACAAGGACATCAATGCCTTGGCGGCGACGGGCGCGGACTTCACCTCAATGACCGGCTACCTCACCGGCACCCTTACCGACCCCGACGGCATCCGCCAATTGCTCGACAGCGCCCGTGAGTCCCTGGGCATTGCCGAGCGCCTCAATTGTCCCAGCCTCAATCTGCATGGCACGGGCCTGGGTGAAGGCGGCCTACCCGTGCAGCCCGTCAGCCACACCACCGGGCGCATGTGGCTGAGCGCTTGCAAGAGCCTGGAAAAAATCGCGCGCCTGGGAGAAGACGCCGGCCGCGTGTTCCTGCTGGAAAACCTCAACACCGCCGTCGATCACCCAGGTACACCGTTCGCACGTGCCGACGACACCCTGGCCCTGATCGAAGCCGTCGGCAGCCCGCATTTGAAGATGAACCTGGACCTGTACCACGCGCAGATTGGCGAAGGTAACCTGATCGAATTGATCCAGCGCGCTGGCAGCGCCATCGGCGAAATCCAGGTCGCTGATGTGCCTGGACGCAAGGAGCCCGGCACGGGCGAAATCCACTACCCGGCCATTGCCCGGGCCTTGCACGCCATGGGTTACACCGGTGTGGTCGGCCTGGAGGGCTGGGCCAGCGGCGACAGCGAGTCGGCCCTGGAGCGTTTCCGTCAGGCATTCACCCTATAACAATAAAAGGAACAGCCTCATGCACCGTTATTCATTACTAGTGGCCGCGCTGTTGTTGGTGTTCAGCCAGTGGACCTTCGCTGCCTATCGCATCGGCGTGAGCATTGCCCGGGTGGACGATAACTTCATGACCTATGTGCGCACCGGCCTGGAGGCGGCAGCGAAACACCAGGACGTGCAGATCCAATTCGAAGACGCCCAGGGCGATGTAGTGCGCCAGCTCAATCAGGTCGAAGGCTTTCTCAACCAGAAAGTCGATGCGGTGATCGTGCTGCCGGTCGACACCGCCGCCACCGCCAACATCACCCGCGCAGCCGTGGCGGCGAAGACGCCGCTGGTGTACGTCAACCGCCACCCGGATGAGCGTACGCTGCCTGAGGGCGTGGTCACCGTGGCCTCCAACGACATCGAAGCGGGGCAATTGCAGATGCGTTACCTCGCCCAAAAACTGGGTGGCAAGGGCAACGTGGCGATCGTCATGGGCGACCTTGCGCAGAACGCCACCCATGCCCGCACCGAGGGGGTCAAACAGGTGCTCAAGGACTTTCCGGGGATCAAGATCGTCGAGCAACAAAGCGCCGAATGGCAGCGCAGCAAGGGAATGGACCTGACCAGCAACTGGTTGCTGGCCGGCACCCCGTTCAATGCCATTGTCGCCAACAACGATGAAATGGCGATTGGCGCGGCCATGGCCTTGCAGCAAGCGGGCAAGGCCAAGGGCGAGATTGCGATTGTCGGCATCGACGGCTTGCCCGATGGCCTGGCAGCGATCAAGCGCGGGCTGCTGGCGGGCTCAGTGTTCCAGGACCCCAAGGCCCAGGCTGCCCAGGCCGTACAAGCGGCGGTGCGGATGATCAAGGGCGAGCAAGTTGACGCGCAGGTGTGGGTGCCTTTCGAGCTGATCACGCCTGAGCAGGTGGGGGTGTTTGAGCAGCGCTACAAATAACTCGAACAATCAGCTGGATACTATCGAAGGCAGAAGCGGCAACTGTGGCGAGGGAGCTTGCTCCCGCTGGACTGCGTAGCAGTCCCAGCCTTTTTAAACAAAGAGCGGGGCCGCTTCGCGCCCCAGCGGGAGCAAGCTCCCTCGCCACGTGGTTATCGTATCAATCCAGGTCACTTGCATCATGGCGCTCGGGCAACTGATCATCCCCCGACACCCGGTTCACCCGCCGCCCACGCTGCACCGCCGGCCGCGCATCAATCGCATCCGCCCAGCGCATCACATGCTTGTATTCATGCACCGACAAAAACTCTGCCGCACCATACAAACGGCCTTTGACCAACCCACCGTACCAAGGCCATATGGCGATATCGGCAATGGTGTATTCATCCCCGGCGATGTATTGGCTGACCGCCAGGCGCTTATCCAGCACATCCAGTTGGCGCTTGGTCTCCATGGCGAAGCGGTTGATCGGGTATTCCATCTTGCTCGGCGCATAGGCATAGAAATGCCCAAAGCCGCCCCCCAGGTAAGGCGCGCTGCCCATCTGCCAGAACAGCCACGACAGGCATTCAGCCCGTGCGGCGGGCTCCGTGGGCAGGAACGCACCGAACTTCTCGGCCAGGTACTGCAAAATCGCGCCTGATTCGAACACGCGAATAGGTGTGGCGCCGCTGTGGTCCATCAGCGCAGGAATCTTCGAGTTCGGGTTCACCGCCACAAAGCCACTGCCGAACTGGTCGCCGTCGCCGATCTTGATCAGCCAGGCGTCGTATTCGGCGCCGCTGTGCCCCAGGGCCAGCAGCTCTTCCAGCAGGATCGTGACCTTCTGCCCATTGGGCGTGGCCAGGGAGTATAACTGCAGCGGGTGCTTGCCCACCGGCAGCGGCTTTTCGTGAGTGGCGCCGGCGATGGGCCGGTTGATGCTGGCGAAGGTGCCGCCGCTTTCGGTGTCCCAGGTCCAGACTTTGGCAGGTACGTACTCGGTCATAATCAATGCTCCAGAGGCGCTTGCGATCAACTAAGCGCTCCAGACTAAACCAAAGGTCGATGATTCGTCACACCTATCAGCATGGAAGATCCGGCATGAATGATCGACTCGACGACCTCCTCGCCGACCACTTGCACGTACTGTTCTGCGGCATCAACCCTGGCAAAGGCTCGGCAGCCCTCGGCCTGCATTTTGCCAATCGCAGCAATCGTTTCTGGCGCACCGTGCACCTGGCCGGTTTCACGCCCAATGAAATTCGCCCGCAAGACGGCGCCACCTTGCTGCACTACGGTTGCGGATTGACCACTTTGGTGGCACGGCCAACGGCCAGTGCAGGCGAGTTGGCGCGGCATGAGTTCCAGGACGCGGCTGCGGCGCTCGAACATAAAGTTCACCGCCATGCCCCGCGTTTCGTCGCGTTCCTCGGCAAGCCCGGCTATAGCGCACTGACCGGCCAGCGCGAGGTCGCCTGGGGTTTGCAAGCGCAGCTACTGGGTGACGCCTCTGTATGGGTGCTGCCCAACCCCAGCGGGCGCAACCTGGCGTTCAGCCTTGAGCAACTGGTGGAGGCGTATCGGCTGCTGCACAACGCCGTTGCGCAATCCAGGCCCGCGCCCTTAATCTCGTGAGCCCAACACCCTGTAAGCAATGGAGGCTGCATGAAACTGGTCGGAATGCTGGACTCGCCCTACGTACGCCGCGTGGCTGTTTCCCTGGAGTTATACGGGGTGGACTTTGTGCATGAACCGCTGTCGGTGTTCAGCACTTACGCTGAATTTGCCCAGATCAACTCGGTAGTCAAGGCCCCTTCCCTGGTGCTGGACGATGGGACGATGCTGATGGATTCGAGCCTGATCCTCGATTACCTGGAAGCGCTGGCGCCGGCTGACAAAAAGCTGCTGCCCCAACAACCGGCGGCACGCGCCCGCGACCTGCAACTGCTTGGGCTCGCGCTGGCGGCCTGTGAAAAAAGCGTGCAGATCGTCTATGAACACAACCTGCGCCCCGCTGAAAAATTGCATGCGCCTTGGCTTGAGCGCGTTACCGGGCAATTGCTGGCGGCCTATACGTTGCTGGACAAGCAACTGGCGGGCAACGAGGCGCTGACCCAGGCCTCCCTCACCGCAGCGGTCGCCTGGTCGTTCAGCCAGTTCACCGTGGCCTCGGTGGTGAAGGCCGATGCGTTCCCCAACCTCAAGCGCCATGCCGAACGCCTGGAGCAGCACCCGGCGTTCAAGCGTTACCCCATCGAATGAACTCGCCCTAATGTGTAGGAGCGAGCTTGCTCGCGAAAAACTCATAGACGCCGCGTTTACTCAGGCTACACGCGTTATCGTTGACGTTTTTCGCGAGCAAGCTCGCTCCTACAGGGAGCCCTGTTGGTGTCGCTACACCCACCCGCCGTCGACGATAAAGTTCTGCGCCGAGCACATCGCCGAGGCATCCGAGGCCAAAAACAGCGCCATGTTGGCGATGTGTTCCGGCATCACGCTGCCGGGCAGGCACTGACTGCGGGCGATGAGCTCCTTGGCGGCGTCGTCGACCCACATGGCCAGTTGTTTTTCGGTCATCACCCAACCCGGCACCAAGGTGTTGACGCGGATATGGTTGGGCCCCAATTCACGCGCCAGGGCTCGGGTCATGCCGTGGGCGGCAGCCTTGCTGGCGGCGTATACGGGGTAGCCGGCCGAGGCCATCATCCAGCCCACCGAGCCCAGGTTGATGATCGAGCCGCTACCGGCCTCCTTCATCATGGGCACCACCGCCTTGGCGGCAAAGAAGGCGTGCTTGAGGTTGACCGCAATGAGCTGGTCGAACATGTGCGAGTCGATTTCTTCCAGGCTGTGGCGCACATCGTTCGCCGCATTGTTGACCAGTACCGTGATCGACCCCAGGGAGTGCTCGAAACGCCCGATCGCCGCACGGTAGCCGATCTCGTCGGTGATATCGCAGCACTCGAACTCGACACTGTGCCCTTTGGAGTTCAGCAGCGCCGCCAGGCGTTCACCCTGGCTCTGTGCACGGTCCACAAACGCCACCTTGGCACCCTGCGCGGCGAAGGCCCGCACCATGAACTCGCCAATCCCCGAAGCCCCGCCGGAAACCAGCACGGTTTTGTCCTTGAGGTCGGGATAAATCGCTTGCTGGGTAGTCATAACAATCAGTGCTCCGCTTAATTAGTCTTATTTTATTTTGCAAGAACGGCGTTAAAGGCTATAAATCTGCTGTCATATCGACAAAATATCTCAAATTAGTAGAACTATTCCAGCAAAACAACAAAAGGAAGTTCGACCATGAAGCACCCTCGATACCTGCTGTCCGGCCTCGCGCTGTCCATGCTGATCGCCAGCGGCGGCGCGCACGCAGCCGGCCTTAGCAGCGAACACAAACCCTTCGGTAAAACCAACGATGGCACCGCCGTCGAACAGTACGTGTTGCGCAACAGCCACGGCATGCAAGCCACGGTGATCACTTACGGCGGTGTGCTGCAGTCGCTCAAGGTGCCGGACAAACACGGCAAGCTCGACGACGTGGTGCTGGGCTTCGACGACGTGCAAGGCTATCAAGGCGGTACCGCGTTTTTCGGCGCCACCATCGGCCGCTTCGGCAATCGCCTGGCCGGCGGCGCCTTCGAACTCGACGGCAAACGCTACCAGGTGCCGCTCAACGACGGCCCCAATTCATTGCATGGCGGCGCCCAGGGCTTCGACAAGCAGGTGTGGCAAGCCAAATCGGTCAAGGACAAAGACTCGGTGGGGGTCACCCTCACCTACCTGTCCAAGGACGGGGAAATGGGCTTTCCGGGCAACTTGAAGACCGAGGTCACCTACCGCCTCAACGACAACAACGAACTGCACATCGACTACACCGCCACCACCGACAGGCCCACGGTGCTCAACCTCACCAACCACAGCTACTTCAACCTGGCCGGCGCGGGCAATGGCGACATTCTCAAGCAGGTCGCCACCTTGCACGCCAGCCACTACACACCGGTGAATGCCACCTTGATTCCCACCGGCGAACTGGCGCCGGTCAAGGGCACGCCAATGGACTTCCTGAAGCCCACACCCATCGGCCAGCACATCAAGGCAGACCATCCGCAGCTTAAATTCGCCGAGCCCAAGCAAGGTGGCTTCGACTTCAACTGGGCGCTGGATACCAAAGGGGACGTCAAGCAGTTGGCCGCCGAGGTGCATGATCCTGAATCAGGACGGCGTTTGCAGCTCTACACCACAGAGCCCGGCGTACAGTTTTATACCAGCAACTTCCTCGACGGTTCGGTGAAGGGCAAAGGCGGCAAGACCTATCAGCATTGGAGTGGGTTTACTTTGGAGACTCAGCATTTTCCGGATGCGCCTAACCAACCGAGTTTTGCCTCGACCCGCTTGAATCCTGGGCAGACTTACACCCAACACACTATTTTCAAGTTCACCGCTGATTAAATTGTGGGAGCTGGCTTGCCTGCGATAGCGGTGGCACAGGCTACACAATTATTGCCTGAACCAACGCTATCGCAGGCAAGCCAGCTCCCACATTGGTTTTTCACAGCGCCTGGGCTCAGCGTTGTTTCATGCGGTCGATGACCACGGCCAATAGCAGGATCGAACCACGGATCACATACTGGTAGAAGGTATCGATGTTCTTCAGGTTCATCGCATTCTCGATGATCGCCAGAATCAACACCCCGGCAATCACATGGCGGATCATGCCGATGCCGCCGCTCAGCGACACCCCACCCAGCACGCAGGCCGAGATCACCGTCAGCTCGAAGCCCTGGCCGATCATCGGCTGGCCGGAGGTCATGCGTGAAGCCAGGATCACTCCCGCCAGCGCGCCAATCAGGCCGTGCACGGCAAAGATCAGGATCTTGGTGCGGTCCACGTTCACGCCCGCCAGCAGCGCCGCCTCCGGGTTACCGCCGATGGCCATGGTGTTGCGCCCATAGGTGGTGTAGTTGAGCAGCCAGCCGAAGAACAGGAAGCAGACAAGGGTGATCAGGATCGGCACCGGCACACCAAACAATTGGCCGTTGCCGAACACGAAGAATTGCTCCTGGGACACGCCTACCGCCTTGCCGTCGGCAAAGATGTAAGCCAGGCCGCGCACGATTTGCATGGTCGCCAGCGTAGTGATCAAGGCGTTGACCCGCAGCTTGGCGATCACGATGCCATTGATCAACCCCACCATCAGGCCCATCAGCAGCGCTGCGCCAATGCCCAGCATCACGCTGTCGGTATCGCGCATCACAATCGCCGCAACCACGCCGGCGCAGGCGATCACCGAGCCTACCGACAAGTCGAAGTGCCCCGAGGCCAGGCAGAACAGCATGGTGCACGCGGCGATGCCCACAGTGGAAATAGCCAGGCCCAGACCGCGCATGTTCAGTGGCGAGAGGAAGTTATCGATCAGCAGCGCGCACAGTACGAAGATGCCCACCGCCGCCAAGAGCATCGCCCAGTTATCGAGCAATGCGCGCATATCGAGGGGTTTGCGTGCCGAGGGCAGCGCGTTGTTTTGGATAGTCATGGTCGTCTCTCAGTTCGCCAGGCCGCGTGGCAAGGCCAGTTGCAGCAGGTTGGATTCAGTCGCGTGCTCGCGCAGTTGTTCGCCGCGCAGGGCGCCTTCGCACAGCACCAGGATGCGGTCGGAGATGCCCATCACTTCCATCAGGTCGCTGGACACCACGATCACCGCAATGCCACTGGCCGCCAGGTTATGGATGATCTGGTAGATCTCCGACTTGGCGCCGATGTCGATACCCCGGGTGGGTTCGTCCAGCAGCAGGACCTTCATCGGCATCGACAACCAGCGGCCAAGGATGGCTTTCTGTTGGTTGCCGCCGGACAGGTACAGGATCTTCTGCGCCGCGTTCGGCGTTTTGACCCGCATCGCCTGGATCTGTCGGTCGGCGTTACCTTTCTCCCAGCCTTCGCGCAACAGCCAGCCAAAGGTGGAATGGGCGCCACGGGCGCTGATGTTGATGTTCTCAGCGACGCTGCCCAGCGGGATGATGCCCTCTTTCTTGCGATCCTCGGGACACAGCAATACCCCGGCGGCGATGGCGTCGCGGGGTGAGCGCAGTTGCAGCGCTTGCCCGCACAGTTCCAGGCTGCCGGCACTGGCGCGCTCCAACCCACTGAGCAGGCGAAACAGCTCGGTACGCCCCGCGCCCACCAGCCCGAACAGGCCCAGGATCTCGCCCTTGCGCACCTGGAAACTGATTGGTTCACGCAGGCCGGGGCCGAGCAAGCCGTCCACCTTGAGCGCCACTTCGCCCTGCTCACGCGGTCGGTAATCGTAGATATCCTGGATATCGCGACCGACCATGCAGGTCACCAGCTGATCGTGGGTCAGCGTGTTCATGTCCTCGAACGTACGCACGTAGCGACCGTCCTTGAACACCGTCACTGCGTCGCAGATACGGAACACTTCTTCCATACGGTGCGACACGTAGAGCACCACTTTGCCCTCCTCGCGCAGGCGCGTGATGATCGCCATCAAGCGCTCGATTTCCCGCGCCGAGAGGCTACTGGTCGGCTCGTCAAAGGCGATCACATGGGCGCCACGGGACAGCGCCTTGGCGATTTCCACCAATTGGCGCTGGCCCAGGGACAGGCGCCCGAGTTTCTCGTCGGGGTCGATTTCATCGGCCAGGCCCTTGAGGCAGGCCAGGGCCTGCTTGCGCAGCAGGCTCCGGTTGACCACGCCAAAGCGCGTGGGTAAATGCCCGAGGAACAGGTTCTCGGCCACGCTCATTTCCGGCACCAGGTGCAGCTCCTGGTGAATCACCGCCACACCGTTGGCGATGCTGTCGGCAGCGCACTTGAAAGCCATGGTCTGCGCGCCGATCTGCACCGTACCGCTGGACGGAATGTAGGCGCCACCGAGGATTTTCAGCAGGGTCGACTTGCCGGCGCCGTTCTCGCCCATCAGCGCGTGCACCTGCCCCGGGTGGGCGGTGAAGCAAATGCCATCCAGCGCCTTGACCCCGGGAAAGGTCTTGCCGATGCCTTCAAACCGCAGGGCCGCAGCGGTCATTTCCACAGCCCGATCTTGGTCAGTTCCGCCTGGAAGTTTTCACGGGTAATCAGCGTCACTTCGTCCATGGCCGTGTATTTCGGCGGCTCGGTGCCCTGGGTAACCCACTCGTACATCATCTCAGCGGTTTTGTAGCCTTCAATGTGCGGGCTGGGCAGCATCGAGCCGAAGAAGCCGCTGTTGGCTTTCTTCAATTCGCCGATGGCGTCGGTGCCATTGATGCCGATACCAATCACATTGGCTGCGGCGAAACCGGCACTTTCGGTGGCGCGCACGCCGCCGAGCACGGTGTTGTCGTTCATGCCGCCGATGATCAGGTTCTTCGCGCTACCCGGCAGCTTGACCAGTGCCGAGTTGGTGGCGTCCATGCTGCCTGGCACGTCGAGGGTTTTCAGCGGGGCGGTGAGGATGTGATCTTTAGGAATGCCAGCCTCTTCCAGCGACTTGATCGAGCCGTCGGTGCGCTTCTTGCCGGTGTCGAGCTCGTTGAAGGTGTTGATCACCGCGTAGGTGTCCTTCCAGTCCCAACCACGTTTTTTCGCTTCGGCGGCCATGGCGGCGCCCTGCTTCTGGCCTACCTCAAACGCGGCCATGCCCAGGTACGGCACGTCTTCCATGAAGTTGCCCTTGGCATCGACAAAGCGATCATCCACGGCCATCACTTTCAAACCGTTGACCTTGGCCTTGGCAACGATGGCCGGGCCCAGGGACACGTCCGGCGGGCAGATCACGAAACCTTTGGCGCCGTTGGCGGCCAGGCTGTCGATGGCCGAGAGGGTTTTCTCGCCGTCCGGCACCGCGATCTTGATGAGTTTGAAGCCTTTGTCCTGGGCGGCTTTTTCCGCAAACGCCCACTCCGTCTGGAACCAGGGCTCTTCGGCCTGCTTGACCAAGAAACCGATTTTCACTTCTTCAGCGGCCAGCAACAGGCCGCTCAAGCTCACGGCCGAGACCGCCACAGCGGCGCAGCACAGGGAACGCAAACCACGACGACGATTCATAGGGGTGACTCCTTGTTGTTGTTGTTTTTCAATGTTCGTTTTGTGTACGGGTACTGTTGTGGCGAGGGAGCTTGCTCCCGCTGGGGTGCGCAGCGCCCCCCAAAAAAAGCCGGCTCCAGCTGCGCTGTCGAACGGGAGCAAGCTCCCTCGCCACAACAGCGCGTTTGGTTTATCCGGCGAAGCGGTGACAGGGCTTGCCTGGCACATCGACCTCAATGGCCAATACCGCACCATCAAGGGGGTGATCCAAGGGACTCGCCGCGCTGGTGATGTACAGCGTGGTGAGCTCGGGCCCACCGAACACGCAACTGGTGGGACGGCTGACCGGTAGTTCGATGATGCGATCCACCTCACCTGAAGGCGTTAGCCGCAGCAGGCAACTGCCGTCCCAGCGCGCGTTCCAGATGTAGCCGTCGGCGTCCATGGCCGAGCCATCCGGGCCGCCGCGTGTGTGCGGCCCGAACCAGGCCTGGGCGGCGCCGAGTTGGCCGTCAGCCTGGATCGAATGCTGATAGAGCGTACCGTCCATGCTGTCGCCGAAATGCACCTGGCTGCCCGCCTCGTTCCAAAGCAAGGTGTTGGGAATGCCCAGGCCCGCCAACAACGGCGTGACCCGCGCATCGGCATCGATGCGAAACAAGCCACCGGAGCGTCGGGTAATCGGCAGGTCTTCGCCCTGCTCGCCTATGTTGTTCTGCATGGTGCCCAACCACAGCCGGCCCTGGGCATCGCAGCGTGCTTCATTGCCGCGGTTGCCCGTTTGCGGGTCGGCTACGCACAGCAGGGTCAAGGCTTCGGTGGCCAGGTCCAGGCGATACACACCGCTGCTCAAGGTCACCAGCGCATCACCGCTTTGACAGGGGATGAACGCCGAGACGTGCTCAGGCAATTGCCACACCTGCAACTGCCCCCCCATCAGACGCAGCGCCTGGCGGGCGGCGATATCCACCCAATACAGGGCCTGGGTCGGTACATCCCAGAACGGCCCTTCGCCCAACCGGGCACGGTGCGGGGTGACTGCGCTCAACGACATGAAGCCTCCTGATCAGTTACAGCGATTCGCGCGATGGCGTGCCATTTACCAGGCGCTGAATACGCAAAGGGTTGGCGTTTTTCAACGCGTCGGGCAGCAGGCTATCAGGGTAGTTCTGGAAGCACACCGGGCGCAGGAAACGGTCGATGGCCAAGGTGCCGACCGAGGTGCCACGGGCGTCGGAAGTCGCCGGATACGGCCCGCCGTGAACCATGGAATCGCACACCTCCACGCCAGTGGGGTAACCGTTGAGCAGGATGCGCCCGACTTTCTGTTCCAGCAGGGGCGTGAGTTCGGCGAACTGGTGCAGGTCGGTCGGTTCGCCGATTAGCGTGGCGGTCAATTGCCCGTGCAGCCCCTGCAGGGCGGCGCTGAGTTGGGCCTGATCGGCCACTTCTACGAACACCGTGGTGGGGCCGAAGACTTCTTCCTGGAGCACTTCATCGCCGTCAATCAACAGACGTACATCCGCCTTGAACAGTTGCGGTTGCGCCTGATTGCCCGATTGCGCGCTGCCCGCCAGATGCTGGATGCCCCGGTGAGACCGGAGTTTTTCCAGGCCCTTGCCGTAGCTGCCCAGGGTGCCGGCATTCAGCATGGTTTGCGCCGGTTGTTCACCGATCAATTGCGCGACCTGCTGAGTGAACGCGGTGAACGCAGGCGAGGCGATACCGATCACCAGGCCTGGGTTGGTGCAGAACTGGCCGCAGCCTTGTACCACCGACGCGGTCAGGTCACGGGCAATGCTTTCAGCGCGGGCTTGCAGCGCCTGGGGCAGCACGATCACGGGGTTGATGCTCGACATCTCGGCAAATACCGGGATCGGTTGCGGGCGCGCCGCGGCCATGTCGCAGAGGGCGCGGCCGCCTTTGAGCGAGCCGGTAAAGCCTACCGCCTGGATCGCCGGATGCTTGACCAGCGCCTCACCGACGCCGCCGCCAAAGATCATATTGAACACGCCAGCCGGCATCTCGGTGGCCTCGGCAGCACGAATGATCGCATCGGCCACGCGCTCGGCGGTCGCCATGTGCCCACTGTGGGCCTTGAACACCACCGGGCAGCCGGCGGCCAGCGCGGCAGCGGTGTCGCCGCCAGCCGTGGAAAATGCCAGGGGGAAGTTGCTGGCGCCGAACACCGCCACCGGGCCGAGGCCGATACGGTATTGGCGCAGGTCCGGGCGCGGCAGCGGCTGGCGCTCTGGCAGGGCCTTGTCGATACGCGCGCCGTAGAAGTCACCACGGCGCAGCACGGTGGCGAACAAGCGCATCTGGCCGCTGGTGCGCCCGCGTTCGCCTTTGATGCGTGCGGCCGGCAAGGCGGTTTCGCGGCAGACCAGTTCGACGAAGTCATCGCCCAAGGCGTCCAGCTCATCGGCCACCGCATCCAGGAACTGCGCACGCCGTGCGGCGCTCAAGGCACGATAGGCCGGGTACGCCTGGGCCGCGGCCCGGGCGGCGGCGTCCACTTCCTGGGCGGTGGCCTGGTAGAAATCCTGGGGCAAGGCTTCGCCGGTGGTAGCGTCGATGCTTTGCAGCTTGATGCTGCCATTGGCGCTGCGCTGGCCGCCGATGTAGTTGTGGCCGAGGAACGGGGTCATGTTGATCTCCTTAAAGGGGGGTGACTTGGCCGGGTTCAAATGCCGCATCGCTGCTGCCGATACCGTTGATCAACGGCGCGCCGAATTCAGCCTGGCTGATCTCGAACACATCGCCCGGCTGGGTACGTATACCGTCGGCGAATGACAAGGTGGCGGTGCCGAAGAAGTGAATGTGCACATCGCCCGGCTTGAGGAACTGGCTGTATTTGAAGTGGTGGTATTCGAGGTTTTCCAGGCTGTGGCACATATTGGCCTCGCCACTGAGGAATTCGTTCTGCCAGATGACCTCGCCGTTGCGCAGAATGCGGCTGGTGCCCGCCAGATGCTCGGGCAGTTCGCCCACGCGCAACTCCGGGCCATAGCTGCAACTGCGCAGCTTGGAATGGGCCAGGTACAGGTAGTTCTTGCGCTCCATCACATGGTCGGAGAACTCGTTGCCCACCGCAAAGCCCAGGCGATAGGGTTTACGGTCATGCCCGATCACATAGAGGCCGCCGATTTCCGGTTCTTCGCCGGCGTCTTCGGCGAACGGCGGCACCGGGAACGCCTGGCCCGGGCGCACGACGATGCTGCCATCGCCTTTGTAGAACCACTCTGGTTGCACACCGGCCTGGCCGGCGCCTGGTTTGCCGCCCTCCACGCCCCATTTGAAGATGCGCATGGTGTCGGTCATCGCGCTGTCGTCGCCGGCCTGCTGGTGCATCTTGTCGCGGGCCGAGGCACTGCCCAGGTGGGTGAGGCCAGTGCCGCTGATCAGCATATGGGCCGGGTCCGGATGGTCCAGCGGCGGCAGGATTTTGTGTTCCGCCAACAAGGCGGCGTAGTCATGGCTGCCGCCCAGGCCGAGGGCTTCTACCTGTTGCTGCAACTTGCCGCCGGCATCGATGGCGGCCAGCGCGAGTTCACGCACGCTGTGGGCGCCGCGCACTTCGCGTACCTGGTTGCCTTCTACCACGCCGACGCGGCGCTCACCGTTGCTCAACTCGAACTGAACTAAACGCATGCAGGTTCTCCTGGATTTAAGTGCGTGTGGCGCCACGGGCGCTGGCGGCGAATTGGTCGACGGGCAGCACGTGCTTGCGTTCCAACAAGCGGTAGACCACGAGGGTCAGCAGCAAGCCGAACACCATCACACCGGATAAGAAATACAAGCCTGAGGCCAGA
The DNA here is from genome assembly GCF_014268395.2 of Pseudomonas sp. SWRI22. Lineage (NCBI taxonomy): Bacteria > Pseudomonadati > Pseudomonadota > Gammaproteobacteria > Pseudomonadales > Pseudomonadaceae > Pseudomonas > Pseudomonas sp. SWRI22. Next base: position 378,213 of record NZ_JABWQK020000001.1, on the reverse strand, counting down.
TTGCCGGTGTACTCCTTGAGCGCACCGATCACGAACGGGCCGATGTAACCGCCGAGGTTGCCCACCGAGTTGATCAAGGCAATACCGGCCGCCGCACTGGCGCCGGCAAAAAAGCGCCCCGGCAGGGTCCAGAACACGGCGGTGCAGGAAAACATGGCAAACGCCGCCAGGCACAGTGCGGCCATTTGCAGCACTGGCACCGTGAGCCAGGCACTGCAGAACAGGCCGATGGCGCCCAGTACATAGAGCACGGCGAGATGGCCGTAACGGTCGTTCAAGCGGTCGGAACTGCGCGGAATGATCAACAGGCCGATGATGCCGAAGATATAGGGCACGGCGGAGATGAAACCGGTTGTGAGGTCGCTGCCGCCAAACTGCTTGATCAGGGTCGGCAGCCACAGGCCGAGGCCGTAGATACTCAGGGTCACCGGCAGGTAGAACAGCGCCAGCAGCAACACGCGCTTGTCCTTGAGCGCATGCAAGGGGTTGCCATGGCGCGTCTGGCCGTAGGCTTGCAGGTCTTTGTGCAGCTCGCCGGTGAGCCAGGCTTTTTCTTCCTCGCTCATCCAGTTGACCTTCTGGGGGCCGTCCGGCAGGTAACGCAGCACCGGCCAGGTCAGCAGGATCGCCGGGGTGCCGATCACGATGAACAGCCACTGCCAGCCATGCAGGCCGAGAATGCCGTCCATGCCGAGCAGACCGCCGGACACTGGACCTGTGATCATCATTGCAATCGGTTGGGAGAGGATGAACAGCCCGAGGATCTTGCCGCGATGGCGCACCGGGAACCATTGGGTGATGTAGTACAGCACGCCGGGAAAGAAGCCCGCCTCCGCCGCGCCCAGCAGAAAACGCATCACATAGAAGCTGTGCGGCCCCTGCACGAAGGCCATGCCGATGGTGATGGCGCCCCAGGTGATCATGATGCGCGCAAACCAGCGCCGCGCGCCGAAGCGGTCGAGCATCAGGTTGCTGGGAATTTCAAACAGGAAATAGCCAATGAAGAACAACCCGGCACCGAGGCCATAGGCGGCGTCACCGATGCCCACGTCAGCGCCCATGTGCAGCTTGGCGAAGCCCACGGCGGAACGGTCCACGTAGGCGATCAGGTACAGCAGGATCAGGAAGGGAATCAGTTTCAGCGTGATGCGCCGAATAAGCCGCAGTTCCTGGCTCATGGGGTCGATCTCCGATTGTTGTTTTTATAGAAGCTCGGGGGACGCCTCTGACGAAATCCGTCAGGGCCATACCTCAGTTGAACTCGACTATATAGTATGACTATTTGCAAAACAACACTTCCAAAGCGGCGATTTTGCGCTTATGTTTAAGCACGCATAGAACATATAGTCATACAATAAGAGAATCGATCATGCCTGACAAAAAGCCCGGCCTACGCTCTGCCCAGTGGTTTGGTACCGCCGACAAAAACGGCTTCATGTACCGCAGTTGGATGAAGAACCAGGGCATTGCCGACCATCAGTTCCATGGCAAGCCGATCATCGGCATCTGTAACACCTGGTCGGAGCTGACCCCGTGCAACGCGCATTTCCGCCAGATCGCCGAGCACGTCAAGCGTGGCGTGATCGAGGCCGGTGGCTTTCCGGTGGAGTTCCCGGTGTTTTCCAATGGCGAATCCAACCTGCGCCCTACCGCCATGCTCACTCGCAACCTGGCGAGCATGGATGTGGAAGAAGCGATTCGCGGCAATCCGATTGATGGTGTGGTGCTGCTGACCGGCTGCGACAAGACCACCCCGGCGCTGCTGATGGGCGCGGCCAGTTGTGATGTGCCGGCCATCGTCGTCACCGGCGGACCGATGCTCAACGGCAAGCACAAGGGCCAGGACATCGGCTCGGGGACGGTGGTGTGGCAGCTCAGCGAACAGGTCAAGGCCGGCACCATCACCCTGGATGATTTCCTCGCGGCCGAGGGCGGCATGTCGCGCTCGGCGGGCACCTGCAACACCATGGGCACGGCCTCCACCATGGCCTGCATGGCCGAGGCGCTGGGCACTTCCCTGCCCCACAACGCGGCGATTCCGGCCGTGGATGCGCGCCGCTATGTACTCGCGCACATGTCGGGCATGCGCGCCGTGGAGATGGTGCGTGAGGACTTGAAGCTGTCGAAAATCCTCACCAAGGAGGCGTTTGAAAACGCTATCCGCGTGAACGCGGCCATCGGCGGCTCGACCAACGCCGTGATCCACTTGAAAGCCATCGCCGGGCGCATCGGCGTCGAACTCGACCTGGATGACTGGACCCGCATCGGCCGCGGTATGCCGACCATCGTCGACCTGCAGCCCTCCGGACGCTTTCTGATGGAAGAGTTCTACTACGCCGGCGGCCTGCCCGCGGTGCTGCGTCGCCTGGGTGAGGCCAATCTGATCCCCCACCCCAACGCCTTGACGGTCAACGGCAAGTCCCTGGGCGAGAACACCCAGGATTCGCCGATCTACGGCCAGGACGAAGTGATCCGCACCCTGGACAACCCGATCCGCGCCGACGGCGGCATCTGCGTGCTGCGTGGCAACCTCGCGCCCCTGGGCGCGGTGCTCAAGCCTTCGGCAGCGAGCCCCGAACTGATGCAGCACCGTGGCCGCGCCGTGGTGTTCGAGAACTTCGACATGTACAAGGCACGCATCAACGACCCGGAGCTGGACGTGGATGCCAACTCGATCCTGGTCATGAAGAACTGCGGCCCCAAGGGTTACCCCGGCATGGCCGAAGTCGGCAACATGGGCCTGCCCGCCAAGCTGCTGGCCCAGGGCGTGACGGACATGGTGCGCATTTCCGATGCGCGCATGAGCGGCACCGCCTACGGCACCGTGGTGTTGCACGTGGCACCGGAAGCCGCCGCCGGCGGGCCGTTGGCAACAGTGAAGGAAGGTGACTGGATCGAACTCGATTGCGCCAATGGCCGCCTGCACCTGGACATTCCAGATGCCGAGCTGGCAGCGCGCATGGCCGACCTGCCCCCCGCGCAGAACCTCATTGTCGGCGGCTATCGCCAGCTGTACATCGACCATGTGTTGCAAGCCGACCAAGGCTGTGACTTTGACTTCCTGGTGGGCTGTCGCGGGGCAGAAGTCCCACGGCATTCCCACTAATTGGGATGCTATGATGCGGCGAATCTAAGCCAGAGCCTCCCCGTCGTTATGGATCACCAGCCGCCCAAGCCGCGCAAGAGCCAGCATGCCCAGATCGTTCAGGACTTGGGCATGCACATCGTTTCCGGTCGCTTCAAGCCTGAAGAACGCTTGCCCATGGAAGCCACGCTGTGCGAGGAATACCAGGTCAGCCGCTCGGTATTGCGCGAAGCCACGCGGGTGCTCAGCGCCAAGGGCCTGGTGTACTCCAAGCCACGGGTGGGCGCGGTGGTACGGCCACGCTTGAAATGGCACCTGCTCGACCCGGACGTGCTGTCCTGGTTGATGCAGTCCACGCCCCACAGCGAGTTTTTCAACACCCTGGCCGGGGTGCGCCGCATTCTCGAACCGGAAATCGCCGCCATGGCCGCGACCACCGCCACAGACGAAGACATCGCCACCATCGAACAAGCCTACCAAGGCATGGAAACCGCCAAGACCCACGAGGACCTGTTACAGGCCGACCTGGACTTCCACCGCGCGATTGCCGACGCCACCCGCAACGACCTGCTCGCCTATATGTGCAACATGCTCTCGCTGCCGTTGCGCGAGTCGATCAACATCACCAACCGCCGTCCGGATATCCAGGGCCTGAGTCTGCCTCGGCACAAAGCGATCCTCACTGCGATCCAGAACCGCGACGCCCTGGGTGCGCGGCATGCGTCGCTGGTGCAACTGGATGACACGCGGGTGGCGCTGGATACGGTGATGAACGTGTTGACGCCGTTGTGAGCCCGCGTCATTCCTGACTGTTATTGTTGGCCCTGGGGCAGGTGTTATCGCCCTCTTTTTTCAGCGCCAGCACGGCCTGGCGCTCGGACAGCAAGTGAGTGATGGCGCCGCCGATCGCAGCGGAAATCAACGCCAAGGCTTCTTTAGGCAGATTGATCGCCGCCCAGGTCAACCCACCGATCAGCAAGATGACAAACAGGATATTGAAACGTGACACGCCGAGTTTTATCGAGCGGACGATATCGGACGTGTCCTGCATTTTCTCGAAGCGTTTAAGGTCTTCGAACTTGCGCACCGATTCCAGGGTTTCCAGGTAATGGGTTTCGGCCCGCTTCAATTTCTTGATCACATCGGCTTCGAGCATGACCTCCTCTATCTCGATCCTGACCAGGCTGATATTGGCGCCTGGACGGCCTAGAATTTCCGAACTCAGCGAACTTTCGGCCAGCTCGGCCAGCAGATAGGTATAGGAGGTTTCGCTGATCTCCTTGGCATATTTTTGCAAGGCTGACGTGTAGCACTTGGTGGCGTATCGGGTGAACAAACGCTCGGCATCGTTGGTCTTTTTGATCAGGTCTTCAGCTTTCTCGATCAGTTCCCGTTCCATTTTTAATATCCCTATTAAGCGTGGCTTCGAAAAGCAATGAGCGCCGACCGCTGCGCTGGCACGTTACGAGCAAACATCCCTCGATCGCCCGCCAGTGTCTACTGTCAAACCTGACAGGTGAAGCTGATGCAGGCCCCTGTGGCCAGGGAGCTTGCTCCCGTGACGGCCTGCCAGCCGACGCATATCCACCTAACGCGCCGCATTCCAAATGTGGGGTGTCAGGTAGAGAAGTGTCGGCTGGCAGGCCGTCTTCGCAGGCAAGCCAGCTCCCACAGTTGGATCGCGAGGGTATCAGGTAGAAATGCGTCGGCTGGCAGGCCTTCATCGCAGGCAAGCCAGCTCCCACAGTTGGAACGCGTAGCGTCAGGTAGATAGGGGCCGTTGCGGGAGCAATCTCTCTCGCCACCGGCCCTGCGTGGTACCGCAGCTGTTCATCACAGGGTGTAGGCGATGCCCACCTGCACGGTACGCGGTGCGCCGGGGTAGGCGTAGATATTGCCGAACGCGCCTTCTTCATATTCGCGGTTGAACAGGTTCTTCACATCGAGGTTCAAGCGCACACGCTCATTGACCTTGTAGTAACCGAGCAGGTCGACCACGGTATAGGCGTCCATGGAGAATGCCGTATTGGCGGTCTGGCCGGCGCGTTGGTCGACGTACTTGCCGCCGGCGCCCAGGCCCAGGCCTTTGAGCGCGCCGTCCTGGAACTCGTAGACGTTGAGCAGGCTGAAACTGTTGCGCGGGATGTTCATCAAGCGCGTGCCGGAGCGCAACGTGTTATCACGGGTAACTTCCGCATCTACGTAAGCGTAGCCGCCGATCACGCGCCATTCGGGCGTGAGGTTGCCTGCCACATTGAGGTCGAAGCCTCGACTGCGCACCTGGCCGGCCGCGACACTGAAGGTATTGTCCACGGGATCAGTGGTCAGCACGTTCTTCTTCTCGATCTGATAGATCGCCGCATCCACGCTCAACTGCCGGTCCAGCGCCTCCCACTTGATACCCATCTCGTAGGACTTGCCTTTCTCCGGCGCAAAACCACCGCCTTCGCGGCTGGCGCCAGTGTTGGGCTTGAACGAACGCGCAGCATCGGCATAGACCGCGACGGTGTCGGTGAGGTCGTAGATCACACCCACGCGTGGGGTGACGGCGTTGTCGGCGGCCTGCCAGCTTTTACCTACATAGTTCTGGTAATCATGCTCGAAACGCTCGAAGCGGGCACCGGCCAGCACTTTCAGACGTTCAGTGAGAGCAACCTGGTCCTGTACAAAAGCGGCGTAGGTCTTGAGGTTTTCTTTGTCGTGGGTCGGCGTACGGGTCAGTGCCGGACGGGGTTGACCGTACACCGGGTCAAAGATGTCAATGGGATAGGTACCCGCCGCGGCGCTGGAACGCTGGATAATCGACTTGTAGTCGTAGTCCTCGTACTCGATACCGGTGAGCAAGGTGTGATCGAAGCCGCCAGTGGAGAAGTGCCCGGTCAGGTTGAGCTGATAGTCCTTGTCGGTCCATTCCAGCTTGCGGTAGTTGAAGTTGCGTTGCAGGGTGCGGCCATCAGCGCCCAGGCTGCCCGGCCCGTTGGCTTCGATGGCATTGCCTTTCAAACTGCCGTCCAACCACTGGAAACCGCCGCCCAGGGTCCAGTTGTCGCTCAGTGCATGCTCGAAACGCAACTGCGCCATGTTGTTGTCGTTGTGCAGCTTGCCGGCGTCCTTGTCGCCCCAGAACGTATCACGCGAGGGCGTGCCACGCTGGTTGGGGAAACGCGTCAGGCCACGGTCCAGCGGGTGGTTGTTGCGCATGAAATCGCCTTCGAAGGTCACCTTGGTGTCATCGGTGGCCTGCCAGGTGATCACCGGCGTCACGCCGTAGCGTTCCGTCTCGACGTGATCGCGGAAGGTGTCGCCGCCCTCGCCCACGACGTTCAGGCGATAGGCCAGGCGGCCTTCCTCGTCCAGCGGGCCGGAGGCATCCAGGGTGCCGCGCTTCATGCCCTGGTCATTGAGCTGGCTGCCCAGGGTGACGGTGCGTTCGGCCAGCGGTTGCTTGGACACCACATTGAAGGTGCCGCCTGGGTCGCCACGGCCGTAGAGCATGGTCGCGGGGCCGCGCAGTACTTCCAGACGCTCGATGGTGTTGGCGTCCGGCATGTTCGGGTAACCGCGGTTGATCGGGAAACCGTTGCGGTAGAACTCACCGGTGGTGAAGCCGCGCACGGTAAAGGTGGTCAGGCCCTGGCCGCCAAAATTGTTGGCACGGCCGACGCCGCCGGCGTAATCGAGGGCATCCTGCAAGCGCGTTGCACCGAGGTCTTCGACCACGTCCTTGGACACTACGCTGATGGACTGCGGGGTTTCATGAATGGCGGTGTCGGTGCGCGTCGCACTGGCTGAGCGTGTGGCGTGGTAGCCCTGCACGGGGCCTTGGGCCGACTCAAGGTCCGCGGTGGCGGTGACATTGGTCGCTTGCAGCTCGATACTGGTGTTCTCGGCAGGCACCAGCTCTGCCCACGCGAAGGGGGAAAACGCCTGGAGCACACAGATGGAAATCAGGGTACGACGCATGGGTGTAGAACCTAGTGAATGAGCCAGATGGGGCGGCAAACCTGCCAAGAATTCGCCGCGCATCATATATCAAGGCATTCTCGTTTGATATCGGTTCTCATTTGTTATTTTTCACGTATCTGCTGTGTCTCCAGTGGGTAACGCAAAAACCACAGGCGAAAAAAAGCCACTCAATCGAGTGGCTCATGCAATGCGCAGGCGTACCTCAGCGATAGCGTTCCAGCCAATGCGCGTAAGGCGCCGGCAAGGTCCAGGAGGACTTGTCCACGCCCAGCTCCTTGGCAGCAAAGTAGGCCCAATGCGGGTCGGCCAGATGCGCACGCCCTACCGAAACCAGGTCCAGGTGCCCGGCCTGCAAAGCGCCTTGGGCCAGTTGCGGCGTGCCGAAGCCCCAGGCCGAGGTCACCGGAATACCGGCTTCACGGCGTACACGCTCAGCAATCGGGCCCATGAAGGCCGGGCCCCATGGGATGTTGGTGTCAGGAATGGTAAAGCCGACGCTGACGCTCAGCAGGTCCAGGCCACCGTCCTTGAAACGGCGGGCCAGTTCGATGGACTCGGTGAGGGTCTGCTCATCACGGCCGTCGTATTCGATCACACCGAACCGGGCGGTGAGCGGCAGGTTTTCCGGCCAGACTTCACGCACCGCAGCCAGGGTTTCGAGGAGGAAGCGGCTGCGGTTGTCGAAGCTGCCACCGTAGGCATCGGTACGCTGGTTGGAGTGCTCGGAGAAAAAGCTCTGGCCCAGGTAGCCGTGGGCAAAGTGCAACTCGATCCATTCAAAGCCGGCATCGCGAGCGCGGCGAGCCGCGTCGACGAAGTCCTGCTGCACGCGGGCAATGTCTTCCAGGGTCATGGCACGCGGTACGTTGGGCAAGTTGGCACCAAACGCGATGGCAGAGGGGGCGATGGTTTCCCAGCTACGCGCATCAGAGGCCGGGATGTGGTCATCACCTTCCCAGGGGCGATTGGCACTGGCTTTGCGACCGGCGTGGGCGATCTGAATGCCCGGCACCGAACCTGCGGCCTTGATGGCCTTGACCATGGGCACGAATGCCTGGGCATGGGCATCGCTCCAGATCCCGGCGCAGCCTGGGGTGATGCGCCCTTCAGGGGCGACCGCGGTGGCCTCGACCACCAGCAGGCCGGCACCACCACGGGCCATGCCGGCCAGGTGAACGTGGTGCCAGTCGTTGACCATGCCGTCTTCGGCCATGTATTGGCACATCGGTGGGATAGCAATGCGATTGCGCAAGGTCACATCTTTGAGTTTGAACGGTTCGAACAAGGCCGACATTGAGAACTCCAGGAAGGGATGAGTGATTCGATAGTTCGATGGTAATCGAACTATGGTATTGAACGCTACCCCCCTGTTATGATCCGCCCCATGCGAGCCTTCAAACACCCTACCCCGCAAGAATTGACACTTGAGCGTGTGCTGTACGCCTTGAGCGACCCCGTGCGCCTGGACATCGTGCGCTACCTGGCCAACGTGCCAGAGGCCACCTGTGGCGAACTCGACGGGGGGCGTCCCAAGTCCAGCATGTCCCATCACTTCCGGGTATTGCGCGATGCCGGCCTGGTGCACACGCGCAATGTGGGCACCACCCATATGAACTCGTTGCGCCGTGACGAGCTGGAAAGCCGCTTCCCTGGGTTGCTGGCGAGCGTGTTGTCACAGCACTAGACGCATAACCCGACGCCGGGCCTGTGGCGAGGGAGCTTGCTCCCGTGACGGCCTGCCACCCGGCGCTTGCCTACCTGACACCCCACAATCCAAATGTGGGAGCTGGCTTGCCTGCGATGGCGACCTGACAGCCGCCCCATATCTACCTGACACCCCTCAATCCAACTGTGGGAGCGGGCTTGCTCGCGAAGGCGGCCTGACAGCCGGCACAGTCATACCGAGTACATATCCATTCCTGCGGTAACAGCCACTTAGGGTTCTCTTGCCCCACCACTCGGCACCTCGCCCAGGCTCGGTGTGCCCGTAATCCGCCAGCGTGGTTTAACGGGGCGCTTAAGATCAAAAGCAGATCAAGATCAAGAGCGGCTCGCTTCGCATCGTGGTTAGCGTTGGCTGCTGCAACTTGGAAAGTTGTGCAGATACCTATGCACTAGACGCCAAGCCTCAGGACAAGACCGCCTTTAACAGCGCGCCGTCCAGGTGCACACAGTCCTTGCCATTGCGCTTGGCGCCGTACAGGTTCTTGTCCGCCATCTTGAGTACGGCCGACAACTCGTCGCCCGGCGAAAAACGCGCCATTCCCGCACTGCAGGTGTAATGGTGGGGCGCAGGCACACTGCTGCGGATCGCTTGCAACAAGTCCAGGGCATAATCACAGGCCACCTCCACATCGTCGCCCTGCAATAACACGCCGAACTCTTCCCCGCCGATCCGTCCAAAGCTGTGGCTGCCCTTGGCGTTTTTCAGGCACAGGGCCATGGCGCGCAGAATCTTGTCCCCCACGTCGTGGCCATATAGATCGTTTTTTTCTTTGAAACTGTCGATATCCAACATGATGAAGTAGCCGCCCTGCTCCCCACCGAGCAACTTCTCGAAGCTCTGCATAAAAGCGCGCCGGTTGAGAATGGAGGTCAGGTAGTCGGTCTCGGCCAAGGCGCGAAACTCGCTTTCCACCAGCAATACCGAACGTAGGTTCTTCAAGTAGGAGTAACTCAAGATAAACCCGATGGATACCGACGCGGCGCAGAACAGCAGCAAATACACCTCGGTGCCAACGTATATATCCGCCTGCATGGGCGGCCACAGGATCAGCCAGATCAATAGCGCATCGGCCAGATAATCCTGGACACTGATAAACAAGATCGCACTGCCCACCACCAGGGTCACGGCCAACGGCAGGCCATAAATACGCAACTCTTTGTTCATATGAATCAGATAAGCGAAGCCGACGGACAACAACACCATATAGGTGACCCCCAGCACTCGCCAGAGCAGAAAGTTCGTGGTGGTGGCATGTACCCGGCAAACAATCAGCAGGCCCACCGTGACGCCCAACATATAAAAATTCAACTTCAGGGCCGCAGGAATCAGGAGCATGCCGACCCAGGCAATAATCCCTACCCCTTCGGCTTGGGTCACCGCAGGTGACAACAAACTGCGCATTCTGGGCCGCAACTTCAAGTTAGCAGGCATCCTTACGCTCCCATCTCAATAGCATGCAGGCCCATCGCAAATGAAAAGGCCATGAACCGCTTTACCAGGCTGGCAAAGGGTGGCAGAACTTCCAGCCGGGTTTTGGAGTGGGCTTTGAAATAACCCTTTTCAACCCCCTCCTGCACCATACGGATAATGTGGGTCTTGGACACGGAAAGTTGCTTGGCCAAGGCTAGGTAGGAAGACGACCGGAAGGTGGCGCGGTCGTTCTCAGGGGCAAAGGCGTCGTTGTAGATCGCCAGCATCAACAGATGGCCGGCGTCGCGCTTCACCAGCCAGTAACATTCGGGCAGCAAGACATCCACCGTCAACTCGGCCGCGAGAATCATGGCAAAACCCTTGAAATAGAGCGCAAGGAACTCGCGGTCATCCAAGTCGCGCATCTGCCGGAACACTTCCCTTTCGGGATAGAGCAGCGCCAAAGACTCCGTGAGGGCGGTGAGCATCAACCGCGCTTCGCGGCAGGCTTCATCCGAAGGTGCATACACCCTGAAGCGACTGTCTTCGGGGTGCGGCGCAACCTCCATGAAACCCAAGGCCCGGAATAGCAAAAAAATCGATTCCAGGCTGTTTTTCGAACAATATTTGCGCGTTACGCACAAGGCTTTAACTTCTGCCAACAAAGGCAGCGGTGTAGAAAAGTATTGGCTCAATAATGCAAACGACACCATCAAGCGGCTGTATTTAAGGGCACTCTTGTAGAAAAACGGTCGTCTCGAATAGGGCACGAGCAGCACGTGGTAATGCGCTCTCATGCACGATTCAAAATCCTTATGACGTTCGAGCGCTTGCGCGGTATTACACATAGCCAACTTCAACGAACTGACACGCATGAAAGAGCCCTGATCATCCAACTTGATGCCACTGATCTCAGCTACGAAATCCCTGCAGCCCGGCCCCAAAACAAATCACTTCAAAAATCCTGCCATTAATGGCTTTTTGCCTCGAACGCAATGTACAGCGATTGCCGGACAAGACGTCATCAGTACCAAAGTTGTTCCACAGTCAAATGCCCTATGGCACACACTTACGCGCAACCTTTGGTTACATTCTCTCCGCCTGGCGGTTAGAGGACTAATCGATTCAGCACACTGCGAACCTTCCTTCCTCGGCGGCGTCGTAACAGGGGATTGTTGCCAACCGCCCGCCGCGAGGTTCTCGTTTGAAAGCTGCCCTACTGAAGAAATACCGCCTGATCATCAAGACCATGGGCTATGTGGGCTGGGCGTTGTTCTGGCTGTTGTTGTGGGATGTGGCGGTGACGGTGGATTTCATGCTGTTTCTCACCGCCAAGATCAATTTGCCGCTGATGCCCCTGACCTTGCTCGGCTCGGCACTGGTGGTGCTGATCAGTTTTCGCAACAGCAGCGCCTACAACCGCTGGTGGGAAGCACGCACGCTGTGGGGTGCGATGGTCAACAACTCGCGCAGTTTTGCTCGGCAAGTGTTGACCCTGCTCGATGACGCCCCTGGTGAGGTGAACCCGGTGAAGTCGACGCTGTTGCGCCGTCACGTGGCTTACGTCAATTGCCTGGCTGCGCACCTCAAGGGCCAGCCGTGCCCGGAGGAAGTGCGAGCCTTTATCCCCGCCGAAGAATTTGCGCGCAACGGCGCCACCAATAACTTCGCCAATGACATCCTCACCGGCTCGGCCTCGTTGCTGGCGCGCGAATACCAGGCCGGGCGCCTGGACAGCATCCGCCTGGCGCGGTTGGAGTCGACCCTGGTGGACCTCTCCAACGCCCAGGGCGGCATGGAGCGGATTGCCAACACGCCACTGCCCTACCCTTACGTGTACTTCCCGCGGCTATTCATTTCGTTATTCTGCCTGATCGTGCCGGTGGGCCTGGTGGAATCGCTCGGTTGGTTCACGCCGTTGGCCTCCACGGTCGTGGGCTTCATGCTGCTGGCCATCGAACGCATCGGCACCGACCTGCAAAGCCCGTTCAATTCCAGCGAACACCAGATCCAGATGGAAAGCATCTGCGAAACCATCGAGAAGAACCTGCAGTCGATGCGCCGCGATGCCCTGGTCGGTGACCCGATCGCCTGATTCCCCCTCCTCAAGTGCCAACTCCCTCGGCCGATATACCGAGGGTACGCATGGCCTCGCCTCTCACAAAAACGCCTGCGACACGCAGTAGCCATTTTTCTCCCCTTGCCAAAACTATAAATACCCGCGGGTGAAGTCATGAATATCAAGCAGAAGCTGACATGGGCGTTTGCGGCCATCGCGTGCGTGCCGGTCATCCTGGTCGCCATTATCGTGGTGCTGAACCTGCGCGAGGGTGCGCTGGCCAACTTCCTCGACAGCAGCGGCCGCGAGATCCGCCAGATCGACAATGGCATGCAGCAGTTTTTCGACGGCATCAGCCAGAATGTCGACTTCGTCGCCAAAGACCCGCGTGTGATCGCGGCCAAGAACCTAAAGAACTACGCCGGCGCCGATGCAGCGCAAATTCCGCTGACGCCGACCAACAACGAACTGCTGGCGATTTTTGATCAGTTCGCCAAAAGCCACCCCAGTACCGCCTACCTGTCCCTGGGACTGAGCGATGGCGGCTACGCCAGTTGGCCGGACGACGCCAAGCTGACGCAATACGACCCGCGCACCCGCCCCTGGTACCAGGCCGCCATTGCAGCGCCAGGCAAGACCGTGCGCACAGGCGCCTACTACTGGGCCCCGGACGATGTGGTGCTGATCGGCACCGTGCGCACCGTCGCGGATGCCACGGGTAACGTCCTTGGGGTGGTTGGCCTTGACGTGTCGCTCAAGCAACTCACCGAGCTGGTGCGCACCATCAAGCTGGGCGACAGCGGCTACCTGATGCTGGTGGAAGCCGACGGCAACGTGCTGGTGGACCCCAGCGATGCCACGCACAACTTCAAGCCCCTGGCGGGCCTGGGCGCGAACTACGCCGAACTGGCCAAGCACGGCGATGGCGTGACCGAGGTGAGCATCGATGGCGTGGCCTACATGGCTAACGTGGTCAGTTCCAAAGACTTGGGCTGGCGCTTTATCGGCCTGATCAAGCGTGACGAAGTGATGGCCGGCGCCACCCGCCTGACGTGGTTGATCGCTGCGATCGCCGCCGTACTGGCCGTGGTGTTCGCAATCGTCGGTGCCAGTTTCGCCCGTGTGATCGTGCGTCCGATTCGCGGTGTGGCCGACGGGCTGCAGGAAATCGCCGAAGGTGAAGGCGACCTCACGCGCCAGCTCAAAGTGCAAGGCAAGGACGAAACCGCCAGCCTGGCCGGCTGGTTCAACCAGTTCCTGAGCATGATCGCGCAACTGGTGCAGCGCATCGGCAACGCCTCCTCAGACCTGCAAACCGCCGCCGCCGACACCAGCGCCGTGGCCAACAATATGAACCAGGCCGCCGGCCGCCAGCGCGAAGCCGTGGAACTGGTGAGCACCGCGTTCAACGAGATGGTCGCCACCGCCAACGAAGTCGCGCGCTCATGCAGCGCCGCCGCCACGAGTGCCGATGAGGGCTATCGCGACGTGCACACCGGCCAGCAGCACATCGGCGAAGCCACCGGCAGCGTGCTCAAGCTCAGCGAAGACCTGCAAAAATCCACACAGACCATGCAGTTGCTCGAGCAAGACAGCCAGAACATCAACACCATCCTCGACACCATTCGTTCGATTGCCGAACAGACCAACCTGCTGGCGCTCAACGCCGCGATCGAAGCCGCCCGCGCTGGCGACCAGGGCCGCGGCTTTGCGGTGGTCGCCGATGAAGTGCGTGCACTGGCGCGTCGCACCGCCGACTCCACCGGCGAAATCGACAGCCTGCTGGGCAACCTCGCCCGCCGCACCCAGGAAGTCACCCAGCAGATGCAAGGCAGCTTGCTGGTGTCCAACACCAGCGTGGAGCGCATCCAGCAGGCCCGCGACAGCTTTGACAAGATCCGCGGCTCGGTGGATTCGATTCGCGACCAGAACACTCAGATCGCCACCGCCGCCGAAGAACAGCACCAGGTGGCCGAAGAGATCAACCGGCATATCGCGCAGATCCACGCAGACGCGCAGTTGGTGGAAGGCTTTGCGCATTCGGCGCAGACCGGTTCAGGGCGGCTGACTGATATTTCCGGCCAGCTCAATGGGCTGGTGGGGCGCTTCAAGTTCTGATGCCCGCCCAATAAAGGCAGCGCTGTACCGTGGCGAGGGAGCTTGCTCCCGCTGGACTGCGTAGCAGTCCCAGTCTTTTAAATTAAGAGCGGGGCCGCTTCGCGCCCCAGCGGGAGCAAGCTCCCTCGCCACAGGGTACGCGTCGCAGGGTCCATCTAGGCCGACTCAGAGGCGGCCCTGCCCATCATCGCAGTACCTGCAACAGTCTATTGCAGGACTCAAATGTACTAACCGGTTACTTATCTTGCTAAAATCGCGTCTTTGCCCTCTCTCACTCGAGTCCATTCGACATGAAACGAGCATCGCGCGCCGCTGGCGTCTCTAGATTCTTACTCCTGGGCCTGGGCGTCGTCATCGCCCTGCTCGGCCTTGCGCTTGCCGTCGGCGGCGCCAAACTGGTCAGCCTGGGAGGTTCCTGGTACTTCCTGTTGGGCGGCGTGGTCATGGCCATCTCCGGGCTGTTGATTGCCCGCTGCAAGCCTGCCGGCGCCTGGTTGTTCGCCGCGTTTCTAGTGGCTACCGCCGTGTGGGCGGTGGCCGACGTGGGCCTGGAATACTGGCCGCTGTTCTCGCGACTGTTCATGTTTGCGGTGATTGGCGTGGTGGTCGCACTGGTGTATCCGTTGCTGGCCGGCAAACCGGCGCGGGGTGCCTATGGCGTCGCCGCCGTATTGGCGCTGGGCGTGGCGGTGGCAGCGGGCAATATGTTTGTCGCGCACCCCAGCGTTGCGCCCACCGGTGCAGGCCCGGGCGTCACCCCGGTGGCTGCGGCCGATGCGCAGAAAGATTGGGCCCACTACGGTAATACCGAAGGTGGCAGCCGTTTCGCCGCGCTGGACCAGATCAACCGCGACAACATCGACAAGCTCAAGGTCGCCTGGACCTACCACACCGGCGACGTGGCCATCAGCGACGGTAACGGTGCCGAAGACCAACTGACGCCCCTGCAGATCGGCAACAAAGTGTTTATCTGCACCCCGCACAACAACCTGATCGCGCTGGATGCCGACACCGGCAAAGAACTGTGGAAAAACGAAGTCAACGCCAAATCGGCAGTGTGGCAGCGTTGCCGGGGCATGGCGTATTTCGACGCCAGCGCGCCGATTGCCCAGCCGACCCAGCCCGACAGCTCGCCGGTCCTGGCCGCCAGCGTGCCTGCCGGTGCGCAGTGCCAGCGTCGCCTGCTGACCAACACCATTGATGCACGCCTGATCGCCGTAGACGCCGACACCGGCAAGTTCTGCGAAGACTTCGGCACCCACGGTCAGGTGGACCTCAAGGCCGGCCTCGGCAATGTGCCGGACAGCTACTACCAACTGTCCTCGGCGCCGCTGATGGCCGGTACCACCGTCGTAGTCGGCGGTCGCGTGGCAGACAACGTGCAGACCGATATGCCCGGTGGCGTGATCCGTGGCTTTGACGTGATCACTGGCCAGATGCGCTGGGCCTTCGACCCAGGCAACCCTGAAGACAAGCAGGCCCCGACGGGCGACGCCACCTACGTGCGCAGCACCCCGAACAGCTGGGCGCCGATGTCTTACGACCCACTGATGAACACGGTCTTCCTGCCGATGGGCAGCTCCTCCACCGATATCTACGGCGTGGAGCGCACCCAGCTCAACCACAAATACGGCGCTTCGGTGCTGGCACTCGACGCCTCCACCGGTGCCGAGAAGTGGGTCTACCAGACGGTTCACAACGACCTCTGGGACTTCGACCTGCCGATGCAGCCAAGCCTGATCGACTTCACCCCGCCAGGCAGCGACAAGGCTGTACCGGCCGTGGTCATCGGCACCAAGGCCGGGCAGATTTACGTGCTCGACCGCGCCACCGGCAAGCCGCTGACGGACGTGCAGGAAGTGCCGGTAAAAGCCGCGAACATTGCCAACGAGCCGTATTCCCTGACCCAGCCTAAATCCGTGGGCATGCCGCAGATCGGCGCGCAAACCCTCACCGAGTCGGACATGTGGGGCGCGACGCCGTATGACCAGTTGCTGTGCCGCATCGACTTCAAGGGCATGCGCTACGACGGCCTGTACACCGCGCCGGGCACCGATAAATCCCTGAGCTTCCCGGGTTCCCTGGGCGGCATGAACTGGGGCAGCATCTCCACCGACCCGGTGCACGGTTTTATCTTCGTCAACGACATGCGCCTGGGCCTGTGGATCCAGATGGTACCGTCGCAGAACAAGGCCCAGACCTCTTCCGGTGGGGAAGCGCTGAACACCGGCATGGGCGCCGTGCCGCTCAAGGGCACGCCGTACGCGGTGAACAAAAACCGCTTCCTGTCGGTGGCCGGCATTCCGTGCCAGGCGCCGCCATTCGGCACCTTGACCGCCATCGACATGAAGACGCAAAAGGTCGCCTGGCAAGTACCGGTGGGCACCGTTGAAGACACCGGCCCCCTGGGTATCCGCATGCACCTGCCAATCAAGGTAGGCCTGCCGACCCTGGGCGGTACGCTGTCCACCCAAGGCGGCCTGATCTTTATCGCCGGCACCCAGGACTTCTACCTGCGCGCCTTCAACAGCGGCAATGGCGATGAAATCTGGAAAGCCCGCCTGCCCGTCGGCAGTCAGGGTGGGCCGATGACCTACGTGTCGCCGAAAACCGGCAAGCAATACATCGTCGTCACCGCCGGCGGCGCACGCCAGTCCACCGACCGTGGCGACTACGTGATCGCCTACGCCCTGCCGTAACCGCCCTCTGTTCGCGCGGTGCTCCGGCACCGCGCTTTGTGTTTGGAAAGATCCCCCATGACCCCTACTCCTCATACCGCCTGGCGCCTGGCGCTGGGCCTGGCCTTTGCGGCCGCCCTGCCCGTTCAAGCCGACGACACCACCCTGACCGGCGACTGGGGCGGCCTGCGCCGCGAACTCGACGCGCAAGGTGTGCGCTTTACCGGTGACTACAGCGGCGAGACCGCCTACAACGCCCACGGCGGCCAGCACCGTTCGGCGCGCTATTCGCAAAATATCAAGCTCGGCGTGCAGTTCGACCTGGGCAAGCTCTACGGTTTCAACAACGGCGACCGCATCCAGCTGACCATCAACGACCGACGCGGCAACAGCGCCTCCGAGGACTTGGTGGGCAACCGCCTGCCGATCCAGGAAAATTACGGCGGCCTCTACACGCGCCTCACCGAGCTGAGCTACGAGCGCACGCTGTTCACCCCGGCGCTGAACCTCAAGCTGGGCTATATGGCCATGGGCAATGATCTCGGCGGCCTGGACAGCGGCATCCTGTGTAACTTCATGAACGCCGGCTTCTGCGGGCATCCGCTGAACATGTCCGGCGGTAGTGGCTGGGCCAACTACCCGAATGCGCACCTCGGTGCCCGGGTGAAATACGACTTTTCGCCCAACTGGCAACTGCGCATGGCGGCGTTCAATGTCGACCCGTCCAGCAATGGCAACTCAAGCCGTGCCTGGCACCTGGGGCCCAAGCACACCACCGGCACCGTGGTGCCCATCGAGCTTATCTACAAGCATGCGGGCGCACTGCCCGGTGAATACAAGCTCGGTTATTACTACGACAGTTCCGATGTAAAACGCATTGGCAGCAACAAGGACGTCAGCGGGCGTGGCGGTCACTACCTCTTGATCGACCAGGCTGTGTGGGCCTCACAATCATCCCAAGGCCGTAGCCTGCACGCCTTCGGCCAGTACTCTGCCGCCAGCCAAGCGGCCTCGCCGTTCACCAAGTGGTATGGCGCAGGCGTGGTGCTGTACAAGCCGTTCGAGGGTCGCCCGCGCGATACCGTCGCCCTGGGCTATGGCCGCGCGGTGCCGAACCCGCGCAGCCGTGATGTACAGGAGCTGGCAGCGTTCAACACCGGCACGGCCTATCCCGACCTGGACACGGCCGAACAGCTGATCGAGCTCAGTTATGGCTACCAGGCCACGCCTTGGCTGACCTTGCGCCCGGATGTGCAATACATCATCGAGCCGGGGGCGTTTTCCGGGGAGAGCATCGACAATGCGCTGGTGCTGGGCTTGCAGGTCAAAGCGGTGTTCTAGTTTGTGCCCTGTTGATACTGACGCGGCGTACAGCCAAATTCGCGGCGAAACACCGTATGCAGGTACTGCGCAGAGGTGAAGCCGCAACGTGCGGCAATGTCGGCGATAGCAAGGCTGTGGTTTTCCAGGCCTTTGGCGGCAGCGGCGAGTTTGAAGCGCAAAATCTCATCATGCACGCTGCAGCCGCGGGCCTTGCGAAAATGCGCTTCCAGGGACGAGCGGGAAACACCGACATAAGCGGCGACCTGATCGGTCTTGATGCCCTGGCAGGCGTACTGGCGGATAAACAACAAGGCCTGCATCACGTAAGGGTTGCCCAGGGGTTGATGCAGGCTGGAGGCCTGCACGTTGATGGCGTCCGGCGGCACCAGCACCTGCGTGCCCGTGCAGGGTTTGCCGTGCAGCATCTGATGCAACAACGCCGCAGCGGTACGGCCCATGGTCTCCGTGCCCTGGATCACCGAACTGAGCGGCACCCGCGTGAGGGTACGGGTCAGCGGGTCGTTGTCGATGCCGATCAACGCCACCTCCTCCGGCACCGCAATACCCGCCGTCAGGCAGGCTTGCAGCAATTGCCGAGCACGGGCATCGGTCACCGCGATAATGCCGATAGGCTTGGGCAGGCTGTGCAGCCAGGCAATCTGCTGCTCCACCGCGCTGTCCCACAACGGCGCACTGGTGCCCAGGCCGCGATACACCTCTACCTGCAAGCCATCGCGCTGCATCAAGCGGCGAAAAGCTTTCTCACGCTCCTGGGCCCACCGATTGGCCTGGGCTTCGGGCAGGCTGAAACAGGCAAACCGCGTCAAACCCGCCTCCACCAGATGCTCGTAGGCCAGCTTCATCAGGGCATGGTTATCGGTGGCCACATAGGGAATGCCCTTGGGGTACTTGCTGACATCCTCATAGGACCCGCCCACCGCCACCACTGGAACCCGACTGCCGGCCAGCGCCTCGCCAATCAGCGGGTCATCGAAGTCAGCAATGATCCCATCGCCCTGCCAACGCTCGATACCGCGCAGGCGGCAGAGGAAGTCTTCTTCCAGGAACAGGTCCCAGGATGCGCGGGTGCTGCTCAGGTAGTTGCCAATGCCGGCGATGATGCCACGGTCGTAGATTTTGCTGCCGTTGAACAGCAAGGCAATGCGGTGAACGGGCGGTAGGGTTTTCATTGTTTTTGTCCTGGGGCCGGTCGGTGCAGATGAGTACGCAGAGGTTTGACTGATCAGGATAGCGGGCCTCGGAGGAGGCCCGCTTTGAGGTCACCTAAATCTAAGCAGCACAACCACGACACCCATCCAAATACAGGCAACTATCATCATTGCCAAATCGATAACTAAAAGTCGCTTCAGGTACGGGGGGAACTTCTCGATGTCGACTGGATCAACCTCTCCCATAATGATAGAGGCCCTTGGCCAAACCACCATTCCGGCGATTTTCGACATTTCCAAGAGAGACCAAATCAAACCGCGCCTCCCCAAACTTGTCCCCCATATGTACATATAACGACTGTTTTTTAGAGCCTCCTTCATGGCTTCCAGATGACAGTGAGTAAGGTAAAGGCTAAAAGCAAGGCCAGCAGCTGCAAGCAAAATAGGGCCTCCGGCAAAGATAATCGCAACCCAAGGTGGCCAAGTATCGATATTAGTCATGGTTGTATGGCCTCGTAGATCTTTTCACCCACGTATTCACCACCTTGACCACCGTAGGTGGTACCTGCCCATGCGCCAGCTCCTACAATAGCTGCGACACAGATAACGCAGCCTCCCATCCACCCAAACCGCCAAAGGCGGTGAACGGGCGGTAGGTTTTCATTGTTTTTGTCCTGAGGCCGGTCGGTGCAGATTTGGCCCGTGGACTAAGGACGCCTAGCTACATTCAAATCGATGTCAAATCCTGGAAGCTGTATGGGCATATCGGGCCTCAGGGAGGCCCGTTCGTTACCTAAGTTTCCAAAGAATGATTCCAACTGCCATCCAGATAAGGGCAGTGAAAGCCATCGTGATATTGATCATAAGACGACGTTTCAAGCAGGGCGGAAACTTTTCAAGATCAGCGGGGCTTACATCTCCCAAAATGATATAAGCCTTCGGCCAAACCACCATTCCAGCAATTTTCGACATTTCCAATAGGGACCAAATCAAGCCTCGTTTCCCAAGACTAGGCCCCCAAAGATAAATGTAGCGGCTATTTTTCAACGCATCCTTAATGGCATCCAAATGGCGGCGGCTCAGGTACAAGCTGTATGCAAGACTCGACGCCGCAAGCAGCATCGGACCACCTGAAATAATCCAGAAGGCCAGCCAGGACTTCCAAAACTCTTCTGCTGTCATGGCAAAGTTTGCTCGTACAAAATTTCTCCACCTATTTCTCCCCCCAAACCGCCGTAAGTTGTACCGACCCATGCGCCAGCGCCCACTATGGCTGCGACACAGATAACACCACCTACCCCCCCTGTAGCAATACCAATCCCCAGACAAATCGGACCACTGGCAGTACCCGCCGCCCACCCACCCAAACCACCAAAGAACGTGGACCCAGCGAACTTCCCCGCTTCCGTAAACTTGATCCTCCTGCAAGCCTCCCCGGACTCGCCATTACACACCTGCTCAATAGCCAGCAACGAAGACACACCGCCAAGGCCTATACCGATATAACCACCCGCCTTCATATACTTCGTAGCACGGCTGACCGCCTCCACATGCGCGGCATACCCCGGAATCTGCCCCGGCCCACCCGCCTTGTCCCAGTGATACACCAAGCTGCGGCTGGATATACCCAGGGCCGCTTTCAACTTGGGGTGATCGCCCAAGGTGGTCTGCCCGCGCAGGCGGGTGGAGTTGAGCAGATGAGCATCCAACTGGTTCATCAACCGTTGGCGATCAGCAAAGAACTGCGCTGACCTAAGATGCCCGTGCTGCCGATAGCTGTCCTGATGCAGGCGTTCCATGGCCTGGAGCGTTTCGCGCAGATTGCTCAGATGTTTTTCCATCACCACCGCACTGACGCCGAGCCAGGTTGAGGTATGGCCGATGAAACCGGCGATCTCTGCACCGTGGCGATACAGAAAGTCAGCCTCGTCCGGCGTCAGTTCATCCAGTGATGCGCTGACGTGTTGTGCAGCCTGCATCAACTGAGCTTCTTCATACGTGCAGGAGGTGTTGTTCGGATCGCTGAGCACGATCATCGAACCAGCTTTGACGTGGCCTGTGTTGGGATTCAGCGATTGAAACTTGCGCATTACAGCCGGGTCGAGCGTCGGAAAAAGTGTGGCTTCCAGCGCCTCGCGAGTCATGCTCTGGGGCACGATATGGAAGCCTGGCTCTTGGCCATTCATGCCGTTGTATGCCGTTGGAACTGTACGACCCGACGGGGCGAAACCAGACTGACGCGGCGCTACAGGGCTGCCATTGGCAGATGATGTGCTCGGTTGAGCAACTCGCTGATTAATGGGCGGCTCTGAACTTTCATTTTCATAGGTGGCGGAGTAAACCGAAGGAATAAGCCGAGCTCGACAGGGGCAGCTGCTGAAGCTGTCCAGCGTGCCGGCCACACGTTTTCCATGACTTTCGATATGAGAAATGCCGCCTACGATCTGGTAAGTCCCTTCATGTTTTCCACAAGTAACCAAGTCGCCTTCGCGAGCATGGAGAACACCATATATATTAACTCTAGGATCGCCCTCGATAATTTTTCCGCCACAGGTTGTATTATCACCCAAACCCACAAAATACCCTTCACTCATTCACGCACCCTCTTTTAAAATTTTATGTACTCAAGTGCATAGCGCTGAAAAACAACTAAGTCATACACAACGCACTTAGTAATCCCTCATAAAAAATCATCTGCCTTCTGCACGCCTTCACGAGCAATCAGCAGTACTGAACCTTGTGGCGTATTGATAATTTCGTCACCGTTGCTGAGCGTGCTTCCTACAAGCGCAATATGGCTATTAGCTTCACCCGCACACGTCACGATCTGCGCCGTCGTGCCGTCGGCGTATACAGCGCAATCCCCTTTGTGCGCAGCACGTACTTGCGAACCATCAGCCAATTTGAATGCCATTTGCGATGTGGTTTTTTTAATCACCCCACCGTTACGCGTCTGGCTGCCTTCGGCCGCCACTCGATAAATTGCAATAGCCGGATGAGCCTTGTTTTGGGCATCTCGTTCATTAATGATCTTCAGAGCTTGCTCGCTGAAACCCGACAGTTGTTGCTCGGAAAATGCAGGCATGTCCAGCTCAATTAAAAACTCAGCCGACACTTCATTGGTATATAGCAAGGTTTGTGATGCACTCATCTTTACTTTCCTTATTCTCAGCTTAGTTAGTCGCCTTCGCTTGTTCACATCAAGGCAATGGCTGACAACCCAAACTTTGAAGAGGCATAACCCCACCGTAAAGTCAGACGTTTCCCTAAATCCTGTACTCCCTGAGCCGTTCTCAGCCCTTCACTCAAAATCGCACTCCCCTTTGGTGATTTTCATAATCAGCCGCCCAGGTGCCATTGCTAGTATCCAGACACCGCCCAGAACAATAAGGAAAACCCCATGCCGTACTTCCCCGGTGTCGAGAAGGTGCGCTTCGAAGGCCCTGCCAGCACCTCTGCCCTCGCGTTTCGTCACTACGACGCCAACAAACTGATCCTCGGCAAACCCATGCGGGAGCACCTGCGCATGGCAGCCTGTTATTGGCATACCTTTGTGTGGCCGGGGGCGGATATGTTTGGGATGGGGACGTTCAAGCGCCCGTGGCAGCGCAGTGGCGATCCGATGGAGGTGGCCATCGGCAAGGCCGAGGCGGCGTTTGAGTTTTTTTCCAAGCTGGGCATCGACTACTACAGCTTTCACGACACCGATGTGGCGCCCGAAGGCAACTCGCTCAGGGAGTACCGCAACCACTTTGCGCAGATGATCGACCACCTGGAGCGCCATCAGGAACAGACCGGCATCAAGCTGCTGTGGGGCACAGCCAATTGCTTCAGCAACCCGCGTTTTGCCGCCGGGGCCGCGAGCAACCCAGACCCAGAGGTGTTCGCCTTCGCTGCCGCCCAGGTGTTCAGCGCGATGAATGCCACGCTGCGCCTCAAGGGCGCCAACTATGTGCTGTGGGGTGGCCGTGAAGGGTATGAAACCTTGCTCAACACCGACCTCAAGCGCGAGCGCGAACAGCTCGGGCGTTTTATGCGCATGGTGGTGGAGCACAAGCACAAGATCGGCTTCACGGGTGACCTGTTGATCGAGCCCAAGCCCCAGGAGCCGACCAAACACCAATACGATTACGACAGCGCCACCGTGTTCGGCTTCCTGCATGAGTACGGCCTGGAACACGAGATCAAAGTGAACATCGAGGCCAACCACGCGACGCTGGCCGGGCACAGTTTTCATCATGAGATCGCCACCGCCGTGTCGTTGGGGATCTTCGGCAGTATCGACGCCAACCGCGGCGACCCGCAGAACGGCTGGGACACCGACCAGTTCCCCAATAGCGTCGAGGAAATGACCCTGGCCACCTATGAAATTCTAAAGGCTGGCGGGTTCAAGAACGGCGGCTATAACTTCGACTCCAAGGTGCGCCGCCAGAGCCTGGACGAGGTGGACCTGTTCCACGGGCATGTCGCCGCCATGGATGTGCTGGCTCTGGCCCTGGAGCGTGCGGCGGCGATGGTGCAGGACGACCGCTTGCAGCAGTTCAAGGACCAACGCTATGCCGGCTGGCAGCAGCCATTGGGCCAGGCGGTGTTGGCCGGTGAGTTCAGCCTGGAGTCATTGGCTGAACATGCCTTTGCCAACGCGCTGAACCCGCAGGCGGTGAGTGGGCGCCAGGAGATGCTTGAAGGCGTTGTGAATCGGTTTATCTACACCTGACTGTGGCCAGAGATTGCTCCCGCTGGGGCGCGAAGCGGCCCCAAAAAATGGGAGTGCTACGCACTCCAGCGGGAGCAAGCTCACTCGCCACAAAGAGGATCTTCACCTAGTGTCTTTCCAACAACAATAAAAGGACGCACCACCATGAAGTCATTCAAACCTGCCCTGCTCGCCGCAGCCGTGGCGCTGCTCGCCCTGCCGGTGATGGCCGACCCTGCGCACCCGAAAATCGGTTTTTCCATCGACGACCTGCGCCTGGAGCGCTGGTCCCGCGACCGTGATTACTTTGTTGCCGCTGCGGAAAAGCTCGACGCCAAGGTCTTCGTGCAGTCTGCCGATGCCAACGAACAGAAGCAGATTGCCCAGATCGAAAACCTCATCTCCCGGGGCGTCGATGTGATCGTAATTGTGCCGTTCAACGCCACGGTGCTGACCAACGCGGTGGCCGAAGCCAAGAAGGCCGGGATCAAGGTGGTGTCCTATGATCGCCTGATCCTCAATGCCGACATCGACGCCTATATTTCCTTCGATAACGAAAAAGTCGGCGAGATGCAGGCCAGCGGCGTGTTGCAAGCGGCGCCCAAGGGCAATTACTTCCTGCTCGGCGGCGCGCCGACGGACAACAACGCCAAGGTGCTGCGCGAAGGTCAGATGAAGGTGCTGCAACCGGCCATCGACAAAGGCGATATCAAGATCGTCGGCCAGCAATGGGTCAAGGAATGGAACCCCACCGAGGCCTTGAGCATTGTCGAAAACGCCCTGACCCGTAACGACAACAAGATCGACGCTATTGTCGCCTCCAACGACGCCACCGCCGGCGGTGCGATCCAGGCCCTGGCCGCGCAGAAACTGGCGGGCAAGGTACCCATCTCCGGCCAGGACGCTGACCTCGCGGCGATCAAGCGCGTGATCGATGGCACCCAGACCATGACCGTGTACAAACCGCTCAAGCTGATCGCCACCGAAGCGGCCAAGCTTTCGGTGCAACTGGCACGCAGCGAACAGCCGACCTACAGCTCGCAATATGACAATGGCAGCAAGAAGGTCGACACCATCCTGCTTACGCCGACGCCGTTGACCAAAGCCAACATCGACCTGTTGGAAAAGGACGGTTTCTACACCAAAGAGCAGATCGCCGGGCAATGACCGTGGCCGCCGATTACCTGCTACAAATGAACGGCATCGTCAAAAGCTTTGGCGGTGTCAACGCTCTCAACGGCATAGACATCAAGGTCAAGCCTGGGGAATGCGTGGGCCTGTGCGGTGAAAACGGGGCGGGTAAATCCACCTTGATGAAGGTGCTGTCGGCGGTGTACCCGCACGGCACCTGGGAGGGGGAAATCCTCTGGGATGGGCAGCCGCTCAAGGCCCAGTCCATCCGCGAAACCGAAGCCGCCGGGATTGTCATCATTCACCAGGAACTGACCCTGGTGCCCGACCTGTCGGTGGCCGAGAACATTTTCATGGGCCACGAACTGACCCTGCCCGGTGGGCGCATGAACTACCCGGCGATGTTGCACCGCGCCGAGGCGTTGATGCGTGAACTCAAGGTGCCAGACATGAATGTGGCGCTGCCGGTGTCGCAGTACGGCGGCGGCTACCAGCAACTGGTGGAGATCGCCAAGGCCTTGAACAAACAGGCGCGCCTGTTGATTCTTGACGAGCCCTCCTCGGCCTTGACCCGTGGCGAAATCGAGGTGTTGCTGGACATTATCAAGGGCCTGAAGGCCAAGGGCGTGGCCTGCGTGTACATCTCCCACAAGCTTGATGAAGTGGCGGCGGTTTGCGACACCATTGCAGTGATTCGCGACGGCAAGCACATCGCAACCACCGCCATGGCAGACATGGACATCCCCCGGATCATCACGCAGATGGTCGGCCGCGAAATGAGCAACCTCTTCCCCATCGAGCACCATGAAGTGGGCGAGGTGATCTTCGAAGCGCGTAACGTCACCTGCTACGACGTCGATAACCCCAAGCGCAAGCGCGTCGACGACATCTCCTTCGTGCTCAGGCGCGGTGAAATCCTTGGCATCGCCGGCTTGGTGGGCGCCGGGCGCACGGAGTTGGTGTCGGCGCTGTTCGGCGCTTACCCCGGCCGCTACAGCGCCGAAGTATGGCTGGACGGCCAGGTGATCGATACGCGCACGCCGCTCAAGTCGATCCGCGCCGGGCTGTGCATGGTGCCCGAAGACCGAAAGCGCCAAGGCATCATTCCCGACCTGGGTGTAGGCCAGAACATTACCCTGGCGGTGCTCGACACCTACGCGCACATGACCCGCATCGACGCTGAGGCCGAACTGGGCAGCATCGACCAGCAGATCAGCCGCATGCACCTCAAGACCGCCAGCCCGTCGCTGCCGATCACCAGCCTCTCAGGCGGCAACCAGCAAAAGGCCGTGCTGGCGAAAATGCTGATGACCCAGCCCAAGGTGCTGATCCTCGACGAACCCACACGCGGGGTGGACGTGGGCGCCAAGTACGAGATCTACAAACTGATGGGTGCGCTGGCCGCCGAAGGCGTGTCGATCATCATGGTCTCCTCTGAACTGGCCGAAGTGCTCGGCGTGTCCAACCGCGTGCTGGTGATTGGCGACGGCCAGTTGCGGGGGGATTTCATCAATGAAGGGCTCACCCAGGAACAGGTGCTCGCCGCCGCGCTCAGCCATAACCCTAATGATCGGAAGACCGCGTAGATGAATCAGGTCAAACACCTTTTTACCCGCTACAAGATGCTCGCGCTGGTGATCGCCGTGGCGTTCATCTGGTTGTTTTTCAGTTGGCAGACCGAGGGCGGTTTTCTCACCCCGCGCAACCTCTCCAACCTGCTGCGGCAGATGTCGATCACCGGGATATTGGCCTGCGGCATGGTGCTGGTGATTATCAGCGGCGAGATCGACTTGTCGGTGGGCTCGTTGCTCGGACTGTTGGGCGGGCTGGCGGCGATTCTGGATGTGGTCTATCACGTGCCGCTATTGGCCAACCTGAGCCTGGTGGCGCTGTGCGGCTTGATGATCGGCCTGGCCAACGGCTACATGACCGCTTACCTGCGCATCCCCTCGTTCATCGTCGGCCTGGGCGGAATGTTGGCGTTTCGCGGGATTCTGCTGGGGATTACCGGCGGCACCACCATTGCGCCGGTGTCGCCGTCGCTGGTGTATGTGGGCCAGGGGTATTTGCCCCACAGTGTGGGCGCGGGGCTTGGCGTACTGCTGTTCGCACTGACGCTGTTCCTGACCTGGAAGCAGCGGCGCAACCGCGCACTGCATGGCTTGGCCGCGCACGCTTTGGTGCGCGACGTGTTACGTGTGGTATTGATCGGCGCGGTGCTCGCCGGGTTCGTCACCACCCTCAACAGCTACGACGGTATCCCCGTGCCGGTTCTGCTGTTGCTGGTGCTGCTCGGCGTATTCAGCTACGTCACCAGCCAGACCGTATTCGGCCGCCGCGTGTATGCGGTAGGCAGCAATATGGAAGCCACACGGCTATCCGGCATCAACGTGCAAGCGGTGAAACTGTGGATCTTCGGCATCATGGGGGTGATGTGCGCGCTGGCCGGCCTGGTCAACACCGCGCGGCTGGCAGCGGGCTCACCGTCGGCGGGCAACATGGGCGAACTCGACGCCATCGCTGCCTGTTT
Organism: Pseudomonas sp. SWRI22; assembly: GCF_014268395.2. Taxonomy (NCBI): domain Bacteria; kingdom Pseudomonadati; phylum Pseudomonadota; class Gammaproteobacteria; order Pseudomonadales; family Pseudomonadaceae; genus Pseudomonas; species Pseudomonas sp. SWRI22. Next base: position 350,322 of record NZ_JABWQK020000001.1, on the reverse strand, counting down.
TATCGGCGGCACGTCGATGCGCGGCGGCTCGGGCACCGTCTATGGCGCGTTGCTTGGCGCGTTGGTGATTACAAGTTTGGACAACGGCATGTCGATGCTCGATGTGGACAGCTACTGGCAGATGATCGTCAAGGGCAGCATTTTGGTGCTGGCGGTGTGGGTGGATGTGAGCACGCGCTCGGGCAGGCGGTAACTCATCCACCAGAGCACCACCGATCACCTGTGGGAGCTGGCTTGCCTGCGATAGCGGCGGGTCAGCCACCTGATGGACCGACTGACACACCGCTATCGCAGGCAAGCCAGCTCCCACATTTGATCTTCATGGCTCCCCCCACATTGATCTCATTTTTCCCTCAGGTTATTGCGGATAAAAACTAAAAGTCCATAATGGACAAATTAGTTTATCCGGAGAACCCCATGTCCACGACGCCCCTCGTCATCGACCAGGCCCAGGCCCGTACTTTATTGGCTCAAGTCGATGTACCCGCGATCCTGCGCAAACTGTTCCGCGACCTCGCCGCCGGGCAAGCGGTGCAGCCGGCGCAACAGCTGGTGGAATTTCCCCACGGCGCCGGGGATTTCATCAACTACCTGGGCGTACTGGCCGAAGACGGGGTGTACGGGGTCAAGACCTCGCCTTATATCGTGCGTGAGCAAGGCCCCCTGGTGACGGCCTGGACCCTGTTGATGTCGATGCACAGCGGCCAGCCGTTGCTGTTGTGCGATGCCGCTGAATTGACCACCGCACGCACCGCCGCCACGACGGCGTTGGCGGTGGATGCGCTGGCGCCCGCGGCGGCGCAACGCCTGGCGATCATCGGCAGCGGCAAGGTCGCCCAGGCCCACCTGCGTTATGTGCAGAACCTGCGCGACTGGCAGCAGATCCGCCTGTACTCGCCAAGCCTGGGCAGCGCCAGCGCCGAGACGCGTGCGCAGTTGACCAGCCTGGACCCGCGCCTGAGCCTCGTCTCAAGTTGTGAGGCCGCCCTGGAAGACGCGGATGTGATCCTGCTGTGCACCTCGTCCGCCGGGCCGGTCATCGACCCCTCGCGCCTGAGCAAACCCGCGCTGATTACCTCCATCAGCACCAATGCGCCACGTGCCCATGAAGTACCGCCACATTGCCTCAACCAGATGCACGTGTTCTGCGACTACCGCCAGACCACTCCGGATTCGGCCGGTGAGATGCTGATCGCCAGCGAACAGCACGGCTGGGACAAACGCACGATTGTCGGCGACCTGCCCGAGTTGTTCAGCGACATGGCCCAACGCCCCGACTACGATCGTCACGTCTTTTTCCGCTCCATCGGCCTGGGCCTGGAAGACATCGCCCTGGCCAATGCCCTGTATCGACTGTAGGAGCGAGCTTGCTCGCGAAGACCTCACAGGCACTGCGGTCACACAGAATCGGCGCGTTATCGTTAACGCTTTTCGCGAGCACGCTCGCGCCTACAATGCTTATTTCAGGAGATCTCCATGAGCCAGGCAGACTTCATCATTATCGGCGGCGGCATTGCCGGCGCGTCCACCGGGTTCTGGTTGTCGCAGCACGGCAAGGTGTTGGTGCTTGAGCGTGAAAACCACCCGGCCTATCACTCCACCGGGCGTTCGGCAGCGCTCTACACCGCCGCGTACGGCACCCCGCAAGTACGCGCGCTGACCTTGGCCAGCCGGGCCTTCTTCGACCAGCCACCCGCAGGCTTCTGCGAACATCCCCTGCTGACGCCCCGGGGCGAAATGACCGTTGATTTCAACGGTGACCCGGCCGAACTAGACAGCCAGTACCTGAGCGCTAAGGCGACCGTAGAGCAGGTGCAGCGCCTGACGGTCGATGAAGCCTGTGCACGCTTGCCGATCCTGCGCCGTGAAAAAGTCCACGGGGCAATCTACGACCCTACCGCCTGTGACATCGACACCGACGCCCTGCATCAAGGCTACCTGCGCGGTATCCGCCGCAACCAGGGCGAAGTGCGCACCGACAGCCATGTGCTGGGCTTGAGCCGCGACGCCGACGGCCTGTGGCAGGTGCGCACCCAGGATGCAACCTTCACCGCGCCGGTCATCATCAACGCCGCCGGTGCCTGGGCCGACCATATCGGCGGGCTGGCGGGCGCAGCGTCCATCGGCTTGCAGCCCAAGCGCCGCTCGGCCTTTGTCTTTGCCGGCCCCGAGGGCATGGACAGCCACGACTGGCCGATGCTGGTAGCCCTCGACGAAGCGTTCTACATGAAACCGGATGCCGGCATGTTCCTCGGCTCACCGGCCAACGCCGACCCGGTAGAACCCCAGGATGTGCAACCCGAAGAGCTGGACATCGCCATGGGCATCTACCAGATCGAGGAAGCCACCACCCTGACCATCCGCCGCCCCACGCGCACCTGGGCAGGGTTGCGCAGTTTTGTGCAGGACGGTGATTTGCTGTCGGGTTTTGACCCGCAAGTACCGGGGCTGTTCTGGGTGGCAGCGCAAGGCGGCTATGGCATCCAGACCTCACCCGCCATGGGCCAGGCAAGCGCCGCCCTGGTGCGCGGCGAACCGCTGCCGGAGGCACTGACCCGGTTCGGCCTGGACGCTGGTATGCTCTCCCCGGTCCGCCTGGAGCCCCATTGATGAACACCGCTGAACAAGACAAGGTCATGCAGAACTTTCGCGCGATTGCCGATGCAATCGCTACGTTGTTCTTTCCCCATGCAGAAGTGGTGCTGCATGACCTGCGCACGCAAACCGTGGATTACATCGCCAATAACCTGTCCAAACGCAGCCTGGGTGACGACTCGTCCCTGGAGGACATGCTCGACGGCGACGTCAGCGAGGTGAATATCGGCCCTTACGAAAAGCTCAACTGGGACGGCCAGAAAATCCGCAGCCTGAGCACTGTGCTGCACGACCACAAAGGTCACCGGCTGGCTGTATTGTGCATCAACCTGAATATTTCAATGTTCGAAACGGCCAAGGCGGCGCTGGATTTATTCCTGTCGCCAAGCAAGCTGATCGCACAGCCGGACGCGCTGTTTCGCGATGACTGGCAGGAACGCATCAACACCTTCCTGCATGCCTGGCTGCGCGAGCGGCAGTTGAGCCTGAACCTGTTGACCCGCGACCACAAACGCGAACTGGTGCTGGCGCTGCATGCTGAGGGAGCCTTCAAGGGCAAGAGCGCCTCCAACTATGTGGCCAATGTGCTGGGCATGGGGCGGGCGACGGTCTACAAGCATTTGAAGGAATTGAAGGCCTGATCAGTTGTAGGAGCGAGCTTGCTCGCGAAGAACTTTAACGATAACGCGTGCATTCTGGGTAAACGCGGTGCCTGAGAGTTCTTCGCGAGCAAGCTCGCTCCTACAAGAGTTCGATCCGCTAGAATCAGTCGCCGTAGATATCGGCCTTGAAGTACTGCTGTGAAATCTTCTGGTATTCGCCGCTGGCGCGAATGCCGTCGATGGCCGCATTCAATTCGCTGACCAACTCGCCATTGCCCTTGCGTACTGCGATGCCGGCCCCCTCACCCACGTATTTCGGGTCTTTGAGCTCCGGGCCGACAAAGGCATAACCCTGCCCGCGCGGCATCGACAGGAAGTCGCTCAGGGGAATGGTGTCGGCAAAGATCGCATCCAGGCGCCCCGCTGCCAGGTCCATGTAGATTTCTTCGTTATTGCTGTAGCGCTTGACGTTGATGCCCTTGGGCTCGAACACCTCGGTGGCATACCGGTCGGTAGTCGTGGCGCGCTGTACACCGACGTTCTTGCCCTTGAGGCTGGCGTACTGGTCATCCACCACGGCGCCGTCCTTCATCACCAGGCGCGACGAGGTGAAGTAGTACTTGTGGGTGAAGTCCACCGACTTCTTGCGGTCTTCGTTGATGGTCATGGACGACAACGCCATGTCGATCTTCTTGACCTTGAGGGACGGAATCAGCCCGTCGAACTCCCCTTCGATCCACACGCACTTGACCTTCATTTGCGCACACAGGGCGTTGCCAATGTCGTAGTCGAACCCCACGATCTTGCCGTCACCGGTTTTGGAGGCGAACGGTGGGTAAGCGGCCTCAATGCCGATACGCAGGGTTTTCTCGGCGGCCAGCAGGTGGCTGGCGGCAAACAGGCTCAGGGCCAGGGCGGGAAGGAGATGGCGTTTCTTCATGGTGGGGTTCTCGCAAGTTGTTGTTGGTTTGGCAAGAGTGAAGAAAAACGTGCAGCGGCTATTGTGTACTTATAATTCCATACTGGACTTTTATGTGTTTGCCCGTCAACAGGCAAAAAAAATGTGGGAGGGCTTGAGCCTTCCCACATCAGATCCAGCAGCACAGCTTAAATCTTACTTGGACACCGGCATTGCAAACTCCGCCCCCTGCTCAATACTCTCCGACCAGCGCTGCATGATCGACTTCTGCTTGGTGTAAAAACGTACACCCTCGGTGCCGTAGGCATGCATGTCACCGAACAGGCTCTTCTTCCAGCCACCAAACCCGTGCCAGGCCATGGGCACCGGGATCGGCACGTTGATACCGACCATGCCCACCTCGATACGCCGCGCAAACTCACGAGCAATGTTGCCATCGCGAGTGAAGCAACTGACGCCGTTGCCAAACTCGTGGTCGTTGACCAGCTTCACCGCTTCGGCAAAGTCGTTGACGCGCACACAGGCCAACACCGGGCCGAAGATTTCTTCGCGGTAGATGCTCATGTCCTGGGTCACGTGGTCGAACAAGGTCGCGCCGAGCCAGAAGCCGTTTTCCAGGCCGGGTTCGGTGGGCACGTAGTCACGGCCATCGAGCAGCAACTGCGCGCCGGCTTGTACACCCTGCTCAATGTAGCCACTGATGCGTTCCAGCGCGGCCTGCGACACGATCGGGCCCATCTCGGCTTTGAGATCGCGGCCATCGGTGATGCGCAGCAATTTGGCGCGTTCGGTCAAGGCGGCGATGACTTTGTCACCCACGTCGCCTACCAGCACCGCCACCGAGATCGCCATGCAGCGCTCGCCGGCACTGCCGTAGGCGGCGCCCATCAGCGCGTCCACGGTGCGTTCGATATCGGCGTCGGGCATCACCACCATATGGTTTTTCGCCCCGCCCAGGCCTTGCACGCGCTTGCCGTTGCGGGCGCCGCTCTCGTAGATGTATTGGGCAATCGGCGTGGAGCCGACGAAGCTCACGGCCTTGACGTCCGGGTGTTCGATCAGCGCGTCCACCGACTCTTTATCACCCTGCACCACATTGAACACGCCTTTGGGCAGGCCGGCTTCATGCAGCAACTCGGCCATGAACAGCGACGCGCTCGGGTCAGTCGGGCTGGGCTTGAGGATAAAGGTGTTACCCGCCGCAATGGCGATGGGGTACATCCACATCGGTACCATCACCGGGAAGTTGAACGGCGTCACGCCGGCGACCACGCCCAACGGCTGGCGCATCGTCCAGTTGTCCATGCCACGGGATACCTGGTCGGAGTGTTCGCCCTTGAGCAGGTTGGGAATGCCGCAGGCAAATTCGAGAATGTCGATGCCACGGTCGACTTCGCCCTGGGCATCGGTGAACACCTTGCCGTGCTCGGCGACGATGATGCGCGCCAGGTCGTCCTTGCGTTCGCGCAGCAGATGCAGGTACTCGAACAACACGCGGGCGCGACGGATCGGCGGGGTGTCGGCCCAGCCGGCAAACGCGGCCTGGGCGGCGGCGACGGCTTCGGCCACGGTCTGGCGGCTGGCCAGGGCCACACGGGCGGTGACTTCACCGGTGGCCGGGTTGTAGACGTCCTGATAACGGTCATCGCGGCTGACGCGCTGGTCGTTGATGTAGTGCTCGATGGTTGCAGTCATGGCAGTCGATCCAGGTGGGTAGCGTTGGTCCACACGATAGGCTTTCACTTTGTTCCGAACCAGAGCAGAATCCAGAACTTATTGTCCTTATATGCGAACAATACACCCATGGAAAAGGCTGAGATCGAAGGGCTGTGGACCCACATTCACTGGCTGTCTGTGCTGGAGGAACAAGGCACCTACACCGCCGCCGCCGCGCGCCTGGGGGTGAGCAAGTCAGCGGTGAGCCAGCGCATTTCCGACTTGGAAAAGGCCACGGGCACCCGGCTGGTGACGCGCACCACCCGCAGCGTGCGGCTGACCGATGCAGGGCTGTCATTGGCCCGCGAAGTGCGCAGCGCCTACGCGCAGATCGCCCGCAGTTTTTCCTCGGTGCGCGACTCGGTCGGGGAAATACGCGGGCTGGTGCGCCTGACCGCCCCCGTGGCCTTCGCCCGGCAACAACTGGTGCCGCACCTGTCCGGCTTTTTGCAGCAGTACCCCCAGGTGCGTATTCAACTGGACGTCTCCGATGCCTTGAGCTCACTGGCCGCCGAGGGTTACGACCTGGCGGTGCGCCACGGCTTCCAGGTGCCCGAAACCCACGTGGCGTGGAAACTGTGCGACACCAACTCGGTACTGGTCGCCACCCATGATTACCTGCAACACCACGGTGAACCCCGCGAGCCGGGTGACCTGTCGGCCCACAACTGCCTGTTTTACCCACGCGGCACCGACCAGCCCGCCTGGACCTTCGAACGCGGCAGCCAGCGCCTCACCGTGCCCATCGCCGGCAGCTTCGCCACCAATAACAGCGAAGCCTTGCGCGACGCCGCACTCAACCACCTGGGCATCGCCCTGCTCCCGGACTTCAGCGCCCAGGCGGCGCTGGCCGCTGGCAAAGTGGTGCAGGTATTGAAGGACTGGACACTCAAAGGCGCGTTTGCCGATGAGATTTACCTCATTCGGCCCTACTCGCCCCATGTGCCCAAATCGGTGACCGTATTGGTAGGGTATTTGAAGGAAAAGCTGTCAGGCGGGTTTCAATTTGGTGGCTGCTGATGAAGGCTCTTGTAGGAGCGAGCTTGCTCGCGAAAAAACCGAGTACCCCGCGTTAAACCTGATAGCGCGCGTTATCGTTGGCGATCTTCGCGAGCAAGCTCGCTCCTACAGAGGACAGTGACCCAATCCTGTTGAATTCTTGCCTGATCCTCTGAACTTGAGGGCAATCGGATAGATAGCCCTTGCGCGTTGGTCTAGAGTTCGACGATGGGCGACTTCCAGTCGCACCGCTTCTATAAGAACTCAGCACCACCAACCGATGATCAGCAGGTGAGCCCGCATGGAATTACGTATCAACCAAAAGGCCTATCAGGTCGATGCCGAAGCCGACACCCCGTTATTGTGGGTGATCCGCGATAACCTGGGCATGACCGGCACCAAATACGGCTGCGGCCTGGCCCAGTGCGGCGCCTGTTCGGTGCTGGTGGACGGCAACGTGGTGCGCGCCTGCGTGACGCCCGTGGCGGGCGTGGTCGGTCGCGAGATCACCACCATCGAGGCCGTGGAGGCCGATGACGTGGGCAAGCGTGTGGTGGCGGCCTGGGTCGAACATCAAGTAGCGCAATGCGGTTACTGCCAGTCCGGGCAGGTGATGGCGGCCACCGCGCTGCTCAAACATACCCCCGCGCCGACCAAGGCGCAGATCGACGCGGCGATGGTCAACCTCTGCCGTTGCGGCACCTACAACGCGATCCATGCCGCCATGGATGCCTTGGCCGCCGGGAAGGAGACCGCCTGATGAACACCACCGAGATCATTCCCGGCGTTACCCTGGGCGAACCGATCAACCTGTCCCGTCGCCGCTTCCTGGCCAGCACCGCGGTGGGCGCGCTGGTGATCGGCTTCGGCTTGCCGCTGGGCACCTCCCGCGTGCAAGCCGCGACCGGCGCGGCCGCTGAGCGTGGAACCCAGGTACCCGCCTTCCTGGAGATTCGCCCAGACGGCAGCGTGCGCCTGCTAAGCCCCTTCATGGAAGGCGGCCAAGGTACCCACACCGCCATGGCGCAGATCGTCGGTGAAGAATTGGATGCCGACCCGGCCACGTTCATCGTCGAAGCGGCCCCGCCCGGCGAAGCCTACGTGGTGATGGAAAATGGCATGCGCATCACCGGCGGCAGCATGTCGGTGCGCATGAGCTACCCGACCATGCGGCGCCTCGGCGCCCTCGCCCGCGCGATGCTGATGCAGGCCGGCGCCGAGCAACTGCGCGTACCGCTCAGCGAGCTGACCACACAGCCCGGTCGCGTGGTGCACGCCGCTTCCGGTCGCTCCCTGGGCTACGGCGAATTGGCAGGTGCCGCCCTGGATATGCCGGTGCCCGACCCGGCCAGCATCACCCTGCGCGACCCGAGCCAGTTCCGCTGGATCGGCAAGCCGGTCAAGCGCCTGGATGCCTATGACAAATCCACCGGCAAGGCGCAGTACACCATCGACCTGAAAATCGACGGCATGCTCCATGCCGCCGTCCAGCATGCGCCACGCCTGGGCATGACCGTGGGCAGCCTGCGCAACCAGGCGCAGGTGCAAGCCATGAAAGGCGTGCATTCGGTTCACACCCTGCCCGGCGCCGTAGCTGTGGTAGCTGAACGTTGGTGGCATGCCAAGCGGGCCGTCGAAGCCATCCAGGTGGAGTGGCTTGAAGCCGCCGCCGACTCCACCGTGCGGGCCATGCCAGCGGATTTCTCCAGCGACAAGTACCGCGACTTCCTCGCCGCCCAGCAGGGCCCGGCCCGCGATGACGAAAACGAAGGCGATGTGGCCGGTGCACTGGCCAGCGCCAAGACCCGCGTCGAAGCCACCTACCACAACCAGTACCTCAACCATGCCCAGTTGGAACCGCCTTCAGCCCTGGCACGCTTTAACCCCGACGGCACACTGGAGGTGTGGCTGCCTAACCAGGCGCCGGATATGTTCCGTGCCGACATTGCCAAGCGCACCGGTCTGAGCATTGAGCAAGTCACCCTGCACTCGCCGCTGCTGGGCGGCTTTTTCGGCCGGCATTTCCTGTATGACTCGGCAAATCCTTACCCGCAAGCCATCGCGTTGGCAAAGGCGGTGGGCCGGCCGATCAAGCTGATCTGGAGCCGTGAAGAAGAATTCGTGCGCGATGTATTGCGCCCGGTCGCCGTGGTCAAGTTCCGCGCCGCGCTGGATGACAAAGGCCTGCCCGTCGCCATCGAAGCGGTCAGCGCCACCGAAGGCCCCACCGAAGCCATCGCCGGCAAACAGGGCGACGCCATCGACCCTACTGCCCTGGAAGGGTTGTCGGGCAAGAGCTACGCGATACCCAACAAACGCATCGCGCAGATTTACGTCAAAGGCCCGGCCATGCTCGGTTATTGGCGCTCGGTGGGTAACTCGCTCAATGACTTTTTCTACGAAGCCTTCCTGGACGAACTGGCCGACAAAGGCGGCCATGATCCCTATGAACTGCGCCTGCACCTGCTGCGCGACAACCCGCGCCTGACCACCCTGCTGCAAGCGGCCGCCGAGCTGTCTGGCGGTTGGAAGCGTGGGCCCTACACCGCCGAAGACGGCACCCGCCGTGCACGCGGCGTAGCCATGGCCTCGCCGTTTGGCTCCCATGCAGCGGTGGTGGCCGAGGTGTCGATCGAGAACGGCCAGGTCAAGGTTCATCACATCTGGGAAGCGATTGACCCGGGCAGCATCGTCAACCCGGCGATTGTGCAAGCGCAGGTCAACGGTGCCGTGGCCTTGGGCCTGTCGCAAACCTTGTTGGAGGAAGCGGTATACGTGGATGGCAAGCCAAGGGCGCGCAACTACGACCTTTATCCGGTGCTGCCGCCTTCGCGTATGGCGCAGGTACACGTGAAGATCGTCGAAAGCGGAGAAAAAATGGGCGGTATCGGCGAACCGCCGTTGCCGGCTGTGGCCCCGGCCGTGGCGAATGCCGTGGCGCAGCTGACCGGCCAACGCATCCGCAGTCTGCCTTTGAGCCGTTACACCTTCAGCTAACCGACAGGGAATGCCCATGAATAACCGCCGATTCGCAAGAACCGCAGGGTGGCTGGTGCTGCCCTGCGTGGTCGCCGCCGGCCTGCTGGCCTGGTACGTCACCCGCGAGCCTGCCTCGCCTTTTGAACAGCAACAGGCCACGAGTTTCGACCCCGCCTTGGTCAGTCGCGGCGAATACGTCGCGCGAGTGAGTGACTGCGTGGCCTGCCATAGCCTGGCCGGCAAGCAGCCATTCGCTGGTGGCCTGGAAATGGCCACACCGCTGGGGGCGATCCACGCCACCAACATCACCCCCGACCGCGAGCATGGTATCGGCACCTATAGCCTGGCCGACTTCGACCGCGCCGTACGCCACGGCGTAGCACCGGGTGGGCGACGACTCTACCCGGCCATGCCCTACCCGTCTTATGTGAAGCTCAGCGACGATGACATCCAGGCGCTGTACGCGTTTTTCATGAAAGGCGTGCAACCGGCCAACCAGCCTAATATCCCCAGCGACATTCCCTGGCCGCTCAACCTGCGTTGGCCCATCGCCCTGTGGAACGGTGTGTTTGCACCGACCGCGACCTATGCCGCCAAGCCCGGCCAGGACGCACTGTGGAACCGGGGCGCCTATATCGTCCAAGGCCCCGGCCACTGCGGCAGTTGCCACACGCCACGGGGGCTGGCGTTCAACGAAAAGGCCCTGGACGAATCCGGCGCGCCGTTCCTGGCCGGTGCCCTGCTCGACGGCTGGTACGCCCCCAGCCTGCGCCAGGACCACAACACCGGCCTGGGGCGCTGGAGTGAGGAACAGATCGTGCAGTTCCTCAAGACCGGTCGTAACCAGCATGCCGTGGTCTATGGCTCGATGACCGAAGCCTTCAACAACTCCACGCAGTTCATGCAGGACGATGACCTGGCCGCGATCGCTCGCTACCTCAAGTCACTGCCCGGCGACCCCCAGCGTGACGGCAGCCCCTGGCAATATCAGCCGGTAACGGCGCGCTCGGATGTCCCCGGTGCTCACACGTACGCCACCCGCTGCGCCTCCTGCCATGGGCTCGACGGCAAAGGCCAGCCCGACTGGATGCCGCCTCTGGCCGGCGCTACCTCGGCCCTGGCCAAGGAAGATGCGTCCGCGATCAACATCACGCTCAATGGCTCACAGCGCGTGATCACCGCCGGCCTGCCGGACGCCTACCGCATGCCAGCGTTCCGGGAGCAATTGTCCGACTCGGAAATCGCCGACGTGCTGAGCTACGTGCGCGGTACCTGGGGCAACCACGGCGGTGCGGTCGATGCGAAGGCCGTGGGCAAGTTGCGTGGGCATACCGACCCGGCGAGCAGTAGCCCGATCATCCTGCATATGCGCTGATCGGTCGCGATCAACTGTGGGAGCTGGCTTGCCTGCGAATGCATCGACTCGGTTTTCCTGATGAACCGAGGTGTTTACATCGCAGGCAAGCCAGCTCGCACATTTGGGCGATGAGCATTCAGGTAGATAAGCGTCGGCTACAAGGCCGCGCTATTTATTTTCGTCCGCCTTACCTTCCTGCATCTGCACCGACGACTGGGTGCCACTGTTGTTGTCTTTAGTGGCGTTGTCGGCGTTGTCAAAACAGCCGTGCAGCATGAATGCGCTGCACAGGCCCAGGCACATATAAAGCTTCTTCATGAAGGTTCACCTGCTGGCGAGTGAGTGATATCCGCGTGACGACAGCAACATTCGTCCGCCCATGATCTATCTGTCTGGTACAGAGGCGCGTGCGTTCAAAAAACAGACCCTTGGCTGACGAATGGGGGCCGCGTATCAATCAAACGGGATCACCGAGATCTTGCCGTTGCGCTCAAGAATCGCGAAGCGGATCTGCTTGAGCTCGACAAGCCCTTGGGTGGACCGGGCCGCCTCAAGAATGTCACCCTCGTCCAGCCGCGCATGCTTGAGCCGTTTATGCAGCACCTGGCCCTGCTCGACCAGCACCGTCGGCCCGCCATCGAGCACCCGCGCGAACCAGGCTGAACGCTGCTTGGCCAGCGAGAAGCCAATGTCGATGGCAATCAGGGTAGCGATGACCAGCACGGCGTTGGTCATTGAGAAATCTTCGCCCAGCAACGCCTGCTGGGTGGCTTCGCCGATGACCATCAACAAAACCAGGTCAAAGGTGGTGAGCTCGGCCAGCGTGCGCCTGCCGGCAACTTTGAACAGCACCAGCAGCACCAGGTAAATCGCCACAGCCCGCAGTACAGAGTCCATGGTTGCCCCTCGGAACAGTGAATGGGAAACGACCGATTCATACGGATTAGGTGAGCACCGTGCCGCTCAGGTTCATTCTTTCAACGTGCCCCGGCCACCATCTAAAAAGATGATAGTTTCAGCGCAACTGAATCGTTGAAATGATCGAAATTTCGACAGCAACCCAGTTGATACCGGGGCGTTGGCAGCGGGTCACAGCTCTATATCGATCACGCTGAAGAAGGAACCCCTGTCATGAACGACTCACAACGCGCCTGGGAACTGGCCATGGTGCTGATTGCCAACGGCCGGATCCCCTTCGACCCCGCCAACCCGAGCGGTTCGGTGAAAATCCTGAACAAGCATTTGCAAGCGCTGGAAGCAGCGCTGCATGAACAGGCAAGCACCGGCACGCCGCTCACAGAGATCAGCACCCGTGAGCGCCTGGGCAAGAACAACAGCCGCAGGCCCTCGTTGGTGTGTGCCGAATAGGCGTCAGACTTAGGTTCGGCTACAGCCGATCCGACTCGGCAACTGGCCCTGCCTGGCCTTCAGCGTGGTTTGCATTGCTTGCGGCAAGGTGCTCCAGAACGTCAGCCCCGAGCGCTCTTCGATGTGATCCACGGTGACCTGGTAATCGCAGAAGTCTGCGCCCTTGGGGGTTTCCTGGTTCATCACGAATGAGGCGTACAGACCCGTTTCCGGCGAACTGCCGACCACGATGATTTTCCAATAGCCACTCGGGATGGTGTGTACTTTGTTCGTACCCGGCAACGAGCCCACAAAATGCTCATACAGCGGCCCGGTGGCCACATACACCTGATCGACGCCTGGCTCCTTGCTGAGAGTGCGCTCCTGGTCTTCCAGGCGCGCCCACGGCCCCTGGTTGAGTTCGGCTTTTTGCGGCGTGATGTTCGACAGGTAGTTGAGGGTTTGCCAATCGGCCACCCCCGCCATTGACGCGAGGTTGGCCTGATGCCCACGGTCGATTTTGAGCGCGACGTTGGCGCCGTTGTAATCCACCGGGTCCAGGGTTTCCCCGGCTGGAATATCCGGATCGGTGCGCCAGTCACGGGAACGCCCGCTGGCCGCGGTGGCCTTGGTGATCTTGTAGGAAACCCAATTGGCAAACTTGGTCGAACCGTTGTTGTTCAACGTGTAGGCCTGGCGGTTCAACGTCACTGGGCTGCCGCCGGTGGGGCAACCAACCGCGCAGTTATCGAACTGCAAGGGTGGCGCAGGGAGGACGGCGGACTGGCGTGTGGGCGTGGTACAGGCGGCCATCAACGGGATCAACGAAAACGCCAGGTACTTGAGCGATGTGCTTCCTTGCATGGTGTTACTCCTTGGGATGAATCTGTTAAAAGACTGAATGGCCTCGGCCGATGCGCTTCCTGCGCAAGTCGAGATAACCATTGGAACACATAAACATTTCTAAACAACGACTGCAATCAGGCCAACAAACGTAAACCCTTCGCACCCTGTAACTGTGCTATAGCGGGCGATAGCATCGCGTCATCAATGCACAAGGGACTGTCATCAAGCACGTGGGGGCAAATGTTTAAACAGAGGATGCTCCACGACCATGGCTGAATACCTTCTGCCTCCCGCTGCTCCACACTGGCTGATCCGCCAAGCCATCCCCGACGATGTGCATGCCTTGGTCGCACTGGATGCCTACGCAACCGAGCATGCCAGCCGTCGTGTGTTTATCTATGATGCCGTGGTTCGCCAGCAATGCCTGGTAGCCGCCAACGCTAACGTGTGCGCCGGCTACCTGGTGCTCACCCACGATTTTTTCAACCATGGGTTTATAGCGCTGGTGGTGGTTTCACCGCTGTACCTACGCCAAGGCGTCGCCCTTCGTCTGCTGGCAGCGGCCGAAGCGGCCTGCAAGACGCCCAAGCTGTTCGCGTCGACCAATGCCTCCAACGGCGCGTCCCAGGCCCTGCTGACGAAAGCCGGCTTTATTCCCAGCGGGCAGATCGAGAATCTGGACGATAACGACCCTGAACGTGTGTACGTCAGGTTCATTCGCTGACGATACCTTTTGTAGGAGCGAGCTTGCTCGCGAAACACTCACAGGCGCCGCGCTTATTCAGGGAGCGCGCGTTATCGTTGAGGTTTTTCGCGAGCAAGCTCGCTCCTACAGAAAGCAGAACGCCATCTGCGCTACGCAGGAACCTTTTCTCGAATGCACAATCTGTGGTTCACCCTTTTGAACCGATCGAGACCCTGCGCATGCTTGTGAAAAAAGCCGTCCTCTGCCTGGCACTGCTAAGTGCTGGCTTCATCGCAGGCTATGCGGCCAAACCCACCCCGCAGCTGCAAGTCACCGCTGGCCAACTGATGGAGTGCGGCGAACTCATGATCCCGACGCTTGGGATGTGAGCCGCGCATACCCAGGTAAAAGCCGTTTCAGCCGCCCGAAGTCACGTCCGCAGGATGCACGTTGAACCCATTGCGCCCCGCCGCCTTCGCACCGTAAAGCGCTGCATCGGCCGCCTCGACCAAACCCAACACCGGCTCCAGCCGTGAGCCCAGGCCCGTCGCAACGCCGATACTCACACTCACGCGCCCGAAGGGGCTGCCTGGGTGTGTGATGTTCTCCTGCTGTAGGCGCGAAAGAATGCGTTGCGCGACCACCGCAGCGCCTGCACTGTCAGTCGCGGGCATGATGACCGCCATTTCTTCTCCGCCATAGCGCGCCACCAGGTCCGAGGGCCGCCGCACGCACGTTTCCAATAACGTGCTGACCGCCTGCAAGCAAGCATCTCCCGCGACGTGACCAAAGGCATCGTTGAAGCGTTTGAAGTGGTCGATGTCGATCATCAGCAATGCCAGTGACGTACCCTCGCGCTGCGCCCGGCGCGCTTCCACCGCCAGCGTTTCGTCAAAACAGCGGCGGTTGGCGAGGCCGGTCAGCGCATCCTTTTTCGCTAATAGCGCCAATTGCCGATTGGAGTCGAGCAACTGTTGCTGGGCGACACGCAACGCCTCTTCCGCCGCCGTACGCCTGCGGATATCCAGGATCAGAAACCAGCCGATCAGCCCCGTCAGCCCCAACAGCCCCGCTACCACGACCGCTGACAGTGCCGCCTCGATGCGCCACGCCGCGAGGGCTTCGTGCTTGCCCAACGCGACCGTGGTGATCAGCGGCAGGGTTTCGCTTTTGCGAAAGGCATAGAGCCGCTCTACGCCGTCCAGGCTGGAGGTATAGGCCGCAGTGCCCACAGGCTGGTCGACGAGGTACTTGGAATAAATAGGCGAGGTGGAGAAGTTGCGGCCCATGTCCTGCTCGCGGAACGGGTAACGCACCAGTAACGTGCCGTCGGCGTAGGACAGGCCGATGGCGCCCTCCTGGCCCACATCGAGTTTGCCGAATACCCGCAGAAAGTTTTCCACCCCCAGGGTCACGGCGACCACGCCAGCGAAGTTGCCGGCCGCGTCGTTGAAACGGCGGCTGATGGTCACCACCCATTCATGGTTGGCGCGGCTTTGAATCGGCGGGCCAATAAAAGGTTCAGCGCTCGGATCGTCGCGATGGTGGATGAAATAGGCCCGATCACTGCTATTGGCGCCCTCCGGAATCGCACGATTGGAAGACAGCAGCCACCGGCCCTGATGATCATAAATGGTGATGCCGCTGAGCTGCGGCATCAGCGGCTGCTGTAGGTTGATCAGCGTGCTGATTCGCTGGATTTGCACAGGGCCACTGCCTTCGGTTTCCAGGCGCTCAACCAGCCCCAGCAACAGCAACGAGCTTTGCCGCACGATGCCTTCGGTATAGGTGTTAAGGGCCTGGGTCAGGTTCAAGCCATGCACATCCACTTCCGCCAGCGCACGGTCGCGGGAAGACAGGACTTTCCAAATCGTCAGCGAAGTCAGGGAACAGCCGATCACCAACAGCAACAGCATCACAAGACGGGTATCACGCTTCACGTCAGCACCTTAAGGAAGTCCGGTTTCCGTTCCAGCCATCATTCGAACGTCGGTACTCACAGGGGCAACCGGTTCCAGAGTGCCAGCATACAAGCAGTCTGTGCGGGCTGCAGCAACAGAGTGTGCGGCTGAGCGCCGGCCAGAGTAGCCAGCGCCTTTAATGACCACTATCAAACAGGGTATTGAATGCTAAACCAATCGTTAAGGTCGCCATTAATTCAATATCAATCGACGCGACAAAACTTATACGAAGCGGCACTTCTTGAGCCTAGTTGTACAAGTTTCATCTACCACTCTACCGTTCATCGCCCTTTTTAAAAAATTTCAAAACATCTGCGCACTTGCCCCTATCAGAAAAGATGTCCGTTGCATAAACGGGCAACTAGCGAAACGACATTTCAAAACTGGGAGTATTGTTATGACGACGAGCAATAAAAACCCTGGAAACTTTGCCAATGATCGCGAAAAAGCATCACAGGCGGGAAAGAAAGGTGGACAGGCCTCTGGCGGCAACTTCGCCAACGACCGCGAGAAAGCCTCGGAAGCCGGGCGTAAAGGCGGCCAGAACAGTCATGGTGGTGGACGTAAGTCCTGACCACACGGGCAGTACCGCTGTTCCGTTCGTTAACAAAGGGCATTCATCATGCGTGCGTCCATTGATAATCAGCGCGGCGAGCCAGCTCGCAGGCCGATTGTAGAAGTGCAAACTAAAGCAAGGACTGGCCTGCGTTCTAATACGTCTGCGTGTTACGAACATCAGCAACTTGCTGAACAAGCCGAAGCCACGATAAGTGCATCTAAAACGCCACCCTTGTGTGAAAGGCACTTATAACCGTGCCGTTTGACGCACGCGACTAAGTGCACGTTTCCAGCACAATCGAAGTGAACGTTACATTACCGACATAACGACGAGGTAACTGAACATGACTACTCAAGACAAGCAAGGCCAGATGAGCGTCAGCGAAGCCGGTAAGAAAGGCGGCGAAGCCACTTCTGCGTCCCATGACAAAGAGTTCTACCAGGAGATCGGCAGCAAAGGTGGCCAAAATAGTGGCGGGAACTTCAAGAATGATCCCGAGCGCGCCGCTGAAGCCGGCAGCAAAGGCGGCCAGAACAGCGGGGGCAATTTCAAGAATGACCCCGAACGCGCCGCCGAGGCGGGCAGCAAAGGCGGCCAGAACAGTGGCGGCAATTTTGCCAATGACCGTGAAAAAGCTTCCGAAGCCGGGCGTAAAGGTGGCGAACACAGCCACGGCGGCGGACGCAAAAGCTGATGTGCTTGATGCAGGGGAGCCATGCTCCCCTGCTTTCATTGATGAGGGACACCATGCCTTTACACATTATCAACTTCACCGCACCGGTCACCGCTTCTACGTGCAGCCAACTGATTGAAAAAGCCTCGTTGGCCGTACAACAAGATGCCCAGGGCCTGGTACTGAATATCGCCACCATGGGTGGTGAATGCAGCTACGGCTTTACGATGTACAACTTTTTATTGTCCCTGCCGATTCCGGTGCATACCCATAACCTCGGCACAGTGGAATCGATGGGCAATATCATCTTCCTGGCCGGTGAGCGCAGAACCGCCTGCAAGCACAGTAAATTCCTGTTCCACCCCTTCCACTGGCATGTGCAAGGCGCGGTTGACCACTCGCGCATGTCCGAATATGCGATGAGCCTCGATTACGACTTGCAGTTGTACGCACGCATCGTAGCCGAGCGCACCGCCGATGCTGTCGAAAAACTGGAGACCGAAAAGTACCTGATCGCCGCGCCACGCATTCTCGACCCGCAACAAGCGCTGACCGCCGGCTTGATCCATGGGATCGAACTTCCCGTGGTCAAGGCGGACTTCGTGAGCAGCTTCATTCACTCCTAGCACCTTTTATTCAATAGGGGAGCCTCACAATGGACGAAGAAACGATCCGACTCACCGCGTACCGCATTTGGGAACAGCAAGGGAAGCCTGATGGTCAGGATTTCGTGCACTGGTTACAAGCCAGGGAGGAGCTGACAACCCCGCCGAATGACGGCCTGGCAGGCTCGATAGCAAGTAGCGTCACCCCGCCCAACCCGCACCGATCAAAGCGCCAGGCGACCGCCGCCGGGCAAAAAACCCGCAGCAGAAAACCCAACTGCTGAACCCACAGAGCAGAGAGTGAGGACGCGCCTGTCGATAAACCTGCCAGGGTTCTAAAACATCGACAGCCGTCCAAGCGCCATCCCCTCCCCGCCGCCTCTCGATACTGGCATTAAAACATCAACTAATCGCTCGTTTGAATTCTTCCTGTTTAGCAGTTGAAAACGCCCACTTCTTAATCGAGAGTGGCCGTTCATTCAGGGAGGAATCGATGTGACCCATCTACAAGCGAACCGAAGTTGCCTGCAATGTAAACAACCCTACGAATCGACGCTGGATGACCCCGACTTTCTAGTGTCGTCGGCCTCTGACATGCTCTGTCCAGCGTGCAAGCAACACTATGCAGCCGACCTTATGAAAGAGGCACTTCAACGCAGCGTGCAAAAGTTGTGCATGTTGCAGGAGCGACGCAAAAAACAGTAAACACGCGCCTCGCCCCTACCGCCACCCGCATGGACACCGTCCATTAAAAATACATTCATTCGGGTGGCGGCGGCACATAGGGCTTTGCAATAAACGGGATACTCCCAGACGGGCGCCATCTTACATTCTCAAGACCGTAGCGCTCGGCCAGCGGTTTACTGATGCGTTTGATCTTTTCATTACGCGACCTGGGAATAATGCCAATTCCAGCATCGCAACAGGCCCAATGCCACGCCTCTGCGTTATTCATCACCTCCGCTCTTATAATGAAAGACTTAGGCTCGTGGTGGTATTCGTACTCGATGACATATAAAGAATTTTTCATAACCTCTCCTTCTGATTTTTTGTTATTTGCTCAGAACGAAGGTTCAGAAATTTTAATCTTTTAATGACGACGATCACGCACTTTCTGTCGCACTACCGTTCGTCGGCCTCGCATTAAAAAAATAAAACGGTTCATGCTTCTTCTGTTTCTTAATACTGAGTCTGTTCACTCCAGGCTCTTGGTAAAAACTCCTGTCTTGCCCGCACTCTGTGCGGGCTTTTTTATTTTGCCGCGACGCTACACCCTGTGGCGAGGGAGCTTGCTCCCGTGACGGCCTGGCAGCCGACGCTTGTCTAACTGACGCACCGAGGTCCAAGCTTGCCTGTCGGACCAAAGTCCTCGTCGGCTGTCAGGCCGTCATCGCAGGCAAGCCAGCTCCTACATTCAAGATCGCGGAGCCACTCAATCGTCGTCGTGCACGTGAGCGTCAGCACAGGGCAGTCGGCCGGACTCACCTCCGGCAATCCGTTCCGCCTGGTCAATACCGCGTTTGAGCGCGTCATTCACCGTCCATTCGGCACCCGGCAACTGCTTGATGCGTTCAACCACACATTGTCCCGTCGCGGTATAAACACAGAGCAGCACTTCAATATCAGCATCGTCCCGCTCTCGGGCCCTGACTTCGATATGGCAGCCGTTTTCGACTTCCCGGGTGAAGCATTTTTCTTTCAGTGCTTTTGAGACCCAGGCTTTATAGGTGTTGCCACGTATAAACATAGCGCTTCTCCAAAACCGTTAGTGGGGTTGGCCATCAACTAACGACTGAAATCCCTAACCAGAATTCAGACTTTCTGCAAGGCCACCTCCATCATGCACCGATAAAAACCCTTTACCGTTTCGCCTGTTAAACCGTTCGTCAGGCGAGGAAACAAATTGTTAAACCAACCCATCGGGCTCTATTCAAAATGTTCGGGAGCGCGGCGAAATGCGCCCTGCAGAGCGGCAGAAAAAGCCAATAGAACCGGACAGTAGACGCACTTTATCTACTGACGGCAGCTTATTGCCGAATGTTTATCACCTGATGGCTCCTGGTGTTAACAAGCGCTTCGCTTAGTTAACGCGCGAGCACAGATTCGGCACAGCAAAACGCAAGTTTCCAATACAGGAGCAAGGCATGAAACGAGCGATGGGTTATTGCCTGGTCACTATCACCAGCCTCTTCTTACTCACCAGTTGCAACCTGGTGGTATTCAACCCCAAGGGGCAAGTAGCAACCGATGAGCGCGACCTGATTATTCTCGCTACGGGCCTGATGCTGCTGGTGGTCGTTCCGGTGATTGTGATGATGTTTGTCTTCGCCTACCGCTACCGCGCCACCAATAAAAAAGCGCGTTACTCCCCCCGCTGGGCCAGTTCACACAAAATCGAAGCGGTGGTATGGGGCGTTCCCCTGCTGATCATCATCGTCCTGGGGTGGGTGACCTGGGAGACCACCCACGCACTCGACCCCTATCGCCCGCTGGAATCAGACACCCCGCCGATCAATGTGCAGGTGGTCGCCACCGACTGGAAGTGGCTGTTTATCTACCCTGACCTGGGCATCGCCAGCGTCAACGAACTGGCCCTGCCGGTGCACACGCCGGTGAGTTTCACCGTCACCTCCGACGCGGCCATGACCTCGTTCTTTATTCCCGCACTCGGCGGGCAGATCTACGCCATGGCCGGCATGCAGACCAAGTTGCACCTGATCGCCAACGAAACCGGTGAGTTCAGAGGGATTGCCGCCAACTACAACGGCCCCGGTTTTTCCGACATGCATTTCACCACGCTGTCCCTGAGCACTGCCGACTTTCAAACCTGGGTGACAAAGGTCAAGGGCGCGGCCACCTCTCTGGATCACAGCACTTACGCGCAATTGGCCAAGCCGACCCTCAAGCACCCGGTGACCTATTACTCGGCGGTACAGGAGCGCTTGTTCCTGGACATCGTCGATAAATACGAAGGCATGAACAAGGCCAATAAACCCCGGCGCTCGCCATTGAGCGACGCTGCACAACGCACCGATCAACACCCAAGTCTGCTGGCTGAGGAGCGGTAACCATGTTCGGAAAACTGTCGTGGGATGCGATCCCAACCACTGAACCCATTGTGATGTACACCCTGGCCGTTGTCGGCCTGATCGGGGTGGCGCTGGTGGGCTCGATCACCTGGAAACGCAAGTGGGGTTATTTGTGGCGCGAGTGGTTCACCTCGGTGGACCACAAGAAGATCGGTTGCATGTACATCATCGTCGCCCTGGTGATGCTGCTGCGCGGGTTTTCTGATGCGATCATGATGCGCACCCAACAAGCCATGGCCGCCAGCGGCGGGCCGGGTTACCTGCCGCCGGAGCATTACGACCAGATCTTCACCGCCCACGGTGTGATCATGATCTTCTTCATGGCCATGCCCTTCGTGGTCGGCTTGATGAATATCGTGGTGCCGTTGCAGATCGGCGCTCGCGATGTGGCCTATCCGTTTCTTAACGCCCTGAGTTTCTGGCTGTTCGTGGTGGGTGCGGCGCTGGTGAATATTTCGCTGGGGGTCGGTGAGTTCGCGCGCACCGGCTGGGTCGCGTATCCGCCGTTATCCGAGCTGGGCTACAGCCCCGGCGTCGGCGTGGATTACTACATCTGGTCATTGCAGATATCCGGCATCGGCACGCTGCTCACGGGGGTGAATTTCTTCGTCACCATCCTGAAGATGCGCACCGAAGGCATGACGCTGTTCAAGATGCCGGTGTTCACCTGGAACGCGCTGTGCACCTCGGTGCTGATTCTGGCGGCATTCCCGATCCTCACCGCCACCCTGCTGATGCTGACCCTGGACCGTTATCTGGGCATGCATTTTTTCACCAACGAGGCCGGCGGCAACCCGATGATGTACGTGAACCTCATCTGGGCGTGGGGGCATCCGGAGGTGTACATCCTGATCCTGCCCGCGTTCGGGGTGTTTTCCGAGATTGCCGCCACCTTCAGCAGCAAGCGGCTGTTCGGCTACGTGTCGCTGGTATGGGCGACCATCGCGATCACCGTGTTGTCGTTCATCGTGTGGCTGCATCACTTTTTCACCATGGGCGCGGGGGGCAACGTCAACGCGTTCTTCGGCATCATGACGATGATCATCGCGGTGCCGACCGGCGTAAAAATCTTCACCTGGTTGTTCACCATGTACCGCGGCCGCGTGCGCTTCGAAACGCCCATGCTGTGGACCCTGGGCTTTATCGTGACCTTCAGCATCGGCGGCATGACCGGGGTGCTGCTGGCGGTGCCCGGGGCCGATTTCCTGCTGCACAACAGCCTGTTCCTGATCGCGCACTTTCACAACGTGATCATCGGTGGCGCGGTGTTCGGCTATATGGCCGGCCTGACGTATTGGTTCCCCAAGGCGTTCGGTTTCCGCTTGAACGACAAGCTGGGCCGCATCGCCTTCTGGTGCTGGCTGGTGGGCTTTTATTTCGCGTTCATGCCCTCCTACGTGCTGGGTTTCATGGGCATGACGCGCCGTCTCAATCATTTCGACAACCCCGAGTGGCGGCCCTGGCTGCTGCTGGAGCTGGTGGGGGTGGCAATCATCCTCTGCGGCGTGGCGGCGCAAGCCTTGCAATTGTTTGTCAGCATCCGCAACCGTCATCAATACCGCGACCGCACCGGCGATCCGTGGGACGGGCGCACCCTGGAATGGGCCACCGCGTCTCCCCCGCCGCTGTACAACTTCGCCGAGCAGCCCAAGGTCAATGACCTGGACGCGTACTGGGGCATGAAGGAGCGCGGCGTCAGCACCCTGAGCCACACCGACTATCGCAGCATCCATATGCCGCGTAATACCGCGTCGGGCTTGGTCATCAGCCTGTTTGCGCTGGTCTGCAGCTTTGCGTTGGTGTGGCACATCTGGTGGTTGGCGGCGTTCGGCCTGGTGGCCTCGGTGGTGGCGTTCGTGGTGCGCAGCTACGACGAAGACATCGATTACTTCGTGCCCGCCCAGGAAGTCGCGCGCATCGAAACGGCCCGTCTCAAAGACCTGGCGGAGGCTTGACCCATGTCCAATATCGTTATGGAAAAAGACATTGCCCATACCCACGAACAGGGGCATGAAGACGCCGGTTCCCTGAGCCTGTTCGGGTTCTGGATCTACCTGATGACCGACTGCATCCTGTTCGCGACCTTGTTCGCCGGCTACGCCGTATTGCGCGACAGCGTGGCGGGCGGGCCGTCGAGCATGGATATTTTCGAACTGCCCTATGTGCTGGCCGAAACCATGCTGCTGCTGTTGAGCAGTATCACCTACGGCTACGCCATGCTCGCCATGAACCACGGCAAGCAACGCGATGTGCTGCGCTGGCTGGGGCTCACGTTCGTGTTGGGCGCGGGCTTTATCGCCATGGAGATCAACGAATTCCACCACCTGATCGAAGAAGGCTACGGGCCGGACCGCAGCGGCTTCCTGACGGCCTTCTTCACCCTCGTGGGCACCCACGGCGCGCACGTGTTGACCGGGCTGATCTGGATGGCGGTGCTGATGGTCCAGGTCAAGCAACGCGGCCTGACCAGCACCAACGCCACCCGGCTCAGTTGCCTGAGCCTGTTCTGGCACTTTTTGGACGTGGTGTGGATCTGCGTCTTTACCGTGGTCTATCTGTTGGGGGTGGTGTGACATGTACAAGCAAAGCTCGCTTCACAGCAGTGCCGGTACCAGCCATGGCAGCAGTCGCTCCTATCTGGTCGGGTTCCTGGTGTCAGTACTGCTCACCCTGATTCCGTTCGCCCTGGTGATGTTCCCGTCACTGCCGCGCACCGTCACCGCCTGGTTGGTAGTGGCGTTGGGCGCGATACAAATCGTGGTCCACCTCAAGTTCTTCCTGCACCTGGACACGGCCGAAGAACAACGCTGGAACCTGATTGCGCTGATTTTCTCGGCGGTCATCATTCTTCTGTTGGTGGGGCTTTCGTTATGGATCATGGACAGTATTCATCACAACATGCTGGCGCACTGAAACACTGGCGGGGGCTGTTCAATACCGCTATCGAGCTAACCAAGCCGGGCATTATTATCGGTAACCTGGCGTCGGTGCTGGGCGGTTACCTGCTCGCCGCCAGCGGGCATGTGGCCTCGGTGACGCACGGGCTTGCCACACTGCTCGGCACGGCCCTGGTGATCGGTTGCGGCTGTGTCGTCAACAACTGCATTGACCGCGACATCGACCGGCGCATGGTGCGCACCTGTCATCGGCCATTGGCACTGCGCACCATCAGCGTGTCCACTGCCGCAGGCTATGGGATCGTCCTGGGCACCTGCGGTTTTGGCTTGCTGTGGGCCGGCAGCAATGCGCTGGCGTGTGGGCTGGCAATGGTCGGGCTGGTGATCTATGCGGGGGTCTACACCTACTGGCTCAAGCGACGCTCCCACTGGGCCACCTTGATCGGCAGCGTCTCCGGGGCGATGCCGCCGGTGATCGGCTATTGCGCGGTCACCGGGCGGTTTGACCTTACGGCGTTGCTGCTGATTGTGGTGTTCTGTTGTTGGCAGATGCCGCATTCACACGCCATCAACGTGATGCGCCGCGAGGATTTCCGCGCCGCAGGCCTGCCGCTGTTGAGCCTGGCCCAAGCCCATCGGCAGATCCAGGCGTACATGCTGGCCTTCCTCGCCAGCGCCCTGGTGCTAGGCGCGGTGGCGCAGATGGCGGCGTTGTATTTTGTGGTGATGCTAGGGCTGGGGAGTTATTGGCTAACCCTCGCGGCCAGCGGTACACGCCTCGCTGACCCGACCGGCTGGGCGCGCAGGATATTCGGGTTTTCGATTGTGTTGGTGCTGGCGCTTGACCTGGCGCTGGCGGTGCTGAGGTAGCTTTGTGGGCGGCGCCCTCGAGGGATGCAATGCTCAAAGCAACGAAGATCAACTGTGGGAGCGGGCTTGCCCGCGAAGACGTCGGCCCACCCAACATTGATGTTGACTGACCCGCCGCTATCGCAGGCAAGCCAGCTCCCACAGGGGATTGCGCTTAACTGACTGGCATTGGGGCAAGCCCGCTCCCACATTTGGGGCACAGTGGCCTGCTCGATCAGGCATCGAGCACTGCACGGATTTTCCGGGGAAGGTCAGCAGGCTGATACGGCTTGGGAATCAACTCGAACTCATGCACCTCTATCTCCGCGCGGCCCAACGCGTCTTTCGCATAGCCGGTGGTCAGCAAGATCCTGATGTGCGGATACGAGCGCGACACCTCCCGCGCCAACGCTGCGCCATTCATCACGCCGGGCATGATCAAGTCACTGAACACCAGGTCATACGTCGCCTGCTTGAGCATGCCCAACGCCTCGGCTGCATTGAGGGCGATGTCCGTGTGGTAACCGTAGTCAGACAGAATGACCTGCGCCAACTCGGCCACCTCGGGCCGGTCCTCCACGATCAGGATGCGTTCGTTACCTTGCGGTGAGATGGCTGTGGGGGTCTGCTCGACCCACAGCTGGCTGTCATCTGCAGGAAAGTACAAGCGAATCGTCGTACCGATGCCCGGGTCTGAATGAATCCGCGCCGTGCCGCCCGATTGCTTGACGAAGCCATACACCATCGACAACCCCAGGCCCGAGCCCTGGCCTTCTTCCTTGGTGGTGAAGAACGGCTGCATGACTTTGTCCTGAATACCTGCGTCGATGCCGTTGCCGTTATCCGAGACCGAAATACTCACGTAACAGCCCTCGGTCAACCCATCACGCTCGGCACCGACATCGCCCGTTACCTGGACGTTGCAGGTCTGGACGGTTACCGCTGGGTCCGCACGCCCGCGCAAAGCATCCTGGGCATTGGATAACAGGTGCTGCACTGCCAGCTCCGCCTGGACAGGGTCGATGCGGCAGTTCCACAGATCTTCGGCAAGTTCTACATGCAACTCGACGCCCTGCAGCGCACGTGCCATGAATTCGGGGCGGCTGAGCAAGCTGTTCAAGTTGATCACCCGACTGTCGAGCCGTTGCTTGCGCGAAAACGCCAGCAACTGCTGGGTCAGGGTCTGAGCTTTTTCCGCCGCGCCCCTGGCACGGCTGGCACTGTTGACGATGCGCTGCGGATCGCTACCGGGGCGCTTGGCGCTCTGCTGGATCAAGTCGAGATAACCCATCATCACTTGCAGCAGGTTATTGAAGTCATGGGCAATGCCACCGGTCAGTTGCCCCAGCGCTTCCAGGTCTTGTGCGCGACGCACGCGCTGTTCGGCATCGTGACGCCGGCTCACGTCCAGCTGCGATGCGAAAAAATACACCAGTTGCCCACGTTCGTTGAACAACGGCGAAATGAACAGCTCGTTCCAGAAGGTCGAGCCATCCTTGCGGTAGTTGAGCACCTCGACACAGGCCTCATGGTGCTGCTCAACCGCGCGCTGCACCTGGTGCAGCGCGTTTTTGTCGGTTTGAGGCCCCTGCAGGAACCTGCAATTACGTCCGATCACTTCGTCCAGTTCAAAGCCTGTCAGGGTCAGGAACGCCTGGTTGGCAAAGATGATCGGGTTATCAGGCCCCGCGGGGTCGGTCACGATCATTGCGCTGTGGCTGGCTTGCATGGCCGCAAAGAACAGGTCTTTGCGGCTGGCAGACAGCATTGCCAATTCCATACCGTCGACCACAGGCTTCTTCTTTGTCGCCAAGGTTCACCTCCAGATACGTGGTACGTGTTCCATGGACCGTGAAAACGCTGCGCAGTGCCATCTTGTGCCGAGCGGACGCGGCGCCCCCAAGGGCACCGCACGTGTCATTAACGCTTGGCTTGTGTGTCAGGCGCCTCAGAGCGTTGCAAAAACGCTTGCGTAAGCTCTGGCAAGTGCTCGAGCAACCACTGAGCCATGGCGACTTCCTGGGGTAGAATCTTTTCGCACGCCGCTTGTGTCTCGGCGTCGCCCGCTGCCTTCGCGGCCGCGATGAGCACCGTGTAGCTGGCCACTTCCATATTTTCAAACACGTAGCCGGCCATCGCGCCCTTGATCACCTCGTCACTCATCAGCGAGCCACCGACCGCCTGACCGAAAGCCATCAGCTTGCCGCCCACGTCTTTAAGGGTCGAGGCACTGCCTCCCAAACGCGTCAGGCATTCGTCAATCAGTTGCTGCTGCCCAAGGGTTTCCTCAATGTGCTCGTCGATTCGCGCCTTGAGTTGGGGGTAATTCTCCAGGCGCTCGGACTGTGCCTTGAGCATTTTCTCGGCCTGTTGCTCCATCGCATGGGCATCACGTAGCCAGTCGAGCAGGTTTTCCTGTGGGGTTGCCATGTCGTTGTCCTCGTCAAGAAAGTCGAAAGCACCGCACGCCCTTCAGCGTGCGGCTGTCCTCAATCAAAGGTCGGGCTTGGGCTTGAGGCCCGCCCCCAGGTCAGCGCCGGTGGTGGGGTCGCTGGTGGGGTCCGAGAGCGTGCGGATTTTCATCGCGCTCAGCACCGCTTCATCGTCGGCGTCCAACTGCACGCTGGCGGTGCCGTCACCGCCATCGACCGCCGGTTGTGGGTTTTCCACGAACTCCCAACCGTCACCCTGGTTCCAGGGCCCGCGCAGGTTCTCCGCGCCTTGGGACATGTTGAAATACACCTGGGTGAACTCCGGTTTGCCCGGCAACTTGCCCTGGGGAAAATTCGGCTGGATCGCATGCAGCGCTTTTTCGAAGGATATCTGGTGAGCGATTTCCCGCGTCATCAAAAACCCCAGCGCATCTTTTACACCCGGGTCATCGGTGACGTTCATCAACCGCTCATAGACAATTTTGGCCCGGGCTTCGGCGGCGATATTCGAGCGCATGTCTGCGGTGGGTTCACCAATAGTGTCGATGTAGGCGGCGGTCCACGGCACGCCGGCAGAGTTGGTCAAAGGCGAACCCGCCCCGTACAGCAGGCTGGTGATATGCGAGTCATTGCCGGCGCCATTGAGGGCACGATACAACTCGCCCTCCTCTTCCACGCCTTCGGCCATTCGCCCCTTGGCGCCCTTGTTGAGCATGACGATGATGGAGCCGACGATCTCCAGATGGCTGAGTTCTTCGGTGGCGATGTCCATCAGCAAATCTTTGCGCCCCGGGTCGTCTTCCGCCAAGGCTTGGGTGAAGTAACGGGACGCGGCGGCCAACTCACCTTGGGCGCCGCCAAACTGCTCGAGCAAAAGGTTGGCCAGGCCCGGATTGGGCTCGGCGACGCGGACGGTGTATTGAAGTCGCTTGTTATGTAGAAACATGAACAAATCTCCTCAGGCTTACGGAAAAAGGCGCCCTGCTGGAATGCGCGCCTACCTTGCATGGGAAGTGGCCTGCGCGTGGAAAATTTCAAAATAAACCGACGCCTCACGACCAGCGGTAATGCGCTGCAGGCCAAGCGAAACGGCACTTGTAGGGCAGTTCTCTCAATCGGCGCCGTGGTTTTCCGACTCGGGCACGGCGTCGATGCCGGGCGTACCGCTGGCGGGTTTGATGCTGGCGTCAGCGGGTGTTGCGGCGCTGTCGGGGTGGTCCCAATCGGTGGTCGCGTTGGGGTCTTCGTCGCGCCCGGCAGTGCCGATGACGCAACCGTCTTCATTGGGTGCGTCTGGATGCTCGAGCGGCCGGTACTGTGGGTTGGATGGGTTGTGTTTCATGGCTGAAAAGCTCCCGTTCACAGGTTAGGAACCTCGTTGGAACCACACCCTTTTTTGGAGTGCGACGAAAAAGACGAATGGCAGGACCGTTAACTAAACCAGCAGTTTCGATCTGATTAATATCAAAGCGCTGGCCGGCAATAAAAGTTATACGAAGCGGCGCATCAACCAAGTTTCTGTATAACTTTTTCAGCGAAATTACCGTTCGTCGCCGGTTAGAAAAATCGGTAAAACATTTTTCAAAAATCCAATATCGGAATAAGTGTCCGTTGCGAAACGGCCAACTAACGAAACGCAAACTTAGCGACTGGAGAACTATCATGACTACAGGTAATAAAAACCCGGGCAACTTTGCCAATGATCGCGAAAAAGCCTCCGAAGCCGGTAAAAAAGGCGGCCAGGCGTCGGGCGGGAACTTCGCCAACGACCGTGAAAAAGCCTCGGAAGCCGGCCGTAAAGGTGGGCAGCACAGCCATGGCGGCGGTCGGAAGTCGGGTTCTTGAGTAACGGTGGGAGGGGCAGCCTGGCTGCCCCTTCAAACCAAACGCACAGAACATAAGTGACATATTCATCACTGATAAATAATCGTAAACGTCGCCGACGCATTGGCCGGGCCTGGCGTGACTCGGTTGGCGGTTTGCAGATAACGGGCACGCAAGCGGATGTTGTAGCTGGACTCGAAGGACAGTGGGTTAATACCGCTGGCCCGATTCATCCCCAGGGGTACCGGGGTACTGTCTAGTGTCGCTACTTGGATGCCGACTCCGCTTGCGGCAGGCGAATTACCTGTGCCTGTGGGATCAATGCTCAGCACGCCCGTACTGGCATTGATCGCCGGGCGCGAGGAGTCGATGCGAAATTGCAGGGTGTTACCCGCTAGGGTTCCGCCGGAGCCAACGCCGGTGGGTGAATTACCACTTTGCGAAAGCCAGCCAGGTCCGGTGGTGGAATAGGTGCCATGGAACGCCGGGCAATCATTCAAGTTGATGGAAAAATCTGTCCACCCTGTGGCGCTGTTAAGCCCGGTGAACTTATTGGTCAAGTGCGTCCCCATCGGCACTGAAACATCCGGCGTACTGCAGGTGCGCGAGACAATCTGGATACTGCCGGAGATGCCCATCCTGAAACCCTGCATCCTGGCATCGCCGAAGTTGCCAAACAGGCTCACGACCGGCAATGAGCTGCCCGCCAATACACCTGGCGTTACTTCCCCTAGTTTGATCAGTATCAATTCGAAGTTCGAAGGTCCATCAAACGGAATCAGGCAGCGAGAGCCCGATGTGCAGGCAGTCCAGGATTTGTTGGTTTGCCTGGGCAGCACGCCGCCGAGACTATTGATAACCACCCCCAGCCCTGGAATTCGGGTTCTGTAGACCTTGTTGGCATAGGGGCCGCTGGACCAATTGGCTAAGCCAGAAGTCGCCTCGACCGTCAACTCGGTCCACTGTTGAAACGGAGCAAACCGGCAGTCCAGCTCGGGTGCCTGGCCCAAGGCCATGCTGAAGCGCTGTCGATAGACTTCGGCGCCCACCGGCACATCACGTCCGACGGTAATCGCCGAGACCTGCAATGGCATGTTGCCCACTGCGGCCTGGATACCGTTGTTATATGTACAGGTCACTGCCATGGCCGTATCGGCCATCGCCCAAAGTGCCGCCAGCGCTAGGCTGGGTTTGATCAAAGCGCCCATGTTCATAACGGTACCTTTTGCATGTTGTTGGGCGGCGTGCTGCCCGCGACCTGTTTGCCGGCGGCGCAAATAGCGTCCACCTGCTGCAATTGCTGGCCCTCGCCGGGGCCGGGAGGAATCATCAGGGCACACTGTTGATGGGTCTTGCTGCCCCAGTTGATCAACAACTGGCGGGTTTCTGGCTTGATCCGGGCATAGAGCAGACCGCCCTGCCCGACCATCCCCACCGAGGCGCCTTCGCCGTCGGTCACGCCTGCGCCAAATGGCAAGCTGCTGCCATCGTCCAGGCGCACATTGAGCAGCACCGCACGGCCCTGATTAGTGGTGTATTTAAGATGCACCACGGCGCCAGCGCGTGGGGCGACTTGTTGGCTGGTCTCGTTGAGTTCGACATCCAGCGAACTGCCAATCGGGTCGATGGCCACCTCGTTCAGCTCATAAGGCCGCAGGTACGGCACCACGGCATTGCCACGACTGTCGAGCGTCAGGCCGGGGTACCCCGAAACCTTGGCGCCCGCGGCACCCGGCGCACTGACCACCGCCATGGTTTCGCCGCGGTACGGCGTCATGGTCACGCCCTCTGCATGGGCCACCACGGTGCCGCTGGCGCCCATCGAGGCGCTGGTATAGCCATCGCCACGCCCCAGTGCCGCACTGAGCATGGCTCGCCCACCCGTGTACTGACCGTTAAGCGCGGCGCTCTTGCTGTGGTTGGCGCCGTCATGGCCGAAATTGGCGCTATAGCCATATTGACGGTCTTGGCCGGCGGTGCCGCTGATACCGGCCTGCTCACTGTAATTGCCTTGGGTATCGCGGCCCACCTGCGCGGTTATTTGCGGAGTGTTACCCGACGCGCCGAAATCCAGGGGCATGCTCATGGTCAGCAAAAAGCTGTTCTCCATGTCGCCCAGCCCCATGCGGCTGCGGTTGGCATTCACACTGAAGCTGACGCGGTTGAACTGCTTGCTGTAGCTGAACTGGTACTGCACATCACTGCCCGGCTGATTCCAGTAGTTTTGCGCGTAACCGCTGATGGAGACTTGCCCCCAAGCCCCAAGGTTCTGGTCGGCGGTCACCGAAAAACGGCTGCGCGGGCGACCGAACATGCTCGAATCCCAGCCATTTTTCTCGGCATCCAGCAGTTGGATGGCGTTGCTGAAATCCAGGTAGTCCTGAGTGGAAAACCGATAGGCTGCCAGCGAGAAGTTACTGCCGGTACTGAGCACATTCTTGCTGTACGACACCCGCATGCTCTGGCCCTTGGCAGCGCCGCCGGCCAGGTCGGTCTGGGCGTGCGTGATGTCCACGGCCATCGCACCGATGGGTGTGCCGAACGCCAGGCCGGTGAGCACCGCCGTGTAGTCATCGCTCGATTGCAGACCGGCAAAACCGGTGAAGGTATTGTTCAAGCCGTACTGCACAGTCCCTTGCAGCAGGCGCGCCTGATCGTCGACGAAGTTGTTGCGGGTTTCACCCGCAGTGAGGCTGAACCGCGAGGTGCCGGGGCGCAGCAACTGGCTGACCGAGGCGTAGGGCACGATAAAGTTCTGCTCAGTGCCGTCGGCTTCGGCCACGCTCACGCTGAGGTCGCCACCATAGCCGGTGGAGTACAGGTCATCGATCACGAACGCGCCGGGCGCCACGGTGGTTTCCAGCAAGATATTGCCGGCCTGGCGAATGGTTACCCGCGCATTGGTGCGGGCAATACCCCGGATGACCGGCGCATACCCGCGCATCGAATCGGGCAGCATGCGGTCGTCAGTGGACAGTTGCACACCGCGGTAGGACAAGGTGTCGAAGATCTCGCCGGTGGTGTTGGACTCACCCACCGTCAGTTGGCTTTTCAACGCGGTGATATCACGCTGGGCGTATGTGTCCAGAGCCTGGTACCGGCTGCCCAAACGTGACTGCCAGCTCATGGACGCGTTGTGGCGCAGGCGCCAGTCCCCCAGGTTCAGGCCCGCGTTGAGGCCCATGAACGCCGAATCGGAGTTGCCACTGCGGGTGCGGTTACGATTGGCGTTGAAGTTGTAGCTGAGCATGGCGGCCGTCACGCCACGGTCCCACAACTGCGGGCTGACGTAACCCCGCGCATTACGCTTGAGCGCCACCTGGGGAATGCTCAAGTCCAGCGCCTGGTTCTCTGGGGAGAAGTTCGCGGTAGCGCCAGGGATTACCTGCCCCACTGCCGGGCACGCCTGACTGTCGAGCATCGTGCTGGCCTCGGGCGTAAGGCTGGCCATTTGCACACCCTGGCGCTCAAGCAAGCCACGGTTCATACACACCACCGGCTTGCTGCCGTCGGCCTGGGCGTCAATGCGAATATCCTGCCGGTTGTTCAGTTGCCCGTTGAGGATGATGTCGGCTCGGTATTGGCCTGGCATCACCGGGTTGCCGGCCTGGTAGGCACTCAGGTCAAGATTGCGCGAGTCTTCGGGCAGGAAGGCGTCATTAAACTGCACTTCTTGCGCCAGTGCGCCTTGCATGCCCCACACGCCTGGAGCAATGGCCAATGCCTTGAGGATCAGGGCAGTGAGCGGATTCAAGGCGAAGCGAGGCCGCGCCCGCAGAAAAAGCCTGGAGCAAGAAAAGGTCGACATAGATGACTCGCGGGTAAAAACGTCAGGAATGGATCAGGGCTGCAGCGTGTTGTGGGTCGGGACCAACGCGCCGTAATCGTTGATGGCGCTGAATTCCACCTGGGCCTGGCTCGACGGCCTGGCCTTGAGCGTGGGCAGCGCGAACTGCCGGGTTTCTCCAGGGCCGACCATGCCGTCCTCACTGCGATAGCGTTGGTTACCCGCCACCAGGTCCAACTCGATCAGCGAGACGTGGAACGCCGACGGGTTGTACGCCTTCAGCGCCAGGCCTTGGCCATCGCGTGCCGTAACCAATTGCCACTGCACCTGCTCAACCGCCTCATTGGGATTTCCAGGCAAGCCGACCGGGCGATAGAACAGCTTGATGCGCGAACGGAAAGCCATTTGCAGCGTATTAAGGTCTGCACCCGCCTCGGGTTTGGGCGGGATTTCGAGAACGTTGAGCCAGAACACCGACTCTTTGTCCTGCGCCAAAGGCGCGCCGGTAAAGAGCACTCGCAAGCTTTGGCCCTTGGTCGGGTCAATGCGCGCCACCGGGGGCGACAATAGGAACGGCGCCTTGGAGCTGGTGGGTGTCGATTCGACGCTGCCGGTGTCGATCCATGATTGGACCAGTGCGGGCAACGTGCCGTTATTGTTCAGTTTTACGGTGATTTCTTTCTGGTCCGCCGGATAGACCAGGCGCGTACCGGTAATCACCACTGCAGCGAATGCATGGGAACACATCAGTGTGGCCAGGCCGATCAGCAGCAGTGGTTTGAATGCACGTGTGCACGACATAGAGCAATCCCTTTACCGTCTGGATGCACGCCCTTCAATACCGAGCAGGGCGTGTGTCCAAAGCCTGCGACTTACTGATAATTGATGGAGTAAGTCACGGAGCCCACAACGGTGCCCGGCGTGGTAGCCGACTGGGCGTAGTACTGAACGGCGTACGGCAGCACAGCGGTCAGGGCAGTTGGGTCAACAGTTACGCGGCTGGTGGAGGTAACCTGAGACGTGTTGCCGGCCTTGATCGCGTTGCCATTGGTGGCATCCACCAACTGCAGTTGAACCTTGGTGGCTGAACCGCTGATGTTCTTCACATTACCGCTGGCCGGATCAACACCACCGCCCGACTCAAAGAACGCCGCCGCGGTTTTGATCGCAGCAGAGCACTTGCTCAGTTCGATGTTGAAACCGGTCTGGCCAGCTACTTGCCCGGCGGAAGCCAAGGAAGCGGTGGAGATGGTTGGCAAGGTGACGGTGGTCGCGCCGGAAGCTGCTGCACCATTGACGGCCACTTGGCAGGTTTCGGCTTTCAGCTCACCGTTGAAATCAATTTTGCCGTCCGAAGCCATGGCAGCAGAAGAGACGGTGGCAGCGACCAGTACAGCGAGGGCGCGAGCTTTGTAATTCATGAGTAACTCCGAGAGCACGATAGACTTGATTAAGTTTTGAAGTTCCCTGGACGGGAAATACTTCTGCGTTGTTGCGAAGTGAAGTGTAAGCAGCGCACTTAATTTTCAAAATAGGAGTGCTCTGAAAAACAAATAACCCGGGCAAATTACCTTATAAACAGGCGATTAAAAGCAACAAACAAAGCCCCCCACCATAGTGGGCTGGCTTTAATAAGCCAACAGACAAAGCGTCTATAGGAGTGGTCCTAAAAGCGCGCCTGAACGGTATATTTAAATCCAGCTTATATAATGGGTCATCGTTATTCTGATCATCAGATGTTGATTGACCCACCGTTATCGCAGCCTAAGCATCTACACAACTTCGAGGTTAGGCTGGACCCGTGGCGGCCTGACAGCCGACGCTTATTTACCTGGCGCCCCGCGATCCAACTGTGGGAGCGGGCTTGCTCGCGAAGGCGACCTGACAGTCAACACAGTTGGATTGGGTACATATCCGTTCCTGCGGTAACGGCCACCTAGGGTTCCGCCCTGACGGCGGCTCCCTTTTGAACAGCGCAAAAGCAAGCAAAACGCTCTTGCCCCACCACTCGGCACCTCGCCCAGGCGCGGTGTGCCCGTAATCCGCCAGTGATTTGGGGGCCGCCTGAGCGGCTCGCTTCGCATCGTGGTTACCATTGAGCGCTACAGAGTTGTATAGATACCCATGGCTATCGCAGGCAAGCTCTAATGCCGTTCAGTTAAGGCATTTTGTAGGAGCGAGCTTGCTCGCGAAAAACTCACAGGCGCCGCGCTCATTCAGGAAGCACACATTATCGTTGACGTTTTTCGCGAGCAAGCTCGCTCCTACAGAGGGCGATATACGCTTAACTGAACGGCATTAAGGCAAGCCCCACCTGTGAGAACGAGCGGGTACAGCAACGAGGCTATGCTGGCGCAGGCCTTTGACCAAGCAGCACGCTGAGACGCTCGGCAATCTGCTGCGCTGGCCAGTCACGCTCATCGCGCAATAGCCGTCCCAGGCTTTCGACAGTGCCCACCAGGTCGTCCCGCTCCAGCCCCAGCGCCGCCTCGTGCAGACGCTGAACTGCCTGCAACGCTTGGCTTCGCTCGCGCAAGGCCAGTGCCTCGATCAAGTCGTTGAAGGCCGTGCGCAGGATATGCGACTCCTCCTCTGGCTCTTCCTTGGGCATTGCCGGCAGCGGACCTTGCGGCATGTCACACCAAAGCTCGATCATCTGCTGCAACTTGGCCGGTGTAACCGGCTTGACCAGCACCCCGTCGAGCCCCGCATCAAAACAACGCTCAAGGTGCTCGTTATCGCTGAAGCCCGCGACAGCTACAAGCGGACAATGGGCACGCTGCAACACCTGCTCCAACTCACGAAAGGCGCCCGCCAGCGGCTCGATTTCACTGTTTGGCAAGTCGCAATCGATCAATACCATATCGACCCGTCGCACATTGAATAGCGTCAACCCTTGGGCGCCATCAACCGCCAGCAACACCCTACAACCCAGCGCTTGCAGGTGTGCAGGCAGTGTCTGTTGGCCGGTCACAGGCGCCTGCACCACCAACACGTGTACACCGTTACCCTCCACTTGGGCCTGCGCCGCTTCAGCCTGGGGTATATCCAGGGTCTTGGCCCACTCGACAGACAGTTTGACTTCAACCTCAGTACCCACGCCTTGGGTGCTGTTGAGGGTCAGCTCACCCGACATCAGCCTCACGAGGCGACGGCAAATCACCAGGCCAAGCCCGCTACCACCGGTACGTTTGTAAGAGTGCTTGGCCCGTGCATAGGGCCGAAACAGGCTGGCCTGCGCCTGCTGTGACAAGCCAATGCCGCTGTCGATGATGCGGATCAGCACGTGCGGCACAGGAACCTCTGGCCATTCAACCACCTTGAGCTGCACCTCCACCCCGCCTACCTCAGTGAACTTGACCGCATTGGAGATCAGGTTGCGCAGCACCTGACTCAAGCGCATGCCCTCCAGCATCAAGGGGCCGCTGGGGCGTTCACCACTCAATGTCAGCAACAGGCCTTTTTCTTCGGCGCCGGCGCGATACTCCTCCACCACCTGCTGGACTAAGGCCCAGAGGTCCACAGGCTCCAGGGTCAGGGTCAGTTCCCCGGCCTCCATCCTGGAAATGTCCAGCACGTCATCCACCAGCCGCAGCAAGGTATTGGCGCCGCTGTTGGCCAATTGAGTGAAGTGGCGCTGCTGTTCGTCCAGCGGTGTGTGCTCCAACAACTCGATAGCCGCCAGCACCGCGTTCATCGGCGAACGCACTTCATGGCTGACCACCGCCAAAAACATCGCCTTTTCCCGCTCGCTCTGCACGGCCTGGCGGCGCTGACGACGGCTTTGCCAGGCGAACGCGATCAACAGCAGCACCACCGACAGCAACAGCCACAACTCACCCTGGAAATGCTCGGCGATGTCCTTGATCGTCGGAATGTCCAGGTTCATGTCATCGAACCAGGCGTCATAGATCGCTTTGCGCTCATCGTTGCTGATGGACCCCAGCACTTTTTCCAGGATCGACAACAGGATCGCGTCGCTGTCACGCAACGCCATGCTCACGCCGGTGTGCAATTGCGGCACCACCCCGGATACTTGCAACACCCCCTGATACTGCCGGGAAAGATAGGGGATCAGTAACCATTCAGAGGCGATGGCGGCATCCGCCCGACCGTCCTTGACCATCGCCATGATGTCGACAGCGTTCTGGCCGGAGATCACCGTTATGCCGGGGACTTTCTGCTGCAAAAACGCCTGATACCCCTCGCGCCCCAACATCACCAGGCGTTTGCCGGCAAGTTGTTCCAGGTCCACGAATGGCTGTTGGCCAAAGCGGCTGACGAGGATGGTGGAACTGGTGTTGTAGGGCGTCGTATAGCGCATGCCCAGGTCCTTGACCGGATCGTCGTCGCGGCGCCGGGTTGGCAAGATATCCACCTCGCCGCTGATCAGCATGTCCTTGCGGGCGCTACGATTGCCGGTGACCACCGACTGAAAATGCAGGCCCGTACGCGCCGCAATCAAACCCAGGTACTTGGCCGATAGCCCACGCAACTGGCCGTCGCTGATGTACTCGAAGGGCAGCAGGTTGTCGAACACACCGACACGCAGCACGGGGTTGGCGGCGATCCAGTCACGCTCTTGCTGGGTCAAGGTCATCGACGGCGGGTCGGCCTGCGCATCGGCCAGGCCCGCGCTTGCCAGCAGCAACCACCCCAGCAGCAGGCGCAACCGTACAACCTTCATTGTTGCGTCATCGGCGGCGGCGCGACCATGGCCAGCATGTCCAGCGGGGTCTCCTCGCTCACGGCACGCCAGTGCTGAACCAACGCCTGAAGCGTGTGCACGTAAACCGGGTTGCCCCAGCCCTCCTCTGCCCGCAACAGGTTCTCCATGTGCGCGGCCGCCTGGGCCAGGGCCGGCCATTCGATGATCAGTGCCGCGCCGTGTAACCGATGGGCAACATGGATGGCCGAAGGGCGATCACAGAGCGCCATCGCCCTGAGCAGGCTCCCCAGGTCGGCCGCCATCTCACGGTTGATAGCGGCCTGATCAAGTGTCGGGGCCATCAAGCTGGCACGCGGTGCCGCCAACGTGACGCCGCACCACTGCTCGATCACGTCACTCAACTGCCCCAGACGTATGGGCTTGCTCAACGCCCCATCCATGCCCGCCGCCAGGCAGCGTTGAAGGTGCTGCTCGCCGGTCAAGGCGGAAATGGCAATGATCGGGCAGCGCGCTCGCCCCCATTGCTGTTCGAGCGCCCGCAGTTCGCAGACCAGGCTGTAGCCGTCCTGATCCGGCAGGTCGCAGTCCATCAATACCAACGCGTAAGCGCGCTCAGCGAACCGCACGCGGGCCTGGGCCGCATCGGCGGCAATCACTGGCACACAACCAAACCCGCTGATTTGCGCCCGCAGCACTTCCTGGTTGGCCAGGGTGTCTTCCACCACCAGCAGCTGCAAACCATCGGTGACATGCAAAGGCATTGGGGCTGGGGCTCGCGTCGGTTCAGCGGCCTCAGGGGCAAGGGTTGCGGGCAAGTACAGGTTGATACACGTCCCCACTCCCGGCTCGCTGCGCAGGGTCAGCGAGCCTTGCATCAAATCGACCAATTGCCGACATATCATCAGCCCCAGGCCGCTGCCTCCCGCACGCTTGTAGGACTGACTCGCCTGGGCATAAGGCCGGAACAAAGAGGCCTGCACCGCTTCGCCCATACCGATGCCGGTGTCGCGGACTTCAACCTGCAACTGATGCTTACCGTCCAGCAAGTCTTCCAGGCGCAGGGTGATGTCAACAGCGCCGGTATCGGTGAACTTGATGGCGTTAGACAACAGGTTATGAAACACCTGCGTCAGCCGCGAACGGTCAAGCCACAACGACGGCAGGGGTGTCTGCACGCTCACATTCAGACTCAAGTGTTTTTCCCCCGCACGCAGGCGATGCAAGCCCACTACGCCATGCACCAGCGCGATGACATCCGTCGCCTCAAGTGTCAGACGTAACGCCTTGGCCCCTGAATCCGGCCGGTGCAGCACATCATCGAGCAAGCGCACCAGCATATTGGCGCCGCTGTTGGCCAAGTGCGCGAAGTGGCGCTGCTGGTCATTGAGTCGGGTGTGCCACAGCAGCTCCATGGCCGCCAGCACGGCGTTCATTGGCGAGCGTATTTCGTGACCCATCACCGCCAGGAACATGGTTTTTTCCTGCTCGTTCCGCTCGGCCTGCCGCTGCTGGCGGTAACCGCGATAGACCAGCACACACAAGCCAATCAACGCCAACATGCCCAGGATCAAAAGATGCAAGTAATGGCTGGCGATGTCCCACAGGGTCGGCGCATCTACCTCCAGGTCCCGGTACCAATGCTCGTACATCGCATTCTGTTGTGAGGGGCTGATCGAGCCTAGGGCTTTGCCAATGATCGAGGCCAGCATGGCGTTATCGGTGCGCACCGCCATGTTCACATCCAACATGCTGCTGCCCACCACGCCAGAAATTTCCAGCACGCCCTGAAACTGTCGATACAAATAGGGCATCAAGAAGGCTTCGGAGGCCACGACTGCATCGGCACCACCGTCCCGGAGGGTGTTCAGCATGGCCAAGGCCTGGGGGCTTTTGATCAGAGTGGCTCGGGGTGCCCTTTTTCTGAGCAACTGCTCGTAATACTCCACATCGGGGATCACGACCGTTTTATCTTGTAGCTGGTCAAGGTCAAAAATATCGGCGTCGTCGACACGGGTCACGATGATCGGCACGGTAGTGTCGTAGACCAGCGCGGTAAGATCCTCGATAGGCGGCTCGTCACGAAAGCGAAAGTGCGAAGACAGCAGGTCTACCTGGCCATCCAACAGCATGCGCTCACGTGCAGCCCGGGTCTTGACCGGCACATAGGTGAATTCAAGCCCCGTGGCATCGCGCACATATTGCAGGTACTGCACCGGCCGCCCTTGCAGCACGCCATTACTCATGTACTCGAAGGGGACCAGGTTTTCCATCACCCCCACTCGAAGGACCGGATGCTGCGCTATCCACAGCCGCTCCTGCTCCGTCAGCTCAACCGGCGCCGCACAGGCAAGCGCGGCATCCAGCATCAGCAACATGAATAAGAGGGCACCCGGTCGCCATCGCCTCATGGTGAGCCGATGATTTTATTGAGTTTGAACAGTTCATTGTTCGAGGTGACCCCCAATTTGCGAAACGCTGAGGTTTTCTGGGTGCTGATGGTCTTGATGCTGCGATTGAATTTTTCTGCGATTTCACTCACGGTCATGCCCGCCAGATAGCAGCGGATCACCTCCTGCTCACGGCTGGTCAGCTCGGCCTGGACCAGGGCATCCGAGGCTTCGCTGGGGTCTTTGCGCGTCTCGCTGGTGACGGTTTCCGCCAGGCGATACGTCATGTCGGTGCTCAGGTACACCGCGCCGGAGACCACCTTGCGAATGGCCTTGACCACTTGCGTCATGTCCTCGCCCTTGCCAACAAAGCCACGGGCACCGACCCGCATGGCCAGGGCCACGGTAGCCGGGTCATGATGGGCGGACAACACCAGGATCTGGCAACTGGGAAACTTGACCCGCAAGGCGCGGATCAGCGATACGCCATCCATCTCGTCGGGGCTCAGGGAGAAATCCAGCAGCAGCAGGTCAGCCGGAGCGCTGACCAGGCCGGCGAGCAAGTCGCGGCTTTTTTCATAAATGCCAACCACGTCAAAGTTGGCCTCGGCCGCCAAGGTGTTGGCGAGCCCATGCCGAACAACAGCGTGGTCGTCCAATAGAGCAATGCGTACAGGTTTCATCGTATTCGAACCCACTTGGCCCCGCTTAGGTGGCGCGGTCAAATAACAGGGACAGCTATTACGGCACTTCAAGGAGTATATGCAACAACCGCCAAAGGGCACGCCCGCCTACCGCTGTTTTTGCGCGCGTCGGCGTGGCCTGCGTTTAGCGTTAAACACTCTCGATGATGTGCTTGATCCGAAACAGCTCGTTGTTGGACATCACGCCCAACTTGCGAAAAGCCGAGGCCTTTTGCGAACTGATGGTCTTGATACTGCGGCTGAATTTTTCAGCAATTTCGGTGATGGTCATGCCCGACAGGTAACAGCGGATCACCTCTTGCTCCCGCGCAGACAAGCTGACAAAACGCATCGCGTCATCGCGTGATTGCTCCTCACCGTCATAGTTGACCGCCGTGGCTTCGGCCACCCGATAGGCCATGTCAGCACTCAGGTAGACAGCGCCCGAGGCCACCAGCCGCACTGCGCTGATCAATTGGCTCATGTCTTCACCCTTGCCGATAAACCCACGGGCACCGACGCGCAGGGCAAGAATCACCGTGGCCGCGTCATGGTGAGTGGAAAACACCAGGATTCGGCAGCCCGGGTACTTTACCCGCAGAGCACGGATCAGCAGGATGCCATCCAGCTCATGAGGGCCGAGCACAAAATCGAGCAACAACACCTCGGCCGGGTGTGTCAGCAGGCCGGCCATCAACTCACGACTGCGAGCGTAGACCCCCACCACTTCAAAATCAGGTTCCTGTACCAACCGATTGACCAAACCATGCCGCACGATTGCATGATCATCCAGCAAAGCAATTTGTAGGCGTTTCATAAATGACGGAACACTCTGTATAGCGTGCAAAAAAATGGACAACAGCGCTGCCTCACTCTGAATAAGTTAAGGTCCTCTCAGACTCATCCATTTCATCAATTACATCCGTGCAACTGAACATCACACGCCACACGCTCACTCCCTATAACTTAACGCGCACAGGCTCACCATCGCAGTTAAAAAATGCGCCAATTCTTCACAATAACAACGGTATAAAACTTAATAGATCTGCGAAAAACTTAATATAAGAAAACTCCTAAAAACCAAGAGCTGACCTACACACATCAAGTTCCAATACTTACCTGCCCGCCAAACTTTACAGCCTCAGCCGTTCTTTTCCCGCTCAATCACAAAGTTCAAGAAGGCGTCTATTTCCATCGGGCGCGCCAGCGCATAGCCCTGCCCTACCCGGCAACCCAGGCGGTGCAGCAGGGGGATCGTGGACTCGTCCTCGATCCCCTCCGCCACCAGGCTCAGGTTAAGCAGACCTGCCCAGTTCACAATGCCTGCGATCACCTTGCGTGACGAGGCGTGCTGCTCGACACCGCGCACAAACGAGCCGTCGATTTTCATTTCATCAAACGACAGGTTCGCCAACAGCTTGAAAGTGGCTGCGCCGCTGCCGAAGTCATCCAGCGAAACCTGAAAACCCTTGGCGCGAATAGTCGTCAATGACGCCGAAAGATGCAGCTCATCCGGCTCCTGCACATCTTCGGTCAGTTCGACTTTCAGCAAGCGGCTCGGCAGATCTGCCTGGCGCATGCGCAAGGCCAGGCGCTCGGCAAAATTGGGGGTGCACAGGGTCTTGGCCGACGCATTCACCGCGATAGGGATCGTAATGTTTTCGCGCTTTAACGCTAGCATCACGCGCAGAGTCCACATCTCCACCAGGCTGAACAGCAACAGGTCCAGGCCGAGACGGTTGACCAGCGGCATCAACACCGCAGGCGGAATTTCACCAAAGCGCGGGTGCTTCCAGCGCACCAACGCCTCAGCGCCGACGATGCGCCGGCTCAGCAACTCGAACTGTGGCTGAAAGACAAAGCGCAATCCCTCGCCGGTGGTCAGGGCGTTGATGACTTCATCCTCAGCCAGCGACTCAAACGTCATGGCCTGCAGCTTGGGGTCCGGTTGAGCGAGGGTCAGCAGCACCGTGCGCAAGGCATCGCCCAGCTCCAGCGGGCCACCGTCACGCAAGATCTGCACGCTGATTCCCGCCGACTGCGCCAGGCGCGAATGGGATTCCAGTGCGCTGATGGCTACGCCGCCCATGTGCTTGACCCACAACTGCTTAGCGGGCGCTTCGCACGCCGGTGTAACTGTTGCTTCGATCAAATTTTCCTGCACATTCAGGGTGGTTTCGCCGGTCCAGAAAATACTCGGAAACTGCATTAACGTACCCGCGTCATGCAGTGCTTTGAGCACACTTGGCAACATCAAGCCATCGCCACACTCGGAGCGGATTTCGCACACGATGATGTCCACGCGGTGCGCGCTTAACCACGCCTGCAGCGCCTCCAACGAGGCGACCGTGGCCAGCGGCGTGACCCCCATGCCACCCAACGCAGAGGCGAGGCGCAAGACACACGCAGGGTCGGTTGCCAACGTGATCACGCGCAGGGCGCTGAACTCGTTAGGCACGGCGGCATTTAAGATCATGACAAAGAATTTCCCGAGATTGTTTCAGCGAAAAAGCTTATCAGTGCCTAAAAAGAAGCAAATAGGAATGGGACTAAAAGCATAAAACTGAGGCGGTGGCGGGTCCCGCGAAAAGCGTGCAATAGCTCACATCAGGATTAATTGGATTCCAGCAACGGTCTGCCCGAGCGCTGTTTTATTTGCACATCCACCCGATCCATGACGCGCGCCAGAATCGATCGGTCCGGAACACCGGAGGCAATAAAGCCGCAGCGTTGCGCCGTGACTGGATTATCGGGAAACGCTTGCAGGGTCACGCCCTGATAAATCAATGAGTGTCTGACACACGCGTACTCCTCAAGCATTTGCTTAAACTGTGCGCCCGCCGCGTGCACGGTTTCTTCATTGATCACCAACAGATCAAATACATCCCTTGCGTTATCCAATAACGTAATCAACACCTTGAGGGAATCGACAGGCACAACGCGGTGGTATCCCAAATGGCCAAGGTCTTTTTCAATACTCATTCGCCGGGTGGCATCGCTATCTACCAACGCGATCCGCAAACGTGGATTGGACATAAAAGCCCTCCTGATTGACATCAAATATTGCTGCGCGAGTTCAACTGGGTCGCCAGCCAGGCCAACGCGCGCGCAGCGTTCATGGGACGAGCACAGAGATAGCCCTGGGCCTCGTTGCATCCCAGCTTCAGTAATCCCTGGCGCTGGCTTTCGTTCTCGACGCCCTCCACCACCACTCGCATGCCCAGTGCCTCGCCCAGTGCCAATGTGCTACTGACCACGGCACGGTTGCGCGCACTGCTTTGAAGATCGCGGGTAAATGCGGCGTCCAGTTTGATTTCGGTAAACGGCAACTGGCACAGGCGCTCCAGCGAGGAATAGCCGGTGCCGAAGTCATCAATCGACAGGCCGGCACCCATCATGCGCAGTCGTATCAGGGTGTCGAGCACGGCGGGAGAAACTTCCAGCAGGCCGCATTCAGTGATTTCAAACGTCAGACGACACGCAGCAATGGCGTGGGATTGGAGTGAATCGCAAAGACGCGGCAATAATGAGCCACGACCGAGCTGGTCGGACTCCAGGTTGAATGCCAGCGATAAGACCTGCTGCTCTGCCGACTGCTGCAAGAACTCAAGGCCTTGTTGCAACAGCGCGAAGAACAGTTCATCCAATGCGCCAACTTGAGCGAGCAGCGGCAAACAATCTGCCGGATACAACAGGCCGTACTGTGGATGTTGCCAACGCGCCAGCACTTCAAAACCGCGCACGTGCCCCGTGCTCAAATTGAACTTGGGCTGGAAGAACGCCTTGAACTCATGCCTTGAAAAACCCCCAGCCACGCAGGCCTTGCTCAAGAACCCAGACCGGCTGCTTCGGCGCGCCTGCTTTGTCGGCGCGCCAATCCTCTCCAAGTAGCGGCTGAGCATAGGCGCAATGGCGCTTGCTGGCACCGGGAAGTCCACATAACCCA
Source organism: Pseudomonas sp. SWRI22 (assembly GCF_014268395.2). NCBI lineage: Bacteria > Pseudomonadati > Pseudomonadota > Gammaproteobacteria > Pseudomonadales > Pseudomonadaceae > Pseudomonas > Pseudomonas sp. SWRI22. The sequence continues at coordinate 305,916 of NZ_JABWQK020000001.1, read as the reverse complement.
ATACACTGATGCCCAACAGGCCTGCCATGCGATCAATTGCATCGTGCAGGTCCGTGCCATGGGCGCTGAACATAATGAGCGCTTTAGCCAAGTGGCCACGGCCGAGCACTTCGATGGCCCTCAAGCCGTGTGCGCCCTCGTCCTTCAAGTTGCACAAGGCGATATCGACAGGCCCGGTACGCTCGAGCAACTCAACGGCCGCCACGACATCGGCAACGGCGGCCACCTCTTCACACCCGACCTCCCGGAACACCTGGGTGGCAACAAGCCGCTTGAACGGGTGTTCTTCGATGACCAGAACACGAATAGGTAGGAAGGACATGGCAGAGCACACATAAGTGGGGATGTGCGAATTATCGGCAGACCTTCAGCCGGCGTATTTAGGAACGCTCCTAGAAAGGGCCAGAAATATGTAAGGTAGAACATCTGCCCCAGCAGCCATTACCTTGCCAGTATTTACGCCAACTGATTCTGAGCTAGCCTTAACGCGCTGAGTCCTTTATGCGGTGAACTCATGGATACGTTAACGAAAGCCGAAATCGAAACGGCCCTGTCCGCTCGCCTTCCCAAGTGCGCGGTCAAGTGCGCACTCAACGCGGACGGCAGCCTTTCAGTCACTGTAACGGCGCACGGTATGGACCAATTCACCATCGCCAACATCAACCGCGCCCACTACCACGGTGTTTCGGGGATCAACCGGCTTGTGCGGGAAATACGTGAAGAAATGGTCATCGCCAGACAGTCTTTCTGGCTGTCATCGGTGGGGTAACAGATATGCCAGACGCTACTGACGCAACGCTGCAACCGGTCAACATTCAATACCTGCATGACACGCTGTTCGGTGTGAACACGCTCGCCAGCGAATGCATGGGGCAACTTGTGCGCACTGCGCCCGGCGTGCAGTTGCGGCTTGCACCGCCATGGCCAAAGCTATTGCCGAAGGCCCACTGGATTAGCTTTGAATGGAATGGTCAGGCCTATCGTGGCGTGGTGCAGGAGGCTGAATCCTTGACCAACGGCGACTTGCTGATGGACATCGAACCGCAGCCGTAAACGCGCACACTTGGCAGCATTAGGCGCGTTCACCGACCATCGCCCGTTGGTGAAAATGCGGCAGCCATTTCAATGCATGAAGAGACGCGGCCAACTGCACCTGCTCACGAGAACCCATAAAGCGTTCCTTGCGACTGAAAACACTCAGTGCCCCGCCGTTTCGATAGGCCCAGGCAAAACAGACAGTGCCTGGGGGAATGCCATCAATTCCATCCGGCCCCAGCAGGCCAGTGGTGGCGACCGCCACATCGGCGGGGCTGTCGCGCAGCGCGCCTTGGGCCATTTCCTGGGCGACCTCACAACTGGTGAGGTTGAACGTTTCGATGGTGTAAGGGCGTACGTTTAACAGCCGCTGTTTCGCCTCTGGCGAATACACCACGTACCCGCTTTCGATCCATGAACCGCTGCCGTCGACCTGGGAAAGCAAGGTGATGATCTTGCCTGCGGTACACGACTCCGCCGTCGTGATGACCAATTGATGGTGCTTGAGGTATTCAACGATAGAAGCAGCGACCGACATGCTGAACGCTCCTGTGCAGAGGGGTGTTGCTGATTGATTTTTGTCAAAAAAAATCGATTTGTAAAAAAGAATTTCGAAAATCTGCTGGGGTCTACAGAGGAACATCCCCCAGGAGACAGCACCATGAAGTTCGCGAAATTCTGCCAAAAACTCTCCAACCAGGCGGGCAGCTCAAAAACCTTTCTGACGGCCGTCAGCTTGATTGCTGTTTGGGCGCTCACCGGGCCTTATTTTCAATACAACGACACCTGGCAGTTAATCATCAACACCTCCACCACCATCATCACCTTCCTGATGGTGTTCCTGATCCAGAATACCCAGAACCGCGACAACGATATTCTTCATCTGAAACTGGACGAGCTGATTCGTGCCACCAAAGAAGCTCACAATGCGGCGTTGAGCCTGGATAAGCTCGGGTCGCGAGAGCTACAGAAACTGCGTGAGCAATACAGCAAGCTGGGGCAACCCAACGCGGCCGATGACATCAGGCAGGAGGCGGATTCTTCAAGCGGCCCGATCTGAGCCCCACACCGGTCAGCGTACCTTGCCCCGTCTATCAGGTTGCAAGGTACTCGGCCAATGTCGCGGCACAGGCCTGCACCGCCCCATCCACAATCAATTCATAACCATGGGTATTTTCCGTTGGAATGGCCAGGCAGCCGGCGCGGGCGCAGGTCCCGTTACTCATGACCGCACTGGCATCCGAAGCGAAATCCACCAACAGCGCATATTGGGGGCTGTAGCCGCAGCGCTCTGCGGCAGCCGCCAGGTCGTTGACCACCGCCCGGGTGTAATAGCCTTTCTGGTCCCCCGTATTGATGATCGGGTCGACGGCCAGGCGCGTGCCGTATTCCTGCATCACCGGCCCCACCTCCACCGCGATGGTGGTGTCGCCTGGTAGCGTCGACGCGGCATACATTGCCCCGGCATTGCACTCCTCTTCGAGCGTGGTGAATACCAGATAGACATCCCTGGCCAACGCCTCCCGGCGCGAAGCCAGCAGCTGGGCCGTATGCAGAACGGCAGCAATCGGGGCGCGGTCATCCAGAAAATGCGCGGCAATGGCATCGCCCACTTGGAAGGGCTCACGCCAATGACGGCTCAGCACCACACGGCTTCCGGGCCGAATGCCGTGCTCGCGTAATGCCTGGGCAGTGCATCGCGTGATCACATGAACGTCGTTCCAGTGCACATCGCCCGAGAGCACATCAGCCCCTTGTGCCGTATTACTGGTGGCGTGCATCGAGCCAAAGGACAGCACGCCAGGAAGGATGCGTGCGTCCCCCAGGATATCCACCGGGCACACGCCAAAGTTGACCGGGTTGGCCCCACCCAGCGCCGTCACCCGCAACGTGCCATCCGCCTCGACGCGTTTAACCACCATGGCGATCTCATCCATATGCGCCATGACTTTAACCGCACCGGCAGGCTCGGCATCGCTGTGCTTGCCCTTGATCAAACCCACCACATTACCCGCCGGATCGACCCAGGCCTCATCGCACAACGGCGTCAGGCTTTCCAGGCAAATGGCGCGCACCTCGTCCTCCTGACCGCCCGGCCCGCGTGCCCGGAGCAATTGGGTAAGCAGCGTCGACGCTGGATTTTCAGTCTTGTGCATGGGATGAACACCTCACTGGCAGGTAAGCAATTGCGCTGTCAGCGCCTCTATAAAAAACGACCTGATGAATGAGTGAGTGTTCAACTCAAAGCATTTTGAACGCCCCGTACGCGCGTCTTTCCAACGAGAACAGGATCAAACCTGGCTTTGATCATCGCGCATGAACACACCGGCAACAGGAGGCAGCCGACCATGACTGACAACCCCATCCATCAAGTGACCCAATCCCTGGCCGCAGCAGTGACGCTGGCCCTGCTCAGCGCCTGCGCTGGCAACAACTCACCTTCGAATGTCGAGGCACCTGGGAAGCCGACAACACCTTCGACCCGAACGCTGGAAGCCGGCGCCGCCCTGCTGCAATCACGCCCACCGATTGATGCCCTGAACGCCTACCTGGACGGTTTTCACTTCTACAACGGCCATCCCGATGTGCAAATGGAAGCCCATCACTACTGCGCAATCCTCAACGAGGAGGTCATCCAGTGTGTGATCTACGACGGCAACCGCAAGGATGCCAAGTTGATGGGCGTGGAGTACATCATCAGCGAGGCGCAGTTCAACACGTTGCCCGCGCCTGAAAAGGCGTTGTGGCATAGCCATGTGCATGAAGTGAAGTCAGGGCAACTGGTCGCGCCGGGCATTCCTGAGGCGGCGGAACATGCGCTGATGGAGAAGCTGGTGCACACCTACGGCAAGACCTGGCACACCTGGCATACCGATCTGGATAAACGCCTGCCGTTAGGCGTGCCTCAGTTGATGATGGGGTTTACCGCAGACGGCCAGGCTGACCCGCGTATGGTCGCCGAACGCGATAAACGACTGGGCATCGACAGTGCCGACAAGAAAAAGACGCGCGCCGATATCCCCGCGCCGCCCATCGCCCCTGGGGCGGACGCGTGGCGCCAGGGCACGGTTATCCAGATCGCCGACCCGACCCTGAAGGCCCATCAACATTGACACCGCCATTCAGTCATTTGGATTGAACGATCATTTGCGGGCCTTTCTCTACCCAAGACCAGTAAAAGGAGGATGTCATAATGATTGATACCGCAACCGGAATGAGGCCTGGCGAGCGATACGCCGTGGAAAACCTGGAGCGCACACCGAACTTCAGCGGGTTTTTCCTGGACGGAAAGTACTACCTGGGCCCTGAATTGATGACGGCCGTCGGATGGCTTGAAGGCCAGACTTTTATCTATGATGAGCTCGACGCCACAGGCGAACCGGTGTTTCCCGACCGCGTCGCTGGCACCGTCGAAAACCTGACCCTGATACTGACTGACGGTACCCGCCTGCAACTGCACCCGGTGCCCGTCCACGTGCCCGAGGATTCGCCTGGCGTCATGCAGGCCAAGGGGAAACTGCACGGCAAGACCGTGGTGATCACCGGCGCCTCCAGTGGCATTGGTCGCGCGGCTGCTCACGCCTTTGCCGAGCAAAGTACCCGCTTGGTATTGGCGGCCCGAGATGAAAAGGCGTTGGGAGAGGTCGTCGAGGAATGCGCTGCGCGTGGCGCCGAGGCCATCGCCGTTAAAACCGATGTAACCCAGGGCGACCAGATGCGCGCCCTTGCCGAACAGGCGGCGGCCTTCGGCAATGGCCGCATCGATATCTGGATCAACAACGCCGGAGTAGGCGCCGTCGGCAGTTTCGAGGACACGCCGCTGGAAGCCCACGAACAGGTGCTGCAAACCGACCTGCTCGGGTACCTGCGCGGCGCCCATGTGGTGTGGCCCTATTTCAAAGCCCAGCACCGCGGCATTCTGATCAACACCTTGTCGCTGGGCAGTTGGGTAGCCCAGCCCTATGCCGTCGCCTACTCGGCCAGTAAATACGGCCTGCGCGGCCTGACTGAAGCACTGCGTGGCGAGCTGACTGATTACCCCGATATTCATGTGTGCGACATCTATCCCGCCGTGATGGACACACCGGGCTTTCGCGATGGCGGCAATTTTACCGGCCACACCTTGACGCCACCGCCACCGGTCTACGACCCACATAAAGTCGCGCAAGCGATGGTGGCCTGTGCGCTGCAACCGAGGGACAGCACCACGGTAGGCAGCGCTGCCACCGTGGCCCGCGTCGCGCATTTTTTGCTGCCCGGCTTTGCCCGGTTATCCGGTTGGCTCACCCGCCTCGGCCTGGAGCGCAGCCCGCGCGCCGTGACCTCTACGGGCAACCTCTACACCCCGGCAAGCGGCGAACGTCGTGTCGAAGGCGGCTGGCGGCAAACCCGCCGTACGCCCTATGGGATGGTTGCAATAGGCGCAGCGCTGCTAGTGGGCGGCGTTGTCGTTGCGCGCAAATATTCGGCTCGTCACAAATGAAAACGGGGCAAATCCCGAATACCAGCCAGTCAAGCACAACTTCTCTGTGGGAGCGGGCTTGCTCGCGAAGGCGGTGGATCAGTCACGTCAATGTTTAATGGACGGACGTCTTCGCGAGCAAGCCCGCTCCCACATTTGATCTTCGTTGTTCCCTTTACATGAGGTAACCCAGCATGTCTTACGACTACCAAGGTATTGCCAGTGTCATCACTGCCTCGCGCCATCTTGGAACACCCTCAGATGAACGCCTTAACGAATCAAAAAACATTCAAATGACCAGTAGCGGTAAACCGACCATCGCGCGCCTGGACTTTGACACGCCAATGGATTGGCCTGGCAATCCCAACTTTATCACCGTCAATTTGCCCGACGGATCCTCCGTCAGCGGTGTCATCGCCGAACTGCAACGCCCGGCCGATGGGCCTGGATGGGTCACCTTTACGGTAGATGATTAGGCTTCATCCATGCCTTGCGCCCAGTTATCGAATTGTCGGACAACTTATTTGAATTATTTTTGACGTCAAATATCTGTAGTTCATGAGTATCAAGGAGGCCTCATGAAACACAACGACCTATTCACTATCGAGTACCAGCTGCATGGCGAGCCCAAGTCCTTCATCGTGCGCGCGCCGCGCATGGACAATGCCGAGGCTTGGCATTGGGCCAGTTGTGACGCTGGTGTGGCGGTCATCCCCAAATTTGGGCAACACACGTTCAAGCGTGTGTCCAAACCGATGGCGGAGAAATACGGCATTACCCAGGTGCGCTGGAGTGGCGCGGCACAGATTCAATGGGCGGAGGGCCTCAGAGGATGAACAGTCAGACTCTTGGTTACACAACTACAAACAGGCGGGACGACGAAGTCGCGCGAAATGCCGAGATGTTTTTCGAAGCGGATCGATTGGATGCGTTGGCGTACGAGATCATTGAGTCCTACAGCGGCGATGCGCAGACGTGGGCTCGCTTTACCGAGGCGAAGAAACGTGCGGATGCGCAGCGTACAGTGGCCTATCGAGAGTGGATGCGAATTCATCGGTCCAAGCGAAAATAACGTCAGCCAGCATGCATCGACCTGACACCCCCGCGATCCAAATGTGGGAGCTGGCTTGCCTGCGATAGCGGCCTGACAACCAATCAGGATGTCAGGCCGAGTGTATATCCCCTCGCGTTCACGCCCCTGACTCAGGGTCTGTCGAAGGCCCTCCAGGGGCGACACCGCCTTGCTCCTGTGCCTGTTGCCCGCCTGCCGGCGCCTGCGATTTATCGTTTCGCTTAGCCGCCGGCGGGCGCACCTTGCGCTCAGAAGGATTCGGTTCGTGGTGCTTCGAGGCTTCGCTCATACTGCCCTCCTCAATCACTGATCAAAGTATCGGCTTGCCACCCGTCACGCCGTAGCGTTCGCCGGAGATGTAGCTGCCTTCATCCGACGCCAGCAGCACATAGATCGGCGCCACTTCCACTGGCTGGCCTGGGCGTCCCAATGGGGTGTTGCCGCCAAAGTTTTTCACCATGTCCGGCGTCATCGTCGAGACAATCAACGGCGTCCAGATAGGCCCGGGTGCCACGCTGTTGACGCGAATCCCCCGCTCGCCGAGCATCTGCGCCAGGCCGGCGGTGAAGTTGGCAATCGCGCCCTTGGTGGCCGCATAGGGCAACAGGCTGGGGTTGGGCATATCGGAGTTGACCGAGCTGGTGTTGATGATCGAACTGCCCTCGGCCATATGAGGCAGCGCGGCCTTGCAGATGCGAAACATCGCGGTGATGTTGACGTTGAAGGTTTTCACCCAGTCCTCGTCGGGGATGTCTTCCAGCGATTGATAGGTCATCTGGAACGCTGCGTTGTTGACCAGCACATCGATGCGGCCGAACTTCTCCACGGTGTCGTTGACGATGGCCGTGCACTGCGCCGCATCGCCCAGGTCGCCGGGCAGTAACAGGCATTGACGACCCGCCGCCTCGACCCAGCGTGCGGTCTCCTTGGCGTCTTCATGTTCATCCAGATACGACACCGCCACGTCCGCGCCTTCACGTGCGAAGGCAATGGCCACGGCCCGTCCGATGCCGCTGTCGGCCCCGGTGACCAAGGCGATTTTATTGGCGAGCCGGCCCGAGCCTTGGTATGACTGCTCACCGCAATCGGGCATCGGGTCCATCTTGCGCTGCTCACCGGGTACGGGCTGTTGCTGGGCGTTGAAGGGTGGTTTTGGATAGCTGTTCATCAGAACGTCTCCTGGGTGGGTTTCTCTTTGCGAGGGTTCGCCAGGAAGCGAAGTTCAGACGGATTTTCAGAAAATCGGATAACCGTGCAACCGCGATGGCCACTCGTCAGTTTGATTAAACCTTCCGCAGGTTGCGTGCCTCAACCGGCAGTAAGTGGTCGGTCGAATGACCGGGTGGCCTAAACGCATTTTTTGTTGGCGGCAGGTTTTCAGCTATATTTCACTGTCGGTTCAGCCCTCGCCCTCGTTGCTCAAGTTCTTCCCTCTACACCCGTCTTCCTGTGCGCCGTTATCCAAGGTTGGTATTTATGAAGTCTGCCCCCCCGCGGTCCCCCAACGTTCCGCAACGCAATGATCTGACCCCCAGCAACTTGAATTTCCCGGTGGTGGGTATTGGCGCGTCGGCGGGCGGGCTGCAAGCCGTGAAAGCGTTCTTCGAGCACATGCCCAGAGACTGCGGCATGGCCTTTGTGGTGATCCTGCATCTTTCGCCCGACCATCAAAGTGTGGCGGGCAAGATCATTCAGGAAACGACCCGCATGCCGGTGTCGCAGGTCAATGACGCCACGCCCATCGAAAAGAATCACGTGTACGTCATCTCGCCAGCACAGCTCTTGAAGATGAATGATGGCTACCTCGCGGTCTCACCTTCCGTGCGCGAAGGTGGACCGCACATTGCCATCGACCTGTTTTTTCGCGACCTGGCAGACACCCATAAAGAACGCGCGTTTTGTCTGATCCTGTCTGGTACCGGCTCAGATGGCGCGGTAGGGCTGTCGCGCATCAAAGAGCAAGGCGGCATCACCCTGGTACAAGCACCGGAAGACGCCGAGTACGATGGCATGCCGCTGGCGGCCATCGAAACCCAGATGGTCGACCTGGTGCTGCCTGTGGTGGAAATGCCGCAGAAGCTGCTGGAACTGTGGCGCAATGCCCAGTCGATTGTGCTGCCCACCGCCAACGACCCTGAGATCAAGACCACCCCACCCAGTACCGAACGCGATGCCGCCGTGGCCGAGCAGCTGTTGCTGGATATTCTAATCCAGTTGCGCGCCAGTACCGGGCATGACTTCAAGCATTACAAGCGCGCCACGGTGTTACGTCGTATCGAGCGGCGCTTGCAGGTCACGGCCCAACCCGACCTCGCCACCTATTACAACTTCCTCCAGGCCAACCCGGACGAAACCAAGGCTTTGCTGGGCGACATGCTGATTGGCGTGACCAACTTCTTTCGCGACCGCGAGGCCTTCGAAGCGCTTGAGCGAGACGTAATCCCCAACCTGGTGAAGTCACTGGAAGACAGCGTGCCGCACCGTGAGGAAGTGCGTATCTGGTCGGCAGGATGCTCCACCGGCGAAGAGGCCTACAGCCTGGCGATGCTGGTGGCCGAGCAACTGGCGCTGGACGCCAGCGGTGCAAAGATGCAGGTGTTTGCCACTGATATTGATGAGCGGGCCATTACCCATGGCCGCAACGGCGTGTACCCCGAAGCGATCATCACCGACGTACCGCCTCAACGGTTGCGCCAGTACTTTGCCAAGGAGAAGAACCAGCACTACCGGGTGCGCAAGGAAATTCGCGAAAAGGTACTGTTCGCCAAGCACAGCCTGTTGGCCGACCCACCGTTTTCGCAGATCGACCTGATCGTGTGCCGCAACCTGTTGATCTACCTGGACCGCGAAGTGCAACGCGACATCCTGCAAATGTTCCACTTCGCGTTGCGCCCCGGAGGTTACCTGTTTCTCGGCTCCTCGGAGTCGGCCGACGGCTGCCTGGACCTGTTTGTACCGGTGGACAAGCGCAACCGCATTTTCAGGGTGCGTGCCGGCTCGTCCGCCGTGCGTCGCGCCCCGACCATGCCGCGAGGCGGCTACCTGCGCCCGAGCGCCACGACGCTGGCGATTGAAACCAAGGCGCCCAGCAAGGTCTCGTTCGCGGACATCCATCTGCGCGCTCTGGAAAAAGCCGCGCCGCCCAGCGTTATCGTGAATATGCAGGCCGATATCCTGCACATGAGCGAAGGCGCAGGTCGATTCCTGCGCTACGTGGCCGGCGAGGTGACGCACAACCTGCTGACGTTGGTGCATCCCGATTTACGCCTCGATATCCGCACCACCTTGTTTCAGGTCCAGCAATCGAATAGCCCGGTGTCTTCGCGCAAGATCCGCATCCAACGCGAGCAAGGCCCCTTCCTGGTGGACATCAGCGCCCGCCCCTACCGCGATGAAGCGACCGAAAACGACTACGTGCTGGTGATCTTCCAGGAAACCGCCGTCGACCCACAGCTGCCCGACATCGACACCGTCAGCCAGGCCGAAAACGCGATCATGAGCAACCTGGAGCGCGAGCTGCAACGCACCAAGTTGCACCTGCAGGACACCATCGAACAGGCGGAAGTCTCCAGCGAGGAACTCAAGGCCTCCAACGAAGAAATGCAGGCCGTCAACGAAGAACTGCGCTCGGCCACCGAGGAGTTGGAAACCAGCAAGGAAGAGTTGCAGTCGATCAACGAAGAATTGCTGACCGTCAATTTCGAGCTCAAGACCAAGGTGGAAGAGACGGACAAGGTCAACGACTACCTGACCAACCTGATCGCGTCCACCGACATCGCCACGGTCTTTGTCGACCGCAACATGCGCATCCGTTGGTTCACGCCACGGGCCACGGATATTTTCAGTATGTTGCCGGTGGACACCGGACGCTCATTGCTGGACATCACCCACCGCCTCAATTACCCGCAAATGACCGAAGACGCCGCCACCGTGTTTGAGTCCCTGAGCTTGATCGAGCGGGAAATCAGCAGCAACGACGACCGCTGGTACATTGCGCGGTTGCTGCCTTACCGCTCCAGTGAAGACCACATTGATGGCACCGTGCTGACCTTCATTGATATCACCAAGCGGCGTCAGGCCGAAGAGGAACTGCGCCTGGGCGAGGAGCGCATGCGTCTGGTTGCCGAGAGCACCCACGACTTTGCCATCATCATCCTCGATGACCACGGCGCCATCACCGACTGGAACACCGGTGCCGAACTGATCTTCGGCTACACCAAGGACGAGGTGCTGGGCGCTTACTACGACCTGATTTTCTCCCCGGAAGACCGCTCCGCTGGCGTGCCGGAGAGCGAACTGCGCACCGCCCGCGAACATGGGCGTGGCGAAGATGAACGCTGGCATGTGCGCAAGGATGGCAGCCGTTTCTATTGCAGTGGCGAGGTGACGCAGCTCAAGAGCGACAGCTTGCGCGGCTACGTCAAGATTGCCCGCGACCTTACCGGCCACAAACGCACCCAGGACGAACAGAATCAGCGCTTGAAGGAAACCCAGACCAAAAGCCATCTCAAGGATGAGTTCTTCGCGGTGATGTCCCACGAACTCAAGCATCCGTTGAACCTGATCCAGCTGAACGCCGAACTGTTGCGGCGCTTGCCAGCCACCAAGGTCGCGGGCCCGGCCATCAAGGCGGTCAATACCATCTGCGAAGCGGTGTCCAGCCAGGCGCGGATCATTGACGACCTGCTGGATGTCGCCCGGGTTCGCACGGGCAAACTGAAGCTGAAAAAGCAACCGATCGACCTGATTCGCACCCTCAAGGACATTCACAGCGTGGTCCTTGCCGACGGTCATCGTCGCCAGGTCAGCCTTCAGACACCTTCGGTGCCGGGCCCGTTGATCGTTGACGTAGACCCCACGCGCATCGAGCAAGTGATCTGGAACCTGGTCAACAACGCCCTGAAATTCACCCCCGAAGACGGCCAGGTGCAGTTGGTGGTCAGCCGCTCGGACGGGCGCGCGCAACTGGACGTCATCGACAGCGGCGCGGGCCTGGCCCAAGAAAGCCTGGAAGAAATCTTCGACCTGTTCGGGCAAGCGGAAAACCAGCACCAGACTCACCAGCGCGAAGGCCTGGGGATTGGCTTGTCGTTGGTGCGGCAGCTGGTGGAGGCCCACGGCGGTTCGGTGAGCGTGCATTCGCGAGGGTTGGGCTTCGGTTGCACCTTTTCGATCTGGTTGCCGCTGTGCGAACAGCAGGATCATCTGCTGGATAGCGGCGCTACCCAGAACGAAGATCAGCGCCTCAATGGCCTCAAGGTTTTACTGGTCGATGATTCAGCCGAAGTCCTTGAGGTGCTGAACATGCTGCTGGAAATGGAAGGCGCCCAAGTGAGCGCCTTCAGCGACCCGTTAAGCGCACTTGAAACAGCCCGGGATGCCCAGTACGACGTGATTATTTCGGACATCGGCATGCCTAAAATGAATGGCCATGAGCTGATGCAGAAGCTGCGCAAAGTAAGCCACCTTCGACAGGCTCCCGCCATCGCCTTAACGGGCTATGGCGCTGGCAATGACCAGAAAAAGGCGACTGAATCGGGCTTTAATGCGCATGTCAGCAAACCCGTGGGCCATGACTCGTTGATCTCCTTGATCGAAAAACTGTGCCGCTCACGCCGTTAGGGTTTGGGCTGACGGTCAAGGGTAGATGAACTGAGAGAAGCGCACGGACGCCCCTGTTGGTCGCGACACCTGGGTATCCACGCTGCCCACCGTGTCGCTGCGCAAGGTCAGGTACAACACGGCCTGGCCGGCGCTGTCACTCAGCATCCAGACGCTTACACCCTCCCCGGCCGCCCTGGCCTTGAGCGGCTGCGGCTGGAGCATCTCGATATTGAAACCGCGCAGCAGCTCACCGCTCAACTCGACCTCCAGGGGTTCTTGGGCCTTGCCTTGCACATGAATCACCAGCCCATCGGAGGCGCCATTGCGTAAAAAGCGTTGGTACTCCACGCGCAACTGCCCATCGGCACTGCGCACTTCGCGGGTGCTCAGCGGCCCGCTGGAAAACAGGCCCGCCAGGCTCAGCCCCATCAGCACCAGCAGCGCGTACCAACCCACCCTTTCAAAGCGCCAGACCTTGCGCTGCAAGGCCATATCTTCCGGTACCGGGTAGTTGCGGCTCTGTAAGTCGTCGGGGTCTGGGTTGTTCATAGCGCGGCCCGGACTCAGCCCTTGCTGTGCTCGGGAGAAGACGGCCCCTTGGTGACACCCCTTGGGCCGGCAATCGCCCATATCGCGGCGCCCAGGAACGGCAGTACCACGACGACAGCACTCCAGCCTGCCTTGCTGGCCGAGGCGTTATCGCTGCGCCAGATGCTGTTGATGATCCACGCGTCGAGCAGTACGAGGATCACTGCCAGGCCTATCCAGAAGTAAGTGGTTTGCATGATGCACCTCCAGGTTATGTAACTTTGGGTGCGCAGGCGCAGGCAGGGTTCATTATTTTTGGGCTTTCTGCCTGGCGCTTGGTTTGCCGCCATCATGCGGACAACTTCGCCGATTCGTTCAGGAACGAACCTCTTGAAACAAGACAAGCTGAAACGTATCAGCCTTGGCAAAAGCACGAATTATGCACCAATGCATTTTTAACCTTGACCCATAACAGCGAGTCCTCTAAATTCAAATAACTGTATATGAATACAGTATTTTGAATCCCTTCATGGACGAGGCTTACTATGAAAAGCACCCCTTCGAAATTTGGCAAAACACCCCATCAACCCAGCCTGTGGACCCGCGCCGATGCGCTCAAAGTCCATGCGGACGACCCCACCACCACCCAGCCGCTGGTCAGTGCGAACTTCCCGGTATTGAGTGACGAGGTTTTTATCTGGGACACCATGCCGCTGCGTGATATCGACGGCAACATCACCTCCGTTGACGGCTGGTCGGTGATCTTCACCCTCACTGCGGATCGCCATCCGAACGACCCGCAATACCTCGATCAGAATGGTAACTACGACGTCATCCGCGACTGGAACGATCGCCATGGCCGGGCAAAGATGTACTACTGGTTCTCCCGCACCGGCAAAGACTGGAAACTCGGCGGCCGGGTAATGGCTGAAGGGGTTTCGCCCACCGTGCGCGAATGGGCTGGCACACCGATCCTGCTGAACGAACAAGGCGAAGTGGACCTGTACTACACCGCCGTCACGCCCGGCGCGACCATCGTCAAGGTGCGTGGCCGCGTGGTGACCACCGAGCACGGCGTCAGCCTGGTGGGCTTCGAGAAGGTCAAGCCACTGTTCGAGGCGGACGGCAAGATGTACCAGACCGAAGCGCAAAACGCCTTCTGGGGCTTTCGCGATCCATGGCCATTCCGCGACCCGAAAGACGGCAAGCTGTACATGCTGTTCGAAGGCAACGTGGCCGGCGAGCGCGGTTCGCACAAGGTCGGTAAAGCCGAAATCGGCGACGTGCCACCCGGCTATGAAGACGTCGGCAACTCGCGCTTCCAGACCGCCTGCGTCGGGATCGCCGTGGCCCGCGACGAAGACGGCGACGACTGGGAAATGCTGCCACCGCTGCTGACCGCGGTCGGCGTCAACGACCAGACCGAACGCCCGCACTTCGTGTTCCAGGACGGCAAGTACTACCTGTTCACCATCAGCCACACCTTCACCTACGCCGACGGTGTAACCGGCCCAGACGGGGTGTACGGTTTCGTCGCCGATTCGCTGTTCGGCCCGTATGTGCCGTTGAACGGCTCTGGCCTGGTACTGGGCAACCCGTCCTCCCAACCGTTCCAGACCTACTCGCACTGCGTTATGCCCAACGGCCTGGTGACCTCCTTCATCGACAGCGTACCGACCGACGACACCGGCACGCAGATCCGTATCGGCGGCACCGAGGCACCGACGGTGGGTATCAAGATCAAAGGACAGCAAACGTTCGTAGTCGCGGAGTATGACTACGGCTACATCCCGCCGATGCTCGACGTTACGCTCAAGTAAACGGAGGCTGTAAGACAACGGGTTTGAATTCGATGACAAACCCGTAGTGGATAGCATCGAGATATCCCGTCTGATGCAACTCACCCCACCTCACCGGCTACAAGGATGTCGCCAGTGAGGTGGGGTGCGCGCTGTGCCCGTTGAAGGCCAGCGCCTCAAAGCCAGTCGTAGACGTCGATGCCGCTGAGAATGAGCGGGTGATTCATGAGGCTTAAGTCGATCAATTTCCAACGTTTTTGAAAGTGAATTGTTCTAAAAAGAAAACAATGAATTTAAATATATGGCCTTTTTATGAACAGTCAAAAGCTTTATCGTGTGAATCCTTCCTGCAATGCACGCACCTTTGACTAGTGAGAATCAAGACATGCCATTGATCAAAATCGACCTTATAGATGGGCGTTCTGATGACCAAGTAAAAACCTTGCTCGACGCTGCCCACTGCGCAGTCGTGGAGGCATTTCAAGTACCCGAAGGGGATCGGTATCAAATCGTCAACGAACATCGCCCAAGTAGATTGATTGTCAAAGATACAGGGCTCGGTATCGATCGAACGGACAATGTAGTGGTGATCACTGTGATCAGTCGTCCTAGGACTGAGGAATCCAAAGTCTTGTTCTATCAGTTGCTAGCGAAAGGCCTGCGGGAGAAATGTGGAATTGCCGCCTCCGAACTGGTGGTTTCAATCGTAACCAATACAGATGCGGACTGGAGCTTTGGTTATGGACGGGCACAATTTCTAACCGGGGAGCTTTGAGGCACTCAGTGGAGTCTGGCTCCGAGTTGGGCCCCAAAGGAGTATCCCACACGGCAATCCCGCGGTGCCCTTGATACCGCCTTGCGGATATTTTCTGCTATGCGCTCGCGCAGGGGCGCCTATGCTTCGCCTGGAAACCACCGTGACTCAGGATTATCGGTGCCAAATGTGACATCCACCCAAAGCGCAACGAGGCGGTTTGGAAACCGAATCAAAGGTGCAATGCGGGTGTGGACTCGCGAACGCCATGGACAGAAGGGACCCGGACACGCAGCGCAATCAGCAACGCAGCCAGCAGCATCAGCATCGCTGCCGCTATGAATACGCCCGCGCTGCCACCGAGGCTGAACACTGCTCCGCCAGCGGCGGCGCCCGTGGCGATGGCGGACTGCACAGATGCCACCACCATGCCCCCGGCGCTTTCCGCCTGATCAGGTACCGCGCTGGCGACCCAGTTCGACCACGCCACCGGCACACCGCCGAAGGCCAAGCCCCATATTGCCAGCAGTACTGCCTGCACCGGCAACGAGGGTGGCAACAGCACCAACGCCAGTGCTGCAACCCCGACCAGCGCAGGCATTAACACCAGAGTGGCCAGCGGGTGGTGCTCCAGCAGCCTGCCAGCCAACAGCGTGCCGAAGAAGTTCGCCACACCGAACCCCAGCAACATCAGCGACAGCCCTTGCGGGCCGATGCCGGTAGTGCCTTCCAGGAATGGCCGAACATAGGTGAACATCGCAAAGTGACCGCTATGCACCAGCACACAACCGAACATCCCCATGGCGATGCCCGGGCGCTGCAACACTTCGAAAACGGTGCGCAGACGTGCCGGCCGGCGCGGCGCGAGGCGCGGTAAAGTCAATGACTGAAACGCCAGGGTCACCATGCCTACCGCCGCCGCTGCAAAGAACGCGCTGCGCCAGCCGTATAGCCCGCCCAGATAACTGCCCAGCGGCACGGCAACGACCGTCCCGATGGCAATCCCGCTGAAAATGATCGACAGCGCCCGAGGCAACAAAGCACTCGGCACCAAGCGCATCGCCACCGCCGCAGCCATGCTCCAGAACCCGCCTAGGGCAATCCCCAGCAAGATGCGCATCAACAACAGCACCGCGAAGCTGGAGGAAACGGCGACCAGAAGATTGGAGGCAACCATCAGCGTTGAAAACCCCAGCAACACCCAACGTCGGTCGATACCGCGGGTCAGGCCTGGCACCAACAAACCGGCGAACAGCGCTACCACTGCTGTCACCGTTACCGCCTGGCCAGCCAGTGCTTCGGACACTCCCAGATCAGTCGCCATCAGTGTTAACAAACTGGCCGGAAGGTACTCAGCGGTCAGTAATCCGAACACCCCCATTGCCAGCGAGAAGACCGCCATCCACGCGGGGGCCGCAGGCTCTGCCTCCGAGAAGGCGCCGGGATGGCGGTTGGATACGGCACTACATATACAGTCAGTCATTGCAGGGATCTCCAGTCTTCATTTCAAGCCGCAGTCTAGGCGCCGGAAACTGGATGATCTATGATCAAAAACCTCTACTTTTTGACTAAAACACCTGAACAATGTCTGCAGAACAGTTTGCTCTTTCCTCGGATCTCATCAACGAGCTGTTGCGCGGCATGCGCCTGCGTGGCGTCGAATACCGGCGTATACAAACGAGTCCGACTTTCGGTTTGGGCTTCGCTGAAAAAACTGGGCATGCCTGGTTCCATTTCATGGCGGTCGGCAATGCGGTACTGCGAATGGCGGACGGTACCACCTACGCGCTGTCTGCCGGCAACGCCGTGTTCATCTCCCATGGCGCGGCCCATCAACTGTCTTCCCATACGGACGCACCTGTTCAGGACATCGACGGTCTAGACAGCGTCCCCCTCGGTGACACCGTGAGCGCGGTGCACACCGCAACCGATGCCAGCCCAACGCCGAGCACTATTTTGTTCAGTGGTTGCATGGAGTTTGAACTGGGCAGTATCCATGGCCTTGGCAAACTGATGCCGGGCCTGATGTTGATTGATGCCGGCGGCCAGCGCTACCCTGGACTGGTGCCTATCCTGACCACCATGGAACGCGAGGTCAGCGCCGCACGTGTGGGCTTCGCCGGTATCCTCGCGCGGTTGGCCGACGTGGTGGCCGCCATGGTCGTTCGCGGCTGGGTGGAGTGCGCTTGCGGTAATGCCTCTGGCCTGGTCGCCGCCTTGCGCGATCCACGCTTGGCCGGTGCGCTGCTAGCGCTCCATCAACAACCGGGCCGCGACTGGACCGTTGCCCAGTTGGCAGAGCAATGCAATACCTCACGCTCAGCCTTCGCGGATCGCTTCCAGGTGACGATTGGCATGACGCCGCTGCGCTATGTCACCGAACTACGAATGCGGCTTGCAAGCCAGTGGCTGACCCTGGAAAGGCTGCCGATCGAAGAGGTAGCACAGCGCTTGGGCTATACATCCCAGGCCGCTTTCAGCCGCGCATTCAAACGCATTACGGGCAAGACACCGGGGTTAAGTCGCAAGGTGAGGCAGCCCATTGTTACTTGACGCTGAGCGCACGTAGTCGACGATCTGTGCCTCTGAATCATTTAATGAAAACCGCTCGTGACTACCTGATCGAAAGCCAGCACTGGAACCTCTCAGGCTCTGCATAGGACCCGATCCGCGGTAGCGGCCCCTCATCGCGTGTTTTCACCCTCCATTGAAAGATCACTCCTACACCTTCTCCAAATACCTCCGACGGCCCCATCTGAAATACCCAACAGTCACGAAAAATGACGAGCCCTTTTCTACAATAAACGTTATGTATTCAGTTGTTCTGGGCAAGAAGCCCACGTCTCCATTCATCTCATGAAGAACTCGGATCATGCTAAATACTTCGTTTTTTCCCTCATTACGTACCGCCATCGGTACAGCCCTGCGGCCCCGACAGCTCAACCGAGAGGAAGAGCGCCTGATCCACTACTACCGTTGCTTGTCGGAGCAGGATCGTGAAGCGGTGCGCTGCCTGATGTTTGCGGTCAGGGAAACCAGCGAGGTGAACACCCTCCCCCATAAAAAGTGACACCGCCATGGGTCAGCAAACGATGACGTACCTGCGGGTTGGACATCTAGCCGGCAGCCCGTCACTAACACCCTCGCGATGGATTTTTCTACCCATAGAGCATGCCTGCTGCCCTCATAGGCAACGCCATTACGTGCGTGATTGTGACCGCGACCTCGCCGCCGAGACGTTCTACCTTGCCAGAGTACGAAGCCCCATTGCCGTGGAGGATCTGCATATCCCCATGCCCGCCTCCGTCAACCTCCAGCCCCGATTTCCCTTCGGTGGCCTGACCATCTCCCGCTGCGTGAACGCCCTGATCCGACAGGATCTGCTCGACCCGCTGCCTTATGTGCGCCAGCACATCTGCGGCGATTGGGGGGGATGTGCGCGCAGAGCATCGCCGCTACGGCGACCCACCTGATATTGCGAACCGTCACGCCGTAACCCAATCAACCACGAGACTTTGAGCCCCCGCCTGTCGAGGGCTCTCTGCCATGTGCTCGCGCAGGCCCCGCTACTCGCTTGTCGCCGGGAATTTCTCGCCATCCCCTGTTTTCAGCCACTGTGCATTAACGCTCAGCAGCCTGGCTATCTTATCGAGCTGCGAGTGTGGGATACCACGAGAAAACCAATTGGTCAGCCGCTGGGGGCTGATCTTCAGAAATAGCGCGAAATCCATTGGCGCGATCTTGCACTCCGACAGCACTACCCGCAGACGCACGCCGGAACATTCCGCGCTGGCAGCGCGAAGAGTCGTTGATCGTCGCCCCGTTTGCGTTTCTTTCCGTTGGCCGTAGACCATTCCTTGCTCCTTGTGTAGCTCCATGTGTTTTTTGCCCCTTTCACACTGCGGGTTCACTGAGTATAAACACCGCGTTCATGGGGTCCAATTCTCATGTCTCATAGCTTCTTCGGGTGAGCATTGGGGGGCGCATCACGCAGCGAGGCCTTTTCAAGCAGTTGCCAGGATAGGAAGGTTGTCGGGGTTGAGCTGATGAAGGCGAGCTGCTGCTGTCGCATGATGGGGCAAGTCCACCGCCTGGAAACCACCGTGACTCAGGATTATCGGTACCAGAAGTGACGCGTGACCAAAGGTCGATGCGCGCCGGGAAGATGAATAAACAGTAGCAGGCTTGGTGACAGGTGAACTGAGCGAATCCAGGAGCAATACGAATTTGAGTCTTACCGGATCACACTGAGCACCCACGGTTTTGCACACAAAAAAAGACGCCGAAGCGTCTATTCCGTAAATCACAGGCAAAAAAAAGCCACTCGTTAGAGTGGCTTTTTCTTTTATGCTTGGAGCGGGAAACGAGACTCGAACTCGCGACCCCGACCTTGGCAAGGTCGTGCTCTACCAACTGAGCTATTCCCGCTTGGTGATGCGCATTCTATAGAATCCTCAGCACCCGTCAACCCCTTGATTCAAAAAAGTTTTATTTCTTTTCAACGGTGGTTCGCAGATGAGGCCAGGCGGCGCGCAGGTATTGCAGCATGGACCACAGGGTCAGGCCTGCGGCGACCAGCAGCAAGGCGTAGCCGGTGAGCACCCAGAACGAGAAGTCCGACGGGTTGGCCAGCAGGATCACCAGCGCGAGCATCTGCGCGGCGGTTTTCCATTTGCCCATGTTGGAGACGGCCACGTGGGCGCGGGCGCCGATTTCGGCCATCCATTCGCGCAGGGCCGAGACGACGATCTCGCGGCCGATGATGACGGCGGCCGGCAGGGTCAGCCACAGGTTGCCGTGTTCCTGCACCAGCAGGACCAGGGCGACGGCCACCATGAGTTTGTCGGCCACGGGGTCGAGGAACGCGCCGAAGGGCGTGCTCTGTTCCAGGCGACGCGCCAGGTAGCCGTCGAGCCAGTCGGTGGCGGCTGCGAAGGCGAATACCGAACTGGAGGCGACGTAGCTCCATTCATACGGCAAATAGAACAACAATATGAAAATCGGGATAAGCAGGACGCGTAGAACGGTGATCAGATTAGGGATATTCATCGGCACAACTGGCTACGAGGTGAGAAGGCATTCTATTCGCTGTGCAGGTTTGCATAAATCAATTCAGCGAGCTTTTTACTGATACCGGGTGCTTTGGCTATCTCGTCAATGCTGGCACGGGACAGCTCCTGCAAGCCACCAAAATGTTTAAGCAAGTCGCGACGCCGCGTCGGGCCAACCCCTGCCACCCCTTCCAGGGTTGAGGTTCGCCGGGTTTTGCCACGGCGGGCGCGGTGGCCGGTAATGGCGAAACGGTGCGCTTCGTCGCGGATTTGTTGAATCAGGTGCAGTGCGGGTGAGTCGCCCTTCAACGTGAACTCATGGGCGGCATCATTCAAGTACAACGTCTCGAAACCGGCCTTGCGCGTGGTGCCCTTGGCCACACCGAGCAGGATCAGGTCCGGCACCGCCAGTTCGTTGAGCACGTCACGGGCCATGGATAACTGGCCCTTGCCGCCGTCTACCAGCAGGATATCGGGCAATTTGCCCTCCCCGTCCTTCAATTTGCTGAAACGCCGCGTGAGCGCCTGGTGCATGGCGGCGTAGTCATCGCCTGCGGTAACGCCTTCGATGTTGTAGCGCCGGTAGTCGGCCTTGATCGGCCCTTCCGGCCCGAATACCACGCAGGAGGCCACCGTGGCCTCACCGCTGGAGTGGCTGATGTCGTAGCACTCCAGGCGCTGGGGCGGCTCGTCCAGGTTGAGGACTTCGGCCAGGGCGTCGAAGCGTGCGGCAACGTGCTGTCGATTGGCCAGGCGTGCACCCAGGGCCTGTTCAGCGTTGGTGACGGCCAGTTGCTGCCAGCGAGCACGGGTGCCGCGTACGCGGTGGCTGATGTCCAGCTCGCGGCCGCGCAGCTCGTGGATGGCCTCGATCAAGGTGGGGAAGTCTACGTGCACCACGTTGACGATCAGTTCAGACGGCAGGTCGCGCTCAGGGCTGCTGACGTAGTACTGGCCAAGGAACGCGGCCATGACCTCTGCCACGTCTTCGTCGATACCGGTCTGCGGGAAGAAGTTCTTGCTGCCTAATACCCGCCCGCCTCGTACGCTGATCAGGTGCACACAGGCGCCGCCCGGGTTGACGAACGCGGCGATCACGTCGACGTCACCGGTGCCGCCTTCCATGCTTTGCTGGTCCTGGACACGGCGCAGCAGGGAGATCTGGTCGCGCAGTTCGGCAGCCTTTTCGAAATCGAGGGTGCTGGCGGCCTGCTCCATGGCCCCGGACAGCTCATCGGTGAGTGCGTTGCTGCGCCCTTCGAGGAACATCACCGAATGGCGCACATCCTCGGCGTACTCCGAAGGTTCCACCAGGCCCACGCAGGGCGCCTTGCAGCGCTTGATCTGGTATTGCAGGCACGGCCGGGTGCGGTTCTTGTAGAAGCTGTCTTCGCATTGACGCACAAAAAAGGTTTTTTGCAGCAGGCTCAGGCTTTCACGAATCGCCCCGGCGCTGGGGTAAGGCCCGAAGTACTTGCCCTTTTGCTTTTTTGCCCCGCGGTGAATGCTCAGGCGCGGAAAGTTGCCATCCGATAAAAACACGTAAGGGTAGGATTTATCATCACGCAGCAGGATGTTGTAGGGCGGCCGCCATTCCTTGATCAGCGTCTGCTCAAGCAGCAGCGCCTCGGTTTCATTGGCGGTGATGGTGGTTTCGACCTGGGCGATACGCGCCACCAAAGCGGCGGTTTTCGGCGCAAGGCCGGTCTTGCGAAAGTAGCTCGCCAGACGGTTCTTCAGGTTCTTGGCTTTGCCCACGTAAAGCAGGCGCGCCTCGCTGTCGAACATGCGGTACACGCCGGGGCGGCCACTGCAGGTGGAGAGAAAGGCACTCGGATCAAACGGTGTGGTCATGTCAGGCGCTGGCGTCCACCATGCCGTGGCGCACTGCGAGCAGGGTCAATTCAACATCACTGCTGATGGCAAGCTTCTCGAAGATACGATAACGGTAGGTATTGACGGTCTTGGGCGACAGGCACAGCTTGTCAGAGATGGTCTGCACCTTCTGGCAACCGACGATCATCAGGGCGATCTGGATTTCCCGCTCCGACAGCGCATCAAATGGCGAATCGCTGGTGGGCTGGAACGACTTGATCGCCAATTGCTGGGCAATCTGCGGGCTGATGTAACGCTGGCCGGCAAATACCAGGCGAATGGCTTGCACCATCTCGGCCAGGCCTGCGCCCTTGGTGAGGTAGCCGGCGGCACCGGCTTGCAGCAAACGGGTGGGAAACGGGTCTTCCTCGCACACCGTGACCACCACGACCTTGATGTCCGGATGGCTGCGCAATAACTTGGTCGTGGCACCAAGACCGCCAATCCCAGGCATCTTGACGTCCATCAGTACCACATCGGGCTTCAACTCCCGGGCCTTGATCAGGGATTCCTCCCCCGACTCCGCCTGGCCGACTACTTGCAGGCCGTCGATGTCAGCCAGCATTCGTGTAATGCCTGTACGAACGAGATCATGGTCATCGACTACTAGCACCCTAATCAAGCAGACACCTCGCGATATGGTCTTATAGGTTGCTGAACACCTTAGCAAAAAACCAAGGCGCAGACCTAGTTGCAAGTGTCATATATATAGAGATTAAACGTGCTGCGGCTGTTCGCCGGCTGGCGAACAGCCCTGTTTCCTGGGCTAAAGGTCAGGATTCCTGGGGGGGCGACTTGGCTTTTCCGTTCACCACGGATGAATGCTCAGCCAAGGTACTGGTCAAGCGACGGATTGCGTCCTGGTCTTCCTTGAACATCGCTCGGTAATTGCCCAGCACTTTTTCTTCGATCTTGCTCAGGTTATCCAGCTGGATCGGCGTTGGGCTGCCGGTCAACACGTACAGGATATCCACACCTTTTTCGGCGACGCGAGACAAATAGTCGGCCTTGGGTGCACGACCACCGCTTTCATATTTGCCTTGGGCGTTCGCTTCAACGCCTCCAATTTCTCCAAAAACTTTCTGCGACAGGCCAAGTCGCTCTCTTTCTTGCCTTAAGCGCGAACCGATTCCACTCATTTGGATGTATGATCCTAAATTGGCACACCCCAAGAGGTGTCACACCATCACTTCGTTAAACAAACTTGAACGGTTTTGAACTATGCCCGGAATCCGTACTGCTGCACAAGCCAAGGCCTGGCTGGAACATCAAGGAAAGTCAGTTCAAGCGTTCGCCCGGGAGCATGGCGTAGACCCGGCAACCACGTATCAAGTGCTCTCCGGACGCAAAAAGGGACGGCGTGGAGAAGCCCATAAAGTGGCGGTACTTCTGGGCATGAAAGAGGGCGTTATCGTGGATGAGCCAAGAGCTCAACCCCACGACGAACAAAGCACTAGCTGACAGCAGTATGCGCTTATTTGTAGGACGTGCATGTTTTAGTCCGATGTGAGTGCGCGACACTCACGCTCCATCCGCCAGAAGCCATCCTCTTCACCGACAATGCTCAACCCCAGGCGCTGATACAGCCTTCTTGCCGGGTTGGTCTTGAACACCGTCAAACGTAGAAAGCCCAGGCCCTCGACGCGTGCCTTGAGCGCCATTTGCTCCAGCACCCATGTGCCCGCGCCCTGCTTGCGGCAGCATTCCAGCAGGTGCAGCTCGCGGATATACAGGGCCTTGCCATCGCGGCTCAGGCTGATAAAGCCCATGACGACGTCATCGTTGCAGATCAGCCAGTTCTCGCGGCCCGCCCAGGCCACGTCGAAGCCGTCGTTGGACCACAACAAGCCGTTCTGACGGTAGTAATGGCTCATGGCCTGCTGGGTCAGGGTGCGGGCAAACGGCAGGTCCTGCTCGATGGCCCGGCGCAAATGAAACCTCATTCAGAGGGCGACCACTTGGCCGGTCCACTGCCCGCCGTCGCGACGGGCGATCACCAACGCGTCGCCGACACCGGGGGCGGCAACAAGCAAGTTGCCATCGGCGGTCCAGATCGCACTGCGGCCCGCACAAGCCCAGCCTCCGGACGGGCTACCGTGGTTAGCCATCAGTACCAACAGGCCATGCTCGGCCGCATAGCCTTCAAGCAAAGCACTGTCCGCCGCGTAGCCTCCCTCGCTGATCAGTACGCCGGCGGCATACACCGTGGCGCTCGCTGCCGCCGCTTGACGTGGATGGCTGGCCTGGGAAAAGTCCGCACACACCGCCAATGCGATACGCTCCTCGGCCAATTCCAGGGCTTCACCGCCCTGCCCCGCGGCAAATGCCAGCTCTTCGCCGGGGTGCAGATGCTGCTTGGTGTAGACGCCTACTGAACCGTCCGCCCCAAGCACCAGCGCGCCGATCAGCACACCTGTTTGTGGCGCCAGACGCACCGGCATGCCCACCACAGCCGTCAAC
The DNA here is from genome assembly GCF_014268395.2 of Pseudomonas sp. SWRI22. Classification (NCBI taxonomy): domain Bacteria; kingdom Pseudomonadati; phylum Pseudomonadota; class Gammaproteobacteria; order Pseudomonadales; family Pseudomonadaceae; genus Pseudomonas; species Pseudomonas sp. SWRI22. The sequence continues at coordinate 281,276 of NZ_JABWQK020000001.1, read as the reverse complement.
CGCAGCTCCCGCGCCAACTCACGCAAAGGCGTCAACACGGCGTCTTGCGGGTCGATGGCCAAGTCGGCCGCCAGGAACGGCTCGTAGCCCGTCAGTGACAGTTCTGGAAACACCAGGCATTGCACGCCCTGTTCAGCCGCGGCCCGCATCAACGCCAGGTGCCGCTGGATATTGGCAGCGACATCGCCCGGGATGGAAACGGTTTGCGCCGCAGCAAGGGTCAAGGCAGTCATGGTCGCGTCCTGGCAATCACTGGTTGAGAGTTAGCAGCATATCCACACTTACCCCATAGCGGTAAGTACTACCACGCAATAGAAATTACTGATTGAATCCACCCGCACGCCTCTAGTAAGCTCCCCCCATCATTTGGAGAGCCCCATGTTGCCACTCACCCACACTCAGGTTTGCCCTGCTGCCAGCGCCTTGCGCTCGGTGTCGGCTACCCGTGTGAACGGTTCGAGCGCAATGGCCGGCTTTTATTTTGGGTATTGGTTTAGCCACTGGCGCGCCTGATACCTGAAATCGGCGCCCACTACTCAAGGGGTCGCCTACCAGAGAAATCTAAACCCCCGGTCGGCTCCCCGACCGGGGGTTTTGTTTTTTCAGCGCCTGACAATTTGTTTATCACGCTCACTTAAAGGAATCACACCATGGACTACGCCACTTATTACCGCTACGACACTTGCACTGCATGGCGATTTAGCCAGCTCCGTTCGGGACAGCCTGCCGCCTCCGACCGGTCACCCCGTGGTGGCAAGCCAACACACGTAGCCGATACGGCCAATTGTCGAACACCCCAGTAGGCCAAGCGTGCGGGAATCGCCCGCCGCTTGCCCAGGAAGCCTTGAATATGAACTCCTCCGTCGCCGCTTTGCCCGTCTCTGCCCTCAACAGCGCCAATGAAGCCCTGACCCAGCGTTTGCCCAGCGCTCTTGAACTCAAGCACCAACTCCCGCTCAGCCCGTTCCTCAACGAACAAGTCCACGCCCATCGCCAAGCCGTGCGCGCCATCCTCAATGGCGAAGACTCACGCTTGCTGGTGATTGTCGGCCCGTGCTCTATCCACGACCCGGAATCGGCCATGGAATACGCGCGCAATCTGAAGAAGCTCGCGCTTGAAGTCAGCGATCAGATGCTGCTGGTGATCCGTGCCTACGTCGAGAAACCGCGCACCACTGTGGGTTGGAAAGGCTTGGCCTACGATCCGCACTTGGACGGCAGCGATGACATGGCCGCCGGCCTGACCCTGTCCCGCGAACTGATGCGTGAAATGCTGCGCCTGGGCCTGCCGGTGGCCACCGAGTTGCTGCAACCCATGGCCGCCGGCTACTTCGATGACCTGCTCACTTGGGTCGCCATTGGCGCACGCACTACCGAGTCGCAGATTCACCGCGAAATGGCCAGCGGCCTGGGCATGCCCGTGGGCTTCAAGAACGGCACCGACGGTGGCGTCGCCATTGCCTGCGATGCGATGCGCTCAGCCTCTCACCCGCATCGTCATTTCGGCGTGGACAGCCAGGGCCACCCGGCGATCATCCAGACTCCCGGCAACCCCGACACCCACTTGGTGCTGCGCGGCGGCCACCGTGGGCCCAACTACGATGCGCAAAGCGTGGCCGACGTAAAGCATGACCTGGCCAAGTCCAAGGTGGCGGCACGGATCATGGTCGATTGCAGCCATGCCAACAGCGGCAAGAACCCGCTGCGCCAACCGGCGGTATTCAATGACGTGCTGGAGCAGCGCCTACAAGGTGATACCTCGCTGGTCGGCATGATGCTTGAGAGTCACCTGTTCGAAGGCTGCCAGCCGCTGAGCGCGTCGATGAAATACGGCGTTTCGGTGACCGATGGTTGCCTGGGTTGGGACGGGACCGAGCAGTTGTTACGCAGTGCCGCTGAGCAATTGCGGGAACACCGCAAAGCCGACTGATCGGTGAAAATCAAAATCCGGGAGGGACCTTGCTCTCGCTGGACGGGGTGCAGGCCCCGTCATTTTAGACAAAAAGCGGGTCCGCTTCGCGCCCCAGCGGGGGCAAGCTCCCTAAGGCACGCGGCTAGGCCCTGGCCACCGGCATGCGGGATAACTCCCGCAGCCACGGCAACACTCGCAGGCCGTGGAAGACCTCCGAGGGGTCGACGATGCCCATGAAATGTTCAAGATTGACGTTGTCCGGCACGCCCGGCAGGCGCACCCGTATTACCGGCGTTACACCGCAAGGCGCACCCAGATCCAGGTGATCGTAGACCAGCACATGACGCACCTGAGGCTGAGCTTCGTAAGCCTGGGCCATCAGCGCCGCATTGATAATCAGCACATCGAATGGGTCGGCAGGAATAGCGGTGAGAATCCGTAACTCCTCGAACGTTTGCACCGGCACGATCCGGTAATAGCCCAACTGGTTGAGCATTTTCTCGATGTACAGGCGTTGCAGATGCTGTTCATCGGCAATCAGGATGGTCAATGCTTTGTTCGGCATGGCAAACCCCTGGGCAGGCAGTGCTCGACAGTGAGCGTCGCCCATTTTCCAGACATATGCCGACGAAAAAATCAGGCTTATTCCCCGTTCATGTAAGAACTTTCCCAAATCCTCCGAAAGGCGATCAATCACAGTCAGGGCTGATTGCAATAAGCGCTTAAGCCATGATGCAAAACATCGATCGCCTCACCCACGCTTTCAACCGCTGGTCCCAATGCCTGACGGTCCCGCTGTTCACACGCCGCCTCCAATGCCTCACATACACTGATCAATGGGTTGGCCTTGACCATCCGCGCGCCTCCCTTGGCACGATGAGCCAGGTCGTGCAACCTGGCAAAGTCTGCCTGGCTTGCCAGCCGTGGCAGCAAGGCACGATCCGCCTCCAGGCTTTCGAGTAACGGCGCCAGCAATTCGACCAGCGCGGCATGATCATCCCCGGTCAGCGCAACCAGGGTGCTCAAGTTGAAGGCAACCAAGGGTCGCGGGCTCGTGCCAACTGAACGCGACGCCAATGCCGCCCGCAAGTCGTCAAGCCCGGTTGGCTTGAACAGGCAGCCATCCATGCCAGCCTGCCGACAGCGCTCGGCCTCCTCCGGCTGGGCGTTGGCGGTGAACCCAAGTAACAGGCAGGGCTCCAGACCCCGCTCACGCTCCTGTGCGCGAATCTCCTGGGCCAACTGATAGCCGTTCTTGAACGGCATATTGCAATCAGTAATGACGCCGTCGAACTGCCCCGTTCGCCACTGTTCAAGCCCTTGGACACCGTCTTCGGCCGTGATGATACGGTGGCCCAGAAAGCTCAACTGTCGGGCCAGCAGCAAGCGGTTGGCCGGGTAGTCGTCCACCACCAGAATGCTCAGCGCGCGCCCCTCAGGCGCCGCCTCTTGCACAGGCTCAACCGGGGCTGGCAGCGTGGCGGTCATGACCAGGGTCAACGTCACGTCCACCCGAGTGCCGTGCCCCAACACACTACTCAAGTGCAATTGGCCGCCCATCATTTCGCACAGGCTGCGGCTGATCACCAACCCCAGCCCAGACCCGCTGCGTGCCGATTGCTGGTTATTGCTGCCCTGGATGAACACACTGAACAACCGCTGCTGGTCGGTGACGCTGATTCCGATGCCGGTATCTTGCACCCATAACTGCACGGCCAAGCGATCGCCCTCGACCACCGCCTGCGCGACCAAACTGACCTGCCCATGGGGAGTGAACTTGATGGCATTGCTCAGCAGATTCGAGACCACCTGCTTGAATCGCAGCGGGTCGACCAGCACCGCCTGGTCAATCAACGGGTCCAGCTCAACCTGCAGTGCCAACCCCTTGGCTCGGGCCAGCCCCTCGAATACGCGTGCGACCGACGCCAACAACTCATGCAGATTGGCGGGCTCCAGGGTCAGTGACAAATGCCCGGACTCGATCCGCGCTATATCGAGAATATCGCCGATCAGCTCCAACATACCCCGCGAAGCCACCGAGGCCACCTCCAGAGCATCGCGGTCGACCCGTCCCTGCTCGGCATTTTTCAAGGCCAGTTCGATCATGCCGATCACGGCGTTCATCGGCGTGCGGATCTCGTGGCTCATGGTCGCCAGGAAGGTCGTCTTGGCGCGATTGGCGGCGTCGGCATCGTCCTTGGCTTCCTGTAGCTGGCCGAGCAACCGGTGCCGTTCGCTTACGTCTACCCAACCGGCAATCATGCCCACCACCTTCTCGTCGCCGTCGCGATACGGCAGCATCCACTGGTAAATGGTCAGCACATCGCCATTGGGCACCTTGAGGATTCGATCATGAATCTGCGGCTCGCCGCCGGCCATCAAGCGCAGGTAATCGTCATGAAACGACCGGGCCTGTGGCGGGTTTTCGATGTCGGTTTCCACTACGGTCCTGCCGATCACGTCTTCAAGTTTGTAGCCAAACACGTCGAGGTAGGCGTTATTGCAGGCCATCAGTCGCCCTTGGCGATCACGCACGTAAATCGGGTGCGGCGTGCCGTCGATCAATACGCTCATGAACCGCATCTGATCGCTCAGCGCTCGCTCGGCCTGCAGGCGCTTGCGAATCAGGCTGCGCAGGTAAATCGCCCAGCCCAGCGTGATGGCCAACAACAACGCCGCCAACCCAAAGCCCTGAAGAATCACATTACGATAACGCAACCAATAGCTGTCCTCGATGATGACCTCGCTACGCCACTGGCCAATCAGTTCGTCCATTTCCTGAGGGGTGATGCTCAGCAGCGCCTTGTCGAGGATCGAATACAGCTCCAACTGACTGCGATTTACCCCAAAGGTCACGCGTGCAGGCTCAATGCCAACCGTGCTGCTGACACGCAAGCGGTCGCGGTAATACCGGGTGATCAGATAACGTGCGCTGATCAACGAGTTGACCGCGCCGTCGGCGTCACCATTGGCCACCAGCGCCATGGCTTGCTGGGGGTTCTCCACGTCGACAAACATCACACCTGGAAAATTTTTCGCTATGTCCTCATGCAGGCCATTGCCGACCACCATGGCCAGGCGTTTGCCGACCATGTCCTCCAGCGTGAGCGGGCTGTGGGGACCGTTACGGGTTACCAGCACAAAGGGATTGGTCAGGTAGGGCCGGGTAAAGCGCACTTTTTCAGCACGCTCCGCGCTAGGCGTGACGACCGCCAGCATGTCCGCCGTACCCGCACTGACGATATTGATCTGGCGCGGCAATGAGCCGCCCGGGACCACATCGAACTTCAAGCCGGTACGCAAGCTGATACGCGATAGTACCTCGGCACTCAACCCTTCGAACTGGCCTTGATCACCAATAAAAGATAACGGTAGAAAGTCATTGAGTACCGCGACTCTGACCCTTGGATTCTTTTGCACCCAGCGTTGTTCGCTGGCACTCAAATGCAACCGGTCAACGCCGATTATCCCCAGGTTACCTCCGCTCCAGCGGCGCAGGATTTCCATCTGCTCGCTGGCGGGAATCGCCTCCAGCGCGGCATTGAGAATGGGCAGTAAACGTGTATTTTCGCGGGCGACGGCAAACGCAAACGGGTTGACTTCCAAGCCGGAAAAATCCGCCATACGTACATTGTTGAGGTGATTGCGATTGATCAGATAGTTGCTGCTGATAGCATCCCCCAAATAGACGTCGGCGCGACCAAACGCTACGGCACCAATGGCTTCGAAAGTCGAGGCAAACAACTCCAATTGGGCCTGGGGGTAAAACGCCCGAACGGCGTCGGGCTGCATATAGTGATACAGCATCGCTACACGCTTGCCCGCCAGGTCGTCGTTCAACACCTGGCTATCGCCGCTGCGAGTCACCAGGGTCGGTTGATCGTTGGCGTAGGAGCGAGACAAAAGCAGTTGCGGGTCGGCCGCTTCGTAGCCATTGGCGGAACCGAGAAAATCCACGCCCCCCTGCTTCAAGGCTTCGATCACTTCATCGCGGGTATCGTAACGCCGTACCTCTATGGAGATATGCAGGGCCTGACCCACCAGTGCGGCAAAATCGGCGGTGATACCTTCGAGCTCGTCGTTGTTATTGGTCAAGTCAAAAGGCGCGTAATCGGGAGCAGAAACCCCCATCAACAATGTGCGCCGCTCGCGCAGCCAGCGCCAATCAGACTCGTCCAGTGCTACTTGCGGGGTGTCAATACGTGAGTGCCCCAACAGCCGCAAAGCATGGGGCTCATCCAGGGCCACCGCGATCTGAGGTAACAGGCTCATCCAGAAGATCATGGCGAACCTTATAAACGCGGTGGTGATCATCTCAATTCAGATCAGATGGTTGCGCTGGGCAAACTTGGATAAGTGCACTACCGAAGACATGCGTAACTTCTCCTTGAGTCGAGTCTTGTAAGTGCTGATGGTCTTGTGGCTCAGCAGCATCTGTTCGGCAATTTCCTTGTTGCCCAGCCCCAGGGCCAACATTTGCAATACGGTTAACTCACGGTCCGATAAGCACTCGATCATCTGCCGTTCCGTTTCTTGCAGATCATCGCGGCGCACCGAACTGGTCGGCAAACTGGGGAAGCAGCTGTAGCCCGACATGATCGCTTTGATAGCCTTTTGCAGCTCATCCAGCTCACCGGTCTTGGCGACGAACCCCATCGCGCCGGAACGCATGCAACGGGTAGAAAAAAATACCGCCAGGTAGGAGGTCAGTACCAGAATCTTGCACGGCAAGCCCAACGCCTTGATGCGGCTGATAACCTCCAACCCGCCTAATTTAGGCATCGCCAGGTCGAGGATAATCAGCTCGGGACGTTGCTCCCTCGCCAACTGCATGGCGTCAGCGCCATCCCCCGCCTGAAAAATCTCATCAAACCCCTCCAATTGCAGGAGGTGTTTGACCGTTGCCCGGATAAACGGATGGTCATCCACAATTAATGCTTTGCTCATAAAACTTCCTTATGTGGACAAAATACCCTTACACATCACGCCGGACCTGGGTACCTGTGAGAAATGACAGTTCCGACAAGCGGCACTGCTTCCTTGAAGCGGTAACCAAGCAGTGTCTGGCCCTTTCAATTAACTCAACAGAGCGACGAACGCCGGGCCTCAACGGCGCAACAGCCGCAAGTACCCAACTTTAGCAATGCAATGATGTTTCAACCGAAGGGATAATCCGGACAACATGTAGGATTTTTCCACATGCAAGCTTAGCCAATCCTGGCCAGCCCATAAGGATCAGTCGGTGGTGCTCGGACTCCAGAAGGCCTGCACCACCAGGGTTGACGTTGAGAGGCGCGCCACCAGCGCGTCCAGTTCGTCGCCATCCACCGACGTGGCGGCCAGGATGGCCTCGATTTCCACTTCGTCACTGCCGAACGGTCGCACGTCGACGTCGCTGGCAGGGTAGTTGCAGCGTGCCAACTCGGCTTCCAGTAACACCATCACGGCCTGTTGCTGACTGCGGCGCGCAATGACATAGAGGATATTGGTGACCTCTGCCGACACCACGTCCAAGGGCTGACGATTGATGTTGTTGACGATCGGCCGCAGCAAGGTGTTGGCCGCCAGCACAAACAGCGTGCCCAGCAACGCCTCGAGGATCAGGTCGGCGCCAGCGCAGGCACCCACCGCGGCCGAAGCCCAGAGGGTGGCGGCCGTATTGAGCCCGCGCACATTGCCCTCCTCCCGCATGATCACACCCGCCCCCAGGAAGCCGATGCCCGACACCACGTAAGCGACCACGCGCACCGCGCCTTCCGCACCGCCCAGTCGGTTGGCCATGTCCACAAAGATCGCCGCGCCCACCGCCACCAGCACATTGGTACGTAAGCCGGCGGTGCGCTGGCGGTACTGGCGCTCGAACCCGATGAGGCCACCGAGAATAAACGCAGCGCTGAGGCTGACCACGGTGTCGACCAGGGAGTTGAGGTTGATGTTGTTGATTGCCTGCATAAGAAATCTCCATGAATGCAGCGGCACATTGGTAACTCGCAGGTCCCTGTAGGAGCTGGCTTGCCTGCGATAGCGGTACACCACCAATGAATCTGGCGACTGATACACCGTCATCGCGGGCAAGCCCGGCTCCCACAGGATTTGCGATGTTGCATGGAACCTGTTACTGCCAGCCAAACCTGCGAATGTAGTAGCCCTTCACTGCCTGAGTCAGCGCCATGTAAGCCAGCAAAATCACCGGCAAGAACACGAAGTACAGCGACGGCAGCGCCTGCAATTTGAAGTAGTGCGCCAAAGGCCCCATCGGCAGGAATATCCCCACGGCCATGATCACGCCGGTCATCAACATCAACGGCAGCGCTGCGCGGCTTTGCAGGAATGGGATTTTTGGCGTGCGGATCATGTGCACGATCAGGGTCTGGGTCAGCAGCCCCACCACAAACCAGCCGGATTGAAATAGCGTTTGGTGGTCTGGAGTGTTGGCATCAAACACATACCACATGAGTGCGAACGTGGTGATGTCGAAGATCGAACTGATCGGCCCGAAAAACAACATGAAGCGCCCCACTTCCCCCGGCTGCCAGCGTTGCGGCGTGGCAAGCATCTCGTCATCGACGTTGTCGAACGGAATCGCAATCTGGGAGATGTCATACAGCAGGTTTTGCACCAGCAGGTGCATCGGCAGCATCGGCAAAAACGGGATAAAGGCACTGGCCACCAACACCGAGAACACGTTGCCGAAGTTCGAACTGGCGGTCATCTTGATGTATTTGAGCATGTTGGCGAAGGTGCGCCGGCCTTCCAGCACGCCCTCCTCCAGGATCATCAGGCTCTTCTCCAGCAGGATGATGTCAGCCGCTTCCTTGGCGATGTCCACCGCACTGTCCACCGAAATCCCGATATCCGCCGTGCGCAACGCCGGAGCGTCGTTGATGCCATCGCCCATAAAGCCGACCACATGTCCGTTGGCCTTGAGCAGCCGCACGATGCGTTCCTTGTGGCTGGGCGTGAGCTTGGCAAACACATTGGTGGTTTCCACGGCCAGGGCCAGTTCGGCGTCGCTCATCGCCTCGATGTCGTTGCCCATCAGCAAGCCTTGTTGCTCCAGGCCCACTTCGCGGCAGATCTTCGCCGTGACCAGTTCGTTGTCGCCGGTCAACACCTTCACCGCCACGCCGTGGGCCTTCAGGGCCTTGAGGGCGGGCGCGGTGCTTTCCTTGGGCGGGTCGAGAAACGCCACGTAGCCGATCAGCGTCAGGTTGTTTTCATCGGCCAGGGTGTAGGTGTCACGTCCTGCCGGCATCGGCTGCGCCGCTACCGCCACCACCCGCAGCCCTTCTTCGTTAAAGGCCGCGGTCACCTGGCGAATGCGCGCCAGCAGTTCGTCGGTCAGTGCCTCATCGACGTCACCATGACGCACGCGATTGCACACCGACAAAATTTCCTCCACCGCCCCTTTGCAGATCAACAGGTGCGGTTGGTGCTCCTCGGCCACCACCACCGACATGCGGCGGCGGTTGAAATCGAATGGGATCTCGTCGACCTTGTGGAACGCGGTACCGACTTTCAGCTCACGATGGATGTCCACATGCTCGAGCACGGCCACATCCAACAGGTTTTTCAGGCCGGTCTGGTAGTAGCTGTTGAGATAGGCCATTTCCAGCACGTCGTCCGACTCCTGGCCCCACACGCCCACATGGCGCGCCAGGAAAATCTTGTCCTGGGTGAGCGTGCCGGTCTTGTCGGTGCACAGCACGTCCATGGCGCCGAAGTTCTGGATCGCGTCCAGGCGCTTGACGATGACCTTCTTGCGCGACAGAAACACCGCGCCCTTGGCCAAGGTCGAGGTGACGATCATGGGCAGCATTTCCGGGGTCAAGCCTACCGCAATCGACAGCGCGAACAGCAACGCTTCGGTCCAGTCGCCCTTGGTGAAGCCGTTGATGAACAGCACCAGCGGCGCCATCACGAACATAAAGCGAATCAGCAACCAACTGACCTTGTTGACCCCCTGCTGGAACGAGGTGGTCGCACGGTCCGTCGCCGTGACGCGTTGCGCCAAGGCACCAAAATACGTGCTGTTGCCGGTGGCGAGGATGACCGCCGTGGCGGCGCCGGACACCACGTTGGTGCCCATGAACAGAATGTTCTCCAGCTCCAGCGGGTTGTGCGTGTGGGCGTCCTGCTGGTGGGCGAACTTTTCCACCGGCATGGATTCACCGGTCATAGCCGCCTGGCTGACGAACAAGTCCTTGGCGCTGAGCACGCGGCAGTCCGCGGGGATCATGTCGCCGGCCGACAACACAATCAGATCGCCTGGCACTAGTTGTTTGATCGGCAGTTCAATGCGCTTGGCAGCATCGCGGCGCAGCACCGTCGCGGTATTGCTCACCATGGCCTTCAAGGCGTCGGCGGCCTTGTTCGACTTGGCCTCCTGCCAGAAGCGCAACAGGGTCGAGAGCACCACCATGGAGAAAATCACCGTGGCGGCCTTCATGTCTTCGGTCAGCCAAGAGATCACCGCCAACAGGGTCAGCAGCAGGTTGAACGGATTCTTGTAGCAATGCCACAGGTGCACCCACCACGGCAGCGGCTGTTCGTGCTCGACTTCGTTAAGGCCGTATTGCACGCGCAAGGCGTCGGCTTCCTGAGTGCTCAAGCCCTCGGCGTGGCTGCCCAGCACGCCCAGCAATTGCACAGTGCTGCGGTTGGCAGAGGCCACCAGTGTCTGCGCCAGGCTGGGCGGCACTTCGCGGCTGACGCTGGCATCGGTCACGGTCTCCAGCATCGCCAGGCGGCGAAAATGCCGGGCGATATGCCGGGTCCGCGGGAAATCGGCGAAGAACTCTTTGAGCAAAGTGAGGTTCATGGTGTAACTCCTGCGCGAGGAAAAACCGTCGTGCAGGTACTGCCCGTCCACACCGCGCCCGTCACACAGGCACAGCCGAACCTGGCCCGCCCGCCGTAACAGGCAGGCGCGTCCGTAGCATCCAGGCGTTACCCAGGTGCTGGTCAGCGTCGATGAGAGGGAATCAGGCAGGTGCCAGGACTGGCCACCGCCGGGATGCCGCTTCTCGCTTTATGAGGCGAGACAACGGCATCTGGAAAATGCGCGTTACCTTGCCAAGTAGAGGCCGGTTACCGAAACCGGCCGACGACTGTCACTCGAACAAGTACCCACTGAGGGTCTCCGCTATTGATGAAAACGCGCGAAGCTTACGCCCCGATGTTGGCGGAGTAAACCGTAGGAAAGTGCCAGCCTGGTGAATAAGAAGATTCTTCAGGATGGGTTCAGGAAAGAGCGTTTTGCTTACTTTTGTCTGGGCCGGCAGTACGGCTTTTCAAAAGTGAGCCGCTGTAAAAGCGGAACCCTGAGTAGCCGTTACCGCAGGAATGGATATGTACACGGTCCAACTGTGTTGACTGTCAGGCCGTCTTCGCAGGCAAGCCAGCTCCCACATTTGGATTGCGGTGCGTCAGCTCGATCAGCGTCGGCTGCCAGGCCGTCACGGGAGCAAGCTCCCACGCCACAGGTCCAGCGTCGCGCCGAAGTTGTGTAGATACCTATGCTGCGATAGCGGTGTGTCAGCTACAAATTCACTGCCTGGCACTCTGCATACGCAACGATACGGCGGCACGCCTAATCAGCGTCTACATGGGATTGATGTACATCCCTGGCTATGGCGTATCAGGTCGATCCCTTTCAACCAACGCCACGTAGTCTTCAATGCTCGCGCTGGCAACACCCTTTACCTGGATAGACACCTTATTCACCTGCCGACCCATCGTGATGCCCTCGCGGGTACGCACCTGTACATAGCCAAGTCTGGGCCAAAAACGCTCGGCCCTGGTATTGCCCACCACTACCGTCAGCCGCAGCCACTGGGCGCCCTTCGCCACCGCCCAGGCCTCAAGGTCCGCGTGCAAGCGCTGCGCCAGCCCGCTGCCGTGCCAGCGCGCATGCACCAGCAGCAACCCGATGTGCCACACCCCGGTGGCGAGCAAATCCGCGGCGATATTCACCACGGCGACCAGGTGGCCCTGCGCATCTCGGTAACCCAGCCAGTACAGGCGGCTGCAATGCCAGCCGGCGGGTAATTGGCCGCGTAATTCTTCCCGTGCTTCGGTCGGGGTAGCCGGTTCGCCATTCACCGCGATGAAGTAAGCCGGCGCCTGTTCAAAAAACTGCTGCAGCTCAGCTTCATCGCAGCCAAGCAGCTCAACCACCCGAATGCCTTCGAGGAAACTGCCAGGCAACACCTGTGGATCAACGTCCATGTTCAACCTCTTCAATCATCCCGCGTCAGCACTTCCAGCAATTCAATTTCGAAGCGCAGATTACTGTTGGGTTTGATATGCGCCCCCATCGAGCGCTCGCCATAGGCCAGGTGCGCCGGTACATACAACGAGCGTACACCGCCAACCTGCATGCCCATCAAGCCCTGGTCCCACCCCTTGATCACGCGGCCAGTGCCGATCACGCACTGGAACGGTTTGCCCCGCTCCCAGGAGGAATCGAACACCGTGCCATCTTCCAGGGTGCCGGTGTATTGGGTGGTGATCAGCGCGCCCTTGACCACGGCTTTGCCGTCGCCCAGGCGGATGTCGGTGACCTGTAGTTCGTCGTTGCTCATGGGGTTCTCATTGAAGGGGCCAAAGGCTGGGGTTTTCCCAGAATCGGAGGGGTTTGGCAAGTGCAGGGAAATGGCCAACGTGATGGTGGACCGTTCGCTGGAATGCATACAGCCGCGTCAGAATCCAATGTGGGAGCTGGCTTGCCTGCGAAGGCGGTGTGTCAGTCAATGCACCTGTGACTGCACGACCGCTTTCGCAGGCAAGCCAGCTCCCACATTGAATCTGCATGCATTCAGAGGTCGCCGTGTCGACCCTTTACAACCAATGCCAGAACCGGCTCCAGAACCCGCGCCCCAACTCATCCTTGCACCCGGCATATTGGCGCGCATACATCTGCGAACGCGCCTGTACCTTGCTCGCTACCGGCGGCAGCCAGGCTTTGCTGGCATAGGTGCGCTGGCGGTAGCCGCCCCAGCCTTCGTGGTAGTTCAGGTACTGGCCGTAGGCATCGTATTTGTAGACGCCGTTGATGGTGTAGGTCTTGTCCATGTACCAGCCGATAAAGTCGATCGCGTCGTCGAAGTCTTCGCGATCAGCGCCGCTGCGGCCGGTGGCTTTGCGGTAGTCGTTCCATACTTCATCCTTGGCCTGGGCATAGCCGGAAGCGGTGGAGACGCGGCCCCAAGGGATGATCCACAGCAGGTATTTACGCGGGGTCTTGGCGTCGTGGCGAAAGCCCGACTCCTGATACATGATGGCGAACGGCACCTGGATCGGTACGCCCCAGCGCTTTTGCGTGACCTTGGCGGCGTCGTACCAGTCGTCTTTTTCGCGGAAGATACCGCAGAGGTCGTTGGGCGTGCGTGGCGGCGAGGTGCCGCACGCCGCCAACAGGGAAGTGAGTAATAACAGTCCGACGGCTTTGCCTGCGCTCAAGGGTCACCTTTGTGGGATAAGGGTAAAATGCCAGCATTTTACCCCTTCACACAGGCGGCGTCCTTGCCGCAGACATCTTTAAGCCAAAGGCACGCGACGGGTAGTCAGCGCGATACGACCAATAAAGAAGCTCAACGCCGCACCCAACAGCAGCATGGCCAAGGTGCTCCAGGCCGCGCGGGACAGTTGCTTGGCAGCGACTTCACCGGCTTCACGGGCTTTCTGTTCAGCCTGTTTTTTCAGCTCATCGACCTTTTGCATGGCTTGCTGATAAGCCTGGGCATAGTTGTCGACGATCTGCGTGGCTTCTTCTTTGCTCTTGCCAGTGCGGGCCGCGACGATGTTGACCAGCGCCTCTTTATCCGCTGCATTCAATGCTGGCTCGCCGGACGCTTTCACACGTTCGAACCATTGCTTGAGCTCATCACCGGCCTGGGCAGGATTGGTCGCTGCATCGGTAGCCGACTGCTTGCCATCGGCAGCTGCCTGATCGGCTTTCTGCTCGACATTGGCAGGGTCCAGTTCAGCCTTGCCGCTCTGCTTTAGCAAGGTATCCAGTTGGCCTTGCAGGCTGTTCCAGTCCAGCTCGATGCCCTGCTCGTTCAACTGTTGCTTGATGCTATTGCCAATCCCTGGCGCGGCGGCAGCAATGCCACTGCCCGCAGCAGACAGACCTTTACCCACCACGTTGCCGGCCGTACCGACCACGCTGGAAGCCAGGCCCGCCAACAGCCAAGTGGTGAGCAAGGTGGTCAAGGTCCAGGTCAGCACCCCATGCAGGCCGCCACGATCCGGCGCGGTGCGGCCGGCCACGAACGCGCCCAACGCGATGGCGACCAGTGTCGATACAAACAGCCAGATACCCGCACCCGTGCCAAAACCGCTCAACGGGTTGCCCGCTTCCATCGGGTCAACGGCACTGGCGCCAATGGCGGTGCCCAACACACTCAAGACCAGGTAGGTGACCAGTGCGATTGCACTACCGGCCAGTACCGAGCTCCACGACACTCGAAACAGCGATCGATTGGTTTCATAGACAGTGGTCATACAAAGGTCCTTTTCAAATTGAGGAGCAAGGCAATGCGCCTTGATGGGTGTGAGTGTGGCGAAACGACATACGTTCAGTCCTGGCCCATATGCACCAGGTGATCTGGTGCATTCGCACTGCCCCATGGGCAATTACTCTGCACTATCCTGAAGCCAGGATGTCGTAACCCAATGTGCCTTGCCCTGCCCTAATCGGAGACGTTATGACCCAGGATGTTCTCGCCAAAGAAACCAACCGCCGCCAACTGCAGACCATCATCTCGGGACTGTCCGACGGTGTGATTCTGGCCGAGGTCGACCAGACCATTCTCTGGGCCAATGAAGCGGCGTTGACCATGCATGGGGTCAGCGAGGTCAAGGAACTGGGCGCCAATACCGAGGCGTACGCCAAACGCTTTGCCCTGCGCTATCGCAACAACCATCCCTTGCCACTGGAAAGCTACCCACTCAGCCGCGTGGCTGCCGGCGAAGAGTTCAGCGATGTGGTGGTGGAAGTCACACCCGCCGACGACGAACACCGCAGTTGGGTACATCGCCTGCGCAGCCTGGTGCTGACCGATGCCCAGGGTGAACCTGAGTTGCTGGTACTGATCCTCAGCGACGCCACCGAATGGGCCAGCGCCGAACAACGCTTTGAGAAAACCTTCAACGCCAACCCGGCGCCCGCGGTGATCTGTCGCCTCAGCGACCTGCGCTACATCAAGGTCAACCAGGGTTTTCTGGAGATGACCGGCTACAACCGCGACCAGGTCATCGGCAAATCCGTGTATGAACTGGATGTGCTGGAACAGGCCGAGCGCAAGGACCTGGCGATCCAGCGCCTGGGCGAAGGCGCGACCATCCCGCAGATGCAGGCCGAACTGAGACTGCCCGAAGGTGGCAGCAAACTGGTGATCGTCGCCGGCCAACCGCTGGACATGAACGAGGAAGACTGCATGCTGTTTTCCTTCACCGACCTGGAGCCTCGGCGCAAAGCCGAGATCGCCCTGCGCCAGAGCGAAGAACGCTTCGCCAAATCCTTCCGCCTGACGCCCGTACCGACCCTGGTATGCAGTGCCGACAACCGCCAGGTGGTAGACATCAACGAAGCCTTCATGAGCATCACCGGCTACATCAGCGAGGAATTGATCGGCAAATCCATCGAAGACATCAACTTCATCGACAGCCCCCAGGCCGGCGCGCAGTTGTTCGCCACCCTGGAAAAAGCCGGCAACCTTGAAGGCCAGGACCTCAAGGTGCGCAAGAAAGGCAACGAGGTGATCGACTGCGTGGTATCCGCCGACACCGTGATTATCCAGGACGTGCCCTGCTACCTGATGGTGCTGATGAACATCACCGAGCGCAAACGCTCGGAGCTGGAACTGGTGGCGGCCATTGAGGAAGTCATGCAGGACGCGTCTTGGTTCAGCCAGACCCTGATCGAGAAGCTGGCCAACGCCAAGAGCGTCAACAGCCCCAACCTGCCGAATGTTTCCTTCACCGACCTAACCGCTCGCGAGCGCGATGTATTGGGCCTGATCTGCGAGGGCCTGGCGGACAAAGAAATCGCCTCGCGCCTGAAACTGGCGCCCAACACCGTGCGCAACCATGTGGCCACGGTGTATTCCAAGCTGGGGGTGCACAGCCGTAGTGCAGCGATCGTCTGGGCCCGTGAACGCGGGCTGTTTGCCAGCGATTTGCGCCTGAAAAACAAACCCTGACCCTGCAAATGCACTAGTGCGACTAGTGCGAATTCGCCTTATTGAGCGGCGGTGCAAGCAATAACCTTCAAGGGATCGTATTTATGCCTAGAAGGAACCCGCATGTTTACCCTCTCTCAGCTGCGCAACTGCATCGAAGAAGGCCTGTCACCGCTGACGTGCGAATTCACCCTGTGCCGGGACGCGTCCTTGACCCTCAAGGTCTACGATGCCGAGACCGGCCGCGTCGACCTGGTGGTCACTGGCATCAGCACCAACCGCCTGCAGACCCCGCAGGAAGTAGCGAAAATGGTGGATGAATTGCGCTACGAGCTGCAAAGCAACAACGTCGGCAAGCTCACGCTGGATGATTTGCCTTTATCGCCGCTCCCATGAAATAAAACACCCCGCCGGCAACGATAAACGCCCCCAGCATGTAGAACATGTAATGGGCCGGCAGGCTGGCCAACACCAGCCCACACAGCACCGGCCCCAGCGCCGCACCGAGGTTGGACAGGTTTTGCGCCCCGTAATACATGCCCCGCAGGTGGTCCGGGGCAATTCGGTCGATAAACATGTATTCGGCCGGAAACACGATGATCTCCCCGACGGTGAACACCGCCATCGCCAGCACCCAGCCCACCACGCTGGTGGACAGCCCGAAGCCAATCAACCCCAGCATGAACATGCTCAAGCCAGCGATCAGCCACTGGCTCAGGTAACGGTGCGAGATGCGCCGGCCAATCAAGTACTGCAAGGCAATCACTAGCACGGCGTTGGTGGTCAGCACCGCGCTGATCACCGTGTAGGTGTATTCGGCGGTCGTGGTGGTCACCAGGTATTGCGACAGATAGGCCGTGAACTGGCCGAACACCACCGCGCTGAGTAAACCGCCGAGGGTGAAGCACACCAGGCGACGGTCCTGCAGCAAAACGCGGGCGACGGCAAGGAACGGCAGCGGCTTTTGCGTGGCGTCCACCGTGGCCAAGTTACGGTCACCCCAGCGCCCGTACAGCAGAAAAAACCCCAGCCCCAACAGCGCCGACAGAATAAACGGCAGGCTGATATCCAGCTTGGCCACCATCGCGCCAAAGAACGGCCCCACGGCATAGCCGATATTGGTAAGGGTGTACTTGATGGAAAACACCTCGCTGCGCGCGTCTTCGGGTAGCAGGCTGGCGAAGCCGGCTTTCACCGCAATATCGATGACGGCGTAGGCCAGGTTGATCAGGATCAGGCAGCCATAGAACGACCAGATATTTTGCGCCAGCACCGTGCCGATAAACCCCAGCACAAACATCAGGCTCAAGCCGAGCAACAGGCGATAGCTATTGATGCGGTCGACCAGGAAACCACCGTAGACACTGAGTAGCGAACCGACGATCAGCGAACTGCCGATTACCAGGCCGACCTGGGTAATGTCCAAGGCGAAATGGCTGGTGAGGTAGATCACGAGATAAGGAAAAGTGATGGCCTTGGCCAGCGTAAGCAGCAACGTGGCGCACAGCAACAGGTTCACGGTGCGGGGGTAGTTTCTGATGGTGGCAAGCATCCTGCTCTCGTTCTTCAAAGGTAACGCGACCATTGCGGTCGGTTACCTTAACGCAAGAAACATGAAACGAGCAGGTGCCCCGGCCGGATTATTTCTTGACTGGCGTAATCTCGAGGATGGTGCCGTTGGTGGTCTTGAGGAGGACGTACTTGTCGCCTACGCGCGCCCACTGGCTTTCTTCTTCGGGCTGCTTGAGGCCGCGCTTTTTCCAATCGCTGATGGCCGACTCCTTGCGCATCAGGATATCCGGAGCGCGGTCGCCTTCTTTCAAATCACGAGCGTTGATGTTTGAAGGTTGCACGGTTTCCTGAGGGGTATCGCCGGCCTGCACTACAGCGCTGACGGAGAAAAAGCTGGCAGCGACCAGCAGGCAAGCGGCTAAGGTTTTCGACTTCATGGGTGCTCCTTCAATTAATGGTGCGTACCCAGATTCCGACCGCGGCGGCGCGTAATCATTCAGCCGTATTTCCCTGCGGCCAGAGATTGCTCCCGCTGGGCTGCGCAGCGGCCCCAACCCATTCACCGCATGTTTTCAGTGGGTACGCGGTCGGGCTTTTTGGGGCCGCTTCGCGGCCCAGCGGGAGCAAGCTCCCTCGCCACAGGGGGGGTACACCGTTATAGCCAGGCAGCGTCCCAGAGCGAGTAGGCGCCAACATGCTCGACCAGTCCGGCTCGCAGTGGGTGGGCGATGATGTAGCGAGCAGCCTTGATAAGGTCTTCATCGGCCCGCACCGCACGATCATGATAGCCGTACTGCCAAAAAGCACCGTGCGTGCGACGGGCTCGGTTGATGGTCAGTGTGCTGCGCGACTTCACCCGTTTCATCACTTCAGACAGCGTCGCGCCTCGCAATTCAAATAACCAGTGAAGGTGATCCGGCATAATGACCCAAGCCAGCGAGTTGACCGGTCCAAGGTCATGGGCTCGTTTGAGCTCGGCAACCAATAGCCGCCCCAGGTAAAGATCGGCAAATACCGGACGACGCTGATAAACCACGGCAGTCACCAAATAAGCTCGATCAGGTTCCGAATAACGGCCACGTCGCAACAAATGAGAGTTGGGCTTGTGAAGCAATCCTTTGCTCCCCTGAATGGTTGAATGGTCCATTCAACCTAGCAGGCACCTGAGATGTCCCTGCCCAATACAGTTTCCCCATATTTCCCAATCCTTTGTGGCGAGGGAGCTTGCTCCCGCTGGGCTGCGCAGCAGCCCCAAAAAGCCACACCGCGCATCCACTGAACGCATGCGGTGAATGGGTTGGGGCCGCTTCGCTGCCCAGCGGGAGCAAGCTCCCTCGCCACAAGGGTTTGTGCATAGGGTTTGCGAGCGTGAAAATAATCGTGTAATTTTTCATGAAATTATTCGAATTAAATTTCATGAACCAGCAACAAGAACTCGCCACCCTCGCGACCCTGATCCATGACTTGCGCAAGCACAAGAAACTCACCCTGGCGCAATTGGCGCAAAAGATCGAGCGCTCGGTGGGCTTTCTGTCTCAAGTGGAACGTGGGTTGTCGCAACCCACCGTAGCCGACCTGACCGCCATCAGCCACGCCCTGGACGTGCCCACCACGTATTTCTACAGCCTGCCCAAACCCAAGGCGGTGGATTGGGTCACACGCCCCAACGAGCGGCGCACGGTGTATTACGCCAATGGCATCACCGACATCCTGGTGTCGCCGAGCATGAACGGTGCGTTCTCGATGCTTGACAGCCTGTTGGCCCCCGGTGCCAACAGCGGCGAACAGAGCATGAGCGACCGTGCCGAACAGGCCGGATTTGTGCTGGAGGGCGAGCTGACGCTGTGGGTTGAAGGTGAGCCCGATGCGGTCACCCTCTACGAAGGCGACAGTTTCCACCTCGCCAGTTTCGCCCACTGCCGCTACGCCAACCTGACCGACCTGCCCGCCCGCGTCTTGTGGGTTTACAACTAGGAGCTGCACCCGTGAAAAGCCATTCCTCCACGTTGCTGGCCGAAGTACGCAGCTTTCGCCAGAACCACCCCGACGTGCGCTATGTCGACCTGATCGCCCTGGACATTCCCGGGCATTTCTACGGCAAGCGCTACCCCGTGGAGATGCTTGAAAAAGTCGCCGCTGGCAGCCCGCTGAAGCTGCCGCAGAATGCGGTATTGCTGGGGGTCCAGGGGGGGTTGTTCAAGATTGGCGACTACTGCTTCAACGATGGCGACCCGGATGCCAATCGCCGATTGGTACCCGGCACGCTCAAACCGGTGAACTGGGAGTCGCAGCCATTGGGGCAAATGCTCATCACCTCGGACGGCACCGAAGCGCCCATCGAGTTCGAACCCCGCGAAGTCCTGGCCAAGGTCCTGGAACGCTTGCAGCATCAGGGCATTCATCCCGTGGTGGCGTTTGAGCTGGAGTTCTACCTGTTCGATAAACAGCTGGAAAACGGCCTGCCGCAATTCGCCCGCGACCCGCTCAGTGGGGATGCCGACGACCAGCCCAACCTGCATATCGAACGGCTGTCGCGTTTCAGCGACGTGCTCGACGACATGGCGCAAACCGCCAAGGACCAAGGCATCGACATCACGGTGATCACCGCCGAGATCGGCCCCGGCCAGTTCGAGATCAACTTCGGCCACTGCGATGACGGCCTGCGCGCCGCCGACTGGGCCGCCCTGTTCTGCCGCAGCACCCGTGGCGTTGCGCTCAAGCATGGTTACCGCGCCAGCTTCATGGCCAAACCCTATCTGCAATTTCCCGGCAGCGGCATGCACGTGCATGTCAGCCTTTACGACGCAGCGGGCAATAACTTGCTAGCGGCCCATCAGCAGCAGCCATTGCGCCACGCCGTAGCCGGTTGCCTGGAATTGCTGCCCCACTGCATGCCGATCTTCTCGCCCAACCACAACGCCTTCCGTCGCCTGGGCGGCACGGTCAACGCTGCGACACGGGCGAGCTGGGGCTTTGAAGACCGCGATGCCTGTGTGCGCATCCCCGATTCCGACCCGCGCAACCTGCGGATCGAGCACCGCCTGGCCAGCGCCGATGCCAACCCTTACCTGGTGCTGGCGGCAATCCTGGTGGGCCTGGAGCACGGGCTTGATGCCAAGCGCGAACCCATCGCGCCATTGAACGAAGACCGCAACAGCGGCACCGATTTCCCGGTGGAAATGCTCGACGCCGTGCGTGCCATGCAGCAGCAACCAATACTGCGCGACAAGCTGGGCGCGGAATTTGTCGAAGTGTATTGCGAGAACAAACGCCAGGATCACCTGGCATTTCAACAAGAGATCCATGCGCGAGAATATCGCTGGTTTCTCTGACCCCACCATGGAAATGCAGATGAGCGACCAAGCCGCCCCGGCCCTCAAGGAAATCTTCAACATCGAACGCCTGCAACACATCGCCACCGAAATGACTGTGGTGTACCCGGCGTTCGACGCCAAGGGTTTTCTCCAGCACGCTTGCGTCGGGCTGGCCGAGTTATCGGTGATGCAACGCATGGCCCGGGTCAGCGAGAGCCTGCACGCGGTGATCCCGCTGGATTATGCGCAAACCCTCAAGCTGCTTTACGCTCTGGCACCGCGCATCAACAGCGGCTTTGTCAGCCTGTTCCTGGCGCATTACGTGGCGAGTTATGGCCTGGGTGATTTCAAACGTTCAATGGCCGCGCTGAAGTTTTTCACCACCTTTGGTTCGGCCGAGTTCGCCATTCGCCACTTCTTACTGCACGACTTCGAGCGCACCTTGGCAGTGATGCAGCAATGGTCGCTGGATGGCAACGAACACGTACGCCGCCTGGCCAGTGAAGGCTCACGCCCTCGCCTGCCTTGGTCGTTTCGCCTCGCCAACGTGCAGGCCAACCCCGAGCTATGTGCGTCGATCCTGGATAACCTCAGGGCCGACAGCAGCCTCTATGTGCGCAAGTCGGTGGCCAACCACCTCAATGACATCACCAAGGACCACCCCGACTGGGTGCTCAACGTGATCGAAGGCTGGAACCTGGCCAACGCCCACACCGCCTGGATCGCTCGCCATGCGTTGCGCAGCTTGATCAAGCAAGGCGACACCCGCGCGCTGACGATCATGGGGGCCGGAGCCAAGGCTGAGGTGACGATCCGTGGACTGAGCGTCACCCCCGCCGTGATCCGATTGGGCGAGCGGATCAATCTGTCATTCCAGCTGGAATCCACCGCCAACCACGCGCAAAAACTGGTGGTGGACTACGCCATCGACTACGTAAAAAGCGCTGGCCACAGCGCATCCAAAGTGTTCAAGCTCAAGGCTTTTACCTTGGGCGCCGGCGAACGGCAGACCATCAACCGCGAGCAGCACATCCGCGAATTGACCACGCGCAAGCACTACCCCGGCACGCATCGGATACATGTTTTGATCAACGGTGAACGCCTGGCCAGTGCAGAGTTCGAACTGCTGAAACCTTGACACAAATCAAAAAAAAGGCTCTAGCACGGGCCTTTCAGCCCGATGAATTGTCGAACAATCCTGGCCTTTGCCGTTGAGATCCATTATCATCCGGCGCCTTCTCGCTACCCGCCGGGTAGCTGTTTCAATGTGTCACCCGAGGCGCCCATGTACCGTTTTTCGTTTCACCGCCCTTTGATTGCCATCAGCCTGGGGCTGGTTTCCCATTCCGTCAGCGCAGCCCTGCAACCCATAGCCGAAGCCCCGCTGGCCAGTGACACCGAGCTGCACTGCCACTTCAACCGCGACGCCAGCACCGACTGCACCACCACTTACCGCTACACGATCCTCAAGGCCAACGGCCGCGAAATGCTTTCGCGCATCGACTTCGACTACTCCGAAGCCGACACCTTTGAAGTGGTCAGCGCTCAGTCCACCCAGCCTGGCGCCAAGCCCGTCGCCCTGGCCGCCACGCAAATCGATACCCGCAGCGCACCCAACCCGGACCAAGGCTTCAGCCGCGACAAGCAAACCTCCCTGGCCTTCCCCAACCTGCGCGTGGGCACGCAGATCCGCTACACGGTACGCCAGCATTACCCGGCCAAACCGCTGATGACCCAATTCCACTATGTGCTCAAATTCGGGCCCAGCTCAGCCCGCCGCGATCGCTTCAAGGCGCGCTTTACCGCCGAACGGCCGATCCAGTGGCGAAGTGAATTGTTCGACGGTTTCAAGGTAACGCCTTCGAGCAACGGCAAGACCCTGGATGTGGTGCAAAAAGCCCCGACCTACCTCAACTACATCAATGAATCCTCCGCCGCCGCACTACTGCGCGTCCCACGCCTGGAAGTGGGCAGCGCCGTGGACCGCCAGGCGTACTTCGGTGATTTCGCCCAGCGTTACAACCAGATCCTCGGCGCCACCCTGCCGGCGCAAGCCGCCGCCGCCGTGGCCGCCGCACGCAGCCTGGCGCCAGCTGAGCAAGTCGCGGCAATGATGCAGCACATCAATGATCACTACCGCTACCTGGGTGACTGGCGCGCGACCGAGCGCGGCTATGTGCCGTTCAGCCTGGCGGAAATCGAGCAGCACGGCTACGGCGACTGCAAGGACCTGGCGACGCTGCTGACGGCCATGCTCAAGGCCAGTGGCATCAAGGCTGAGACCGCGTGGGTCAGCCGTGGTGACGTGGTCGATGCCCTGCTGATTCCTGGCACCCAGGCGCCGAACCACGCCATCGTGCGTGCCGAAGTGAATGGCCAGGTGTGGTGGCTTGACCCGACCAACCCGGTCTTCGCCCCTGGCCAGACCATGCCCGATATTCAGGACCGCTGGGTGTTGGTCAACGATGCGCAGGGCCAGGTGCGCGAAGAACACATCCCACTGGAGCGCCCCGAAGTCTCGATACGCCTGGACAAACAGGTGCAGTACGGCAAAGAGGGAGATGGCGCGGTCAAGGCGACCATTACCTTCAGCCGCCTGCCGCTGATGCAACTGAGCGTCGCAGACCGCCAGCAAGGCACCACCGCCACCGACCAGAACATCTGCGCCAACTTCGGCAACGATATCAGCGACTGCCAGATCACCCGCGAACCCACCCGCTTTGTGGTACATGACGGCTACAGCGTCACCGCCCGCATGAACGATCAGCGCGCCCTGGAAAAACTGGCCAATGACTATGTCTACACCGACCCGTCCTTGAAAGACCGCTGGGAGGGCTACATCAACTATCGCCGCCAGGGGCAACAGGCCGACCTTTACCTGGGCAATCCTGAAACCTATGACTACACCTACACCCTGGCAGGCGGGAAGATGGAAAAAGCCATCCCCGGCTGCAAGGTACGCTCGCCCTGGTACGACCTCGACCTGGACGGAAAACTGGAGGACGGCTCGCTGCGCTATCACTATCGCCTGAGCCAGAAAAAGCGCTGGCTGACCCATGCCGAAGTCACCAGCGATGCGTTCGGAAAGATGATTGAAGAGGCCCGGGCCTGTGCCGAGCAGGTGCATCAGGTAGTAAAGTTCTAGACTGTCCCTGACACACCACGATCCAAATGTGGGAGCTGGCTTGCCTGCGATGACGGCCGGTCAGCTTGCCCATCGGTGACTGGCACACCGCCATCGCAGGCAAGCCAGCTCCCACATTTTAATCCGTGTGTGTCAGCGGGATTCGCCGAGCAACAAGCCCTGCTCCCTTGCGCACAGCTCCACCACATAATCCCACAACACCCGCAACCGCACCGACTTGTGCAGCTCCCGGCGCGAACTGATCCAATAGCTGCGCTGGATACCCTCCGCCGGTAGCAACGGCACCAACTCTCCATCCCCAGCCGCCATGAAACATGGCAACACCGCAATGCCCAACCCCGAACGCGCCGCCTGGTGCTGGGCGATCACGCTGGTGCTGTGGAACACCACCCGGGGGCTACGGCAGAAGCTGTTGAGGAACTTCAATTCCTGGCTGAACAGCAGGTCATCGACATAATCGATCCAGGCATGGGCAGAGAGGTCTTCACGTTTTTCGATGGGCGGGTTACGCGCCAGGTAGGCACGGCTGGCGTACAGCGCCAGACGATAATCGGTGAGTTTGCGCGTCACCAGTTGATCGGCGCTGGGGCGTTCCAAGTGAATGCTGATCTCCGCTTCGCGATTGAGGATGCTGACGAAACGCGGCACCGCGACCAGCTCCACCTCCAAACCTGGATAGCGTTCAAACAACCCGCCCATGCGTGCGGCCAGAAACATCACGCCCAGCCCTTCGGCTACACCAAGGCGAATCTTGCCCAGGGGCGCTGCAGAGTGGGTGAGCTCGTCTTCGGCCAGCAGTGCCACGTTTTCCATAGCTTCGGCATGTTTGAGCAATGCTTCGCCGGCAGGAGTCAGTTCATAGCCCTGGGCGTGCTGTACGAACAGCGCCGTGCCGAGGCTTTTCTCGATGGCGTCGATATGCCGCGCCACAGTGGCATGCGTGGTTTTCAGGCGTTGAGCGGCGGTGAGCAGGCGGCCACTGCGCTGCAACTCGAGAAAAAACCGCAGGTCATTCCAGTCGAACATATCGCCTCCAGAGCCTGGGCCCGCCGGCGCTGTTTAAAAACGCACAGCGGGTGGGTAAAAACTAACATTTTTAAGACGAAAACTAACAACTAGGATGGGCCCAATAAGAAAAACAAGCGAGACCCCAGATGCCCAATGCAACTGCTGAATACGATTACATCGTCGTCGGCGCCGGCCCTGCCGGATGCCTGCTGGCCAATCGTCTGTCCGCCAACCCGGCTCACCGTGTCCTGCTGCTGGAAGCCGGTGGCCGCGACAACTACCCCTGGATCCATATCCCCGTCGGCTATCTGTTCTGCATCGGCAACCCACGCACCGACTGGTGCTTCAAGACCCAACCCCAAGCCGGCCTGCAGGGGCGCGCCTTGAGTTACCCACGGGGCAAAGTGCTGGGCGGCTGCTCGTCCATCAACGGCATGATCTACATGCGCGGCCAGGCCCAGGACTACGATGGCTGGGCGGCGGCGGGCAACGCGGGCTGGGCTTGGAAAGACGTACTGCCGCTGTTCAAACAGAGCGAAAACCATTTTGCCGGCAGCTCTGAATTCCACAACGAGGGCGGTGAGTGGCGCGTAGAGCAACAGCGCCTGTCGTGGCCGATCCTCGATGCGTTTCGTGAGGCGGCTGCCCAAAGCGGCATCGCCAATATCAATGACTTCAACCAGGGCGACAACGAGGGCTGCGGTTACTTCCAGGTCAACCAGAAAGCCGGTGTGCGCTGGAATGCGGCCAAGGCGTTCCTCAAGCCGATCCGCCAGCGCCCCAACCTCACCGTGCTGACTGAGGTAGAGGTTGAGCGTGTGCTACTGGAAAACGGTCGTGCCTCGCAGGTACTGGGACGCCAACACGGCCAGGCACTGAGCTGGAAGGCGCGCAAAGAGATCGTACTGTGCGCCGGCTCGGTGGGTTCGCCGGGCATTCTGCAACGCTCAGGGATCGCCCCTTCCCATGTGCTCAAGCCGCTGGGTATCAACGTGGTGCACGAGCTGCCAGGCGTTGGCGGCAACCTGCAAGATCACCTGCAACTGCGCCTGATCTACAAGCTGGAAAATGCCCGCACCCTGAACCAGATCGCCGGCACATTGTGGGGCAAGATGGGCATGGGCCTGCGCTACCTGTACGACCGCAGCGGCCCGCTGTCGATGGCGCCCAGCCAGCTTGGCGCGTTTGCCCGCTCCGGCCCGGAGCAGACCTCGGCCAACCTGCAATACCATGTGCAGCCACTGTCCCTGGAACGCTTTGGCGAACCGTTGCACGGCTTCCCGGCATTTACCGCGTCGGTCTGCGACCTGCGCCCGCAAAGTCGCGGCCGGGTGGATATCCGTTCGACCAACCCGGCGGATGCGCCGCTGATACAACCTAATTACCTCAGCCACCCCGAAGACTTGCGCGTGGCCGCCGACGCTATTCGCCTGACCCGGCGCATCGTCGCCGCTCCGGCCCTGAGCCAGTTCAAACCGGTGGAATACCTGCCCGGCGAAACCCTGCAAACTGAAGAACAACTGCACGAGGCCGCTGCACGGATCGGCACCACGATTTTCCATCCGGTGGGCACCTGCCGCATGGGCGATGACAAAGATGCCGTGGTCGACAGCCAGCTGCGCGTACACGGCATTCCCGGCCTGCGCATTGCCGATGCGTCGATCATGCCGCGCATCACCTCCGGCAATACCTGCTCACCCACGCTGATGATCGCGGAGAAGGCCGCGCAGCTGATCCTGTCACCCAACACTGCAGGAGCGAGCTTGCTCGCGAAAAACCCACCAGCCCCGCGCACCACAGGGCACCCCGCGTAACCATTAACGCTATATGAAGTTGAAAAACACCGGCGCCGAGGTCAGCGCCGACAGTGGAACAACAATAAATAATCACTGTGAGGGACACCCGATGTCAGAACATGCTCAACCCCTGGGCTCGGCGGCCAGTGCAAGTACCGCCAACGAATCAAGAAAGGTCATCTTCGCCTCCTCTTTGGGGACGGTGTTCGAGTGGTATGACTTTTTCCTCTACGGCGCCTTGGCGGCGGTAATCAGCAAACAGTTCTTTGCCGGGGTCAACGACACCACGGCGTTTATCTTTGCCTTGATGGCCTTTGCCGCAGGCTTTGTAGTGCGGCCATTCGGTGCGCTGGTGTTCGGCCGGCTGGGCGATATGATCGGGCGCAAGTACACCTTCCTCGTGACCATCATCCTGATGGGCGTGGCAACCTTCTGTGTCGGGTTGCTGCCGACCTACGCCAGCATCGGCATTGCTGCGCCGATCATCCTCATTGTGCTGCGCATGCTGCAGGGCCTGGCGCTGGGCGGTGAGTACGGTGGCGCTGCTACCTACGTGGCCGAGCATGCGCCACCGGGCAAGCGCGGCCTGCACACCAGCTGGATTCAATCCACCGCCACCCTCGGCCTGCTGCTGTCGCTGCTGGTGGTGCTGGCCTGCCGTTACTTCACCGGCGATCAGTTCGAAGTGTGGGGCTGGCGCATTCCGTTCCTGTTTTCCATCGTGCTGCTGGGCATCTCGACCTGGATCCGCATGAGCCTGCACGAGTCGCCCGCCTTCTTGAAGATGAAAGAGGAAGGCAAGGCCTGCAAGGCGCCGATTCGCGAGTCCTTCGGCAAATGGGAAAACCTCAAGGTGGTGCTGATCGCGCTGTTCAGTATCAACGGCGGGCAGGCGGTGACCTTCTACGCGGCGCAGTTTTATGTGCTGTTCTTCCTCACCCAATTCCTGCGCATGGACCCGGCCCTGGCCAATATGCTGTTGATCATCAGCGTGGTAATTGGCGCGCCGTTCTTTATCCTGTTTGGTTGGCTGTCGGACAAGGTCGGGCGCAAGCCAGTGCTGATGCTCGGCCTGCTGCTGGCGACCGCCCTGTACTTCCCGATCTTCAAGGGCCTGGCGCACTACACCAACCCGGCAATGGACCAGGCCAGCCGACAGGCGCCGATCACCGTACTGGCCGACCCGGCCACCTGCACCTTCCAGTTCGACCCGGTGGGCAAGGCCCGTTTTGACAGCCCGTGCGACAAGGTCAAGACCTTCTTGGTCAAACAGGGTCTGCCCTACAGCAGCGCCGCCGCCCCTGCGGGCAGCCCGGTGCAAGTGAGCGTGGGCGATGTGCGTATCGACGGCTTTGATGAAGCGGCCCTGCGTGGCGCCGTGGCCCTGGCCGGTTACCCGTCATCGGCGGATGTGGCCCAGGTCAACAAGCTGATGGTGGTGGTGCTGATCGTGGTGCTGATCTTCATCGCTGCTATGTGCTACGGGCCGTTGGCAGCGCTGATGGTTGAGCTGTTTCCGACGCGCATCCGCTACACCTCGATGTCCCTGCCCTACCACATCGGTAACGGCTGGTTTGGCGGGTTCCTGCCGACGGTGTCGTTTGCCTTGGTGGTGTACACCGGCGATATCTTATATGGGTTGTGGTACCCGGTGGTGGTGACGGGCGTGAGCCTGATCGTCGGGTTGTTCTGCCTCAAGGAAACCCGGCATGTGGATATCGAAAACAACTGATACCTCTGCCCTGTAGGAGCGAGCTTGCTCGCGAAGAACCTGAGAGCAACGCGGGGCACCAGGCGCCCCGTGTCATCGTTAACGACCTTCGCGAGCAAGCTCGCTCCTACAGCGGCGTATGGCACCCACACAAATTGCTGTACATCCATACAGATAATGGTTGCTCAAACCCCTTCAAATAAGCATCCTGCAAGGCATCAACCCGATCTGATGTGATGACCATGCGGCTGTACCTCTGTGAAAAACCCTCCCAGGCCAAGGATATCGCGGCCGTGCTCGGCGCCAGCCGCCGCGGCGATGGGTGCTGGCTGGGTAATGGAGTCACGGTCACCTGGTGTATCGGCCACCTGCTGGAGACCGCACCGCCCGATGCCTACGACGCCAAATACAAACGCTGGGTGCTGGCCGACCTGCCGATCGTCCCGGATAAATGGAAAATGCTGGTCAAGCCCAAGACCGCCAGCCAATACAAGGCCGTCAAGCGCTTGCTGGGGGAAGCCCAGGAACTGGTGATCGCCACCGACGCCGACCGTGAAGGCGAGATGATCGCCCGTGAACTGGTGGAACACTGCCGCTACCGCGGGCCGATCCAGCGGTTGTGGCTGTCGGCACTTGACGACGCCTCCATTCGCAAGGCCCTGGCGGCGCTCAAACCCGGTGCAGAAACCTTCAGCCTGTATCACTCGGCCCTGGGGCGCTCGCGCGCCGACTGGCTGATAGGTATGAACATGAGCCGCCTGTTTACCCTGCTGGGGCGCCAATCCGGTTACCAGGGCGTACTCCCGGTAGGCCGGGTGCAAACCCCGACCCTGCGCCTGGTGGTGGACCGTGATCGCAGCATTGCCGACTTCGTGCCGGTGGCCTACTGGGCCATTGATGTCGACCTGCGCCACGATCACATCACCTTCACCGCCCAATGGCGCGCCCCTGAGGATGCCTGTGACGACCAGGGCCGTTGCCTCAACCCGCAACTGGCGCGGGACACCGCCGACGCCATGCTCAACGCCGCCACGGCGCGGCTGGTGAAGCTGCGTACCGAGCGCATGCGCGAAGTGGCGCCCCTGCCCTTCGACCTCGGCACTTTGCAGGAGATCTGTTCGAAGAAGCTCGGCCTGGGTGCCCAGGAAACCCTGGATATCGCCCAATCCCTGTACGAAACCCACAAGGCCATCACCTACCCGCGCAGCGATTGCGGCTACCTGCCATTGAGCCAGCACAGTGAAGCGCCGAAGATCCTTGCGGCGCTGGGCCGTGCGGACACGGCGGTCAACGAGCTGATGTCGCACATCGACCCTCGGCGCCGTTCGCGGGCCTGGAACGACGCGAAAGTCAGCGCCCACCACGGCATCATCCCCACCGGAGCCGGCAAGGAGGTCAGCCAACTGACCGGCAAGCACCGTGCGGTCTATACGCTGATTCGTGCGCGCTACCTGGCGCAGTTCCTGCCCAACCATGAATACGACCGCACCCAGGCCGATTTCGACTGTGCCGGCCAGGCGTTGCGCGCGGTGGGCAAAGTCATTATTGAACCGGGCTGGAAACGCGCCTTGCCCGAAGCGCTGGCACCCGCCAAAGGTCGCGAAGCGCCTGCGCCCCAAGCTTTGCCGACGCTGGTGCAGGGCCACGACTACGCCGTGGCCAAGGTCAACCTCAAAGACCTGTGGACCCAGCCGCCCAAGCCCTTTACCGAAGGCGACCTGATCAAGGCCATGAAAAACGTCGCCAAGTTGGTGGAGGACCCGTTGCTCAAGCAAAAACTCAAGGACACCACTGGCATCGGCACCGAGGCCACCCGCGCCGGGATCATCCAGGGCTTGCTGGATCGCGGTTATCTGGTGAAAAACGGCAAGGCCCTGTCGGCAACCCCGGCCGCGTTCAGCCTGATCGACGCGGTGCCCCGCGCTATCGCCGACCCCGGCACCACCGCCATCTGGGAACAGGCACTGGACATGGTGCAAAGCGGCGAAATGAGCCTGGAGGAATTCGTCGCCAAGCAAGCGGCGTGGATGAGCAAGCAGGTGGCACGCTGTAACGGCATGCGCATGACTATTACTGGCCCCGCCAGCCCGGCTGGCCGAGGTGCGACGCCGTGGAAAAAGAAGCGCAAGGCCGCCCCACGTAAAGCTGGCACCAACCCCAAGCGCGGAAAAAAGCCGGCAAATGCGGGATAAATACCAAAAAAGACTGGCACATGACGTTTTTCGACAGGTTTAACGCCGCATTGGCCCTTGCTCCGGCGGGTTCGGTCTAGGATTCTGTAGGGGATCTGGACTACCAACAACAACACCGGAGTGGCCGCCATGAAGACCGTTGCACAACTGCTGAAAGCCAAGGACCAGAAAAACCAGGATGTCCACACGATCAAATGGGACCACACCGTATTTGAAGCGCTGGTGCGGATGTCGGAGAAAAACGTCGGTGCCTTGCCAGTGGTCAGGGATGACGTGGTGGTCGGCATCATCAGTGAACGGGATTACGCACGTAAAATCATGCTCAAGGGCCTCTCGTCAGTTACCACCAAGGTCCATGAGGTGATGAGCTCGCCGGTGATCACTGTGGATACTCACAAGAGTGTCGAGGAATGCATGAACATCATGACCGACAGTCACCTGCGCCACCTGCCGGTGGTCGAAGACGGCAAACTGCTGGGCCTGCTGTCTATCGGTGACCTGGTCAAGGAAGCAATTGCCGAACAAGCGGCCTTGATCCAGCAACTGGAACAGTACATCCGCGGCGAATAGGGGGAACCCATGCTCGACACGCTGGACCATCAGGAAGACCACCTCGATACTCTGCACCGGGCCATGTCCGGCCGGCGTTTCCTGGTGCTGACCGGCGCAGGGATAAGTACATCTTCGGGTATTCCGGATTACCGGGACGGGGAAGGTGTACGCCGGGGCAAGCCACCGATGATGTACCAGGAGTTCCTCGCCACTCCCGAGGCGCGGCGCCGCTACTGGGCGCGGGCGATGCTGGGGTGGCCACGGGTGCGCATTGCCCAGCCGAACAAGGCCCACCTGGCGCTCGCGACGCTGCAGCACCGTGGCCATATCAGTGGGCTGATCACGCAGAACGTCGACACCCTGCATGACCAGGCCGGCAGCCAGGATGTGATCGAGCTCCATGGCAGCTTGCATCGGGTGCTGTGCCTGGATTGCCAACTGCGCAGCGAGCGCGACGTGATCCAGCGGCAGATGGAGGTCGATAACCCGCACATGGCACAGGTTCATGCGGTGCAAGCGCCGGATGGCGACACCTTGCTTGATCCGGCGTTTGAACAGCGCTTCCAGATGCCCCGCTGCCCGCACTGCAATGGCGAACGGCTGAAACCGGATGTGGTGTTCTTTGGCGAAAACGTCGTGCCGGCGACGGCGCTCAAAGCAATGACGGCGGTAGAGCATGCCGAAGGGCTGTTGGTGGTGGGGTCGTCGCTGATGGCCTATTCGGCGTTTCGCCTGTGCAAGGCTATGGTTGAACAGGGTAAGCCGGTGATTGCCATCAACCTGGGCAAGACTCGGGGGGATGAGTTGTTGCAGGTGAAGATCCAGGCGTCTTGCGAGCAACTGTTACCCTTATTGACCGAGAGATTGAGATAGCGACACATCAACATGTGGGAGCTGGCTTGCCTGCGATAGCAGTGTGTCAGGCATACATGTACCCACTGACGCACCGCCATCGCAGGCAAGCCAGCTCCCACAGGGTTCGGCGTAAATCCGCCACCAAAATCCCGCGACCCACCGCACAGAAAATGACGCCCAAGTCACGTTTTCGCGTATTCCCCCGTCCCCACGGCAATTTATGTAGTGAGCAAAAATAATCACTACATAACCGTTGACGTAACCTTTTTGTCCTTGCATGATCTAGACGTCTCCCGGATCGGGAGCGTTGGTAACAAGCGTTTTGAACAGGCTCGTCTGACCGCCGAGCTGTTTTTCCGGATGTGCACTGCCCACAAGGCAGATTGATGAAGTGACCGGCCCCGGAAGGGACAGGTACAAGGCGCTCAAACGCGGCTTGTCTTCGCAATCAGAGCATTGCGTAGCAGTTCATCAGCAAGACTACATGCATCAGCTTCAAGACCCTGCCCGTATTCGGCAGCCCGTCGCTGACGCCCGGTTTTAGTGACCGGAGACAACTTACTGGTATTAACGAATCAACTGATAGATCGCCAACTGGTCAAGGGGCTTACACATGAATTTGAACAACCAACCAACTATCGATGAATTGGCTGAGATGTTCGCAGCGCAGAAAGACACACTCGACGACCATATCCTGTGGATTGGCAAATCGGGCGAAGTGCAAATTGACTGCCTGGCGCCCCATACCGAAGAAGCCGAGTTTGACCGTAACAACCGTGAGCTGGCGGCGCGCCTGAAGATGTACCGCCGTGGCCAGGGTTATGTCGGCAAGAAGGCCGCCGCTGATCGCAACTTTATCGAGCAAGTGTTCGACACACTTAACAATGCCTGGGCGTCTTTCAAAGACAGCTCGCAAGTTAAAGTGATCGACCGTTACTACTAGGTAGTACTCAATCAATGTGGGAGTTGGCTTGCCAGCTCCCACATTTGTATTTACTGATTTAAAAAGTTGGAAACCTGCCCTTCCCCGCCTCATCCCGAAAGATATCAAACAGCACCTGCGCCGCCGCCGACAGTTCATGCCCCGGCTTGGTCAGCACCCCAATCGGTCGCTCGATCACCGGGCCAGTCAAGGTAATGCAATGGGCTCCCGCCTCCTCCATCTGCCTGGCGCATAACGCTGGCACTGCACTAACCCCCAAACCGCTGGCAACCATCTTGCCCACCGTCGCCAGTTGATGGCTTTCCAAGGCAACGGGCAGTTTCATCTGCAAGGCACCGAGGTGTTCTTCCAGCATCACTCGCACAGTGGAAGGCCGCTGCAGGGTGATGAACGGCTGCTCCAACAAGGCTTTCCAGTCGATTTCAGCACGCTGTGCCAAGGGTGAATCCCCCGGGACCACGGCGACAAAGCGATCCAGGTACAACGGCGTGAACGCCAATGACGAACCATCGGACGGCTCGAACGCCACCCCCAGCTCCACCTGACGGTCGCGCACCATCTCCAGCACCTGTTCATTGATCAGGTCATGCACCGTCACGTTCACCTGAGGGTAACGGGCGCGGAATATCTTCAGGATCGGCGGCAACAGGTTCCCCGCGAACGAGGGCATGGCGGCCACCGTGACGCGGCCACGTTGCAAGGTAAAACGCTGGCGCAGTTCGTCTTCGGCGTTGTCCCAATCGGCAATCAACCGGCGGGCCAGGGGCAGCAGGGACTCGCCTTCAGGGGTCAGCGCGACGTTACGGGTATTACGGCTGAACAGGCGCCCGCCCAAGCCTTCTTCCAAGCCCTTGATGGTCAAGCTCAACGCCGATTGAGAGAGGTGCAAACGCTCGCAGGCCGCGGCAAAACTCAGGCTTTGCGCGACGGCGAGAAAGGCACGCATCTGTTTAACGGTCATGACGCAGCTCCGGACGACGATTGGACTATGCTGTTTTCTAAATCAATCAACCTTAAAAAACAACTTAACAAATCAATCCGCTGGCGCAACACTCAACTCACTGGCTAGACCACAAACAATAAAAGAGGTGCATATGGCAGGTTTCGATAAACGCGTGGCGTCCTATGAAGAAGCGCTGGCAGGCCTGGAAGACGGCATGACCGTGCTCTCCGGTGGTTTTGGCCTGTGTGGCATTCCGGAAAACCTCATTGCCGAAATCAAGCGCAAAGGCACCCGCGACCTGACGGTGGTTTCCAACAACTGCGGCGTCGATGGCTTCGGCCTGGGCGTGCTGCTGGAACAGAAGCAGATCAGCAAAGTGATCGCTTCCTACGTGGGTGAAAACGCCCTCTTCGAGAAACAACTGCTCAGCGGCGAGATTGAGGTGGTGCTTACTCCTCAAGGCACCCTGGCAGAAAAAATGCGCGCAGGCGGTGCCGGCATCCCGGCCTTCTTTACCGCCACCGGTGTCGGCACCCCCGTTGCCGAAGGCAAGGAGACCCGCGAATTCAAGGGTCGCCCGTATCTGATGGAAGAGTCCATCACCGGCGACTTTGCCATCGTCAAAGGCTGGAAAGCCGACCACTTCGGTAACGTTATCTACCGTCACACCGCCCAGAACTTCAACCCGCTGGCCGCCACCGCCGGCAAGATCACCGTGGTCGAAGTCGAGGAAATCGTTGAACCGGGCGAGCTGGACCCGGCGCAGATCCACACCCCTGGCATCTACGTCGACCGGATCATCTGCGGCACCTTCGAAAAGCGCATTGAACAGCGCACCGTCCGCAAATAATCCCCGTCTAGAACAACAAGAGGAAACAATCATGGCGCTTACCCGCGAACAAATGGCTCAACGCGTTGCCCGCGAGATGCAGGACGGTTACTACGTGAACCTCGGTATTGGCATTCCGACCCTGGTGGCCAACTACATCCCCGACGGCATGGAAGTGATGCTGCAATCGGAAAACGGCCTGCTTGGCATGGGCCCGTTCCCAACCGAAGAAACCATCGACGCCGACATGATCAACGCCGGCAAGCAGACCGTCACCGCACGCATCGGCGCCTCGATCTTCTCTTCCGCCGAGTCGTTCGCGATGATTCGCGGTGGGCATGTCGACCTCACCGTACTGGGCGCATTCGAAGTGGACGTACAGGGCAACATCGCTTCGTGGATGATCCCCGGCAAGCTGGTCAAGGGCATGGGCGGTGCCATGGACCTGGTGGCCGGCGCAGAAAACATCATTGTGATCATGACTCACGCATCCAAAGACGGTGAGTCCAAGTTGCTCAGCCAATGCAGCCTGCCGCTGACCGGTGCCAACTGCATCAAGCGTGTACTCACGGACCTGGCGTACCTGGAAATCGAAAATGGCGCTTTTGTCCTCAAGGAACGCGCACCTGGCGTCAGCGTTGAAGAGATTGTGAGCAAGACCGCCGGTAAACTGATCGTCCCGGACCACGTTCCAGAAATGCACTTCCAGTGAGGACAGATTCCATGCAAGACGTCGTGATTGTTGCTGCCACCCGCACCGCCGTGGGCAGCTTCCAAGGTTCGCTGGCGAACATTCCGGCCCCGGAACTGGGCGCCGCCGTGATCCGTCGCCTGCTGGAGCAGACCGGC
Source organism: Pseudomonas sp. SWRI22 (assembly GCF_014268395.2). Classification (NCBI taxonomy): domain Bacteria; kingdom Pseudomonadati; phylum Pseudomonadota; class Gammaproteobacteria; order Pseudomonadales; family Pseudomonadaceae; genus Pseudomonas; species Pseudomonas sp. SWRI22. The sequence goes on along the minus strand of NZ_JABWQK020000001.1, from coordinate 245,526 downwards.
CTGGACCCGGCGCAAGTGGATGAGGTGATCCTCGGCCAGGTGCTCACCGCAGGCAGCGGCCAGAACCCGGCGCGCCAGGCTTCGATCCTTGCCGGCCTGCCCCATGCCGTGCCGAGCCTGACCCTGAACAAGGTCTGCGGCTCGGGCCTCAAGGCTTTGCACCTGGGCGCCCAGGCCATTCGTTGCGGCGACGCCGAGGTGATCATTGCCGGTGGCATGGAGAACATGAGCCTGGCCCCGTACGTACTGCCTGCCGCACGCACCGGGTTGCGCATGGGCCACGCGAAGATGATCGACAGCATGATTACCGACGGCCTGTGGGATGCGTTCAACGATTACCACATGGGCATCACCGCCGAGAACCTGGTGGACAAGTACGGCATCAGCCGCGAAGCCCAGGACGCCTTTGCCGCCGCCTCCCAGCAAAAAGCTGCCGCCGCTATCGAAGCCGGACGCTTTGCCGATGAGATCACGCCAATCCTGATTCCCCAGCGCAAAGGCGACCCGGTGGCCTTCGCGGTGGACGAACAACCCCGCGCCGGCACCACCGCCGAATCCCTGGCCAAGCTCAAGCCTGCGTTCAAGAAAGACGGCAGCGTCACCGCCGGCAACGCCTCCAGCCTGAACGACGGCGCTGCGGCCGTGCTGCTGATGAGCGCCGACAAAGCCAAGGCACTCGGCCTGCCCGTACTGGCGCGTATCGCCAGCTACGCCAACGCGGGCGTCGACCCGGCCATCATGGGCATCGGCCCGGTCTCGGCCACCCGCCGCTGCCTGGACAAGGCCGGCTGGCAGTTGGCTGATCTAGACCTGATCGAAGCCAACGAAGCCTTCGCCGCGCAATCACTGGCGGTGGGCAAAGAGCTGGAGTGGGACGCGCAGAAGGTCAACGTCAACGGCGGCGCCATCGCCATCGGCCACCCGATCGGTGCTTCAGGCTGCCGCGTACTGGTGACCCTGCTGCACGAAATGATCAAGCGCGATGCCAAGAAAGGTTTGGCAACGCTGTGCATCGGTGGCGGCCAAGGTGTCGCCCTGGCGCTCGAACGCAACTGAATCGGATCGCTATTGTGGCGAGGGAGCTTGCTCCCGTTGGGCTGCGTAGCAGCCCCACGCCAATAGAGCAACATAGAAAAGGCCTGGCTCCACGAAAAGCCAGGCCTTTTCTTTTATCGATCCCCCTGAATGAACTCGATCAAAATGTGGGAGCTGGCTTGCCTGCGATAGCGGTCTATCAGTCAGACCATTGCTAACTGACACACCGCTATCGCAGGCAAGCCAGCTCCCACATTTGATCTCACTGCCTGTCAGCTTGCGGCACCGCGAACACCGCGCTCGCCCGCAGCACCACCCGCTCCTCCACCTGCAAACTCAACGTGGCGAACGCCATCTGCCGTCCGCGCTTGTGGCTTTCCAGACGCACCACCATCCACTCCCCTACCTGCACGGCGCCCAGGTAATCCACGGTCATGCTGGCGGTAATCAACGGCAACGGCGGCTCACTGGAAAACGCCATGGCGTACCCCATGCCGATATCGGCCAGCGTCGCCAGCACCCCGCCATGTACCGTACCGCGCCCATTGGCGTGACGATGATCGGCGCGCAAGCCGACTTCCAATTGCAAACCTTCGCCACGGCAATACGCCGGGCCGAGCAGTTCCAGCAACGGACTGCTGCGCGGCAACGGGACAAAGCCTTGGGGGACAGTCTGAGCGTTCATGGCGGATGCTTCCCTGGGGTGAGGCCTGAGGTGTACGCCAGCCCCGACCCGACAGCCACCACCATCAGCCGGGCAAATCCCGGGCAATGCTTTGCGTTAATGGGCCAGACCCGCTTTAATCTCGGCCAATTTCTCCTGCACATTTCAAGGAAACGCCATGCGCCACCTGGACGGCAACTCCCACCCGCTTCGCGCGCCGCTGTTGATCTTGCTCGCCGGCCTGGCCTTGGCCGGTTGTTCCCCCACGGACCACTCTCGCGCCACCGTCATCAATGGCGAACAGGGCAAGGCCGGGGCGCAACTGGCCTATGAGCATGAATTGACCCTGGCCCTGCCCGGCGCCCTGCTTGCGCCGCGTATGCAGGCCACTCGTGAGGCGTGTGAAACGGCGCGCTTTGGTGCCTGCAATATCCTTGGCATTACCGAAGACGGCCAAGGCGGCCAGATCATCCTGCGAATCGCGCCCACGGGTGTGGAGCCGATGGTCGCCCTGGCGGCCGAAGGCGGTAAGCTCGGCCAGCGCATCACCACTGCCGAAGACCTGGCCGATGCCGTGGCGGATGTGCGCCGTCGCCAGGACCGCCTGCAAGCCCAGCAGCAACGCCTCGATGAACTGGCCAAGCGCAAGAACATCACCGTCAGCGACCTGATCGTCCTGAGCAAAGAGCAAGCCGGCATTGAAAACGAGCTGCAGGAACTGGCCCAGGTTGCCGCCGGCCAGCAACGCCGCCTCGACACCAACCGCATGACCTTGAACTTCCGCTCCTCCGACGGCGCCAACCAGGTGTCAAGGTTCACCCGGATGTTCAGCAACCTGGGAGACAACCTGGTGAACGGCACCGCAGACGCCCTGGAACGTGCCAGCTATGTGCTGCCCTTCGTGATCCTGGCGTTCCCGGTGGTGTGGTTGTGGGTGGGCTTGTGGCGCCGGTTCGTCAAGCGCCGCAGTTGATCAGCGCTTCATGCAGCGCTGGTAGCGCTCATCCACACGCTTGGCAAACCAGGCCGTGGTCAGGTTGCGGGTGATCTTCGGGCTCTTGAGCACAATACCCGGCAGGATCGCCCGTGGCAGCGGCTTGCCGGCCGCCTGGTCAGCCAAGGCGAAGACGCGCTTGTACAAGGTGGTGTCCTCGAAATCCAACTGCTCACCCTGCTCCAGTTGGCTGCGGATGCTCGGGTTGCGCATATCCAACTTCGCCCCCAGTGAACGCACCGCCAGCTCGGTGGTGCCGGGCAACAATGAGCCATAGCGGATCAAATCCCCATCCAACGCCAGCTCTTTGCCTGAAACACGGCTGACAGCGGCCTGGAACGCGGCATTGCGGCTGGCGTACCAACCGGCGTTGAAATCGGCAAAGCGGTACAGCGGCTGATCGTAGCTCACCGGGTAACCGAGCAAGTGGGCGATGCCGAAGTACATGCCGCCGCGACGGGTGAACACTTCGCGGCGAATCGTGCCGTCCACCGTGTAGGGATAACCCCGCGCCTGTTTCTGCGCAAAGTCGATACTGACCTGCATGGGGCCAGCAGTGTGTACCGGGTTGAACCCGCCAAACAGTGTATTGCCCAGGGGCACCATGCTGATGAAGTCGTCAAAAATCGCGCTCAGGTCCTTTTCCGTACGGGCGGCATTCAAACGGTCGGCGTAGGTTTTGCCGGTGGGCGAGCGCAGTTGCAAGGCGCTGCGCACCACGAATGCCGGCACGTGCACCTTGCCGGCGCGGCGCAGGATTTCATCCTGGGCGATCTTGCCCATGCCCGGCACTGGCGGGTCGACCTGATAGGTGGACTCCTGCTCGGTCACCGCCAGCACCGCGCAGATGTTTTCGGTGCTGGGGTAGATTTTCTGGGTGTCGAAGGCGGTGTAGATGTCCTGGGCCCAGCCGTTGCGGTCCGCGACCTTGGCCGGCAGCAGGCGCACGATCTGCGCCTTCACCTCGGCTTCACTGCGCTCGGGCTGCTGGGGGCCACGGGAAGTGGAGCAACCGGCCAGTACCAACAACGGAATAAGGCAGAACAGCAGACGGGTTGAATACATGAGGCTTCCTTGGTTAACGACAGGCCGGGCAGTGCTGATATCGACAGGTAAGTCTAACCGGGGTTCGTCGGCATGCCGAACCCAGTGCCTGGCAGTAACTGAAACATCCCACACCACTGCCGGATAAGCTCTACTCCTCACCCCGGCAAACCTCTGCAAAGTCCCTCGCCTGATCAAACAGTGCGAGGGAATGCAGATGGTTTTTTTCGTGACGCGTGCGGCTGACGGGGCCGCCACTTGAACCCGGCCATTGGCAGGCTGGCGCTGACGCCAATGAACGTGGAAACGGTCGACGTTGAGGGCGTCTTCCGTGACTTTCGCGATTGCTTGAACACCTTTGACGAGTGGGCCAAAAGCTTTTGGAGCTTCTCCGCGCTGGACGTCGAACAGGTGTTCAAGGTCGGGGATGACGTCGCGCTGGTTGCCCCGATCAATCGCTCCCTGTTTCCCAGCAGCACCGTCGCCACCTGCCAGGCCACGGGTGCCTTGACCCTGGTGCATATGTTCCAGAGCACGAGGTTCGTACCCATCGGCAACACCCCGGTGATCGTGCAACGCGTTGATCCAAACGGCGGCCCGCTGGGTGATCCCCTCCATAAGACCATCGGCCCGAGTGGCATCCTTGAAGTCACCGAGTGTGATCGCAACCAGCAATACCGGGTGAGTTTCTACCCCAACGTTTCCCAGGATCACCTCAAAGCACTGTATGCGTCCTACCAATCAGTGATCGCAGCGTTGGAAGCCCGGCTGCGCAAAGAGTGGACCAACACCTTCCAGGACCAGTGGAAAAATTATGCAGACGCCCGCCCGCTTGAGCGGCGCCGCTTGCTGGAAGCGGCTTTTGCCAGTGGGTTAGGCAAAGCGCTTTACAGCCTGTGGGACAACATTGGCGAGCTGTCTGCGCTGCTGGCGGACCTCAAGCCCAACAGCGAAAAACTGCTGCAATACCTTTCTCAAACCGAACTCGATGAACTGCTGACACTGGGCAGTGATGCGATAGCCCAAGGCTTGTTGGTGCTCAGTGATGAGCCGCTGCTGTTTGTCTACCTGTCGGCGCTGGTCAGTTGGATGCGCATGCTCCCGCCACCGGAGATGGCGGAACTGTGGGGTGAAATCACCGGTGAGGTGCTGATCAATCTGCTGCTGATTCGCGTGTTGGGTGCGATGGGCGTGGTGGTGCGATTGGGGGCTCGTGTGCTCAGTCAGGTCAAATCCGGGCGGGCGCGGGCGTTGTTGGAATTGCTGGCCAAGCAGGTGGCGGGGCCTCGGCTGGAGCCCCATGTGGAGGCCGCAAAGCCGGTGTTGCTGAGCAGTGCGGCAACACCGGTCAAGGCGGTGCCAGCGGTGCCGTTGAAGGCAGGCGACACGCTGGTTTCGAACGCGGTGCCGATGGTGCGCGGCAAGACCCAGCGCACGACATTGGTCCGTCAGGAGCCTGTCGATGATGTGCCGGCTGTGGCGTCGAACCCGAAGGGGGATGCGGCGGCGCCTGCGGATAAAACCGTCACCCACGGTTGCCCGGTGTCGATGGTCACCGGCGAGGAATTGCTGACCCTCACCGACGGCGCGCTGGATGGGATCTTGCCGTTTGAGTGGACGCGGCTGTATCGCACCAGTGCGGTGGATGTGGATTGTGGGTTGGGGTTTGGTTGGAGTCATGGGCTGGCCCATCGGCTAGTGGTGTCGGGCGATTCGGTGGTGTGGACCGACCATGAGAACCGCTCGACCACCCTGCCCTTGCCCTCAGTTGCTCGACCGGCGATTACCAATAGCCTGGCGGAAGCAGCGATCTACTTGGGCTCGGCTCCTGATGAACTGGTGCTGGCCCAGGCGTCGCGGTTTTATCACTTTCGTAACGGTGTCTTGGTTTCCATCAGCGATGCGTATGACAACCGTCTGCGCATTTGCCGTGATCGCTCAGGACGGATTGGGCGGCTGGATAACGGTGCTGGTCGTTCCCTACTACTGCACTATGAGCTGGACCGCATCGTCGCGGTGGACTACCAGGTTCATCGCGCCAAAGGGCGTGAGCCCTACGTGTGGGAGACCGAACAGAACCTTGTTTCCTACGCCTATGACGAACACGGACGACTGGTTTGCGCGACCAATGCTGTCGGGGAAAGCGAGCGTTATCGGTACGACGATCAGCACGTCATTCTTGAACGCCAACTGGCCGGTGGCGCGAGTTTCTTTTGGGAATGGGAACACGCGGGCAAGGCGGCGCGCTGCGTGCGGCATTGGGCGAGTTTTTCGCAGATGGACACGCGCTATGCCTGGGGCGATGACGGGCGTGTCACGGTGCATAACGCCGATGGTAGCCAGGAGGTGTATGTCCATGACCAGCGGGCGCGGCTGGTGCAGAGGATTGATCCGGACGGCGCCACGCACTTTAAATCCTACGACGACCAGGGCCGGCTGACCGTCGAGCAAGACCCGATGGGCGCGGTGACGGCCTATCAGTACGACGATGCCGGACGCTTGGTCGCGCTGTTTCCGGGGGATGATGAGCCAACGTCCTACGAGCATGACAACGGTTTTGTACGAGTTGTCAGGCGTGGGGAGGCGGTCTGGAAGTATGAGCGTAATGACCAGGGCGATGTTACGCGTAGGACCGATCCCGATGGAGAGGTTACTGACTACAGCTACAACAAGCACGGGCAACTGACTGGAGTTTGGTACCCGGATCACAGTTGCCATCGACTGGTGTGGAACGAACGTGGGCAGTTGCTTGAGGAGCAATTGCCCAATGGTGGAATCAAGCGTTATCGCTATGACGATCTGGGGCGACAAGTTGCCTGTGAGGATGAGCATGGCGCACTAATCCAGTATCAGTGGGACGCCGCAGGACGCTTGCTGAAACTGACCCAGCCAGGCGGTGGTTGTAGGGAGTTCAGCTACAACCCCTACGGCAAAATCATCGCCGAACGCGACGAACTCGGCCACGTCACCCGTTATGAATACGTCGACGGCCTGCACCTGATCAGCCGCCGTCTCAACGCCGACGGCACCCAGGTCAAGTACCGCTACGACAACGCTCGGCTATTGCTCACCGAGATCGAAAACGAAGCCGGCGAAACCTACCAACTCGACTACCACCCCAACGGCCTGATCCGCCAGGAAACCGGCTTCGACGGCCAGCGCACCGCCTACGTCTACGACCTCAACGGCAACCTGCAGGAAAAAACTGAATACGGCGACGATAACAGTCAGCTAATCACCCGATACGAGCGCGACCACGCCGGTCGCCTCGTCCGAAAAACCTTGCCCGATGCCAGCGTTGTCGACTATGCCTACGACCGCCAGGGCAACCTCCTCAGCGTCGAGGACGGCCACTGGGCGTTGGCCTACGAATACGACCGCCAAAACCGCCTCACCGCCGAACACCAGGGCTGGGGCACCCTGCGCTACGGCTACGACGCCTGCGGGCAACTGAAAAACCTGTGTCTGCCGGACAACAACCGCCTCACCTTCACCCACGATAAAGGCGGCCACCTCGCTACCGTCGAACTCAACGGTGAAGTGCTCACCTCACATCTGTTCAAGAGCGGCCGCGAGCATCAGCGCCAGCAAGGCCAACTGCTCAGCCACTACCACTACGACGACCAGAATCGTCTGCACGCCCACGCCGTTACGCAGCAGCAAAACTACCTCTACCAACGCCAATACGACTACGACAAAAGCGGCAACCTCACCCGCCTGCTCGACACTCGCAAAGGCGAACACTTTTACCGCTACGACCCGCTTAATCGCCTGACCCGCGCCGACCACTCCCAGGACGTACAGGAACGCTTCGCCCACAACCCGGCCGGCAACCTGCTGATGCAAGACCGCCCCGGCCCGGACATCGTCGCGGCCAACCGCCTGATGATCCAGGGCGACCGGCACTATGACTACGACGCCTTCGGCAACCTCATCCGCGAACGACGCGGCAAAGGCCAGCAACTTGTCACTGAGTACCGCTACGACTGCCAGCATCGGTTAATCAGCATCACAAGACCGAACGGCGAAACCGCCAGCTATCGCTATGACCCGTTTGGGCGGCGCATCAGCAAGACCGTAGACGGCAAGACCACCGAGTTTTTCTGGCAAGGCGACAAGCTGATTGCCGAACATCACGCAGAGCGCCATCGCAGCTATCTCTACGAACCCGACAGCTTCCGCCCCTTGGCCCTGTTGGAAGGTTTCGGCCCAAAAGAAACCAAGCCCTACCACTACCAACTCGACCACCTCGGCACCCCGCAGGAACTGACCAGCCACGAGGGCGAAATCGTCTGGTCCGCCCACTACCGCGCCTACGGCCAGATCGCCCGGCTCGACGTAGGCAACATTGACAACCCGCTGCGCTTTCAAGGGCAGTATTTCGATGCGGAAAGCGGACTGCACTACAACCGCCATCGCTACTACAATCCGGATATTGGTCGTTACCTGACACCGGACCCGGTGAGGTTGGCGGGTGGGATCAATGGGTACCGGTATGTGCCCAATCCCACGGGGTGGGTGGATCCGCTGGGACTAAGCTGTAAAAAAACAAGCTGCCCCGAAGGGCCTTATAGCGTAATCGTTCCAGGAGGAGGTTTAGCCGCACATGAGGCGGCAGGAGGACATCTTATGGAAAAGCATGTCGGTAGAACTGATCAACAATTGCTTGACCGCTTGAGACAGGAACCACATATCCCGGCAGCCTCTACTTTTCATGATCGCGCAACAGCTGAACTCGCCATTTCAAAGGTACTGGATAACAATCAGGACAAAATCAAAGACTTCCTGGAAGGAAACAACCAGCAGATAGTCATCACTCAACCATCCCCAGAGCCAATAGGCACAAGTTTCAAAAAGAACACTACGACACCTGTACCCGGAAAAGAAATTTACTTAATCATTCGCAGAGACCAAAAAATGCATACTGGATATCGAATTCACACAGGCTTTCCAAACCCATGAATAAAGACTACCCCGAGCTGCAGCAATTTCTTGCTGGGTATTTCAATCAAGATTGGGTTGATGATCACAAAAGCGCAAACGAAGTAATTGATTTTTTTATCTCGGAATCGTCTGAAGATACGATAGCAACAGTGCTATTAGAGCTGGAAAAACTAGTATCAGCCAAAAAAACGGAGCAAGACCTTCAAGAGTTCTTACTCTCTGATATCGGCTGTTATTACTATTACCCTAATGAATGGAATGATGGGAAAACGTGGTTGAACCATGTTGCCTTAGCATTAAAGAACGCCATTAAATAATTTTCTGGCCGAGATACGGGGCCGCTATGCAGCCCCACGCGAGCAAGCTCGCCACAAGTTAGGCGATGCCCTTAAATCCCCGCCAACGCCAAATCCATCGCAAAATACGTAAATATCAAATCCGCCCCCGCCCGCTTGATCGACCCCAACGTCTCGCGCACCACTCGATCCTCATCAATCGCCCCGGCCTGTGCGCCGAACTTGATCATCGCGTACTCACCGCTCACCTGGTACGCCGCCACCGGCAGGCGCGAGGCTTCGCGGATGTCGCGGATGATGTCGAGGTAGGCACCGGCAGGCTTGACCATCAGCGCATCAGCGCCTTCCTGTTCGTCCAGCAGCGATTCGCGCACGGCTTCGCGGCGGTTCATCGGGTTCATCTGGTAGCTTTTGCGGTCGCCTTTGAGCGCGCTGCCGCCGGCTTCGCGGAAGGGGCCGTAGAGGGCCGAGGCGAATTTGGTGGAGTAGGCCATGATCGGGATGTGGGTGAAGCCGGCATCATCCAGGGCACGGCGGATGGCCTGGACCTGGCCGTCCATCGCGGCTGAAGGAGCGATCACGTCGGCGCCGGCGCGGGCGGCGGCCACGGCTTGTTTGCCGAGGTTGACCAGGGTCGCGTCGTTGTCGACATGGGCACCGTGCATCACACCGCAGTGGCCGTGGTCGGTGTATTCGCAGAAGCAGGTGTCGGACATCACGATCATTTCCGGCACGGCGTCCTTGATGATCGAGGACATGCGCGAAACCAGGCCGCGTTCTTTCCATGTGTCGCTGCCGCTGGCGTCGAGGTGGTGGGAGACGCCGAAGGTCATCACCGACTTGATGCCGGCGCGGGCGTAACGCTCGATCTCACCGGCGAGTTTTTTCTCAGGAATGCGCAACACACCCGGCATGCTGGTGATGGGCACGAAGTCGTCGATTTCTTCTTCGACAAAAATCGGCAGTACCAGGTCGTTGAGGGTGAACTCACTTTCCTGGAACAGGCCACGCAGCTCCGGGGAGCGGCGCAGGCGACGTGGGCGGGCTTGGGGGAACTGGCTGGTCATGGCAATCCTGAAAAATGGCTGAACACTTTGGGGCGAAAGCTTATGCCCCCAAGTCCTGGCAACACAAACGCCGAGGGGCCAATAGTGTATTGCCAGGCGCGTAACAATTCATTGATCTACAGCTGTAGACGCCCCTCGATACACAACGCCACCGCGCCGCCCACCCAGATTTCATCGCCCTGGCGCTCGATATAAATACGCCCTGCTCGCCCGATCGCCGTGCCTTGGCTGACCACGTAACGGTTGGGCGCCAGGCCTTCAGCGAGGAGCCATTGGGCCACGCCGGCATTCAAGCTGCCGGTGGCCGGGTCTTCGGCGGCGCCATCGCCAGCGACAAAAGCGCGCACTTCAAATTGCGCGTCCACCGCGTCACGCGTGGGGTCGCAGGGGGCAATCACCCCTACGGCCAGACCCTGGATTTGCGAATAGTCCGGTTGCAACGCAAGCACCGCCTCACGATCAGCCAACATCACCGCCAGCCAACCCGCACCATTGTCGACCCATTGGCTGCGCAAGATAGCCTCGGGCGCCAGGCCTAATGCCAGGCGCACGCGCTCCAGCAACGGCGCCTCCACCGGGCCGGCACGCAGCAATGGCGGCGCGATAAACGCCAGTTCATCGCCCTGACGGCGAATACGCACCAAGCCGATTTCGCACTCCTGGATAATCTCCTCCCCACGTGGCACGCCGCCAGCCTGCAACCAGGCGTGGCAACTGCCCAAGGTTGGATGCCCGGCGAACGGCAGCTCTTTGAGGGTGGTGAAGATTCTTACCCGATAGTCAGCACGTGGGTCGCGCGGCGTCAGTAAAAACGTGGTTTCGCTGAGGTTGGTCCAATTGGCAAAGTCCGCCATCTGCTGGTCGGTGAAGCTATCGGCCCCCAGCACCACGGCCAAGGGGTTGCCTTTGAGCGGTACGCTGCTGAATACGTCCAGTTGTTGAAAATCGAAAGTCGGCATGCATCAGCTCGGAATGTTCAGGCCACGGATCACCGCAGGACGTGCGACAAAGCCGTCCAACGCGCGCAGTACGTTAGGGAAATCGGTGATGCCTACCAGGTCACCGGACTCGTAGAACCCGATCAGGTTGCGAACCCACGGAAAGATCGCAATGTCGGCGATGCTGTACTCGTCGCCCATGATCCAGGTGCGGCCCAGCAGGCGCTTTTCCAGCACGCCCAGCAAGCGCCGCGATTCGGCGGCGTAGCGATCACGCGGGCGCTTGTCCTCATACGCCTTGCCGGCGAATTTGTTGAAGAACCCCAGTTGACCAAACATCGGGCCAATGCCGCCCATCTGGAACATCAACCATTGCAGGGTTTCATAGCGTGTGGCCGGGTCTTCGGAGAGCAACTGGCTAGTCTTTTCCGCCAGGTAAATGAGGATCGCGCCGGATTCGAACAACGCCAACGGCTGCCCGCTCGGGCCGTTGGGGTCGATGATCGCAGGGATCTTGTTGTTGGGGTTCAGGGACAGGAACTCGGGAGACAACTGGTCCTGGGTGTCGAAGCTGACCTTGTGCGCCTCATAAGGCAGGCCCAGTTCTTCGAGCATGATCGACACCTTGACGCCATTGGGCGTAGGCAACGAATACAACTGCAAGCGTTCCGGGTGCTGGGCGGGCCATTTGCTGTTGATCGGGAAAGCGGCGAGTGCGTTCATCGAGAACCCCCTGGTCGGAAAGTCCCCATGATAGTCATCTGCCTGCCATCGTGCATGGGTCATCGTTGCGCAACATTTGCCAGCTAGTATCCCGCGTGGGCGAACCAAAGCGCCCGAATGCACTCTTAAGAGCGCCCGAACAATGAATGGAGGCTGCTTGCTATATCGACAGGGAACACCGCAGGACGCTGATGCGTCACTGGGGCCGGGCTTGTCCGCCTTAACCCGACGCACGAAGACTCGAACCTATCATGAAGATCAAGCCTCTGCGCCTTGTGCCACGACTCAAACGTTATTCCTACATGGTATTGCCGCTGCTGCTGGTCAGCGCTGCCATCGTCACCGCCCTGGACGCCCGTGAAAGCCGTGCGCAACCGGTCGATGGCGTACAAACCCTGGTATTCCTGCGCCACGGCGAAAAACCGGCCGGAGGCCTGGGCCAACTCAATTGCCAGGGCCTGAACCGCGCCATGAACCTGGCGACTCTGTTGCCGGAAAAGTTCGGCAAAGCCAACTATGTGTTCGCTGCCAACCCGACGCGTAACGTCGAGGAAGGCGAACTGGATAACTCCTACAGCTACATTCGCCCACTGATCACCATCAGCCCCAGCGCGATCAAGCTCGGCCTGCCGGTGAATATCGAGTTCTCAGCGAATGACACCAGTGCCCTGGCCGAAGAACTGGTCGAGGACAAGTACCGCAACGCGACCATCTACACGGCCTGGTCCCATGGTTACTTGCCGGAACTGATCAACAAAGTCGCCAGCGAAGCCGCCGGCGAAAAACACACCATTACCGATGATTGGTCTGGAAATGACTACGACTCCCTGTACGTGCTGACATTGACCTGGCACAACGGCAAGGCTTCGCTGCTCAGCCGCAACTACAAGCAAGGGCTGAATAACGGCGGGGAAAACTGCCCGGACCCGACCCAGGTCAGCGCAGATATCTGAAGCTTGGGCCGCAGGGGCGTATGATGCCGGGCTATCGACTCACCTGCGGATCATCTCCATGTCCAACCTCGCTTCCACCCAGCCCAACCGCGGCTGGGCATTCTGGTGCAAACCTGCGCTGTTTCTCCTGGTGGCCTGCATCGGCCTCTACTATGTGAAGTGGTCGCCCTACTACCTAAAGGCGTTTGTAGCGGCCGACAACCACAGCATTGGCGCCTCGATTCTCAATGACCAGCAAAGCTCGCCTCTGGCGGCGGCGCTGGCCTATGCTCAGGTCTATTTCCTGGCCATCTGGAAAGCCGCCGTACTGGCAGTGATCCTCGGTTCATTGCTGCAGGTATTGATCCCCCGCGACTGGCTGCTGCGCCTGTTTGGCCGCGCCGGGCTGGGCTCGACCCTGCGCGGTGGGCTGTTCGCCCTGCCGGGGATGATGTGCAGTTGCTGCGCGGCCCCGGTGGCGGCGGGCATGCGCCGCCAGCAGGTGTCGGTCGGCGCGGCGCTGGCGTTCTGGATTGCCAACCCGGTATTGAACCCGGCGACATTGGTGTTCATGGGCTTTGTGCTGGGCTGGGGTTTCACCGCGCTGCGGCTGGTGGCGGGGATTGTGCTGGTGGTGGGCGTGTCCCTGGTGGCACAGCGCATTGCGCGCCCAGACCAGGTGCCGGAAGCAGCACTTGAAGCCGTTGCCGACGTCAGCACAGTGGAGTCGCAACCGTTCCTGAGCCGCTGGTTACGCACGCTGTGGCAGCTGTTCTGGAGCACTATCCCGGTGTATATCCTGGCGGTGCTGATCCTCGGCGCGGCGCGGGTGTGGCTGTTCCCTCATGTGGACGGGGCGATGGCCGACAGCCTGGTGTGGCTGGTGCCGCTGGCGATTGTGGGCACGCTGTTCGTGATTCCGACAGCGGCAGAGATTCCTATCGTACAAACCATGATGGCCCTGGGCATGGGCACCGGCCCGGCCGTGGCCTTGCTGATGACCCTGCCGAGCGTGAGCCTGCCGTCGCTGTTGATGCTGCGCAAGGATTTCGATGCGCGGGTGCTGGTGACGGTGGCCGGGTTGACCATGCTGGTGGGGGTGGTGTGTGGGTTGATTGGGGCGGTGATTCTTTAGAGTTTCAGTGGGGCTGAGGGTCTCATCGCAGGCAAGCCAGCTCCCACCTTTGTATGTATTCACACGTCAAAAGGTGGGAGCTGGCTTGCCTGCGATGGCGTCCGAAAGGTCACCCCACCCGAGCCGCCCGCTCGCGCAAATACTCCACCACCGCACCCTGCTCCCCGGCAAACTCGATACGCGCGCCCTTGCTCTCGCGCTGGAACGCATACATCGGGTCGTAATACTCACGCAGCAAGCCTTCAATCCATACCTGATGCAGCTCCACTGCGCCGCTGCGTGCCTGTTCGGCCAGGGCCTCCTGCAACACCGCCTGCAGCCGTTGGAAACGCTCACCGCCCAGGCGCTTGTGAATATTGGCCAGGCTCTGGGTCAGGCGCTCGGCAAATAATCGCTGGCCGGTTTCCCCAAACACCTCAATGAACTCGGCGCACAGGTCCACCACGTAATCCTTCAGGATGCGCTCGACACGGCCCTCGACGCTGTCTTCCAGCCACACCATAGGAAACGTCTGCATGCCCTTGTGCAATGGCAGCGGCAGCGCACAGCTGCCGATCATGCGGCTCTCGTCCTCCACCACAAACTGCTCGATACCACCTGCGCGCTTCTTCAGCAAATCCACCGCCAGGCGATTTTCGAAGTCGATATTGGAGGGTTGCGCCGTGGCGCGCTTGCCGAAACTGGAACCGCGATGGTTGGCGTGCCCTTCCAAATCCAGGGCATTGCGCAGTTGGCCGAGCACTTCGGTCTTGCCGGTGCCGGTCATGCCGCCCAGCAGTACGAAATCACACTGGGCAGTCGCCTGCTCCAGGGTTTCCAGCAGGAAGGTACGCATGGCCTTGTAGCCACCGCCGACGCGGGGGTATTCGATGCCCGCTTCGGTTTTCAGCCATTGCTGCACGATCTGCGAACGCAGGCCGCCCCGAAAGCAGTACAGGTAGCCATTGGGGTTAGCCTGGGCAAACTGCGCCCACTGTTCTATACGCTCGGCCTTGATTGCCCCCGACACCAGTTCATGCCCCAGCACGATCGCCGCTTGCTGGCCTTGCTGCTTGTAACAGGTGCCGACTCGCTGGCGCTCATCGTCGGTCATCAGCGGCAGGTTGATCACCCCGGGGAACGCGCCCTTGGTGAATTCGACCGGCGCGCGGGTATCCATCATCGGCCGGTCGTTGAGGAAAATGTCGCGGTAATCGGTGATGTCCGTCGCCATCAAATCACCTCAACCGCGTTGGTCTGTCGCTCCAGCAGTTCACCGATAGGCTCAAGGGCCAAGCCCAGCTCGGCAGCCACGGCGTGGAACTCGGCATCACCTTCCGGGGTAACGGCGATCAGCAGGCCACCGCTGGTCTGGGGGTCGCACAGCACGCGCTTGTGCAGCTCCTGCACACGCCCCAGCTTGCTGGCGTAGCTCTCGAAGTTGCGCAAGGTGCCACCCGGCACGCAGCCCTGGTCCAGGTAATACTCCACCCCCGGCAGGCGCGGAACCTTTGCATAGTCGATACGGGCCGTCACGCCACTGCCATCGGCCATTTCCATCAGGTGACCAAGCAGGCCGAAACCAGTGACATCGGTCATGGCCGTCACACCGGCCAACTTGCCGAAACGGCTGCCCGGCTTGTTGAGTGTGCACATCCAGTCACGCGCCAGGCCGATATCCGCCTCGCGCAGCTTGCCCTTCTTCTCGGCGGTGGTGAGGATGCCGATGCCCAGGGGCTTGGTCAGGTACAGGCGGCAACCGGCGGTAGCCGTGTCGTTACGCTTCATATGGCGCTTTTGCACGATGCCGGTCACGGCCAGGCCGAAGATCGGCTCCGGCGCGTCGATGGAATGCCCGCCCGCAAGCGGAATGCCAGCTGCGTCGCACACCGCCCGACCGCCGCGAATCACTTCGCGAGCAATCTCCGGCGCGAGCACATTGACCGGCCAGCCGAGAATGGCGATGGCCATCAAGGGATCGCCGCCCATGGCGTAGATATCGCTGATGGCATTGGTGGCGGCGATGCGGCCGAAGTCGAACGGGTCGTCGACAATCGGCATGAAAAAGTCCGTGGTGGACACCACGCCGCGCTCGTCGTCGATGGCGTATACCGCCGCATCGTCGCGGGAGGCATTGCCCACCCACAGGTTGGGGTCGAGGTTCTGTGCACCGCTGCCCGCAAGGATCACTTCCAGGACCTGTGGCGAAATCTTGCAACCGCAACCCGCACCGTGGCTGTACTGGGTAAGGCGAATCGGCTCGTTCATGGGGGACCTCAAGCTATCAAGTGGGCCGATTCTAGCAGACAGCAAAAGGCCGGCTGGGCTCTTGTGAGCACAGCCGGCCTGTTTGTTCAGCGGTTACTGGCGCGCAGCGAGCAAACGTGCGTGCCGGTTACGCCGGGCGATGTTCAAGCATTCGATCGCCGCCGAGAAGGCCATGGCCGCATACACGTAGCCTTTTGGTACGTGGGCGCCGAAGCCTTCGGCGATCAGCGTCATGCCGATCATGATCAAGAAGCCCAGGGCCAGCATCACCACGGTCGGGTTGTCGTTGATGAACTTGGCCAACGGCTCAGCGGCCACCAGCATCACGATCACCGAGACCACCACGGCAATGATCATGATCGGCAAGTGCTCGGTCATGCCCACGGCGGTGATGATGCTATCGATGGAGAACACCAGGTCGAGCATCAGGATCTGGCCGATGGCGGCGGCAAAACCGATGGTCACGGTGTTGCTGACAGTTGCCTTCTCTTCAGGCTCCGGGTCCATGCTGTGATGGATCTCGGTGGTCGCCTTCCACACCAGGAACAGGCCGCCGGCGATCAGGATCATGTCCTTCCACGAGAACGCCTGGCCGAAAACCTCGAACACCGGTGTCGTCAATTGCACGATGAATGCGATGGTGCTCAACAGGCCCAGGCGCAATATCAACGCCATGCTGATACCAATGCGCCGCGCCTTGGCCCGGTGCTTCTCCGGCAGTTTATTGGTGAGGATCGAGATAAAGATCAGGTTATCGATGCCCAGCACGATTTCCATGACGATCAAGGTCGCCAGTGCGACCCAGGCGGTGGGGCTGGCGGCCAGTTGTAGAAGGTAATCCATAGGTCAGTCCTGACGTGGTAGTGCTGGGGAATTAGGTTTCTTTGGTGTCGGATTCAGCAGCGTTTTCGGCGTCTTTTTCCTGCTTCTCAGGGCTGATCAAGCCCTGGGTTGCTTCACTCAATGCCTGCTCGGCGGCCTTGTGGGTGTCGTCGATGGCCTGCTTGGCCGACTCGGTGGCTTTGCCCAGCACCTGTTGCGCGCTTTTCTCGACTTGATCACAGCCGCTGACCACTACCAATGAAAGCGCAAGCAACGACGCCGCGCCCAGGGAATTGAGTTTCATGATGTATTCCTCGTTAGAACCCTTGGGTCCAAGTAGTGGCCCCTCGATAGCGAGGCATTCTATGCAGGCGAACAGTTCAGGAAAATTCGTATTTTTCTCGCGTATACTTCGATTTTTACGAAGTGTAGGCCGTGATGCTCAATTATCGACAACTGCATTACTTCTGGGTGGTGGCCAAGACCGGCAGCATCGTGCGCGCCTGTGAGCAATTGAACCTCACGCCGCAGACCATCAGCGGGCAGATCAGCCTGTTGGAGCAGACCTTCGGTATTGCCCTGTTTCAGCGGGTCGGGCGCCAGCTTGAACTGACCGAAGCCGGGCGCCAGGCGCTGCCCTACGCCGAGCAGATGTTCCAGACCGGCAATGAACTGGAGGCGATGCTGCGCGCCCAGCCTGACGAGCAGCAGATCCCGTTCCGCGTTGGGGTGGCGGATGTGGTGCCCAAATCCATCGTGTACCGGCTGATCGCGCCGACCATGGAGTTGAGCGAACCGATCCGCATCACCTGCCGTGAAGACAAACTCGAACGTTTACTGGCCGACCTGGCGATCCAGCGCCTGGACTTGGTGATTTCCGACAGCCCCATGCCCACGCACTTGGACATCAAGGGCTACAGCCAGAAACTGGGAGAATGCGGCATCAGTTTTTTCGCCACCCAGGCGTTGGCAGACCAGCATGGGGGGGATTTCCCACAGTGTTTGCAGGGCGCACCGCTGTTGATTCCGGGCGCTGAGACCGTGGTGCGCAGCCGTTTGCAGCGCTGGTTTGCCGAACAGCAGATTCAACCCCGCATCATCGGCGAGTTCGACGACAGCGCCTTGATGCAGGCCTTCGGGCAATCCGGCAGCGGGATTTTTATCGCGCCCAGCGTGATCGCCGACGAGGTGGTGCGCCAATACGGCGTGGCGCTGATTGGCCAGACCGATGCGGTGACCGAGTCGTTTTATGCGATCTCAGTGGAGCGCAAGGTCAAGCACCCCGGCATTGTGGCCATTACCGAGGGTGCCCGGCGGGAGTTGTTTACCGCTTTGCCCTGATCGCTCAGGCATTGAGCGCCGTGGGTTTGGCGGTCATCAGCCACAGTGCGAGCAGGATCGACACCAGGATAAACCCCGAAGCGGCAAACCCCAGGCTGCCCAGGCCCAGAGTGTCGATGACATGCCCGCCCACCATCGCGCCCAGGCCAATGCCGAGGTTGGCGCCGGCGATATTCAGCGACGCGGCAAACGCCGGTGCATGGGGCGCGGCCTTCATCAAGCGCACATGGCTGACCAGGAACATCGCCGCCTGGGTCACGCCCCACACCGCCATCGCCGCGGCCAGGCCGATGGTCGAGTGAATCGCCGGCACCACTGCCACCATGCCCGCGATCATGAACCCGCAGAACACCATGGACGCGATCAATGGGTGACGATCCACGGCGCGTCCGCCGAGGGAGTTGCCAATCAGCCCGACCGCGCCAAAGCCCATCAGGCACCAGCCCACCAACGTACCATCGAACCCGGCCAGGCGCTCAAGGATATCTGCCAAGTAGGTATAGGCGGTGAACATGCCACTGAACACCAGGATCGACAGCAGGATATGCCCCTGCATCACGGGGCTGCGCAGGATCCTGAATTGCGAACGCAGACTGCCCTGCTGGTGCTTGGCCGGGGTGACCGGCAGATAGAGATACAGCAGCAATGCCTTGGCCAGGGCAATCACAGCGAGCACGGCGAACGCGGTGCGCCAGCCGAACATATCGGAAATCAGCGTGCCCACCGGAATACCAAATACGGTGGCGCAAACAATGCCAAAGCCGATTTTTTCAATCGCACGCCCGGCGAACTCAGGGCCGACAATGTCTACCGCCGTTTCGCTGGCGAGGGCCCAGAATACTGGCAAGCCCAAGGCGGGAATCAAACGGGCCACGGCCATCACCCAGATATTCGGCGCCAAAGCCGCCACGGTGTTGGCCGCTGCAAACATGATCAGGATGCTGATAAACAGGCGCTTGCGCGAAAAGCGCGCGCAGTAGGCCGTGAGGAACGGGCCGAACGCGGCCACGGTGAACGCGAACAGCGTCACCAGCAGCCCCGCCTGGGACACGCTGACGTTCAGGTCCCGAGCAATCGACGGCAACAGGCCGACGATGACGAATTCTGTGGTCAGCACGGTAAAACCGGCGGCTGACAGCAGCAGGATAGGAAACAACATGAAAACTCCAGAAACGACGACATCAACGACAGCCCGAAGGGCCCGCTGACGGAGAGGAAAGATGAGAGGGGGGAATCTTAACAGAACATGTCCGGATTTGACCAAGCCCGGCTGAAACGGGTGACGGAATGCCGCAGCAAACGAGACGTGCCCTACAGCATGCTAGACTTCGCGCCTACTTCCTACAGTACTTTCTGCCTGCAATGCTGTGCCCTACTAAAAAAACTAGAGACAACTCTTTATGACTGCTGCCCCTTCCCTGCTGCAACGTTTAATGCGCGTCAGCCTGGTCTCCCAAATTGTCATCGGCCTGATTGCCGGGATCGTGCTGGCCCTGCTGTTCCCCGAGGCCGCGCGCGCCACCGGTTTTATCGGCAAGGTGTTTGTCACGGCGCTGAAGGCTGTCGCGCCAATCCTGGTGTTTGTGCTGGTCATGGCCTCGATTGCCAACCATAAGCATGGCCAGGAAACCCATATCCGCCCGATCCTGTTCCTGTATCTGCTCGGCACCTTTGCCGCCGCCGTGGTTGCGGTGGTTGCCAGCATGATGTTTCCGTCGTTCCTGGTATTGGCTACCCATGACGCCACGGTGAGCGCTCCTGGGGGCATTGGCGAAGTGTTGCAAAGCCTGCTGCTCAGTGTGGTGGATAACCCGGTCAGTGCACTGATGAACGCCAACTTCATCGGCATCCTCGCCTGGGCCATCGGCATGGGCATCGCTATTCGCCATGCCGGTGAGACCACCCGTACGGTATTGGACGACTTGTCCAACGGCGTCACCCTGATCGTACGCGTGGTGATCCGCTTCGCCCCGCTGGGTATCTTCGGTCTTGTGGCCTCCACCCTCGCCACCTCTGGTTTCGACGCCCTGCTCGGCTATGCCCACCTGCTGGTCGTGCTGATCGGCTGCATGTTGTTCGTGGCACTGGTGATCAACCCGGCCATCGTGCTCTGGAAACTGCGTCGCAACCCTTACCCGCTGGTGCTGATGTGCCTGCGCGAAAGCGGCATCACCGCGTTTTTCACCCGCAGCTCGGCGGCAAACATTCCGGTCAACCTGGCACTAAGCAAACGCCTGGGCCTGCATGAAGACACCTACTCGGTGTCGATCCCCCTCGGTGCCACCATCAACATGGCCGGCGCCGCCATCACTATCACAGTGCTGACCCTGGCCGCCGTGCACACCCTGGGCATTGCCGTGGACATGCCGACCGCCGTGCTGCTCAGCGTGGTCGCTGCGGTGTGTGCCTGCGGTGCATCGGGGGTGGCGGGTGGTTCGCTGCTGTTGATTCCCCTGGCGTGCAGCCTGTTTGGCATCCCCAGTGAAATCGCCATGCAGGTAGTGGCCGTCGGTTTCATCATCGGCGTGCTGCAGGACTCGGCGGAAACCGCACTCAACTCGTCTACCGATGTGCTGTTTACCGCGGCGGCGTGTTTGGGCAAGGAAGAACAGGCCGCTTAACACAGCCCCATAAAAAAGCCCGGTGCCGTTCGCAGAGAACGGCACCGGGCTTTTTTGTGCTTGTGCGGGTTTAGAACGCGCCCATGTAATCGCGCTTGCCCACTTCCACACCGTTATGACGCAGCAGCGCATAAGCGGTGGTGACGTGGAAGAAGAACTGCGGCAGGCCGTAGGTCAGCAGGTAGGACTGACCGCTGAAGCGCTTCTCTTTCGGGGTGCCTGGGCGCGTGACGATCTCGATGCCTTCCTTGCCGTCGATCTGCTCGGGCTTGATGGTGTCGACAAAGGCCAGGACCTTGGCGATCAACGCTTGCAGGTCGGCAAAGGTGACTTCGCTGTCTTCGTACTTCGGTACTTCGATCTCGGCCAGGCGTGCCGACACACCTTTGGCGAAGTCCACGGCGATCTGCACCTGGCGCACCAACGGGAACATGTCCGGGAACAGGCGCGCTTGCAGCAAGGCGTTGGGCTCGATGTTCTTGGCGCTGGCGTGGGCTTCAGCTTTGTTCAGCACATCGCTGAGGGCGTTGAGCATTTGCTTGAAGACCGGGATGGAAGCGGCGTACAGGGAAATAGTCATGACAGTCTCACGGTAATGGCGGGGTTGGAACCAGCCGCGATTATAGCCATGCCTGGCGCTTGTCTTTTATTTTTTCAAGCTTAGGCTAAGGGGCTTCACTGCATAGGGAAAGCGCGATGACCGCCGAGCACGACACCGACACCCCTGAGCCGCGCCTGAACAGCACGGAAATCCGCATCCTGGGCTGCCTGATCGAAAAACAGGCGACCAACCCGGAAACCTACCCCCTCACCCTCAACGCCTTGGTGCTGGCCTGCAACCAGAAGACCAGCCGCGAGCCGGTGATGAACCTCAGCCAAGGCCAGGTCGGCCAGAGCCTGCGCGCGCTCGAAGGCCAAGGCTTCACGCGCCTGGTGATGGGCAGCCGCGCCGACCGCTGGGAGCACCGTGTGGACAAGGCCCTGGAACTGGTGCCGGCCCAGGTGATCCTGACCGGGCTGCTGTTCCTGCGGGGGCCGCAGACCGTCAACGAGTTGCTCACCCGCAGCGGGCGTATGCATGACTTTGAGGATGCCGAACAGGTTGTGCATCAGCTCGAACGCCTGATTGCACGAGGGCTGGCGCTTCTGGTGCCGCGTCAGGCGGGGCAGCGGGAAGACCGGTATACCCATGCACTAGGGGACCCGGCAGATATTGAAGCGATTATGACCGCACGGGGGAATCCGGTAGAGCGTAGCGCGGGGGCTGTTTCGGTGGAGCGGATTGAAGAGCTGGAAGCGCGGATTGCCGCACTGGAAGAACGGCTGGCGCAGCTGGAACAGGCATAACGCAGATAAACATGTGGGAGCTGGCTTGCCTGCGATAGCCATTGGTATCGACACAACTTTGTAGGTTGCAGCAGCCGACGGTAACTACGATGCGAAGCGAGCCGCTCTTGATCTTGCTCTGCTTTTGATCTTAGGCGCCCCGTTAAACCACGCTGGCCGAACGCAGGCTTGAATTCGTGGGTAACCCGGCAGGACGCCGGGTTAGACGCCCCGCGCCATGGATGGCGCGTGGCGGCGGCCCACGGATTCAAGCCTGCGTTCGGGCACACCGAGCCTGAGCGAGGTGCCGAGTGGTGGGGCAAGAGCGTTTTGCTTACTTTTGCGCTTTTCAAAAGTGAGCCGCTGTCAGAGCGGAACCCTAAGTAGCCGTTACCGCAGGAATGGATATGTACTCGGTATTACGGTGTCGACTGTGAGGCCGTCTTCGCAGGCAAGCCAGCTCCCACAGTGGATTGGTGCAAGGCTTTAGCTGCGGGCGAAGGCCACCGCTGCCTCGAACTGCTCCTGAGTAGGCCGCACGCCGGTATAAAGCACAAACTGCTCCAACGCCTGGATAGCGATCACCTCCAGCCCGGTAATCACCCGCTTGCCCTGGGCACGACCACGCACGATCAACGGCGTTTCCGCCGGGATCGCCACCACATCGAAGACCGTCTCAGCCTGATCGATTGCCTCGGCCTCAAACGCCAACGCATCCGCCTCGACCCCGCCGGTCATGCCGATGGGTGTCACGTTGATCAGCATCTGTGGCCGCAGGCTGCCCAGATCCGCCTGCCACTGATACCCCAGGTTCCTGGCCAATGCCTGGCCCGCCACCTCATTACGCGCCACGATCACGCCATTGGCGTACCCTCCGTCACGCAAGGCGCTGGCGACCGCCTTGGCCATGCCGCCGCTTCCGCGCAGGGCGAAGCTGGAGTCCTTGGGCACCGCGTGTTTTTTCAGCAATTGCTCGATGGCGATGTAGTCGGTGTTGTAAGCCTTGAGGTAGCCGTTGGTGTTGACGATGGTGTTCAGGGAGTCGATGGCTTGAACCGAATCGTCGAGTTCGTCCATCAAGGCAATGGCGGCCTCCTTGAACGGCATGGACACCCCGCAACCCCGCACACCCAGGGCTCGGATACCGCCGATCGCGCCGGGCAAGTCCTGGCTGCTGAAGGCTTTATAGTAAAAATTCAGACCCAGCTGTTCATACAGGTGGTTATGAAAACGCAGGCCAAAGTTCCCAGGGCGCGCCGACAGCGACATGCACAGTTGGGTGTCCTTGTTGGGGTGCATCTGCATGGATAACTCCTTGAAGTAAGCAAATCGGTACAGACCTTACACAACCTTTACTCACTGGCCGTGCTGTTTTCTCGAAATACGTTGTCTTAAAAGTATCCCCGCGACAATCCTTGAGTCTATTGATTGCAGACCACAAGCGCAGGGGCTAATTGAGGAATGACCATCATGCGTAAACTTCCCAGGATCGCCTTGCTTATCGGCGCACTCGCGATGGCCGGCCAAGCTTCCGCCCACGGTGGTGGTTGGGGTGGCCCGGCCGTGTTCGGTGCGCTTGTCGGCGCAGCGGTAGTCGGCTCTGTGGTTGCCAGCCAGCCGCGTGAGGTGTACGTGCAACAACCGGTGTATGTGCAGCCGCAGCCGGTGTATGCCGCGCCGCCGCCGGTCTACTACGCGCCACCGCCACCAGTGTATGTGCAACAGCAGGTTTACTACCGCCCGGCGCCCGTCTATTACGGCCCACCGCGCGGTTATTATGGGCCACCTCGCGGTTATTATGGGCCACCTCGCGGCTACTACGGCCCGCCCCACGGCTACTACCGCCATGGTTGGTAAGTTTTAATCCGTTGACAGCCACAGGCCTCGCCCACACGCGGGGCCTTTTTTTGCCTGGGAAGTCCGGATTAGTCCTGCCAGTGTCGCTGTGAGAACAACGTACGAGCAGCAATCCCACATGATAAGCGTCAAATATCCTCTTGATCGATGACGGGCTGCGCTGTCATGTTTGCGTCACAAAACAGTCGCACTATCGACTCAGTCCAGCCAATAACAATTAAGGACGATTGACCATGCCCACACAAAACCCGCACCGCACCGCCGGCCTTTGCACCTCCAGCAAGGTCTACAGCGCCTTGACTGAACTCAAGCACCTTGAAGGCCATCGCAGCGCCAAGTTCCTGGCATTGCTGGCAGAAAACCTGGTGCGCAAGGGCCTGCTCAGTGAGCACGAAGTGGTGAACATGCTCGACCAGGTGGTGGATTAACGCCTGACGTTGATGTCGACTATCGAGCCAGGTGATTTTTCCCAGGCACCGGCAAACCGTAAGGTGACCTCCATAACGTTTGGAGGTACTTATGCCCACTATTCAAATCATGTCCGTCATCGGCAGCGCCGTCCCCGCCCCTCTGCGCAAACTGGGCTTGCTCGCCTGCTGGTACGTTGTGCGCGATGGCGAGCCGATCAGCGGCCCGCTCACTTCGTTATCCGATGCCGAAACACAGCGCCGAATGGCAACCGACTTCAGGCTCGAGGCCTGAAAGCTACGGCAATGGCAACTTGACCCGCGGCTTGGTTTCGACGAACAACGCCCAGCACGACATGAACAACGCTGCCACCAGCGGCCCGATCACAAAGCCGTTAAGGCCGAACACCGACAGGCCGCCCAAGGTCGAGATCAGGATCAGGTAGTCCGGCATCTTGGTGTCCTTGCCCACCAGGATCGGGCGCAGCACGTTGTCCACCAGGCCAATCACGAACACCCCGAACAGCCCCAGCACCACGCCCTGCCAGATCGAACCGCTCAACAGGAAATAAACCGCCACCGGCCCCCAGACCAGCCCGGCACCCACCGCAGGCAGTAGTGACAGGAACGCCATCAGCACGGCCCAGAGCAAGGCACTCGGGATGTCCAGGAACCAAAAGATCAAGCCTCCCAGCGCACCTTGGGTCACAGCCACCAGCACGTTGCCCTTGACCGTGGCGCGCACCACGCGGTTGAACTTGAGCTGCAGGCGACGCTTTTGCGGCTCGGCCAACGGTACTGCCGTGCGCACCTTGCGTACCAGCTCCGGGCCATCGCGCAGCAGGAAAAACAGCAGGTACAGCATGATGAAAAAGCTCACCAGGAAATCAAACGTACCCTGGCCGAAGCTGAACGCCTGGGAGGCAAAGAACTGACTGCCCTGCATCGCGCCCTTGACGACCTTTTCCCGCAGCCCTTCGAGGTTGCCCATGCCAAAACGGTCGAGCAACTGCTGGAAATACGGCGGTAAAACGTTCTTGAATTGCTCGATATAACCCGCTACGTCGAGTTTGCCGCTCTCGATGTTTTTGTAGAGCGTGGCCCCCTCTTGCACCAGCAAAGCACTGGTGATGATCACCGGCAGAATCGCGATCACCAGGCACACCATCAAGGTGGTCAGGGAGGTCAGGTTGCGGTTCCAGCTAAAACGTTGCTGCAGGCGGCGCTGCATCGGCGCAAAGATAATGCCCAGGATCACCGCCCAGAACACCGCACCGTAGAACGGCAGCAATATCCAGATAAAAGCCACGGTGACCAAGGCCAGTAGCAGCAACAGGGTTTTGAATTGCAGGTTGGTTTGATTCATGTCCGGTCCATGTCAGAAAAACAGGGCCGATGGCGGCCCTGTTGCTTAGTCCGCAGCCAAACGTGGGAGTGCCCTTGTTTATCGAACAAGCATAGATCGCGTTATTTAGACCTGGGTCAATATCCCGTTATCGCTCCAGCACTACCCTCGCGCCTTTTTGCGACCCACACCCATGCGCCCGATAACTGCCCCCGAACTGCTCGCTCCCGCCGGCACCCTGAAAAACATGCGCTACGCCTTCGCCTACGGTGCCGACGCGGTCTACGCCGGCCAGCCGCGCTACAGCCTGCGGGTGCGCAATAACGAGTTCGACCACGCCAACCTGGCCCTCGGCATCCAGGAAGCCCATGACCTGGGCAAGCGCTTCTACGTGGTAGTGAACATTGCGCCGCACAACGCCAAGCTCAAGACCTTCCTCAAGGACCTGGCGCCCGTGATCGCCATGGGCCCGGATGCGCTGATCATGTCCGATCCTGGGCTGATCATGCTGGTGCGCCAGCACTTCCCGCAGATGCCGATCCACCTGTCGGTGCAGGCCAATACGGTGAATTGGGCCAGCGTGGCGTTCTGGCAGCAACAAGGCATTTGCAGGGTGATTCTGTCGCGGGAGCTTTCTCTGGAAGAGATTGGCGAAATCCGCCAGCAGGTGCCGACGATGGAGTTGGAGGTGTTTGTACATGGCGCCTTGTGCATGGCCTATTCCGGGCGGTGTCTGCTGTCGGGCTATATGAACAAACGCGATGCCAACCAGGGCACTTGCACCAATGCCTGCCGCTGGAAATACCAGGCCACGCCGGCCGTGGAGAGTGCCACTGGCGATATCGTCCATGAATATCAACCCACATTGGGCATCGGCACACCCACCGATAAGGTGTTCCTGCTACAAGAGGCCAATCGCCCCGATGACCCCATGCCCGCTTTCGAAGACGAACACGGCACCTACATCATGAACGCCAAGGACCTGCGGGCCGTGCAGCATGTGGAGCGCCTGGCACAGATGGGCGTGCATTCGTTGAAGATCGAAGGCCGCACCAAGTCCCACTTCTACTGCGCGCGCACCACCCAGGTCTACCGCCAGGCCATCGATGACGCAGTGGCCGGCCGGGCGTTTGACCGCGGCTTGATGACCAACCTCGAGTCCCTGGCCCAGCGTGGCTACACCGAAGGTTTCCTGCGCCGCCACGTGCACGATGAATACCAGAACTACCAGAACGGCAGCTCGGTTTCCGAGCGCCAGCAGTTCGTCGGGGAGCTGACTGGCGAACGACGTGGCGCGTTGGCCGAAGTGAAGGTGAAGAATCGCTTTGTGCTGGGCGACCACCTGGAGTTGATGACGCCCGCCGGCAATTTTCATTTTGACTTGCCGAGCCTGCATAACGCCAAGGGCGAAAGCATTGAGGTGGCGCCGGGGGACGGGCATACGGTGTATGTGCCGATTCCGGCGCAGATGGACCTGCGTTTTGGCCTGCTGATGCGCGACGTTTAAACCCTGCCGTGGGTTGGATGGATCAGATCCTGAACTGGCCTACCAACTGCCCGAGGCGCTGGCCCAGGTCTGCCAGGCTGCGAGACGTCTGAGCGCCCAACTGGGTTTCGTCCGCCACGCTGTCCACCGCTACCGCAATCTGATGCACGCTGCGGTTGATCTCTTCCGCCACGGCGGTCTGCTCTTCCGCGGCGCTGGCGATCTGGGCGTTCATTGAGTTGATGGTGCCAATCAGTTGCGCCATGGTGTCCAGGGACGCGCCGGCCTGGTTGGCCTGGGCCGAGGTGCCGTCGCCGGCATCGCTGGAACGGCGCATAGCGTCCACGGCCGCCTCGGTGCCTTTTTGCAGGCGATCGATCATGCCCTGGATTTCCTGGGTGCTGGTTTGGGTGCGACTGGCCAGGGCACGCACTTCATCGGCGACTACGGCAAAGCCACGCCCAGCCTCCCCAGCCCGTGCGGCCTCGATGGCAGCGTTGAGCGCCAGCAGGTTGGTTTGCTCGGCGATGGAGCGGATCACGCCGAGCACACTGACGATTGACGACACATCCTGCTGCAGGCTGTCTAGGGACACGCCGCTGCTGCGGATGTCGTTCACCAGCGCATGGATCTGCGCGATGCTACCGTCCACCACCCGTTTGGCGGCCTGGCCTTCGGCGTCGGTCTGCTGCGCAGCGACGGCGGCGCCTTGGGCACTGCGTGCCACTTCGTGGGCGGCCGAGGACATCTGGTTGATCGCGGTGGCTACTTGGTCGGTCTCGTGGCGCTGGCGTTCCATGGCCTGTTCGGAACGCTGGGCCTGGTCGGACACCTGGCTCACCAGCCCGGTGAGTTGGGCGGTCATGTCGGTGATCTGGCGCACCAGGCCGTGGATCTTATCGACAAAGCGGTTGAATGCACCGGCCAGGTCGCCGAGTTCATCCTGGCTGGTGATGGCCAGGCGGCGGGTCAGGTCACCTTCACCCGCGGCGATGTCATCGAGGTTGGCTTTCATCAGGTGCAGCGGGCGCAAGATGGTATTGGCCAGCAGCATGCCCACGGCGGCGATCACCAGCAACACCACCACGGCCACGCCGAGGATGCTCAACAGCACGCCTTGCATGCGCTTCTCGACTTTTGCCTGCACCACCGCCACTTGGGCGTCGATGCCATCGAGGTTCACCGAGGTGCCGATCACCATGTCCCACTTGGGCAGATACTCGGTATAGCCGAGCTTGGGCACCAGCTCGGTCTGGCCGGGCTGGGTCGAGCTGTATTGCAGGTAGTGGGTGCCGTCCTTGCCGACCTTCACCAGGTCGCGGTTGACGTAGACGCCGTTGGGGTCGCGGTTGTCCTTGAAGCTTTTGCCCACGCCGTCCGGGCTGTTGCCCTTGAACAGGCGGATGGTTTCGGAGTCGTAGCCGAAGAAATAGCCGTCTTTGCCGTAGCTGGTATTGGATAACAACTTGACCACCTGCGCCCGCGCCGCGCTGTCGCCGGGGGCTGCCGCGTCGTAGAGCGGCTTGATGGTGGTCATGGCCACCTCGACATAACTTTGCAGGGTGGCCTTGGCGTCGTTGAGCAGGCGCTGACGGGTTTCATCCACCTCGTTGCGGGCCTGGCCCTGCAGAATCCACACGGTGGTCAGGCTGATGACCACGGCAAACAACAACACCGGCACGACAGCAAGGGCCAGGACTTTGGCCTTCAAACTCAGACGCATGGCTTTTCTCTCTTGTTAGTGGCGACTTGAGAGGTTAACGGCCATGTGAGCGATTACTGTAGGAGCGAGCTTGTGTGGCGAGGCAGCTTGCTGCCGCTGGGGTGCGCAGCGCCCGCACGCTTTTTTGGGGCTGCTTCGCAGCCCAGCGGGAGCAAGCTCCCTCGCCACAGAGGTTCTCGCCTGGATCAGAGCGTCATCGCGGCCAGCCAGCCGAACGCCAGCAGCGGCAGGTTGTAGTGCAGGAAGGTCGGTACCACGGTGTCCCAGATATGGTGGTGCTGGCCGTCGATGTTCAGGCCGGAGGTGGGGCCGAGGGTGGAGTCCGAGGCAGGCGAACCGGCGTCGCCCAAGGCACCGGCGGTACCAACGATGCACACGATGGCCACCGGGCTGAAGCCCAACTGCACACACAGCGGCACGAAAATCGCCGCGAGGATCGGCACCGTGGAAAACGACGAGCCGATGCCCATGGTCACCAACAACCCCACCAGCAGCATCAACAACGCGCCGACGCCCCGGCTATGGCCGATGAACGCTGCCGAGGCCTGCACCAGCGAGTTCACGTCACCGGTGGCCTTGAGCACTTCGGCAAAACCTGAGGACGCGATCATGATGAAGCCGATCATCGCCATCATTTTCATGCCTTCGGTGAATAGGTCATCGGTGTCGCGCCAGCGCACGATGCCCGACACCGAGAAGATCAGGAACCCGGCCAGGGCGCCGATGATCATCGAGTCCAGCCACAACTGGATGATGAACGCCGAGGCGATCGCCAGGCCGGCCACCAGCAGGGTCAGCGGGTTGTACTGCACCGCTACTTGCTCGACACGCTCGATTTTCTTCAGGTCGTACACACGCTTTTTGCGGTAGCTGATCAGCACCGCCACCAGCAGGCCGACCACCATGCCCAGCGCCGGCAGGCCCATGGCGTGGGTGACATTGACCCCGCTGATATCCACTCCGCTCTTGGCGACGTTAGCCAGCAGGATCTGATTGAGGAAGATATTGCCAAAGCCCACCGGCAGAAACATGTACGGGGTGATCAGGCCGAAGGTCATCACGCAGGCGATCAAGCGACGGTCCAGTTGCAGCTTGGTCAGCACATACAGCAGCGGCGGTACCAGCAGCGGAATAAACGCAATGTGGATCGGCAAGATGTTCTGCGAGGCAATCGCCACCACCCACAACAGGCCGATCAGCAGCCATTTGACGTGGTTGCCACCGCTGGCGTCCTGGCGGTCCACCAGCAGCAAGGCTTTGTCCGCCAGCGCATGGGCCAGGCCGGACTTGGCAATCGCCACGGCGAAAGCACCGAGCAATGCGTAGGACAAGGCCACGGTTGCGCCGCCGCCCAGCCCGCCGTTGAAGGCCTTGAGCGTGGCCTCGATACCCAGGCCACCGGTCAAGCCGCCCACCAGGGCGCCGACGATAATGGCGATGACCACATGCACGCGGGACAGGCTGAGTACCAGCATGGTGCCGACCGCGGCGATGACTGCGTTAATCATGGTTACCTCAAGCAGAAACAAAAAAGACAGGCATGCCCGCGCGCGGCCCATGGGAACAGCTGCCGGCGTGCAGGCTTGAAAGAGGTCTTATTAGAGGGCGCGCACTTTGCAGGAGCTGGGCTGTCATGTCAAAAACTGTGGTGAGGCAAAGCCCTCTGCACAGATAAAGAATTACCGGCACTGGCCGATACGCTGTCTCTATGTGCTTTCAGGTAAGGATGTCCCGATGTCGCTCAGGCAGCTCTCCATTCAATGGAAAATCACCCTGCTGGCGGGCCTCTGCCTGCTGGGGATCGTGACCCTGCTGGTGGGTCTGTCGCTGTATCGCATGGCGCAGAGCTCGCAGCAGGTCAAGGCGTCCAGCATGCAGATGCTCGACGAAGCTGCCCAGTCGCGCATCGAGGCCCAAGGCGAAGTGCAAGCGCTGGGCATTCGCCAGCAGTTCATGGATGCTTACCAGTACGGCCATGGCTTTTCCCGCCAGGTGTTGTTTTTGCGCGAGCAGGCCGAGAAGCGCTTTCTCGATGCCTTCGACACCCGTGAAGACCTGACGCGCCAGGTCAAGGCCGCCCTGCAGGCCAACCCCGACCTGCTCGGCCTGTCCCTGGTGTTCGAAGCCAATGCGCTGGACGGCAAGGACGAACTGTTCGCCAATCAGGCGGAACTGGGCAGCAATGACAAAGGCCGTTTCGCGCTGTACTGGTCGCAACCGACACCGGGGAAAATCACCTCGATGGCGCTGCCCGAGAGCGACATGGCCGACACCTCCATCGGCCCCAGCGGCGAAAAGGCCAACGCCTGGTTCACCTGCCCGCGCACGACTCTCAAGCCCTGCGTGATCGAGCCCTACTTCTATGTGATCGACGGCCAGAACGTGCTGATGACCAGCATCGTGTTCCCGCTGATGGTCAATGGCAAAGTCATCGCCTCGCTGTCGGTGGATATCAACCTCAACAGCCTGCAGGCGGTCAGCCAACAGGCCAGCCAGAAACTGTACGACGGCCAGACCCAGGTCAGCATCCTCAGCGCCACTGGCTTATTGGCTGGCTACAGCCCGGATGCCAGCAAACTCAGCCAACGCCTGGAGCAGGTCGACCCGGCCAGCGGCGCACAGCTGACCAGTGCCTTGGCCAGCAGTACCCAGACCCGCAGCCTGCGCACCGACCACCAACTCAAGGTACTGGCGCCTTTTGCGCCGATTCCCGGCGGTAAGGCGTGGGGCGTATTGCTGGATGTACCTGAAAAAGTCCTGGTCGCCCCCGCCGAAGCGCTGAAAAACCAGCTGGACGCCGACAACGCCAAAGGCACCCTGCTGGAACTGGGCCTGGGCCTGCTGGCCGCCGTGGTCGGCTTGATCCTGGTGTGGCTGATGGCACGCAGCGTGACCCGGCCAATCCTCGGCGTGGCGCACATGCTTGAGGATATCGCCAGCGGCGAAGGCGACCTGACCCGGCGCCTGGCCTATGCCAAACAGGACGAACTGGGCCAATTGGCCGGCTGGTTCAACCGTTTCCTCGACAAGCTGCAGCCGATCATTGCCGAGGTCAAACGCTCGGTGCAGGACGCTCGCGGCACCGCCGACCAGTCCGCCGCTATTGCCACGCAAACCAGCGCCGGCATGGAGCAGCAGTACCGTCAGGTTGATCAGGTGGCCACCGCATCCCACGAAATGAGCGCCACCGCTCAGGATGTGGCTCGCAGCGCCGCCCAGGCGGCCCAAGCCGCCCGAGATGCCGACCAGGCGACTCGCCAAGGCTTGACGGTTATCGACCGCACCACCGCCAACATTGGCGAGCTCGCCGCCGACATGAGCACCGCTATGACCCAAGTTGAAGGCTTGGCCGCCAACAGCGAACAGATCGGCTCGGTGCTTGAAGTGATTCGCGGCATCGCCGAGCAGACCAACCTGTTGGCGCTCAACGCCGCCATCGAAGCCGCTCGCGCCGGTGAAGCCGGCCGCGGTTTTGCCGTGGTCGCCGACGAAGTGCGCAACCTGGCACGGCGCACCCAGGAATCGGTGGAAGAAACCCGCCTGGTGATCGAACAATTGCAAACCGGTACCAGCGATGTGGTCGGTTCCATGGGCAACAGCTATCGCCAGGCCCAGGGCAGCGTCGAACAGGTCGGCCAGGCCGTCACCGCCTTGCGCCAGATTGGCGATGCGGTCACGGTGATCAGCGACATGAACCTGCAAATCGCCAGCGCCGCGGAAGAGCAAAGCGCCGTGGCCGAAGAGATCAACAGCAACGTGGCGACCATTCGCGATGTGACCGAATCGTTGTCGGAGCAGGCCAATGAATCGGCGCGGGTCAGCCAGGCGTTGAACAGCCTGGCGAACCAGCAGCAGGGGTTGATGGATCAGTTTCGGGTCTGAATGTAGCTAGGCTTTTCTGTGGGAGTCGGGCTTGCCCCAATGCCAGTCCGTTAAGGGCTTTTTGTAGGAGCGAGCTTGCTCGCGAAAAACTCACAGGCGCCGCGTTCATTCAGCAAGCACGCGTTATCGTTGACGTTTTTCGCGAGCAAGCTCGCTCCTACAGTAGGCGATGCAGACACCTCGGTATTTCAGGTAAACCGAGTCGATGCTATCGCAGGCAAGCCAGCTCCCACATTTTGAGCAGCGGTGTGCCAGTGTCAGCGGCGTGGCAACTGGATCAATACCTTGAGCCCACCCAGCTCACTCTCCTGCAGTTGCAACACCCCACCCCACACCTCGACAATGTCGCGCACGATCCCCAAACCCAGGCCATGGCCAACCCTTTGCTCATCCAGGCGTGCGCCACGGCTGAACACTTGGTCGCGCTGGGCCTCGGGAATGCCGGGGCCGTCGTCTTCCACCGCCAGCCGATAGCCCTGGGGCGTCTCGCTGACGCTCAGGCGTACCTCGGCGTCCGCCCATTTACAGGCGTTGTCCAACAGATTGCCCAGCAGTTCCAGCAGGTCTTCACGGTCCCAGGGCAGTTGCAGGCCCGGCGCCACCTGATAGCTGAGGTCCAGGTGTTCGCCGTGGATCATGCGCAGGGTGGCCAGTAAACCGGGCAGCTCTTGTTCACAGTCAAACAACGCACCCGGCAAGGCATCGCCCGCCAGGCGCGCACGGTTGAGTTCACGGTTGAGGCGCTGCTGCACCTGCTCCAATTGCTCGCGCAGCAACTGGCTCAGTTGCGGATGATCCTTGAGCGCGTCACTGGAGGCCGCGCTCAACAACACTGCCAGCGGGGTTTTCAGTGCATGCCCCAGGTTGCCGAGGGCGTTGCGGGAGCGCTTGAGGCTGTCTTCGGTGTGCGCCAACAGGTGGTTGATCTGCGCCACCAGGGGCTCCAGCTCAAGCGGCACTTGGGTGTCGAGTTGCGAGCGCTGGCCTTGTTGCAGTTGGGCGATCTGGTTGCGTGCGGTCTCCAGGGGGCGCAGGGCACGGCGCACGGTGACCCGTTGCAGGATCAGCACCAACAGCAGCGCCGCCAGCCCCATCACCAGGCCGACCTGGCGCATCAGGCGAAAGCTCTCGCGCACGGGCGTGTAGTCCTGGGCCACGCTGATGGAAATCGACTGGCCAAAGCGCTTGTAGTCCGAGCGCAGCACCAACAGTTGCTGGCCTTCGGGCCCCAGTTGCAGGTTGCCCTTGAGCCCCGCCACCGCGAGCCGGGGCAGTTCCTGGTCCCACAATGAACGGGAGCGCCAATGCACATCGGCAAAGTCGATACGAAAGTAATGCCCGGAAAACGGCCGCTGGTACGCCGGCGACAGGCGTTGCTCATCCAACTGCACGCCGTTGGGCCCACGCACCAGCGCCACCAGCAGATTTTCGCTGTCGTTGCGCAAGCCCGCTTCAAGGTAGCGTTGCAAACCCGCCTCGAACAACCACAGGCTGGTTTGCGCCAGCACCACGCCGACAATCACCATCACGCTGATCAACCCCAGGCTCAAGCGCCGCTGGATCGACCTCATGCCGGGGTGGCGCCGAAACGGTAGCCCTGGCCACGCCGGGTCTCGATCACGCTGCGGCCCAATTTGCGCCTTAGATGGTTGACGTGCACCTCCAGCACATTAGAGTCGCGCTCGGTCTCGCCGTCATACAAGTGTTCGGCCAGGTGGCTTTTGGACAGGATCTGTTCGGGATGCAGCATGAAATAGCGCAACAAACGAAACTCGGCAGCCGTCAGCTGGATCTCGGCGCCGTCACGTAGCACGCACTGGCGCCCTTCATCCAGATGCAGGCCGGCAGCTTGCAGGGTGGGCTGGTTCGTCTGGCCATGGGAGCGGCGCAGCAGCGACTGGATGCGCAGGTACAGCTCTTCGGGGTGAAAGGGTTTGCTCAGGTAATCATCGGCGCCGGCCTTGAGCCCTTCGATACGCTCGGCCCAGGAATCGCGGGCCGTGAGGATCAGCACTGGTATGGCCAACGAGGCGGCGCGCCATTGCGCTAGCACGTCAAGCCCAGGCAACCCTGGCAGGCCAAGGTCGAGGATGATTAGGTCATAGGGTTCGCTGCGCCCTTGATACACGGCGTCGCGGCCATCGGCCAGCCAGTCGACCGCATAGCCCTGGCGCTGCAGGCCGGCCATCAGTTCGTCGGCCAGGGGCACGTTGTCTTCCACCAGGAGCAGGCGCATCAGTCTTCCTCATCTTTGATCAGGTCGCCATTGGTGGCATCCAGCTTGATCTCGCGCACCACGCCCTCGGTGGTCACCAGTTCCACTTCATAGGCGTATTGCCCGTGTTTCTTTTCCAGTTCGGCTTCCAATAGCCGTGAGCCGGGGTATCGCGCCATGGCCTGCTGCAACAGCTGTTCCAATGGCAGGATGACGCCTTGTTGGCGCAGGGCCAGGGCTTCGTCCTGGTTGAGGTCGCGGGCCGCCAGGCTGGAACAGAACACCATGAGCACCAGCGCCACGCGACTGCCGACGCGTAAATTTACCTTCATTACGTATCCTGATGATTCTTGAGAACCTGCCCGGTGAGCGCGTTCAATTCAACGTCCCATTCAATGCCGTCTGCATCTCGTAGCTCGACTTCATAGACGTACTTGCCGTATTCCTCATCCAAATCGGTGTCCAGCAGCGTCGAACCAGGGTGAAGGGCCAGGGCCGTAGCTTCCAATTGATCGAAAGCGACAATTGTAACAGTGGCCGGCACGATCAGTGGCTTGTCGGGGTCCACGGCGGCGGCCGAGGTCGCCGTAACGAGGATGATAGCGGCGGCGCCCAGGGCAGTGAGGCGCTTCATGATAAGTCTCCGTTACATGATGTTTTCCTACGCCGGCCACGGTACGCGCTGCAACTTAACTGAAACTGAATTGCCACCATGGCAATTCCAGTCAAGCCATTTTTCCCACTGCCTGCGAGATTTCCTATACTGCCCCGCTCGCCTCAACAGAGACCGGTATGACAGCCATCCATATCAAGTTCCCGGCCTTGACACTCAAGGCCGGTAAACGCGCCATCACCCGCATTCGCGAGCAGGGCCTTGCGCCTGCCGACGTCGGTATCCTCCCCGGGGCGGCTGGCGGCCCCAAGGCCCTGGGTATCCAAGGGCTCGACCTGGCGCTGTTCGGTGATTGGTTGCCCCGTGCGCCGCGCGAGCGTGCGCTGATCGGCGCGTCCATTGGCTCCTGGCGGTTTGCCAGCGCCTGCCTGCCCGACCCGGTGCAAGGTTTGCTCGACCTGGGCCGGCTGTACAACGAGCAGCGCTTTGCCAAAGGCGTGACCATGGCCCAAGTCAGCCAGAGCTGCCAACGCATGCTCGACGACCTGCTGGCCGGGCGCGATGCGCGGGTGCTGGACAACCCCGACTATCGGCTGAACATCATGGTGGTCAAGAGCCACGGTTTGCTCGCCGATGACCACCGTGGGCGGCTGGGGCTGGGCCTGTCATCGGTGATTGCCGATAACCTGCGGGGCCGCGCACGGCTGTCGCGGCATTTCGAGCGGCTGATCATCCACGACCCGCGCCAGGCGCCACCGGTACACCCCCTGAAAGATTTCCCCTCGCGCTTTCTCAGCCTGGACGTGGGTAACCTGCGCCAGGCGTTGCTCGCGTCCGGCTCGATCCCCATGGTGATGCAAGGCGTGCGCGACCTGCCCGGAGCCGGAGCCGGCACCTACCGCGACGGCGGCCTGCTGGACTACCACCTCGACCTGCCCTACCACGGCGATGACATCGTGTTGTATCCGCATTTTACTGACCGGGTCATCCCCGGCTGGTTCGACAAGGGCCTGCCATGGCGACGCAGCAACCAGCAAGGCTTGCAGGATGTATTACTGCTGGCGCCGTCCAGGGACTACCTGGCCCGCCTGCCCCACGGCAAGCTGCCAGACCGTAGCGACTTCAAGCGCTTTATGGGCGATGATCCTGGCCGCAACAAATATTGGCAAACTGCCATGAGCGAAAGCCAACGGCTGGGCGATGAGTTTTTGGCATTGGCGGATAACGGCAAGCTCGGCGACCGTTTGCTAGCCCTTTGACCGCATGGGCGCCTGCGGCCGAGGGGCGGTATGCGCAGAGGTTGATCAAGCTGTTAAACTCGCCGCCTGCCAGACACCTGACCGAGCTGAAAACACTGTGGAAATCTTCAAGGAATTTACATTCGAATCCGCCCACCGCCTGCCCCACGTACCGGAAGGCCACAAATGCGGGCGCCTGCATGGGCATTCGTTCAAGGTGGCCATCCACCTGAGCGGCGACCTGGATCCCCATACCGGCTGGATTCGCGACTTCTCGGAGATCAAGGCGATTTTCAAGCCGCTCTATGAACGCCTCGACCACAACTACCTCAACGACATTCCCGGCCTTGAAAACCCCACCAGCGAAGTGCTGGCCAAGTGGATCTGGAATGAACTGAAACCCTTGTTGCCGGAACTCAGTGCGATCCGTATCCACGAGACCTGCACCAGTGGGTGCATTTATCGCGGCGAGTAAGTGATCGAGTGTTGAAAAGACCACCTGCGGGGAATGTCACTGTGGCGAGGGAGCTTGCTCCCGCTGGGTCGCGAAGCGGCCCCAAAAGATGGGACTGCTACGCAGCCCAACGGGAGCAAGCTCCCTCGCCACAGGTCACTGTTTGTTCGCTCTAGCTCTTAATTGGCTGGCATTGCCAACTGTAGGTGTTTTTTTCGAAGCGGCGGGCTGATCCATTAGGAAAACCCGCACAGACGCCGATCGACTGAGCCAGTTTGGCTCACCGCTGCACTGCTTTTGCGCTGATTGGGAGGAGACGGCCTTATAAAGGGCTTACTCCGTCAGCGCATACCTGCCTGCACCTGCATTGGCACGCAGGATGCACACGACCTGGGTCACCACTCAGGGAGCAGCCCCCATGACGCAACAAGACCCCGGCAACGACTACCCTCTCAGCGAAGTCCCCTTGCACGCGCGCAAGGGTCTGGCCTCTACGGCCATGGTGTTGCTGGGGTTCACCTTTTTTACCGCGACCATGTTCGCCGGCGGCAAGCTGGGGGTGGCGTTCAGCTTCATCGACATGCTCGGCGTCGTGGCCCTGGGTAACCTGTTGTTGGGTATCTACGCCGCAGGCTTGGGTTACATCGCGTTCAAGAGCGGCTTGAACTCGGTGTTGATGGGGCGTTTCTGCTTTGGCGAAGTGGGCAGCAAGCTCAGTGACTTGATCCTCGGTTTTACCCAGATCGGCTGGTATGCCTGGGGCACGGCCACGGCTGCGGTGGTATTGGGCAAGTATTTCCAATTGAGCCAGGGCAGTGTGCTGGGGCTGATGGTGGTATTTGGCTTACTGTTCTGCGCCACCGCCTACGTGGGGTATCGCGGCTTGGAAATCCTGTCCTACATCGCGGTGCCGGCCATGGGGCTCCTGTTGCTGCTGTCGATGTGGGTCGCCACTGTAAAGGTCGGCGGGCTGGAGGGGCTGCTGGCGGTGGTGCCCAGCGCTGAGCTGGACTTGTCCACCGCCATCACCCTGGTGTTCGGGACCTTTGTCAGCGGGGCAACCCAGGCCACCAACTGGACGAGGTTTTCGCGCTCGGCCAAGGTTGCGGTGCTGGCCAGCCTGATCGGCTTTTTTGTCGGCAATGGTTTGATGGTGCTGATCGGGGCCTATGGCGCCATCGTCTATCAGCAACCGGATGTGGTGGAGGTCTTGCTGCTGCAAGGTTTCGCCACAGCGGCGATGGCCATGCTGCTGCTTAATATCTGGAGCACCCAGGACAACACCATCTACAACTTCGCCGTCGCCGGCTGTAACCTGCTGCGCACCCAACGGCGCAAGAGCGTGACCCTGGCCGGCGCGGTGATCGGCACCCTGCTCGCCTTGTTCGGCATGTACGACCTGTTGGTGCCGTACCTGATCCTGCTGGGCACGGTCATCCCGCCGATAGGAGGCGTGATCATGGCGGACTTCTTCTATCGCTATCGCGGCCAATATCCGCGCTTGGCAGAGGCTCACTTACCGGCATTCAATTGGCCAGGTCTGATCGCGTATGGGGTGGGTACCGTGGTCGCGTTCAACTCGCCGTGGGTCGCGCCGTTGGTGGGAATTTTTGCCGCATCGCTGACCTATGTGCTGCTCAGCGCCATACTACGCGCCATGACCGCCTGGACATCGGTATCGTCCTGAGGATCTGGCGGCTGTCTGCCTGATTTTTTTAGCCAAGAGGAACTTGCCCATGCACATCATCAATGCCCGCCTGCGCAACCGTGAAGGCCTGCATGATCTGCACCTGGAAAATGGCCGGATCGCCAGCATCACTGCGCAAACCGGAGCGCCCACACTGATGGCCGGCGACTTGGACGCCGCCGGCAACCTGGTCATACCGCCCTTTGTCGAGCCCCACATCCACCTCGACGCCACCCTCACCGCCGGCGAGCCGCGCTGGAACATGAGCGGTACGCTGTTTGAAGGCATCGAGTGCTGGGGCGAACGCAAGGCCACCATTACTCTGGAAGACACCAAGGCCCGGGCCAAAAAAACCATTCAGGCCCTCGCCGCCCATGGCATCCAGCATGTGCGCACCCATGTCGACGTCACCGACCCGGACCTCACCGCACTCAAGGCCCTGCTGGAGGTACGTGAAGAGAGCACGCACCTGATCGACCTGCAAATCGTCGCCTTTCCCCAGGAAGGCATCGAGTCCTTCCGCAATGGTCGTGAGTTGATGGAAGAAGCCATTCGCCTGGGTGCCGATGTGATCGGTGGCATCCCCCACTTCGAATACACCCGCGACCAAGGCGTGAGTTCGGTGAAGTTCCTCATGGATCTGGCCGAGCGTACTGGCTGCCTGGTGGACGTGCACTGTGACGAAACCGACGACCCCCACTCACGCTTTCTCGAAGTCCTCGCGGAAGAAGCCCGCAGCCGCGACATGGGTGCCCGCGTGACCGCCAGCCATACCACCGCCATGGGTTCCTACGACAATGCTTACTGCGCCAAGCTGTTTCGCCTGCTAGGGCACTCTGGCATCAGCTTTGTCTCGTGCCCCACCGAAAGCATCCACCTGCAGGGCCGCTTCGACAACTTCCCGAAACGCCGTGGTGTCACCCGTGTGAACGAACTGCTTGAGGCCGGCATGAACGTGTGTTTCGGCCAGGATTCCATCGTCGATCCCTGGTACCCGCTGGGTAACGGCAACATTCTGCGAGTACTGGAGGCCGGTCTGCACATCTGCCATATGCTCGGTTACCGCAATTTGCAAAACGCCCTGGACCTGGTCACCGACAACAGTGCCAAAGCCATGGCCCTGGGCGATCGTTATGGGTTGCAAGCAGGTCGCCCGGCCAACCTGCTGATCCTGTCGGCCGACAGCGACTACGAAGTCATACGTAGCCAGGGCCTGCCGTTGTACTCGATTCGCAACGGCAAGGTGCTGATGAAACGGCAACCGACACAGGTAGAGTTTATGTAACCGCGCGGGTTAGACGACTGAGTCGATGTCCAACGTTTGCACCCGTACCTGTTCATCGTGGGAAGGCGGCGGGACGCTGGTGAATTGGGCCGGCTCACGATTCTCGCGATGGCGGAACCAACGCTTGAGGCTCGCTTGCAGATGTGCAGAAGAGGCATGGCTGCCGTAGACATCGCGGGCTTGCAGGCGACGCCAGCGCAGGCTTGCCAAGCGCTCTCGGCTGGTGTGCAAACGGTCGATCTCTGCGTTCAAGGCATCGGTAGGTTCATGGCTACGATCATTGGCAGGGCGCCGCAGAGCAAGTTCACGCCGCTTGGTCCGTAGTTGCTCGCGCATGTCTTCAAAGGCCCGGTCGAGCAGCTCGAATTCCCTCTGGGTCACCAACGAGCCCTCACTCTCCAGGGTTTGTTGCCAGCGGCGCAATGTCGCCCACGCCGCGGGGATGTAGCTGGTGGTCATGAAGTGCTGGTCGGCTTGAAACAGCTGCCTCAGCACATTATCGCGGTCGGGCATGTCGCCCTGCAGTTGCAATGCGCGGTTGCAACCCGCTTCTTGGAGGGATTCACAGCCAGGCTTCCATAACACCGAAGAATGGCTGCCATCCGGGAGCGTGATCGGCATGAAATGATATTGCTCGCCATGATGTCGATAGGGGTTACCACCCACGCGCACCAGCCCTGCGGCGAACAACAGGCCACCGGGTACGGGGTTGCTGAATAGCGTGATGGCCCCGGGAATCCAGAGCTTGGCGGTGGTATTCATCCAGGGCGCCGGGACGCTGGGGACGGGGTCGTTGTGGTTGACGATGCGGTGGTGGACCAGGGAAGAGGCACCGGCGGTAAATTCAGAGTCGGCGGCGCGGGGGGCGCCGTAGGTGTAGAGCAGGATGTTGTAATGGGCGTCTGGGGTTCGGCGCAGTCCTTCTGCCAACAGCAGTGCTATGGCGCCGCCGAGGCTGTGGCCGCACATTACGATGCGCTGGCCGGTGTGAAACTGATCAAGATATTGCAATACGAAATTACGCAGCGCCCGATAGGCCTGGTAAAAACCATCGTGGGCTTTTCCAACACCGCCTTCGAAGGCCACCTGATGGGCGTCGGCGTCACGTAATGCGTCGGCACGGCTGACCGTTCCTCGCACAGAGATCAGGATGACTTCATCGTGGTGGGTGATGAAGGCCTGGGTGTCAGTACCGAATTTTTCATCATCGAAAAAGTGCAAACGTGCGGGATGCTCCTGCTCTTCGTTTCGTTCCGGGCGATTTTGGGGATACAACACGGGATCGAACGGCAGGATTTCGAAGCGTTGGGAGTAAGGGATATCTTCGTAGATCGGGTAAAAACGGTGTGATTGCTTCGGATCAATTCGCCAGGCTTCGTGATACACCGAAAGCTGTTCAGCGAATAAATTTCCAACGCTCGGATCCAACGGAAACCGGACTTCGTCTAATGGTTTTTCGGCGGGGGCCTGTCCAAAATC
This sequence comes from Pseudomonas sp. SWRI22, assembly GCF_014268395.2. Taxonomy (NCBI): domain Bacteria; kingdom Pseudomonadati; phylum Pseudomonadota; class Gammaproteobacteria; order Pseudomonadales; family Pseudomonadaceae; genus Pseudomonas; species Pseudomonas sp. SWRI22. The sequence continues at coordinate 203,726 of NZ_JABWQK020000001.1, read as the reverse complement.
GCAGTAACTCAACGCAGCAAACAATGCCAGTTGGTATAGGTTAAGGGCGCAGAAGCCGTCTTCGGTGGATAAGATGGGGCGTAAGGCCCGTAGTGGTCGCACTTCCAGAACGGTGTGCTTGTTGGGGAACAGTACGATACCCACCAATGAAGGCTGAGGCGGGCCGAAGCCCAGATCGGCCAACATTTTCAGTGCATGGCGCTTGGGACGCAAAGCTGACGAAGCAGGTCGGGGCAAATGAGCGCTATGGCGTACCAAATCGCTTACTTCAACCTGATAAAACCCATCCGCTTCTTGGTAGGCAGGCGCCCCCTCAACGCGTCTGCCGCCAGCACTACCAAAAAAAGTTCGCTCAGCGCGAATTTGAAGTTCGGTGATAGGCAGTTTGTACGTTCGGCGCGTTCTTAGCTGGTAGTACGGCTCCTCAGTCCCGCTATACAAATCATCCAACATGAGAACAACAGGGCCGCAGTAGAAATCTTGCAGCCTGGCAAAACCCTCGCCATTCAATTTACCGACGTACTGTCTCCCTGAACTGTCATGGACCGAAAATGGCAGTCCGCCATAGGCTTTTCCATTGCCTGCCATATCGACCAAACGAAAACTTACCCAGTGCCCTTTCAATGCGCAAGCAGGCATTCGTTCATTGAAAAAAGCTTGCTTCCATGCATCCAGCTTCATGAATTCGTCCTTGTTATTTGCATGTTGGATAGACGTCGCATATGCGCCCGTCCGGCATTTTTATGGGTTTAAAGTCCGTGGTGTTACCTGCGCAATATGCAAAAAGGTCTTCGAAACTCTTGCCTCTGCATCGCCGCCATCCACCCGGCACAGCTACCCATCTATCATCAAAGGCAGGTAACTCATCCTCACTGACAGATAGCACCAGCCTCAGCTTTTTCCCCGGTAATTGCGGCCGTTGCGCCACGCCCCCTACCCGCGACTCTTGCAACTTGCCCATCGAATCCAATGAATTGCAGATCAGGAGTTTTCTAATCGCATGCAAAGGCCCTACCGTCCGAAAGTGCCACTTACATTGCCCAAGGACTTCCTGCACACCCGACCCAGGCATCCCAGGCAGGTCGGCCTCCAAACGGTCTCGAATGGAAATACTCCCGAAATTCCCGCCCACATCCGTACTCCGTGTCCCCCACTTCGCATAGAAGTCAAATTCCACACTGCGCAGGACCAACGGACATCCTTCTACCGTTTCAGTCAGTGGCAACTCATAACTCACACTGCTCGCCACAGGCTTGTAGTCTGTAAAAAAGACTTTCCGCTCAGGTCTTTTGCCTCGCCGCCGAGGCAAGGTGCAAGTCTCACCCGTTGCGGGCCGGTAGTTGGCAGCCGTTTTAAGTTCAAATTGCGCTGGCAAATCCACCTCCAATGTAAAACGCTCCACCGTCCTCCCCGTACACCCCGAAAGCCACGCAGCCGCAACAACCAGCAACACCCACCCTATCCACCTATTCACCTTTCCCTACCTCCCTGCGCCACTGCTCCACCACTCGTTCAAAATGCTCCCCTGGCGCCTCGCCGGCCCTCGGCTGCCAATGGATAACACTGCTTCGGGTCGCCTCTGCCAAACGACGCACCACCAGAAATTCGAGCTTCTCCGGCTCCCGCCATTGCCAAGCGCGCGCCTGCGCCAGTACCTGGGCCAGCCAAATCCTTGGGTCTTGGAATTCGACCAATGCCGCCAGGTCTTCACTGTGTTCCGCCAACAGGTAACGCAGGATATTGGCGTTCAGGATGGCTTCGGCCTGGGGATTGGGTGTATCGAGCCAAGGCGGGAGCCGAGGCGCTGGGTAATCGCCCGGTGCAGGGTTTTCGTGATGGCACCAATGGCCTTCGTGCCAATAGCACACACTGATCAGCGGCCCGAGGTAGACCGGCCAATGCTCTTTGGCCAGATAGGCCAGGGCGCGGGCCAAGGTGCGGTTGTCGTGAATGCGGTAAAGCGCCTGCTGGCCCTCCGGCCCTGTCAGGAGCCTTTCGCGCCAATGGCGCGCCACATCCGTCAAGTCGGTAGCCGACAAGCTCGCGAGCCACCCCCAGTTTGACTCGGGGTGTTGCAACAGATCAGCCAGGGCGGGTTCATTGATCTGCTCAAGCAAGAGGATGATCGGGCCAGAACTCGCCAGCTCCGCCGCGGCGGTATCGCTATAGAGATTGCAATAGTGCGACGGGGCGCAACCTGCCAATAGAGGCTGGCGAGCCTCGTGGCCACCTTCCACTATCAGGCACAATCGGTGCCCGTTCTGCAGCTGTTGGGCCATCCAACGACGGGGCAAGCTGTCCATCAAGCCGCCCTCTGCGTGATATCGCACAGGCCTTCGCGACAGCGCTCGCACAGGGGGCAAAAGTCCGCGTCAAGTTGCCTGGCCAAGTCCATGACGACGCTTTGCACTGCCGACAACTGCGCGCCAGCGAACAAAGCCGGGCTCGCCGAACTGTTTGCGACCGACGAACCGGCCTGGGTAAGGGGCCTGCTGCTTGAGATACTGCCCGCTTGCATCACCAAGTGTTCCCCGCCAGCCATCAAGCTCAGTTGCGCACCGGCCTCAATGACCAGGCTGGCACCGGCCTTGAGGTGAACCCGCTGCCCAGCTTCGAACACCAGGCTCTGGCCAACGCGAGTCAGGCTATCGCCCTCTACCTCCAGGCGACTGTCATGACCCACCCGTTGTTCCAAGTCACGCTGGGCGTGCAGGTAGATGAGTTCTTCGCCGCGTCGATCTTCAACGTGCAGCTCGTTAGCCCCTCCGCCATCCGGTGAGCTGCGGCTACGCAGCACGCTGCGTGTCTTGTGCTGCGGCAAGGGATAGGCTGGCAGGTGTGATGCATTGGGCAGGCAACCCGTAACGAGAGGGTGGTCCGGGTCGCCCTCCAGAAAGCTCACCAGCACTTCCATGCCTACCCGTGGAATCACCATGGCACCAAACCCGTCCCCCGCCCAACCGGACGCCACGCGCAGCCAGCAACTGCTCGCCCCCTCGCGGTTGTCCACACGATCCCAATGAAAGCGCACCCTCACCCGACCATAGGCATCGCAATGCACGTCTTCGCCCGCAGGCCCGGTTACCGTCGCGGTCTGGCTGCCACTGATCGTTGGCCTGGGATGCTTGAGGGCCGGTCGATGCACTGCACGCCAGGGTGTCGCGGTGAATCGGTTGCGATAGCCCTGGAATCCACTGGCTTCAACCATCGACTCCTCCAACACCTGCGGCTGGTAACCCTCATGACGCACCGAAGTCAGCAGCCATAAATCGTTGCAGAGTGGGTCGGGGTGATCACATAGCTCAAGGAAGTGACCACTGCACAATGCCGGTTGATCGCTCTTGCCCAACACCCTGTGGCGATCACGCTGGTGACGCTCCAGGCCGCGTCGCGCCAGCTGCGCGCCGCGCGCATGCCCCTTAAAACCGGCAGGGTAGGCATAGTCTTCCAAAGTTTGCGCCTGCACGGCACCGGCCTCTTTTTGCAGGCGAAATGAAGGGTGCTCGAAGTCATAGTCACGGCGTACAGTGCGCCGGCTGCGCGTCTCCAATCGCAGGTCGAAGCGCTGTACAACACGGCTCTGGAGCACCGGATCAGGCGACGAGCAATACCGCTGCACCGGCAACCGTCGAAATACTGTCTGGTCATCACCGAACACCAGCAGATGATTGTCCACGCTGTGACGAAAGTGATAGTGGATGCCCTCCTCTTCACACAGCCGCTGGATAAAATGCAGGTCGGACTCCCTGTACTGCACGCAAAACGCGCGTGGCGGATACACCACCGGCCCGAGTTCAAAGGCATAGGCGTCAGAGAAGATGCCGTGGTGTTCGAGGACCGTCGCAATGATCTGCGGTACGCTGCGCTGCTGGAAAATCCGCTGGTCGCAACGATGGGCAAGGGATGCCAGACGTGGAGCCAGCGTGATGTGATAACGGGTGAGTCGCGCACCGGGATCGTCCCGACCGGTGGCGTAGACGTGCCCATGCAGGCCCTGCCCTGCTTCCCCGAAGTCCAGATAGGCGGGTTTATGAAGCAATGCCTCCAGGTCAAGAGAAGGATCTTCGCTGACTAACTGCACCTGTATGAAGTAAGGTTGATCGAGGGCTTCGCTGCCTTTGAACGCTACTACCTGAAGATCTGTATTTATTTCTGAAAGGATCAATTTGAAACATGACGAAAGAAACTTGTTAACCATCCTTTGTTACCCGCCATCAACTTTTCGATTGAACGACTCTCTTTCGCCAACGCCAACTGGATTGGAAAAAAAGCACCTGAACATGCTCAAGCTTAGCGATTTCAGGCGATTTTCGGCCCGCACCGAATAAAAAAGAAGTTTCGTACAACGAGGATGGAAGTGTCTTTTTACAAAATATTAATACTTTCCATAACAAACAGAAAACGCGGACTGTTGCTTGTCTATTTACAACTAAGCTTTAAGGAAACGACTGACACTAATTCAAGGCACCTGCTGTTCCGAGATCTACATAATTAGTCGCGCCCTCCCGAAAAGACTCACACTCAGCACATTTCCAGACTCGGTCTGCAATCGCACTGGCGCCGTGCCACCCGGCATCACCACCGTTACGTCGTCACCCTCAATCCAACCCGCGCGCCATGCCGCGCATGCTACTGCGCTGGCGCTGGTCCCCGAAGACGCCGTAGGCCCCTCTCCTCGCTCAAATACGCGCGCGATGACTCGATTGCCAGCGTCTCGAGCAACCCATTGCAGGTTGACCCCGCCAACACAGAGTTGCCCGCACCCTGCCGGCGGTGCAAAAGCGATGGCCTTCAACCGATTGAAAAGTGTCAACTGGTGCATCGTGTCATTAACCGGCAACGCCGACACATGCTCAACCAGCGTCACACAATGAGGGTTGCCTATCCGGACAAATTGGCTGTTTCCCCATTGCGCATTGATCGACGCCAATGCCGCCACGCGGCTGAATTCATGATGTGCCGCGACCACAGGGCTCACACCGACCGCCCCCACCGCCAAGGGGCCAAACTCGGGCCTGCCCAACGCCAGCCAGAAGCCTGGCACCTGTTCATGCTTCGCCGGCTCGACACAGGTGATCACGGGCGATACCGCATCCGGCTTGTCGTGATACACCCGCAACTCGCTACCGTGCACCATTAACCCCTGGTCGGTTAACGCCTGGGCAAAAATGGTCAGGCCATTACCACTGCGTTCGGCGAGAGAACTGTCGGTATTGATGATCAGCAGATCAAACGGTGGCCGTGCTTGAAATGGCCCGACTAACAAACCATCACAGCGATACGCCTTTGCACCGGTCGGTGGTGGTAATGCACCCCAGCCACATTCGGACGCAATGGCCGACGCGGCCCACATCTTGCGCGTGCTTGCAGCCAAGCGGGCGTTGTCGGGCACATCGATACCCAGACCGCGCAAATGGGCCGGGCTGACCACCCCATAGATATTTCCGCGTGCATCGTAGAACCGAGTCATGACCACGCCAGCCAGAGATTTTTCATCGGTTCGTCCGCTCACTTATCGACCATCGGGACAGCAGCGTATTACAGAACGGTCGATCTGTGGGAGGTGGGCGCAAAGGCAGTAAGCCACTGCAAGAACCTGGGGTTCAGCCACTCCTGCAGGGAGTACACACCTTCCGGACCACCTCCTACAGGTTCGACCATTCCTACGTGGTTACCCCACGCCAAAGCGTTCCATTTTTTGTAAAAAAAATGCTCGCAATCTGCGCTTTTAATCCTGATAACAAAAGGAACCCAGCTCGCTCGAGAGGGCCTGATGTGCAAGGATGTCGCGCCGGACATTGTTCGTTGAACGCCAAACCAAGGATTTTTCATGACTGCCATTCCCACCCCTGCCCCCGTGGTTCCCGGGCGGCTGGAGCAGATGTCGACCCGCATCGCTTTTTTTATCGCAGGTTTCGGTATCGCCGCCTGGGCACCTTTGGTGCCGTACGCAAAGGCGCGTGCAAATCTGAATGAAGGCACCCTTGGCCTGCTGTTGTTGTGCCTGGGGGTGGGGTCGATCATCGCGATGCCCGCTGCGGGCGTGCTGGCATCTCGCTTTGGCTGCCGACGCGTGCTCACCGCAGGGACGCTGATGATCTGCCTGGCCCTGCCGATGCTGGCCACTGTCAGTTCGATCCCGCTGTTGATCGCGGGGTTATTCCTGTTTGGCGCGGGCCTGGGCACCGTGGACTCCACCGTCAACCTGCAAGCGGTGATCGTTGAGCGCGCCAGTGGCAAAACCATGATGTCGGGCTTTCACGGGTTGTTCAGCCTGGGGGGCATTGTCGGCGCAGCGGGGGTTGCGGGGTTGCTGGGGCTGGGCCTGTCGCCATTGCAGGCGACCCTGGTGGTCGTCGTTATCACGGTGGCGGCGCTGTTGAAAGCCGCACCGCATTTGTTGCCTTATGGCAGCAAAAACTCGGGACCGGCATTTGCAGTGCCCCATGGCGTGGTGTTGTTTATCGGTTGCCTGTGTTTCATCGTATTCCTGGCTGAAGGTGCCGTGCTGGATTGGAGTGCTGTGTTCCTCAGCGCCGAGCGCGGCCTGGAAGAGGCTTACGCCGGCCTGGGGTACGCGGCATTTGCCTTGACCATGACTGCTGGACGCCTGACCGGCGATGCCATTGTTCGACGCCTGGGCCCCACTCGCGTAATCGTGATCGGTGGCGCGCTGGCCTGTGCCGGCTTGCTCCTCGCGACCCTATTGCCAACGTGGGAAACGGCGCTGCTCGGCTACGCGCTGGTGGGTGCAGGGTGTTCGAATATCGTACCGGTACTGTATACCGCCGTGGGTAAGCAAACGGTGATGCCAGAGCATATCGCAGTACCTGCCATCACCACATTGGGCTACGCCGGGATTCTCGCCGGCCCCGCCATGATTGGCTTTATCGCCCATGGCAGCAGCTTGAGTACTGCGTTCATCCTGATTGCGGTATTGCTGGCGGCAGTAGCCATCAGTGGAAAAATCCTCAAGGTATGAGTCCAAGCTTCAACGCGCTTTGCGAGCATCGTCCTGCTCCCGCCAACGTTCGAGGCTTTTGTTGCTGAGCCAACCGTCCTTGTGAGGCGGGCCAAACAGTCGTGTGCCATTGGCTCGCTGTAATGACGACAGCAAACCCGGACGGTCAAGAATATTCTTCGCTGTGTAGACACTGAGCTCGCTGTATTGGGACCTGGGCATGCCTGTAGACGTATCCAGCACAGGCGCGCCGTGTGGATCTACCTCATACGGGTCTTGCATAACCGACCGAAGCTTGGCTATTTCAACGTACTGATGCGTTTCAAAGAGATAGGTTCGATCCATGGTCTGGTCTCGCAGATGCGCAAACTGGCTTTGCAGCGCCTCCACCACCCGTGCATTGCTTTGGGCATGAAACGGATCCTGGCTGAAAACACTCGGAGAGCTGTTGCCCTGCAAGGTCTGGGCAGCCGCACTGAGGCTGTCACGTGTGATATCGCCATCACGGCTGAAGATAGCGTCGCTTAGCCGAGGGCGTTTGAGAATTTCTCTGACGACCTGGATCGCGTTGTCCAACACCTCGTTTTCACCCGTCGGTTGAGCAGCGATCCGCTTCAAGGACGTCCAAGTCAAGCGCCCGTCATTCAGAAACGGATGCACCGCGCCGAAGGATTTTTCCAAGGCCTTTGCCAACTGGCTATCCTTTGTAGTTGCACTTGGCAGGGAACCACTGGCCCGCTCAACAGGGGAGTTCTGCAAGTCTCGATAGCGCAGAGCGGATAAGGTCCCACGCAAGAGAAAGGGTTTGTGCGAGCCTCCAGCCGAGGGCGCGGATGGGGCTTCATACCAGGTTTCAGATTGGCAGACCGGTGGTTGAGTGGTTGATTGTGCGGCCAGCCTGTCGGGAGGAAGCGGCCGGGCGGAAGGTACTGCACCCTTAATTGTCATGGGTTTTCTCCAACTCTTTTCAGATGCATATCCGCTGGGTGGTCTGTGCCGTGATGGACAAAATCAACGAATAGACTCTCCTCAGGCAGGTACCTCATGTGTGGTTGGATGGGCTCGACAGTTCCGAGTAAAAGGCTAATACCAATGACAATATGTAAAACCGTGGTCAACCACCCTCATCCAGCTTTCGCCTACGCCACCAGCCTGCCAGGCTGTTGATCAAGCCGGTGTCTTTCAATGAATCGCCACCGGCCCCCGGCGTCTGCAACTCCGCCAGCAGGCCCCGGGAAAAATCATCCGAAACGGGCGCCTGGAATTTGCGCTCGCCGGCATAAGCCTTCATGCGCCGCGCCTCGGCCTCATATTCGGTCGACTCAAAGGGAAGACTTTGCGACGCTGCGCACTCCTCTGGCATTGCCAGACTCGCTTGCTGGGTGTTGCGCAAAAGCTCGAGAGGGCCAGGTTTGGGGGAATTAAACGAGGTTGAAGTCATATGTTTCCCTCATTCGAAAGCTGAAAAAACGGCATGCCAAATCACTACCGCAGGTACCACCTATGTGGCAACCGGGAATAATTCGTTCCTTGAAACATATAAAACTGGCGCCACCTCAAAAAGGTGGCGCCGCAAGAGTGGTCAGCGGGACAACGAGTACAGCCCTCTACGGCTGATCTTCCCATCGCCGTCTTTACTGAGGTGGTTATCCATTTTTTCGAGCACGTCACTGCGCGTGAGTATTTCCTGGGATAACTGAATCAGATGGTCCTTGGCTGCATCGCCAGTGAGCGGCTTGCGCGCCCACTCTTTCAGTTCGCTGATTTTCAGGCTTGAGCCCCCGCTCCTTTTCTTCAACTCGTCGAAATGATCAAGCAGCTCACCGGCCAGTTCCTTGTCAGTCTTGTACTTGAAGTAGTTCTCTCCTTTGATCACCATATTCAGTTTTTGCCGGTCGATAAGACCATCCAGGGCGCCGGTGGAACTGTGCCTATCCATCGCTGCCATCAGTTCCGGACGTCGTAGCAGCTCATTGGCCAGGCGGATGTTCTCGTTCATGACGGGGTTAGGCGACCACCCTCTTTTCGCCATCGCAAGAATGCTGTCAACGCTGACGTAGCCAGGCTTCTTCGGGTCTCTGAAGGCATTGAAGTTGTCGAGCAGTTGTTGGGCCAACTCTTCGCGGTTCTTCAACGCGTACTGCGGATCCGGCCTGCCGGGGGCAGGCGGATACGGTCGACCTGTGGTGGGGTCCGGTCGTGGTGGTGGATTGCTATCAATCGGATTTGGCCTGGGGGGCGTGTTGCTGCAACCTGGGTTTGGCCTTGGCGGCCGATGTTCACAACCAGGATGCGTGGGCGGCCGATGTCCGCTGAAGCAATGACCGACCCACTGCTTGAATTGGCTCAGCAAACTCTGCGCCCCCTGCGGGCTGTGGTGACGCCCATGCGCGTCAGCCGCGGTGGTCGGCGCCTGAGGACTACCAAATACCGGCCCGTCCTTGTTCTCCCTGGATTGGAAATTAACATGGGCAGCATTCTGGCCATTGAAAGAACGCGCAGCCGCAGCCTCGTTAGCGACTTTAATGTCGACCTTGGCCGGTGGAAGGTCAGACGTTGCTGAAGCAGAGACGGGTGTATCCAACATCGATACCGACATAAGTTTCTCCATGACAGTGGGCGATTTTCAGCTTGTCGCTCCAACGCAATGTCGAAGCCCACCAGCTTTCCCATGTGTGGTTTTGCGTCGGAATCAGTTCCTGATCCAGCAACAATATGTGATCAAGGTGTAGGAAACAGCTTGGACAGCGGCGATCTTCTCGCGATGAATGGGCGGTGCCCCTGGCCCGGGCCAAAAAAAAATCGCGACCTTTGAGATCGCGATTTTTCTTCATCGGCTAAAGCTCAAAACCCTACGCTTGCCTGTAGGAAGAACGTGCGAGGCTCACCCAGGTACAACCCTGCATTGTTGTCGCTAGAGCGTGTGTAATGCTGCTGGTCGAAGACATTCTTCACGCCCACGCCCAGTTTCAGGTTCGACAGTTGCGCGCCAAAGTCGTAGCCGCTGCGCAGGTTGACCGAGACATACCCGGGGATATCACCGTATTGGCCATCAGCAGAGCCTTGGGTGATATAAGTGGTGCCGGTGCCGGGCGCACGCTGGCCGGACTGGGCATAGACGTCCAGGTTGTGGGTCCAGTGGTTGACGTCGTAACGCAGGCCCAGGGTCGCCACTTGGCGGGAATACAGTGGCAGGTCACGGCCCTTGAACGGCACATCACCTTCGGAGGTGGCCTTGGTGTAGGTGAAGCCCGCGTTGGCGGTCAGGCCGTCGAGGCGCGGGTCGAGGTTGGACAGGTCGTAATGGGCGGATGCTTCGATGCCGCTGTGCTTGGTGGCGCCGAGGTTGGTCCAGCCCACGTCATTGCTGACGTATTGCAGTTCATCCGAGAAGTCGATGTAGAACAGCGTCACTTCGCCGCCCCAGACGCTGTCGTTGTAGCGCGTACCGACCTCGTAGGTCTTGGCCTTTTCGGGGTTCAGGCCGTTGGCCGTCTGGTCGCCGGTACCGCCCTGGCCGAGTTGGAAATACTGCAGGCTGCCGAAGGAGGTTTCGTAGTTGGCGAACAGTTTCCAGGCGTCAGACACGTGGTACATCACGCTCAGCGCCGGCAGCGGTTCGTTGTTGTGGACCTCGCGGCGTTTTTCCTCGGTACGCTTGCCGTTCAGGGCAACGACCGGGCGGTCATGCCATTCGGTACGGATATCTTCAAAGCGAATGCCCGGGGTGATGGTCCATTTGCCAATATCGATTTTGTTATCGATATAGAAGGCGTTGGCTTCAGTGCCCCCCGTGCGGTCCTGATACACGTGACCGTCGCTCTGCCCGCCCGGCGTCGGTACGTTGTTGACCAGGTTCAGGCTGGTGGCCTCCTCGTGCATGCCTTCTTTGAGGTAGCGATACCCCACACTGACTTCCTGGGTACTGGGCCCCAGGTCAAACACATGAGACACACGCGGCTCGATGCCGAAGGTGTAGTAGGTGCGCGGGTAGGAGCTGAGGGTCTTGAGATCGCGGTTGGCAATGTTGCTGCCACGGAAACTGTCGGAATAGTAAGTCAGCACTTCGGCCTGGGTGCGGTCGTCGATCTGGCGGATGTACTTGAACGACACGTCCTTGCGGCGCCCGCTGAAGTTGTCCCAGTCACGCACCGATTGGTACGGGTTGGCATCGAACTGCTTCTGGGTCAGGCCGCCGGGCATATCGGCGCTGGCATCGTAATAGTGGAAGTTCAGCGAGAAATCGTCTTGATCGGTCGGCGCCCAGTGGGTTTTGAAGATCACATCATCGATGTCGTTGCCGTTGTTGCTGTTGCGGTAACCGTTACCGTTGACCCCGGAGTACAGCAGCGCGGCGCCGATACCGTTGTCGGCCGTGCCACCGATAAAGGCATTCTCTACATGCTTCCAGCCACCGTGGGCAGACGTTTGCAGGGTGGTGCCGACTTCACCGGAGAAGTCTTGCGGGATCGCACGGGTCACGAAGTTGATCACGCCGCCGACGTTCTGTGGCCCATAACGCACCGAACCCGCACCGCGGACAACGTCGATACTTTCCAGGTTACCGGCAGAAATCGGCGCCATCGACAGCTGTGGCTGGCCGTAAGGAGCGAACGCAGCCGGTACGCCGTCAATCAGCACGGTGGAGCGCGGTGACAGGCGCGAGGTCAGGCCGCGTACGCCGACGTTGAGGGAAATATCACTGCCACCGGTGCCGTTGGATTCCTGCACTTGCACGCCAGGCACGCGGCGCAGGACGTCACCGATGTTCATCGCGCCCTGCTCTACCATGGCTTCGCGTCGAATGACGGTGCGTGCGCCGGGATGGTTCTGCACCACTTCGGCATCGGCGTCGGCAAGCCAGTCGCCCACCACCTTGATATCGGTGACCCCCAGTTCCAGCGGTGAGCCCGCTTCACCGGTGCCGCGGCTCACCGGACGCAAGGTCACGGAGCCGGCGTCAATCTGGTAATCCAGGCCACTGCCTTGCAGTAATTGCCGCAGGGCTTGTTCGGGCGAGAGATTGCCATCGACCGCAGGAGCTTGCTTGCCAGCAACCATATCGGGGCTGAAGAACACTTGCAGCGAGGTCTGCTGGCCCAATTGGCTCAAGGCTGCGCCGAGGGATTGCGCACGAATGTGGATCCCCTCGGCAGCCTGTGCGGTACTGATGGCAACGGCCAGGGCCAAGGGCGCCCAGCGGGAAATTTTATTGTTGTGGGGGGCAAGTTTTTTCACGTCGAACCTAGTCCTGTGATCGCAAGCATGCGCGGCCGTTAATGCAAACCAGTTGCAGTTGCAGGAGAAGACGAAGAACTCGAAAAAAACCTGAATGTCAGCGCGAAATAATTTCCTGGCTACCGTCCGGCAGAGTGCGCAAGGCGACCGGCAGGATGTGGGGCAAGGCCTTGAGCAAGGCATCGGTATCGCTGGAGTTGAAGACACTGGTCAAGCGCAGATTGCCCACCGCTGCCGTACTGACACGCAGCGGTTGCTCGCGGTAGCGCGACACTTCCCGCGCCACGTCGACCAAGGTGGCGCTGTTGAACACCAGTTTACCGTTGCGCCACGCGGTCAGTTCTTCAGGGTTCACCGCGTAGGCCGCCGCCACTTGGCCTTGGGGATCGACATGGGTGCCACGCCCGGCGGTGAGCGTGACGATGTGATCGGATGCCCGGCCCTGCACCTTGACCGTGCCGGCTTCGACCGCCACGCGGGTCTGGTCCGCCTCCCGACGTACATCAAAGCGCGTGCCGGTGACAGTCACCTGCCCTGCGCCGGCTGCGACCACAAACGGGCGCCCGGCGTCATGCTGCACGCTGAACATCGCCTCGCCCTGCTTGAGCTCTACGCCCCGACGGCCCTTTTCGTAATGAACCGCGACCACGCTGCGGCTGTTGAGGTCCATCACGGAACCGTCAGGCAAGATCACCTGACGATGCTCGCCTAACCGCGTGCTGAATTCGGCATTGTAGGGCTTTGGCTGCCCCAGACCGCGGTACGCACCCAGGCCCACTGCAATGGCGACCACACTGGCGGCCACGGCATAACGCATCAGCGCACGCCGTCCAAGGCGCTCGGTCGGCGCATCGCCCAGCGCCTGCAAGCGGGCCTTGGGCAGCAAATCCGTCGCACTCCATAGCCCTTGCAGCACATCGATTTCGTACTGATGCGCGGGCTGCGACCTGCGCCAGGCATCGAAACGTTGGCGTTCCTGGGCGCTCAATGGGCCGTCTTGCAGGCGTATAAACCACTGCGCGGCCTCATCACGGACACGGTTATCCATCGTGGAAGATCCTGTTTCAAAGCCGGTCATGGCGCGCTCGCATCCAGACGATCACGCAGATGCCGCAGGGTGCGGATCATATACTTTTCCACCATGTTTTTAGACAGCCCCAGGCGTGTGGCGATTTCCTGCTGGGTGAGCCCTTCGATCTTTTGCCAGATGAAAATCCTGCGACAGTTGAGCGGCAACTCGGCCAGCGCCCGCTCGATGGCGTCGGCCAACTGGATCGCGTGCATGTAATGCTCCGGGTCGCTACTGTGAGGCGTGCTGTGATCAGCCGCCTGCAGCGTCAACGCCTCGCGGCGGTCTTCGCGGCGGTAGGCATCCACCGCAATATTGCGCGCGGTTTGATGCAGGTAGGCGCGTGGCTGCGCCACCTCGCAGGCAGCGGACTCAAGCACCCGCACGAAGGTGTCGTGCGCCAGGTCTTCGGCTTGCTGACGGTTTCTCAGGCGGCGTGTCCAGGTGCCGATCAACTCTTCGTAGTGCTCGAAAAAGCCTGTTCTGCGGGGCGGCTGAGGAGTCATCGCGAGAGCACTGGGGAGGCGGGGCGTGAATAGTAATGCTTCCTATTAAGTGGGGCAATTGCTGCTCATCGCCGACCCACTATTTGTTTGAAATGACCTCACTCATGTATTGATGCAAATCGCGAAAGTCTTTAACGCTCCAGGCATGTGGCGCGATCTTTACGCCGTTGTCTTGCAGCGTCTTGGGGATCAGGTTGCCATTGGGGCGAAGGATGACCGAGGAGACGATAACGCCCGGATAATCATGGAGTCGTTTCTTGAAGGTGGCAGTTGTCAGGTCGGGGGTTGGCGGATTACTTTTTTTTGCCAATGGCCCCGTGCCTTTGATATCGGGCCCATGGCACACAGCACAGCGCTGCAGATACAGCGTTTTACCATTGCTGTTTTCCGCGACGCACAAGGCTGTCTGAGCCAGTGATAAAGCGGCCACTACGCCGCTGAGTAATAGTTTCATCCATCGGGTATCGGCCCACGCATGCATTCCATCGCTTCCTGTATTGCCCTTTGTTTTCAGCATCATACGATAAAGTCGCGCTTTGCCCGAGTTGGGCGTAAGCGCCAGGGGGTGAACTTCCGCTCCCAGCCGCCAGTCAGCAAGAAGGACTCTCATAAAACGGTGGGTGGGCGATGCAGATTTCCTTGCAGCAACAAGTGGCCCTGGTCACCGGGGCCAGTTCCGGCATTGGCGCGGGCGCGGCCAAAGCCCTGGCCGCGGCAGGCGCGGCGGTGGTGCTTAACTACAACTCCCAGGCGGCACCGGCTGAGGCCCTCGCCGCACAGATCAATGCCAACGGCGGCCGAGCGCTTGCGATTGGCGGCGATGTGTCCAAGGAGGCCGATGTCGAACGCCTGTTCGCGCAAACCCTCGACGCCTTCGGCCATCTGGATATTCTGGTGGCCAACTCCGGCCTGCAAAAAGACGCCAATCTGGTCGATATGAGCCTTGAGGATTGGAACACCGTGATTGGTGTCAACCTCACCGGGCAATTCCTGTGCGCGCGGGCGGCGGTGCGCATCTTCAATCGCCAGGGTATTCGCGAAGGTGTGTCACGGGCCGCCGGCAAAATCATCCATATGAGTTCGGTGCATCAAGTCATCCCCTGGGCCGGGCATGTGAATTACGCCGCGTCCAAGGGCGGCGTGGAGATGCTGATGCGCACCCTCGCCCAGGAAGTCAGCGAACAGCGCATCCGTATCAATGGCATTGCGCCTGGGGCGATTCGCACGGCGATCAACCGCGCAGCCACTGAAGGCGCTGCAGAAAAAGAGCTGCTCAAATTGATTCCTTATGGTCGTGTCGGTGACGTCGAAGACGTGGCCAATGCGGTGGTGTGGCTGGCCAGCGATGCCTCTGATTATGTGGTTGGCAGCACCTTGTTCATCGATGGCGGTATGAGCCTCTACCCGGAGTTCCGTGGCAATGGTTGATTTCAAGAACGAACCTCAAAGCGCCATCGATGCCCACGGGATCATCGGCGACATGCGCAGCGCGGCACTGGTGAACGACCGCGGCAGCATCGACTTCTTCTGCTGGCCGGAATTCGACAGCCCTTCGGTGTTTTGCGCACTGCTCGACACGCCCGAGGCCGGCACGTTCCAGCTTACCCCGGACCTGCCCAACGCCCGCCGCGAGCAGATCTACCTGCCCGACACCAATGTGCTGCAGACTCGCTGGCTGAGCGATGAAGCGGTGGTGGAGATCACCGACCTGCTGACCGTCAGCGAAAACGTCGATGAACTGCCCTTGCTGATCAGGCGGGTACGGGTGGTCAGTGGCAAGGCGACTATCCACCTGAGCTGCGCCGTGCGCCACGACTATGCCCGGGCCCCCACCGAGGCTAAGGCCGAGGCTGCCAGCGTGGTGTTCACCGCCAGCGGCCAGCCCGGCCTGCGCCTGATTGGCAGTCAGCCGCTGACCCTCCAAGGCAACACCGCCATCGCCACCTTTACCCTCGCCCAGGATGAAGGCGCCGAATTTGTCCTCGGTGGCCAGGAGGATGCGCGCGTCACCAACGACTGTACCGACCTCTACCTGGAGCGCACCTTGAAGTTCTGGCGCGGTTGGATCAGCCAGTCCAACTATCGCGGGCGCTGGCGCGAGATGGTCAACCGCTCGGCCCTGGCGCTGAAACTCCTGACCTCGCGCAAACACGGCGCCATCATCGCCGCGGCCACGTTCGGGCTGCCGGAAACGCCCGGCGGCGAACGCAACTGGGACTACCGCTATACCTGGATCCGCGATGCCTCGTTCACCGTCTATGCGTTCATGCGCCTGGGTTTCGTCGAGGAAGCCAACGCCTATATGCGCTGGCTCAGGGGCCGGGTCAGCGACTGCTGCGGCCAGCCGACCAAGATCAACATCCTGTACGGCATCGACGGTCGCCAGGAACTGCCGGAAACCACCCTCGACCACTTGAGCGGCCACGGCGGCGCCCAACCGGTGCGGGTGGGCAACGAAGCGTTCGACCAGGTCCAGCTGGATATCTACGGCGAACTGATGGACGCGGTTTATCTGGTCAACAAGTACGGCGAAGCCATCTCCCACCAAGGCTGGAAACACACGGTGGAAGTGGTCGACCAAGTGTGTGAGATCTGGAACCACAAAGACGTGGGCATCTGGGAAATGCGCGGTGAGCAGCACCATTTCCTGCACTCACGCCTGATGTGCTGGGTGGCCCTGGACCGTGCCATTCGCCTGGCCTCCAAACGTTCGCTGCCGGCCCCGTTCGCACGCTGGGACCAGACGCGCCAGGCGATCTACGCCGACATCTGGACTAACTTCTGGAACGAAGAACGCGGGCATTTTGTGCAGCATATCGGCAGCACCGCCCTCGACGGCTCGATGCTGTTGATGCCGCTGGTGCGCTTTGTCGCCGCCACGGACCCGCGCTGGCTCACGACACTGGAAGCGATCCAGAAAAGCCTGGTGCGCGACGGCATGGTCTACCGCTACCGCAATGACGATAGCCAGATCGATGGGCTGCAAGGCGTCGAAGGCGCGTTTGCCGCCTGTTCGTTCTGGTACGTCGAATGCCTGGCGCGCGCCGGGCAAGTTGAAAAGGCCCATCTGGAATTCGAACAGTTGCTGCGTTACGCCAACCCGCTGGGGTTGTACGCCGAAGAGTTCGACAGCCAGGCCCGGCACCTGGGCAACACGCCCCAGGCCTTGAGCCATTTGGCGTTGATCAGTGCGGCAACGTTTTTGGACCGCAAACTCAGCGGGGAGAAAACCGTATGGCAACCGTGACCACCCCACCCGCACTGCTGTATGTGCGCACCACCTTGCTTGATGTGGCTTACGAAACCCACGGCCCTGTCGATGGCGAACCGGTGATCCTGTTGCATGGCTTCCCCTACGACCCACGGGGGTACGACGACATCGCGCCGGTGCTGGCTGAACGTGGTTATCGGGTGTTGGTCCCGTATTTACGCGGTTATGGCCCGACGCGATTTATCAACACGCAAGTGATGCGCTCTGGCCAACAGGCAGCGCTGGCCAAGGACTTGCTCGACTTCATGGATGCATTGTCGATCCCGCAAGCCACCCTCGCCGGCTTTGACTGGGGTGGGCGCGCCGCCTGTATTGTCGCGGCGCTATGGCCGCAGCGGGTGCGCGGTCTGGTGACCGGCGATGGCTACAACATCCAGGCCATCAGCCAGTCGCTCAAGCCCAGGCCACCTGAGACAGAGCACCGGCTCTGGTATCAGTATTACTTTCACACCCAGCGCGGGGTCGACGGGTTGACGGCCAATCGGCGTGAACTCTGCCAATTGCTCTGGACGCTGTGGTCACCGTCCTGGGCCGAAGGGCCAAGCCGCTACGCCCTGACCGCGCCGTCGTTTGATAACCCGGATTTTGTCGAGGTGGTGATTCACTCCTATCGCCATCGCTTTATGTATGCGCCGGGTGATCCCGCGCTGGAATACATCGAGCAGGCGCTGGTGCCGCAACCGCCGATATCAGTACCGAGCATTTCGCTGTGCGGGGCCGACGATGGCGTGGGCCCGCCGTCGCTGGAGGATGATGACGTGGAGCACTTCAGCGGTTTTTATCGCCGCCAGGTGTTGCCCGGCGTGGGTCATAACGTTTTCCAGGAAGCGCCCCAGGTCACGCTTCAAGCTTTGCTGGAACTACTGGAGCGGTGAAAAACGCTCTCGATAAGCCTGGGGCGTCACCGACAAAGCCCTTAGAAAGCTGCGGCGCAGAGTCTCTTCACAGCCAAAACCACATTGCATGGCGATACGCTTGATGGAGGTTGTGCTATCTGCCAGTTGCCGGCGTGCGTTTTCGACGCGAATCAGTTCCACGGCCCGCGCCGGGGTTTGGCCAGTCTCGGTGCGATAGTGGCGTACAAAGCTGCGCTCGCTCATGCCAGCCTGGGCCGCCAGGGTGGCGATGCTCAGATCCAACGTCAGGTTTTCGGCGATCCAGGCATGCAGCTCGGCAAAACGGCTGTCGCTCTTTTGCAGGGATAACGTCACGCTGAATTGCGACTGACCGCCAGGGCGCTTGAGGAACACCACCAAGTGGCGCGCCACCTCCAGGGCAATCGCACGCCCCAGGTCATCCTCTACCAGGGCCAGGCACAGGTCGATCCCGGCGGTCACACCAGCAGACGTCCACACCGCACCTTGCTGGATGAAAATCGGATTGGCCTCCACCGTGAGCGCAGGGAACTTGCGCGCCAGTTCTTCACAGCGCGTCCAGTGCGTGGCCACGCGGCAACCATCGAGCAAGCCACTGGCGGCCAGCAGAAAAGCCCCGGTGCAAACCGAAGCCATGCGCCGGGTGTGCAAGGATTTATCGCGCACCCATTGCACCAGCGCCGGGTCCTCGGCAGCGCCGTACACGCCCCAGCCACCGGCGATCACCAGGGTATCGCAGGGCTGGTCAATGGCGGGCAGCGGTTCGGCCAGCAGCGCCAGGCCGGCTGACGTCATCACCGGCTCAGCCTGAGCGGCGATGACGTTGACCGCGTAGGGCAATGGCAAACCATGCTGGCGCGCCAAATCGTTAGCCGATGCGAATACCTGTAGAGGCCCGGTGACATCGAGTACCTGGGCATTCTCAAACGCGAGTACATGAATAATTTTAGGCATGATTGGCGAGATTAGTGGGCTCAATGGCGTATTCGCCAAAGCCTAGGCTTCTACAGTGAGCACGTCCATTCCTTTTCGGAGCTTGAATCATGACCTTGCAGATCGGCTTTCTGTTGTTCCCCGGCATCCAGCAACTGGACCTTACCGGCCCCTATGACGTCCTCGGTTCACTGCCAGACGTGAAGCTGCACATGGTATGGAAAGACCTCGCGCCGATCACCTCCAGCACTGGCCTGGTGTTCACGCCGACCATGACCTATGCCGACTGCCCGAACCTGGATGTGCTTTGCGTACCCGGCGGCGCCGGTGTGGGCCCATTGATGGAAGACCCGCAAACCCTGGACTTCCTCAAGGCCCAGGCCCAGACAGTGCGCTACATGACCTCGGTGTGCACCGGCTCATTGGTACTGGGCGCGGCAGGGTTGCTGCGCGGTCGCAAGGCCACCACCCATTGGGCCTACCACCACCTGCTCGCCCCGCTCGGTGCCATCCCCGTACAGGAACGTGTGGTGCGTGATGGCAACCTGTTTACCGGCGGCGGGATCACCGCGGGCATCGATTTTGCCCTGACTTTGGCCGCGGAGTTGTACAGCGAAGCGGCAGCGCAACTGGTGCAACTGCAGATCGAATACGCGCCGGCCCCACCGTTTGACTCTGGCCGCCCGGAGACGGCGCCCCGGCATGTGCTGGAGGAAGCCAACAAGCGCACGGAGGAGTCACGCAGAGTGCGCGGGGAGATTGTTGCGCGAGCGGCTGCGCGGTTGGGGTGAAGTTGGATTTCTCACGTCCGGTCGCTGAATTTGCAGCGACTGAAGGTCCGTGGGAATGAACCGGTTTCAACGCTTGAACGTGAGGTAAGTCCTAGACCGCTGTACGAAACTCCTTTTGATTCTTTCGGTGCTCAACGGCTGTCCAGTCGTAGCCAGTCTTTCGACTGACCTGGTAGTCGCGGCAAAACTGGCCAAAGGTATCTCTTTCAGTCAAATAGGTGGCCGTTACCGCAGGAATGAATATGTGCTCGGTCTGATACCCGGTGTCGGCTGGCAGGCCGCCATCGCAGGCAAGCCAGCTCCCACAGTTGGATTGCGGGGTGTCTGGTAGATGAGCATCGGCTGTCGGGCCGTTGCGGGAGCAAGCTCCCCCGCCACAAAGAAACTTGCTTGGCTTCCCGCCTGTCATTCAGGCAGGACGTGACATCACCGCCAAGCGCACGGCCAACGCCGTCAGCACCGCTGCCAAGCCCCACTTCTGCAGCCAGGCGCTTTTGGTGCGTTTGGCGAAGAAACGACTGAGCGCCCCGCCAAACACGCCCAACAGCACATGAAACACACTGGCGATCAACGTCAACACACCGCCCAGCACCATCAATTGCAAGGCGATAGGCCCCGCCTCGGGCCGCACAAACTGCGGCAGGAACACCATGAAAAACAACAACGCTTTGGGGTTGAGCAAGCTGTTGAGCATGGCCTGCAGAAACACTCGGCCCAACGCCACGCGGCCGACGTGAGCGGTGTCCAGGCCGGGGCGTTTCTGCAAGGTTTTGAAGGCCAGCCACAGCAGGTAAATCACGCCCGCATAACGGATCAGGTCGAAAGCCGGCGGCCAACTGGCAACCAACGCCGTCACCCCCATGGCGGTCAACGCTGTCAGCAACAGGTCGGCCCCGCCAATGCCCAGGGCCGAAGCAACGCCGCCGCGCCAGCCATGGGTGACGCCCTGACTGATGACAAACGCCATGTTCGGCCCCGGTGACAGCAGCAACAGCAACACAGCGCCGGAAAAAACACCGAGTGTGACAAGGCTGATCATGGTTGAACCGTCCGCTGGAAAAAAATCCAGATTAATCGGCGCTTGCAGGCCCTACAAAAAATTGTGCTGGATACATTGCTCACGCAGCGAACCCAGTGATTGCTGAATGCCACGACCAACGTCTAGAATGCGAAACATTATCAATTAAGCCTGCTGCGCCAGGATGACCATGTCGAGCGATCACCCACTGGACCCTGCTGCCATCGGCCAGCTATACCAAGCCCACCATTCATGGCTGCGAGGCTGGTTGAGCCGGCGCACGGCCTGCCATGAGCGCGCCGCTGACCTCGCGCAGGACACCTTCGTGCGCCTGCTCAACGCGCGTCAGCAACAGACTTTGCAGCAGCCGCGCGCGTATCTGAGCAGCATCGCGCGCAGCTTGATGATCGACCAATACCGGCGCCGCGAACTGGAACGCGCCTACCTGGAAAGCCTGGCGCACTTCCCGCAAGTAGAGGTGCCGAGCGAAGAAACAAAGCGGCTGATCCTCGACAGCCTGGAGCGTATTGACCGTTTGCTCGACCAGCTCAAGCCGAGGGTGCGCGAGGCGTTCCTGTTGGCCCAATTGGACGGCCTGACCTGCCCGCAGATCGCCTTGCGCCTGGGCGTGTCCAAGGCCACGGTGGAACGCGACCTGTCCAAGGCGCTGCACGCCTGTTACCGGTTGCGCTATGCCGACTCCTGACTCGCACCTGGTCGACCAGGCCATCCAATGGATGATCAAGCTGCGCTACAACACCGCCGACGACGCCAGCACCGCGGCCTTTGACCAGTGGCTGCACACCAGCGAGGCGCATCAACAGGCCTGGCAACGGGTCGCCACCCTGAATGACGATTTCAACCACTTGCCGGCGCATGTCAGTCGCCATGCACTCGACGGCGCACGCCAGCACATCAGCCGTCGTGAAAGCCTGAAACTGCTCGGGCTGTTTGCCGGCGCCGCAGGTTTAGCCTGGCTGGGCCGCGACTACACGCCCCTGCCCGCCTTGATGGCGGACTACCGCACCGCCACTGGCGAGCGGCGCTGGGTAACATTGGAGGATGGCAGCAAAGTCCAGCTCAACAGCGCCAGCGCCGTCGACATTACCTCCAGCGCCGAACAACGGCTGGTGAACCTGCGCCAGGGTGAAATATTGATCAATACCAGCGCCGACCACCGCCCGCTGTGGGTGCATACCCGCGACGGTTACCTGCGCGCCGTCGGCACGCGCTTGCTGGTGCGCGAAGAACCCCAAGGTACCCTGCTGGCCGTGCAACAGGGTGCGGTAGCGGTGTTTGCCGATCGCCATGACGGCGCCGCACGCCAGGTGATCAAGCCAGGCGAACAGGTGATGTTCAACCGTAGCGGCATTCGCCCTTCCCCCGATAACGGCCTGGACCCCTGGGCCTGGAGTGACGGCGTGATCAGCGCCCACAACATGCGCCTGGACGACTTCCTGGCCGAACTGGGCCGCTATCGCAATGGGTTGGTGCGTTGCAGCGAAGCCGTGGCAGGGTTGCGAGTTTCGGGCACTTACCAACTGGAGGACACCGACCAAGTGCTCAAGTTGGTCACTCAATCGCTGGCGATCGATGTGACCTACCGCAGCCGCTACTGGGTAACCGTCTCCGCTCGGGTGTGACCGGCCGAAAATAAATGAGGTGAATTCTCATTGCCATTCGACCTGTAAGGAAGGGCCGATCAACAGGCCGGTTTGTCCACTTCCTTCAGGAGCATCCCGCGGTCATGCAAGCGTTCCCCTCCAAACGTTCTCTTCTCAAACACGCGGTGCAGGCCGCCCTCCTTGGCGCCTGCCTGGGCGGCGGCGTCTTGCCACTCGCCGTGATGGCCGACTCCGCTAGCGCTGATACCCAGGTTCGCGCATGGGCGATCGCCCCCGGCTCCCTTACCTCGGCACTGGATCAATTTGCCCGTCAGGCCGGCATCAGCTTGTCCTACGATGCCACCAGCGTTGCCGGTAAAACCAGCACAGGCCTGAGCGGCAACTTCGATCGAGAACAGGCCTTGGGCCAGTTACTGCGCGGCCAGGGCCTGCAAGCCCAGCGCCAAGGCAAGGATATCTGGCTGCTGTTGCCACAAATGGCCGACACCGGTGCCCTGAACCTGAGCGCGACCACGGTGACCGGCCAACGCCTGGGGCCCCTGACCGAAGGCACCGGTTCGTACACTACCGGCGCGGTCACCATCGGCAAAGGCCAACACAGCCTGCGGGAAACGCCACAGTCAGTGAGTGTGATGACCCGCCAATTGATGGACGATCAGAATGTCACCACCATTGACGATGTGATGGAACGTACACCGGGGATCACCACCTACGAGTCGCCCATGGGCGGCAAGTATTTCTATTCCCGCGGATTCAAGATGCTCGGCCAATACCAGTACGACGGCGTACCGCTGGACATGGGCAAGGACTATGTGCAGGCAGACAGTTTCAGCGCCAACATGGCGATCTATGATCGCGTGGAAGTACTTAAAGGCGCAGCCGGCATGCTCAAGGGGGCCGGCACGGCCAGCGGTGCGGTGAACTTCGTGCGCAAGCGGCCACAGGCCAACCCGACCTCAAGCCTGATGCTGTCCGCCGGCACCTGGGACAACTACCGCGCCGACGTCGATACCGGTGGCCCGCTCAATGACAGCGGCACCGTGCGCGGCCGCGCGGCGTTCAGCCAACAGGATCGCGGCTCCTACATGGACATTTCCAAGCGCCAGGACCAGGCCTTCTATACCGCACTGGACGTCGACCTGAGCCCCGACACAACCCTGGGCGTGGGAGCCAGCTACGAAGACGTCGACGCCAGCCCCTGTTGGGGTGGCTTGCCGCGCTATAGCGATGGCAAGAGCGCCAGGTTAAGCCGTTCCACCTGCCTGGGCCAATCCTGGAACGACTGGCAAAGCCGACGCACGACGTTCTTCGCTGACCTCACCCATCACTTCAATGACGACTGGCAAATCAAAGTCGCCGCTGTGCACAGCCGCAACCTGCAAGACACCAAGTACGCCGCCAGCGAAGGTACCATCGCCTATGGCGCCCCAACCCCCACCGCCAACTCCTACGCAGCATTGATGGACTATGAGCACAAGGACTTCGGCCTCGACGCTTACGTAGATGGCAAGTTCCAAGCCTTTGGCCTGGAACACGAACTGATCCTTGGGGCCAACGGCAGCCGAGGCACCCAGGATGACGTATTCGCGATCCAGAACCTGCCCACGCGCCAGAGCATTTATCAGCCCGACCACCACTTCCCCGAACCGGCCAATGACACCTTCTGGCCAAACATGTACCGCGGTGGCACGGTCAAGGAAACCGCTACCCAGTATGGTACTTACGCCACCTTGCGCCTGCGCCTGGCCGAGCCCTTGATGTTCATCGTGGGTAGCCGTGTGAGCTGGTACGAAAACCGTCGGCAGTCCAACACCCTGGGTTGGGGCGAGTGGAGTGTGCAAGATGCGCGCACCAGGGAATCCGGTGAAGTCACGCCGTTTGCCGCTCTGATCTACGACCTCGACGAACACCTTTCCCTGTACGCCAGCTACGCCGATATCTTCCAGCCGCAGAGCTCTTATGCCACCGCCGACGGCGCGGCACTCAAGCCCAAGATGGGGGACAACTACGAGCTGGGTATCAAGGGCGAATGGTTCGACGGGCGTCTCAACAGTTCCGTAGCGTTGTTCCGAGCCACAGAGAAAAACGGCGCCGAGACTGACTTCCTGAGTTTCTGCCCAACTTCGTCCGATGGCTACTGCTATACCGACACTGCCAAGGTCCGCGCCCAGGGCGTCGAAGCCGAAGTCAGCGGCCAGTTGCTCGAACGTCTGCAAGTCTCGGGGGGCTACACCTACACTCAGACCAAATCGCTGAAAAACATTGATACCGCTATCGAAGGAGGCGCGTCCAACACCTATGTACCCCGCCACATGTTGCGCATGTGGGGCGATTATCAGCTGGATGGCGCGCTGTCCAAATGGAGCGTGGGTACGGGGGTCAATGCCCAGAGCGGCAACTATCGCATGCAGCAGGGCCTCAAGCTCGAACAGGCCGGCTATACGGTTTGGGATGCACGATTGGCCTACCGCGTAGATGACACTTGGACCGTCGCCCTTAACGCCAAGAACCTCTTCGACAAAAACTATTACCAAACCGTGGGCACAGCCTCATGGGGCAATTTTTATGGCGAACCGCGTAATTTCACGGTCAGTCTGAAAGGCACCTTTTAACCCGCTCAATCCTCTTGAGGGCACGCGCCTGGTGCGTTGCGCCCTCTTTTCCCACGCCTCCCCGGGACCCGTCAAAAAAGTGTTTCCTGACAAACAGGAAAATTCACACTTTTGTTCCTACACTCAAAATCACACCCCGAGACCGGGTCCTCTTGCACAAGGAATGTCAACAAAATGACACAAGAAGGAACATTTAAAGTGTCTATGATATCATCGCTGAAACAAGGTCAAATTATTGACTGAAAGAGAAAAGGAAGTCCTCCTGTAGTAGCCACTGCCCTTGCAAAATTCTTTCATTTGGAGCGATCCATCCGAAGGAAGGGATGCGTTTTACCCAGCGTAGTCCGCTGCCGTCTGGTTCAGACGACCGAATAGAACGCCTGGTGTGCAATGAGGGATGTTTGTATGCGAGAGAAGTCGTCAGTTGTCAGCTTGTTTTTGACCCGAGCAGGGTTTGTCGAGTTTTTTGTGGTTTTCGTCAAGCTGGTCCACGGTCTGACGGCCATTTTCCCACCGCTGGTCCTGGCGCTTTTCCTCGACCCGATGGACCCTGAAATGCGTTCGCACTTTCTGGGCTTGCTGCTGTTTTTTGCGGTATTGACCATCATTCTGTTCCAGGCCCTGGGCATTTATTCCGAGGAACTGTTCAGTAATCGCTTGCGCCTGCGCACCAATATCGTGGCCTGGTCCTCCGCATTCTGCATCCTGTTGTTCATGTACCAGATCCTGCAGGTATTTCCGCAATTGAACCCGCGCAACCTGGTGGTGTGGTATATCGCCAGCTTGACGATGTTCTGTGCCGAACGCCTGGTGATGCTACGCCTGTACCGCAAACTGATGCGCAAGGGCAAATACCTGCAACGCACAGTGATCCTGGGTTTTACTGACACCGCCGTGCATGTCGCCGACCACTTGCAACGCAACGGCGACATCCGCTCCGGGCTGATCGGCTTTATCGACGATCGCACCGAGCGTATTCCCAAGGAACTGAGCAGCCTGCCGCTGTTGGGCAATACCCGCGACCTGGAAAAACTGATCCGCGCCGAACAGGTCAACCAAGTGATGATCTGCCTGCCCTGGGCTGCCGAGCAACGCATTCACGGGCTGGTCAATCGCCTGCGGCAAATGTCGGTGAACGTGATGCTGGTGCCCGACATGGCTGCCCTGCGCTACGGCCATAGCCGGATCACAGACGTGGGCGGCATCCTGATGTTCAATACCTCGCAGTTGCCGCTGCGCGGTTGGTCGCCGTTTATCAAGCGTTGCGAAGACCTGCTCCTGGCGAGCATCACCCTGGTGCTGGTGTCACCGGTGATGCTGGTCACGGCCATTGCCATCAAGCTCGACTCCAAGGGCCCGGTGCTGTTTCGCCAGAACCGCTACGGCTATAACGACAACGAAATTCGCGTGTTCAAGTTCCGCTCGATGTACACCGACCAGAGCGACTTTACCGCTGAACGCCAGACCACTCGTGAAGACCCGCGCATTACCCGGGTTGGCCGCATCATCCGCAAGACCAGCATCGATGAGCTGCCGCAGTTGTTCAACGTGCTGCAGGGCAACATGTCGATGGTCGGCCCGCGCCCTCATGCCACCGCCACCAAAGCCGCCGGTATTCCGTTCGAAGTGGCTGTGAGCGAATACAGCTCGCGCCACCGGGTCAAGCCCGGCATCACCGGTTGGGCGCAGATCAACGGCTACCGGGGTGAAACCGACACCCTGTTCAAAATCCAGAAACGCGTCGAATACGACCTGGAGTACATCTCCAAATGGTCCGTCTGGTTCGATTTGTACATCGTCTTCATGACGGTCCCAGCCGTCCTTTCCACCAAGGAAGTCTATTGATGAATACACTCAACGGATTAATCCCCTGCATTATTTCCGGTGGGTCAGGCACGCGGCTGTGGCCGGTGTCCCGGCAGAACATGCCCAAGCCATTCATGCGTATGCGTGACGGCCAGAGTCTGCTGCAGAAAACCTTTCAACGTGCCGCGCGCCTGCCCGGCGTGGAAAGTGTGCTGACCGTCACTAATCGCGACTTGCTGTTTCGCACCCTGGATGACTACCGCGGAGTCAACCAGGCCAGGCTGCCTCTGGACCTGTTGCTGGAGCCGTTCGGTCGCAACACCGCAGCGGCCATTGCGGTGGCGGCACTGCACGTGCAGGAGCATTTCGGTGGCGACGCCCAGTTGTTGGTGATGCCAGCCGACCATCTGGTGCTGAATGAAACCGCGTTCGCCGACGCCGTGACCCAGGCACGCGAGTTGGCCGAAGCCGGCTACCTGGTGACCTTCGGGATTCAACCCGATCACCCGGAAACAGGCTTCGGCTATATCGAAAAAGGTGACGCCCTGAGCCTGGGTAACCGGGTCAAGCGTTTCGTCGAAAAACCCGACCTGGCCACGGCCCAAGCCTACCTCGACGGCGGCAAGCACTTGTGGAATGCCGGCATGTTCTGCTTCAAGGCCGGTACTCTGGTGGACGAGCTCGCGACCCATGCTCCCGACGTACTGGGGGCCGCTCGTGCAGCCCTCGAGCAGAGCCAGCACCTGCAAAACAGCACCTCGCGCCAGCGTGAACTGGGCAGCGAGGCCTTCGGCACCGCGCCAGACCTTTCCATCGACGTGGCGTTGATGGAGAAGTCCACGCAAGTGGCCGTGGTGCCGTGCGACATCGGCTGGAGCGACATCGGTTCCTGGGAAGCCCTGCGCCAGCTCACGCCCAGCGATGCCCAGGGCAACCAGGTCAATGGCGAAGCCATCTTGCATGACGTGCACAACTGCTATATCGACTCGCCCAAACGCGTACTCGGTGCCGTCGGCGTGCGAGACCTGATCATCGTCGATACCCCCGATGCCCTGCTGATCGCCGACGCCAACCGCAGCCAGGACGTGCGCTACATCGTCGCCGAACTCAAGCGCCAGAACCATCCGGCGTTCAGCCTGCACCGCACCGTCACACGGCCGTGGGGAACCTACACCGTGCTGGAGGAAAGCAGCCGGTTCAAGATCAAGCGCATCGTGGTCAAGCCCCAGGCATCGCTGTCGCTGCAAATGCATCACCACCGCAGCGAACACTGGGTAGTGGTCAGCGGTGCCGCGCAGATCACCAATGGCGAGCGCGAATTTTTGATCAACGCCAACGAATCGACCTACATCCCGGCTGGGCACAAGCACCGCTTGACCAACCCCGGCATCATCGACCTGGTGATGATCGAAGTGCAGAGCGGTGAATACCTGGGCGAGGACGACATCGTACGCTTCGATGACATCTATGGGCGCGCGCCCGCAGAGAAGAAATGACATGCGCACCTCGCTGATCATTCCAACCCGCAACGCGTCCAGTCATTTGACGCGACTGCTGCCCGCGCTGCAGATGCAGACCCGGCAACCGGACGAGATGCTGGTAGTCGACAGCGCGTCCAGCGATGACACCGTGGCGCGCTTTCGCGAATTTGGCGCGCGGGTCGAGGTTATCGACGCACGCGACTTCAACCACGGTGGCACACGGCGCTGGGCCAGTGAACACACGAGCGGTGACGCACTGATCGTGATGACTCAGGACGCAATCCCGGCCGACCCCGAGACCTTCGCCAACCTGCTCGAAGAATTGCAACAAGACCCACTCAACGGCGTGGCCTACGGCCGGCAATTGCCGCACCCTGGCGCTGGCGTGCTGGGAGCCCAGTCACGCCACTTCAATTACCCCGCCCAGAGCCGCACCAAGAGCCTTGCCGACGCTGCGCAGTTGGGGATTAAAACCTGCTTCAGCTCCGACTCGTTTTCAGTCTACCGGCGCAGCGCCCTGCAGGCCGTGGGTGGCTTCCCCGCCGATGTGATCGGCAGTGAGGATGCCTACGTCGCGGCGCGCATGCTGCTTGATGGCTACAAAGTGCGCTACGCCGCCACGGCGCGGGTGTACCACTCCCACGATTACCGACTCATGGATGAGTTTCACCGCTACTTCGACATTGGCGTGTTCTACGGTCGCGAACCGTGGATTCGCCAAGCCTTTGGCGATGCCGGCGGTGAAGGTAAACGCTATGTACAGGCTGAACTCGCAGCGTTGCGCGCAGCCGGTGCATTGCACCGCGTACCCGAAGTACTGGTGCGCAGCGCGTTCAAATTGCTCGGCTATCGGCTGGGCCATCTGGAACGCCGCCTACCCCTCGCCCTAAAGCGGCGCATCAGCATGTTTCCCGGTTATTGGAGGTGAGCATCATGACCTACAGGAAGTCCCCCTTGATGAAAAGAACTATGCTCGTCCTGGCCATGATGGCACTGGCCGCCTGCAATACCCCTGCACGTATCGTCCCCCCCGACGGCAAGACGGTCGAGGACGGCAAGCGCGCCCTCGACCAGCTTGCGCAGCTGCCGCCGGCGGTAGAGCGTATCCGCATCGGCGATCAGTTGCGCATTGTGCGCGATGCCGGTGAGATGCCAACGCTGTCGGCGTTCAACGTCAGCACCATCTATGAGCTGACGCTGTACACCGTGCAAACCGATGGCAAGATCAACTACCCGTTCCTGGGCCCGATCCAGGTAGCCCGTCGCACGCCAGCCGAGGTGGCGAACGAGCTGAGCAACAAGCTTGCGCCGGTGTATCGCGAGCCACGGGTGACGGTGAACATCAACCAGGCACCGGGCAACTCGATCATCGTCGGCGGTGCGGTAAACAACCCGACCACGGTGCCGATCGCCTCGGCCAACACCCTGGAACAAGCCATCGTCGGCGCCGGCGGGGTGAACCCGGCGGGCAACGCCAGCATGGTCGCACTGTTGCGCGAAGACACCCAAGGCACCTACCGCGCTTACTTCCTAGACTTCAGCCAATACCTCAAGACCGGCCCCAACGGGCGTAAACAAGTGCCGCTGCAGCGGGGAGATGTGGTGTTCGTGCCCAAATCCAACGTGGGCGAGCGCATCCAGGGCGTAGATACCTACTTGAACCAGTTGATCCCATTCACCAAGTCGATCGGGGTTGGCTACAACTACACCCGAACCAGCGGCGGCAGTAATTAAAGGAGCGACATCCCATGATCGAGATCCGTTCTTTTCGCGATCTTCTGCGCCTGTTCTTCATCTTCCGGCACGAGTTCAAGCTGGCGGCCATCGCGGCGCTGGTGATCATTCTGCTTGGGGCCTTTTTACTACCAGCCAAATACGAATCCACCGCACGCTTGCTGGTCAAGCCGGGGCGCGATTCGACGCTGCCCATTGAGATCAGCAACCGCCAGGCGCTGGTCATGCCGAGCACTCAACGCGACCCGATTGTCGATGAGGAACGCCTGCTGACCGGTCGCCCTATCGTGCGGGCGGTGGCCGAGCATTACCTGGAAGTCATCGACAAAATGCCGCCACCGGAAGGCCTCTGGAAGCGCACCAAGTACTACGTCAAAAGTGGTATCGGCGCAGTGTTCGACGGTGTGCGCGTGGTGCTGGAAACCGTGGGCATCATTGAACAGACCACACCCGTGGAGCGCCTAGCCGCCAGCCTGGAGAAAAACTTCGACGTCAGCCACGCGGCCGGTTCCACCGTCATGGACATCAGCTTCAAGTGGAGCGACCCGGAAATCGCCCAGGCGGTGGTCAAAAGCTGGGTCGAGACCTACATCAACGAACGCACCCAGGCCCTGGGACGCAAGAGCCTGTATGCCTTCTATGAAGGCCAGGTAGCCAACAGCGCTACCGAAATCAAGAGCTACAAGGAGCAGATTCTTGCCCACTTGAACCAGATCGGCGCGGCAAGCATCACCGATCGCCTGGAGGATTTGTCCGAGCGCATCAACGTGCTGCGTGGCGAAACCTTCAATACCACGCGCTTGATTGCCTCGTCCGACAGCGCCCTGGAGAGCACCCGCACTCAGCTCAAGACCCAACCCAAGGAAGTGACCACGGTACGCCAGATTGCGCTGAACCCGCAGCAGCAGGACTTGCGTCGCCTGCTCAACCAGAAGTTGCTGGAAAAGGCCGACATGATGCGCACCTACACCGACAATGCGCCGCCGGTCAAAGCCCTGGATGCGTCGATCCGCGCCATGCAGGCCCAGGTCGCGAATGAAAGCAACACCGTGCAAAGCTCGGAAAACCGTGCGCCGAACACCCTGGAGATCCACTTGCAGCGGGTGCTGCTCGATGAGTCCAGCAACAACTCGGCGCTGCGTACACAACTGGTGCAACAGCAGAAACAACTGGTGAACCTCGAGGCGCAACGCAAGGAAGCCCTGGAGATTGAACCGGAGCTGGCGCGCCTGTCCCGTGAACTGAGTGCCACCGAGCGTAATTACGCGCTGTATGTCGATAACCTGGAAAAATCGCGCATCGACCGTGAGCTGGATAACAGCCAGATCAGCAACATCGCGGTGATCGAGGAGGCCACCCTGAACCCTGGCCGAATCTTCCCTAAAACCCTGTTGATGCTGTTGTTGGCGATCCCGTTTTCCATCGTGGTCGGCTTGCTGGTGATCTACCTGTGCTACCTGCTCGACCAGCGCATCCATGACGGTGGCTTGGTGGAACGCAAGTTCGGCCTGCCGCTGTGGACCACCCTGCCAGAACTGGATACCAGTACCGCACAAGGCACCAACGCATTCAACGCGAGCATCTACCGGCTCTACGGTCTGCTGCAGTTGGACCGTATCACTGAACGCGGCCTGACACTCGGGTTGACCTCCGCGCGCCATGGTGAAGGGGTGACGTTCGTAGTGGAACAGTTGCGCCAGTTGCTTCAGGAAAACGGCATTACTGTGCGTGTCGGCGGTGCGGCCCCGGCGGCGCCGGGCGAAGTGGTACTGCTGGATGCCTCGGCGCTGCTGGACAACCGCGATGCCTTCGTCAATCTGCGTCGCGCCGACCTGATCGCCCTGGTGGTGGAGGCGCAGAAAAGCACGGTCCCGGTGGTGGAGCATGCGCTGTCGATCCTCAATACCGCATTCGGCAAAGTGGACGGCATCATCATCAACCGGCGTAAATTCGAAGTGCCGGCCAAGGTGCTGCAGACCATCGCCAAATATCGGGGGGCGTTCTGATGCGCATCGCCCTGCTCGCGCCTTTGCCGCCGGAAAAAAATGGGATCGCCGACTACGCGAACCATTTCAAGACGGCACTGGAGCAGCTGGGCGTGACGGTGGCGACACCGTTGAGCGGCGTCGAGGGCACCAGCATCGCGATCAAGCAGGCCATCGGTGCATTCGACTGGCAGAGCGTGGACCTGGTCCACGCCGAGCTGGGCGGCGGCCGGCTGGGGGAGTTCCTGGCGTTGCGCGAGTTGCGCAAGGCCTATCCCAACCTGCCGCTGACGGCCACCGTGCATGACCCCGAGCGCATGGTATGGCGGCGCGAGCAACTGCCCTTCCCGCTCAACCTGCTGGAGCGCTTGCCCAGCCCGTTGCCGCAAGCGGCGGTGGTGCTGGCAGACCCGCTGACCCTGCGTGAAGAGCGGCAGGTGGCCCGCGGCCTCACAAGACTGATCACCCTCACCCGCCTGGGCGCCGATTGCCTCAGCCAACGCATGCAATTGCCTGCGGGCAAAGTGGCGGTGATCAACCATGCCAACCTGGCGATTGCGGCGGTGGCGCTGCCGCCCCTGGATACGCTGCACCTGCTTTATTTCGGCTTTATCTACCGGGGCAAAGGCATTGAAGACCTGTTACAGGCCCTGGCCGCAGTCTTCCAGCAAGCCCCCCAATTGCGTGACCGTGTGCGCCTGACCCTGGCCGGTGGCACTGCCGCCGAAATGGCGTTTGGGGCGGGCGGCAATTACCTTGAACAATTGAACCGCCAGATAGCCGACCTTGGCCTGTCTGGCTCCATCGACTGGCGGCTGAACCTGCCGGCCAGCGAGATTGCGCAGACGATACAGGCGCACCACGTGATGGTGCTGCCGTATCGCGAATCGAAAAAACTCGGCCTGCTGGGTCGCCAGCGCGGCACCAGCGGCGCGTTGTCCTGGGCCGCCGCGTGCGGGCGCGGGGCGATTACTTCGGATGCACGGGCATTTGCCGAAGAGGTTGCCAGCGGGAACGGCGCAATCTATCCCCAAGGCGACGTCGCCGCGTTGAGCGCGCAACTACTGCGCCTGGCGCAGACCCCGACGCTGGCCAGGGAATGGGCCGAACGCGCCGCGCACATTGGCGGCCAACGCCTGTGGCCGCTGACCGCACGGCAGTTCAAGCAGCTTTTTGAGCAAGCGATTGCGGGGGCCCCTTATGGTGCGTAAACGTACGTACTTGGCCACGCTTGCACTGGTGGCGGTCATGGGCGTTACCGTCTTTATCTGGGGGCGCCCGGCCGATGCCGAGAGCCATGTGCTCAAGGGCAACAAGGTGCTGGTGTGGAAGGATTTCCTGGGAGTGAACGCGCAGTTCCTGTGGTTCAGCCCCCAGCGTTACCAGATGCAGATCGACCGTCTCAAGGACCTGGGCTTGCAGTGGGTACGCCTGGACCTGCATTGGGATCGGTTGGAGCCGGTGGCTGATCAGTACCAGGTGGCCACGCTGGACGAACTGGTGGCCAAGTTGCAGGACAACCAGCTCAAGTCGGTCTTCTACCTGGTGGGTTCGGCGCCCTTCATCACCACAGCGCCCGTGGGTGCGCCGTATCAGGACCAGTACCCGCCCAAGGACCCGAATGTGTTCGCGATCCGCATGGCGCTGTTGGCCCAACGTTATCCCAGCGTTGATGCCTGGCAGGTTTGGAATGAACCGAATCTGCTCGGCTTCTGGCGCCCCGTGGCCGACCCGGCCGGCTACGCCGCCCTGCTGAAAAGCAGCGCAGCGGCCCTGCGTGCGGTCAACCCGAATAAACCAGTGGTGGCGGCTGGCCTGGCGTTTTTCAGCGAGATGCCCAACGGCCAGACCATGCTCGACGCCTTCGATGCCCTCGGCGTGCCCAGCCTGAACACCGTGAT
Source organism: Pseudomonas sp. SWRI22 (assembly GCF_014268395.2). NCBI lineage: Bacteria > Pseudomonadati > Pseudomonadota > Gammaproteobacteria > Pseudomonadales > Pseudomonadaceae > Pseudomonas > Pseudomonas sp. SWRI22. Next base: position 169,920 of record NZ_JABWQK020000001.1, on the reverse strand, counting down.
GTCCTATCACCCTTACACCCAGTTGCCCGAAGGAAACGACCCCGCCAACCTGGACTTCGTCGCCAAGACAACTGCGCTCAACCAGAAACTGCGCAGCAATGGCGTCAAGACGCTGTGGAGCACCGAATGGGGTTGGTCAGCGTACACGGGGCCCAAGGAAGTCCAGGACATCATTACCCTGCAAGGCCAGGCCGACTATGTGCTCCGCCGCCTGGCCCTGATGAGCGCGATGGATTTCGACAAGATCTTCCTGTTCACCTTGAGCGACCTCGACCAGCGCGCCAGCGTGCGCGACCGTGCCTACGGCTTGCTCGACCTCGATGCCAAGCCAAAACCGGTCTATACCGCACTGAAGCATTTTCTCGACGTCAGCGGACCGCAATTGACGCCTGGCGACCCACCCGCCGCCGATCAATTGCCCGAGGGCCTGTTCAGCATCGGATGGACCCGCGCCGATGGTCGCAAGCTGTGGTTCTTCTGGTCGGCAAAAGGCGGTAATGCGCACCTGCCGGACCTCGCCAACGCCACCCTGTATGACCCGCTGCGCGGCACGCAAACCCCAGTGAGCGGCACCAACGGCTTGACCGTTGCGGTCAAGCCGAACCTGCAAATTCTGTTATGGGATTGAAACCCGTCATGCGCATTTTATGGATCCTGCCCTACTCACCCTGGCCCGCCACCAGCGGCGGCAAGACGCGTCAGTTCCACCTGCTGCGCAGCCTGGCGGCCCGGGGGCATCGGATCACCTTGCTCCTGCATGACAAACACCCGGTATCGCTGACCGATCGCCAGGTACTGGAAGCCTTTCTCGAGCAATTGATCATCTTGCCCCGCCGCCCACTGCGCAGCGTGAAGACCCTGGTGGCCGGACTCTTTGCACCCTACCCCTTGCTGGCCAGCGTGAATGGGCTGTCGGGGGCGTTGCAGGACCGATTCAACCAACTGCTCAATGAGCACTGGGATGTGGTGCAAATAGAACACAGCTACAGCTTCCAGCCGTATGAAGACGCCCTGGTGCGCAAGTCCCAGCCCTTCGTGCTCACCGAACACAACGTGGAATCGGCCCTGGGCGCGGCCACCTATGACCGCCTGCCGAGCTGGGCGCTGCCGTTCATTCGCTACGATCAATGGCGCTATATGCGCTGGGAACGCCGGGTAATGCGCCAGGCTACCCAGGTGGTAGCAGTAACCGACAGCGATGCACAGGTGATGCAAGGCATCGCCGGCAAACCGGTGTCGGTGGTGGTCAATGGCGTGGACTGCGACCACTTTGCCGCTGCACACCCAGATCCATCGACACGCCGTGTACTGTTTCTCGGGAACTATGAGTACGCGCCCAATGTGGACGCGATCGAGTGGGCCCTGGATGAAATCCTGCCCAAAGTCTGGGAGCACTGCCCGGATGCGCGCATGAGCGTGTGCGGTTTCGGCATGCCCGACGGCTGGCGCGAGCGCTGGCAGGACCCCCGCATTGAGTGGCAAGGCTTCGTACCGAACCTGCTGAGCCTGCAATCGAGTTGTTCAGTGTTCCTGGCACCGTTGCGCCATGGCGGCGGCTCCAAGCTCAAAGTGCTGGAAGCGCTGGCGGCCGGCCTGCCCCTGGCCAGCACCGAGCAGGGCGTGTCGGGCCTGGACCTGGTCGACGGCTTGGACTACCTCGCAGGGCAAACCGCCGCTGACCTGGCGAATGCTGTAGTACGCCTGCTGCAATTCCCCGCGGCCGCAGCGCCCATGGGCGAAGCCGGGCGCGCCTATGTGCGGCGCGCCCATGACTGGAGCGTGGCCGCCAGCCAATTGGAGCAGGTGTACGCCAGCCTGTCGCCGCTCACTCAAAAGGAGCCTGTATGCGTGTAGGCCTGGATTACCGCACTGTCGGCACCTCGCCGCAATCGGGTATCAGCCGCCAGGTGTATGCCCTGGAAAGCGCCTTGCGTGCCTTGCCGGGTATCGAATTGGAACGGTTTACCGTGGCCCCGCTGGGCGACCAGACACGCTTGCAGGCCCACTGCCCGACCTGGGGTTGCGCGAAGACGGCGATGCATCAGCCACAGAATCGCCTGCGTTTCGAAGCCGGCTTTTTACCCCGGGCCCTGCGCGAACAACAGATTGACCTGTACATCAGCACCTTCAATATGGGCTTGCCATTACCACCCAAGCCCAAGGGGCTGCGCACTGTGGTACTGCTGCACGACCTGTTCCAGATCACGTTGGACAACTACCACGCCAATCGCCTCAAGGCCCTGGTCTACAAGACCAGCGACCGGCTGTCGATTGCCTATGCGGTGCGCAGCGCCGACCGCGTGTGGACACCCTCGCAATACAGTGCCGATGAAACCGTACGCCTGTTTCCCCAGGCGGCGGGCAAGGTGCGTGTGCTGCCCAATCAGGTGGATGGGTTCAATGAGCCGGCAGCAGACCTGTCTGATCGCCACTTACCCGAAGCCTTCTGGCTACTGGTGGGTACTCGCGAGTTGCGCAAGAACGTACCCTTTCTGGTGAAGGCCTGGCAGCAGGCGCGGCAGCAATCACCCGCTGTACCGGAATTGGTGCTGGTGGGCAGCCTTGAGCATTTGCCCGAAGCACTGCGCGGGCTACCGGGAATTCGCGCACTCAGTGGTGTCACCGATGCCCAACTGCAGGCGTTGTACCGCCAGGCGTCGCGTGTGTGGCAGCCCTCCTACGCGGAAGGGTTTGGTTTACCGGTGATTGAAGCGCTGAGCGTCGGCACACCTGTGGCCGTGGCCAGCGGTACCTCGCTGGATGAAATCACCCCGCCGTCGGCGCCGCGGTTTTCCCCGACCGATGGCCCGGCGTTGGTGCAACTGATGCTGAGCCTGGGCGAGCGCAGCGACGAGTCTTCTGCAGAACAACGCAAGCAATGGGCCGAACGCTACAACCCAAACGCCTATCGTCGGCGCCTGGCCGAACTGATCGAGGAACTGAAATGAGACTCTCCCTGGCAAGCCTCGTCGCCATCCTCTTCGGCGTGCTGTTTGGTGCAGCCGCCCTGGCGCTGTCACCGGCCAAGGCCTTTCTCGCTGTGATGGGTGTTGCGGCAGCCGTGACCATCCTGCGCTTTCCCTTCTGGGGCTTATTGCTGTTTGCCCTGGTCGCGACCTTCATGCCCTACTCCACCCTCAACCTGGGCATCCGCAGCACGGTAAGCGAAGCCATCCTGGCGCTGACCTGGGGCGCCGTGCTGTGGCACAGCTTCCTGTCACGCCTGCCCGATGCACCGCGCCTGGCACGCCGGCCCACCGACCAGATGCTGCTGTGGCTGATGCTGTTCAGCGTGTTCCCGTTTATCGTTGGCCAGGTGAGCATCCACGCCGAAAGCAGCGGCGTAGCCAACTGGCTGCGCTGGTTGTTGAACCTGTCGGGGGTGTTCCTGGCCGCCAAGCTGCTGGTGGACTATAAACGCCGCGAAAGCCTGGTGATCGCCTTGCTGCTGGGCACTCTGGCGATGCTGGTGATGTCGATCGCCGTGTTCGTGCGCACGCGCTCCGGGGCAGGGATTGCGCCGATTCTCGCCCTTCTCAACTACGGCAACTTCGACATGTTGAAATTCGGCCTGGAAGCCATGTCGTCGCGCATGGGTTCACCGTGGATGCACCCGAACGCCATCGGCGGGATCATGGCGCTGTTGCTGCCCCTGGCGTTCTGTTACGGCATGACCGAACAAGGTTTCAAACGTGCGCTGGGCCTTGGCGTGGCGTGCCTGGGAGCGGCGGCGTTGCTGTTGGCCAGCAGCCGTGGCGCGATGGTCAGCCTGGCGCTGGTATTGATGTGGATGGCCACCCGCCGCGTGCCTTACACCGGACGCTTGTTGATGATCGGCGCGGCGTTGACCGTGGCCTTGGTAATGGCCTATCCACCGCTGCAGGAACGCTTGGCGACGATCTTTTCGTCGAGCAACGCCAGCACCGAAGTTCGTTTTGATGAATACCGCATGTTCCCCCAGGCCATGGTGGCGTATCCGTTCGGCATTGGCTTCAAGGTTGACCCTCCGGTACCGGGCACACACTTGCTGGGGATCTCCAACCTGTGGCTGAACTTTATCTACAAGACCGGCATCGTCGGCATGCTGCTCTTTATAGCCGTTACGGTGCGTTGGTGGCGTGAAGCCAGGCCGGAAAAAGGCCCGATCCGCCTGACCAAGGACAATGCCCTGTGGCTGGGCAGCACGGCAGGAATTCTGTCGGCGCTGGTCAGTGGGTTATTTGACCACTACTTCAGTTTTGCCGTCGTGATGGTCGCGCTGTTCTGGCTGATGGTTGGGATCAATGTGCTGGAAGCACGGCGCTTGTTCCCAGCGCGCCTGCCACAGGTCAAGACTGTGGTTTTTCGCAAGCCGCTGCTTGATGGCGCGCGCCCCTGATGCTCGGTTCTGCCGTATGGCTGACGCTGGCGACCCTGCTCGGCCTGTGCCTGGGGTTCGCACGCGAATGGTTACTGGTGGCGGCCTGGGGCGCGGGGGAGCGCAGTGATGCGTTCTTGATCGCACTGTTCTTGCCCGAGGCGCTGCGAATGTCGCTGGCCGGTGGCGTGTTGAGCGCCGCCGCGTTGCCGCTCTACTTGCAGCGCAAGGACAGCGAGCGCCTCGATTGGCTGGCCGTGTTGTTCCCGGCATTGCTGTTGGTCGCCCTGCTGGTCAGTCTGCTGCTGATGCTGTCAGCCCCCTGGCTGGTGCAAGTACTGGGCCCAGGGCTGGCGACCAGTGCCACCGCCCTGGCCGCCAGCAATTTGCAGGTCGTGGCCTGGTGCGTGCCAGGCTTGATGCTGCATGCACTGTTCAGTATTCCCTTGCAGGCCAGCGAGCGTTTTGTGCTGGCAGGGCTCGGCTCGTTGTTGTTTAACCTGCCGCCGGTGGCCTATCTCGCGTTGGCCGGCACGGCCAGTCAACCCCATAGCCTCGCCTTGGCCTGTCTCGCCGGTAGCCTGTTGATGCCTTTGGCGTTGTTGCCGTCGATTTGGCGTCAGGGCTGGCGGCCGTGGCGCATGCAGCTGGCGGTTGCCCCCCTGCGGGAGTTGGGCCAGCGTATAGGCCCGCTGTTACTGAGCAACGGCGCCAGCCAGGGCTTGGCTTTGATCGAACGCCTGGTGGCGTCGCTGCTGGGGGAAGGCGCGGTGACCTGGGTCAACCTGGCCCGCAAGCTGATGAACCTGCCACTGATTGCGCTGATGAGCCTCAACCAGGTGCTGCTGGGCATGATGAGCCGCCGTCAGGGCGATGAACGCCTGGCCCTGCTCAAGCGCGGCCTGGAAACCGCCAGTGTGCTGACGCTGCCGGCGGGCGTCGGCCTGGTGGCGGCGGCGCCCAGTCTGGTGGCGTTGCTGCTGCCCAAGCAATCGGTTGATTCGCCTCTGCCACTGCTGCTGGCATGGTTTGCCGTACCCTTGGTGTTTGGCGCATGGAACGCCCTGCTGGCGCGCTATGCGTATGCCGCGGGTGATACGCGCCAGCCGCTGCGTTGTGAATTATTGGGCAGCCTGGTCAATGTGCTGTTGCTCTGCGTACTGCCGTTTGCATTTGGCCTGGCCGGTATTCCGTTGGCGGCGTTGGCTGGGGTGATCTGCACCGCGCTGCTGCTGATGCAGCGCCAGGGGCTGCTCACGGCACTGCCTTGGGCGCGGCACTGGCTGCTCGGCACGTTGATGCTGGGGCTGGCGGCGCTGGTGTTGTTCGGGTTGCAAGACGTATGGCTGCAATTGGGGTTGAGTACCCTGGCAGGTGCTTTGGTGTTGCTGGGCATGGGGCTGTGGCTTAGGCCGTGGCGCAAGGCGTGAATGATCGTTCGGGAAGACTTAGATGAAACATCGCTGGATTCAAATGGATATCGCCAAGGGCATTGGTATCCTGATTATTGTGTATGGCCACAGTTGGTTCGTCGCCACCTCGCTGGACTTGATGTACCCGATCCTGGCGTCGTTCGTGCTGCCGTTGTTCTTTTTCCTGTCAGGGGTGTTCTTCAAGCCCGAGCAACCGTTCGTGGAGATGGCGGTGCGCAAGGCCGATGGCCTGCTCAAGCCGTTTTTTTTCACCATGCTGCTGTACGTGATCGTACGTGACGTACTGCGGGGGCAACCGCTGCTGCCGGATATAGGCGGCGTGCTGTATGCCTCGGTGGACACTATCCCATGGCAAGCGCTGTGGTTCTTGCCGCACTTCTGGGTGGCGATTCTATTCAGCTGGCTGATGCTGCGGCTGATCCAGCGCTTGAAGCTGCCCCTGGTGGTCGCCTGCATGCTGATCGGCGTGCAACTGTTGCTAGGCATCTGGACGCTGCAATGGTTCTGGCAGATACCGGTGAGCGTCGGTGACCACACCTGGACGTTGCCCGGCCTGCCCTTCAGCCTCGACGTCACGCTGATCAGCAGCACCTACTTCATCTATGGCTACTTGCTGCGCGATTGGCTGCGCCGGCATGAAGGTTCGTTGCTGACCCTGTTGATCTCGGTGGTGCTGTTCGCCGCCGTGTTCATTTACAGCCACGACACCATGGACTTGGCCCAGCGACGCTACGACCACTGGCTGTGGACCAGCCTGCTGGCAGTGATCGGCGTGTACATTTGCTGGGCGCTGGCGCGGGTGTTGATGGTGTCGGCGCTGCTCACCCGAGTGATGACCTATATCGGCCAGTCCACCCTGATTCTGTTGATCTTCCATGGCGAAATCCAGCACAAGACGTTTGACCTGATGGAGCGCCTGGGCCTGCATCCGTTCATGGCGGCATGTGTAGGTTTGGTGGTGGCACTGTTGGTGCCGTTGCTGATCGGGGAAGTGATCAAGCGGGTGGCGTTCTTGCGGTTTTTCTATTTTCCGTTTCCAGTGCGCAAAGCGCCTAAACCGTAAAAGCACTACAGGACTAATGGGGAAGCGGGCTTGCCACAACAAGCCAGCTCCCACATGGGTCATGTAGTTAATCATCAAGTTGCTGAGGCGCCGACTTGCTGACGGGTTTGCCAGGTTTGGCCCCCTTGGCCGGCGCAGCAGGTGCGGCAGGCTCAGGTTCTGCCACGGCAGCTGCTTCTTTTTCTGCCATCGGCATCTGGTCGATGGCGCTGAAGAATTCCTTCAGGTCGAGGCTGTCCGGCGGCACGGTTTTCTCGAGTTTTTTCTCGCCGTCCTTGCCGATCAGAATCACTTTGGTGCCGCTGCCGACGCCGAGCTTGAGGGCACGGATCAGTGCGTTGGTTTCAGGCGGCGTGAGCTTTTTGCTGTCTTTGGGATCCTTGGCGAACTTCTCCCCTTCGGCACCAATGCTGCCGAACTTCACGGTGTAGAACACCATGCTGCGCTCTTCGAAGGCCTGTTTGGTGGCAGCCTCTTCCAGTTGTTTCTTCAGCGTTGCCAGTGTCGGGTTTCCAGCATCAAGCTCCACGACCACCAGGGGGCGCGTCTTGCCCAATTCCTGCTTGAGCGGATTATCATCAGCGGCCAACAACGGCCCCGTAAAAGCCATCAAGGTAGCCAGGGTCAGCGACCGGATGAGCATGCGCACCTCCTTTGAATTCCATGCAGGGTTCTTGAGTTTCATGTCTGCGACAGCCAAATTCAAGGATGATTCCTACACCACTTTGAGAAGCGTAGGTCAGGAAGCCCGCTACGCAAGGGCTTGGACAGTGGCTCGGTCATTGTTTCTTCCGGTTACGAGACCTTCCACTGCGGCCAATGCCGGGCAAAAACGGGGGCCACGACAGAGTCAGCGTCTACCCGCTCCAGGCTCTGCGCAAAGCCCGGCGCCAGGTTGCCGAGCACCTCGCGCGCGTCGTCCCAACGCGACACCGCTGCCGCCATGATGCCCAGTGCATTCGGCGCGTTGCTCGGGGTAAACAGCTGGCCGGCAAACTGATCGGCAAACACGACCCAAGCCTGATGCAGGTAGCGCCGTGTGCCGCTGACCAGTTGCGCTTGTTGCGCCTCATCGGCATTGCCCAACCAGCGTTGCGGGTAGTCGATGATGCCGATCGCCGAATAGCAGTTGGCGGCGATATACAGCAAGCCGCGCAGGATCTGCGTACGATCGCCAGCCAGCAACTCGGCCTTGGGATACTCCAGGCCCAGGTGGATCAGGATCGCGGCGCTTTCGGTCAGTACCTGGCCATTTGGAGTGACCAGGGTGGGGATCTGCTTGAGTGGATTGATACGTGCAAGCGCGTCGCTACCCTCGCCGTCCTGCCAGGAACTGGCCTGCACGCGATGCCATGGCACTGCGCAGCGCTGCAGGGCGATTTCGATCATGCAGGAGCCGGATTCGTCGGTGCCATAAAGGGTGTACATGGGCGTTTCCTCCTGAGCGATGGGCAATATTGAGCCTGTGGTGATTACCTAGAATAGCCCCATCTGCCCGCCTACCAGGGTACCGAAATCGTCATTCACGAAGGGCAGGATTGCGTCGGCCACGGGCTGCAATTGGCGCGTGACGTAGTGGTCGTAGTCGATGGGCGCCTGCCGCACTTCCAGCGGTTCCGGGCCGTTGACACTGATCACGTAGCTGATCCAGCCACCGCGCTGGTACTGGCGCGGGCGGCCCTGGCGGTCGTTGTACTCGTCTGCCAGGCGCGCGGCGCGTACGTGGGGCGGGACGTTGCGTTCGTAGTCGTGCAAGGGCCGGCGCAGGCGTTTGCGGTAGATCAACAACTCATCGAATTCGCCGCTCAAGGTACGCCGCACGTAGTCGCGTATGTAGTCCTGATGGGGTTGGCGATGGAAGATGCGTTGGTAGAGTTCCTGCTGGAATTGCCGGGCCAGGGGCGACCAGTCGCTGCGCACGGTTTCCAGGCCTTTGTAGACCATGTCTTCACTGCCATCTTCGCGCACGACCAGGCCCGCATAGCGCTTTTTGCTGCCCTCCTCGGCGCCACGAATGGTCGGCATCAGGAAGCGACTGAAGTGGGTTTCGTATTGCAGTTCCAGGGCGCTTTGCAGGCCGTACTCGTTGCTCAGGTGCGCGCGCCACCAGTCGTTGACGTGCTGCACCAGCGCCAGGCCGATGCGATTGGCGTCCTGCGCAGAGTGCGCGCTGCCCAGCCAGACGAAGGTGGAGTCGGTGTCGCCGTAAATCACCTCGTACCCTTGGGCCTCAACCAGTGCGCGGGTCTGGCGCATGATCTGATGCCCACGCAGGGTAATCGAGGACGCCAGCCGGGTGTCGAAGAACCGGCAGCCGCTGGAGCCGAGCACACCGTAAAAGGCGTTCATGATGATCTTCAGTGCCTGGGACAACGGCGCATTGCGCTCGCGCTTGGCCTCTTCGCGGCCTTCGGACACCCGCGTGACGATGGACGGCAGGCAATGCCGGGTGCGGGAGAAGCGCGCTCCGCGAAAGCCTTCCACCGAATCGCTGTCGTCGGGATGCTTGAGACCTTCGATCAAGCCCACCGGGTCGATGAGGAAGCTGCGGATGATCGACGGGTAAAGGCTTTTGTAGTCCAGCACCAGCACCGATTCATAGAGGCCCGGGCGCGAGTCCATGACAAACCCGCCGGGGCTGGCTTGGGGCGGTTTGTCGCCCAGGTTCGGTGCTACAAAACCCTGGCGGTGCATCAACGGCATGTACAGGTGGGTGAAGGCGGCCACGGAGCCGCCGTTACGGTCGGCCGGCAACCCGGTGACGCTGGCACGTTCCAGCAGGAACTTGAGCAACTCGGTCTTCTCGAAAATCCGCGTGACCAGTTCGCAGTCCTTGAGGTTGTAGCGCGCGAGAGCAGGCTTGTCCTCGGCAAACATGCGGTTGATTTCGTCCATGCGCTGGTACGGCGTGGAGATGTCCTTGCCTTCGCCGAGCAGGGTTTGCGCAACGTTTTCCAGGCTGAAGGATTCAAAACTCCAAGTGGCCGAACGCAGCGCTTCGATACCGTCGATGATCAGTCTTCCTGCCGCCGCCGCAAAGTAGTGATTGCGGCTGCCGTGTTCGCGCCAGGCCATGGCCTCACCGCCACGCCCGAGCAACAGCGGCACGTTCAGGCGCTGGGCGTGTTCGTGGAGTACGCGCAGGTCGAACTGCACCACGTTCCAGCCGATGATCGCGTCGGGGTCAAAAGTGGCCAGCCATTGGTTGAGGTGTTCGATCAGTTGAGCGCGGGTGTCGCAATAGTCGAGCTTGAAATCCACGGCGTCGGTTTTGTTCGGCGGGCCGAGCATGTACACCTGGCGTTCGCCACAGCCTTCAAGAGCGATGGAGTAAAGATCGCCCTGGGCGGTGGTCTCGATGTCCAGGGACACCAGCTTCAAGGGAGGACGGTAGTCGGGGGCAGGCTTCATTTGCGCGTCGAGCAAGGTGCCGCTTGCATCAGCGGTGCCACCGAACCAGACGGGAGCGGTGATAAAACGCTCCATCATGTAGCGCTCCGGAGGGCGCACGTCACCTTCGTAGACATCGACCCCGGCAGCACGCAGGCGCTTCTCGATATCCATCAACTGGCGGTGCTGGCGCGCATAGAGGCCCAGAACCGGGCGGTGATGAAAGTCGCATAGCTGCAAGGGGCGCAACTCGAGATCGCGCTCCCCCTTGAGCAGCCAATCGAGTGGCTTGCGATGGGCCTCTGGGATGAAAACCACCGAGGTCTGCACGGGTAGGCGAATGCACCTTGGCCCTTGGTCGGTGGCTAGCCAGAAGCTGACCTCCGTACCCGCCGGGGTATCGCGCCAATGCCGGGTCAGGACAAAACCCTGCTGTAAATCCACCGTACCGCACCTCAGGAATCGCTTTCAGGGCGTGATTCTACTCGGCATCCGTGCAAACGCCACCACCGACCGCTATGTGCATGAAGGCCAGCAAATCAAGAAAAGGCATCGAGCTGAACGTGCTTTGTGAGCCCGTCAGCGGCCTGTCTGCCTAGGGGAGTGAAGACTGCCCTCCGGTGTGCGCCATCACCTTGTTGGGGGCTTGCTCAGATAATTTTCGATATTGCCCATTTGCTCATCCCAGCCACGAGAGTTCATCTTGAAGGCTTTCTGACGCCGCGCTTCGGGCACCTTGTCAAAACCGGACTCAACGACCCGCAACAGAATGCCTGGAGCGCGATCTTCAATCGTGAACTCCACCAGCGTCGGCGCCTCTTTGTCGTAGTCGACGCCCTCTTCCACTGCAAAAGGATGCCACCAGAAGGAAAACAGCGTTTGAGGCAGGATACGTTCGATCCGGGCCTTCCATACGACATGTTCATAACCTGGATAGGTAATCGGCGCTTCGATGGTTTCCCCAGCCACAAAGGTCTTACCCTTAAGCGCGATACCGAACCAGCGACCAAATTGCTCGGCCTCCGTGAGAGCCTCCCAGACCTGTTTACGTGACGCATTGAGCAGGACTTTACGTTCGATGCGATCTAATACGTGCATAAGTCACCTCCTTCATTGAACAGTAGGCGACATCAACCAATGCGCAACCTTGCGTTGTGCGCGATGATGATGACCCCCTCCTTGCCTGGCCATAGGTTATGACTGACCCACTGGATGGAAGTTGCTTGTGCAAAGGTGTGCGCTATCAAGTGGACAGCCTGGACATGCCCATCAGCCACTGCCACTGCGCAAGCTGCCGCAAGGCGCACGCGGCAGCATTTGTTGCCACGGCCGGGGTGATGCGTGAGCATTTTCGCTGGACGCAGGGTGAAGAGCTGCTGTCGTCATTTGAATCTTCACCGGGCAAATTCAGACATTTCTGCTCGCGCTGCGGCTCACATCTGATCGCTGAGCGTGGGCATCAGCCTCACGTGATCGTGCGGGTGGCGACGCTGGATGATGATCCGGGCGTCAGGCCCACCTCGCATATCTGGACGGCCCATGAAGTACCGTGGCTGGCCTATGACGGCGTAGCACGCTGGGATGAGTGGGAGGTTTGAGTCAAACCCTTGGATCGCCGGGCGCCTTGGCCGGCGCTGCATATTGCGGCTTGAGATGGCCTTCCTGGTCGAGCAGCCAGGCATCCATGATCTGTCGCACCACAGGCCCGGCTACACGGCCGCCGGCCTCACCGTTTTCGATCATGACTGAAATCACGATTTTCGGATGTTCGGCCGGCGCGAAACCGACGAACAAGGCGTTATCGCGATGCCGCTCCAACGTCTTGTTACGGTTGTAGCGCTCACCCTGCTTGATCGCCACCACCTGGGCGGTACCACTCTTGCCGGCGATGCGGTATTGCGCGCCTTGCGCTGCCGCTCGGGCGATACCGCGGGGATCGTGCATCACCAATTGCATGCCATGGTTGACCTGTTCCCAGTCACGCGGGTCCTTGAGGATCACGTTGGGCATTGGGTGCTCATCCACCGGTGGCACACCATTGATTGTCTTGGCCAGGTGCGGTCGGTTCCATACGCCTTTGTTGGCGATCAATGCAGTGGCCTGGGCCAATTGCAGAGGTGTTACTTGCATGTAGCCTTGACCAATGCCGAGGATCACGGTTTCGCCTGGGAACCACGGCTGGCGTCGGGTTGCACGCTTCCAGGCCTGGGATGGCATTAAGCCGGCAGACTCTTCGAACATATCCAGGGACACTTTCTGACCCAGGCCGAACTCGGCCAGATAGTCATGCAGGCGATCGATCCCGAGTTTATGGGCCAGATCGTAGAAGTAAGTGTCGTTGGAACGCATGATGGCCGCGTCCATGTCCACCCAGCCGTCACCACTGTGGTTCCAGTTGCGGTATTTATGGTCAAAGTCTGGCAACTGATAGTAACCCGGGTCGAACACTCGGGTTTGTGGAGTAACAACGCCACTGTCAAGACCGGCGATGGCCACTTCCGGCTTGATGGTTGAGCCCGGCGCATAAAGCCCGCGTAACACGCGGTTGAACAGCGGTCGGTCAATGGAGTCGTGTAGCGCAGCGTACTCCTTGAAGCTAATGCCTGTGACAAACAGGTTCGGATCGAAACTCGGTTTACTGACCATAGCCAGTACTTCACCGGTCTGCGGGTCCAGGGCGACCACCGAACCACGACGGTCACCCAAGGCCTCTTCGGCAGCTTCCTGTAGCTTGACGTCAAGGCTCAGGACGATGTTTTTGCCAGGGATCGGATCGGTGTGCTTGAGCACGCGCAGCACACGGCCCTGTGCGTTGGTCTCTACCTCTTCATAACCGACATGGCCATGCAGTTCAGACTCGTAAAAACGCTCGATTCCGGTTTTGCCGATAGATTGGGTACCGCGGTACTCCACCGAATCAAGGGTCTTGGATTCCTTTTCGTTAATACGACCGACGTAGCCAATGGAATGGGCGAAGTGCGCGCCCAGGGGGTAGTGGCGAACGAATTGTGGTTCCACGTCCACCCCAGGTAGACGGAACTCGTTGACGGCCAAAACGGCGATCTGCTCTTCGGTCAACTCGTAGAACAACGTGACGGGAACAAACGGGTGGCGGGCCTGCTTGAGCGCCTTATCAAACACCGCACGGTCTTCGGCTGGCAGATGCAGCAGATTGACGATTTCGTCCAGTTCACCCTTGAGGTCGGCTGTGCGCTCACGGGTGATGGTCAAGTTGTAACTCGGGCGGTTGTCGGCCAGGACTACACCATTACGGTCATAGATCAAGCCGCGAGTCGGTGCGATGGGCAGTACGTGGACCCGGTTGTTTTCCGAAATTGTTGAGTGGTAGTCGTACTGCACGACTTGCAAAAAATACATACGCCCCACCAAGGCGCACGTGATCCCAATTACCAGCAATGCGCAGGCAAACAAACGTTTGTTGACCAAACGGTTTTCTTTTTCGTGATCTTTGATAGGTATTGGTTCAGGCATTTCTACAGCATCTCGTTGGAAAAGGTCGACGCCGCATCCTGCGGATAAAGATCAATCCTTGTGAAAATGTGCTGCACCATAGCAAAAATGCAGAAACACTTTGTATCGAATTCCCTCAACGGCAGCTTATTTAATGTTGCTGAAAGCGCTGGAATTTTCGAGCGCCCAAAACAAAACCCCAACTGCTTTCGCAATTGGGGTTTCGGAATTTAATCTTGACGATGACCTACTCTCACATGGGGAAACCCCACACTACCATCGGCGATGCATCGTTTCACTGCTGAGTTCGGGATGGGATCAGGTGGTTCCAATGCTCTATGGTCGTCAAGAAATTCGGGTACTGAGTCGTGACCAAGTGGCCTCGCTTCAGCAAATTGGGTATGTGATAGATCGTGGTGTTTTGTGAGCGTCGAACTTTCGGTTCATTTTCGTCTTCACACACCGCAATCTGGCCTTTCGACTCAAATTGCTTGGGTGTTATATGGTCAAGCCTCACGGGCAATTAGTATTGGTTAGCTCAACGCCTCACAGCGCTTACACACCCAACCTATCAACGTCGTAGTCTTCGACGGCCCTTCAGGGAACTCAAGGTTCCAGTGAGATCTCATCTTGAGGCTAGTTTCCCGCTTAGATGCTTTCAGCGGTTATCTATTCCGAACATAGCTACCCGGCAATGCCACTGGCGTGACAACCGGAACACCAGAGGTTCGTCCACTCCGGTCCTCTCGTACTAGGAGCAGCCCCTCTCAAATCTCAAACGTCCACGGCAGATAGGGACCGAACTGTCTCACGACGTTCTAAACCCAGCTCGCGTACCACTTTAAATGGCGAACAGCCATACCCTTGGGACCGGCTTCAGCCCCAGGATGTGATGAGCCGACATCGAGGTGCCAAACACCGCCGTCGATATGAACTCTTGGGCGGTATCAGCCTGTTATCCCCGGAGTACCTTTTATCCGTTGAGCGATGGCCCTTCCATACAGAACCACCGGATCACTAAGACCTACTTTCGTACCTGCTCGACGTGTCTGTCTCGCAGTCAAGCGCGCTTTTGCCTTTATACTCTACGACCGATTTCCGACCGGTCTGAGCGCACCTTCGTACTCCTCCGTTACTCTTTAGGAGGAGACCGCCCCAGTCAAACTACCCACCATACACTGTCCTCGATCCGGATAACGGACCTGAGTTAGAACCTCAAAGTTGCCAGGGTGGTATTTCAAGGATGGCTCCACGCAGACTGGCGTCCACGCTTCAAAGCCTCCCACCTATCCTACACAAGCAAATTCAAAGTCCAGTGCAAAGCTATAGTAAAGGTTCACGGGGTCTTTCCGTCTAGCCGCGGATACACTGCATCTTCACAGCGATTTCAATTTCACTGAGTCTCGGGTGGAGACAGCGCCGCCATCGTTACGCCATTCGTGCAGGTCGGAACTTACCCGACAAGGAATTTCGCTACCTTAGGACCGTTATAGTTACGGCCGCCGTTTACCGGGGCTTCGATCAAGAGCTTCGCGTTAGCTAACCCCATCAATTAACCTTCCGGCACCGGGCAGGCGTCACACCCTATACGTCCACTTTCGTGTTTGCAGAGTGCTGTGTTTTTAATAAACAGTCGCAGCGGCCTGGTATCTTCGACCGGCATGAGCTTACGGAGCAAGTCCTTCACCCTCACCGGCGCACCTTCTCCCGAAGTTACGGTGCCATTTTGCCTAGTTCCTTCACCCGAGTTCTCTCAAGCGCCTTGGTATTCTCTACCCAACCACCTGTGTCGGTTTGGGGTACGGTTCCTGGTTACCTGAAGCTTAGAAGCTTTTCTTGGAAGCATGGCATCAACCACTTCGTTACCTAAAAGGTAACTCGTCATCAGCTCTCGGCCTTAGAATCCCGGATTTACCTAAGATTCCAGCCTACCACCTTAAACTTGGACAACCAACGCCAAGCTGGCCTAGCCTTCTCCGTCCCTCCATCGCAATAACCAGAAGTACAGGAATATTAACCTGTTTTCCATCGACTACGCTTTTCAGCCTCGCCTTAGGGACCGACTAACCCTGCGTCGATTAACGTTGCGCAGGAAACCTTGGTCTTTCGGCGTGGGTGTTTTTCACACCCATTATCGTTACTCATGTCAGCATTCGCACTTCTGATACCTCCAGCAAGCTTCTCAACTCACCTTCACAGGCTTACAGAACGCTCCTCTACCGCATCACTTACGTGATACCCGTAGCTTCGGTGTATGGTTTGAGCCCCGTTACATCTTCCGCGCAGGCCGACTCGACTAGTGAGCTATTACGCTTTCTTTAAAGGGTGGCTGCTTCTAAGCCAACCTCCTAGCTGTCTAAGCCTTCCCACATCGTTTCCCACTTAACCATAACTTTGGGACCTTAGCTGACGGTCTGGGTTGTTTCCCTTTTCACGACGGACGTTAGCACCCGCCGTGTGTCTCCCATGCTCGGCACTTGTAGGTATTCGGAGTTTGCATCGGTTTGGTAAGTCGGGATGACCCCCTAGCCGAAACAGTGCTCTACCCCCTACAGTGATACATGAGGCGCTACCTAAATAGCTTTCGAGGAGAACCAGCTATCTCCGAGCTTGATTAGCCTTTCACTCCGATCCACAGGTCATCCGCTAACTTTTCAACGGTAGTCGGTTCGGTCCTCCAGTTAGTGTTACCCAACCTTCAACCTGCCCATGGATAGATCGCCCGGTTTCGGGTCTATTCCCAGCGACTAGACGCCCTATTAAGACTCGCTTTCGCTACGCCTCCCCTATTCGGTTAAGCTCGCCACTGAAAATAAGTCGCTGACCCATTATACAAAAGGTACGCAGTCACCCAACAAAGTGGGCTCCCACTGCTTGTACGCATACGGTTTCAGGATCTATTTCACTCCCCTCTCCGGGGTTCTTTTCGCCTTTCCCTCACGGTACTAGTTCACTATCGGTCAGTCAGTAGTATTTAGCCTTGGAGGATGGTCCCCCCATATTCAGACAAAGTTTCTCGTGCTCCGTCCTACTCGATTTCATGACTAAGAGATTTTCGCGTACAGGGCTATCACCCACTATGGCCGCACTTTCCAGAGCGTTCCGCTAATCTCAAAGCCACTTAAGGGCTAGTCCCCGTTCGCTCGCCACTACTAAGGGAATCTCGGTTGATTTCTTTTCCTCAGGGTACTTAGATGTTTCAGTTCCCCTGGTTCGCCTCTTGCACCTATGTATTCAGTACAAGATAACCATCTTATGATGGCTGGGTTCCCCCATTCAGACATCTCCGGATCAAAGTCTGTTTGCCGACTCCCCGAAGCTTTTCGCAGGCTACCACGTCTTTCATCGCCTCTGACTGCCAAGGCATCCACCGTATGCGCTTCTTCACTTGACCATATAACCCCAAGCAATCTGGTTATACTGTGAAGACGACATTCGCCGAAAATTCGAATTTCTCAATTAAGAGAACTCACAAATTTTACCTTAGCCTGATCCGTTACCAGTGAAAGTAACGTTCAGTCTATCTTTCTATCACATACCCAAATTTTTAAAGAACGAACTAGTCAAAGACTAGAAATCAACATTCACCATCACAACGATGGAATGCTCATTTCTAAGCTTTATACAAACAGAAGCAGTAGTGGTGGAGCCAAACGGGATCGAACCGTTGACCTCCTGCGTGCAAGGCAGGCGCTCTCCCAGCTGAGCTATGGCCCCGTATTTCTACAGGCGTTTCCCACACAAAATTGGTGGGTCTGGGCAGATTCGAACTGCCGACCTCACCCTTATCAGGGGTGCGCTCTAACCAACTGAGCTACAGACCCAATTTCGGGCTGCTTCTTTCGTCTTCTTCAATGAATCAAGCAATTCGTGTGGGAACTTATGGAGCAGCTGATGTCGTCGATTAAGGAGGTGATCCAGCCGCAGGTTCCCCTACGGCTACCTTGTTACGACTTCACCCCAGTCATGAATCACACCGTGGTAACCGTCCTCCCGAAGGTTAGACTAGCTACTTCTGGTGCAACCCACTCCCATGGTGTGACGGGCGGTGTGTACAAGGCCCGGGAACGTATTCACCGCGACATTCTGATTCGCGATTACTAGCGATTCCGACTTCACGCAGTCGAGTTGCAGACTGCGATCCGGACTACGATCGGTTTTATGGGATTAGCTCCACCTCGCGGCTTGGCAACCCTCTGTACCGACCATTGTAGCACGTGTGTAGCCCAGGCCGTAAGGGCCATGATGACTTGACGTCATCCCCACCTTCCTCCGGTTTGTCACCGGCAGTCTCCTTAGAGTGCCCACCATTACGTGCTGGTAACTAAGGACAAGGGTTGCGCTCGTTACGGGACTTAACCCAACATCTCACGACACGAGCTGACGACAGCCATGCAGCACCTGTCTCAATGTTCCCGAAGGCACCAATCTATCTCTAGAAAGTTCATTGGATGTCAAGGCCTGGTAAGGTTCTTCGCGTTGCTTCGAATTAAACCACATGCTCCACCGCTTGTGCGGGCCCCCGTCAATTCATTTGAGTTTTAACCTTGCGGCCGTACTCCCCAGGCGGTCAACTTAATGCGTTAGCTGCGCCACTAAAAGCTCAAGGCTTCCAACGGCTAGTTGACATCGTTTACGGCGTGGACTACCAGGGTATCTAATCCTGTTTGCTCCCCACGCTTTCGCACCTCAGTGTCAGTATTAGTCCAGGTGGTCGCCTTCGCCACTGGTGTTCCTTCCTATATCTACGCATTTCACCGCTACACAGGAAATTCCACCACCCTCTACCATACTCTAGTCAGTCAGTTTTGAATGCAGTTCCCAGGTTGAGCCCGGGGATTTCACATCCAACTTAACAAACCACCTACGCGCGCTTTACGCCCAGTAATTCCGATTAACGCTTGCACCCTCTGTATTACCGCGGCTGCTGGCACAGAGTTAGCCGGTGCTTATTCTGTCGGTAACGTCAAAATTGCAGAGTATTAATCTACAACCCTTCCTCCCAACTTAAAGTGCTTTACAATCCGAAGACCTTCTTCACACACGCGGCATGGCTGGATCAGGCTTTCGCCCATTGTCCAATATTCCCCACTGCTGCCTCCCGTAGGAGTCTGGACCGTGTCTCAGTTCCAGTGTGACTGATCATCCTCTCAGACCAGTTACGGATCGTCGCCTTGGTGAGCCATTACCCCACCAACTAGCTAATCCGACCTAGGCTCATCTGATAGCGCAAGGCCCGAAGGTCCCCTGCTTTCTCCCGTAGGACGTATGCGGTATTAGCGTCCGTTTCCGAACGTTATCCCCCACTACCAGGCAGATTCCTAGGCATTACTCACCCGTCCGCCGCTCTCAAGAGAAGCAAGCTTCTCTCTACCGCTCGACTTGCATGTGTTAGGCCTGCCGCCAGCGTTCAATCTGAGCCATGATCAAACTCTTCAGTTCAAACATCTTTGGGTTTTTAAGAAACCCTAAACTTGGCTCAGCAATCGTTGGTTACATCTTTGATTTCTCGCGGAGTAACTTGTGATGCTGATAATCTTGTTGACTATCAGTCTGACTCCACAAGCACCCACACGAATTGCTTGATTCAGTTGTTAAAGAGCGGTTGGTTAAGATCTTTCGTCTCAACCGAGGCGCGCATTCTACAGCAGCCTCATTTGCTGTCAAGTGGTTATTTTCAGAAGTTTTCGAAGATTTCTTCAACAACTTCAACCACTTGCGCTTGCGATCTCTCGTAAGCGGGAGGCGAATTCTACAGCGTTACACGCTGCTGTCAACACCTCTTTTTCAACTCCCTTTCGGCTTCGATGAACTGAAGCAACTTGCTGTCGAAAACTGCGTAACTCGTTGTTTACCAAGGAGTTTTCCGTTTCGACTGCGCCGGAAGTGGGGCGAATTATAGGCTTCCAGAATCTGTCGTCAACACAATTATTCGGTTTTTCTATCAAATACCTCAAAAACCCGATATTCCCACTATATAGATAGCTACAAGTCAGTACTTGAGCAATATATTGCTCATTCACTGACAGGCAAGCATCATAGCGCCACGTATTTATCGATCATGACTTCGGAAGAACTACCGCAATGACCACTCCACCTCGCAGCCTGGCAACCGCATTGTTTCCGATCGGCCTGCTATTGATCGCCATGGCGTCCATCCAATCCGGCGTGTCATTGGCCAAAAGCATGTTTCCTATTGTTGGCGCACAAGGCACCACTGCTCTGCGTTTGATTTTCGCCAGTGTGATCATGCTGGTGCTATTACGCCCATGGCGCGCCACGCTGACAGCCAAGTCCTTGCGCACGGTGATCATTTACGGGATGGCGCTGGGCGGCATGAACTTCCTCTTCTATATGTCCCTTCGCACCGTACCGCTGGGGATTGCCGTAGCACTCGAATTCACAGGCCCGCTTGCCGTCGCTATCTATGCCTCGCGCCGAGCTGTCGACTTCCTGTGGATTGCCCTGGCTATCATCGGCCTGCTGCTGTTGATTCCGACGGGCGAGGCCAGTAGCGGCATCGACTGGGTCGGCGCGGCGTACGCACTGGGCGCAGGCGGATGCTGGGCCCTGTATATCTTGTTCGGCCAAAAGGCTGGGAACGACAATGGTGTTCAGACCGCCGCACTCGGCGTAATGATTGCCGCCCTGTTCGTCGCACCGATCGGCATCGTGCATGCGGGCGCCGCGCTGCTGACGCCGGCCCTGATCCCTATCGCCATTGGCGTCGCGATTCTGTCCACCGCCTTGCCCTACACCTTGGAGATGGTCGCACTGACTCGCCTCCCTGCTCGCACCTTCGGCACGCTCATGAGCATCGAACCGGCGTTCGGCGCCCTCTCCGGCCTGCTCTTTCTGCATGAGCACTTATCCCTGGCCCAATGGCTGGCCATCACCTGCATTATCCTGGCTTCCGTAGGCGCCACGTTGACGATGCGCAACGAATCCAAACCACTGGTGCCTGCCGACTGATCATCTTTAAAGCCAGCTCTGGTATTTGCCGCTCATTTAGGCCATGTTTAGTCCGTAACCGAATGTCATTCATGGAGAATTTCGACACGGACAGCATGAACGCTTCGCTCGAGAGCGAGTAAAGCGGCTCTGTTCTTTTGCAGGGCGGCTATTAAGGATGGGAATGAAACGAATTTTGATACTGTTGCTGGTTATGGGCATCGCTGGCTGTGCTGCAACCACAAAAACAGAAGTGAAACGGGGTAAAAAAGGGCTGCATATCAACTGTTCGGGCCTGTCCTCCTCCTGGGACCAGTGCTACACCAGTGCAGCCAATTCATGCGGTGCCAAGGGCTACCGGGTGATAGCCAAATCCGGCGACAACTCCGAGGAGCCTGGGGACTATCCCTTCGGCCTCAACCCTGCCGGCTATACCAGCCGCAGTATGATCGTCATCTGCAAATAGCTGCCCGAGCAGTCTTTCCTGACTGCTCATCTTAAATTCCGGCCAATTGCGGCACGAAGGCTAAACTCCTGCTCGATCATCGAGCCAATGGAGTTCCCATGCCGCACAACAAGAAAATCGTATTAGTAGTGGGTGCCGGTGACGCGACCGGCGGCGCCATAGCCAAACGCTTTGCCCGCGAAGGCTACATCGCCTGCGTCACCCGTCGCAGCGCCGACAAACTGCAGCCCCTGGTAGAAAGCATTCAATTGGCAGGCGGTGAAGCCCATGGTTTTGCCTGTGATGCCCGCAAAGAAGAAGACGTGATCGCACTGGTCGAGCAAATCGAAACCGAGCTGGGGCCTATTGAAGCGTTCGTCTTCAACATCGGCGCCAATGTGCCTTGCAGCATTCTGGAAGAAACCGCACGCAAGTACTTCAAAATCTGGGAGATGGCGTGCTTCTCCGGCTTCCTGAACGCACGGGAAGTCGCCAAGCGCATGGTCACGCGTAACCGCGGCACTATCCTGTTCACCGGCGCCACCGCCGGCTTGCGCGGAAGCGCGGGGTTTGCCGCCTTCGCTGGCGCCAAGCATGGGATACGCGCGCTGGCACAAAGCATGGCGCGGGAGTTAGGCCCGATGAACATCCATGTCGCCCATGTGGTGGTCGACGGTGCCATCGATACCGACTTCATTCGCGAGAACTTCCCGCAAAAATACGCCCTCAAGGATCAGGACGCCCTCCTCAACCCTGACCATATTGCCGACAACTACTGGTTCCTCCATCGCCAGCCACGGGACGCCTGGACGTTCGAACTGGACCTGCGCCCCTGGAACGAAACCTGGTGACTCCCTCTATAACAATAAGTAGTAAGTACAGACCATGAGTAAAACCCTGGAGTTCTTCTTTGATCTCGGCAGCCCCGCCACTTACCTGGCCTATACCCAGTTGCCGGCGCTGTGCGCCAAAACGGGCGCACAGGTGGTGTATCAACCGATGCTGTTGGGCGGTGTATTCAAGGCCACGGGCAATGCCTCGCCGATCATGGTACCCGCCAAGGGTCGCTACATGCTCGATGACCTGACGCGTTACGCCAAACGCTACAACGTGCCGCTCAGGTTCAACCCACACTTTCCCATCAATACCTTGGTGCTGATGCGCGCCGTCACCGGCATTCAAATCCACCAGCCTGAGCGCTTCCTCGACTTCATCGACTGCCTGTTCCGCGCACTGTGGGTGGAGGGCCGTCACCTGGGCGACCCAGAGGTCGTGGCCAATGTGCTCACCGAACAGGGGTTCGATCCCGAGCAGGTACTGGCCCTGTCCAATGATGCAGCCGTCAAGGACGCTCTCAAGGACAAAACCGAACAAGCCATTAAGCGCGGCGTGTTCGGCGCTCCCAGTTTCTTTGTAGGAAACCAGCTGTTCTTCGGCCAGGACCGTCTGGACTTTGTACGTGAAGCCCTCAGCTAGATGTTGACTGCAGCCGAAATGCCTTGGCCGCAACCGATCAAATCGCCGCAGTGCGCACCTGCAACCATTCAAGCGCTGCCCCCTTGAGCAGCGGGCTCAAACGCTCACGCACCTGGGCGTGATACGCGTTGAACCATTCGCGCTCATCCGCCGTCAGCAACGACGGCTCCAGGCAGCGGGTATCAATCGGGCACAGGGTCAGGGTTTCGAACTTGAGAAATTCGCCAAACTCGGTCTTGCCCGCTTCACGGTTCAACACCAGGTTCTCAATGCGCACGCCCCAACGGCCAGGGCGATAAGTACCCGGCTCAATTGAAGTGATCATCCCTGGCTGCATCGCCGTTTGTGGCGCCGCAGCAGCCTGATAAGCAATGACCTGCGGACCTTCATGCACGTTGAGGAAATAACCTACGCCATGGCCTGTGCCGTGACCGTAGTCGACGCCTTCTGCCCAGATCGGCGCACGGGCAATGGCATCCAGCAACGGTGAAAGAATGCCCTTGGGGAACTGCGCACGGGACAGAGCAATCACGCCCTTGAGCACTCGCGTGCAATCGCGTTTCTGCTCCTCAC
The DNA here is from genome assembly GCF_014268395.2 of Pseudomonas sp. SWRI22. Classification (NCBI taxonomy): domain Bacteria; kingdom Pseudomonadati; phylum Pseudomonadota; class Gammaproteobacteria; order Pseudomonadales; family Pseudomonadaceae; genus Pseudomonas; species Pseudomonas sp. SWRI22. The sequence continues at coordinate 146,761 of NZ_JABWQK020000001.1, read as the reverse complement.
TCGGTGTACCGACAGGCACCATCCGCGTGATGTCCGTGGTTCCGCCCAGGTACTGGCCGCCGGAGTCGATCAACAGCAAGCCATCACCTTCGATCAGCGCATGCTCTTCTTCGGTGGCGTGGTAATGCGGCATCGCGCCATTGGCGTTGAAAGCGGCAATGGTGTTGAAACTCAGCGATACATAGCCGGGGCGGCGGGTACGCGCGGCGGTCAGGTGCTCGTCAATCGTCAGTTCGGTAATGCGTTCACGGCCCAGGGCGCTATCGAGCCAGGCAAAGAATTCACACAGCGCCGCCCCATCCTGCTCCATGGCTTGGCGGATATGTTCCGCGTCCGCCAGGCTCTTGCGGGATTTGGCCAGTGTGGTGGGGTTGAGGCTTTCAACCAGCTTGACGCCCGCGTCGAGGTTTTCCAGCAAGCCGGCGGTGACGCGGGCGGGGTCTACTTGCAAGCTTGCGCCCGCCGGTACCGCTCGCAGCGCTTGCGCCACCTCGCTGTAATCACGCAGGGTCACGCCATCCTGCTCAAGCACCGCCCGCAGTTGCGCATCGACCTTGCCCAACGCCACAAACAAAGTGGCCTGTTGCTGATTGATCAAGGCAAAGGACACAAACACCGGATTGAACGAAACATCAGCGCCGCGCAGGTTGAATAGCCAGGCGATGTCATCCAGCGTCGCGATGAAATGCCAATCGGCGCCCTTGTCTTTCAAACTGGCACGCAAAGCTGCCAGTTTCTCGCCACGACTGACGGTGGCTTGGGGCGGCAGGTGCTGATAAATCGGCTGGTTCGGCAACGCCGGGCGGTCTTGCCAGACTTCATCGAGCACATCGATATCGGTACGCAGACGCGCGCCACGCTCGGCTAATTTGCCACCCAGGGTACGTGCCGAGGCCACGGCCATGACCGCACCGTCCACCGCCACCACGCCACCCTCAGGGGTTTGCTCGGCCAGCCACTCCAACGGTCCAGGCTGACCCGGTTGCAGCTTCACCAACTCGATACCGCTGCCCTTGAGCTCCTTGGTCGCTTGTTCCCAATAACGGCTATCCGCCCAGATCCCGGCAAACTCCGCCGTGACGATCAGGGTGCCCACCGAACCATGAAACCCGGACAACCACTGGCGCCCTTGCCAGTAACCCGGCAAATACTCGGACAAGTGCGGGTCCGCCGACGGCACCAGCAGGGCGTGAATGCCTTCGCGGCGCATCAGTTCACGGGTATGCGCCAAGCGCTGGGGAACCGTTCCATGGGTCAAAGGCTGCGTACTCATTGTGTCTCCTGCTAACCACTAATAATTGTTATGTATTGCAAATGAAGTATCAGACAGCCCAGAACGCTGGTGCGCTGGCCTGTACCGTCTTGATCAATTGCACAGCGTCGTCGATATCCCGCTCGGTGGTGAACCGGCCCAGGCTCAAGCGAATAGTGCGACCAGCGCTGCGGGCATCATGCCCCAGGGCCACCAGGACGTGGGACGGTGCATTGCTAGCCGAATTGCACGCTGAAGTCGCCGAAAAGGCAATGCCCGCACTCAAGGCGGCCGCATTGAATTCGCCTTCGCTGAACGTCAGGCTGAGGGTGTGGGGAATACGCTGGGTTGGGCTGCCATTGAGGCGTACTCCGGGAATCGACGCCAACTGCTCCAACAAACGTTCACGCAAGGCCACGATCTGCGCCTTTTCCTCAGCAAAGTACGCCGCCGCCAGAGCGAACGCCGTGCCCATGCCCGCAATCTGATGCGTCGCCAGGGTGCCCGAACGCAAGCCACCTTCGTGGCCGCCGCCATGAATCTGCGCCAACACTTTCTGTTGCGCACGAGGCCCAACGTACAGCGCGCCAATGCCTTTTGGGCCGTAGAGCTTGTGGGCGGAAAAAGACATCAAATCCACCGACCACTGCGCCAGGTCAATGGCAACCTTGCCCGCCCCCTGTGCCGCATCCACGTGAAACAGCGCGCCCTGCTCACGCACCCGCGCGCCGATAGCCGGAATGTCGTTAAGGGTGCCCAGTTCATTATTGACCAGCATCAAAGACACCAGGAAGGTGTCCTCACGCAATGCCTCACTGACAGCCTGAACGCTGATCAAGCCATCGGCATCGGGCACCAGATAGGTCACAGCCACGCCGGCTTCCTGCAACTGCCGCGCGGTGTCGAGTGTGGCTTTGTGCTCGATCTGGCTGGTGATGATATGCCCACCCGCCAGCCCTCGCGCCTGGGCCACCCCTTTGATCGCAAGGTTGTTGGACTCGGTGGCACCGGAAGTCCAGACAATTTGCTCAGGCTGGGCGCCGACCAATTCGGCTACCTGCCGTCGCGCCTGCTCAACCGTTTGCCGGGCCGCCTGGCCGAATGCATGGGAACTGGACGCAGGGTTGCCAAAATTGGCATTGAAACCCAGGCACTCGACCATCACCTGGATAACTCGCTCATCCACTGGCGTGGTGGCGGCATAGTCGAAATACAACGGACGTTTATTCATGGCGTAAAACTCGCAGAGCGTGTTCCCGAGAGCGGCGTCCCGGGGGCATCGAACAGAACAGAGGTCGTCAGGTTTAACTGATCGAGTGCCATTGAAGAAGAACCACGTGATGTAAATGTGCGTAGGAACGCTCCTGATTTTCAGCTTAACAGGCTCAAAGGCGATTGGGTGCAAATGCAAAAAGCCGAAAAATCCGCCATACGGACTTTTCGGCTTTTAGTGCAGCGCGAGGCGACTCAAACGTTAGTAAACAACCCGCTCACCGGATCGATATTTCCGTTGTAGGGCACAACGGTTCCGGCTGCCCGGGCGATGGTGGCCCAGATTCGCTGCATATCGACCATTTTATTGCCAATGACCGGGTTGCCTTCTTGTTGACGATCACCCTGGGTCGTGATGTTGAAATAGCGTCCTGCGCCATCGCCGCTCTTCAACAACCCGCTGGCCCCGCCCATCAGTACCAGCGGCATATCCTTCGTATGCTCGGGGGCACCATCGGCCATCTCGCTGGTGAATACCACCAGCGTGTGTTCAAGCAGGCTGTCACCCGGCACGTCGGGATCGGCACGCTTCGCCAACTCGTCCATGAACAACTTGGCTCGCTGGGTATACCACTGCCGGGATCGTTTCCATACGTCCAGCCCGGCATAACGATGGGCGCAATCATGGGGGTTGGTCACATTACTGACGTCCAGGATATTGAGCGACTCCGCCGAGCGCCCGACTTGAATCGTCGCTACACGCGTGATGCCACACCCCAGCGCTGTGGCAACCACCTGATGGTGGTGATGCTGTACCTGGTTACGAAATTCCGCAGATTTGAACGGCAACGTGTCCATCTGCAAAGGCGAACATTCGCCAATGGGTGGCAGAGTTTCTTCCATGTCTTTCATGACCTGCTCAACCGAATCAAGCTGCATATCTAGCTTCTGCTTTTGCGCCCCCGCAAGCCTGCCTCGCAGCTCGTTGATATCCGCCAGCACCGGATCAAATACATGCCTGTTTCGCACCTGCTGCTCGCGCACCTCACGACTGACCGCGCCAAAGATTTTCTCGTACATCAACACCGGGTCCTGCTCAGGCCTGCGCATTGCGCCGCCATTTTCCGGCCCTTCCCAGGATACCTGCCAGGCGGTCCCGTCAATGCCTGAATGCGGTCCGGCAAAAAGACTCCGCTGGGACGGATCGGTCCCCGGCATATGGCGGCCAAGCAACACATCAATCGACGCCATCTTCTTCTCACGGTCGCGCAACGCCCACGTCCAGCCGTTATGGCCTTCATTGCCAGGGCCCAGAATCGTGCCACGCAGGTACAAGGACTGGTCTTTATAGGCCGCAAGCTCCTGGCTGACCTCGTTGAGCTGGAAGTCGGAAGTGTCCAAAGCTTCGGCAGCGGGATGCCAGAGGCCTCGACCATCACTGGAATAGGCGGTTGCAGAGTCGACTGCCAGGCCATCAGGTACCACAAAGAAAACCACTTTTAACTTGGCCTGCTGGTTTTGCCCGGCCAAGGCCATGCGCGCCAGGCCACACTGGGTGAGCGGGCCGAACACACCCACCGCAGCCAGGCCGGCCAGAAAGCGACGACGACTTTTCAAGATATCCATGATCAATCCCTCTGCGTCTTGAATTGGAACGCGTTGGAGGTACCCAGCGTGCGCAGCATCCCTGGTAATGAGCCATTGCCCTTCAGCCCGTCGACCAATGCCTTGACCGTTGCGGAAGTGGACTCGTCGGATTTGTTGCCCGAAGCGAAACGGAAATAGCTATCCGCCATGCAGAACAGAGACGCCGAGTTGTGCGCGATCAGCTTGGAAATACCGCGCACATCGTCGATAGGCACCGCGCCATCAACCCCAATGAACGGACCGGACGCTTTGATCGGCAACTGCACAGGGAACTGCGCGTAGTTGTAGGCAGGCTCTTGCTGGCGATAGCGCCCGGCAGCGTCGTAATGCTCCATCGATGCGCCGGTGTCGTTCATGTACTGATGGCACTGCCAGCAACGCCCTCCCGAAGCCTGCTCACCATTAATCAGGTCCCAGCGTTCACGGGTACTGATCGCACGCGCAGGGTAGGCCGGCTCTGTGGGCTCGGCTTCGACCGGTGCCCCAAACTCCCGGCAGAAAAGCTGCTCGCGAATGGCAATGCCGCGCTTGACCAGTGAGGTGACCTGATAGTCAGAGGTAGAGGCCTGGAAAAGCCCCAAGTGCAACAAGCCACCCCGTTTCTCATCCACGGCGACTTTGTGCAGCGTGTCACCGGTTACGCCGCCGATACCGTAGTGTTCGGCCAGAGCCTTGTTGAGGAACGTCACACCGGGGTTGAACAGCTCGTCCAACGTCCCCTTGCCGTCGAGCATCACGTGACGAGTCAACAGGGCCTGCTCCTGGGTCATCAACTGGATCATCTGCGCGCTCAGGCCGGGCTTCTCCTGCACCCCGCGCTGAGTCTTGATGTAGTAACTGATGAACCGATTGAACTGCTCAAGCCCGCGCTCACTGCGCATCATCCGGTCTATTTCTGCGCTGATTTGCTGCACTGTCTGCAACTCGTTGCGCTCTGCCTTGGCCAGCAGTTGCGCGTCCGGAGTGGTGCCTTGATAGGTGTAGGACAATGCAGTTGCGGTCTCATAAGGGGTCAGTTTGTAGACCTCGGCCTGCCGTGCGACAGCCTGGCCCAACTCCGAGCGATACAGGAAGTTGGGCGACAACAGCAGCGCAGCGATCAGCGCCCGCTCTCCGTGCTCATCCAACACCGCCTGATAACGCGACAACTCAGACGGGCTCAAAGGGCGGCGGAACACTTGATAACCCAGGGCACTGACCTCAAGGGTACCGGCAGTGGATTTGAAGCGTTTTACACGTTGAGGTGCCACCTGCTCGGCGATCGACACCGCCATGCCATACAGCTGCTTGATGTCTTCAGCCTGCAGCAGCCCTTTGCTGGCTTCACCTGGGAACTTGAAGTCTTTCTCGGATTTATCTGCCGGCAGCTTCTGGGTATTGACCTCCACGCCGAGTATGTCTTTGACACTGGCCGCGTATTCATCGCGCGTCAGCAAGCGCAACTGCCGCTTGCCGTGAGCCTCGTTCGGGCTCAGGTAGGGCGCCCACACCACCTCAAACAAATGCTTGCTGATTTCGGTCGCACAGGTGGCGTCGCAATGCCCGGCCACTGGCATGCTCTGGATTTGCCGCACCAACGCATCCTGGCCGGCAGCGCTCCACACCACCGCCATGCCCAGGTTATTGAAAAACTCCACCGCATGGCATTTGGTGCAGGATTCGGCAAGCACTGTTTCGCCCAACTTCGGTTCATGACGGTAACTGATAGGTGCCAGTTGCTCGTCCTGGCTTTCCTCGTTGATACGCAGCACTACCTGTTCCGGCTGTGGCAGTTCCTGTGGGTAAAAGGGATAGATGACCTCGTAATCCCCATAGTCCAGAAGCTCGGTGACACTTTCGCCCCAAGGCACCTGCACCACTTTGGGCTCGGTGCTCGTAGAGCCCTTGAGCTTGAGGGTGAAATGCCAAGTGGGATCCGTTACCGACGCAGGCTTGGAAGGCGCCAACACCGTGATGTTGACATCCAGCTTGATCGGCCGCTCACGGTACTGCATGTTCAACACGTGCTTGTTGTCGTCGGCAGACAAGGTAAGTGAAGTATTGCGCGTCTGTGGAATCCAGTTTTTCACATCATTGAGCCGAACCTGGTAAGTCCCGTAGGGCAAACCCTTGAGCACCAATGCGGCATAACTGTCAGCAGGGTTGAAGGATGCATGGAACTGGCGGGTATTACCGCCCGGCGCAATCAGCGTGCCACTGATCATCTCATTCTCCAGCTCAGGTGCCGGTGCGAGCGCCGGCCGCAGGGTCAACTCTGTGTTCGGCAACCCTGCTGGGTCATAACTGACGCGATAAATCACCCCGGCGACGTCATCGGAGATCAGCAGGCTGTTGTCCGGTAGCGCCAGGAAGTCAGCCGGCCGACCAATGCAGGAGTCGTCCAGGCAATACACATCGAAACGCAGGGGGTCTTGGATAAACCCATTGATCAACGGGATCTGATTGACCACTCGCGTTCCGTCCTGGATCGAGACGAGTCGCACATCCATACCCGGCCGCTCGGCCGTGCCCGCCCCATGCACGGCAACCAACATGTTCTGCGAACGTGTGCGAGCCGGGTAACCACTCCAGAACTTCAGCCCCAGAGGTGCGGTGTTGGTACCCAGCTCGAAGGCGGCAGGCACGTAGTCTTTCGGGTCGATCTGCTGCCGGGACTTATCGGAAACAATCGCTCCCTGAACCAAGGGCGGCTGGATCACCGCCGGGTTGCCAAACTCCTCATCGGTGAAACCCGGCGTGCCTTTGCCAAACAGATAGGGCACACCGAAGTGCTGGTTTGGGCCGCTGATGCGGTTGATTTCGTCGGGGTTGGGGTAGCCCTGGCGGTTGTTGTCGGTGAACCAGATTTCACCGGTCTGCGGGTTCCAGTCGAACCCCACAGAGTTGCGCACCCCTTTTGCAAGAATCTGCGCTTTACCGGTCACGGTGTCATAACGCAGTAACGTGCCGTAACGCGGGTCAGGCGGGATCATGCACAAGTTGCAAGGAATGCCGACGGCGGTGTACAGGCCAGTGTCGGCGGGGTCCAACGGGTTGAAATGCAAAGGGTGCTTCATATGCCAGAAGCGAGTGCTGGAGCCAGACGCCACGGAAGGCAGAGGAAATGGCGCATCGTCGGCGGGGAATTTGAACACCCGCTCAGGCGAAGGATCCTTGTAATGCGCATCGGCATCGCGCAAACGATAGAGGCCGCCAGTGGTCGAGTAGTACAAATCACCGTCGCGATACACCACACCGTGCGGCTCCTCCAACCCGCTGGCAATCACGTAGATGCCGGTGGGTTTGCCGGCATTGTCCAGGGGCAAGGCATAGATCATATCGGCGATTTTCCCGTCATAGACGTAGGATGGAATCGCACTGGAGCCCACATAGAGCACGTCCTTGCCCATCGCCATCTGCCGAGGCTGTATCAGCCCCTGGGCAAACAATTCAATCTTGACCCCTGGCAGGCCGCTGAGCCTGCCCACCTGCACCGGTGGCCGATACTTCAGGGTGACCGCCTGTTCCTCACCCTCCTCTCGCTGGAAGGAAACGATACGCGGTGTGTTCAAGGGCACAAACCCACCAGCGGGGTTCATCACCAGTTGGTAGTCGCAGGCCTTCAGGTTATCGAGGTGAATGGTTTCGCCGGACTTGGCACTGATCGGGATCTCCTCGGCTTTGCAGCGCAATACGCCAGTGACTACCTGATCGGCCCGCGCCACGCCCGGGGTTGGCTGGCTGATCGGCCCCCGGCCGCTTAACGTGCTGAAGTTCAGGGTCAGACGGTTACCCTGGAAGCCACCGCATTCCCCCAGATCCTTCCAGGCATCACCCCAAATCTCGACACCATGAGAGGATGGCTGCCCGGGGTTGTAATCGGACTGGTTGCACCATTGCCAACTGCCCGGCCCGTGCGGCGACTTGTCAGTGTCTTTCCAACATTCAAACTCGTGGGTTTTGTCCTGCTGGTTTTTGTTCTGCACCTGGTCGCCTTGTCCGTAGACGGTCCCAGCTTGGTAGGCAGGTGCCGTACAGGCCGCCGCCGAAACCTGCACACTCAGCAACGCGAAGAACACGCCAGGCAAACCCCAACCACAGCGCGAAACAAGCAAGCCCCACCCGATCGACATCCTCATGATCACCAGCCTCAATGGCAGGCCAGGCGTATTTCTATCGAAGAAAGACTGCGCAGTTTTACGATCCCGTCAGAAAGCACCCGGCACGGAGTCACGCGCCGCGAACGGCTGACGCAACCCGAAGTACATTCAATTTGGAATGTCTTGCAATGCTATTCCACAGCGAAACTACGACATGGCACGAAGCCAAAGAGACAGGAAAAATCAGACACTCGACTCAACCATCCGCCTGCATCATGCAGCCGTGATGCGTTGCTAAGGCTAAGTTCTAGCCGACAGATATCAGCTCGTCAAACCGGAAGACGTACCTGTCGTCACCCGGTTCTCAACTCGCACGGCCGCTGCGCTGTGCAGCGCGCTGTGCGTTCATTTCAGCCTGCTGATCAAAGCCAAAGGTTTTCTGTGGCTGGCCAGTCAGGGCAGCACGCTGCTGTTGGTATTCATCAAATGACAACCCGCGACGACTCAACGCTTCCAACGCCAACTGTTTGGTTTCTTCTGCCGTGTAAGGGCGCATCTCAGGCGATGGGTGAGACGCGCACCCGGCGAGAACAGAGATGACAGACAGTAACGAAATAGCGAGTAGACGGTTCATGGCGGCGGTCCTGCTGGGGAGGTTTCGAGTCAATGAACACAGGCTACTCCCGCCCCCCTGCCATGAAAAATCAACGCCCGTGATAGTCGCTATCAACCGTTACAGCACGTTCGATAGCGCGACTCACATATTCATTTTTGTTCTATAAGTATTTGAATACATTCATTTACGGAATAAAACCAACCCTTTATAAGTGGCGTCACGTAGCCCGACTGTTCGCCACGCAACGGTCGCCCTGGCGACAGCCCTTCAACGAGGTGCCCATGCAGTTGTTGACCCTACCGCCCTCCTCCGCACTCGCGACCTCGATCCGCGCCACCGCTCAGGTCTTTGAAGACCCTAAATCCCAGGCCTTGCTCAACCACATCCAGCAAGTAGCGCCCAGCGACGCAAGCGTGTTGATCATCGGCGAAACCGGTACCGGCAAAGAGCTGGTGGCGCGCCATATCCACAACCTCAGCGCGCGGCGCAACCGGCCGTTCGTGGCGGTGAACTGCGGGGCATTCTCCGAATCCCTGGTGGAAGCCGAGCTGTTCGGCCATGACAAAGGTGCCTTTACCGGTGCCCTGAGCGCCAAGGCCGGCTGGTTCGAAGAGGCCGACGGCGGTACCTTGTTCCTCGATGAGATCGGCGATCTGCCAATGGCGATCCAGGTCAAACTGTTGCGGGTGTTGCAGGAGCGTGAAGTCGTACGCCTGGGCTCGCGCAAAAGCATTGCGATTGATGTGCGCGTGCTCGCCGCGACCAACGTACAACTGGAAAAGGCCATCAACGCCGGGCATTTCCGCGAAGACCTCTACTACCGTCTCGGCGTGGTCGGCCTGGAACTCAGCCCACTGCGCGAGCGCCCTGGCGATATCCTGCCGCTGACCTGGCACTTTATCGAAGTCTACAGTCGGCGCCTGGGCTACGGCCCGATCACCATCAGCCGTGAGGCCGAGCACAAGCTCAAGAGCTACAGCTGGCCAGGCAACATCCGCGAATTGGAAAACGTCATCCATCACACCCTACTGATCTGTCACAAGGGCGTGATAGGGCGCGACGATTTGCGCCTGTCGAACATGCGTATCGAGCGCCAGGACGACAACCCGCACCACATTGATAACAGCGCCGAAGCCTTGCTGGCGCGGGCGTTTCAAACGCTGTTCGAGGAACATACCGGCGCCCTGCATGAAAAGGTCGAAGACGCACTCTTACGTGCGGCCTACCGCTTCAGCCATTACAACCAGGTGCATACCGCCAACCTGCTGGGCCTGAGCCGCAACGTCACGCGCTCGCGCTTGATCAAGCTCGGCGAGCTGGCGGTGAACAAACGTCGACCTGGCGAAAACGTGCAGGGCGGGCGGATGCTGCATTTATCCATTTAGGCGACAGTGCAGCGCGTTGTCATGGCTGCGCTCAAAGCTTTGCAGCACCTGGAACGAACCGAAGGTCACCACCGTTGCCTGGTGGGCGCGAATCAGCGTCCAGAAATCTTCGCCGCGCTGCTCGAAGAACTTGAACGCCGCCTCGCCATCTGCGCGCGATTGCCATTGCAAGTAATTGAGCACCCGCCGGCCGTCCTCGCTGACCTGCACGCTGGCACTCAGAAAACCATCGTGGCCCTCGGCCAGTCGTTCGCTTTGAGTGGACAAGGCCGCCACCAGGGCATCTTGCTGCTGGGGGTTGATCTGAAACTCGATCAATTGAGTGAAGCCGCGACACTTCTCCGATACCTGCATGAACACTCCCCTCTCGTTGTAGGCAGAATCTTGCGATTCGATGCCACGCAGGGTAAAACCTCTAGTTAAGTCGAGGTCAAGCACTGTTTGGGAGATGTTCATGCTCAATAAGGAACTCAGCGTCGGGCAGCTCGCTGCTCGCAGCGGCGTAGCGGTTACTGCCCTGCACTTCTACGAGGCAAAAGGGTTGATCAAGAGCAATCGCAATGCAGGTAACCAGCGGCGTTATCCACGGGATGTATTGCGGCGCGTAGTGGTGATCAAGATCGCCCAGCGCCTGGGCATTCCGCTGGCTACCATTGGCGAGGCATTGCGCACCTTGCCCGATGAGCGCGCACCCAATGTTCACGACTGGGAGCGCCTATCGGCGTTGTGGCGTGAAGATCTGGATGAGCGCATCAACAAACTGGTGCTGCTGCGCGACAAGCTCAATGGCTGCATCGGTTGCGGGTGCTTATCGATGGAGGCGTGCCCGTTGCGCAATCAGGACGATAAGCTCGCTGAGTATGGGCCGGGCGCCCAACTGCTGGAGCCCACCACACCGCCTTGATAAAAGCACCTCGTCGGTTGCCCGCAGGCCACGCATTACGTGGCCTATAGTGAAATGTTCATACCTCGACTCAGGGAGAATGTCATGAACGTTAAAGCTATTCCCGACGGTTATCACAGCCTCACACCTTATATGGGCATCGACAAAGCGGGCGAGGCCATCGAGTTCTACAAAAAAGCCTTTGGCGCCACGCAAGTCATGCGCCTGGACATGCCCGACGGCAGGGTGGGTCATTCCGAACTGCGGATTGGTGATTCGTCGCTGATGCTCGGTACGCCCTGCGATCAAATGGCCCTGCGCAATCCGGATGAGCACACCAGCATTGGTCTGCATCTGTATGTGGAAGATGTGGATGCACAATTTCAACGAGCGGTTGATGCCGGCGCCACCGTGGTGTCCGAGCCGAAGGATCAGTTTTATGGCGACCGCTCTGCGAGCGTGAAAGATCCGTTCGGTCATCTCTGGTTCCTGGCCACACACAAGGAAGACCTCACCGAGGAGCAGATACGCCAGCGCGCCATGGAGTTGTTCAAGCAAGGCTGATAGTTGCAACGCAATACACATCCCATGTGGGATTTGGCGTGCCTGCGGTGCAGACGACTCGGTGCATCCGTTGGATCGAGTCGATGTCATCGCAGGCAAGCCAGCTCCCACAGGGTTACGCCATAAACCCTGAATGCAATCCTGAAACATTTTCTTTCATATACGCCTTAGGGATTTCTCATTCTCATCCGTCTTAACTTAGATACAGCCTGTCGCGTCAGCAAAAGCTACGACTGGCCTTTTCCGGGCCTCTATCGCCCCCTCCGTTCAAGACCCTCATTCATATGTCGAAGAAGTCACGCTCCAAACTCTGGTTTCTCGTTCATAGCTGGCTGGCGTTGCCCATCTGGTTCTTTGTGCTGATCGTCTGCGTCACCGGCACCCTGGCCGTGGTGAGCCAGGAAATCGTGTGGCTGGCCAACCCGGATATCCGCGCCAGCAAGCCGTCGGATGAAGCCCAGCCGTTGAGCTTTGACCAGGTGATCGCGGCCATCAAGCGCGATGAACCCAAGGCTATCGTCCAGTCCATTATCCGCCCGGATGAGTCGCACTTCGCGCTAAGCGTCGGCCTCAGCTACCCGGATGGGCGCTCCGTGGAGGTGTATGCCAACCCCTACACCGGCGCGATCCAGGGCATCAGCCCCTCGTTCAACTTCCAGCAATTCACCCGCGCCCTGCATGGCTGGTGGCTGGTACCGTTCACCAATGGGTACAGTTGGGGCTGGTACCTGGTGTCCGCGCTGGGCTTGCCGCTGCTCGCCTCGTTGGTCACCGGCCTGGTGGTGTACAAGCGCTTCTGGAAAGGCTTCCTGCGCCCTACCCTGCGCATCCGCCATGGCGCGCGAATCTTCTGGGGCGACTTTCACCGCCTGAGCGGCATCTGGTCGATCTGGTTTATCGCGGTCATTTCAATCACTGGCACCTGGTTCCTGATCGAGGCTGTCCTGGGCGACAACCAGATATCCATTTCCAGTGAACCCATCGTGCCAGTGATCGCACGGGATAAGGTGCCGCTGTCGGCGCCGGGCGTGCCGGCACCGATGATCCCTATCGACAAGGCGATCGACATCGCCGCCGAGCGAATCCCCGGCCTGGACGCCAGCTTTGTGTTCATGCCAAGCAACGCCTACAGCCACCTGCAGATCGGCGGGCGTGGCTGGTACCCGTTGATGTTCCAGACCGCACAGCTGAACCCCTATGACGGTGAAATCGCGGTCTCCAACCTGTTGTCCGACCGTACCCCGCTGGAATTCGTCACCGAGTCGATGCGCCCACTGCACACCGGGGACTTTGGCGGTTTGTGGATCAAGCTGATCTGGGCATTCTTCGGCCTGGTGCTGAGCATGATGGTATTGAGCGGCTTGCTGATCTGGACCAAGCGCACCGCCCTGGCCACCCTCAACGCCCTCAAGCGCGAGGCCAAGACGCAACGTCAGCACGCGCCCATCCCGGCCATGCACGCCGACACCTCGGAGGCTCAGCGATGAGCAAGGTCGCAACCGTACTCCCGTCCCCGCTGCGCGCCTTTTGGCTGAAATGGCGTTTCCATATCAACATCCTGCTGTTGCTGGTGCCGCTGGGGTTCATGCCCAAATACTTTGCCGACGCCGCGTTGTTTCGCGGGGATACCGGCATCGGCGAGCGCGTGGCCGGGCAAGTGCAAGTCGGCCCCTGGAGCCTGACGCTGGCTGAGTTTCGCAACGAAGGCCCGAGCCCGAACCCGGCTGGCCCGATGAAGTTCTTCAATGCTGCCCTGTGCGATACCTGTGCCGAGCAGGTCAAGGCCACTTACCTGCGTATCGGCAAACCCCGCAGCCTGCGCGCCGCCGGAGTGATCTTCTTCGGCACGCCGTACCGTATGGGCGCCGCCCTGCCGATCCCCGAACGCACCCCGGCGGACGCCGAAATATGGGTGACCATGGAAGGGTGGGACGGCAGCATGCACCAGGGTTCCATCCCGCTGAGCCAGGCCTCGCCTGCCACCATTGCCTGGCTGAACAAGCAAGGAGTCAAACCATGACGTTCAAGCGCCTCACCCGCGCCGCGCTGTTGCTGTGCGCCGGCCTGAGCACCGCCGCCTTTGCCCACAACCCGATGTGCGAATGCAAGGAAATCCCCGGCGAGCAGATCCAGTGCAAAGGCGGGTTCTCCGACGGCAGTGGCGCCCCCGGCGTTACCCTGGATGTGATCGGCTACGACGAAACCATCCTGGTGCCGGGCAAGCTCGGCGAGGATTCGACCCTGACCTTCAAGAAGCCCGCCGCCGAGTTCTACGTGCTCTTCGATGCCGGCCCCGGCCACGTGGTGGAAATCGACCAAGCGGATATCCCGTCGCAATGAGTACCACACAGGTTGTACGCCCCGCCGGCGCGGGCCACGAAACCCTTTATGTGTTGCTGTTGTGTCTGATCATCCTCGCGGTGGCGGGCACGGTCGTGGCGCTGCATGGGGAAACCCAGGAAGTCGCGGCGGTGCCAAGCCATCAGCTGGACGCCCGCCGCGACCTGAGCGCCGCCGAGCAAGGCATCTACGCCGACCTGCGGGTGACCCTGGATGAAATCCACCTGTTGCAGCAGGAACACAGCGCCCTGCCGACGCCTGAGCAACTGGCCGAAGAAGGCTTCGCCCCCTTTGCCCAGGACGCTAGCTCAGTAAGCCGAGGCGGCCACCGCTGGCAGTTGCTGGCACCGGCTGCCTACCTGGGCTTGAGCCAGGCGCCGGCCACCAGCGGTTCGCTGCTGATGCGCGTGCAAGGCAGTGAGCCGGATATCTGGCTCAACCGCAGCGCCAACCTTGCCGCTCCATCCGACCTCACTGACCAGGCGCTGATCGCGGCCGGCTGGCAGCAGGTGGTCGCGCAATTCGATGCCGGCGTTACCCGCCAGCACCGTCACTGAACGAGAAGACCGATTGCCCATGTCTATGTCATCGCCCCTGTTGCGCCTGTTGCTGGTTGGCCTGTTCAGCCTGATGCTCGCCCCCCTTGCCAATGCCGAGGCGGCCAAGCGCCTGCGTATCGGCATTACCTTGCACCCCTATTACAGCTACGTGGCCAATATCGTGGGCGACAAGGCCGAAGTGGTGCCGCTGATTCCCGCCGGTTTCAACCCCCATGCCTACGAGCCGCGCGCCGAAGACATCAAGCGCATCGGCACCCTGGATGTGATCGTGCTCAACGGCGTCGGCCATGACGACTTCGCCGACCGTATGATCGCCACCAGCGAGCGCCCGGACATCCCGGTGATCGAAGCCAACGCCAACGTGCCGCTGCTCGCCGCTACAGGTAACGCGGCACGCGGTGCGGGCAAGGTGGTCAACCCGCACACCTTCCTGTCGATCAGCGCGTCGATTGCCCAGGTCAATAACATTGCCCGTGAGTTGGGCAAGCTCGACCCGGACAACGCCAAAACCTACACCCAGAACGCCCGCGCCTACGGCAAGCGCCTGCGCCAGATGCGCGCCGACGCCCTGGCCAAGCTGACCAGCGCGCCCAACCCCGACCTGCGCGTCGCCACCGTACACGCGGCCTACGACTACCTGTTGCGCGAGTTTGGCCTGGAGGTCACCGCCGTGGTCGAGCCGGCCCACGGTATCGAGCCAAGCCCCAGCCAGCTGAAAAAGACTATCGATGAACTGCGTGCTCTGGATGTGAAAGTGATCTTCTCGGAGATGGATTTTCCGTCCACCTACGTCGATACCATCCAGCGTGAATCCGGGGTCAAGCTGTACCCGCTGTCACATATTTCCTACGGCGAATACAGCGCCGAGAAGTACGAAGTGGAGATGACCGGCAACCTCAACACCGTAGTACGGGCGATTCAGGAGTCGGGAGCATGACCGCCGCACAGCAACTGAACCCCGTCAGCGTCGGCCCCACCCTGAACTTCGACCAGGTCTCGCTGACCCTGGGGCGCACCGTGATCCTTGATGGCGTGAGTTTCCAGGTACAACCGGGCAGCATCCATGCGCTGGTCGGCCCCAACGGCGGCGGCAAAAGCTCGCTGATCAAGACCCTGTTGGGGCAGACGCCGCACCAGGGGCGTTTGAGCCTGGAATGGCCAACCACACCCGGCACCATCGGTTACGTGCCCCAGGCGCTGGAATTTGACCGGGGCTTGCCGATGACTGTGGACGATTTCATGGCTGCCATGTGCCAGCGTCGCCCGGCGTTTCTGGGCCTGTCCAGGCATTACGCAGCAGCGATTGGCGATGCCCTTGAACGCGTCGGCATGCAAGACAAGCGCAAGCGCCGCATGGGCGCGTTGTCCGGCGGTGAGCGCCAGCGCGTACTGCTGGCCCAGGGGCTGATTCCGGCGCCGCAGTTGCTGGTGCTGGATGAACCGATGTCGGCCCTCGACGAGGCGGGTATCCAGGTGTTCGAGCGGCTATTGAACGACTGGCGCCTGGCTGGGATTACGGTGCTGTGGATCGAGCACGACCTGGAGGCCGTTGGCCGCCTGGGCGACCGCGTCACCGGTCTGAACCGCCGCGTGCTGTTCGACGCCACACCGAAAGAGGCGCTGACCCCGGACCGCCTGCTCACTTTGTTCTCCACCCACCCTCGGAGCCCGGCGCCATGAGTTATGAAGCCTTTCGCTTGATGGTCCAGGGCTGGGCCTCTTCCGGTTACCTGCCCGAAGCCCTGGCCTACGGGTTTGTGGTCAACGCCCTGCTCGCCGGCTTGTTGATCGGCCCGGTGCTGGGCGGCCTGGGCACGCTGGTGGTGGTCAAGCGCTTTGCGTTTTTCTCCGAAGCGGTCGGCCATGCCGCGCTGACCGGCGTGGCCGTGGGCATCCTGCTGGGAGAACCCTATACCGGGCCTTATGGCAGCCTGTTTGGCTACTGCCTGCTGTTCGGCATCCTGCTCAATTACCTGCGTAACCGCACCGGCCTGGCGCCCGATACCTTGATCGGCGTATTCCTGTCCGTGTCCCTGGCACTGGGGGCAAGCCTGCTGCTGATCCTGGCCGGCAAGATCAACGTGCACATTCTCGAGAACGTGCTGTTTGGCTCGGTGCTGACGGTCAACGGCAACGATCTGCTGGTACTGGCCATTGTCGGCTCGCTGGTGATGGCCCTGGCATTGCCGTTGTACAACCGCATCATGCTGGCCAGTTTCAACCCGCAATTGGCGGCAGTGCGCGGGGTGGCGGTGAAAAGCCTGGACTACCTGTTCGTGATCCTGGTGACCCTGATCACCGTTGCCGCGGTCAAGGTCATAGGCGCAATCCTGGTCGGCGCCTTGCTGGTGATTCCTGCCGCTGCGGCGCGCCTGTTGAGCCAGTCACTCAAAGGGTTTTTCTGGATCTCGGTGTTGATCGCTACCGTCAGCACCCTGTGCGGCATCCTGCTGCCGATCATCTTCGACCTGCCCATCCCATCCGGCGCCGCCATCATTCTGGTTGCCGGTATCGCCTTCGCCTTCGCCGCCATCGCCCGTGGCGTTGTGCCCAGCCTCAAAGGGAATCTTGGATAATGCGCCCTGTCTTTCGCCCACTGGCCCTGGCCATCGCTTGCTTGCTGAGTACGTCGGCGCTGGCCGTCGACGGTTTCGACGCCAAGGACTTCAAAGTCAACCAGGGCCTCGGTCACGCAGCCCTGACCAAGACCAAGCAGCCGGTCAAGGTGCTGGCCTCGCTGCCGATTACCTACGGTTTGGCCGAGGCGCTGCTCAAAGGCACCAACGTAACGCTTGAACGCGCCGCGCCGGCCAACCTGCCGGGTTCGCGGCAGGTGTCCTACTTCACCGGCCGCGGTGCTGCGGCACTGAACAAGTTGGCGCTGGACGCCGACGCGGCCATCGGCCTGCGCTCGCTGTGGGCCGATGACCCGCTGTACCCCGTGGCGCGGCGCAGCAATATCCGTATCGTCGAGGTCGATGCCGCACGCCCGGTGGACGGGGGCTTGCCGGGTATCGCAGTACAACCGGGTGTCACCGATGGCTTGAACAGCCAACCCTGGCAATCGAGCAACAATATGGGGCGCATGGCCGACGTGATGGCAGCCGACCTGAGCCGCCTGGCGCCGGCTGCCAAACCCAGGATCGACGCTAACCTGGCCGCGCTCAAACAGCGTTTACTCAAGCTCACCGCCGACAGCGAGGCGCGCTTGGCCAAGGCCGACAACCTGAGTGTGCTCAGCTTGAGCGATCACTTCGCGTACCTGGTCAGCAGCCTGAACCTGGAAGTGCTCGGCACCGATGCACGGCCCGATGCCGAGTGGACGCCCGAGGCGCTGCAAAAACTCAGCAGCACGTTGAAGGACAACGATGTGGCCGTGGTGCTGCATCACCGTCAACCCAGCGATGCAGTCAAAACCGCCATCACTGCCGGCGGCTCCAGACTGTTGGTATTGAATGTGGACGGCGCCGACCCGGTGACGGAGTTGGAAACCAATGTGGACCAAGTGATCAAGGCACTCACACCCTAGGCAAGCCACCGATCCGTCAGAGATAAACTCGGTTCATTGTGGGAGCTGGCTTGCCTGCGATGCGGACGCCTCGGTTTATCAGGCGCACCGAGTCGATACCATCGCAGGCAAGCCAGCTCCCACATGGGTTCGCGGTGCACAAGCCGCTACACCACATCCACACCCACATGAATCGCATCATGCCGCCAGAACTCCAGGTCACAGTCGATCAGGCGTTGATGCTGGTCGTAATTGACCCGGGCGATGCGCAAGCCCGGGCTGCCTACCGAGACGCGCAGCGCAGCGGCCGCTTCCACCGGCAGTGAGGTCGGCACAATCTCGAAGCGCACCCGCCCGTAGCGCAAGTCATATTTGCTGGCATACAGCTCAGTCATCGACTGATTCAAATCACACGCCAGGATTCCCGGAAAATACTGCGGGTTCAGATAGTGCTCCACATACAACACCAGGCGCCCGTCAATCCTGCGCCCCCGGCAAATCTGGATCACGCTCGACAACGCCGGCAACTGCAACCACGCGCACACCGCCGCCGACGCCGGTTGCAAGCGTGCGGAAATGACCTGCGTGGAAGCCTCACGCCCCTGGTCGCTGACCATCGCGTGAAAATGGCTGCGCTGCATCAGGTTATAGGCCAGCCGTGGCGGCGAGACGAACCAGCCCCGACGCTCTTCGCGGTAAATCTGCCCTTGGGCCTCAAGCTGTAACAAGGCTTCCCGCACGGTAATCCGAGTGGTACCAAACAACTCGCTGAGCTTGCGTTCGGCGGGCAGTTTGCTGGCAGGCGGCAACAGGCCATGGTCGATCTGCTCTTGCAGCGCCAGGCCGATGGAGGTTACCGCCTTGATTGCCTCATCACGCATCAACGTTACCTATCTGGACTAGACCAGCACCGTTCAGGTGCACAAAACGCGCTCTATCTGGGCTTCTGCTGCTGTGTACCAGCCTAGGCACTCCACATGACCGACAGATGACAAAGGCTGTCGACTGCCTCTACCACCCCCTGCAATACATCGGCCAAGTCCAGGGCCTGCGGGCACTTGGGCATGGTCTACGCTAAGTCGGAGCTGAGCGACATCAGCGCTTCAAAAACGACATCGACATGAAACTGTCATCCAGGGGGCCTAGATTGGCTCAGGTATTGCTGACCTAGACCAAACCACCGCTAACGTTCAGATAAAACGCCGCGTTGAAAACGCCCAAAGGAGCTTCGGATGAAACAGCTTTTCCTGGCATCACTGTTAGGCTCGACCATTGCCATGTGCACCGCCGCCATGGCTGCTGATACCGATCTAAAAACCTTGGAAGCCGCCGCCAAAGCGGAAGGCGCCGTCAACAGCGTCGGCATGCCCGATGACTGGGCCAACTGGAAAGGCACCTGGGAAGACCTGGCCAAGACCTACGGCCTCAAGCACATCGACACCGACATGAGCTCGGCCCAGGAAATCGCCAAGTTCAAAGCCGAAAAAGACAACGCCAGCGCCGATATCGGTGACGTGGGCGCAGCCTTCGGCCCGATCGCGGTGAAACAGGAAGTCACCCAGCCGTACAAACCGTCCACCTGGGCGCAGGTGCCGGATTGGGCAAAAGACAAGGACGGTCACTGGGCCCTGGCCTACACCGGCACCATCGCCTTTATCGTCAACAAGAAGCTGCTGCACGGCTCCGAAGTGCCCACCACCTGGGCTGACCTGCAAACCGGTAAATACAAGGTCTCGGTGGGTGACGTGAGCACCGCCGCCCAGGCTTCGAACGCAGTACTCGCCGCAGCCATCGCCAACAAAGGCGACGAGAAAAACATCGCGCCGGGCCTGCAATTTTTCACCAAGATCGCCCAGCAAGGTCGGCTCTCGCTGTCCAACCCGACCATCGCCACCATGGAAAAAGGCGAAGTCGAAGTGGGCCTCGTATGGGACTTCAACGGCCTGAGCTACAAGGCCAAGATGGCCAACCCGGATGACTACGTGGTGCTGATCCCCTCGGATGGCTCGGTGAAATCCGGCTACACCACCATCATCAACAAATACGCCAAGCACCCGAACGCCGCCAAGCTCACCCGCGAATACATCTTCAGCGATGCCGGCCAGCTCAACCTGGCACGCGGCAATGCGCGTCCGATCCGGGCTGAAACCGACTTGAAACTGCCGGCGGACGTTGCCAAAAACCTGATCCCGGGCGAGCAGTACACCAAGGCCAACCCGCAGCCGATCAAGGATGCCGATGCCTGGGAAGCGACGTCCAAGAAGCTGCCACAGATGTGGAACGAGCAAGTCATCGTAGAAATGAAGTAATCGGTCTCTCTGATCCAAAGGCGGTCAGTGTGGGAGCTGGCTTGCTGTGGCGAGGGAGCTTGCTCCCGCTCGACAGCGTAGCTGGTGCCGGCTTTTTGGGGGTGCTCCGCACCCCAGCGCAAGCAAGCTTGCTCGCCACAACAAGCCAGCTCCCACATTTGATCCCATCCCAAGTTGATACTGAGCCATACCCTTTGTTGCGGAGCCCCAGCCCCCATGAAGCACAATGTCATCCTTGTGGTGCTCGACGGCCTCAACTTCGAGGTTGCCCGGCACGCCATGGGGCACTTGCAGGCCTATGTCGGCGCAAGACGCGCAGCCCTCTACACACTGGAATGTGAACTGCCTGCCCTGTCCCGCCCGTTGTACGAGTGCATCCTCACCGGCGTGCCGCCGATCCAAAGCGGTGTCGTGCACAACAACGTCTCGCGCCTGTCCACCCAGCGCAGCATTTTCCATTACGCCACCGACGCCGGCTTGAGCACCGCGGCGGCGGCTTACCACTGGGTCAGCGAGTTGTATAACCGCACGCCCTTTCTCGCCGCCCGCGATCGTCATACCAACGACAAGGCGCTGGCGATCCAGCACGGGCATTTCTACTGGAATGACCACTACCCCGATTCCCACCTGTTCGCCGACGCCGAAAGCCTGCGGCTCAAGCACGCGCCAAACTTTTTGCTGGTGCACCCGATGAACATCGACGACGCCGGCCACAAGCATGGCCTCGACACCGCGCAATACCGCAACAGCGCACGCTCGGCTGACATTATCCTGGCCGACTACCTGCAAGGCTGGCTCGATGCCGGTTACCAGATACTGGTCACCGCCGACCATGGCATGAACAACGACCGCTCCCATAACGGCCTGTTGCGCGAAGAACGGGAAGTGCCACTGTTTGTCATCGGTGACGCCTTCAGCCTGGACACCGACGCCGTGCCTAAACAGACCGACCTGTGCGGCACCGTCTGCGAACTGCTCGGCGTGCCCCACGACAAACCTGTGTGCCGGGAGCTGCTCAAGTGAATGCACTGACCCGCGGCAAATGGCTGGCCCTGTTATGCCTGCTGCCCTTCGCACTGTTCTTTATCGTGTTCGAGATCGCGCCACTGGTGTGGGTGCTGATCAGCAGCCTGCAAACCGAAGAGGCCGGCTGGAGCCTGGAAAACTTCACCCGCATCTTCACCTCGAAGTTCTACCGGCAGGCCATCCAGTTCAGCCTGGAGATCAGTTTCTACTCCAGCATCTTCGGCATCATCATCGCCACCTTGGGCAGCTACTCACTGCGCCGAGTGGATTCGCCGCTGCGCAACTTCGTCACCGCGTTCGCCAACATGACCAGCAATTTCGCCGGCGTGCCCCTGGCCTTCGCGTTCATCATCCTGCTGGGGTTCAACGGCAGCATCACCCTCATGCTCAAGCAGGCCGGGATCATTGAGGACTTCAACCTGTACTCGAAAACCGGCTTGATCATCCTTTATACCTATTTCCAGATCCCCCTCGGCGTACTGTTGCTCTACCCGGCCTTTGACGCATTGCGCGAAGACTGGCGCGAATCTGCCGCGCTGCTCGGTGCGAATGGCTGGCAGTTCTGGCGCCATATCGGCCTGCCGGTGCTCACCCCGGCCCTGCTCGGCACCTTTGTGATCCTGCTGGCCAATGCCCTGGGCGCCTACGCCACGGTCTATGCGCTTACTACCGGCAACTTCAACGTGCTGCCAATTCGCATTGCCGGCCTGGTCTCCGGCGATGTGTCGCTGGACCCGAACATGGCCAGCGCCCTGGCCGTGGTGCTGGTGGCGCTGATGACCGTGGTCACGGTGGTGCATCAACTGCTGCTCAAGAGGAGCTACCATGTCTCGCGCTGAAGCCAGTACGGCCTCCCTCTACCATCGAGTGGTGGTGTACCTGTTGTTCCTGATCCTGGTGCTGCCTTTGGTGGGCACTTTTGTCTACTCGATTTCCAGCAGTTGGTCGGCAACCATCCTGCCCGCCGGCTTCAGCGTGAAATGGTATGTACAGCTGTGGAGCGACCCGCGCTTTCTGATGGCCTTCGGGCAATCGTTGCTGGTCTGCGTGGGCGCACTTATCCTCTCGGTGGTGTTGATCTTGCCGCTGCTGTTCGTGGTGCATTACCACTTTCCCAAGCTCGACGCGCTGATGAACATCCTGATCCTGCTGCCCTTTGCTGTGCCGCCGGTGGTGTCCTCGGTGGGTCTGCTGCAACTGTACGGTTCCGGGCCGCTGGCGATGGTGGGCACGCCGTGGATTTTGATCGGCTGCTACTTCACCGTCGCGCTGCCGTTCATGTACCGCGCGATCACCAACAACCTGCAAGCCATCAACCTGCGCGACCTGATGGACGCTTCGCAACTGCTCGGCGCCAGCACCTGGCAGGCCGCGATCCTGGTGGTGCTGCCCAACCTGCGCAAGGGCCTGATGGTGGCGCTGCTGCTGTCGTTCTCGTTCCTGTTCGGCGAGTTCGTGTTCGCCAACATCCTCGTCGGCACCCGCTACGAAACCCTGCAGGTGTACCTCAACAACATGCGCAACAGCAGTGGCCATTTCACCAGCGCCGTGGTGATCTCTTATTTCTTCTTCGTGCTGGTACTGACCTGGGCCGCCACTCTCTTGAACAAGGACAAAAGCCAATGAGCTTCGTCAGCGTCCAACACCTGCAAAAAGGCTACGCCGGCACCCCGGTGTTCAGCGATATCAATTGCGAGGTCGCCAAAGGCGAGTTCGTCACCCTGCTCGGCCCGTCCGGTTGCGGCAAATCCACTTTGCTGCGCTGCATCGCCGGGCTTACGCCGGTGGACAGTGGCCAAATCCTCCTGGATGGCCAGGACATCGTGCCCCTGAGCCCACAGAAGCGCCAGATCGGCATGGTGTTCCAGAGCTACGCGTTGTTCCCCAACATGACTGTGGAACAGAACGTTGCCTTCGGCCTGCGCATGCAAAAGGTCAACGCCGACGACAGCCACAAGCGCGTGCAAGAAGTACTGCAACTGGTGGAGCTCAAGGACCTGGCCGGCCGCTATCCGCACCAGATGTCCGGTGGTCAGTGCCAGCGCGTCGCCCTCGCCCGCTCCCTGGTGACCCGCCCGCGCCTGCTGTTGCTCGATGAACCGCTGTCGGCATTGGATGCACGGATTCGCAAGCATTTGCGCGAACAGATCCGCCAGATCCAGCGCGAACTGGGGTTGACCACGATCTTCGTGACCCATGACCAGGAAGAAGCCCTGACCATGTCCGACCGCATCTTCTTGATGAACCAGGGCAAGATCGTGCAGAGCGGCGATGCCGAAACCCTCTATACCGCGCCGGTGGATGTGTTCGCTGCTGGGTTTATCGGCAACTACAACCTGCTCGATGCCGACAAGGCCAGCCAACTGCTGCAGCGACCGATCAGCGGGCGCATCGCGATTCGCCCCGAGGCCATCGAGTTGAGCCGCAGCGGCGAGCTCGATGCGTTGGTGCGTAGCCACAGCCTGCTGGGTAACGTGATTCGCTACCGCATCGAAGCCCGTGGTGTCGAGCTGGTGGTGGACGTGCTCAATCGTTCGGCCGACGACCTGCATCCGGACGGCCAACGCCTGGCACTTTCCATCGACCCCAGCGCACTGTGTGAAGTAGCCTGACAGGCAGCGACCTATTGAGAGAGAGCATCACCGATGGCATTGGTAATTTTTGATCTGGACGACACCTTGATCCACGGCGACTGCGCCACGCTGTGGAGCGAACAGATGGGCCGCCTCGGCTGGGTAGACCCTGAGTCATTCATGCGCAGGAACAACGAGCTGATGGATGCCTACAGCCAGGGCAAGCTGTTGATGGAAGATTTCATGGATTTCAGCCTGGAGCCGATGATCGGCCGAACCCCGGAAGAAATCGAGCACCTGGTGGAGCCGTGGGTCGAGGACGTGATCGAGCCGCTGATCTACAGCGACGCCACCAAGACCATCGCCCGCCACCGCGCGAACGGTGACCGGATCCTGGTGATTTCCGCTTCGGGCACTCACCTGGTCACGCCGATTGCTGCGCGTATCGGTATCGAGGAAGTGCTGGGGATTAACCTGAGCGTCAGCCATGGGGTATACGACGGCAAGACAGAGGGTGTACTGACTTACCGTGAAGGCAAGATCACGCGGTTGCTGGAATGGCTGGAGCAGGAAGGCGAAACCCTTGAAGGTGCCTATTTCTATTCGGACTCGCGCAATGATTTACCGCTGTTGCTCAAGGTAGATCACCCGCAGGTAGTGAACCCGGACCCGGTGTTGCGCGCCCATGCCGAACAGGCCGGCTGGCCGATCCACCACTGGACCTGAATTAATAGACATCAACCTGTGGGAGCTGGCTTGCCTGCGACAGCGGTGCGCCAGATTAAGAATTCTTCACTGTTGCACCGCTATCGCAGGCAAGCCAGCTCCCACACTGACTGCATTTCAATCTAGGATTCGGGCAGGCTATTGGCAATATGGACTACACCGGACGTAGGACGAGGTTGTTCTAGCCCCCCACATCACCGTCAACGCCTTGCAATGCTTTCACAGTGCCTCCATAGTGAGTCTGGACTGAGCCCGGTGCTGTAGCGCCGGGCTTTTTGCATTATGCGACCGGACCATATGGAACCGGCTCCCTCAAAGACGGCCTAATATGCGTTATCAATTGCCCCCGCGTCGAATCAGCATGAAGCATCTGTTCCCCAGCACCGCCCTCGCTTTTTTCATTGGTCTCGGCTTCGCGTCGATGTCGACCAATACGTTCGCAGCCAATAGCTGGGACAACCTTCAGCCTGATCGCGATGAGGTGATTGCCAGCCTTAACGTCGTCGAGTTGCTCAAGCGCCATCACTACAGCAAGCCGCCGCTGGACGACGCTCGCTCGGTGATCATCTACGACAGCTACCTCAAGCTGCTGGACCCCTCGCGTAGCTACTTCCTGGCCAGCGATATCGCTGAGTTCGACAAGTGGAAGACCCAATTCGACGACTTCCTCAAGAGCGGCGACCTGCAACCCGGCTTCACCATCTACAAGCGTTACCTGGACCGCGTCAAAGCGCGTCTGGACTTCGCGTTGGGTGAGCTGAACAAGGGCGTCGACAAACTCGATTTCACCCAGAAAGAAACCCTTCTGGTAGACCGCAAGGACGCCCCTTGGCTGACCAGCACCGCAGCCCTGGACGACCTGTGGCGCAAACGCGTCAAGGACGAAGTGCTGCGCTTGAAGATCGCCGGCAAAGAACCCAAGGCCATTCAAGAACTGCTGACCAAGCGCTACAAGAACCAGCTGGCACGCCTGGACCAGACCCGTGCCGAGGATATCTTCCAGGCCTACATCAACACCTTTGCGATGTCCTACGACCCGCACACCAATTATCTGTCGCCAGATAACGCGGAAAATTTCGATATCAATATGAGTCTGTCCCTGGAAGGCATCGGTGCCGTCCTGCAAAGCGACAATGACCAGGTGAAGATCGTACGTCTGGTGCCGGCAGGCCCTGCTGACAAAACCAAGCAAGTGGCACCGGCCGACAAGATCATCGGCGTGGCCCAAGCCGACAAAGAGATGGTCGATGTGGTCGGCTGGCGCCTGGACGAAGTGGTCAAGCTGATCCGTGGGCCTAAAGGCAGCGTGGTGCGCCTGGAAGTGATTCCGCACACCAATGCACCGAACGACCAGACCAGCAAGATTGTGTCCATCACCCGTGAAGCGGTGAAGCTCGAAGACCAGGCCGTGCAGAAGAAAGTCCTCAACCTCAAGCAGGATGGCAAGGACTACAAGCTGGGCGTGATCGAAATCCCGGCCTTCTATCTGGACTTCAAGGCGTTCCGTGCCGGTGATCCGGACTACAAGTCCACCACCCGCGACGTGAAGAAAATCCTGACAGAACTGCAGAAAGAGAAAGTCGACGGCGTGGTCATCGACCTGCGCAACAACGGCGGCGGCTCCCTGCAGGAAGCCACCGAGCTGACCAGCCTGTTTATCGACAAGGGCCCGACCGTGTTGGTACGCAACGCTGACGGCCGTGTCGACGTGCTCGAAGACGAGAACCCAGGGGCCTTCTACAAAGGGCCGATGGCGCTGCTGGTCAACCGTCTCTCGGCCTCGGCCTCGGAGATTTTCGCCGGCGCCATGCAGGACTACCACCGCGCACTGATCATCGGCGGCCAGACCTTCGGCAAAGGCACCGTGCAGACCATCCAACCGCTGAACCATGGCGAGCTTAAACTGACACTGGCCAAGTTCTACCGGGTATCCGGGCAGAGCACCCAGCATCAAGGCGTACTGCCGGATATCGATTTCCCTTCGATCATCGACACCAAGGAAATCGGCGAAAGCGCCCTGCCTGAAGCCATGCCGTGGGACACCATCCGCCCTGCGATCAAGCCGGCGTCGGATCCGTTCAAGCCCTTCCTGGCTCAGTTGAAGGCTGACCATGACACCCGCTCTGCCAAGGACGCCGAGTTCGTGTTTATTCGCGACAAGCTGGCCCTGGCCAAGAAGCTGATGGAAGAGAAGACCGTCAGCCTCAACGAAGCGGATCGCCGTGCACAGCACTCCAGCATCGAGAATCAGCAACTGGTGCTGGAAAACACCCGCCGCAAGGCCAAGGGTGAAGACCCGCTCAAAGAGCTGAAGAAAGAAGATGAAGACGCGCTGCCGACCGAGGCGGATAAAACCAAGCCGGAAGACGACGCTTACTTGGCCGAGACTGGCCGGATCCTGCTGGATTACTTGAAAATCACCAAGCAGGTGGCCAAGCAGTAAATGATGGCGATTTAATGTGATCGCTCCTCGGAGTGTCATCATATAGACATCATTCTGTCGTGAAATAAAAGGACCGCAGGTTTACGCCTGCGGTCCTTTTTTTTGATCGAGACCGCCATGACCATGACCGAACAGCTGAATGCATTGGGCTCAATCCTGGCTCAAGGCAGTTTGCACAGCCTGTTCCAACCGATCATTTGCCTGTCGGAGCGGCGTATCCTCGGTTATGAAGCCCTCAGTCGTG
Source organism: Pseudomonas sp. SWRI22 (assembly GCF_014268395.2). Taxonomy (NCBI): domain Bacteria; kingdom Pseudomonadati; phylum Pseudomonadota; class Gammaproteobacteria; order Pseudomonadales; family Pseudomonadaceae; genus Pseudomonas; species Pseudomonas sp. SWRI22. The sequence goes on along the minus strand of NZ_JABWQK020000001.1, from coordinate 119,394 downwards.
GCCCGTCCAACAGCCCGCTGCACTCCCCCGTCGCACTGTTCTCGGTGGCCAGCCACGCAGGGCGCCTGAGCGAATTGGACATGGCGTGTCGAGAGAGTGCATGCCGGCGCTTCAGCGAGCAGAAACTGCCCGGCAAGCTGTTCCTCAATATCTCGCCCGAATCCTTGATGGAGAACGCACATCAGCCAGGGCGCACCCTGCAACTGTTACGCGACTTCGGCATTTCTCCCAGCCAGGTGGTAATCGAGCTAACCGAGCAGGCACCCACCGACGATTTCGCGCTGTTGCAAACTGCCTTGCACCACTACCGCGACATGGGTTTTGCCATCGCACTGGATGACTTGGGCGCCGGTTATTCCAGCTTGCGGTTGTGGTCCGAACTGCGCCCGGACTACGTGAAGATCGACCGGCACTTTATCGACGGCATTCACCAGGACGCCCTCAAGCGTGAGTTTGTCGGCTCGATCCTGCAGATCGCCAGGGCGTCCCGCGCCCAAGTGATTGCCGAGGGCATCGAGTTGCCGGAAGAACTGGCGGTGTTGACGGAGATGGGCGTCGACCTGGTCCAGGGCTACCTGCTCTGCCGCCCTCAGGAAAAGCCGCCGCAGGAAGCGCGCCTGATGCTGCCCAAGCCGGATAACGCCACGCTGGCCCTCAATGACGAAGGCAGTGACTTGAGCGCCCTGCTCAATGAGCAGCCCGCCGTGGATCAAGACACCGCCACCGCCCAAGTGCTGGAATCGTTCCGCCGCCAGGCCAACCTCAACTCGCTGGCGGTATTGGACGGCCGCGGTTGCCCGGTCGGCATTGTGCACCGGCACTCGTTGTCGGACGCGTTGCTCAAGCCGTTCGCGACCGATCTGTTTGCACGTAAACCCATCAGCCGCTTGATGAGCGATGACTTTTTGGCGGTGGAACTGAGCCAGTCCTTGCAGCAGGTCAGCCGCTTATTGACCAGCCGCGCACGGCAACGCATCGAAGAGGATTTCATCATCACCCTGAACGGTGATTACCTGGGGCTGGGTCGGGTCATCGACGTGCTCAAGTTGATCACGGAGCTGAAAATCCAGCAGGCCCGCTACGCCAACCCGTTGACCCTGTTGCCTGGCAATGTGCCGATCCAGCAATGCCTCACCCGGCTGCTGCAGCAACAGCGCGAGTCGGTGATCTGCTATGTGGATATCGACAGTTTCAAACCGTTCAACGACATCTACGGCTACGGGCGCGGGGATGAAGTGCTGCTGTGCCTGGCGCAGTGCCTCAACGACCGGGTAGACCCCAGCCGCGACTTTGTCGGGCACATTGGTGGGGATGATTTTTTGCTGGTGCTGGGCCCGCAGGATTGGCGCAAGCGGCTCAACCAGTTGCTGGATGACTTCCATACCCAATGCCGACGCTTCTACCGCGCTGAACATCTGGAGGCTGGGTGCTTCGTGGCCCTCAATCGCCAGGGCGTGCGCCAGGAGTTTGCGTTGCTGTCGCTGTCCATCGGTGTAGTGCACTTGTATCCACAGGCCTGCGCACAACTCGATGCCAGCCAGTTGGCAGAGCTGGCGTCACAAGCCAAGCACCATGCCAAGGATGTGGCGGGCTACAGCATCCACGTGATCGACAGCATGGACACCTGCCCCCAGGCGCTTTAGGCCTCGGCGGACTCCGGATACTCGTACTCGAACACCCGCACCACTTCGGATGCATGCCAGGACGCGGCGGCGACGCCATCGGACGGCCCGCTGAACCGCCCCAGACGCTCCACACATTCGAAAAAACCGGTGCGCGGCAGGCGGCTGGCGCCCTGGCTGATCACCAGGGAACTGCGCAGCGGCTGCTCGGCCTTGGCATCCAGTGCCGCCAGGTGCTCCAGGGCCGCCGCCAGGGTCTGCATGGCCGGCGTGGGGAATTGCAGGCGCTCAAGCAGTGCACGGTAGGTGAGCAAATGGCGCTGGCGCCGCGCCTGATCCAGTTCGTTGAGCAACCCATCCCAGTGTTGACGGCTAATACGTAGGCTCAAGACTCATCCCTCCAACCTGCTACGCCCAATTCCCAAGCCAGGCTGCGGCGAATGGCGGCATCCGGCTGGCGTTCACCACTTTCAATCAATCCAAGGTATGAGGGGCTGATCCCCACTGTGCGTGCCAGGGTCTCGATAGCCAGCCCCTTGGCTTCACGCAGGCCGCGCAGGGCTGCGAGCGGGCGCAGGTCCTGATCAATGGCGGTAGAGGCGGCAGGGGAAGAAGCGGGTGTAGGTTGCTGCTGACCGGCAGCTTTTAGCAGCGCCTGGTACTGGTCCCATGGCAACACCGCGTATTCGGGTGCGCCATCGCGTGAAATGATCTGAATATCCATGACTGCCCCGTAGGATAAAAACACTTACTAAGTAAGTTCTTTCCTTAGAAGTGTAATCCTAACAGCCACGAAGGTCGCCGGGGGATACCCGGCATCATTAGTTTTTTTGTGGGTTTTCCCGGGCCAGCAGCTCAGGCGTCGCGGGGAGGCGCTCAACCACCGCGAGTTTTTCCGGGCGTTGCGCATCGCGCCACGCACGAAAGGCGCTCAGTTCGCCGCTCAGGGTCTTCATGACCCACGCCAGCACGGCGATGTCATCGAACATGCCGAACATCGGAATAAAGTCCGGGATTGCATCAATGGGGCTGAGAAAGTACATCAGCCCCGCTACCACCGAGATCAGCGCCTTGGGGCTGATCGCTCGGTATTCGCCGCGCCAGTAAGCCAGGCACAGGGCCTGGAGCAATTTCAGATCGTCCTTTAGCTGGCCCAGCCGATTGCCCTGGCTTGAGCCTTTGGCAGCGACGGCAAACAACAGGGTGGGCAGGCGGCCACGGCCGAGCAGACGTGCGGCCATGGGCAGGAAACGGGTGAAATTGAACGGTGGTTTCATAGGGCACTCCAGTTCCAGGCGACATAAAAGGTTATCCACACAAATTGTGGATAACCTTGTGAACAGAGCCTGTTTTATCGGCTGAAAGCCACGGACTACAAGGCCTACAGTCAGATCGGGCGTTTTTTGCGCACATAAAAAAAACCCAAGAATTCATTGACTTGGCATGTATGTGCGGCTACCCGTGCTCGAGTCTTATATCAGACTGTGTCCGATTGCGGACGTTCGTTTGGATTTGCAGAGGCTTCAACGCAGGGGCTCGCTGGCGTGCGATAGCGATAGACATCTACACGACCCGGTACGACGTGGCAGCCTGCCAGCCGATGCCTATCTCCCAGACACCCCGGGCTCCAAATGTGGGAGCTGGCTTGCCTGCGATTGCCTTACGCATCAACACAACTTTACAGGCTGTAGCAGGGATGCCGGTTTAGCCGCCCCGCGCCATGGATGGCGCGTGGCGGCGCCCCCCCCCCAAAAAAATCACTGGCGGATTACGGGCACACCGAGCCTGAGCGAGGTGCCGAGTGGTGGGGCAAGAGCGTTTTGCTTACTTTGCCGCTCTTGCAAAGTGAGCCGCCGTCAGGGCGGAACCCTATGTGGCCGTTACCGCAGCAATGGATATGTACACAATCCAACTGTGTTGATTGCCAGGCCGCCTTCGCGAGCAAGCCCGCTCACAGGTTGATCGTGGTGTGTCAGTTAGTAGGTGTAGGCTGGCAGGCCGTCATCGCAGGCAAGCCAGCTCCCACATTTGGAGTGCTGAGCGTCTGGCGGTCATCACAGCGATGCGGCGACCCGACAAGCCAGCTCCCACAGAAATTTTTTGCATCCTTTGATACAACCCCGAAAACAACAACGCCCCGTCGAGACGGGGCGTTGTGTGTTCAGGCGCCGATTACTTCTTGGCGGCTGGTGCAGCAGGTGCGTCTGCTGCTTCTGCCTTGGCTGGGTCCTTGATGGCCAGCAGCTCCAGGTCGAATACCAACACGGAGTTGGCCGGGATCGCCGGGCTCGGGCTCTGGGCGCCGTAGGCCAGGTCGGACGGGATGTACAACTCGACCTTCTCGCCAACATGCATCAGTTGCAAGCCTTCGACCCAACCCGGGATCACGCCGCTGACCGGCAGGTCGATCGGGCTACCACGATCTACAGAGCTGTCAAAGGTAGTGCCGTTGGTGAGCTTGCCGGTGTAGTGAACAGTCACCACGTCGGTTGGCTTAGGCTGGGCGCCGTCGGCCTTCTTCACGATCTTGTACTGCAGACCGGAAGCGGTGGTGACGACGCCGTCTTTCTTGGCGTTGTCTTCGAGGAATTTCTTGCCGGCAGCTGCCGACTCTTCGCTCATTTTGGTCATGCGCTCTTCGGCACGCTTTTGCAGCGCGGCGAAGGCTTCAACCAGTTCGTCATCTTTGAGCTTCTGCTCTTTCTTGCCGACAGCATCTTCAATGCCTTGGGCTACCGCTTTGGAGTCCAGGTCATCCATGCCTTCTTGGGCAAGGCTCTTGCCCATGTTCAGGCCGATGCCATAGGAAGCTTTTTGCGCCGGGGTTTTCAGCTCTACGCTGGTTTGCGAATCACAACCCGCAAGTACCAGGCTAACCAGGGCCACCGCCGCCGCCAACCGATGCTGTTTCATGCTATTTCCTTGTTCATGCGCCAAAAGGGCATTCGAATAAAGTCGCGAGCTTATCAGGCGGCCCCGACCAATGGCTACCGGCATGTGAGCAGGAAACTTCTGATAAGTTCACGTGTTTAAAAGCATTTCCATTTATCATGGGCCACCGCGACGGATCGCGGGACCGCCTGCCAGCAGGCTAATCGCTACTTGCCGCACCTGTGGCGCAGTGGCATAACAACGCGACAATTCGACAAGGATAGTTATCTTGCGCATTTTTTCCCGAGTTTTACTCCTGATACTGATCGCACTGGGCCTGATCCTGGCCGTGGTGCTCTATTACACCCTCAACCCCAAGCTGCCGGATTACGTGCCCGTGAAACAGGTGCACTATCAGGAGCAATGGAGTGCCGCCGACCGCCAGACCTACTACTTCACGCCCCAGGGCACTCAAGTAAAAGGCCTGCACTACGACTGGTTCACCGCCCTGGAGCTGCCGTTCTCCGAGCAACGCTTTGCCGCGCCGCAGTACCTGGCGCGCTTTGGCTTCCTGGTCGATCCCAAACAGGTGCCCACCGCGCAAAACCCTGGCAACCTGCCGGTAGGGTTCGCCCGGCACCAGAACGCCGACAGCAAGGCTCAGTACCTGGATATCACCTGTGCGGCCTGCCACACCGGCGAATTACACTTCCAGGGTCAGGCCCTGCGTATCGACGGCGGCTCGGCGCAACACGTACTGCCCTCCAGCGTTCCCACGTTGCGTGGCGGCAGTTTCGGCCAGGCCCTGGTCGCCAGCCTGGCCGCTACCTATTACAACCCATGGAAGTTCGAGCGCTTTGCCCACAAGGTCCTGGGGGATCAGTACGACGCCCAGCGCGATCAACTGCGCAAGGACTTCAAGCAATCGCTGAACCAGTTCCTCAAGGTTGCCTGGAATGACACCCACCGCGGCCTTTACCCCACCGAAGAAGGCCCGGGCCGCACTGACGCCTTTGGGCGCATCGCCAACGCCAGTTTTGGCGACGCTATTTCCCCAGACAATTATCGCGTCGCCAATGCGCCGGTGGACTACCCGCAGTTGTGGGATATCTGGACCTTCGACTGGGTGCAGTGGAATGGCTCGGCCCAACAGCCCATGGCGCGCAACATCGGCGAAGCTCTTGGCGTAGGCGCGACCCTGACGTTCTTCGACACTGCCAGGCAACCGCTCAAAGGCGATGCCCGCTACCCGTCCAGCGTACGGGTGCGCGACCTGCACCTGATCGAAGAAACCCTGCAACGGCTCAAACCGCCGACCTGGCCGCAAGACTTGTTCGGTGCCATCGACAAGCCCCTCGCCGCCCAGGGTCGCGCACTCTTTGCCGAGAACTGCGCCGGCTGCCACCTACCCACCGTCACCCAGGAAAACGGCCGTCCGGTGCAGCAGTTGAAAATGCTGCCGGTGAACTACATCGGCACCGACCCCGGCACGGCCAACAACATTGCCGACCAACGCTATGACCTCAGCGCGTTGCAATGGGACCCAGCCGAACTGGCCCGGCTCAATGTCGAACTGCACCCCACCCCCACCGCGCCGCTGGACCTGAAAAAAATGTCGGTGGCCCAGGGTTTGGCCTATGTCACCGCCTTCGTCGAAGAGCATGCCTACCGTGCGGCCGGCGTTACCGCGGCCGAGCGCCCAGGCCTGGACGGGTTCGGCCTGCCCATCGGCGTGCGCGAATTGCGTGCCTACAAGGCGCGGCCACTGGCAGGCGTATGGGCCACCCCACCATTCCTGCACAACGGTTCAGTGCCGACGATCTACCAACTGCTCTCGCCCCAGGACGAACGCAGCACTACCTTCTATAAAGGCACCTTCAACTACGACCCGCGTCACCTGGGGTTTGAGACCATCGCCTTCAAGAATGCCTTCCTGTTCGATACCAGAATCACCGGCAACCACAACAGCGGCCACGAATTCCGTGCCGGCGAACGTGGCAATGGCGTGATCGGCCGTGGCCTGCTGCCGCAGGAACGCTGGGCGCTGCTCGAATACCTCAAGGTGCTGGGCGGCCCGCTGGAGCAACAACTGCCATGATTATCCGCTCGCAAAACAAGGACCGCTCCATGCTTGCTCGTCTCTGGCTACGCCTTGGCGCCTTTGTTGGCAAAACCCTGCTGTGGCTGCTGGGCCTGGGCCTGCTGGGGTGGGTGTTGGCCACGGCCTGGTTCGCCTGGCAGCACAGGGGCCCGGTGTCGGTGAAGGAACAGATCCCGCCGGGTGAAGCGGCGATGACCCAAGGCATCATCCAGACCGCCGTACGCATCGTTGACCAGCATCGCGAAGGCACTCGCTACCTGCGTGATGCCCATGCCAAGGCCCATGGGTGCGTGAAAGCCGAGGTCAGCGTTCTGGCAGATCTCGACCCGGCCTTGCGCCAGGGTGTGTTTGCCGAGCCGGGCAAGACCTGGCAGGCGACGATGCGCCTGTCCAACGGCAACGCTTATCCGCAATTCGACAGCATCCGCGATGCCCGCGGCATGGCCATCAAGCTGTTGGATGTGCCGGGCAAGCAACTGATGGCCGACCAGCAAGCGCGCACCGAACAGGATTTCGTGATGTTCAGCCACCCGAACTTCTTTGTCAGCGATGTCGCGGAATACGCGCAGAACATCGGTGCGCAAGCGGATGGCAAGAAGGTCCTGGCGTTCTTTCCCAAGCTCGACCCGCGCAGTTGGCAAGTGCGTCACTTGTTTATCGCCCTGGCAACCCTGGCGCCCGCACCGGCCAGCCCGACGCAGACGACTTACTTTTCAGTGTCGCCCTACAAGTTTGGCGCGGCCAACGCCAAGTTTCGCGTCGCGCCAGACCCGCAAAGCTGCCCGGATTATGTATTGCCCAAACAGAACCAGGACCTGCCCAACTTCCTGCGCAGCGCGCTCAACCAGCAACTGTCCACCGATCGTGTAGATGCGTGTTTTGTGCTGCAGATCCAGCGGCAAAACCCGCAGGCGTTCATGCCGATCGAAGACACCAGCATCGAATGGAAGGAAAGCGACGCGCCGTATGAAACCGTGGCCAAGGTCAGGATTCCCGCCCAGGACTTCGACACGCCGGCGCAGAACCTGGCGTGCGATAACCAGTCGTTCAACCCCTGGTTCGGGCTGGAAGCGCACCGCCCCATCGGTGGCATCAACCGGCTGCGTAAAGCGGTGTACGAGGCCGTCAGCGATTACCGCCACAGCCGCAACGCACCGTAAGGCGCGTTAAATCGCAGGCGAAAAAAAACCCGCTCAATGAGCGGGTTTCTTTTGGCTACCTGGCGTTCAGTATTCCAGGTGACCGAATATGGCGCAGCGGACGGGACTCGAACCCGCGACCCCCGGCGTGACAGGCCGGTATTCTAACCGACTGAACTACCGCTGCGCGTAACACTTGAAGCGAATGGTGGGTGATGACGGGATCGAACCGCCGACCCTCTGCTTGTAAGGCAGATGCTCTCCCAGCTGAGCTAATCACCCTTCGTTTCGGTGTGGGCGCATCATACACCAAAAAATCGTAATGTCTTGATTTAAATGCAATTTATTTAAAAAAAGTTTAGCGCACGATTTTTTGCCATATTTCGGACAGAAAAAAACCCGCTCAATGAGCGGGCTTTCTTTGGTTACCTGGCGTTCAGCATTCCAGGTGACCGAATATGGCGCAGCGGACGGGACTCGAACCCGCGACCCCCGGCGTGACAGGCCGGTATTCTAACCGACTGAACTACCGCTGCGCGTAACACTTGAAGCGAATGGTGGGTGATGACGGGATCGAACCGCCGACCCTCTGCTTGTAAGGCAGATGCTCTCCCAGCTGAGCTAATCACCCTTCGTTTCGGTGTGGCGCGCATTCTACGGAGCGACCCTAAGTCTGGCAAGCACTTTCTTAAATCTTTTTTTTCAGCCCTTCCAATGGCTTAGGCAGGGTTGGCCTGCGGCGTGATCAAGAGAATAATGCCCCCCTTTGTATAGAGGAGAGACTCACCCCATGTGGTTCAAGAACCTGCTTATCTATCGCCTGACCCAAGATCTGCCTGTTGATGCCGAGGCGTTGGAAGCGGCCATGGCCACCAAGCTGGCGCGCCCTTGTGCAAGCCAGGAGTTGACCACTTACGGTTTCGTCGCGCCTTTTGGTAAAGGTGAAGACGCTCCCCTGGTTCACGTCAGCGGCGATTTCCTGCTGATCGCCGCTCGCAAGGAAGAACGCATCCTGCCGGGTAGCGTGGTGCGTGATGCACTTAAAGAGAAAGTCGAAGAGATCGAAGCCGAGCAAATGCGCAAGGTCTATAAGAAGGAGCGCGACCAGATCAAGGATGAAATCATCCAGGCCTTCCTGCCGCGTGCCTTTATCCGTCGCTCGTCGACCTTCGCTGCAATCGCGCCGAAACAGGGCCTGATCCTGGTCAACTCGGCCAGCCCCAAGCGTGCCGAAGACCTGCTGTCGACCCTGCGTGAAGTGATCGGCACCCTGCCCGTCCGCCCTCTGACGGTAAAAACCGCACCAACTGCAATCATGACTGACTGGGTCACCACCCAGAAACCGGCTGATGACTTCTTCGTCCTCGACGAATGCGAACTGCGCGACACCCACGAAGACGGCGGCATCGTGCGCTGCAAACGCCAGGACCTGACCGGCGAAGAGATCCAGCTGCACCTGACCACCGGCAAGGTCGTAACCCAACTGTCCCTGGCGTGGCAGGACAAGCTGTCCTTCATGCTCGACGACAAAATGACAGTCAAGCGCCTGAAGTTCGAAGACCTGCTGCAAGACCAGGCGGAACAGGACGGCGGCGATGAAGCTCTGGGCCAACTGGATGCCAGCTTTACCTTGATGATGCTGACCTTCGGCGATTTCCTGCCGGCGTTGGTCGAGGCACTGGGCGGCGAAGAGACACCACAGGGCATCTAAGCAACACCGATCCAATGCGGGCACAGTCAGTGTGGGAGCTGGCTTGCCTGCGATAGCGGAGTGTCAGCCAGAGCAGTGCCGACTGATACACCGCTATCGCAGGCAAGCCAGCTCCCACATTTGATTGCATCGACAACTCGGAAATCGAATAAAAAAGGACATCCCCATGCGCGCACTCGCCGCCTTGAGCCGCTTCGTCGGCAACACCTTTGCCTACTGGGTGTTGATCTTTGCCGTTGTCGCCTTTCTCCAACCCAGCTGGTTCATCGGCCTGAAAAGCGCCATCGTCCCACTGCTGGGCCTGGTGATGTTCGGCATGGGGTTGACCTTGAAACTGGAAGACTTCGCCGAAGTCGCTCGCCACCCGTGGCGCGTGGCCTTGGGCGTGGTCGCGCATTTCGTGATCATGCCGGGCGTGGCATGGTTGCTGTGCCAGGCGTTCCATTTGCCTGCGGAAATTGCCGTTGGCGTGATCCTGGTCGGCTGTTGCCCAAGTGGCACGTCGTCCAACGTCATGACCTGGCTGGCCCGGGGTGACCTGGCGTTATCGGTGGCGATTGCCGCGGTCACCACCCTCCTCGCCCCGCTGCTCACACCGGCGTTGATCTGGCTGCTGGCCTCGGCCTGGCTGCCAGTGTCGTTCATGGAACTGTTCTGGTCGATCCTGCAAGTGGTGCTGCTGCCCATCGTACTGGGCGTGGTCGCGCAGCGCTTGCTCGGTGATCGGGTAAGGCATGCGGTGGATGTGCTGCCACTGGTGTCGGTGGTCAGCATTGTGATCATCGTCGCGGCCGTGGTTGCCGCAAGCCAAGGCAAGATTGCCGAGTCGGGCCTGCTGATCATGGCCGTGGTGATGCTGCACAACAGCTTCGGTTACCTGCTGGGCTACTTCACCGGGCGCCTGTTCAAGTTGCCCTTGGCGCAACGCAAGTCGCTGGCCCTGGAAGTGGGCATGCAGAACTCCGGGCTGGGTGCCGCGCTGGCCAGTGCGCACTTTTCGCCACTGGCGGCGGTGCCCAGTGCGTTGTTCAGCGTCTGGCACAATATTTCCGGCGCATTGCTGTCGACCTATTTCCGCCGCATGAGCGAAAAGGAAGACCGCCGCGCCCTGGAAACCACGCCGTAACTTGATCGCCCGGTCCAATTTCGGCACTCTACCGAACTTCGCGGGGACGACCTCGCGACGCTATCAAGCGCTCACCCGGGGACGACCCCACTTTGATAGAAGCGAGGTCATCATGTCCTGGATCATTCTGTTTTTTGCCGGGTTGTTTGAAGTGGGCTGGGCCGTCGGCCTGAAGTACACCGACGGGTTCAGCAAGCCGCTGCCCACCGCCCTGACGATTGCCGCCATGGCTGTCAGCCTTGGGTTGTTGGGGCTGGCCATGAAGGAATTGCCGCTGGGCACCGCCTATGCCATCTGGACCGGCGTGGGGGCCGTGGGCACCGTGATTGCCGGGATTATACTGTTTGGAGAATCCATGGCGTTGTTTCGGTTGGCGAGTGTGGCGTTGATTATTTGCGGGCTGATTGGGCTCAAGATTTCCACCTAAGCCACTACCGCTATCGCAGGCAAGCCAGCTCCTACATTTTGAATTGTGAATACAGTCAAATGTGGGAGCTGGCTTGCCTGCGATGAGGCCCTGATAAACAACAAAAAACTACCTGGCACTCCCCCGCAAACCGCCCACCACAGCCTGCAACTGCTCAGGCGTTGCCGCTTCCACAGCCACCGGCTCGCCCGCCACCAACACCACCCGCGACCAGATCCGATGAAACAAACCCTTGTTCGGATCACGGCTGAAGAAACTCCCCCACAACCCCTGCAATGCCATCGGGATCACCGGCACCGGCGTCTCCTCCAGGATGCGCGTCACCCCACCGCGAAACTCATTCATCTCGCCATCAGCTGTCAGCTTGCCTTCCGGGAAGATGCACACCAGCTCGCCATCCTTGAGGTACTGGGCAATGCGCGCGAACGCCTGCTCGTAGATCTGAATGTCTTCATGGCGCCCGGCAATCGGAATCGTCCCGGCGGTGCGGAAGATAAAATTGAGCACCGGCAAGCGGTAGATCTTGTAGTACATGACAAAGCGAATCGGCCGACGTACTGCGCCACCAATCAACAGCGCATCGACAAACGACACATGGTTGCACACCAGCAACGCCGCGCCTTCATCCGGGATGGCTTGCAGGTTGCGATGCTCCACGCGGTACATGGAATGGCTGAGCAGCCAGATCATGAAGCGCATGGTGAACTCGGGGACGATTTTAAAAATGTAAGTGTTAACCGCGATGTTGAGCAGCGACACCACCAGGAACAACTCGGGGATCGACAGCTTGGCCACGCTCAACAGCAGAATGGACACGATGGCCGAGACCACCATGAACAGTGCATTGAGAATGTTGTTCGCCGCGATCACCCGTGCCCGTTCGTTCTCGGCGGTACGCGACTGGATCAGCGCATACAGCGGCACGATGTAAAAGCCGCCGAACACCCCCAGGCCGAGGATATCGAACAGCACCCACCACGCCTGGCCGTAGCTGAGCACCGCGAGCCAATCGTTGGCTTGCACGTTCTGCGGGAAGCCGCCGGAGTGCCACCACAGCAGCAGGCCGAACACGGTCAGGCCAAATGAGCCAAACGGCACCAGGCCGATTTCCACCTTACGCCCGGAGAGCTTTTCGCACAGCATCGAGCCCAGGGCGATGCCCACCGAGAACACCGTGAGGATCAAGGTCACCACGGTTTCGTCGCCGTACAACCATTCCTTGGCATAGGCAGGTATTTGCGTGAGGTAAATCGCGCCGACAAACCAGAACCATGAGTTGCCGACAATCGAGCGCGACACCGCCGGCGTCTGCCCCAGGCCCATGCGTAAAGTCGCCCAGGACTGAGTGAAGATATTCCAGTCCAGGCGCAGCTGCGGTGTCGAAGCCGCTGCGCGCGGGATGCTGCGGCTGGCCAGGTAGCCCAGCACCGCCACGGCCACAATCGCCACCGCCACCACCGGCGCGTAATGGGTGGAAGACATCATGATCCCGGCACCGATGGTGCCGGCCAAAATTGCCAGGAACGTGCCCATCTCCACCAGGCCGTTACCGCCGACCAACTCATCGTCGTGCAATGCCTGGGGCATGATCGAGTACTTCACCGGGCCGAACAGCGCCGAGTGAGTGCCCATGGCAAACAGCGCCAGCAGCATCAGTTCAAGATGATTGGTCAGAAAACCCGTCGCGCCCACCGCCATGATCACGATCTCGCCGATCTTGATCGCGCGGATCAACGCGTCCTTGTTGAATTTCTCGCCAAACTGCCCGGCCAACGCCGAGAACAGGAAGAACGGCAGGATAAACAACAAAGCACACAGGTTGACCCAGATGGAGCGGTCGCCCTCGATGGAGAGCTTGTAAAGGATGGCCAGGATCAGCGATTGCTTGAAGATGTTGTCGTTGAACGCGCCCAGCAACTGGGTAATGAAAAACGGCAAGAAGCGCCGCGTGCGCAGCAAGGTGAATTGGGAAGGATGGCTCATCGTCGTCCGTGTTCCTGCGTGGCCTTTATTTATCAGGCCACGACTTTACCTAATCCTGCTTACTTATTCGCTAGCCCGGCAATACAAGGCGAAACAAAAAGCTCGCCTTTATAAGCGCCCTGCACGGTGCGCTTGGCCACGATCAGCCACATCAGCGCCAGCGCAACCACCAGCACACTGCCAAACACACTGAAAAACGCCAGCTGTAACAGGCTCGCCAATTTAAGCGTGGCCAAGGCGTAAACCCCCAATGGGAAGGTGAAGCCCCACCAACCCAGGTTGAACGGGATACCGGCGCGCAGGTAACGCAGGGTGATCAACACCGCAATCAACATCCACCACAAGCCGAAGCCCCACAGGGTGATGCCCGCAATCAGGCCCAGGCCGTGGGCCATTTCACCGACACTGGCCAGGCCATTGGTGGCAAAGATCGCGGGGGCATCCGTACCGAGCAGCAACATGCCCAGGGCACCGGTACCGATCGGGCCCAGGGCCAACCAGCTCGACGCGGCCATATTGGCGTGAGGCAACTTATGCAAGGCCATGCGCAGCATCAGGATGGTCAGGATGCTGAACGCTACCGGCAGGGAAAACGCCCACAGCACGTAGCTGGTCACCAACATCACCAGTTGCGAATGGGCATCGGCCAAGTGCGGCGCGAGCAAGCCGCCGCTGGCCGCCGCCACTTCGGCCGCCACCACGGGCAACAGCCAGACGGCGGTCATCTGGTCGATGCTGTGCTCCTGGCGCGTGAACATCATGAACGGGATCAGTACGCCGCAGGCCAGGGACATGGCGACGTCCAGCCACCACAAGGCCTCGGCCAACGGGATCACATCACCGCCCCAGCGCGGCAGGCCGAACAGCAGCAAGCCGTTGAGAATGGTCGCCAGCCCCATGGGGATGGTGCCGAAGAACATCGAGACCGTTGAGTGCCCGAAGATGCGTCGCGCCTCGTGGAAAAACATCACCCAGCGGGCGGCATACAGCACGCTGAACAGCACAAACAAGCCGATAGTGAACAGCCACAGGCCCTCGGCGACGGCATGCAAGCCGGGCAGGTTGACTGGCAGCTGGGCCAAGGCCAGGGCCAGCACACCGGTGCCCATGGTCGCGGCAAACCAGTTCGGGGTGAACTGGCGAATCACTTCCCGGGGACGGGCCAGGTGACTGAAGGGTTTGTAGCGGTGAGTGGTCGAGCAGGTCATGGTTAATCCTCTTCCTCATATGAGGTTGAGGCCATGATAGAACCTGATCGAATATCTATATAACGGGTAATATCTCTAACTGTTATCTGTTTTATCTATATTAACCACGTTTATGCCCTCGCCTTTGCTGGCGCCGAGTCCCGCCACCACAACCCACCAAGGGCCCCGAGAGACAGCAAGATAAGCACCGCACCGTAGCCGTCCGTGGTCGCGACCAGGCCAAACACGCGGCTCAGGTTACCCGCCAACAACGCCGGCACGCAGAACGCCAGGTAACTCAATACATAGAACGCCGACATCAGGCCCGCCCGCTCATGGGGCAACGCCAGGCCCACGATGCTGCGCACACTGCCCATGAAGCCGCCGCCGAACCCCAGGCCTGCGATCACACTGGCGACAAAGAACAGCCACAGGCTGGCGATGTTTACGGCAACCAGCAGCAACCCCACGCCCACGGCCAGCAGTGCAGCCGACACGCGCATGACCCTGTCAGCCGCGTGGTTGCGCAGGCTGTAGATCATCACCGCGCCGCTCAAGGTCACCACCGCCACCAGCCCGCCGCCGATCAAGTGCGAGGTCGACCCGGTGGCGACACGCACCAACGACGGTGCCAACGAGGAAAAAAACCCACCCAGCGCCCACACGGCCACATTCAATGGCATCGCCAACCACAACGCGCGGCGCGCCTGCGGCGGCACATGCAGGGTTGGCGCCAGGGACTTCAAGGCGCCGGGTATGCGGCTGACCGTTTCAGGCAGGCGCCAGATATACAGAGCCTGTAACACCATCAAGGCCAGCAGGGTGTAGTAGATCAATTGGGTTGGCCACGGCGCGAACTCCACCAGCAGCCCGCTGCCCAGGCCACCACTGGCCATGCCGAGCATCGGTGCAAGGCTGTTGAGCATCGGGCCGCGGACGCGGTCGGTATCGAGCAGCGTCGCACTCAATACCGCTGTGGCAGTGCCAGTCGCGAAGCCCTGCAGCGCGCGGGCGGCCAGCAGGCAGGCGGTGCTGTCCGCGTTGATAAACAGCAGCATCGCCACACTATTGAGCAGCAGCGCGACGAAGATCACCGGCTTGCGCCCCAGGTAATCCGAGAGCGACCCCACCGTCAGCAGGGCCGCCAGCAGGCTCACGGCATAGACACCAAAGATGGCCGTGAGCATGGCCGCCGAAAAATGCAGGTGGTCTTGATACACCTGGTACAAGGGCGTCGGCGCGCTGGAGGCGGCGAGAAAGGTCAGCACCGTGATCACTAGAAAAGCCAGACTGGACCGCTGAGAGATGACACTGGACATGGGCACGCTCCGCTAAAGCTAATATTTTGCTTTTGCGCAGTGTGCTATTCGCTGGCGCTTAAAGCAAATTCTTTGTGTTAAGGTCTTGCCCATGGCGATCAAAGAAGGCCTCCGCCCGGGGGGCCGCAGTGCCCGGGTACAGGAATCCGTCCACAGGGCGGTGCGCGAATTGCTGGAAGCCCATGAGCGTTCCAGCGTCACCGTGCCGATGATTGCGGCATGTGCAGGCGTCACGCCGTCGACCATTTACCGGCGCTGGGGCGATCTGTCAGTACTGCTCGCCGACGTCGCCCTGGCCCGTATGCGCCCCGATACCGAACCGGCCAACACCGGCAGCCTGCGTGGCGACCTGCAAGCCTGGGCCGAGCAATACCTGGATGAGATGAGTTCGGACGTAGGCCGCAACATGATGCGCGACGTGCAAAGCAGCCCGACGCCAGGGTATTGCGTGAGCATCCTGAGTGGGCAGTTGCAGGTGATTGTTGACCGCTACCCGCAGGAACAGCCGCCGAGCGTTGACCATCTGATCAACCTGCTCGCCGCACCGACGGTGTTTCGTATTCTGTTTTCGGCCCAGCCTTTGGCGGTAGAAGAACTGCATGCCCTGATCGAACTGGCACTGAAAATCTAAGGCACGTGCGCCGACCAGAATGTGGGAGCTGGCTTGCCTGCGATGCAGACACCTCCGTACACCCGTCAAGCGAAGTCGATACCATCGCAGGCAAGCCAGCTCCCACATTTGTTCTGTGTGCATCCAATAAAAAACGGCCTCTGATGAGGCCGTTTTGTTATTTCCAATCCCACATCATGTACGCATCCCACGCCCACTCACCAGCAACCGCGCACAACCGATATACAGCACCACGGTCGCAACGATCATAAAGGTGATCGCCACACTGATCTTGATATCCGACACGCCCAGAATGCCGTAGCGGAAGGCGTTGACCATGTGCAGCACCGGGTTGGCCAGGGACACCGTCTGCCAGAACGGCGGCAGCAAGGTGATGGAGTAAAACACCCCGCCCAGGTAGGTCAGCGGCGTGAGCACGAAGGTCGGGATGATGGAAATATCATCGAAGTTGCGTGCGAACACGGCGTTGATAAAGCCCAGCAGCGAGAAGATCGTCGCCGTCAGCACCACCACCAGAATAGTGACACCCAGGTGATGCACCTGCAGGTGGGTAAAGAACAGGGACAGCAGCGTCACAATCACTCCCACCATCAGGCCACGCAACACGCCGCCCAGGGTGTAGCCGATGAGGATGGTGTGCGGTGACACCGGCGAGACCATCAGCTCTTCGATGGAGCGCTGGAACTTGCTGCCAAAGAAACTCGACACCACGTTGCCATAGGAGTTGGTGATCACCGACATCATGATCAGGCCCGGCACGATGTATTCCATGTAGGTGAAGCCACCCATGTCGCCGATCTGCCGGCCGATCAGGTTACCGAAGATCACAAAGTACAGGACCATGGTGATCGCCGGTGGCAGCAGGGTCTGCGGCCAGATCCGGGTAAAGCGCTTCACTTCGCGATAAACAATGGTTTGCAGCGCGACAAGGTTGGGTTGCAGTTCGGAACTCATACCGCCACCTTCGCCAGATTTTTCTCCACCAGGGACACGAACAACTCCTCAAGGCGATTGGTTTTATTACGCAGGCTCAGCACTTCGATGTTCTGAGTCGCCAACTGGGTGAACAGCGCGGTGATGCCCATGGCCTTATCCACCTGCACCTCCAGGGTGTGGCTGTCCACCAGCCGGCTTGGATAGCCGAGCAACTGCGGCGCCACCGACAGGTTGCTCTTCAGGTCGAGCAGGAAGGTTTCCACATGCAACTGGCCCAGCAGGTTGCGCATGCTGGTGTTCTCGACAATGGTGCCGTGGTCGATGATGCCGATGTTGCGGCACAACTGCTCAGCCTCTTCCAGATAGTGGGTGGTGAGGATGATGGTGATGCCCTTCTCGTTCAGTTCGGTGAGGAAGGTCCACATCGAGCGGCGCAGCTCGATATCCACGCCGGCTGTAGGTTCGTCGAGGATCAATAGGCGCGGCTCATGCACCAAGGCGCGGGCGATCATCAGGCGTCGCTTCATGCCACCGGACAGCGAGCGCGAAGGTACGTCACGCTTGTCCCACAGGCCCAGTTGGGTCAGGTACTGCTCGGCGCGTTCCTTGGCGACTTTCGCCGGAATGCCGTAGTAGCCGGCCTGGGTCACGACAATGTCGAAGGTCTTTTCGAACTGGTTGAAATTGAATTCCTGGGGCACCACGCCAATGGAGCGCTTGAGCGCTGCCGGGGATTTGTCCAGGTCATGGCCGAAGATATTCACCGTGCCGCTGGTCTTGTTGACCAGGGTGGAGAGAATGCCGATGGTGGTGGATTTGCCGGCACCGTTGGGGCCGAGCAAGGCGAAGAAGTCACCTTCGGCAACGTCCAGATCGATACCACTCAGGGCCTGGAAACCGTTGCCGTAGGTTTTGGTTAGCTGCCGGATGGACAGAGCGGAACTCATATGGAAGTACGCACCAAAGAAGGGAATAGAAAGAATAGATGAAGGCACACCGCAGGTAGTTCAACCTGCGATGCAGTGCGAGCATGGTGCTTGCCCATGCCGCACAAGTACAGTCACCCGTATTAATAGTGTGTATTAAGTCAACGCGGTCATCACCGCCTTGCGGTAGGCCGGGCGCTGCTGCAGGCGCTGGTACCAGGCCTCCAGATGGGGCATGGCAGGGCGTTCGATGGGCATCTCGAACCAGGCGTAGATGAAGCAGCCCAAGGGAATATCGCCCATGCCGAACGCCTGGCCGGACAGGTAGGGTTGCTCGGCGAGGGCTTGTTCGACGGTTTTGAGCGCGTCGATACAGGCTTGGCGCCCGGCATTGATGCTGTCCCAGTTTTGCTGGTCAGCCGGGGTGCGCACGATGCCCCAGAACACCGCTTTGAACGGATCGGCGAGCGTGGAAGTGGTCCAGTCCATCCACTTTTCGGCGTTGGCCCGGGCTTGCAGGTCGCTGGGGTAAAAGTCCGATGCCTGCTTGGCGCACAGGTAACGCACGATGGTGTTGGATTCCCACAGCACAAAGTCGCCATCTTCGATCACCGGCACCCGGCCATTGGGGTTCATGGCCCGGTATTGCGGGGTATCGACCACACCAAAAGCCCCGCCCGCATCAATTGCTTCATAGTCCAGGCCGAGTTCCTCGGCGCACCACAGTGCTTTCCTGACGTTTGATGAATTTTTACGACCCCAGATCTTCAGCATGACCGCGCCTTATCGTTGATGAACATGGCTTGATGAACGCAGCAGCATACGCCGGTTCAGCCGCGGCTTAAATCGCCCTGCATATCGCCGAGCAAGGTGGGCGCATCGTCGCCAAACAGGTGCGGGTAGCACTGGCGGATATGCCCGAAGAAAAATGCTTCGGGCACGTCAGCAAATTGCCCGTGGTCCACCACGTACTCCATAGAACGCTGGCCCTGGCGATTGAACGCGTGGAACACGCTGTCGTGCAGCCCATCGAATTCCAACGGCGGCACGTCGAACACTTCGCACAGTTGCTGGTTGAACGCCGGAGTGGCCTTGACCCAGCGGCCGTTCAGGTAAAGCTCGGTATAACCGTGCATGGCGAACACGTCACTTTTGAGCAGAGCGAGCAGTCGCGGTGTGGACAGGTGGTTGCGCACGTCCGCCAGGCCAATGCGTGCGGGAATGCCGCAGTGGCGCGCGCAAGCGGCGAGCAACGTAGCTTTGGGCACACAGTAGCTTTCGCCGGCCGCCAGGGCGAAGCTGGCGCTCAAGGTGTTGGGGTCACGGCTGAAGGTATAGGGGTTGTAGCGAATGGCCTCACGCACCGCGTAGTAAAGACTGACTGCCTGGTCACTTAAATCCGGGCGGGTTCCGCGATGTTTCTCGGCGAACTCCACCACCACAGGGTGGTCACTATCGATGAAGCGGCTGGGACTCAAGTACGTATTCATGAGCTTGATCTCCGAGGGGAGCCTGGAGTTTAACCACCAGGCCTGCCAGAGAGATAACGACGATTCGGCCAAATGCCGGCGCCGGCTGATGGGTTGCCCAGTACACCTTGTTACACCCTGATCACCCGGCTTGTTCGGATGCCGACTAAGCTCCCTGGTGGTTTCGCCCCTGGTTCACGGAGGATTGAATATGCTGTTGTTGTGGATACTGGTGCTGGTGGTCGGCATTGCCTACCTGGCACACCGCCGTACTGCCCCCCTGCCCGCCCTGGGTGTGGTCGCCGTCTACCTGCTGGCGATGGGCGCCTGGAGCCACGCACCGGGTTGGCTGCTGCTGATCTTCTGGGTACTCCTGGCCGTGGTGGCCGCGCCTTTGCTGCTGCCTGACCTGCGCCGCCAATACTTCACCAAGCCGCTGTTCAGCTGGTTCCAGAAAGTGCTGCCGCCGATGTCCGAGACCGAGCGCGATGCGATTGATGCCGGTACCGTGTGGTGGGATGGCGAGCTGTTCAGTGGCCGCCCGGACTGGGACAAATTGCTGGCCTACCCCAAGGCGCAATTGACCGAGGAAGAGCAGGCGTTCATCGACGGCCCCACCGAAGAACTCTGCGCCATGGTCAGCGACTGGGAAATCGGCCAGGCCATGGACCTGCCGCCGCAAGCCTGGGAACACATCAAGACCCATGGCTTCTTCGCCCTGATCATTCCCAAGGAGTACGGTGGCAAGGGCTTCTCCGCCTATGCCCACTCCCAGGTCGCCATGAAACTCGCGACCCGCAGCGGTGACCTGGCCTCCACCGTGATGGTCCCCAACTCCCTCGGCCCCGCCGAACTGCTGCTGCACTACGGCACCGAGGAACAGCGCAATCATTACCTGCCGCGCCTGGCCCGTGGCGACGACATCCCGTGCTTCGCCCTCACCGGCCCGCTGGCCGGCTCCGATGCGGGCGCCATGCCCGACACCGGCGTGATCTGCAAAGGCGAATGGCAGGGCAAGGAAACCCTCGGCCTGCGCCTGAACTGGGAAAAGCGCTACATCACCCTCGGCCCGGTCGCGACCCTGCTCGGTCTGGCCTTCAAGGCTCATGACCCAGACCACCTGCTGGGTGAGGAAGAGGACCTGGGCATCAGCCTCGCGTTGATTCCTACCGACACCCCTGGCGTGGAAATCGGCCGTCGTCACCTGCCGCTTGGCGCCGCCTTCATGAACGGCCCCAACTCCGGCAAGGATGTGTTCATCCCCCTGGAATACCTGATCGGTGGCCAGGAAATGCTCGGCAAGGGCTGGATGATGCTGATGAACTGCCTGTCGGTCGGCCGTTCGATCTCGCTGCCCGCCGTCGGCACCGGCGCCGCCAAGTTCACCAGCCTGGTGACCGGGCAATACGCCCAGGTGCGCGAACAGTTCAACGTACCGCTGTCGGCCTTCGAAGGCATCCAGGAAGCCCTGGCACGCATCGGTGGCAACGCCTGGCTGATGGACAGCGCGCGCATGCTCACCGCCAACGCCGTGGACCTGGGCGAGAAGCCGTCGGTGTTGTCGGCGATCCTCAAGTATCACCTGACCGAACGCGGCCGTGAGTGCATCAGCCACGCCATGGACGTGCACGGCGGCAAGGGCATCATCATGGGCCCCAACAACTACCTGGGCCGCAACTGGCAGGGCGCACCGATCTTCATCACCGTGGAAGGCGCGAATATCCTTTCGCGTAACCTGATGATCTTCGGCCAGGGCGCGATTCGCTGCCACCCCTTCGTGCTCAAGGAAATGGCCCTGGCCGGCCGCGAAGACCATGACCAGGCGTTGAAGGAATTCGACGGCCTGCTGATGCAACACATCGGCTTCGCCGTCAGCAACGCCGCCAGCACCCTGGTGCTGAACCTGGGCTTCGGGCACTTCGAAAAAGCCCCGGGCAACCGTTTGAGCCAGGGCTACTTCCGTGCCCTGAACCGCCAGGCGGCTGCGTTTGCCCTGCTGGCCGACCTGAGCATGATGTTGCTGGGTGGCGAGCTCAAGCGCCGCGAACGCTTGTCCGCTCGCCTGGGTGATGTGCTCAGCCACATGTACCTGGCGTCGGCGGCGCTCAAGCGTTATCACGACCTGGACTCGCCGGACCATCTGGAGCCGCTGTTTGCCTGGGCCATGGAAGAAAGCCTGGGCGAATCGGAACGCGCGTTGGATGAGCTGCTGAGCAACTTCCCGAACAAGGTGCTGGGCTGCCTGTTGCGGGTGATCGTGTTCCCATTCGGGCGTCGTCATACCGGGCCGTCCGACGCGCTGGATGCCAAAGTGGCAGCCGTGATCGGCCGCGCCAAAGGCGACCCGACCCTGGAAGAATTGCTGGCCGGCTGTTATCGCCCGCAATCAGCAGAAGATCCCGTGGGCGCCCTGCAACATGCCTACGACCTGCTCGGTGCCAGCCACCCCTTGCAGAAAAAACTCCACAGCGCGCTCAAAAGCGGCCAGGTCAAGCCGGCTGCCGGCGAGCATGCCATCGACGCGGCCCTGCAGGCCGGCGTGCTGCAACCGGCCGAGGCACAA
The DNA here is from genome assembly GCF_014268395.2 of Pseudomonas sp. SWRI22. Lineage (NCBI taxonomy): Bacteria > Pseudomonadati > Pseudomonadota > Gammaproteobacteria > Pseudomonadales > Pseudomonadaceae > Pseudomonas > Pseudomonas sp. SWRI22. The sequence goes on along the minus strand of NZ_JABWQK020000001.1, from coordinate 97,383 downwards.
ACCTTGCGCGATGCCGAGGCTGCGCGACGCAAGGTGATCGACGTGGATGATTTCAGCAAGGAAGAGCTGATGCAGGCAGAAGGTAAAGTCCGCTGAGTCGAGCGGTCATATAAAAACGGGCGCGAGAGGCTTATACTCTCGCGCCCGTTTTTGCTTTAGAGGCCTTATCTCGTGTCCAACGTCGTTGCCGATCATCTTGTCTTGCTCGACCACTTGCGCAGCATCCTGGTTGCCGTCGGCGAAGCCGAACAGGTACCCGAGGAAAGCCACTCGCTGTTCCTGGAGCGTTTCGACGAACTGCGCGCCCTGTTGCCAATCGACCCGATCGAAAGCCAGTACCTGGGCCAGGACCTGATGAGCCAGGTCATCCTGCGCTACCCGCAAATCGCCCACCTGGTGCCCCGTGACCTGCTGTGGTTCTTTGGCGGCGACTGCCTGCACTTCATGCCCGACGAAGAACTGGACCTGTACCAGGCCCTGGAAGAACGTCGCTATGAAGCCGAACAGAACGACGAACCGTTCGACTGGAACCAGGAAAAACAGCTGCTGGCCATGCCTCAGGACCAGAGCAAGCACTGACAACTATGCTCGTTCCTACGCTCTGCGTGGGAACCTATCCTGTGACGCTCTGCGTCACCCGTGCACAGGCATAAAGGCAGGACGCGGAGCGTCCAGGTGGCATTCCCACGCAGAGCGTGGGAACGAGCAACCGCGCTCCTACCGTCGGCGCAGCGTGGGCTCCCTGGCCATGCACTCCACCAGATAATCGATAAACACCCGCAACTTCGGCGGCAGGTAACGTGTGGGCGAATGCAGCAACCACGCCTCGCCATGGTACGACGCAATAAAATCCCACCCCGGCAACACCTGCACCAAATCTCCTGCTTCCAATGCGTGCCGCGCGGTGAAATACGGCAAGCTGGCAATCCCGACATGCTGCAACGCAGCCTCGAGTCGCACCCCGGTGTGGTTCGCCGCATACCGGCCGCGTACGCCGACCGTTACCGCCTTGCCAGCCTGGCGAAACTTCCAGCGTGAATCTCCCGGTGTCTCACCCAGATAGATGCAACTGTGCCCGAGCAGATCATGGGGATGGCTCGGTGTACCGTGCTCGGCCAGGTACTGCGGCGTCGCGCACAGCAAATGTTCGATGGGCAACAGTTGGCGCCCGACCAAACCTGGCGGTGGGCTGTCGGTGATGCGGATGCTCAAGTCGACGTTGTCGTCGATCAAATCCACATGCCTGTCTTCCAGGATCAATTGCACATCCACCTTGGGATAGCGCCGCAAAAATTCCGGCATATGCGGGTGCACCACAAATCGCCCCACCGCCTTGGGCACACTGACCCGCACCAGCCCCTCGGCTTCAGGGGTAAATTGCCCACTGATTTCCATCACCGAGCGCGCCGCATTGACCATCTCCTGGCAACGCTTGAACACCTCCTCGCCGCCCTCGCTCAGGCGCAGCTTGCGCGTGGTGCGTTGCAGCAGGCGCGTGGCCAGGGCTTGTTCCAGGCGCGAGATGCTGCGGCTCACCGCCGAAGGTGAAACGCTGAGTTGCCGCGCCGCTTCGGAGAAGCTGCCGGTTTCCACGACCTTGACGAAAATCGCCATTTCACCCAATAGCGGCAAAGGAAGATTGATGCTCATGACGCACAGATCCATTGATAATTGAGCGGATTATCACTCATCTGCGCACTATTTATACTGCCCACAGAACCCTGATGCGGATGTAGATGATGACCGAGCGCCTGTTTTTTACCCACGACCACCTGACGGCCGAGCTGGAAGTGCTCAGTTGCACCCCGTACGAAGAGCAATTCGCCGTGATTGTGCAGTCGACCATTTTCCATCCCCAAGGCGGAGGCCAGCCGTCCGACACCGGCTGGCTCGGCGACAGCCAGGTGCTGCGAGTCATGCAGGAAGCCGAACAGGTGGTGCACTACGTCGACCGACCTCTGGAGCCCGGTCTCGTCGTTGCACGAGTCGACGCACAGCGGCGCGCCTTGCATACGCGTCTGCATTCGGCGGGGCACTTGATTGGCAATGCCGGCGAACGCCTGGGCTGGATGCCGATCAAGGCCCACCATTGGCCCGGCGAAGGCAAGATCACTTTTATCCGTGGCGAGACCGCGCAAGACATGGATGCGCAGGCGCTCCAGCAGTGGGTCAACACATGGATCGCCGCCGACTATTCCCGCCATATGACGCTGGAAGACGGCACCCGCGAAGTCGGCTTCGGCGAATTACCGGCGTACGCCTGTGGCGGTACGCATGTTCAAGCGTTGAGCGAACTGGGCCAGGTAACGATCCTGGCGTTGTCGGAGAAAAAAGGCGCGCTCTCGGTGCGCTACAGCCTCGCTGATACCCTGACACTGTAGGAGCGAGCTTGCTCGCGAAGACCGTTAACGATAACGCGGGATACCTGATTCTCATCGGCGCCCTTTGGTTTTTCGCGAGCAAGCTCGCTCCTACAGGGCCACGCTCGGCTGGTCCGATTCATTGATGAACGACTTCAACGTCGACACCGTCGCCGCCGGGTCACGCGGGTCGCTGATCGCACGAAAATTCGTCAACATGGTGTTGGCCGCCAACTCCACCGACACATACCCACGCTGGCGACTGTCGAAAAACTTCACATGGGGGTTGAGCGGCATGATCTTCATGAACGCGTCGTAGGGAGGGCCATCTGAGGTGACCGACGAGCCGACGAACTCGGTGGCGACCACCGCCGAGTCTGGCCTGTCGGCGTCGAGATGCAGGTCGGTGGCCCAGAACGAATGTATATCCCCTCCCCAGAACACCGGGTTCTTCACGCGATTGCGCACGATCGACGCCAGCATCCGTGAGCGGTTCGCCATGTAGCCATCCCAACCATCGGTCCAGCGGCCAAGCTTATGGTTGGTCAAGTCACGCTGCATCAGCGGCGCCACCAGCAAATCCTGGGCGATGACATTCCACTGCGCACTGGACTGGGCAAACCCCTGGTCCAGCCAAGACTCTTGCTGCCAGCCGAGCAACGTGCGGCCAGGGTCACGCAGGTCGCTGCAAGGGGTGGTGACAATATGCCCTTGGTGGCTGCCATTGGCCGCGATGCAGGGTTGCTCGGAACGGTACTGGCGACCGTCGAGCACATGAAAACGCGCGAGCCGCCCATAGTCCAGGCGCCGGTAGATGCGCATGTCCGGCCCCTTCGGCACGCTGCTGGCACGCAGGGGCATGTGTTCATAAAACGCCTGGTACGCCGCGGCCCGTTGCTTGAGAAACTGCGCCACCGCCACCTTCGGGTCCTGGGACCAGCGGTTGGCGTAGTCATTCTGTACTTCGTGGTCGTCCCAGGTTACGACGCTGGGAGCCGCGGCGTGCAGGGCCTGCAGGTCTGGATCAGTCTTGTACAGTGCGTAGCGGTTGCGGTAATCACTCAGGCTTTGCGCATTGCCGCTGCCGTGCGAACGAAACACCTTGCCCGACTCCGCAGCATAGGAACTGTCGTAGATGTAATCACCGAGGAAAAACACCAGGTCCGGCTGCTCGGCGGCAAGGTGTCGGTAGGCGCTGAAATAGCCACGTTCCCAGTGCGAGCAGGACACAAACCCCAGCCGGGCCGAGGCCATGGCCTGCAGCGGCGGCATCGTGCGCGACTGGCCCACCGGGCTCTGCGCACCGAGCCCTTCAAACTGGTACCAATACGGCCGATCCGCCGCCAGCCCCGCCACTTCGACATGCACTGCGTGAGCGAAACGCGGCGTCGCCAGTACTTCGCCCTGCTTCACAATGCGCGTCATCGCCGCATCGCTGGCCACCCGCCAACGCAGCGGCACCGAGCGACTCAGGCCGCCACGGCCATCCGCGGCGTTGAACAACGGCGCCAGGCGCGTCCAGATCACAAAGCCATCTGGCAACGGGTCACCGGAAGCCACGCCGAGGGTGAACGGATAATCCACCCCGGCACTGCGCGCAAACGGGCTGAGAATCGAAAACGCGCTCGCGACCGCCAGCCCGCCGAGGACCCGGCGCCGGCCATGGTCCACTTCGCCGCTCACAGGCAGCGCTCTAAGTCGTCGCGCACGGTGGCAAACCCGAGCAAGTCCTCATACACGCCGTTCTTTAAAAACGCCTGGCGCATGCAGCCTTCATAACGCAGGCCGATCTTTTCCATGACCCGCGCCGATTCCTTGTTGCGCGCGAAACACTGGCTGCCCACGCGCTGCAACCCTAGCGCCTCGAACCCGAAGTCCATCACCGCACTCGCCGCTTCCGCCGCATACCCCTGGTTACGGCAGTGCGCCGCCACCCAGCCACCCAAGTGCCCATAGTGATGCCGAGCATTGATACGCAGGCTGACCATGCCGACCAATTCGTCAGTGCTGCGCACATGCATCCCCAGGTTCAGCAGTTCACCAGTGCGGTACTTGTCGGCGGCCCCGACAATAAAATCCTGGGCGGTTTCCAGGGTGTAGGGCGCTGGAATGTTCGCCGTGTTGTCGGCAATTTTCGGCCCGTTGGCAAGCGTGAAAAGCACCTGCGCCTGATGCATTTGCAGGGCGCGCAACAGCAGTCGCGGGGTCGTCAATTGAGGCAATGCAGTAGGCATGGAGGCCGGCTCTCAAGATAAATTTCTCAAGCATGGATGCCCCGAGTGTCAGTTTCATTACGCCCGAAAACTGACCGGTAAGTTTTCTGAAAGACGCGTCCTAGAGCCTCTAAACGGTCAATTAAAGTTAACCAATCGGTCATTTTTGGCTGTTAGCGTTTTGCCCCTAATTCAATGACGGGGTAACGGAATGAGAACCTGGGACGAACCCAAGAAACGCAAGGCGCACATCGAGCTGATCCCGATGATCGACGTGATGATGTTCCTGCTGGTGTTTTTCGTACTGGTGAGCCTGAACGTGATTCCCGCGCTCGGCATGAAGACCCAATTGCCCAGCGCCAGCAGTTCGCAGCAGCTCAAGCCGCAAAACAAATTCATCCTCACCCTGGGCCTGGAAGGCCAGTTGCAACTGGACGGCAAGGACCTGACGGTGGAGGCCCTGGTGCCGGCGCTGAAGGCTGCCGAAAAGCCCGATACCAAGTCGACGATCATCGTCAACAGCGACAAAGGCGTGGAGGTTTCGCGCCTGGTGGAAGTGATGGACACCCTGCGCCTGGGTGGCTTCACCTCCGTGTCCATCGCCACGCGTAAGTCCTGATCATGTACGTTCTGTTTCGTGCGCGTCAGCTGCTGGGCAGTGTCCCGGCCCTGATCGCCCTGGTGCTGATTGCACTGGGTATCCAGTCCCAGACGTTGAAGGTCGAGCCGGTGTATGACGAGTCGGCGGTCGAATTGGCCTTGGTTGAGCCGGAACCGGAAGTCATACCGGAACCGGTGGTGGAGCAAGAACCGCCACCGCCGGTGATCGAAGAGGAAGAGGCCGAGCCGGCGCCCCCGCCGCCACCGCCCAAGCCGCTGCCAAAACCCGAACCCAAGCCAAAGCCAAAACCTGTGCCCAAGCCTGCGCCCGTGGTCGCCAAGCCCGTGCCGACGCCGCCACCGGTGGCCGCCAAGCCAGCCCCGGCCGCCGTCACCCAAGCGGCACCGACGCCAGCCCCACCGGCGCCACCGAAGGTCGATGGCCAGGCCCTGGAAAGCGGTTACCTCAAAGGCTTGCGCAACGAACTGGACACCTACAAGCAGTACCCCACCGGGCGCCAGGCGTCCCTCGAACGCCCGAGCGGCGAGGTGGTGGTGTGGCTGTTGGTAGACCGTCAGGGCCGCGTCCTCGACTCAGGTTTACAAACCCAGGCCTCGAGCATGTTGCTCAACCGGGCAGCCACCAACAGCTTGCGTCGCATCAAGCAAGTCAAACCGTTCCCCGAGCAAGCCTTCGGGGGGCGCAATGAGCAGCGCTTCACCGCCACCTTCAACTACAGCGTGCAATAAGCACCCGACACCAGGACGACAGTGATGAAGTTCACCCGTATTCATCTGGCACTTGTGGCCGCGACCAGCATGAGCCAGGGACTGGTCATGGCAGAGACCAGCGACAGTGATGTCGGCACCATTGGGGTACAAGGCAAGGCGACCGCCGGGGGCGGTTACATGGTGCCGGAGGAAAGCATCAAGGGCCGCTCCACGGTGACCAAGGAAGCACTGGATAAACAGGCGGCCACCGGCAATGCCATCGACAAGCTCAAGTACACCCCGGGCTTGAACATCTCCAGTGAAGACAACACCGGCCTGTCGGGCTTTCGCTTCACCATGCGCGGCATGAACTCCGACCAGGTGGGCATGTCGGTGGACGGCATGCCGATCAACGACTCCGGCAACTACGCGCTGTACTCCAACCTGCTGGGCGACCCGGAAAACATCGACCAGATCTTCGTCACCCAGGGCGCTTCGGAATCCGACGGCCCGCACATTGGTTCCAGCGGCGGCAACATTGGCATCGTGACCATTCGCCCGACCAAGGAAACCGGCGCCTTCGTCAAACAGGTCGTCGGCAGCAATGCCACGCGCAAGACTTTTGCCCGCCTCAATACCGGCGAAATCAACGGCCTGAGCAACTGGCTGTCGGTGTCCCATACCGAAGGTGAGATGTGGCGCGGTTCGGGCGCAGTACGCGCGGACAAGGTGGAGTGGAACAGCTTTTTCGACGCTGGCAATGGCAACACCGCCAACCTGATCCTCAAGTACCACGAGCAGGACAACAACAGTTACAGCCAGTTGACCAAGGCGCAGTTCCAGCAATATGGCCGCAAGTACGACCCTTATCCGGCAACACCCAGCGTGGGCAGCAACGGCAAGTACAACAGCTATTACGCCCTGGCGCAGAACCCGTTCCAGACGTTCACCGCCGTGCTCAACACCCAGTTCAAACTGGCCGATAACCTCGCACTGTCGGTGATCCCGTATTACTACTGGGGCAATGGCAGCGGCGTCGGTTCATCCAGCTATGCCCTCAACCGTGGCTCCAACCAGGGCGGTGTGTTCGACCTCGGCAACCTGCCCACGGCCGCCCAATACAACGCCGACGGCACACCCAACAGCGGCGTGTACTACCGCCCTTCACGCACGCAAACCTGGCGTCCGGGTATCACCACCAAGCTGACCTGGGACCTTGGCGACCACAGCCTGCAATTCGGTTACTGGTACGAGCGCGCACGCCAGAGCCAGACCCAGCCGTTCATTCCGCTCAAGAGCAACGGCAAGCCAGTGGATACCTGGCCAGATTCCAACAGCGCCATCGTCGATGCCAACGGCAACACCGTGCAGGGTCGCGACCGTTTCACCGTGACGCCAGCGCAAAAGGTCTGGGCCCAGGACACCTGGTACATCAACCCGGACTGGACCCTCATCGCAGGCCTGGCCTACATGAACGTCGAGCGTGAAGGCACCAACCACGGCAGCCTCAACGAACGCCCGGAAAAACGTAACCAGACCTACAACAAACTGCTGCCCAACGCCGGCCTGAAATACCAGCTGGACGAGCGTGACCAGTTGTTCTACAGCCTGTCGCGCAACATGCGGGTACCGCAGAACTACGTGCTCTACGACAAAGGCGCCGGCTCGATCGACGCCGAACCGGAAACCAGCTGGAACCACGAACTGGGCTGGCGCTACAGCGGCGACGATATGAACCTGGCCGCCACCCTGTTCTACATGGACTTCAAGAACCGCCAGGTTTCGTCCCGGGACATCAACGGTGACTTTGCCGACATCAACGCCGGCTCCGTGGTCAACAAAGGCCTGGAGCTGGAGTGGAGCGGCCAGTTGCCCCACCACTTCAATTACTACACCTCCTACACCTACACCAAGGCCGAGCAGCAGGATGACCTGACCGTCTACAACGCCGGCAAACCCATCGTGCTGCCCACCAGTGGCAAGCAGTTCGCCAACGTGCCCAAGAACATGCTGGCGGCCAACATCGGGTATGACGACGGGCGCTTCTACGGCACCTTCGGTGGCAAGTACACCAGCAAGCTCTACGGCGACCTGACCAACGACGAGGCGATTTCCGGTCGCACCGTGTTCAACCTCGGCGCCGGTATTTACCTGCCGGTGGACAAGAAAGTGGTCAAGGACGCGACCCTGCGCCTGAACGTCGACAACCTGTTCGACAAGAAATACCTGGACGGCGTGTACACCACCAAGACCAACGCGGCCAGCTACAGCGGTTTCCGCGATGGCGACCCTGCGTACATCGTCGGCCTGGACCGTACCGTCACGGTTTCGCTGGAAGCGAATTTCTAAGACTCACCCCAAGAGGAACACCATCATGGATATGAACCTGCTCCACGACGTCACTTTCTATGTGATGTACGCGGCGATGGCCATTGCGATCTTCATCGCCATCGAACGCGGCATCTACTTCGCCTACGTACGCCGCCAAGCACGCGCATTGATCGACGCCCTGGGCGCCAATGTGCACGGCGAGCGTGACCTGCCGGACAACCTGACCCGTCGCGACAGCCTGCCGCTGAACATGATCTTGCCGGTGCTGGCCCAGAAGGCGACCCACGGTTCGCGCAAGGACCTGGACGACGAAATCGATACCCAATACCTGAAGACCCGCGCCCCACTGGCCCGCAGCCTGTGGATCATCGAGACCATCACCACCGCCGCCCCACTGCTGGGCCTGCTGGGCACCATTCTCGGCATCATCGACACCTTCAAGGCGCTGGCCACCGCGGGCGTATCGGACCCAGGGCAGATTTCCGGTGGTATCGGGACGGCCTTGTTTGCCACGGGATTAGGTATCGCCATCGCGCTTTTTTGCGTGGTGTTCCACAACTTCTTCCAGGACAGCCTGGAGCGCATCAACGACCAGTTGAAGATCCTGTTGATCCGCACCGCCACCGGCGCCCGCGCACAGGATGAAGTGACTCATCGCGTGCCCACCCCGCTGCACAGCCGCACAGCCTGACCTGCAGGGCGGGCGCCTTGGGCGCTCGCCTTTACCTTTGGTGCGATGAGACGCTTATGTCCCTTTCGATAAAGTTGCGTATTGCCGGCCTGACCGGCTTGCTCCTCAGTCCGCTGGCCCAGGCGGACTTTTCCATTCCAGGTTTTGAATTGGTGCATACCGTGCCTGTGGACACCGCCCTGGGCACCGACGATTTGCGCCAGCCCGGCCCGGTATGGATCGAGCTGTTCGACGGCGCCAAAAGCCACATTGATATCGGCCAGTTCTACGCCGCGGACCACCCTGGCTCGGTGATGAACAGCGTGCTTGAACACCTGGAAGCCGCCGGCAAACGCGGCGTGAAGATTCGTTTCCTGCTCGAAGAAAAAGGCATCAAGCTGTCGGATGCCGCCACCCTGGAACGCTTGCGCGCCATTCCCAACCTGACCTTGCGCGTGCTGCCCTACGGGCAACTGAGCGGCGGCATCATCCACGCCAAGTACCTGCTGGTGGATGGCAAGCAGGCGTTTGTCGGCAGTCAGAATTTCGACTGGCGCGCCTTGGAACATATCCACGAAACCGGGCTGCGGATCACTGACGAAACGGTGGTGGGCCAGGTGCAGGCGATCTTCGAGCAAGACTGGCAAGCCCAGGCAGCGCTGGAGGGTAAACAACCGGTGCCGCTACCCGCCAGCGGCCCTGCACCCGCACGTACCGGCAACTACCTGGTGGCCAGCCCGCAACGCTACAACCCGCCCGGCGTGGGCGACTCACAGCTGGAACTGCCGCGCCTGCTGGGCGAAGCCCAAAAAGAGGTGCGCGTGCAATTGCTCGACTACGCGCCGCTGTCCTACGGACCGGATCGAACCCGACCGTACTACGCGGTGATCGACAACGCCGTGCGCGCCGCCGCAGCCCGTGGCGTGTCGATCAAACTGATGGTGTCCAACTGGAATACCGACCCGCTGGAACTGCCCTATCTCAAGAGCCTGGTGGTGCTGCCCAATATTGAGATCAAGATCGTCACCCTGCCCGAAGCCAAGCAAGGCTTTATCCCTTATGCGCGGGTGATACACAGCAAAACCATGGAGATCGACGGGCAAGTGGCGTGGGTCGGCACCAGCAATTGGTTGGGCGGCTACCTGGATAATTCGCGCAATCTGGAGGTGGTGATGCGCAGTGAGGCGATGGCCAGGCGTGTAGGCCAGTTGCATGAACAACTGTGGGATGGGCCTTACGCTAGAGCCTTGAGCGTGACGCAAGAGTATCCCGCGCCCCACCCTGGCCAGCATTGACCTTGGGCACCTGAGTAATGGTAGTGTGTGGAAATGTTTCTGTCTCTTCCGTCAGAAATCTCCTACTCACTACCTGCAAAGGAATGCCTTCAACCATGCACTTTCCACTTAAGCAATTGGCGGTTGCCACCCTGTTCGCCGCCAGCCTTTCGGCCGTCGCCACGCCCGCATTCGCCAACATCAGCGCGGACCAGAGCACGGCAATCCTGAAGCAGTTCAACGAGACCTCGGTTACCGATTTCCGCGGTTTCCTCGGCACTCTGGCCCAGGGCGAGCTGGGCAAAGCGGCCGACACCGGCCCGGCTATCAGCGCGTTTGTGGGCAACAAACCCCTGAGCGCCGAGCAACAGAACGAGATCAATCGCCTGCTGGGCATTTACACCCGCGTTAAATATGGCAAAGCCGCGCTCGAAACCCTGCGTGAACTGGTGGAAGTCCCGACGTTCAACGTAGACGGTCTGCCACAGTACAAAAACCCGGAATTCCTCAAGATTGCCGCAAAGATCGAGGCCCTGGCCAAGTCCTTCAACCTGAACTTCCGTAACGTCGACAACCGCGTGTACGAAATTTCCCTGGAAGGCAGCGGTGATGAAGTCGTGGGTGTGCACGCCCATGCCGATGTGGTGCCCGTTACCCCGGAAAACTGGGTGCTGCAAGACGGTACCAAACTCGACCCGTTCAAGGTCACGCTGATTGGCGACCGCATGTATGGCCGCGGTACCGAGGATGACAAGAACGGCATCGTGGTGGCGATGTACGCCATGAAAGTGATCAAGGAAGAAAAACTGCCACTGGCGCGCACGTTCAAACTGCTGGTAGACACCACTGAAGAAACCGCCGGTGATGCCATTCCTTACTACTTCGAACGCAACCCCGTGCCGCAATACAACCTGGCGCTGGATGGCGGTTACCCGGTGGTGATCGCCGAAAAAGGCTCGGGTACCGTGATGGCCACCTTCCCGGTGCGCAAGGGCGAAGGCAAAGGCGCAGAAATCATCGCGATGACCGGCGGCAAGGCGAACAACCAGATTCCATCGGCCTCGGTGGCCACCCTGGTCAGCGACACCCCCGCCGAACTGGCCGCCAGCCTGCAACAGGCCGGTGCCGACTATGCCAAGCGCAACGGTGGCGACTTCCAAGTGACGGCCAAGGTCGATGGCAAGGACGTCAAACTCACGGTTACCGGCGTATCCGCTCACTCTTCCGAGCCTGAAACCGGGGTCAACCCGGTGGCGCGCATGCTGGACCTGATCCACAGCCTCGACGGCAAGGTCGCCCTCCAGCACAACCACATCACCGATGCCGCGCGCTATGCCGCCGACAACTGGGGCCTGGATTACCTGGGCGGCAAATTGGGTGTGGGCTACGCGGATGATTTCATGGGGCCGTTGACCACCTCGCTGACGTTTGTGGGGCAGGATGACAAAGCCTTCAAACTGGCCGTGAACCTGCGCGCACCGAAAGGTAAAACCCCGGAGGCGCTCAAGGCGCAAATCGAGCAGAAGCTGAACGCCTGGGACAAGAACGCCAAGGTCAACGTGAGCTTCACTTACTCGCTGGACACGCCGATGTACCGCAACCCTGAAGGCGAATGGGTAAAAGCCTTGCTGGCAGTGGCCACTGAAAACCTGGGCATGGCGCACAAATTCGGCACCTCGGCCGGCGCAACCTCGGTGCACGACCTGCCCAACGGCGTGCAATTCGGCCTGGCCCGCCCGGAAGAGAAGTACACCGGGCACACCGACAGCGAATTCAAAACCGTCGACCAGTTCCTGCTGGACCTGCAGATCGTCACTGAAATGATGGGCCGCGTCGGGCAGTTGCCGAAGCTCTGACCCATCTGGTACCCAAGCGAGGCGGCGAAGGCAACGGCACAGGCACCCTCTTCAGCGCCTGAGCCACCGCTTTCGCAGCCTCGCTAAAGCTCGACAGCTCCCACAGGGGATCGGCGGTGTGGGTGAGATCTCGCTTTGCAGGGCCATCGCGTCAAACACGACTCGGCAACAATGACAGCTCTTCAGCCTTGCAACATCAGCATGTCTTCAAAGAACCCCCCCACCGGCTCAGTGGGATGGCACAGCTGGATCTCCAATACCCAGGCCATTTCACTCGGTGGGATCTCCAGGTCAGCCAACTCCTTGCTTTCGAACAATGCATGGGGAAAATCCGCAAGGCGGTGCCCCGCCAGGTTGCGCGCCAGCCTCCAGCCCTTTGACGCAGCGCTCTGCTCGGCGAAGTCGTAGAGCTCACGCCCGGTCAGACCACGCAGCCACGCCTGGCGTGTTTCATCGAAGACTTCATGCAAGGCCGTCGTACAGGCCTGGTGCAACGGCCCATCGCCAAACACAAACGTATCGCCATAGTCGCCTTCGTAGCCATCCCACACCGGGCCAAGATCGACCACGGCAATGTCATTAGCGCGCAGCCTGCGCTGACGATCAATACCCTCGCGCGGTGGGCGCACAGTGTCGGCGCCAAAACGAATGTAGGTCGGATGCCAAGTGTGCGAAGCGCCCATGGCCTGCAGTTGCCTCGCGGCCATCTCAAGGGCCTCGCCGGTGGTCATGCCGACTTTCAACTGGCTGGCAATCGCCGCCAGGGCACGTATGGATTTTTCCCGCGCCGCCAGCATGCCGTCCAAGGAATAACGCGGGCCGACTTTCTCCCACACCGGGTCAAACGATAGGGAGACTGCTCCAGCACTTGACCGACCACTGGCGACAAACGCCTCCGCGATAAACCGGTGGCTGGGCAACCCCGCTTCAAGGCAGTGGATGCGTACCTGGCCGAGCATTGCACCGTTGCCGCACGCATAGACCTGGGCCTGTTCCCACTGATGCCCATGACTCATTGCAACCTCCTGAACCCTGCCCTCGGAGGACCGCACGGGATGCCAGCGAAAACGGGGATGCTCAAGCATCAGGTGGTCGAGGAAAGCGCTGTCATAAAAGTCTGCCGATTGCGCGCCGCCCCAATACAACGTCACGTCGGCATCGCGCTTGAGCGCGGTCAGCAAGATAGGCTTGATGCCCGCGTAACCAGTACCCGTAGCGAATAGCACCACGGGCGCCGCCTCATCGTCCTGCCAGGTACAGGCACCAAACGGCCCTTCCACGTGCAGACGCTCACCCACGGCGAGACCCCCCAGGATACCCTCGGAAAAATACCCGCCACTCACCCGGCGAATCTGGAAGACCAAGCGCCCATCGTCCTCATCGGGCAGGTTGGCAATCGAGAAGCAGCGCGTATCACCGTCCGCCAGGTGGAACTTGAGGTATTGGCCAGCCCGCACCGCCACTGGGGTTTCGGGCATCAATACCAACTCGATCACATCGGGGCCCAGCGCACGCTTGCTGTGAACCTGCGCCGCCACTACCAGCGCGGGTGTATCCAGCGACCAGCCGGGAATATGCAGGCGCATGTCGCCACAGGCGTGGCTCTGGCATAACAACATCTCATTGGCTGCCAAAAGATAAGAAGGCTGCGGCGCACCCGGCGCCAGGCGTTTGGCCCGGTACGCACCTTCGGCGACCACCACCTTGCACGAACCGCAGGCGCCACGGCGGCAGGAGAACGGCACGGCCAGGCCACTGGCGAGCATGGCGTCGAGCAAGAGTTCATCGCCCGCTTCAAAGCTTTTCCCCGAGGGCGACAGTTCGATGACATGACGTTTATTCATAAAGACCTCGGGATAAGTAAGGCTTGATTGTTGCGCTAGACTAGGCCCATTAAAACCTCCAGATTTGGATACTTCAGATGGTCCAGATGCGTAAATGGCGTCCACTGCTCCGGCTTGAAGAAGGTGCAAGCCAGGCGACTTACCGCAAGATCGCCGAAGGCTTGGTCAATGCAATCCTCGAAGGCCGCCTGCCGCCCGGGACGTTACTGCCGGGCACGCGGGAAATGGCACACTTGCTCGACGTCAACCGCAAGACGGTGATCCTGGCCTACGAAGAAGCCATGACCAAGGGCTGGCTGACCAGCGAGCCGCGCCGTGGCACCTTCGTCAATGTAAAGCTGACACTCAAACACCTGCCCAGCGTTACGCAACCGTCATTCGCGCCGCCGTTACTGGAGCAACCGCTGGTACCCTATTTCACCCATAACGCCCAAGTGGTCGCTCTACAGCATCGGCGCGATGCGCTGTTTTTCGACAACGGCACCAGCGACCACCGCCTGCTGCCCCAGGCAGTTCTGCACCGTTACTATCGCCATGCACTGCGCAACAGCTTTGCCTCCAATACCGTGCGCTACGGCAGCGAAGGCACCGGCTATCACTTGCGCTGCGCCCTGGCCGAGATGCTGCGCAACAACCGTGGGCTGACGGTCACTGCCGAAAATATCTGCCTGACCCAGGGCACCCAGATGTCCCTGTTCCTGAGCGCCAGCCTGCTGCTCAAGCCCGGCGACGTGGTCCTGGTGGAACGTCTGAGCTACCCACCGGCATGGGAAATTTTCCGCAAGCTCGGGGCGAAGTTGGTCACGGTCGACATCGATGATGAAGGTTGCCGCACCGACCAGATCGAGCGCTTATGCCGTGAGCACAAGGTGCGCATGATTTACCTCACGCCTCATCACCAATTCCCCACCACCGTGAGCTTGCACGCTGCACGCCGGCAGCACTTGCTGACGTTGGCCGCGCTGCATGACTTCTGCATTATCGAAGAGGACTACGACCACGAATACCATTTCAGTGGCCGCCCTTACCTGCCGCTGGCCAGTGACCGCGCCCAACGCCATGTGCTCTACATCGGCTCGTTGTCCAAGGTGCTGGGCTCGACGTTCCGCTGCAGCTATATCGTGGCGCCCACCTCTGTGATTGAAGCCCTGCAACGCAATGCCGCGCTGATGCTGGGCGATACCGACGCGGTCGCTCAAGCCATGCTGGCAGACCTGATCAATGAGGGGGAGTTGAAGAAGCATTTGCGCCGCGTGTCGAAAGAATATCGGGCGCGCCGCACGGTATTGCAAGATTGCCTGGATCAGGCGTTTGGTGCTCGCATACAAGTGCGCGAGCCCGAGGGTGGTTTGGCGCTATGGGTACGTTTCGAGGAAGAAATAGACGTCGATAAGTTGGCAAGCACTGCACTGGACCACGGCGTTGTGGTGCGCAGTGGTCGTCAGTTTTCCCCCAACGACCAACCGGTAAACGCGCTGCGCCTGGGCTTTGCCTCCCTCGACCGGGACGAAATCCAGCAAGCCACTCAGCGCCTGGCCCGGGCGATGAACGCCATGGGCAGGCGCTGAAAAACTTACCCTGCGGCCCCTAGAAATGGCAGCGCCAGGTACAACTTGATCACCACCGCGTTAGCGATATCGATGAAGAACGCGCCCACCATCGGCACCACCAGAAACGCGATCTGCGAAGGCCCGAAGCGCTGCGTCACCGCCTGCATATTGGCAATCGCCGTAGGCGTGGCGCCTAGCCCGAAGCCGCAATGGCCTGCCGCCAGCACCGCCGCATCGTAGTTGCGGCCCATCACCCGGAACGTCACGAAAATCGCGAACAGCGCCATCAGCAATGCCTGTGCGGCCAGCAGAACGACTATCGGCAAAGCCAGTGCCGCCAAGTCCCAGAGCTTGAGTGACATCAGCGCCATCGCCAGGAACAACGACAAACTGACATTGCCCAGCACCGAGACTTCGCGTTCGAACACCTGATGCCAGCCGAGCATCGACAGCCCATTGCGCAGCACCACACCGACGAACAATACGCACACGAACGTCGGCAATTCGAAAGCGGTGCCTTGGATGGCGGCATTCAACAAGTTGCCGCCCTGCAGGCTGATCGCCACCAGCGCCAGGGTCTCGATAAACGAAAACGCGGTGATCAGGCGCTCTTCGTTCGGTTGCTCGAACCCCTTGGCCAGGCTCGATTGCGGTTGCCCAATACCTGGAACCTCGACCCGCTTGATCAGAAAACGCGCCACGGGCCCGCCGATCAGTCCACCGAGCACCAGGCCAAAGGTCGCCGAGGCAATCGCTAATTCAGACGCAGACGCCACGCCATACTGCTCACTGAACACCGCGCCCCAGGCCGCACCGGTGCCATGCCCACCGGACAAGGTCACCGAGCCCGCAAGCAGGCCCATCAATGGGTCAAGGCCGAGCGCCGAGGCCAGCGCGATACCCATGGCGTTTTGCACCACCAGCAAGCCCGTTACCACCAGCAGAAACACCGCCAGGATCCGCCCGCCTTTCTTCAGGCTGGCAAAATCGGCGTTCAAACCGATAGTGGCAAAGAACGCCAGCATCAACGGGGTTTGCAATGAAGGATCGAAGCGTACTTCGATATCGGCAAACGCGCGCAACGCCAGGAGCAGCATGGCGACCAACAGGCCACCGGCTACTGGTTCCGGAATGTTGTAGGTACGTAAGAAGCCGATGCGAGCCACAAGCCCGCGCCCCAGCAATAGCACCAGTGAAGCGGCAACGAGGGTTGAATAGAAATCGAGTTGAAGCATCCGGTCAGTTCTCTGAAGTGGACAAGGAGAATGGGTGGCCAGAGTAGAGAGCACAGGGCGAAAAGGTATCGCCCCCACAAAAAACACAGACTTTCCCTACAAGCCTCACAATAATAACCTACAACCGCCTGCACCTCGCCCCTCCAGAGATACGCAGAGTAGACTTACCGAGGACGCCTTCGCAGCAGAGGCCAGTTGGAGGCGATCTCCCCCGGCTCAGCGTCACGCCCTGCGATTCGCACCAGGTCTGGAAACTCAAGCAACAGGGCACGATTGCCCCGGCCAATGTGCTCCATCACGGCCAGGGTAATGTTTTCACGCACCATGCCCGTCGAAACGTAATACATGGCCCAGGCTTGCTCTGGCGTACAGAGGCCGATCTGTTCTTCAATCTCTTTGTAGGCCTTGTAGTCGTCCGACTCTAAATAACGCTGATCACGACCCTGGCGCATGCTGTCTCCCTCCCCGACCCCGTCACGTACCGCTTTTGACCTTGGTCCAGACCCGTGTGCGAATGCGCTCCGCCTTCAGCGGCAAGGGCTCAAGCGGAACCAGTGTGGCCATGGTCTTTTTATCGGGATAAATCCAAGGGTTATCCCGCAACTTTTGCTCGACGAACTCAGTGGCATCTTTGTTGGCGTTGGGATAGAGCATGTAGTTGGACGTCTTGGCTATCACCTGCGGCTGCAGCATGTAGTTGATGAACGCCAGAGCGGCCTTTGGGTGGCGAGCATCCTTGAGCAACACCCAGTTTTCAGACCAGACCAAGGCGCCTTCGCGCGGCAGGCTGTAGGCAATCTTGCGGCCGCTGTTGGACTTTTCATTAATCGCCTGAGCGGCCAGCGCACCATTGGCCCAGCCGACGACTGCACAGATATTGCCGTCCGCCAGGTCGGCGTCGATTCTGGACGAGTCGAAATAGAGCACATAGGGACGGATTTTCAACAACAGCGCCTGGGCCTTCTGGTAATCCTCTGGATCGGTACTGTTACTGGGCAACCCCAGGTAGTGCAAGGCGATCGAAATGATTTCGCTGGGGGAGTCGAGCATGGCTACGCCACAAGACTTGAGCTTGCTGATGTTTTCTTCTTTGAAGATCAGGTCCCAACTGTCCACCGGGGCGTCATCGCCCAGCGCCGCCTTGACTTTATCCACGTCGTAGCCAATGCCAGTGGTACCCCAGACATAGGGCACGGCGTAGCGATTGCCTGGGTCATTGACCGCCAGCAGGGAGAGGATGTCAGGGTCGATGTGCGAAAGGTTACTCAACTGCGCGCGATCCAGCGGCTGCAGCACCCCAGCCTTGATCAAGCCGGGTAATACATTGGAGGTGGCCACGACCAGGTCATAGCCGGTGCGCCCAGCCATGACCTTGCTCTGCATGATTTCGGCGCTGTCGAAAGCATCCATATGCAGCTTGATGCCGGTCTCCTGCTGGAATTGCCTGGGCGTCTGCGGTTCAAGAAACCCGAACCAGTTATACAGATACACCGAAGATTCAGCGGCGGCTGCGGGCGTGCTGGTTGCAGCGCCCAGGAGCGAAGCTAAAAAAATAGCTCGCAAGTGTGCTCGACTCATATGACTATCCCTGTCCACACGACACGCCTTCATGGCTATCGTAAGCTCGGGGTGAATATACCGAGCATCAACGAATAGTAAATACCTACAAGTACTTAGCTCTGGCCTGCAAAGCCCTAACCCTAAAGGGGTAGAACATGTCGCTTGACCTTCATAGCCTGGCTTGGCACCGATCGGTTGGAAAACTGATCATGCAGCTCAATCGCCCGGAGTTCTGGAGTTCTTTGATTCGCGTATTGAATGAATATGTGCAGATAGACAATTGGGTGGTGCTGGTTTTTGGCGACCACGCGGTGCGCGTGATCAGCCTGCCCGAAGTAGCAGACAGCGAAGAAATCGACGCCTTTATTCACCGCTATGTGAAAGGCCTGTATCTGCTGGACCCGTTCTATATCGCTGATCGAGAAAACCCACAGAGCGGGTTCTTCCATCTGCTCGATATTGCGCCGGAACACTTCCGGGAAACCGAGTACTACCAACAATATTTCGCGCAATACATCTCGGTCGATGAGGCGCAATACAATGTACGGCTCGATGCCGGTACAACGCTGTGCATGTCGTTTGGCAGCAACCTGCGATTCACCCAGGCGCAGATAACAGTATTGGACATGATCAAGCCGTGGGTGACGGCATTGATGCATCAACGTATGTTTTTTGAAACTGACCCGACGAAAAACCTCGCCGAGCCGGCCCCATGGGCCGAGGCACTTACTCAGTTGGAAACACAAGTAACGGCACGTGAAAAGGACGTGCTCAAGTTACTCCTCAGTGGGTTCTCCAACAAAGAGATCGCCGGCAAGCTGTCGCTGTCGACAGAAACCATCAAAGTCCACCGCCGCAACATCTACAGCAAGCTGAATATCAAATCTCAGTCCGAACTGTTTGCGCGTTTTTTCATGCCACGGCAAGAGATCCCTTCGACGCTTTGAACGGGGTGGTGCGCTGGCGAAGTAAATTGCGCACAAACAAAAACGCCGATCATCACTGATCGGCGTTTTCGTTAAATATGGAGCGGGAAACGAGACTCGAACTCGCGACCCCGACCTTGGCAAGGTCGTGCTCTACCAACTGAGCTATTCCCGCAAATGGCGTCCCCTAGGGGACTCGAACCCCTGTTACCGCCGTGAAAGGGCGGTGTCCTAGGCCACTAGACGAAGGGGACACGCTACTGAAACACATGGTGTGTGTTCCAGTGCCCAGAGGCCTTGTCCGAAGACTTGGTCCTGGTTTCACTCAATGCCGCCCGAAGGCCACACTGCTTGTAAATTGGAGCGGGAAACGAGACTCGAACTCGCGACCCCGACCTTGGCAAGGTCGTGCTCTACCAACTGAGCTATTCCCGCATATGGCGTCCCCTAGGGGACTCGAACCCCTGTTACCGCCGTGAAAGGGCGGTGTCCTAGGCCACTAGACGAAGGGGACACACCTACAACATTCACTCCCTACCGCGTTTCGCTGTGTGCTTTACGCTGTAAGTGGCGCGCATTCTATGGATGGATTGAAAGGTCGTCAACCCCCAAGGATAAATTTATTTAAATCAATGACTTCGCCATGGTTTCACGGCCTTCGCGGGCATTGGCACCGTCCAAGCCTTGGCGCCTATATTCTGGCGTTCGACAAGACGCTATAGTTCACCCTGACAAATGATGGCAATGTGCATCCATTCAGGAAGCGCCTACCTATATAGAAGAAATCACCTGGGCAACTGGTCGATCGGTCCTATCCGCCGGATGACCCAGTCACTACACTCCACAGCACACCCTATTAAAGAGGTCACACCGGTGACACCACTCATGATCACCCTGCTGGTAATAGCCGGGATCGTAATACTGATCGCCATTGGCTACATGAACCACGTGGTGGAAAACAACAAGCTGGAAAAGAAGCGTACCGAGATCGAGCTTAACGATCGGCTGCGTCGCTGCGGTGAAATCACCGAGACCTTCCCCGGCCAACTGATGACCCCAGCGCTCAAGCTGTTGCTGGCTCGCCTGGAACTGAACGTCAACCAGCGCCTGTTGAACCTCAACAAGTCCAGCACACCGCTCAAGGCCCGCATCAACGAACTGAATGCGCTGATCGCCCAAGGCGAATCGATTCCGGTGCCCAACCCACCGGCCCCGATCCAGACCGAAGCCAAGGCCAAGGACGTGCGCTTCCTGCTCGAAGCCCTGCACGGCCAAGTCACCCGCGCCGCCCAGGATGGCTTCCTGCCGACCAACGAGGCCAAGCACTGGATCAAGGAAATCCGTCATATCCTGGTGCTGCTGCATATCGAGTTTTTCAACAACCTCGGCCAGCACGCCCTGCTGCAAGGCCAACCCGGCCAGGCACGCCTGGCGTTCGAGCGCGGCGTGCAGTACCTGCGCAAACAACCGGAGCCGGTGCTCTACAGCGCCCAGTTGCAACTGCTGGAGTCCCAACTGGCGCGCGCCAACTCCACAGTGCTGACCAACAGCAAGCCGGCCGAGGACGAAGTCAACGAGCTGACCGAGGGCTTGAAGGTCGTCGATG
This sequence comes from Pseudomonas sp. SWRI22, assembly GCF_014268395.2. NCBI lineage: Bacteria > Pseudomonadati > Pseudomonadota > Gammaproteobacteria > Pseudomonadales > Pseudomonadaceae > Pseudomonas > Pseudomonas sp. SWRI22. The sequence goes on along the minus strand of NZ_JABWQK020000001.1, from coordinate 76,647 downwards.
CCGACGCCGAGTGGAAGAAGAAAGCGATCTACGATTGATGGCAACGCGAACGCAATGCTCATAGCAACGAAGATCAAAGGTGGTGGCTTGCCTACGAAGACGTCGGCCCAGCAAACATTGATGTTGACTGACACACCGCTTTCGCGAGCAAGCCCGATCCCACAGTGGGATTGTGGGGTGTCAGGTAGGTGAGCATCGGCTGGCAGGCCTTCATCGCAGGCAAGCCAGCTCCCACAGTGAAATCATCACATGCCATCAATGTGCACCTATCCCCCCGCTCCCGACTAGCGTAAAAAAGTGCCCCTCACTCCGTGAAATTAGAGGCCTGTTATGCCTGTCGCCGTGATTGATGGACAACCGCTGCACTATATCGACCAGGGCGCCGGCCCTGTCGTGCTACTGGGTTCGAGTTACCTGTGGGCCAGCGACATGTGGGCGCCGCAGATTGAAGCGCTGTCGCAGCAATACCGCGTGATCGTCCCCGAGTTGTGGGGCCACGGTGAGTCCGGGCCGTTGCCAGCACCCACCCATTCCCTGGATGACCTCGCCCGCCAGGCCCTGGCGTTGCTGGATCACCTGAGCATCGAGCAAGCCAACCTGGTGGGCCTCTCGGTCGGCGGCATGTGGGGCGCACGCCTGGCATTGCAGGCTCCCGAGCGCATCAACAGCGTAGTGCTGATGGACACCTACCTCGGGGCCGAACCCGAAGCAACGCGCCAGTATTATTTCTCGCTGTTCAAGATGATTGAAGACGCCGGGGCGATCCCCGAACCGTTGCTGGATGTGATCGCACCGATCTTCTTCCGCCCGGGCATCGACCGCGAATCCGCGCTGTACCGGGATTTTCGCCAGTCACTGCAAGACTTCCCCAGAGAACGTTTGTTGGACAGTATCGTGCCGCTGGGCCGCCTGATCTTCAGCCGCGAAGACATCTTGGCGCACTTACCTGCATTGGACTCCGACACCACCCTGGTGATGTGCGGCGAGCAGGACAAACCCCGGCCACCCGCCGAGTCCGAGGAAATGGCCGACCTGATCGGTTGCAGCCTGATCCTGATCCCCGAAGCCGGGCATATCTCCAGCCGCGAGAACCCGGATTTCGTCAACGAGGCGCTGCTGACCTTCCTCGCCAACCACGCCTGATCGCCCCGCCCTCAGATCGCAGCGCCTACGCTGCGATCAAAGGTGGAAATGCCCCACCATCCCCTTGAGTTGCGCGCCCAACTGCGCCAACTGGATGCTCGAGGCGGCATTGCCTTGCATGCTCAACGCCGAATGATCGGCACTCGCCCGAATACTCGTGACGCTGCGGTTGATCTCTTCGGCCACCGAGCTTTGCTCCTCGGCGGCGGCGGCGATCTGTTGGTTCATCTGCTGGATCAATGAAACAGCCGCCGCAATGCTGCCCAAGGCCCCTTCGGTTTCCAGCGCATCACTGACCGCCAGTTTCACCAACTCGCCGCTCTGCTGGATCTGCTGCACCGAGGACTGCGCCGCACTGCGCAGCGTGCTGACCAGCCGTTCGATTTCCTCGGTCGATTGCTGGGTGCGCTTGGCCAATGCCCGCACTTCATCGGCCACCACTGCAAAGCCACGCCCCTGCTCACCAGCACGCGCCGCCTCAATCGCAGCGTTCAAAGCCAACAAGTTGGTCTGTTCGGCCACGCTCTGGATCACGCTCAAGACGGTACCTATATTCTGGATTTGCGCGCTGAGGCTTTCGATACTGGCGCTGGCACTGTTGCTGGATGTGGCCAGCAACTCGATACGCTGCAGACTCATGCGCACCACCTGCTGGCCGCTATCGACCTTGGCATCCGCGGTCTGCGCGGCTTGGGCCGCCTGCTCGGCATTGCGTGCCACATCGTGCACCGTGGCGGTCATCTGGTTCATCGCCGTAGCGACTTGCTCGGTTTCGTCCTTCTGGTTGCTGACTTCGGCAGTGGTTTGCTCGGTGACGCTGGACAATGAATGCGCGGAGCTGGCGAGCTGTTCGATCCCCGCCTGCAACCCGCTGACCATCTGGCTCAAGCTGTTGCCCATCTGCTGCATCGCCTGCATCAGTTGGCCGATTTCATCACGCCGGCTGATCTCCATGCGCCCACTCAGGTCACCCGAGGCGATCTGCTGAGCCACGGCGATTACCGCCCGCAACGGCGCAACAATCAAGCGGGTGATCACCCATGCAGCGATCAAGCCCACCAGCAGCGCCAGGGCAGATGAACCGATGATCAGCAGCGTGCTGTGCTGCAACTGCGTTTGCATGGACTGGTCTTCGGCGGCGTACGCCTGGTTGACCCGATTCACCACTTGCTCGGCGCGGTCATGCAACTGGGTGTAGACCACTTTTTCCTGGGCCAACAGCCCGGTGTATTCGCCGAGCTTGTCACTGAACGACGCGATATGCCCGGAGACTTCATTGAGCACGGTCTGGTAGCCGGGGTCCTTGACCGTGGTTTTGAGTTTCTCGACTTCAGCCAGGGCCTGGTCGGCTTGCTCGATCTTGCCCTGCCCGGCGTCGTCTGCGTCCGCCCTGCGGCTCTGATCCAGGCGCACCCGCGCCTCGTTCATGGCCTGCAACATCAGACGCGACACCTGGCTGACCTGCCCCGCCTGCTCGATAAACTCCGCGCCCTCCTTGCCTTGGCTTTCCTTGAGGCCATAGGCACCGTCGTCCGCCAGCCCGGCTTGCAGCACATCCAGGTTATTGGCCACGCTGGACACCGACCAACTGGCCATTTCCAGGGCGAGGTCCTTGGTCTGGGTCAACTCGACGAACTCATCGAATGCCTGGCGATAGGCGACCAAGGCTTGCTCAACGTCACCCATCACTCGCTCGTTGCTGGCAGACCGAGCCTTGAGACGCGTGGCCTGGGCCAGCAGCGCATCGACACTGGCATGCAGGGCATCAACGGCCTTGGGGTCGGCGTGCAACGCATAGTCCTGCTCGATCAAGCGCACCTTGAGCAGGTCGCTGTTGAGCGTGGACATCGACGTAAGGCCTTCGAAGCGCTGCCCGATGGTCTGCAGGGACCACACACCGATGGCCGCTACCAAGGCCGTCAGCAGCAGTACCAGGGTAAACCCCAAGCCGAGTTTTTTTGCCATACCGAGGTTGGCGAAACGTCGTTGCACGCCCGAAATCATTGCACTTGATCCTCTTGCAATGGCAAATGCCATAAGCCAGGTTTACAAGCAGCGAGATTCGCAACCCCGAGGCACTGAGCACAAGCCGCTGGCGCCGGAATAATGGCAAAAAGCTACATGCGCGTCGTTTTCAGAATGGTCGAGGTCGATCTTGCCGCGCCCATGGCTCGGAACAGCGTCAATGCGCGTTGATCAGCCGCGTAGGCCACATTGATGCGTAACCATTCGCTGCGCTCACCCGTGGGGCTGAACAATGCGCCGGGCGACAGCAACACACCCAGCCGCTGGGCACAGGCTTGCAATCGCGAGGGATCGGCCATGCCGGGTCGTGCCCACAGGAACATCCCGCCCGCGGGTGCGGCAAATACCTGCCACTCTTCATCCTCCAGTACCTGCAACGTGGCGGCCATCTGCGCATTCAAGCGCTTGCGCAGACGCTGCACCCACTTACGGTAAGTGCCGTTACTCAGCAACGTCGCCACCATGGCTTCGGCAAACCGTGAAGTGCCGATGCCTGTCAGGGTCTTGAGCTGGGCCAATTGCGTAATGATCGCAGCACTGGCACACAGGTAACCCACGCGCAGGGCGCTGCTCAGGGTCTTGGAAAAGCTCGACACATAGATCACCCGGTCATCATGGGCCAGCGCTGACAAGCGCGTACAACTGGCATGCTGCAGGTCGCCGTACACATCCTCTTCGATAATCAGGAAGTCGAGTTCGCGGGCCAGCTCCAACAACCGCTCCGCCACCGGACGGCACAGGCTGGTGCCGGTGGGGTTGTGATACAGGCTGTTGATGAACAGGCACTTGGGCCGATGGGTTTGCAGCAGCGCTTCCAATGCCGGGATATCCGGGCCGCCATGGGCACGTGGCACTTGCAGCAGCGTGACCCCTCGAAAGGCCAGTTGGCGGTAGAGATTGCCATACCCGGGTGTTTCGACCACCACCTCATCACCGGGCTTGAGCAACGTGCGTATCAGCAGGTCCTGGGCATGGCTGGCGCCATGGGTGGTCAGGATACAGTCCAGGCTGGCGGGCACGTGAATCTGCGTCAGGCGCTTGAGCAGTTGTTCGCGCAACGCCGGCAGCCCCAAGGGTGTGCTGTAGTTGAACAGGCCACCAGTGTCGGTGCGGCTCAGTTCACGGATCGCGTAGCTGATGTCATCGCTTTCGCGCCAAGTGTCGGGTAACCAACCGCAGCCCAACTTCAGCTCGCCCAGCGGGCTATCAGTAAATGCACCCCAGCCTTGTTCCGCACCTTCATACCAATGGTTTTCGTGGGCCGTGGTGGGATGCGCCACCACGAACCCCGAACCCTGCCTGGGAGCCAGCAGCCCCTGGGCCACCAAGCGCTCGAATGCCTCGATCACGCTGGACTGGCTCAGCAGGTTATCGAGGGCCAATTGGCGAATGGACGGCAAGCGTGTGCCAGGGCTCACCCCCTCCTTGCGAATCCATTCTGCCACCGCGCCGACGATCTGCTGAACAACCGGTACCAGGGCTTGTCGATCGATCCCTAAATCCATGAGCCACTCACTTAAACTGTCTGTTAACCCAAAGCAGTTAAGCACAGAAGCCTGGTAAAACCGGTCGCAAACTTTTATTAAATTATTGATTTTATTAGATTATTTACCTGAAGAAACATATTCAGCCACGGCACTCTGCCAGCTATGGAAACGCCCCACATCACCCCGCGCTCTTTTCAAACAGCGTGCCAAGCGCGGTCCTAGATCGCCGTCGCGCCACCGTCCACCGCCAGGGCCTGACCGGTGGTAAACGCTGCGCCATCACTGCACAGGTACAACACGGCGCTGGCGATTTCCTCAACCTTGCCAATGCGTCCCACCGGGTGCATGGCTGCGGCAAACTCAGCCTTGCGTGGGTCGGCCTCATAGGCGCGACGAAACATGTCGGTATCAATCACGGCCGGGCAGACGGCATTCACGCGAATTTTCTTCTTCGCGTACTCGATGGCCGCCGATTTGGTCAGGCCAATCACCGCATGCTTGGACGCCGCATAGATGCTCATCTTCGGTGCCGCCCCCAGCCCCGCCACCGATGCGGTGTTAACGATGGCCCCGCCGCCCTGGGCCAACAGCAACGGCAACTGATACTTCATGCACAGCCACACGCCTTTGACGTTAACCCCCATGATCGCATCGAATTCATCAAGACTGCCGTCGGCCAGCTTGCCCTTTTCGATCTCGATGCCGGCGTTGTTGAAGGCGTAGTCCAGGCGCCCATAGGTGGCGACGGTTTGTGCCATCAATTGCTGCACGTCCGTGTCGAGCGTGACGTTGCAGCGCACAAATATCCCTTCGCCACCGGCCTGGTGGATCAGTGCCACAGTGCCCTCGCCTCCTGCCACATCAAGGTCCGCGACCACCACCTTCAAGCCTTCGGCGGCGAATGCCAGCGCGGTGGCGCGGCCAATACCAGCAGCGGCGCCGGTCACCAAGGCGACCTGGCCGGAAAACGTCATGCTCATGGGAACTGTCCTGTGGGGGTTAGTAACGGTGGAGCGAGTCTAGCCAACGCCCGCAGCCGTGCGTCAGCACTATCAGAAGGCCGGTTGGCGCTGCATGAATCGCAGTGATAAAGCCGCACGGCTGATTATCAGCGAAGCCTATTACCGGGCATTCGCCTGCTTTGCACACCCTTGCCCTTCTGCCACTGAGGGTCTATCACTCATGTTCCATTTCTAAAGAGTCCTTGCCATGACCGCCCAGACCAACCGCCAATTTCTGCTCGCCAAACGCCCGGTCGGTGCCGCCACGCGAGAGACCTTCACTTACCAGGAAGTGCCAGTGGGCGAACCCCAGGACGGCCAAGTGCTGGTGCGCAATGAATACCTGTCCCTCGACCCGGCCATGCGTGGCTGGATGAATGAAGGCAAGTCCTACATCCCACCAGTAGGCATCGGCGAAGTGATGCGCGCCTTGGGCGTAGGCAAGGTGATTGCCTCGAAGCATCCGAACTTCGCGGTGGGGGACTACGTGAACGGTGCACTGGGCGTGCAGGATTACTTCCTCGGCGAGCCCCGTGGTTTCTATAAGGTGGACCCCAAGCTGGCACCTCTGCCCCGCTACCTGTCCGCCCTGGGCATGACCGGCATGACGGCGTACTTTGCCCTACTGGAGACCGGCGCCCCGAAAACCGGTGACACCGTGGTGATCTCCGGTGCTGCCGGTGCCGTGGGTAGCATCGCCGGGCAGATCGCCAAGCTCAAAGGCTGTCGCGTGGTGGGGATCGCCGGTGGCGCCGAAAAGTGCAAGTTCCTGGTGGATGAGCTGAGCTTCGACGCCGCCATCGACTACAAAAACGAAGACGTGCCCGCCGCCCTCAAGCGCGAGTGCCCCAAAGGCGTGGACGTGTATTTCGATAACGTCGGCGGCGATATTCTCGACGCCGTGCTCAGCCGCCTGGCGCTCAAAGCCCGCGTAGTGATTTGCGGCGCAATCAGCCAGTACAACAACAAGGAAGCGGTCAAAGGTCCGGCCAACTACCTGTCATTGCTGGTCAATCGTGCGCGCATGGAAGGCTTTGTGGTGATGGACCACGCGGCGAACTTCGCGGCGGCGGGTCAGGAAATGGCCGGCTGGATGGCCCAGGGCAAGCTCAAGAGCAAGGAAGATATTGTCGAAGGGCTGGAGACATTCCCGGAAACGCTGATGAAGCTGTTCAATGGCGAGAACTTCGGGAAGTTGGTGCTCAAAGTCAGCTGACACACCACGAAAACAGATGTGGGAGCTGGCTTGCCTGCGATGCAAGCAACTCGGTCTCTAAGTGATACCGAGTTGATACTATCGCAGGCAAGCCAGCTCCCACATTTTTGCCGCTCTAAAAATCAGGCGATCTCGGCGACGACCGCTGCCAACGCCTTGGCAGGATCCGCCGCCTGGCTGATCGGACGGCCAATCACCAGGTAATCCGAGCCCGCATCCAGGGCCTGGCGTGGGGTCAGGATGCGGCGCTGGTCATCCTGGGCGCTGCCGGTAGGACGGATACCCGGTGTCACCAGTTGCAGCGAGGGGTGAGCGTTCTTCAGGGCCTGGGCTTCCAGGGCTGAGCACACCAGGCCGTCGAGGCCGGCTTTCTGCGCCAGGGCTGCCAGGCGCAACACCTGAACCTGCGGCTCGATATCCAGGCCAATGCCCGCCAGGTCCTCGCGCTCCATGCTGGTGAGCACGGTTACACCGATCAACAACGGTTTTGGGCCGCTGCGCTGTTCCAGCACTTCGCGGCAGGCGCTCATCATGCGCAGGCCACCGGAGCAGTGCACATTGACCATCCACACGCCCATCTCGGCCGCGGCTTTAACGGCCATCGCCGTGGTGTTGGGGATGTCATGGAATTTCAGATCCAGGAACACTTCGAAGCCTTTGTCACGCAGGGTGCCGACGATTTCCGCCGCGCAACTGGTGAACAGTTCCTTGCCGACCTTGACCCGGCAAAGCTTGGGGTCCAACTGGTCAGCCAGCTTCAGTGCGGCGTCACGGGTGGGGTAATCCAGGGCGACGATGATAGGAGTCTGGCAGACGGACATTGGAATGGGCTCTCAGGCAAGTCGAAATCGGCGCGGATTGTAGCGCAAGCAGCGCCGTTGCGGGATCCGATGATCGGTAAATACCGATCAAGCGCCCAATATAGGCGATTCAGGATGATTGTTTCAGCGCCGATACATTCACGACATGCCCTCAATACGCCGTCCGGCTAGCCTCGCGCACATGACCGTCCGCCCAGCACTTCCAGCCCTGGAACTGGGCGCCTATGCTGACAGCCACAACCAGGCAGATGACCTCGCTATGCATACCCCTTGCGACCCTGTAAACGAAGCGCCAAAAGACGCGGTGATCACCGAAGACAAGCGCTGGAACACCCGCGCACTGATTGTCGACGACGACGTGCCGATCCGCGAACTGCTGATCGACTACCTGGCACGCTTCAATATTCTCGCCTCAGGCGTCACCGACGGCACCGCCATGCGCCAAGCCATGCAAGCGGAGACCTTCGATGTGGTGGTGCTCGACCTGATGCTGCCGGGCGAAGACGGGCTGACATTGTGCCGCTGGCTGCGCGCCGAGTCGGATATTCCGATTTTGATGCTCACCGCCCGCTGCGAACCCACAGACCGCATCATCGGCCTGGAACTGGGGGCAGACGACTATATGTCCAAGCCGTTCGAACCCCGGGAACTGGTCGCGCGTATCCAGACCATCCTGCGCCGGGTGCGTGATGACCGCACCGAACAGCGGGCCAATATCCGCTTCGACACTTGGCGCCTGAACAGCGTGCTGCGCCAGCTGGTGGCCGATGATGGCCTGGTGGTGCCGCTGTCCAACGCCGAGTTTCGTTTGTTGTGGGTGTTCATCGAACGCCCCCGCCGTGTGCTGAGCCGCGAACAGCTGCTGGACGCGGCCCGTGGGCGCTCTATCGAGGCCTTTGATCGCAGCATCGACTTGCTGGTGTCGCGCCTGCGTCAGAAGCTGGGGGATGACCCCAAGGCTCCGCAACTGATCAAGACCGTACGCGGCGAAGGCTACCTGTTCGACGCCCGGGATATCGGTTGATGCGCGCGCCCTTCAATACGCTGTTCGGGCGACTGTTCGGCCTGTTGCTGGTGGCGATTGTGCTGGCCCATGTGCTGGCGTTCTTCTGGTTCCACCACTACGGCCCGCCGCCACCGCCCCGCGCGGCGTTCGTCGAACAACCGGACGGCAGTCTCACGCCCTTGCACAAGACGCCTCGCCCCTGGTTTGGCGGCCCGGTGGTACCCCTGACATTTCAATTTATCTCGCTGATCATCGCCGCCTGGTACGGCGCCAAACTGCTGAGCCGGCCGATCCAGCGCCTGAGCGCGGCGGCCGAGCGCTTGAGCGTCGACCTCGACAGCCCGCCCCTGGTGGAATCCGGCCCTCGCGAAGCGCGCCAGGCGGCCTCGACCTTCAACCTGATGCAAAAGCGCATCCGCGAACAAGTCAGCCAGCGCGCCCGCATGCTCGGCGCGGTCTCCCATGACCTGCGCACCCCCCTCTCGCGCCTCAAGCTGCGCCTGGAACAGATCGAAGACCCCAAGTTGCAAGGCCAGATGCGCCAAGACCTGGACGACATGATCGGCATGCTGGATGCCACCTTGAGCTACCTGCACGAACAGCGCACCAGCGAGACACGACATTGGCTCGACGTACAGGCATTGGTGGAATCCCTGAGTGAAAACGCTCAGGACCAAGGCCGCGACGTGAAATTTTCCGGCACCTGTACACCGTTGCAGGTACAGCCGATGGCGCTGCGCTCATGCCTGAACAATTTGATCGACAACGCCCTGCGCTATGCCGGCACCGCCCGGGTAGAACTGGCTGACAGCCGTGGCGCCCTGGTGATACGGGTGATCGACCACGGCCCGGGAATCGCCGCCGATAAGCGCGAAGCGGTGTTCGAGCCGTTCTTTCGCCTGGAGGGTTCGCGCAACCGCAATTCCGGAGGGGTCGGTTTGGGGATGACCATTGCCAGGGAGGCCGTCGAGCGACTCGGCGGCCACCTGAGCCTGGAGGACACACCGGGCGGTGGGTTGACGGCGGTGATGTGGTTGCCGAGGGTTTAAGAAGGCAGTCGCACGACCTGCACCTGTGGGAGGCCAAAAATGTAGGAGCGAGCTTGCTCGCTCCTACAGAAGGCCCGTTATGTAGTCACCGATCAGTTACACGGTTTGTCTTCACGACGCACTTGCGCCTGGCTCGCGCTCCAGTCTGTCAACAGGCTGTAGGCCACCGCCAGCAACGTCGGGCCAATAAACAGGCCGATAAAGCCGAACGCTATCAACCCACCAAACACACCCAACAGCACAATCACCAACGGCAGGTTGCCGCCACGGCTGATCAGGTACGGCTTGAGCACGTTATCCACGCCGCTGATCACGAACGTGCCCCACACGCCCAGGAATACCGCGTAGGTGTAATCGCCCTTCCACGCCAGCCACGCCGTGGCCGGGATCCACACCAGCGGCGGCCCCATGGGAATAAGGCTGAGCAGGAAAGTCACGATACCCAGCACCAGCGCGCCCGGTACGCCAGCGATGAGAAAGCCGATCAGGGCCAGCAGCGCCTGGGCCGCAGCAGTGCCGATCACACCATTGACCACCCGCTGTACCGTGCCGGCCACCAGTTCGATGTAATAGCCAGCGCGCTCGCCAATCAGGCGCTCCAACAGGCGGTGCACAAACATCGCCAGGCGCGGCCCGTCACGGTAGAAAAAGAACACGAAGACCAGGCTCAGGGTCAGCTCAAGAATGCCGCCGCCAATTTGCGCACTGCGCGCCAACAACCAATTGCCGACCTGGCCCAGGTACGGCTTGATGCTCACCATCAGCGCCGCTCCTTGTTGATCAATGCTGTCCCAGGTCGCCACCAGACGCTCGCCTACGAAGGGGATCGACCCCAACCAGGTCGGCGCCTCGGGCAAGCCGTCGACCTGGATGTCCTTGATGAGCGCCACCGCATCACGCACATGGTCAGCCAGGTTGAACCCCAGCCATACCAATGGCACCGCCACCAGCAACATCCAGCCCAACGTCAGGATGCCAGCGGCCAGGGATTCTCGGCCGCCGAGCCAACGGGTGAGCAAACGCATCAGCGGCCAGCTGGCAAATGCCAGCACCGCGCCCCAGAACAGCGCCGACCAGAACGGCGCCATGACCCAGAAGCTGGCACCAAACAGCACCAGCAGCAGGATTTGCACCAGCAGGCGATCGTTATTGAGCATCGGGTATCTCGAAAAGAAGGCTGTAGGAAGAGAGCTTAGGCGAACGGCACGGGTCCGCTCGCCCTGTGGTGCTTAGCGTATCAGATGCAGATGCAGCCCTTGGGTTTCACCGGTGCCGGTTTCCAGACGGGCGGTGCGCACGCCCTTCTCCACCAGCGCCTGGCGCCAGGCCTCGGCCTGCGGCCCGCTCAGGCTCACGCGCAGGGTGGTGTCGAGGTTCAAGGCTCGGGATATCAAGGTCAGCCAAGTGTCGTCAGGCTCGGCGCCCAGCGCGGGAAAATCCAGCTCGCCGGTACTTTTGAGTTCACGCAGCAGGGTCGCCGAGGTGGGCAGCAGCTCGCCCAAGGGCGCGCTGGCGTCGAGTTGCTCCACATGCAGGTAGGCGCGGCGGTTACCACGTGTGATCCCGTACAGCGCGACCAGGGAATTGTCCTGCGGGGCGGCCAGGCGTAGCAGCAGGTATTCCTGTTGGCCGTCGGCGCCCACCAGCTTGGCGTTGCCAAACACTTCGTTGGCCCACAGGCTGCTTTCGCCACAATCGCGGGCCTTGCACCAGAACAACAACTGCGCACCCTTGGCCTGCAAAGCTTCGCGCGTTGCGGTAAAGGCGGCGCTGGAGCTGTGTTCGGCGGGCAATTCATAGGTGATTGCAGTGGCTGGGCCGCGTGCGATGGCCTGGCCTTCATAACGCAACTGGCCGCTGATCTTGCGGATTGCGCCCATGGGGTAAATGCGTTCCTTGTCTTCAGCGGGGCGGTAATCGACGATTTGCGCATCAACCTGACGGGCTACCGCCGGTAGATCCTGGCTGCCAGGCAGATCGGCGGCAAATACCAGGGGGCTGAAACAACAAAGGCCCAGGGCACGGATACATCCTTTACCCAGGCTCATCGGATCAGTGAGCCCTGGCCAATGTTGGTCACAGCGATATCGAGTGTGTTCATGGTTGACTCCCTTTCAATCCGCCCAGCCTCGGCAGTTGACCTCGCCAAGTCAAGGCGTGGAGAAGAACCGATTGAAACAGTCTGCAACAAGAGCCGCACCGGGCTCGTCATTCAGGTGTAAATGATGGCCGCCTGGCAGCATGGTAACCGTGAAGGGTAGCTGAGAAAGCAATTCGGAATGTTTCGCCAGCATGCCGTCAGCCGCGACCACCAACTGGGTAGGGCACCCTACCCTTCGCACGAAGGCCATGGCTTGTTCGTCGGTCAGGCGCATCGGCGACGCCAGAGTCAGGCGGCTATCGCTGCGCCAGGTATAACCGCCCGGTACGGGCATCAAACCGCGCTGGGCCAGGAGCTGCGCCGCTTCACGGCTGACCGCGACCACGCCTTTCATCCGCGCCTCGACCGCTCGATCAAGGCTGTTGTAGACCGGCTTGCGCTTGTCCTGCAGGCTCAATTGCGCCTGCAACGCCATGCCCAGGCGCTCGGCCGCGTTCTCGCCGCTGGCGGTCGGTGGGATCACGCCGTCAATCAGGCCCAGGTGTGTCACCCGCTCCGGCAAGGCCCCGGCCACTACCAGAGAGACGATGGCGCCCAGGGAGTGGCCAAGTAATGCAAAACGTTTCCAGCCCAGTTGCTCAGCCACCTGCAGCACGTCGTAGACGTAATCCCACAAGGCATAACCGGCGCCAGCCGGGCGGTGCGCCGAATGCCCATGCCCCGCCATGTCCAGAGCGACGATGCGCAACCCTCGCAGCTTGGGCGCCAGGCGCGCAAAGCTGTTGGCGTTGTCCAGCCAACCATGGAGGGCAATTACCGGCAGGCCGTCCTCGGGCCCGAACAGATGCGCGGCCAGTTCGATGTGCGGCAGGCTCAGGCGTACCTCTTCGACGGGCGTACTCATGCGCAACTGCGCTCACGGGCCTGCCAGCGGGCGAACAGGGTCTTGATCAAGGCAGCAGTGTCCTGAGGGCGTTCGAGGGGAAACATATGGCCACCGGGCATGGTGAGCATTTCGCCCATGGGCAAGCGGTCGACACCGCTGGCATGGTGACGCATCACCACCCGGCTCTGGCGGCCACGCACCACGGCCAGCGGCACCTTCAACTGGCGCACCTGGCCCGGGCTGGTGTGGGGCACGCCGCGATAGATGCTGATTTCGGTGGCTGGGTCGAACCGCAGGCGCAGGCGATCGCCCACTTGCTGCAGGCCATGTTGCAGGTACGCGTCAAAGCAATCGGGGTCAAAGCCACGGAACAAGGTCTTGCCGGCGAAATAGCTGCGCGCGGTGTCCAGGTCGGTGAATTCTTCGCGCCGGCCAAGCGTGCGCCCAGCCGGGGTGAGGCGGTCGATAAAGCCAAAGCGCTTGGCAGCGCGGATCACCCAGCGGTCTGCGCGGGTGAGCACCGGCGAATCCAGCATCACCACGCCCCGGTACAGGTGCGGGCAGCGCATGGCCGCGTGTAAATGCAGCACGCCACCCAGGGAATGGCCCACGCCCCATACCGGCTCTGGCTGCTGCTCCAGATGATGGATCAGCTCGTCCACCAGGTTTTGCCAGTTATCATCCACCGGGAACCTGGGGTCGTGACCGTGCTGCGGCAGATGGGCCACCGCATATTCCGGGGCCAGGGCGGCAAACAGCTTGCCGTAAGTGGCCGAAGGGAAGCCATTGGCGTGGGTAAAAAACACGTGCTGCGACATACAGGTTCCATCAACAAAAACAGAGGGGGATTGTCACCATGCCCGGCCCTTACAGCAATGACTGTAACTGCCAGGAATGATGACACTCACGCCACGCCTATCGCGCCGGCGGTTGTTCACCCAGCGGCACCACGGCCATGGTCAGGCGCGAGACACAACTGGCCTTGCCCTCGTCGCTGCTCAGGCGGATGTCCCACACCTGGGTGGTACGCCCGATATGAATAGCCTTGGCCACCGCAGTTACCCGGCCGCTGCGCACGCCGCGCAGGTGGTTGGCGTTGACCTCCAGGCCCACGCAATAGAACTTGCTTGCATCAATGCACAAGTAGGCGGCCATGGAGCCGACACTTTCGGCCAGCACCACCGAGGCGCCGCCGTGCAGCAGGCCGTAGGGCTGATGGGTGCGGTGGTCGACCACCATACTGGCGGTAAGGGATTCGTCGTCGAAGCTTTCGAAACGAATATCCAGCATTTCACCGATGGTGTTTTTCTGGATCGCGTTGAGGTGTTCGATATTCGGTTGGGTACGCCACAGGCTCATACGGTTGTCCTTGTTGGTTTTATTACGGCCCTAATCCTGCCACAAAACGGTTTCGGCGCGCGTGCTCCATGCTTGCAATTGTGGCCCGTACGTCGACTCGATCACGTTGCGTTTGATCTTCAAGGTCGGCGTGAGAAAACCGTCTTCCACCGCCCATTGGTCTTTCACCACCACCAATTGCCCCATGCGTTCATGCTTGTCCAGGCCCGCGTTCACCTGTGCCAGCCAGCGCTCAAGGCCGCTGCCGAGGGCTTGGCGGTCCTCGCCGGGCGCCGACAACACGCACAGCCCTATCGGCGCACTGAGCCCCTCGCCGACCACACACACCTGTTCAATACGTGCATGTTCGGCCAGGCGGTTTTCAATCGGCGCCGGGGCTACATATTTGCCTTTGCTGGTCTTGAAAATTTCCTTGAGACGCCCGGTCAGGCGCAGGCGACCGTCCGCGTCCTGCTCGCCCTTGTCACCCGTGCGCAGGAAGCCATCTGCGGTGAGCGTATCCGCGGTTTTCTGCGGGTCCTTGAAGTAGCCCAACATGGTCGCGCCACTGTGTACCTGCACTTCGCCTGACGGGTCGATACGCACTTGCACGCCTGGGCAGGGCTGGCCGATCCAACCGAGCGTTTGCCCACCTGGGCGACACACATGGGAATAGCCGCAGTTTTCGGTCATGCCGTACACCTCCAGCACATCCAGGCCCAGGCGCTGATACCAACGCAGCAACGCCTCGGGCACCGGCGCGGCGCCGGACAGGGCGATGCGCAGCGCATCCAGCCCCAGGCCGGCGAGAATTTTATGGCCGACGCGTTTGCCGATAAAAGGCAGGCGTAACAGGGTATCGAGGCGTTTTTCCGGGATTTTGGCGTAGACGCCCAGTTGGAATTTGGTCCAGATGCGCGGCACGCCAAACAAGGCCGTCGGCCGCGCCCTGCGCAGATCGGTGAGGAAGGTTTCCAGGCTCTCGGCGAAAAAAACGGTTTGCCCGGTATAGATCGACGCCATTTCTACAAACATCCGCTCCGCCACATGGCACAGCGGCAGGTACGACAGCAACCGGTCGCCCTCCCCCAGGCCAAACAGCTCAGTACCGCCCGAAGCAGCAAACCCCAAGGCGCCGAAACTGTGCATCACCCCTTTAGGCAGGCCGGTCGTACCGGAGGTGTAGATGATAGTGGCCAGGCTGGCGGCATCCGGTAGCGGGTTGTCCTGGATCGGTGAACAGGCTTGCAGGTCCGCCCAACTGAAATCGAAAGTCTCTTCAGGAGGGCACAGCGGCAGACTGATAGTCGGCACACCCACAGGAACGCCAGGCGCCATCGCCGACCAATCATCCAGCTTGCCGATCAGCGCCAACCGCGCCTGCGAGTGAGTCAGCACATGGGCGACTGAGTCCGCGGTGAGGTTGGGATAAAGCGGCACCGACACATGCCCTGCCATCCAGATCGCCAGGTCGGCGATGATCCAGTGGGCGCAGTTTTTTGAAATCAGCGCAATGTGCGAGCCCTGGGGCAACTCCCGCGCACGCAGCCAGTGCGCGGCGCAACGAGCCTGGTGGCCGACCTCGCCCCAGGTGAGGGCCTGCACCTCACCGCCGCCGATGGGCTGAACGAGGAAGACTTTGCGCGGGTGCCGCGCTTCACGCTCGAAGAAGACCTGCAACGGCAAACGAAAAGCGACAGGCATGGGACGCGCTCCTTTGTGATCCGAGATACAGCCAACCAAGCACTTGCTTGGTTGACTGTATAGCACAGACGAAGGAAACGGCCTGCCGCTCACCACGATGCGAAGCGAGACGCTCTTGATCTGCTCTTGATCTCAGGCGCCCCGTCGAACCACGCTGGCCGGAATTCCGGGGCCTTTTCCAAAAGTGACCCGCCGTTGAACTCTAAGTGGCCGTTACTGCAGGAGTGGATATGTACTCGGTATAACAGTGTCGCCTGTCAGGTCGTCATCGCAGGCAAGCCAGCTCCCACAATTGGATCGCGGGGTGTCAGCGAGATAGGCGTCGGCGGCAGGCCGTCGCGGGAGCAAGCTCCCTCGCCACAGCGTCGCACGATGCCTAAGGATTCTTCACATCCACCAGACTCATCAAGCCAGCCAACGGAAAGTCACCCTCAAGCTCCGCCAGGCTGGCCGTGTACATCGGCTGTGGCTGGCGCTGGTGTCCATGCTGCAGAAAACTGATCAGGCTACCCACCAGCGGTTGGTGGCTAACCAACAGCACGTCGTCGTCGGTGTCGAGTTTCTCCAGCACTCGCTGGACATCCCCATCGGGCGTCAACCACGGCACCGTGCAGATCTCAGGCTCAAACCCCAGCACATCGCGCACCAACTGCGCCGTCTGCTGCGCCCTAACATAAGGGCTGGCAATGATGGCGCCCAAGGGCTGGCCAATCAGGTGCGCAGCACTGCGCAATACTTCAGCACGCCCATGCTCGGTAAGGTTGCGCTCGGCGTCCGTGCGCGCATGCGCTTGGGCCTCGCCGTGACGCAGAATCCATACTTTCATAGCTTCGGCTCTTCATCGCGCACCGGGTGCGGTGCCGGCGGTACGCTGTGGGCCGCTTCGCCTTCGGGGGCGCGTGGGGTTGGCCAATCGGCGAACGGCCAGGGCTTTTGCTCGGTGTGGAAGCTGCCGAAGCGGCCAATCTGCGCCAGGAACTGGCTGAGGCTGTCGCCAAAGTTCATCAGGCCCAGGTTCGGTGCGCCGTAGATCAGCCGGTAAATCAATTGCACCACCACCAGCGCACCGAGCAGGAATTGGGCTACCTGCCACACCAGCGCAAACACCAGCATCCACAGGATGCGCAAGACAATCGACTCGTATGGGGGGGCAGCTTTGGGATCGTTCATGACGCGTTCCTCAGTTGAAACCACTGGTGGAAATAAAGTCGACATCGGTCTTGGGCTCGGCCCGCATCAGCAACTCGATGACCTGGTTCAGGGTGCGCCCTTCGAACAGGATCGCATGCAGGCCGGCGACCAGCGGCATGTACACGCCCACTTCCTGGGCCTTGGCCTTCAAGACCTTGAGGGTGTTGACCCCCTCGGCCACTTCGCCCAGACGCGTCACCGCTTCCTCCAGGCTCAGCCCTTGGCCCAAGGCGAACCCGACCTGGTAGTTGCGGCTTTTGGGCGAAGAACAGGTGACGATCAAGTCCCCTACGCCCGCCAGGCCGAGGAACGTCATCGGGTTGGCGCCCTGGTTCACCGCAAAACGTGTCATCTCGGCCAGTGCGCGGGTAATCAGCATGCTCTTGGTGTTCTCGCCCATGCCCAGGGCCACGGCCATGCCAGCAATGATCGCGTAGACGTTTTTCAAGGCCCCGCCCAATTCGACGCCGAAGCGATCGCCGCTGGCGTAGACCCGGAAAGTACGGCCGTGCAACACGGCCTGGACGCGCTCGCACAAAGCCTCGTCTTCACTGGCGACCACGGTGGCGGTCAACGCGTGCTCGGCGACTTCCCGAGCAAGGTTTGGCCCGGACAGCACGCCAATGCGCGCCTGAGGGGCGATTTCGGTGAGGATTTCACTCATCAACTTGAAGGTGTGGGCTTCGATGCCCTTGGTCAGGCTGACCAGTAACTTGCCGGCCAAGCGTTCGGCGTGTGGCGCCAGTACCGAGCGCAAGGCGCTGGAAGGCAGCGCGACAAAGCACAGGTCGCAGGCCGTGAGGGTTTCCAGCAGGTCGGTCACCGGCTCGACGGCGGGATGAATCTTGATACCTTTAAGGTAACGAGGGTTTTCGCGATGCACGCGAATGGCTTCGGCCTGCTCGGGGTCGCGCATCCACTGGCGCACCGCGTGACCGTTCTCGGCCAGCAGGTTAGCCACGGCGGTACCAAAACTTCCGCCTCCCAGGACCGCAATAGGGCGCTGTTCAGTCATATGCAATCCGTTAATCCATACCAGTGGCGATGGCGGCATTATACGGGGCGCCCCGCTTGCGGCCAGCCCCCGTATCAATTCGCGCGAGTCAGAAAATGCCAGAGGCGTGCGAAGTAAATGCAAGTCCGACGACTGGCAAACAGCCGCACCTCGGTTAACATGGGCGGCTATCCGCAATTAACAAGGCCGTGCCGTGTATCTGGGCCCTCCTCCTCGCTCATCATTGTTGTTGGTGCTGTTGTGCGCTACCTGCTCGCAGGCCGACGATCTGTTCCTCGACAGCCAGCCGCTGCCGCAGGTCTTGACCGCCACGCGTCTCAAGCAATCGGCCGCCGCCGTGCCCGGCAGCATGACGGTGATCGACAGTGAGCTGATCAAGGCCAGCGGTGCCCGGGACATCTCGGAACTGCTGCGGCTGGTCCCGGGGATGATGGTCGGCTACACCAGCGGCAACCAGGCGTCGGTGAATTACCATGGCACCAGCGCCAGTGACGCACGGCGCATGCAGGTGCTGATCGACGGTCGCTCGGTCTACCGCGCCGGCCTGGCCACGGTGGATTGGAGCGATATCCCAGTGGCCATGGAGGACATCGAGCGCATCGAGGTCTTTCGCGGCCCCAACACCGTCAGCTACGGTGCCAATGCGCTGATGGCGGTGGTGAATATCCTCACCCGCTCGCCAGCCAACAGCCACGGCTCGCGGGTAAAGGTCATCCGTGGCGAGCGTGGCATCAATGACTTCTATGCCAGCCAGGGTGTGGGCTGGGAGACCGGCGATTTGCGCTTGTCTCTGTCCGGGCAACAGGACGATGGTTTTGACAGCGACGCGGTCGGCGCCGACCGCCGTGACGGGCGTCGTCTCAACCGTTTCAGCCTGGCGGTGAGCCAGGCCTTGAACGCGCAACAAAGTCTCGATTGGCAACTGGACGTCAAGGAAGGCACCAACCAGCGCCCTTATACCTACACCCCGGTGTTTGCCGGAATTACCGAAGGCGGCACCAATTCCGATGTCACCGCCAAGGACTACGCAGGCTCCCTGCGCTGGAACTTCGACTTCAACCCCGACCACAGCCTGTATATCCAGGGCTCGGCACAGCAATGGGACCGCAAGCAAATCTGGAAAGCCTGTGACGCCAAGGCCTCGTTCAGCCCTGAACTGACCCAGTTATGGCAGCTCAACCCCAACTATGCCGAATTGCTGGCACGGCACATGGACACCTACAGCCAAGGCTCCGCCCCACCGGGTAACGCCGCCGAACAGGCCTTGGCCAACCAGGTGCTGGACCAGTGGCGCAACGGTGCCAACCAAAGCGTGTGCGGCGATATCGACCAAAGCACCCGCGAAAGCCGCTACGACGTGGAGATCCAGGACACGCTCAGCCTCTCCGACAGCCTGCGCCTGGTCAGCGGTATGAATTACCGCTATGACCGCGCCGACTCCGAAACCTACTTCAATGGCACCCTGGACGACACCACCTGGCGCCTGTTCGGCCACCTGGAATGGCGCGCCAGCGAGCACTGGCTGCTGCAAGGTGGCGCCATGTACGAAGACACCCACCTGAGCGGCAACTCGCTCACGCCGCGTGTGGCGGTCAATTACCTGATCAATCCTCGCCACGGCTTGCGCGCGGTGTACTCCGAGGCAATCCGCTCGCCGGACATGTTCGAGAACAACGTCAATTGGAGCTACCGCGTCACCAATCTCAGCTCCCCGACCTACGGGCAAAACGCCGGTCAATATTTTGTCGTGACGCGCGGCCCTGGCAACCTCGACAAAGAGTTGATGCGTTCGCGCGAACTGGGCTACAACGGCTTCTTTGCCGAGCTGGGGCTGAATGTCGACGTGAAGCTGTTCTATGACGAAATCACCGACATGATCAGCTCGCCGCTGCGCAACAACCAATACATCGCCAGCAACGCCAACAGCTCGCGTTTTAGCGGTGCCGAGTCGCAGTTCGACTGGCGCGTGAGTGACGCCGACCGCCTGCGCCTGACCTATGCTTATGTAGACGCCACCTCCAGCAACCCGCTGGACAAAGCGCAAACCGCGCGTAACAGTGGCTCGGCCGGTTGGCTGCGTGAGTGGGGCCAGGGTTGGTCCAGCGCCTTGTTCTACTATGGCGACGACGCACTCAACCAATATCGCTTCCAGCGGGTCGACCTGCGGGTGGCCAAGCGCATTGCCGTAGGCAAAGCCAATGTGGAGCTGGCGGGCATGTTGCAGCAACGCCTGGATGACCAGCCCACCACCTGGGCCGACAACAACTACGACCATCGCCACGTTCTCTACTTCAGCGCCGAGCTGGACTTCTGACATGGCCGACCAGTCACGGATGACCCTCTTGTTGGTTTCACGGTTTTGGCGCCGCGGCCTGCTGCTCGTCTGCCTGTTGCTGACAGCGCCGGCGTGGAGTGCCGACATTCTGCTGACGGCCGCCGAAGACAGCGCCGGCGTGCGCGCCTTTACCCAGGCCCTTGCCCAACAACGCCCCGAAGACCAGGTCAGCTTCACGCCACTCAAGCAGTTGCCAGCGCCCAGTCACCTGCCTGCCAGCACACGCCTGATTCTCCTTGACCTGCCGGGTCTGGACTGGCGCCTGCAGGATGCTCAGGGGCCACCAACCCTGGTGCTGCGCATCAGCCGCCTGCAGGCCCGACAACGCCTGGGCAACTCCCACCCGGCAAAAATCAGTCTGCTATGGAGCGACCCGCCGCTGGAACGTCAGCTGCGCCTGATCGCCAATATCCTGCCCCAGGCCCGGCGCGTCGGCGTGCTGTACGGGGTCGATAGCGAATTCCTGCTGCGCGAACTGATCCAGTTCGCCAAACCCATGGGCCTGGAAATCATGCCCCAGCCCTGGGACAACACCAGCGACAGTCGCCCGCTGCAAACCCTGTTCAAAAACAGCGACGTGCTACTGGGCCTCGACGATCCGCAGCTGTACAACCCCAAGACCGTAAAAAACCTGTTGCTGAGCAGCTACGCCCAACAACTGCCATTGGTGGGGCCCAATGCTGGGTTCGTGCGGGCCGGCAGCCTGGCCAGCACCTACAGCGATCAATCCGACTGGCTCGCGGTACTGGACCGACTGCTGGACCAGCCGCCGGCCAGTTGGCCCAGCACGCTCTACCCGCAGTACTTCAAAGTCGTGGGCAACCCACAAGTCGCGCGCTCACTGGGCATCGAACAGGTCGATGAAATCGCCGTTGCCGCCCGCCTGGCCGAAGGAGAACAACGCCCATGACCTTGCGCCGTCGTTGGGATATCAACACCCGCACCCAGCTCATTACCTTGGGCCCCGCGCTGCTGTTGACCCTGCTGCTCATCACCTTCTTCACCTTCGTGCGCATTCAGGACTTGCGCCAGGAGCTGGACCACACCGGTCAATTGATCGCCAACCAGCTGGCGCCTGCCACTGAGTACGGCGTGATTTCCGGCAACAACGATGTGCTTGAAACCCTGCTGCGTGCGACCTTGGCCACACCCCATGTGCGCTTCCTGGAGATCCAGGACAGCGCCGAGAACATTTTGGTGTATGTGGAGCAGCCGTCCGAGCGGCATGACCGTTCGCTGTCGGTGAAGGTGTTCCAGGCACCGATCCGCCTGCAACACATCCAGCTCAACAATGACTTTTTCCAGGACAACCTCAGCGAACCCAAGGCACCCCGCGCGGACTACCTGGGGCGGGTGATTGTGGGCATGTCCAACGACGCTTTCAGCCAGCGCCAGCAGGAAATCCTGTTCAAGGCAGGGGTCCTGGCGCTGTTTGCCCTGCTGTTTACCTTCCTGCTGGCGCGACGCTTGTCGGCCAGCCTGTCACAGCCGATCAGCGCCATGGGGCACGCGGTCAAGGCCATCCAGCAAGGCGATTACAAGACGCCACTGCCCATCGTCGATGACTCGGAATTGGGCGACCTCTCGCGGCATATCAACAACCTGGCCGAGGGCCTTCAACAGGCCAGTCGCGAACAGCAACAAGCCATGGCGCAGTTGATCCAGACCCGTGAAGAAGCCGAGCGGGCGAACAACGCCAAGTCAGATTTCCTGGCGATGATGAGCCACGAACTGCGCACGCCCATGAATGGCGTGCTGGGCATGCTGCAACTGCTGGAAACCACGGAGATGACCGAGGAGCAGACTGAGTACGCGGCGCTGGCTTGCGAGTCCACCGAGCATTTGCTCAAGGTGATCAATGACATCCTCGATTTCTCACGCATTGAACGCGCCGCCCTGGAACTGGAACATATTCCGTTCAGCCTGGCCGATCTGATCAACAGCTGCGCCCAGGCTTTCCAGCACAGCGCCCAGCAGCGCGGGCTGAGCCTGGAACTGCCCATTCCCATGGGCATGGAGGCTCTGCGTGTGCGCGGCGACCCGACGCGGATCCGCCAGATTCTGGTGAACCTGATCGGCAATGCATTGAAATTTACCGAACATGGCAGCGTGACCGTGGAGCCCCACTGGCAAACCCTGGACCATGAGTTGGTGTGGTTCACCTGCACCGTACGCGACAGCGGTATCGGTATTTCCGCCGAACGCCTGGATTTGATGTTCGATGCCTTCCAGCAGGCAGACAGCTCCATTTCCAGGCGTTACGGTGGCACGGGCCTGGGCCTGCCGATTGCGCGCAACCTGGCCGAACGTATGGGTGGCACCTTGCGCGCCCAGAGCGAAGAAGGTCGAGGTTCAGTGTTCACCTTGGAGATTCCGCTGGCCATTGACCAGCAGCATGCCCCGGTCACCGCACCTGACGCGCTTGGCAAAGCCAGCGCCGGCGATGGGCGCCACGTGCTGTTGGTAGAGGACAACCCGGTCAACCGCACCGTGGTCGAAGCGATGCTGCGCAGCCTGGGTTTTGAAGTCAGCCTGGCCACGGACGGCGCCGAGGCGATCCGCAGCGCCGAGAGCCTGATTTTCACCGCTATCCTGATGGATTGTCGCCTGCCCTTGATCGACGGCTACGAAGCCACACGGCAGATTCGCCAACTGCCCGGTTGCGCCGATCTGCCGATCATCGCCCTGACGGCCAACGCCTTGCAGGGCGATCGCGAAGCCTGCCTGGCAGCCGGAATGAACGATTACCTGGCCAAGCCGTTCAAACGCACGGATTTGCAGCAAATCCTGCAGCGCTGGGTGCAATAGCGCCGCGCCATCAGCCAACTGCGACTGGCGTGAAAGACGAAAGTGCGGCAGTCTTAGGCACCCGAACGGGCTGATAAACAGGCCCGGTTTAAAATTTCAGTGAACAAGTGTACATTCAGTGCCTTGCCGCTGTGACTTTCACTACAACGCAATAGTCTATGTGTAGGCTGCCGCTATGAGGCATGAACGCTTCATTCGGTTCGGGAAGATTTGCCCTACCCTGCCGCATGGGATTATTGAGGAGCTCGCATGACCAAACAAAACGCCTTTACTCGGGAAGACCTGCTGCGCTGCAGTCGCGGTGAGCTGTTCGGCCCAGGTAACGCGCAACTGCCCGCCCCGAACATGCTGATGGTGGATCGCATCACCCATATCAGCGAAGAGGGTGGCAAGTACGGCAAAGGTGAATTGGTCGCCGAGCTGGATATCACCCCTGACCTGTGGTTCTTCGCTTGCCACTTCGAAGGCGACCCTGTGATGCCAGGTTGCCTGGGCCTTGACGCCATGTGGCAACTGGTCGGCTTCTACCTGGGCTGGCAAGGCCTGCCGGGCCGTGGTCGCGCCCTGGGTTCGGGCGAAGTGAAGTTCTTTGGCCAGGTACTGCCGAGCGCCAAGAAAGTCACCTACAACATTCAAATCAAGCGCGTCCTCAAGGGCAAGCTGAACCTGGCCATCGCCGACGGTTCGGTGACTGTCGACGGTCGCGAGATCTATACTGCCGAAGGCCTTCGGGTCGGCGTATTCACTTCCACTGACAACTTTTAAGGGTTATCCGCATGCGCCGCGTCGTTATCACTGGTCTGGGCATCGTTTCTTGCCTGGGCAATGACAAAGAGACCGTCACCGCTAACCTGCGTGCAAGTCGCCCTGGCATCCGCTTCAACCCGGAATATGCCGAAATGGGTCTGCGTAGCCAGGTTTCCGGCTCCATTGACCTGCCCCTCGAAGAACTGATCGATCGCAAGATCTATCGCTTCGTCGGCCACGCTGCCGCCTACGCCTACCTGGCCATGAAAGACGCGATCGCCGACTCCGGCCTGAGCGAAGACCAGGTTTCGAACGTACGCACCGGCCTGATCGCCGGCTCCGGCGGCGCATCGACCCTCAACCAAATGGAAGCGCTGGACATCCTGCGCGAAAAAGGCGTGAAGCGCGTCGGCCCTTATCGTGTCACGCGGACCATGGGCAGCACCGTTTCCGCCTGCCTGGCTACGCCATTCCAGATCAAGGGTGTGAACTACTCGATCTCCTCCGCATGCGCCACCAGCGCCCACTGCATCGGGACTGCCGTTGAGCAGATCCAACTGGGCAAGCAGGACATCGTATTTGCCGGCGGCGGTGAAGAAGAGCATTGGAGCCAGTCGTTCCTGTTCGACGCCATGGGCGCATTGTCCACCCAGTACAACGAAACCCCAGAAAAAGCCTCCCGCGCTTACGACGCCAAGCGTGACGGTTTCGTCATCGCCGGCGGTGGTGGCATGGTGGTGGTCGAGGAGCTGGAACACGCCCTGGCCCGTGGCGCGAAGATCTACGCGGAAATCGTTGGCTACGGCGCGACGTCCGACGGCTACGACATGGTTGCGCCAAGCGGTGAGGGCGCCATCCGCTGCATGCAGATGGCAATGTCCACCGTCGACACCCCAATCGACTACCTGAACACCCACGGCACCTCGACCCCGGTCGGCGATGCCAAGGAAATGGAAGGCGTGCGTGCGGTATTTGGCGACAAGGCTCCGAAAATCAGCTCCACCAAGAGCCTGTCGGGTCACTCCTTGGGCGCCGCTGGCGTTCACGAAGCGATCTATTGCCTGCTGATGATGGAAGGCAACTTCATGGCCGGCTCGGCCAACATCGACGAGATTGATCCGGTTGTGGCCGATATGCCAATCCTGACCAAGACCGTTGAAAACGCCAAGATCGACACCGTGATGAGCAACAGCTTTGGCTTCGGTGGCACCAATGCCACCTTGGTACTCAAGCGCTGGCAGGGTAAGTAAGCCCGCAGGTTGATCACACGAAAAAGCCCCGACTGGTTCGGGGCTTTTTTTTGCGCTTTGATTTGAAACCGCGTCGCCTTCATCGCAGGCAAGCCAGCTCCCATGTTCGACCGCGTTCATCCTGAAGGAATACGGCCCAGTGTGGGAGCTGGCTTGCCTGCGATTGGGCCAACCCGGTTCCCCGCCCTACACCGAAAACCGCGCCACCATCGAATTCAGATCCACCGCCAACCGCGACAACTCCTGGCTCGCTGCACTGGTCTGATTGGCCCCGGTCGATGTCTGGTGCGCCAGGTCGCGGATATTCATCAAGTTACGATCCACCTCCCGCGCCACCGCCGCCTGCTGCTCCGAGGCACTGGCGATTACCAGGTTGCGTTCGTTGATCAAGGTGAATGCCGAGGCAATCTCTTCCAGGGCCATGCCCGCCGATTTGGCGATATCCAGTGTGGAGCGCGCCCGAGTATTGCTCTGCTGCATCGAGCTGACAGCCTGGTCGGTGCCCTGCTGAATCCCGCTGATCATCTGCTCGATTTCCTGGGTCGACTGTTGCGTGCGATGGGCCAAGGCCCGCACTTCATCGGCTACCACCGCAAACCCGCGCCCGGCATCCCCCGCTCGCGCCGCTTCAATCGCCGCGTTCAGTGCCAGCAAGTTGGTTTGCTCGGCAATCGAGCGAATCACATCCAGCACTGTGCTGATGCCATAGACCTTTTGCGCCAGCGCTTCGACCTGGGTCACATTGGCGGTCACATCGGTCGCGAGGGCTTCAATCGACACCACCGTCTGCTGCACCTGCTCACGCCCTTGCTGGGCAATCCGGTCGGATTCGCGAGACGCCTGGGAAGTGGCCACGGCATTGCTCGCCACCTCCTCCACCGCCACCGTCATCTGATTGACTGCCGTGGCCGCCTGTTCGATTTCCTGGTTCTGCTGGTGCAAACCACGGGTCGCATCCTCGGTGACGCAACTGAGCTCTTCGGAAGCCGACGCCAATTGGTTCGACGATTCTGATATGCGCCGGATAGTGTCGCGCAAGCTCTCCTGCATGCGCTTGAGCGCCTGTTGCAAGCGCGCCGGCTCGTCGCTGCCACTGAGCCTGATGTCGCCCGTCAAGTCGCCACTGGCAACGCCCTGGGCCACTTTCAACGACTGTGCCAGCGGCAGCACGATGCTGCGTGTCAGCCACACCGCCAGGCCAATCGTGACCAACGCCGTGACGCCAATCATGGTCATCACCCAGACCCGCGACTGGCTGAACACCTGCTGTGCCAGCCGGGCGGCCTCGTTGGCGCTGGACTTGTTCAGATTGACCAACTCACGCAGCGTCACGGCCATCTGGTCAGCCATCTGATTCATTTCGCCATTGACCACCGCAATGGCCTCCTCCAGCCGATTGGCCTTGGATAAGCCCACCACCTGCTCCTGGCGTTGCAGGTACTGCTGCTCCTCGACCTTGAAGCGATCAAACAGCACGCGCTCCTCAGGCAAGACGATCAATGCCTCGTACACGCCTTCAGCGTGGTGCAAACCGGTTTTGATCTCGGCAATTTTCTGCTCGTTCTGCGCCACCGCCTGGGGGTCGCGGTTGACCAACAAGCGCAACGTCAGCGCCCGAATGCGCAACACATCCTGGTTCATCTCCCCCACCGCCATCACGCTGGGCAGCCAGTTGGTCTCCACCTGGTCCGACTGCTGGCGCATATTGGCCATCTGCAACAGGGCAAAGCCGCCCAAGACGAACACCATCAACGCCAGCACACCAAAGCCCAGGCCGGCGCGAGGGGCGATATTCAAACTGCGGATATTCATGCCAGGGTTCCTTCCAAAAGTACTGCATCCACCTGCAGCGGGTCTCTTGGACGTTATCGGCACCTCAGGTCATTGGCGTAAGATCAAAACGCGATATCAAGGCGCGTCGCCATCGCCATGCGGCTTGGGCAGGATGGCGAGGAAGTTGTCGCGCGCAACCTTGTGGGCAACGTCTTCGGGCAACGCATCGAGGAAAGGATCGAAACGGCGCATCTCCTTGCCCAACTTATTGAAGCGCCCCACAACATCGGAGCCGAGCATGAAGCGATCCGGGAAGCGCTCCACCAGCGCAACCCATTGCGACCGTGGCTTGCCGGCGTCATCCAGCAGATAGGGCGTGAGCATGCTCCAGGACAGGTCGATATACAGGTTGGGGTACGCCTCAAGCAGGCGCGTCAGGGTAGGCAACAAAAAGTCCATCTGCACCTGATGACGGTGAATTTCCTTGCTGGTACCCGCATGGGCCCAGATAAAACGCGTGTGCGGGTGATTGCGTAACGGCTGTTCGACTTCCGCCAGGTACAGCGGGTTGCGCTCACGTTTGGAGGTGATGTTGGAGTGCAGCATCACCGGCAGGTCGTTTTCGGCCGCCAGGTGATAGATGCGCGTCATGGCTTCGTTATTGGCGCGCGGGGTGTCACCGGAGGTCAGGGCGGTAAGGTCATCGTGCCGGGTGAACACTTCACCGATGCCCTGCCACAGCCCTGGGTTGAGGTCGAGCATACGCTGGATGTGGGCGGCGGAGTTTTTGTCGTTGGGATTGAAACCGGCGAGGAAGGGATGAAAGTGCTGGCGTTGCTCGGGGGAAAGTTTATTGACCGCCGCCGCGACGACCACATCCGTGGCGCTGTACCAATAGGCATCGGCGTCGTCACCGGCGTAATAGCGCGGGCGCTTGGGCTCGTCTTCGTGCCATTTCTTGGCCACGGGAATCCCGGAAATCATGACGTGCTCAATGCGGTTGTCCGCCATGGCCTTGAGCAGCTTGTCCATGCCGGCGGTTTCCTGGAAAAAATCCACGTAGTGCAGGTGCGCGTCGCTGTAGGCATAGTCACGGGCCTGCGCGACAAGGCTGCTGGCGGCGAGCAACAAGGCAAGACTCAGGCGGGCTCCAGACACGGTAAAACCTCAATAAGGGTTGAAACGGGTAGACCTTGCGCCAGCCTTCAGGGTTCAGCATGGAAAAAACCGGAACACTGGGGTGCCAGCATGCTCTATAACTGCATGACCTTCATCCTGCGCCCTTATGAGGTTTGCCATGCCTGTTACCGTTAATACGCTGAACGCTGAAAACTTCCGTCACAGCGTGAATATCAATAATCACGAGCTGTTTACCGACCTGCCCAAGAGCCTGGGCGGTGACGATTCGGCGCCCTCCCCCCACGATTATTTCGATGCTGCGCTGGCGTCGTGCAAAGCCTTGACCGTAAGGCTCTACGCGCAGAAAAAAGATATCCCGCTGACCGGCGTGACCGTGGAGGTCACTCACGACAGCGACGAAGAGCAAAAGGGTAAATACAAACTCAACGTCAAGCTGACCCTCAAGGGCGTACTCACCGACGCCCAGCGCGATGAACTGCATCGCGTGGCCGATAAGTGCCCGGTACATAAGCTGATGACCACCGCCGAAGTCACTATCGAGACGAAATTGTCGGAAGGCGCCTTCAGCCAATAGCCCCAACTTCCCATCGAGCGGGTTATGCTCAAAGCATCCAACCCGCTCAGACTGGGATGCCCATGACCACCCTCACCGTGATTCGCCCTCGCCTCGAAGATGTAGAAGGCCAGCCTATCCTGCGGCCCCTGCCCTCGCGTGAATGCCGCAGCGTCGGTCCCTTTGTATTTTTCGACCATATGCTGCCGACCCGCTACGCACCGGGTAACGGCATGAATATCCGCCAGCATCCCCACATCGGCCTGTCCACCCTCACCTACCTGTTTGAAGGC
This sequence comes from Pseudomonas sp. SWRI22, assembly GCF_014268395.2. Lineage (NCBI taxonomy): Bacteria > Pseudomonadati > Pseudomonadota > Gammaproteobacteria > Pseudomonadales > Pseudomonadaceae > Pseudomonas > Pseudomonas sp. SWRI22. Next base: position 47,765 of record NZ_JABWQK020000001.1, on the reverse strand, counting down.
ACCTTGCAGCACAAGGACAGCCTTGGCTCGGACCAGGTGGTGCAAGCCGGCGATGTCAGCTGGATGACCGCCGGCAGCGCGATTGCCCACGTCGAGCGCACACCTGAAGCGGTCAAGGCCAGGGGTTTCAACCTGCATGGCCTGCAGGTGTGGCTGGCCTCGCCCAAGGACCACGAGACCGGGCCCGGACACTACAGCCACCACCCAGCCGCAAGCTTGCCGATGAGCGATAACCTCGGCGTGCAGGTGCGTTTGATCGCCGGTGATGGCTTTTGCCTCAGATCACCGGTGCCGGTGCTGTCGCCGACGCTGTATGCCGAGGTACAGATGCAAACCGCCACCACCCTGTTGATTCCTGATGAACATGAGGAACGCGCGGTGTATGTGCTGGAGGGTGAGGTGCAATTGGACGGTGAAGCCCTGGAGGTCAACAGCTTGGTGGTATTGCCGACTGGGCAGGAGATGACTCTGTATGCCGAGAGTGATTGCCACCTGATGGTATTTGGCGGGGCACCGCTGGATGGGCCACGGCGGATCAACTGGAATTTTGTGGCGAGCGACCCGGCTGTGATCGAGCAGGCGAGACAGCGTTGGGCGGCTGGGGATTGGCCCACTGTGCCGGGGGAGTCAGAAAGAATCGAGTTGCCTGTTAGATAGCATTCGCGAGCAAGCCCGCTCCCACATTTCGATCTGTGAACGCACTCAAATGTGGGAGCGGGCTTGCTCGCGAAGAGGCCCGAACAGGCGCCGAAGCATCAGCCCTTGAACACTTCATCCAACAAGTTATGCATCGACTGGAAAGCCCGTGCGGCGGTCTTGGCGTCGTACATCATCTTGCCCGGCACATTGGCATGGGGGTCGGTGAAGGAATGCACCGCGCCGCCGTAGCTGAGCAACTGCCAATCCACACCCGCCGCGTTCATTTCATCTTCGAACGCTGGCAGTTGCTCTTTGGGCACCAACGGGTCCGAGGCGCCATGCAGCACCAGCACTGAACCCTTAATGTTCTTCGCGTCTGCGGGGTTCGGTGTATCCAGAGTGCCATGGAACGACACGGCAGCCTTCAGCGGCGCGCCGGTACGGGCCAGTTCCAGGGCGCAGCAACCGCCAAAGCAGAAGCCGAAGGTGGCCAGTTTGGACGTGTCCACCGCGGCTTCAACCTGGCCTTGCAGTTGCTCGAAGGCGGCTTGCATGCGCTTGTTCAGCAACGGGCGATCATTCTTCAACGGCATCATCGCCGCGCCCGCTTCATCGCCATTTGAAGGACGTACGTTTTGCCCGTAGAGGTCGGCAATCAGCACCACGTAGCCTTTGCCGGCAACGGCCTTCGCAATCTCTTCGGCCCCCGCACTCACGCCCATCCAGTTCGGCGCCATCAGCAGTCCCGGCAACGGGCCCTTGTGGCTGGCATCGAATGCCAGACGGCTTTCATAAGACTGGCCATCAATCTGATAGACCACGGAACGTACAGTGACTTGGCTCATCATTTTCTCCAATTCAGATGGATTGACGATGCTCCCTGTAGGAGCGAGGGGGACGCCTAGTTCTTGCTCGCGAAAAACGTGAGATCACCGCGCTCATTCAGCATTTGCGCGTTATCGTTGACGTTCTTCGCGAGCAAGCTCGCTCCTACAGTAGAGCCAGAACGAAAAAACCCGCCGAAGCGGGTTTTTCTACAACGGTGTTAAACCGACAATTCAACCAACAGCTTGTTCAGTCGGCGCACATACGCGGCCGGGTCCTTCAAGCTGTCGCCGGCTGCCAGGGCGGCCTGGTCGAAGAGGATGTGCGACAGGTCGCCAAACCGCTCTTCGCTCTGCTCGCCATCGAGTTTCTCGATCAGCGGGTGAGACGGATTGAATTCGAAGATGGGCTTGGAATCCGGCACTTTCTGGCCGCTGGCTTCGAGGATCTGGCGCATCTGCATACCCAGGTCCTGCTCGCCGATAGCCAGGATCGCCGGGGAATCGGTCAGGCGGTGGGAAACCCGCACTTCACTCACCGCTTCGCCCAGGGAAGCCTTGATGCGCTCAACCAGGCCCTCTTTGGACTTGGCGACTTCTTCGGCTTCTTTCTTCTCTTCTTCGGAGTCCAGGTTACCCAGGTCCAGGTCACCACGGGCCACGTCGACGAAGGTTTTGCCGTCGAACTCGGTGAGGTAGCTCATCAGCCACTCATCGATACGGTCGGTCAGCAGCAGCACTTCGATGCCTTTCTTGCGGAAGACTTCCAGGTGCGGGCTGTTCTTGACCTGGGCGTAGGTTTCGCCGGTCAGGTAGTAGATCTTGTCCTGACCTTCCTTGGCACGTGCCAGGTAGTCAGCCAGGGACACAACCTGCTCGCCGTCTTCGCCTTGAGTCGAGGCAAAACGCAGCAAACCGGCGATTTTTTCCTTGTTGGCAAAATCTTCCGCCGGGCCTTCTTTCATGACCTGGCCGAAGTTTTTCCAGAAGCTCTTGTATTGCTCAGGCTCGTTCTTCGCCAGCTTTTCCAGCATGTCGAGTACGCGCTTGGTCAGCGCCGACTTCATGGAGTCGATGATCGGGTCTTTCTGCAGGATTTCCCGCGACACGTTCAGCGACAGGTCGTTGGAGTCGACCACACCTTTGATAAAGCGCAGGTACAGCGGCAGGAAGGATTCCGCCTGGTCCATTACGAACACGCGCTGCACGTACAGCTTCAGGCCTTTTGGCGCCTCGCGCTGGTACAGGTCGAACGGAGCACGGGCCGGTACGTAGAGCAGCGAGCTGTATTCGAGCTTGCCTTCAACCTTGTTGTGGCTCCAGCTCAGCGGGTTCTCGTAGTCGTGCCCGATGTGCTTGTAGAACTCCTGGTATTCCTCGTCCTTGATCTCGGTACGCGGACGGGTCCACAGGGCGCTGGCGCGGTTGACGGTTTCCCACTCCACCGCAGGGGCTTCTTCGCCTTCGGCAACGGTCTGTTCCTTGGGCAACTCGATCGGCAACGCGATGTGGTCGGAGTACTTCTTGATGATGTTGCGCAGACGCCAGCCATCGGCGAATTCGTCTTCACCGGCTTTCAGGTGCAGCACGATGCGCGTGCCACGGTCAGCCTTGTCGATAGTGGCGATTTCAAATTCGCCCTCGCCCTTGGAAGCCCAGTGCACGCCCTCGCTGGCGTCAAGGCCGGCGCGGCGGCTGAATACTTCAACCTTGTCGGCGACGATGAAGGCCGAATAGAAGCCCACACCGAATTGGCCGATCAGGTGAGAGTCTTTTTTCTGGTCGCCCGACAGGTTCTTCATGAAATCTGCGGTGCCGGACTTGGCGATGGTCCCCAGGTGGGTGATCGCATCGTCACGGCTCATGCCGATACCGTTGTCTTCGAGGGTGACGGTCTTGGCGTCTTTGTCGTAGCTCACACGGATTTTGAGTTCCGCGCCGCCTTCCAGCAACTCGGGCTTGGACAGGGCTTCGAAACGTAATTTATCGACAGCGTCAGAGGCGTTCGAGATCAATTCGCGAAGGAAAATTTCCTTGTTGGAATACAGCGAATGGATCATGAGGTGCAGCAGTTGCTTCACCTCGGTCTGGAAGCCCAGGGTTTCCTTTTGAGTTTCCACACTCATGGTCATCAAACTCCAATTGGATGGCAGTGGCCGCGCCCTTGAGGGTTGGCGGCGGGTTGTCATCAAAGTTGGGGACTAAGCCCAGGATTTCAAGGGCGGACCAATTCCTCAATTTTGAAATGTGCCCGGGCAGTGGCAATCGGTTCGGCCGGCGTGCTCTGCCAAGCGGTAATCGCCACGTTGGCCACGCGCCGGCCCTGGCGCCATACCTGACACTTGGCATAGGTGTCCCGAAACTGGCCGGCGCGCAGGTAATCCAGGGAGAAGTCGATGATTTTCGGCAGGCCCGGAGCGCCAGTGAACACCAGCAGGTGCATGGCGGCTGCCAGCTCCATGAAGCCGGCGATCACCCCGCCATGCAACGCTGGCAATATGGGGTTACCAATATTGTCCTTGCTGGCCGGCAGGCGAAACAGCAACTCATCCCCCAGGCGGGTGCATTCGATGCCGATCAGCCTGGCATAGGGCACCAGCTCGAGCAGCGCATCGTAGTCGCCACGATCGAGGGCTTGCTCCAGGCGCGTCTTGAACCGATGCGTCATGCCTGTTCTCCCTTGATGACAGTGCCCAAGCCTTGAGTCCCTTTGAGGCGCTTGCCCATGCGCATGAACGTGCCTACCACATGGGCGATAGGTTGTTGCGGGTCATCCTGATAGGCAACGCCACGGGTGAAGATCACGTCGGTGGTGACCCGGTAGCATTGCGCGAAGCCATACACCGGCTTATGGGGTTCGGCGGGATGCATGTAGTCGATACGCAGGTCCAGGGTGGGGCACACCTCGAACTCGGGCAATACGCACAGGGTCGCCATGCCGCAAGCGGTGTCCATCAAGGAGGTCAGCGCGCCGCCGTGGATCACCCCGGTCAGGGGATCACCGACAATATGCGGCCCATAAGGCAGTACGAGGGTCATGCCCTCCTCGCTGGCTTCATGCACCGCCACACCCAGCACCTGGCAATGGCGCAGGGCCGAAACGAAGCGCACGGCACGCTCCAACAAAGGGTTTACGGTCATTGTTTTTAGACTCTTATTAGTGTGAATTCGGCGGATTGGAATGACTGGGTAAAGTTCCTGTACGAAACATGCTATATATCTGTGGGACATAAGGAACTAATGCTGGCCCCTTGGGTTCGAAAGGCCAGTAGATATCTTCAATAAGGAGAAACACCCCATGCGTAAGACATTAGCTATTTCCATGATGCTGGCCGCTGCTCTCGGTCTGGCTGCCTGCGACAAGAAATCCGAAGACAAAGCCCAAGACGCTGCTGCACATGCTGAGCAAGCTCAGCAAGATATGGCTAAAGCACAGGATAAAGTGAACGACGCTGCGAAAGAAAACGCCGAAGCTGCCAAAGCTCAGGCCGAATCGAACGAAGCTGCTGCAAAAGAAGCTGCGCCTGCCGCACCTGCAGAACCTGCCAAGCAGTAATCGCAGGGTTTGAAGCTGTATTGCAGCAAAAAGAAAGCCCGCTGACTAAGCGGGCTTTTCTTTGTCTGCGATTTACTGCCAGCGCTACGATGCGCCCTCTTTTACAGCGTCGACTGCTGGCATATCGGTCGGGGTATACACCATCACCTGCAATACATCGGAATGGAACTCGCGGCGGTACAGCACCAGCACCACCCCGCTGCTCATCAACATGAACAACCAGGGGCTGACAAACCAGGCCAGCATGGTCATGCCGAAGTAATACGCACGCAGGCCAAAGTTGAACTGGTTGGCCGCCATCGAAATCACCCGCGCCGCCCGCAAGGCAAATGCATTGCGCTCCTGCTCCGACACATGTCGTTCACCAATCATCGGCGCCGAGCCCACCAGCACCGCCGCGAAGTTGTACTGGCGCATGCACCAGCTGAAAGTAAAAAACGCATAGACAAATACCAGGGCCAGGCACAGCAACTTGACCTCCGACATGCCCTGGGACGCCTGCTGCACCATCGGAATGTCTGCCAGCAACGACACCGCCCGCTCCGAAGCACCGAGCACGGTCAGGATACCCGCAAGGATGATCAAGGTACTGGAGGCAAAGAACGAGGCATTACGCTCCAGGTTGCCGATCACGCTGGCATCGGCGATGCGGTTATCGCGCAACAGCATGCGGCGCATCCAGTCTTCACGGTACAGGTGCAACACGCTGGCCAGGCAGGCCGTATCTCGAGCTTTCCAGGTGGCATAACGGGTATAGCCGCCCCAGCAGAGAATGAACCACAGTGCGGCAAGCAGGTGGACTTGATTGGTTTCGACGAACGACATGCGGGTCCTTCTAAATGTGAGCCCGGTGAGTTGTGCAACAAATATCAAAACCCCGGCCGTACTACCTGTCTTTCATGAGAATTCCTGTTTCCAGATGTACATGAGTTCGGCCTTGGAACCAATAGGACGCCTCCACTCACTTAGTTGGCCCCAGGGCACGAAGCCTTGATCATTTCTCAGGCGGAAGGAACTGCATATCTATCCTTAGGATGTTAAATGCGCTCAACGTCTCTCTCTGTCAGCCAAACACCTGCGCCGCAAGCGATCCAGCTGTCCGTGGGCACAGCCTCTGAATCGACAACGCAACACCCGCCTTTATCGCATCACCCTCAGCCCAAGCCGTTGGGACTAGACCCGGATGATCGGATCAAAATCCAAGTAGCCGGCATAAAGCCAGTCGTTGCCAATGATACAGGGCCGAACGCAGTCGCCGCGCAATCCCAATTGATTGAGCAGCATCAGGCGTACAACCAGAAAATTATTGATTTACTCAGTCAGCAGATGACATTCCAACGCTTCACCCAGGCTCAGTTGAAAAAAGCCTTTCCCCAGCTCACATCAATCGACCCGAACATTATCCACGTCAACACCTATCGAAAACAGCCGCCGGCAGAGCCCGTGCTGATTTCTACGCAAAGCTTATCGGAGGCATTGCTCGAAAAAGTCGCGCAAGTCCACATAAACGCCGTCACTGGCACGCCCAACACTGAAGAGCACAGTGCCGACATACAAACGGGCTTTTACATTGACGGACCTGCGGGTGCTCCCCAAACCAGGCTGGAGCATCAGGGTTCCCTGCTGACGCTTGCATACGATATCGCAACCCGCTTTTCAGGCGCGCTCAGTAGCTACTGGAAAAGATCACCCGTAGGCTCTTCCAAGCAGCCATCACGTTCAGCCCAACTGCTCGCCCTGCATCGGCAAATGCTTTCCACCGAGGCAGCCCTGCGGGTTGAAGACGGAACCCTCAGCGAGGCTGGCAAAAAGTTGATCGACACCGCCTTTCAGTACCCCACCCTTGAAGCACGCGAGCGCGAACTTCCCGCAGGGGATCGGCCTGGGGTGTATCCGATCCGGATAGATGACAACTCCGCCAACGGCGCATTTTTAGCCGGTTGTTTTCTTATCACTCGCAGCGACGGCTCGTCGGCCGAGGCACCTTACGCCGCAAGTGACACCCGTAATATCGGGCTGGATGACACCACCGGGCCTGTAGTGCTTTATACCCCCGGGGACGGTTTCGAGGAGTTCGCGAGCCCTGGCAAAGCCCGCGAAGCATTGATGCAGAGAATCGATAATGATGACGAGAAGGCCAACCTGCTACTCAAAAGTCTACCGGTGTCGGTAGAGCACAGTCGAAACCCTCCGTGGGGTGATGATTTAATGCTGGGGTTCGCCCCCGTCTGCGGCGACGTCGTGGCACAAACCTTTCCCCAGTTGTTGCAGCGACAGGCTGACGAGGTCAATGAAACCATGCGGGCCGGGTTCGCCCAAGCGCAAGCCGAAGCTGGCTCCTCTCGCACACCGTCGTTGCTCTCTGCCCAAACTGTCGAAACCATCAATGATGCAGCGGATCTTTCACTGCATTTCGATGGCAGTAATGCCCTGCTCGCACGCAATGAACAACTGCACAACAAACTGCAGCCACAATGGCTTAAAGAACTGACTCCCCAACAAGAAACGAGCTATAGGGAGCTGGAGGAAGCACAGGATACAAGCCTTACGCACTTGCAAGCGCTATTGGCAAACATCCCGGCCCCCAACATTTTCGCCAAACAGTTGCTGGCCCAGGCGTTGAAAGCCAAGCTGCCGGACCGCTACCAGCACGAGGAAATAGACCCTGACCACGTGATGGTTCAGATGACCACACAGCAGTCGAGCAATCGCGGCCTTTTAGGTTCCGCAAACGCGCCAAAGCCGCAGATCCACACCCGATCGCTTACCGACCTGACGCTCATGAACACAACGCCATGGCATGAAAGCTCGCCGACGAGCACCTGGGCCGCTCGCGTCGTAAGTGCCAATGGAAAATACCTGCTGACCCTGGATAAGCCGTTTCTCGAGGACCTGATCAGCCAAACCGATGTGGGCGGCAAATACCTCAAACTACTGGATGACACACTCAGCCCCACTGCCACCTCCGACGAAGCCAGGGTGCTGCCCGACGCGTGGAAAAACCATCTGAAGGCAAGGATGGCCAAGGACGCGTTCATCACCAGCCTGGATCCCGACGCCTATCTGAACAGGCAAAAAATCGCCGAACAATGGATCGAAGCGACACTTGAGCATAGCGACTCCACCACCTGGCCAATCGTGAATGGTGCGTCCATCGTCTCGCATAGAGTGGTCCTGAACGGCAAACCCGTCCAGGGCATGATGGTCATCAAACCGACCAACCACCCCTCGCTGGTGCTGTACAGCCCGGATGCTCCCGACGGACGTCCTTTCAGAGAAATTGTGGACGAGGATCAACTTAACGCGCTGCTGAACACGTCCGAGTGGATGTCCTACATGGATCAGCGGGTATCACCTGTTGATCGATACGATATTCACGACACCCTGTTTTTGCCTCAGCTCGGCACGTGGCTCAAGAAATTCGCGGCCGACCATGAAGCGGGCATCCGGCTGAAGCCGTTCAAAGGTAGCATCACTGAAAACCTGTACATGCAGGAGGTGGGGTTACTCAGAGGGAGAGCGTCGGTTGGGATGACAACCAGCGCAGAGATATCGGCCCGATCCACAGCCAACAAATTAATGTTCGCCGCAGACATAGCCCAATTCGTTCTAAGCCTCATCCCGGTCAACGCTGGTATGTCAGCCACCAACAGGCTCTCCAAGGCTGCGCTAAGAACGTTGCGTACACCCGGACAAAGCCTGCCCAAGCTCCTCACCCAACCGGGACGCTGGGGGGCGGTGTACAACGACTTCGCCATGGCTGCGTCGGGTATCCCTTTACTCAAAAGGACCCCGTTGCGCCCAGTGTTCAGAACCCCTGGGCGCACGCTCCAACAGCGACTGACAATCACGGCAGGTACAAACGGTACGCCAAGCGGTCACGTCGTACCGGTTCCGGGTACGTCGATATCGGCCGGCCGCCCCTCAAGCATCCCGACTCAATTGCCGAACCCGGCCCACCCTGTACAGAACCGTGGGGACCTCGCCGCGTACGCACTGGATAATCAGCTACTGGCAGGAAAACCGCTCAGCGCCACCGGGCCACAACAAGTCGGTGAAAAATGGTTGATCCGTTACGCCGATAACTCAGACGTGAGCAGGGTCTATCAAATAAGCCCAGCGTTCAAATTCGAATCAGGATTTGTAAACGTTATAAACCCCGAGACAAAGCGTCGGGTGGCTACGCTTTTGAACAAAGGGAACGGCGAATGGGTGCTAACCGGTTTGCCGGGAGGCGCCAAACTACCTCAAACGCTAGCCCCCCTACCGCAGCCTCATTCTGCCTCCTCGGCGGAAAACCTAGTGCCTGCAAGCAGCTCCTCCACCTCCGGCAGTTCGCGAATAGAGCCGCCCATTCGAAAACCACTTGCAGTGCTGGTCAATACCAGGGCTCGTGACCTGAACGCCGAGCTGCATCTGGCCGGAGCGGCATTGAACCCCCGAGCGGCCCGAGCGGAACTGGTTCGCATCACAAAGCCGGATGACCTGAAGGTTGTATTGAAACCCGATACAGTCAGCAAGTTCGTCTTCACTCAAGACAACCAACTGATCATCGGTACTATCGACAAAAGTGCACCGCCAAAATGGTTATCACATCCTGCCATCGCGGAAATCGGTGCTGGCAGTGGCCAATCAGAAAAGGTAGTCAGCGCAGGCTATATAAGGAAAGACGCCTTCGGGAAATTCCACCTTTCCGATGTCTCTGGACACTATCTACCCAAAAAAAGCGATTTAAGGCCCGCCCAGGAATATTTGAGGAACATGGGAGTGGATTCGACAAAGAGCAAGTTCCCGATACCCTGAAACAGGCATCCTGGCTTGGCACTGCGTACAAAAAAAGCCCCGGATCATTTGATCCGGGGCTTTTTAATTGCAGCGTATAAGTCAGAGGTTTTAAGCGATCGCTTCGCTACGCTTGCCCAGCATACGGTCGATCACCACAGCCACCACCAACGTCATCACCGACGGCACCAGCCACGCCAAGCCTTGTTCGCTCAACGGCAGGTTTACCAGTTGCGTAGGCATCCAACCCGCCAGGCCCGCCCCCTTGAGTGCGTCGATGCAGCCAAAGATGAACGACACCAGCATCACCGGGCCGACGATACGGCCCTGTTCCTGCCAGAACCCTTTGCAGAAGCTCAAGGCCACCAACACGATGCACGGCGGGTAGATCGCGGTCAGCACCGGGATCGAGAAGGCAATGAGTTTGGTCAAGCCCAGGTTGGACACAAACAGCGAGAACAGTGCCAGGATCACCACCAGGGTCTTGTAGGACAGCGGCAGGATCTTACTGAAGTACTCGGCGCAGGCACAGGTCAGGCCCACGGCGGTCACCAGGCATGCCAGGGAAATCAGCACGGCGAGGAAACCACTACCCAGGGAGCCGAACGTGTATTGCACATAGGCGTGCAGTACCGCCGCGCCATTGCTGGCACCCGCGGCCACGGCATGGCTGCCCGAACCCAGACGGAACAGGCTGACGTACACCAGTGCCAGGCCCACGCCGGCAATCAGCCCGGCAATGATCGCGTAACGGGTGATCAGCTTGGGCGACTCGACGCCACGGGAGCGGATAGCGTTGACGATCACAATGCCGAACACCAGGGCGCCCAGGGTATCCATGGTCAGGTAACCATTGATAAAGCCTTGGGAGAACGGCGCGGCAACGTATTCCGGCGTGGCAACCCCCACCTCACCGGCGGGCAAGGCAAACGCAGCGATACCGAGGATAGCCAGGGCGATGATCTTCAGCGGCGCCAGGAAACGGCCCACGGTGTCCAGCAGTCGCCCTGGATACAGGGAGACAAAGAACACCACCAGGAAATACACCGAGCTGTAGAGGAACAACGCCAACGGGCTTTCACCGGTCAAGGGCGCCAGGCCCACTTCAAACGATACTGTTGCGGTGCGTGGGGTCGCAAACAGCGGGCCCACTGCCAGGTAGGCCGCTGCCGCCAGCAGGCCACCGGCAATCTTGCCAATCGGGCTGCTCAGCGCGTCCATGCCACCACCGACCTTGGCCAGGGCGATCACGGTGACCACCGGCAAACCGACTGCGGTGATCAGGAAGCCCAGCGCCGCCATCCACACATGCGGCCCGGACTGCAAACCCACGATAGGCGGGAAGATGATGTTGCCGGCGCCCACGAACAGGGCAAAGGTCATAAAGCCCAGCGCCAGGATATCCTGGCTTTTCAACACTTTCATTTGAGGAAATACCACACTACTGAATCGGAATTTAGAGAGGGCTTCCCTATGGATGAGGGAAATGCTGCCGGCCCTTGTGGGGACCGACCGGTCTAGCGCGCAGCTTCCTTTTGGGACGCGGACGCATAAAGAGGCGGCTAGAGTACAGAATCAGGCTGACAAACGCACTGTTGCGGGGCGAACTGTCCGATAAGCGACATTTGAATGTCGCGTTTTCATACTTAATTTGCCCATACAGTTTATTTGTAGGAGCGAGCTTGCTCGCGAAAAACTCACAGGCGCCGCGTTCATTCAGAGAGCACGCGTTATCGTTGACGTTTTTCGCGAGCAAGCTCGCTCCTACAGAAGGGCCATATCGCAGACACAGAATGCACAAAGGCCACCCGAAGGTGGCCTTTGTGTGGTGAAGCGTCAGCTAAGCGCGAGGCTTACTTGACAGCCCAACCGGTCAGCTCGGCCAGGGCCTTGCCGATGTCTGCCAGCGAACGCACGGTTTTAACGCCTGCGTCTTGCAGTGCAGCGAATTTCTCGTCTGCAGTGCCTTTGCCGCCAGAGATGATTGCGCCAGCATGGCCCATGCGCTTGCCCGCAGGGGCAGTCACACCAGCGATGTAGGAAACAACCGGCTTGGTCACGTGTGCCTTGATGTAGGCAGCCGCTTCTTCTTCAGCCGAACCGCCGATCTCACCGATCATCACGATCGCTTCGGTCTTCGGGTCTTCCTGGAACAGCTTCAGGATGTCGATGAAGTTGGAGCCTGGGATCGGGTCACCGCCGATGCCGACGCAAGTCGACTGACCGAAACCGGCGTCAGTGGTCTGCTTTACAGCTTCGTAGGTCAGGGTGCCGGAACGGGAAACGATACCGACTTTACCTGGCAAGTGAATGTGACCTGGCATGATGCCGATCTTGCATTCGCCTGGGGTGATCACGCCTGGGCAGTTAGGGCCGATCAGGACTACGCCCAGCTCGTCGCACTTAACTTTAGCGTCCAGCATGTCCAGGGTAGGGATGCCTTCGGTGATGCAGACGATCAGCTTGATGCCGCCGAACGCCGCTTCCAGGATCGAGTCCTTGCAGAAAGGAGCTGGAACGTAGATCACGCTGGCAGTGGCGCCAGTGGCTTCTACCGCTTCTTTCACGGTGTTGAACACGGGCAGGCCCAGGTGCTCGGTGCCGCCTTTGCCTGGTGTTACGCCGCCAACCATCTGGGTGCCGTATTCGATGGCTTGCTGGGTGTGGAAACTACCTTGCGAACCGGTAATACCCTGGCAGATAACTTTGGTGTCTTTATTGATCAGGACGCTCATTACTTGCCCTCCGCAGCTTTGACAACTTGTTGAGCAGCGTCGGTCAGGCTGGTAGCCGCGATGATGTTCAAACCGCTTTCTGCCAGTACTTTAGCGCCCAGTTCAGCGTTGTTACCTTCAAGGCGAACAACAACCGGGATTTTAACGCCGACTTCTTTCACTGCACCGATGATGCCTTCGGCAATCATGTCGCAACGAACGATGCCGCCGAAGATGTTGACCAGTACTGCGGCGACGTTGGAGTCGGACAGGATGATCTTGAACGCTTCGGTAACGCGTTCCTTGGTAGCGCCACCACCTACGTCGAGGAAGTTGGCTGGCTTGCCGCCATGCAGGTTGACGATGTCCATGGTACCCATGGCCAGGCCGGCACCGTTGACCATGCAGCCGATGTTACCTTCCAGGGCTACGTAGTTCAGTTCGAACTTGGCAGCGTGCGCTTCGCGCGGATCGTCTTGCGACGGATCGTGGAAAGTCTTCAGCTTAGGCTGACGGTACATGGCGTTGGCGTCGATGTTGATTTTGGCATCGAGGCAGTGCAGATCGCCGTCAGCCTTGATCACCAGCGGGTTCACTTCCAGCAGGGCCAGATCGTGATCCTGGAACAGTTTGGCCAGACCTACGAAGATCTTGGCGAACTGGGCAACTTGCTTGCCTTCCAGGCCCAGCTGGAAAGCCAGCTCGCGACCCTGGAATGGCTGAGCGCCAACCAGTGGATCGATAGTGGCCTTCAGAATTTTTTCTGGGGTTTCGTGAGCGATTTTCTCGATGTCCACGCCACCTTCGGTGGAAGCCATGAACACGATGCGACGGCTCGAACGGTCAACGACAGCGCCCAGGTACAGCTCTTTAGCGATATCAGTGCACGATTCAACCAGGATCTTGGTGACTGGTTGGCCATTGGCATCAGTCTGGTAAGTCACCAGACGCTTGCCCAGCCACTGCTGTGCGAAGGCCTTGGCGTCTTCTTTGCTGCGAACCAGCTTGACGCCGCCCGCTTTACCGCGACCACCGGCGTGGACCTGGGCTTTGACAACCCACTCGCTGCCGCCGATTTTGTCGCAAGCTTCTGCTGCTGCTTCCGGGGTGTCTACTGCGTAGCCCTTGGAAACTGGCAGGCCGTATTCAGCGAACAGCTGCTTACCCTGATACTCGTGAAGATTCATGCTTTTTACCGTCTTCGTTAGGTACTGCGCATTCGGCGCTGCGCTCATTATGAGTGCCGCGCCACCTGTGACTGCTGCTTGCGCAACTTGCGGGGCTTATGGCCCGTAAAGCTGCGCAAGGCTGCGTCCAGCGGATATTCCGCGGTGAGTCTTGCGCGCAAGGCTCACGACGGGCAACTCCGCCGTGGTTTCTTATTATCTCGCTTAGCGCTTCTTGCGGTTGGCGATGTGGATGGCGCCGCCATTCACTGCCAACGCTGCTTCGTGCAACGCTTCGGACAGGGTCGGATGGGAGAAGACCATCATGCCCAAGTCCTCGGCACTGGTGCCGAATTCCATGCCGATCGCGCCTTGCTGAACCAGTTCTGCAGCGCTTGGGCCAATTACGTGGACGCCCAAAACGCGGTCAGTCTTGGCATCAGCGATGACTTTGACAAAACCACCGGTGTCGTTGGCTGCCATGGCACGGCCAGAAGCGGCAAACGGGAAGGTGCCGACGTTAACTTCAACGCCTTCAGCTTTCAACTGCTGTTCGTTCTTGCCGACCCATGCAATTTCCGGGTGGGTGTAGATAACCGATGGGATCAGGTCGTAGTTCATCTGGGTCTTGTGACCCTTGATGCGCTCGACAACCATGATGCCCTCTTCGGAAGCCTTGTGGGCCAGCATCATGCCACGAACCACGTCGCCAATGGCATAGACGCCAGGCACGGTGGTAGCGCAATGATCGTCAACGTGGATGAAACCACGCTCGTCGATGTTCACGCCGCTGTCGGAAGCCAACAGGTCATTGGTCACTGGGCGGCGACCAACGGCAACGATCAGCTTGTCGAAGGTGATGGTCTGCTCGCCGTCTTTATCGGTGTAGGTCACCACGACTTCTTCGCCGTTGACCTTGGAACCGGTAACACGGGCGCCAAGCTTGATGTCCAGACCTTGTTTGGTCAGGGTTTTCAGCGCTTCCTTGGAGACTGCAGTGTCAGCCGCCAGCAGGAACGTGTCCAGGGCTTCCAGCACGGTGACTTCAGCGCCAAGGCGCGACCATACCGAGCCCAGCTCCAGACCGATGACGCCAGCGCCGATCACGCCCAGGCGCTTAGGCACAGCCTGGAATTCCAGGGCGCCGGTCGAATCAACGATCACGTTGTTATCAACAGGAGCAGGCGGAATGTCGATTGGACGCGAACCTGGCGCCAGGATCACGTTTTCGGCTTCGATGACTTCAACCGAACCGTCTGGCTTGGTGACTTCAACTTTCTTGCCGGCCAGCAGCTTGCCGTGGCCTTGAATCGAAGTAACGCCGTTGGCCTTGAACAAGGTCGCAACGCCGGAAGTCAGGCCTTTGACGATGTTGGCTTTACGGCCGACCATTGCTGGTACGTCCATGGTCACGCCAGCATGGTTGATGCCGTGGATCGCGAAGCCGTCTTGGGCTTCGTGGAATTTCCAGGAGCTGTCCAGCAGCGCCTTGGACGGAATGCAACCCACGTTCAGGCAAGTACCGCCCAGCGCCAGTTTGCCTTCCTTGTCGGTGTATTTTTCGATGCAAGCAGTGGAGAGGCCCAGTTGCGCAGCCTTGATGGCGGCAACATAGCCGCCAGGGCCTGCACCAATCACTACAACGTCAAATTTCTGTGTCATGAAATAGATCCTCTATTAGCTTCAAGCGTCAAGCCACAAGCTGCAAGCCAAACTGCGTTTACTTGCAGCTTGCAGCTCGCAACTTGAAGCTGCTCCAATCAAATATCCAGGAGCAGGCGAGCCGGGTCTTCCAGCAGGTTCTTGATGGTCACCAGGAACGTCACGGCTTCTTTACCGTCGATCAGGCGGTGATCGTAAGACAGTGCCAGGTACATCATTGGGCGGATCACGACCTGGCCGTTGATGGCCATCGGACGCTGGATGATGTTGTGCATGCCCAGGATCGCGGCTTGCGGTGGGTTGACGATCGGCGTCGACATCATCGAACCGAAGGTACCACCGTTGGTGATGGTGAAGGTACCGCCGGTCATCTCGTCGATGGTCAGCTTGCCGTCACGGGCTTTCTTGCCGAAGCCAGCGATGCCGCCTTCGATTTCGGCCAGGCTCATCAGCTCGGCGTTACGCAGGACTGGAACCACCAGGCCACGGTCGCTGGAGACGGCAACGCCGATATCTGCGTAGCCGTGGTAAACGATGTCGCCGCCGTCGATGGAAGCGTTGACTGCCGGGAAGCGCTTCAGCGCTTCGGTGGCCGCTTTCACGAAGAACGACATGAAGCCCAGGCGCACGCCGTTGTGGGACTTCTCGAACAGGTCCTTGTACTTCGAACGCAGGGCCATGACTTCGGTCATGTCGACTTCGTTGAAGGTGGTCAGCATCGCCATGTTCGACTGAGCTTCAACCAGGCGCTTGGCCACGGTGGCACGTACGCGAGTCATCGGTACGCGCTTCTCGGTGCGGTCGCCAGCGGCAAACACAGGCGCAGCGGCAGCAGGCGCTGCAGCCTTGGCAGGTGCGGCAGCCGGAGCGTTCTTCTTGGCTTCAACTGCGGCAACCACGTCTTCCTTGGTCACACGGCCATCTTTGCCGGTGCCCTTGATGGAAGCCAGGTTGATGCCGTTTTCTTCAGCCAGTTGACGCGCAGCCGGAGCAGCGATTGGATCTTCGCCACCGGCTGCCGGCGCAGCGGCAGGCGCCGAAGCAGCCGGTGCAGCAGCGGCAGGAGCAGGCGCTGCAGCAGCGCTGCCCTCTTCGATCGAGCCCAGTACCTGGTTCGACAGAACGGTAGCGCCCTCTTCAGCAACGATCGCGCCCAGCACGCCGTCAGCTTCGGCCAATACTTCCAGAACGACTTTGTCGGTCTCGATGTCGACGATCAGGTCGTCACGCTTGACGGCCTCGCCTGGTTTCTTGTGCCAAGTGGCAACGGTGCCATCGGCAACCGATTCCGGGAATGACGGGGCTTTGATTTCGATAGCCATTATCTGTAGGTCCTTAAAATTCGGTTTCAGTCAGCGCGAAGGCGTTAAACAGTGAAAGCATCTTGCAGCAGTTTTTCCTGCTGCTCGGCGTGCATCGACGCATAACCACAGGCAGGTGCAGCAGAAGCATCACGACCGGCGTACTCAAGGACCAAGGCCTTGTTGTGGTTGCCGATGCTGCGACGCAGATGATGCTGGCTGCTGTACCAGGCGCCCTGGTTCATCGGTTCTTCCTGACACCACACTACGTTCGTGAGGTTGGTGTAAGGCGCGATGATCTCCATGAGGTCATCTTCCGGGAACGGATAAAGCTGCTCGATACGCACGATGGCGATGTCTTCGCGGCCTTCGGCACGGCGTTTTTCCAGCAGATCGTAGTAGACCTTGCCGCTGCACAGGATCAGGCGAGTGACCTTGGCGGCGTCCAGCGTATCGATCTCTGGAATCACGGTCTGGAACGAACCTTGGGCCAGATCTTCCAGGGTCGAAACGGCCAGTTTGTGACGCAACAGCGACTTCGGCGTCAGCACCACCAGCGGCTTGCGCAGCGGACGGATCACCTGGCGGCGCAGCAAGTGGTAGATCTGGGCCGGGGTCGTCGGCACGCACACCTGAATGTTGTGCTCGGCGCACAGTTGCAGGTAACGCTCCAGACGGGCCGAGGAGTGCTCCGGGCCCTGACCTTCATAACCGTGTGGCAGCAGCATGGTCAGACCGCACAGACGGCCCCACTTGTGCTCGCCGCTGGTGATGAACTGGTCGATAACCACCTGGGCACCGTTGGCGAAGTCGCCGAACTGGGCTTCCCAGATCACCAGCGCGTTCGGCGTGGTGGTCGAGTAACCGTATTCGAACGCCAGTACGGCTTCTTCGGACAGGAACGAATCGTACAGGTCGAAACGTGGCTGGCCTTCGTACAGGTTCTGCAACGGGATGTAGGTGCCCGCGTCTTTCTGGTTGTGCAATACAGCATGACGGTGCGAGAACGTACCGCGGCCGATGTCCTGGCCGGTCATGCGGATCGGGTGACCTTCGAACGCCAGGGTCGCGTACGCCATGGTTTCGGCGTAACCCCAGTTGATCGGCAGGCCGCCAGCTTGCATCTTCTGACGGTCTTCGTAGATCTTCGCAACCTGGCGCTGTACGACAAAGCCTTCGGGAATTTCCAGCAGCTTGGCGGACAGTTCCTGCAACGTCTTCAAATCGAACGAGGTATCGTGACGTGCAGTCCAGGTGTGACCCAGGTATGGGCGCCAGTCAACGAACAGCTCTTTGTTCGGCTCCTTGACCAGGCTTTTCACTACATGCAGGCCGTTGTCCAGCGCGTTGCGGTATTCGTCGACTTTCGCCTGAACACGCGCATCGTCAACCACGCCGGCCTTGGTCAGGCTTTCGGCGTACAGCTCACGGGTGGTGCGCTGCTTGGTGATCTGCTGGTACATCAACGGCTGGGTGCCGCTTGGCTCGTCCGCTTCGTTGTGACCGCGACGGCGGTAGCAAACCAGGTCGATGACCACGTCACGCTTGAACTGCATGCGGTAGTCGACAGCCAGTTGGGTCACGAACAGCACGGCTTCCGGATCATCGCCATTCACATGGAGGATCGGCGCCTGGATCATCTTGGCAACGTCGGTGGCGTACTCGGTGGAGCGCGCATCCAACGGGTTGCTGATGGTAAAGCCCACCTGGTTGTTGATGACGATGTGAACGGTACCGCCGGTCTTGAAGCCGCGAGTCTGCGACATCTGGAACGTTTCCAGGACCACGCCTTGACCGGCGAATGCCGCGTCACCGTGGATGGAAATCGGCAGCACTTTCTCACCGGTGGCGTCGTTACGACGATCCTGGCGAGCACGCACCGAACCCTCGACCACTGGCGAAACGATTTCCAGGTGGGAGGGGTTGAATGCCATGGCCAGGTGAACTTCACCGCCGGTGGTCATCACGTTGGACGAGAAGCCCTGGTGGTATTTAACGTCACCGGAACCCAGCTCGACCTTCTTCTTGCCTTCGAACTCGTCGAACAGCTCACGCGGGTTCTTGCCGAAGGTGTTGACCAACACGTTCAGGCGACCACGGTGAGCCATGCCGATCACGATTTCCTTGGTACCATAGGAACCGGAACGCTGGATCAGCTCGTCGAGCATCGGAATCAGGCTTTCGCCGCCTTCCAGGCCGAAACGCTTGGTGCCTGGGTATTTGGTGCCCAGGTATTTCTCGAGGCCTTCGGCCGCGGTCACGCGCTCCAGCAGGTGGCCGCGCACATCGGCGGACAATACCGGACGGCCACGCACGCCTTCCAGGCGGTGCTGGAACCACTGGCGCTGCTCGGAATCGGTGATGTGCGTAAATTCAGCGCCGATGGTGCGGCAATATGTCTGCTGCAACGCTTCGTGAATTTCGCGTAGGCTCGCTTCCTCTTTGCCGATGAACAGGTCGCCGGCACGGAAGGTCGTATCAAGATCGGCATTGGTCAAGCCGTAATGATTGATCGACAGGTCTGCAGGTGCAGGACGCTGCCACAGCCCCAGCGGGTCAAGCTGGGCTGCCTGGTGGCCACGCATACGGTAGGCCTGGATCAGTCGCAGTACTTCAACTTGCTTCTTCTCATGCTCACTGCTCACGCTGCCGGCGGAAACCGGTTGGGCGCGGCGCTGGTTCTTTGCCAGCAGCACGAACTGATCGCGAATTGTTGCGTGCGATACATCGGTGGCAGCGTTGCCGTCTGAAGACAACGTCTGAAATTTGGTGCGCCATTCTTCTGGCACAGCGTTAGGGTCGTGCAGGTAGAGCTCATAAAGCTCTTCCACATAGGCAGCGTTACCACCTGAAAGATAGCCGCTGTTCCACATGCGCTGCATCACGCTTTCTTGCATGCTTGGTCACCCTCGATTTGGGGACACCACCGGCGAAAACACCGAGTTTGCTTGCAAAAGGCCAAGTGCAGCGACCAAAACAAGCCACTTAGGATCACGCTGATAGTTCGGGTACCAACCCGAATGCCCCTGCTTGTCTCATTTCTTCAAAATAAGAGCCGCGGCTTTGTAAGTCGCTGCTCAAGTTAAAACTACGGCGCCGGTTGAAGCCTGCGCCGCAGCATTTACGGGCACAACGGTCCTGCTTTTACTACAACGTCAGTTACACGCCGCTCTGTAGCAGCATGTTACGGATGTGACCAATGGCCTTAGTCGGGTTCAGGCCTTTAGGACATACGTTGACGCAGTTCATGATCCCGCGGCAGCGGAATACGCTGAACGGGTCATCCAGCGAAGCCAGACGCTCGGACGTCTTGGTGTCGCGACTGTCTGCCAGGAAGCGGTAGGCTTGCAGCAGCGCAGCTGGACCCAGGAACTTGTCCGGGTTCCACCAGAAGGACGGGCAGGATGTCGAGCAGCAAGCGCACAGGATGCACTCGTACAGGCCATCGAGCTTTTCACGTTCTTCCGGGGACTGCAGACGCTCGATGGCCGGAGCCGGCGTGTCGTTCTGCAGGAACGGCTTAACTTTCTCGTATTGCTTGTAGAAGATGCTCATATCGACGACCAGGTCACGGATAACCGGCAAACCTGGCAGCGGACGAACGATCAGCTTGTTGCCTTTGACCACGGCGGACAGCGGCGTGATGCACGCCAGGCCGTTTTTGCCGTTGATGTTCATGCCGTCGGAACCGCACACACCTTCACGGCAAGAGCGACGATAGGAGAAACCCTCGTCCTGCTCTTTGATCAGTGCCAGTACATCCAGCACCATCAGGTCTTTACCACCGGTATCGACCTGGAATTCCTGCATGAACGGCGCAGCGTCCTGATCAGGGTTGTAGCGATAAACACTGACTTTCAACATGGCAGCCACCCTTAGTAAGTCCGAATCTTCGGTTCAAACGTCGGTACCGTCTTCGGCGAGAAGTTCACGGCACGCTTGGTTACGCGCTTGTCACCCGGGAAGTACAGGGTGTGGCACAACCAGTTTTCGTCGTCGCGATCTTCGAAGTCTTCACGAGCGTGAGCACCACGGGATTCTTTACGAACCTCGGCGGCGATCGCCGTCGCTTCAGCCACTTCCAGCAGGTTTTGCAGTTCAAGGGCTTCGATACGAGCGGTGTTGAACGCCTGGCTCTTATCGTTGATCTTGACGTTGGCGATGCGCTTGCGCAGGTCGGCCAGCTGGGCAATACCCTTCTGCATGTATTCGCCGGTACGGAACACACCGAAGTAGTTCTGCATGCAGCTTTGCAGCTCGCGACGCAGGGTTGCTACGTCTTCGCCATCAGTGCGCTCGTTCAGAGCGTTCAGACGCGCCAGGGCAGCTTCGATGTTGGCGTCGGTGGCGTCATCGTATTCGATGCCGTCAGTCAGCGCTTTTTCCAGGTGCAGGCCGGCCGCGCGACCGAATACCACCAGGTCAAGCAGCGAGTTGCCGCCCAGGCGGTTGGCACCGTGAACCGATACGCAAGCCACTTCGCCTACCGCGAACAGACCATGGATGATCTCGTCCTCGCCTTCGGCGTTCTGGGTGATTGCCTGGCCGTGAATGTTGGTCGGCACGCCGCCCATCATATAGTGGCAAGTTGGAACCACCGGAACCGGAGCAACTACCGGGTCAACGTGGGCAAAGGTCTTGGACAGCTCGCAGATACCAGGCAGGCGGCTGTGCAGCACTTCTTCGCCCAGGTGATCGAGCTTGAGCAGTACGTGGTCGCCATTCGGGCCACAGCCGTTACCGGCGATGATCTCTTTAACCATCGAACGAGCCACAACGTCACGACCCGCCAAGTCTTTGGCGTTCGGAGCATAACGCTCCATGAAACGCTCGCCGTGCTTGTTGATCAGGTAACCACCTTCACCACGGCAACCTTCGGTCACCAGTACACCGGCGCCGGCGATGCCGGTCGGGTGGAACTGCCACATTTCGATGTCTTGTACCGGTACGCCAGCACGCAGAGCCATGCCGACGCCGTCACCGGTGTTGATCAGGGCATTGGTGGTCGACGCGTAGATACGACCTGCACCACCGGTCGCCAGCACAGTAGCCTTGGCGCGGATGTAGGTGGTTTCACCGGTTTCGATGCAGATGGCGATCACACCGACGAACTCGCCTTGTGCGTTCTTGACCAGGTCTACCGCGTAGTACTCGTTCAGGAACGTGGTACCGGCTTTCAGGTTGCCCTGATAAAGGGTGTGCAGCAGCGCGTGACCGGTACGGTCGGACGCAGCGCAGGTACGGGCAGCCTGCCCGCCTTTACCGTAGTCCTTGGACTGGCCGCCGAATGGACGCTGGTAGATACGGCCTTGCTCGGTACGGGAGAACGGCAGACCCATGTGGTCCAGCTCGAACACCGCGGCCGGGCCTTCCTGACACATGTATTCGATAGCGTCCTGGTCACCGATGTAGTCGGAACCCTTGACGGTATCGTACATGTGCCAGCGCCAGTCATCGTTCGGGTCGGCGGAGGCAATGGCGCAGGTGATGCCACCCTGGGCCGATACGGTGTGCGAGCGCGTCGGGAACACCTTGGTGATCACAGCAGTCTTGTGACCGCCCTGGGCCAGCTGCAGCGCAGCGCGCATGCCAGCACCGCCGCCACCAATAATGATGGCGTCGAATGAAATAGTTGGAATGTTAGCCATGAATCAGATACCCCAAAGAATCTGCACACCCCAGACGAAGTAAGCGAACATCGCAACGCCGCATACTGCCTGGAAGAGGAAACGTACTGCAGTCGCGGACTTGCCCAGCGCCATCGGCGTCAGGTAGTCAGTCGCGATGGTCCACATGCCGACCCAGGCGTGAGCGCCCAGGGCTACAAGGGCCAGCAGACTGAAGATTCGCATCGCATTGTGGGAAAACAGGCCGTGCCATTGCTCATAGCCTATGCCCGGGTTTGCGACGAGGTATCCGATCAGGAAAATGAAATAAGCCGCGAGAACGACCGCAGACACACGCTGTGCCATCCAGTCATAGAGGCCCGAACGCGACAGATTCGTTACGCTGGTTACCATATCCAAACTCCTGCCAGAACGATCAGCACCACGGAAATGGCGACGATGATTTTCGAGCCCAGGCGGCCGCCTTCCAGCGTCTCACCGATGCCCATGTCCATGATCAAGTGGCGCACACCGGCTACCAGGTGATACAGAAGAGAGGACAGGAGGCCCCATGCTACGAACTTGGCCAGCGGGCTGGTCAAGCATGCCTTCACCTCGGCGTATCCTTCCTCGGAACCCAGGGATTTGCTCAATGCATAAAGCATGATGCCCAAGCCCAGGAACAGGATGATGCCGGAAACACGGTGCAGGAACGACGTAACGCCGGTGATGGGGAGTTTGATGGTCCTTAGGTCTAGGTTTACAGGTCGTTGGCTATTCACGGCTTTTTTTCACACTGAAGAGCCCCTAACAATCAGGGCAAAGTTGTTGGGGAGTGCGACTGGTCAGGTAAGCACCACCCAGGGAGTGCGACCCCCAATGAAAGCAAGCCCAAAAGCCCTTGGCGGTCGGTGGCCGAGTATAGACAGTTAGGTTACTAATGACAACGCGCACACCTCACCCTAATAGCTGATTGCGCTGGCGGGATAAAAGGCGTAAATGGCAGTCAATTTCGACGAAAAAGTACGGTTAAAGCCTTCTGGCGCAAGACTTTAGGCAAATTGACATCTGGATTTATATCAATATAGTGGTGCGGGCCCTGCGTGGGGGGTCTGTCTGATGATTTGAAGCATAAATAGGAGGCCACATGGCTGACAAAAAAGCGCAGTTGATCATCGAGGGCGCAGCCCCCGTCGAGCTGCCCATTTTAACCGGCACCGTTGGTCCCGATGTTATCGACGTACGGGGCCTGACGGCCACGGGCCGTTTTACTTTCGACCCAGGCTTCATGTCGACCGCTTCCTGCGAGTCGAAGATCACCTATATCGATGGTGACAATGGCATTCTGCTTCATCGCGGCTACCCGATCGAGCAACTGGCTGAAAAGTCGGACTACCTGGAAACCTGCTACCTGCTGCTAAATGGCGAATTGCCAACAGCCGAGCAGAAAGCCCAGTTCGTCAGCACCGTGAAGAACCACACCATGGTTCACGAGCAGTTGAAGACCTTCTTCAACGGCTTCCGTCGCGACGCCCACCCGATGGCCGTCATGTGCGGTGTAGTAGGCGCCCTGTCGGCCTTCTATCACGACTCCCTGGACATCAATAACCCGCAGCATCGCGAAATTTCCGCGATCCGCCTGGTTGCCAAGATGCCTACCCTGGCCGCAATGGTTTACAAGTACTCCATGGGCCAACCCATGATGTACCCGCGCAACGACCTGACGTACGCGGAAAACTTCCTGCACATGATGTTCAACACCCCGTGCGAGATCAAACCGATCAGCCCGGTGCTCGCCAAGGCCATGGACCGGATCTTCATCCTCCACGCCGACCACGAGCAGAACGCTTCCACCTCTACCGTGCGCCTGGCGGGCTCTTCGGGTGCCAACCCGTTCGCCTGTATTGCCGCCGGTATCGCCGCACTGTGGGGCCCTGCCCACGGCGGTGCGAACGAAGCCGTATTGACCATGCTCGATGAAATCGGCGATGTGTCCAACATCGACACCTTCATCGCCAAGGCCAAGGACAAGAACGATCCGTTCAAGTTGATGGGCTTCGGTCACCGGGTCTACAAGAACCGCGACCCGCGCGCTACCGTCATGAAGCAGACCTGCGACGAAGTGTTGAAGGAACTGGGCATCAAGAACGATCCGCAACTCGAACTGGCCATGCGCCTGGAAGAGATCGCCCTGACCGACCCGTACTTCATCGAACGCTCGCTGTACCCGAACGTCGACTTCTACTCGGGGATCATCCTCAAGGCGATCGGCATTCCAACCAGCATGTTCACCGTGATCTTCGCCCTGGCGCGGACCGTGGGCTGGATCTCCCACTGGAAAGAAATGCTCTCCAGCCCGTACAAGATTGGCCGCCCGCGCCAGCTGTACACCGGCTACGAGTCGCGTGACATCACCAAGCTGGAAGATCGCAAGTAAGCACTTGACTGCTTGTTTGTACTGAGAACGGCCTCCCTTAGTGGAGGCCGTTTTTGTTTGTGTGGCCTGATCTACCGCCATCGCAGGCAAGCCAGCCACAGTTGACCGGGCTCACACAGCCTGGCTGGCCCGCGAATCTACACAACTTTGGTGCGACGCTGAGCCTGTGGCGAGGGAGCTTGCTCCCGTGACGGCCTTATAGCTGGCGCTTATCTACCTGACACACCACCATCCAAATGTGGGAGCGGGCTTGCCTGCGATAGCGGCCTGACAGCCGACACCTATTTACCTGACGCCCCACGACCCAACTGTGGGAGCGGGCTTGCTCGCGAAGGCGGCCTAACAGTCAACACAGTTGGACCGGGTACATATCCGTTATTTAGGTAACGGCCACCTAGGGTTCCGCCCTGACGGCGGCTTACTTTTGAAAAGCGCAAAAGTAAGCAAAACGCTCTTGCCCCACCACTCGGCACCTCGCCTAGGCTCGGTGTGCCCGTAATCCGCCAGTGATTTGGGGGGCCGCCGCCACGCGCCATCCATGGCGCGGGGCGGCTAAACCGGCATCCCTGCCGGTTTACCCCCCAAATCCCTGTCGAATTCCGGCCAGCGTGGTTTAACGGGGCGCCTAAGATCAAAAGCAGATCAAGATCAAGAGCGGCTCGCTTCGCATCGTGGTTACCGTTGGCTGCTACAACCTACAACGTTGTGTAGATGCCAATGCCGCGATGAGGCCAGCCCAGGCAAAAAAAATACCCCAGCCTTACGACCGGGGTATCTCTTATGCAGCTGACGACTTAGTGATTAACCGCCCCACTCGCCCCCAGGCCAGTCTGCGAACGCACGAACTGCGGGAAGTACAGCGCACGCTCTTTCTCTGCCGCCGCCGACTTGTCGGTGATGGAGAAGAACCAGATGCCGACGAACGCAATGATCATCGAGAACAGCGCCGGGTACTCGTACGGGAAGATCGCCTTTTCATGGTGCAGGATCGACACCCAGATGGTCGGGCCGAGGATCATCAAGCCCACGGCGCTGATCAAGCCCAGCCAGCCGCCAATCATGGCGCCGCGGGTGGTGAGGTTTTTCCAGTACATGGAAAGCAGCAGCACCGGGAAGTTACAGCTGGCAGCGATGGAGAACGCCAGGCCGACCATGAACGCAATGTTCTGGCTTTCGAACAGGATACCCAGGCCGATGGCCAATACACCCAAGGCTACGGTGGTGATCTTCGACACGCGAATCTCATCTTTCTCGTTGGCCTTGCCTTTCTTGATCACGCTGGCATACAGGTCATGGGACACCGCCGAAGCACCCGCCAGGGTCAAGCCGGCAACCACCGCCAGGATGGTGGCAAACGCCACGGCCGAGATGAAGCCCAGGAAGATACTGCCACCCACCGCGTTGGCCAGGTGCACCGCCGCCATGTTGTTACCACCGAGCAAGGCGCCCGCTGCATCCTTGAACGCCGGGTTGGTGCTGACCAGCAGGATCGCACCGAAACCGATGATGAAGGTCAGGATATAGAAGTAGCCGATGAAGCCGGTTGCGTACAGAACGCTCTTACGCGCTTCCTTGGCGTCGCTCACCGTGAAGAAGCGCATCAGGATGTGCGGCAGGCCAGCGGTACCGAACATCAGTGCCAGGCCCAGGGAGAATGCCGAGATCGGGTCTTTCACCAGGCCGCCGGGGCTCATGATCGCTTCACCTTTGGGGTGAACCTTGATCGCCTCGGAGAACAGCATATTGAAGTCGAAGTTGACGTGCTTCATCACCATCAGCGCCATGAACGAGGCACCGGACAGCAACAGTACCGCCTTGATGATCTGCACCCAGGTGGTCGCCAACATGCCGCCGAACAGCACGTACATGCACATCAGGATACCCACCAGGATCACCGCCACATGGTAATCAAGGCCAAACAGCAGCTGGATCAGCTTGCCCGCGCCAACCATCTGCGCGATCAGGTAGAACGCCACCACCACCAGCGAGCCACACGCCGACAGGCTGCGGATCTGGGTTTGCCCCAGGCGATAGGACGCCACGTCGGCAAAGGTGTATTTGCCCAGGTTACGCAAGCGCTCGGCGATCAGGAACAGAATGATCGGCCAGCCCACAAGGAAGCCGATCGAGTAGATCAAGCCGTCGTAACCGGAGGTGAACACCAACGCGGAAATCCCCAGGAAGGACGCCGCCGACATGTAGTCACCGGCAATCGCCAGACCGTTCTGGAAACCGGTGATCTTGCCGCCCGCCGCATAGTAGTCCGCCGCCGACTTGTTGCGCTTGGACGCCCAATAAGTGATGCACAGGGTGGCGCCGACAAACGCGACGAACATCACAATGGCCGAGACGTTCAGCGGTTGCTTGTGCACTTCACCGGTCAATGCGTCCGCCGCCCAAACGGCCGGAGCCAACAGCGAAGCACCGAATAGAGCCAATAGACGCCGGATCATTGCGCAGCCTCCTTGAGAATCGCATTGTTCAGGTCGTCAAATTCGCCGTTGGCCCGACGCACGTAGATGCCGGTGAGAATGAAGGCCGACACAATCAGCCCGACGCCCAGGGGAATACCCCAGGTAATCGAGGAACCGGGGCTGATCTTGGCCCCCAGCACTTGTGGCCCGTAGGCAATCAACAGGATGAAAGCGGAGTAAAGCCCTAGCATGATCGCCGAGAGAATCCAGGCGAACCTTTCCCTTTTCCTGACCAGCTCCTTGAAACGCGGGCTGTTTTGAATCGAGAGGTAAATGCTGTCGTTCATTGTTTTTATCCTCGCAGCACAGCTTTTTATTATTTTGGAACGTATCCACTGTATGCGGCTGCGCAATGGGTTCCAGACGACCTTAGTAGTAGATCGAGCTTAGCGAGGATTTGTAAAAAGTGTAGGAGCGAGCTTGCTCGCGAAAAACGTCAACGATAACGCGTTCATTCTGGATGATCGCGGTGCCTGTGCGTTCTTCGCGAGCAAGCTCGCTCCTACAATTGGGGCGGGGTTATTTAGCAGTCCATTCGGCGACGCGCTCGGGGTGCTTGGCTACCCAGTCCTTGGCCGCGGCGTCCGGCTTGGCGCCTTCTTGAATCGCCAGCATGACTTCACCGATTTCATCCTTGGAGGCCCACTGGAATTTCTTCAGGAAGGCTGCGACTTCCGGCGCTTTCTTCTCCAGGCCCTTGCTGCCGATGCTGTTGACGGTTTCAGCAGCACCATAAATCCCTTTTGGGTCGTCCAGGAAACGCAGTTTCCACTTGGCGAACATCCAGTGCGGCACCCAACCGGTGACCGCAATCGACTCCTGCTTGTCTTCGGCGCGGGTCAGTTCGGCAATCATCGCCGCACCCGAGCTGGCTTGCAGTTTGTAGTCCAGGCCATATTGCTTGATGGCTTCGTCGGTCTTGAGCATTACGCCCGAACCGGCGTCGATGCCGACGATCTTGTTTTTGAAGGTGGTATCGGTCTTGAGGTCTTCAATGGACTTGGCCTTGACGTATTCAGGCACGATCAGGCCGATCTTGGCGTCTTTGAAGTTGGGGCCGTAGTCGACCACCTTGTCCTTGTTCTTGGTCCAGTATTCACCGTGGGTTACAGGTAGCCAGGCGGAAAGCATGGCATCGAGTTTGCCGGTGGCGACGCCCTGCCACATGATCCCGGTGGCAACCGCTTGCAGTTTTACGTCGTAGCCGAGCTTTTGCTTGATCACCTCTGCCGCCACATGAGTAGTGGCCACGCTGTCGGACCAGCCGTCCACGTAGCCGATGCTCAGGGTCTTGCTGTCGGCACTGGCCAGTGTGGAGCCCATCGCAACTACCAGAGTGGCAGCTGCGCCCAAGAGTCGTCGCATCTTCATAGTACTTCCCCGAAAGTGCTGCGCCCGACGGATGCCGAGCGACGTCAAACTGTTGTTATAGGGTGCACCGCGCCCCCTTCACGCGCATCGATCCGGTTGCTGAGGCATCAGTGGAGTACTGACAGTTTTATCTTCAACCTGCGTAGGCATTTGCCCTGCTCTGTCAGCGACCTTGGTTGAGCAGGAAACGACATCACATCGCCAGCAGGATGCTTTGTAGGCGTTATCGCCAGAATCCCGCCCGAAGTTTGCATGTCAAAATTATGCAGCCCCACAGGGCTGCGGCAAATCCGGGTAAGATGCGCGCCTTTGCTCCCCCAGATAAGCCGACCATGCCCGCGACTGCCCGCTTCCCTGCCCTGCCCTATTTCTTCGCCTTGATCCTCGGCGTGCTTGCCCTTGTCGGCTACTGGTACGGCCTCGGCCGGCCCGTGGTGTTGCCAGACGTCGCCAGCGCCAGCCATAAGCTGCAATGTGCGTCCTACACACCGTTCGACAAAGACCAATCCCCATTCGATCAACCGTTCGCGTTGCGCCCCGAGCGCATGGACGCCGACCTCGCGCTACTGGCTACGCGCTTTGAATGCATTCGCACCTACTCCATGACCGGCCTGGAGGCCCTGCCGGACATGGCGCGCAAGCATGGGTTGAAAGTGATGGCCGGGGCCTGGGTCAGCAGCGACCCCGTGGCGACCGAAAAAGAGATCAACGAGTTGATCGCGGCGGCCAACGCCAGCCCGGACGTGGTGACCTCGGTGATCGTCGGCAACGAAGCCCTGCTGCGCAAGGAAGTCACCGCCAAGCAACTGGTGGCGCTGATCCATCAGGTTAAAAGCCAGATCAAGCAGCCCGTCACCTATGCCGATGTCTGGGAGTTCTGGTTGCAACACCCGGAAATCGAGCCTGCGGTGGACTTCCTGACCATTCACCTGTTGCCGTATTGGGAAGATGAGCCGTCCGGCATCGACCAGGCGCTCAAGCACGTGGGCGATGTGCGCCAGACCTTCGGCCATAAATTCGCGCCCAAGGACATCGTGATCGGCGAAACCGGCTGGCCCAGCGAAGGTCGGCAGCGCGAAACCGCCGTGCCCAGCCGGGTCAATGAGGCCAGGTTCATGCGCGGCTTCGTGGCCATGGCCGAAGCCAATGGCTGGCGCTACAACCTGATCGAAGCCTTTGACCAGCCATGGAAACGTGCGAGTGAAGGGGCTGTGGGTGGTTACTGGGGGCTGTTCGATGCAGACCGTCAGGACAAAGGTATCCTCGCCGGCCCGGTGACCAATGTGCCGTACTGGCGGCTGTGGCTGGGCGTCGGCGGGCTCATCCTGCTGGGCACCCTGGTGCTCGGCGGCCGCGTTCGCAGCACTCGCTCTGCGTTAATACTGCCGTTGCTAGGGGCCGTCGCAGCGTGCTCCATCGGCAGTTGGGCCGAACTGACCCGCGTTACCGCGCGTTTCAACGATGAATGGCTATGGGCAGGCTTGCTGGTGGTCTTGAACCTGCTGGTGCTGGCTCATGCCGCCCTGGCCCTCAGCGCCCGGCAAGGCTGGCGTGAGCGCGGGTTCAACTGGCTGGAGCAGCGCGCCGGCTGGTTGATGGTAATTGCCGGGTTTGCCGGTGCGGTGATGATGCTGGCGCTGGTGTTTGACCCGCGCTATCGCAGCTTTCCAAGCGCAGCGCTGGTGTTGCCGGCCCTGGTGTACCTGATACGCCCGGTGACCGGGCCACGTCGGGAGATTGCGTTGCTGGCCTTTATCATCGGTGCCGGCGTTGCGCCGCAGTTGTACCGTGAAGGGCTGTTGAATCAGCAGGCCTGGGGTTGGGCAGTGGTCAGCGTGCTGATGGTTGCGGCTTTGTGGCGTTGCTTGCGAGTGCGCAAGGCGTAACACCGCTATCGCAGGCAAGCCAGCTCCCACATTTGACCGCGCTCACAGATAGAAATGTGTGAACACAGTCAACTGTGGGAGCTGGCTTGCCTGCGATGAGGCCACATCAGGCGCCGCGAGGCTTCCTGACCAACCGCAACCCCGCAATCACCACCGCAAACACCGCAAACGTCGTGTTGTACAGCGCCAGCGCCGGCAACCCGAACACCAACCCCACCACCGCCAACGCCCACCCCGCACGCCCCGGTACAAAAAAGCCCAGCACCGAAGTGATCAACGCCGCCCACCCCAGCAGCTTGAAATGAATCATCAAACCCAGGTTCGAACGCACCTGGCATTCCCAGCGGCTGGCCTCATCAGCGCAGATGCCAACCCATTGCCCATCCTCCATGAAGCCATAGCGTGCGGCATAACTGGCGGCCAGCCATAACGGCAGGGCAATAAGCAGCAGGATCAACGGCAAACGACGGGACATGGGGCACTCCGATAGGCAAAAACGGCGCCCAGCTTAATCCCACGGCGGCCGTTAGCAAGGTGTTCGCACAGATATCTGTTCAACAAAGCATGGCAAAGTGTATCGTCTCGCTACTATTACCCCGATTCCGACGTTTTTTCCGACTTTTCGTGCCGAGTGCTGGCACTTCGGTGACAAGGCGGTGGTCATAGCCTGCGAACTTCATTCAGCCCGTTCCTCTTAGGGATTAAGTCATGCTCCGTTCCTTGCGCTGTGCTGCCTTGCTGGGCAGCCTATTTTTGAGTGCGTCAGCACTGGCCGTCGATATCGACCAAGCCAGCTATGGCTACCCTTTGACCAACCCGTTCGAAGCGACCATCGCCACCACACCTCCCGATCTGCGGCCAACCCTGCCGACCGATGACGAGATCACCCAGTCCGACTACACCCTGACGATGCGCCCCGAGCGCGAGTTCAGCCTGCCGGACAATTTCTGGGCGGTGAAGAAACTCACCTACCGCATTGCCAAGCAGGACCGCGCCGCGCCTTTGATCTTCCTGATCGCCGGCACCGGTGCACGCTTTGACAGCAGCATCAACGAATACCTGAAAAAGCTGTATTACCAGGCCGGCTACCATGTGGTGCAGCTCTCCTCGCCAACCAGCTTCGACTTCATCAGCGCCGCTTCGCGCTTCGCCACCCCGGGCATCACCCAGGAAGACGCCGAAGACATGTACCGCGTGATGCAAGCCGTACGCGCGCAGAACGCCTCGTTGCCCGTGACCGATTTCTACCTCACCGGCTACAGCCTGGGCGCCCTGGATGCGGCGTTTGTCAGCAAGCTGGATGAAACCCGCCGCAGCTTCAACTTCAAGAAAGTGCTGCTGCTCAACCCGCCGGTCAACCTCTACACCTCGATTACCAACCTCGACAAGCTGGTACAGACCGAGGTCAAGGGCATCAACAACAGCACCACCTTCTATGAGTTGGTGCTGAGCAAACTGACGCGTTACTTCCAGCAAAAAGGCTACATCGACCTCAACGATGCCCTGCTTTATGACTTCCAGCAGTCCAAGCAGCACCTGACCAACGAACAGATGGCCATGCTGATCGGCACCTCGTTCCGCTTCTCGGCCGCCGACATTGCCTTCACTTCGGACTTGATCAACCGACGTGGCCTGATTATTCCGCCCAAGTACCCGATTACCGAAGGCACCAGCCTCACGCCGTTCCTCAAGCGTGCCCTGCAGTGTGACTTCGACTGCTACCTCACCGAACAAGTGATCCCGATGTGGCGCGCGCGTTCCGATGGCGGCAGCCTGCTGCAACTGATCGACCAGGTCAGCCTCTACGCCCTCAAGGACTACCTGCGCGACAGCCCGAAAATCGCCGTGATGCATAACGCCGACGACGTGATCCTCGGCCCTGGCGACCTGGGCTTCCTGCGTAAAACTTTCGGCGATCGCTTGACCGTCTACCCGCTGGGCGGCCACTGCGGCAACCTCAATTACCGCGTCAACGCCGACGCCATGCTGGAGTTCTTCCGTGGCTAAATATCTTCTGCTGCTCGCCGCACTGATGTGCGCAGGCGTGGCCAATGCCGACAACAGCAAGGCCCAAGAACCCGTCAAGGTCGATGCCGACGGCTTCAAGGAGCCGCTGACCAAGCTCAAGTTCAACCCAGGCTTGGACCAGCGCGAATTCGAGCGTTCCACGCTCACCGCGCTCAACGTCTACGACCCACTGGAGTCGTGGAACCGCCGCGTGTACCACTTCAACTATCGCTTCGACCAGTGGGTGTTCCTGCCGGTGGTGAACGGTTACCGCTATGTCACGCCGAGCTTTCTGCGCACCGGCGTGAGCAACTTCTTCAACAACCTGGGCGATGTGCCCAACCTGATGAACAGCTTGTTGCAGCTCAAGGGCCACCGCTCGCTGGAAACCACCGGGCGCCTGCTGGTCAACACCACCATTGGCATCGCGGGCCTGTGGGACCCGGCCACCGCCATGGGCCTGCCGCGCCAGAGCGAAGACTTCGGCCAGACCCTGGGCTTCTACGGTGTACCGGGTGGCGCCTACCTGATGCTGCCGATTTTCGGGCCGTCGAACCTGCGTGATACCGGCGGCCTGCTGGTGGACTACAGCGCCGAATCGCAGATCAACTTCCTCAACGTGTCTGAAGTCAGCTCCAACCATCCGGAAGTCTGGGCCCTGCGCGCCGTCGACAAGCGCTACCAGACCAGCTTCCGCTACGGCCAGATGAACTCGCCGTTCGAGTATGAGAAGGTGCGGTATATCTACACCGAATCGCGCAAGTTGCAGATCGCCGAGTAAACAGCAGCGATAAAAAAAGGCCATTCGATTGAATGGCCTTTTTTATGCCTGCGGTTTCACCCTCGCAGTGCTTTCCAACCTTTACCTGCCACGCTGACCACTGCCAGGACGACTGCGCCGGCGATGATACCCGCCACTGCATTTAGCAGCGTTGGCATCAGCCACGCGAACGCGCCGGTGCTCTGGCTCACGGTTTCGATCCAGTGATGCACCACGGGCACGCCATGGGTGAGGATACCGCCACCAACCATGAACATCGCCGCCGTGCCGATCACCGACAAGCTCTTCATCATGTAGGGGGCCGCACTCAGAATCGCGCCGCCAATACTGCGCGCCACCTGGCCCGGCTTCTGCGTCAGCCACAGCCCCAGGTCGTCGAGCTTGACGATACCGGCCACCAATCCATATACGCCGATGGTCATGACAATGGCGATACCCGACAGCACGATCACCTGCTGCGTGAGCTGCGCGTCGGCGACGATGCCGAGGGTGATGGCAATGATTTCGGCGGAAAGAATAAAGTCGGTACGGATCGCGCCCTTGATCTTGTCTTTCTCGAATGCCACCAGATCGGTTGCCGGGTCGGCCACAGCTTCAGCCAACTGTGCGTGTTCGGCTTGATCTTCAGCCTGGCTGTGCAGGAATTTGTGCGCGAGTTTTTCGAAGCCCTCGAAACACAGGTAGGCGCCGCCGAGCATCAACAGCGGTATCACCGCCCAGGGTGCAAAGGCGCTGATCAACAGGGCCGTCGGCACCAGGATCAGCTTGTTGATAAACGAGCCCTTGGCCACCGCCCACACCACCGGGATTTCTCGCTCGGCGCGCACGCCGGAGACCTGCTGGGCATTCAGCGCGAGGTCATCGCCCAGCACGCCCGATGTCTTCTTGGCGGCCATTTTTGTCATCAGCGCGACGTCATCGAGTACCGCCGCGATATCGTCGATCAACACCAACAAGCTGCTTCCTGCCATGAACCGGACTTCCGTTAGAGAGAGATGGCGCGAGCATAGCGCGGCGCGGGACCTTGCGGGCAGATTGTTGAGGCTTGCGGATGGCCGGTGCTACCATGCGCAACCGCCTGTCATGGCAAGGAAACGTCTGGTTTATGAGCAGCATTCGCGAGCGCAACAAAGAAAAAATCCTGCGGGCGGCGAGCGAGGAGTTTGCCGACAAGGGCTTCGCCGCGACCAAAACCAGCGACATCGCCGCCAAGGCCGGGCTGCCCAAGCCCAACGTCTATTACTACTTCAAGTCCAAGGACAACCTTTACCGCGAGGTGCTCGAAAGCATTATCGAGCCGATCCTGGCCGCCTCCACGCCGTTCAACCCCGAAGGCGAGCCCAAGGAAGTATTGAGCAACTACATCCGCTCCAAAATCCGCATCTCCCGCGACCTGCCGTTCGCCTCCAAGGTGTTCGCCAGCGAAATCATGCACGGCGCCCCACACCTGAGCGCCGACCAGGTTGAGCAGCTCAACGCTCAGGCCAAGCACAATATCGACTGCATTCAGAGCTGGGTTGACCGTGGCCTGATCGCCGCGATCGACCCCAACCACCTGATGTTCAGCATCTGGGCAGCCACCCAGACCTATGCCGATTTCGACTGGCAGATCTCGGCGGTAACCGGCAAGGCCAAGCTGGATGAGGCCGATTATGAGGCGGCGGCGCAGACGATTATTCGGTTGGTGCTCAAGGGGTGTGAGCCGGATTGATAGACCGCGGCGAGGCTATCGCAGGCAAGCCAGCTCCCACACTGATTGCACTCACACAGTTGAATTTGTGAACACCGCCAATGTGGGAGCTGGCTTGCCTGCGATAGCTTACTCACAGTCAGAACGATTCAAGCCGACGCCCCCGCATCCGCCATCAACCCCACTCCTTCTATCGCCGTGATCGCACACTGCTCGTCAATATCGGACGTGTCCCCGCTGATCCCGATCGCGCCCAGCACCATGCCGCTCTGATCCCGAATCAACACCCCACCCGGCGCCGGCACGACGCTGCCCTGCCCCAGGCTGTTCAACGCCGCGATAAACGCCGGGCGCTGTTGGGCGTCCAGCGCCAGCAAACGTGAACCCTTGCCCAGGGCAATGGCGCCCCAGGCCTTGCCGATAGCGATTTGCGGGCGTAGCAGGCTGGCGCCGTCTTCGCGTTGCAGGGTGACCAGGTGGCCGCCGCTGTCGAGCACGGCGATGGTCAGTGGCGCAGCCGAAATGGTGCGGCCTGCAGTAAGGGCCTGGGTGGCCAGTTGGGTGGCGAGTTTCAAGGTTAAAGCGCTCATAGGTGCCGTCCTTATCTTGTTATGGGTAACGCGGTGAGGTCTGTTTGATCAGATGCTCGATCACACAAATAGAACACAATGATATTTGTTTTTGTATACAATATTTTCCAACAAAGGCTCCATACGTCGAAAAAAGCGCTTCCGACGAACGCAAAGGTCAGTTTACGAAAGGCATTGACCAACGCCGCTCGCCGTGAATACACTTTGGACAGACACCACTTGTATACAATTACAAAACGCAAGAGGCACCAAAACCATGAGCAAAATGAGAGCAATCGAAGCTGCCGTCCTGGTGATGCGCCGTGAAGGTGTGGATACCGCCTTCGGTATCCCAGGCGCCGCGATCAACCCGCTGTATTCGGCCTTGCAGAAGGTGGGTGGCATCGATCACGTCCTTGCTCGCCACGTTGAAGGCGCCTCGCACATGGCCGAGGGCTACACCCGTACCAAGGCCGGCAACATCGGCGTGTGCATCGGCACGTCGGGCCCGGCGGGTACCGACATGGTCACCGGCCTGTACAGCGCCTCGGCCGACTCGATCCCGATCCTGTGCATTACCGGCCAAGCCCCCCGCGCCCGGATGCACAAGGAAGACTTCCAGGCCGTGGACATCACCAGCATCGTCAAGCCGGTGACCAAGTGGGCAACCACGGTGCTGGA
This sequence comes from Pseudomonas sp. SWRI22, assembly GCF_014268395.2. Lineage (NCBI taxonomy): Bacteria > Pseudomonadati > Pseudomonadota > Gammaproteobacteria > Pseudomonadales > Pseudomonadaceae > Pseudomonas > Pseudomonas sp. SWRI22. The sequence goes on along the minus strand of NZ_JABWQK020000001.1, from coordinate 11,619 downwards.
ACCCGGCCAAGTGCCTTACGCGTTCCAGAAGGCCTTCTATGAAATGCGCTCCGGCCGCCCCGGCCCGGTGCTGATCGACCTGCCGTTCGACGTACAGATGGCCGAGATCGAGTTCGACATCGACGCCTACCAGCCGCTGCCTCTGGCCAAGCCGCTGGCGACCCGTGTGCAAGTGGAAAAAGCCCTGGCTCTGCTCGACGCAGCCGAACGCCCATTGCTGGTGAGCGGTGGCGGCGTGATCAACGCCGACGCCAGCGAGTTGCTGGTGGAGTTCGCTGAACTGACCGGCATCCCGGTGATCCCGACCCTGATGGGCTGGGGCACTATCCCGGACGACCATCCGCTGATGGTGGGCATGGTCGGCCTGCAAACCTCGCACCGCTACGGCAACGCGACGATGCTCAAGTCAGACGTGGTGCTGGGCATCGGCAACCGCTGGGCCAACCGTCACACCGGTTCGGTAGAGGTGTACACCGAAGGCCGTAAATTCATTCATGTCGACATCGAACCGACCCAGATTGGCCGCGTGTTCACGCCGGACCTGGGCATCGTTTCCGACGCCGGCTCCGCGCTGACGATGTTCATTGAAGTGGCCCGCGAGTGGAAAGCCGCCGGCAAGCTCAAGGACCGCAGCGCCTGGTTGCATGACTGCCAACAACGCAAGGCCACCCTGCATCGCAAGACTCACTTCGACAACGTGCCGGTCAAGCCGCAACGCGTTTACGAAGAGATGAACCAGGTGTTCGGCAAAGACACCTGCTACGTCAGCACCATCGGCCTGTCGCAGATTGCCGGCGCGCAATTCTTGCATGTGTACAAGCCACGCCACTGGATCAACTGCGGCCAGGCTGGTCCACTGGGCTGGACCATTCCCGCGGCGCTGGGCGTGGTCAAGGCCGACCCGAGCCGCAAAGTGGTGGCCTTGTCGGGCGACTATGACTTCCAGTTCATGATCGAAGAACTGGCGGTGGGCGCACAGTTCAAGCTGCCGTACATCCATGTGGTAGTGAACAACTCATACCTGGGCCTGATCCGCCAGGCCCAGCGTGGGTTCGAGATGGACTACTGCGTGCAGCTGTCCTTCGACAACCTCAACGCCCCAGAACTCAACGGCTACGGCGTCGACCATGTGGCGGTTGCCGAGGGCTTGGGCTGCAAGGCCCTGCGTGTGTTCGAGCCAGGCCAGATCCAACCAGCCTTGCGCCGCGCCCAAGAGATGATCGAAGAATTCAAGGTGCCGGTGATCGTTGAGATTATTCTGGAACGGGTGACCAATATTTCCATGGGCACCGAGATCAACGCCGTCAATGAATTCGAAGACCTGGCCCTGGTCGGCAACGACGCGCCGACTGCCATTTCCCTGCTCGATTAAGGAGAACCCTATGCCGCGCTTTGCTGCCAACCTGTCCATGCTGTTTACCGAACAGGATTTCCTTGCCCGCTTCAAAGCGGCTGCCGATGCCGGCTTCCAGGGCGTGGAGTACCTGTTCCCGTATGAGTTCAGCTCTGCCGACATCAAGGCGCAGTTGGACGCCAACGGCCTGACCCAGGTGTTGTTCAACCTGCCTGCCGGTGACTGGGCCAAGGGCGAGCGCGGCCTGGCTTGCCACCCGGACCGGGTCGAGGAGTTCCGTGCCGGGGTCAAACTGGCAATCGCCTATGCCCAGGTCTTGGGCAACACCCAGGTCAATTGCCTGGCGGGAATCCGGCCACAAGGCGTCGATGACGAGACCGTGGAAAAGACCTTTGTCGCCAACCTCAAGTACGCCGCCGAGAAGCTGCAAGCGGCGGGTATCAAGCTGGTGATGGAGATGATCAACACCCGCGACATTCCCGGCTTCTACCTCAACAACACGGCGCAGGCCCTGTCGATTCGCGAGCAAGTGGGCAGCGCCAATCTGTTCCTGCAATACGACATCTACCACATGCAAATCATGGAGGGCGACCTGGCGCGGACCATGGCGGCGCACCTGGGCGAGATCAATCACATTCAGCTGGCGGACAACCCTGGGCGCAACGAACCAGGTACCGGCGAGATCAACTACCGCTTCCTGTTCGAGCATCTGGACCGCATTGGTTACGCGGGTTGGGTCGGCTGTGAGTACAAGCCGTTGACCACTACCGAGGCGGGTTTGGGTTGGCTCAAAACCCACAACGCCATCTGACACAACACAAAACAAAACAATGTGGGAGCTGGCTTGCCTGCGATGCAGACACCTCGCTGTATCAGGCATACGGGGGTGATGCCATCGCAGGCAAGCCAGCGCCCACACTAAAAGAGGTTTTTGATCATGGCTAAAATCGGATTTATCGGCACCGGCATCATGGGCCAACCCATGGCCGCCAACCTGCAGAAAGCAGGCCATCAACTGTTTCTCTCCGAACATCACGGCAAGGCTCCGGCTGAACTGATCAGCGCCGGCGCCGTGGCGCTGGCCAACCCGCAACAAGTGGCCCAGGAAGCCGAGTTCATCATCGTCATGGTGCCCGACACCCCACAAGTCGATGACGTGCTGTTTCGCGCCGACGGCGTGGCTGCGGGCCTGTCACCGAACAAGGTGGTGATCGACATGAGTTCGATCTCCCCTACTGCCACCAAAGCATTCGCCGCCAAGGTCAACCAGGCCGGCGCGCAGTACCTGGACGCCCCGGTGTCCGGTGGTGAAGTCGGTGCCAAGGCCGGCACCTTGAGCATTATGGTCGGTGGCGAACCGCAGACCTTCGAACGCGCGCTGCCGCTGTTCCAGAGCATGGGCAAAAACATCACCCTGGTAGGCGGCAATGGCGATGGCCAGACCGCCAAGGTGGCCAACCAGATCATCGTTGCCCTGAACATCCAGGCGGTGGCCGAAGCGTTGTTGTTCGCCTCCAAAAACGGCGCCGACCCAGCCAAAGTGCGTGAAGCGCTGATGGGTGGCTTTGCATCGTCCAAGATCCTGGAAGTGCACGGCGAGCGCATGATCAAGGGCACCTTCGATCCGGGTTTCCGCATCAACCTGCACCAGAAGGACCTGAACCTGGCCCTGGCGGGCGCCAAGGAACTGGGGATCAACCTGCCGAACACCGCCGGCACCCAGCAAGTGTTCAGCACCTGCACGGCAATTGGCGGCGGCAACTGGGACCACTCGGCGCTGATCAAGGGCCTGGAGCATATGGCGAATTTCTCGATTCGCGATAAATAACCCACACCGCTGATCGTTCCCATGCTCAGCGTGGGAATGCCTCTTGTGACGCTCCGCGTCACGCTTTGGGCGCAGAGCGTCCCGGACTGCATTCCCACGCAGAGCGTGGGAACGATCGCAGAGCGTGGGAACGATCGCTGCACCTCTAATAACAAGAATCCCCCGGGAGCCCGCTTATGTCGGTCGATCCGCAACACCTGCTTCGCGAGCTGTTTGCCACAGCCATCGATGCCGCCCACCCCCGGCAAGTCCTTGAACCCTACCTGCCTGCCGACCGCAGTGGCCGTGTGATCGTGATCGGCGCCGGCAAAGCCGCGGCCGCCATGGCACTGGTCGTCGAAGACTGTTGGCAGGGCGAGGTCTCGGGCCTGGTGGTCACCCGCTACGGCCATGGCGCGCCATGCAAAAAAATCGAAGTGGTCGAAGCCGCCCATCCGGTGCCGGATGCGGCCGGCCTGGCCGTGGCCCAGCGCGTGCTGGATCTGATCAGCCATCTGGGTGAAGACGACCGCGTGATCTTCCTGCTCTCCGGCGGTGGCTCGGCACTACTCGCCCTGCCCGCCGAGGGCATCACCCTGGCGGACAAGCAAGCCATCAACAAAGCCCTGCTTAAATCCGGCGCCACCATTGGCGAGATGAATTGCGTGCGCAAGCACCTCTCGGCGATCAAGGGCGGGCGGTTGGCCAAGGCTGCGTGGCCGGCCACGGTGTACACCTACGCGATCTCCGATGTACCGGGCGACCAGGCCACGGTGATTGCCTCGGGCCCGACCGTCGGTGACCCGAGCACCTCACAACAGGCCCTGGCGATCCTCAAGCGTTACCACATCGACGCCCCCGCTTCGGTGCGCAGTTGGTTGCAGAACCCGGCCTCGGAAACCGTCAAGCCCGGCGATCCGGTGCTTGCCCGCAGCCACTTCCAATTGATCGCCCGCCCGCAGCAATCCCTGGAAGCGGTAGCAGTAAAAGTGCGCCAGGCCGGTTTCAGCCCGCTGATCCTCGGTGATCTGGAAGGCGAAGCCCGCGATGTGGCCAAGGTACACGCCGGCATCGCCCGCCAGATCGTGCAGCACGGCCAGCCACTGGCGGCGCCGTGCGTGATCCTTTCGGGGGGCGAAACCACCGTCACCGTACGCGGCGACGGCCGTGGCGGACGCAACGCGGAATTCCTCTTGAGCCTCACCGACAGCCTCAAGGGCCTGCCCGGCGTGTACGCCCTGGCCGGCGATACCGATGGCATCGACGGTTCAGAAGACAACGCCGGCGCGATCATGACCCCCTGCAGCTACCGCCGTGCCGAAGCCCTGGGCCTGTCGGCCAGTGATGAGCTGGACAACAACAACGGCTACGGCTATTTCGCCGCCCTGGGCGACTTGATCGTCACCGAGCCGACGCGCACCAACGTCAACGACTTCCGCGCCATCCTGATCCTTGAGACTGCCAACCATGACGCCTGACAAGAAGGTCAAAATCCTCGCCACCCTGGGCCCGGCCACCGACGGTATCGATGACATCCGCGAGCTGGTGGAGGCCGGGGTAAATATCTTCCGCCTCAACTTCAGCCACGGTGACCACGCCGACCATGCCCAGCGCTACCAGTGGATTCGCCAGGTCGAGCGCCAGCTCAACTACCCGCTCGGCATCCTCATGGACCTGCAAGGGCCGAAGCTGCGGGTGGGACGCTTTGCCGAAGGCAAGGTGCAGCTCCTACGCGGCCAGGCCCTGCGCCTGGACCTGGATGAAACCTTGGGCGACCAACGCCGGGTCAACCTGCCCCACCCGGAAATCATCGCGGCCCTGGAGCCGGGCATGGACCTGCTGCTCGACGACGGCAAGCTGCGCCTGCGCGTAATCACCAAGCATGCCGATGCCATCGACACCACCGTGCTCAATGGCGGCGAACTGTCTGACCGCAAAGGTGTGAACGTCCCACAAGCGCTGTTGGAACTGAGCCCACTCACCACCAAGGACCGCCGCGACCTGAGCTTCGGCCTGGAGCTGGGTGTGGACTGGGTGGCGCTGTCGTTTGTGCAGCGCCCGGAAGACATCCGCGAAGCCCGCGAGCTGATCGGCGATAAAGCATTTTTGATGGCCAAGATCGAAAAGCCTTCGGCGGTGCAACGGTTGCGTGAAATCGCCGAACTGAGTGACGCGATCATGGTGGCCCGGGGTGATCTGGGCGTGGAAGTGCCGGCCGAGAGCGTGCCGCAGATCCAGAAAGACATCATCAGCACCTGCCGCCAACTGGGTAAGCCGGTGGTGGTGGCCACGCAGATGCTCGAATCCATGCGCTTCTCGCCGGCACCCACCCGCGCCGAAGTCACCGATGTCGCCAACGCGGTGGCCGAAGGTGCAGATGCGGTGATGCTGTCGGCCGAAACCGCCTCGGGCGAGTACCCGCTGGAAGCGGTGCAGATGATGAGCAAGATCATCCGCCAGGTGGAAAACGGCCCGGACTACCAGGCACAGCTGGATGTCAGCCGGCCCAAGGCAGATGCCACGGTGTCGGACGCCATCAGCTGCGCGATCCGCCGCATCAGCAGCATCCTGCCGGTGGCGGTGCTGGTGAACTACAGCGAGTCCGGCAGTTCCAGCTTGCGCGCGGCGCGGGAGCGGCCCGTGGCGCCGATCCTCAACCTCACACCCAACCTGTCCACGGCGCGGCGCCTGAGCGTGGCGTGGGGCGTGCACTCGGTGGTCAATGATCGGCTGCGCCAGGTGGATGAGGTGTGTTCCACCGCACTGGAAATTGCCCAGGCCCAGGGCATGGCGCAGCGTGGCGATACCTTGGTGATTACCGCAGGGGTGCCGTTCGGGCAGCCGGGGTCCACCAATTCGCTGCGTATAGAGACGCTGATTTAGCGCCTGTCAGGGCCTCATCGCGGGCAAGCCCGGCTCCCACATTTGATCGAGTTTGCATGTCGAACATCAATCAAATGTGGGAGCTGGCTTGCCTGCGATGAGGGCAACTCGGTCTTATTGACTCAACCCAAATGCACAACCCAACCTGCCCCGACTGGGCCGAAGCCCTGCTCAACGGCTTCAGCCAAATCTTCCTGCAGCGCCACCCGCTGTGCGGCCTGCTGTGCCTGCTGGCGATCCTGATCGGTGCCCCGGCCTTGCTTGGCGGTGCCTTGCTGGGGGGCGTCGCAGGGTTGCTCACGGCCCAGCGCCGGGGGTATCCCAAAGCCGAGCGCCAGGCCGGGCTGTATAGCTACAACGGCGTATTGCTGGGCCTGTTGATCAGCCAGCACTTTGCCTGGTCGGCGCTGGTGCCGCCGCTGATCCTGGCGTGCGGCGGCTTGAGTGCCATCCTCACTCGGCACTGGTTGAAACACGCGACCCAACCCCTGGATTTGCCAGCGTACACCGCGCCCTTTGTTGGCCTGGGCTGGTTGCTGCTCGGCCAGGCCCCGGAGAACACCCTTGCGCTGAGCGAGCCCGACACTGTCGCTGTACTGGCCGCACCCTTCACCGGCCTTGGGCAAATCATGCTGCTGGACCAGCCCCTGGCGGGTGTGCTGATCGCCCTGGGCTTGCTGCTGGCCGACCGTCGCGCCGTCGCGTGGGCCTTGGGCGGCGCCACTCTCGGCATGCTGGCCGGCCTGTGGTTGAACGACCCCACTGGCGCCCTGCTCGGCCTGCATAGCTATAACCCCGCGCTGGCCGCGCTGGCCCTGTGCTCGTCGCGTCGCCAGCCTTGGTTGCCACTGCTGGGTATCGGCCTGGCCATCCTGCTCACCCCTGGCTTTTGCGGCCTGCACCTGCCCGCGCTGACCGCGCCATTTATTCTCGCGTGCTGGCTGGTGCGCGCCGGTCAGCGAATGCTGCACAAGCCTCACATGGACAGCCCGTTCGAATCGCCCTAGGCTTGCTCGATATTCGTTTCAGGCAGGGTTTATGGACAGCAACAATGACTGGCGCCAGCGCCTCTACATCATGGTGTTCCAAAGCGACACCGTCGCCGGGCGGCGCTTTGACGGCATCCTGCTGCTGATCATCCTCGCCAGCCTGGTGATCGTGATGCTCGACAGCATCGACACAATCCATCAGAACTACGCCGACGTGCTGGCCTATATCGAGTGGGGCTTCACGCTGATCTTCGCCATCGAGTACGGCCTGCGCCTGTATTGCTCGCCCAAGCCGCTGCGCTATGCCTTCAGCTTTTATGGCTTGGTGGACCTGCTCGCCATCGTCCCCGGCATCCTCGCGCTGTACTACAGCGACGCCCAGTATCTGCTGATCATCCGCATCATCCGGATGCTGCGCATCTTCCGCGTGCTCAAGCTCAGCCCGTATCTCAAGCAGGCCAACTACCTGATGGCGGCGCTGCGCGGCAGCAAGCAGAAGATCGTGGTGTTCCTGGTCAGCGTGTGCACCCTGGTGACGGTGTTCGGCACCTTGATGTACGTGATCGAAGGCCCGGAACATGGCTTTACCAGTATTCCCAAGGGCATCTACTGGGCGATCGTCACCCTGACCACCGTGGGCTTCGGCGATATCGTGCCCAAGACGCCCCTGGGCCAGGTGATTTCTTCGCTGGTGATGATCACCGGTTACTCGATCATCGCCGTGCCGACGGGTATTTTTACCGCTGAACTGGCCAGTGCCATGCGCGGCGAACAGCTGCATACAGACTGCCCAGTGTGCAAGAAGGACAGCCATGAACCCAACGCCGCGTTTTGCGCGCGCTGTGGCAGCAATCTGTTTCGCAAACTGGAATAAGCAAAGTTCGTTTTAATCTTTAAAGCTCTATGCAGGCCCGGCTATAGTCGCTGGCAAATTGCCTCCCTCTTCTCGAACAACAAGGAATGAGCAGTGAAAAAAATCCTCAGCGCCTCTCTACTGGCCGCCGGCCTGGCCTTGGCGGGCTCCGCCCAGGCAGCGACCACCCTGCTCAACGTCTCCTACGACGTGATGCGCGACTTCTACAAGGACTACAACGCCGCTTTCCAGAAGCACTGGGCAGCCGAGCATCCGGACGACAAGCTGACGCTGCAGATGTCCTTCGGCGGCTCCAGCAAACAGGCACGCTCAGTGATCGACGGCCTGCCCGCCGACGTGATCACCATGAACATGGCTACCGATATCAATGCCCTGGTCGATAACGGCAAGCTGGTGCCGGACAACTGGGTGACGCGCCTGCCGAACAACAGTGCGCCATTCACCTCAGCCACGGTGTTTATTGTGCGCAAAGGTAACCCCAAGGCGTTGAAAGACTGGCCCGACCTGCTCAAGGACGGCGTGCAGGTAATCGTGCCCAACCCTAAGACCTCGGGTAACGGCCGCTACACCTATCTGTCGGCCTGGGGTTACGTGCTGAAGAACGGCGGCGATGAAGAAAAGGCCAAGACCTTCGTTGGCAAGTTGTTCAAGCAAGCGCCAGTGCTGGACACCGGTGGCCGCGCCGCCACCACCACCTTCATGACCAACCAGATTGGCGACGTGCTGGTGACCTTTGAAAACGAAGCAGAAATGATCGCCCGCGAGTTTGGCCGTGATCAGTTCGAAGTGGTCTATCCAAGCGTTTCCGCCGAAGCCGAACCGCCGGTGTCGGTGGTGGATAAAGTGGTCGAGAAAAAAGGCAGCCGTGCCGTGGCCGAGGACTACCTCAAGTATCTGTGGTCGCCCGAAGGCCAGGAAATTGCGGCCAACAACTACCTGCGCCCACGGGACCCGAAGGTGCTGGCAAAGTACACCGACCGGTTCCCCAAGGTGGACTTCCTGTCGGTGGAGAAGACCTTCGGCGACTGGCGCACAGTGCAAAAGACCCATTTCAATGATGGCGGGGTGTTTGACCAGATCTACTCTGGCCAATAACCCATCTGACTGAATCAACTCGGTCAAACCTGTGGGAGCTGGCTTGCCTGCGAAAGCGATCTATCAGTCATATTTCTGGTGACTGGTGCACCGCCATCGCAGGCAAGCCAGCTCCCACTTTTTTGCGTAGGGCAGATGTGTCTGAATGTATCATCAGCCGGCATAAGTGATATCACCACAAGCAGCCTACTCACTTGAGAGCCTTGTCTTTACTCTCTCACGCCATCGTCCTTCGCCTTTATGAGTACACCATGAACGCAACCTCTCACGCTGCAGGCACCATGACCCGGGGCATGGTCATGCTGTTCGCGTTTTGCTGCGGCGCCATCGTCGCCAACATCTACTACGCGCAACCGATCATCGAGCTGATTGCCCCAGACATTGGCCTGACGCCGGCAATGGCCAGCCTGATCGTGTCCCTCACGCAAATCGGCTATGCCCTGGGCCTGTTTTTCCTGGTGCCTCTGGGCGACCTGCTGGAAAACCGCAAGCTGATGATCACCACCACCGTCGTGGCGATCGCCAGCCTGTTGGGTGCGGCGTTTATCGAACAGCCGAACCTGTTCCTGCTGGTGTCGCTGCTGATCGGTTTCAGTTCCGTCTCGGTGCAGATCCTGATTCCGCTGGCCGCACACCTGGCGCCGGCCGAATCCCGGGGCCGGGTGGTCGGCAGCATCATGGGCGGCCTGCTGCTGGGCATTCTGCTGGCACGGCCGGTGTCGAGCGTGGTGGCCGACCACTTCGGCTGGCGTGCGATGTTCATAGCGGCCGCCGCACTGATGGCGTTTATCAGCGTGGTGCTGATGCTGACAATCCCCAAGCGCCAGCCCGATCACAGTGCCAGCTACGGCCAGTTGCTGCGCTCCCTGGGCACCCTGTTGCGTGAGCAACCGCTGTTGCGCCAGCGGGCGTTCTACCAGGGTTGCATGTTCGCTGCCTTCAGCCTGTTCTGGACTGCCGTACCACTGGAACTGGCGCGTAACCACGGCCTGAGCCAAAGCGAGATCGCACTGTTTGCCCTGGTCGGTGCCCTTGGCGCCATCGCCGCGCCCATGGCCGGTCGCCTGGCCGATGCCGGCCATACCCACCGCGCCTCGTTGCTGGCGATGCTGTTTGGCGCGCTGAGTTTCCTGCCGGCGTTGGTACACCCGCTCTACAGCGTGATCGGCCTGGCAGTCACCGGTGTGGTTCTGGACTTCTGCGTGCAGATGAATATGGTCCTCGGCCAGCGCGCCATCTACGCCCTCGATGCCAACAGCCGCAGCCGCCTGAACGCGCTGTACATGACCAGCATTTTTATCGGCGGTGCGTTCGGTTCGGCGATTGCCAGCAGCGTGTATGAACATGGCGGCTGGTTGGCCGTCATGCTGGTGGGCAGCGCATTTGCGCTGGTGGCCTTGTTGCGCTTCCTGAGTGCGTCACGTAAAGCCGCGTTGGCCACTGCCCAAGCGTCCTGACGGGGCCTTCGGCTCATAAAAACTTTTCACAACGCACAAAGGGGCGGGACTTAATCAATCATTGAGTAAGTCCCGCCCCGCATTGCGTCAAACAATCGCGCCCCCTGCCGCCCCTGTATAGTGCTCAACGAAGTTCAGCGCTACCTTGCCGTCGCGTGCCATTTGCGACAGGTCGATCTTGTCTTCTCCGTATTGAAGTCCACCAACAAGTCGGCATGGGTGCGTATTGAAAAATATGAGCTCCGTCTCCGGGTTTTATCTGAGCGCTGGCATTACCCATGCACTACTGGGTCAGGTGTTCACGCTGTGCCCGTGCTCCAGGCAACACAGCAAGCGTTCGACGGTATGCGCCAACGGGCCGGAATTATCCAATACGAACAACCCCGCGCCATGACCGGCAATCAATTCGGCAGTGAACCGCGCATTGCGCGCGAGGCGCTCCTCGATATCCGCCAATGACTCCCGCCCACGCGCAATCAGACGCTGGCGCAGCACCGATTGGTCCACCGTCAGCAGCAATACCAGCAAGGTCGGATAACGCTCACGGGTTTGCGCCAGGTGCGCACGGGAACCGTTGACCAGAACGTCGTCCCCCGCGGCCAGCCAATCGTCGATTTCCCTGGGGATGCCGTAGGACAAGCCATTAGCCTGCCAGCTCAAGGCAAATGCGCCCTCGGCCTCCATGGCCGCAAACTGCTCGGGGCTCACACCTTGCGCCGCTTCGCCCACCGCCTCCGCGGACCGAGTGATCACCCGTCGCACCATGCGGCACCCACGCTCAACCAGACGTGGGCGTGCGGCATCCAGCAGACTGTCTTTGCCCGAACCCGATGGCCCGATGAGATAGATCAACCTGCCTGCCATTAAAAACCCTCTTCGCTTGTCCCCACACCGGTACATCCCCGGGACCACTGCGCGGCGCCTGGTTTGCACCCGGGGAGCCGCGTCGTAGTAGCCGCAGGAAAGTATACCTAGCAATCCTTCCCACGCCAGGCCAGCGATAGCCACATCACTACAGCGCACTGCGCATTCGGCGCATGCGTCGGGCTTTAATTGCTTGGCCCTACCGTGATCTACACAGTGCGTTTGAAAGCCATGAAAAAGGCGACCCTCAGGCCTAATGCCAGTCAGTTAAGAGCTAGAGCAGACAACCAGTGACT